>NZ_CP143541.1:0-2400000 GCF_040126055.1 Pseudalkalibacillus sp. SCS-8
ATGTTGAATCCAAAATATACATTCGACACATTTGTCATCGGCTCTGGAAACCGCTTTGCCCACGCTGCATCCCTTGCGGTGGCAGAAGCACCGGCAAAAGCTTATAACCCTTTATTCATCTATGGGGGCGTAGGTCTTGGTAAAACCCACTTGATGCATGCAATCGGCCATTATGTCATTGATCATAAACCAAGTGCGAAAGTGGTCTACCTTTCTTCTGAAAAGTTTACGAACGAATTTATCAATTCGATCCGGGACAATAAGACAGTCGATTTCCGAAATAAGTTCAGAAATGTCGACGTCCTTCTCATTGATGATATTCAATTCTTAGCTGGTAAAGAACAGACCCAGGAAGAATTTTTCCATACATTCAATGCTTTACACGAGGAAAGCAAACAAATCGTCATTTCGAGTGATCGTCCGCCGAAAGAAATTCCGACACTTGAGGATCGTTTACGTTCACGTTTTGAATGGGGGTTGATCACGGATATTACACCTCCGGATCTGGAAACGCGAATTGCAATCCTTCGAAAGAAAGCAAAAGCTGAAGGACTCGATATTCCGAATGAAGTGATGTTGTATATTGCAAATCAAATCGATACGAACATCCGTGAATTGGAAGGCGCGCTTATACGTGTGGTCGCTTATTCCTCCCTCATCAACCAGGACATGAATGCCGATCTGGCTGCAGAGGCGTTGAAGGACATCATTCCTTCGTCAAAACCACGAACGTTGACAATCCAGGATATTCAGGAATTGGTCGGCGAAAAATTCGATGTGAAACTAGAGGATTTCAAAGCAAAGAAACGTACGAAAAGTGTGGCTTTCCCAAGGCAGATCGCCATGTACCTGTCTAGGGAAATGACGGATTTTTCATTACCGAAGATCGGTGAAGAGTTTGGTGGTCGAGATCATACAACCGTCATCCATGCTCATGAAAAAATCTCAAAATTAATCGCGAATGATCAACAGCTTCAAAACAAAATCAAAGAAATACGAGACGCTTTAAAAAACTGACTGCTGTGAACAATTGTGTATAACTAGAAAAGACAACTTAACTTTATGCACACATTGTCCACATGTGGATATCCTGATCCAGAAAGATTCTCATAGACTTATCCACAAACTCACAGCGCCTACTGTTATTACTGCTATTTTTTTATTTATAAATAAAGAATAATATGTCTAAGAATCTGATCGATCAGTTTTTTTAAGTGATTGACGATAGTGTCAAAAACTGAGGAGGAAAAAGATTCATGAAATTCATAATGAACCGTGATCAGCTTGTCGATAGTGTGCAAGATGTGATGAAAGCTGTATCGACACGTACGACGATACCAATCCTTACAGGAATAAAGATCGAAGCACATGAAGACGGGGTAACGTTAACAGGCAGTGACTCAGATATTTCAATTGAACGTTTTGTACCAGCTGAAGAAGAGGGTTATGAACATGTAACAGTTGAAAAGCCTGGAAGCATTGTTCTACAAGCTCGCTTCTTCTCTGAAATTGTAAAGAAATTACCTGATTCCAAAATTGAAATTGAAGTGTCGGAACGATTCGCTACCCGGATACGTTCTGGATCCTCGGAATTCAATCTGAATGGGCTTGACCCACAGGAATACCCAAGGCTCCCTGAAGTTCAAGAACATAACCGGTTCAGTATCCAAGCGGACTTATTGAAAACATTGATTCGCCAAACTGTCTTTGCGGTGTCCACCTCAGAAACACGCCCCATCTTGACAGGTGTAAACTGGCACGTTGAGGATGGAGAGTTGAAGTGTGTTGCAACAGATAGTCATCGACTTGCTTCAAGGTCTGCTGCAGTGGAAACGTCTTCTGAAGAGATGGATTTTTCAAATGTCGTCATTCCAGGAAAGAGTTTGACTGAGCTATCGAAGATCCTGGACGATTCCAGTGAATTAATCGATATTATCCTGACGGAAAGCCAAGTGTTATTTAAAGCGACGAACATTTTATTCTTCTCAAGGCTGCTGGACGGGAATTATCCGGATACATCCAAGCTGATTCCGAATGACAGCAAGACGGAAATGGTTGTATCTACGAAAGAATTTCTTCAAGCGATCGATCGTGCTTCTCTCCTTGCCAAAGAAGGAAGAAACAATGTCGTCAAATTATCGACGCTTTCTGAAAATGAAATCGAAATATCATCGAACTCTCCTGAAATCGGGAAAGTCTTCGAACATGTAACACCTGAATCGTTAGATGGTGATGAATTAAAGATTTCTTTCAGCGCAAAATATATGATGGATGCCTTGAAGGCGATGGACTGCTCAGAAGTGAGAATCCAATTCACAGGTGCGATGAGACCTTTCGTCCTGACGCCAATTGAAGAACTGACAATCAAGCAGCTTATCTTACCAGTACGAACGTATTGATGAGCACATAATGAAGAGCTACTAGTGACAGATCCAAGTCCTAGTAGCTTTTCTTGCACGTAAGAAAACTTATGGAGGTGCAGCACAATGGAAATAAAGATAACAACGGAATTCATCACGCTTGGGCAACTATTGAAACAAGCGGATGTGATTCAATCTGGTGGAATGGTAAAATGGTATTTAGCAGAACACGAAGTATTTGTGAACGACGAGCTCGAGCAACGCCGCGGTCGAAAGCTGTATGAAGGCGACACGGTTTCAATTCCCGAGGCAGGTACATTCGTCGTAACACGTTGAATGGGGGTTTCCCTTTGCATCTAAAGGAGTTACAGCTAAAAAACTATCGAAATTACGAAACGGAAGAATTGAGCTTCCAGGATAACGTGAATGTTTTCATCGGGGAAAACGCTCAAGGAAAGACGAATATCATGGAAGCCATTTATGTGTTAGGATTCGCGAAATCCCATCGCACTCCTCGTGATAAAGAATTGATACGTTGGGACTGTGAATATGGTAAAATAGAAGGTAGGGTCCAAAAAAGGAACGGTCCTCTATCTTTACAAATCGTTATCAGTCAAAAAGGTAAAAAGGCCAAGTACAATCATATTGAACAACGAAGACTGACCGATTATATCGGCGCATTGAACATCGTCATGTTTGCACCTGAGGATTTGAATCTAGTCAAAGGGAGCCCTCAGGTGCGACGTCGTTTTATCGATATGGAGATTGGTCAGATTAGTCCTGTCTATTTACATCATCTCAGCCAATATCAAAAGATTCTTCAACAACGGAACCATCTCCTCCGTGATCTTCAGCGTCGAAGAAAACATGAGCAGGAAATCATGTTGGATATTCTGACAGAGCAGCTCATCGAGCATGCCGCCAAAATCGTCCATAAACGTCATGAATTCCTTCAATTGCTGCTGGAATGGGCATCACCGATCCATTCTGGTATAACGCGCAAGAATGAGTCTTTGGATATTGAATATAAATCTTCTGTACAGGTATCAGATTCGTTTGATATGACGAAAATAATAGAAGAGTATGAGAACAAATTTGATAAAATAAAAGAAAAAGAGATGGAACGTGGGACAACCCTGGCAGGACCGCACAGGGACGATCTTTCTCTTTATGTGAACGGGAAGGATGTTCAGACTTACGGTTCACAAGGTCAGCAACGTACAACAGCACTTTCTTTGAAACTAGCTGAAATCGAGCTGATCAAATCGGAGGTTGGCGAATATCCACTATTACTGTTGGATGATGTATTATCTGAACTCGACGACAGTCGCCAATCCCATCTGTTGAACACGATCCAAGGGAAGGTGCAAACATTCGTCACCACGACAAGTGTAGACGGAATCGAGCACGAAACCCTTCGAAATGCCAGTTTGTTCAACGTCGAAAATGGAAGTGCGTCGCTATTAAAGTGAGGTGAACCATCTTGTTTATTCATCTAGGTGAAAATGTCGTGGTACAATCAAGAGATGTCGTCGCCATCTTTGATTATGAGATTGCAAAGGAATCAGAAGAAACGATGGCGTTTCTCCGCTATCATCGTGAAAATGGTAACTTGGAAACAATCAGTGACGAGTTGATCAAATCGATTGTCCTGACAACAGAAGAGGTCTACTTATCCCCTCTATCGTCCATCACACTGAAGCGACGAGCAAAAATCAACAAAAATTTCGAAAAACTTTTAAATAGTTAAGGTTCGGAGTTTTGATATAAATGGGTTCTAAGGATGTTCCAAATAAGAAGCAGGTGAAAAATATGAGTATTGACCAAGAAACACAAAAACAATCATATGATGAGAGTCAGATTCAGGTCCTTGAGGGTTTAGAAGCAGTACGTAAACGCCCTGGTATGTATATCGGGTCAACGAGCAAGAGAGGATTACATCATCTTGTCTGGGAAATCGTCGATAACAGTATTGATGAAGCCCTGGCAGGCTATTGCACTGAGATCCGGGTAACAGTTGAAGAAGACAACAGTATTACTGTTCAAGATAATGGTCGTGGTATTCCGGTCGGAACCCATGAAAAGATGGGACGTCCTGCAGTCGAAGTCATCATGACTGTCCTGCATGCTGGCGGTAAGTTCGGCGGCGGCGGTTATAAGGTTTCAGGCGGACTGCACGGTGTTGGTGCATCGGTCGTAAACGCATTGTCATCCAAGCTTGAGGTAAAGGTTCACCGTGACGGTAAAATCCATTACCAGAAGTTCCACCGCGGCATCCCTGCTGCAGACTTGAAAGTCATTGGTGAAACGGATATCACCGGTACGATCACAAACTTTTTACCTGATCCTGAAATTTTCACCGAAACACAGGAATACGATTTTGAAATTCTAGCGAACCGATTGCGGGAGCTTGCTTTCTTGAATCGTGGCTTGAGAATCATTGCCGAGGACAAACGTGGTGAAGGTGCAGAGCACACCTATCATTACGAAGGCGGAATCAAGTCTTATGTTGAGCACATCAACCGAACGAAAGAATCACTGCATGAGCCGATTTTTGTTGAAGGCATGCGGGACGATATTTCGGTTGAAATCGCGGTTCAATATAACGACAGCTTTGCAAGCAATCTCTATTCATTTGCCAACAATATCAACACGCATGAAGGCGGTACGCATGAATATGGCTTCAAGACGTCCCTTACGCGTGTCATCAATGATTATGCCAAAAAGAACAACCTATTGAAGGATGATGGGAACCTATCAGGAGATGATGTTCGAGAAGGACTTACAGCCATCATTTCAATTAAACACCCTGATCCACAATTCGAAGGACAGACAAAAACCAAGTTGGGGAATGCGGAAGCTCGTACGGTTACAGAATCCGTTTTCGGAGAGAAGTTTTCCCAATTCCTATATGAAAACCCAACGGTAGCAAAAAAAATTGTCGAGAAAGGAAGCATGGCACTACGTGCACGCCTTGCAGCTAAGAAGGCACGTGAATTGACGAGACGGAAAAGTGCCCTGGAGGTCTCATCTCTACCTGGTAAGTTAGCGGATTGCTCCTCCAAAGATGCGTCCATTTCAGAGCTTTATATCGTTGAGGGAGACTCAGCAGGTGGATCCGCCAAGCAAGGTCGAGATCGGCATTTCCAAGCGATTCTACCTTTACGTGGAAAGATCATCAATGTGGAAAAGGCGCGTTTGGATAAAATCCTCTCTAACAATGAGATCCGTGCCATCATTACAGCACTCGGTACAGGAATTGGAGAAGAGTTTGAACTGTCCAAGGCCCGTTACCATAAGATCATCATCATGACGGATGCAGACACGGACGGTGCGCATATCCGTACGCTTCTTCTGACGTTCTTCTATCGTTATATGAGACCGTTGATCGAACAAGGCTATATCTATATTGCCCAGCCGCCTCTATACAAGATCCAGCAAGGGAAAAAAGTGATGTATGCCTATAACGATAAAGAGAAGGATCGGATCTTGAATGAAATTTCAAAATCCCCTAAACCATCTTTACAGCGTTATAAGGGTCTTGGGGAGATGAACCCGAACCAGCTTTGGGAAACCACGATGAACCCAGAAGAGCGGACAACCTTGCAGGTTGAGCTTCAAGATGCGATTGAAGCAGATGAGATTTTTGAAGTATTGATGGGTGATAAGGTTGAACCAAGACGGGACTTCATCCAAGAAAATGCTCAATACGTAAAAAATCTTGATGTATAGACCGAACCAGATCGGAATGTAAGACAACGAAGTACAATTGGAGGTAATCGGGAATGGCCGATATCGAACAATCTCGTAAGAAAGAAATAAATATTAGCGAGGAAATTAGAACCTCGTTCATGGATTATGCGATGAGCGTAATTGTCAGCCGTGCCCTTCCAGATGTAAGGGACGGATTGAAGCCGGTTCACCGCCGAATCCTATATGCAATGAATGACCTCGGAATGACAGCAGATAAAGCCTACAAAAAGTCTGCACGTATTGTCGGAGAGGTCATCGGTAAGTACCATCCACATGGTGATTCAGCTGTATATGATGCGATGGTCCGTATGGCGCAGGATTTCAACTATCGAAACATGCTGATTGATGGACACGGAAACTTCGGTTCTGTGGACGGAGATGCAGCGGCTGCGATGCGTTATACAGAAGCCCGTATGTCGAAAATCGCGATGGAAATGGTACGGGACATCCAAAAAGACACCATTGATTACAAGGAAAACTATGATGGCAGTGAACAGGAACCGGTTGTTCTGCCTGCACGTTTTCCGAACCTGCTAGTAAACGGTGCTGCCGGTATCGCTGTCGGAATGGCTACGAACATTCCGCCACACCAGCTTGGTGAAGTCATTGATGGAATTCTCGCTCTCAGTAAGGATCCTGACATCGACATTCCAGAGCTGATGGAATACATCCCTGGGCCTGACTTCCCGACAGGTGGAGAAATTTTAGGCCGTGAAGGGATCAAACGTGCGTACACGACGGGTCGAGGTTCGATTATGACACGTGCAAAGGCGCACATTGATGAAAAAGAAAATGGCAGAAAAGCGATTATCGTTACTGAAATCCCTTATCAAGTCAATAAAGCGAAACTGATCGAAAAGATCGCCGAGCTTGTTCGTGATAAACGGATTGAAGGTATTTCTGATCTCCGTGATGAATCTGACCGTAATGGAATGCGGATTGTCATTGAAGTCAGAAAAGATGCGAATGCAAATGTCCTTTTAAATAACTTATATAAGCAAACAGCTCTTCAAACGAGCTTCGGAATCAACCTGCTTGCGCTTGTAGACGGTCAGCCGAAAGTGTTGAACCTGAAAGAATGCTTGCATTATTACCTGAAGCATCAGCAGGAAGTCATTCGACGCCGTACGATCTTCGAACTGAAGAAAGCAGAAGCTCGAGCACATATCCTTGAAGGACTCAGAATCGCATTAGATCATATTGATGAAATCATCGCATTGATCCGCGGATCTCGTACAACAGATATTGCGCGTGACGGCTTGATGGAGAAGTTCTCGTTATCCTATGAACAAGCTCAAGCTATCCTCGACATGCGTCTCCAACGATTGACAGGCTTAGAGCGAGACAAGATTGAAGACGAGTATAACGAGCTTGTGAAATTGATCGCTGAACTGAAAGCGATCCTAGCGGATGAAGAACGGGTACTTGAAATCATCCGTACCGAGCTTACTGAAGTTAAAGAAAAGTTCAATGATGTACGCCGGACAGAAATCACAATCGGTGAAAATGCAATTGAAGATGAGGATCTTATCCCACGTCAACAAATTGCCATCACTGTTACCCATAATGGCTACATTAAACGACTCCCTCTTTCTACATACCGTGCCCAAAAGCGTGGAGGAAGAGGAATTCAAGGAATGGGGACGAACGACGACGACTTTGTCGAACATCTCCTCTCGACGAATACACATAACACAATCCTGTTCTTTACGAATCTAGGTAAAGTGTATCGACTTAAAGGATATGAGATCCCTGAACTTGGTCGAACGGCCAAAGGGATTCCAATCATCAACCTCTTGCAGATTGAAAAAGGCGAGTCCATATCCGCAATCATTCCAATTGAAGAGTTCGTTGACGACTGGTATTTATTCTTTACCACCAAAGATGGCATTTGTAAGCGATCCCCGATCTCTGCGTTCGCGAATATCCGTAAAGGCGGATTGATCGCATTGAACCTTCGGGAAGAAGACGAGCTTATCGGTGTAAGATTGACGGATGGTAACAAAGATATCATCATCGGTACGAACAGCGGGATGGCTGTCCGGTTCCCTGAGACAGATGTCCGATCCATGGGAAGGACAGCAACTGGAGTTAAAGGAATTTCACTCCGTGAAGGAGATTCCGTCATCGGTATGGAGTTATTATCTACTGATGAAGAACGGGATATCCTCATCGTAACGGAAAAAGGATTCGGTAAACGGACTCCGATGGAAGAATATCGTCTCCAAAGCCGGGGCGGTATCGGACTAAGAACATGTAACATCACCGATAAGAACGGTAATGTCATTGCCTTGAAGACGGTTATGGAAGATCAAGAAATCATGATCATTACGACGACCGGAATCGTCATCCGTATGGCAGTAGCTGATATCTCTCAATATGGACGAAATACACAAGGTGTTCGTCTGATTAAATTGAATGAAGGTGTCGATGTTGCCACTGTGGCCGTTCTCGATCAAGTAGACGAGGAAGAAGAGGATCTCGTTGAAGGTGAAGAAGCGGACGATCAAACGCCTTCCGATGCAAACGAAACTTCTTCAGAAGATGTTGAAAATGATACGAATGCAACCGATAATAATGATGCAGACAACACATCCAATGAGGATGACACAACTGAAGAGTAAAAGCTGAACGGAGGAAAACCTTTTCCTCCGTTTCTTAAGACCTTCTTTAAATTTCTAAACTTTTCGAAAGTTAAGTTATTGTATGAACCACGGCTTAAAGGGGCGGTAAGGTTGAAAGTTCATGTTCAAAATTTGAAAGCTGGAGATATCCTTAAACAAGATGTCTTTTCACTCTCGAGCCGGCCAATCGTCTCAAAGGAAACGAAGTTGACTCAAGAGCACATCAACGTCTTGAAAGCGTTCATGATTAAAGAAGTCGATATTCAACCGGGAGCATCGACTGAACCGAACAAAAAATCAGAAGAAGACAAGACGAAAAGAGCTGAATTCGTCCCACAGGAATCTGATTTTCACAGTTTGTATACGAAGGCTGTCGCACAATATAAGAAACAGTTTTCCAATTGGCAAGCCGGAAGTCCTGTCGATTTGTTATCGATCCGCAAGGAAATCGTACCTTTAATTGATGTTGCAGTCGACCGGCCGAAAACCATCCTATCCCTTCACTATTTCTCAACAGTCCCAGATTATATCTACCACCATGCCATATCGGTCGGACTCATCTCTTCCTTCTTAGCCAAAAAACTTTCATTATCAAAAGGGGATATCACACAACTTGGGCTTGCAGGATTATTAATGGATTGTGGAATGTCGAAAATACAACCTTCCATCCTGTCGAAAAAAGCGCCATTATCCCAACAAGAATCGGAAGAAATCAAACAGCACCCGATCATCGGCTATAAAATGCTGAAAGGAACCCCCGGCATTAAGGAAAGCGTCCTTCTAAGCGTGCTCCAGCATCATGAACGGGAGGACGGCAGCGGCTATCCATTAGGCACCAAGGGGAATCAGTTAAGTCTATACAGCAGAGTAGTGGCGATCGCCGATGTCTTTCATGCTATGACCTCCGAGCGTGTATATCGAGGGAAACAATCACCTTTCAAAGTTCTCGAACAAATGACAATGGACCAATTCGGGAAGTTTGATCAGAAAATCCTCGATATATTGGTTAATGAACTCTCACACTTTTCTGTCGGAACGAAGGTGGAATTGACGGACAACCAAATCGGTGAGATCGTCTTCATTGATCCACGCTCCCAAACACGACCAATGATTAAGGTTGATAATACAGGAGAAATCATTCCATTAAAGCAACGAAACGATTTATATATCGAAAGCATTTTATCTTAAAGAAGAAAGGGTTTCTATATCCCTTTCTTTTTTTGTGCATTAAAAAGGATGAAGATTATAGAAGGAAGTAAAAGTGTATGTTCAGCGATCGCTTCGCTTTCACAAAGGACAGGTACAAATACTCGCCAAACGTTTTATAAAATCAGATGAAACTTTCTCTTTGAAAAGGGTTGACCATCATATGTGACCATGCTATATTAGTAAGCGTCGCTTTTGAAAGCACCGAAAACAAACGTTATAAATTAATTATAAAAAGTTGTTGACGGGGCATTCGACAGATGTTATATTAATTGAGTCGCTTCAAAACGACAAGCAAAAAAATGAGTCGCATTTCGCGATTCTGAAGCTCTTTGAAAACTGAACAAAAGCCAAGCGTGAAACGGACCTACATGGTTATGTTCTTCGACTAAGAACGTCACGTCCTGTGACGACGTCGAAGTTAGCACATCCATGTGCGTCAAATTTCGATTTACATTTATGAGCAAGACAAACTTTACTTTATTGGAGAGTTTGATCCTGGCTCAGGACGAACGCTGGCGGCGTGCCTAATACATGCAAGTCGAGCGGATCAATGGGGAGCTTGCTCCCCTGAGATCAGCGGCGGACGGGTGAGTAACACGTGGGCAACCTACCTGTAAGACTGGGATAACTCCGGGAAACCGGGGCTAATACCGGGTAACACCTACCTCCGCATGGAGGAAGGTTAAAAGATGGCTTCTTGCTATCACTTACAGATGGGCCCGCGGCGCATTAGCTAGTTGGTGGGGTAAGAGCTTACCAAGGCGACGATGCGTAGCCGACCTGAGAGGGTGATCGGCCACACTGGGACTGAGACACGGCCCAGACTCCTACGGGAGGCAGCAGTAGGGAATCTTCGGCAATGGGCGAAAGCCTGACCGAGCAACGCCGCGTGAGCGATGAAGGCCTTCGGGTCGTAAAGCTCTGTTGTTAGGGAAGAACAAGTACCGTTCGAACAGGGCGGTACCTTGACGGTACCTAACCAGAAAGCCACGGCTAACTACGTGCCAGCAGCCGCGGTAATACGTAGGTGGCAAGCGTTGTCCGGAATTATTGGGCGTAAAGCGCGCGCAGGCGGTCTCTTAAGTCTGATGTGAAAGCCCACGGCTCAACCGTGGAGGGCCATTGGAAACTGGGGGACTTGAGTACTGGAGAGGAGAGTGGAATTCCATGTGTAGCGGTGAAATGCGTAGATATATGGAGGAACACCAGTGGCGAAGGCGGCTCTCTGGCCAGTAACTGACGCTGAGGCGCGAAAGCGTGGGGAGCAAACAGGATTAGATACCCTGGTAGTCCACGCCGTAAACGATGAGTGCTAGGTGTTGGGGGGTTCCACCCTCAGTGCTGACGTTAACACATTAAGCACTCCGCCTGGGGAGTACGGCCGCAAGGCTGAAACTCAAAGGAATTGACGGGGGCCCGCACAAGCAGTGGAGCATGTGGTTTAATTCGAAGCAACGCGAAGAACCTTACCAGGTCTTGACATCCTTCGCTACTTCCAGAGATGGAAGGTTCCCCTTCGGGGGACGAAGTGACAGGTGGTGCATGGTTGTCGTCAGCTCGTGTCGTGAGATGTTGGGTTAAGTCCCGCAACGAGCGCAACCCTTGATCTTAGTTGCCAGCATTCAGTTGGGCACTCTAAGGTGACTGCCGGTGACAAACCGGAGGAAGGTGGGGATGACGTCAAATCATCATGCCCCTTATGACCTGGGCTACACACGTGCTACAATGGATGGTACAAAGGGCAGCAAAACCGCGAGGTTGAGCGAATCCCATAAAGCCATTCTCAGTTCGGATTGCAGGCTGCAACTCGCCTGCATGAAGCCGGAATTGCTAGTAATCGCGGATCAGCATGCCGCGGTGAATACGTTCCCGGGCCTTGTACACACCGCCCGTCACACCACGAGAGTTTGTAACACCCGAAGTCGGTGAGGTAACCTTTTGGAACCAGCCGCCGAAGGTGGGACAGATGATTGGGGTGAAGTCGTAACAAGGTAGCCGTATCGGAAGGTGCGGCTGGATCACCTCCTTTCTAAGGAGTCCTTTATGGACATAACACGCTTTGGCTTTTGTTTAGTTTTGAAAGAGCTGAATCTCTTTCAAACACCATGTTCCTTGAAAACTAGATAACGAAAATCTTGAAAACAAGACATCGAAACGTCATTTTAAATGACAAGAAGTAAAGTGTAAGTTCATTCATAACGTGGTTAAGTTATGAAGGGCGCACGGTGGATGCCTTGGCACTAGGAGCCGAAGAAGGACGGGACGAACACCGATATGCCTCGGGGAGCTGTAAGTAAGCTTCGATCCGGGGATTTCCGAATGGGGGAACCCACTATCCGTAATGGGATAGTATCCATACCTGAATACATAGGGTATGAGAAGGCAGACCTGGGGAACTGAAACATCTTAGTACCCAGAGGAAGAGAAAGCAATCGCGATTTCCTGAGTAGCGGCGAGCGAAACGGAATTAGCCCAAACCAAGAGGCTTGCCTCTTGGGGTTGTAGGACACTCTATACGGAGTAAGAAAGGAACGGCGTAGGCGAAGCGGTCTGGAAAGGCCCGCTAGAAGAGGTAACAGCCCTGTAGCCAAAACGTCGTTCCCTCCAGAGTGGATCCTGAGTACGGCGGGACACGTGAAACCCCGTCGGAATCTGGGAGGACCATCTCCCAAGGCTAAATACTCCCTAGTGACCGATAGTGAACCAGTACCGTGAGGGAAAGGTGAAAAGCACCCCGGAAGGGGAGTGAAAGAGATCCTGAAACCGTGTGCCTACAAGTAGTCGGAGCCCATTAACGGGTGACGGCGTGCCTTTTGTAGAATGAACCGGCGAGTTACGATAACGTGCAAGGTTAAGTTGAAAAGACGGAGCCGCAGCGAAAGCGAGTCTGAATAGGGCGAAGGAGTACGTTGTCGTAGACCCGAAACCGAGTGATCTACCCATGTCCAGGGTGAAGTTCAGGTAACACTGAATGGAGGCCCGAACCCACGCACGTTGAAAAGTGCGGGGATGAGGTGTGGGTAGGGGTGAAATGCCAATCGAACTCGGAGATAGCTGGTTCTCCCCGAAATAGCTTTAGGGCTAGCCTCGTGGTGAGAGTTCTGGAGGTAGAGCACTGATTGGACTAGGGGTCCCCACAGGATTACCGAATTCAGTCAAACTCCGAATGCCAGGAACTTGTCCACGGGAGTCAGACTGCGAGTGATAAGATCCGTAGTCGAGAGGGAAACAGCCCAGACCATCAGCTAAGGTCCCCAAGTATACGTTAAGTGGAAAAGGATGTGGAGTTGCTTAGACAACCAGGATGTTGGCTTAGAAGCAGCCACCATTTAAAGAGTGCGTAATAGCTCACTGGTCGAGTGACTCTGCGCCGAAAATGTACCGGGGCTAAACGTATCACCGAAGCTATGGATTGTACCGTTGGTACAGTGGTAGGGGAGCGTTCGAAGGGCTGAGAAGCGAGACCGGAAGGACTCGTGGAGCGCTTTGAAGTGAGAATGCCGGTATGAGTAGCGAAAAGAGAAGTGAGAATCTTCTCCATCGAAAGCCCAAGGTTTCCTGAGGAAGGCTCGTCCGCTCAGGGTTAGTCGGGACCTAAGCCGAGGCCGAAAGGCGTAGGCGATGGATAACAGGTTGATATTCCTGTACCACCTCCTTTCCGTTTGAGCAACGGGGGGACGCAGGAAGGTAGGGAGAGCGCGCTGATGGATATGCGCGTCCAAGCAGTCAAGGCCGGTGGATAGGTAAATCCGTCCACCATACGGCGGAGCTGTGATGGCGAGGGAACTAGAGTACCGAAGTCCCTGATCCTACACTGCCAAGAAAAGCCTCTAGCGAGGAAAGAGGTGCCCGTACCGTAAACCGACACAGGTAGGCGAGGAGAGAATCCTAAGATGCTCGGGAGAACTCTCGTTAAGGAACTCGGCAAAATGACCCCGTAACTTCGGGAGAAGGGGTGCTCTGATAGGGTGTATGCCCGAGAGAGCCGCAGTGAAAAGATCCAAGCGACTGTTTAGCAAAAACACAGGTCTCTGCGAAGCCGTAAGGCGAAGTATAGGGGCTGACACCTGCCCGGTGCTGGAAGGTTAAGAGGAGGGGTTATCCCTTACGGGAGAAGCTCTGAATCGAAGCCCCAGTAAACGGCGGCCGTAACTATAACGGTCCTAAGGTAGCGAAATTCCTTGTCGGGTAAGTTCCGACCCGCACGAAAGGTGCAACGACTTGGATACTGTCTCAACGAGAGACCCGGTGAAATTATAGTACCTGTGAAGATGCAGGTTACCCGCGACAGGACGGAAAGACCCCATGGAGCTTTACTGTAGCCTGATATTGGATTTTGGTATCGTTTGTACAGGATAGGTAGGAGCCTTAGAAGCCGGACCGCCAGGTTCGGTGGAGGCGTCGGTGGGATACTACCCTGACGGTATTGAAATTCTAACCCAGAACCGTGATCCGGTTCGGAGACAGTGTCAGGTGGGCAGTTTGACTGGGGCGGTCGCCTCCTAAAGTGTAACGGAGGCGCCCAAAGGTTCCCTCAGAATGGTTGGAAATCATTCGCAGAGTGTAAAGGCACAAGGGAGCTTGACTGCGAGACCTACAAGTCGAGCAGGGACGAAAGTCGGGCTTAGTGATCCGGTGGTTCCGCATGGAAGGGCCATCGCTCAACGGATAAAAGCTACCCTGGGGATAACAGGCTTATCTCCCCCAAGAGTCCACATCGACGGGGAGGTTTGGCACCTCGATGTCGGCTCATCGCATCCTGGGGCTGAAGTAGGTCCCAAGGGTTGGGCTGTTCGCCCATTAAAGCGGTACGCGAGCTGGGTTCAGAACGTCGTGAGACAGTTCGGTCCCTATCCGTCGCGGGCGCAGGAAATTTGAGAGGAGCTGTCCTTAGTACGAGAGGACCGGGATGGACACACCGCTGGTGTACCAGTTGTTCCGCCAGGAGCATCGCTGGGTAGCTACGTGTGGACGGGATAAGTGCTGAAAGCATCTAAGCATGAAGCCCCCCTCAAGATGAGATTTCCCATCGCGTCAAGCGAGTAAGATCCCTCAGAGATGATGAGGTTGATAGGTCTGGTGTGGAAGCGTGGCGACACGTGAAGCTGACAGATACTAATCGATCGAGGACTTAACCACAATACTTAACATCGAAGATGTTTTCAAGAAACGTTATCTAGTTTTGAGGGAATAGGATTCCCCAACAAAATAGTCTGGTGATGATGGCGAAGAGGTCACACCCGTTCCCATGCCGAACACGGAAGTTAAGCTCTTCAGCGCCAATGGTAATTGGGGGCTTCCCCCTGTGAGAGTAGGACGTCGCCGGGCAAACAAGAGAGTAGTCGAATTGACTACTCTTTTTTTGTGTTCAAATAAATGTCCGCAAGGGGGTTTCCAGCAAGCTTTTTTCATTAAGGATAACGGCGGGAATCCGTTTTTTGTAGATAATTACTGTGTTTTCGTAGATAATTCGTCGTTTTTGTAGATAAATTCTAATTTCCGTAGATAATCGCTCATTTTTGTAGATAATTTCTGATTTTCGTAGATAACCTTTAAATTATCATTAATTAATGCATATTCTTAGTACATAATCGGAAAAAGACGTTTATTTTTTCCAAAAAAGAACATCCACACCCTATTTTTCATTTCAAAGTGCACGTTTTTACTGATATAGAGTCGTCAGCCTGAGAACAGTCGAAAGACTGTTCTTTTTTGTGTTTAAATATATGGGAGTGGAGGGAAGCAGACGATGAGATCCGTCATTCATTGTAGAAAAGGCGGTAAAATATTCCTAAATTCCACAATGCATCAAAGAAAAGTACTTCCTGTTAAAGTTGATTTTTGTAGAAATTCACGACACTCCTGCGGGAAAAGCGAGCCAGGCGAGACCCCACAGCTACTTTAATTAAGGTTCTTCGACTAAAAGCCACCACGTCCTGTGGTGAACGTCGAAGTCACCACATCCTGTGGAAGTGAGGAGGCTCGCGGTTCGCCCGCGGAAAGGGAGTGAATTTCGGAAGAAATCAACTTTTACTATCCGAAACAGAGCATATACTATCCGAATTCCGCACTTTACTATCCGATTTTCCCAAAATACTATCCCATACCCTTCACTTACTATCTAAACTGTTAATGAACATGGACTTCCCTAAAAAAATTCTCACCCCATCCCCTTTTCCTCCAAATAGGTCATGAGCATATGAGGAACCTTCAAGCGGGAAATGGATAAAAATCGTGAAATGTATGGATAGTCATTACTTGAAAACGTATGGAACAGGTCACCCCACCACTCAGTTTCATAACGACAAATCATACTCAAGTTATAGAGTAATAAGTAGTGCACCATCACCTCATGCAACGGTTTGTACCCATCACGTGTAACAGGGATATAGCATTTATCATCCAGGGTAAGCCTGAATAGTTGTCGATATTTATTGTTGATTTCTTTCATCTCTAACGTAAAAAAAGAACCTTCATGTCGGATGTCAACCTCGTTCGGCAATGCTTGCTGCTTCAGGAATTGGATGAAGCGTGAGGCTGTCATATGTAAAGGATCAAGCACTTTATCTTCAAATGTAAACAGCTTACCGTTCCTGTCCATTTCCACTTCCAATAAAGGTTCCTTGCCACTTATCTGGCGGGACAACTCATTCAATTCAGGTACATAACTGAAAAGATCCTTCATTTGGAACTTGTCACCCTCCAGCTGTTCCATCTGAAAGAGCTGCTCTGAGAAATAAGGGAAGAGGCCGTTCCGTTGGACTTTGATTTCGTCCTGTAAAAAGAGATAGTTCTGCTTTTTCCTTTTCCTTGTCGTCACGCCATGGGCTAACAGGGCGGTCGATTCAGGATATAAAGGATCAACAGTCAGAAGGCAGCATTTTATGAGCTGGACCATTCCGTAGTACAATAAAACTGGCTGAAGCTCCAATGGTGAATGCTGACAGAGATCGAAATGCCTTTTTCCGTGTGTTAAATAATAGATGAAGCTGTAACAGTTCCGATAACTCAACTCATCGATCGACATCGACGTATCAAGCTTTTCATAACACTTTTTCAAATAACGCTGTGTGGATGAAGCACTTAAGAATTGATCGAACCCTTTCCATTCATGTAACAATCGTCCCATGACTACACACCCAATATAGAGCAAATTTTTAGAAAAATCGGACTTATCCTTGCTTTCTTGACAGTAGTTTACCCCATTGTTAATCTACAAATAATATTTTATCGAGAAAAAAAGGAGAGTGGGACAAATGTGGGAAGAGAAGTTTGCACGTGAAGGACTTACGTTCGATGACGTTTTGCTTGTACCATCCAAATCGTCTGTACTACCTAGAGATGTATCTGTAGAGACGAAATTATCGGAAAAGGTGAAACTGAACGTTCCGATTATTAGTGCCGGGATGGATACTGTAACAGAATCCAAGATGGCGATCGCAATGGCTCGTCAAGGTGGATTGGGGATCATCCACAAAAATATGTCGATTGAGGAACAAGCGGAACATGTCGATCGTGTAAAACGTTCAGAGTCCGGTGTTATTACGAATCCATTCTATCTCACTCCCGAGCATCAAGTATTCGATGCAGAGCATTTGATGGGGAAATATCGTATTTCAGGCGTACCGATCGTCGATGAAGACCGTAAGCTTGTCGGTATTATCACAAACCGTGACATGCGCTTCATCCAGGATTACTCGATTAAGATTAAAGAAGTCATGACACGTGATAACCTTGTGACAGCTTCAGTCGGAACGACATTGAAAGAAGCTGAAGAGATCCTTCAACAACACAGGATTGAAAAACTTCCTCTAGTTGATGATGAAGGCATCCTCAAAGGCTTGATAACCATCAAGGACATCGAGAAAGTCATTGAGTTTCCGAACTCTGCAAAGGACGAGCATGGACGACTGTTAGCTGGTGCTGCAGTCGGCGTTACGGCAGATGCAATGATGCGTGTGAAGAAGCTTGTTGAAGCAGGCGTAGATGTTCTTGTCATCGACACTGCGCACGGCCATTCTGAAGGTGTGCTTGCAAAAGTGAAGGAAATCAAGTCAGCTTACCCAGATGTAACGATTATTGCTGGTAATGTGGCGACTGCAGAGGGAACACGCGATTTGATTGAGGCGGGTGTTGACGTCGTGAAGGTCGGCATTGGACCTGGATCGATCTGTACGACTCGTGTTGTTGCGGGTGTAGGCGTACCTCAAGTTACGGCTGTCTATGAATGTGCAACGGAAGCCAGAAAGCACGGCGTACCGATCATTGCTGACGGAGGCATCAAGTATTCTGGTGATCTTGTAAAGGCACTGGCAGCAGGTGGACATGCTGTTATGCTTGGCAGTCTTCTTGCAGGGGTTGACGAAAGTCCAGGAGAACGTGAAATTTATCAAGGACGTCAATTCAAAGTGTACCGCGGTATGGGCTCAATCGGAGCAATGGAACGCGGCAGTCGGGATCGCTATTTCCAGGAAAATAACCAAAAGCTTGTACCAGAAGGCATTGAAGGACGCGTTCCATATAAAGGGCCATTAGCCGATACCATCCATCAGCTGGTCGGTGGATTACGTTCTGGAATGGGCTATTGCGGCACGGCGACTGTCGATGAACTGCGCGAAAACGCGATGTTTACCCGCATTACCAATGCAGGGTTACGAGAAAGTCATCCGCATGATGTCCAGATTACAAAAGAAGCACCAAACTATTCCGTTTAAAGGTGTTTTATGACGTTCGTCACACAATTGTAAAGAAAGATACGATGATTGTACCATTTTCATATTTTTTTCAGACAGTGGGGTTTCCACTGTCTATTTTTTTCATATTCATTATGGTACAATAACCTTTGTTGTATATGGGTTGGAGGTGCAATAGGTTGATTAACCGAATGAAACAAACAGTCATCCTTGTATTAACGATGACACTCGTCATTACTGGATTTATGACATCATCCGCATCAAAAGGTTATGCTGCTCCTGATTTGCAATTGGAAGCTGAAGCGGCGATCTTGCTCGATGCAAAAACAGGTAAAATCCTTTATGAAAAGAACGCAGATTTATTATTGCCACCGGCAAGTATGACGAAGATGATGACGGAATACTTGGTATTAGAGGCAATTGAAAAAGGTAAAATCAGTTGGGATACGCCTGTGAAAATCAGTGAACGTGCCTTTAAAATCTCACACGATTCAAGTTTATCCAATGTCTGGCTTAGAAAAGATGCTAATCCGGAATACACGATAGAAGAGTTATTCGAAGCGGCAGCCATCTATTCAGCGAATGGTGCGACGATGGCAATTGCCGAAACCATTGCGGGTTCTGAAACCAATTTCGTCAAGATGATGAATGACAAAGCGAAAGAACTTGGCATGGAAAAATATAAATTCGTCAACAGTACAGGGTTGAACAACCGTGACCTGAAGGGGATGCACCCAGCAGGCGGCCCTGACGAAATGAACATGATGAGTGCACGTGATACAGCGATCCTAGCTTATCACTTGCTGAACGATTATCCAGAAGTCCTTGATGTAGCGAAAATCCCTGAAAAGTTTTTCCGTAAAGGAACGCCGGACCAAAACAGAATGATCAACTGGAACTGGATGTTACCAGGTAACCCACGTACAGGATATGCGTATGAGGGTGTAGATGGTCTGAAGACGGGTTCCACGGACCTTGCTGGGTATTCCTTTACAGCAACGGCTCAACGTAACGGTATGCGTCTGATTTCAGTCGTGATGAAAACAGCCAATAACCCGGCTCGTTTTGAAGAAACGACGAAGCTTCTCAACCACGGATTTAATAACTTCTCCGAACAGGAGATCGTTAAAGCAGGTTATGAGGTAAAAGAAAAGTCTTCTCTACCTGTTATAAAAGGTAAAGAGAAAAGTGTCGATGTTCAATCTACAGATGCGATTTCGATGGTGATTGCAAATGGCGAAGATGATCAATATAAGCCAAAAGCGATCTGGAGTAAGAAGGCATTAAATGAAAAAGGTGAACTGACCGCACCGGTTAAGAAAGGTGATAAGGTTGGTACATTAACAGTTGAATATGCTGGTGAAAAGGATTATGGTTACATAACGGAAAAAGCCGGCAAAAACGCAAGTGTACCAATCGTAGCACAAGCGGATGTAGAGAAAGCGAACTGGTTTGTTCTAATGATGCGTGGAATCGGTGGATTCTTCGGAGATATCTGGACGAACGTCGTTGACTCAATCAAAGGATTATTTTAAGACATCACCAAGTAAAGGAACTGGGCTGCTTACTGCTTCAGTTCCTTTTTGTATAGTAAAAGCACCTGCAGAAGTTCAAGTAGAAATTACCAGGTTCAATTTTAGACAAACCTATTGTCCGGATAGGCATACGTTAGGAAAAGTGATACAATAGGATAGGATTTACGTATTAACCGAAACTACTAAATAAACACCTACTGATAGGGGGAATCATACATGGTACAAACAGGTACAGATCGTGTAAAACGTGGAATGGCGGAAATGCAAAAAGGCGGCGTTATCATGGACGTTGTCAATGCTGAACAAGCGAAGATTGCAGAAGAAGCAGGTGCTGTTGCAGTAATGGCGCTTGAGCGTGTCCCAGCTGATATCCGTGCAGCAGGCGGAGTGGCTCGTATGGCTGATCCAACAATCGTTGAAGAAGTCATCAATGCCGTATCGATTCCGGTAATGGCAAAAGCTCGTATCGGTCACATCGTGGAAGCGCGTGTCCTTGAAGCACTAGGTGCTGACTATATTGATGAGAGTGAAGTATTGACTCCTGCTGACGAAGTCTTCCACTTGAACAAGCGTGACTTCACGGTTCCATTCGTATGTGGTGCTCGTGATCTCGGTGAAGCGACTCGTCGTATTGGAGAAGGTGCATCCATGCTTCGTACGAAGGGTGAGCCTGGTACAGGAAACATTGTCGAAGCTGTTCGTCACATGCGCTTGATTCAATCTCAAGTGAAGAAGGTTGTCGGCATGAGTGAAGATGAGCTTATGACGGAAGCGAAAAACCTTGGTGCACCATATGAAATCCTGCTACAAATCAAGCGTGAAGGCAGACTTCCTGTCGTAAACTTTGCTGCAGGTGGAGTAGCATCTCCAGCAGATGCTGCCTTGATGATGGAACTTGGTGCAGACGGTGTATTCGTAGGCTCAGGTATCTTCAAGTCTGATAACCCTGAGAAGTTTGCACGTGCGATTGTCGAAGCGACAACTCACTATCAAGATTACGATTTGATTGCGAAATTGTCTAAAGGTCTTGGAACAGCGATGAAAGGTGTCGAGATCTCTTCTCTTCAACCTTCTGAGCGTATGCAAGATCGTGGATGGTAAGAATAGCGAAGGAGACATCAAGAATGGTCACAGTTGGAATTCTTGCCCTTCAAGGAGCGGTTCGTGAACACGCACGTTCCCTTGAAGCATCTGGCGCAGAAGTGAAAATTGTAAAACGTGTTGAAGAATTGAACGACATCGATGCCCTCGTCGTACCTGGCGGAGAAAGCACGACAATGCGTCGTTTAATCGATAAATATGAAATGTTCGAACCTCTAAAGGCGTTTGCCAAAACGGGTAAGCCGATGTTCGGTACATGTGCAGGCCTGATCTTGATGGCGAAGGACATTATCGGACAAGAACATGGTCATCTTGAGGTCATGGATATCAAAGTCCATCGGAACGGTTTTGGACGCCAACGCGAAAGCTTTGAAATTCCACTAAGTGTAGACGGACTTGAAGGTGAAGAAGATTATGTCGGTGTATTCATCCGCGCACCTTATATCGAGTCTGTCGGATCTGATGTGAAAGTATTGGCGACTTTCCAGGATAAAATCGTTGCAGCTCAACAAGGACGTTTCTTGTGTTGTGCCTTCCATCCAGAGTTGACCGATGACCATCGTATGCATGGTTATTTCGTTAAGATGGTAGAGGAATCAAAGAACGAGTTGCATAACGTTTCAAAATAGTGTAAATTACTACTAACACATATATCGAACGAATGTTGATAGGAACTAGTAGCAAGTCATCTTTCCTACAAGAGAGCCGATGGTTGGTGCGAATCGGTGAAAGATCCTTGTGAATCCATCCTTGAGTAAAATACAGAACGAGCAATTGCTCCAGTAAGTATTTTCGGTTAGTAACCGTTACATTACCAGAGTGGTATCGTCTTTTGTGATGGTACAACCAGGGTGGCAACGCGGGTTAACTCTCGTCCCTATGTCGTGTATAACGATTAGGGGACGGGAGTTTTTTATTTGTTGGCTTTGTTAGCTTTTATTGTTGAGATGCTAAAGAGGATAAAAGCGTAAGGCGGCGACTCCAGCGGGAAAAGCAACAGCTGAAGACCCCGCAGATCCGAGGGGATTAAGGTTCTTCGACTAACAACCACCACGTCCTGTGGTGAACGTCGAAGCCACCACATCCTGTGGAAGTGAGGAGGCTGAAGCGTTGCCCGCGGAAAGCGTCCGCCTGAAGCTGTTCAATATCAACCACATTCTTTAACATAGCTTATTTGTTAGATATTTAGGATATTCAGCTATCCATTAAAAACGCTATTTTAATCACTTGAAGGAGGAGAAAAACATGTTGGATTTAAAGTTTGTCCGCGAGAATTTTGATGAGGTGAAGGAAAAGCTTTCTACAAGAGGAGAAGATATCTCTGGCCTGGATCAATTTCAGGAGCTGGATGAAAAGCGCCGACAATTGATCAACGATGTTGAAGAATTGAAAAGCCGTCGTAATACGGTATCTAAACAAGTCGCAGAGTATAAGCGTGAAAAGAAGGATGCCGATCATCTTATTACCGAAATGCGTGAGGTCGGTGAGAAAATCAAATCCTACGACGAGGAGCTTCGTCAGGTTGAGGAGAAGCTGCAGAGCGTTATGTTGACGCTACCGAATATCCCTCATGAGTCTGCGCCTATTGGACAAGACGAAGAGGACAATGTCGTAGCAAGAGAATGGGGAGACATTCGTAAGTTTGACTTTGAACCGAAGCCACATTGGGATGTAGCCGTCGACTTAGATATCGTCGATTTTGAGCGAGCAGCGAAGGTCACGGGAAGCCGTTTTGCATTCTATAAAGGATTAGGAGCTCGTCTTGAGCGTGCGTTGATCAACTTCATGATGGATCTTCATGAAGACCAGCACGGCTATACAGAAATTTTACCACCGTACCTCGTAAATCGTGAGAGCATGACGGGTACAGGTCAGCTTCCGAAGTTTGAAGAGGATGCGTTCAAGATCCGTGAAGAGGATTATTTCTTGATTCCAACAGCTGAAGTTCCAGTAACGAATCTCCATCGTGATGAAATCTTGAAGTTGGATGATCTTCCAAAAGCATATGTCGCGTTCAGTGCATGCTTCCGTTCTGAAGCAGGATCTGCTGGTCGTGACACTCGTGGATTGATTCGACATCATCAATTCAACAAAGTCGAACTCGTTCACTTTGTAAAACCAGAGGATTCTTATGAGCAGCTCGAAACATTAACAGGACATGCAGAAAAAATCTTGCAGCTTCTAGAGCTTCCTTATCGTGTCATGAGCATGTGCACAGGGGATCTTGGATTCACTGCAGCGAAGAAGTATGACATCGAGGTTTGGATTCCGAGCTACGAAACGTACCGTGAAATTTCTTCTTGTAGTAATTTCGAGGACTTCCAGGCACGTCGTGCAAACATCCGATTCCGCCGTGAACCAAAAGCGAAGCCAGAGCATGTACACACATTGAACGGATCTGGTCTAGCCATCGGCCGAACGGTCGCTGCAATTCTGGAAAATTATCAACAAGAAGACGGAAGTGTCGTCATCCCGGAAGTATTACGTCCGTATATGGGGAACAAATCTGTTATTACGCAATAAATGAAATCAGGGCGGCTATGACCGCCTTTTTTTTATGAAATTAGAGGTTTTTTGGTGTAAACACAATTACAGTTACGATTACGTATTACTCATTTTCCCTTGCAGGATAGGGGTTTCATTCAACTTTCGGATACCGCAAAAAACGATATAAAAAAATGTCGAATCAGTGTTGACTTTTGGTTTTTCCCGATGCTATAATAGTCTTTGTCAGTGCGGAGGTATACCCAAGTCTGGCTGAAGGGAGCGGTCTTGAAAACCGCCAGGGGTGTAACAGCCCGCGGGGGTTCGAATCCCTCTACCTCCTCCATTTATATTTAAAATCACAGCGCATAATACAACGGAGATTGTATGTGAATGTAGAAAAATCGTTACGAGAGTAACGGTTTTTTTTATATTGAAAAATCTGTTATGAAAGCGTCCGCCTGAAGCGATTAAAATCAACAAAAAATGAAATAAGCTCAGACAGCAACTGTGCTGTCTAAACCTACTTCGTAATGACTATCCTTGCTGATGCTTTCAGACTGGGATCAGTTGATTAGCTTTTACCTTACTCATGAATTCTGCAAATTCCGGAAGGTCCATCTGTTGAGCAGAATCGGATAAAGCCACGGCTGGATCGGGATGGACCTCTGCCATGATTCCGTCTGTTCCGATTGCAAGAGCGGCCATTGCAGCAGGAACCAATAAGTCCTTCCGTCCTGTTGAATGGGTCACATCGACCATAACGGGAAGATGTGTTTCTTTCTTAAGGATTGGGACTGCAGATATATCCAATGTGTTCCGTGTAGCCCTTTCATACGTTCTTATACCACGCTCGCATAAAATGACCTGATCGTTCCCGCCTGAAATGATGTATTCAGCGGCATACATGAATTCCTCTATCGTGGCCGACATGCCTCGCTTCAGTAATACAGGCTTTTTAACAGAGCCGACCGCCTTCAATAAATCGAAGTTCTGCATATTCCTTGCTCCAATTTGGATCACATCGACATAGTCCAACGCCTTTTCAAGATCGTTCGGATTGAGTATTTCGCTCACGACGGCAAGATTGAATTCATCTGCCACCTTACGCAGGATCTTCAATCCTTCGAACCCTAACCCTTGGAAATCATACGGGGAAGTACGCGGCTTGAATGCTCCTCCACGCAGGAGAGTCAGCCCTTGATTTTTCATCTCTTGCGCAACCTGACGGACCTGTTCTTCGCTTTCAACGGCACAAGGACCCATAATGAAATGGGGATTTCCATCACCGATCATTTCACCTTTTACATTTATGACGGTATTTTCAGGTTTCCGTTTCCGGGAAACAAGCAAAGCTTTTCGGTTGTCTTCTTTTTGAAGCTCAAGACTTGCTTTGAAAATGGTTTTGAAAATATGTTGAAGGGTGGATGTTTCGAAGGGACCTTTATTGTTGTCGGCGATTTGATCGAGCAGACGTCGTTCCCGTACGGGGTCGAATCGTTTAACGCCTTGAACCTCTTTGATTTTACCGATTTGCTGGACAATGTGACCACGTTTGTTGAGCAGCTCCATGATCTCTAAGTTTACCTTCTCGATTTCTTCACGCAAAATCTCCAACTCATTAGACATCTTATTCCACTCCTTCGTAAGCATTTTTAAGATTGTTTAAGACTTTAAAGCAACGATAATGAAACTGTCAATAGGTAAAACAACAAAAAATTTTCTGCTTTAAACCGCGAAAGTATGCATGGCAAGTATGTAAGCGTGTTCAAAAATAATTTTTAGAAAATTCCCGCTTTACAATTTTGGATAGCCATGTTAAAAATTAATATAAATTTAGATACGCATATGCGATGACAGGACAAAGTAATGTCGATTTCACTGTTCATAAGAGAGCTGATGGTCGGTGTGAATCAGCACAAAAATCGACATGAATTTCATTCTCGAGCTTCTTTTCCAAAAATGAGTGATCATTGGAAAGGACGGCATTGCCGTTAACGAATGAAGAGACGGAACGTATTCCGTAATGAGGGTGGTACCGCGATGAAAGTCGTCCCTGCTTATTAAGCAGGGGCGTTTTTTGTTGAATTCTTTTGGAGAAAGAGGAGGAGAGAAGATGAAGATGAAGGAACAGCTGCTTGGATTGAAGGCATATGATCCTGGAAAATCGATCGAAATTGTGAAGAAGGAGTTAGGGCTCACTCATATCGTGAATCTAGCCTCGAATGAAAATCCGTTCGGATGCTCTGAAAAGGTGACTGAGTCTTTACGTTCGTTTGCATTACATGCCCACTATCCAGATAGTCGAGCGGAGGATTTAAGAGAGAAGCTTGCATTAAAACTCAAGGTGAATGAGGATCAATTGCTGTTCAGCAGCGGGTTGGATGAAATGATCCAAATCATAAGCAGGGCTTTCTTATCTCCAGAAACAAATGTTGTGATGGCTTCTTTCACTTTTCCTCAATTCCGTCATCATGCCGTCATTGAAAACACGGAAATCAGGGAAGTGCCATTAATAGAGGGACGACACGATCTTACTGGTATGCAAAAAGCCATTGATGAACATACAAGTCTTGTATGGATCTGTAATCCGAACAACCCGACAGGAACCTATGTAAGTGAAAGGGAGCTCAGGAATTTTCTCTTGTCAGTTCCACAGGATACATTGGTCGTGATGGATGAGGCTTACTATGAATACGTAACCGCAGAGGACTATCCAGATACACAGGCGTTGATGGAGGAGTTCGACAATCTCCTTATTCTTCGTACCTTCTCAAAAGGATATGGTCTTGCTGCTTTCCGAATTGGATATGCCATCGGCCACAACGATGTAATCAGTAAGCTTGATATTGGAAGACTTCCTTTCAATACAACAAGATTTTCACAGCTTGCGGCATGTGCAGCAGTTTCGGATGACTCCTTTGTGAGTACAAGCAGGGAAAGGAATGCAGAGGGCTTACAACTGTTTTATGAGTTCTGTGAAACATACCATATTCCATATTATCGATCCCAAGGAAATTTTGTATATATCATGCCAGAAAACACTGATCATGTGTTCCAGATGCTGCTGCGGAGCGGTTATATCGTACGGCCGATCAGAGACGGAATTCGGATTACTGTAGGCCATCAGGAAGACAATGAAAGGCTGATCGGTTATTTAAAAGAGATACTGGTAGACTTTCCAGCTATAAAACGAACATCGTGAGGAGAATAAGATCGTGAAAAGACGTGTGTTAGTAATCGGGGTTGGGTTGATCGGTGGATCTCTCGCCTTAGCGATAAAAAAAGAACATGAAGATATCATCATCGGATATGACTTGAACCGTGAGGAATGCGAGTTGGCGGAAAAGCTAAATGTTATCGATGAAACAACGACGGATCTACAAGCTAGTGCAGAAGAAGCGGATCTGATCATTTTCGCAACTCCTGTTGAACAAACGTTGCAGTTGATGGACCAAATGAGTGGATATCAATTCAAGCAAGACGTTATCTTGACCGATGTCGGCAGTACGAAAGCTGTCATCATGAGGCACGCCCAAGCATTTCACCAAAAAGGTATCGTCTTTATCGGCGGGCATCCGATGGCTGGATCACATAAAACTGGTGTAGCTAGTGCGAAAGGACATTTATTTGAGAATGCTTTTTACATCCTCACGTTATTACCAGGGACGCCGGCTGAAAAAATAGATCAATTGAAAGAGTGGTTGAAAGGGACCAAGGGGAATTTTCAAGTGATGGACCCAGAGGAGCATGACCACGTAACCGGCGTGGTCAGCCATTTCCCTCATGTCATGGCTGCAAGCCTTGTACGGCAAGTACAAAACCAATCCGAAACCCATGGAATGGTCAATCGTTTAGCAGCGGGTGGATTCAGGGACATTACGCGAATTGCATCCAGCAGCCCGACGATGTGGCGAGATATCATCACTCATAACCGTGAAAACATCCTCACCTTACTGGATGAATGGATGATTGAAATGAAGGAAGTACGCCGGATGGTTGAGGACGGGAAGAGGGATGTACTCCATGATTACTTCTCTAGTGCAAAAAAATATCGCGATACCTTTCCAGCCAATAAAAAAGGTGCCATTCAATCGTTCCATGATCTCTATGTCGATGTTATTGACCATGTCGGGGTCATCTCTCAAGTCACTGGTCTCTTAGCTGATGCGAATATCAGTATCACGAACGTAGGAATCATTGAAGCTCGAGAAGACGTTTATGGCGTTTTGAGGTTAAGCTTCCGGACTGAAGCGGATCGAAAGAGAGCAAAAGCATGCCTTGAACACCATAATTTTGATACGTATTTAGCTCTTTAAGGAACCACTATTCATTCATAGGAGGGGAAAATATGCAACACGCAATTGAACAGATGAAAACCCATTCAGCACAACTGGAGAGCGGTCACTTTTTTAACCCCTCCGCTGGTGTTTATCTGAAATCAAGACTGGATGTGATACTCCAACGTGGAAGGATTCGGGTAGGAACAACAGGAGACTATAAACCCTATTCTTATTTGGATTCACACACACATCGATACGAAGGCTATGATATCGATGTCGCACGTCATCTTGGAGACCAATTGGGCGTACACGTGGAATTCATCAAGACATCCTGGCCGACAATAATGGAAGATTTGCGGAAGGATTGTTTCGATATATCGATGGGAGGCATTAGTCGGAATTTGGAACGACAGAAGATTGCTCATTTGACCAGACCTTATGTGAAGGATGGAAAAGCGCCGCTCATGCGCTATGAGGACCACATGAAATTTACGTGTTTAATGGATATCGACCAGCCTGGTGTAAAGATCGGCTTGAATCCAGGAGGTACGAATGAACGGTTTGTCAGGAAACATGTAAAGAACGCTGATATCCTCATATGCGAGGATAATCTTATGATCCCAGGCATGGTAGCAGAAGGGAAGGTTGATGTGATGATAACAGACCACGTGGAAGCATCCCTCTATGCAAAGAAAGATGAACGGTTATATGCCGCCCTAGGGGATAATCCATTCACCAGAAGTGAAAAGGTCTATATGCTCCATCGAGGTGACCTTGATTATCAGAATTGGATCGCATTATGGATGGAAGAAATGGAAGAGGAGGGGACTATGGAGCGGTTGAAGGTGAAATGGGGCCTGAATCAATCGGTACGATAAATAAAAAAACCGAGCTGATAGCAATCAGCTCGGTTTCCTTATGAAAAGTATTATACATGTTGCAGATTACGGTTTCTGTTGATTGTTTCGCCAATTTTCTTAAGGATTGGTTCAACGGATTCAGGGTTTTTGACAAGGTCGTAATCGTTGATGTTGATTTTCAAGACTGGGCAGGTCGTAAAGTTATTGATCCAGTTCTCATAACGAGAATGCATTTCCTCCCAGTAAGCAATCGGTGTTTGTTGTTCCATCGGTCGTCCTCGCAGCTTGATGCGTTCAATGATATCTTCAAGACTGCCTTCGATGTAGATCAATACATCAGGATGCGGGAAGAAAGGTGTCATAACCATCGCTTCAAAAAGACTCGTGTAAGTCTCATAATCGATGTTCGTCATCGTCCCTTTATCATAATGCATTTTCGCAAAGATGCCCGTATCCTCATAAATGGAACGGTCCTGAACGAATCCACCGCCTTGCTCGAACATACGCTTCTGTTCCTTGAACCGCTCAGCGAGGAAATAGATTTGCAAATGGAAGCTCCAGCGTTCAAAATCCTGATAGAACTTGTCCAAATACGGGTTTGTATCGACCTTTTCCATAGATGTATCGAAGCTAAGCTTTTTTGCGATCGCTTTGGTCATTGTTGACTTACCGACACCGACCGTACCGGCAACCGTTATGACCGCATTTTTTGGTATATTGTATTTCTCATGGATGCTCATTGTTTCACTTCCTTTTGGTGAAAAGTATCGTGGACAACCCGCAATATATCATCAAGCTGATCAGGGTTTTGGACAAAATCGATCTGATCACCGTCAATTGTCAAAACAGGAATATCCGGATGCAGCTTTTGGAATTGATACATGAAGATTTCATAGTCCGAAGAAAGCTGCTTTAAATAATTCGGATTGATGTTCTTCTCAATGTCCCTACCACGTAGTGATATACGCTTCAACAACGTCTCCAGACTTGCTTTTATATAGATCACCATGTTCGGTGAGGGCATGTCCTTTGTGAGAATCTCGAAGATTTGCATGTACTTTTGGAAATGGACCTCTTTCAACGTCCGCATAGCAAAAATCCGATTCTTGAAAATATGATAGTCCGAAACGACAGGACTTTTATGTTGTAATTGTAATCGATCAATGTCTTCCAATTGCTTGAATCGGTTACAGAGGAAAAACATTTCTGTCTGGAAGCTCCACTCTTCGATATCATCGTAGAACTTTCCGAGAAATGGATTCTCTTCAACGATTTCCTTTAGAAGATAATAATCGAACTGATCGCTTATCGCTTTGGCTAAAGATGTTTTACCGACACCGATAGGACCTTCCACTGCGATGAAGGGCGTCTTATCCATAAAAGTGCCTCCTATGTACAAAATAGACAAATACCATTGTACCACACGGTGACATAAATCGACAGGTTGATTCATAAAAAGTGGACGCAAAAAAGTGCCGGATAACTTTCGCAGGCTTGTTCAAGAATTCTTATTGTATAAGGAACTCAGAAACTTCCCTAGAAAGAGACCGGCACTTCTTTTTTAAACAGCATACATGCTATAAATGACGCGCAGCTTTTTCCGCGAGATTGGAGCGTTCAGTACGTGAGAGTCGGATGATTCCGATTTCCTCTTCTGACTTCAAACGCTCAATCGTGTACGTGAGGCCGTTGTTGACTGAATCGAGGTAAGGGTGATCGATTTGATCAGGATCACCGACGAGTACAATTTTCGTTCCTTTACCTGCTCGGCTCACAATGGTTTTCACTTCATGCTTTGTCAGGTTTTGAGCTTCATCGATAATGATGAATTGATTCGGAATACTCCGCCCTCTAATATAGGTGAGCGCTTCGATTTCCATGTTCAAGAGCTCAATTTCCTTTTCAATCTTAGGAATACCGCCATTTTTATCATTTTTCTTATTCGATTCAGGATCGATATTGAAGAGTTGTTCAAGGTTATCAAAAATCGGCTGCATCCATGGACGAAGCTTTTCATCCTTCTCTCCTGGCAAATAACCGATATCTTTTCCCATCGGGACGATAGGGCGTGCAACGGTGATTTTCGTATAATGCTTCATATCTTGTGTTTCATGTAAGGCAGCTGCCAGGGCGAGTAGTGTCTTTCCAGTCCCAGCCCTTCCGATTGCACAAACCATCTCCACTTTCGGATCCATAAGGAGTTCTAGAAACATCCGTTGTTCCACATTCTTTGGTCGCAGACCCCAGACAAATGATTCATCATCGGTCTTGAACAATGGTCGGCATACAAGTTTATTCGATTTTTTGAGAACCCGTCCTAATGCTGACTGGTTGGTTCCTGCATTACTTTTCATTAATAAGAAATCCTGTGGATAAACATCGGTTTGAAGGTATTCGGTAAGCTGGGAAAGAGGGAGTTCATGGTTTGCATGGAATGCATTGATTAATTCAGGGGAAACCTGAAGCTCGTGGTAACCTTTATGAATCGTGAGGGAACTCTCGACGAGTCGATCGTTTTCATATAATTGTGCCATGAAGTTAGGCGTGTTCAATGATTTTTTCAGTGCATCTGCTTTCGCAATCAATAAAATGTCATTCGACACCAATACGATGTCCCTTTTCGGTTGTTCGAGGGCAATATTAACCGCAACAGCGAGGATACGGTTGTCATTCGAATCTTCGTTGAAAATGCTCTTGATATTCTCAAAGCTACGGTGGTTCAGTTCAATGACGAGTGTGCCTCCATGGTCAAGCGGAAAGGGTTCGTGTAAGCGGTCTTTGTATTTTTCACGCAATGTCTTATACTGTCGGCCGAATTCACGTGCATTACGACCAACCTCATCCTGCAACCTTTTTTTCGAATCGATTTCTTCGACGACTACAGCCGGGATGACGACATTGTTCCCTGCATATTTAAAAATGGAAGCAGGGTCATGTAAAATAACATTAGTGTCCAAGATATAGATCTTGTTCAAGGATCCAACCCCTCTCGAGAATGACTAGTATACGCATAATTACATATTCGATTTTATACCTAGCTTTACCTTTAATATCGGTCAATTACTCATGGAAATGTTAGCTAAAGATAGATGATTCAATCAATGAAATCAACAATCCGTTCAAATAAATGTTTCCAGGATGCAGGCTCAGTAAGATCGTTTCAGCGGATACCAGCTTTCCATATATCATATGAGATAAATGATAATTCGGTATCGTTTCCTGTGAACATTTATAAGTAATTTATTCCAAATCCATGACCGGATTCCGACGTAAAAAGGGAGTAGGTGGTATTTTGTACATGTATATGAGGGAAATCGGGATTTCATAAGTGGCTAAGGAGAATTCCTTTGATATATTTACGAATCAGGTTAGAATGATTATAATAATGAATGTCTTAAAAAACATGGCCCCGTAGCTCAGGGGATAGAGCGTCGGTTTCCTAAACCGTGCGTCGCAGGTTCGATTCCTGCCGGGGCCGCCATTATCATATCGTAAATGTTATAAATTCTAAGGGGCTGTTAACAGCCCCTTTTTTTTTATGTCTATAAATATCACTAAGTTGAGATTTTTTACATATGATGACCTTTATAACTAATTTTCAACTCGTCTAAATGGGAAAAAATGTATCAATTATGGGGTGCAATCAATACATTATAGTGGGTCTTTTAAAAAGTCAGTGCTTGTACGGATGATTTCGGTCTTAATCGTTAAAAGGAGCTGAAATCAATGGTAGACCATAGGAAAAAGGAAACTCATGGTAAGAAGCAATGTACGTTTGATATGCCTCCCGCCAGCTGTCCCTTGATCTATCCACGTCACCATGAAAAGAATTCACGTCATAGGCAGTCCGTTTTGAAAGTCGAAACGTATACGTATTTTACTCGGGCAAAAGGAACACAACGAGTGTATACCAATGAAGATGAACTGACAGAGTATGGCGGAGACGAAGGGATAATCGATCCCGCAAACGTCTCTTACTTCAACTTGTTCGTTAACGGGATACTCCAGCCCCATTCCTTGTATGATGTTGAAGAAGGGTGTCTTATTCTTAACTCGGTTGACCTCCCACCCCAAGGAGCGCCGATCAGCCTCCAATTCATTGTGATCAGCTAGTCTGAATCTTATAAGAAAGAGGTGAACCACCGATGGCTCTTCAGTTAATAAAAATGGTGGTTAATGCATCAATTAATACGAATTTAAAACCTAACATAAAAAGGTGCTTTCATGTAACGAACCAGATTGTGACTACTGAAATTGTCATTGATGCAGCGGATTTTTTCCAAGATGATGGTTCTGTTGTTACAACGTTACCCGCATTAGATAATGAAAACAGTTATTACAATGTGTTTATAAATGGTGTCATGCAAATGGGCGGAATTTCAACCTATACACCCGGTGGGACGGGGGTAGGCAACTTGACGATCACCATACCACCTGGAGGAGATCCGATTCTTTCAGGAACGCCAATCGTGCTTGAAATCGGTATTTTTACACCAGAATCCAACACCACCATTAACACATGAGATACAATCGAAAATAAAAAAGATCTTCCTATTATAAGGAAGATCTCTTTACCAAGAGGAAGCCTGTCGATTAACGGCCACCAAGTTGTGCTTGAGCTTGCTGCACTAGACGCTTAGTGATTTCTCCACCAACAGAACCGTTTTGGCGAGAACTAGTGTCTGGTCCAAGTTGTACTCCGAATTCTGAAGCAATTTCAGTTTTCATCGCATTGATAGCAGCTTGCGCACCAGGTACGACTAATTGTTGATTGTTTTGAGCCATGTCACTCACCTCTATTCCTTTAAAATCAGTGGAGGTAATTACCACTTGAGGTTAGTATGAATAGAGCGAATATTTTTATACAAAACTAAAATAGGTAAATTAAGGAAATTCGGCAAAATGACGTATATCGCCTTTTTCCCACCCCAGAATTTTTATATAATTGTTATGGATGGAACGCATGTGGCTATAAGCCACACGTACTTCCGGTCTTTCTTGCTACAATGGTTTTATGAACCAATCTTTCGGTTCGAATTATATTAAATATCCCTTCTTTATCACTTCTTCATTACACCATACCCATAGCGATTTGTAGCCTTATATACGAATAATAATTCTTCTAATCCAAACACACATAGCTGATATGCAACAAGTTGGGAGGGGTTTGCATGAGAGAATGGCTTGTAAAAGCAAGAAAGCAAAAAGGATATACACAAGCACAGGTTGCCACACAATGTTATATTGATCGATCTTATTATGCGCAAATTGAAAAAGGGGCCCGGAACCCAAGTATGGAAGTGGCCAAAAAAATAGCCACAGCTCTAGGCGTAAGTCCTTCCACCTTTTTTCACAATCAATATGAAGAACCATCGTTTCTATTATTATTGAGAAATTCTCAAATGGTCATCGCTTACTGTAATCTTGATTTAGAATACATATGGATCTTCAATCCTCATTCTGAGTTTGAAAGTTCGAATATACTTGGCAAAAGAGATGATGAGATTGCCGATAATAAAGGAACAAGAGAACTGATGGCTCTGAAACAGGAAATCATTGATTCAGGAATGAAGATGAGGAAAAAGATCAAGTTCCCACTTACACATGGAGAAAGTATCTATGATGTTTATGGGGAGCCGATTCTAGATAAGCAAGGTAAGACCATTGGCGTCATCACCATTTCATTGGAAATTACAAAGAAATCGCAAAAGTCTACACCTGTCTAATGGAAATAAACGATACGGGTGGTTCATTGGATGTCCTCAAGTGACATCAATCTGAACCACTTTTTTGTTTCACATGAAACAATCGTATGTCCATCACTTCACGATCACTTTAAATGCATAGGCTTGATCGCCTTTGTCTTTCCAGCGAGCGAAAACGTCATAGACGTACACCCCTTCCTCAGTAGGGACGGTGATTTCATATTGCCCTTCATATTGTTCTTTCTCTTCACCGTTGTTCCACACAGTCATATGCAAGTCATCAGGTTTCAGATCCTGGAAGGAAAGTCGAATCGTTTCACCCTTTTCGACCTTCGTAGGTTCCATATCCTTCGTCAATTCCACTGATCCAGCTTTATCAACACAAATACCCTGGCTCTCATTCTTCCAGCAATAGGTCCCTTTCACATGGGGAATTTCCTGCTGAGCAAGTTGGATGGATACGTCAGGAGGTTGTTCTAACGATTTCTTTTCCCCTTCACTACCCGATGAAGATTCACCGGGGGAAGCCGTACCACAAGCAGCTAATAGAAGTATGGAGAGGATAAAATGGATTGAAATAAACCGTCGGCGTTTCATAGTCTCACTCCTTTTCTCTAATGACGGATGCCGACCACATACGTTTCATTTTAAGAAAACGATCGAAAATCCCCACGATGGTTTGTGTTCGGCATAACGTTGATGTAAAGTGATGATATCAATTCAATCGAGGCGGTCATGATGTATTCAAAAACAGATGAACACTATATGAAAAAAGCCATCGAAATTGCCGAAAACGCCTCAGCTATAGGCGAGGTACCGATCGGAGCTATCATTGTTAAAGACGATGAAGTAATTGCAGCTGCTCATAATCTCAGGGAAACAGAGCAACGAGCAGTGGCGCATGCTGAATTGCTTGCTATTGATCGTGCATGCAAGGAGCTCGGGACATGGCGACTGTCTGGCTGTACCCTGTATGTCACCTTAGAACCATGTCCGATGTGTGCAGGTGCAAGCGTCCTCTCCCGATTGGACAGGGTAGTTTACGGTGCAAGCGACCCTAAGGGTGGGTGCGCCGGGACACTGATGAACTTATTGGATGAACCACGATTCAACCATCAGCCAGTGGTGACGTCAGGTGTGCTGGAAGAAGAGTGCGGAATCATGTTAAGTCATTTTTTCAAGGAGCTCCGAAAGCGGAAAAAGAAATAGGATGGCTTGATAAGAAAATACATCCATGTTATAGTAGCACCTGCTGTCGTTAATTGAATGACAGCTCTTCATTCAAATATTTTACAGTTGATTTTATGGACAATCGAGCGTATACTAAAAAGTGCGCATTTCGATTGCGCCTATGAAAATGTTATAAACTTTGCCGTGCTAGGTGGGAAGGTAGCGGTGTCCTGTACTCGCAATCCGCTGTAGCGAGACTGAATTCCTTTCCGAGGTTAGCTGACGTAAGGCCTGCCGTTCGTAAGTGGTGTTGACATCCGGGTCCTGCGCAACGGAGCCCCATGAACCCTGTCAGGTCCGGAAGGAAGCAGCAGTAAGTGGGCCCCTCCGTGTGCCGCGGGGTTGCCTGGATCGAGCTAACTGCGAGCGTAACGCTTATGAAGGCTTTATCGACGAAAGGTGCACGGCGTTAATACATACTAGAACGAGATCGACCAGATGATGGTCGATCTTTTTTTATGACTAGAACCTAGATCCGATTGTAAGGTGGATTCCTCTTTGAAAATGAGCAGTGGAATCGGTATAATGAAAAGGATGAAAACATTCAATTAAAGGAGGGTATGCGGATGGCGTATCAAGCATTATACCGGCTCTATCGGCCCCAACAATTTCAAGATATGGTCGGGCAGGAACATATTACGAAAACCTTGCAGAATGCACTTTTGCAACAAAAGCTATCCCATGCCTACCTGTTCAGCGGTCCGAGAGGTACAGGTAAAACGACTGCAGCGAAAATCATCGCGAAAGCGGTGAACTGTGAACGAGCACCTGTCGAGGAACCATGTAATGAATGTGAAGCGTGTGTCGGAATCACAAAAGGAACCATTTCGGATGTGATTGAAATCGATGCGGCTTCCAATAACGGTGTCGATGAAATTCGCGATATCCGGGATAAAGTGAAATACGCACCGAGTGCTGTCCAATATAAAGTGTATATCATTGATGAAGTACATATGCTTTCCATTGGAGCATTCAACGCTTTACTTAAAACATTGGAAGAGCCGCCTGCTCACGTCATCTTCATTCTTGCGACTACGGAACCGCATAAAATTCCGCTTACGATCATCTCTAGGTGCCAACGATTCGATTTTCGGAGAATCACAAGCCATGCCATCGTAAAAAGGATGCAAACCGTCATCGAGTCTCAAGATGTCCAAGTAGAAGATGATGCCTTGCATCTTGTGGCAAGAGCCGCAGAAGGTGGAATGCGGGATGCCTTGAGCATACTGGATCAAGCTGTTTCTTATAGTGAAGAGACTGTGACGGTAGAAGATGTCCTCGCTGTGACTGGTTCGGTATCGCAATCTTTCTTATCGGAAATGACGAATGCATTCCGAAACCATAATGTCACGGATGCTTTGAAACAGATCGATCAACTTCTTGAAAAAGGAAAAGATCCGATCCGGTTCATCAACGACCTCATTTTTTATTATCGTGATATGCTCTTATATCAGGCAGCACCAAATCTTGAAGAAGTACTGAATCGGGCGCAGGTCGACCAAGAATTCGAAGCTCTTGCAAAAGAAACCCCGGCTGATTGGATCTACCATGTCATTGATGTGTTGAATAAAGCTCAGCAAGAAATGAAATGGACGAATCATCCGAGGATTCATATTGAACTTGCCGTTGTTAAACTGTGTGAAGAGCCCCGATCATCAAACGCGTCAGCACCAGATGTCCAGCCTTTGATGAACCGAATTGATCAGCTCGAAAAGGAAATCCGTGAGCTCAAGGAAAAAGGCGTTGTTTCGCAAGCAGCACCAAGTGCCGAACAAGAAAAACCGAAAAGGACATTCCAATCGAAGACGCCGAAATCAAAAGCATCCACAGGTAAGATCAAAGAGATGCTGAGAAGCGCTTCCAAGAAGGACCTTCAATTGCTCAGGAGTAAATGGGGCGAAATCATGGAACGCATTAAATCCCGGATGGTCAATGCCCACGCCTGGATGATCAATGCAACTCCTGTAGCGAGTTCTGACAAAGCATTCTTGCTCGCCTTTCAACATGAGCTTCATAGCCAGATGGCTGTAAAAGAAAACATCAAAGAATGTGTCGAGTCGGTCGTACAAGAAACATTAGGTCGTCCGATGGTCATGATGACGATTCTTGAAGATGATTGGGAGCAAGTCAAGAAATCCTTTATTCAAGAACAACGGTCATCTGATTCGGTAGAGGAAGCGGATGAACAAGATGCTTCCGGTAGTACGGAAAATAAACCGGAAGCACAACAACCCGACAATAGCGATCCTGTGGTTGATGAAGCGATCAAGCTTTTCGGGTCTGACTACGTTGAAATAGAAGAATAATTTTAAATGCTTAAAGGAGGAAGGAAAAATGAAAGGTAATATGAATAACATGATGAAGCAAATGCAAAAAATGCAGAAGCAAATGATGAAAGCACAAGAGGAACTTAAGGACAAAACAGTAGACGGCACTGCTGGTGGAGGTATGGTCACTGTAACAGCAAACGGCCATAAGGAAATCATCGATATCGTCATTAAAGAAGAAGCAGTTGACCCTGATGATGTTGAAATGCTTCAAGATCTAATTTTAGCAGCTACAAATGATGCATTGAAGAATGTTGACGAGCTCGTCAACAAAGATATGGGTCAATTCACGAAAGGTATGAACCTGCCGGGAATGTTCTAAATCCAGCCCAGAGGGTTTGGAAACGACCTATTACAAATGAGTAGGTCAGGTTATCACGAATGAAAAGCAGCAAGAGTCAATCTTCAATGATCTGGCTTACCTGCTTGAAAGGAGAGGCCCTTGAGGGTCTGCCCCTTTTATAGGAGGAATTACGGTGCAATATCCTGAACCGATTTCGAAGTTGATCGACAGCTTTATGAAACTGCCAGGCATCGGACCGAAGACAGCGGTTCGACTTGCTTTCTTTGTTTTAGATATGAAAGAGGATGACGTATTTGAATTTGGTAAAGCATTGGTCAACGCAAAGAGAGATCTTACCTACTGTTCAAATTGTCACCATATTACGGATCGCGACCCATGCATGATCTGTGATGATTCCAGTCGCGATCGATCGATGATCTGTGTGGTCCACGATTCGAAGGATGTCATTGCAATGGAGAAGATGAAAGAGTACCGCGGATTATACCATGTCCTTCACGGTGCAATTTCACCTGTCGAGGGAATCGGTCCTGAAGACATAAAGGTCGCAGAGCTGATTAAACGACTCCAGGATGATACAGTCCAGGAACTGATCATGGCGACAGACCCGAACATAGAAGGTGAAGCGACAGCGATGTATATCAGTCGTCTCGTAAAGCCGACTGGAATTAGGATCACCCGCATAGCTCATGGCCTTCCGGTAGGAGGAGACCTTGAATATGCGGATGAAGTCACATTATCTCGTGCTCTGGAAGGGCGCCGAGAAATATAGCGCTACGGAGGCGGGTTAAGTCGTGTTTTTTCGTCGGAAAGGTCGGCTTCGTAAGGAAGCGAATGAACGTTTACTAAAAACCATCGACTCTGTACGATCCGAATGGTTAACAAAAAAAGAACTGATTGAAAATAGCGTGGAACCTTCAGAGCAAGTCCTATTTGAAGTGGAACTGGCAAAAGCTAAGTACTTCTTCTTATTGAAAGAAGCGAAGGTCAGGAAAATAAGAATGGGGAGTTTTTGATCCTTCCCGTTCTTTTTTTGTGCTTCCCTACATAATTATAGAGGTGAGACAAACTGTTAGGGGGCTATTGTATGGATCCGTTCTGGGTTTTTGCCATTGTTTGCGGCTTGATCATCCTGCTGTTAATCATAGGAGCACCATTGAAACCACTTCGTTGGGTCGGACAAGGTATGATCAAACTTGTTATTGGTGCCTTATTATTATTTTTCCTGAATGCCTTTGGAACTGCCTTCAACTTACACATCCCAATCAACCTGGTGACAGCTTCTGTATCAGGATTCCTTGGACTTCCCGGTTTACTTGCCCTCGTGGCTATTCAAAAAATCATCCTATAAAACTATGAAAAGAGCTGATCGAAGAGAGCTCTTTTTCTTTTTGGGAAAAACCCTTGCATAGATAAAGGTACCGTGATATAGTTGTTTTTGTCGCGCTTTTGAGAAGCGCAACCAAACATTATCTTTCTTTGAAAAAAAGCGAGAAAAAGCTTTGACAAGCTCGAAAGATGATGATATTATATTAAAAGTCGCAACAAGATATCACAACAAAGTGAACACAGCGACAAAGCTCTTTGAAAACTGAACAAAAGCCAAGCGTGAAACGGGTTTTTAAATAAACCCTGAATCAATTTCGATTTTACATTTTATGAGCAAGACAAACTTTACTTTATTGGAGAGTTTGATCCTGGCTCAGGACGAACGCTGGCGGCGTGCCTAATACATGCAAGTCGAGCGGATCAATGGGGAGCTTGCTCCCCTGAGATCAGCGGCGGACGGGTGAGTAACACGTGGGCAACCTACCTGTAAGACTGGGATAACTCCGGGAAACCGGGGCTAATACCGGGTAACACCTACCTCCGCATGGAGGAAGGTTAAAAGATGGCTTCTCGCTATCACTTACAGATGGGCCCGCGGCGCATTAGCTAGTTGGTGGGGTAAGAGCTTACCAAGGCGACGATGCGTAGCCGACCTGAGAGGGTGATCGGCCACACTGGGACTGAGACACGGCCCAGACTCCTACGGGAGGCAGCAGTAGGGAATCTTCGGCAATGGGCGAAAGCCTGACCGAGCAACGCCGCGTGAGCGATGAAGGCCTTCGGGTCGTAAAGCTCTGTTGTTAGGGAAGAACAAGTACCGTTCGAACAGGGCGGTACCTTGACGGTACCTAACCAGAAAGCCACGGCTAACTACGTGCCAGCAGCCGCGGTAATACGTAGGTGGCAAGCGTTGTCCGGAATTATTGGGCGTAAAGCGCGCGCAGGCGGTCTCTTAAGTCTGATGTGAAAGCCCACGGCTCAACCGTGGAGGGCCATTGGAAACTGGGGGACTTGAGTACTGGAGAGGAGAGTGGAATTCCATGTGTAGCGGTGAAATGCGTAGATATATGGAGGAACACCAGTGGCGAAGGCGGCTCTCTGGCCAGTAACTGACGCTGAGGCGCGAAAGCGTGGGGAGCAAACAGGATTAGATACCCTGGTAGTCCACGCCGTAAACGATGAGTGCTAGGTGTTGGGGGGTTCCACCCTCAGTGCTGACGTTAACACATTAAGCACTCCGCCTGGGGAGTACGGCCGCAAGGCTGAAACTCAAAGGAATTGACGGGGGCCCGCACAAGCAGTGGAGCATGTGGTTTAATTCGAAGCAACGCGAAGAACCTTACCAGGTCTTGACATCCTTCGCTACTTCCAGAGATGGAAGGTTCCCCTTCGGGGGACGAAGTGACAGGTGGTGCATGGTTGTCGTCAGCTCGTGTCGTGAGATGTTGGGTTAAGTCCCGCAACGAGCGCAACCCTTGATCTTAGTTGCCAGCATTCAGTTGGGCACTCTAAGGTGACTGCCGGTGACAAACCGGAGGAAGGTGGGGATGACGTCAAATCATCATGCCCCTTATGACCTGGGCTACACACGTGCTACAATGGATGGTACAAAGGGCAGCAAAACCGCGAGGTTGAGCGAATCCCATAAAGCCATTCTCAGTTCGGATTGCAGGCTGCAACTCGCCTGCATGAAGCCGGAATTGCTAGTAATCGCGGATCAGCATGCCGCGGTGAATACGTTCCCGGGCCTTGTACACACCGCCCGTCACACCACGAGAGTTTGTAACACCCGAAGTCGGTGAGGTAACCTTTTGGAACCAGCCGCCGAAGGTGGGACAGATGATTGGGGTGAAGTCGTAACAAGGTAGCCGTATCGGAAGGTGCGGCTGGATCACCTCCTTTCTAAGGAGTCCTTTAAGGACATAACACGCTTTGGCTTTTGTTTAGTTTTGAAAGAGCTGAATCTCTTTCAATTCTGCGCCTGCGTCTTACTAGAGAACGCTTTGTAGAAAGCTTCCTCGGCGCATGGCAGCAAAGCTGCTACTCATAAGTAGTGGCCATGTTCCTTGAAAACTAGATAACAATTCTTGAAAACAAGACATCGAAACGTCATTTTAAATGACAAGAAGTAAAGTGTAAGTTCATTCATAACGTGGTTAAGTTATGAAGGGCGCACGGTGGATGCCTTGGCACTAGGAGCCGAAGAAGGACGGGACGAACACCGATATGCCTCGGGGAGCTGTAAGTAAGCTTCGATCCGGGGATTTCCGAATGGGGGAACCCACTATCCGTAATGGGATAGTATCCATACCTGAATACATAGGGTATGAGAAGGCAGACCTGGGGAACTGAAACATCTTAGTACCCAGAGGAAGAGAAAGCAATCGCGATTTCCTGAGTAGCGGCGAGCGAAACGGAAACAGCCCAAACCAAGAGGCTTGCCTCTTGGGGTTGTAGGACACTCTATACGGAGTAAGAAAGGAACGGCGTAGGCGAAGCGGTCTGGAAAGGCCCGCTAGAAGAGGTAACAGCCCTGTAGCCAAAACGTCGTTCCCTCCAGAGTGGATCCTGAGTACGGCGGGACACGTGAAACCCCGTCGGAATCTGGGAGGACCATCTCCCAAGGCTAAATACTCCCTAGTGACCGATAGTGAACCAGTACCGTGAGGGAAAGGTGAAAAGCACCCCGGAAGGGGAGTGAAAGAGATCCTGAAACCGTGTGCCTACAAGTAGTCGGAGCCCATTAACGGGTGACGGCGTGCCTTTTGTAGAATGAACCGGCGAGTTACGATAACGTGCAAGGTTAAGTTGAAAAGACGGAGCCGCAGCGAAAGCGAGTCTGAATAGGGCGAAGGAGTACGTTGTCGTAGACCCGAAACCGAGTGATCTACCCATGTCCAGGGTGAAGTTCAGGTAACACTGAATGGAGGCCCGAACCCACGCACGTTGAAAAGTGCGGGGATGAGGTGTGGGTAGGGGTGAAATGCCAATCGAACTCGGAGATAGCTGGTTCTCCCCGAAATAGCTTTAGGGCTAGCCTCGTGGTGAGAGTTCTGGAGGTAGAGCACTGATTGGACTAGGGGTCCCCACAGGATTACCGAATTCAGTCAAACTCCGAATGCCAGGAACTTGTCCACGGGAGTCAGACTGCGAGTGATAAGATCCGTAGTCGAGAGGGAAACAGCCCAGACCATCAGCTAAGGTCCCCAAGTATACGTTAAGTGGAAAAGGATGTGGAGTTGCTTAGACAACCAGGATGTTGGCTTAGAAGCAGCCACCATTTAAAGAGTGCGTAATAGCTCACTGGTCGAGTGACTCTGCGCCGAAAATGTACCGGGGCTAAACGTATCACCGAAGCTATGGATTGTACCGTTGGTACAGTGGTAGGGGAGCGTTCGAAGGGCTGAGAAGCGAGACCGGAAGGACTCGTGGAGCGCTTTGAAGTGAGAATGCCGGTATGAGTAGCGAAAAGAGAAGTGAGAATCTTCTCCATCGAAAGCCCAAGGTTTCCTGAGGAAGGCTCGTCCGCTCAGGGTTAGTCGGGACCTAAGCCGAGGCCGAAAGGCGTAGGCGATGGATAACAGGTTGATATTCCTGTACCACCTCCTTTCCGTTTGAGCAACGGGGGGACGCAGGAAGGTAGGGAGAGCGCGCTGATGGATATGCGCGTCCAAGCAGTCAAGGCCGGTGGATAGGTAAATCCGTCCACCATACGGCGGAGCTGTGATGGCGAGGGAACTAGAGTACCGAAGTCCCTGATCCTACACTGCCAAGAAAAGCCTCTAGCGAGGAAAGAGGTGCCCGTACCGTAAACCGACACAGGTAGGCGAGGAGAGAATCCTAAGATGCTCGGGAGAACTCTCGTTAAGGAACTCGGCAAAATGACCCCGTAACTTCGGGAGAAGGGGTGCTCTGATAGGGTGTATGCCCGAGAGAGCCGCAGTGAAAAGATCCAAGCGACTGTTTAGCAAAAACACAGGTCTCTGCGAAGCCGTAAGGCGAAGTATAGGGGCTGACACCTGCCCGGTGCTGGAAGGTTAAGAGGAGGGGTTATCCCTTACGGGAGAAGCTCTGAATCGAAGCCCCAGTAAACGGCGGCCGTAACTATAACGGTCCTAAGGTAGCGAAATTCCTTGTCGGGTAAGTTCCGACCCGCACGAAAGGTGCAACGACTTGGATACTGTCTCAACGAGAGACCCGGTGAAATTATAGTACCTGTGAAGATGCAGGTTACCCGCGACAGGACGGAAAGACCCCATGGAGCTTTACTGTAGCCTGATATTGGATTTTGGTATCGTTTGTACAGGATAGGTAGGAGCCTTAGAAGCCGGACCGCCAGGTTCGGTGGAGGCGTCGGTGGGATACTACCCTGACGGTATTGAAATTCTAACCCAGAACCGTGATCCGGTTCGGAGACAGTGTCAGGTGGGCAGTTTGACTGGGGCGGTCGCCTCCTAAAGTGTAACGGAGGCGCCCAAAGGTTCCCTCAGAATGGTTGGAAATCATTCGCAGAGTGTAAAGGCACAAGGGAGCTTGACTGCGAGACCTACAAGTCGAGCAGGGACGAAAGTCGGGCTTAGTGATCCGGTGGTTCCGCATGGAAGGGCCATCGCTCAACGGATAAAAGCTACCCTGGGGATAACAGGCTTATCTCCCCCAAGAGTCCACATCGACGGGGAGGTTTGGCACCTCGATGTCGGCTCATCGCATCCTGGGGCTGAAGTAGGTCCCAAGGGTTGGGCTGTTCGCCCATTAAAGCGGTACGCGAGCTGGGTTCAGAACGTCGTGAGACAGTTCGGTCCCTATCCGTCGCGGGCGCAGGAAATTTGAGAGGAGCTGTCCTTAGTACGAGAGGACCGGGATGGACACACCGCTGGTGTACCAGTTGTTCCGCCAGGAGCATCGCTGGGTAGCTACGTGTGGACGGGATAAGTGCTGAAAGCATCTAAGCATGAAGCCCCCCTCAAGATGAGATTTCCCATCGCGTCAAGCGAGTAAGATCCCTCAGAGATGATGAGGTTGATAGGTCTGGTGTGGAAGCGTGGCGACACGTGAAGCTGACAGATACTAATCGATCGAGGACTTAACCACAATACTTAACATCGAAGATGTTTTCAAGAAACGTTATCTAGTTTTGAGGGAATAGGATTCCCTAACAAAATAGTCTGGTGATGATGGCGAAGAGGTCACACCCGTTCCCATGCCGAACACGGAAGTTAAGCTCTTCAGCGCCAATGGTAATTGGGGGCTTCCCCCTGTGAGAGTAGGACGTCGCCGGGCAAACAAGAGAGTAGTCGAAATGACTACTCTTTTTTGTATTTTAAAGATCTTGGAATGCATCAAAGAAAAAAACTTCCTGTTAAAGTTGATTTTTGTAGAAATTCACGACACTCCTGCGGGAAAAGCGAGCCTGGCGAGACCCCACAGTGAGCAAAGCGAGCGAGGAGGCTCGCGGTTCGCCCGCGGAAAGGGAGTGAATTTCGGAAGAAATCAACTTTTACTATCCGAAACAGAGCATTTACTATCCGAAACGGAGCATTTACTAACCTAAAAGCCGTTTTACTATCCAAATTCCCCAAAATACTATCCTAACCCCCTCATTTACTATTCAAAAACCTAAAATTACAATCCAACCGCCTATTTAAATTGGGCGACTTTGATGGAGACATACACAATTTCAAGCGTCCTATCATACATTTACGATAGCAGCTAAATTTTCTTAAAATTGAATTCTTTTTGTATATTTGTAATTGTTTCTGGGAACAATGGATGATGGAGGTGGGAGAAATGGAAACCGCAAAACGATCCATTGATACATGTATGGTTTGTGAGGAAAAAACAAATAAGGGAATCTATATTTTTCAACATTTCTTATGTACAACATGTGAACAGCGCATGGTCGTAACAGATACAGATGATGAAGAATATCAATATTTCATCGAGAAATTAAGAAAAATTAATCGAGTATCGTGCTAAAGCAGGTGATGACACCTGTTTTTTTATGTGCGTCTTTCATACAAAAAATAAGCTAAGGCGCATTGTAAGAGCATCATCTTTTTCCGTACCATCCTTTACCTGTTTCATTAGCAAGTCAAGCTACCTGATTTTTGATAGAATGGGGAGAGGATATTAGATTAATGTATCGGAATGATGAATAGTGAAGAAAATACGTACGCCAATTCTTGATCGCCTGAAGGAGCATTATGAAGGACAGCAGCATGCCTTCCATGTACCTGGACATAAATTTGGAGAGCTATGGAAAGATGAATGTTCGAAACAAAATCTACTCTCCCTTGATGCAACTGAATTGGTCGGATTGGATGATCTTCATGATCCGTCTGGAATCATAAAGGAAGCGCAGGAGCGTACAGCACAGTTTTATCATGCAGATCATACATTCTTCCTCGTGAACGGAACGACGGTTGGTAATCTCGCAATGATCCTTGCAACATGCAGGAAAGGGTCTAAAGTGCTTGTTCAGAGGAATTGTCATAAGTCGATTATGAATGGGCTAGAACTCGCTGAGGTAACCCCTGTATTCATCACACCAGAAATGGACAAGGAAACAGGTGTGACGACAAGCATTTCTCTATCCCAAGTTAAGAAAGCCTATCAATTACATGCTTCCTTTGATGCGGTCATTCTCACAAATCCTAATTATTACGGAATGACGGCGGATCTGACAGAAATCATTGCTTATATACATAAACAAAATAATCCTGTACTTGTCGATGAAGCACATGGTGCACATTTTTCGATTGGAGAGCCGTTTCCCCCATCTGCGCTGACCATGGGGGCGGATGTCGTCGTCCAATCTGCACATAAAACCCTACCCGCCATGACAATGGCCTCTTATATGCATGTCCGGTCAAACTTTATTGAAATCCGTTTACTTGAAGAGAAGCTGCAGATGCTTCAATCGAGCAGTCCATCTTATCTGTTGATGGCCTCTCTCGATTATGCAAGTGCTTACCTTCAAGGGTTAGAACGACAGGACCTGGATGAATTGATGGAATCCATTCAAATTTTCAAACGACGTTTGGAACAAATTCCGCAAGTAAAGGTCGTCCAGGGTTCAATTGAAAAAGGGTGGAATGATCCGTTAAAGCTCATCCTTCAAACAAGGACTTCACTATCCGGTTATGAACTGCAGATGGTATTGGAGAAGGAAGGAATCTACACGGAGCTTGCAGATCCGTATAATGTGCTGTTCGTCTTACCTTTGGAACCAATTAAGCATATCGATGAAATCGTCGCAAAGATGAAGCATGCACTCCATTCCTACCCCGTCTTCGAGAAAAGGGATGTTCAAATTGACGCTTTGGATGAACTCCCCGGAATAACCGAAATTGAGACAAGCAATAGAGATCTTAGTAAGGGAAAAACCTTCACCATCCCGATTGAGGAAGCTGATGGAGAAATAAGCGCCGAAAGTGTAATTCCATATCCACCCGGCATACCTGTACTTCTAAAAGGAGAACGGATTACAAAAGCACATATTGAGTACATTCAGACACTACTAAATAAAAAAGCAAGGTTTCAAGGTAATCGGTTAGAAGAAGGGATATCGGTCATTCGGAAATCAACCAACTAGAGTCGGAGGTAACAACTTATGCAACAACCTATTTTTATTACTTTTGAAGGTCCAGAAGGAGCTGGGAAAACAACGATCATCAAACGGTTAGAAAAGGAGTTTGAGACTCGAGATGTACCTTTCATCGTTACTCGGGAGCCTGGCGGCATCGAAATTGCCGAGCAGATCCGTTCCGTCATCCTAAACCCAGCCAATACTAAAATGGATGGCAGGACAGAGGCATTGTTATATGCCGCAGCCAGAAGACAACATCTTGCTGAAAAAGTTATCCCTGCTTTGGAAGAAGGAAAAATCGTCCTTTGTGATCGATTTATCGACAGCAGTTTGGCCTACCAAGGTTTTGCGAGAGGCCTGGGAATTGAAGAGGTGTATTCCATCAATCGGTTTGCGACGGAAGACTGTATGCCTGACCTGACCATCTATTTCGACCTTTCCCCTGAAGTGGGCCTTAGTCGAATTGATGATAATACCCAAAGGGAGAAAAATCGATTGGACTTAGAGAAGCTTGATTTCCATCATCAAGTCCAAGAAGGATACAGAAGAGTGCTTGAGATGTTCCCGGACAGAATTGAAACAATTAATGCGGAAAAGCCTGTCGACTCTGTCTATGAGGATGTTCTGAGCATAATCGATGAGAAACTTGCAAAGATAAAATAGAATGACGTTTTTACAACTGTTATAATGAATATAAGAAAGAATCTCCGATTGTAAATGATCGAAGGATTCTAGAATACCTTGAAAGGAGCTCTCGCTTATGAAGCTTGTGGTGGCGGTGGTTCAGGATAAAGATAGTAATCGGTTATCGGATGCGCTCGTAAAAAGTAATTTTCGTGCTACAAAACTGGCAACTACAGGTGGTTTTCTACGATCTGGTAATACGACTTTCATGATTGGTGTAGAGGATCAGCATGTACAGCGTGTCCTGGATATCATCAAAGAAAACTGTCAATCCAGAGACCAGCTGGTAGCTCCTGTTTCACCCATGGGTGGAAATGCGGATTCCTATGTCCCATACCCTGTTGAAGTGGAAGTGGGCGGAGCGACTGTATTTGTTCTACCGATTGAACAGTTCATGCAATTTTAGGGGGATATTGAGCAATGGAAATTCGTGCTGACTTGCGTTCAACCGTGGAACATAGGCTCCAAGAAGGTAAAAATCTCCCCGTGAACTCAGGGAAGTTCCAATCGGTCGTTCAAGCACAACAGGAGAAGCTTCAAAATGAGCACCTTTCATCCCTTTTAGGTAAGATTGAGTCTCAAGGGAAACGATTGGTGAGATCCAGAACATTGAGTGATCTCAGGGAGTATAAACGCCTTGTCAAAAGGTTCGTAAAAGAATCCGTAGAGCATGGTATGAGCCTGAAAAAGTCCCGGAGCTGGGGTGGTCAAGGCAATCTTGATACAATGCGTCTGATTGAACGTATTGATGAGGAGCTCTTGATGTTGACCGATGAGCTTGTTGCCCGAGAAGGGGAATCAATAGATATTTTAAGTCGGATTGGTGAGATCAAGGGATTGCTCGTTAATTTGTATACGTAGAAAAGAGTCGATCGGAAATGAGCTGGAATACGCTGGCGAATAAACAGCCGTACGTTGTAAGGCTATTAACAAACAGCATAAAGAAAGAACGATTGGCACACGCTTATCTGTTCAAAGGAAATAAAGGCACAGGAAAGAAGCAGGTCGCGCTCCATTTGACGAAGGCCTATCTATGTCGGATGAGAGATTCAAGTGAACCTTGCGGCCAATGTCCAGATTGTAAGCGTATCGATTCTGGAAATCACCCTGATGTCCATCTCGTAGAACCAGATGGACAATCGATCAAGATTGAACAAGTGCGTAAGCTTCAGAAAGAATTTTCGTACTTGGGGCTGGAATCAAAATCAAAGGCATATATCATCGAGCATGCTGAGAGGATGACGACCCAAGCTGCAAACAGCCTGTTGAAATTCCTGGAGGAGCCAGGTCAGAAGACGATTGCGTTCCTTTTGACCGAAAACCCTCAGCAGCTATTGGATACGATTCTTTCAAGATGTCAAATTCTTACGTTCGCTCCACAATCTCAGGCACAGTTGATTCAAGCTCTAATGGACAAGGGTCATCCAGAGCAATTGGCGAAAACGGCTGTTGCCTTAACCAACGACCTGAATGAAGCTGAAGATTTCCTTGAAGATGAGTGGTTTGTACAAGCTCGAAGGAACGTGTTAAAATTAGGAGAAGAGCTTTTTGAACGACCTCAACGTGCTCTTCTTGCTCTTCACGAATATTGGCATCCACATTTTAAAGAAAAACAACAAGTCGAAATTGGATTGGATCTGTTGTTGATCTGGTTCAAGGATGTTTTCCTTACACAATTGGAAGAAGACTCAGTCGTGTTCAGCGACTATAAAAATATATTATCCGTCCAAGCATTACAAAGCTCCCAGAGCCGAGTACAGCATCAAATGATGCAGATTCTCGAGGCAAAACGGCGATTGAACGCCAATATGAACATTCAACTCTTGATGGAGCAATTAGTGCTTAGATTGCAGGAGGGATAACCCTAGTGTATGAAGTAATTGGTGTCCGCTTCAAGAAAGCGGGTAAAATTTATTATTTTGATCCTGGTGATTTTGATATAGATGTTAACACATTTGTCATTGTCGAAACTGCTCGAGGAATTGAATATGGAAAGACGGTTATCGCAAAGAAACAAGTGGATGAAAATGATATCGTCCTTCCATTGAAGAAAGTCGTTCGAGTTGCGAACAAAAAAGATCAGATATCTGTCCAAGAAAACAAGGAAGCAGCGAAAGAAGCATTTGATGTCTGTGTTAAAAAGATCGATGAGCATGAATTGGATATGAAGCTTGTCGATGTTGAATATACATTTGACCGAAACAAAGTCATCTTTTATTTCACAGCAGATGGACGAGTCGATTTCCGTGAACTGGTCAAAGACTTGGCATCCATTTTCCGGACTCGTATTGAATTACGTCAAATCGGGGTCCGGGATGAAGCGAAAATGCTTGGAGGTATTGGACCTTGCGGGCGTTTGCTTTGCTGTTCGACATTCCTGGGAGATTTTGAACCCGTTTCCATCAAAATGGCGAAGGATCAGAACCTCTCCTTGAATCCGGCGAAGATTTCAGGATTATGTGGTCGACTCATGTGTTGTTTGAAATATGAGAATGATGATTATGAAACAGCAAAAAAGGAGCTTCCAGACATAGGAGAAGAAATTCACACAGCACATGGTAACGGGAAGGTTGTTGGACTTAATATTCTCGAACGTCTCGTACAGGTCAACCTTTACGAACGTGAACGTGTGATTGAATACACCCTCGATGAGCTTATTAAGGAAGGCTCCGTTTCACAAGTGACAGAGTAACGGGGTGAAGCCGTGGATAAGAAAGAAATCTTCTCAAGAGTAAGTGAAATGGAAGAGCAAATCGGAAGTTTATACAAGCAATTGGGAGATTTGAAAAACCAATTGGCTGCTCTTCTTGAAGAAAATCATCATCTTGAAGTCGAAAATCGGAACCTACGAAGCCGACTAGAACGTGAAAAACAACCAGCTGGGCCGAAGACTTCAAAAAAGACGGCCGATGGGCAAAAGAATTCTCCGGATATTGGTGAAGGCTTTGATACGTTGGCGCGTCTTTATCAGGAAGGCTTCCATATATGTAACCTCCATTATGGGAGCATACGGACCGAAGGGGATTGCTTGTTCTGCCTTTCATTTTTGAACAAGAAGTGAGCCCTGACGTCATAAAGGCATTTTAAGAGACCTTATCACCTGCACGGTTTGATAAGGTCTTTTTTCTCATAGAAGAAGTTTGCCTGTTGAATTGTCAAAACGTCACTTTAGGAAACAATAGGAGATATAAAAAGATAACGAAGCCGAAAGGATTTAATGTCATGACAGCACGATTATATGTAGGAGAGCGAGTCGATTATATCATTGAAAATGAGCTCAAGATCATCCAGAGCTCTTCTGTGTTCACATTTTCTCTCGATGCAGTCCTCCTTGCTAACTTTGTACACGTACCGATAAAAAAAGGAAAGCTGTTAGACCTATGTACTGGCACTGGCGCGATACCCCTCCTCTTAACAAGGAGAACGAACGGTAGGATCACAGGAATCGAAATTCAAGAAAAACTTGTGAGTATGGCAGAAAGAAGTGTCGAGTTGAACCAGCTTGAAAACCAGATAAATGTGATTCATGCGAACATACTCGATAGCGAAAGGAATGCAGAGCAAGACTATGATGTGGTGACATGCAACCCTCCATACTTTGCATCACAGAATCCAGAAGACCATCATTCAAATGAGCATTTTGCGATTGCAAGGCATGAAATCCATTGTACATTAGACGATGTTGTCCGTATCAGTGCCAAACATTTACGTAATGGCGGGAAAGCAGCGTTCGTCCATCGTCCTGAGCGGTTAATGGACCTTCTGACATCAATGCGGAAGTATAACTTGGAGCCAAAACGACTCCAGCTTGTCCATCCGAAAGAAGGAAAAGAGGCCAATATGGTTCTTGTTGAAGGTGCGAAAAACGGTAAACCCGATCTAAAGCTCCTCCCTCCAATCGTTGTTTTTGATCAGAACGGCCAATATTCAGAGGAGGTCATGCAGGCGTATGGGCGATGAAGAATATTGTGTGTACATTCTAGAATGTAATGATGGAAGTCTTTATACTGGATATACGAATGATATTGAAAAGCGTGTATGTGCACATCAGCAAGGGAAAGGGGCCAAGTACACGAGGGGTCGTACGCCAGTTGAACTTGTCTACCTTGAATACCATAGAACGAAATCAGATGCCTTGAAAGCTGAATACAAGATCAAGCAATTGAAGAAAACAGAAAAGAAACGTCTCATCTTAATGAAGGAGCAAAATGATCATGTGGAATCAATCCAGCTACCAAACGGAAACCAATGACGGAAAGCTCTTGATCATCCCGACACCGATTGGAAACTTAGAAGATATGACCTATCGCGCGATCCAATCTCTCAAGGATGCTGATTTGATTGCATGTGAGGATACGAGACAAACCCGTAAGCTATGCAATCATTTTGATATTTCGACCTCTTTAGTTAGTTATCATGAGCATAACAAATTGAAAAGTGGAGAAAAGCTATTAAGCCAGATGAGGGAAGGGAAGGTCATTGCTCTTGTCAGTGATGCAGGAATGCCTGGGATATCAGATCCTGGCTATGACTTGGTGAAACAGTGTGTGGAAGAAGAAATCGCAGTCATACCACTGCCTGGAGCCAACGCGGCATTACCTGCGCTCGTTGCATCCGGTTTAAAGACGGATCATTTTTATTTCTACGGATTTCTACCGAGGGATAAGAAAACCAAAAAAGAAGAGCTTGATTTCTTATCCAAGGTACGAGATACGATTATTCTCTATGAATCTCCTCATCGCTTGAAGGAGACGTTGAAGGATCTATGTACGCATATCGGTAGTGAACGCCAGGCTTCATTGAATAGGGAGTTGACGAAAAGGTATGAAGAAATCATCCGTGGAAGCTTAGCTGATTTAAAGGCCTGGAGCGAAGAAGAACAGATAAGAGGGGAATTTTGCCTAATTATTGAAGGGGCCGGTGTCATCATTGAATCGACAGCCTCTTGGTGGGATTCCATGACGATCGTCGAGCATATCCAGGCATATATGGAACGAGATGGTCTATCGAGTAAAGAGGCTATAAAACAAGTGGCAGCAGATCGGAATCTTCCTAAGCGGGAGGTCTATCAAGCTTATCATATCGACTAAAAAAAACAGGCTGACAGATTTACTGTCAGCCTGACTTTCATTCATTACTTCATTTTTGAAACGTAATCGTTCAATTCCTTAAGAATTGATTCTGCACCTTCACGGCTCAATACAATCTTGCCATCAGCGATGGATAGGTTATCATCTGATACCTCACCAGTCACTTGGCATGTCATGTTAGGCTTGTATTTCTTAAGTACAATGCGATCATCATCTACGTAGATTTCAAGCGCATCTTTTTCTGCAATTCCGAGAGTACGACGAAGCTCGATTGGGATTACAACTCTTCCTAGCTCATCAACTTTACGTACAATTCCTGTAGATTTCATAATGTTAAGTCTCCTCTCTTATTACTTTTTTATGACTTCATTCTATGTTTATCGTCATTATTCGACAAAAACTATTATGCTCTAATAATACCAGCGATTCCCAAACTCGTCAATCATTTTCTTTTGAGAAAGTATATGCAAAATCTGTAAACGTCCTACAATGGCATGGTTGACACAATTTTAAGGGATTTAGCAGTCAAAAACCTCCAGATACAAGAAGTATTTACAGTAAATATCTACTATTCACAAAAGGATTACTAATAACCTAAAAGTATTATAGTGCGTGCTGATTCGTCAAAATTCGACAAAAGCTATGTCGAATATCGACAAACCTACCTTGCGTGAATCTGAGTAATCCATGTATATTTTGTGAGCAAGACAGTCATCCTGTAGGTATTTACATATATTGTTTTTCGTGCGATTGTGTCATTTTATGTCTAGAGAAAGAAAAAGTATTCAATTAATGATAGAATAAAGTCGGGAAAATTACACCGTAACGAACAATATACTTAGAAATTACCCCTATCGGTTTAATATGAAACAATTTCTGGAAATTGAGGAGGTAGCAAGATGACAGGGGAAAACAAAACCTTTTACATTTCAACACCGATTTATTATCCGAGTGGAAAGCTTCATATCGGACATGCATATACGACTGTAGCAGGTGATGCGATTGCAAGATATAAACGCCTTCGCGGTTATGATGTCATGTATTTGACAGGTACAGATGAGCATGGGAAGAAAATCCAGGATAAAGCAGAAGAACAAGGCGTCAAGCCGATTGAATATGTCGATGAAATCGTAGACAGCATCCGTGAACTTTGGGACAAACTCGACATTTCCTATGATGACTTCATCCGTACGACTGAGGATCGTCATAAAGATGTCGTTGAAAAGATTTTCAAGAGATTGATGGACCAAGGCGATATTTATCTCGATGAATATGAAGGCTGGTATTGTACGCCATGTGAATCCTTCTTTACGGATCTCCAACTGGAAGACGGGAAGTGTCCGGATTGTGGGCGTCCCGTTCAAAAGGTGAAGGAAGAGTCGTATTTCTTCAAGATGAGCAAATATGCGGATCGTTTGCTGCAATTCTATGAGAAGAATCCACATTTCATATTGCCTGAAACACGAAAGAATGAAATGGTCAATAACTTCATCAAACCAGGACTAGAGGACTTGGCAGTTTCGCGTACTTCCTTTGATTGGGGAGTGAAGGTACCGGGGAATCCGAAACACGTCATCTATGTGTGGATTGATGCGCTATCGAATTATATTACAGCTCTTGGCTATGGTTCAGGAGATGACAGTAAGTATAAGAAGTACTGGCCGGCTGATGTACACCTTGTCGGTAAGGAAATCACACGTTTCCACACGATTTATTGGCCGATCATCCTGATGGCATTGGATCTTCCGTTGCCGAAACAAGTATTCGCACACGGCTGGTTGTTAATGAAAGATGGTAAAATGTCGAAATCCAAGGGGAATGTTGTCGATCCGGTGACATTGATCGATCGTTATGGCTTGGATGCACTTCGTTATTACCTTCTACGAGAAGTTCCGTTTGGTTCCGATGGTGTATTTACACCGGAGAGCTTCGTGGATCGTGTAAATCATGATCTTGCAAATGACCTTGGGAACTTGTTGAATCGTACAGTCGCAATGATTAGTAAATACTTCGACGGAAAGATTCCTGCTCATGAAGGAATGATCACGTCATACGATGATTCTTTAGAAGAGCTGGTCAATGCAACGTTGACCAAAGTAGAGACGGCAATGGATCATATGGAATTCTCAGTCGCATTATCCTCCATTTGGCAGCTTGTCAGCCGTACGAACAAGTACATTGATGAAACGCAGCCTTGGATCCTTGCGAAGAATGAAGATCAACGTGACCAATTGGCTTCTGTCATGTCCCACTTGGCTGAATCCTTGCGCTACATTTCGGTGATGATTCAACCATTCATGACGAAAGCACCAGCGAAAATTTGGGAGCAGCTTGGAATAAATGGAGATGCGAACCTTACAAGCTGGGATAGCTTGAAGGAATTCGGTCAGATTCCAGGTGGTACGACAGTTCAAAAAGGCCAACCGATCTTCCCGCGTCTTGAGAATGAAGAAGAAATTACGTATATCAAATCCTCAATGAAGGGTTCCGTTCCTGCAGAAGAAGAGGAGTCCAAGAATGAGGAGACCAATAAAGAAGTGAACAAGAAAGATCAGTTGGACGAAATCTCTTTTGAGGATTTCACGAAGGTAGAATTGAAGGTTGCTGAAATTGTTGAAGCGGACAAGGTTAAAAAAGCCGATAAGCTCTTGAAGCTTCAATTAGATTTAGGCACAGAGAAGCGTCAGGTCGTTTCTGGAATCGCTCAATATTATGCACCAGAGGATTTAGTCGGTATGAAAGTGATTTGCGTCACGAATTTGAAGCCGGTGAAACTTCGGGGAGAGCGTTCGGAAGGAATGGTGCTCGCTGGAAGCAAGGATGGACAGCTAAAGCTTGCAACCATCGATCAGTCGTTACCGAACGGATCCATCGTCAAATAAAAGGACCGATAATAAGAGGGTCATCCAAAAGTGGCACTTTCCATATGTTAGATATTGGAGGGCAGCCCAAACTGGATGCCCTCTTTTAGTTTACCAAAAGCGTTGAGGCACAAGGGTTTCAGGCGTTCAAGGAAGCTATTATCAGAATAGATAATCATTTTGTAATCGATTTGTAACCGTAATGACAAGCTATTGACTTAGCAATTCCTATAATAAATGTGATAAACTAGGAAAGTGTTTCAGGATATAGGAATTCTGAATCAGAAACCATGTATTTAGTAGGTGTTTTTAACTATGTTATTTGATACACACGCACATTTGAATGCCGATCAGTTTGAGGAAGATCGAGAGGAAGTCATACAACGAGCACTGGATGAAGGCGTATCCCATATCGTAGTTGTCGGTTTTGACCGCAAGACGATTAATGGAGCCATGGATCTAGCGGAGACCTATGATTTCATCTATGCAGCAGTTGGTTGGCACCCGGTAGATGCCATCGACATGACTGAAGAAGATCTGAAATGGATTGAAGAGCTATCTTCACATCCTAAAGTGGTGGCTCTTGGAGAGATGGGACTGGATTACCATTGGGATAAATCTCCGAAAGACGTGCAAAAGGATGTCTTCCGGCAGCAGATCCGACTTGCCAAAAAGGTGAAGTTACCGATTGTCATCCATAATCGAGAGGCAACTGAAGATGTGGTTTCAATTTTAGAAGAAGAAGATGCAGGAGAAGTTGGCGGTATCATGCACTGCTATAGCGGTAGTCTTGAAATTGCTAAACGATGCATGGATATGAATTTCTACATATCCTTCGGTGGTCCTGTTACCTTTAAGAACGCCAAACGTCCGAAAGAAGTGGCTGCAGAAATTCCGATGGACAGACTTCTTATCGAGACAGATTGTCCGTTTTTAAGTCCGCATCCATTAAGAGGTAAGCGAAATGAATCCGCTTATGTTAAATATATCGCTGAACAAATTGCTGATTTGAAAGGCATCTCTGTAGAAGAACTCGCCCAAAAAACGTCCGACAATGCATTTCGTCTTTTCGGCATCAATCGCTGATGGATCTTGTCGAAAGAAAAGAAATGCTGTAACAGAAAGCGAGATTCTACAAAAATCCCATCCATTTGCTACTAATGCTGTCGAACAATTTTTCTTTCTTTTTGCAAATTTCCCTTGCATAATGGGGACCAAAAGTGAAAAGGAGGTTCTTGTTCCAACAAGGCAAGCTGGAGTGAGGATTGAAGATTTCGGAAAAGGAGGGGTCGGGACATGATCCACCTAAAATCTGTCATGACCAGAATGTTTACGGGGAAGTGGCTTCTGGTTTCAATTGCAGGACTTCTCGTACTAGGTGTTGCAGTGAGTGTCGGAGCATACGACATGACAAAGAAAACTGTGACGCTCTCGATTGACGGGGAAGAAAAAATGGTGAAAACTCATGCCGATACCGTAAAGGGGATTCTAACAGAACACGGGATTGACATTAGTCCACACGACAAAGTTAACCCCGGGTTAGACTCGAAAGTCACGAATGATATGAAGATCACTTGGATCCAATCGCATGAAGTGAAGCTTGACATCGATGGTAAAGAGCAGAAGGTTTGGACCACTGCTTCCACGGTGCAAGAGCTGTTGGAAAACGAAGAGATCAAAGTTGAAGAGCATGATAAATTGAGTCCAGAATTGGATACCGAAGTTGAAGACGGACTGGAAGTGAAGCTCGATAAAGCCTTCCAAGTCAAATTGAATGACGGTGGAAAAGAGAAGAAAGTCTGGACCACTTCGATTACGGTCGCTGACCTTTTAAAACAACATAAGATCAAATTATCTGATCTGGATCGTATAGAGCCTGGCGAAGACACACTTGTCAAAAAAGGTTCTAAGATCAAAGTCATCAGAGTAGAAAAGGTCACCGATGTAGTGGAAGAGAAAATCGATTACGCTGTGGTGAAGCGTAAAGACAACAATCTAGCCAAGGGTACAGAAAAAGTCGTTTCCCAAGGGCAAGAAGGTAAACTGAAAAAGCATTACGAAGTTATCATGGAAAACGGGAAAGAAGTATCTCGTGAGCTTGTAAAAACCGAAAAAGTATCGGATAGCAAAGATAAAATTGTTGCAGTCGGTACGAAGGTGAAAAAACGCAATATATCCCGTCAGAAGCCTTCTACTGAACCGGAGGGTAGAGAGTTCTACGTTACCAGCACTGCATATACGGCTTTCTGTACAGGATGCTCTGGAATCACGACGACAGGATATAACTTGAGAGCAAACCCGAATGCCAAAGTCATTGCGGTCGATCCGAGTGTTATACCGCTTGGAAGCAAGGTCTGGGTTGAGGGATACGGCTATGCAACGGCGCTTGATACAGGTGGAGCAATCGTTGGTAACAAAATTGATGTGTTCTTCAGTAGTAAATCTGCTGCAAGAAGCTGGGGAAGAAAGACTGTTCGAATTAAAATCATCAATTAACAGAATGGTTGAGAGAGCATAGGATTAATCTCCTGTGCTTTCTTTTTTATTTTGGTTCTACAAAGCTTTATCTATATAAAAGGGTTAGGGTATACTGTTTTAATAGTGGCTCTACTTATTAGACGTATTTATTACAAAAAGGTTTCACATTTTTCGGAGGTTTTCATGAAAATCAAAGAAGTCATCGTGGTCGAAGGAAAAAGCGACACGATTGCAATAAAACGCGCATTAGATGCGGATACAATTGAAACGAATGGCTCTGAGATCAGTGCATCTACTCTGGAGCAAATCCGTCTTGCTCAGGAAAGACGTGGTGTCATTGTCTTTACCGATCCGGATTACCCAGGGGAACGTATACGAAGGATCATTCGAGATGAGATACCGGGGTGTAAGCATGCCTTTTTACCAAAAAAAGAGGCTATCGCCGTTAATAATAAAGGTGTAGGGATTGAACATGCATCCGATGAATCAATTCAGGCAGCCTTGGAGAATGCGAAGGAAGATTACTTAGGAGAAGAGGTCGAGCTCATCCACCGGCAGGATCTCGTTGATGCAGGGTTGATTGGTGGTATGCAGGCACGCTCCAGGAGAGAAAAGCTAGGGCTGCATCTGAAGATTGGATATAGTAATGGAAAACAACTACATAAGAAGTTGAAGATGTTCCAAATAAGTCGTGAAGAATTCATAGATGCGGTTCATCAGGTGCTAAAGGAGGAAAAGGAATGAGAAAAGATATCTCTACCCCTCAATATACAAGATCGATTATTGATAAGCATAAATTCACTTTCAAAAAAAGTCTCGGTCAAAACTTCTTGATCGATCGGAACATACTCGACAAAATTGTGAGTACAGCAGGAATAACGTCTGAAACGGGCGTGATCGAAATTGGACCGGGAATCGGTTCCTTAACTGAGCAATTGGCCAAACATGCCAAAAAAGTAACAGCATTCGAAATTGATCTACGTCTTATACCAATTTTGAAGGACACGTTATCTCCATACCCACATGTGAACGTTATCCATCAGGATGTTTTGGAAGCGGACCTTCACGACATGATTAAAAATGATTATTCGGAAATAGAAGACATTATGGTGGTGGCCAATTTACCCTACTACGTTACGACACCCATCATCATGAAGCTGTTGACTGAACAGCTGCCGATCCGTGGCATCGTCGTAATGATTCAGAAGGAAGTAGCGGATCGGATGGCGGCAAAGCCGGGTAACAAGAATTACGGCTCGCTGTCGATCGCCGTTCAATATTATGCTGAAGCGAAATCAGAAGTGAAAGTACCGAAAACGGTTTTTGTTCCTCAGCCGAACGTCGACTCCTCTGTCATTTCGTTGACGTTACGAAAACAGCCCCCAGTTGAAGTAACCGATGAAGCATTTTTCTTCGAGGTTGTACGGGCAAGCTTTGCACAACGGAGAAAGACTTTATTAAACAACTTACAAAACAACCTTCTTTCAAAGGATCAGAAGCCTTTAATCGAAGAGATTTTACAAGAGCTTGATATCGACGGAAGGCGTAGAGGTGAATCGCTGACGATCGGTGAATTTGCAAAGCTTTCAAACGGCTTATTGAAATTAAAATAGAAATTGATTTTCAACCCCCTGTTGAATATGGACAGCCTTCTTTTAGCGTGTCCAGCTCGACAGGGGCTTTTTTTCCTTCAATCTGCGAAAGACTCCCTCTTTTTTATAGCTTGTTTTTGAATGTTTCCCTTTATTTATCATTTTTTCATCCTCTCTCACATAGGTTTAAAGAGTATCCATAATATTGGTATGAAGAAGTATTTCTGATCACTCTCGTCGAAGGGGAGAAGAGAATATGTCTATACAGGTAGGAGATATTGTCGGGCGACGCTCATATCATTGTGACCTTCTGTTCCGGATAACATATATATCAGAAGATCAAAAAATAGCTGAACTTGCTGGGGAGGATATGAGACTGATTGCGGATGCCCCTTTAGAAGATCTTGTTGTCATGAATGGTGATGAACAACAAGAACGTCGGAAAAAGATCAAAGAAAAGGAAAAATCATCTTACCGATTGTTTCGTCAAGATTATCAGCTCCTTCGACATAAAATGGAGTACTCCGCTACGGGGGGTTATGACAAAAACAACTCCTATTTCAGGCTGCCCGGTAAAGTGCTGCATGTCGATGGAGATCCTTATTATCTGAACAAATGCCTGGAGTTATATAAAAAGTTGAACGTACCCGTATTTGGCATCCACATGAAAGAATCGGAAATGCCTGAGAAGGTCCCCGCCTTAATCGATGAAGTAGCTCCAGATATTCTAGTCATTACAGGTCACGATGCCTATATCCGTTCTAAAGGGGAAATTTCCGACCTGCAAGCTTATCGGCATTCGAAGTATTTTGTACGAACCGTAAAGGATGCAAGGAAGAAAAACCCGAACCTCGACCAGATGATGATTTTTGCGGGTGCTTGTCAATCGCATTTTGAATCGTTAATCCGAGCAGGAGCCAATTTTGCAAGTTCACCATCTAGAGTCAACATACACGCGCTGGATCCGGTGTATATCGTCTCAAAGGTAAGCTTCACCTCGTTTTACGATCGAATTAATGTTTGGGAGGTCTTGAGGAACACCATCACTGGCGACGATGGTCTAGGTGGGGTGGAGACAACAGGTTTCCTAAGGACAGGAATGCCGATAAAGGATCCTGAAAACAGCAATAACTCCTCTACAGCTAACGCGAATGTATAGACAAACGAAGGGCTGACTCTTATCCAAATGGAAAATGAGCACAGAAAGAACAACAAAGAGGCAGCCTCATTTGTCGCATCTTTTATTTCGTGTTGACTTTTTCATATTTTTTGTACAAGTCTACATATTCACCTGCTATTTAAGACAAAATAGTTTTAGATTAAAAAATTATCGGCAATACCGTTGACAACCGTTATAGAGGATTGCTATAATTTTAGATTTATTTTGACAAAATGCATCAAAAGATGTTATAATTTGTCTAAGTGAGGTGTAGTAGCATGGGAAAAACAATTCCTGATATAAAACGCGTGTTAGAAGGGCAAGTCGGAAAGCGGCTTACGTTGAAAGCTAACGGAGGACGACGAAAAACCATTGAACGAAGCGGCACCTTAGAAGAAACTTATCCAGCAGTTTTCATTGTAAAATTGGATCAAGATACAAACGCATTCGAACGTGTATCATACAGTTATGCGGATGTGTTGACCGAAACGGTCGAAATTACGTTTGCTGAAGATACGGCGAGCGGTATGATGGTAAGCGGGCAGTAAGGCAGAAAGTGTCTAACTGCTTTTTTACTTTTTTTTCATACGGCGTCTGCTTCTCTTAAAGGATACATAAGGAAATTATAAAACCCCTTCATCCACCCATACTAAGGGTATGTAGTAGTCATTAAGACTTGAAAGGGGCTTTACGCAATTATGAGTAGACGACGCGGCATTATGTCCGACCGTTTTAAAGAAGAAATTGCAAAAGAATTAGGCTTCTATGATACCGTGCAAAAGGAAGGCTGGGGAGCGATCCGCTCTCGGGATGCTGGAAACATGGTAAAACGTGCAATCGAACTTGCACAACAACAAATGTCGAAATAACTACTGCAATTCAGGGAACGATCTGACAACTGGCCAAATTCAGGAATGCGTACCACGACACAGCTGCCGACAAATGGCGGAGGTCGTGCTTTCGAATTTGACCGTTGTTGGGTCGTCCTTTTTTATCTCTGGCAATAATATTGAAAAAGCTTACACATAATGGCTTTGGTTATGATAAACTATCAGCGGTAAATGGTCATATAAGAAGGTGATAATAATGAAATACTCCGTTAAAGCTCCTGCAAAAATCAATCTTTCATTAGATGTATGTCATAAACGTGAAGACGGCTATCATGAAGTGGAAATGGTCATGACGACGATTGACCTTGCAGACAGAATAGAGTTGAGCACACATGAACGTGATGAAATTACGATTGAATCCTCAGGAGGTTATGTCCCTTCGGACAGTCGTAATTTAGCATACCAGGCAGCAGATCTTTTGAAGAAGACCTTCAACCGTTCCGAAGGCTTACATATTACAATTGATAAGCATATTCCCGTCTCTGCTGGATTAGCAGGTGGGAGCAGTGATGCTGCAGCCACATTGAAAGGTTTGAATTACATGTGGGATCTCGGGCTAAGCTTGGATGAATTGGCTGAACTAGGTTCTCAAATCGGATCTGATGTCGCTTTCTGTGTCTACGGCGGTACAGCAATCGCTACCGGACGTGGGGAAAAAATTCAACGGATTTCTTCGCCGCCGCCTTGTTGGGTCGTGCTGGCGAAACCCTCCATCGGGGTTTCAACTGCTGACGTATACCGGAACTTGAATTTGGATCAAATTGAGCATCCCAACATTGATCAAATGGTCGATGCCATTGAATCCAAGGATTATGAGGCGATTTGTGCATCACTTGGAAATGTCCTTGAATCTGTGACGCTGAATGAGTACCCTGAAGTGCGACACATCAAAAAACAGATGGAAAGACTAGGTGCAGACGGCGTTCTCATGAGCGGAAGCGGCCCCACTGTGTTTGGCCTCGCTGTTCATGAAACACGGGCACAACGTATCTATAATGGGCTTAGAGGGTTCTGCAATGAGGTATATATGGTAAGGATGTTGGGTGAAAGCGAATAGAAGGTTGAATAAACACGTACAAAAGTGGTATATTAACCTTAAAATATTCGGTTTTGGAGGAATGACACATGAAGTTGAAGCGAAGTAGCAGACTTGTGGATTTGACAAGATACCTCCTCCAGCATCCGCATCAACTGATCTCCCTTTCTTTTTTTAGTGAACGATACGGTGCCGCAAAATCTTCCATAAGTGAAGATTTATTGATCATTAAAGAAAATTTTGAAGGGCAAGGAGTAGGCTGGCTCGTAACAGTGCCTGGTGCAGCTGGTGGTGTCCGATACATACCTAAAGTTTCTATGGAAGAAGCCCAGGAAGTCGTTGATGAACTTAAGAGCTTGTTAAGTTCATCAGAACGTGTTTTACCTGGGGGATACCTTTATATGACGGACATCATCGGGAATCCTGCTTTCATCAACAAGGTAGGCCGTATGTTTGCCTCGATGTTTGCAGACCGTTCGGTCGATGTTGTGATGACCGTTGCTACCAAAGGCATCCCATTAGCCTATGCCGTTGCGTCTTACCTGAATGTACCTGTCGTGATTGTACGCAGTAACAGTCGAGTAACGGAAGGTTCGACCATGAGTATCAATTATGTATCCGGTTCGACGAAAAGGATACAAACGATGGCATTGGCGAAAAGAAGTTTGTCTTCAGGATCAAACGTCCTTATCATCGATGATTTCATGAAAGCTGGCGGAACGATCAAGGGCATGATGGACTTACTTCAAGAGTTCGACGCTTCGATGGCTGGTATCGGTGTATTGGTCGAATCAGAAGAAGAGGTTCAGGAGAGGCTTGTCGAAGATTATATATCGGTCGCTCGACTTTCGCATGTTGATGCGAGACAGAAACAGATCCAAGTTGAAGCTGGAAATTATCTTGATCGAATGGAGAGTGAGAAAGAATGAAATATGTCCACACATCCAAAGCACCTGAAGCAATCGGCCCTTATTCTCAAGGAATGATCGTCAATAATCTTTTCTATAGTTCAGGACAGATTGCTTTGACACCAGAAGGGACGCTTGTCGGAGATGATCTTGAAGCCCAAACACATCAAGTGTTCGCCAATTTGAAGGCGGTCTTGGAGGAAGCTGGGGCTTCTCTTGAAACGGTCGTCAAAACAACCGTATTCCTTAAGGATATGGGGGATTTCCCTCAGGTTAATGAAATTTACAGTCAGTATTTCGACACTCATAAACCAGCCCGTTCATGTGTTGAGGTTTCCAGACTCCCTAAAGATGTGAAAATTGAAATTGAAGTCATTGCACTCGTCAAATCATAATTTGGATATAAAGATCACAAAGCCGTTCGTTGAAAAGATAACTCAGCGAGCGGCTTTTTTTATGATTGCAGGATCCTGATGAAGTCATCACCATTCAAATAACTAAATTTTTTAATTATTTTTTATATTTAGAGAAGGAAAATGTTACTAGTGTGTAGAAACTACGTAGTACGCTGGTATTTATAAAAAAGGTGGTGTGTTTTACAAAATGGAAGTAACTGACGTAAGACTTCGACGAGTGAACACAGATGGGCGTATGAAGGCAATTGCTTCAATTACCATCGATCATGAATTCGTAGTTCATGATATCCGGGTGATTGACGGTAACAATGGAATGTTTGTGGCAATGCCGAGCAAAAGAACGCCAGATGGAGAATTCCGTGATATCGCACATCCAATCACATCCAACACTCGTGAGAAGATTCAGACAGCTGTGTTAACCGAATACCATCGTGTAGGGGAATTAGAGTCAGCACTAGAAGAAGCGGGTGCATCCTAATAATCTACGCAACCGAGAACCTGATCATAAACTGATTAGGTTCTTTTATTGTGCTGGAAATAATGGTTAATATTGGTTGTGCGGGCGAGGAATCGCGCTCTACATAACGATTGCGATGACAATATTGTTTCAAAATGGCGACAAATGCTGGCTTTCCTTGAATCAAAAAGAATTATGAGATATATTCATAGTGGATATTAGGACAGCAAGCATTGGAGGATATTTATGTCGAAACGTTATGCAGTTGTGTTAGCAGCTGGAAAAGGTACACGCATGAAATCTCGTTTATATAAAGTATTGCATCCTGTCGGTGGTAAGCCGATGGTGCAACATGTTGTCGATCAAATTAAAGAAGTTGATGTCGAACGGATTGTGACAGTAATCGGTCACGGAGCTGAGAAGGTGAAGGATCAATTAGGTCCTGAAGTCGATTATGTGCTCCAAGAGGAACAGCTAGGAACTGGACATGCTGTCATGCAGACCGAGGACTTACTTGGTGATCTCGAAGGAACGACACTTGTCGTATGTGGTGACACGCCATTGATTTCATCCGAGACAATGGAAGGTCTCTTGTGTCACCATGAGAAGGAAAACGCAAAAGTCACGTTGTTGACAGCACATGCTGAAGATCCAACTGGATATGGAAGGGTCATCCGAAATGAAGATGGGACGGTCTCCAAGGTCGTCGAGCATAAGGATGCTTCTTTACAAGAACAGGCTGTGCAAGAGATAAATACAGGAACGTATTGCTTTGATAACAAGTTGTTATTTGCAGCATTAAAGCAAGTGACCAACGATAATGTTCAAGGTGAATATTATCTTCCGGATGTCATTGAAATCGCCAAAGATTTGAATGAAACCGTGGCAGCTTATCAAACCCCTACTTTTGAAGAAACGATCGGTATTAATGATCGAGTAGCATTGTCTCAAGCAGAAATACTGATGAAGAAACGTATCAACAGGCAGCATATGAAAAACGGTGTGACAATCATTGATCCACAACAAACGTACATCGCTTCTGATGTGCAGATTGGCCAAGACACGGTCATCTATCCAGGTACCGTCATTACCGGTGAAACCAAGATCGGTGAGGAATGCATCATTGGTCCGAACACTGAGATTAAAGACAGTCAGATCGGTAACGAGACGACTGTGAAGCAATCTGTTGTCCATGACAGTGAAGTGGGTGACCAAGTCGCCATCGGTCCGTTTGCCCATATCCGTCCTCAATCGAACCTTGGAAACAATATCAAGGTCGGAAACTTTGTCGAAATCAAGAAGTCAAAAATGGATGATGGAAGTAAAGCCTCCCACTTGAGCTATATCGGCGATGCTGAGATCGGAAAAGATGTAAATCTTGGATGTGGATCGATCACCGTCAACTATGATGGAAAGAACAAACATCTTACTAAGGTTGAAGATGGTGCCTTCATCGGATGCAATTCCAACCTGGTTGCTCCTGTAACCGTAGGAAAGAATGCTTATGTTGCTGCAGGATCCACCATTACGGAGGATGTACCAGGCGAAGCATTATCCATTGCAAGAGCAAGGCAATTGAACAAAGAAGGATACGTTTCCAAAATCCAAGATAAGCAAAACAACCTCAGGGGGGAATAAGCATGTCCAAGTACGAGAATTCCAAATTGAAAGTATTTACGTTGAACTCTAATGAACATCTAGCTCAAGAAATTACCGAACATATCGGGGTCCATATGGGGAAGTGCTCCGTCCAACGTTTCAGTGATGGTGAGATCCAGATTAATATTGAAGAAAGTATCCGTGGTGGCGAAGTCTACGTCATCCAATCCACTTCTTCACCAGTAAACGAAAATCTGATGGAACTCCTTATCATGATTGATGCGTTGAAGCGTGCATCTGCTAAAACAATCAACGTGGTGATTCCGTATTACGGATATGCAAGACAAGACCGTAAAGCTCGTTCAAGAGAACCGATTACTGCGAAGCTGGTTGCAAATCTTTTGGAAACTGCTGGTGCTACTCGTGTCATTTCAATGGACTTGCACGCGCCACAAATTCAAGGATTTTTCGATATTCCAGTTGATCAGCTGTTGGGCGTACCGATTCTTGCGAATTACTTCGAAAGCAAGAACTTGGACGACATCGTAGTGGTCTCTCCTGATCACGGTGGCGTTACCCGTGCTAGAAAAATGGCGGATCGACTTAAAGCTCCAATTGCGATCATTGATAAGCGCCGCCCTCGTCCGAACGTTTCGGAAGTCATGAATATCGTGGGTAATATCGAAGGAAAAACAGCGATTCTGATTGATGATATCATTGATACAGCGGGTACAATCACACTAGCAGCGAACGCATTGATTGAAAATGGTGCCCGTGATGTATATGCTTGCTGTACACATCCAGTGTTGTCAGGCCCAGCAATTGAACGTATTCAGAATTCAAAGATCAAGGAGCTTGTTGTTACTAACACGATTGCATTACCAGAAGAGAAGTTCATCGACAAATTGACACAGCTTTCTGTGGCACAACTTCTCGGAGAAGCGATCATCCGTGTACACGAACAGCAATCTGTAAGTAAACTTTTTGACTAATCTTTCAAAAGCTTTTTATGTCATTTGTTGATTTCATGATAATTCACGACACTCCAGCGGGAAAAGCGAGCCAGGCGAGACCCCGCAGCGAACGATAATCTTCATGGTTTATCACATACGTGAGCGAGGAGGCTTGCGGTTCGCCCGCGGAAAGGGAGTGGATTTCTAAATCAACAATGATCAGCATGAATCTTTTTCAACATCATATGTTTGAACCTATCTGTTTTCGGGTATAGTTTTAAAATAGCAACTGACACAGGAAGGTGATTTCGTTATGGCTATTGATTTAGATGTAAAACCAAGAACTGATTTCAGTCGATCTACTACACGAAAGCTTCGTGAAGAAGGAAACGTTCCAGGCGTTTTCTATGGCAATGGCGATAGTAAGCCGATTTATCTGGACCGTGTTAACTTCATCAAAACCATCCGTGAAAATGGAAGAAATGCTGTCATCAACTTGAAAATTGACAATGAGAAGCATTCTGCAATGGTTCAAGACCTTCAAATCGATCATTTGAAAGATCTCTTGATCCATGTCGATTTCCGCGAAATTGATTTGAATGAAGAGACAGATGCAGATGTACCTGTACATCTTGTTGGAGAAGCAGCAGGTGTCAAGGAAGGCGGCGTAGTCCAGCACTTCCTGCATGAAATTACAGTTCGTGCACTGCCAGCTGATATTCCGAGTGAAATCGAAGTGAATATCGAAGAATTGAACATCAGTGATGCTTTCACAGTTGCAGATATCATGGAGAATTCCTCTTATAACATCATGACTGATCCTGAGGAAGTCGTCGTATCCATTGCACCACCGACGGAAGAGCCTGAGGAAGAAATGGTGGAAGAAGAAGATCAAGAACCAGAAGTGATCAATGATAAAGAGGGTTCTGAAGAAGAGGAAGAAAAGGAAGACAAGAAAGAAGAAGAATAAACAAACTTCAAATGATTCATACAGAGGCGTAGCCGCTTTGGTTACGCCTCTTCTATCGTGTCTGGAAAGCAGACCCAGATTAAGTTTCTCCACCTGGCTGGTGAATTGTAATGAAGTTGAAAACATCCTCCAAGGAGGATGGAACATCTTAATCTTGAATAGAATAAGAAAGTTCAATTGAGGAGTCTCTAACATGCTGAACAAGATCAAACAGTTGTTGAAAAAGGAAGGATATGAAGACATGAAGGTAATAGCGGGTCTAGGGAACCCAGGGAATAAATATGAAGAGACGCGCCATAATGTAGGATTCAAAGTAATTGATCAGCTATCGGATTCGTTATCGATTCCGTTGAATAAGCAAAAGTTTAACGGCCTATTTGGCATAGGGGAAGTGAACGGGCATAAAATATGTTTACTGAAACCATTAACCTACATGAACCGTTCAGGTGATTCAATCATCCCGCTTATGAACTATTATAAGGTCAAACAAGACGATCTTCTTGTCATCTATGATGACCTGGATCTTGCTCCTGGTAAGCTCCGGTTACGTGAAAAAGGAAGTGCAGGAGGTCATAATGGGATGAAGTCCATCATCCAGCATCTAGGTAACCAAGATTTCAAGCGAATCCGGATTGGGATCGGAAGACCTGAGCATGGAGAACCCGTCCATGAGTATGTGTTGAAATCATTTCGCCCTGATCAAAAGCAAGCGATCGAAGAATCACTCCAACGATCCGCTGAGGCTTGTGAAAACTGGATTGACACGCCATTCCTTCAAGTGATGAACCGATATAACGGGTGAATAGAATCCATCCTTGGCGACCATAATGTTAGTATGCCAGGTCACTGAGGAGGCGTATGATGGCGGTTTATTATACGTGTAAGCATTGTAAGGTCGACATTGGAAGGCTTGATGTCAATACAATCGAAACAACAAACCTAGGATTCAATCAGCTGACAGATCATGAACGCGAGGAATATCTATCCTATGATGATCAAGGACATGTTCATGTAAAATCCATATGTGAGGACTGTTATGAAATGCTGAGAAGGAACCCTGATTACCACGCATTGGATTCATTCATACAATGATTAGCTTTGGCTACGGAGCCAAGGCATTTTTTGCTGTAAAAAAGAGTGAAATGGCTCCGTTCGCTTTTAAGGTATTTAAAGAAAACAGAAGCGCAAGGCGGCGAATCCAGCGGGAAGCGTCCGCCTGGAGCTGTTCAACATCAACAACATTCTTTAACAGAGCACCATGAAGAAATAGAAGAGGGACTGTAACTCCCATTCCTATCGGGAAGGAGATAAATGATGCAAGGTTTACTTAATTATTTTTGTGATAATGATGACTTTCATTCGCTTGCAACCGGGATGTCTGAAGGTCTTCGAGAGCAGCTTGTGTCAGGCTTGTCAGGTTCAGCACGAACGTTAATGATGGCATGCTTGTATCAGGCGAATGGTCGTGCTCAGCTTGTTGTCACCCATAACCTTTTCCAGGCACAAAAGCTTTATGAAGACCTGGCTGGGATATTAGGTGAAGACACTGTGCATTTATATCCTGTTAACGAACTGACATCAGCAGAAATTGCGATTGCGAGTCCAGAACTGAAGTCGCAAAGGATCGATGTTCTGAATCGGTTAACTGATCGCAATACGGGTGGCATCGTCATCACCCCGATTGCAGGGTTAAGAAGGATGATCCCGCCTCCAACTGTTTGGAAATCCAGTCATGTTGTTTTTGAAAGAGGGACGGATATCGACCTTGATCGGGTGAAGGGTCAATTGATTGCGATGGGTTATGAGCGGTCTGATATGATTACAGCTCCTGGGGAATTCAGTATTCGCGGAGGGATTCTCGATGTATATCCGCTTACTGAAACCAAACCATTACGAATTGAATTGTTCGACACAGAAGTGGATTCCATCCGGTATTTTGATGTTGAGACACAACGATCAGAGGATCAGCTTCAGGAGATCAAGGTGGGACCTTCCGAAGAAATCATCCTTTTTCCTGAACATTATCAAAAGGCGGCTGCCAATTTAGAGTTGGCTTTATCCCGTTCGCTTCAAAAAATCAAAGATGATGGAGTCAAAGATAAACTGACTGAAAATATCGGTTATGATATCGAGCAGTTGAAGCAACAACAAACATTCCAAGGGATGTATAAGTACATTTCCAAATATTATGACAGCCCTGGTAGTTTACTAGATTATTTACCCGAAAATCCGGTTGTCATCATGGATGAAATCAGTCGAATCCAGGAAACCTCTTCACAGCTTGAGAAAGAAGAGGCGGAGTGGCACACTGCCCTGTTGAACCAGGGGGAAACGGTTACTGGATTGGATTTATCTCATTCTTACGAGGACCTCGTCGATCGTGAAGATCTCGTCTTTTTGTATTTGTCATTATTTTTAAGACATGTGCCCCATACAAACCCTCAAAACATCATTAATATGAGCTGTAAGGCCATGCAGAATTTCCATGGTCAATTAAATGTGCTCCTGACTGAAGTCCAAAGGTGGCACAAAAGCAAGGATGCCGTCGTCTTTATGGCAGCTAATGCGGAGCGAGCCAAGCGCCTGGAGCGTGTTATGGAGGATTATAAAATCGAAGCATCCATTGTTGAAGGGAAAACGCCGCTTACTCCAGGAAAGAACCATATCATGATTGGTGATTTGAACGGCGGTTTCGAGCTTCCGATGAAGAAACTCGTCGTTTTGACTGAGGACGAAGTATTCACAAAGAAAACACGAAAAGCCCGTAAACCACAAAGGGTTTCCAATGCCGAGCGTATCAAGAGCTATTCAGAGTTGAAGGTTGGCGACTATGTCGTCCATGTTAATCATGGAATCGGGAAATACCTCGGGATCGAGACTTTGGAGATCAATGGTGTCCATAAAGATTACCTTCACTTAAAATATGCAGGGGATGACAAGCTTTATGTACCTGTCGAACAGATTGACCAGGTGCAGAAATTCGTTGGTTCTGAAGGGAAGGAACCAAAAGTTTATAAACTTGGCGGAAGTGAATGGAAGAAGGTCAAAAGCAGAGTCCAATCTTCTGTTCAAGATATCGCCGATGACCTGATCAAGCTGTATGCAGAGCGTGAAGCCACAAAGGGATACGCATTCTCCGAGGATGCCGGACTTCAGCAGGAGTTCGAAAGTGCTTTCCCATATCAAGAAACAGAGGATCAATTACGAGCGATCGAGGAAATCAAAAAAGACATGGAAAAAGAACGACCAATGGATCGATTATTATGTGGGGATGTCGGTTACGGAAAAACAGAAGTGGCAATCCGTGCAGCATTCAAAGCCATCAATGATGGAAAACAGGTGGCGTTCCTCGTTCCGACCACGATCCTTGCTCAACAGCACTTTGAGACGTTCCAGGAACGTTTCGCAGAATTCCCGATTACGATCAAGACACTAAGCAGATTCAGAACACGTAAGGAACAGACGGAAACATTGAAGGGTCTGAAAGCTGGGACAGTCGATATCGTTGTCGGGACACACAGGCTTTTGTCAAAGGACATTCAATTCAAGGACCTAGGCCTATTGATTATCGATGAAGAGCAACGTTTCGGGGTCACTCATAAAGAGAAGATCAAACAGATGAAAACGAATGTCGATGTCCTCACCTTGACCGCTACTCCAATACCGAGAACCTTGCATATGTCGATGCTCGGAGTCCGGGACCTTTCCGTTATCGAGACACCGCCGGAGAATCGTTTCCCGGTGCAAACCTATGTGGTCGAGTTCAGCGGGGCGGTTGCTCGTGAAGCGATAGAGCGTGAATTATCGAGGGGTGGGCAAGTCTATTACCTCTATAATAAAGTGGAATCGATTGAACGAATGGCTGAACAGATCTCCCAGCTCGTCCCTGATGCTCGTGTCGCTTACGCTCATGGACAGATGAGGGAAAGTGAGCTGGAGTCGGTCATGATCGATTTCTTGGATGGGAACTATGATGTACTGGTCAGCACGACGATCATTGAAACAGGTGTTGATATCCCGAACGTCAACACGCTTATCGTACATGATGCAGACAAGATGGGACTATCCCAGCTGTACCAGCTCCGTGGACGAGTCGGACGGTCGAACCGCGTCGCATATTCTTATTTCATGTATCAACGTGATAAGGTGTTAACAGAGGTAGCGGAAAAACGCCTTCAAGCCATAAAAGAATTCACGGAATTGGGATCCGGGTTCAAAATCGCGATGCGGGATCTATCCATCCGTGGAGCAGGGAATCTGCTAGGAGCTCAGCAGCATGGTTTCATCGACTCAGTTGGATTTGATTTGTATTCTCAAATGTTGAAAGAGGCGATTGAAGAACGTAAAGGTGAAAAGCCTAAGAAGAAGCAGGTTGAGCTTGAGCTCGATCTGAATGTGGATGCTTACATTCCTTCATCTTATATAGAAGATGAGAAGCAGAAAATCGATATGTACAAACGCTTTAAAGGGATCTCTAGCTTTGATGATGTCTTGGATCTTCATGATGAAATGATCGATCGATTTGGAGATTATCCAGAACAGGTTCAGAATCTTTTCGCTGTTGCCAGAATCAAGCTGTATGCTGCACAAGAGAAAATCGTTAAGATTGAGCAGCTGAAGAATAATCAAGTCCAAATTCTGACTTCGAAGGAAACGACGTCCCATCTAGATGGCAGTAAGCTGTTCGACATCGTCAACAAAATCGGGAGACATGTAAACCTAGGTATGGAAAAGGAACAAATAAAAGTATTGGTCAATACACGAAGGTTGAGTGACGAGCAGCTCTTAAAAACGATTGAAGACGTGCTTGAACAATTCCCAAATGCCAAGAAAGAAACCGTTCAAGCCTGAGTGTCCACAATTAAATAAGAGGAAACACAATCAATACAGTGGATCTCAACTAAAATCCACCACGTTATGCGTCAGAAGCTTGGTCTCGACAGATTTTCTTTGGAGAATTTTCCGTTTTCTGTGAATAGATTAGGCTAACGTACGGATACTAAAGGAAAATGAATGGTATATTTATTCATTCGTACCATGAATGCTATTGTATCTCAATTATCTTGCAAAGATAGAAAGTGAGGGCATCAAAGAATGAAAGCCACAGGTATCGTACGTCGTATTGACGATCTTGGACGGGTCGTCATTCCAAAGGAAATTCGAAGAACCCTGCGCATTCGTGAGGGAGATCCTCTTGAAATTTTCGTTGACCGTGAAGGGGAAGTCATCCTGAAGAAGTATTCTCCGATAAGTGAGCTTGGAGATTTTGCTCAGGAGTACGCAGAGTCATTGTATGAGCACACCCAGCATATCGCACTCATATCTGACAGAGATGCATTTATTGCGGTAGCAGGTGGGGGAAAGAAGGATTACTTAAATAAAAATATCGGTAAAATCATCGAGACATCAATGAGTGATCGGAAATCGGTCGTTTCCTCTCAAGCTACATCCGTTGAAGTCGTGGATGGGAACAGTGAGTCTGTTGCCCATGTCATTGCTCCTATTGTGGCGAACGGGGATCCGATCGGTGCAGTTGTCTTGCTATGTAAATCGGACAAGCAAATCGGCGATGTCGAACAAAAATTAGCTGAAACAGCCGCAGGCTTTTTAGCAAAACAGATGGAACAGTAACAAGAAAAGAAGCAGCCAACTGCTTCTTTTTTCTTTGGCTCTGTTAGCTTTTAATGTTGATATTTAAAAAAATAGAAGCGTAAGGCGGCGACTCCAGCGGGAAAAGCAACAGCTGAAGACCCCGCAGAGTGAGGAACGAGCTCGAGGAGGCTGAAGCGTTGCCCGCGGAAAGCGTCCGCCTGAAGCTGTTCAATATCAACAACATTCTTTAACTGAGCTTTTTCTTGACATGCATATCTCATCAATGCACTCCAATCTTTTTGTCAGAGTCTGTTTCTGCTTATATCGTGATATAATGATGCTATTATTGTCGATTTTTAGGCGGTGTCAAGATGTTGAACCAAACCGATCTGCAGAAAACATTCTGGAAAGGGACCATGATCATATCTGGTGCGGCTTTGCTCGTAAAGGTCCTTAGTGCATTCTACCGAATTCCTTACCAGAATATTGCGGGGGATCTGGGGCTGTATGTCTATCAGCAAGTCTATCCTTTTTATGCGATAGCCTTTGCATTAAGTTTATATGGATTTCCTCTCATCATTTCGAAAGTGGTATCTGAGCACGATGAACGGTTTGTTAAAGATCGATTGACGACTGTTTTCTTCGGTCTCAGTATCCTCTTTCTTTTGGCATTCATTCTATTACATCAAACGGCTCCGATGATCTCTGAAGCGATGAATGATCCGCTATTGATTACACCATTACGCATGGCTTCCTATGCGTTTTTGTTCGTACCGATCCTTTCAGTTGCCCGTGGGTATTTCCAAGGTGAGAAGGAGATGACGCCGACAGCAGTGTCGCAGGTAGCTGAGCAATCCGTCCGTGTAACGCTCATCCTACTACTTACGATTTGGTTTGTCGGAGAAGGGGCAGATCAATACACAGTCGGAAGTGCTGCAATTTTCGGTGGATTGGTTGGAAGTGTCGTTTCGATCATCGTTATGCTCACGTATTTACGAAAAAACCAAACACATCCTAAAGTTTTTCAAATACCCTCTATTTCTGTCATGATGCATTCCTTCGGGTTGATATGGAAGGTATTCAAAGGCGGTATTGCCATATGTATCACAGCAGTCATGTTTGCCTTGTTCTCACTTGTAGATGCACTCCAGGTTGTACCGGGTTTACATTCAGGCGGTTTGGACCTATTGGAGGCAAAAGTAAATAAAGGGGTGTTCGATCGAGGTCAGCCTCTTCTTCAGCTTGGCACAGTATTGGCTACTTCAATGGCTCTGCCTCTAATCCCTTTTATCGCCAAATCCAATCATGCTCAAGATAAGGAAAAGATCATCACGCTGACGGGCCAATCGTTGAAATTCAGTTTCATAATTGGTGGTGCAGCGGCTGTCGGTCTAGCAGTCATCATCGTGCCGACTAATATATTCTTATACGAAAACACGAATGGATCCATGGCGCTTGGCATTTTGGGGGCAGCCATCCTTTTTGGCTCCCTTGCGATAACGTCATCGGCCATTCTGCAAGGACTTGGTCGGATCGCCTATCCGGTCTTCTTCATTCTAATTGCCTTGATGGTCAAGGCTGCATTGAATGCATGGCTGCTTCCTCTGTACGGCATTACTGCTGCAGCTGTGACAACAGTCATCAGTTCAGCATTTGTTGCATGCAGTAATCTATTCATGATCCAGCGTTTGACGAGGGTATTCCATTTCCAAAGGTTTTCCGGTTTAAAGGTGTTGTTGGCCCTCCTCTTAATGGCGGGTATTACGTTTGTTTGGAAAGCGTTTTTGTTGTACTTCCTTCCTGTTGAAGATCGTCTGGCAGCTGGATTGATTGCATTGTCCAGTGCGGTTATCGGGGGAGTCGTCTATGGCTTTGCACTCATTTACCAAAAAGTATGGAAGTATGAAGAGATGATTTTATTGCCAAAAGGAAAGTATCTAGCGAAATGGTTCTTTAGAGAAAGGAGAGATGAAGATGCATAACACAATAACAGTCGTCGGTCTCGGAGCGGGAGACTTGAATCAGCTGCCTTTCGGGGTTTATAAATACCTGAAAGAGGCTGAACATATCTTCTTGAGAACGAAAGAACACCCGGTCGTCAATGAGTTGCAGGCAGAAGGGTTATCATTCATAAGCTTTGATGAATTGTATGAACAAGAATCCGAATTCAATTCTGTTTATGAATCCATTGTCGAACGGTTATGGGAGGAGTCTCGAGACAAGGATATCGTGTATGTCGTTCCGGGGCATCCTTTTGTTGCTGAGCAGACTGTCCAGTTATTGCTTGAAGGACAGGACGCACACAATACGAATGTAGAATTTAAAGGCGGGCAAAGCTTCCTCGATTCGATGTTCCAGGCACTCCGAATTGACCCTGTTGATGGTTTTCAGCTACTTGATGGGACAAGTTTGACTGCAGAACAAATGAACATTCGACAACACGTCATCATTGCACAAGTCTATGATTCATTCATCGCTTCACATGTTAAATTGATCCTTATGGAGCGTTATCCAGATGATCATCCCGTACATATCGTAACGGCTGCAGGCTCTGAGTCCGAATCAATCACCTCAGTCCCTCTTTATGAGATCGATCGTCATGTCGAGTTGAATAACCTGACAGCCCTTTACGTAGAACCGGTAACCAGGATGGATCATTTGACTCGGGAATTCTCTCAATTGAGAGATGTTATCCGGACGCTCAGAGGCCCGGATGGGTGTCCATGGGATAAAAAACAAACTCACGAAAGTTTAAGGAAATACTTACTTGAAGAAGCGTATGAAGTCATAGAAGCTATTGATCGTAAGGACGATGAACATCTGACAGAGGAGTTAGGTGACGTATTGCTTCAAGTCATGCTCCATGCCCAAATCGGAGAAGACAATGGATACTTTACGGTGGAAGACGTGATTCAAGCATTGAATGAGAAAATGATCCGTCGTCATCCACATGTGTTCGGGGACCAGTCTCTTGATACAGCGGAACAAGTGAAGGCGACATGGGATGAAATCAAGAAAAGTGAGAAGGATGAGGATCAAACTGCTTCAATCCTCGATGGAACAGAGCAATTTCCGGCTTTGTTGAGAGCAGTCAAATTGCAGAAAAAAGCGGCTAAGGTAGGCTTTGATTGGGATGAGGTCAGCCCGATCCTCGATAAGATTAAAGAGGAGATCGAGGAATTCCAACAAGCAGCAGAAAATCAAGATGAGCTAGAAACAGAGAGTGAACTAGGTGATGTGTTATTTGCACTCGTAAACTTATGCCGTTATTATAAGGTTGACCCTGAGCTTGCTCTTAATCGGACGAACCGGAAATTTTTCGATCGCTTCCGTTTTATTGAATCTGAGCTGGCGAAAAAGGATGTCTCTTTTGATCAAGCTACACTTGAGGACATGGACAAATTGTGGGAAAAGGCAAAAATTCTTTCAAAAAAGAAGGAAAATCCTGAAGAATAGAGAACTTTATTCTGTGGAATGGACAGAGAAGCGCTCGAATACGCGAATTTGTCTATCAAACATGGTTAGAAAATTAGGAGGTACATAAGATGAACAAAAATGATCTAGTCAACAATATTTCCGAAAAAGAAGGCATGACAAAGAAAGATGTTGAAGCTGTTGTAAACGGTTTGCTTACTGAAATCACTGAAGCCCTTAAATCAGGGGAAAAAGTCCAATTCGTAGGATTCGGTACTTTTGAAACAAGAGAACGATCCAGCCGTTCCGGACGTAACCCACAGACTGGTGAAACGATCGACATTCCAGCCTCAACGGTTCCTGCTTTCCGTGCAGGTAACAAGTTGAAAGAAGCCGTAAAATAAATGCGCTTAGATAAGTTCTTAAAGGTCTCTCGCTTGATCAAAAGGCGAACGGTCGCCAAAGAGATTTCAGATCAGGGGAGGATCTTGATTAACGGGAATGCCGGGAAGGCATCCTCGACCGTCCAGGCTGGAGATGAACTGAAAATCCGGTTCGGACAAAAGATCGTAACGGTCAAAATCAATGATTTAAAAGAGACATCCAAAAAAGAAGATGCTGCATCCATGTATACGGTCGTTAGCGAAGAACGGTTGAACGAAGAAGCTTGACCGGGACGACAGCATATTTCTTGGAGATTTGTTAATAGGGGTTAGTGATAAAGAGATTGACGACAGATCCGTCTAACATAGACAGCTGTCAGTCAATCTCTTTTTAATATTTTGGACCTGTTCGCTTCTAATATTGGTATCTTAAGAAAACAGAAGCGTAAGGCGGCGACTCCAGCGGGAAAAGCAACAGCTGAAGACCCCGCAAATTGAGGAACGAAATTGAGGAGGCTGAAGCGTTGCCCGCGGAAAGCGTCCGCCTGAAGCTGTGCATTCTTAAACGAAGCCAATACTTTTAAAGAACGTGAGACTCCTGTTGGCGCACCCTTTCACGGAGGCTTGTTCTAATTTACCGCCCACCTACATACATTGGTACAAACTATGTATGGGGGGAGCTTCCATGGATTCATATTACGATTACAATGGACCAAACTACGATAAATCATCAAATACGACTCCAGATCATGACATAAAGATGAGAGGCCGGAAATCGCTCGATATTACAGGGGTTAAACAGGTTGAAAGCTTTGATAATGAAGAATTTCTTCTCGAAACGTCAATGGGCTTTCTTGCAATACGTGGTTATAACTTAAAGATGAAGAATCTTAACCTTGAACAAGGACTTGTGTCGATCGAGGGGAAGGTATTCGACCTTGTCTATCTCGACCAACAACAAGGGGATAAAGCTAAAGGATTTTTTAGCAAGTTGTTTAAATGACATTGAATGTGCAACTTTATACCATCCTGGCGATGATTGGCAGTGGAATCTGGATCGGAATCGCTATGGACACGTATCACAGGTTCTTGCCTAGAAATAAAAAATGGAACTGGCTGAGGTTCATCAATGATATTATCTTTTGGATCCTTCAGGCCTTATTGATCTTCTACGTCTTACTCCAAGTGAATCATGGTGAAGTGCGCGTTATCATCTTTTTGGCTTTACTCTGTGGATTTGCTGCGTATCAAAGCCTGTTCCAGAGTATCTACAAGCGGCTGTTGGAACGATTGATCAGAATTGTCATAGGTCTTTACAAGATCATACGCAATATCATTTTCATTCTACTCATCCAACCGGTAAAAGTTATATTGAAACTCCTTCTTACCTTGAGTAAAATGGTAGGTAGTCTACTATTATCCATCCTTCTATTCCTTTCAGGTATTCTTCTTTTTCCTTTTAAACGAATCGGTTCCTTCATCTTTCAACGAATACGGAAGATGATTCCGATAAATATCGGTACAAAACTAAAAGGGAAAGCAGGAATTTTGAAGAAGCCAACGAATATGGTGAAAGATTGGATTGGAAAATTCAGACGGTAAAGGAGGTCCTGGATGGTGCAACGACATGATAAAGTAACGGCCTTAAACGAAAACTTCATGAATGAAGAAAAGTTGAAAAGCGAACGAGCACGCCGAAGGAAAAAAGGGTTAGTGCGACGTTTGGTTGTTTTCGGTGTATTGGTTGTCATCATGTTTGCCGTCATGATTACTACACTTACCTCACAAGCCTCTGTCATTGCGGAAAAGAAAGAAGAGAAGCAAAAGGTTGAACAACGTCTGGAAGAAGTGAAGAATGAGAAAGCACAATTAACCGAAGAAGTGAATAAACTACAAGACCCTGATTATATCGGAGAAGTCGCCCGCAGAGATTATAATATGTCCAAACCAGGAGAGACGATTTTCAAACTGCCAAAGAAGAAGGAAGAGTCTCGTTGACCTTGGATTTTCGGGCATGTATAATAAAATAAATTTGATTCATTCATACTTTTAAGGAGGAGCAATTTTTACAATGACAATTGAAGTAGGCAGCAAATTGAAGGGAAAAGTATCAGGTATTACCCATTTTGGAGCATTTGTCGAGCTGCCAGATGGTGTCACCGGTTTAGTCCACATTAGTGAAGTTGCCGACAATTATGTGAAAGACATCAATGAGCATTTATCCGTCGGAGATGAAGTAGAAGTAAAGGTTATCAATGTTGATAACGATGGTAAGATCGGGCTATCCATCAAAAAAGCGAAAGAACAGCTATCTAAGCCGAACAAAAGACCTGACCGTCCTCGTGGAAGAGGAGGTAAACCTCGTAGACAGAACAATGAGTTTGTTTCATTTGAAGATAAGCTGAATCGTTTCCTGAAGGATAGTGAAGATCGTTTATCTACGCTCAAAAGACAAACTGAATCGAAACGTGGAGGTCGCGGTGCACGCCGAGGGTAATTCACTATCTGCTGCTTACCGATTGTAGTAAAAAAACCGCTCTGATCGGACGAATTAAGCACAAGAAAAAGACTGACATCATGTCAGTCTTTTTTTGGTTATGCTCTGTTAAAGATAATTGTTCATCCTCCGTATATAGGAAAATTAATTTATGAAAAAGTATTGACGTTCTCCTGAATATCTTGTATTATTCTTGTTGTGTCTTTAAGACAAACTGCATGTGGCGGTGTAGCTCAGCTGGCTAGAGCGTACGGTTCATACCCGTGAGGTCGGGGGTTCGATCCCCTCCGCCGCTACCATTTTTATCTGAGATTAAAAATAAACACTTCTACTATCACAAAATAACTTAGGCCCCTTGGTCAAGTGGTTAAGACACCGCCCTTTCACGGCGGTAACACGGGTTCGAATCCCGTAGGGGTCACCACTACATACAATCTACAAGCTGTCCAACTTTGTTGGGCGGCTTTTTTATTTATGCGCTCAACCTAGTAAATAAACGTGCCCCTTTCATAGGCGAATTCAAATCCGATTGACAGCAAACGATTGATTTATGGTAAAAGACATTACATAAAATTCTGAAAATTGAATCATATTGACAACCGGCATCGTAACCCGTCGATAAGTTTTATGACCTCTGCCTGATGGTTTGACAAAAAATGAGAGAAATGTGTGTTTTAATAGACAACACCAAATCTATTAACAGGTGGTGCGGGGATGATGCAAAAGGTAGGATCACAAAGTAACCCTATACTGCGGAAATTCGTCGTGGTAGATCGGTTTAAGAAAAGTATGTTTATGTACATGAAAGAAACGAAACAACGGGTGAAACGATTTCTCCTCCACTGGAGCTTGCTGTTGTTTTGTACAGGCTTCTTGCTTGGTCGAGCTCTTATACTTTCTGAGCTTTCACCCTTTGCCATCCCTTTCTTCGGAGTCGTTCTTTCGCTGAAAAGGGAGAGGGCAGGAGTCGCTGCGGTAGCAGTCCTGACTGGAGCCCTGACCACCTTTGATCAAACAGGATTATTTGTTTCATTGGGGTTAGCGGTGTTTTTTGTTCTGCATACCCTTCTTACAAATCTCGCAAAACCAAGTTATAAACTATTACCGATAACGGTATTAGCCGCCAGCTTCATCACCCGGATGGCCTTACTTTCGTTCGGGTCTGAACCCATCACGACTGGTACAATGTTGATGGTTTCAATAGAAGCTGGTTTAAGCAGTGTTCTTACATTGATATTCTTACAAAGTATCCCACTGCTTTCGTTGAAGAAAATTCAGCATTCCTTGAAGAACGAAGAGATCGTCTGTTTCATCATCCTCCTGGCATCCGTTATGACCGGTACGATTGGATGGCATGTGTACGATCTATCCATGGAGCACATCCTTTCACGATATCTTGTATTGATCTTCGCCTTCGTAGGGGGAACGGCGATTGGTTCTACCGTAGGTGTCGTTACAGGGTTGATCCTTGGATTAGCTAATATCGCAAGCCTCTATCAAATGAGTTTGCTCGCTTTTTCAGGCTTATTAGGAGGTCTACTGAAAGAAGGTCGAAAAATCGGGGTCAGTGTAGGCTTGTTCATCGGTACGTTGCTTATCGGTCTATATGGTGGCGAAACAGGGATTCTATATACCAGTTTCTTGGAATCATGTGCAGCAGTAGCAATCTTCTTGCTTACACCGAACAATGCCATTTCTAAATTATCCCGGTACATACCTGGGACGAAAGAATATTCACAGGAGCAACAACAATACTTGAGGAAAGTGAGAGATGTGACCGCAAACCGAGTGGAGCAATTCTCACATCTGTTCCAGGCATTATCGAATAGCTTTTCAAATACCAGTGCGACAACGATGATGGAAGAGGAAGGGAAACGAGAGCTGGACATGTTCCTCAGTAACGTGACAGAGAAGACCTGTCAAAATTGCTTCAAGAAACGACATTGTTGGGTGAATCATTTTGATCAGACATATGATTATATGGCGAACATCATGACTGAAACGACTCCGAATGGAAATCTGAAGGATCGTCAGCTCCAAAAGGATTGGGAACGACATTGTGTACGTTCAAAGAAAGTGATTGATACGATCCAGTATGAGCTGGGTCAATACCATGCGAATATCAAGCTCAAGCAACAAGTGAAGGAAAGCAGAAGATTAGTGGCGGAACAGCTGCACGGCGTATCACAGGTGATGGATAACTTCGCAAAGGAGATTCAAAGAGAAAGGGAGAACCATCAGATCCAAGAAGAGCAAGTGAAGGAAGCGTTGGATGACATCGGGTTGGAAGTCGGAAACATTGAAATCTATTCACTTGAAAAAGGGAGCATCGATATTGAGATGAGCATCCCTTATTGCAACGGAAGAGGAGAATCTGAAAAAGTCATCGCGCCGTTGTTATCAGATATCCTGGATGAAGCGATCGTGGTCAAAACGGAAGAATGTGCAGCCTATCCGAACGGGTATTGTCATGTCGTGTTCCGTTCTTCACAAAACTTTGTAATTGAAACAGGGGTTGCGAGTGCGGCTAAAGGAGGAGCCTGGGTTTCAGGAGATAGCCATTCCATGATTGAGCTCGGTGCCGGGAAATATGCGGTTGCAATAAGCGACGGGATGGGGAACGGAGAACGGGCGCATCTAGAAAGCAACGAGACGTTGAGGCTGTTACAACAAATCCTCCAATCAGGAATTGATGAGACGACAGCGATCAAATCGGTCAACTCCATCCTTTCATTACGGACGACAGATGAAATTTTCTCAACACTCGATTTGGCTATGATCGATCTCCAAAATGCAACAGTGCGATTTTTGAAGATCGGATCGAGTCCGAGTTTTGTGAAACGGGCAGATCAGGTTCGGATGATTGAAGCGAGCAATCTCCCGATGGGCATCATTGAAGAATTTGATGTGGAGGTTGTCAGTGATCAATTGAAGGCTGGAGACTTCCTGGTCATGATGAGTGACGGCATATTCGAAGGGCCTAAGAATGTAGAGAATAAAGAGGCATGGATTAAACGCAAAATCAGAGAAATCCATTCAGACGATCCGCAAATCATCGCGGACCTGCTGCTTGAAGAGGTGATCCGGACCGATCGAGGTCGGATCGAAGATGACATGACGGTCGTGGTAACGAAAATCAATCGCAATATCCCGAAATGGTCAACAATCCGTTATCAAAATAAAAACAATACAAAGAATACTGGCTGATTATCAGGATAAAACCTCCCTATGGATATGTCGACATTTCTATGAAAACGACATCAAGGGACGAGACATTCAATCTAGTATAAATCCCCTCTTGCTTGACCATCATGGTAGTAACAAACTGCGAGAGGGGATTTTCATATGAGTAAAGGCACTTTACGACAGATTTTATTGATCACAGATGGATGTTCAAACCATGGTGAAGACCCGGTTGCGATTGCTGCACTGGCGAGGGAAAAGGGTGTCGCAATCAATGTAATCGGTATTCTATCGAAGAACGAAGCGTATGGCGAGCACGGCTTGAAGGAAGTAGAAGACATCGCCATGAGCGGTGGTGGAGTCAGTCAAATCGTATATGCAAATCAATTGGCGCAAACCGTCAAAATGGTCACTCAAAAGGCTATGACACAAACCATTCATGGCCTGATCAACAAAGAACTCACTCATATACTTGGGGAAGACAGACAAATGGAGGACCTTCCACCTGATAAGAGGGGAGAAGTTATGGAAGTCGTCGATGAAATCGGCGAAACGGTCGACCTTGAGGTAATGATCCTCGTTGACATTTCTGCAAGTATGGATGATAAGCTGCCAACTGTACAAGAATCGTTGATCGATCTATCCATATCATTGAATTCGAGGAGTGGATGCAATCGATTTGCGATCTATGCTTTTCCAGGTAAGCGCCACTCAATTGAACGCCTTCTGGATTGGACACCTCAGCTTGATACGTTAGGAAAGACATTCAAAAAAATCACGACTGGCGGAATTACGCCGACAGGACCTGCCTTAAGAGAAGTCTTAGAGTTATTCCCGGAGAGCAGCTCGAGAAGAAAGTTCCTTGGTGATTCGGATGAATACATCGAAGAATCCGGAAGTTAAGCTCTCGCCTGGAGACCAGGTTACAGGGAAATGGAATCAGAACCACTATATCATCCTCCGTGAGCTTGGTTCCGGTGCAACAGGAACTGTCTATCTGGCCAAGTCTGACCGTTCGAAGGTTGCCGTGAAGGTCAGCCATGATACACTGTCCATCACCTCCGAAGTGAACGTTCTGAAGCACTTGTCGAAGGTCCAGGGAAAAACACTTGGACCTTCTTTCATCGAAATGGATGATTGGAGTACGAACAAAGGAATCTTTCCATTTTACGTAATGGAATACGTGCAAGGAGAGTCCTTGTTTGCATTCATGAAACAAAGAAAAGATGAATGGATGGGCATACTGATTCTTCAATTATTAAGAGACTTAGCTGAACTTCATCGGGCTGGCTGGGTTTTCGGAGACCTGAAGCCTGATAATCTCCTTGTTTCTGGTCCTCCCCCTAAGATCCGTTGGTTGGATGTAGGTGGAACGACGATGATCGGCAGGGCGATCAAGGAATATACAGAGTTCTTCGATCGTGGCTATTGGGGGATGGGCTCAAGGCGTGCAGAACCGTCTTATGACTTGTTTGCAGTGGCGATGATCATGATGAATTACGCAGTACCTTCTCGTTTTGATAAAAAAGAAGGAGGATGGAATCAGCTTCAGAAGGTCATCGATCACAATCGATGGCTGAAAAAGTTCAAACCGGTTCTTCATAAAGCCTTACACGGTCATTATCAGACGGCAGAAGAGATGAGAAATGATCTATTGAAACATTATTCTACTAAATCTTCTGTTCAACCAAAGGCAAGGAGAGCTCACCCACGCCCTGCTCAGCCCTCAAACACTCAGATGGGAAGAGCCCGCCAGCAGCAAAAAAAGAAGATCAAGAAACGCTTGCGATATACAGAATCAATACTGATTTTCTTGTTCTTGTTCGTATTCTATGTCGTCTATCTGATGAGTCAGGTATTTTAGAACAGCATGTTATAATGGACATCAGTCATGCCTTCTTTTTAAAATCATAGAACTTCCTTTATAAAGAAGAGCATGGATCAATGTATTGAAGGAGAATCCTCCATGCTTGAAGAGGTAGACAAGTTCATTGACCGAAATCAGCTATTGAGAAAGGGGACGACTGTGGTCGTTGGGGTTTCCGGTGGACCGGACTCTATGGCTCTGCTTCATTACCTTTTCCATAAGCAGGATGAATGGCAAATTAAAATCATAGCCGCTCACCTGGATCATATGTTCAGAGGAGAGGAGTCAGAAGAAGACGCGCGGTTCACAGTTGACTATTGTAGAGAGCATCGGATTCAGATCGAGCAAGAACAGAAGAATCTTCCTTTATATATAGAAGAAACTGGCGAATCCCCACAGCATGCTGCCCGTTATGTCCGTTACCGTTTTTTTGAGGAAGTGATGAAAAAGCATCAAGCAGATTACTTAGCTCTTGCCCACCATGGGGACGATCAGGTTGAAACGATGGTGATGAATTTGGTAAGGGGAACAAGCACCAAAGGTCTATCTGGGATTCCATCACGTCGTGCATTTGCATCTGGGGAAATCATCAGACCTTTCCTGACCCTTACGAAGGAACAGATTCTCCACTATTGTAAGGAAGAAAAGATTCCGTATCGGATCGATCCAAGTAACACGGAACTAAAGTACACCCGTAACCGTTTCCGAAAGAGCATTCTTCCTTTTTTCAAGGAAGAGAACCCGCAGGTGCACGAGCGCTTCCAGAATATTAGTGAGCTCCTTGAAGAGGATGAACGTTATTTGAGGGAGCAGGCAAGTGACGAATTAGACAATGTTATTTTGAAAAAGTGTGACAATCAATTGACATTGTCCGTCCATCGCTTTCTTCAAGTGGCAATTCCTTTACAAAGAAGAATGATTCATCTAATATTAAACTATCTTTATAAGACAAGCCAAAATCGTGTTCTGTCTACTCACATCAAGAATTGTTTGGATCTGATCGGTTCAAGCAACCCTTCTGGATCCCTTCATTTACCAGATGGTTTGACCGTTCGACGGAATTATGACGAATGCCTTTTTTCGTTTGAACAGTCGAAAGACAATTCACCTTATACATACACCTTACGCCCGGGTGGGCATTATGAGCTTCCGGTAGGGAATCTCGGGTTTATGGAAGAACAGGGAATTAAAATCGGTAAAAGAGGGAAAAATTACTTAGTGTTTGACACTTCCCAAGTGCAGTTGCCACTCTATGTCAGAACTAGAGAAGCAGGTGACCGCATCCACCCAGCAGGGGTCAAAGGCTCCCGAAAGTTAAAAGATGTTTTCATCGACGCTAAATTACCGAGACATCTTAGAGACATTTGGCCGATTGTTGTTGATTCGACAGGAAAAATCATTTGGATACCAGGTATCAAACATGCCGAACTTCCTGCTGTATCCCCAAATGATGGTGAACGGCTTTATTTATATTTTGAAAATATCACGCATGAGGTCTAGGAGGATTACATACTTATGAGAAATGATATGCAAGAAATCTTGATTTCCGAAGAGGAAATTCAGGTTAAGGTTCATGAGCTTGCAGCACAGCTTTCAGAAGAGTATAAAGACCGATTTCCACTTGTCATCGGTGTTCTGAAAGGCGCTTTACCATTTATGGCGGACTTGGTGAAACGAATGGATATTCACGTCGAGCTTGACTTCATGGATGTATCAAGCTATGGAAATTCAACCGTTTCATCTGGAGAAGTCAAAATAGTAAAGGATTTGAACACTTCGTTGGAGGGTAGAGATGTACTCATCGTTGAGGACATCATTGACAGCGGACTGACCTTGAATTATCTGATCGAGCTGTTCAAGCACCGTAAGGCTAAATCCATCAAGATCGTTACACTTCTGGATAAGCCGTCTGGTCGAAAAGTGGATTTGAAACCTGACACGGCTGGTTTCATCGTCCCTGATGCGTTTGTGGTCGGATATGGTTTGGACTTTGCAGAGCGTTATCGGAACCTTCCATTCATCGGGGTATTGAAGCCTGAAATCTACCAGGATTAGTAAAGCTGAATTGTTGTGAATAAATGAACAGATGTGGTACTATAATTTATGATTTGTTTGAATGCGAGAGGAGGTAAGGGATGAATCGCATCTTTAGAAATACAATCTTTTACTTATTAATATTCCTTGTCGTTGTTGGGATTGTAAGTTTCTTCAATGGCAATAACAATGACGTTAAACAATTAAGATATGATCAATTCATAGATCAGCTAGAAAAAGGTGAAGTTGCGTCTCTCACGATGCAACCGAAGAACCAGGTCTATGTCATTCAAGGAAAAATGAAATCGTATAACGACGAGACAACCTTTACGACGAACATACCACCTACCATGAGTGAGGATGTTCTTGCACAGGTGAAGGATGCGGATGTCGAGATCAAGGAAGCAGAAGGAACGAGCGGATGGGTTACGTTCTTCACTTCCATCATTCCATTTGTCATCATATTCATTTTATTCTTCTTCTTACTTAACCAGGCTCAGGGTGGCGGAAGCCGAGTGATGAACTTCGGTAAGAGTAAAGCGAAGCTCTATAGTGAAGAGAAGAAGAAAGTGACATTTAAAGACGTTGCAGGTGCTGATGAAGAGAAACAAGAGCTCGTTGAGGTCGTTGAGTTCTTGAAAGACCCACGGAAGTTCGCATCGCTTGGTGCCCGTATTCCGAAGGGTGTCCTTCTTGTCGGACCTCCTGGTACAGGTAAAACGTTATTAGCAAGAGCGGTTGCTGGAGAAGCGGGTGTTCCGTTCTTCTCAATCAGTGGTTCAGACTTCGTTGAGATGTTTGTCGGTGTCGGTGCATCACGTGTTCGTGACTTGTTCGAGAATGCGAAGAAGAATGCGCCTTGTATCATCTTCATCGATGAGATTGATGCTGTCGGTCGTCAACGTGGTGCAGGACTTGGCGGTGGACACGATGAACGTGAGCAGACATTGAACCAATTGCTTGTTGAAATGGATGGTTTCAGTGCGAATGAAGGAATCATCATCGTCGCTGCGACAAACCGACCGGATATCCTAGATCCAGCCTTACTCCGTCCAGGACGTTTTGACCGTCAAATTCCAGTCGGACGCCCGGATGTAAAAGGCCGTGAAGCGGTGTTGAAGGTACACGCCCGAAACAAACCTCTCGCTGATGAGGTCGACATGAAGACGATTGCTATGAGAACACCTGGATTCTCTGGTGCAGACCTTGAAAACCTATTGAACGAAGCGGCCCTTGTAGCTGCTCGTCAGAACAAGAAAAAAGTAGACATGGAAGACATCGATGAAGCGACGGACCGTGTCATTGCTGGTCCAGCGAAGAAGAGCCGTGTCATTTCTGATAAGGAAAAGAATATCGTTGCTTACCACGAAGCAGGTCATACGATGATTGGACTTGTGCTCGATAACGCAGAAGTCGTTCACAAAGTGACCATTGTTCCACGTGGCCAAGCGGGTGGATATGCGGTAACACTTCCGAAAGAAGACCGTTACTTCATGACGAAGCCTGAACTGATTGATAAGATCACAGGATTGCTCGGTGGCCGGGTTGCCGAAGAGATCACATTCGGTGAATCCAGTACGGGTGCAAGTAACGACTTCCAGCGTGCGACTGGTATCGCCCGTCGTATGGTAACGGAATTCGGTATGAGTGAAAAGCTTGGACCAATGCAGTTCGGTCAAGGCCAGGGAGGAAATGTATTCCTTGGTAGAGATATTCAGAATGAACAAAACTACAGTGATGCGATTGCGCATGAAATCGATCTTGAAGTTCAGAAGATCATCATGGAAGCTTATAACCGCTGTAAAGAAATTCTTGTTCAAAATCAGGATAAACTCAACCTAATCGCTGAAACATTGAAGGAAGTCGAAACACTTGATAGTGAACAAATTAAATCACTATATGAAAAAGGTGAAATGCCAGAAGGGTATAAGGCACCTAAGAAGAACACTTCTTCTGATGATGACGTGAAAGTCAACATCAATAAGAAGGAAGACTCTACTAATGAGGATTCAAGCGATTCCGATTCGAACAATAATGAATAAAGAATCATGAAATAAGGAAGGATGTCCACAACGGGCATCCTTTTCTTTTCTTGGCTCAGTTAAAGATTGTTGTAGATGTTGAACCTCCTGGCGGACGCCTTGGCTTCTATTTTCGTTCAATATCAACACTTCTACGATACTGTGTTTGTCAATCCATGTTTTCATCGATTGTTTTGTGTTATAACTAAAGAAAATGGTATAGATAGTGGGGATTAGCATGATTCTAGTAATGGATGTAGGGAATACAAATATCGTCCTTGGTGTATATGATGGGGATGAGTTGAAATATCACTGGCGAGTAGGGACAAGCCGTAAAAAATCGGAAGATGAATACGGAATGTTCATCTCCAATTTGTTGACGCATGTAGGGCTCGGTTTCAAGGATATCGATGGCATCATCCTGTCCTCAGTCGTTCCGCCGCTCATGTTTCCGTTGGAGAAAATGTGTGAGAAGTATTTCAACCTCCAACCAATGGTGATTGGACCTGGTATTAAGACAGGCTTGAATATCAAAACAGAAAATCCGAGAGAAGTCGGTGCCGATCGAATTGTTAATGCAGTTGCTGCATTACATGAATACAAAAGTCCGATGATTATTGTCGACTTTGGAACGGCAACGACATATTGTTATATAGATGAACAGAAAAATTATTTAGGTGGAGCGATTTCTCCGGGGATTGGGATATCAACCGAAGCGCTCTATACAAACGCTGCAAAACTACCAAGGATTGAAATTACAAAACCTGATCATGTAGTCGGAAAGAATACAGTAAGTGCGATGCAGGCTGGAATATTCTACGGATATGTCGGTCAAGTGGAAGGGATCGTGCAGCGTATGAAGGATCAAGCGGATAGGGATGCAAAGGTCATTGCTACAGGTGGACTGGCCCATCTTATTGGAGAAGAATCATCGATTATCGATGTTGTTGATCCATTCCTAACCTTAAAAGGTCTACAATTGATTTATCAAAAAAATAAAGATGTACATTAAGAAAGGAGATTCTCCATGTCAGATTATCTAGTCAAAGCATTGGCATTCAACGGAGATATCCGTGCTTTTGCTGTGGATACAACGGAAATGATTAAAGAAGCACAACGCCGCCAAGGAACACTACCGACTGCTTCAGCGGCATTAGGGAGAGCAATGACCGCCTCAACAATGATGGCGTCGATGCTGAAAGGTGAAAAAAACAAATTAACAGTAAAAATAGAAGGTGACGGACCGATTGGTGTCATCATCGTTGATGCAAACATGAACGGAGACACAAGGGGCTATGTTTCGAATCCATTAGTCCACTTTGATTTGAATAAACACGGGAAGCTGGACGTGGCTCGAGCTGTCGGCAGAAATGGACACCTCTCCGTAGTAAAAGACTTAGGTATGCGAGATAAATTCACTGGACAAGTGCCGCTTGTTTCAGGAGAACTAGGAGAAGATTTTACGTATTATTTCGTTTCTTCCGAACAGATTCCTTCCGCAGTAGCAGTTGGGGTATTGGTCAATCCAGATAATACGATTCTAGCTTCCGGCGGATTTGTCATTCAGGTGATGCCAGGTGCTCAGGATGAAATGATCACCTTTATCGAGAAACGACTCGAAAATTTAGATCCGGTGTCCAAAATGATCGAAGCTGGCCACAGTCCTGAACAACTGCTTCACAACGTTCTCGGAGAAGAAAATGTGAAGATATTAGAAACTTCACCCGTTCAATTCAAATGCACATGTTCACGTGAACGTTTTGCAGATGCCATCATCAGTTTAGGTGTAGAGGAGATTGAATCAATGATTCAGGAGGATGGAAAAGCGGACGCGAAATGTCATTTCTGCAATGAATCCTATCATTATACCAAAGAAGATCTTGAGAAATTATTAACGGAAGCACACGAGGAGAACAATGGATGAGGTCAAAGTGGCTGATCGGTGTTAGTGCGTTTCTCTTGATTACCAACATCGGTACGCTCATCTATTTCACCTCGAATGACAAGGGCGACTTTCTCTTGTCCAGTCATGTGGCTGAGGTTGGAGAGGAATCAATTTCCGAACGAGAATGGGTCGAGGTTCTGAAACAACGTTACGGAAAAGAAATACTGACACAAATGATCAACAAAAAGGTTGTTGCTCAACTCGCTGAAAAGCACGAGATACGTGTTTCAGAGAAGGAATTGAAGCGGGAAATCGACCTTTACCATCGCATGGTCGGAGCAGGAGCTGATGCATACGAACATCCTGATATCGATCGGATGAATGATGAAGAGCTGGCAAAAGAAATCGAACATGCCATATTGCTTGAAGAATTGATTACAAAAGATGTCGTCATCAAAGAAGAGGATTTGCGTAAATATTATAAAGAGAATCAACACCTATATGATTTGAAACCACTCTATCACATATCACAAATCGTCGTCCCTACAAAGGATGAGGCAGAGCAAATCATGCAAGAACTAGAAAGTGGCTCGTCTTTCTCCACACTTGCTCGAGAGCGGTCTATCGACGAATTTTCAGCTCCTAGTGGGGGAGCAATGGGTTGGATAGACGTAAACAGTAATTATGTCGATCCTGCTTACTTTGAAGAACTCAGTGATATGGGTAGAGGAGAGTGGAGGGGGCCAATTGAGATCCAACAGGGTTATGGAATCGTTTATCTTCATGACACCAAAGAAGGTACCCGTTACACGTATGAAGAAGTGAAAGGTCAAATCAAAAGGCAAATTGCGATACAACAACTGGGCTCCGATTTCGATCCTAAACAACTCTGGGATGAAGTGGACGTTAGCTGGGAGTACGGGTCGAATTAATTGAATAAAAATTCTGATAATGCTATGATTGTGTACAGTATTCCTATGAAAATACTGAGAATTAGGGAGTGAAAGGTATGAGAGTGGGAAATTCAATTGTAGACCTGATTGGACAAACGCCAGTTGTAAAATTGAATCGGTTAACGGGTGAAGAGGACGCAGACGTTTATTTGAAGCTTGAATTCATGAACCCTGGGAGTAGTGTGAAAGACCGGATCGCCTTTGCGATGGTGGAAGCAGCGGAGAAAGACGGTACGTTGAAAGAAGGCGACACCATCATTGAACCGACAAGCGGAAATACCGGCATCGGGCTCGCAATGGTCGCTGCGGCTAAGGGATACCGTACAATTCTCGTCATGCCAGACACGATGAGTCTAGAACGTCGAAACCTACTTCGTGCTTATGGGGCGGAGCTCATTCTCACTCCTGGACCAGAAGGGATGAAAGGTGCGATAGCTAAAGCAGAAGAGCTTGCTGCTGAAAAAGGTTATTTCATGCCTCAACAATTCAGAAACGAAGCAAACCCTGCCATCCATCGAGATACGACAGGTAAAGAAATCGTTGAACAAATGGGTGATCAGCTTGATGCATTCGTTTCGGGAATCGGCACGGGTGGAACGATAACCGGAGCTGGTGAGGTTTTGAAGGAACACTATCCGAACATCAAGCTTTATGCAGTGGAGCCGAAGGATTCCCCGGTTTTATCAGGTGGAAAGCCAGGTCCACATAAGATCCAAGGAATCGGTGCAGGCTTTGTACCTTCCATATTGAATACATCCCTATATGATGAAGTACTTACCATCACTGCGGATGAGTCCTTTGAGTGTGCAAGAAGAGCGGCAAGAGAGGAAGGTCTTCTTGGAGGAATCTCATCAGGAGCTGCTATCTCAGCTGCACTGAAAGTCGCAAAAGAACTTGGTAAAGGGAAGAAAGTGCTCGCTATTATTCCAAGTAACGGTGAACGTTACTTAAGTACACCTCTTTACCAATTCGAACAGGAATGATGAACACATATACGGAAGAGCTGACGACAATCGTCAGCTCTTTTTTAATTGATTCGGAAGTGTGGATCACTTCACTTGCTGAATGTAAATAAATGGAGGCTGTTTTTACGTGTCATCCCTTCCTTGTTCATGTACAATGAAAGAGGAAAATGAACGTCAGGAGAGGACTTCAATGCATCAGGTCAAAAAATATCGTACTACCAAAACGATAGATCTTAACCAAAAGGACTGGTTTGGAAACTATCGCTCATATATAAAGGATCATACTCATCATGTCCTGTTGGAAAGTGGTCGAGGAGGACGCTATCATTTTATTGGTGCATCTCCCCGTGTCGTCTTAATCGGCAAAGACCGTGAGATGAAAATTGAAGGAGACCCAAGGATTGAAAGAATGGAAGGAGACTTGTTGGAGCTCCTTCAGGACTATTTGCAATCCTATGAGATTGTACACGAAACAGCAATGTCAGCAGACCTTCCGGATTTCAAAGGTGGAGCGATCGGATATATCAGCTATGATATGGCTCGCCAAATTGAAAAGCTACCAGAGCAGACGGAAGATGATATGGACATGCCAGATCTTTATTTCATGATCTTTGAGGATTTCGTTGTCATTGATAAAGAACAAGACAAGCTTACGTTTATCACCCATACCGACGAAATGGAGCCTTTGAAGGCAAATCAAAGGCTTGAAGAGATGGAATCCCGCTGGTTCAGTCCAGTTGCGGAGAAAAAAGTGTCCAAACGTAATGATGCAGATATGCAGTCTGCCACTCCGATGAACTATTCAATGGATGAAGCGGCTTTCAAGCAAGCCGTCGAGCAAGTGCAGGAGTATATTCGAAGTGGTGATGTCTTTCAGGTGAACTTATCTGTTCGACAATCCCAGCCCTTATACGCTGAACCGATTGAGATCTATGAACAACTAAGGGAATTCAACCCATCTCCATATATGGGATATTTCCATACGCCCCAGTTCCAGCTCGTCAACGGTTCACCAGAGCTATTGGTCAAAAAACAAGGAAAACAGGTGAGCACAAGACCGATTGCAGGAACGAGATCACGCGGCAAGTCCGCTGCAGAAGATGAAGCTCTCGCGAAAACCTTGATTGAAAACGAAAAGGAACGTGCAGAGCATGTCATGCTTGTGGATTTGGAGAGGAACGACCTTGGGCGTGTATGCCGTTATGGTACTGTCGACGTGAATGAATTCATGGTCATAGAAAAGTATTCCCATGTGATGCACATCGTTTCAAATGTAAGGGGCGAGCTTGCAGATGACCGTAATACAACGGATTTGATTAAGGCTACCTTCCCTGGTGGTACGATTACAGGTGCACCGAAAGTAAGGACGATGGAAATCATAGAGGAATTAGAGCCTGTCCGAAGAGGCGTATACACAGGATCAATCGGCTGGATCGGCTTCGACGGAGATACTGAACTGAATATCGCCATCCGAACAATGATATGTAAAGGTGGCATGGCCCATGTCCAAGCAGGAGCAGGAATTGTCATCGATTCTGATCCGAAGGCAGAATTCAAGGAAAGTCTGAAGAAAGCAAAAGCATTGTGGCATGCCAAAACCTTAAGTGAACAACCAATGAAGAAGGTGTAGCAAATGATTGTCATGATCGATAACTACGATTCCTTCACGTATAACCTTGTCCAATACCTGGGAGAGCTTGGAGAAGAATTGATCGTGAAACGGAACGATGAAATTACAATTGAAGAGATTGAAAAGCTTGATCCAAGCTATTTGATGATTTCGCCGGGACCGTGCAGTCCGAATGAAGCAGGCATCAGCCTGACTGCAATTGAACATTTCGCTGGCAAAATACCGATATTCGGGGTGTGTCTAGGACATCAATCCATCGCTCAGGTTTTCGGCGGAGATGTAGTTCGTGCAGAACGACTCATGCACGGAAAAACCTCCCCTATCCAACATGATGGGAAGACCATTTTCAAAGGGATGGCGAATGGCCTCACTGCAACACGTTATCATTCATTGATTGTTGATCGAGCGACACTACCTTCTTGCTTTGACATTTCTGCAGAGACAGCTGAAGGTGAAATCATGGCGATCCGTCATAAGACCCTACCGATAGAGGGAGTACAGTTCCACCCGGAATCGATCATGACGGAAAACGGGAAGCAGCTCCTTAAGAATTTCATTGTTGAATATGGACGTGAATTGGTATGTTCATCTACCTGAATGGTGACATTGTAAAGGACAAGGAAGCGGCCATTTCCCCGTTTGATTATGGTTATCTCTATGGGATCGGTTTTTTTGAATCGTTCCGTATTTATGATGGACACCCGTTTTTACTAGATGATCATTTGGATCGTTTGAACAAAGCCTTGCAAGAAGTCCATATAAACCAGCGATTTACTCGTGCATCCATGCAATCCATTATTGAGCGTTTGCTGAACGTAAATGGATGGCAGCATGCAAGCTTTCGATTGAGCGTTACTGCAGGGAAGGGAGAACCCGCCTTAAGGACGCTCGCCTTCGAAGAACCGACGATTCTTGTATACGGAGGTCCCTTGCCTGAAGCGCCGATGGAGTTACAAGAGAAGAAAGCAAGTGTGCTCACCATTCGACGAAACAGCCCTGAAGGAAGTGAAAGGTGGAAATCGCATCACTTCTTGAACAACCTTCTGGCTAAGCAGGAAATCGGAAATCCGGCAGTTGAAGGGATTTTCCTTGACCAATTTGGGCACGTTGCCGAAGGAATAACCTCTAATATTTTCTGGGTGAAAGGGAATACCGTTTATACACCTTCTGTCGATACGGGTATACTAAATGGCATTACTCGTCAATATGTGCTTTCTCTTTGCGAGAAGAGAGGAATTACTGTTGAAATCGGCAGGTACCCTTTATCCGCACTTCTTGAAGCCGAAGAAATTTTCATGACCAATTCGGTCCAGGAAATTACCGGCATCCATGAGGTGGACGGATCGTCGTTTCCTGGGAAAGCTGGACAAATCACGAATGAATTGTTCAAGCATTACACACAAGACCGAAACGAATTATGGACGAGGAACGGATAGAAAGGAATTTGCATTATGAGATACAACCCAATCTTCATCCATCCAAACACTGAAACAGATGCGATGAATGAACTGATGTCTGTTGGAGCGAAAATCGATCGTATGAAAAGGAACCAGCTGATTGAGAGTAAATGGACGATCCGGCTTGAAAGCCTTCCGTTGAAAACGGCATGGCAACTGAAGCAGGTGATGCTCGTAAATGGTCTTGATTGCATCATTTCAGAGGAAGCAGAAGAAATGGAAGAAGACATGACCGATGCGATTGTGGTTGGTCCTTCGAACGGAGTCGAGCTTGCGATTGATCAACTATGTCAACATGAATCAAAGGAAGTGGTCGAAGCTGGACGAGAGCTTCAACACCTGCTGGAAGGCAAGAAGGTTACTCAAAATCCATGGATCATCAATGTACGGGATCGAATGATGGACTTGAACGAACGAACATGGATCATGGGAATCTTGAACGTAACACCAGATTCTTTTTCAGATGGTGGCCATTACAATTCAATCGAACGAGCTGTAGAGCATGCGAAAGAAATGGTCCAAGCAGGGGCGGATATTATTGACATCGGCGGCGAATCAACCCGTCCGGGTGCTGAAAAAGTTACCCTGCAGGAAGAACTGGATCGAGTCATACCAATGATTAAAGCTGTCAGGGCAGCTGTTGACGTTCCAATTTCAATTGATACGTATAAAGCGGAAGTGGCCGACCAAGCCATCCAGGCAGGAGCGGATATTATCAATGATGTATGGGGAGCAAAAGCGGATGCGAAAATGGCAGAGGTCGCAGCTGCACATCAAGTGCCGATCATTCTCATGCACAACCAATCAGACGGAAACTATCACCATCTTATGGCTGACATTGCCAGGGGTCTCAGGGAAAGCGTCGAGATTGTGAAAGATGCTGGCGTTAAAGATGAAAACATCATCCTTGACCCCGGTATAGGTTTTGCGAAGACGTATGAAGATAACCTGGAAGTCATGTCGAGCTTGGATGTCCTGACGAATCTCGGCTATCCCGTCATCCTCGGTACATCCAGGAAATCGTTCATCGGGCGAGTACTGCAAACGGAAGCGGATCAACGGATGGAAGGGACCGGAGCGACGACATGTCTTGGCATTCAGAAAGGCTGTCAGCTTGTCCGCGTGCATGATGTGTTGGAAAACAAACGAATGGCGATGATGATGGATGCGATGTTAATGAAGAAGGGAGCTGTACAGCATGGATAAGATCTATATCGACAATATGCAATTTTACGGTTATCACGGCGTGTACCCTGAAGAGAACAAGCTAGGTCAACGATTCAATGTGGACCTCGTCCTTGAATGTGATTTGACGGAAGCTTCAAAGTCAGACGATATTGAGAGCACTGTTCATTATGGGCAGGCTTATGAATTGACGAAAGAAATCGTTGAAGGAAAGCCTAAGAAGCTCGTTGAGACGATTGCTGAGGATATTGCCCAGGCTTTGCTTGAGAAATTCCCGATCATCCAAGCATGCACTGTCAAAGTCATCAAGCCGGACCCACCGATTCCAGGCCATTATGATGCCGTTGCGATTGAAATAAAGAGGTCCCGTGCATGAAGGATGTTTACTTAGCCCTAGGGTCGAATATCGGTGACCGCAGTTCTTATTTACAGCGGGCTCTTCGAGCGATTGATTCCCTGCCAGGCACTCATGTTGAGAAAACATCATCCATCTATGAAACAGAACCTGTTGGATATACGGATCAAGCAGCCTTTTTGAACATGGTTGCCAAAGTGGAAACGATGGAAACTGCACAAGACCTGCTTGAAAAACTTCAATCCATTGAAAAGGAACTCGATCGTACACGTGAAATACATTGGGGTCCGCGTACGATAGACCTTGACATTTTATTGTATAATCAAGAGAATATACAATCAGAAGACTTAAAAATACCACACCCAAGAATGCTCGAAAGAGGTTTTGTCATGATTCCCCTTTATGAGCTGCAACCAGATTTACATTTTCCACATACGGATGAAAGCTTTACGACAATCATCAACGAAAGAATTGACAAAAAAGGAGTAAACGTATGGAAGCGGAACAATGGGGAAGGCGAATACGGGCTTTTCGAAAATTGAAGGGTTTCACACAAGAAGGGCTCGCTGGGGAAATGAACATATCTGTTTCGGTTCTCGGTGAAATAGAACGTGGCAACCGGATGCCGAATGATGACCTTATCCACAAAGTCACGCAAGCTTTAAATATATCTGTAGAGGAACTCTCTCCAAAGAAAGTTCAAGAACAATAAACATGCTGCATGGTATTTAAAAGGTCTTCCGGAAAAACGCAAAAGTTCATAACACGATCATGGAGCTAGAATCTATCGATGCCATGGAGAAAGTGTTGATGAACGATGTACAAGAATTAGAAGCTAGACAAGAAGCACAAGAAATTCAAGTAGGATAACAGTGTTCACTTAGAGAATACTGTTTACATACCTCTTGGTGTCTACACACAGAAACCTATTTTAGGAGGAAAAGTATGAGCGGTACGATTACCCGACTCACAAGTGGAGGCATCAAGAAGTTAGCTACGGAATTGATTGACTTGTACGAAAGCCGCAATAACCCCCATGCAGTCGTAGCAGAGCTGGCATCTGAAGAGATGTGTTTTTATGATACGCGTATAAAGGAGCTGGAAAAGCTGCTTTATTCTGCCGAACAGTTATCTGAAATGACTGGGGAAGAGGCTATATCCCTCGGATCGAATGTTACGCTCTTCGATCCACACCTAGATGTTACCGAAACCTATAAACTCGTCCACCCGGTTGAATCATCCCCGACATTGAACTATCTTTCGGTTGAATCTATATTAGGGAAGAAGCTGTTGCATAAAAAAACAGGCGATGAAGTATGTCTATCGCTTTATGGGGATACAATTAGATACAATATTTTGGACGTGAACTGATTTTTTAGGAGTGATAGAAATGAGTCAAGACGTCGAATTGAACGACCAGCTGCTCGTTCGACGAGAAAAGTTAAACACATTAAAGGATTTGGGTGTCGATCCATTCGGACATCGTTTCGATCGGACCCATACTGCACAATCCATGACAGAGAAGTTCGAGGAAGTATCGAAGGAAGATCTCTCCGAACAAAACAATGAAGTCTCACTCGCTGGACGTATTATGACAAAGCGGGGCAAAGGAAAAGCGGGATTCGCTCACATCCAGGACCTTACTGGACAAATCCAGCTTTATGTACGTAAGGATACAGTCGGTGACGAGCAATATGAGCTTTTCAATACAATCGATATCGGTGACATTGTCGGCGTAAAAGGTGTTGCATTCAAGACAAAAGTAGGAGAACTCTCAGTCAAAGTAACCGACTTCTTCCTATTATCCAAAGCGCTACGCCCGTTACCTGATAAGTTCCATGGATTAAAAGATATTGAACAACGCTATCGTCAACGTTATGTGGACCTGATCATGAATCCAGAAGTGAAAGACACTTTCGTAACACGAAGCCGTATCCTACAATCCATGCGCCGTTATCTGGATAATAACGGTTACTTGGAAGTAGAGACACCGACAATGCATTCCATTCCAGGGGGAGCATCTGCTCGACCATTCATCACACATCACAACTCTCTCGACATGGAGCTCTATATGCGTATTGCGATTGAATTGCACTTGAAGCGTCTCATCGTCGGTGGAATGGAGAAAGTATACGAAATCGGCCGTGTATTCCGTAACGAAGGCGTCTCTACTCGTCATAATCCAGAGTTCACAATGATGGAGCTTTATGAAGCGTATGCGGATTATAAAGATGTCATGTCCTTGACTGAAAACCTAATTGCCCACGTTGCTGAAGAGGTTCTCGGAACAACGACAGTAAAATACGGAGACTATGATGTGGATCTTAAACCAGAATGGGCCCGTATTCACATGGTGGATGCTGTCAAAGAGCACGCAGGTGTAGACTTCTGGAAGGAAATGAGCGATGAAGAGGCACGCGCTCTTGCTAAAGAACATAACGTGCCTGTTCAAGAGACGATGACATATGGTCATGTCGTCAACGAATTCTTCGAGCACTTTGTGGAAGAGAAGCTTATCCAGCCAACATTCATATACGGTCACCCTGTTGCCATTTCTCCTCTTGCGAAAAAGAATCCGGATGATCCTCGTTTCACGGATCGCTTCGAACTCTTTATCGTGGGACGTGAGCATGCGAATGCCTTTACAGAGTTGAACGATCCAATCGACCAACGTGAACGTTTCGAGGCTCAACTGAAGGAGCGCGAGGAAGGTAACGATGAAGCACACATGATGGACAATGATTTCATTGAAGCGCTGGAATATGGATTACCTCCAACTGGCGGACTTGGAATCGGAATCGATCGCCTAGTCATGTTGCTGACGAACTCGCCATCGATCCGAGACGTCCTGCTCTTCCCTCAAATGAGAAATCGGACAGAATAGGAATGATTTTGTTTAGACTGCCTCTATCAGGGGGCAGTCTTTTACTTTGAAAATTTATTTATGAAAATGTATTGATTCATTCATGAAAAGATGGTATATTATTTTTCGTCGTTGGAAAAACTGATTTCGCGACAACACACGATAAAATTTGTTGTTGACTTCGACAAACTCGTATGTTACATTAATTAAGTCGCCAATAAACGACAAAACAAATTAAGTGAGTCGCACTTCGCGATTCGAAAGCTCTTTGAAAACTGAACAAAAGCCAAGCGTGAAACGGGTTTTTAATAAACCCTGAATCAATTTCGATTTACATTTATGAGCAAGACAAACTTTACTTTATTGGAGAGTTTGATCCTGGCTCAGGACGAACGCTGGCGGCGTGCCTAATACATGCAAGTCGAGCGGATCAATGGGGAGCTTGCTCCCCTGAGATCAGCGGCGGACGGGTGAGTAACACGTGGGCAACCTACCTGTAAGACTGGGATAACTCCGGGAAACCGGGGCTAATACCGGGTAACACCTACCTCCGCATGGAGGAAGGTTAAAAGATGGCTTCTTGCTATCACTTACAGATGGGCCCGCGGCGCATTAGCTAGTTGGTGGGGTAAGAGCTTACCAAGGCGACGATGCGTAGCCGACCTGAGAGGGTGATCGGCCACACTGGGACTGAGACACGGCCCAGACTCCTACGGGAGGCAGCAGTAGGGAATCTTCGGCAATGGGCGAAAGCCTGACCGAGCAACGCCGCGTGAGCGATGAAGGCCTTCGGGTCGTAAAGCTCTGTTGTTAGGGAAGAACAAGTACCGTTCGAATAGGGCGGTACCTTGACGGTACCTAACCAGAAAGCCACGGCTAACTACGTGCCAGCAGCCGCGGTAATACGTAGGTGGCAAGCGTTGTCCGGAATTATTGGGCGTAAAGCGCGCGCAGGCGGTCTCTTAAGTCTGATGTGAAAGCCCACGGCTCAACCGTGGAGGGCCATTGGAAACTGGGGGACTTGAGTACTGGAGAGGAGAGTGGAATTCCATGTGTAGCGGTGAAATGCGTAGATATATGGAGGAACACCAGTGGCGAAGGCGGCTCTCTGGCCAGTAACTGACGCTGAGGCGCGAAAGCGTGGGGAGCAAACAGGATTAGATACCCTGGTAGTCCACGCCGTAAACGATGAGTGCTAGGTGTTGGGGGGTTCCACCCTCAGTGCTGACGTTAACACATTAAGCACTCCGCCTGGGGAGTACGGCCGCAAGGCTGAAACTCAAAGGAATTGACGGGGGCCCGCACAAGCAGTGGAGCATGTGGTTTAATTCGAAGCAACGCGAAGAACCTTACCAGGTCTTGACATCCTTCGCTACTTCCAGAGATGGAAGGTTCCCCTTCGGGGGACGAAGTGACAGGTGGTGCATGGTTGTCGTCAGCTCGTGTCGTGAGATGTTGGGTTAAGTCCCGCAACGAGCGCAACCCTTGATCTTAGTTGCCAGCATTCAGTTGGGCACTCTAAGGTGACTGCCGGTGACAAACCGGAGGAAGGTGGGGATGACGTCAAATCATCATGCCCCTTATGACCTGGGCTACACACGTGCTACAATGGATGGTACAAAGGGCAGCAAAACCGCGAGGTTGAGCGAATCCCATAAAGCCATTCTCAGTTCGGATTGCAGGCTGCAACTCGCCTGCATGAAGCCGGAATTGCTAGTAATCGCGGATCAGCATGCCGCGGTGAATACGTTCCCGGGCCTTGTACACACCGCCCGTCACACCACGAGAGTTTGTAACACCCGAAGTCGGTGAGGTAACCTTTTGGAACCAGCCGCCGAAGGTGGGACAGATGATTGGGGTGAAGTCGTAACAAGGTAGCCGTATCGGAAGGTGCGGCTGGATCACCTCCTTTCTAAGGAGTCCTTTAAGGACATACACGCTTTGGCTTTTGTTTAGTTTTGAATGAGCTTGTATAAAAAAACAAGATTGTTCGGGCCTATAGCTCAGCTGGTTAGAGCGCACGCCTGATAAGCGTGAGGTCGGTGGTTCGAGTCCACTTAGGCCCACCATTTTAAAATATCACATCTATTACGGGGCCTTAGCTCAGCTGGGAGAGCGCCTGCCTTGCACGCAGGAGGTCAGCGGTTCGATCCCGCTAGGCTCCACCATTTAAAAGACTATTGACAGCATGTCGGTATGTCTGTATAATGAATGTTCGTTGCTTCAAAAAGGCAACGCACTGTTCCTTGAAAACTAGATAACAAATTCTTGAAAACAAGACATCGAAACGTCATTTTAAATGACAAGAAGTAAAGTGTAAGTTCATTCATAACGTGGTTAAGTTATGAAGGGCGCACGGTGGATGCCTTGGCACTAGGAGCCGAAGAAGGACGGGACGAACACCGATATGCCTCGGGGAGCTGTAAGTAAGCTTCGATCCGGGGATTTCCGAATGGGGGAACCCACTATCCGTAATGGGATAGTATCCATACCTGAATACATAGGGTATGAGAAGGCAGACCTGGGGAACTGAAACATCTTAGTACCCAGAGGAAGAGAAAGCAATCGCGATTTCCTGAGTAGCGGCGAGCGAAACGGAAACAGCCCAAACCAAGAGGCTTGCCTCTTGGGGTTGTAGGACACTCTATACGGAGTAAGAAAGGAACGGCGTAGGCGAAGCGGTCTGGAAAGGCCCGCTAGAAGAGGTAACAGCCCTGTAGCCAAAACGTCGTTCCCTCCAGAGTGGATCCTGAGTACGGCGGGACACGTGAAACCCCGTCGGAATCTGGGAGGACCATCTCCCAAGGCTAAATACTCCCTAGTGACCGATAGTGAACCAGTACCGTGAGGGAAAGGTGAAAAGCACCCCGGAAGGGGAGTGAAAGAGATCCTGAAACCGTGTGCCTACAAGTAGTCGGAGCCCATTAACGGGTGACGGCGTGCCTTTTGTAGAATGAACCGGCGAGTTACGATAACGTGCAAGGTTAAGTTGAAAAGACGGAGCCGCAGCGAAAGCGAGTCTGAATAGGGCGAAGGAGTACGTTGTCGTAGACCCGAAACCGAGTGATCTACCCATGTCCAGGGTGAAGTTCAGGTAACACTGAATGGAGGCCCGAACCCACGCACGTTGAAAAGTGCGGGGATGAGGTGTGGGTAGGGGTGAAATGCCAATCGAACTCGGAGATAGCTGGTTCTCCCCGAAATAGCTTTAGGGCTAGCCTCGTGGTGAGAGTTCTGGAGGTAGAGCACTGATTGGACTAGGGGTCCCCACAGGATTACCGAATTCAGTCAAACTCCGAATGCCAGGAACTTGTCCACGGGAGTCAGACTGCGAGTGATAAGATCCGTAGTCGAGAGGGAAACAGCCCAGACCATCAGCTAAGGTCCCCAAGTATACGTTAAGTGGAAAAGGATGTGGAGTTGCTTAGACAACCAGGATGTTGGCTTAGAAGCAGCCACCATTTAAAGAGTGCGTAATAGCTCACTGGTCGAGTGACTCTGCGCCGAAAATGTACCGGGGCTAAACGTATCACCGAAGCTATGGATTGTACCGTTGGTACAGTGGTAGGGGAGCGTTCGAAGGGCTGAGAAGCGAGACCGGAAGGACTCGTGGAGCGCTTTGAAGTGAGAATGCCGGTATGAGTAGCGAAAAGAGAAGTGAGAATCTTCTCCATCGAAAGCCCAAGGTTTCCTGAGGAAGGCTCGTCCGCTCAGGGTTAGTCGGGACCTAAGCCGAGGCCGAAAGGCGTAGGCGATGGATAACAGGTTGATATTCCTGTACCACCTCCTTTCCGTTTGAGCAACGGGGGGACGCAGGAAGGTAGGGAGAGCGCGCTGATGGATATGCGCGTCCAAGCAGTCAAGGCCGGTGGATAGGTAAATCCGTCCACCATACGGCGGAGCTGTGATGGCGAGGGAATTAAAGTACCGAAGTCCCTGATCCTACACTGCCAAGAAAAGCCTCTAGCGAGGAAAGAGGTGCCCGTACCGTAAACCGACACAGGTAGGCGAGGAGAGAATCCTAAGATGCTCGGGAGAACTCTCGTTAAGGAACTCGGCAAAATGACCCCGTAACTTCGGGAGAAGGGGTGCTCTGATAGGGTGTATGCCCGAGAGAGCCGCAGTGAAAAGATCCAAGCGACTGTTTAGCAAAAACACAGGTCTCTGCGAAGCCGTAAGGCGAAGTATAGGGGCTGACACCTGCCCGGTGCTGGAAGGTTAAGAGGAGGGGTTATCCCTTACGGGAGAAGCTCTGAATCGAAGCCCCAGTAAACGGCGGCCGTAACTATAACGGTCCTAAGGTAGCGAAATTCCTTGTCGGGTAAGTTCCGACCCGCACGAAAGGTGCAACGACTTGGATACTGTCTCAACGAGAGACCCGGTGAAATTATAGTACCTGTGAAGATGCAGGTTACCCGCGACAGGACGGAAAGACCCCATGGAGCTTTACTGTAGCCTGATATTGGATTTTGGTATCGTTTGTACAGGATAGGTAGGAGCCTTAGAAGCCGGACCGCCAGGTTCGGTGGAGGCGTCGGTGGGATACTACCCTGACGGTATTGAAATTCTAACCCAGAACCGTGATCCGGTTCGGAGACAGTGTCAGGTGGGCAGTTTGACTGGGGCGGTCGCCTCCTAAAGTGTAACGGAGGCGCCCAAAGGTTCCCTCAGAATGGTTGGAAATCATTCGCAGAGTGTAAAGGCACAAGGGAGCTTGACTGCGAGACCTACAAGTCGAGCAGGGACGAAAGTCGGGCTTAGTGATCCGGTGGTTCCGCATGGAAGGGCCATCGCTCAACGGATAAAAGCTACCCTGGGGATAACAGGCTTATCTCCCCCAAGAGTCCACATCGACGGGGAGGTTTGGCACCTCGATGTCGGCTCATCGCATCCTGGGGCTGAAGTAGGTCCCAAGGGTTGGGCTGTTCGCCCATTAAAGCGGTACGCGAGCTGGGTTCAGAACGTCGTGAGACAGTTCGGTCCCTATCCGTCGCGGGCGCAGGAAATTTGAGAGGAGCTGTCCTTAGTACGAGAGGACCGGGATGGACACACCGCTGGTGTACCAGTTGTTCCGCCAGGAGCATCGCTGGGTAGCTACGTGTGGACGGGATAAGTGCTGAAAGCATCTAAGCATGAAGCCCCCCTCAAGATGAGATTTCCCATCGCGTCAAGCGAGTAAGATCCCTCAGAGATGATGAGGTTGATAGGTCTGGTGTGGAAGCGTGGCGACACGTGAAGCTGACAGATACTAATCGATCGAGGACTTAACCACAAAACTTAAACATCGAAGATGTTTTCAAGAAACGTTATCTAGTTTTGAGGGAATAGGATTCCCTAACAAAATAGTCTGGTGATGATGGCGAAGAGGTCACACCCGTTCCCATGCCGAACACGGAAGTTAAGCTCTTCAGCGCCAATGGTAATTGGGGGCTTCCCCCTGTGAGAGTAGGACGTCGCCGGGCTTTATATATGGAGGATTAGCTCAGCTGGGAGAGCACCTGCCTTACAAGCAGGGGGTCGGCGGTTCGATCCCGTCATCCTCCACCATTTATTATAATAACGCTGGCCTAGCTCAATTGGTAGAGCAAGGAGCATGACAGCTGATGAATTAGCTGCGACTTGTCTCGACGCAGTCTACAACGAAGCAGTTCGTGTAGAGGAAGAGACACAAATTGAACAGACTTCTTTTAACAACGCTGGCCTAGCTCAATTGGTAGAGCAACTGACTTGTAATCAGTAGGTTGGGGGTTCAAGTCCTCTGGCCAGCACCATTCCGAGCCATTAGCTCAGTCGGTAGAGCATCTGACTTTTAATCAGAGGGTCGAAGGTTCGAGTCCTTCATGGCTCACCACTTTTCATCTAAATAGATTTGCGGGTGTGGCGGAATTGGCAGACGCGCTAGACTTAGGATCTAGTGTCCTTGCGACGTGGGGGTTCAAGTCCCTCCACCCGCACCATTTGCGGAAGTAGTTCAGTGGTAGAACACCACCTTGCCAAGGTGGGGGTCGCGGGTTCGAATCCCGTCTTCCGCTCCATTACTGCCGGGGTGGTGGAATTGGCAGACACACAGGACTTAAAATCCTGCGGTAAGTGATTACCGTGCCGGTTCAAGTCCGGCCCTCGGCACCATTTTCGACAACGTCTTCAAATCATATAAAATGCGCCCGTAGCTCAATTGGATAGAGCGTCTGACTACGGATCAGAAGGTTAGGGGTTCGACTCCTCTCGGGCGCGCCATTTACGGGAAGTGGCTCAGCTTGGTAGAGCACCTGGTTTGGGACCAGGGGGTCGCAGGTTCAAATCCTGTCTTCCCGACCATTCCGTTTTTAGATATGGGGCCTTAGCTCAGCTGGGAGAGCGCCTGCCTTGCACGCAGGAGGTCAGCGGTTCGATCCCGCTAGGCTCCACCATAGTTCTTTGAAAACTGAACAAAAGCCAAGCGTGAAACGGGTTTTTAATAAACCCTGAATCAATTTCGATTTACATTTATGAGCAAGACAAACTTTACTTTATTGGAGAGTTTGATCCTGGCTCAGGACGAACGCTGGCGGCGTGCCTAATACATGCAAGTCGAGCGGATCAATGGGGAGCTTGCTCCCCTGAGATCAGCGGCGGACGGGTGAGTAACACGTGGGCAACCTACCTGTAAGACTGGGATAACTCCGGGAAACCGGGGCTAATACCGGGTAACACCTACCTCCGCATGGAGGAAGGTTAAAAGATGGCTTCTCGCTATCACTTACAGATGGGCCCGCGGCGCATTAGCTAGTTGGTGGGGTAAGAGCTTACCAAGGCGACGATGCGTAGCCGACCTGAGAGGGTGATCGGCCACACTGGGACTGAGACACGGCCCAGACTCCTACGGGAGGCAGCAGTAGGGAATCTTCGGCAATGGGCGAAAGCCTGACCGAGCAACGCCGCGTGAGCGATGAAGGCCTTCGGGTCGTAAAGCTCTGTTGTTAGGGAAGAACAAGTACCGTTCGAATAGGGCGGTACCTTGACGGTACCTAACCAGAAAGCCACGGCTAACTACGTGCCAGCAGCCGCGGTAATACGTAGGTGGCAAGCGTTGTCCGGAATTATTGGGCGTAAAGCGCGCGCAGGCGGTCTCTTAAGTCTGATGTGAAAGCCCACGGCTCAACCGTGGAGGGCCATTGGAAACTGGGGGACTTGAGTACTGGAGAGGAGAGTGGAATTCCATGTGTAGCGGTGAAATGCGTAGATATATGGAGGAACACCAGTGGCGAAGGCGGCTCTCTGGCCAGTAACTGACGCTGAGGCGCGAAAGCGTGGGGAGCAAACAGGATTAGATACCCTGGTAGTCCACGCCGTAAACGATGAGTGCTAGGTGTTGGGGGGTTCCACCCTCAGTGCTGACGTTAACACATTAAGCACTCCGCCTGGGGAGTACGGCCGCAAGGCTGAAACTCAAAGGAATTGACGGGGGCCCGCACAAGCAGTGGAGCATGTGGTTTAATTCGAAGCAACGCGAAGAACCTTACCAGGTCTTGACATCCTTCGCTACTTCCAGAGATGGAAGGTTCCCCTTCGGGGGACGAAGTGACAGGTGGTGCATGGTTGTCGTCAGCTCGTGTCGTGAGATGTTGGGTTAAGTCCCGCAACGAGCGCAACCCTTGATCTTAGTTGCCAGCATTCAGTTGGGCACTCTAAGGTGACTGCCGGTGACAAACCGGAGGAAGGTGGGGATGACGTCAAATCATCATGCCCCTTATGACCTGGGCTACACACGTGCTACAATGGATGGTACAAAGGGCAGCAAAACCGCGAGGTTGAGCGAATCCCATAAAGCCATTCTCAGTTCGGATTGCAGGCTGCAACTCGCCTGCATGAAGCCGGAATTGCTAGTAATCGCGGATCAGCATGCCGCGGTGAATACGTTCCCGGGCCTTGTACACACCGCCCGTCACACCACGAGAGTTTGTAACACCCGAAGTCGGTGAGGTAACCTTTTGGAACCAGCCGCCGAAGGTGGGACAGATGATTGGGGTGAAGTCGTAACAAGGTAGCCGTATCGGAAGGTGCGGCTGGATCACCTCCTTTCTAAGGAGTCCTTTAAGGACATAACACGCTTTGGCTTTTGTTTAGTTTTGAAAGAGCTAAACCTCTTTCAAACACTGTTCCTTGAAAACTAGATAACAATTCTTGAAAACAAGACATCGAAACGTCATTTTAAATGACAAGAAATAAGTGTAAGTTCATTCATAACGTGGTTAAGTTATGAAGGGCGCACGGTGGATGCCTTGGCACTAGGAGCCGAAGAAGGACGGGACGAACACCGATATGCCTCGGGGAGCTGTAAGTAAGCTTCGATCCGGGGATTTCCGAATGGGGGAACCCACTATCCGTAATGGGATAGTATCCATACCTGAATACATAGGGTATGAGAAGGCAGACCTGGGGAACTGAAACATCTTAGTACCCAGAGGAAGAGAAAGCAATCGCGATTTCCTGAGTAGCGGCGAGCGAAACGGAATTAGCCCAAACCAAGAGGCTTGCCTCTTGGGGTTGTAGGACACTCTATACGGAGTAAGAAAGGAACGGCGTAGGCGAAGCGGTCTGGAAAGGCCCGCTAGAAGAGGTAACAGCCCTGTAGCCAAAACGTCGTTCCCTCCAGAGTGGATCCTGAGTACGGCGGGACACGTGAAACCCCGTCGGAATCTGGGAGGACCATCTCCCAAGGCTAAATACTCCCTAGTGACCGATAGTGAACCAGTACCGTGAGGGAAAGGTGAAAAGCACCCCGGAAGGGGAGTGAAAGAGATCCTGAAACCGTGTGCCTACAAGTAGTCGGAGCCCATTAACGGGTGACGGCGTGCCTTTTGTAGAATGAACCGGCGAGTTACGATAACGTGCAAGGTTAAGTTGAAAAGACGGAGCCGCAGCGAAAGCGAGTCTGAATAGGGCGAAGGAGTACGTTGTCGTAGACCCGAAACCGAGTGATCTACCCATGTCCAGGGTGAAGTTCAGGTAACACTGAATGGAGGCCCGAACCCACGCACGTTGAAAAGTGCGGGGATGAGGTGTGGGTAGGGGTGAAATGCCAATCGAACTCGGAGATAGCTGGTTCTCCCCGAAATAGCTTTAGGGCTAGCCTCGTGGTGAGAGTTCTGGAGGTAGAGCACTGATTGGACTAGGGGTCCCCACAGGATTACCGAATTCAGTCAAACTCCGAATGCCAGGAACTTGTCCACGGGAGTCAGACTGCGAGTGATAAGATCCGTAGTCGAGAGGGAAACAGCCCAGACCATCAGCTAAGGTCCCCAAGTATACGTTAAGTGGAAAAGGATGTGGAGTTGCTTAGACAACCAGGATGTTGGCTTAGAAGCAGCCACCATTTAAAGAGTGCGTAATAGCTCACTGGTCGAGTGACTCTGCGCCGAAAATGTACCGGGGCTAAACGTATCACCGAAGCTATGGATTGTACCGTTGGTACAGTGGTAGGGGAGCGTTCGAAGGGCTGAGAAGCGAGACCGGAAGGACTCGTGGAGCGCTTTGAAGTGAGAATGCCGGTATGAGTAGCGAAAAGAGAAGTGAGAATCTTCTCCATCGAAAGCCCAAGGTTTCCTGAGGAAGGCTCGTCCGCTCAGGGTTAGTCGGGACCTAAGCCGAGGCCGAAAGGCGTAGGCGATGGATAACAGGTTGATATTCCTGTACCACCTCCTTTCCGTTTGAGCAACGGGGGGACGCAGGAAGGTAGGGAGAGCGCGCTGATGGATATGCGCGTCCAAGCAGTCAAGGCCGGTGGATAGGTAAATCCGTCCACCATACGGCGGAGCTGTGATGGCGAGGGAATTAAAGTACCGAAGTCCCTGATCCTACACTGCCAAGAAAAGCCTCTAGCGAGGAAAGAGGTGCCCGTACCGTAAACCGACACAGGTAGGCGAGGAGAGAATCCTAAGATGCTCGGGAGAACTCTCGTTAAGGAACTCGGCAAAATGACCCCGTAACTTCGGGAGAAGGGGTGCTCTGATAGGGTGTATGCCCGAGAGAGCCGCAGTGAAAAGATCCAAGCGACTGTTTAGCAAAAACACAGGTCTCTGCGAAGCCGTAAGGCGAAGTATAGGGGCTGACACCTGCCCGGTGCTGGAAGGTTAAGAGGAGGGGTTATCCCTTACGGGAGAAGCTCTGAATCGAAGCCCCAGTAAACGGCGGCCGTAACTATAACGGTCCTAAGGTAGCGAAATTCCTTGTCGGGTAAGTTCCGACCCGCACGAAAGGTGCAACGACTTGGATACTGTCTCAACGAGAGACCCGGTGAAATTATAGTACCTGTGAAGATGCAGGTTACCCGCGACAGGACGGAAAGACCCCATGGAGCTTTACTGTAGCCTGATATTGGATTTTGGTATCGTTTGTACAGGATAGGTAGGAGCCTTAGAAGCCGGACCGCCAGGTTCGGTGGAGGCGTCGGTGGGATACTACCCTGACGGTATTGAAATTCTAACCCAGAACCGTGATCCGGTTCGGAGACAGTGTCAGGTGGGCAGTTTGACTGGGGCGGTCGCCTCCTAAAGTGTAACGGAGGCGCCCAAAGGTTCCCTCAGAATGGTTGGAAATCATTCGCAGAGTGTAAAGGCACAAGGGAGCTTGACTGCGAGACCTACAAGTCGAGCAGGGACGAAAGTCGGGCTTAGTGATCCGGTGGTTCCGCATGGAAGGGCCATCGCTCAACGGATAAAAGCTACCCTGGGGATAACAGGCTTATCTCCCCCAAGAGTCCACATCGACGGGGAGGTTTGGCACCTCGATGTCGGCTCATCGCATCCTGGGGCTGAAGTAGGTCCCAAGGGTTGGGCTGTTCGCCCATTAAAGCGGTACGCGAGCTGGGTTCAGAACGTCGTGAGACAGTTCGGTCCCTATCCGTCGCGGGCGCAGGAAATTTGAGAGGAGCTGTCCTTAGTACGAGAGGACCGGGATGGACACACCGCTGGTGTACCAGTTGTTCCGCCAGGAGCATCGCTGGGTAGCTACGTGTGGACGGGATAAGTGCTGAAAGCATCTAAGCATGAAGCCCCCCTCAAGATGAGATTTCCCATCGCGTCAAGCGAGTAAGATCCCTCAGAGATGATGAGGTTGATAGGTCTGGTGTGGAAGCGTGGCGACACGTGAAGCTGACAGATACTAATCGATCGAGGACTTAACCACAAAACTTAAACATCGAAGATGTTTTCAAGAAACGTTATCTAGTTTTGAGGGAATAGGATTCCCTAACAAAATAGTCTGGTGATGATGGCGAAGAGGTCACACCCGTTCCCATGCCGAACACGGAAGTTAAGCTCTTCAGCGCCAATGGTAATTGGGGGCTTCCCCCTGTGAGAGTAGGACGTCGCCGGGCAAACAAGAGAGTAGTCGAATTGACTACTCTTTTTTGTGTTCAAATAAATGTCCGCAAGGGGGTTTCAAGCTTTTTTCATTACGGATAACGGCGGGAATCCGTTTTTTGTAGATAATTACTGTGTTTTCGTAGATAATTCGTCGTTTTTGTAGATAAATTCTAATTTCCGTAGATAATCGCTCATTTTTGTAGATAATTTCTGATTTTCGTAGATAATCTTTAAATTTTCACTATTTAATGCAGATTCTTATTACATAATCGGAAAAAGACGTTTATTTTTTCCAAAAAAGAACATCCACACCCTATTTTTTGTTTCAAAGTGCACGTTTTTACTGATATAGAGTCGTCAGCCTGAGAACAGTCGAAAGACTGTTCTTTTTTGTGTTTAAATATATGGGAGTGGAGGGAAGCAGACGATGAGATCAGTCATTCATTGTAATTCCACAATGCATCAAAGAAAAATACTTCCTGTTAAAGTTGATTTTTGTAGAAATTCACGACACTCCTGCGGGAAAAGCGGGCCAGGCGAGACCCCACAGCTACTTTAATTAAGGTTCTTCGACTAAAAGCCACCACGTCCTGTGGTGAACGTCGAAGTCACCACATCCTGTGGAAGTGAGGAGGCTCGCGGAGATGTCTAGCTCATCGCCTAGGTGCTCGAGGTCGCTTCGATTCCTTTTAAACACAAAGAACGTGTTTTTAAAGGAATCTCCAGCGCTTGTCGCACCTGAACAGGCGATTCCGCTTTTCCTTCCACCCGCGGAAAGGGAGTGAATTTCGGAAGAAATCAACTTTTACGAGCCAAAACAGAGCATATACTATCCGAATTTCCCCCATTACTATCCACAACAGAGTATTTACTATCCAAATTTCTCACTTTACTATCCAAACAGTACAAAGCTACAGAAATGCCCAACACAACATTCTTTCACTTTCCAGCACCTTTTTCATTGCCCCTTTTTTCATTGTTGACCTATAATTAAATTCAATAAACCATAGACTATAGAAATGGTGATGTTACATATAGGGGTGAGAGAATATGGATCTATTATCGTATGATTGGATATCAGATGAAACGGCAACGATTACGATCAGACTCGTATTAGCAGCGTTCCTTTGTGGAATGGTGGGAATCGAACGAGAATTCAAGCGACACCCAGCGGGCTTTCGAACCCATCTATTAGTAGGGGTAGGCTCATGCCTCATGATGCTTTTATCCATCTTCGGATTCGAAGATTTTTTAAGTACACATGAACAAGTGCAAGGCTTCGACCCTTCCCGTCTGCCAGCATATGTGGTCAGTGGCATCGGGTTCCTAGGGGCTGGAACAATCCTTGTACATGGTGTGACAGTGCGTGGTCTTACGACTGCTGCTTCGATCTGGGTCGTAGCAGGGATTGGACTTGTTGTCGGGATCGGGATGTACTATGAAGCGATCTTCACCACGACGGTTATGATCGCGAGCTTACTATTCCTCAACAAATTCGAGGATCTTTACTTACGGAAGCAGAGGTTCCATCATGTCACTGTCATTGTAGAAAACAAGGAAGTATCCTTATCTACAATCGTAAACGAGCTGGAGTCATGTAAAGTGCCGATTTTGAGTATGTCGGTCGACGATCATCCTAATGATGCATCTGTTCCTCTAATCAAGTATTCCTTCAAAATTCAGGTTTCAAATACAAAAAAGCTTCCAGAGGTCTATGACAAGATACAATCGATTGATTACGTTCATAAAGTATTTGCAACAGAGTAATTTTGCGTTTATTCCTCCCTGACTCTGTCAATAATGGTGACAGATAAAACATTTGCAAGTTTTGCGCAAATGTTTATAATTATAGTCAAAGAAAGTCAAAGTCAGAGTGTGAGGAGGGGCAAAAATGGGATGAAGAATATTTCAGACATCATTGAAGCGTATTTAAGGGAAATCTTAAATGAAAGTAACACAAAGGCAATTGAAATAAAAAGAAGTGAAATAGCAGAAAAGTTTCAGTGTGTCCCTTCACAAATCAATTACGTGATAAATACGAGGTTTACGATTGAGAAAGGCTTCATCGTGGAAAGTAAAAGAGGAGGAGGAGGTTACATCCGGATCATAAAGGTCGAAACAGATAGTTCGACGATCTTACTTGATCAAATACTCCGTCTCATCAAAACAAGAATCAATCAATCTGCAGCTGAGAATATCATTTTACGACTTTTAGAAGAAGAAATCATCAGCATAAGAGAAGCACGGCTTATGAAAAGTGTCATGGATCGCTCCACCATAAATATCGTTTTGCCCTACCGGGATGAATTACGGGCAAATCTATTAAAATCCATGATCCAAAGCTTAAAGTATAAAGACTGAGGGGAGTGTAAGGCGTGTATTGTCAGGAATGCCAACAGCGACCAGCCACTTTGCACTTCACAAAAATCATCAACGGTGAAAAAAATGAGTTTCATATTTGTGAACAGTGTGCGAAGGAAAAAGGGGATTTCATACCAGGGTCTAATTCTTTTTCTATTCATAATCTGCTATCAGGTCTATTAAACTTTGAACAACCGCTCAGCGATCCCGGTACTGCTGCACGAAGTAAACAAGTAACCCAATGTTCACAATGTGGGATGACCTATCCGGAATTTGCCAAGATTGGTCGATTCGGTTGCATGAATTGTTATAAGACATTCGCTTCCAAGCTCGATCCAATCTTCAAGAGAATCCATGGAGGCAACACGGACCATTCCGGAAAAATACCCAAACGCCTCGGTAACGATCTTCTGGAACGTAAAAAGATCAATCAGTTACGAGAAAAGCTACAGCAGCTTATCGCCCAGGAAGAATTCGAAGAAGCTGCTGAGGTGAGAGATCGTATCCGATCGATGCAACAGCGGCTTGAGGGGAGGGATTAAGATTGTCTTTAGAACGATTCATGAGTGAAGCAATCAGCCCCTGGATGAAACGGGAAGGTCCGGACTCAGATATTGTCTTAAGCAGTCGTATCCGTTTAGCCCGGAATCTGGAGAATCATGTATTTCCGATGGTAGCCAACGAACAACAAGCCGAAGAAGTCAATCAACAGATTCGTCAGCACTATGCAGATGAATCCTATGGATCGGTAGGGCGGTTAACGTATTTTGATGTCGATCAGCTGAAACCAATCGAAAAAAGGGTTCTGGTTGAAAAACATCTTATCAGTCCGAATCTTGCGGAAGACCCAAAGAAGTCGGGTGTCCTGATGAGTGAGGATGAATCAATCAGTATCATGATCAATGAGGAAGATCATATTCGAATCCAATGTCTATTCCCAGGCTTCCAATTGTCAGAAGCACTGACGTTGGCAAGTGGAATCGACGATTGGTTCGAGGAAAAAGTGAACTACGCCTTTGATGAAAAGCACGGCTATCTGACCAGCTGTCCGACGAACGTTGGAACAGGTATGAGAGCTTCGGTCATGATGCATCTCCCGGCCCTCGTCATGACACAGAAAATGCACCGGATCGTGCCGGCCATCAATCAGCTCGGTCTCGTCGTCAGAGGAATTTATGGAGAAGGCAGCGAAGCGCAAGGGAATGTATTCCAAGTTTCCAACCAGATGACACTCGGAAAGTCAGAACAGGATATTGTCGAAGATTTGAGGGGGGTCGTTCTACAGTTGATTGAAGAGGAACGCTCTGCAAGGAAGAACCTCTTCGAAACTTCAAAAATCCAGTTGGAGGACCGTGTCCATCGCTCACTGGGTATCCTGTCAAACAGTCGAATCATACAATCTAAAGAGGCGACGAAATGTTTGTCGGATGTTAGGCTTGGTATTGATTTAAAAATTATAGAAGGTATTTCACGGAAAATATTGAATGAACTAATGATACTCACTCAACCTGGTTTTTTACAACAGTACGCTGGAAAACCATTATCCCCCGATGAAAGAGATATCCGTCGGGCCACATTGATCCGTGAGAGAATGAAGTTAGAGAAGAACAACGAATAGGAAGGTGATCACGATGATGTTTGGACGTTTTACAGAACGAGCTCAAAAAGTACTGGCACTTGCGCAAGAAGAAGCGATCAGGTTGGGGCATAACAATGTGGGTACAGAGCATATCCTGCTCGGTCTAGTTCGTGAGGGTGAGGGTATCGCAGCAAAAGCCCTTTCTGTACTTGGTCTAAGTCCTGAAAAAATCCAGAAGGAAGTTGAAAGCCTTATTGGTAAAGGGCAAGAATCGGTACAAACGATCCACTATACACCTCGTGCAAAGAAAGTCATCGAACTATCGATGGATGAAGCAAGAAAACTTGGCCACTCTTATGTGGGTACTGAACATATACTACTTGGTTTGATCCGTGAAGGAGAGGGTGTTGCTGCTCGCGTGCTCAACAACCTCGGAGTAAGCTTGAATAAAGCTCGTCAACAAGTCCTGCAGCTACTTGGAAGTAATGAGTCTTCCTCATCGGCAGGGGGGTCATCTGTCAATGCCAACACACCTACCCTCGACAGCCTTGCGAGAGATTTGACAGCAGTAGCCCGGGACGGAAGCTTGGATCCTGTTATCGGACGAAGCAAGGAAATCGAACGTGTTATTGAGGTATTGAGCCGTCGTACAAAGAACAACCCGGTCCTTATCGGGGAGCCTGGGGTAGGTAAGACCGCGATTGCAGAAGGTCTTGCTCAGCAAATCATCAACAATGAGGTTCCAGAAACGCTCCGTGATAAGCGTGTCATGACTCTCGATATGGGTACTGTCGTAGCCGGAACGAAATACCGTGGTGAATTTGAAGACCGTCTGAAGAAGGTTATGGATGAGATCCGTCAGGCAGGGAACATCATCCTCTTCATCGATGAGCTTCATACATTGATTGGAGCAGGAGGGGCGGAAGGTGCCATTGATGCATCCAACATCCTGAAGCCAGCTCTAGCCCGCGGTGAACTCCAATGTATCGGTGCTACGACATTGGATGAATACCGTAAATACATTGAAAAAGATGCTGCATTAGAACGACGCTTCCAGCCAATCAGAGTGAACGAACCGACGAATGATGAATCAATGCAGATTTTGAAAGGACTTCGTGACCGGTATGAAGCTCACCATCGGGTGACGATCACGGATGATGCCATTGATGCCGCTGTTAAGCTATCTGACCGGTATATTTCCGATCGTTTCCTACCTGATAAAGCGATTGACTTAATTGATGAAGCGGCATCTAAAGTACGCCTTCGCTCTTACACAGCTCCACCGAATTTGAAGGAGCTCGAACAGAAGCTCGAAAGTGTCCGTAAAGAAAAGGACGCTGCTGTTCAAAGCCAGGAATTTGAAAAAGCAGCATCACTACGGGATTCTGAACAGAAATTGAGAGAAGAGCTTGAAACGACGAAAAACAGCTGGAAAGAAAAGCAAGGGCAGGAGAATACAGAAGTGACTCCTGAAGACATTGCACTCGTGGTTGCGAATTGGACCGGTATTCCGGTATCGAAGTTGAAACAAGAAGAAACAGAGCGTCTGTTGAACATGGAATCCATTCTTCATGATCGTGTCATTGGGCAAGATGAAGCGGTCAAGGCAATTTCCAAAGCAATCCGAAGAGCCCGTGCAGGTTTGAAGGATCCAAAACGCCCAATCGGCTCATTCATTTTCCTCGGGCCTACAGGGGTAGGTAAGACCGAGCTTGCTCGTGCACTTGCAGAAGCATTATTCGGTGACGAAGATTCCATCATCCGGATTGATATGTCCGAATATATGGAGAAGCATACGACCAGCCGACTTGTTGGTTCACCTCCAGGATATGTCGGACATGAGGAAGGCGGACAGCTTACAGAAAAAGTACGCCGCAATCCATACTCAGTCATTTTGCTGGATGAAATTGAAAAGGCTCACCCTGAAGTCTTCAACATTCTGCTTCAAGTTCTGGAAGATGGCCGTTTGACCGATTCCAAAGGACGGACAGTCGATTTCCGTAACACGGTCGTCATCATGACATCCAACGTAGGGGCGAGCACGTTGAAGCGGAACAAGAGTCTTGGTTTCACAGCACAATCTGAAAACCAAGAGTATGAAAATATGAAATCAAAAGTCATGGATGAAATGAAGAAAGCATTCCGTCCAGAATTCTTGAACCGGATCGATGAAACGATTGTGTTCCATACACTTGAGAAGGAACACCTCAAGCACATCATCAGCTTGATGTCGAACCAGCTTCAGAAACGCCTTTCTGAACAGGGTATTGATATTGAACTGACAGAGGCTGCTCTTGATAAGATCGCAGAAGAAGGATATGACCCAGACTACGGTGCAAGACCGTTGAGACGTGCATTGCAACGTCAAATTGAGGATCGTTTATCAGAAGAACTATTGAGAGGGACGATTTCGAAGGGTCAAACTGTCAAAATCGATGTAGAAAACAACGACTTTACCGTTCACACGGTTGGAGCCGGAACGTAAGTCTCGTTTATGTAAAGAAACAAAATGGGTGTCAGGTCCCTTCCAATTTGGAAGGTTACTTGGCACCTTTTTATTATGTATGATTTTTCAGCTTGGAAGTTCGACATCATGTTTTGAAATTATTACAAATGACTTGTTTCACCCATAAGCTTAAGGGTATTGAATACAATAGTTATAAGAGGTGTTCCCTGAGCGGTTTGTGATATGATGACAGTAACTGAGACGATACGGAAACTGTCGGGGAAATGGGGAATAGTAGTAATGGCGAAGAAAAAAACAAAGTTCTTATGTCAGGATTGTGGATATGATTCACCTAAATGGATGGGAAAGTGCCCAGGGTGTAATAAGTGGAATACGATGGTCGAAGAAATCATCCAGCCAGATAAAGGACATAGACGCTCGTTTCAAACTGGCGGTTCCAGTCAGAAGCCCGAACCGATCACAAAGATCAAAAGTGAAAAGGAACCAAGAATTGATACGAAAATCAATGAATTGAATCGTGTTTTAGGTGGAGGCGTCGTGCCGGGATCCCTTGTCCTGGTCGGAGGTGATCCGGGTATCGGAAAATCGACCCTCTTACTTCAAGCCTCTGCAAAATTAGCCCAATCAGATCAGACGGTTTTATATATATCAGGTGAAGAATCGATCAAACAGACGAAATTGAGAGCCGAGAGGTTAGGGATCAATCATGATCGGTTGTATGTCCATGCAGAAACAGACATGGATTTGATTGAAAAAGCTGTACAGGAAGTCAATCCATCACTCTTGATCATCGATTCGATTCAAACCGTATATCGATCGGAAATCGCTTCTGCACCCGGCAGTGTTTCACAAGTACGGGAATGTACGTCCCAATTCATGCGGATCTCGAAAACGAATGGAATTGCCACTTTCATTGTCGGACACGTTACGAAGGAAGGATCCATAGCAGGACCAAGACTCCTTGAACATATGGTAGATGCTGTCCTGTATTTTGAAGGAGAGCGGCATCATACGTATCGAATTCTGCGGGCAGTGAAAAACCGTTTCGGATCGACAAATGAAATCGGTGTTTTCGAAATGAAGGAAGAAGGCCTTGATGAGGTGCAGAATCCTTCTGAAGTCTTTTTGGAAGAACGATCAAACGGGGCAGCTGGTTCTGCTATCGTGGCATCGATGGAAGGCACACGTCCTGTTCTCGTTGAGATTCAAGCATTGGTTTCCCCTACGAGCTTCGGTAACCCGAGACGAATGGGAAATGGAATCGATCATAACCGGGTATCCTTATTAATGGCTGTCCTGGAAAAAAGGGTCGGGTTATTGATGCAGAATCAGGATGCTTATGTGAATGTCGCAGGAGGGGTCCGCCTCGATGAACCAGCGATTGATTTAGCGATTGCTGTCAGCATCGCATCAAGCTTCCGTGACCAACCGACAAATCCGACAGATGTCTATATCGGAGAAATCGGATTGACCGGCGAGGTACGCAGAGTGTCTCGGGTTGAACAGCGTGTACATGAAGTCGCGAAACTAGGATTCAAACGGGTCATACTTCCAGAGAAGAACCTCGGAGGCTGGTCAGCGCCGAAAGGAATTGAAATCGTAGGTGTATCATCTGTCCAAGAAACCCTACGTCACACATTAGGAGGATAACGTATGGACGCTGCAATGAAAGAATTGATCGTGAGTCGAATGCTCCAGTATGTCGCACCTGGCACGCCCTTACGTGATGGGATCGATAATGTTCTACGTGCCGAAACGGGAGGATTGATCGTACTTGGGTTCAATGAAAAGGTCCAAAAGCTAGTAGATGGAGGTTTTTACATCAATTGCAGGTTCTCTCCAGCTTATTTGTATGAGCTTGCGAAGATGGATGGAGCGATTATTCTCAACGATGAGGGGAATAAGATCCTATATGCCAACACGCAGCTGATTCCAGATACCTCTATTCCATCCAAAGAGACCGGAATCCGCCACCGTACAGCAGAGCGAGTAGCGAAGCAGACCGGTAATCTCGTCATTTCCATTTCACAAAGAAGACGTGTCATAACCTTGTATCAAGGAAATATCCGTTATTCCCTTCAAGATATCGGTGTTATTTTGACAAAGGCGAACCAGGCCTTACAAACGCTTGAGAAATATAAGTCTGTCCTTGATCAGAGTATGACTGATTTGGGTGCACTCGAATTTGAAGAGCTGGTCACTTTCCAGGAGGTAACTCAGGTCATCCATCGAATTGAAATGGTACTCAGAATCCGGAATGAAATCGTCAAATACGTCAACGAGCTAGGATCTGAAGGACGCCTGATCAGTATGCAAATGGAAGAACTTGTTTCCAATATTGAGGCGGAAGCGGCCTTGATCATCAAGGATTATGCGAAAGATCCAAAAGTGGATCCTTTCTACATTCTCAATGAACTGAAAAAGCTGACAAGTGAAGAACTTTTAGAAGAAAATGCAATCGTGCGGTTATTAGGTTACCTCCCTTCGACGAATATATATGAAGAACCGGTGAAACCAAGGGGATACAGAATCCTGCACAAGATTCCTCGTTTACCGTCATTAATCATCGAGAATTTGGTCAATCATTTCGATCACCTTCAAAAAACATTGAAGGCATCAATTGAAGAGCTTGATGAAGTAGAAGGGATCGGGGAAATCCGTGCCAAAAAAATCAAGGATGGGTTGAAACGCATCCAAGAACAATTATTTCTCGACCGTCACATTTAATCCTTATGAAATTGGAAAATGACACTATATCCTGAAAACGACTGTATTTTACTTGTTATTTTATGTAAAATTGAAGATAAGCAGGTTTCAAAATCGTTCAAATGTCTATAATGATGAGAAGGAGGTGAACAATTTTGTTGAAGCGAATTGTTCAATTATTTTTTATAATCGTTGGTGGAACACTAGGTTATTTATATATACCTGATCTCATTCTAATATTAAATAATCTGATTAATCTTGGAGAATTACCTGGGTTCATCACATCACCTTATATCGGAATCATCATCGGTGCTGGTCTTTTCTATGTAAGCACCTTCTGGTTGGCGGATTATATTGTCGGCTTTATCCAGTGGATGGAAGAGTCATTGATGAAAGCGCCTGTTGCAGATGTTTTATTCGGTTCTTTTGGACTTATATTTGGTTTGTTCGTCGCTTATTTAGCCATGTTTGCTTTGAACAGCATGGAGCTCAGTATCCTCGTTAATGTAATTGGTTTCTTCTGTACAGCGCTATTAGGTTATATCGGCTTTCGTTTTGGATTCAAGAAACGCGAAGAGCTCGTCAACGTCTTCACGTCAGCTAGATTCGCAAACAAGAAGAAAGAAGCAGAGGCAGAAGCGGAGAGCAAGTCTGGAAGCGGAACTGTATTGAAAATCCTTGATACGAGTGTCATAATTGACGGTAGAATCGCAGATGTTTGTCAGACAGGATTCTTAGAAGGTCCGATCGTCATTCCGCAATTCGTTCTGGAAGAGCTCCAGCATATCGCTGACTCATCGGATGTATTGAAGCGTAACCGTGGACGAAGAGGTCTTGATATCCTCAACAGGATCCAGAAGGATTTAGCAGTGAAGGTGGAGATCTACGAAGGGGACTTCGAAGATATCCATGAAGTTGACAGTAAGCTAGTCAAGCTTGGTAAGCTGGTATCTGGCATGGTTGTAACCAATGATTACAACTTGAATAAGGTTTGTGAATTCCAAGGAGTACCCGTCCTGAATATCAATGACCTTGCCAATGCTGTCAAACCGGTTGTCCTTCCTGGAGAAGAGCTGAATGTACAGGTGATTAAAGACGGAAAAGAACAGAATCAAGGTGTCGGTTACCTTGATGATGGTACGATGATTGTCGTAGAAGATGGACGAGATTATATTGGTAAGACAATTGAAGTCCTCGTCACGAGTGTCTTGCAAACATCTGCTGGACGAATGATCTTTGCCAAACCTAAGCTATTGGAAAAGGCATTGTAATCCTATCGTGAAAGTAGATGAAAAGCTGTGGATTATGTTGTAGTTATACCTGCTGCTGGTCAAGGCAAAAGGATGCAAGCGGGTAAGAATAAACAATTTCTGATGTTACAAGGAATACCACTTATCGTTCATACCTTGAGAATTTTTGAAAAGGATGATTGGTGCAGTGGTATTATCCTTGTTGGTAACAAGAACGAACTGAATGAACTTGAACAGGTTGTACGACAGTATGATGTGCAAAAGGTGCAGAAAATCGTCCCTGGTGGAAAAGAACGCCAACATAGTGTTTATGAAGGGTTGAATGCGGTAGAGGGAGCGGATCTCGTCTTGATCCATGATGGGGCAAGACCGTTCGTATCTCAAGAATCAATCCATCAGCTTGTCAGGGAAACGAGTGTAAGCGGGGCAGCCGTTCTTGGGGTACCAATAAAAGATACGGTTAAACAAATCAAAGGGAAGAAGGTCGTCAAGACCGTCGATCGAAACAGCTTGTGGGCGGTGCAAACCCCACAAGCTTTTCATCTTCCCCTTATTTTGCAGGCCCATAAAACCGCTATGGAGAAGGGCTGGTTAGGAACGGACGATGCCAGTCTTATGGAGCTTGTCCATCAAGGTGTTTCCATAGTAGAAGGGGATTATCTGAATATTAAATTGACGACACAGGAAGATTTGTTGTTTGCTAAAGCGATCATCCTAGAGAGGGAGGAGCAGCAGAACAATGTTTAGAATTGGACAAGGCTTTGATGTACATCAATTGGTTGAGGGGAGACCCTTGATTGTCGGAGGAGTGACCATTCCTTATGAGAAAGGGCTACTCGGCCATTCAGATGCAGATGTCCTTTTACACGTCATAACCGACGCTCTGCTCGGGGCGATCGGGGAAGGGGACTTAGGCAAGCACTTCCCTGACACAAGTGACGATTTCAAGGATATCGATTCGAAAATCCTATTGGAAAGAGCCTATACGTTAGCAAAAGAAAAGGGTTTTTCCCTCGGAAATGTCGATGCCACGGTCATTGCACAAAAACCGAAAATGGCACCGTACATCGAAGAGATGCGTAAGGTGATAGCTGAACAATTAGATGCTGACATCGAGCAGGTGAACGTCAAGGCTACAACTACAGAGAAGCTTGGCTTCACGGGCAGAGGGGAAGGCATCGCAGCTCAAGCCGTCATTTTGATGGAAAAATAATCCCTGCCATAAGGATAGGAACGCTGATTTTAATTATGATAGAATGATGAAAGAATAAGTGGAAGGTGAGATGAACAAATGTCTGACAAAGTAAGAGTACGTTATGCGCCTAGTCCGACAGGCCATTTACATATCGGGAATGCTCGGGCTGCGCTTTTCAACTATTTATTTGCTCGAAGCCATAATGGAACCTTCGTCATCCGGATCGAGGATACAGATCAGAAGCGGAATGTCGAGGGTGGAGAGTACAGCCAGCTCAATTACTTGAAGTGGCTCGGAATCGACTGGGATGAAAGTGTTGATGTCGGAGGAGATTACGGTCCATATCGCCAAATGGAACGTCTCGACATTTACAAAGAGCATTATACCGACTTGCTTGAGCGCGGTCTTGCTTACAAGTGTTATTGTACGGAAGAAGAATTGGAACAAGAAAGAGAAGCCCAGCAAGCGAAAGGTGAAATGCCTCGTTATTCAGGAAAGTGTCGCCACTTGACAGTAGAGGAACAAGAAAGGCTTGCAGCAGAAGGCAGAAAGCCAAGTATCCGTTTCGCCGTACCACGTGATAAAGAGTATTCATTCATTGATATGGTAAAAGACCGGGTAACATTCGAATCAAACGGTATCGGGGATTGGGTCATCGTGAAGAAGGATGGCATTCCAACTTACAACTTTGCCGTTGCGGTCGATGATCATCATATGGCAATCACCCATGTCCTGCGTGGAGATGATCACATTTCCAATACACCGAAGCAATTGATGATCTATGAGGCATTAGGATGGGAAGCGCCGAAATTCGGCCACATGACGCTGATTGTAAACGAACAGCGCAAGAAGCTCAGTAAGCGAGATGAGCAAACAATCCAGTTCATCGAGCAATATGAAGACTTAGGTTATCTTCCGGAAGCATTGTTCAATTTCATCGCCCTGTTAGGCTGGTCTCCGAAAGGCGAAGACGAGTTGTTCTCAAGGGAGCAATTCATTGAAATGTTCGACCCGGATCGATTATCGAAAGCAGCAGCTGTCTTCGATACGAAGAAATTGGAATGGATGAACAACCAATACATGAAAGCGGCTGATCTTGAGCGTGTCATGGAATTGACAGTGCCACACCTCGAAAGAGCTGGACGAATTCCAGAAGATCGTTCACCAGAGCAGCAGGAATGGGTAAGAAAGCTTGTCTCTCTTTATCAAGAGCAGCTCTCTCATGGTGCAGAAATCGTAGCTTTGACAGACTTGTTCTTTAACAAATCGATTGAATACGATGAGGCAGCAGCGGAAATTTTAAGTGAGGAGCAGGTTCCAGAGGTTCTCAATGGTCTTAAGGATCAAATCAAGGGCATGGAAACTTTCGAACCAGCAGAGATTAAAGCTGCCATTAAAGCGACGCAAAAGGAAACGGGTCATAAAGGGAAAAAACTCTTCATGCCGATCCGTGTCGCTGCCTCGGGACAAACTCACGGGCCTGAACTGCCGGATTCCTTATCCTTGTTAGGAAAAGAAACGGTTCTTTCAAGGCTGGAGGAAGCTGTCCAGCAATTTGGAAAGTAAATGATACACATTTTGCAAAAAATATAATATAGTAAAGAAAACATGAGTGATAAATCGTTGAAGAGGAGAAGTAAGGAACCCCTTTTTCTTTTTAGAGAGGACCATCATCGGCTGAAAGTGGTCTAAGAAGAGGATCCTGAAATGCACCTCTGAGACCCTTGTTGAATACGAGTAGATAAGGGCGGTTCTTCCACCGTTAGAGGAAGCCTGAGGGAGAAGAACGCTTGTAGGTTCTTCTAAACAGAGTGGGACCGCGCTGAAAGCGTCTCTGTGAGTAATCACAGAGGCGTTTTTTTATGTTTTAAAAAGCTGAAATAAAAAAGCATTTGAGAGGAGGAGTGGCGTATATGTTCAAGACCTTGAAGGAAGATATTGATGTCGTATTCGATCAGGACCCAGCTGCCCGCAGTTATTTTGAAGTCATTTTGACGTACTCGGGCTTACATGCGATATGGGCGCATCGGTTTGCGCATTTGTTTTGGAAAAAGAAGCTTTTCTTTTTGGCACGTGTCATATCTCAGATCAGCAGATTTTTGACAGGAATTGAAATCCATCCCGGAGCGAAGGTGGGCAGGCGTTGTTTCATCGACCATGGAATGGGAGTCGTAATCGGGGAGACATGTGAAATCGGTGATAATGTCACCCTGTTTCAGGGAGTGACATTAGGAGGGACCGGCAAAGAAAAAGGGAAGCGTCACCCGACCTTGGAAGACCATACGTTGGTTGCAACAGGTGCGAAGGTGTTAGGGTCCATAACGATTGGACGGAATTCTAAGATTGGCGCAGGCTCGGTCGTCTTGCAGGATGTACCGCAAAACTCCACAGTCGTAGGGATTCCAGGTAAGGTTGTCGTCCAGGACGGCGTTAAGGTAAGAGGAGATCTTGACCACCGAAACCTGCCTGACCCTGTTTCTGATAAATTTAAAATAATGGAAAAAGAGATTGAGCGTTTGAGGGAAGAAGTTGAGAAATTGAAAAGGAGTGGGCTCAGTTGAGTATTCAAATCTACAATACATTGACTCGACAAAAGGAACCGTTTAAACCGATTGAAGAGGGCAAAGTGAAGATGTATGTGTGCGGACCGACAGTTTATAATTACATCCATATTGGAAATGCCAGGCCCCCGATCGTATTTGATACGGTTCGCCGGTACCTTCAGTATCGAGGCTATGAGGTTCATTTCGTCTCAAACTTCACCGATGTAGACGATAAGATCATCAAGGCTGCCAACGAACTCGGGGAAGAGGTTCCAGTGTTAGCGAATCGATTCATCCAAGCTTATCATGAAGATACATCAGCCCTGAATGTGCAGAAAGCGGATCTCCATCCAACCGTCACAGATACAATGGATGATATTATTCGTTTCATCGAAACCTTGATTGAAAAGGGATACGCGTATGAAGCAGGGGGAGATGTCTACTTCCGTACGAAGAAGTTCGAAGGGTACGGGAAACTGTCCCATCAATCGATTGAAGAGCTTCGTTTAGGCTCCCGCATACAGGTCGGAGAAAAGAAAGAGGATCCTCTCGATTTTGTGCTGTGGAAATCAGCGAAAGAAGGAGAGATTTTCTGGAAGAGTCCCTGGGGAGAAGGAAGACCCGGGTGGCATATTGAATGCTCGGCAATGGTAAAGAAATATTTGGGAGATACGATTGATATTCATGCAGGCGGTCAAGATCTATCCTTCCCGCATCATGAAAACGAGATTGCCCAATCCGAAGCACTTAATGAACAGACGATGGCTAATTATTGGATGCACAATGGCTATATCAATATCAATAATGAAAAGATGTCGAAGTCATTAGGGAATTTTATTCTTCTGCATGACTTGATTCAGAAATACGATCCACAAGCGTTCCGCTTCTTCATGCTCAATGTGCATTATCGTCATCCGATTAACTTTACGGATGAATTGCTCGAGAGTGCGAAAACAAGTCTCGAGCGGATCCGTACAACAGTCGAAAATCTTGAACACCGCCTTTCCCATAGTGTAGACCTTGGGACCGACAATGAGATGTGGCTGGATAAAATCAATGCTCATAAAGACAGGTTCATTCGTGATATGGATGATGATTTCAATACATCGAATGCGATTGCGACATTATTTGATCTTTCGAAAGATGCAAACGTCTACCTGCAAGGGGAAAACACCACCGTTGAAGTTTTGGAGCGGTTCGTTGCCCTATTTGAAGAAATCGGTCATGTGCTCGGGTTGGATCTGAAGCAGACAAAGGAACTGCTTGATGAGGAGATCGAGTCGTTGATTGAAGAACGAAATCAAGCGCGTAAAGAAAAGAATTTCCAGCGAGCAGATGAAATTCGTGATCAGCTTGCTGATGAAGGGATCATCCTTGAAGATACACCTCAAGGAGTCAGGTGGAAAAGAAAATCATGATTGAGCCTTTCAGCCAGGTCGTTACACAACCAAAATTGTTAAAATCTGCAGCACTTGCTTATATTGGCGATGCTGTATACGAAGTCTATATCCGCTCTTACCTTCTTGGAAAAGGTGAAGTGAAACCGCATCAGCTTCATAAGCAAGCTACCCGTTACGTTTCTGCTAAGGCTCAAGCAACGGCTGTGAGATCGTTGCTTGAGCAGCAGGAAATTGATGAGGACGAGCAAGGGGTCGTCAGGCGGGGGAGAAATAGCAAAATGGGGGCAGTACCCAAAAATACCGATATCCAGACTTATCGATATGGGACGGCCTTTGAAGCCTTGGTCGGTTACCTATACTTGTCAGGAAATCAGGAGCGTTTGAATGCGATTGTCGATAAATCCATCAAAATCATAGAACAATCAGAAGGAGGGAAATGAGAGAATGAGCAATGATATCGTTGTTGGACGGAATCCGGTACTGGAAGCCATGCGATCAGGACGTGATATCAACAAAATCATGATTGCAGAAGGTGCCCAGAAGGGTTCAATCGGACAGGTCATCAGTATGGCGAAAAAAGAACGTATACAAATCCAATATGTACCGAAGAAAAAAATTGACGCGTTGGCGGACGGAGCAAACCATCAGGGTGTCGTGGCTCACGTTGCAGCATACGAATATGCCGACATTGAGGATATCTTCAAGCTTGCAGCTGATCGGAATGAAGAGCCATTCTTCCTCGTACTGGATGAAATAGAAGACCCGCATAATTTAGGGTCCATTTTAAGAACGGCGGATGCGACAGGTGCCCACGGAGTCATCATTCCGAAACGAAGAGCGGTCGGACTGACATCAGCGGTTGCAAAGTCTTCTACAGGAGCCATTGAATATATCCCAGTCGTCAGGGTAACGAATCTCGCCCGCACAATTGAAGATTTAAAGGGAAGAGGTGTCTGGTTCGTCGCGACAGATGCGAAGGGTGATCAGGACTATACCCAGGCGCAATACGACATGCCGATCGGTCTGGTCATCGGCAGTGAAGGGAAAGGTATCGGGAGACTGGTGAAAGAGAAGTGTGATTTTCTCGTTTCCTTGCCGATGAAAGGTAAGGTTACATCACTCAATGCCTCCGTCGCTGCAGGCTTACTTATGTATGAGGTATACCGACAACGTCATCCTAAAGGGGTTTGACGATGGAAATACTTCTTGTAGATGGGTACAACATGATCGGGGATTGGCCAGACCTGAAAGTGTTGAGAGATCACGATCTTTCTGCTGCACGAGACCTTTTAGTCGAAAAGATGGCAGAATACCAAGCATATACAGGCATGAGGGTTATCGTCGTATTTGATGCGCATTTCGTTCCTGGGACAGAGACGAAATTCAAAAATTATCGCATTGAAGTCATCTATACGAAAGAAAACGAATCTGCGGATGAAAGAATTGAAAAACTCGCGAAAGAATTGAAGGATATCCGTACGAAGGTCCATGTCGCGACCTCCGATTTCCTCGAGCAATGGGTCACGTTCGGGCTCGGCGCATTGAGGAAATCCGCACGAGAGCTGGCGATTGAGGTCAATCAGATCGAAAAACGGATCACTCGGAAAGTCGATGATATAAAAAAACAAAAACGCCACTCAACGTTGACATTGAGCGATGAAGTTGCTGAAATTTTTGAAAAATGGCGCAGAGGGGACCGTTGAGCGGTTGACGCTTGTCGAATGGGTGCTGTATAATATTTCTATATATAGGTCGCCATGGTCGGAGGGATTCTCGTGAGCACAGAACTCAAAGAGATTGTACACCCGGAATTTGACGAGCTTGAAGATGAGTCGATAGTGGAGCAGGTTCACGAAGGACAGAGTGCCGCACTTGAATACTTAATCAACAAGTATAAGAATTTCGTCCGCGCAAAAGCCCGGTCTTATTTTTTGATTGGAGCAGATCGCGAAGACATCATTCAAGAAGGTATGATCGGATTATATAAAGCGATCCGTGATTTTAAAGAGGACAAGCTATCTTCTTTCAAAGCTTTCGCTGAACTCTGTATCACCCGCCAGATGATCACCGCCATCAAAACCGCAACCCGACAAAAACACATTCCACTTAATTCCTATGTTTCACTGGATAAACCGATTTATGATGAAGAGTCTGATCGGACGCTATTGGATGTCATATGTGGATCAAGGGTTACAGACCCTGAAGAGCTTATCATCAACCAGGAAGAATTTGATGATATCGAGCTTAAGATGGGAGAACTGTTAAGTGATCTGGAACGGAAAGTGCTGATGCTCTACCTTGATGGAAGGTCTTATCAGGAGATATCAGTGGATTTGAACCGTCATGTCAAATCAATCGACAATGCCCTTCAAAGGGTGAAACGTAAGCTTGAACGATACCTAGAATTAAGAGAAATAGGTTTGTAGGCGCTTTAAAAAAACAGAAGAAAATGTTGGAACATTCGACAGGGAATCCTTCCCTGTTTTTTTCTTGCATCCGTTCCGAAGTGAAGGATCAATCATTCCGAAACAGGAGCAGAATCCTTTTGTTACAAGGCTGTGGCGCGTTGACAGGACTATACCCCTGTGATAAAGTGAATAGCATAAAATGGACAAAGTATGGATAAAACTCGAAAAATGTGGATTCGGGTTCCAATGGTATTTCTGGAGATGGTCACCAATGCGCACAAAGGTCGTATTAGCATGTGAACAATGCAAACAACGCAACTATTCTACGATGAAGAACAAACAACAAGATGAAAATCGAATCGAAATGAAGAAGTTCTGCAAGCATTGTCAATCACACACCGTACACCGGGAAACAAAATAATCCGATTAAATAAATAGAACCGTGTTGCCTGTATTCAGCAAAAAATCAATGGAGATTATTCTTCTGACCTGTTATTTCATAACGCGACATCATGTAACGATGAAAGGCAAAACGGCAAGTTTCATGAGTTTTTATCATAACCAATTTATTCTGGGGGTAAAATGATGGCTGGAATTGTACAAAAGACAGGTAGATTTTTCTCAAATGTAGGAAAGGAATTGAAGCGTGTCTCATGGCCGAACCGTAAAGAGTTGACACGCTACACGATCACAGTCCTTACGACGGTGTTGTTCATCGTCTTGTTCTTTACAGTGATCGATCTAGGTTTGTCCTGGGTGATTGAAACATTCCTGGAAAACTAAAACAAGCTGATTAAGCTGAAATACAAATGGCTACAATGGTAAAGTAAATCCGTTTGGGAGGGAAAGGACGACCATGTCCTCACAAGTTATGGAAAAAAGATGGTATGTTGTACACACGTATTCTGGATACGAAAACAAAGTGAAAACGAATCTGGAAAAACGCGTTGAGTCAATGGGTATGGAGGACAAGATCTTCCGGGTGCTCGTCCCTCAAGAGGAAGAGACTGAAATCAAGAACGGCAAAAAGAAAACCGCAATGAAGAAAGTCTTTCCGGGCTATGTCTTGGCTGAAATGGTCATGACAGATGATTCGTGGTATGTAGTAAGAAACACACCAGGTGTGACCGGGTTCGTCGGATCGACAGGATCAGGTTCCAAACCGACACCGTTACTACCTGAAGAAGTGGATCGGATCCTTTACAGTATGGGACTCGAAAAACCGAAGGCAGACGTGGACTTCGAAATTAAAGAAAGCGTCAAAATCAAGGAAGGTCCTTTTGCGAATTTCGTAGGTTCTGTGGAAGACATCGATGTCGACAAGCAGAAGCTGAAAGTTCATGTCAACATGTTTGGACGTGAGACCCCTGTCGAGGTCGGTTTCACACAAGTTGATAAGCTAACTTAACAAAACTTTCGCGAACCCATTGAAAAAGCAATAAAGAAATGATAGAATTTTAATGTTTGAAATAACCCGATAAACAAAACGGGGAGCTTTCACACGTGGAAGCTCGTTTTAATGAGTGGGAGGGCCAAGGTGCCCAATATACCACATCACGGACTAAGGAGGTGTGTCACGTGGCTAAAAAGGTAATTAAGGTTGTTAAATTGCAGATTCCTGCAGGGAAAGCTAACCCAGCACCACCAGTTGGACCGGCTTTGGGTCAAGCAGGTGTAAACATCATGGGATTCTGTAAAGAATTTAACGCTCGTACTTCAGATCAAGCTGGTATGATTATTCCGGTTGAAATCACGGTTTTTGAAGACCGTTCATTTACATTCATTACAAAAACTCCACCGGCTGCTGTATTGTTGAAAAAAGCGGCAGGAATCGAGTCAGGTTCTGGTGAACCGAACCGTAACAAGGTTGCGACGGTTAAGCGTGATAAGGTGAAAGAAATCGCTGAAACGAAAATGCCAGACCTTAATGCTGCCGATGTTGACTCTGCTATGCGCATGGTAGAGGGAACAGCTCGCAGCATGGGTATTGTAATCGAAGACTAATCATGCATAGCATATAAGGTTGCGATCTTCGCAACCTTTCTTATGGCGCTGGCAACGGCGCAAAAGTGGGAGGATATTCCGTAAAAACCACATTTAAGGAGGAAATTAAATTGGCTAAAAAGGGAAAGAAGTATCAAGAAGCTGCGAAGCTTGTTGATCGTTCCGTTCAATATGATGCAAACGAAGCAATCGAACTTGTGAAAAAAGCAGCTCCAGCAAACTTTGATGAAACAGTTGAAGTTGCTGTACGTCTTGGGGTAGACCCTAAGAAAGCTGACCAACAAGTACGTGGAGCAGTTGTACTTCCTAACGGAACTGGTAAGACACAACGTGTTCTTGTATTCGCAAAAGGTGAAAAAGCGAAGGAAGCAGAAGCTGCAGGAGCTGACTATGTTGGAGACTCAGATTACATCAACAAGATCAACCAAGGTTGGTTCGAGTTTGACGTAATTGTTGCTACACCTGACATGATGGGTGAAGTAGGGAAGCTTGGACGTGTCCTTGGACCGAAAGGCTTAATGCCGAACCCGAAAACTGGAACAGTAACTTTCGAAGTTGAAAAAGCTGTTCAAGAAATCAAAGCAGGTAAAGTTGAATACCGTGTAGACAAGCAAAGTAATGTTCACGTACCAATCGGTAAAGTATCTTTCGAAAACGACAAGCTTGTAGAAAACTTGACTACGATCATTGATACGTTGGTTAAAGTGAAGCCGTCTGCTGCGAAAGGAACGTATATCAAGAACATTGCGATCGCTTCTACAATGGGACCTGGAATCAAAGTTACACCAAACAGCTTCAACGTAAAATAAGCTGTTGACTTTCTCACACACTCGGGTTATAATTACTTTTGGAAATTTAATAGGTCATACCGTAGACAGTAGGTGCGAACACTAATCGCTTAATTTCCTGCCGAGGTGTGTTGGGATTTCATACATTGCTATGAGTTTATAACACAAAGCCTTCATGTCTACAAACATGAGGGCTTTTTTCTTGAGTTATGAAAATAACTACGGTATGAAATAACAGGAGGTGTAGAAATGAGCGTACTTGAGCAAAAGAAACAGTTGGTTTCAACAATTGCTGATCAATTCAAAAACAGCAAGACGTCAATCCTTGTTGACTACCGTGGTCTTGACGTATCTGAAGTTACTGAACTTCGTAAGCAGCTTCGTGAAGCTGGCGTCACTTTCAAGGTATACAAGAACACAATGACTCGTCGTGCTGCTGAAGAAGCTGGTCTTGCTGAGTTGAACGAAACTCTAGTTGGTCCTACAGCGATCGCTTTCAGTGAAGACGAAGTTGTAGCTCCAGCGAAGATCTTGAACAACTTTGCAAAAGAGCACGAAGCACTTGTGATCAAGGCTGGTGTGGTTGAAGGTCAAATCACATCTGTTGAAAACATCAAAGCACTTGCAGAACTTCCATCTCGCGAAGGACTTCTTTCCATGTTGCTTAGCGTACTTCAAGCACCGATGCGAAACTTCGCATTGGCTACGAAGGCTGTTGCTGATCAAAAAGAAGAGCAAGGTGCTTAATCTGAATCTCAGATTAACCGTATCGTTTGTTTAAATAAAATCTCAAAAACAATTAATAGGGAGGATTTTCACAATGAGTAAAGAGCAAATCATTGATGCAATCAAAGAAATGTCTGTACTAGAACTTAACGATCTAGTAAAAGCAATCGAAGAAGAATTCGGAGTAACTGCTGCTGCACCAGTAGCTGTTGCTGGCGGCGCTGCTGAAGGCGGAGCTGAAGAAAAATCTGAATTTGACGTAATCCTTGAAAGTGCTGGATCTTCTAAGATCAAAGTTATCAAGGTTGTTCGTGAAATCACAGGTCTTGGACTTAAGGACGCTAAAGAACTAGTTGACGGAGCTCCTAAGCCACTTAAAGAAGGCGTAGCGAAAGAAGAAGCTGAAGAAATGAAAGCTAAGCTTGAAGAAGTTGGAGCAACGATCGAACTTAAGTAATTGTACAATTACTTTACAAAAGAAGCTCGCGTGATACGCGGGCTTTTTTCATGTAAAAGAATAAGAGCCTATAGTTGTTGATTTTTGCGGAGCTCACTCCCTTTCCGCGGGCATTAGAAAAGCGCATGCGACCCGTTTAGTCACGTAGGTCACTGGAAGACTGACGAGGAGGCTGTTGCCGCCACAGGAAGTTTGAAGTGATCCAAGTGACTGGGAGCTGAGCTAGACATTGCTTCCTCGGTCTCCCCTGGCTCGCTTTTCCTGCAGGGCTGTCGTGAACTCCGCTACAAAGTCAACTTCTGGTTCAAGAATGTTTTACTATGCTTCTTTTACGAGGTATATGAAACCTTGAAAAGAGTTATAAAGAATATAGAAGATTATGATCGAATTGTCTAAGGAGATGGCAATATGGGAGATCATTACTACTCGAGTAAACCGACATCTGAACGGGATGTCAGAGATTGGTCCTTTACCTTGAAGGGACGATCTTTCCGCTTTTACTCAGATGCAGGTGTGTTCTCGAAGGACGAAGTCGATTTTGGAAGCAGGTTATTGATTGAAGCGTTCCGAAAGCCTGCTGTCGAAGGACCGATTCTCGATATGGGTTGTGGGTATGGTCCGATCGGCATTTCGGTGGCTGCGGCATTTCCAGAGTCAAAGGTGACGATGGTGGATGTGAACGAACGTGCAGTCGAATTATCGAAGAAAAATGCTGAGCGAAATAAGATCGACAACGTAGAAATCTATCAGAGCAACCTGTTTGAAGAGGTAAAGGAAAGAGGTTTTTCTGCGATTCTGACAAATCCTCCGATAAGAGCTGGAAAAAGCGTCGTCCATACGATTTTCGAGAAAGCGTATGAACACCTGAAGCCTGAAGGAGAGTTGTGGATCGTTATCCAAAAGAAGCAAGGAGCTCCATCAGCAATGGAGAAACTCCAATCTATATTCCAAGAAGTCGAACTTGTTGAACGAAAAAAAGGTTATCATATTATTCGTTCTATTAAATGTTGACTCGAATTTGGGTCTATGGTAATATTATAAAATGCCAAAGATACGTGTATTTTCACCGAGCTGATTTTTTGTGTTTTTTACCACGTATAAAACCTTTCGGTGAGGGAAAAATAGTATAATCATTTGTTATTTTGGAAAAAATGTGGTTATGTGACCCTTTTTTTCTTTTTGCACTATATGAAAGTAGTGAGAAACTATTTTCAAAAATTACGTGCAAGAGCCTTTAGGATAAGCCTTTAGGAGTCAAGGCTATTGCCGCTTTTTAAGCTTGGCACTAGCCAAGTTTTTCTTTTTTTGCTCTGGTACATAAGTTCGTTTCGGATATCAATAAATCCTTTCAGGACTTCATGGACTAGAGTGGAAGATAGATGGAGCCGATCACCAACATATAAATGGGTGCTTTGCTCTAGTTTTAATCTAGTTGTTTAACTAGATGTATTACGATACTATGCTGGATTTGAGGGGTGAATCAGTTGACAGGTCAACTCATTCAGTTTGGACGCCACCGCCAACGGAGAAGCTATGCAAGAATTAATGAAGTTTTGGAACTTCCAAACCTCATTGAAATCCAAACTTCCTCCTATCAATGGTTTCTTGATGAGGGTTTGAGAGAGATGTTCCACGACATTTCTCCAATTGAGGATTTCACAGGTAACTTAGTGCTTGAATTCATTGATTATAGTTTAGGAGAGCCTAAGTATTCTGTCGAGGAGTCCAAAGAAAGAGACGTAACGTATGCGGCACCACTCCGTGTCAAAGTCCGCCTGATCAATAAAGAGACAGGTGAAGTGAAAGAACAAGAAGTCTTCATGGGTGATTTCCCATTGATGACGGATACGGGTACTTTCATCATTAACGGAGCAGAACGCGTCATCGTCTCACAGCTCGTTCGTTCACCGAGCGTGTATTACAATAAAAAATTGGACAAAAACGGCAAGAGAGGTTTCACAGCTACGGTAATTCCAAACCGCGGCGCATGGTTAGAACTTGAAACAGATGCTAAGGATGTCGTGCATGTTCGGATCGACCGTACTCGTAAAATACCAGTAACGGTCTTGTTGCGTGCATTAGGGTTCGGTTCTGATCAAGAAATCATCGATTTGCTAGGGGAAGATGAATACCTTCGTAACTCTCTTGAAAAAGACAATACTGAAGGTACAGAAAAAGCGCTTCTTGAAATATATGAGCGTTTACGTCCAGGAGAGCCCCCTACCGTTGATAATGCAAAGAGTCTATTAGAATCTCGCTTCTTTGATCCGAAACGATATGACCTTGCAAATGTCGGTCGTTACAAAATCAATAAGAAGCTTAACATTAAAAACCGGCTCTTCAATCAGCGCCTGGCTGAATCAATTGCAGATCCGGAAACAGGCGAGGTTATCGCAGAAGAAGGTACGGTCCTTGATCGTCGCTTGCTTGAGCGTATCCTGCCAATCATCGAAAACAAAAATACATTTAAAGAAGTAACGCCGGCTGGAGGCGTGATTGAAGATGAAACGATTGGTCTTCAATCCATCAAAATCTATTCTCCAGTTGAAGGTGAAACCGACCAGGTGATCAATGTAATCGGAAACGGTGAGGTTGATCGTTCTATAAAGAACATTACACCTGCAGATATCATCTCGGCAATCAACTACTTCTTCAACTTGCTGCATGGAGTCGGCTTGACAGATGATATCGATCATCTCGGTAACCGTCGTCTTCGTTCAGTCGGAGAATTGCTGCAAAACCAATTCCGTATCGGATTATCCCGAATGGAGCGTGTGGTCCGCGAGAGAATGTCCATCCAGGACACGAACTCCATCACACCACAGGCGCTCATTAATATCCGTCCGGTAATTGCATCAATTAAAGAGTTCTTTGGAAGCTCACAGCTCTCACAATTTATGGATCAGACGAATCCATTGGCAGAGCTGACGCATAAACGTCGTCTGTCAGCATTAGGACCAGGTGGTTTGACGCGTGAACGTGCTGGATTCGAAGTACGTGACGTCCACTATTCCCACTATGGTCGTATGTGTCCGATTGAAACACCGGAAGGTCCGAACATCGGGCTGATCAACTCGCTTTCCAGTTATGCGAAAGTGAATGAATATGGATTCATCGAGACACCTTACCGTCGTGTTGATCCGGAAACAGGTAAAGTAACCGAACAAATCGATTACTTGACGGCTGATGAACAAGATAACTATGTTGTTGCACAGGCAAACGCGAAGCTGGGTGAAGATGGTTCATTCCTTGATGAAGAAGTCATTGCACGTTACCGTGATCAGAACACGATTGCAAAACGTGACAAAATCGACTATATGGACGTATCACCTAAGCAGGTCGTATCAGCAGCAACTGCATGTATCCCATTCCTTGAAAATGACGACTCAAACCGTGCATTGATGGGTGCGAACATGCAGCGACAAGCCGTACCATTGATGGTGCCTGAAGCTCCGATCGTCGGTACAGGAATGGAGCACGTTTCTGCGAAGGACTCCGGTGCTGCAGTCATCTGTAAGCATGAAGGGATCGTCGAGAAAGTATCAGCTGCGACAGTGTATGTACGTCGTATCGAAACAGTAGATGGTAAAGAGATCAAAGGTGATCTCGACCGCTACAACCTGATGAAGTTCATACGTTCCAACCAAGGAACTTGTTATAATCAAAAACCAATTGTAAGCCAGGGCGATCGTGTAACGAAAGGCGAAATCCTTGCAGACGGACCTTCTATGGAAAAAGGAGAGCTTGCACTTGGCCGTAACGTTCTTGTAGGGTTCATGACCTGGGATGGTTATAACTATGAGGATGCGGTCATCATGAGCGAGCGCCTTGTGAAGGATGATGTATATACTTCGATTCACATCGAGGAATACGAGTCTGAAGCACGAGACACGAAACTTGGACCAGAAGAAATCACAAGAGACATTCCAAACGTCGGAGAAGACGCACTTAAAAATCTTGACGAGCGCGGAATCATCCGGGTCGGTGCTGAAGTGAAAGACGGAGATATCCTTGTCGGTAAAGTAACGCCTAAGGGTGTAACAGAACTTACTGCAGAGGAGCGTCTCTTGCACGCGATCTTCGGTGAGAAGGCCCGTGAAGTAAGAGATACTTCACTCCGTGTACCACACGGTGGAGATGGAATCGTCCATGATGTGAAAGTATTCAATCGTGAAGATGGGGATGAATTACCTCCAGGCGTCAACCAGCTCGTACGTGCATATATCGTGCAGAAGCGTAAGATCCATGAAGGAGATAAGATGGCTGGCCGTCACGGAAACAAAGGTGTTATCTCAAGAATCCTTCCTGAAGAAGATATGCCATATCTTCCAGATGGTACACCGATCGACATCATGTTGAACCCTCTAGGGGTTCCATCACGTATGAATATCGGTCAGGTATTGGAACTTCACCTTGGAATGGCAGCAAGAGAATTGAACCTTCACATGGCTACGCCAGTATTCGATGGAGCACGTGAAGAAGATGTTTGGGAAACATTAGACGAAGCCGGTCTATCAAGAGACGGTAAGACAGTCTTGTACGATGGTCGAACAGGGGAACCGTTCGATAACCGTATTTCGGTTGGAGTCATGTACATGATCAAGCTTGCTCACATGGTAGACGATAAGCTACACGCACGTTCTACTGGACCTTACTCGCTTGTAACGCAGCAGCCACTTGGTGGTAAAGCGCAGTTCGGTGGACAACGTTTCGGTGAGATGGAGGTTTGGGCGCTTGAAGCATACGGTGCAGCCTACACACTTCAAGAGATCCTCACAGTCAAGTCAGATGATGTTGTCGGCCGTGTGAAGACTTACGAAGCGATTGTCAAAGGTGAAAACGTTCCTGAGCCTGGTGTTCCTGAGTCATTCAAAGTCTTGATCAAAGAGCTTCAAAGTCTCGGTATGGATGTCAAGATGCTCACAAGTGACGAACAAGAAATCGAAATGCGTGAGATTGATGAAGACGAGGAAAACCCGAACGATAAATTGAACTTGAACGTAGAAACCCAAACCGTCGGTGAATAAGGGTATAGCAGCATATCATAAGGGAGGTAGACCCCTTGATCGATGTAAATAACTTTGAGTATATGAAAATAGGTCTTGCTTCACCAGACAAGATCCGCTCTTGGTCACGCGGTGAAGTCAAGAAGCCGGAAACGATCAACTATCGTACGTTGAAGCCTGAGAAAGACGGGCTATTCTGTGAAAGAATCTTCGGTCCTCAAAAAGACTGGGAATGCCACTGTGGAAAATACAAACGCGTCCGCTATAAGGGCGTCGTTTGTGACCGCTGTGGAGTAGAGGTAACTAGAGCGAAAGTTCGACGTGAGCGCATGGGACACATCGAACTTGCCGCTCCTGTTTCTCATATTTGGTATTTTAAAGGTATTCCAAGCCGTATGGGTCTCGTATTGGATATGTCGCCGAGAGCGTTGGAAGAAGTCATCTATTTCGCTTCTTGGGTCGTAACAGATCCTGGTGAGACACCACTTGAAAAGAAACAATTGTTGTCTGAGAAGGAATACCGTTCCTACCGTGAAAAATACGGTCAAGGATTCACGGCACAAATGGGTGCGGAATCCATCAAGAAGCTTCTTCAAGATATCGATCTTGATAAAGAAGTCGACATGCTAAAAGAAGAGTTGAAGACCGCTCAAGGTCAAAGAAGAACACGTGCGATCAAGCGTCTTGAAGTTTTAGAAGCTTTCCGTCACTCCGGAAACTTGACTTCTTGGATGATTCTGGATGTACTTCCTGTCATCCCTCCAGAGTTGCGACCTATGGTCCAGCTGGATGGTGGACGTTTCGCTACGTCTGACCTGAACGACCTGTACCGTCGTGTCATCAACCGTAATAACCGTTTGAAGCGTCTCTTGGACCTTGGTGCACCGAACATCATCGTCCAGAACGAAAAGCGTATGCTGCAGGAAGCTGTAGATGCACTGATCGACAATGGTCGTCGTGGTCGCCCAGTCACTGGGCCAGGAAACCGTCCATTGAAGTCTCTTTCCCATATGTTGAAAGGGAAGCAAGGACGTTTCCGTCAGAACCTTCTCGGTAAACGTGTCGACTACTCTGGTCGTTCCGTTATCGTTGTAGGTCCGAACCTGAAAATGTATCAATGTGGATTACCGAAAGAGATGGCTCTTGAATTGTTCAAGCCATTCGTCATGAAAGAATTGGTAAGCAAAGGCCTGGCACATAACATCAAGAGTGCCAAGCGTAAAGTTGAACGTGTTCAGCCTGAAGTCTGGGATGTCCTTGAAGAGGTCATCAAAGAGCACCCGGTTCTATTGAACCGTGCGCCAACACTTCACCGTCTTGGTATCCAAGCATTTGAACCTACGTTGGTGGAAGGACGTGCAATCCGTCTTCACCCACTCGTATGTACAGCTTACAACGCGGACTTTGACGGTGACCAAATGGCCGTCCACGTTCCATTATCTGCTGAAGCACAAGCAGAGGCACGATTACTGATGCTTGCTGCTCAGAACATCCTGAATCCTAAGGATGGAAAACCAGTCGTAACACCTTCCCAGGATATGGTACTAGGTAACTATTACCTGACTCTGGAACGAGAAGGCGCGATTGGTGAAGGTATGATCGTCAATGATACGAATGAAGCATTGACTGCGTATCAAAATGGCTATGTACACCTTCATACGCGTGTTGCCATTCCGGCTAAGGCGCTTGGAAAAGGCTCCTTTACGGAAGAGCAGAACCGTAAATTGTTGATTACAACGGTAGGTAAATTGATTTTCAATGAAATCCTGCCTCCGTCATTCCCATATATCAATGAACCGACTGAATACAATCTGGAAGTAGCAACACCAGAGAAGTATTTCGTTGATCCAACTGTTGATGTGAAGGAAGAAATCAAAAATAGAGAAGTCATCACGCCATTCAAGAAAGGCATCCTTGGTAAGATCATCGCAGAGGTCTTCAAGCGATTTAAGATCACTGAAACCTCCAAGATGCTTGACCGTATGAAGGATCTCGGATTCAAGTATGCAACCAAGGCGGGTATCACTGTTGGTGTATCTGACATCGTTGTCCTTTCCGAAAAGAAAGAGATCCTTGAGGAAGCGGAAGAAAAAGTAACGAAGGTTATGAAGCAATTCCGTAGAGGTCTCATTACAGAAGAAGAACGCTATGACCGCATCATTGCGATTTGGAGTAATGCGAAGGATGTCATCCAAGAAAAACTGATGGTTTCCTTGGATCCGCATAACCCAATTTACATGATGAGTGATTCCGGAGCGCGTGGTAACGCCTCAAACTTCACTCAGCTTGCCGGTATGCGTGGACTAATGGCCAACCCGGCTGGACGAATCATCGAACTACCGATCAAGTCCAGTTTCCGTGAAGGTCTGACAGTACTCGAGTACTTTATTTCAACGCACGGTGCACGTAAAGGTCTAGCGGATACAGCCCTTAAGACGGCTGACTCAGGTTATCTGACCCGTCGTCTGGTCGATGTCGCACAAGACGTTATCGTACGTGAAAAAGATTGCGGCACAGACCGTGGACTTACTGTAAAAGCGATCAAAGAAGGTAACGAAGTCATCGAACCACTTGATGAGCGTTTGATTGGACGTGTGGCGTTTAAGACGATCCACCATCCGGAAAACGGTTCTGTCATCGTTGGTCGAAACGACTTGATCACTGAAGATATCGCGAAAGAAATCATCGACCTTGGTATCGAAGAAGTCGTCATCCGTTCTGCGTTTACATGTAACACACGCCACGGAGTATGTAAGCTTTGTTACGGACGTAACCTAGCTACTGGTTCAGAGGTTGAAGTTGGTGAAGCAGTTGGAATCATCGCTGCTCAATCAATTGGTGAGCCTGGTACACAGCTTACGATGCGTACGTTCCATACAGGCGGAGTTGCCGGAGACGATATCACACAAGGTTTACCGCGTATCCAAGAATTGTTCGAAGCTCGTAATCCGAAAGGTCAAGCGGTCATTTCTGAACTTGACGGAACGGTTACAGCAATTAACGAAGTTCGCGAGAAACGCGAAATCACTGTTCAAGGTGAAGCTGAATCGCGTAACTATACAATTCCATATGGCGCACGTATCAAAGTGAAAGTAGACGACCAAATCGTTGCTGGTCAAGAACTCACGGAAGGTTCCATCGATCCGAAAGAATTGATGAAAGTTTCCGGTGTCGATGCCGTTCAAAACTACTTGCTACGTGAAGTACAAAAGGTATACCGTATGCAGGGTGTTGAAATCGGCGACAAGCACGTTGAGGTAATGGTTCGTCAAATGATGCGCAAGATCCGTGTGATTGAAGCTGGAGATACGAGTGTCCTTCCAGGATCCCTTATCGATATCAACCAGTTCACGGATGTCAACACGAATGTACTCCTGCAAGGTGGTCAACCTGCAACAGGCCGACCGATCCTGCTTGGAATCACAAAAGCATCACTTGAAACAGAATCATTCTTGTCTGCTGCATCCTTCCAGGAAACGACACGAGTACTTACAGACGCAGCTATCAAAGGTAAGCGTGATGAATTACTCGGATTGAAAGAAAATGTCATCATCGGTAAACTAGTCCCTGCAGGAACAGGAATGTCGCGATACCGCAACATTGTTCCGACCGGTGAAAGTGCCGAAGTGGAAGCGAATGAAGAAGCAGTCGTTGCAGAAGAACTCGTAACACAAGATTAAAAAAGTCTTGTTGACAACGTTATACGATTTTGATACTATTACGTAGTGCTTCCATCAAAAACCTGTAGCTTTGGAGGATATCCACTGAAATGTCTTATGAAAAAGTAATGCAGGCGACAAATATTATTGTTGGCACAAAGCAAACAATAAAAGCCCTTCAGAATGGGGAAGTGAAAGAGCTAATCGTTGCAGATGATGCAGATCAGCGTGTAACGAATAAAGTCGTTCACATCGCAAAAGAAAAAAGCGTTCCTGTCTCGAATGTCGAATCTATGAAAAAGCTTGGAAAAGCTTGTGGAATCGATGTAGGGGCTGCAACGGTTGCGATAATAGGATAAAATGTTTTTGCCAGGGCGTTTTCGCCCTGAGCAAAAACTTTATTTTGTCCAAAAATGAACCACCTGGATGTGTGGGCTAGGAAGATTACGCAAGAAGGGAGGAAAACAAAAGATGCCTACTATTAACCAATTAGTACGTAAAGGACGTCATTCAAAAGGTAAAAAGTCTGACTCACCAGCATTGAACAAAGGTTACAACAGCTTCAAGAAAGCTCATACTGACCTTTCTTCTCCGCAAAAACGCGGTGTTTGTACTCGTGTTGGTACGATGACGCCTAAGAAACCGAACTCTGCACTTCGTAAGTATGCGCGTGTTCGTTTGACTAACCAGATTGAAGTTACAGCTTACATTCCTGGTATCGGTCACAACTTGCAAGAACACAGCGTTGTACTAATCCGTGGAGGTCGTGTTAAGGACTTACCAGGGGTACGTTACCACATCGTTCGTGGTGCGCTTGACACTGCTGGAGTCAATGACCGTCGTCAAGGTCGTTCCAAGTATGGAACGAAGAAACCTAAAGATGAGAAAAAGTAATAGAGCCCTTTCAAAAGTAACGGCTAACTTTTGAAGCTCTGACATAAGATACAACAACTTTGGAAAGGAGGGGACCACATGCCTCGTAAAGGACCTGTAGAACGTCGTGATGTATTACCTGATCCGATTTATAAATCTAAGCTTGTGACACGCCTAATCAACAAAATCATGGTTGATGGAAAAAGAGGTGTCGCACAGAAGCTTCTATATAATGCATTCAACATCGTTCAAGAGAAAACAAACCAAGATCCAATGGAAGTACTTGACCAAGCACTTAAGAACATCATGCCAGTTCTTGAAGTAAGAGCTCGTCGTGTTGGTGGTGCAAACTACCAAGTACCAGTCGAAGTACGCCCTGAGCGTCGTACGACACTTGGACTTCGTTGGTTGGTAAACTATTCTCGTCTTCGTGGTGAAAAGACCATGGAGGAGCGCTTGGCTTACGAAATCATGGATGCAGCAAACAACACTGGTGCATCTGTTAAGAAGCGTGAAGACATGCACAAAATGGCAGAAGCGAACAAAGCATTCGCTCACTACCGTTGGTAATTTCCAAACAGCGAAATTTAATCTATCAATCACAATTTGAGGAAGGAGAAAGACCCAATGGCAAGAGAGTTCTCCTTGAAAGAAACACGTAACATTGGAATCATGGCTCACATCGATGCTGGTAAAACAACTACGACTGAGCGTATTCTATTCTATACAGGACGTATCCACAAAATTGGTGAAACTCACGAAGGAGCTTCACAAATGGACTGGATGGAGCAGGAACAGGAGCGCGGAATCACAATCACTTCCGCTGCGACTACTGCTCAATGGAAAGGTCACCGTGTTAACATCATCGATACACCTGGACACGTAGACTTCACAGTTGAAGTTGAACGTTCATTGCGTGTATTGGATGGCGCGGTAGCAGTATTGGATGCACAATCCGGAGTTGAGCCTCAAACTGAAACAGTTTGGCGCCAGGCTACAACTTATCATGTACCTCGTATCGTATTCATCAACAAGATGGATAAAATCGGAGCAGACTTCATCTACTCACTTGGAACACTACGTGAACGCCTAGGTGCTAACGCACATGCGATCCAGCTTCCAATCGGTGCTGAAGACAACTTCGAAGGAATCATCGATCTTGTTGAAATGAAGGCTTACTTCTATGAAGATGACCTTGGTACACGTACAAAAGCTGGTGAAATTCCAGACGAGTACAAAGAGCTCGCTGAGGAATATCACGGCAAGCTAGTTGAAGCTGTTGCTGAACTAGATGAAGATCTCATGATGAAGTATCTTGAAGGTGAAGAGCTTACAGTCGACGAACTGAAAGCTGGAATCCGTAAGGGTACAGTAAACGTTGAGTTCTATCCTGTTCTTTGCGGTTCTGCATTTAAGAACAAGGGTGTTCAACTCGTACTAGACGCAACACTCGACTATCTACCATCTCCATTGGATGTACCTGCAATCAAAGGTTTCATCCCTGGTGATGACGAAGATGAAGAAGTAACGCGTGAAGCTGACGATAACGGTCCATTCTCTGCCTTAGCATTTAAGGTTATGACAGACCCTTACGTTGGTAAGCTGACGTTCTTCCGTGTGTACTCTGGTACACTTGATTCTGGTTCTTATATCAAGAACTCTACGAAGAACAAGCGTGAACGTGTAGGTCGTATCCTTCAAATGCACGCGAACTCCCGTGAAGAGATTTCAACTGTTTACGCTGGAGACATCGCTGCTGCAGTAGGACTTAAGGATACGTCAACTGGTGACACGCTTTGTGATGAGGGCGACCTTGTAATCCTTGAGTCTATGGATTTCCCTGAACCAGTTATCTCCTTGTCTGTTGAGCCTAAATCCAAGGCTGACCAAGACAAGATGGCAATCGCTCTTGCGAAATTAGCTGAAGAGGATCCAACTTTCAAAACTGAAACGAACCAAGAAACTGGACAAACGATCATCTCTGGTATGGGTGAACTTCACCTGGACATCATCGTTGACCGTTTGAAGCGTGAGTTCAAGGTTGAAGCAAACGTTGGTGCTCCTCAGGTTGCTTACCGTGAGACGATTCGCAAAGGTGCGAAGGTTGAAGGAAAATTCGTGCGTCAATCTGGTGGTCGTGGACAATACGGTCACGTTTGGATCGAGTTCGAACCAAACGAAGAGGGCGCAGGATTCGAATTTGAAAACAAGATCGTCGGTGGTGTTGTACCACGTGAATACATTCCAGCGGTACAAAACGGAATCGAAGAAGCTATGCAAAACGGTATGATTGCAGGATACCCTGTCATCGACGTTAAAGCTACAATCTTCGACGGTTCTTACCACGATGTCGACTCCAATGAAATGGCGTTTAAGATTGCTGGATCCATGGCATTGAAGAACGCTAAACAACATTGTAGCCCAGTTCTTCTTGAGCCGATGATGAAGGTTGAAGTCGTCGTTCCTGAAGAATACATGGGAGACATCATGGGGGATGTTACATCCCGCCGTGGTCGAGTAGAAGGTATGGAAGCACGCGGTAACGCTCAAGTAATCCGTGCAATGGTACCTCTTTCTGAGATGTTTGGTTACGCTACGACTCTACGTTCTAGAACGCAAGGTCGTGGAACGTACACAATGCACTTTGAAAAGTACGAAGAAGTACCGAAGTCGATTTCTGAAGAAATCATCAAAAAAGTAAGCGGCGCTTAATCGCTTGCGACTTGTACAAGCAAGTACATTTATTGTAAGCTAAGATAGGTGACAGTAAATCTATCACCTATCTTACAAATAAAAAAATCCAAATTTCTTATATTTAAAGGAGGAACATACTCATGGCAAAAGAAAAATTCGATCGTTCCAAAGCCCACGTCAACATTGGTACAATTGGACACGTTGACCATGGTAAAACTACACTAACTGCAGCAATCACTACAGTACTTCACAAGAAGTCTGGTAAAGGTGAAGCTCGTGCATACGACCAAATCGATGGTGCACCAGAAGAGCGTGAGCGTGGAATCACAATCGCGACAGCACACGTTGAGTACGAAACTGACAACCGTCACTATGCTCACGTTGACTGCCCTGGACACGCTGACTACGTTAAGAACATGATCACAGGTGCTGCACAAATGGACGGCGGAATCCTAGTTGTTTCTGCTGCTGATGGTCCAATGCCACAAACTCGTGAGCACATTCTACTTTCTCGTCAGGTAGGTGTACCTTACCTTGTTGTATTCATGAACAAGTGTGACATGGTAGACGACGAAGAACTACTTGAACTAGTAGAAATGGAAGTACGTGACCTTCTTTCTGAGTACGACTTCCCTGGTGACGATGTACCAGTAATCAAAGGTTCTGCTCTTAAAGCTCTTGAAGGAGATGCTGATTGGGAAGCTAAAATCTTTGAACTTATGGACGCTGTCGATGAGTACATCCCAACTCCAGAGCGTGACCACGACAAGCCATTCATGATGCCTGTTGAGGACGTATTCTCAATCACAGGTCGTGGAACAGTTGCTACTGGTCGTGTTGAGCGTGGTAAAGTTAAAGTTGGAGACGAAATCGAAATCCTTGGTTTAACTGAAGAGCCTAAGAAAACAACTGTAACTGGTGTTGAAATGTTCCGTAAGCTTCTTGACTATGCTGAAGCTGGTGACAACATCGGAGCACTACTTCGTGGTGTATCCCGTGACGACATCGAGCGTGGACAAGTTCTTGTTCAACCAGGAACTGTTAAAGCACACACTAAGTTCAAGGCAGAAGTTTATGTTCTATCTAAAGAAGAAGGTGGACGTCATACTCCATTCTTCGCTAACTACCGTCCTCAGTTCTACTTCCGTACTACGGACGTAACTGGAACAATTGCACTTCCAGAAGGAACTGAAATGGTTATGCCTGGTGACAACATCGAAATGACAGTTGAATTGATTTCACCAATCGCGATCGAAGATGGTACTAAGTTCTCTATCCGTGAGGGTGGACGTACTGTAGGTGCTGGTGTCGTAGCATCTATCATCGAATAGTCGATTGATTATCAATTAAAACACCCCGTTTTTACGGGGTGTTTTTTATTTAGGCTTTGTTAGCTATTAGGGTAAAGAAACACTGTTTAAATGCCCTGAAAACTTGTCCATAGTAAAATGAGGGTAAAGAAACCAGAGACATTAGTACACGCTGCCTGCGAAAAATTCTGTCGCATCTGTCCAAACGATAAAACCATCTATCTGTCCTCACGATCTATATAAGAAATTTCTCGCTTAAAAAATCCACTATCAACAAATTTTAATCCTATCCAAAAATCCCTTGCAAAACATAGGCGAAACCTTTATAATAGATCAAGTGTGGCTGAGTACTGATCATTGCTTGAGGCATTGCAAAACCCTTGCGTCTCTAGTATAATCAGTAATGTTGGTCATCGAAATGCGATGAAGTAGAAGGTTGCGGACACACCCGGCCCCTTTGCCATGGCGGGTACGTTCGGTAAATTTCTACTGAGAATTGTCTATATTAATGGACGAGAAGGAGGGGAAATAATGGCAAAGCAAAAGATTCGTATTCGTTTAAAGGCTTATGATCACCGTATTCTAGACCAATCCGGTGAAAAGATCGTTGAAACTGCAAAGCGATCTGGTGCAAAGGTATCGGGACCAATCCCACTACCAACTGAAAAGTCTGTATACACAATCTTGCGAGCTGTACACAAGTACAAAGATTCTCGTGAGCAATTCGAAATGCGTACGCACAAGCGTTTGATCGACATCATCGAGCCAACGCCTCAAACTGTTGATTCGCTAATGCGTTTGGATCTACCGTCTGGCGTTGACATCGAAATTAAGCTATAAAACAAATTAAATTTTTCATATTTTAGGAGGTGTGACGAATGACCAAAGGAATCTTAGGTAAAAAGATCGGTATGACACAAATCTTTGCAGAAAACGGTGAAGTGATTCCAGTAACTGTTGTTGAAGCTAGTCCGAACGTTGTTCTACAAGTAAAGACTGCTGAAAACGATGGCTACGAGGCGATCCAGATCGGTTATGCTGACAAGAAAGAATCTCGTACCAATAAACCTGCAAAGGGCCATGCTGAAAAAGCAAACACAAACCCTAAGCGCTACGTTAAAGAACTTCGCGGAGCAGAGCTCGGAAGTTATGAAGTTGGTCAGGAAGTCAAAGTAGATATTTTCCAGGAAGGCGATACAGTAGACGTCACTGGAACATCAAAAGGTAAAGGGTTCCAAGGTGCAATCAAGCGCCACGGACAATCACGCGGACCAATGACTCACGGTTCTCGTTACCACCGTCGCCCTGGTTCTATGGGTGCTGTTGACCCAATGCGCGTATTCAAAGGTAAAAAGCTACCTGGACGCATGGGCGGAAAGCAAGTTACTGTACAAAACCTTGAAGTCGTCAAGGTCGATGCAGAACGCAATCTACTAATGATCAAAGGTAACGTACCTGGAGCGAAGAAGAGCTACGTTACTGTTCAATCTGGTATCAAAGCAAAAGAAGCTAAGTAAGAAAGGAGGATACACCGGTGCCAAAAGTAACGCTATACAATCAATCCGGTTCTGAAATCGGAGAAATCGAATTAAATGACAACGTATTTGGAATTGAGCCAAATAACCACGTACTTTTTGAAGCAGTTGTGATGCAACAATCATCAACTCGTCAAGGAACACACGCTGTTAAGAACCGTTCTGCGGTAAGAGGCGGAGGACGTAAGCCTTGGCGTCAAAAAGGAACTGGACGTGCTCGTCAAGGATCAATCCGTTCACCACAATGGGTAGGCGGTGGAACTGTCTTCGGTCCTACACCAAGAAGCTACAGCTACAAGCTTCCGAAGAAAGTACGTCGTTTGGCTATCAAGTCTGCACTTTCTTCTAAAGTGCAAGAAAACAACATGATTGTCTTGGAAGATCTTAAATTTGATGCTCCAAAGACAAAAGAAATGGCTAGTGTATTAGCAAACTTCTCTTCAGCATCTAAAGCTCTTATCGTTACAGCTGACTATAACGAATTTGCTGCTTTATCTGCTCGCAACATCCCTGGAGTTACACTGATCACTGCTGACGGTGTAAACGTCTTGGATGTGTTGGATCATGACAAGGTATTCATGACGAAAGATGCTGTAGAAAAGGTAGAGGAGGTGCTCGCATAATGGCAGACGCACGTGAAATTATCAAGCGCCCCGTTATCACTGAACGTACTACAGAAATCATGGGTGATAGAAAGTACACGTTCGAGGTTGACCCTCGCGCGAACAAAACCCAGATCAAAAACGCAGTTGAAGAAATTTTCGGTGTGAAAGTCGAAAATGTAAACACTCAAAACTATAAAGGAAAGAAGAAACGTGTAGGTCGTTACTTCGGATTCACTGCAAAGCGCAAAAAAGCGATTGTCCAGTTGACTTCCGATAGTAAAGAACTCGATTTCTTCGAAGGAGTATAAAGCTTACTCGTAAAGGAGGGACCGTAAAATGGCTATCAAAAAGTATAAACCAACATCAAATGGCCGTCGTCACATGACGTCATCTGATTTTAGTGAAATTACAACAGACCAGCCCGAAAAGTCGTTGCTAGCTCCATTGAACAAGAAAGCTGGCCGAAACAACCACGGGCGTATTACTACTCGTCACCAAGGTGGAGGCCACAAGCGTAAGTATCGTATCATCGACTTCAAACGTGATAAAGATGGTATACCAGGACGCGTTGCTACGATCGAATATGATCCAAACCGTTCTGCAAACATTGCGCTAGTCCACTATGCTGACGGAGAAAAGCGTTACATCCTTGCTACTAAAGGCATGGAAGTTGGACAAGAAGTAATGTCAGGACCAGATGCGGACATCAAGAATGGTAACGCAATGGCTCTAAAAGACATTCCAGTGGGTACAACAATCCACAATATCGAAATGAAGCCTGGACGCGGAGGACAGCTTGTACGTTCTGCAGGTGCTGAAGCACAACTTCTTGGTAAAGAAGAACGTTACGCGCTTGTACGTCTTCGTTCTGGAGAAACTCGTCGTATCCTATTGACTTGCCGTGCAACAATCGGTCAAGTAGGAAACCTGGAGCACGAACTTATCAACATCGGTAAAGCTGGACGCTCTCGCTGGTTAGGTAAGCGCCCTACAGTCCGTGGTTCTGTTATGAACCCTAGTGATCACCCACACGGTGGTGGTGAAGGACGCGCGCCAATCGGACGTAAATCACCAATGTCACCTTGGGGCAAACCGACTCTTGGATACAAGACTCGTAAGAAGAACAAGCCAAGTGACAAGTATATCGTACGTCGTCGTAAAAAATAACGGGATTGAACTACGGTTCAAACGAACCGTAGCGCAATCGCGAAGGGAGGTACTAGAATGGGTCGTAGTTTGAAAAAGGGACCTTTCGTAGATGAGCATCTAATGAAAAAAGTTGAAGCACAAGGTGAAAGCAACGACAAGAAAGTCATCAAGACTTGGTCTCGTCGCTCTACTATTTTTCCACAGTTCATCGGACACACAATTGCCGTTTATGACGGACGCAAGCATGTGCCAGTGTACGTAACTGAAGACATGGTCGGACACAAGTTGGGTGAATTTGCACCAACACGTACGTACAAAGGCCACGCTGCTGACGATAAGAAAACAAGACGTTAACAAGAGAGGAGGTACTCCGAATGGAAGCTAAAGCTGTTGCAAAACAGGTTCGAATTGCTCCTCGTAAAGCTCGCCTAGTCGTCGATCTCATTCGAGGAAAGGAAGTTGGAGAAGCGATTGCGATCTTGCGTCATACGCATAAAGGTGCATCTCCAATTGTAGAAAAAGTGTTGAACTCTGCGATCGCAAATGCAGAACACAACTACGAAATGGAGCCAAACAACCTAGTGATCAAATCTGCTTATGTTGATGAAGGTGTAACAATGAAACGATTCCGCCCACGTGCTATGGGTCGTGCAAGCCGTATCAACAAGCGCACAAGCCACATTACAATCGTGGTATCAGAAAAGAAGGAGGGATAAATCGTGGGTCAAAAAGTAAATCCAGTAGGACTTCGTGTCGGTGTCATCCGTGACTGGGAATCAAAATGGTACGCGGACAAAGACTACGCAGACCTATTACATGAAGATATTAAAATTCGTGAATATATTGAAACTCGATTGAAGGATGCTGCTGTATCTGCAGTTGAAATCGAGCGTGCGGCAAACCGTGTGAACATTACTGTTAAAACTGCTAAGCCAGGTATGGTCATCGGTAAAGGTGGTTCTGAAGTTGAAGCACTTCGTAAATCCCTTAACGATCTAACTGGCAAGCGTGTACACGTAAACATTTTCGAAATCAAGCAAGCTGATCTTGATTCCAAGCTTGTTGCAGAAAACATTGCTCGCCAACTTGAAAACCGTATTTCGTTCCGTCGTGCAATGAAACAAACAATCCAACGTGCAATGCGCGCAGGTGCGAAAGGTATTAAAACGGAAGTATCAGGACGTCTTGGCGGCGCTGATATCGCTCGTTCTGAATCATACAGCGAAGGAACTGTTCCGCTTCACACGCTTCGTGCAGACATCGACTATGGAACTGCAGAAGCAGACACAACTTACGGTAAATTGGGAGTTAAAGTCTGGATCTATCGTGGTGAAGTCCTTCCAACGAAAGGAACGAAACAAGAGGAAGGAGGAAAATAATTATGTTGATGCCAAAACGTGTTAAATATCGTAGAGAACACCGTGGTAAAATGCGCGGACGCGCTAAAGGCGGCCAAGAAGTCGCATTCGGTGAATACGGTCTACAAGCAGTAGAAGCGTCATGGATCACAAACCGCCAGATTGAAGCAGCACGTATCGCGATGACGCGTTACATGAAGCGTGGCGGTAAAGTATGGATTAAAATTTTCCCTTCTAAGCCTTACACAGCGAAGCCTCTAGAAGTCCGAATGGGTTCTGGTAAAGGTGCTCCTGAAGGATGGGTAGCAGTTGTAAAGCCTGGGAAAATCATGTTTGAGGTAGCTGGAGTATCTGAGGAAGTAGCTCGTGAAGCTCTTCGTCTTGCATCTCACAAGCTTCCAATCAAAACGAAATTTGTAAAACGCGAAGAAGTGGGTGGTGACACAAATGAAAGCTAATGATTTCCGTAACTTAACCACTGCAGAAATCGAACAGAACGTTAAGACTCTTAAAGAAGAGCTATTCAACCTTCGCTTTCAATTAGCAACTGGCCAATTAGAAAACCCTGCCCGCATTCGTGAAGTCCGCAAAGCCATTGCACGTGCAAAGACTGTATTGCGCGAACGTGAGCTCGGAATTACGAACGCTTAAATTGAAGGGAGGACTTAAAAAATGAGCGAACGCAACCAACGTAAGGTATATGTAGGTCGTGTAGTATCCGACAAAATGGATAAGACGATCACTGTACTAGTTGAAACTTATAAAAATGATCAATTGTACGGAAAGCGCGTTAAGTACTCTAAGAAGTTCAAAGCGCACGATGAGAACAACACTGCTAAAATGAACGACATCGTTCGAATCATGGAAACTCGTCCATTGTCTAAAGACAAGCGTTTCCGTTTAGTAGAAGTTGTTGAAGAATCTATCATTATCTAATAAAAGTTCGGATCGATATCTTCAGTCCGAAAGGAGGTACACGTAATGATTCAACAAGAATCACGTTTAAAAGTTGCTGACAACTCTGGAGCTCGTGAACTACTAGCTATCAAGGTCCTAGGTGGATCTGGACGTAAGTATGCAAACATCGGTGATATGGTAGTGTGTTCTGTTAAATCTGCAACACCAGGCGGCGTTGTTAAGAAGGGTGAAGTTGTTCGTGCGGTCGTAGTACGTTCTAAGCGTGGTGTGCGTCGTCCGGACGGTTCATACATCCGTTTCGACGAGAACGCTGCAGTCATCGTACGTGATGACAAGAGCCCGAGAGGAACTCGTATTTTCGGACCAGTTGCACGTGAACTACGTGACAACCAGTTCATGAAAATCGTTTCACTAGCGCCAGAAGTTCTTTAAAAATAGAATTCAAGCTATGTCTTGTAAGGAGGTGCGCAAGTCGCTATGCCTAAAATGCACGTGAAAAAAGGCGATAAAGTTCAAGTTATTTCAGGTAAGGATAAAGGGAAGCAAGGTGTCGTCCTTCAAGCATTACCAAAGGAAAACCGTGTAATCGTTGAAGGAGTGAACGTTGTTAAGAAGCACGCTAAACCTTCTCAAGATAATCCACAAGGTGGAATCCTTAACGTTGAAGCTTCCATCCATGCTTCTAACGTTTTGCCGATTGACCCTAAGTCTGGAGAACCTACTCGTGTAGGTTATGAAGAAAAGGACGGAAAGAAAGTACGTATTGCTAAGAAGTCAGGAGAAGCTCTTGACAAATAAGCAAAGGTGAAAGGAGGTTACCTAGAATGAATCGTCTACAAGAAAGATACAAAGAAGAAATCGTTCCTTCTCTCCAAGAGAAGTTCGAATATAGCTCAGTAATGCAAGTACCAAAAATCGAAAAGATCGTTATCAACATGGGATTAGGAGATGCTGTTTCCAACGCGAAAGCACTTGATGTTGCAGTTGATGAATTGACTCAGATCGCAGGTCAAAAGCCGGTTGTAACAAAAGCGAAGAAATCCATCGCTGGATTCAAGCTTCGTGAAGGAATGCCGATCGGTGCGAAGGTTACATTACGCGGTGAGCGTATGTATGATTTCCTTGACAAGCTAATCAGTGTTTCTCTTCCACGTGTGCGTGACTTCCGCGGTATTTCTAAGAAATCATTCGACGGTCGTGGAAACTACACACTTGGTGTGAAAGAACAGCTAATTTTCCCAGAGATCGATTATGATAAGGTCAACAAAGTGCGCGGTATGGATATCGTTATCGTAACTACTGCAAACTCAGACGAAGAGGCTCGTGAACTACTTACTCAAGTAGGTATGCCATTCCAAAAATAATGAGCCAAAGGAGGGAAAACTGTGGCGAAAAAATCAATGATCGCTAAACAAAAGCGTAAGCAGAAGTTCAAAGTACAAGAATACACACGTTGTGAACGCTGCGGACGTCCGCATTCCGTAATTCGTAAATTCAAGCTTTGCAGAATTTGTTTCCGCGAACTTGCATATAAAGGTCAAATCCCTGGCGTCAAAAAAGCTAGTTGGTAAACCCCATTGACGGGAAGGAGGTAATTAGTAATGGTCATGACAGATCCAATTGCAGATATGTTAACTCGCATTCGTAATGCGAACACTGTAGGTCACGATAAACTTGAGGTTCCTGCATCCAAGTTGAAAAAGGAGATCGCAGAAATCTTGAAGAACGAAGGTTTCGTACGTGACGTAGAGTTCATCGAAGATAACAAGCAAGGTGTTATTCGTATTTTCTTAAAATATGGTCCGAACAACGAACGTGTTATTACAGGCCTTAAGAGAATCAGTAAGCCTGGCTTGCGTGTCTATGCGAAAGCATACGAAGTACCACGTGTACTTGGTGGACTAGGAATTGCACTAGTTTCAACATCTAGAGGAATTATGACAGACAAAGATGCTCGCAACCAACAAGTGGGCGGAGAAGTCTTAGCATACGTTTGGTAATAAAAGAAAGAAAGAATGGAGGTGCAGCTGAATGTCTCGTATTGGTAACAGAAGATTACAAATCCCTAACGGCGTAACTGTCGAGAACAAAGGTAACAACGTCGTTACTGTTAAAGGACAAAAAGGTGAATTGACTCGCTCTTTCAGTCCTGATATGAAAATCAACATCGAAGAGAATGAAGTGACGGTTGAGCGTCCAAGTGAGCACAAAGAACACAAATCTCTTCACGGAACTACTGTAAGCCTGATCGACAACATGATTCATGGTGTTTCCAACGGTTACGAAAAGTCTCTTGAACTAGTCGGTGTCGGATACCGTGCAAACAAGTCTGGTAACAAACTAGTCTTGAACGTAGGTTACTCCCACCCAGTTGAGATCGTACCTGAAGAAGGAATTGATATCGAAGTTCCTGCGAATACGAAAGTAGTCGTTAAAGGTATCGATAAAGAACGTGTTGGTGCTGTTGCAGCGAATATTCGCTCTGTTCGTCTTCCTGAACCGTATAAAGGGAAAGGTATCCGTTACGAAGGAGAATATGTTCGTCGTAAGGAAGGTAAGACTGGTAAATAGTAACGTAAGATTACGGAAAGGAGTGGCGTAGGATGATTACAAAGCCAGATAAGAATGTTGCGCGCAAAAAACGACATGCACGTGTACGCCGTAATATTTTCGGTACAGCAGAACGTCCTCGCTTGAACGTATTCCGTTCATCAAAACACATCTACGCTCAGTTGATTGATGATGAAAACGGAGTAACGTTAGCGTCTGCTTCTACACTTGACAATGATGTAGAAGTTGAGCAAGGCGGAAATGTTGAAGCTGCTAAAAAAGTCGGCGAAACAATCGCTAAGCGCGCAGTTGAAGCTGGGCACAAAGTAGTTGTATTCGACCGCGGTGGATATATCTATCACGGACGCGTAAAAGCATTAGCTGACGCAGCTCGTGAATCAGGACTACAATTTTAATAAAAGGAGGGAAACTCAATCATGCGTGGAATCGATCCAAACAAACTAGAACTTGAAGAACGTGTTGTTACCGTAAACCGCGTAGCGAAGGTTGTAAAAGGTGGACGTCGCTTCCGCTTTGCTGCGGTTGTGGTAGTAGGAGATAAGAACGGTCATGTTGGATTCGGTACTGGTAAAGCACAAGAGGTACCAGAAGCGATCCGCAAGGCTATCGAAGATGCGAAAAAGAATCTTGTAAGTGTACCGATCGTCGGTACGACAGTTCCTCACCAAATCAACGGACGATATGGAGCAGGAAACGTATTGTTGAAGCCTGCATCTGAGGGTACAGGAGTTATCGCTGGTGGACCTGTACGTGCTGTACTAGAGTTGGCTGGAGTTGGTGACATCCTTTCAAAATCATTAGGATCTAACAACCCAATCAACATGGTACGTGCTACAATCGAAGGATTAAAAAATCTAAAGCGTGCTGAGGACGTTGCGAAATTGCGCGGCAAATCAGTAGAAGATCTTTTAGGTTAAGGAGGGATTTTGAATGGCTAAGAAATTAGAAGTCACCCTCACTCGTAGTTTAATTGGTCGTCCTGAAAACCAACGTGTTACAGTTAAAACACTTGGTCTTCGCAAGATGCACCAGACAGTCGTACACGAAGATAATGAAGCAATTCGTGGTATGGTGAACAAGGTGTCTCATCTTGTAACAGTAAAAGAAATCAATGCGTAACAAGACGATATAAATCATGAGGAGGTGCCGATAATGAAACTTCATGAACTAAAACCATCTGAAGGTTCTCGTCGCGAACGCAACCGCGTTGGACGTGGAATTGGTTCAGGTAACGGTAAGACAAGTGGACGTGGTCACAAAGGGCAAAACGCTCGTTCTGGCGGTGGAGTAAGACCAGGATTTGAAGGTGGACAAAATCCACTTGCACGTCGTTTGCCGAAACGTGGATTCACAAACCCGACTCGCGTTGAGTATGCGGTAGTGAACCTTGAAACATTGAACCGTTTTGAAGAGGGAACAGAAGTAACTCCTGAACTTCTTCTTGAAACTGGCGTGATCAGCAAGTTGAAAAACGGAGTCAAAATTCTGGGTAACGGTAAACTTGAAACGAAGCTAACTGTTAAAGCTCATAAGTTTTCTGCTTCTGCCAAGGAAGCGATTGAAGCAGCAGGCGGAAAAACTGAGGTGATGTAATGTTCCGTACAATCTCCAATATTATGCGCGTAAGTGATATAAGAAACAAAGTGTTGTTTACACTAGCAATGCTTGTCATCTTTCGAATTGGAACATTCATTCCAGTTCCGAACGTAGACAAAACAGCAATGGATATTCAAAACCAAATGAACGTATTCGGATTCTTGAATACGTTTGGTGGCGGAGCCCTGCAAAACTATTCCATTTTTGCAATGGGAATCATGCCATACATCACAGCATCAATCATCGTACAGTTACTACAGATGGATGTTGTGCCAAAGTTCACCGAATGGTCCAAGCAAGGTGAAGCTGGGCGACGTAAGCTCACTCAATTCACCCGTTACGGTACGATCGTACTTGGATTCATCCAAGCGATTGGGATGTCGATCGGTTTCAACAACTTGTTCCCTGGACTCATTCCAAATCCAAGTATTCCGACGTATCTCATGATCGCCCTCATTCTTACTGCTGGAACTGCATTCTTGATGTGGTTAGGTGAGCAGATCACTGCTCATGGTGTAGGAAACGGTATTTCAATCCTGATTTTCGCTGGTATCGTAGCCGCGGTTCCAGGTGCGGTGAACCAATTCTATGCCCAACAGTTTGAGGGAACGGATCAGTCAATCTTCATCGGAGTTGTGAAAGTTCTCTTGCTAGTACTCGCTGTTATTGCATTGACGGTCTTCGTAATCTTCGTTCAGCAAGGTTTACGTAAGATACCAATCCAATACGCAAAGCGTGTGGTCAACAACAAGCCGGTTGGAGGACAACAAACACATCTTCCGATCAAGGTGAACGCTGCAGGGGTAATTCCGGTCATCTTCGCAATCTCTCTGATCATTGCACCGCCAACAATTGCGGGATTCTTTGATGAGAATGCAGTGACCCGATTTATCAATGAAACTTTTGATTATACGACGCCGGTGGGAATGATCGTTTACTCGGCCTTGATCATCGGATTCACGTATTTCTATACATTTATTCAGGTCAATCCTGAGCAAATGGCAGAGAACTTGAAGAAACAAGGCGGATACATTCCGGGAATCCGTCCAGGAAAGAACACGGAAACGTACATTGTACGTATCCTGTATCGCCTGACATTCGTCGGTGCAATTTTCTTGGCGCTTGTTTCGATTCTGCCGATCTTCTTCATCAAGTTCGCCAATCTTCCACAAGCACTTCAAATCGGCGGTACCAGCCTTTTGATTGTGGTCGGTGTAGCACTTGATTCAATGAAACAAATCGAAAGCCAATTAATTAAACGTCATTATAAAGGCTTCATTAAATAAAGAGAATAGGGGATACCAGTCATTCCCGTTCTCTTGACAATGTACGTTTGTGACCGTATGGAGGGATTAGATGAATCTAGTACTCATGGGTCTGCCAGGTGCCGGAAAGGGAACCCAGGCTGCCAAGATCGTTGATAAATATGGTATCCCCCATATCTCAACAGGTGACATGTTCCGAGCTGCAATTAAAGAAGGAACCGATTTAGGTATGAAAGCCAAGTCCTATATGGATGCGGGCAACCTAGTACCTGATGAGGTCACGATTGGGATCGTCGACGAGCGATTAAGCAAGGATGACTGTCAAAAAGGGTTCCTGCTTGATGGTTTTCCAAGGACAGTTGCACAGGCTGAAGCGCTTGAAAACATCCTTTCCAAAAGCGACCGTTCAATCGACTATGTCCTGAACATCGATGTCGATAAGGAACAGTTGATGGAACGATTGACTGGCCGCAGAATTTGCAAACAGTGTGGAGCGACGTATCATGTGATCTTCAATCCACCGTCTGAAGAAGGCGTTTGTGATAAATGTGGCGGGGAACTTTATCAGCGTGAAGATGATAATGAAGAAACAGTCAAAACACGGCTTGAAGTTAATATCGAACAATCGAAGCCACTGCTCGGATTCTACGAACAGAAGGGCTATCTCCGTAACATCGACGGAAATCAGGATATCAACAAGGTATTCGAAGATATCGATCGACTGCTCGGAGGGTTGAAGTAATGATCATCTCAAAGACACCGCGAGAAATAGAGATCATGCGGGAAGCTGGGAAGATTGTTGCCTTGACGCATAAGGAGCTCCAGAAACACATCAAGCCAGGGGTGACGACCAAAGAACTCGACGCCATCGCCGAAGAGTTTATTCGTAAGCACGATGCAATTCCTTCTTTTAAAGGCTATAATGGTTTTACAGGAAGTATATGTGCATCCGTAAACGAAGAGCTGGTACATGGCATCCCGGGTAAGAAAGTGTTGAAAGATGGAGACATCATTTCCATCGATATCGGTGCGAAATACAACGGATATCATGGAGATTCAGCTTGGACTTACGGTGTCGGGGAAATTTCCGACGAGAACCAACATCTTTTAGAGGTAACCGAACAATCGTTATATAAAGGTCTTGCGGAGGCGAAACCTGGAGAAAGACTTACGAACATCTCCCATGCGATCCAATCGTATGTTGAAGCTGAAGGCTTTTCCGTTGTACGTGAATACGTCGGCCACGGAGTCGGACAGAATCTTCACGAGGATCCGCAAATCCCGCATTTTGGACCGCCAGGAAAAGGACCGAGGTTAAAACCAGGAATGGTTCTAGCCATTGAACCGATGGTAAACGCAGGATCACGATATGTTCGAACATTAGCAGATAACTGGACCGTCGTAACGCAGGATGGTAAGAACTGTGCGCATTTCGAGCATACCATTGCCATTCTTGAAGATGGTTATGAAATCTTAACAAAAGCCTAAGTGAAGGTGATAAATGGTGAGTGAATCCGAGCCGATACCGCAAATTGGACAATTCGTTCATATCTTGCGGGGGCGGGACGCTGGTCAAATCAATGTAATTGTGGGAATCGTGGACGAGAAATTTGTCCTCATTGCTGACGGTGATAAACGAAAATATGACCGAGCTAAAAAGAAGAACATCAATCATCTTGAGCTGTTTCAATATATTTCGCCCGAAGTTAAGCGAAGCATCGATGAAACAGGACGTGTAACAAACGGTAAATTGCGTTTCGCCGTGTCGAAATTCTTGAATGATCAAGCGAATATGCTTGAGAAGGGAGAACAAATCGATGGCTAAAGAAGATGTAATCGAGGTTGAAGGTACCGTTATCGAGCCACTGCCGAACGCTATGTTCCGAGTAGAGCTTGAAAATGGTCACAAAATCTTAGCTCACGTTTCTGGTAAGATTCGTATGCATTATATTCGCATTCTGCCAGGCGATAAAGTTACCGTAGAATTGTCTCCGTACGATCTATCTCGTGGACGTATCACGTATCGATATAAGTAAGACAATTATAGGTAATCGCCTAGCGCTTGTTTGAAGGCGTATGAATTAGTCCACACTGAAGTGAGTGAAACGGTTTAGCGAATTGAAGTGCCTCGCTCAATAGGATTTTCGATTATTGTCGTCGAAGTCAGCACATTTTGTGCAAGTCCGTGGCATAAGGAGGTATTTAGGATGAAGGTAAGACCATCAGTCAAACCAATCTGCGAAAAATGTAAAGTTATTCGTCGTAAAGGAACCGTAATGGTAATTTGCGAAAACCCGAAGCATAAACAAAAACAAGGTTAAAGAACAGGAGGTGCACATACATGGCACGTATTGCAGGAATTGATATCCCTCGTGACAAACGAGTTGTGATTTCACTAACGTATATCTATGGCATCGGAAAATCTACTGCTCAGGACATTCTTGCTGAAGCTGGTGTTTCTGAAGAAACGCGCGTAAGAGACCTGACAGAAGAAGAATTGACAAAGATCCGTGATATCGTTGACCGCTTCAAAGTTGAAGGTGACCTTCGTCGTGAAGTATCCCTTAACATCAAGCGTCTAATCGAGATCGGAAGCTACAGAGGTATCCGTCACCGTCGTGGTCTTCCAGTTCGCGGACAAAAAACGAAAAACAACTCTCGTACGCGTAAAGGCCCACGTCGTACAGTTGCGAATAAGAAGAAATAGTAAGGGAGGTATACTCACATGGCTAAGCAACGTAAAACAAACACTCGTAAGAAAAAAGTGAAAAAGAATATTGAGAGTGGAATTGCACACATCCGTTCCACTTTCAACAACACGATCGTTACAATCACTGACACTCACGGGAATGCAGTTTCTTGGGCTTCTTCCGGCAACCTTGGATTCAAAGGCTCTCGTAAATCCACTCCATTTGCTGCGCAAATGGCAGCCGAAACAGCTGGGAAAACTGCACAGGAACACGGTATGAAAACCCTCGAAGTTACAGTTAAAGGCCCTGGTGCTGGACGTGAAGCGGCTATCCGTGCACTTCAAGCTGTAGGTCTTGAGGTAACAGCGATCCGTGACGTAACACCAGTTCCTCATAATGGATGCCGTCCACCAAAACGTCGTCGTGTCTAATGCTTGAGGTTTAATTCCTTAAGTATTACAATTTGGAAACCTGTCTATAATGGTTATGTATGAACGATATTTGATCATTGCATAATAATAGGTTACTGATAAGAAACACCTATTTATGGGAATTTCGGTTAGATCGACGGGGTCTAGCCGAGGTTCGACGTTTTGAAGGAGGGTTTGTTGAATGATTGAAATCGAAAAGCCAAGGATTGAAACGGTAGAGCTCAGTGACGATGCAACGTATGGGAAATTTGTTGTTGAACCTCTCGAGCGTGGATACGGGATCACGTTGGGCAACTCGTTACGCCGTATTCTTTTGTCTTCCCTACCAGGGGCAGCAGTAACCTCCGTACAAATCAACGGAGTATTGCATGAATTCTCAACGATTGATGGTGTCGTCGAAGACGTTACAACTGTCATCCTGAGCCTTAAGAAGCTTGCGTTGAAAATCTACTCTGAAGAAGAGAAGACCCTTGAAATTGATGTTCAAGGACCAGGAACCGTTACTGCAGCAGATATTACGCATGATAGTGATGTAGAAGTGTTGAACCCTGATCTTCATATCGCTACTCTTTCTGAGGACGCACATCTTCAGATGAAAATCACTGCTGTACGTGGACGTGGCTATGTACCTGCTGAAGGAAATAAGAGTGAAGAACAAGCTATCGGAGTCATTCCGATCGACTCGATCTTTACACCTGTTTCCCGCGTGAACTATCAGGTTGAGAATACCCGTATCGGCCAAGTCACAAACTATGACAAACTAACCCTCGATGTTTGGACAGATGGTAGTATTCGACCTGAAGAAGCTGTTTCGCTTGGAGCTAAGATCGTTACTGAACATTTGAATATTTTCGTAGGATTGACAGATCAAGCGCAAAAAGCAGAAATCATGGTTGAAAAAGAAGAAGACCAGAAGGAAAAAGTTCTCGAGATGACGATTGAGGAACTCGATCTTTCCGTACGCTCTTACAACTGTCTAAAGCGTGCTGGCATCAACACGGTTCAAGAGCTTACACAGAAGTCTGAAGAAGACATGATGAAAGTTCGAAACCTCGGTAAGAAGTCATTGGAAGAAGTCCAGGAGAAGTTAGAAGAGCTTGGACTTGGTTTGCGTAACGAAGAATAAGAGCGAAGAGATATAAAGAATATTAAAAGAAGGAGGGACCTCTCATGGCTTACCAAAAGTTAGGTCGTGTATCATCAGCACGAAAAGCTTTACTCCGTGATCTAGCAACAGATCTAATCATCAACGAACGTATTGAAACAACTGAAGCTAAAGCGAAAGAGCTTCGTTCAGTCGTTGAGAAGATGATTACACTTGGCAAACGTGGTGACCTTCATGCTCGCCGTCAAGCTGCTGCATTCGTACGTAATGAAGTAGCGAACGAAGAGTCTGGAGAAGGTGCAATCCAGAAGCTGTTTACAGACATCGCTTCTCGCTATGAAGAACGCCAAGGTGGTTATACTCGCATTCAGAAGATTGGTCCTCGCCGCGGCGATGGTGCACCAATGGTTATTATTGAACTTGTTTAATCAACAACAAATTCATGTGCAATAACATCGACGAAAAGGGCGGGACAGAATCGACTTAAGATGCTGCTTCTATGCCCTTTTTTTCGTACCTTTAAAATATTGGCTTTGTTAATGAATGTTGAGAATCTTTTTAATCGCTACAGGCGGACGCTTTCCGCGGGCAACACTTCAGCCTCACTTCCACAGGATGTGGTGACTTCGACGTTCACCATAGGACGTGGTGGCTTTTAGTCGAAGATCCTTAATGCCTAGCCCGGCGGGGTCTTCAGTTGTTGCTTTTCCCGCAGGAGTCGCCGCCCTACGCTCTTAAATATTCTCTGTAGTGTAACCGAGCCAATATATTATTGAAACGTTCAAAGCGACAAAGGTTCCATTCCGCTTGGCATTCCCTTGCAAAGGCATGGTGAATGCCTTGTTTTCTTTAATAGATAGACTTGAAATCAAATAATTTTAAGATAAATTTCAGAAGACATCTCATGGGATGAAACGGTTTAGATCCTTGAGGTCGATTGAACAAAGATACAGCAAGAGATGAGTGGAGGGCGCGTTCTTTGTGACGGGCTAAGAGGAGGATTCAGCAATGAAAGAATTGATTCGCGTCCAGGATGTTTCTTTCCAATACGATGCGGATGGACCATACCAGTTAAAGGATATCAATTTGACCATTCAACGTGGCGAATGGGTTTCAATCGTCGGCCATAATGGATCAGGGAAGTCTACACTGGCTAAACTCCTGAATGGTTTATTGATTCCAAGGCAAGGCAAAGTGACAATTGAAGATAAAGCAACTGATCAAGAAGAGCTCCTATGGGAGATTCGAAAAGAGGTCGGGATGGTCTTCCAAAATCCAGACAATCAATTCGTCGGAACAACCGTCAAGGATGATGTAGCATTCGGTTTAGAAAACAACGGCATTCCGCGCGAAGAAATGATTGAGAGGATTGAAAAGGCCCTTCGTAAAGTACAGATGACTGGGTATGAAAACCAAGAGCCTCATCAATTATCTGGTGGGCAAAAGCAAAGAGTGGCGATTGCAGGGGTACTCGCACAGAAACCATCTGTCATCATTCTGGATGAGGCAACCAGCATGTTGGATCCGAGAGGACGTCGTGAAGTCCATGAAACGATCCGTGAGTTAAACGAGAAGGATGGGATAACTGTCCTTGCCATCACTCACGACTTGGAGGAAGCGATCCAGTCTGACCGGATCATTGTCATGAAGCAAGGGGAAATCATCTCGACTGGTGAACCTCGGAAAGTTTTCCGAGACACAGACTTATTGATGGATGCTGGTCTTGAATTGCCATTTTCATTAAAGGTCCAGGAGAAATTGTTGGAGAAAGGGATCCGATTACCTGAACCAACGTTAACTCAATCAGAATTGGTGGATGCATTATGGAACTATCGACAAAGCAATTAGCACATATCTACAGTGAAGGTACCCCGAAAGAGCACCGAGCCTTGTATGATGTTTCAATTGATGTTCCACCTGGAAGCTTTTACGCGATCATCGGTCATACTGGATCCGGTAAATCGACACTGATCCAGCATTTGAACGGACTGTTGAAGCCAACCGCTGGGTCCGTTCACATTGGGAAAACAACCATCAGAGCAAATGAAAAAGCCAGTCGGTTGAAGGATGTCCGTAAGCGTGTAGGGATGGTATTCCAATACCCTGAACACCAGCTTTTTGAAGAAACGATAGAAAAGGATATCTGCTTTGGACCATTGAACTTCGGTGTAGGAGAGAAGGAAGCAAAACGTCGGGCGAAGGAAACTCTTGAGCTCGTTGGACTCAACGAAGAGTTTCTCCAGCGTTCTCCCTTTGAATTGAGCGGCGGTCAAATGCGACGCGTCGCGATTGCAGGAGTCCTTGCGATGAATCCGGAGGTATTGATCCTGGATGAGCCGACAGCTGGTCTTGATCCAAGCGGGCAACGTGAAATGATGGAACTGTTCATCGGCCTACAAAGAGAAAAGAATATCACGATCATACTCGTGACACACAGCATGGAGGATGCGGCAAGATATGCCGATCATTTGATTGTCATGGCAAGCGGAACGATATACATGCAGGGAACACCAGCAAAAATCTTCCGTCAAGGGGACAAGCTCCATGAAATCGGTCTCGACATTCCAGAATCGACCTTATTCATAAAAAAACTTCAAGAGCGTTTCGGTACCACATTTGATGAAGGCTACACACTTGAAGAAGCGGTCGATCTAGTGGATCGTGTTTTGAAGGCGGGGACACCATCATGATGGAAAACGTAATCATTGGTCAATATATTCCTGGACAATCCTTGATTCATCGAATGGATCCGAGAGCAAAGCTTATTGCGGTATTCTTTTATGTCATCATCGTATTTCTTGCGAACAATTGGCTCACTTATGGCTTATTAGGTGCTTTTACAATCGGGACGGCACTTCTATCACGTGTACCGATCTCTTTTTTGATTAAAGGCTTGAAGCCGATATTATGGATCATTCTCTTTACGATGATTCTCCATTTATTCATGACGAAAGAGGGTCCTGTCTTATTCGACCTCGGATGGACGACCATTCATGAAGGGGGAGTCGTTCAAGGTGTTTATATTGCAATGAGGCTATTATTCCTTATTATTCTTACATCGTTACTAACCTTGACGACGACACCGATTGATATCACGGATGGTATTGAGAGTGTCCTGTCTCCATTGAAAAAGCTGAAGTTCCCGGTACATGAATTTGCATTGATGATGTCGATTTCCTTGCGGTTCATCCCTACTCTTCTTCAGGAAACCGAGAAAATCATGAAAGCCCAATCAGCAAGAGGGGCTGAATTTTCAAGTGGACCGATTAAGGAAAGGGTGAAGGCTTTTGTGCCTTTGCTGGTGCCTTTATTCGTCAGTGCATTTAAACGGGCTGAGGACCTGGCACTAGCTATGGAAGCAAGAGGATACCGTGGAGGAGAAGGACGGACGAAGCTCAGGCTGCTCCAGTGGCAGTCAATTGATACACTCGGTCTCGCAAGCATAGGATTATTGATTATCCTTTTATTCATATTTCGATCATAGAAGGTGACAGTATTGAAACGAATGAGCGGCATCCTCAGTTATGATGGAACGAATTTTTCAGGCTATCAGGTCCAGCCGGATCAACGAACGGTTCAAGGAGAATTGGAGCAAGTCCTGCAACGTATGCATAAAGGGCAGATTGTGAAAACAACTGCCTCCGGGAGGACGGATACGGGCGTCCACGCGATGGGACAGGTCTTCCATTTCGATACGCCGTTGTCAATTGAACCCGATGGTTGGAAACGTGCTTTGAATACGTTGCTTCCGAGTGATATCCGTCTCGTTTCAATACAGGAAGTCAGCCCGGATTTCCATGCCCGGTTCGATGTGGATGCAAAAGAATACCGTTATCGGATTTTACGATCATTGGACGAAGATGTATTCCGCAGAAATCAGACGTACCATTATCCTTATCCGTTAGATGTAGGGAACATGAGGACCGCTGCCTTGGAGTTAATCGGTGAACATGATTTTACGTCTTTTTGCTCAGCTAAAACTGAAGTTGCGGATAAGGTCAGGAAGATCTTTGAACTGGAGCTTATAGAATCCGGAGATGAGCTCATTTTACGTATCAAGGGAAACGGCTTTCTCTACAACATGGTCCGTATTATCGTCGGTACATTGTTGGAGATCGGGAATGGACACCGTCCACCTGATGAGGTCGTCGAAATACTTGAAGCGAAGGATCGAGATGCCGCTGGAAAGACTGCACCTGGACATGGATTGTATCTTTGGAAAGTCTTTTACAAAAAAGATGAATAATTTAGGAACAAATAAAAAGGACACACTTGACATCGTTGTCTAATTATTATAAGATATTCTTTGGTATTTCTGAAATCCACTAGCCCCGGATGAGGAAATCGTCGAAATGAAAACACGAATCGTAAATCAAATAGATTGATTAGCAAGCGAACGAAACAGGAGGGAAATGAATTGCGTACCTATATGGCAAAGCCTAAAGAAGTAGAACGTAAATGGTATGTAGTAGATGCTGCTGGTAAGACTCTTGGTCGTCTTTCTACAGAAGTAGCTTCTATCCTACGCGGTAAGCATAAGCCGACTTACACACCACATGTTGACACTGGTGACCACGTAATTGTATTGAATGCAAGCAAGATCGAATTGACTGGTAAAAAGATGTCTGACAAGCTTTACCACCGTCATACTGGCCACCCAGGTGGACTACGTACAAGAACTGCACAGGAAATGCGTGACACGCGTCCTGAGCAAATGCTCGAGCTAGCGATTAAAGGAATGCTTCCTAAGAACAGCCTTGGTCGTAAGATGAGCAAAAAGCTTCATGTGTATGCTGGAAACGAACATCCACATCAAGCACAAAATCCTGAACAATACGAACTACGCGGATAATAATAAGGAGGGTTTAACTTGGCTCAAGTACAATATTACGGAACCGGCCGTCGTAAGCATTCTGTTGCTCGTGTACGTCTTGTACCTGGTGACGGACGTTTCATGGTAAACGGTCGCGACCTTGACGAATTTTTCGGACTTGAAACATTAAAAGTTATCGCTAAACAACCGTTAGTTGAAACGGAAACAGAAGGCAAGTACGATGTACTTGTAAACGTTGATGGCGGTGGATACACTGGACAAGCTGGTGCAATCCGTCACGGTGTTGCTCGTGCACTTCTAGAAGTGGACCCTGAGTTCCGTCCAGCTCTTAAGAGCGCTGGATTCCTAACTCGTGACGCACGTATGAAAGAGCGTAAGAAGTACGGACTTAAAGGCGCTCGTCGTGCACCACAATTCTCAAAGCGTTAATTTCATTTATACGCACACAAGACTCTCAACCATTTATGGTTGGGGGTCTTTTTTTGCAGAAGTTGTGGAGGTGTGGAAGTGTCAGGCACCACTTCAAAACCGTTGGTACATAAGGGTGCCGCTGAAGTGTCAGGCACTGATTTGGAACCGTTGGTACATAAGGGTTTCACCGACGTGTCAGGCACCATCTCATTATTAGCTTTGCTTTGTTTCATTTGCCTATACATACTGTCTTTTACCAAAGTTCCCATGGTATGTTTCACTTTTGTGGTCGAACACTATTGGTAAAGGAGGCGAAACCAATGAATGTAATCACCACCTTTAGAGACAGACAATATAAGAAGCGCGTTACATTCGAACGAAAAGTCCTGCGGGAACTTTCTTTAAATGGAATCAAAACGGAATTCCAACGCTTGTTCTTTCCGTTTTTTCAATATAGTTTATTGTTTCAGGATGAAATTCAAGATACGTGTATCGATATTGCGATTGAAGCCTTTCTCCTCGGAGCGGAATACAGCAAATTCGGATACCACGGTGAATCCCTTGAGAGTATTAAAGAACGAAGTGCCGAAACTGAGAAAAGGTTGACTGACACACTTTTTGAGTACTGGCAATTCTGGAGTTATACACCCGATCACGTGCTTGAGTCCCTTCACATGTGTTGTGATGCATTCGTCCAACGCTGGTGGCGGGAAGGATACGAAAAGGGACAACGCCGTTACAAGATGAGACTTCATTAAATCTGTCATGGCATATTTTCTTCCCTTGTCCCATACATATATACAAGTGATGGGAAGCGGGAGGGAAGAGCGTGTTACGGAAAAAATGGCTCTTATGGATGCTTATCGGGTTTTGTGCTGCACTTTTATTATATGTAATCAATCAACAGATCCTTTCGAATAACTCATGGTCAACGTGGAACCTTCCCTTGACAGGTAAAATCATCGTACTTGATGCAGGTCATGGTGGTGTAGATGGTGGAGCTGTCGGTGAAGGGAATGTCCATGAAAAAGAAATTGCCCTCAATATATCTTTGATGCTGAGGGATTACTTACAGCAAGCTGGTGCACTTGTTATCATGACGCGGGAGACGGATAAGGATCTTGCGGGTGAGGAAACGAAGAGAATCCGTCATCGGAAAACAGAGGATCTGCTGAAACGGACGGAAATCGTCAACAACTCAGGAGCAGATATGTTCATCAGTATACATTTGAACGCCATACCTTCTTCAAGATGGTATGGAGCCCAAGTGTTTTATAATCCAGCGTATGACGAAAATGAAAAAGTGGCGAAGCTGATTCAACATCAAATCCGATCGAATCTGGAGAATACGACACGAAAAGCAAAGCCGATCGGGAATGTGTATATGATCCGGAAAGCAGAAATACCAGGTGCATTAGTAGAGGTCGGATTCTTATCCAACCCGAATGAACGTGAACTGCTGAAGACGAAGCTGTATCAAACTAAACTTGCTGCCTCTATTTATCAAGGCATACTACGTTTTTACGCAAATGAACCTGCTCCGAAAGATTGAGGAGCAGGTTTTTCTTCATGCGCTACACCTTAACCAAGTGGTTTGTTTCAAAACCTTGAATTCAGTGTGTTATACTAAGGAATGAAAGCGATTAAAAAGGATGGTGACGTCATTTATGATGACTGAAGAACAAGTTCTCGAATTGCTAAAGCCCATACAAGAACCTTTTTTACATAAAAGCATTGTTGATGCGGATAGCATAAAAGAAATTAAGGTGAAGGAGAATTATGTAAGCTTAAAGATCGCCATTACACAAGCGAATTCTCCTGAACAAATGCAGCTTCAACAAGAAATCGTCAACACCTTGAAAAGTGCAGGTGTCGAATCAGTCGGCCTACGATTCGAGCAACGACAGGAACAAGGCCAACAAGGCCAGCCCCAACAAACTGCAGAAAAAGGTGTGTCTAATCAAACGACCTTTATTTCTGTTGCGAGTGGAAAGGGAGGCGTTGGGAAGTCAACGGTTTCAGTGAACCTTGCGACCAGTCTTGCACGTGAAGGAAAGCGTGTTGGTCTAATTGATGCTGACATATACGGTTTTAGTGTTCCGGATATGATGGGAATTGCGGAAAGACCGAAAGTTGCAGGCGAGCAGATCTTCCCGGTTGAACGATTTGGAGTCAAGGTCATTTCGATGGCATTTTTTGTAGAGGATAACGCACCTGTCATTTGGCGTGGGCCGATGCTAGGGAAGATGCTGACGAACTTCTTCAACGACATCGAATGGGGCGATCTCGATTACATGATCCTAGACCTGCCTCCAGGAACAGGAGATGTCGCGTTGGATGTCCATAAAATGCTACCGCAAAGTAAGGAAATCATCGTAACGACACCTCATCCTACGGCTGCATTCGTCGCAGCGCGTGCTGGAGCGATGGCATTGAAAACCGACCATGATATTTTAGGCGTGGTTGAAAATATGGCGTATTACGAAAGCAAAAAGACAGGAGAAAAGGAATATGTCTTTGGCCAAGGTGGAGCGGATAAATTGACGGAAGAACTTCAAACAGAAGTGCTCGGTCGCATACCTCTGGGTCAGCCTGAAATGCGTGAAGATGATTTTGCACCATCCGTATACTTGGAAGATTCAAAAATCGGGAAGATCTACCAAGAAATCGCCCGTAAAGTTATCCAAAAAACATAAACGTAACCAAAAATGTCTGACAGACCTAAAAGGTTCTTGTCAGACATTTTCTTTCGTTAACCTTGACTACCTTGTGATCCTCCACCTTCGGAGCCTTCTTCAGATTCTCCATCCTTCTTCAAAGAATCACCGCTCTTGATTTCTTCTTGTACCGCTTTTTTAATCATGTCAGCAATCTGAGCTTTCATCAAAGGACTCTCAAACGTCTCCATTAACACTTTCTTTTGTTGCTCGCGATATTTCTGGGAGGTGAACAGGTCCATGACGTCCTTTTCAATTTCAGGATCTTTCATCAGTTCAATCATTTTCTTTCGGTAATCTGGATCATCCATCATTTTTTTAAGCAATTCTTCATTTTGCTTTTTCATACCCTTGGCTAGTGCTTCAGCTGCCTTCGGGTCCTTAATCATCTCTTTCCAGAACTCTTGTCCCTTTTTCGATGTCAGCGTCTCTTCAATCGTTTTCTTGACGAATGCTTGATCCATGATGATTTCTTGTTTTATTTTTTCATCAGTCAATACCTCTTTAATGGCTTTCTTTCCATCATCTGTTTTCAAGAGGTCCATCAACATCTTCTTCGTTTCTTCATATGAGCCTTTATCTTCAGCAGCCGCCGGCGTACATCCCTGCAAGTATAAAAATCCTAAGGAAATAATAAGGACGAACATCCAGTTTCTCATCCAGAGTGCCCCTTTCAGTATTCAATCTTACCCTTAGCGTTCGAGAAAGTTGTGACAAATATGCGGACTAAATAAAGGAAACTAGCTTTTTTTGAGGTGAATTTGATACAATCGATAAGAGCAAATTTAAAGGGGATCATCACGTGAATATAAAGAAATGGATTTATTTGTTTTTTACAACTTTATTTATAGGTGGATTGAGTTCGGTCGTTGTCGGATTACTTTTACGTTGGCAGGATATTAATGATGCATCGAGCTTTTTCGTCATGATCGCTTGGCTGATGGGATTCGGTTTCATTTTCAGCATCATCAGTCAAATGGGATATTTCGCTTATTTGACCATCCATCGCTTCGGGTTAGGTATTTTTAAGTCTGTAAAGCTTTGGAGCTGGGTCCAACTACTCGTGCTTGCTTTTGTCGTATTTGATTTGTTTTATTTACGCTATATCGCATTCAAGGATAGTGGCCTGCCATTCTGGAATTACCTATTCGTTCCGCTTGCCCTGCTTGCTATAGGTGCTTTAGTCGCTTATATCAAAATGAAGGAGACCAATAAAGCAGCATTCGTCCCAACCTTATTCTTCATGGTTGCTGTCACGACAATCGAATGGATTCCAGTATTAAAGCAAGGTGAGCCACTATGGTTATGGTTATCCATCGTACCATTATTAGCTTGTAACGCATGGCAAATATTAATTCTGCACCGATTGATCGATAAGAAAAAAAGTTGAGCGATTCGCTCAACTTTTTTATTTGATTTCATTCTTTTTACTGTCGGTGTTTGCAATCAACTGTCCAACTGAAGTGAAGGTATAACCGTCATCCTTCAACTCTCTAAGGATATCCTGGAGTGCATCCCTTGTTTGTTTCACTGAATCAGATGCATGGAGCAGTACAATGTCTCCGCCACCTGCTTTTGAAAGGACGGTTTCTGTAATCCTGTCAGCTCCTGGATTTTTCCAATCATCCGGGTTGATGCTCCACTGGACGATTGTATGATTCATCCTTTCAGCAATCTTTAGAGTGTTCTTATTAAAGCTGCCATTCGGTGGCCTTAACAATTCAGTTGATTTTCCTGAAACCTTCCTGATGGCCTCCTGCGCTCTCGCGATATCGCGTCGTATTTCATTATCTTCAAGCTCGGTATAGCTTTTGTGCCGATAACCGAGACTTCCGATTTCATGACCATTCTTAACAATCTTTTCAACGATATCCGGATGACGTTCAGCCCATTCTCCTGATAAGAAGAAGGTCGTATCTTTCACTTTTTCCTTTTCAAGCAGGTCAAGTATTTCATGGATCCGCTTTTCTCCCCAGCTCACGTCGAATGTCAACGCAATCTTCTTCCCTTGCTTCTCACCTTTATAGATCGCTCTCGGTTCTCCTTCTTTCGTTTTGAACACCTCTAAATCCTTGCCTTCAACAAATGCAATCAGTGCAGCGAAGAAAGATGCGATGAGAATAATTAAATATTGTTTAAAACGCTTCCCATTAATCACCCAGAAAAAATTCACGAATGCCGCCTCCCGTCCATTACTCGCTATTACATATATATGAAAGCTTGGACAAGATAGAACAGCGTTGACAGATTGAATAGAAAATGGAAAAAGAAGGGATAATGGTAGAAAAAACATGAAGGATTTGATTCCATGCTTGGTTTTGTTCTGAATGATAAAGAAGTGAAAGAAATGGAATACCTTTTGAAGAAGGAACTTGAAGAACTATTGCATGATTTAGAAGATCATCGAATCGATGGGATCATCAAGCGCGCGATGGAAGAGCGGTATCAGCTCATCTTTAAAATCTTTCAGCGCTTTTCAAACCCAGCAGATTGCGTCAAATATATGCGTCATCGCATATCCAATCAAAAATAAAAATGTTATTGACAGAAAACCTGAAGCTTGATATTATATTTTCTGTTGCCGCAAAAAACGGCATCAAAACACAACATAAACATGTGAAAAAAGTTATTGACATAAAATTTTGAGCATGTTAAATTGTTTAAGTCGCTTCAAAACGACAAAACAAAAAACGAGTCGCATTATGCGGTTCGAAAGCTCTTTGAAAACTGAACAAAAGCCAAGCGTGAAACGGACCTACATGGTTATGTTCTTCGACTAAGAACGTCACGTCCTGTGACGACGTCGAAGTTAGCACATCCATGTGCGTCAAATTTCGATTTACATTTATGAGCAAGACAAACTTTACTTTATTGGAGAGTTTGATCCTGGCTCAGGACGAACGCTGGCGGCGTGCCTAATACATGCAAGTCGAGCGGATCAATGGGGAGCTTGCTCCCCTGAGATCAGCGGCGGACGGGTGAGTAACACGTGGGCAACCTACCTGTAAGACTGGGATAACTCCGGGAAACCGGGGCTAATACCGGGTAACACCTACCTCCGCATGGAGGAAGGTTAAAAGATGGCTTCTTGCTATCACTTACAGATGGGCCCGCGGCGCATTAGCTAGTTGGTGGGGTAAGAGCTTACCAAGGCGACGATGCGTAGCCGACCTGAGAGGGTGATCGGCCACACTGGGACTGAGACACGGCCCAGACTCCTACGGGAGGCAGCAGTAGGGAATCTTCGGCAATGGGCGAAAGCCTGACCGAGCAACGCCGCGTGAGCGATGAAGGCCTTCGGGTCGTAAAGCTCTGTTGTTAGGGAAGAACAAGTACCGTTCGAATAGGGCGGTACCTTGACGGTACCTAACCAGAAAGCCACGGCTAACTACGTGCCAGCAGCCGCGGTAATACGTAGGTGGCAAGCGTTGTCCGGAATTATTGGGCGTAAAGCGCGCGCAGGCGGTCTCTTAAGTCTGATGTGAAAGCCCACGGCTCAACCGTGGAGGGCCATTGGAAACTGGGGGACTTGAGTACTGGAGAGGAGAGTGGAATTCCATGTGTAGCGGTGAAATGCGTAGATATATGGAGGAACACCAGTGGCGAAGGCGGCTCTCTGGCCAGTAACTGACGCTGAGGCGCGAAAGCGTGGGGAGCAAACAGGATTAGATACCCTGGTAGTCCACGCCGTAAACGATGAGTGCTAGGTGTTGGGGGGTTCCACCCTCAGTGCTGACGTTAACACATTAAGCACTCCGCCTGGGGAGTACGGCCGCAAGGCTGAAACTCAAAGGAATTGACGGGGGCCCGCACAAGCAGTGGAGCATGTGGTTTAATTCGAAGCAACGCGAAGAACCTTACCAGGTCTTGACATCCTTCGCTACTTCCAGAGATGGAAGGTTCCCCTTCGGGGGACGAAGTGACAGGTGGTGCATGGTTGTCGTCAGCTCGTGTCGTGAGATGTTGGGTTAAGTCCCGCAACGAGCGCAACCCTTGATCTTAGTTGCCAGCATTCAGTTGGGCACTCTAAGGTGACTGCCGGTGACAAACCGGAGGAAGGTGGGGATGACGTCAAATCATCATGCCCCTTATGACCTGGGCTACACACGTGCTACAATGGATGGTACAAAGGGCAGCAAAACCGCGAGGTTGAGCGAATCCCATAAAGCCATTCTCAGTTCGGATTGCAGGCTGCAACTCGCCTGCATGAAGCCGGAATTGCTAGTAATCGCGGATCAGCATGCCGCGGTGAATACGTTCCCGGGCCTTGTACACACCGCCCGTCACACCACGAGAGTTTGTAACACCCGAAGTCGGTGAGGTAACCTTTTGGAACCAGCCGCCGAAGGTGGGACAGATGATTGGGGTGAAGTCGTAACAAGGTAGCCGTATCGGAAGGTGCGGCTGGATCACCTCCTTTCTAAGGAGTCCTTTATGGACATAACACGCTTTGGCTTTTGTTTAGTTTTGAAAGAGCTGAACCTCTTTCAAACACCATGTTCCTTGAAAACTAGATAACGAAAATCTTGAAAACAAGACATCGAAACGTCATTTTAAATGACAAGAAATAAGTGTAAGTTCATTCATAACGTGGTTAAGTTATGAAGGGCGCACGGTGGATGCCTTGGCACTAGGAGCCGAAGAAGGACGGGACGAACACCGATATGCCTCGGGGAGCTGTAAGTAAGCTTCGATCCGGGGATTTCCGAATGGGGGAACCCACTATCCGTAATGGGATAGTATCCATACCTGAATACATAGGGTATGAGAAGGCAGACCTGGGGAACTGAAACATCTTAGTACCCAGAGGAAGAGAAAGCAATCGCGATTTCCTGAGTAGCGGCGAGCGAAACGGAATCAGCCCAAACCAAGAGGCTTGCCTCTTGGGGTTGTAGGACACTCTATACGGAGTAAGAAAGGAACGGCGTAGGCGAAGCGGTCTGGAAAGGCCCGCTAGAAGAGGTAACAGCCCTGTAGCCAAAATGTCGTTCCCTCCAGAGTGGATCCTGAGTACGGCGGGACACGTGAAACCCCGTCGGAATCTGGGAGGACCATCTCCCAAGGCTAAATACTCCCTAGTGACCGATAGTGAACCAGTACCGTGAGGGAAAGGTGAAAAGCACCCCGGAAGGGGAGTGAAAGAGATCCTGAAACCGTGTGCCTACAAGTAGTCGGAGCCCATTAACGGGTGACGGCGTGCCTTTTGTAGAATGAACCGGCGAGTTACGATAACGTGCAAGGTTAAGTTGAAAAGACGGAGCCGCAGCGAAAGCGAGTCTGAATAGGGCGAAGGAGTACGTTGTCGTAGACCCGAAACCGAGTGATCTACCCATGTCCAGGGTGAAGTTCAGGTAACACTGAATGGAGGCCCGAACCCACGCACGTTGAAAAGTGCGGGGATGAGGTGTGGGTAGGGGTGAAATGCCAATCGAACTCGGAGATAGCTGGTTCTCCCCGAAATAGCTTTAGGGCTAGCCTCGTGGTGAGAGTTCTGGAGGTAGAGCACTGATTGGACTAGGGGTCCCCACAGGATTACCGAATTCAGTCAAACTCCGAATGCCAGGAACTTGTCCACGGGAGTCAGACTGCGAGTGATAAGATCCGTAGTCGAGAGGGAAACAGCCCAGACCATCAGCTAAGGTCCCCAAGTATACGTTAAGTGGAAAAGGATGTGGAGTTGCTTAGACAACCAGGATGTTGGCTTAGAAGCAGCCACCATTTAAAGAGTGCGTAATAGCTCACTGGTCGAGTGACTCTGCGCCGAAAATGTACCGGGGCTAAACGTATCACCGAAGCTATGGATTGTACCGTTGGTACAGTGGTAGGGGAGCGTTCGAAGGGCTGAGAAGCGAGACCGGAAGGACTCGTGGAGCGCTTTGAAGTGAGAATGCCGGTATGAGTAGCGAAAAGAGAAGTGAGAATCTTCTCCATCGAAAGCCCAAGGTTTCCTGAGGAAGGCTCGTCCGCTCAGGGTTAGTCGGGACCTAAGCCGAGGCCGAAAGGCGTAGGCGATGGATAACAGGTTGATATTCCTGTACCACCTCCTTTCCGTTTGAGCAACGGGGGGACGCAGGAAGGTAGGGAGAGCGCGCTGATGGATATGCGCGTCCAAGCAGTCAAGGCCGGTGGATAGGTAAATCCGTCCACCATACGGCGGAGCTGTGATGGCGAGGGAATTAAAGTACCGAAGTCCCTGATCCTACACTGCCAAGAAAAGCCTCTAGCGAGGAAAGAGGTGCCCGTACCGTAAACCGACACAGGTAGGCGAGGAGAGAATCCTAAGATGCTCGGGAGAACTCTCGTTAAGGAACTCGGCAAAATGACCCCGTAACTTCGGGAGAAGGGGTGCTCTGATAGGGTGTATGCCCGAGAGAGCCGCAGTGAAAAGATCCAAGCGACTGTTTAGCAAAAACACAGGTCTCTGCGAAGCCGTAAGGCGAAGTATAGGGGCTGACACCTGCCCGGTGCTGGAAGGTTAAGAGGAGGGGTTATCCCTTACGGGAGAAGCTCTGAATCGAAGCCCCAGTAAACGGCGGCCGTAACTATAACGGTCCTAAGGTAGCGAAATTCCTTGTCGGGTAAGTTCCGACCCGCACGAAAGGTGCAACGACTTGGATACTGTCTCAACGAGAGACCCGGTGAAATTATAGTACCTGTGAAGATGCAGGTTACCCGCGACAGGACGGAAAGACCCCATGGAGCTTTACTGTAGCCTGATATTGGATTTTGGTATCGTTTGTACAGGATAGGTAGGAGCCTTAGAAGCCGGACCGCCAGGTTCGGTGGAGGCGTCGGTGGGATACTACCCTGACGGTATTGAAATTCTAACCCAGAACCGTGATCCGGTTCGGAGACAGTGTCAGGTGGGCAGTTTGACTGGGGCGGTCGCCTCCTAAAGTGTAACGGAGGCGCCCAAAGGTTCCCTCAGAATGGTTGGAAATCATTCGCAGAGTGTAAAGGCACAAGGGAGCTTGACTGCGAGACCTACAAGTCGAGCAGGGACGAAAGTCGGGCTTAGTGATCCGGTGGTTCCGCATGGAAGGGCCATCGCTCAACGGATAAAAGCTACCCTGGGGATAACAGGCTTATCTCCCCCAAGAGTCCACATCGACGGGGAGGTTTGGCACCTCGATGTCGGCTCATCGCATCCTGGGGCTGAAGTAGGTCCCAAGGGTTGGGCTGTTCGCCCATTAAAGCGGTACGCGAGCTGGGTTCAGAACGTCGTGAGACAGTTCGGTCCCTATCCGTCGCGGGCGCAGGAAATTTGAGAGGAGCTGTCCTTAGTACGAGAGGACCGGGATGGACACACCGCTGGTGTACCAGTTGTTCCGCCAGGAGCATCGCTGGGTAGCTACGTGTGGACGGGATAAGTGCTGAAAGCATCTAAGCATGAAGCCCCCCTCAAGATGAGATTTCCCATCGCGTCAAGCGAGTAAGATCCCTCAGAGATGATGAGGTTGATAGGTCTGGTGTGGAAGCGTGGTGACACGTGAAGCTGACAGATACTAATCGATCGAGGACTTAACCACAAATTAATGAACGCTGACTAACAACGTCACGTCCTGTGACAACGTCAGCACTAGCACATCCTGTGCGTCGTGTTTTCAAGAAACGTTATCTAGTTTTGAGGGAATATTTATTAAAAAAAGCCCTTGAAATTCTGTTTAGAATTTAGTATTATATATCTTGTCCTTACTAAGGATTGTGATTGTGGATCATTTTGAAATGGTCTGGTGATGATGGCGAAGAGGTCACACCCGTTCCCATGCCGAACACGGAAGTTAAGCTCTTCAGCGCCAATGGTAATTGGGGGCTTCCCCCTGTGAGAGTAGGACGTCGCCGGGCCAACCTATTTTATTTCAATGAATATTCCACAGTAGCTCAGTGGTAGAGCTATCGGCTGTTAACCGATCGGTCGCAGGTTCGAGTCCTGCCTGTGGAGCCATATGCTTCCATAGCTCAGCAGGTAGAGCACTTCCATGGTAAGGAAGAGGTCAGCGGTTCGAACCCGCTTGGAAGCTCCATCATATTAAATAATGGCCCCTTGGTCAAGTGGTTAAGACACCGCCCTTTCACGGCGGTAACACGGGTTCGAATCCCGTAGGGGTCACCATCTATCGGAGGATTAGCTCAGCTGGGAGAGCACCTGCCTTACAAGCAGGGGGTCGGCGGTTCGATCCCGTCATCCTCCACCATTGAAACACATGAATATTACGCTGGCCTAGCTCAATTGGTAGAGCAACTGACTTGTAATCAGTAGGTTGGGGGTTCAAGTCCTCTGGCCAGCACCATCTTTACTTGAAAACAGACTATTTAGTCTTTTTTTATTGGAGGGGTAGCGAAGTGGCTAAACGCGGCGGACTGTAAATCCGCTCCCTCCGGGTTCGGCGGTTCGAATCCGTCCCCCTCCACCATTTTTATTACAATACATCGATGAGTAAGATTCATTCATAACATGAGCCATTAGCTATGAACGATACAACGTTGAGCTAACGGTGAATTGTCCTGACGCAGCCTACTACGATAGTATAGATTGTAGAGGAAAGGACACAGTTTGAATAATCTACGGGAGCCATTAGCTCAGTCGGTAGAGCAACGAACATAACTTCATTGACTTAGCTATGAGTTGTCGCGACACAGCCTTCTACCATGTGTTGCTTGTAGAGGAAGGGACATAAAGGTAAGTAAACTTCATTCATAACATGAGCCATTAGCTCAGTCGGTAGAGCATCTGACTTTTAATCAGAGGGTCGAAGGTTCGAGTCCTTCATGGCTCACCAGTTTAATCCTTCTGAGTTTAGAAAAGATGCGTTTGGTTATAATTGAAAATATGCGGGTGTAGTTTAGTGGTAAAACAAGAGCCTTCCAAGCTCTGGTCGTGAGTTCGATTCTCATCACCCGCTCCATGGGGCCTTAGCTCAGCTGGGAGAGCGCCTGCCTTGCACGCAGGAGGTCAGCGGTTCGATCCCGCTAGGCTCCACCATTACATATCATACACAACTCTTTGACATTAAACGTCAAAGAGTTTTTTGTTTATAAGATCAATCGAGATTGAAAGTACAAATCCTGAATAATGGTTACCCTATATTCAAATAAATGTAAGCGCTTAATAATTATCCATGATTCAATTTAAAAAGCCAGATATGTCGCATAAGTATACAGGTTTTTGTCCAGTTGAACCACTTGGAAGGAAACCCTACAATTATAGGTAGAGTGAAAAATGAGGAGGAAAAGTATGAACAAGAATATCGGAATATTAGGAGTCCCAATGGACCTTGGGCAAATGCGCCGCGGGGTAGACATGGGACCTAGTGCAATGAGATATGCTGGTCTGATTGAACGCCTCGAAAGCATCGGTTATGAGGTAGAGGACCATGGTGATGTTGAAATTCCTCAAAGAGAAAAAGTAGGAAGTCCTGATACGAACTTAAAAAACCTGCAAGGTGTTATTGAAGCAAGTACACGTCTTGCTGAGGGTGTGGACAAGATTATCCAGGACGGACATTTCCCGCTTGTATTAGGAGGCGACCATAGTATTGCCATCGGAACGCTTGCAGGTGTATCGAAGCATTATGAGAACTTAGGTGTCATCTGGTATGATGCCCATGGTGATTTGAATACAGGGGATACTTCTCCTAGTGGTAATATCCACGGCATGCCATTAGCAGTAAGTCTCGGCATTGGTCATGAGAAGCTGAAAGACATCGGAGGATATGGCCCGAAGGTTAAGCCTGAAAACATCGTCATCATCGGCGCCCGTTCTCTTGATGAAGGTGAGCGTGTATTGATTCGGGAGAAGGGAATCAAGGTCTATACGATGCATGAGATTGATCGTATGGGTATGTCCAAAGTTATGGAAGAAGCGATCGAGTATGTTTCTAATGGAACAGATGGTGTTCACTTGAGCTTGGACCTGGATGGACTCGATCCTTCTGAGGCACCTGGTGTCGGGACACCAGTGCTAGGCGGTATCAGCTATCGTGAGAGCCATCTGGCAATGGAGATGCTTGAAGAAGCGAAAATCATCACCTCAGCGGAGTTCGTTGAAGTGAATCCGATTCTTGATGATAAGAATAAAACAGCTACTTGTGCAGTAGGTTTAGTCGGCTCACTGTTCGGCGAGAAATTGATTTAACAATTTGGCTCTGTTTAAAAAGAATGTTGTTGATTTTGAACAGCTTCAGGCGGACGCTTTCCGCGGGCAACGCTTCAGTTTTTCTTAATAAAAGCTAACAGAGCCAACAATTTATAAAGGGTGATCATTTATTTGGTCATCCTCTTTTTTGTTTTCCCAACCTAACAAAAAGACAGCCCCCTTATGAGAGCTGTCCTTCTACCTACGAAACCTCTTTTATCATTTCACTCTTGATTCCATCGTAACGGTTCAGTAAATCATCAAGGTATTGACTAATTTCAACTACTTCTGATGAGAACAACGGTTTTTCTTTTGCCAGTGACAACATTTTCTTTCTGGAAGTTTCAATTTCACTTAAAAGGAACTGCTCTTCAGCTGACAAAACGCCCACCCGCTTTCGCTCGTAATAGTTGTTAATCATAATACCCGTTATATGAAATCATAAACCTATTTTTAACAAATTTATTCATCACTTGGGAGAATTCCCGTGTTAGAATAAACAAGGGGTATATAACTTTAGTAGTATATCGCTTGTAAAAACGCAAAATCGGGGGTTCCTATATGGATATAACGGTGAAACGTTTGGTCCGATTAGTGAAAAAAGGGGATCAAAAGGCTTTTGAAGAATTAGTCGAGATTTATAAAGACAAAGTGTATTACATCGTCTTCAGGATGTTAGGTAATACACATGAAGCGGAAGATATCGCTCAAGAAGCATTTGTAAGAGCGTATGTACATATCGAAAAATTCAATGAGAAACATAAATTTTCAACTTGGCTGTATCGTATTGCAACCAATTTGACAATTGATCGTATACGTAAGAAGAAACCTGATTTTTACCTGGATGCAGAGGTGCCGGGTGGAGATGGATTGACACTTTATTCACAAGTTGCCGTTGCAGAACAATTACCTGAAGAAAAAATTGAAACCTTTGAGCTTCAAGAACGTATACAAAATGAGATTCTGCAACTTCCTCCCAAATATCGTTCTGTGATTACGCTGAAATATTTGGAGGAATTATCTCTAAAAGAAATCAGTGAGATCTTGCAAATACCTGTTTCAACAGTCAAGACACGCATACACCGAGGGCGGGAAGCCTTAAGGAAACGGTTGAAGGATCTGGATTGATAGGGGGATATGACATGAAATGTGATGAAAAATATTCATCCTATATGCATAAATGGCTAGATGAATCGATTGAACCACTTGAAAAGATCGAATTATTTCATCATATAAAAGAGTGTACAGGTTGCCACCAAAAGTTTGAAGAATTGAAAAAGACCGATCGGATGCTGCAAAGTCATCATTCGATCAAGGCGCCCAATGGTTTTAGTTCAAAAGTGATGGACCGATTACCGAGAGAGAAATCCTCTTCAAAGATGCGCAGATGGTTTAAACATCATCCTCTCCTGACAGCAGCTGTCGTGTTTCTGATTCTCATGTCCAGCTCCATCTATAGTGAGTGGGGGAGCAATATGAGTGATCCGATTTCCGTCACAGCTAGCGGCGCCCATGTGAAGATCGATCAAGAAAGCAAGAAGGTGATTGTACCTGAAGGGGAAACGGTCAAAGGGGACCTGGTCGTTCGGAATGGTGATGTAGAGATCGCCGGTAAGGTGGAAGGGAATGTAACGGTCATCAATGGGAAGCATTACCTCGCTTCAGCTGGACATGTTGCAGGAGAGAGTGAGGAAATCCATAAGATCACGGAATGGGTTTGGTACCGGTTGAAGGAAGGGCTGAACAGCATTAAGAATCTATTCATATCTGAATAAAAAAATTCAGGATATATGCGAGCCGGAGAGTGAGAAAGCGTCCATACCTGTATGATAGGACGGGTTTTTTTCCTTCCGGCTTTTTCATTCGTTTCCGAACGGACGGAGACATTTAGACAGCTGATGTCGAAAAATAGAAATAGCAACAAATTATGATATAATAAAGAAGTTACACAAGTAACAAACTGACCATTGTTGGAAACAATGATTCTAAGTTGATCAGTTTGGAGGATGCTGCATGTTTCCCGTAGGAGACTTTAATGTAAATGTACTCAACTACATAAATGACATCATTGATATCCTCTTAGTCACCTATGTGATTTATAAGCTCATCATGCTTATAAAGGGCACTAAGGCGATTCAGTTGTTAAAAGGGATTACAGTCATTGTCGCTGTCTGGTTCTTCAGTGGAATTTTCGAATTGAACACGTTGAACCGATTGATGAATGAGGCGATTACATACGGAATCCTGGCTATTATCATCATTTTTCAACCTGAATTGCGTCGAGCACTTGAACAGCTCGGTCGAGGCAGGTTTTTCTCGCGTGGCATGATTGCGGAAGAAGAAAAGAAAAAGCAAACCATTGAGGCGTTGTTGAAAGCGACGAACTACATGGCGAAACGACGAATTGGTGCGCTGATTACAATTGAACGAGAAACAGGGCTTGAGGATTACGTTGAAACAGGAATACCGATCAATGCAAATCTAAGCTCTGAGCTTCTCATTAATATATTCATACCGAATACGCCGTTACATGACGGTGCTGTCATCATCAATGACAATCAAATTCTTGCGGCAGCGAGTTACTTGCCGTTATCCGAAAGTCCTTTTATCTCGAAAGAGCTTGGAACACGGCATAGAGCGGCATTGGGAATTTCAGAGGTTACAGACGGTTTGACTCTCGTCGTTTCTGAAGAAACAGGCCATGTTTCACTTACGAAAAACGGGGAATTATACCGTAATTTAGATGAAGAAATGCTGCGCAAGCTTTTAGAGGCTGAAATTATGAACAAATCAAAAGAAACTTCCTCGAAGTGGAATTGGAGGGGGAAGAAGGATGGATAAACTGCTTAGAAGTCCATGGTTTGTGAAGATCACAGCGTTTTTGATTGCCTTGATGATGTATACAAGCGTCAATATCACCAATCAAGATGCTGAACAACAGGATGAAGGTTTTCGGACAGACAGTGGCACGTACTATAAAACCGTTTCCCTTGAAGCTGAATATGATGATGATAAATATGTTTTGATGGGTAAACCGGATACAGTGGATGTGAGGATTATCGGTTCACAAGCCGACATTACCAATATGAATCTACAGCGAGCAAGAAACGCATACATCGATCTTTCTGGGAAAGGTCCCGGACAGTATGAGGTTCCGGTAAGAATGGATAATGTCCCAAGAGGTGTAGAACTGAAATTCGAACAGGAAACCGTAACGGTCACGCTGCATGAAAAGAAAACGGAGACGTTCCCTGTCACTGTCCAGTTGCTGGATGAGGAAAGCTTACCTGAAGGATATGTCGTCGGGACTCCGAAAGTACAGCAAGAGGAAATTGAAATTACCGGAGCTAAAGAAATCATTGATGAAATTGCCTACGTCAGGGCTTTTGTGAATGTCGGAGAAGCGAAGAAGACCTTTACAAGAGAAGTGAAAATCCAAGCACTGAATAAGAGTTACGATCCAATTGATATTGCAATCGATCCACCTACTACAGAAGTGACAGTACCGATTGAGAATCCCAGTAAGAAGATCTCGCTTTCCCTAAAGGAAAGAGGATCTTTGCCGGATGGGTTTGAACTGAAAGAGATTAAAGCAAATACAGATGAAATTACAATCCATGCTCCGAAGGATATATTGGATAGGCTCAACACAGTCGACATTCCGGTAGATTTAAGCAACATTACCGAGGATGAAGAAATAGAAATAGATGTACCACTGCCAGACGGAGCTTTCTATTCAACTCCCGATAAAGTGAAGGTCAAAATCGATGTCGAACAAGTGGAGGACTCCTCAGGAGAACCGTCGAGTGAGACCGCAACGAAACCGGAAGAAGAAAATGAAAGCAAAGAGGCAACAAGTACGAAAACATTTAAAGATTTACCGATCGCCATTCGAGGACTTGGTGAAAACCAACAAGCCAGCTTCGATTCACCAGTAAATGGTGTAATGGATGTGACGATCAAAGGGCCTAAGGAAAATGTAGAGGATTTGTCAGAAGAAAAAGTCACGGCGTTCATAGATGCAGAGGGCTTATCAGAAGGAACACACGATGTTGAAATCAACGTGGATGTACCTGAAGCCGTTACATATGAACGTAACATTACGAAAGCGACCTTAACCATCAGCGAAGGAACTGCTTAATGTGAAAAGGGAAGAAGGAGCGAATAAATCAATGGGTAAATATTTTGGAACAGATGGAGTCAGAGGTGTAGCCAACACTGAACTAACACCTGAATTAGCATTTAGACTAGGACGTTTCGGCGGATATGTTCTGACTAAAGAAACCCAAAAACCGAAAATCATCATCGGACGTGATACACGTATATCCGGGCATATGCTTGAAGGAGCACTGGTAGCTGGACTGTTGTCGATCGGTGCAGAAGTCATGCGGTTAGGTGTGATTTCAACTCCTGGTGTTGCCTATTTGACGAAAGCACTCGGAGCACAAGCAGGAGTTATGATTTCAGCCTCCCACAACCCTGTAGGAGATAATGGAATCAAATTCTTCGGCTCAGATGGATTCAAGCTTCTGGATAAGCAAGAACAAGAGATTGAAGAGCTTCTTGATCTTGGAAAAGATGAACTGCCTAGACCGACAGGAACAGATCTCGGTCTTGTAAGCGACTACTTCGAAGGCGGTCAGAAATATTTACAGTTCTTGAAACAAACGATTGATGAAGATTTCTCAGGCTTACGGATTGCGCTTGATTGTGCGCACGGTGCAGTCTCATCATTGGCACCTCATTTGTTTGCGGATCTCGATGCAGATATCACAACGATCGGTTCTTCACCAAACGGATTGAATATCAACGATGGAGTCGGATCCACACATCCTGAAAAGCTGGTTGAGCTCGTCAAAGAAAAAGGAGCGGATATCGGTCTTGCTTTTGATGGTGACGGAGACCGTTTGATTGCAGTTGATGAAAACGGTTCAATCATCGACGGTGACCAGATCATGTATATTTGTGCGAAACATATGGCCAGTGAAGGACGTCTGAAGCACGACACGGTCGTTTCGACTGTAATGAGTAACCTCGGATTTTATAAAGGGCTTGAAGAAGCGAACATCGCTTCTGAACAGACAGCTGTAGGCGACCGTTATGTTATGGAGCGTATGCGTGAGGGAGATTTCAACCTTGGTGGAGAGCAATCCGGTCATATTATCTTCCTGGATCACAGTACGACAGGAGACGGTCTTTTATCCGCGTTACAGCTTGTCAATATCCTGAAGCTGACGAAAAAGCCATTATCGGAGCTTGCTGGTGAAATGAAGAAATTCCCGCAATGCTTGAAAAATGTAAAAGTGACCGACAAACATAAAGTAATGGAAAACCCGAATGTGAAGGAAGCGATCGAAACAGTGGAGGAAGAGACAAACGGCAACGGGCGTGTACTTGTACGTCCATCTGGTACAGAACCTCTTGTCCGTGTTATGGTCGAAGCTCCGACGGAAGAACTTTGCGAAGAATATGCCAATCAAATTGCACGTGTAGTAGAAAGTGAAATGGGGTATATCCAACAATAAGGGACAGAAATGGTAAAACGGTACGAATACTATGCAGGGCAGCTCGCACACACGATCCGAGCTGCTTTTGCATAAATTTGAATATAGATTTTTTAGCATTTAGGAAAAGCTAGTAGTAAGAAAGTTTTAGATTGACGCTACTTCTTTTCTGGTGTATGATATTTCCATTCGATTAAAGGAAGGAGGATAGCAAGAGAAAGATTGCAACAAAAAAAAGCGCCTGGACTATTTCATTCGGTATAATCCGACACCGCGGCGGTGATAGAAATAGTTGACGAGGAAAGAGGTTTATCGAATCTGATCGGCGGATGCCTCTCGGTTTACATCGACCGGAAGATTCATATTTAAACCACTGAGGTGACTTGGTGAACAAAAATATGAATCGGATGTAACAAAAAATATAGACGTTGGGGGCTCGAGAACCCCTATTGGCGATTCGCCCCCCAACAGGGAGGTTTATTTCAATGTGTGGAATTGTTGGTTATATTGGAAATGAAGATACGAAAGAGATTTTATTAAAAGGGCTTGAAAAGCTTGAATACCGTGGTTATGATTCAGCTGGTATCGCTGTTATGAACGATGATGGTGTTCATGTTTTCAAGGAAAAGGGACGTATCGCGACATTGCGTGAAAACGTCGATGAGAATGTACCAGCATCAATCGGGATCGGTCATACACGCTGGGCAACACATGGTGCACCTAGCAAGATTAATGCACACCCTCATCAAAGTGCGTCCAAGCGTTTTACACTCGTCCACAACGGTGTTATCGAAAACTTTACGCAAGTACGAAAAGAGTTTTTGAAAGATGTGGAATTGGTCAGTGAAACCGATACAGAAATCATCGTCCAGCTGATTGAACACTTTGTAAAAGAAGGACTGGAAGTGGAAGCGGCTTTCCGCGAAACACTCTCCTTATTGAAAGGTTCATATGCACTGGCGTTACTTGATAATGAAAACCCGGATGTCATCTATGTCGGGAAAAATAAGAGCCCGTTGCTTGTCGGACTAGGAAACGGCTATAACGTCGTAGCGAGTGACTCAATGGCAATGCTTCAAAAGACAGATCAATTTGTTGAACTGATGGATGAAGAGATCGTAATCGTGACGAAAGAAGACGTAACAATTAAAAATCTCGATGGCGAAGTGATGGAACGTGATCCGTTTACAGCCGAGCTTGATGCTTCAGACATTGAAAAAGGAACGTATCCACATTACATGCTCAAAGAAATTGATGAGCAGCCGATCGTCATCCGTAACATCATCAATGAGTACCAGGATAAGGATGATAAACTGAAGCTGGATGACGACATCCGTAAAGCGATGAAGAAAACGGATCGTATCTATATCATCGCATGTGGAACATCTTATCACGCTGGCCTTGTCGGCAAGGAATTGATTGAGAAGGTCGCTCAAGTGCCTGTCGAGGTACACATCGCAAGTGAGTTCTCTTACAACATGCCAATGCTTTCTGAAAAGCCATTATTCATCTTTATTTCACAAAGTGGTGAGACAGCAGACAGCCGTTCAGTACTCGTACAAATCAAGAAGCTTGGCCACAAGGCGCTGACGATCACAAACGTTGCTGGTTCGACACTGTCCCGTGAAGCGGATTACACATTGCTTCTCCATGCTGGACCGGAAATTGCAGTAGCATCGACGAAAGCTTACACAGCTCAAATCGCAGTATTAGCTATTCTTGCTGCGGATACTGCGAACTCGAAGGGCATTGATATGGACTTCGACCTGATTAAAGAGTTGAGTGTCGTCTCCAATGCTATTGAAGCGCTTTGCGACCAGAAAGAAGAGTTTGAAAAGATTACACGCGAATATCTATCTGTCACGCGCAACTGCTTCTTCATCGGACGTGGCATGGACTACCATGTTGTCCTCGAAGGTGCATTGAAGCTGAAGGAGATTTCCTACATCCAGGCAGAAGGATTTGCTGGCGGAGAGCTGAAGCACGGTACAATTGCGTTGATTGAGGAAGGCACACCGGTCATTGCTCTAGCGACACAAGAACACGTGAACCTGAGCATCCGCGGAAACGTGAAAGAGGTCGCTGCACGCGGCGCTTACACTTGCACAATCAGTACAGAAAGCTTATCGGATGAAGAGGATCGCATTGTCATTCCAGATGTGCATCCACTTCTAACACCACTTGTAAGTGTCATCCCGATGCAGCTAATTTCCTATTATGCTGCACTACACCGTGACTGCGACGTCGACAAGCCACGTAACCTTGCGAAGTCAGTAACGGTTGAATAAGATCGAATTAATAGAAATAAATAGAAACGATAACAAACCAGTAATAGCGAAATACCGCTATTGCTGGTTTTTTGTATATAACGAAGCTCATACGTCCTCGAAAACGAGGAAAACGCCAAATGGAGGACGCATAATGAGCATCAGAAGCCTTTCCATAACCCAACTACAGGTGTATAAGTTCCATCAACCCTGTCTCTCCAATAAGATATAGTAATTTTTCATGTTGTTAGGAGATGAACAGATGCCATCAAGAACTGGATTGACGGGTAAGGTAATCTTTCAAGGGGAGCCGGGGTATGAGGAAGCGCGTAAGAACTGGAATCCTTATGTAGATACATTCCCACTCGTCTTTGTTTTTGCACAACGTACGTATGATATACAAAATGCGATATTATGGGCTCGGAAACATGATGTTCCGATTCGCTTTCGAAGTGGCAGACATGCTCTCGATAAAAGCCTTTCTGAAGTAAAAGGCGGCATTGTCATTGATGTAAGCGATATGAAACGGATCAAAGTTTATGATAAGAAAGGCATAGCACTTGTTGAAACCGGGAATAACGTAGGTCCTCTTGTCAAAACATTAGCGAGCCAGGGTTTCATGGCCCCATTTGGAGATAGTCCGACTGTCGGGGTCGGTGGGATTACGATGGGCGGAGGAATTGGACTTCTTCAACGCTCTATCGGGCTCATCAGTGACAATCTTGTAGGTCTTCAAATGGTCGATGCAAATGGAAGGATCGTAACAGCTGATCATCAAAGGAATTCTGATTTACTTTGGGCTTCGCGTGGTGGGGGTGGGGGTAATTTCGGCATTAATACCCATTATGTATATAAATTGCACCGTGCCCCGAAAGAAGCGACTGTATATAAGATAACGTGGCCTTGGAATCAGTTGGAGGAAGTATTCAAAACGTGGCAGAAATGGGCTCCTGATGTAGATCGTCGATTAGGGTCTATTCTCGAGATTTTCAGCAGAAGGAATGGATTGCTTCAGTCAACAGGTCTGTTTCTCGGTTCAAAGAGAGAGCTGGAGCAATTATTAAAGCCACTAAAGAGTACAGGAACCCCGACGGAAATCTTCGTCAAAACCTTTACTTACCTGGGGGCGGTCAATTATTTGATTCCATCTCAACCGATACCCGGGCGATCGGATGATAATAAGAAGTTCTCTTCCAATTGGGCACCTCACCTCCTTCCAGAGGAAGCCATTCGAATTATGCGGCGATTTCTGGAAGTATCGCCGGGTATGAGTTCGAATTTCTTCTTCCTGAACAGTGGAGGAGCACTCAATCAGCCTCAACCGAATGAAACGGCTTTTTACTGGCGGAACTCGAAGTTTTATCTTGAATGGAATGCATCCTGGAATAGTCCTTTTGAGGAACAGATTAATCTTGCACTGGTCGAAAAAACGCGCAAACGATTATTGCCGTTTGTTGAAGGCTCTTATGTCAACGTTCCAGACCAGAACATCAAAGATTTCGGAGCAGCTTATTATGGCACGAATTTTGAGAGACTTAAGCAAGTGAAAGCGATGTATGACCCGAACAATGTGTTTCACTTTCCACAAAGCATCCCGCCTGCTTAATACAGTGTGCACGGCCTCTTGCTATTGTTTGCAAGGGGCTTTCTTCTTGGTAAAAGAACATTCTTATTGCCGTTTGATTTATCGGTGTGAAATAATCATTTTATGAAAGACAATCATGTCATAAATTACGGGTGAGGAATTGAAACGCGTTCACTATAGTTGGATAATCCTGATCGTTACGTTCTTTTCGATCATCGTAGCGGGCATCATTCGATCTTCATCGGGGGTTTTCATTGATCCGTTTGAGAATGAGTTCGGTTGGAACCGTTCCATCATTTCGCTTTCGTTTGCGATCAGTTTATTTCTATATGGGATCTCAGGTCCTTTCATGGCTGCATTAATCGAAGTGCTAGGCTTGAAGAAGATGATGGTCATTTCCATGTCGACCCTCCTCACAGGAATTCTGTTGACCTATTTGATGCAGGATTCCTGGCAGCTGATCCTGATTTGGGGGATCATCATCGGATTAGGTTCGGGGTTGTTTCTGACGGTATTGAGTCCATATGTTGCTAATCGTTGGTTCGAGAAACGGAGGGGGCTAGCTGTTGGGATTTTGACGGCGAGTACGGCAACCGGACAGCTGATCCTACTGCCGGTTCTCGCCGTTGTGATTGAGAATTACTCATGGCGCTGGGCCGTCGGTCTCATTTTCGTTTTGTGCTCGATCATGCTGGTCATCATTATGTTCTTCATGAAAAACAGTCCTGAAGAAGTCGGAGCTCTGCCATACGGTCTTGAGGAAGCCGAGGATCAGCCGGAAATCATACATAAACGTAATCCGATAACAATTGCCTTTCAAGGACTTTTTGAGGCGGTCAAGGTGAAGGAATTCTGGTTATTGGCAGGCAGTTTTTTCATCTGTGGACTGTCGACGAGCGGGTTGATTGGGACCCATTTCGTCTCCTATTGCCTCAGCTATGGGATACCACTTGTCACTGCAGCCTGGATGCTTTCCTTCATGGGGGTCTTTGATCTGGTCGGTACAACCATTTCAGGGTGGTTGTCCGATCGGTTCGACAACCGCTGGCTGCTGTTCTGGTACTATGCTTTGAGAGGCGGCTCCCTCGTTTTGCTGCCTTACGCACTAGCAGAAGGATCGCTCATGCTGCTCGCGATTTTTTCAATCTTTTATGGTTTGGATTGGATCGCAACCGTTCCACCGACGATCAGTATTTCAAGACAAGTCTTCGGTGTTCAGAAGAGCGGTATCGTATATGGCTGGATTTTTGCTTCCCACCAGGCAGGAGCGGCAGTGGCTGCTTTCAGTGGTGGAGTCATCTATAATATCTTCAACTCTTATACGTGGGCCTTTTTCCTGGCAGGCATTTTCTGTCTCGTTGCGAGCCTGTTCGTCATCATCATCAAAAAGCAGCCAGCACAAGTGCCAGTGACAATGAATTACAATTCTTGATTATTTTTTTGAAAAAAAGGTTTAACTGAGTAGAAAAAAGGGTATTAAAGAGATTACTAAATTAGGGTAAGGAGGCGAGCGGGTATGAAAGTGAAACAATATGAGGAAAAAGCCAACAAATCCATGTACTCATCAAATCCCCACCACAAAAACAAGCCAACGATCGAAACGGCAACAAACAAGAAGCGTGAATTCAAACAGACGTTTCTCAATCCGTGTTAATCTGCTTAACAACTTCATAAACACTTGATTTTGACCTGGACAACCAGGTCAATTTTTCTTTTCAGAGTGGATCCATTCTTTCGTAAAGGCGATTGCTGTGATGGTTGCACCAGCCAATTGGGCATAGCTTCCGAAGGCTTGTATCTGGATACCTTCCTCCATCTCATCATTCAATATGTATAGAACACCAATCGCCTCAATCATTGCACCAAAAGATTGGAGAAGTTGTCCTTTTGAGGCAAGGTCAGCAAACTCGGAATGGTCAGTTGAAGAAGAAGCTGCCTCAAAGAAAGCCCCAATCGATTGGATGGAATCCCCGATTACATCAAGTCGAAGCCCGTCTTCTTCAAATCCTCTAATCATAAGGTAGGACGCTTTGGCGTTTGTTATATTTCCACCAGCTTGGAACCATGCGCCTAAAATGCCATCGACCTGGCTATCTTCCTGTTTCGTTTTGCCGATTGCTTGCACGGAATTTCCGAAAGCTTCGACACTGTTTCCGGTCAATGCTAAGGCATTCCCTTCGAAGCTGTTTTCATTGTTTTGGAGGACGATGATGGTTTGTCCGGAGGCATTGATGAACGTACCTAATGTTTGTATCCATGTGCCTGCAGCTTCCAAGAACTTTGATAGCATCTTCATCGACCTCCATTCATGGCCTTTTATACTATATACACCGACGTTTCATAGTGTTCAATAATGCAAGGAAATAAGAAAAGGAAGTGGTGCTTTTGATTACAGAATTCGATCATCTTGTACATTTGACAAAGAATCCTGAAGAAGCGAAAAACACATTCATCGAGAATGGATTCAATGCGGTCAAAGGAGGTAGACATCCGAATTGGGGAACACACAATTGTTTGAGCTTCTATCGAAGGTTACGATATATCGAGTGGATCGGGTTGGAGGATCTCGATAAGGCTGAAGAGTCAAACAATCCGTTGATTCAACAGATTGTCCATGATGCTGGTGAGGAAGGTCTATCGCAGGTCGCCCTCCGTGTCGATGATTTGACTTCATTTTCCGATAGGTTAAACGAAAAGGGACTCCGAACAATTGGTCCGTTAAAAGGTGAAAGGAAGAAGGAAGACGGTTCGTTATTACAATGGGCGATGCTCTTTATTGATGAAACGGAGGAAGGTCCTGTACGTTATCCGTTCTTTATCCAGTGGGGTAATTCAGACCACGAGCGTGAAAAGGAGATGGCTTCATTGATGGAGCACTCTGTCGGAAAACCTTCGCTTTCGTATATCGGATATAATGTGAGAAATCCTGAAGTGGCATTTCAGAGATTTGCGGCATTGTTCCATAAAAGTGTTACAAAAAGGCAGGATACAAATGAATTCGGCTTTTATCTCGAGCTGCCGATCGGTGATTTCGCCTTCCGTTTCTATGATCATGCGACATCACATTTCGAGGATATTTCGCGAAAACCGGTAATCTGTGGCATTAGGGGCTACAGGGAGAAAAAAGCGGAGACCATCAAGGGCGGCGTGTATCAATTTACGCGTTAAGGCATAAAAGAACAAAAATAGACTTAATTGTTTGAAAAATCGAGCACCTTTTTATAAGATGGTGAAACAGAAAGGAGGGTATCATGAACTTTTTAAGTGGTGAAGACATTAGCAAACAAGTCACAGCTGGCTCACTCATTCAAGAGCTGGAACGCTTTTTTCTCGAAAAGCAGAATGTGAAAATGCCGGAACGGATCCACATCGACGATGAAAAGAACACGGTCCTAATCATGCCTGCATTTGATGCTGATTATTATGCGATCAAGCTTGCTGGCGTTGCACTGGATAACAAAACTGTGGGCAAACCGACGATTCATGCCAACGTCATTCTTCATGACAGGAAAACACTAGAGCCACTAGCCTACATGGATGGGAACACCGTCACAGCCATGCGGACCGGGGCAATCGGAGGCTTGAGCATGAAGTGGCTTGCAGATGAATCCGCCCGAAGCATCGGGATTATCGGGACTGGAATTCAGGGGTGGAGTCATTTGGAAGCGGCCATGTCGGTCCGAGATATACGGACAGTCTATTTACATAACCGAAGTCCTCAGAAATTAGAGGTCTTCAAAGAACGGGTCGAAACGACTTATCCTCAACTGAAAGTCGTATCTGCAAGTGTAGATCAACTCGTGGAAGCATCCGACATCATCGTTACGACGACAACTTCTCCAACACCCGTCTTACCTGATAAAGGGCGAGAGGATTGGAACGGCAAACACATCGTAGCGGTCGGGTCGTTCAAGCCGGATATGCAGGAGCTGCCAGATACGTTGCTGAAGGAAACGAATCCAATTTTCGTCGATACGCCGACAGCGTTGACTGAATCTGGTGACATGCTTAGAGCGAAAGAGCTCCAGGGTGAAGATGCTCGATTCATGACCTTGGAGGAGATTGTCGGGCATTCAAGCATTTCAGATAAACAGCGCTACACCGTATTCAAGTCCGTCGGTATGGCATTATTCGATCTGATTGCGGCTAAGACCATTTACGAGAAAAATATTCGGAATTTTCAGCACGCAAAATAACTAGAAGAATGCAAAAAGGGGTTGTCATGATTGAATGTAGAAATTTTCATGGGATTGATTGGCGTACCGTCAGGGATCATCTTGACGGCGATCATTTGTTACATCGTATTAGGAAAAAAGGATAAAGCAGAAGTTGATGTGAAGCACAAAGGGGGGATCTCCCAATGACCGCACATCCTATGACGATTACGGTGCTCGTCATCTATTTATTGCTCTTGCTCCTCATCGGGGTCGTGAGCTCGAAGAAAAGCTCGGGCGGATTGACGGATTTCTTCCTTGCTGGACGGGGTCTCGGTAAATGGACGGTCGCCTTAAGTGCAGTTAGCTCAGGACGGAGTGGATGGCTCGTTCTTGGTGTGACAGGGATGGCCTATGCCAGCGGCCTGCTCGCTGTTTGGGCATTGGCAGGCTTCATTACGGTCGAAGTGTTCATGTTCTTCTTTGTGGCACGAAGGTTTCGAAAGTATAGTGAAAGTACTGACAGCATAACCGTTCCGGATATCCTTGAAACCCGTTATCAGGATAAGACGAACATTTTACGTGTAACGAGTGCACTGATCATCGCATTTTTCATGGTTGCGTATGTAGGGAGTCAAGTTGTTGCAGGGGGAACAGCCTTCTCATCAACCTTAGGGTTCTCAACGACTGGCGGGATGTGGTTTACCGCGATTATCCTGTTGGCTTATACCGTATTAGGTGGCTTCCATGCTGTAAGTAAAACAGATGTCCTTCAAGCGGGCTTCATGTTTTTATCTCTCGTCGTTCTTCCGATCGTCGCGATTATCGGACTAGGCGGATTCGGTCCCATCTTGGATGCGTTAAATGCGCAAGGCCCGTCTTACTATGGCATCTTCAGCTTCGGTTTCGGGGTTGCAATGAGCCTGGTCGGAATCGGATTCGGAAGTCCAGGAAACCCGCATATCCTCGTCCGTTATATGTCGTTGAAAAATATTAAAGAGATGAGACAAGCTGCTCTCATCGGATCCATCTGGAATGTTGTGATGGGTTGGGGTGCGATCATGGTCGGTTTAGCGGGCCGTGCATACTTCCCGAACATTTCTGATCTTCCGAACGAGAATCAGGAAGCAGTGTTCACGACACTTGGAAGCGAATTGCTGAATCCTTTCTTCATGGGGATCCTGCTTGTCGCGATCTTAGCTGCGATCATGTCGAGCGCAGACAGTCAGCTCCTCGTCGGTTCAAGCTCCCTTGTCCGTGATGTCTATGACCGGTTGCTTGGTAAAGGGAAGACGCTGGATGGAAAGAGACTGGTCCTGTATAGTCGTATATCAATTGGTATTCTTATGCTTCTTGCAGTGTGGCTTGCCTTTTCTGCACAAGAATTCGTCTTCTGGATGGTGCTTTTTGCATGGGGAGGTCTAGGTGCCTGCTTCGGACCCGCACTCCTTCTGTCCTTTTACTGGAAAGGGACAACAAAGTGGGGCGTGTTCTCAGGCATGATCGTCGGCTTGATTACGGTCATCCTCGTTAAACAGCAGCCAGAATGGACACTGAAGTACATTCCTGACATGAAGGCACTTTTCTCTGATTTGTTGTTCGGCATCACGTATGAGGCAGTCCCAGGCTTTCTCATGTCGTTGATCGTAACCGTTGGAGTCAGCCTGTTTACGAAAAAACCTTCAAATGCTGAAGAAACGTTGGAAGATTTAGCGTCCTGAGGTTTACAAACATGATTGAAACAGCTTGTCTGTCGTGTCACACTGTCTGATAGGGAGTGTGAAGAAAGTGAAAATGACAGGACGCATGTGGTTGAGCGCTGTGCTAGGGTCAATCATGCTGTTCAGCATCGTATCTCTCCTTTTAGGAGAGATCCATTGGTATTTGCTGAACATCTTTTGGATCACTGCGCTGCTCATCAACTTCACCATATCGTACAAAGCACATAGAGATGCGAAAAAGAACTGACCTATCGTCAGTTCTTTTTTTGCCCTCTTTTAACCATGATATTTAAAGAAGCGTAAGGCGGCGACTCCAGCGGGAAAAGCAACAGCTGAAGACCCCGCAGATCCGAGGAATTAAGGTTCTTCGACTAGAAACCACCACGTCCTGTGGTGAACGTCGAAGCCACCACATCCTGTGGAAGTGAGGAGGCTGAAGCGTTGCCCGCGGAAAGCGTCCGCCTGAAGCTGGTCAAAAAGCTTTTTTACAAAAAAGCTTTACTTTTTATGGAAAAGGTAGTATGGTTAGTTACATAAGTAACCAACCAACTAGCATATGCATATAAATACATCAGCAGTATTTGAAAGGAGGTTGCGGGTTGAAGCCTACATTAGATGAATCTCAACCCATTTTTCATCAAATCGCTTCCATGATCAAAAATGATATCATCGATGGACGATTGCAGGAGGGAGAACGCGTACCTTCTACAAATGACTTGTCCCGCTTCTACAACATCAATCCTGCCACTGCCCGGAAAGGCCTGCAATCCCTTGTGGATGCAAACATCATTTATAAACAAAGAGGTGTCGGTATGTTTGTGAAAGAAGGAGCTAGACATCAATTGCTTGATCAGCGGAAAAAAGAGTTTTATTCAGAGTATGTGGCACCTTTGCTGCAAGAAGCAAAGCGAATCAACTTAAGCACGGAAACGGTCATTGAATTGATTTCAAAACATAAGGGGGAAGAAGGATGATTGAGCTAAGGCATGTAAGCTATGGATATAATGCAGAGCCAGTATTGAAAGAGATTGATTTTAAAGAATCAGAGCCGATCATTACGTGTTTATGGGGGCGGAACGGTGCGGGAAAAACGACGTTGATGAAGCTCCTCGCCGGACTTTATGCCCCAAATGAGGGAGACATTTCTGTCATGGGAGAATCCCCATACAACAATGATCGTGCACAGAAGCACATTTGCTTCATGCAGGAGAATCACCCACTGAATCCCGATTGGAAGGTACCGATGGCTTTGAAAATCGCGGAGGCTTATCATCCGAACTGGGATCAGGAAACGGCAGACCGACTGCTCAGCCTTTTCCAACTGCCTCACAACAAGAAAATCAAAGCACTCTCTAAAGGAATGAAAACGGGTCTTCAGCTCATCATCGGGTTATCAAGTCATGCGGACGTGACGATTTTGGATGAACCGACCAATGGATTGGATGCGGTCATCCGGAAAAAGTTTTATAAATTCCTTTTGGAAAGCTATGAAAATCATCCTCGCCTCATTTTACTTTCAACCCATCATATCAATGAAATCCAGCCTTTGTGTGAATCCATCGCAGTAATCGACAACAAGAAAATGATGCTCCATGAGCCTATGGAAGTGTTACGGGAACGAGGAATCCTGCTGACTGGAGATAAAGAAACGGTCGAGATGCTCACGAAACAGACGGAGGTATTGGAAAGAGAAGAGCTCGGGCATGTTGTCAGGGTCATGATCGATGACATGTACACCGAAGAATGGCAGAGGAAAGCGGTACAACATCATGTAACCATTGAAAAAGCAGATCTCCAAGATTATTTGATCAATCGGACGAGTGAAAAGGAGGAGGTGCTCCAATGAGTACGTTTCGCGGAACAGCAAGGCTGATTTACTTTGATATTTATGCCATTGCGAAGATCATGTGGCTTGTGACGTTATTGATTGCTGTTGGATGGGTCATCTTGGGCTTGGCCTTCGATCTTTCAGGCTTTGAAACAACGATCGCAGGTCCCTTGTATGTCGGATTGTTCGTCGTTTATCCAATCTTGGCTGTGTCGACCAGCTTCCGTTATGCGACAGGCTTCGGGAGCACGCGGGTTCAATTTTTGAAGGTATTTTATCTCAGTGGAGTCGTGATGGTCATTGCCAACGTGGTCTTGTTCAATCTCCTTTATCGTGTTTTGGATGCGTTGACTGCAAATGGAATTCTGGGCTTCGGTTTCATGCATACTGCTGACATGACTTCATATGACTCTCTACTAGCCTATGTATGGATTGATTTGATGGCGGGACTTTTCCTATTCGGAATCAGCTTCCTTATCGCTTCCATTTGGTTCCGATTTGGATTCATACGTTTCCTCGTAGGCAGCACTGCAATTGGCTTTATCTTTTATTTCCTCCACGTCACAGGGGGATTAAAGACGTTCTACGAATGGACCTTGACCCTGTCAGGGCTGACAGGATTCACATTGCTTGGTGGCATAGGGAGCATCCTATTACTTGCGACTTTCCCAGTTATGCGCCATGCACCGTTGAAAGAGAATACATGAGTATAAAAAAGACGTGCAGCCTCGTTGCACGTCTTCTTGCATTATTTGATTCCGAAATACTTTTCAATGTCGTCTAGTGTAAGGTTTGCTGCACGTACGCCGCCTGCTGTATTCCAGATTGCGTCACTTACGCGGTGTGCATTTCCTTCTTTCACAACCTCAAGGTTCTTCCATAGTGAATCGTTCGTCCATTCTTTTTCAGTTTGCGTCGCGTCACCTTCGCCTGTTTCAAATGTGAAGTAGAAGAGGATATCGCCATTCATATCCGGAATACGTTCCTTCGTCACTTCATCAGCGAATTTAGCTTGGTCCTGAGATTCAGGTCGTTTGAAGCCGATTTGCTCAAGGATGACACCCGAGAACGAATCCTTCATGTACATACGGACTTTTCCAGGGAGGAAGCGGACAACAGATACTTCCTGGTTCACTTTGTCGCCAAGCTCACCTTTGATGTCTTCAACACGCTGGTCGAAGTCTGCCATGACCTTGTTTCCTTCTTCTTCTTTATTCAACGCTTTTGCGTAAAGCTTGAAGTTTTCTTTCCAATCGCCCTTCAACGTTTCAGAAAATACAGTTGGTGCAATTTCGTTTAACTGATCATAGAACTTCTCCTGGCGGAGCTTGTTCCCGATGATAAGGTCTGGTTTTAATGCTGCAATCGCTTCAAGATTGATGTCGGTTTCCGTTCCGACAACCTTCACATCTTTCATATCCTCTTTAATGTGATCGTACCAAGGATCACCTAACCAGGATTGGACAGCGCCGACTGGTGTTACGCCCATTGAAAGGAGCGCTTCAGTCCCTTCATTCGTCAGGATGACGACTTTCTCAGGTGTTTCAGGAATCTCAGTCGTACCCATTGCATGGTCAACCGTATAAGCAGTTGATTCCCCATTATCCTTTTCTTTCTCTTTATCGGATCCTTCATCCGTGGATCCACCACAAGCTGCAAGTGCAATGACAAGTGCAAGCATCAGTGCAGCGAAACGGAAGCCTTTCCATTTGTGCATGTTTGTTCCTCCTCATTTATGTATGATTGATAATGAATCTCATTCACAATTAGTAGTGTATAACCGATTTCGGCCATTGTCAACGATAAATTGATAATGATTCTCATTGACAGTTAGTGGTTACACTTATAGACTTGAATAGGAAACGTATATTTGGAGAAAGTGAAAGGTCCTTACATATGAAAGAGCTATTGAATACTAACGCAAAAAAAACAGCGGGAATTGTCCTCGGTTTCCTTCTCGTCATCGTTTTCATCGGAGCCAGTATTGTATATGGCTATACGAAGGTAGACTGGGGGATGGTCTTGGACGCCTTCCAACGCTTTGATGGATCGAATGAACATATCATCATATTAGAAAGCCGCGTGCCGCGAGCGTTCATCGGGGCTGCAGTCGGTGCAAGCCTTGCAGTTGCAGGTGCATTGATGCAGGGGATCACACGTAACCCGCTCGCATCTCCGAGTATTTTCGGAATCAATGCAGGGGCAGGCTTCTTCATTGTCTTAGCGGTTACGTTCTTTTCGGTATCTTCCATTCACCAATTTGCATGGATTGCGTTTTTCGGTGCGATGCTGACGTCACTTCTTGTTTATTTCTTAGGTACGCTTGGCAGGGACGGTCTGACCCCCGTCAAACTGACGCTGGCTGGAGCGGCAATGGCGGCTATGTTCGCTTCCTTGACGCAAGGTATGCTGGCTCTCAATGAAAAAGCATTGGATGAAGTCCTGTTCTGGCTGACCGGTTCTGTAGAGGGAAGAAAGCTTGAAATCCTGACTGCAATGCTGCCGTATCTCCTCATTGGGTGGATCGGTTCATTGCTTCTTGCTCGTCAAATGAACATTTTATCGATGGGAGAAGAGGTTGCAGTAGGTCTTGGTCAAAAGACAGCACTTGTAAAAATAGGGGCTGCAGTGGTCATCGTCCTGCTCGCTGGATCGTCTGTTGCCATCGCGGGTCCTGTCGGCTTCATCGGAATCGTCATCCCACATATCGCAAGGGGTCTCGTCGGTATCGATTATCGATGGGTCATCCCTTACAGTGCGCTGTTAGGGGCAATTTTACTGCTCATTGCAGACATTGGTGCCCGTTACATCATCATGCCAAAGGAGGTTCCGGTCGGCGTCATGACTGCCTTGATCGGAACACCATTCTTTATCTATATTGCGAGAAGGGGGTTGAATAAACTGTGAGACATTATCACCCCTTACGTACAAAATGGTTTTCGTATCTCGTCGATCAAAAAGCAGTACTCAGCATACTCGGTCTTCTTGTCGCAGCATTTGCGCTGCTCGTGATCAGTGTGGGTATCGGTGAGATGAAAATCCATCCTGTTGACGTTGTAAAAACATTTGTCGGTATGGGGACTGAAATGAATGAGCTCGTCATCATGTCTTTCCGTTTGCCGAGAATCATATTAGCCCTGTTGGCGGGGATTGCACTGGCCGTATCAGGAGCGATCCTTCAAGGAATCATACGGAATCCGCTTGCTTCACCTGATATCATCGGTATTACAGGAGGAGCGTCATTAGCAGTCGTAACCTTCCTGACTGTGTTCAGTGCACGAGGAACTGCACTGACTGTCAGTATCAAGTGGCTCCCGGTTGCTGCATTTCTCGGAGCATTATTACTTGGTGTACTCGTCTATCTATTATCTTGGCGAAATGGCGTCACACCTGTACGACTCGTTTTAATCGGGATCGGTCTTGCAGCGGCTATGCAGGCCCTTACGAACATGATGATCCTGTTCGGTCCGTTGTATCTTGCATCACAAGCTCATATTTGGATTACAGGCAGTGTGAACGGGGCCAATTGGAGCCAGATCTCGACGCTTGCTCCTTGGGTGTTGCTGCTGTTGTTCCTCGTATGGATATATGCCCGCCGGTTGAACATACAGGAATTAGGAGAAGAAGTCGCGAAAGGCTTCGGCAGTATCGTCCAGCGAGATCGTATGATCCTTCTCCTGTTTAGTACCGCACTTGCTGGTGGCGCAGTCGCCTTCGTTGGTGGAATCGGATTTGTCGGTCTGATTGCGCCTCATATATCCCGTAAACTTGTCGGCTCGTCGTTTGGGGCATTGATCCCTGCCTCGGCTTTGGTTGGCGGTATCCTCGTAATGGGAGCGGATCTCATCGCAAGGACGGCCTTTTCACCTTTAGAGATCCCAGCCGGTGTGTTCACTTCGGCAATTGGTGCACCATACTTCATTTATCTCCTGTACCGGTCAAGGAATCAATAAAAAGAAGCAGCCTGCGAGGGCTGCTTCTTTTGCTGTCGTGAAGGTCTTAAATGTGCACTTTGATGTCTGCATCCTTTTTCAATTCTTTCACGACTTTTTTCAGTTTTTCTTGTTTTTTCTGGTCTTCTAGTTGAGTTTTGATGTGTCCTTTGACCTCTTCGTATTTCGGTGCTTTATCACCTTGAGCTTGTTTCAGATTGTCGTAGAACTCCTTGATTTCTTTCTCTGAAGCTTCTTCGACACTGATTTCTTTTTCGACATATGTCGTATAGAGGATGCCTTTTGCAATCTCTTTCTTCAATTCTTCTTCAGTCAGATCATATTGCTTAAGTGCTTCTTGATACTTCTTGTCGTCTTTGAAGTTACCTTTGAAATCTTTGAACTGTTTGTCCACTTTTTCAGCAGATGCTTCATAGCCTTTCTTTTCTGCTTCCTGAAGGATGATTTCATATTCTACCATACTGTTTATGACCTGATCCTTCAGCTTTTTCGCTGTTTCCTCTTTGGTAGGATCCTGTCCCATTTGCTGATATTGCATTTGAGAACGCTCTAGAAGTCGATTGTAATCAGTACCTTTAATTTCAGTGTCATTAACGGTAACGACAACTTTATCCTTCTCAACATGCTGTTCTTCAAGCTTCTTTTTCATTTTTTCAGGATCTTGCTGCTGGGGTTGTTCCGTTTTTTCACCAGCATTTTGCTTGTTTTCTGTATCTTTACCTTTATCTTTGCTTTCTTCTTCACCGCCACATGCAGTCAATGCAATAGCGAATAGGGCAGCGATCAGCCCATACATGATTTTTCTCAAGGAAATTCTCCTTTCGAGTTTTGTATTGTCGAGCATCATGCATCATGTGATGTCGATGCTTCTGCCTAAACCTTTCGAAAGAAGGTATAGGGTTTGCTTCCATATGGTAGATTTTACAACTCAAGGTGTGTAACCCCAATTAGTCATTAATGGTAATACAAATACGATCATACGTAAACCCCGGCACCAAAAAAGAAAACAGCGTCTACCGTTAGACGCTGTCCCTGGTGGTTAGATCAGGTTCATTTTCTCGATATATTTACCCCAGTCGGGCTTTCGGCCATCAATGTCAGTGAAAGGATATTCTCTCGAAAGTTCCCAAGAACTAAGCGCTTTTCCCGTTTTCTCATGAACACTCGGATCACCTGCAAGAGCTGCAATCGCCCGCCCGATATAAAAGGGCGTTTCTGAAGCGATGAAGTGCGGGTCCTGGTCAGCGCCTTCACGCCAGTTTTCTTCCGTTACACCGAAATGATCGAGCATGGCTTCTGAGCGGAGGAAGCCTGGACTGACGGCTACACAGGTGACACCATGTTTTTGTAGATCTTTTGCCATTGCTTCGGCTAGGTGGATGGCAGAAATTTTTGCGAGGCTGTAATAAAGGTTTCCTCTGTAACGGTAATCCACCCCATCTGTCACTTCAACGATCAATCCCTTTTTGTTCTTGACCATAAGAGGGGCACCATAGAAGCTTGTGATCATATGTGATTGGACAGCTTGCTTTTGGATTTTGAGCCCGTTCTCCAGGCTGTGTTCCCAGAAGGGTACTTCCCAATCGGTTAGAGGATCACCGCCCCAGATGTCATTCACGAGGATATCAAGCTGACCCTTTTGCTCACGCTCAACTTGCTCGAACAGAGCACGTACGTCGTCTTCGACTGTGTGATCCACTCGGACAGGTATGCCCGTACCGCCTTGTTCGGTGACGAGTTCAGCGGTTTCTTCAATTGTTTCAGGGCGATCCATTTCGGATCGGGCTTTTCGTGTGCTCCGTCCTGTCACATAAACCGTTGCCCCAGCCTCACCCAACATCATGGCGATTCCTCTTCCTGCACCACGAGTCGCACCTGTGACCACCGCAATCTTACCTTCTAATGGCTTCATGCTCATTCCCTCCAATTTTTCAGTTCGATTCATTATAACTTTTTGTAAAATGTGTTGACAATGCAGTGGGATTGAAGTAACTTATTTGAATAAACATACAATACAATAAATAAAAATACACAAAGGGAGAGTGGAGTGGAATGAGTAAAGGGAAAGTGGTTCTAGCCTATTCAGGTGGTTTGGACACGTCGGTGTCGATTAAATGGATACAGGAAAAATACGGTTATGATGTCATTGCGCTCGGTCTGGATGTCGGGGAAGGTAAGAACCTTGAACAGATCAAACAGAAAGCACTGGACGTTGGAGCGGTCAAATCAATCGCAATTGATGCAAAGGAGATCCTTGCAAAGGACTATCTTCTTCCGGCTTTAAAGGCGAATTGTCTATATGAAGGGAAATATCCTCTTTCTTCTGCGCTCTCACGCCCTCTTATCTCAAAGCTTTTAGTAGAGGTTGCTGAGCAGGAAGGGGCTGTGGCAGTTGCTCATGGATGTACGGGCAAAGGGAATGACCAAGTTCGTTTCGAGGTATCGATCCAGGCGTTGAATCCGGAGCTTCAAGTCATCGCTCCCGTACGTGAATGGGGGATGACAAGGGACGAGGAAATTGCCTATGCTTCTGAAAAAGGAATCCCAATCCCTGTCGACCTCGATAATCCTTTTTCCATAGATGCAAACATTTGGGGACGTGCCTGTGAGGCAGGAGTGCTTGAGGATCCATGGGGAGAAGCACCTGAAAATGCATTCGCGTGGACGAATCCGATTCACCTTACCCCAGATGATGCTCAGTACATTGAAATCGATTTTGTGGAAGGTGTCCCAGTATCATTGGATGGTGAACCTATGCCGCTTGTCGCGCTGATTGAGAAATTGAATGAACTGGGAGGCATCCATGGCTTTGGCCGAATCGATCACATTGAGAACCGACTAGTTGGTATCAAATCACGTGAGGTGTATGAAAATCCGGCTGCCCTCATGCTCATCCAGGCTCATAAGGAGCTAGAATTTCTGACGCTTACTCGCGAGGTGACGCAGTTCAAACAGCAGGTTGAGCAGCAAATGACGAAGCTCATCTATGAAGGATTATGGTTTTCACCATTACGTTCCTCATTAGAAGCGTTCGTTGATGAAACCCAAAAGTCCGTTACAGGTACCATTCGAATGAAGCTGCATAAGGGGAATGCGACCGTCGTTGGGCGTAAGTCAACGTACAGCCTCTATAATGAAGAGCTGGCGACATACTCGAAAGGTGACCTTTTCGACCATCATGCTGCGGTCGGTTTTATAAAGCTGTGGGGTCTTTCAACAAAGGTTCATGCAGAAGTGGTGAAGAAAGGACAGAAACAACAAACAAATGAGGAGAAACAGCATGTCTAAGCTTTGGGGCGGACGTTTTACGAAGGACACGGATAAACTGGTGGAGGAATTCACAGCATCCATTGAATTCGATCAGCAGCTGGCGTTAGAAGATATTGAGGGCAGCCTCGCGCATGTCCAAATGCTAGGGGAATGCGAAATCATCTCGTTGGAGGATGCCAAGACAATCACGAGCGGCTTGTATACCTTGAAAAAGAAAATTGAAGCTGGGGAGCTTTCGTATACCGTCGAGGACGAAGACATTCATATGAATTTAGAAAAGCATTTGATTGAAGAAATTGGTCCAGTCGGTGGGAAGCTGCATACAGGCCGAAGCCGGAATGATCAAGTAGCGACAGATATGCATCTTTATTTAAAAAGAAAGACAATCGAAATGATTGGATTGATCGAGGACGCTCAAATCGCCATCCTTACACAATCCAAAGAGAATGTAGATACAGTGATTCCAGGCTATACACACCTTCAAAGAGCTCAGCCGATTTCATTTGCCCATCATTTGATGGCGTATTTCTGGATGCTTGAACGCGATAAAGAACGAATGATAGATAGCTTAAAAAGGGTGGATGTTTTGCCACTCGGTGCAGGTGCTTTGGCAGGAACGACGTTTGCGATCAACAGAGAAAGAGTGGCAGAACTACTTGGATTCGACTCGATTTATCCGAACAGCATGGATGCTGTCAGTGATCGTGATTTCATATTGGAATTCCTTTCAGCGGCATCGATTTTGATGACACACATCTCCCGGCTCTCTGAAGAATTGGTGATCTGGTCGAGTCAGGAATTCGGATTCATCGAGCTGGATGATTCCTTCTGTACAGGTTCAAGCATCATGCCTCAGAAGAAGAACCCGGATGTACCGGAATTGCTTCGTGCGAAAACTGGCCGGGTCTATGGAAATCTGATCGGACTGCTTACGGTTCTGAAAGGACTGCCGCTCGCCTACAACAAGGATATGCAAGAAGATAAGGAAGGAATGTTCGATACGGTCAAAACGCTGGAAGGTACATTGAAATTACTTGCTCCAATGATTGGATCGATGACCATAAATGAAGCAGCGATGAAAAAAGCGGTCACGCAAGATTATTCCAATGCAACCGACCTTGCGGATTACCTCGTGACAAAGGGTATGCCGTTCCGTGAAGCGCACGCTGTCGTCGGCCAAATCGTGCTGCATGCCATCCAACAGAAACAATACTTACTCGACCTGGAATTTTCGGTCTATCAGCAATACAGCAGTTTATTCGAAACTGATCTCTATGACGTGCTAGCACCTGAAAATGTAGTAGCTACCCGTGCGAGCACCGGAGGAACCGCACAAACCCAGGTCAGGAAACAAATCGAGATGGCCGAATCAAAACTCCTCAAAAAACAAACCCTAACAAAGTAAAGAAGAAGAGCTCGGATGCCCGAGCTCTTCTTTATTGTCGAAATTGTCGCAGTGTCAGGCACCATTACAAAACGTTGATATACCGGGCTTCTCTGGAAGTGTCAGACACCCTCAAAAAATGCTGTCATACTGCGTTTCTTTGAAAGTGCCTGACACTTCAGACACTTTCTCTTTGACAGAAGGTTTGTCTAGTCTTTATACTAATATTCAAATGAACGTTTGAATGAATAGAGGTGTTCGGAATTGGCGAAAGAAGATGTTTGTAAAGTAACGTGTGTGCATGAAGATAAGGTTGAACGGATAAAAGCGGATTTGGTTCAGAAAGATACGATGTCTGCGGCGAAGATCTTTAAAGCTCTATCGGAAGATACACGGATCAAGATCGCTTACGCATTATCGATTGAAGAGGAGCTTTGCGTATGTGATGTTTCCAACATTGTCGATTGTACCGTCGCGACGGCTTCCCATCATTTGAGACTTTTACGCAACATGGGTCTTGCGAAATATAGAAAAGAAGGAAAACTCGTATACTACTCATTAGATGATGATCACGTCAGACAAATCATCCAGACCGCATTTTCCCACTTGGAGGAGGGGAAGCACATTGCAACAAGTTAAGGCTATTGAACCGAAGCAGCATGTCTATCGCATATCGGGTTTCACCTGAGCGAACTGTGCGAAAAAGTTCGAAACGAACGTTAAGCACCTGGATGGTGTTTATGATGCAAAAGTAAATTTTACAGCCTCGAAACTTACGGTTACAGGCGAAGCGGATATCAAAGAGATTGAGAAAGCAGGCGCATTCGAAAATCTGAAAGTACGGCCTGAACACGAAGAGGAAGAAGAAACGAAAGTGCCGTTCTGGAAAAAGCACTTCAATGTGATTTTATCCGCCGTTCTTCTCCTTCTAGGTTGGTCAGTCGTACTCGCGAATGGGGAGGATTCATTCCTTTCAAATGGTCTCTATGCCGGCTCAATTCTAATCGGTGGATACCGGCTGTTCCAGACGGGGCTAAAGAACCTCAGCCGACTGGATTTTGACATGAGAACCCTGATGACGATCGCGATCATCGGTGCTGCAATTATCGGCGAATGGGGCGAAGGTGCGATGGTCGTCATCCTATTCGCCATCAGCGAGATTCTCGAAGCATACTCCATGGATAAAGCCCGCCGTTCCATCAGAGGGTTGATGGAGATTGCACCGAAGGAAGCGACGATCCGTCGAAACAATACAGAAATGACGATTCCCGTGGATGAAGTCCAGATTGGAGATACGATGATTGTCCGTCCAGGTCAAAAGCTAGCGATGGATGGAATCGTGACGAGCGGAGCATCCTCGGTCAATCAATCGGCCATTACCGGAGAGTCCGTCCCAGTAAGTTTATCAACAGGTGATGAAGCATTTGCCGGTACCCTGAATGAAGAAGGGTACTTGGAAGTGGAAGTCACAAAACGTGTAGAAGATACGACATTGGCTAAAATCATTCACTTGGTCGAAGAGGCACAGGAAGAACGTGCCCCTTCCCAATCGTTCGTCGATACGTTTGCAAAATACTATACGCCGATCATTATCCTTGTCGCTATTGGAGTTGCGACAATTCCTCCATTGTTAGGAGCGAGCTGGGGAGAATGGATTTACCAGGGCTTGGCTGTGCTTGTTGTCGGTTGCCCGTGTGCACTCGTCATATCAACACCGGTTTCAATCGTTACTGCGGTTGGGAATGCAGCCCGAAATGGTGTTCTTGTAAAAGGCGGCGTCTACCTTGAGGAAGCTGGCAAGCTGAAGTCCATCGCTTTTGATAAAACAGGAACGTTAACAAAGGGCATCCCAGAAGTGACCGATTTCGTGAACCTATCGGATATGCCAGATGAGCATGTGCTCCGAAGGTTATCTCTTCTGGAGAGTCGATCCCAGCACCCTCTCGCGTCTGCCATACTGAACAAAGCAAAACATGCTGGAATTCATACGGACGTGGATGAATTGGTCGACTTCCAATCGATTACCGGTAAGGGTATCAAAGGGACAATCGATGACAAACAATGGTATGCAGGAAGTCTCGGTTTATTTAAGGAAGAACTGCGTATAGACATCTCTGATGAAACTGAAAAAACAATCGATCAACTCCGTGAAGAAGGTAAAACCGTCCTTGCCGTAGGAACTAACGAACAGATCTTCGCGATCGTCGCAGTGGCAGATACGATCCGGGACGAAAGTGCTGCTGTCGTCAAAGCGCTCCATTCCATGGGGATTAAAAATACGATCATGCTGACAGGCGACCATGAACGGACCGCCCAAAGCATTGCAAAACAAATGAACCTTACTACGGTAAAGGCTGAGCTTTTACCTGAGGAGAAATTGAAGTATATCAAGGAATATGAGCAACGGTACGGAAAAGTTGCGATGATTGGCGATGGGGTCAATGATGCCCCTGCCCTTGCAGCATCAACAGTAGGCATCGCCATGGGTGGTGCCGGTACCGATACAGCCATTGAAACAGCAGATATCGCTTTAATGGGCGATGACCTCAGAAAACTTCCATATACAATCAAGCTCAGTCGCAAAACGCTGAATATTATCAAGCAGAACATCAGCTTTGCGATCGGGATTAAAATTTTAGCACTATTGCTTGTCGTTCCCGGCTGGCTGACGTTATGGATTGCGATTTTTGCGGATATGGGCGCTACACTACTTGTTACATTGAATGGTTTACGCTTATTAGGCGTTAAATCTGAAGAAAATTAAGTGGACCGATTTTGCGGATAAGAAAGCTTAGATGGGGAGCTGCAAATACAGCTCCTCTCCTTTTTTTATTTAGATTGGAATAGTTGCTTTAAATAAATTCACGCTTTAAAATCGAAATAAGAAGAGATGGATTTGCATAAAACTGAAATCTGTTGTATTATACCCATAGGGGTATTAAGAGTAAGCAAAAAGGAGGGACATCCTCATGGAATATACAGATCAAATGAAGAACCGCATGAAGCGGATTGAAGGACAAGTCCGAGGCGTTCTTAAGATGATGGAAGAAGAAAAGGACTGTAAGGATATTGTGACACAAATGTCTGCGATCCGTACTGCGCTTGACCGTACGATTGGTCTGGTTGTAGGAACCAACCTTGAACAATGTGTACGAGAGCAAATGGATAAAGGCGAAAAAACAGAAGATGTTATCCAAGAAGCCGTCAATCTTCTTGTGAAAAGCCGATAACAAAAAATATAAATCAAAGGTGTTGACATATTCGTCAATGTGTCATAGTATACCCATAGGGGTATCGAAAAGAACACCTTTTTATTTTTAAAAACTTTAATACCCATAGGGGTATGAGTATACAATAAAAACATTAGGAGGTAGTCGACATGACTGAACAAAAGAAAGACAAAACAACGATCGTCCTTTTCAGTGGGGACTTAGACAAAGCAATCGCAGCGTACATCATTGCAAATGGTGCTGCTGCTTATGACCACGAGGTGACAATCTTCCATACATTCTGGGGATTGAACACACTCCGTAAAGACGAGCAAGTTCCAGTGAAAAAAGGAATGCTCGAAAAAATGTTCGGACGAATGATGCCACGCGGAACGAACAAACTCGGTTTGTCTAAGATGAACATGGCTGGTATGGGTCCGAAAATGATTAAGAAAGTCATGAAAAAACACAATGTATCTACACTTCCAGAACTTGTGGAAATGGCCCAAATGCAAGGCGTTAACCTCGTCGCATGTACGATGACGATGGATCTACTCGGTCTTCAAAAAGAAGAACTTCTGGATGACATCGACTATGCTGGTGTTGCAGCATACCTTGGGGAAGCAAACGAAGGCAAAGTAAACTTATTCATTTAATTTTACGTTTAAAAATATACCCTAGGGGCTATTGTAAAAATGTAATTCCAACAAGGAGGATTTACGAATGGTTAAAACAATCGAACCGAAAAAAGTTGAAGAAAAATTAGCAAATAGCGAAAAGCTAAGCATCATTGATGTTCGTAAAGATGAGGAAGTTGCAAAAGGGATGATTCCTGGCGCTGCTCACATTCCTCTAGACGAGATTCCAGAGCGATTCAATGAAATTCCGAAAGATGAAGAGCACGTGATGGTTTGCCGTTCAGGCGGCCGCAGTGGGAAAGCTGCTCAGTTTTTACAAGAAAAAGGCTATTCCGTCCTTAACATGTCAGGCGGCATGTTGGAATGGAACGGTCAAACAGAACCTAAAAAATAACCTGCTAAAAGGAGGCACATTCTCATGATCAAAACAGACAAAGTATTAGATGCAAAAGGGCTTGCATGCCCAATGCCAATCGTAAAAACGAAAAAAGCAATTGGTGAAGTAGAGCCTGGTCAAGTACTGGAAATTCAGGCAACTGACAAGGGATCTACTGCAGACCTTCAAGCTTGGGCAAAATCTACAGGTCATCAATATCTTGGAACAAAAGAAGAAGGAGATGTATTGAAGCATTACCTTCGTAAAGCAAGTGAGGCAGAAACGAAAGAAGAATCAAGCTATCCGCATACTGTCAATAACGATGAATTGAAAGCTAAGCTTGAAGGAAACGAAGACATCGTCGTACTTGACGTACGTGAACCAGCAGAATATGCGTTCAGCCGTATTCCTGGAGCGAAATCGATCCCTCTAGGTGAGCTTGAAGAACGTATGAGTGAATTGAATGAGGAAGACAATATCCATGTTGTCTGCCGAACAGGAAACCGCAGTGACCGCGCTGCTCAAATCCTTTCAGATAAAGGATTCAAGAATGTATTGAATGTTGTCCCTGGCATGTCCGGTTGGGAAGGCGAAACAGAAAACGACTAATTTAAAAATCAGGAGGTTTTTCAAATGGCAAGAAAAGTAGCAATCATTGCAAGTAACGGAAGTCTATTCGACGCTTATAAAGTTTTCAACGTAGCAACAGCTGCGGCAGCATCTGACTCAGACGTTGCGATCTTCTTTACATTTGAAGGATTGAATTTGATTCATAAGGAAGGGCACAAGCAATTGCCGATTCCAGAAGGGAAAGAGCATTACGAGGAAGGCTTCAAGAATTCCAATGTACCTTCCATTCCTGAGCTTGTTGAAATGGCGAAAGAATTGAACGTTAAATTGATTGGATGCCAAATGACGATGGATGTCATGGGACTAGAGAAAGAACACTTTGTAGATGGAATTGATGTTGGTGGAGCTGTGACATTCCTTGACTATGCAGAAGACGCTGATGTCACACTCACCTTTTAATAAAGGAGGAGAGAGAAATTATGGCACTTAAAGAAATGACGGCAAAAGAAGTTGCACAAAAAGTAATCAACAATGAAAAACTATTCATTCTTGATGTTCGTAACGAAGAAGCTCACCAAGACTGGAAAATTGAAGGTGAGTCTATCGAGATCATAAACGTACCGTATTTTGACCTACTTGAAGGAGTCGATTCGATCCTCGATCAACTCCCTGATGATACTGAAAAACTCGTTGTCTGTGCGAAAGAAGGTTCATCCAAGTTCGTTGGTGAACAGCTCGTAGAAGCAGGTGTAGAAAATGTTTCTTATCTCCAAGGCGGAATGAAGACGTGGAGTGAACACCTAGAACCGGTTAAAATCGGTGACCTTAAAGATGGCGGTGCGATTTATCAATTCGTCCGCATCGGTAAAGGGTGCTTGTCATACCTGGTTGAATCCAATGGAGAAGCAATGATCATCGATTCAAACCGTATGACTGAACCGTATGAAGCATTTGTGAAGGAAAAAGGATTGAACGTGAAGCATATTGCAGATACGCATCTTCACGCAGACCATATCTCTGGTGGCCGTGCGCTTGCGGAAACCTTCGGAGCAGACTACTATCTACCACCGAAAGACGCAACGGAAGTCACTTTTGACTATAAGCCACTTGAAGAAGGAAATGATTTGACGGTCGGAAATACGAAGATCCAAGTACAACCGATCTACTCACCTGGACACACAATCGGAAGTACGTCTTTCATTGTCGATGATCAATATCTACTGACAGGAGACATCCTGTTCGTAAAATCAATCGGTCGTCCAGACCTTGCTGGTAAAGCAGAGGACTGGGTCGGTGACTTGAGAGATACACTTTATCGCAAGTACAAGGAGCTTTCAGACGAACTCGTCGTTCTTCCAGCACACTTCTCTAAGATGGAAGAATTGAACGAAGATGGTTCTGTCAAAGCGAAACTTGGCGATCTATATGCGAAAAACTCTGGATTGAATGTGGAAGATGAAGGAGAGTTCCGTAAGCTCGTTACAGAAAACCTTCCACCACAACCAAACGCGTATCAAGAAATCCGTGAAACGAACATGGGTAAAATCAACCCGGAAGATGAAGAACAACGTGAAATGGAAATTGGACCAAACCGCTGTGCGGTAGAAGGATAAATCGAATTTCACAAAATATATTCAGGAGGTCATAACTATGAATTCAGATAAAGTATTAGACGCAAAAGGACTAGCTTGTCCAATGCCAATCGTAAAAACGAAGAAAGCAATCGATGAGATCAACTCTGGTGAAGTACTAGAAATCCATGCAACGGATAAAGGTGCAAAAAGCGACCTTACAGCATGGGTGAAATCCGGAGGACATGAACTTCTTCAAGATACAGAAGAAGACGGCGTGTTCAAATTCTGGATCAAAAAAGCGTAACGAACAACTAAAGGGGCTGTGAAATGCAGTCCCTTTTCAATTAAAATTTTTTCGAATTCATTAAGCAATTTTTTATCAGCAATGCAGAAGGAGATGTAGACCATGGATATTGCATTTATTATAACCATTTTCATGATCGGGTTCGTCGGGTCATTTGTTTCCGGTATGGTCGGGATCGGCGGATCGATTATTAAATATCCGATGCTCTTGTATATCCCCGCACTACTTGGTTTCTCTGCCTTTACTGCCCATGAAGTTTCAGGCATCAGTGCCGTGCAAGTGTTCTTTGCGACCATCGGCGGTGTCTGGGCATATCGAAAAGGCGGATACCTGAACAAAACACTCATCATTTATATGGGTACAAGTGTATTAATCGGTAGTTTCATCGGCGCATACGGTTCAAGATTCCTATCCGAAAGCGGTATTAACATCGTATATGGAATCCTAGCAACCATAGCTGCAGTAATGATGTTCATTCCTAAAAAGGGATTGGATGATCAGAACTTAGATGACGTAACCTTCAACAAGTGGTTAGCAGCGGGCCTTGCATTTGCGGTCGGAGTAGGGGCAGGAATTGTCGGTGCAGCCGGTGCATTCATTCTTGTGCCAATCATGCTCGTTGTATTGAAAATCCCGACGCGGATGACAATTGCGTCATCTCTAGCAATCACTTTTATTTCATCAATCGGAGCCACGGTCGGGAAAATTTCAACAGGTCAGGTTCTGTTAGTACCAGCTATCATCATGGTTATTGCAAGCTTAATCGCATCACCACTGGGTGCACATGCAGGTAAAAGAGTAAATACGAAAATCTTGCAATGGATATTGGCCTTGTTGATCGTAGCTACATCCATTAAGATCTGGCTGGATATCTTCAGCTAACCTTATACGTTTCAATATACGTCTCGAGGGCAGGGTGGAATTCTTTTTCGAAGTGTTGATCAGGACATTGCTTGATCGTCTTCAGATTAAAGAACCCCTGTCCTTTTATATTTAATGGTTTGGCGCATACTGGGCATTTATCTTTAAGAAGGCTCATTAAAGTACACCTCCACAAATTTATTAATTCCCATCTGATTACTATGAATTATAACATGAGGAATGGCACGTTTCCAACAAAAAGGAGTGGTATAATATGACAGACAAACGTTTCAATCCAGAGCTAGCACAAAAATTATTTAGTGACGAAAGACAAAAGATGTTGCGAGCCAATGAAATTATTGAGGCGATCGGAGTCGATCAAAATGATGTCATTGCAGACCTCGGGGCTGGGAACGGATACTTCACCATCCCTTTTGCAAAGACTGCTAGACACGTATATGCTGTCGATATTGAGCCGAAAATGCTTGCGTTATCGGAAGACTATGCAAAAAAAGAAAAGGTTACTAATATAGAGTATGTCGTTAGCGATCTATTGGATATTCAATTGGACAGCGGACAGGCAGATGTTGCGTTTGTAGCATTTGTCATTCATGAGGTCGAGCCAATGAAAAATGCTTTAGAGGAAATCTCCCGGATTTTAAAGCCTGGAGGTAAATTGGTGCTACTAGAATGGAAGCCTGAAGATCATCCGGATATGGGACCACCTTCCCTCGAGCGGATTGCACCTGATAAGCTACAAGACATCCTGCAGCAACACGGGTTTGAAACGACGCTTTTCTATGAAAATGAGAAGATGTATGGTATCTCAGCACATATTACGTAGAAATAAGGGGGGGCGTTGTCCTTCCACCTAACTTACATATCGATGAGGAGAGAAACGATGAGTTATTTTCAAATTGGCTCCATCATTATCCGGACGGAGTGGATTATTCTTTTCGTTGCAGTCATCCTCGGCTTCATAGCTGCAAGGTATCGCTTACGTACATTTGCAGAGAGGAAAATGCTGCTTGATTTATTGTTCAATGCCTTTTTAATTGGGTTGATTGTGTGGAAATTAAGCGTTTTCCTCTTCCAGCCGTTGGCTGTCATCGAATATCCGATGTCATTGTTGTATTTTACAGGCGGCAGTAAAGGGGTTGGATTAGGATTGATTGTGGCAATCCTCTACCTCTTTTATCAAACGAAGAAAAAGCAACTGGACTGGTTTGTTGTCGTAGACATTGCTTTGATCGGATTTTTGACGTCAATGGTCTCGATCATTTTCTTTACACTGGTCATAGGGAAAGACGTATCCAACATGATGCTCTTGTTCTTATTAATCGGGTTCATTAGCTTTATAGCTATTATTTTCTTTAAAAAGGGAGGAGCACAAGCCGGTAAGGTGTTCGCTATTCTTCTTGTGATCGGGTTAGCAGGCTGGTCGGTCTATGACCATGTCTTACAAAAGGATGCAGAACAAGTTGAGGCTCCAGACGTAGAGAACATCCCGATCGGTACAAGTGTAGGAGAGAAAGCTCCGAGCTTTGGCCTTGAAAGGCTTGATGGACAGGAAGTCGAATTGGCTGATTATCAAGGCAAGGTCGTCGTGCTTAACATTTGGGCGACATGGTGTCCGCCTTGCCGCGCAGAAATGCCGGAGATGGTGCATTTCTATGAAAAATATGCTGAAGACAATATTGAAATCCTCGCTGTAAATATGACGAATTCAGAGAAAAGCGCGGAGGACGTTGCAAATTTTAAAAAAGATTATAAGATTAATTTTCCGATATTATTAGATGTGAATGGGGAAGTTGCAACGACTTACCAAGCCTTCACGATTCCGACGACTTACGTAATCGATGAAAATGGCATCATCGTTGAAAAAATCGCCGGACCGATGTCATTCGAATGGATGGAAAATCACATCCTTGAATACGCGTTTAAGAAATAACTGAGGCGGGAATGCAAGAATACGTAGCAGGGTATATCTATGTTAGAGTATAAATAGAACATTACCAAAGGAGATGATTTTACATGTTTCACTACACGGTCATGACGGACAAGGATATCAACGAAGCTTGCGAAACGCTTGAGGCGCAATTGAAGGAAGAACAGTTCGGCGTACTTTGGGATTTTGACCTGAAGAGTAAATTGAATGAAAAAGGTCTCGATTTCAACAAGGAATTTCGAGTGTTAGAGGTCTGTAATCCAAAGGAAGCGCAACGTGTATTGAATCAAAATCTGATGGTAGGTTATTTCCTGCCTTGTAAAATGGTTGTCTATAAAGATGGCGATCAAACGAAAATCGGAATGCCTAAGCCGACTTCCCTGGTAACAATGGTTGATGATCAAGAGATCACAGCGATGGCAGAGGATATTGAGAAGCGCTTAGTTGCTTGTATGGATAAAAGCGTCTAAACATTCATTTTAAAGCATAGGATGGAGGGTAGGGGATGTCATATTACAGTAACATGACATTTCCTTACCAGCGTTTGACTTGATAAACAGCAGGGAAAAGATATATTACAAATTTCAACTTGTGAGGATTTTTACAATGACATCATTCGCCGGTGGTGTTATAATAAAAAAAGATTTCAATTAAAAACGCAGGTGCGGCAACACCTGCGATTCATACGATAAGCTTATCCCCGTTGGGATCGGCTAGGACGTATTTTAGACCGTGACCTAAGTGCTCAGCTCAAGGACGGTCTATTTTTTATACGGGAATGACAATACGCTGATAATCAACGTGGCAAACGAGATGGTAACCATCAACGTTTGAAAGACTGTCATCTTTAACACCACCCCTCTCGAGTGTAGTGCCGACCGCCCTTGAAGGGAAACTCATCGTATTTATACAATTTTATCACTTATGGAAAAAATTCTCATGATACATATGGACCACTTATACAAGCTCCAACTGCCTGTTGTCCTGTTTATCGGTTCGTTTCATCCCGTTAAATGTGATAAAAGTAACAGGTTTGGTGTACACACGAAAAATTGGGGTACAGTAGATATAGATTATTTTTAATGAGGATGGAGGGGAATTATGAGCTTACAAACGTTGCAAAACGAAATTATTCGAAAATTACATGTCGAACCGGAAATATCACCGCAAGAAGAAATCCGCAAACGTGTCGACCTCTTAAAAGATTATGCCAAAACGACTGGAATGAAAGGGTTTGTCCTTGGTATCAGCGGTGGACAAGACTCCAGCCTGGCAGGGAAGTTAGGTCAATTGGCAGCAGAAGAACTTCGCGAAGAATCAGGAGAGGAATATACATTTATAGCGGTTCGTCTTCCATATGGCGTCCAGAAAGATGAGGATGATGCTAAGAAGGCGTTGGCGTTCATCGACCCGGACCGGACACTGACGGTAAATGTAAAAGATGCTGTCGACGCTTCGTATCAAGCATTCCGCGAAGCGACCGGGGAAGATTTGAGTGATTTCTTGAAGGGGAACACGAAAGCCCGCGAACGTATGAAAGTTCAATATGACATAGCTGCACATTACAATCTGCTTGTCATCGGTACCGACCATGCAGCCGAAGCGGTCACTGGGTTCTACACGAAACATGGAGATGGTGCTTGTGATATCGCACCGTTATTCGGATTGAACAAACGCCAGGGGAAAACGCTTCTGAAGGAGCTGGGTGCCCCGGAATCCTTATATACGAAGGTTCCGACCGCAGATTTGGAGGACGATCGTCCGGGTCTACCTGATGAAGAAGCCCTCGGCGTGACCTATGATGATATTGACGCTTATCTCGAAGGAAAAGACGTCGATTCTGATGCGAAAGAGAAGATCGAGAACCACTATATGAAGACGCGTCACAAGCGTGAAAGTGAAATTACACTCTATGATGACTGGTGGAAAACACAAGAAGAACATGACGATATGTAAATATAAGCGAGAGCTGCCCTGCTGAAGGACAGCTCTTTTTGTGTGGAATGGGCGGTTCGGCAGCGTCGCCGGCGTTTGTTCGTGAAATTGTGAACTGGGTTCATAATTTGTGAACTAGGTTCATAAATCGCAAACTGGGTTCATAATTTGTGGAATTGGTTCATTATTTCTGATCTAGGTTCATAATCGGCTGAGACGATAAAACTGAGGACCTTCCTGAAAGAATTCAATGCTTCAATACGGAAAAAAGAGCTGGATCACACAGCTCTTTCCTTATTAATCACATAAAAACATGGAAAAATACGATGATGAGAAAAAGGTAAGCGGTATATCGATGGAATCTTCGTCGTCTTCCCGAAGATTTCCTCTTCCGTAAGTAGCCGGTGAAGAGAAGGGCGGCTAACGCTATCAGTGCAACCATGCCCGTCTTACCAGTGAGCGTAGCTGCCCAGCCGGTTGATAACATATAGCCTGCATGCATGAGGAGTGCCCCGACGCCAAGTATGGCAGATGCGACATGAAAACGGATATATACCCTCGTAAAAATCACAAGTCTTCTTCGTGCTTCCGATCTCCCTAACCGTCCGATCAATCTCAGAAAAAGATAAAGGATGAATGCAAGAATGAAATACACGAGCGCAGTGTTAGCCCATAGAATGGCCGTCGCATGATCCATCGGCCGCCAAAGTAGATATAACAACCACGGAGATGACACAGCAAGGGCAATCCCTGTACTCTTGCGCACATCCAACCGAAATAAAAATCGTAAAATCCGCTTTCTCATCACCACATCACCACCCCTATTGTATCAGTGTCAGGCACTTTCAGAGAAGCCCGCCGCATCACGGTTCGTGGGAAGTGTCAGACACCTCCAGAGAAGCCCGCCGCATCAAGGCTCGTCAAAAGTGTCAGGCACTCACACAAAACCCCGCTGTAACAGCTTCGCTGGTGAGTGCCTGACACTTACCTCACACTCCCTCTGACACTTCCTGTATAATTTTCACACTTTCTGAATAAAATAGTAAAAATCACTCATTTTAAAAAGTGGGTGATTTTTCGGTTTTGAACCTGGAAAAGTTGGGTAAAAGATATCACTTCATGTTAAAGGGTGAGATAGAGCGTGACGAACATCGGTAGCGGAGATTTATTCATCATCGGTGGGAATGAAGATAAAGAAGGCGATCTAGAGGTCCTCTCGATATTTGTGGACGATGCGAAAGCCAGAGGTGGAAACATCGGTGTGCTTACGACTGCGACTGGTTATCCGGAAGAAGTCGGCGGAGAGTATCGGGATCTATTCCTGAAGCTAGGGGCCTCCAAGGTAGAACTGTTACATATTGATACCCGTTTGAAAGCGGAAGAGGAAACATTCACACAAGTCGTTGGGTCATTGTCTGCCCTCTTTATAACTGGAGGCGATCAGAACCGGCTCTCTAGCATCATCGGAGGTACGACTTTCTTCAAGGAAGTACAGAAGGCCTGGCAAAACGGCTTGATCATAGCGGGTACGAGTGCAGGGGCAGCCATCATGAGCAGACATATGATTGTCTCAGGAAAGACGAAAGTGAAGCATGACAAGATCAACGTCGAAATCGGAGTAGGTTTTGGATTTTTGGAGGACGTCGTCATCGACCAACACTTTTCGCAGCGAGCCCGCTTCGGAAGACTTTTGTATGCAATCGCACAGAACCCTCAGATCATAGGTGTCGGGATTGATGAAAACACAGCGATTTGGGTGAAAGAAGGCGGAAGATACTTCGAAGTGATCGGAGAACATTCCGTAACCGTCATTGATGGATGTAAGCTTTCATTTGTGGATATTGCTGATGAAGCCGAAAGTGACGAGGTCACGATCGCAGGTGTACAGCTTCATTCCATTGCTAAAGGCTACCAATTTGACATGGAGAATCGGCAGTTGATTATGAAGGAGAAGGGAACAGCCCAATGAAAATTAACAAAGTGAAATATCTTACCGGGCCGAATTACTACAGTTACAAACCGACCATCTGGCTCGAGTTGGACATTGAACATTTTGAGGAATTACCTTCCAATAAAATTCCGCATTTTACAGACCGATTGTTAGAAGTCATGCCATCCTTATATACGCATACGTGCTCACGAGGGTATGAAGGTGGATTTGTCGAGCGGTTGAAAGAAGGAACGTGGATGGGGCATATCCTCGAGCATATGGCGATTGAACTCCAATCGCTTGCAGGAATTGATGTAAAAAGAGGAAAGACGATCACCAGTGAACGTAAAGGCATTTATTATGTCACCTATCGTTTTGAGGAAAAGAAGTCTGGCATTTTTGCATTTGAAGCTGCAATGGAAATAGTAGAAGCAATCGTTGATGGACAAGCCATTTCAATCGATCCTTACGTTGAAAAAGTCGAACAACTTTACTATAAAAATAAATTAGGTCCAAGCACTGAGGCTGTCTATAAAGCAGCTTATGAACGAAAAATCCCTGTTGAACAAATCGGCGATGACAGTATTCTTCGTCTAGGAACAGGCCGCAAGCAAAAACGGATGGAAGCGACAATGTCGAGTCAGACAAGCTTTCTCGCTGTCGAGTATGCGTGTGATAAGGAAATGACAAAATCCATGCTTCAAGCTGTCAGCATTCCTGTACCAGAAGGAAGTGTTATTTCCAATGAAAAAGAACTTCTGGAAGAGGCGAAGCGTTTAGGCTTCCCATTGGTTATCAAACCGGTCAATGGCAGACAGGGACAGGGTGTTTCGACCAATATCACCTCGACGAAAGGGTTGCTGGATGCGTATCGACAACATGTTGATACAGATAAGCTCATCCTCGAACGTTACTATGCGGGTGACGACTATCGATTTACAGTCATCGACGGGGAATTAGTTGCCGCGAGCTTACGCTTACCATCTTACGTAATTGGAAACGGCAGCGATACGATCCTTGATTTGATCGAAATCGAAAACCAGAACCCGTTACGTGGTGACGGACATGAAAAGCCGATGACGAAAATTCCAGTCAATGATCATGTACGCCACTACCTAAAACAAAGCGGGCTTGAATTGGAGACGGTCGTCCAATATGGACAAATCATTCCGCTTTTAGGAAATGCGAATCTTTCCACTGGTGGTTTGGCGATTGATGTGACTGATCAGGTCCACCGTTCCTATCGTGAAATTGCAGAAGGGGCAGCGAAAGCAATAGGCCTCGATATCGCTGGAATCGATATGATCATTGACGATATCACGGCGGAATATAAACCGGAACGAGCAGCTGTATTAGAAGTGAATGCAGCTCCGGGTATCCGCATGCATCATTACCCGAGCTCAGGAACACCACGAGATGTTGGAGGGGCAATTGTCGATTACCTTTTCAAGGATTACCGCGAGGCAGCGATACCGACTGTTGCCGTTACAGGAACGAATGGAAAGACGACCACCGTCAGACTGATCTCCCACTTTCTGCAGGAACAAGGGAAAACAATCGGTATGGCCCATTCCGATGGAGTATATATCGGAAATCGCTGTATCGACAAAGGTGATTGCAGCGGACCGGTCAGTGCGAGGAAAGTTTTGCATCACCCAGAAGTAGATGCAGCGGTCTTAGAAACCGCACGAGGCGGGATGCTAAGAGAAGGGACAGCTTTCCGTTATTGCGATGTTGGCATTGTAACCAACGTATCAGAAGACCACTTAGGGTTGGATGGCATTGAAACAATGGAGGAATTGATCAAATTGAAACGATTGATTCCAGAAATCGTCCATCCTGAAGGCTCGTGTGTCTTGAATGCAGATGATGAGGCTGTAGCTGAAATGGCGGGGTATACGAAAGGATCTGTCGTTTTCACTTCCCTTCAAGCAGATAATCCGATCATCGAGAAGCACCAATCACGCAATCAGGAGTGCTGGTTCGTCCAGGATGAATGGATCATTCATGCAAAAGATGGCCGAACAGAACGGTTCATGCAATATGCGGATATTCCGATCACGTTTAATGGGTACGCCCAGCATAACGTAAGTAACCTATTACAGGCGTTAGCGTCAGCGCACAAGCTTGGCGTTTCGATTGACGTATTGCGGAAAAAGGCGCTCACATTCTTCCCTGATTTCCTGCAAAGTCCAGGGAGGTTCAACAAGGTCGATCAAGACGGCAGGACGATCGTCGTAGACTATGCTCACAATACGGCAGGTCTGAAGGCAATCTACAATACAATTCGTGCAATTCCATGTGATCGCCTCATTACAGCCGTTTCCGCACCAGGAGATAGGCTTGATGAGGACATCCGGAATATTGCGGACATCGTCGGGAAAGAAACAGATATCGTCATCATCAAGGAAGATGAAAATTTACGGGGAAGAAAGAAGATGGAGGTTGCCTCCATGCTGGATGAAGTGCTTGCAAACCAGCTTCCTTCGAAAAACCGATTCATCGAGCTGGATGAGCGTAAGGCCTTCCAGGTAGCATGGGAGCTTTCCCAGCCAGGTGACCTTCTGTTATTCCTTTACGATTCCTTCAGCTCAGTCGAAAGTTTCTTCAAGGATAATAAAAAGAAAAAACGATCTGTACTGGACCGAAAGTATCGCAGAACGTCTTCGCTATAAAAAGCATAAAGAAAAACGAAAGCCGGGATATCTTATCCAATGGATATACACCAGGAATCACTTGGTGTAACCTTGAAGTAAGATGCACCTGGCTTTTTTAATTTGGCCCAGTTAGCTTTTATTGTTGATATACATAAGAATGGAGGAATGGAGAATGAATGTACTACCTAGCTTTCGTTTAGATGGAAAATTGGCGGTTATTACAGGGGCAGGAAGAGGGATTGGAGAAGCGATTGCAATCGGGTTTGCCGAAGCCGGAGCAGATGTCGTCCTTCTGTCGCGCACCGAATCCGACCTTCACAATACTGCAGAAACCATTCATTCATTAGGTCAAAAAGCTTATGTCTACCCGACGGATGTAACAGAATCCAAACAGATGGATGATACCATCAATAAAATCATCTCAGATCATGGCCAAATCGATGTTCTCGTCAACAATGCTGGAATGAACATACGTACACCAGCCTTTGAAGTGACTGAGGAAGAATGGCAGTCGATTATGGACACGAATTTGCGGTCTGCTTTTTACCTTTCACAGAAGGTAGGAAAACAGATGAAGGAAAACGGTGGGGGAAGGATCATCAACATTGCTTCGGTAGCAGGAACGACTGCACTACGTACAGGTGTCGTCTATGCTGCTACAAAAGCCGCAATGGTACAAATGACGAAGAATCTTGCTGTAGAATGGGGCGAGCATGGCATCCAGGTCAATTCAATCGGACCGTGGTACTTCAGGACACCACTGACTGAAAAGCTGCTTTCGGATGAAGCCTACCTGAATGATATCCTTGCACGTACGCCATTAAAGCGGGTAGGAGAATTGCCTGAGCTTGTCGGACCTGCAGTTTTCTTGGCATCCGACGCATCATCCTATGTTACAGGTCAAACGTTATTCGTAGACGGGGGCATGACCGTATACGGCTTTTAGAAAAGAAGAGTGATCTGAAGCGTACATGACTGTACATCAGATCACTCTTTTTTATTGGCTCTGTTAAAGAATGTTCTTGATTTTGAACAGCTTCAGGCGGACGCTTTCCGCGGGCAACGCTTCAGCCTCCTCGACCCTCAGTCTGCGGGGTCTTCAGCTGTTGCTTTTCCCGCTGGAGTCGCCGCCTTACGCTTTTGTCTTTAAGAGCTAACAGAGCCTGTTTATTGATCAGTCACGAGCGTAACTGACATCCTTCGACGGATGCATGAATTGGCTTTTCGGAGCTTGATTTTTCTCAGCGAGCTCCCTGTTCTCAGAAGAGTTCCAACCGATATCGTTGTAAGGATGAACCCACTGATCACCTGCCATGATAGCAGGGTCGACTTCATCGCTCCAATTTTCCAACGGGGAATTTTTTGATTCGTAGTGGCTATCCCCGATCGTCACGCCACATTGATTGACGAAAGGCTGGCGTTTATCTTCGTCAACATTTTTAAAGACAGGCGCATTCGCTTGGTGCGGCAGCGTCCCTTCCATTGATGGATTATTTGAATCCATGCGTTTTCACCTCCAAGAGAGGATACTCTTAGTTTGAACGTTTCCACCGTTGTTTATGTCAGTAACATCGGACTTATCGTGTTACGCCCGATTCCAGGATGTCGGCCTTCACTGCTACTTTGATGTCAAGATCAGGATAGATCTCCTGCCATTTCTTTTTATCCCAATTACGGATATGAGCCTTCGTTGATTTACCAAACCCTACTGGATCGATACCCTGCTCTTGGAATGAGCGGATCATCTCTTCTAATTCCTCGGTCACTTGTTTGTTGATCGCTTTTTCAAGCTTTGTGATTCGTTTTTCAATTCCTTTCACATCTCCATAGAATTCATTGATGACCCCTTTTAATTTCAAATTGAGTTTAATTTCAGGGGCTTCCATCGTACCTGATATGTTCATGTACCTTTTTGAAGCGATATGAGCCATTGAAACGCCAGCATTCATTTCCTTCAGTTTGATGATCAACTGGCCATTCGAGATCGGGTGTCGGAGCATGGTGAATCGATAGATGTTATCTTCATCAATCTCATCTACAAATTTGTCACCTTTGAACAGGGCAAGACCTTTCATTTTTATTTTCCCGTTCTGGATTGTGAACAATGGCAGAAACGGATCCATCCCTTCAGCATAAAACGATTGGAAGAACAAATGGATGTTCGTTCGAGGGATGGTTTCAGTCATGATGTTCTGTTCAATGATTTTTGAGACATAAATACCAAGGTCTTGATTTTGTACATTTTGAAGCTCCGTAAACTCTTTCACTTTTCCATCATAAACAGCCAATTTCAGGTTGGAGCTTATACTTGGATCACGCTGAGCGACATCCAGTGGCTCTTTAATGCCTTTTTCAGCAAATTTGGTTCCGAACACGGTGACTTCGAGTTTCCCATTCCCTAATGGTTTAGGGGTATTCAGCATGAAATTCTTCTCTAAGTCCTTTCCGAATTCTCCAGTCGATGTAAAAAACTCATTGCGGATATTACCCTGAGCTTCAAAGATTGGCACAGCGATTGTCGCCTCAATCTCTTCGTCGTTTTCCGCTAAGTCATATCCGACAAAGGTGACTAACGTAATATCATCAAGAATTTTTCGGCTGACCGAACACCCTGATATGAGAAGAATACAAAGAAAAACAACGAAAAATCGTCTCATCGTAATTGACTCCTTCTATAACGCAGGTGATAAAGGATAAAGAGTATGGGTATATAAACATACAGCGTGTAAAGCCCCATTTGAGAAACCGAATTAATAAACAAGTCAATGTATTTACGATCCTGGAAGGTCATGTTGATGATGAAGCATAGCAAAAGCATCCAGATCAGGCTCCACCTCTGACTCAGAGGAAAGATCCGTTTAACAGTCCTGCTCGCACACCAGAAAGCAATACAGATATTCGGAAAAATGATTAAAGCCCAGGTTGCGATTGCGATATATTCGAATCGTTCGACAAAAGGAAACTCTACAATTTTGAACATGCTTAAGGTGGACCAGATCGTCCGTTGTAGTTGTTCTTCACTGAAATACACAAATGCAGCAAGGGCGACGGCAACATAGATGAACGTCGAGAAAAAGATTCCGAGATGGGCCCACTTTTGCGATTTCTCTCCGTTCTTAATAAAAGGATAAATGATCAAAAGGACTTCAAATCCAACGTATTCAAGTACAGCAACTTTGGAGGAAAGTAAAATTTCTTTTATCGAATGGTTCATGACGGGTTGAAGGAAGTCCCAATCCCCATATCGGAAAGGAAAGTATAGAAAAAATATTAAAAAAAGAGGGATCAGTACGCCGAAGTAGGCAACACCTGCGACGACCCGGAATCCTGCAGAAACCGTGTAATACGTCAGTAAGAGGAAGACGATCAGGAAAATCGCCAAGTTCAAGTTCGGAAACATCCATACTTGGACGACTTCTACGTAGCTCCTTAATACAGTAATACCCAATGCAAGGAAATAGAGGATGAAAAAGAAGCTGAATAAATTGCCTAATTTCTCACCAAACACTCTTTTGTGAATGCTGAGCAGATCACCTTTCTCCTTGTTCAACATGCTGTACATCATCCAAAGCAAGATATGAATGGTGATGCCCGTAATAATGATGGAAATCCATGAATCATATCCGGCGTCCCGTGAGATATACCGTTCATATCCAAGGACGCCGATACCGATCTGCATCGTATGTGTCAGATAGAATGCAAGGCCTGCAGAGACGAGGAATCGGTCTTTTATCGGTGTACCCATACGATGCTCCTTTCTACTTATTCATCAATGTCCTTTTTCTGTTTCGCTTTCTGCTTTTTAAACCGTTCTGTCTTTTTCGTTTGTAGATTTAACGGGCGAAGGGACTGAGTTGAAAATGGCAAGCGAATAACAGTGTCTTTGAAATCTGCAACCCTGGGCGGATAGAGGGGTTGTAAATACGGACGCCCGAGAGATTCAAGCCTCAATAGGTGAACGAGCACAAATGAAAAGCAAATGATGATGCCCATCATTCCCCATAACTGAGCGAAGAACAGAAAAGGAAACCGGATGAGGCGGATCGTGTTACCCATTTTATAGACGGGCGTCGTAAATGAGGCGAGAGCGGATAAGGCGACGATGATGAGTAGGACGTTACTCGTCAATCCAGCTTCTACGGAGGCGGTTCCGATAACGATACCTCCAACGATACCGATCGTCTGACCGACCTTTGTCGGCAGGCGGGCTCCGGCCTCGCGTAACAATTCAATGGTCAATTCTAATATAAGAGCTTCTAAAATCGGTGGAAAGGGGACTGTGCTTCTTGATGTAATCAACGTACTAAGAAGATCCTTCGGAATCAGTTCATAATGAAAGGTCATCACCGCAACATAGATCGGTGTGGCAAGAACTGAGAAAAAAACAGAAAACATCCGGATCAACCGAAATGTTGTCGCGATATGCCAATTTAAGAAGTAATCTTCAAATGCAGAAAAGAACTCAAGTAAGTTGGTAGGTCCGATCAATACTTGAGGTGAACCGTCCACAAGTATTGCGACTTTCCCTTCACCTAAGACGGAAGCAACACGGTCAGGTCTTTCAGTATCGATAAGCTGAGGGAAAGGTGAATTTTGATTGTCTGCAATTAGTTGGGTAATGAACGAGCTGTCACTGATCTGATCGAATTCAATATTTTCGATGCGTTGGATGACTGTCTGGACATTTTCCTCATTCGCAATATTGTCCATGTATAACACGTTAATCCGTGTTTTGCTCGTTGAACCGATTCTCATCTCCTTCGTGTTCAAGTGGATACTCGGTAATTTCTTACGGATGAGATGGATGTTCGTATCCAGTGATTCGACAAAGGCTTCTTTAGGACCAAGTACGCTGAATTCAATCTCCGGGGCAGCTACTTCACGGCCAGTGCTGGATAACGCTTTTATCAATAAGCATTCATCATCCTTTTTGTCCAGCTGAATGATGATGTAACCCTTGAGGAACTTGTCCATGATGAGATCGAAATCTTTTGTAATAGTAAGCTTTTCAATCGGAATGATCCCTTTGATTTCTTTTAAGGAATATTTCTGGCATTTCTGTAAAAAAGGAAGCACATCCCGGTGCAATGTTTCCATATCGACGAGTGTCTTAAAGTAAGAAATCCACAATGAACCATGACTGTTGACGAGCTCGTAGTGGATAAAGTCCTCAGATTTCTGAGCAGAATCGAAAAGTTCAGTAATGTTCTGTGGTTCTTCCTTGGATTTCTTAGAGGAATCACGCCACTTTTTCAGCCATTTTTTCATCATACGAACTTTCCTTTCAGAGCAAGACCTGTTTTGTTTTACGGTTACCATTTCTAGTAGTAAGTATGCGAAACTAAGTAAATAATTGGTAGGTTGACAAAAAAAGATGGCTCCATCCGGAACCATCTTTAGTGTTTACCTCTTTATTAAAGAAACTACGTTATTTACTTTGCTTGTATGTGAAGGATTGGACTGACTTCAATAACGCTCCTGCTGTGTTCGTCAGCTTGGCAGCGTGTGCATTCACTTCGTCCATCGTATTCAGCTGTTTATCTGTCGTCGCAGCTACCTGTGTTGTCCGTTCAGCTGATTCCCTCGCAATTTTGGCTGTGTCCATTGTAGAAGAATGGACCTGCTCAGAGCTAGCAGAGATTTCTTCAACTGAGGCGGAGACATCCTGAATTTGTCCTGCAACCTCCTCAATAAGGTCCGCAATTTTTTCAAAGGCTTTTTCAGCATCACCAATGACGATCGTTCCGTTGTGGACTTCCTTCTTTCCATCCTTCATAACCGATACAGTCTGGGCTGTATGGGAGTGAATGCGTTTCACAAGAGACGAGATTTGTAAGGCGGATTGCTCAGACTGCTCTGCAAGCTTTTGAACTTCCTTAGCTACAACCGCAAAACCTTTGCCATGCTCTCCAGCACGAGCAGCTTCTATTGAGGCATTCAGAGCGAGAAGGTTGGTTTGATTCGCGATTTCGGTGATCACATTGACAATTTGATTGATTTCCTTGGACTGGTTACTTAAGTCTTGGATTTCAGCTGCCACGTGATCGGTAACGCGATCAATCGACTCCATCTGTATACGGGCTTTCTGGATGAAGGTCTTCCCATCATCGACTTCTTCTGTTGCTTTATTCGACATCTCGGCGACCATTGATGCAGATTCAGCAATACGCTGGATACCGACCGTCATTTCGTCCATGATCTGTGCTGTTTGTTCTGTGCCAGTCAATTGCGTATCAGCTCCGCTTGCAACTTCACGTAACATCATGCTGATTTCCTTTGAAGATGCACTCGTTGTTTGGACGTGATTGATGAAGAGCTTTGAGGTATCTGCCACATGCTCTCCGTTCATTTTAATGTCGTGTATAAGAGCTCTTAAGTTCGTTGTCATCTGATTGAATGCTTCCGCTAATTGGCCGAATTCATCCTTCCGATCAATCTCCAGCTTGGCATCCAGGTCACCTTTTGCTACACTCTTCAGAGCTCCCACAGTTTTGTGAAGGGGACGAAGGATGATGAAGCGGATGGAGACCATTGTCAAAGCGGTTGTAATGAGAAGCGAAACGATTGTATTTATAGCAACAGACATGAATTGATTTGATTGTAGGCTGCTAGAAATCAAATTACTTAGAAAAGCGGATATCGGTGAACTGATTAACAAGGATAAGATGATGACAATGATCAGCTTCGTCCAAACCTTCTTAATACTGCTGAAAATTGTCGACTGTCTTGCTGGTTGGTCTGTTTTGACGGTCTTCATGTTCGACATCGAAGAGAGCCTCCATTCTTCTTTACACTAATTTAATTTACATCGTTGAATGGAAGGATCTTAACTTCCACACGTCTATTCTTCGCCCGACCTTCACGCGTATCGTTAGATGCTACCGGTTGATACTCACCGAAACCTGCCTGACTGAACTTTGTCGGATCCAGCTTCTTATTTTGCAGCAGCAGCTCCATGAAGTTAATTGAACGGTGGGCACTCAGTTCCCAGTTGGAACGGAACGCTGCATTCTTGATTGGTACATTATCTGTGTGACCCGCGATGACAATCTGTCTCGGAGGGTCAGTGACGAGAAGCTGTGAGATTTCCTTCGCAAGTCCAACAGCTTCTTTTTTAACGTGGGCGCTTCCCGAATCGAATAAGGCTTTATCAAGTATCGTGATAATCAGTCCACTTTCCGTCAATTGCGTCTTCAAGCTTTTGTTCAGGTTATTCTTATCAATATAATCGTCGATCTTTTCTTGTAACGCCTTCAATTGCAGGCGATCGAGCTCCCCGTTATCTTTCTTTTCATCATCAATTGGAATCAGGGCATTTTCACTTGTCGGGATGCTTGTTTGCTCAATAATGCTTTCCGGACTTGTATATTCCAACGGTCCTGTACCGCCATTCAACGCAGTCTTGAACGAATTCGCCATATTTTCGAATTTCGCTGCATCAACCGTACTGACCGCAAACAAAACGATGAAGAGCGCCAGTAATAGTGTCAACATATCGGCATAAGGAATGAGCCATGTTTCGTCTATATGCTCCTCTTTCTTCTTTCTCCTTGTTTTAAGCATTTAACCCCTCTCCTTCCTGTACGACAGGAGGCTCAGCATTTCTTTGGTTAGCTGGGATGTATATTTTCAATTTATCTTCAATGACTCTCGGAGAAGCACCGTCTTGGATGGATAAGATTCCTTCCACCATCACTTGCTTTACCATCATTTCTTGTTTCGATTTCCGCTTCAATTTATTAGCGAACGGATGCCAGAGGACATACCCCGTGAAGATACCGAACAATGTAGCGATGAAGGCTGCAGCAATGGCATGACCAAGGGCTTCGATATCTTCCAGGTTCCCTAGTGCTGCTATCAGTCCGACAACCGCACCGAGAACACCTAACGTCGGAGCGTAGGTTCCTGCCTGTGTGAAAATAGCAGCTGAGCTTTCATGACGTTCTTCCATTGCGACAAGATCTTCCACCATGACATCTCTTATGAATTCAGGCGTTTGGCCATCAATGACCATCTTCATTCCATTTTTCAAGAAAGGATCATCAATCTCCTCTGCATGGGCTTCAAGGGCTAGAAGACCTTCCTTTCGAGCGATGGTCGCCCAATCTGTAAAGATGGGTACCAATTCTTCGACTGTCGTCACTTTTCGATCTGTAAACAGAATTTTGAACAGTTTAGGTAATTTTTTGATTTCGTCAAGCGGAAAGGCGATGAGAATCGAAGCCGCCGTTCCTGCAAAAATGATTAATAACGCCGCTGGATTGAATAGGGACATAGGATTGACCCCTTTCAAAAACATACCGACGCCAATCGCAATAATACCGAGAAAAATCCCGATTACTGAAGCTTTATCCATATAAAGGTCATCCTCACTTTTGTCATTCTAAGTCATTCATTTTACTGATTTGACGTATGTTTCCGTTATTATTCATATCGACATACTGCACCTGATTGTTTAATAGGTAATTGGAATTAATGCATACTGCTTTGGTATGAGGAAAGGTCATCCTCACCTCATCCTGGTAAGAGACGATTAGAAATCCTTTTTTGAAGGACATACTAAGCAATAGTTGGCAAATAGAGGTTTCATGGAAAAGGGGAACAGGAATCATAGGTATTAAGTACTGTCGAAATGGGAGGTTGTCAGATGTCAGCAAACAAAAGCATCGAAGAAATTGAAGATCTAAAAGATTTAGTAGATGAAGATTTGGTCAAAGAAATGGCCGGGAAAATCAAGTCTGAAATGCCCGCAAAGGAAGAGAAGGATGGAGAGGAGATTACGAATCCATACCATATTGCCCAGCGTCTGATTGAACGTGCAACGAAGACACTGGACCTTCAAGAGGGTGTTTACGATATCTTGAAAAAGCCAAAAAGAGTCATGAAGGTTTCCATACCTGTTCGAAGAGATAATGGGGATGTCGTGAACTATACGGGAATTCGTGCTCAGCATACGGATATTCTCGGTCCGACGAAAGGCGGGGTCCGCTTCCATTCGAATGTCAATGAAGATGAAGTGATCGCCCTTTCAATGTGGATGTCCTTGAAAACTGCGATTGTCGGAATTCCATTCGGTGGTGGAAAGGGAGGAATCATCGTCGACCCTGAGGATCTGTCTGAACGTGAAATTGAAGAATTGAGCAGAGGGTTTATCAGGGAATTGGAACCGATTATGGGTCCGGAAAAAGACATCCCGGCACCAGATGTAAACACGAGTCCTAAAATCATGGGATGGATGCTTGATGAATTTGACCGGTTGAGAGGGCATAATGTCCCAGGATTCATTACAGGAAAACCGTTGATCATAGGGGGTTCTGAAGGTCGGGTGGAAGCGACTGGCCGAGGAGTCGTCATAACGATTCGCGAAGCAGCGAGACGACTTGATCTTGACCTATCGAAAATGACCGCCGTAATTCAAGGGTTCGGAAATGTCGGCTCCATCACTGCGAAATACTTGGAAGAAAGCGGCGTGAAAGTAATTGGTGTAACCGATGCAAAGGGTGGCGTTTATAATGCCAACGGTCTTAACATAAAGGAATTGATTGACTATGTGAACGAAAAGGGAACAGTGAAAGGCTTCCCTGATAGTGAGCATTTATCTAATGATGATTTGTTTTCACTGGAATGTGATATCCTCGTCCCGGCTGCCCTTGAAAACCAAATCACAGGAAACAATGCAGACAGTATTAAAGCGAAAATCGTCGCGGAGGCTGCAAATGGACCGACTACGCCTCAAGGCAATGAGATTTTAGAGAAGAAAGGTGTTTTTGTCATTCCAGATATTCTCTGTAATGCCGGTGGGGTGACAGTTTCTTACTTCGAATGGGTGCAAAATGCGATGCATTATTCCTGGAAAGAAAAAGAAGTCATGGAAAAGCTGGAAGAAAAGATGAAAGAAGCCTTCAAAGCGGTTTACGATATGCGAGATGCTAAAGATGTAAAAATGAGAGAGGCAGCTTACCTTGTAGGAGTCGGTCGACTAGCAAAAGGGATGATTGCCAGAGGTTGGATAAAGAATTGGGAAATGCCGATTGATTGTTGAAGGAGCATATAGAAAGTGTGACCTGAAGGACAACAAGTCCTTTCAGGTCACTTTTTGTTTAGCTATTCATTTTCCTTCGCATAAGGAGAGAAACGAAGTAAATCTCCGTAGATGACACTATCAGACAAATCTAATTCCATCTGATATTTTCGAGCTTCCTCACAAGATTCTACTGGAATTTCGTTTCCTGTTTTCCGATCGTAACAGGTATCAGAGGTGTACACATACTTGTCTGTGACAACACTCCGGTCTCTAAAGACAACGACATTCTTGTGCTCTTTGGAGAAGAGGTCCGTACCAAAGTGAATGCCTTCCGTTTTAATACCAAGCAGGTGAAGGATCGTTGGCTTCAAGTCGATTTGCCCACCGACCTTGGATATCGTCTTCCCACCTTGACCAGGTATGTGGATGACGAGAGGTACTCGCTGTAACTGTACATTCTCAAAGGGTGTAATTTCCTTTCCTAGCACTTCGGCCATAGCATCATTGTGGCGCTCTGAAATGCCATAATGATCGCCATAAATGATAATGATGGAATCCTCATAAAGGCCTTCAGCTTTTAAACCTTCAATGAATTCTTTAATTGCTTCATCTGTATATCGGACTGTCACAGGATAACGATCGACAATTGGGTCTCCCGTTTCAAATGTGTTGATCATCTGATCATCAAGAGTGTACTTATACGGGTGATGATTCGTGAGTGTAATGAAGCGCGCATAGAAGGGCTGAGGCATTTTATTCAAGTGATCCATCGATTGCTTAAAGAAGGGACGATCCTTCAGCCCATAATTGATTTGATTGTCTTCGGTAATCGTATAATAGGCCTCTGAAATAAAGTCATCGTAACCCAGTGTATTGTACATGATGTCTCGATTCCAAAAGCTCTTATTATTCCCGTGGAAGACGACGTTATGATAACCCTCACCCTTCAAAATTTCTGGTGTAGCATAGAACTCGTTCAACGCATGAGTCTGGAAAACGGCTCCACGAGGAAGAGGGTATAATGAGTTGTCGAGCAGGAATTCAGAATCGGATGTCTTACCTTGACCTGTTTGGTGGTAGAAGTTATCAAAATAATAACTTTCCTCAATCAAGTCATTCAGATACGGTGTGATTTCTTTTCCATCTACTTTCTCCCCGACGACGAACTGCTGTGTCGATTCCATCGAGATGAGGATGACATTCTTACCTTTTGCAATGCCAAACAGTTCCTCATTCACAGGAACATCATTTTCTTTCACATACTCATTTACTTCCACGATATCGACATTATCCGCTAAGGCTTTTTGTGCAGTTGTCTTTGATTGCAGTAATAAATCATAGAGATGGAAGTTATAGGTTCCGAGATTTTTAACGAGCAGTTCTCTGTCGAATGTACGTGTCAGAAGTTGAGGACGCTCGGATTCCGCAAGACCAAGGTTGATGACCAGCACGGAAGTCGCCACGATTAAGAATTTCGTCAAATCACGTTTCGTATAAGTTGCAGCTTTAAGAAATCCTCGCTTAACAAGATAACCGATCAATAGAATATCAAGGAAAAAGAAAATGTCATACCAATACGTTTGAGCAATCAGACTGTGTCCGATATCACCGACGTTATTGGTCTGGAACAAGACAGGGACAGTGATGAAATCATTGAAGAATCGATAGTAGAGTGTGTTGGAATACAATAGAATAGAGAAGAGCAGGGCAACAATCCACGTCATCCGGTTGTGGAACCGTTTCGGGAAGAAGTAAATAAAGGCAAGCGTAAATAAAACGGAACTTAACGGATTGATGACCAGGATCAATTCTTGTTTCCAGTTTGAAACAGGTAGATTGAAGCTTAATTTATATACAAGATAGGTTTTGATCCATAGTAATATGGCGGTGATGATGATGGTATTCTTTACGAAGCTTTCTCGCTCTTTCATGCAAGCTACCCTCCCGGTTGACGGAAATACATATAAACATGTGGTAAACACATATATTTTATAGACGATAGAAGTTAAGAAAAGTTCCATTTTAATTTATAAACGTCAATTGAACATTCAATATATTAGCAAATTATTGAAAGAAGAGGAAGCTGCAAATGCGGTAAACATCCTTCCTTCCTACTCTTTACCCGTTGCTTCAAGCATTTACTCAAGTTGACAGGTTTATGATTAAATTTTACCAGTAAATAGAGAAGGGCGTACTTCTCCGTACAAAAATGGAAAGAAGGTGTAGAGAATGAAAAAGAGGAAGGGTCTTATCCATCATATTGAACTCTATGTATCCGATTTACAGAAATCCTTGCATTTGTGGGAATGGTTGCTCACTGAGCTGGGGTATAGTGAATATCATAAGTGGGAGAAGGGAAGAAGCTATAAGCTCCTTGACTCCTATATCGTAATCGTTCAAACCGAAAGGAAGTATCTCGATGTGCCGTATCACCGATGTCGAGTGGGATTGAATCATCTTGCCTTTCATGCAGAGTCTCGTAAACAAGTGGATGAATTGACGAGAACGCTGAAGAAAAGAGGCGTTTCAATCCTTTATCCGGAGCGACATCCCTATGCAGGTGGCATGAATCATTATGCTGTTTACTTCGAGGATCCAGACCGGATCAAAGTGGAAATTGTAGCACCTAGCATCTCAGAATAAAAAGGTTGACCTGCAGGGCAACAACCTGTCAGGGTCAACCTGATGAATTTATTGGTTTGCTTGATAGGATACAGTCCATATCTTTTGCTGAGGATCTTTGATCAACCGGAAGAATTTCATATCTTCTCCAGTTCCTCCCCAAGTCACATACGCTTGCTGTATACCGCTGATATCTTCTTCATACGTGACCTCAAAAGAATCAACCGATTTCAGCTCTCTCATTTTCTTTTCCTTAACAGCAGGGCTCACTGGGTTCGATTCAACCTGATCCAAATACATCTTCTTGCTTGGCATTGAACCCGCGGGATTCTGATAGTACATCATATACTGTGTTTCATGGTCTCCCAGCTGCTCAGCATGATAATAAATTTGCATGACCTGAAAGGGCTGAAGATTTGCCAGTGCCTTTTGATTTCCGGTCTCCTTCAAATTTTCATAGACCGATTTCAGTGCATCATCAATTGGTAAGACAGGTTCATTGATTTGAGCCTTCACCACGTCTTTATCTAGAGGAGGAGTGATATTTTCATGTCCACTTCCATTGGTGCTATCCTGATGGAGTTTTTCTTCTGGGACACTTGCATCAGCACCTTCATCCGATTCAGCGTCTTCTAATTGACTTTTTTCTACTGTTAATCCAGCACTTTCTCCTGATTCTGCTTTATCTGCACTTTCACTCGACATCGAGTAATCAGATTTCATATTATCCATCGCAATCTGTACGATGGCGAGAATGAGAAGCAGACTGACGGCTGTACTGAGCACCGGTTTCCAATTCGCTCGTAAGGAAGCGGGATTTTTAATTCGTTGCTTCGCTATTTTTTGACGGATCGCTTGGCGGTGCTTTTCAGTAAACCGTTCTTCACCGTCCATCATCTGATTCATTGAGTTGTTGAGTTCCTTAAGTCGTTCTTCCACCATCGTCACTCCTTTCTGATGAAATGACATCTTTCAGTAGCTGCCTGCCACGATGAAGACGTGTTTTAACGGTCGATTCATTAATGAGCAGCATCACACTGATTTCCTGGACAGACAATTCTTCAAAGTAATAAAGGAGAAGCATTTCTCTGTATTTTATCGGTAACGAAAGCACTTGCTTTGCCACCATCTGCTTTTCATCCTTCGCAATAAGATCGCTCTCAGGAGTGTGCAAATCTCCTTTCATCATACGGGAAATCTTATCGGTAAAAAGGAGGTTCCGAAAAGACCAGGTTCTATGGTAATCATGGCAACGATTTATTGTAATACGATAGATCCAAGTCTTCACTGAGGATTCTCCACGGAATGTATCCAGCTTTGTATAACATGTGACGAACACCTCTTGGACGATGTCCTCTGCTTTCCCCCAATCCTTTACATACGTGTAGGCAAGGCGTGTCAATTTTTCACCGTATTGGTCCATGAGAAGTTCAATGACTTCGTCTTTCGGATAACGTCCAATCACATTATCAAGCTGAATTTTGGACCGTTGCCTGGGTTTCTGTTCTTCCAACCTGTCGACCTCCTTTTATTTGTCTTTATCTTTTCGACGTAAGACATCGATATTACGTTTCATTTACCATGGATTTTATTTGATGGAGTCAGTAAAGTAGTAAGTAACAAAGTATCGCTACACCCATTATATATGGGAATGGGCATGAGAGGAGCCGGAAAATGGAAACGACAAAAAAGGTGACACGATGCAAGTGGTGTGAAGAGGATCCCTTATTGATTACCTATCATGACAAGGAATGGGGACAGCCTGTATATGGAGATGACGACCTGTTTGAAGCGTTGACACTCGAAATCTTTCAAGCAGGGTTGAGCTGGAGAACGATTTTACATAAGCGGGAGAACTTCCGAAAGGCGTTTGATTCCTTTTCCATTTCGTCTGTAAAAAACTATGATCAGGAAAAAGTTGAGCGGCTTTTAGATGATGCAGGGATCGTTAGACACCGAAGGAAGATTGAAGCGACCATCCATAATGCGCAGGTAGCAGAGGAGCTCATCCAACAATACGGCAGTTTGAAAAGGTATTTCGATACTTTGCCTGACGAAATACTGGACAAGCAGAAACAAATCAAGAAGACCTTTAAACACGTCGGGCTCACAACAGCCGAAAGCTTCTTAATGGCAGCAGGATTCATACAGCCAGATCATAGCGAAGAGTGTTATATGGGGAAATAAAAAAAAGAGAAGATTACTCTTCTCTTTTTTTAGGTTTAAAGTTCAGGTCTGTCATCGATGTTTGGCTTTGGAGCAGGCTCAGGTCTGTCGTCAATGGCTAACAGATTATTTGAAGAGTTTAATTCTGGACGGTCATCAATTGCAAAACCATCATATGTAGGAGATGGTTCAGGTCTATCATCTATTGCATTAAAATTTTGTGCAGAAGCAAAACCTGAAACCAACAAACCTACTAAAGCTAATGAGAACATGATTTTTTTCATTTAAAACAACTCCTTATTTTAATTTAACTGAAATTACTTCCGGCTTGTAAAGCCAGCTTATAATATTCACTTGAATTCTTATATTGTGAGTTTTCATAATAATACTCGGCTAATAATGTAGCGTACTTACAAACAAACTCCATGATATTCTTATCTTGGAAATATGGTATGACCTCCTTTTTAAGAAAAGACTCATATTCCTTTCCTGTTGCATTGTTAAGTCGCATTTTTAGAACATTATAATGAATTAAATTGTCCTTTTGTCTAAGTTGTTGGATGGTCTCAAGGTGTTTATCCATTTTTTCCAACCAGGATCTCGACTCTTCAAATTTGTTTAAATTGAAAAACTCCATGGCTAACAAATAATAGGTAATAAAAATCGTTTTATCTTCTGAACCTTCTTTGATAGAGGTGCTTTTCAAGTAACACTCTATCGCTTTTTCAGATTCTTTTTTGTTTGAGAAAACTAACCCTAAGTTATGATAAATGATACCCAGTGTGCGCTTATCATTAAATGACTCTGCAAATTTCAGAGCTTGTTTGAAGTGGTGAACCGCTTGTGAGTAGTTGTTAATTCTTCTATTTACAATCCCTAGTAATATCTGACAGTCCGCACTTCTCGTATAATTGTACTCTTTATCGAATATTGTAAGGGATTTATAAGCATAGTTAATTACTGATGTATTGTGATAAAGAGCTGTATGAGTTAATGCAAGGCTGTAATAATAGGTTGCAAGCTCTAGTTGGGTTAATGGTGTATATTGCACAAAATGTTCGGCTTCCTCAAAGTATTTTAATGATTCATTGTACTCGTTGATTATATAGTTATATAAGCCTTTTATAAGGTTATAATAAAATTTTAAGGGGCCATCAAAATGTGTTTTATCGAGTTGATCGAGCTTCTTAATAATCTCGTTTGCCTCTTCAATCTTCTTGTGGGTTATATAATATCGGGCCAAAAACAAATCGTACCGAATTAACAATTGGGGATCTTCAATAATCGGTAGATAATCATCTATTTTTTCTTTCATAACGGTTACTTCATCATGTTTTCTTTCAACCATCAGATGATTCCATTCATTGAGCATCCCTATGATATTCACATCTATTTGTTTATCCTTCGGAGAAATCCCGAGGCGTTCACAAAGTAGTTCGATCACATCTTCACTAGATTTCGCGTCTCCGTTTTCAATTTTACTAAGGTAGGAAACCGAGCAAATTCCCCTGGCTAATTCTTCTTGAGTGAGGCCATTTGTCTTTCTGTAATATCTTATTCGCTGTCCTATCAAAATATCCCCCCTCCCAAACTTGGGAAAATTGACCCGAAAAACCCTCAAATATTGTCTATCAAAACTACCATTTTTCCCAATACAGGACCATATGTTCCTTTGATAAAATTAATATAACACAAAAAGGAAATCTCAGTTAGTCTTTTAAACTAGATTTTCATTCAATTGAGAATATTGCCATATCGGAAGTAGTAAGAAGTTCTTGTTTATTATGACATGAATGGGAGGATAGAATAATGGGAAATAAGAACAGTTTATTTCAGCACACCTACGAATCGAAAGACCCGCTATTTGCTCCTGGTGGATGGCTTCAGGATGTTACAACGAGGACTACAGATCGAAAAACGCATCCAATGACCCAAACAAAGAAAAAGCTTCTGACAGACGATGCGAACAATAAATGGTACTATTATCCGATCGATAAAAATGACAGATATGATCTCATTGCTGTAAACGATAAGACAGGCATCATCATGAAGAAGAGAATACATGGTACGCCGAATATATATGAATTTGAAGAACATATCATCATCGCGTGTGAAGGCGATGGGGAAGAAGGGTTTGTTTATCAATTTTCCAAACAACATTTAGAAATATTGAATGAATGGGAGATTGACGGGTTCATCTGGGACGTCAATGAATTCAACGGTGCGGTTTGTGTATCTGCGTATGTCGTGGACCTAGATATAGCACGCTTGTATATTCTAAATGGTAAATCCATTGATTTTGAAGAGCTTGGCACGCATTTTGCCCCTGCTGACCTCCTCGTCATCCAAAACAAACTGTACATTTCCGCCTATCCACTTACAGAGAACAGTCCAAAGAAGATCCTGATGCTGGACGAGCGGTTTGTGGTTGACCGGGAGTATGAGGTGAGTATTTGTCCGAGATTCCTTTATGAAAATGGAAAGGATATCTTAATTCAAGAGCTCGATGTGAAGACGGGGAGATCGGATCGTTACGTTTCTCTCAATCTTCAAAACGGAAAAGAAGTCATCACCCAACGAAAGAAACCAGTTAGAAGTGTGAACTTTTAAAATAGAAGAGATGTAATGAAGAAGGCTGTTCCATCTGTCAGTTCTGACAGGAATGGGGCAGTCTTTTTATTGTTGTAACTCAATCAACGAAAGGAATTATGGAAATAAGGTCTTATATGGGAAATAATGTTTTGCATTACTGCCGTTCTTTCTTAGAAAATGGGATTAGGTCAATAATCCTGTCAAATTGCCCACACTTTACGAATAATATAGATACAACATAACGAATTAGGGGCTAAGAAAATGAAACAAAAAAAGATTTTTTTACTTACACCCTTCCTGATTGTCTTCCTCTTGCTGATGCCGCTTCATTCCTTTGCTGAATCTGAAAGGCCTGATGATCTTTACAGTGAAACGTTTGTAATCATGGATGCTGTAACTGGAAAAGTGTTAGCAGAAAATGATGCAGATCGGCGTATGTATCCTGCGAGTATAACGAAAATCGTCACAGGAATCCTTGCCATCGAATCCGGGAGAATGGATGAACAGGTAACGATATCGGGAAACGCCGTAAGAGTGGATGGAACCCGCGTTTATCTCGTTGAAGGTGAACAGATGTCATTGAGACAGCTTGTCCAGGGCCTGATGATCAACTCTGGAAACGATGCGGCGATTGCAATTGCTGAACACTTATCAGGTAGTGTGGAAGAATTCTCTAAAGAAATGAACGCACTTGTGAAAGATCGATTAGGATTAGAAGGAACCCACTTCGTTAATCCGAGTGGCCTTTATGAAGATGATCATTATACGACTGCAGCAGACATGGCTCGTATTACGCAATACGCGCTCGAAAATAAAGAATTCCGAGAGATCGTCGGTACGAAGAAAATGGATTGGATAGGGAAGAGTTGGGAGACGACCCTTTATAACCACCATAAACTTCTTTGGCGATATGATGGCACCTTCGGTGTGAAGAACGGGTATACCAATCAGTCGCAGCATACTCTGGTGACGGCTGCAACCAAAGAAGACACATCACTCATCGTCGTCACAATGAAAAGTGACACTTCCGAACAAGCGTACAGCGATACAACCGAGCTACTGAATTATGGTTTCGATCATTTTGAAACGAAAAAGCTTGAAAAAGGAACGGTGTATGTTGATGAAAATGGCAATGAATACACCTTAAAAGAAGATAAGTTCTTTACGGTGAAAATTGGAGAAACGTATGAAACGATGGTCAATGAAGAAGGGACCCTGCTCGTTCATACGGATACAGACGAAGAAATCGCTTCATTCCCATTGTTACCTGATACCAAGCAAGTAATGGATGAAGAGCCTGCTGAAGCGGTGATGGGAAAAGTGGAGGTCGATGAAACGGAAAAGAACGGCTTCTCATGGGTATCCATCCTTTTCGGTGGATTAATCATTCTGTTCCTTTTAGCTGTAATAAGATGGTATAGAGTGAAAAAGAAGCGAAAACAGAAGAGGCTTCGAATGGAACGGATGAAGGATGAAATTCACCGTTTCAGGAGATAAAGAGGATGAATACACCGTCCCATACTTCCTATAGGTGGAAGTACAGGCGGGGTGTTCATCTTTTTTTCTAGATGCTCTTCGTTCTAAAGGTTGACGGAAGTAGGAAATAAAAGGGAGATGCGATATAATACATGAAGAGTAAAAGCCAATACAGCTCGGAAAGGATAAATCATTTATGCGCGATGAACCATCACAACAAATTGCACCACGAGCGCTGACCGTTTGGCGCATATACGGAGCATTGAACAGTTTGTTCCTCGTTATTCTTACAATTGTAAGCTTTGTCATAGCGTTTTTAACGCCAATCCCGTTATGGATTTCGTTTGTAATTTTATTGATTGCCATCATAATCATTTACCTTCTCGTCTATTTGCTGCCCAAGATTCGATATCGAGTATGGCGGTATGAAGTACGTGAGTTTGAAATTGAATTGAAATATGGTCTCTTCATAATTCGAAAAGTGTTGATCCCAATGGTCAGGGTGCAGCATGTCGATACGAAACAAGGACCTATACTGCGACACTTTGATTTATCTTCCGTAACGATATCCACTGCTGCAACGGTTCATGAGATCCCAGCTTTGGATAATGAAACGGCAGACCAGGTAAGAGATTACATATCCAAAATGGCCAGGGTGACTGAAGAAGATGTTTGAACCGACTCGATTACACCCATTAGCTGCAGGATTATCTTTTTTGAAGATGTTGAAAGAATGGCTGGTTCCGTTGGTTATCTTCTTTTTCGTTGGGCCCGGGAATGAAGGCGGACTGGTATGGATGAGAATCGCTCCATTCCTTTTCATTCTTTTATTAGGGATATATGGGATCATCCATTGGCTTCGCTTCACCTACCACGTTGAGGGTGAGGAATTGAAAATTGAATATGGTGTATTTGTCCGAAAGAAACGATATATACCGAAAAAAAGGATTCAATCCATCGATTATACACAAGGAATCTTCCACCGTTTCTTCAATGTCGTCAAAGTGAGCATTGAAACAGCGGGTGGTGCAGGTGGAGGCGCAGAAGCATCGTTAGCGGCAATACGAAAATCAGATGCAGATGAACTTGCTTCCATATTGCGTGAGGATAAAGAGACAGAGCAGGGAGAGAGTGAAAAGGGAGAGGAACCGATTTATACGTATTCCCTGCCCTTAAAAGATCTGGTCATCGCTGCTTCTACCTCAGGAGGTCTTGGTGTGCTTTTACCGCTTGCGGGTACATTCGGGTCGCAATTCGATACCTTCATTCCGGAGGATTTCTATGTTCTAGCATTCAACTGGTTAAGCGGATTCAGTTGGGTCATTATCGCGGCGATGGCGTTCATTTCTGTTTTCATCGCCTGGTTCATTTCCTTTATAGGCGTCATTTTCAAGTATGCGAACTTCCGGTTGAAACGCTATGAGGATCGGATCGTCATAACGAGAGGTCTGTTGGAAAAGAGGGAACTTACTTTTCCGTTGCAACGGGTGCAAGGGTTGAGGGTCGTTGAAAACATTCTTCGGCAACCGTTCGGCTATGGAACCGTCCACGTCGAAAGCGCAGGTGGGGCTGGTCCGGAGCTTGGGGTGTCAGCTATGCTCTTTCCAATCATTAAGAAGTCGCGGTTGAATGAAGAATTGAAGCATATCCTGCCTGGTTATGAATTACCTGAGGATATGCATGCTTTACCAAAGCGCTCGTTAAGAAGATATATCCTTCGAGCTTTATTACCTGGGCTTCTTCTTATTCCGACTTTTTGGCTTGTGCCATCGAGCTTTTGGTTCCTCTATCTGGTTCCAATCATTGTACTGATCTTTTGGGGAGTCATCCGCTTTAAGGACAGCAAATGGTTGATCGAAGGTAAATCCTTTTTTATGCAAGACCGTTTCATTTCAAGGACGTTATTGATAACCGAGAAGAGACGTATGCAGGACTTTGAAGTTCAACAGTCCATTTTTCAAAGGCGCTACGATTTGGTAACGATGAAAACCGCCATACTCTCTGGAGGAGTCGGAAGAACATACGAACTGAAAGACATTGATCGGAATGCAGGTAAAGACAATTTCCATTGGTTTATTCGAAGTTAGTGAAAGGAAATGATATTATAGAAGAAAAGCACCCTGAACAGGGGGCTTTTTTATTTTGGTCATCATTCATTATTGATTTTAATATAAATATTTCCTATTAAAACAGGAAACCGCCAACGAACGACGAAAATTGTAAAGACTATGATTTGAAATGGGGAATAGCATGTTCATTGTTCATTCAACGGTACAGGTCCCGACGGAAAAAGCTGATGAAGTCATCGATATCTATCGGAATCGTTCGCGATCAGTTGATCAAGCAGAAGGATTCTTATCCTTTGAGCTCCTACAGAACGATAAATCACCTGAAGAGCTTACCGTCCAGATTAAATTCGAGGATAAGCAGAGCTATTTGAACTGGGTCAGAAGTGACGACTTTAAACGGATTCATGAATTGGAGAAGAAATATCCAGATAAAGAATTAGCTGGAATCATCCCGAAAGTCCAGATGTACAGTGTGGTCGCTACATGAATGAGGCCATGACCAATCAACAGATGATTGATGAAGTTGTACATAAGATTTATGAGAAATATCCTCAATTAAAAGAACAATTCGGTGAAAAAGGCCTCCGGAAGTGCAGAGAGGATAATGTCCATCACTTCAGGCACCTGGACACAGCTTTTGAATTGACTGACGTCCAATTCTTTGTCGATTACGCTCATTGGCTCAATGGGATTCTGCAGAAACACGGCATGACGGTTGACCATTTATGCGTCAACTTCGAAATCATCCAGCAAGTAGTGGATAATTGGATCGATGCTGATCGTAAGGTCTTTTATGATAAGGCGATTGATCAAGCTGTCCTAGAATTGAGGGCATAACCCGAAGACACAAATAGACATGGGTGGGTGAAGCTATGAAAGAGGACATACAAAAGTTCACGCATTATTTGCTTGAGGGTGATGAAGTAAGCTGTGAATCATTTATTAATGAAATGCCTGATAAAGAGGATGTTATCAAGGTGTTTCACTTCCTTACAACAGCGATGCAGCATATAGGTGAGCTATGGGAGAATAATGAGATTACCGTTGCGGATGAACATCTTGCTACAGCTACCTGTGATTATGTCCTATCGCAGTATAAGTACAACCATATTACGCGTAAAAAAGGAAAGTCCAATGGTCTGAAAGCCATGTTTTTCTGCCTTGAGAATGAACAGCATTATCTCGGTACAAAAATCGTATCTAGTATCTTCGAGTACTACGGTTGGGAAACACGATTATTCGGAGCAAACCTGCCCTTGGAATATGCCGAGTCTCAAGCAAAAGAGTGGAAGCCGCAATTGATTGGCATTTCTGTTGCGATTTTATATCATTTACCTAAACTAAAGGGTTATCTCGATGCACTCAGTCGAATTCCAAATGCACCGATCATGATGGTTGGAGGGCGACTAAGTGGATTGTACGACCTTCGACAGTATAGTACTGAAGAGACGATCATCCTTAAGAGCATACAAGATGTCCAACGCTGGATAATGGAGCATCGTACTGAGGGGAATAAATATGGTGAAAACAACAAACATTCCAGTTCCTTATTTTCAAATCAATAAGGACTATGAAATTATAACGCGCTCCAAGCATACAGAAGAACAGTTTCCACAGGTGGATAACTTCTTGGAGCTTGTTGATGGAGACAGCATGGTAAAAGCGGAACGGAACCTGGGGAAAAAGCATGGGACAGCAGTCTTTGAGCTGGTCATGAAGACGTTTCAAAACCCATTTTCTTTATATGAGGTACATGTCTCTTGGAATTTGGATCGTTCAGCGGAGATTGTTTGCGTGGAAAAGAGTACGGCGAATGAGAAATTGTTCAATCAAATTGATCGCCTAAGAGGAAGGCTTGAAAACACGAATTTCGAGTTGTTGGAAAAAAAGAATGAACTAGAAGCAGCGATGCATAAAATTAATGAGCTATCTGGCCCATTCATTTCTCTGACTGACGATACTGCCCTCGTTCCATTGTTCGGGGATCTTACAGAAGAGAAAATGATGTTGATTTCGAAGAAGATCCTAGACAATGCACATCACAAAAATCAAGACCGTCTGTATTTTGATTTTACAGGTGTGAGTGAAATAAATGAGGATGGATTCAAAGAACTGCAGCAATTATTCAAGACCTTATGGTATATGGGAGAAATTGAAGCCATCATCATCGGTATTTCACCTCAACAGGCCGTCACTCTGAACAATCTGGATACGGAATACCACTTGAAATTTGTCTCGACTCTGAAGGAAGCACTCAAAGGTTTATATACGAAGAAAACAGGAGTTGACCCTTGATGTCCACGCTCTGAATGAGAGTTGTGGTAAAGCGGGTCCTCCTGTTTTTTGTATTGAGGTATTTCAATAACGTTTTCCTATTCCCATCAAGAGGATGGGTCCAAGTGCAGCTCCCCCAACCAAGCCGAAAAGGTGGCCAAGAATATTAATTCTAGGAGTGACGAATGTCATGACTAAGCTCAGTACCAGTATGGTCATAACAATTTGGGTATTCTGTTGATCAATGAGGTCTCTTCGTGCATAAATCAAGTACACATATAAGCCGAATAATCCAAAGATTGCACCCGACGCACCGATGTGCGAATAACCCGGCCCTTGTAAAAAGAGTGTCGCCACATTCGCAATCACCCCTGCACCGAGATAGCCGATGATGAATCTGAACTTACCGAGCATCCTCTCTAAAGCAGGTCCGAATAGATATAATGAAAAGGAATTGAACAACATATGTGGAAATGCTTCGTGTATGAAGATCGGTGTTAACAATCTCCAATATTCTCCTGCAAGGATATAGATGTTGATTCCTGCTGTGAGCCGTAACAAATCAGGAATGACATTTACTCCAATGAAAAGGAGGATGTGTATGGCGATAATTGTGGTGATAATAGGATAGAGACGGATGAATGAACGAAGGCTTTCCGTTCGTACAAACACTTGGATTCCCCCTTTGTAAACTGTCTTCAATAAGAAGTATGATATGTTTCTAATACTTCTATAGTTTACCATATTCGGTTGAGGCAGTATGAATGTTTGGCTTAAGTTCCATAGTATAACGAGGAGTTGAGATAGAAGTGATTACGGGTATTGGAATTGACATCGTAGAAATAGAAAGGATAAGAAAGACGCATGAGCGCCAGCCGAAATTTGCGCAACGGGTGTTAACCCGCCTGGAGCTGGATCGGTTTCAATCTTTTAAAGGAAGAAAGAGCATGGAATTCCTCGCAGGGAGATTTGCCGCGAAGGAGGCTTATGCGAAAGCGGTGGGAACGGGTATCGGAAAGCATTTAAGCTGGCAGGATATCGAAATCATGTCCGATGAAAACGGCAAACCGACCATACATAGTCAGTATGATGGCGTTATTCACGTCTCCATTTCACATAGTAACGAGTATGCAGTAGCCCAAGTCATTCTCGAAAGCTCGTCAAGCTAGTCTGCATATTGCAAGAAGTTGTCTCATATATTTGTAGTGCGGTTAGAGGGAATGCTGATGCATATGTACGGATGGTCGTGTGGATGCAACCGCTGAAGGTTTCTTAACAAGGGGGTGTAGATATACAAAGAAATGCTTGCATTCACGGTATCTAAAAAGGGTGTCGATTCATTTTTTCGTATATTCTTGTAAATCCATCCCGTGGCCGGAAACAGCCGCATAGACCATCCTTCCATTACGTATGTGACGTCCCTCTTTTGTCATCTATATGAGGCAAAGGAGATGAAAAATTTGAAAAGAACAATCTCGCTTCTTGTTATCGCGCTTTTAGTTATTTCTTTGACAGCTTGTGGCTCCAAAAGCCAAAAGGACGTCCTTTCCGATCTGGATAAGACGATGAGCAAGATGTCCAGCTATAGGGCTGAAGCAACCATGACTTTGCAGACAGGCGAACAACCGATCACTTATGAAATTGAAGTGTGGCATAAAAAGCCGAGCTTCTACCGTGTTAGCCTGAAAAACGCTGAGAAAGACCAAAGCCAGATGATTCTAAGAAACAGTGACGGTGTGTTCGTACTGACCCCGGCATTGAACAAGAGCTTCCGTTTCCAAAGTGAATGGCCGGAAAACAGCAGCCAGGTCTACTTGATTCAATCGTTGATCAAGGATATTCTGATGGACGACGATCGAAACTTCAAAGCCGGTGAAAAAGGATACGTATTCAACACGAAAACCAATTATCAGAACAAGAATCTATACCAGCAGGAAATCACACTCGACAAATCCAACCTGATGCCGACCAAAGTGAAGGTCATGGATAAGGATATGAAGGTATTGGTTGACGTGAAATTCAAGAATACGAAGCTGAATTCCAAATTTGACGATGGTGCTTTCGATATGGAGCGTAACATGGAAGGGGCTCAACTCGAGGTTCCGACCATGGCGACAGGAGATAAAGGCTTCAAGCCTGTATTCCCGAGCGTCGTCCCTGAAGGTACGACATTACTTAACCAGCAAGCTAATGAAGAAGGCGATCAAATCATCCTCACTTATGCAGGGGAGGACAAATCATTCACGATCATTCAGCGCCAGGCTGAAGTTACACCTGCAACCAAGATGTTGACCATGGACCAAGGTGAGCTGGTCGATCTAGGTTTCGCCGTAGGTGTCCTGAATGGAAAGACATTGAATTGGTCCGCAAACGGTGTGGATTACTTCCTGGCATCCCATGATCTGACGCCAGAAGAAATGGCAACCATTGCATCATCCATGAGTACCACGCAAGGCAAATAGCAAGAAGTGAGGCTGGGAGAATAAGCACGCTATTCTTTTCAGCCTTTCTTGAGTGTCAGGCACTTTTCATAGATGCAGTGATGCCAAGGGTTGTGGGGGAGTGTCAGGCACTTTTCATAGAAGCAGAGCTGGTAAGGGTTGTGGGGGAGTGTCAGGCACTTTTCATAGAAGCAGAGCTGGTAAGGGTTGTGGGGGAGTGCCTGACACCACTCATAGATGCAGCACTAGCAAGGGGTTTGGAAAAGTGTCAGGCACTTAAGCTGACACTCCGCCACGAGGTTTCATGTTTACCCTCTCGGATGCGTTCATGTACAATAGAAGGAAAAGAACGTTTGGGAGTCGTTTTCATGCAATATTTCAGAGATACCTGGGTTGAAGTAGATTTAGATCATATTGTGGATAACTACCTTCAGATACAGAACCATCTGACAGGTGGTACGAAAGTAATGGCGATTGTCAAAGCCGATGGGTATGGACATGGAGCTTACCAAGTTGCAAAGGAACTCGTTGACAATGGAGTAGATTATCTCGGTGTAGCCCTTCTGGATGAGGCGATCGCTTTGAGGCGTAATGGCATAGAGGTTCCGATCCTGGTTCTAGGATGGGTATCTCCAGAATATGCTTCAATAGCTGTGAGATATGGCATTACGTTGACGGTTTTCCAAAAAGAATGGCTTCAAGCCCTCGGAAACCTGGAGCAACCATTAGCCATCCATATCAAATTTGATACGGGTATGGGACGATTAGGTATAAATGATCCAAATGAGGCAAAGCTAATCATTAATCATATTAAACAAAATGAAAGTCTGAAGTTAGAAGGAGCTTTTTCCCATTTCGCAACTGCAGATGAACTAGATTCTGAACTTGTGACGAAGCAAATGAATCGTTTCTCTCATTACCTTGCATTATTGGAGGAGGAAGGCATAAAGCCTGATGTGATCCATTTCGGGAACAGCGCAGGTGCCATTCGCTTTCCGGATTATGACCAACATTATGTAAGAGTGGGGATATCCATGTATGGCCTAGCCCCGTCAGAGGAAATGAAACAAGTTCTGCCCTTCCCTCTTAAGCAAGCTTTCTCGTTGCATAGCAAACTGTCCCATGTGAAACAGATCCAACCTGGGGATACTGTAAGTTACGGTGCAACCTACCGAACAACCGAGAAGGAATGGATCGGGACGGTCCCGATTGGTTATGCAGACGGCTGGATACGAAGATACGCCGAAAAAGGTTCCGTCTTAGTCGACGGCCGATTCGCTAAAATCGTAGGCCGAATCTGTATGGACCAACTGCTCATAAAGCTGCCTTATCAAGTGGATATCGGCACGAAGGTGACGCTGCTCGGCCGGCAGGATAATCAGGAAATAACCATTGATGAAGTTGCGATGCAAAATGATACGATCAATTATGAAATACCCTGCTTGATCTCTTCCAGAGTACCGAGAATTTATAAAAAAAATGATGCAATCATCGAAACCATGAATCAAATATTAAATAAATCGTAAATTATTAAAGGATTTCCACTAATTTTGACGAATGGATTATACGAAGATAGCTTTGCAATATTCTGTCTGTATGATACTATTAATAGGGGATTTTTCAGAGAGATCGTAGCAGTTAGCTGGAGGTGGATTTTTGTGTCCGACATGCACAAAAAACGTATCGTTATTAGCTTGCCAGAGCAACTGATAAAAGAGGTGGACGGAGCGATTATGAACGAGAACTTGAATAGAAGCGAGTTTATTCATCAAGCAACCGAAATGTATCTGCGAGAACGGGAAAGTCGTCATATCCGTGAATCTATGCGACAAGGTTACATGGAAATGGCTAAAATCAATTTGAACATTGCATCAGAAGCCTTTCTTGCTGAGGAGGAAGCTGATCTAACTTTGGACCGCTTAGTAAGCGGGGTGTAATGATTTGATAGTCAAGCGTGGCGACGTTTACTTTGCAGATCTTTCTCCAGTAGTAGGGTCGGAGCAAGGCGGTATCCGTCCAGTATTAATCATACAAAATGATATCGGAAACCGGTTTAGTCCAACAGTGATCGTCGCGGCCATTACAGCCCAGATTCAAAAGGCTAAACTACCTACTCATGTTGAAATCAGTGCGAAGAAATATAAATTTGAACGTGACTCAGTGATCTTACTGGAGCAAATTCGTACAATTGATAAACAACGACTAACAGATAAAATTACACATTTGGATGATGAAATGATGAAGAAAGTCGATGACGCTCTACAAATCAGTTTAGGGCTCATTGATTTTTAATATCCATATGTGAAAATGAGCAAGCTGCTGAAATTAAGCGGCTTTTTTTATTGTCCAAAAAGGATTGGTTTTTATTAGGAGCACGACCGTTTTTCACAAGAGTGCATCGAAAATATATATAAGTCCAATCATGCACCACCAATACTTTGAAATGGCATATAATCTGTAAAAATGTGGCTAAGAAACCAAAACCATTGAAAGATTTGGATAATAATGAAATAATATTTCTATGTATGACTATCGAAGGAACGGAGGCACACGGATGATATCAACCGTATATGAAGTGATGAAGGAGAATCGGTCTTCCATAGAAGAGCAATGGCAAGATCGGATGCTCAACTTCAGAGAAGAAGAACGTGAATTGACGACGGTTACGAAAGATGTATTTCTAAATTCAAATACAGAATTTATAGATAGCCTATTGAATCATGTTATCGAACAACGGGATGACATTGGTCCTGATTTGCAAGATTTTTTCGAAAGGACTGTGCAAATCGGTTGGCCGTTGAGTTATGTAACGAAAGGGCTACAAGTTTTCCGTCGGGTAGGTTTGAAGACGATCATCAATGAAAAGGAAGACTTAGATGATGCGATGGACACGTTTGAGTACTTTGATCATTCGATAGACAAGCTTTTAGAAGCGGTCGTGTCCTATTCAACACAAAATTGGCGGAATACCGTATCCGTCCAGAAGAAAGCATTGCTGGAGTTGTCCGCACCACTGATTCCTGTTTTTGAGCACATAAGTGTCATGCCATTGATCGGTACGATTGATACGGAAAGAGCCAAGCTGATCATGGAAAATTTATTGGATGGTGTTATCGAGAACCGCTCCCAGGTGGTATTGATTGATATTACGGGTGTACCAGTTGTAGATACGATGGTTGCACACCATATCATTCAAGCAGCCGAAGCAGTTCGTTTGATCGGTTCGAAATGTATTCTGGTTGGTATCCGTCCCGAAATTGCACAAACCATTGTCAATCTAGGCATCGACTTGAGTGAATTCCCTACAAGAAGTACGTTGCTTAAGGGTGTTGAGTCGGCATTAGAGCTTACGAACAAAAAAATTGAATCCTTATCCTAGGAGGGCAGCACGGATGAGAATACCAATTCTTAAGCTTCATGAATATTTATTGATTTCAATACAAGTTGAATTAGATGATAAAACTGCGCTGGAATTTCAAGAAGACTTATTGAGCAAAATCCACGATACAGGTGCAAAGGGAATCGTCATCGATCTAACATCCGTAGATATGGTCGATTCCTTCATCGCTAAAGTGTTGGGTGACGTTGTGAAGATGTCAAATCTAATGGGTGCTAAAGTTGTGCTGACAGGTATTCAGCCACCGGTTGCGATTACACTAATTGATTTAGGCATCAACATGCGGGATGTACCTACAGCTTTAGATTTAGAACAGGGGTTAGATAAATTACGACTGGATTTGGAGGGATGAACATGGCCGTCCAATCCTGTGTAGACGTTCGAAATGAATGGGATATTGTCAGCGCAAGACAACTTGGAAGAGATTTAGCGAAGGAGCTAGGCTTTTCAAGTGTTGATCAGGCAAGAATTACAACAGCGATATCCGAACTAGCGCGTAACATATATTTATATGCAGGGAACGGAAGAATTTGCATCGAACCGATTGAAGAGGGAAACCGTAAAGGACTCCGAATCAGTGCTAACGATACAGGACCAGGCATACAGGATATTCGTAAAGTAATGGAAGATGGATACACGACATCTGGTGGACTAGGAGCTGGTCTACCGGGAGTGAAACGACTTATGGATGAATTTAATATTCAATCTACAGTTAATGTGGGAACTGAGATCATGATTACGAAATGGCTCCGTTAGGAGGATAGATGATGTTGGGGGATAGAGGAATACTGGTAGAACGATACGAACAATTCCTCTCCGCCTATTTAAGCGGAAGGACAGAACAAGCATTATATAAAGCACAACAGTTCAGTAGAAAAATGATTGAGCAAAATATCTCCCCTGAAGAGGTAATCAATATCCACTCTACAGTTTTAGAATCCCTTAATGGTGATATACCTGAGCAAGTCAGGGATTCTTTTGACTTTTTAATTGAAGTCATGATGGGTTACGGAATGGCATATCGTGAACATCAGATCTTGAGGGATAAACAGATGGCCCTTGAATCTGAGATTGAAGTGGCAGCAAGCATGCAGCAAACACTCCTTCAAGGGGAGATTCCGAACATTGAAGGATTAGAGATCGGGGTCATAAGTAAAGCAGCAAAGAAAATGAGCGGGGACTATTATCACTTTGTTCAGAACGGTCCTGATTCAATCAGCGTAGCCGTAGCGGATGTCATTGGTAAAGGAGTGCCGGCAGCTCTTTGTATGTCCATGATCAAATATGCAATGGACAGTTTGCCCGAACAACAGAATAACCCGAGTGTCGTGCTGGAGAATCTCAACCGCGTTGTAGAGCAGAACGTCGATCCTACAATGTTTATAACGATGTTCTATGGTCATTATAACAGGACCCATAATCGGTTCTTCTATGCTGGGGCAGGCCATGAGCCTGGCTTTTATTATAATGCGAAATCAGATAGCTTTGATGAATTCATGGCTAAAGGTCTTGTGTTAGGGGTATCGAGAAGTACGAAGTATATCCAATATGAAAAAACCGTAGAGCCGGATGACATGATCATCCTGCTTTCAGATGGTGTAACAGAGTGCAGGACGAGCAGCGGCTTTGTCTCAAGAGATGAAGTAATTTCATTAATACGATCCTATATGCATTTGCCACCTCAGGAAATCGTCAATCATGTATACGCTGACCTTGAGCAATTACAAGAATTTGAACTTAGGGATGATTTTACCTTAATTATATTGAAAAGGTCGGTTTAACATTTAAGCGTCTGTGGTATGGATATAATATAATGCACGCCTATTTATCCAAGGGGGAAAGAGCGATGAACTTACAGATTCATAAAGAAGATGTCGAAAACAATACAGAACGATTGGTGCTGAACGGTGAAGTTGATGCCTATACAGCTCCTAAATTGAAAGAAACTTTGATTCAAATGACCCAAAAAGAAGGCCATGAAGTCTTAGTGGACTTAAGTGGTGTTGATTATATGGATAGCACTGGACTAGGAGTATTTGTCGGTGCCTTGAAATCCTCTCAGCAGCATGGAAGCAAGCTTACTCTGACAGGTATGACGGACCGTGTTCAACGTCTATTTGAAATCACTGGGTTGACGGATGTCATGAACATTGAGCATACCACAGAGGAGGGGGCGCGATGAGTGATCTTATCGAAATGGTGATCCCTGCGAAACCGGATTATGTTGGTGTCGCTCGTTTGACTGTATCCGGTATCGCCTCTCGAATGGGATATACGTTTGACGAAATTGAAGATATCAAGATCGCGGTTTCAGAGGCGATTACGAATGCAGTGAATCATGCGTATGGTGAAGATGAAGGTGAGATCCGTTTATCATATGGCATGTACGATGATAAACTTGAAATTACAGTCATGGATAAAGGTAAGAGCTTCGACGTCGAGGAAATCAAGCACACAACCGGCCCCGTTAATGGTAAACCTGTTGAGCAGATCAACGAAGGAGGGTTGGGGTTATTCTTGATCGAAACGCTGATGGATAAAGTCGATATCAGCGATGATGCTGGAGTGGTAGTCATGATGACGAAATACCTGAATAGAGATGGGGTGGATGAGAGTGTCGACCAATACAAGCCAGCCCCCTCACAATAAAGACTACATTTACGAATTGCTTGAGCAATTAAGAGATGATCCAGAAAATCAAGAAATCCAAACCATTCTCGTGGAGCATTATCAGGATTTGGTCCATTCTCTCGCTCGTAAGTTTTCAAAAGGGAAAAGCATCCACGATGACTTAGTGCAGGTTGGCATGATTGGTCTGCTGGCTGCTTTTCGTCGTTATGACCCGGAGTTCGGGAGAAGCTTTGAATCATTCGCTGTCCCGACGATCATTGGTGAAATCAAACGATTCATCCGAGATAAGACATGGAGTGTCCATGTCCCGAGAAGAATCAAAGAATTAAGCCCTAGAATCAAAAAGGCGGTCGAAGTACTGACGAATGACTTGCAACGCTCACCTAAGGTTGCAGAGATTGCGGATTATCTGGAATCAACAGAAGAAGAAGTTTTGGAAACGATGGAAATGGGCAAGAGTTATCAGGCATTATCCGTCGACAGTTCCATCGAGGCAGATCAAGAAGGCAGTACGGTAACCTTGTTAGACTTGGTCGGAAGTACAGAAAGTGGCTATGAACAAACTGACCAACGAATGCTCCTGCAAAAAGCATTCAGTGTCCTTTCAGAACGGGAGCAGGAGATCCTTCAATGCACGTATTTCGAAAACCTGAGTCAGAAGGAAACAGGGAAACGGTTGAATATATCCCAAATGCATGTGTCACGATTGCAACGTAGAGCGCTTGAAAAATTAAAAGATGCGATACGCGTCGATCCTGCGGAGGCTTTTAATGATTGAAAAATATGTACATCAACGAGTGGACTTGAGTACATTTCAACGATCAAAAATTGAAGGTCAGTGCAACGGCGACAGCTATTTCACAAAGGAGACGAAGGACTATTTCGTTTGCCTCGTAGCTGATGGTCTGGGTAGCGGTCAAGCTGCTCATGACGCATCCGCTAAAGCTGTCAAAGTCGTAGAAGACAACCACCATGAGGACGTCGATACGTTGATCCAGCTATGTAATGATGCTCTCTTCAATACACGTGGTGCTGTTTTGACCTTGTTTAAAGTATACTTCAAGGATCAGATTTTGGAATATTGTGGTGTAGGGAATATTCGACTGATTATTGGACTACCATCCGGTAAGATCGTCCATGCCATTCCTAAGTCCGGATTCCTTTCAGGAAAACCCATGAAATTTGATGTTCGACAAGTTTCCATTCAAGAAGGCTCTATGTTTATCGCCTATTCGGATGGTGTCGAGCTTAGTTCTCCTGATAAACGGAATGTCATGCGTGCAAAAAGTCCAAGAGTCGCATCCAGCTACTTAAAGCAAAAATGCCTCCAGGCAGTAGATGATATGACATGTGTAATTGGAAAGGTAACATAGAAGAAGGTGACTTTTATTATCCAGTCACCTTCTTTTTTATGGAATCCATTCATAGCCTATGGAATCACAAGCCTGGAGCGATCCTTCTCGACAACCTTCCTCTGCAGATTTCATCGACTACGTTTATTTGGTAAACTTGAGTCTATAGCGTAAAAGTATGAGGAGGAACATAATTGGAATTGAATAATGAACTCATAAAGCAAGTATCCACTGAAACAAAGCTATCTATAAAGAACGTAACCAATATCATCAATCTTCTTGAAGAAGGAAATACCGTCCCCTTTATTGCACGTTACCGAAAAGAGCTGACGGGTGCAGCTGATGAAGTGCAGATCCGTGACGTCTCAGATGCGTGGGAATATAAACGCAACTTGGAAAAGCGGAAGGAAGAAGTCCTTCGACTGATCGAGGAACAAGATAAATTGACGGATAACCTGAAAGAGGAAATACATAAAGCGACGAAACTTCAACAAGTGGAGGATCTCTATCGTCCATATAAACAGAAGAAGCGGACACGAGCGACGACAGCGAAAGAAAAAGGACTCGAACCTCTTGCCGATTTGTTGATGGAGCAGCGGAAGAATATTGAAGTAGCCTCGGAAGCCGAGAAGTTCCTATCTGAAGAAAAAGAAGTTCACTCGATTGAAGACGCTCTTCAAGGCGCAGAGGATATCATCGCAGAGCGAGTCTCTGACGATTCCGACAACCGGACATGGATTCGAACGCTCACCTTTCAAGAAGGGATCGTCGAAACGAAAATAAAAACAAAAGAAGTTGAGGGAGAAGACGCAAAGACGTACGAAATGTACCATGACTATCAAGAACCGGTGAAAAAAATCGTCCCTCATCGTACACTAGCCGTTAATCGCGGGGAAAAGGAAGGTGTATTAAGAGTAGCCATTACAGCTCCCGTGGATAAAATCCTAAGGAAGTTGAGAGAAAAATACATCAAGCTTGATACGCCTTCAAGTGAATACATCGAACGAGCAATCCAGGACGGGTATAAACGTTTGATCGCACCGTCCATTGAACGGGATATTCGTAACGAATTAACGGAGCGTGCTGACGAGCAAGCCATTCGTATATTCTCTGAAAATCTACGCCACCTTCTTCTTCAGCCTCCATTGAAAGGGAAAATTGCTCTTGGAATCGATCCTGGATATCGGACGGGTTGTAAAATTGCAGTCGTGGATGACACGGGTAAAACCTTGGATATTGATGTCATGTATCCGACGCCGCCACGATCTGACATCGAAAACTCGAAAGCGATCCTAAAAAGGATGATTGAAAAACACGATGTCGAAATCATTGCAATCGGTAACGGAACAGGCTCTCGTGAAACAGAACAATTCGTTTCAGACCTGATTAAAGAACTTGACCGTAAGTTAGCCTATATTATCGTGAATGAAGCTGGTGCAAGTGTGTATTCCGCATCTGAGATTGCACGTCAGGAATTCCCTGACCTTAAGGTTGAAGAGAGAAGTGCTGTCTCAATTGCAAGAAGACTGCAGGATCCTTTGGCCGAGCTGGTCAAAATCGATCCGAAATCCATCGGAGTCGGCCAGTACCAGCACGACGTCTCGCAGAAGGAACTGAATGATTCGCTGACATTCGTCGTAGAAACGGTCGTTAACCAAGTCGGTGTTAACGTAAATACAGCTTCACCATCCTTGCTGCAATATGTCGCTGGTCTTTCCAAGACGGTTGCCAATAACATCGTGAAACAACGAGAGGAAGAAGGAAAATTCACGAGCAGGATACAACTAAAAAAAATACCGCGTCTCGGAGCGAAAACGTATGAGCAATGTATCGGATTCCTCAGAATCATGGAAGGGAAGACGCCGTTGGATCAAACACCGATTCATCCGGAAAGCTATTCGGATACACGTAAGCTCTTGGATTCATTAGGGGCGTCGGAGCAGGAAATCGGAACGGATGAAATGAGAGCGAAGCTGCAATCATTAAATCTATCTGAAACAGCTGAGGCGCTTGGTATCGGGGAATTGACACTCAAGGATATCGTTGATGCACTCGTCAAGCCATCAAGAGATCCCCGTGATGAAGTAACCAAACCTCTATTAAAAACAGATGTATTGAAGATGGAAGATCTCGAAGAAGGGATGGAACTTGAAGGGACAGTCAGGAATGTCGTTGATTTTGGAGCCTTTGTCGATATCGGAGTGAAACAGGATGGACTAGTCCACATTTCCAAGCTGAGTAAAAACTACGTCAAACACCCGATGGATGTTGTACACGTTGGCGAGGTAGTCAAAGTGTGGGTGGAGCAAGTTGATTTGAATAAACAACGGATTGCGCTGACAATGGTAAATCGATAAGACATAAAAAGCACTGCTTGCTAAGAGCAGTGTTTTTTTCTGTAAAAGAACCAACATTGGTTAAGAAGTTTGATTTGGTATCTGTCTTTATTGAGATAAGCATTCCTCAGCTGTTTTTTGAACCAGTAAGGCATGATGAGCCTCTCCTCACTTTCCTTAATGGTGGTTATTAGTCTATGTGTGATGGCTTGCCCTTGTTCGTGATATACCGATAACTTTTCTTTTCATTGTAAATTTGGCAAAATAGATTAGGGAGATAGGTGAGGATAAATGAAACAAAGCGAGCTGCAAAAACTCGTCGAAAGCATATCATTGGAATACTTCCACCGACCGTTCAAGCATTCGGCAAGCTTCAATAATCGCTTAAGAACGACAGGCGGCAGATATCTCTTAAAAAGCCACAATCTCGAATTCAATCCGAAACAATTGGAAGTTCATGGGATGGAATCCTTCATTGGCATCATTAAGCACGAATTGTGCCACTACCATCTTCACCTTCTAAAGAAGGGTTATCGGCATCGGGACCAAGATTTCAAACAGCTGTTACAGAAGGTTGGAGGAAGCAGGTATTGCCAGATGATCCCTGGACAGCGAAGGGAAGAAACAATAAAGTATCTTTATCAATGCAAAGTGTGCGGACAGACCTATCCGCGAAAGCGGAAGGTAAATATAAAGAAGTATGGATGCGGCAAATGTAGAGGGAAGTTAATTCTGAAATAATTGTTGACTAAAACGATGGTGTGTGTTACTTTAATAAAGTCGCTAAGGGGACGAGCGCTCCTGCGATAACAGGAAACAAAAACAGATAAAATTATTTCGAAAAAGATATTGACTTCACTTTTTATCTGTTGTAAGATACTTATTGTCGCTAAAAAACGAATCACACTTTATTCCACAGTAGCTCAGTGGTAGAGCTATCGGCTGTTAACCGATCGGTCGCAGGTTCGAGTCCTGCCTGTGGAGCCATACGGAGAAGTACCCAAGTGGCTGAAGGGGCGCCCCTGCTAAGGGTGTAGGTCGTGTAAGCGGCGCGAGGGTTCAAATCCCTCCTTCTCCGCCATTTAAACAAACTTTTACTTTTTATCTGGCCCCTTGGTCAAGTGGTTAAGACACCGCCCTTTCACGGCGGTAACACGGGTTCGAATCCCGTAGGGGTCACCACTTTTTATTGAAGAAACACATAGATAAGATGGACCCGTGGTGTAGGGGTTAACATGCCTGCCTGTCACGCAGGAGATCGCCGGTTCGAATCCGGTCGGGTCCGCCATTTAATCTGAATATTACCCAGTTAAAACGATGGGCTATAGCCAAGCGGTAAGGCAACGGACTTTGACTCCGTCATGCGTTGGTTCGAATCCAGCTAGCCCAGCCATTTAACGAGCCATTAGCTCAGTCGGTAGAGCATCTGACTTTTAATCAGAGGGTCGAAGGTTCGAGTCCTTCATGGCTCACCACTTTCTTTGCGGGTGTGGCGGAATTGGCAGACGCGCTAGACTTAGGATCTAGTGTCCTTGCGACGTGGGGGTTCAAGTCCCTCCACCCGCACCATTATTAAAATAATTGGTGCAACACGGATTAACGGAAGTGCATCGCTAGTTTAAATATCCATTTAGCGGTCGTGGCGGAATGGCAGACGCGCTAGCTTGAGGGGCTAGTGGGTGTATACCCGTGGAGGTTCGAGTCCTCTCGACCGCACCATAAAATAAATACTTCATTATTACTTTGCGCCCGTAGCTCAATTGGATAGAGCGTCTGACTACGGATCAGAAGGTTAGGGGTTCGACTCCTCTCGGGCGCGCCATTCATTTACGGGAAGTGGCTCAGCTTGGTAGAGCACCTGGTTTGGGACCAGGGGGTCGCAGGTTCAAATCCTGTCTTCCCGACCATCACATATGCGGGTGTAGTTTAGTGGTAAAACAAGAGCCTTCCAAGCTCTGGTCGTGAGTTCGATTCTCATCACCCGCTCCATTATGGGCCTATAGCTCAGCTGGTTAGAGCGCACGCCTGATAAGCGTGAGGTCGGTGGTTCGAGTCCACTTAGGCCCACCATTTATACAACTCCTTCGAAACATAGAGCCTTTCAATTCACGTTGATTCTCTTTATGATCGATTACAAAACAAGACAAAAACTTTCTCAAATAAGTTATTGACATTGTTGTTGTGAAGATGGTACATTGTTTAAGTCGCTTCAAAACGACAAACAAAAAACGAGTCGCATTATGCGGTTCGAAAGCTCTTTGAAAACTGAACAAAAGCCAAGCGTGAAACGGGTTTTTAATAACCCTGAATCAATTTCGATTTACATTTATGAGCAAGACAAACTTTACTTTATTGGAGAGTTTGATCCTGGCTCAGGACGAACGCTGGCGGCGTGCCTAATACATGCAAGTCGAGCGGATCAATGGGGAGCTTGCTCCCCTGAGATCAGCGGCGGACGGGTGAGTAACACGTGGGCAACCTACCTGTAAGACTGGGATAACTCCGGGAAACCGGGGCTAATACCGGGTAACACCTACCTCCGCATGGAGGAAGGTTAAAAGATGGCTTCTTGCTATCACTTACAGATGGGCCCGCGGCGCATTAGCTAGTTGGTGGGGTAAGAGCTTACCAAGGCGACGATGCGTAGCCGACCTGAGAGGGTGATCGGCCACACTGGGACTGAGACACGGCCCAGACTCCTACGGGAGGCAGCAGTAGGGAATCTTCGGCAATGGGCGAAAGCCTGACCGAGCAACGCCGCGTGAGCGATGAAGGCCTTCGGGTCGTAAAGCTCTGTTGTTAGGGAAGAACAAGTACCGTTCGAATAGGGCGGTACCTTGACGGTACCTAACCAGAAAGCCACGGCTAACTACGTGCCAGCAGCCGCGGTAATACGTAGGTGGCAAGCGTTGTCCGGAATTATTGGGCGTAAAGCGCGCGCAGGCGGTCTCTTAAGTCTGATGTGAAAGCCCACGGCTCAACCGTGGAGGGCCATTGGAAACTGGGGGACTTGAGTACTGGAGAGGAGAGTGGAATTCCATGTGTAGCGGTGAAATGCGTAGATATATGGAGGAACACCAGTGGCGAAGGCGGCTCTCTGGCCAGTAACTGACGCTGAGGCGCGAAAGCGTGGGGAGCAAACAGGATTAGATACCCTGGTAGTCCACGCCGTAAACGATGAGTGCTAGGTGTTGGGGGGTTCCACCCTCAGTGCTGACGTTAACACATTAAGCACTCCGCCTGGGGAGTACGGCCGCAAGGCTGAAACTCAAAGGAATTGACGGGGGCCCGCACAAGCAGTGGAGCATGTGGTTTAATTCGAAGCAACGCGAAGAACCTTACCAGGTCTTGACATCCTTCGCTACTTCCAGAGATGGAAGGTTCCCCTTCGGGGGACGAAGTGACAGGTGGTGCATGGTTGTCGTCAGCTCGTGTCGTGAGATGTTGGGTTAAGTCCCGCAACGAGCGCAACCCTTGATCTTAGTTGCCAGCATTCAGTTGGGCACTCTAAGGTGACTGCCGGTGACAAACCGGAGGAAGGTGGGGATGACGTCAAATCATCATGCCCCTTATGACCTGGGCTACACACGTGCTACAATGGATGGTACAAAGGGCAGCAAAACCGCGAGGTTGAGCGAATCCCATAAAGCCATTCTCAGTTCGGATTGCAGGCTGCAACTCGCCTGCATGAAGCCGGAATTGCTAGTAATCGCGGATCAGCATGCCGCGGTGAATACGTTCCCGGGCCTTGTACACACCGCCCGTCACACCACGAGAGTTTGTAACACCCGAAGTCGGTGAGGTAACCTTTTGGAACCAGCCGCCGAAGGTGGGACAGATGATTGGGGTGAAGTCGTAACAAGGTAGCCGTATCGGAAGGTGCGGCTGGATCACCTCCTTTCTAAGGAGTCCTTTAAGGACATAACACGCTTGAGTTTTTGTTCGGTTTTGAATGAGCTTAACCTCATTCAATTCTATTGGCCTTTGCGCCTGCGTCTACTAGAGAACGCTTTGTAGAAAGCTTCCTCGGCGCATGGCAGCAATGATGCTACTTCGTGTAGTGGCCATGTTTAGTTTTGAAAGAGCTGAATCTCTTTCACCACCATGTTCCTTGAAAACTAGATAACGAAAATCTTGAAAACAAGACATCGAAACGTCATTTTAAATGACAAGAAATAAGTGTAAGTTCATTCATAACGTGGTTAAGTTATGAAGGGCGCACGGTGGATGCCTTGGCACTAGGAGCCGAAGAAGGACGGGACGAACACCGATATGCCTCGGGGAGCTGTAAGTAAGCTTCGATCCGGGGATTTCCGAATGGGGGAACCCACTATCCGTAATGGGATAGTATCCATACCTGAATACATAGGGTATGAGAAGGCAGACCTGGGGAACTGAAACATCTTAGTACCCAGAGGAAGAGAAAGCAATCGCGATTTCCTGAGTAGCGGCGAGCGAAACGGAAACAGCCCAAACCAAGAGGCTTGCCTCTTGGGGTTGTAGGACACTCTATACGGAGTAAGAAAGGAACGGCGTAGGCGAAGCGGTCTGGAAAGGCCCGCTAGAAGAGGTAACAGCCCTGTAGCCAAAATGTCGTTCCCTCCAGAGTGGATCCTGAGTACGGCGGGACACGTGAAACCCCGTCGGAATCTGGGAGGACCATCTCCCAAGGCTAAATACTCCCTAGTGACCGATAGTGAACCAGTACCGTGAGGGAAAGGTGAAAAGCACCCCGGAAGGGGAGTGAAAGAGATCCTGAAACCGTGTGCCTACAAGTAGTCGGAGCCCATTAACGGGTGACGGCGTGCCTTTTGTAGAATGAACCGGCGAGTTACGATAACGTGCAAGGTTAAGTTGAAAAGACGGAGCCGCAGCGAAAGCGAGTCTGAATAGGGCGAAGGAGTACGTTGTCGTAGACCCGAAACCGAGTGATCTACCCATGTCCAGGGTGAAGTTCAGGTAACACTGAATGGAGGCCCGAACCCACGCACGTTGAAAAGTGCGGGGATGAGGTGTGGGTAGGGGTGAAATGCCAATCGAACTCGGAGATAGCTGGTTCTCCCCGAAATAGCTTTAGGGCTAGCCTCGTGGTGAGAGTTCTGGAGGTAGAGCACTGATTGGACTAGGGGTCCCCACAGGATTACCGAATTCAGTCAAACTCCGAATGCCAGGAACTTGTCCACGGGAGTCAGACTGCGAGTGATAAGATCCGTAGTCGAGAGGGAAACAGCCCAGACCATCAGCTAAGGTCCCCAAGTATACGTTAAGTGGAAAAGGATGTGGAGTTGCTTAGACAACCAGGATGTTGGCTTAGAAGCAGCCACCATTTAAAGAGTGCGTAATAGCTCACTGGTCGAGTGACTCTGCGCCGAAAATGTACCGGGGCTAAACGTATCACCGAAGCTATGGATTGTACCGTTGGTACAGTGGTAGGGGAGCGTTCGAAGGGCTGAGAAGCGAGACCGGAAGGACTCGTGGAGCGCTTTGAAGTGAGAATGCCGGTATGAGTAGCGAAAAGAGAAGTGAGAATCTTCTCCATCGAAAGCCCAAGGTTTCCTGAGGAAGGCTCGTCCGCTCAGGGTTAGTCGGGACCTAAGCCGAGGCCGAAAGGCGTAGGCGATGGATAACAGGTTGATATTCCTGTACCACCTCCTTTCCGTTTGAGCAACGGGGGGACGCAGGAAGGTAGGGAGAGCGCGCTGATGGATATGCGCGTCCAAGCAGTCAAGGCCGGTGGATAGGTAAATCCGTCCACCATACGGCGGAGCTGTGATGGCGAGGGAATTAAAGTACCGAAGTCCCTGATCCTACACTGCCAAGAAAAGCCTCTAGCGAGGAAAGAGGTGCCCGTACCGTAAACCGACACAGGTAGGCGAGGAGAGAATCCTAAGATGCTCGGGAGAACTCTCGTTAAGGAACTCGGCAAAATGACCCCGTAACTTCGGGAGAAGGGGTGCTCTGATAGGGTGTATGCCCGAGAGAGCCGCAGTGAAAAGATCCAAGCGACTGTTTAGCAAAAACACAGGTCTCTGCGAAGCCGTAAGGCGAAGTATAGGGGCTGACACCTGCCCGGTGCTGGAAGGTTAAGAGGAGGGGTTATCCCTTACGGGAGAAGCTCTGAATCGAAGCCCCAGTAAACGGCGGCCGTAACTATAACGGTCCTAAGGTAGCGAAATTCCTTGTCGGGTAAGTTCCGACCCGCACGAAAGGTGCAACGACTTGGATACTGTCTCAACGAGAGACCCGGTGAAATTATAGTACCTGTGAAGATGCAGGTTACCCGCGACAGGACGGAAAGACCCCATGGAGCTTTACTGTAGCCTGATATTGGATTTTGGTATCGTTTGTACAGGATAGGTAGGAGCCTTAGAAGCCGGACCGCCAGGTTCGGTGGAGGCGTCGGTGGGATACTACCCTGACGGTATTGAAATTCTAACCCAGAACCGTGATCCGGTTCGGAGACAGTGTCAGGTGGGCAGTTTGACTGGGGCGGTCGCCTCCTAAAGTGTAACGGAGGCGCCCAAAGGTTCCCTCAGAATGGTTGGAAATCATTCGCAGAGTGTAAAGGCACAAGGGAGCTTGACTGCGAGACCTACAAGTCGAGCAGGGACGAAAGTCGGGCTTAGTGATCCGGTGGTTCCGCATGGAAGGGCCATCGCTCAACGGATAAAAGCTACCCTGGGGATAACAGGCTTATCTCCCCCAAGAGTCCACATCGACGGGGAGGTTTGGCACCTCGATGTCGGCTCATCGCATCCTGGGGCTGAAGTAGGTCCCAAGGGTTGGGCTGTTCGCCCATTAAAGCGGTACGCGAGCTGGGTTCAGAACGTCGTGAGACAGTTCGGTCCCTATCCGTCGCGGGCGCAGGAAATTTGAGAGGAGCTGTCCTTAGTACGAGAGGACCGGGATGGACACACCGCTGGTGTACCAGTTGTTCCGCCAGGAGCATCGCTGGGTAGCTACGTGTGGACGGGATAAGTGCTGAAAGCATCTAAGCATGAAGCCCCCCTCAAGATGAGATTTCCCATCGCGTCAAGCGAGTAAGATCCCTCAGAGATGATGAGGTTGATAGGTCTGGTGTGGAAGCGTGGTGACACGTGAAGCTGACAGATACTAATCGATCGAGGACTTAACCACAATACTTAAATGTCTACTTCAAGAAACGTTATCTAGTTTTGAGGGAATAGGATTCCCTAACAAAATAGTCTGGTGATGATGGCGAAGAGGTCACACCCGTTCCCATGCCGAACACGGAAGTTAAGCTCTTCAGCGCCAATGGTAATTGGGGGCTTCCCCCTGTGAGAGTAGGACGTCGCCGGGCAAACGAAAGAGTAGTCGAAAGACTACTCTTTTTTGTGTTCAAGTAAATGTCCGTAAGGGGGCTTCCAGCAAGCTTTTTTCATTACGGATAACGGCGGGAATCCTTTTTTTGTAGATAATTACTGTGTTTTCGTAGATAATTCGTCGTTTTTGTAGATAAATTCTAATTTCCGTAGATAATCGCTCATTTTTGCAGATAATTTCTGATTTTTCGTAGATAATCATAAATTATCTTTGATTTCTGCAGATTCTTATTACATAATCGAAAAAAGACGTTTATTTTTTCCAAAAAAGAACATCCACACCCTATTTTTCGTTTCAAAGTGCACGTTTTTACTGATATAGAGTCGTCAGCCTGAGAACAGTCGAAAGACTGTTCTTTTTTGTGTTTAAACATATGGGAGTGGAGGGAAGCAGACGATGAGATCCGTCATTCATTGTAAAAATAGGGGTAAAATACTACTAACTTCCACAAGTAAGCATGAAAGTTCCCCAAGTGAACAGGTAAGTTCCACAAGAGAGAACCAACATCTTCTTACGAAGGAATTTCGAAGATATCATTTTAATTCAGAAATTTTCCATGTAAAAAAGTGTTGCCAAGCAAATTTAGGTCATATATAATTAGCATCAACGAAAGCGCTTTCGATTCAGAGGAGATACGAATGATTACAATCTATGACCTAGCAAAAAAAACAGGATTTTCGAGTACGACAGTCTCTAAAGCACTGAATAATTACCCTGATGTTAGTGAGAAGACGAAAAAAGCGATTCTTCAGACAGCTGCAGACATGGGGTACTTACCAAATTCACATGCTCAATCTCTTTCCACGAAGAAATCTTGGACAATCGGCGTCATGTTTTCAGAAGACAATGAAGTCGGGATGAAGCATCCATTCTTCAACGCAATTATTGAAAGTTTCCGTAAGCATGTCGAGAAAGAAGGTTATGATCTTATCATCGCCTCAAGAAACCTTCGTAACAGAGACACGAGTTACCTTGAACACTTTCTTTATCGCGGGGTCGATGGAATTATCGTCATTTGTTCAGATCCGAAAGATCCACAAGTACAAGAAATGACCAAAGGTAACATTCCAATTGTCGTAATCGACATGAGCAATCAGAATTGCAGTGTTGTCCTTTCTGACAACCTTTCTGGAGCTGAACAAGCTATCAATTACTTATACTCACTAGGGCATACAAAGATTGCTCACATATCAGGAGACCCGACAACCCATGCTGGAAAGGTAAGAATTGAAGGATACATACAGGCTATGGAAAAACTAGGATTACCTTTTAATGAAGCCTACCTTGTGAATGGTGGATTATTCTCCATTCAGGAAGGTAAAGTCGCAATGGGAAAACTGCTTGATTTAAATGATCCGCCTACCGCTGTATTCATAGCAGGGGACCATATGGCAATAGGAGCGATGGAAGCTGCTAAATCAAGAGGAATCAGAATCCCGGAAGACATTTCAATTGTAGGGTACGATGATATTGAAATGGCTAGATATGTCACTCCAAAACTGACAACGGTTCGACAAGATACGGATGTCCTTGGAGTACGTTCAGCCAAGATGTTGATTAAACAAATTGTTCAAGGCAAGAAAATTGTCACTGAGGAAGTTATTCCAGTGAAACTGATAGAGAGAGAATCTTGTAAAGCTCTATAAAGGAAATTCATTTTACAACCTAAAATGAAACCGCTTTCGATTTCGAATTTATTTTTTTGGAGTTATACGAAACCGGTTTCGAAATATCTTTTGAGGTTTTCGAAACCGGTTTCGGGATACTAATAAAATCCTTTGAAAGGGGAAAATCATGAAAAAAATAGCAGGTCTATTAATGTCACTTGTTTTAGTAATTGGGGTGTTTGCAGGTTGTTCCAATAAGGAAACGTCTGGAGACGGTAAAGACGGTAAGAAAGTGGACTTGAAGGTTTGGTCCTTTACGGACGAATTGAAAAAGCCGATTAAGACGTTCGAAGAAAAAAATGGAGTAAAGGTTGAACTGACCATTGTCCCTATTGCCGATTATCCTACAAAACTGAAGCCTGTATTGGAAAGCGGAGTGGGTGCACCGGACGTTTTTACTGGAGAAATTGCGTTTCTGAAACAGTGGGTTGATGCAGGATACTGGGAAAACCTATCGGAAAAACCTTATAACGTGGATGAGTTAGCAGAGAACTATGTGCCTTACGTATTCGATTTAGGAAAAGACAAGGATGGGAATGTCAGAGCATTGTCATGGCAAACCACTCCTGGTGGACTTTACTACAAGCGAAGCATCGCGAAGGAAGTACTAGGTACGGATGATCCTGACGAAGTAGGTAACATGCTTTCTTCAATGGATAAGGTCTTTGACGTAGCAGAAAAGATGAAAGAAAAAGGTTACCGAATGTTCCCGGATGAGGGATCAATCAGATGGTTCTCACAAGGCGACAATCCGAAGCCATGGGTAAACGAGAATAACGAAATTCAGCTTACGGAACAGAAGATTGCGTTCTTAGATACTGCTAAGAAACTACGTGAAAGCAGTTATACCGCTCTAGCTCCTGAATGGTCTCCTTCATGGTTTGAGGCGATGGATAAGCCGATCACTGTAAAGGAAAATGGAAAGGAAACCAAAACAGAAGTATTCTCATATGTTCTTCCAACTTGGGGTCTTCACAGTGTACTTAAAACAAATGTAGAAGATTCTTCTGGAGACTGGGCTGTAACAAATGGTCCGAGTCCTTACTTCTGGGGTGGTACATGGCTAGGTGTTTATAACAAATCGAAGAATAAAGAGCTTGCTTACGATTTCGTGAAGATGATGACCCAAGACGATGAATTCTTGACAGATTGGGCGAAAGAGACAGGAGATGTCCTTTCTTACCTGCCTGTAACAAATGAAATCAAAGATGACTTCAGTGATGAATTCCTTGGTGGTCAGAACAATTATAAATTCTTCCTTGATCAAGCGAAGAGTATCGAGCCAGGTATTGTTACGAAGTACGACCAACAGCTTGATACCTTCTATGGAAATGCAGTTCAAGAATATGTAGATGGAAAGAAAACGAAAGAAGAAGCCATCAAAGAATTTTACAGAAAAGCACAAAATGCTTACCCGGATTTGAAAATCCCTAATAAGTAATAAACACGTAAGCGGTATAAGTCTTATACCGCTTATTCTTTTGAAAGGAGCGAGGAAATGAAGAAACTGGATCGTTATGGATATTTTTTCATCGCACCATTCTGGGTGATCTTTCTCGTTTTTAGTATATATCCTGTCATTCTTACACTTTATTATAGCTTTACGAATTATAGCGGTAGTGGGACCGCCGAAGTGGTGGGACTTGCGAATTATAAGCGTCTTATTACAGATACGTATTTTGTAGAAGCTTTCGTCAACACCTGGAAGATTTGGGGGATCAACTTTGCACTCCAAATCACCGTCGCGTTAATATTGGCAGCCATCTTTTCTGATATGAGAGTGAAAATGAAGGGTCTGGCATTCTTCCGATCCATCTTTTACCTTCCGAATTTGATTACAGTTAGTTCTGTTGCGCTCTTGTTCGGTATATTGCTTGATTGGCAGCATGGATCCCTCAATATGGTCCTACTGAAGATCGGCCTGATCTCTGAACCGATCAATTGGTTGAATGAACCGGCTACTGCTCAACTTTCTGTTTCCTTGATTCTTACATGGATGTGGTTCGGTCACTCATTCATTGTTGTTATGGCAGGAGTATCAGGTATCTCCAAGGACTATTACGAAGCTGCTCTGATTGATGGTGCGAGCCGCGTGCAGACATTTTTCAAGATTACTCTTCCATTACTTAAGCCGATCCTTTTATACATTATGATTACATCGTTAATTGGAGGGCTTCAGCTCTTTGACCTACCAATGCTACTGACCGATGGAATCGGATCGCCTGAAGGCTCACTTAATACGATGGTTTTATATTTATACAACCAAGCTTTCAAGTATAGCAACTATGGATATGCTTCTGCTGTTGCTTATGGTTTGTTCCTTATCACCGTGATATTCTCAGCAATCGTATTCAAATCCATGTATCGCAACGAGCGTAAACAAGCGAGGCAGGTGTAGTTATGTTAGATAGAACTGAAATTGAAAAAGGTGTCTCAAAAGAACGAATGGTCCGAAAGAAAGCTGTGCCTGAGAAATCAGATAGTAAAAAACGCCGCACAATCGTTAAGGGAGTCATCTATGCCCTTCTCATCCTGTTGGCGATTGTCTGTTTCATCCCTTTCTTGATGATGCTTGTGAATGCGACTCGTACGAATGATGTAATCTTGACCGGTTTTACTTTGATACCTGGCAGTGCATTGATCGAAAACTACAATACGATGATGGAATATGTGAACATATGGAACGGATTTAAAAACAGCTTATTCATATCCGTTCTCGTGACCGTATTGTCAGGCTACATATCTGCCCTGACGGCTTATGGTTTCGCTTTTTATACCTTTAAGGGCAAGAACTTTCTGTTTGTATTCATGCTTGTGATGATGATGGTCCCAGGCCAACTTGGTTTGATCGGTTTCTATGAGTTGAGCAAGGTACTTGGGATACTGGATACATTCATTCCTCTAATTGTGCCTGCGGCAGCAAGTCCATTTGTCGTGTTCTTCTTGCGGCAGTATATTAAATCGACACTCCATCCTAGCTTAATCGAAGCTGCAAGAATTGATGGGGCAAGTGAGTGGAAAATCTTCCACACCGTTGCGATTCCAATCATGATGCCGGCTGTGGCAACAATGTCGATTTTTACGTTCATAGGTTCTTGGAACAATTACATCATGCCATTAGTCATCCTATTCTCACCTGAGAAGTATACCTTGCCTGTTTTGATGGGCTTCTTGAAGGGCTCCCAGGTGGCTCAGAACCTAGGATCGATGTATCTAGGCATCGCCATTTCTGTTGTTCCGATCATGATCGCCTTTTTGTTCTTCTCTAAATACATCGTTAATAGCATCTCAGCTGGAGCAGTTAAAGAATAAAGGAGTGGAAGTTTATGAAATTCGATAAAACATTTACGTTTGGTACCGCAACATCTTCTTATCAAATCGAAGGGGCTCATAATGAAGGTGGAAGAACCCCTTCCATTTGGGACGTGTTCTGTGATGAGCCGGGAAAAGTACATGAACAACATAATGGGAATGTCGCATGTGATCATTACAATCGCTACGAAGAAGACATTCAAATTATAAAAAAGCTCGGGGTTGATTCTTATCGCTTTTCAATCGCCTGGCCTCGTATTTTCCCTGCAAAGGGTGAGTATAATCCGGAAGGAATGGCGTTCTATAAAACGCTGGCAAGAAGGTTGAAGGAAGAAGGAATCAAGCCAGCTGTCACGTTGTATCACTGGGATCTCCCAATGTGGGCACATGAAGAAGGGGGTTGGGTGAACCGGGATTCAGTGGACTGGTTCCTTGAGTATGCAGAAACTTGCTTCCGTGAGCTTGATGGGCTGGTTGACTCTTGGATCACCCATAACGAACCGTGGTGTGCAGGTTTCTTAGGATATCATCAGGGGGTTCATGCACCAGGTCATACGAACCTTGATGAAGCTGTCCGGGCAGTCCATCATATGCTCCTTTCACATGGCAGAGCTGTTAATATGCTAAAGCAAGATTTCAATTCGAAGACACCGATCGGGATTACATTGAACCTAGCCCCGATCTATCCGAAAACGGATTCAGTCAATGATCAACTTGCCGCAAACAATGCTGATGGTTATTCGAATCGATGGTTCCTCGATCCAGTGTTCAAGGGTAGCTATCCTGTCGATATGATGAATTTGTTTTCTAAATATGTGCACTCCTATGATTTCATCCAAAAAGGTGACCTAGAAATCATTTCAACGGAGTGTGACTTCTTTGGAATCAATTATTACAGCCGTGGAATCGTCGAATTTAGTGCAGCTAATGACTTTTTGACAAAAGGAGCTCATTCCGATTATGAAAAGACGGGTATGGGCTGGGATATCGCACCAGATGAATTTAAAGACCTGATTAGACGATTAAGAAACGAGTATACGAACCTCCCTATTTTCATCACGGAAAATGGAGCGGCGTATGATGATCAACTCGTAGAAGGTAAAGTGCATGACGAAAAGAGAACTGAGTATATCGAAAAGCACCTTCAAGCGGTTTATGAGTTGAATGAAGAAGGAATGAACATCCAAGGTTATTTCCTTTGGTCTCTCCTTGATAATTTCGAGTGGAGCTTTGGGTATGATAAACGGTTCGGAATCATTTATGTGAATTATGAAACCCAAGAACGAATCTGGAAAGATAGTGCGCTATGGTATGCCGATGTCGTCAAGAATAGAGGGACAGTCCTTCCCATTGATGCATAATCCGAAAGGAGGAGACGCGATGTTAACGAAAACCGTTACGCACATCCAGACGGCAAAAGACACGGGGGACAGGCTGCAAGTGAAAAGCCCGTCTCCTGTTGAATCCGGTTCAAGAACGATAGAGGTCCAGATCAATCCAGATCGGACCTTTCAAAAAATCCTAGGGTTTGGCGGTGCTTTTACAGAGGCGGCCGCTTATTCCCTTTCACTGATCAGTAAAGAGAAGAGGGATGAAATCATCCATCGCTATTTTCATCCTGATGAGGGACTTGGCTATAATTTCGGCCGGACCCATATCAACAGCTGTGATTTTTCCTTAGGAAACTATACGTATGTTGAAGATGGAGATATGACGTTGGACAGTTTCTCAATTGAGCGAGAGAAAGAGCTTGTTATTCCGCTTATTAAATATGCGGAAAAAGTAGCTGGCCAAAGCCTGAAGATCGTTTCTTCGCCATGGAGTCCCCCTCATTGGATGAAGAGCAATAACGAAATGAATCATGGTGGTAAACTGTTGGAGGAGTACCAACCCGTCTGGGCGGAGTACTACTTAAGATACATTGATGCGATGGAAGCAGAAGGGATTCCAATCTGGGGAATCACGATTCAGAATGAACCAGAAGCAAAACAAGTTTGGGACTCATGTCTTTATACAGCAGAAGAAGAACGCGATTTCATCAAAAATCATCTCGGACCATTATTACATACAAGAGGGAAAAGCGATCTCAAGGTCATCATCTGGGATCATAATCGAGACGTGGTTTACGAACGTGCAAAAACTGTACTTTCTGACCCGGAAGCAAGCAAGTATGTTTGGGGTACTGGCTTGCATTGGTATGTGTCTGAAGAATTCGAGAATCTCTCAAAAGTTCATCACGAGTTTCCAGATAAGCATTTGATTTTTACAGAAGGTTGTATTGAAGGCGGTGTTCAGCTGGGTGCATGGCATACAGGTGAGCGATATGCCCGCAACATCATTGGAGACTTGAACAATTACTTGGAGGCCTGGATTGACTGGAATCTGGTCCTAAACGAGCAGGGTGGACCGAATCATGTCGGAAATTACTGTGATGCCCCGGTAATTGTAGATACGAAGAAGGATGAGATTCATTATAATAGCTCCTATTTTTACATTGGCCATTTCAGTAGATATATCAAACCTGGTGCGGTAAAAGTGGAATGTAATGCCTCGGATGACCGTCTTCAAACGACAGCCTTTCGAAACCCGACTGGAGAGGTCGTTCTTGTACTGCTGAACGAGCATGAAGAGTCATTATCAGTACAATCAAATGTCCTTGGTCAGATGATAACGATTGAAATGCCCCCTCACTCAATTTCGACCTTGCTTATTGGAGAATAACTGCCAAATAAAAGGAGGATCACATTCGATATGCGTAAAGCCTTGTTTGTATTTTTAACTGGTCTGCTTGTGCTTAGTTCTGCTGTAACCGTCACTGCCGAAAGTAGAGAAAGCAAGAAGGAAAACAGGAGTGAAAACGTGAAACATGTGCCTTTCAATCCAGTCGCCACAAAAGGAAAGATACATGGTACAACGAGGATCAAAGCAAACGTTCCGGATGGATTGCATCTTGCAGCAAAGATCTCACATCAACCGATAAAAGCTGAAGTCGGACAAGCTGTACCCGAAGATCGAACCGTAACCAACCCCTATAAATCTGGAATGAATCTATCAGGGGTAGATGCGGGAGTAAATAAATATGTCATGGTTTATTTGGTGAATGAAAATCAAGAGATCATTGATTTTCAGCAATTGGTTTTAACCAAAAACGACATTCGAGAAGAAAGCTGGAACATCGTCTGGGAAGATGATTTCAACGGAGATGAGATCAACCGCGATAAATGGAACTTTGTTCAGGGTGGTGGCGGCTACGGAAATAATGAGCTGCAGAACTATACAGACAGGGAGAAAAACGCACGAGTGAGCAATGGTTCTTTAGTGATTGAAGCCCATAAAGAAAGCTATGGAGGCAATGAATATACGTCAGCGAAGCTCACCACTCAAAATAAGGGTGATTGGACGTATGGCCGTTACGAGATACGTGCAAAGCTTCCAAAGGGTCAGGGAATGTGGCCGGCGATTTGGATGATGCCGACGGATTATGATCTTTATTCGGGTTGGCCGGCTTCTGGTGAGATCGACATCATGGAGCTTTTGGGTCATGACCCTGATACCGTTTATGGAACATTACATTATGGCACGCCATGGAAGAACACCGGCGCCTCTTATGACCTTCCAAAAGGAGATTTTTCTGAGGAGTTCCACACATTCACGCTGGATTGGGAGCCTGGGGAGTTCCGCTGGTATGTAGATGGCATCCTCTTCGCAAAACAAAATGATTGGTATACGAAAAATGAGAACGAGGCTGCTCCATACACGTATCCAGCTCCTTTTGATCGGGATTTTTACTTGCAGTTGAATTTGGCTGTGGGAGGGAATTGGCCAGGATATCCGGATGAGACGACCGTCTTCCCGAACCAGATGATGGTGGATTATGTGAAAGTCTATGAGCTTGACGGTGAATACCGTGAAGCAGGGACTCGTCCAGTAAAAGAGGAAGCGGTCAGTAATTTAAGACCGCCAATCGATGGAAACTACGTCTACAATGGAACATTTGATTCTGGTCTCGACTATTGGGATTTCCAACCTTTTGAACCGGAAAACTTATTTGGTGGAGAAGGAACGGCAACGGTACAAAATGGTGAAGTGAAGATCGAAATTCAAAAACCTGGTGATCAGCCATGGGCGGTCCAGTTCGTCCAACCATCCATTCCAATGGAACAAGGTGAGCGATATAAGCTTTCTTTTGAGGCACGATCTAGTGGGGACCGTGATATGAGCATCAATATTTCAGGGCCTGATCGTGGGTATTCAAGGTACTTATCTGACAAAAATGTTTCTCTTTCATCCGTTGATAAAACCTACACCTTCGAATTTGAAATGGAGAATAACACAGATCCAAATGCTCGAATCGAATTCAACATGGGGCAAGGATCGGATCTTCCGATTTGGATTGATAATGTCACCCTTGTTAAGCTGCCGAAGGATCCGAACGCATCCAAAAAAGTGTTGCCATCAGGTAATTACATTTACAATGGGACATTTGACCAGGGTGAAAACCGCATGATTTTCTGGAACCTGGATCTCGAAGATAAGGTGAAAGCGAACGCATCTGTAAACGAAGAGGTTTATATGCGTGAAGTGAAAGTGGACATCAAGAAATCTTTCAAATTGGAAGACGTCCGTCTTACCCAGGATAAGCTGGATATGGAGAAGGGTGTCTATGTTCTTACCTTTGACGCAAAATCCTCGGAGGATCGTGATATGGGTGTCCGTGTACGAAATGAAAGTGGGAATGCAAATTTAGCTTATGAAGACAACATAGCGTTGACTACAGAGATGAAAACGTATCAACTGACACTACGGATGAATGATTCAGATCCGAAGAGTGTCTTCGAGTTTCTGTTAGGCGGCTCTCGTTCTGCTGTAACCATCGACAATGTCAAAATGAAGCGTGTTTCTCCTCCAGTTGTCTTGGATGGAATGACGAAGATTGAGGCAGAAGATTTTCAGGATATGTATGGTGTACAAGTAGGTGGAGATGGCAGCAGTGTTGGTTGGATTGATGAAGGTGATTGGCTACAGTACGCAGTCGATGTGAAGGAAGGCGGTACTTATGTCGTCCATTACAATGTGGCATCAGGACGAGATGGTGGGAGCGTAACGCTGTTAAGTAAGATGGGGAATATATACAACGGTACCCTTGGCACGGGAGTAATTCCTCTTGAAGAGGCAGATGAACGGACTACTATCAACGTACCTCAAACAGGTGGCTGGGGTACATGGAAGACGTTCACCGATACGATTGAATTAAGTGAGGGGCTGCAAACCCTCCAAATCTATGCCCCTAATGTGAATTTGGATTGGATCACGTTCGTTCCCGAAAGCGAAGCAAAAGACTCAATCGTGAAAAATGGAGATTTTTCAAATGGTGATATCCACTGGGCAACTTGGTGGGGAGATCAATGGAGCGGTGTAGCTGAAGGTGACGCGAAGGTTGTAGATGGAAAGATGCAGATCGATGTTCTGAAAACAGGATATCAACCATACAGCCCTCAACTTTTTCAGGAAAACCTATTTTTGGAGCAAGGAAAAACATATGAGATTTCGTTTGATGCAAAATCTACTACGGCGAGACCTATGAATCTCCAGATTGGAGAACCACTGACTTCAGACCCGTGGTTCATTCCATTTGCTGATACGAGTACGTTTTTCATAGGAGAAGAGATGGATTCCTATACGGTTCGTTTTGTCATGAATCATCAGACTTCGATGAATGGAAAGCTTGTATTTGAATTAGGTGCGATCAACGGTGAGTCTGTACCAGCGACGATCACATTCGATAATGTGAAAATAACAGCCGTAGATCCTACAGTAAAATAATACGAGAACGAAGACAAGGAAAGTGTTTCTCTTGATATCGATCAAGTGCACTTTCTTTTTCTTTTTTCCAGATACCTATCCGTATAGTCATTCATTTATCTGAAGATTTATTCGTGGTATATTTACTGATAATGGAGGCGATGAGTGTGGAAAATTTCCGTTTTGATTCCAAAGCAGTACATTTTCATAATAGGCTAAAATCAGAGTCAACGAGTAAAGCACAGCCGATCTACCAAACTTCTGCTTTCAAGTTCGAGAACTTGGAGGAGCTGGAAGGTTTTTTTGAAGGCAAGTCCCCATACATCTATTCGAGGGTGAGTAACCCCAATACGGATGACCTTGGAACAGGTGTCGCTCAACTAGAAGGCGCCCCGAAAGGGATTGCAACCTCTTCAGGGATCTCAGCCATACTCGCAGGAATCTTAGCAGTTGCCGAGCAAGGTTCACATATTGTCGCTTGTGAAGACCTATATGGTGGTACATATCAGTTACTCGCAAAAGAGCTGCCATCTCTGGGGATAGAAGTTTCATTCGTTTCTTTTGCTTCAGAAGAGGCGATTCGAGAAGCGATTCAATCGAACACGGTTCTACTTTACACGGAGTCCGTAACGAATCCGTTCTTACGTGTTGAAGACATTGAACGAGTCGTGGAGATCGGCAGAGAGTTTAATGTGAAGACAATGATTGATAATACATTTGCGACCCCATATCTTGTCCAACCGTATTTAAAAGGTGTTAATATCGTGGCACATAGTGCGACCAAATATATTGGCGGACATTCAGACATAACAGCAGGTGTTGTAGTCGGAGATCTGCCGCTGATCGAAAAAGCGAAGAGTAAAGTGATGAACTTCGGGAGCAACTTGAGTCCGTTTGAAGCGTGGCTTACTTGTAGAGGACTGAAAACCCTAAGTGTAAGGATGGAAAGGCACACGAATAATGCTCAGAAATTAGCAAACTATTTGTCCGAGCATCCGTCGATCGAGAAAGTATATTATCCTGAATTCGTGTCGAAAAAAGGGAATGGTGCGATTGTGTCGATTCTTCTGAGTGAAGAGGTGGATCCGAACGCGTTTTGTGAAAAATTAGATTGGATCGGTGTCGTTCCTACACTTGCAGGAGTGGAAACCACCGTGTCCTATCCAATCGGAACATCCCATCGGGCACTTCCTCCGGCCGAACAGGAACGATTAGGAATAACGAAACATCTTATCCGTATTTCGGTCGGGATTGAAGACTATGAAGATATTTTAGAAGCGTTTGAAAATGCGTTAAATTAAGAGGGGGTGCTGCCTATCATTTGGCGGCACTTTCCTATATTAGAAAAAAGATCAGAAAAGGGTTGCATGTCATATTCAAGCATGGTATATTAGTAATTGTCCGATTGAAACGGGACAAGCCGAAACATCGGCGACATAATTATATCGGCGCGGGGTGGAGCAAGGAGCATAAGCTTCTAGTGAAATCACGTCGACTTGTCCTGACGCAGCTAGCAACGATCAGCATTAGCTAGTAGAGGAAAGGACGACAAACAGGACGATCATCGTCCATAAACTAATATCGGCGCGGGGTGGAGCAGTCTGGTAGCTCGTCGGGCTCATAACCCGAAGGTCGTAGGTTCAAATCCTATCCCCGCAACCAATTTAAAACTAACAACGTCGAATAAACATCGAAGCTAGTTTTAGATCGTGGTGCTATGGTGCAACCAAATTAATTTCATTGTACGACGTCGAATTGACTTCTTGCTCAATGAATATATGGAGTACCCGAAGGGGTGCAACCAAACTTACAAATTAAATTTATTGGACTACATAACTATACATAAAAGGACCCGTGGTGTAGGGGTTAACATGCCTGCCTGTCACGCAGGAGATCGCCGGTTCGAATCCGGTCGGGTCCGCCATTTTACATGAAACAGAAGGTTTCGTGTTTTTTTTTATGTCTAAAAACAGTTCTACAAATTACCGTTTTCATATAAAATAAAGCCATTAAAAGTAAATCAGGATGGAAGTGTGTCTATGAAAAAAGGGTTTGTGGTAATACTCGCATTCATGCTTCTTGCTGCTTGTAGCGCTAAGCCGTCAAATCAACCAGAAACCGAAAAACCAAAGTCGGAAATCACAGACAAGGGCAATGCTACAGATAATGAGTCTGAGGTTGATAGTAGCCAGGAAGAAAATACAACTGACACAACAGAGGAAAATACGGAATCCACTGAAGAAACAGATAACGAAACAGACTCGGAAGGTGAAGAGCCTCAAGAAGGAGAAGAGGGAGCGGCGATCCACATTGATTTCGAGCCCTACACCGAGTCTTTTAGTGTAAATGGTGTTCTTGTTGGTGATACAAGAAAGCATGTGATTGAAACACTAGGAGAGCCTTTCAAAAAATACGAAGGTGACGTTCGGTATGATTATACGTTCCAGGATGTGTGGTATGGGGAGACGCTTTCCATCGATTTTGATGATCCTGGTGTAAATTACATCCAAGTAGAATCCATTACTGAAAAAGGGAAGTTACTTGAAGATGCTTTTATTCAGTCTTTCGCTCAAGATTTCAACGGGCAGATTTTCAAAGCTACAGATCAAATGTTGAAGGATTTCGGCGCAACTTCATTGTTTGTCTTCTTTGTTCATGAAGATTCCATTCTGGTCGCTTTGAAAAGAGCAGACGATAATTATGGCGTTGCTCGCACCTATATGGTGACACATATTCACCGTTGGGCTTGGTCAAGAGGGTGGAACATGGAAATGTTCGAGAATGATACCCTCTTTACGAAAGTCACTGCGGACATCGCAATTGCTGACCAATAACATAAGCTTAAAGACCCGATTCGTTCGGGTCTTTTTTATTGTCTTTAAGTTGAGTCGTAGGACCTATACCACCAAGCCAGTCTTACCATTTCAAATTCTTCAATTTCCTCCCTGAAAAAAATTTTTAAAACGTGAAGATGCTTGTTCCAAATATCATGTAAGCGTTTACGAATAAACTGATTAGTCGGAATTGTCAAAAAACATGGTTGACCTTTTCAAAGAACGGGCGTAATATTGTCGTCAACCAAAACAAAACGGTGCTGTGACGCGGTCTAGCTTTACAGTACTAACCTATCAAATTTAACGAGAAGGGAGCGATCGACATGAGCGAACAATGGATTTACCTGAATGGCCGCTATGTCAATAAAAAGGATGCGGTTGTATCTGTGTATGATCATGGATTTCTATACGGAGATGGGGTGTTCGAAGGTATTCGTATGTATGACGGTAATGTGTTCCGACTGAAAGAGCATGTTGATCGCTTATACGATTCAGCGAAATCCATCATGCTTGAAGTACCGTACATGAAGGAAGAGCTGACTGAGATTATTGCAGAAACGTTAAGACGGAACGAACTGACGGATGCATACGTACGTGTCGTTGTTTCGCGAGGTGTAGGAAACCTCGGATTGGATCCAACGCATTGCAGGGAACCACAAGTGATCGTCATCGCAGAACAGCTTGCCCTCTTTCCAGAGAAGCTGTATGAAACCGGAATCGAGATCGCGACGGTTGCAAGCAGAAGGAATCGCGCAGATGTTTTATCACCTAAAGTAAAATCATTGAATTATTTAAATAATATCCTCGTCAAAATCGAGGCAAACCTCGCTGGTGTAAGTGAGGCTCTGATGCTGAATGATCAAGGGTATGTCGCAGAAGGATCGGCAGACAATGTGTTCATCATCAAAGGGAACGTCATCAAAACACCACCTGGCTATGTTGGTGCCCTGGAAGGCGTTACACGTAATGCCATCATGGAAATCGCCCGGCTGTTAGGATACGAAATGCGTGAAGAAGTGTTTACGAGACATGATGTATACACTGCGGATGAGGTGTTCCTGACAGGGACAGCAGCTGAAGTCATCGGAGTCGTAAAGGTAGACGGAAGGCAAATCGGTGAAGGGAAACCTGGTGAACTGACGAATCAGCTCCTCGAAGCGTTCCGTAAGACCGTGACAGAAGATGGCTATAAAGTTTACACACATGAAAAAGTCCAAGCAGGGTAAGCGATAGGTGGTGAGAAAATGCGAAGTGACATGATCAAGAAAGGAATCGACCGTGCGCCGCATAGAAGCTTGTTGCGGGCGACGGGCGTAAAAACACGAGATATTGAAAAACCATTCATTGGCGTATGCAACTCTTATATCGACATCATCCCGGGTCACATGCACCTGAATAAATTTGCTGAAGTGGTAAAGGAAGCGATACGTGAAGCAGGAGGAATCCCGTTTGAATTCAACACGATTGGGGTGGATGACGGAATTGCGATGGGACATATCGGGATGCGGTATTCCTTGCCAAGCAGAGAAATCATTGCAGATTCAGCCGAGACCGTTATCAACGCACATTGGTTCGATGGGGTCTTCTTCATACCGAATTGTGACAAGATCACACCGGGGATGCTGATGGCAGCAGCACGGACGAACGTTCCATCGGTGTTTGTCTCAGGTGGCCCGATGGAAGGCGGAACGTCGAAGGACGGAAAGCCTCTGTCCCTCGTTTCTGTGTTCGAAGGAGTCGGTGCGCACCAATCGGGTACGATGACAGCTGAAGCGCTGCTTGATATCGAACAGAATGCATGCCCGACATGTGGATCGTGTTCAGGGATGTTTACAGCGAATTCAATGAACTCGATGATGGAGATGGTCGGATTAGCCCTGCCAGGGAATGGGACGATCGTGGCCACATCCGATGAACGACATCGATTGATTCGTGAAGCAGCCCATCACCTCGTAGACATGATTAAAAAGGACATCAAACCGAGGGACATCATCACGAAAGAAGCGATTGACGATGCTTTTGCGTTGGACATGGCGATGGGCGGATCAACGAATACGGTTCTTCACACACTTGCCATCGCAAATGAGGCAGAAGTCGAGTATGACCTGAACAGGATCAATGAAATTGCGGAGAAGACACCTTACTTGGCGAAAATAAGTCCAGCTTCCGACTATACGATGGATGATGTCCATAAAGCAGGTGGGATCAGCGCGATCATTAAAGAGCTCTGTCAAATTGACGGGCTGGTCAACAAGGAAAGGATAACCGTCACAGGCAAGTCGCTCTATGAAACGGTTGAACCGTATGACATCAAAAATGACCAGGTCATCCGAAGAAAGGATAACCCTTATAGCAAAGTCGGAGGACTCTCTATCCTGAACGGGAACATCGCTCCAGAAGGCGGCGTCATAAAAGTAGGCGCAGTCGATCCATCGATTAAGACATTCCTTGGAAGGGCTGTCTGTTTCGACTCACAGGATGAAGCCCAAAAAGGCATAGATGACGGAACTGTTCAAGCGGGAGACGTGGTAGTCATCCGATATGAGGGACCAAAGGGTGGTCCTGGAATGCCGGAGATGCTCGCTCCAACCGCCGCGATCGCGGGACGGGGATTGGATAAAGAAGTTGCTCTCATCACCGATGGTCGCTTTTCGGGAGCATCGCGAGGAATTTCGGTCGGACATATCTCTCCAGAAGCAGCCGAAGGAGGTCCGATTGCATTCGTCGAGGATGGTGACTCGATTTTCATCGATCTTGAAAATCGCTCTATCAACCTGATGGTATCTGAAGAAGAGCTGGAGGAACGTAGACGGAACTTCGAGCAGCCTCCACCTAAAATCAAAAAAGGGTATTTAGCCCGCTATGCGAAGCTCGTTACCTCTGCGAGTACAGGTGGAATCATGAAAGTCTAAATTTAATATAGCAAAGCGTCGACGAGGCAAAAGCGGATGGAAGACGTATTCCCAGAGAGCCGGTAATGGTGGAAGCCGGTAATGCATCTATTCGTGACATCCCCTCCGAGTACTGCTCTGAACGAACCTTTAGTAGGTGTGGTCGGGTGTTGCTAATACCCGTTATCAAATCAAGAGTTTTGAGAAATTGATTTGCCTCGAAACTCAGTGAGAATGCATCTGCGAAGGTGCGTTGAACGAAGGTGGTACCGTGAAAAGCAGCTTTTCAGCCTTTTCACCCTTACGAAACGATTCTAGTGTCGTAGTGGGTGAAAGGGCTTTTCTTTTTGCAGTTTAGTTAAAAGTATTCTGAAGAAATTTCACAAACAGGGAGGAGATTGAAATGAAGGCTAAAGTAAAGGCTGAACCTCAAGAGCAACGGCGGACAGGAGCCGAAACTCTTATTCATGCCTTGAAGCAGGAAAACGTCGAAGTTGTATTCGGTTATCCAGGAGGGGCAGTATTACCAATCTACGATGCACTGTACCGAAACCCGATCAAACACGTCCTTGCCCGCCATGAACAAGGCGCGATCCACGCAGCAGAAGGCTATGCGAGAATTTCTGGAAATGCTGGCGTTGTTATCGCAACTTCTGGGCCTGGAGCGACAAACCTGATTACTGGCATTGCTGACGCGATGATGGATTCCTTGCCACTCGTCATTTTTACCGGGCAGGTCGCCTCCGGTGTCATCGGCACTGACGCCTTCCAGGAGGCAGATGTAACCGGCATTACGATGCCGATTACGAAACACAATTACCAGGTTCGAGATGTGAAAGACCTCCCTAGAATTGTGAAAGAAGCTTTTCATATTGCGACAACGGGACGTCCCGGACCCGTTCTCGTCGATATCCCGAAGGATGTTTCAGCGCTTGCAGGAGATGTCCGGTTCGACGAAGAGGTTCACCTGCCTGGCTTTCAGCCGACGAAGTCACCGAATTTGCTACAAGTCAAGAAGCTGAACGAAGCCATTGCGGCCGCAAAAAAGCCTGTCATTTTGGCAGGGGCAGGTGTCCTGCATGCGAGGGCATCGGATCAGTTGCAGGTTTTCGCGGAAAAGAAAAACATCCCGGTTGTCCACACCCTTCTCGGGTTAGGTGGTTTTCCTGCTGACCACCCATTATACCTCGGTATGGGTGGCATGCACGGATGTTACGCAGCCAACATGAGCTTGTATGAGAGCGACTTGCTTATCAGCATCGGTGCGCGTTTTGATGATCGGCTTACCGGTAATCTGAAGAACTTTGCTCCACACGCGACCGTCGCCCACATCGATATCGATCCTGCTGAAATCGGTAAAAATGTGGAGACCCATATTCCGATTGTTGCAGACGCGAAAGAAGCGCTGCACAAGCTGATTGATGAACCAGGTGAAAGCTCCATGTGTGATGAGTGGCTGATGCATCTTCATCGCTATAAGGAAGAGTTTCCTTATTGGAGCAACGAGGTAGGCGGTTCCATCTCCCCCCAAAAGCTGATTGCGGAAATTCATAAGCTGACAGATGGAGATGCGATTGTGACGACAGACGTCGGGCAGCATCAAATGTGGGCCGCACAGTATTACACGTTCAAAAATCCGCACAGCTGGGTCACCTCAGGTGGACTCGGGACGATGGGATTCGGCTTCCCGGCTTCGATTGGCGCCCAGCTTGCAAAACCGGATAAGCGGGTCGTCAGCATCGTGGGAGATGGTGGATTCCAGATGACCTCTGAAGAGCTGATTCTTTTAAAAGAGATGGAACTTCCAATCAAAATCGTCATCGTCAATAACGGTTCACTCGGAATGGTGAGGCAGTGGCAGGAATCGTTTTACGAAAAAAGGTATTCGCAATCGGTGTTCATGACGCAGCCCGATTTCGTCAAATTGGCGGAATCTTATGGTGTCAAAGGCTATAAGGTCTCGACGATGGAGGAGGCACGCTTCCTTTTATCTCAGGTGTTGAACGATGAGGAACCGGCGTTGATCGATTGCCGGGTGTGTGCTGAGGAGAATGTTTATCCGATGGTGGTACCAGGTACCGGACTTCATGAAATGATCGGGGTGAGACCATGAAACGGAGGATTGTAACCGCAACGGTTCTGAATCATAGCGGAGTGTTAAACCGGGTTACCGGGTTGTTTACGAAACGACATTTCAACATTGAAAGCATTACGGTCGGTCACACCGAATCAGAAGGGGTCTCCAAAATGACCTTTGTCGTCAATGTCGAGGACGATCGCCAAATTGAACAGCTGTTGAAGCAGTTGAATAAACAGATTGATGTGCTGAAGGTGTCGGACATCACGAACCAGGCGATTGTCGCACGAGAGCTGGCTTTGATCAAAGTACTGGCAACGGGGCAGACGCGATCAGAAATCAATGGAATCGTTGAACCGTTTCGGGCTCTGATCATCGATATGTCAAGAGATACACTGACGGTTCAAGTGACAGGCGACACGGAAAAAGTGGAAGCCCTCATTGAGCTTTTGAAGCCTTATGGCATAAAAGAACTCGCTCGGACAGGTTTGACTGCTTTTACCCGCGGATTCCAAAAGTCCGTCACCGATCTGAAGCAATATACGTTATTAAAATAAAAACCAGGAAGGATGATGAAAGATGGTCAAAGTCTACTACAACGATGATGTGAAGGATGAGGTTCTAAAAGGGAGGAAAGTGGCAGTTGTGGGATACGGTTCGCAAGGTCATGCCCATGCGCAGAACTTGAGGGAGAGCGGATTTGACGTTGTTGTCGGCCTTCGGAAAGGGAAGTCTTGGGATCAGGCAGAAGCAGATGGTTTTCAGGTCAAATCGGTGAAAGAAGCGAGTGCCGAAGCGGATGTTGTCATGGTCCTTTTGCCGGATGGATGGCAGCCGAAGGTATACAAAGAGGAAATCAAGCCAGGGCTGACACCAGGCAAAGCGCTCGCTTTCGCTCATGGGTTCAATGTCCATTTCCATCAAGTCGTTCCCCCGGCGGATGTCGATGTGTTTCTTGTCGCTCCGAAAGGACCAGGTCATCTTGTAAGACGGACGTTTGAGAGTGGTGCAGGTGTTCCGGCATTGTTCGGTGTCCATCAGAATGTTACAGGTCGGGCAGATGAACTGGCACTTGCCTATGCGAAAGGAATCGGCGCAGGTCAAGCAGGAATTCTCCAAACAACGTTCCAGGAGGAAACAGAAACGGATTTGTTCGGTGAACAGGCGGTCCTTTGCGGAGGACTCACTTCTCTAGTGAAAGCAGGGTTTGAAACGCTCGTTGAAGCCGGATATCAGCCTGAAGTCGCCTATTTTGAATGTCTCCATGAGCTGAAGCTGATCGTCGACCTCATGTATGAAGGTGGCATCGAAGGAATGAGATATTCCGTTTCGGATACCGCACAATGGGGCGACTTCGTTTCAGGACCGCGCGTCGTAAACGAAGAGACGAAGGCAAGGATGAAAGAGGTGCTTGAAGACATCCAATCCGGTTCATTTGCAAAAGGATGGATCCTTGAAAACCAGACGAACCGACCTGTTTACAATGCGACGAACGAACGGGACAAGAACCATGAGATCGAGGTGGTCGGACGCAGGTTGAGAGAGTTGATGCCGTTCATCAAGAAAGACGAAAAAAAGGAAGTGGTGTTCAGTGGCAAAGATTGATGTCTTCGATACGACGCTTAGAGACGGTGAACAATCGGCTGGTGTGAACTTGAATCTATTAGAAAAGCTGGAGATTGCCCATCAACTGGATAGACTGAATGTCGACATTATCGAAGCGGGTTTTCCAGCAGCCTCCAAAGGCGATTTGCTATCGGTCAAACGAATTGCGGAAGCTGTAAAAGGAAGTTCAGTCACAGGTCTCTCTAGAGCGAATGAGAAAGACATCGATGCAGCGTGGGAAGCGCTGAAAGGGTCGACGGAGCCGAGGATTCACGTTTTCCTCGCGACGTCACCGATCCATATGACCTACAAGCTGAAAATGACGACCGATCAAGTGCTGGACACAGCAGTACAATCGGTGAAATATGCGAAAAAGAGGTTCCCTCATGTTCAATGGTCCGCAGAAGATGCTTGCCGATCTGACCGACATTTTCTCGTAAAGATCATCCAGGAGGTGATTAATGCGGGCGCGACGGTCATCAATCTTCCGGATACAGTGGGATATATGACGCCAGAGCAATACGGCGACCTTTTTCGGTACGTAAAGCAACATGTGCCGAACATCAATCGAGTCAAACTGTCTGCCCATTGTCATAACGATCTTGGGATGGCGACCGCCAATACACTCGCAGCGATTGAAAACGGTGCAGATCAAGTTGAAGGGACGATCAATGCAATCGGTGAACGGGCAGGTAATACAGGTCTTGAGGAAATCGCTGTCGCGCTTCACATTCGGGAGGATTTTTATGGAGCGAAAACCAGACTCAAGCTGGATGAATTGAAGCGTACGAGCAATCTGGTCAGCAAATTGACCGGGATGAGCGTACCCGCGAATAAAGCCGTTGTCGGGAACAATGCGTTCGCACATGAATCCGGTATTCACCAGGACGGTGTGTTGAAGGAGAAGTCCACCTACGAAATTATCAGTCCTGAACTGATCGGTGTTCAAACGAACCGCCTCGTTCTCGGAAAACATTCCGGACGCCACGCCTTCAAGATGAAGGTGAAGGACATGGGCTTCAAATTCACCGATCAGAAGCTGAATGACGCATTCCAGATGTTCAAAGATCTAGCCGACAAAAAGAAAGAGGTTTCAGATGAAGACATTTTCGCAATCCTTATGGAGAAACAGACCGAAGCTGAGGGGCTGCCGGTTTACCAGTTGAAGAGTCTACAAGTCCAGTATGGAATGGACAACATTCCAACTGCGACGATTGCGGTTGTTCGGCCGGATGGTATCTACTCGCAGGAAGCAGCAACCGGTTTTGGTAGTGTCGAAGCCATCTACAATACGATTGAGAAGCTCGTAGAAGATTCGGTGGTCCTTTTAGATTACAAGATTCATTCGGTCGGTGGAGGAAGAGATGCATTGGCAGAAGTGTACGTTCAGGTGAAGTGCAACGAGGTTCAATCAAGTGGAAGAGGGACCGCTCAAGACGTATTGGAAGCTTCGGCGCGAGCTTACCTTGACGCTGTCAATCGGGTTCGTAGCGTCCGCCAGCATGATCAACAGAAAGCAACAGTTTAACGTACATTTTTCTTATAAATTGGAGGGATTATGATGAAAAAGCAAGTGGCAGTACTACCTGGAGATGGCATCGGACAAGAAGTGATGAACGCAGCATTGGATGTATTGAAAGCCGTCGAAGAACAATTCGGACATCAATTCAAGGTTGTCCAAGGGGACATTGGTGGTGTTGCCATTGATCGTCAGGGCACTCCATTACCTGAAGAAACCCTTGAGCTTTGCAAATCGAGCGATGCTGTCCTGCTTGGGGCAGTTGGAGGCCCGAAGTGGAACGACAATCCTGTCCATTTGAGACCTGAAAAGGGCTTGCTCGGGGTCCGGAAAGAACTTGGACTCTTTGCCAATTATCGACCGATTAAAACCTTTGAAGCGCTGAGGGATGCTTCGCCATTAAAGCGCTCTGTCGTGGATGGTGTGGATTTTGTCATCGTACGGGAGCTTACGGGTGGATTGTATTTCGGCGAACCTCGCGAAAGAAGAGGAAAGCATCAAGAAGTCGCCGTTGATACCCTTCAATATGAGAAAAAAGAGATCGAAAATGTTGTACGCAAGGCGTTCGAACTTGCAGCTACACGTAGGAAGAAAGTGACGTCCGTCGATAAAGCGAATGTACTGGAATCGAGCCGGATGTGGAGAGAGGTTGTCGAGCAGGTGGCTGAAGAGTATCCGGAGGTTGAAGTGGAGCATTTGCTCGTAGACGTAGCGGCTATGAAACTCGTTTATCAGCCGAAGCAGTTCGACGTCATCGTCACAGAGAATATGTTCGGCGACATCTTGAGTGATGAAGCGTCCATGTTAACTGGATCTCTTGGAATGCTGCCCTCTGCAAGCCTTCGGGCAGACAGCTTTGGATTATATGAGCCGGTGCACGGGTCCGCTCCGGATATTGAAGGTCAAAATCGGGCGAACCCACTCGGTATGGTGTTGTCTGTCGCGATGATGCTCCGCCATTCCTTCGGTTTGGAAGAAGAAGCTGCTCAGGTGGAGCGTGCAGTTCAAGATGTGCTCAACGCCGGCTATCGAACCGGTGACCTGGAGGGGCTTGAGAAAATCGGCCCAGTATGTACGACGAGGGAGATGAGCGAAAATCTGGTGGAGCATTTCAAACCGAATCACGCCATGTCTGGAATCCTAGCAGCCTATATGTGAGGTATCTGAGGTTGTATGAGTGCACGAAACAGCGGAAACCGGAAAATGGTGCACTCATAAAGTTCATCCAATAAATCGAAGTGGAGGGAACCGTCATGAAGCCGAACAATATCATAGAAAAGCTTTGGGATCAGCATGTTGTCTATCAAGAAAAAGGGAAGCCAGATTTGTTGTACATCGACCTCCACCTTGTACATGAAGTAACGTCTCCTCAAGCGTTTGAGGGATTACGGATGAAAGGGAGAAAGGTGAGGCGGCCTGACCTCACTTATGCCACGATGGATCATAATGTGCCGACCATCAACCGATTGGTCATCAATGATCACGTATCTAAAACCCAAATGACGAGGCTTCAGCAAAATTGCGAGGAATTCGGAATCGAGCTGGCGGACATCCATCATCCAGATCAAGGAATCGTCCACGTCATCGGACCTGAGCTAGGATTGACCCAGCCTGGAAAGACCATCGTATGCGGGGATAGTCATACGTCTACACATGGTGCCTTTGGGGCACTCGCATTCGGTATTGGCACGAGCGAAGTGGAACATGTCCTTGCGACGCAAACGCTCTGGCAATCCAAACCGAAAACCTTACAGATCCATGTGGAAGGTAGGCTCGGTTACGGCGTAAATGCAAAAGATCTCATTTTAGCGATCATCGCCAAATTCGGCGTCAATATCGGTGCTGGTCATGTTATCGAATTTACCGGGGAGGGAATCCGGAACCTCACAATGGAAGAGCGGATGACGGTATGCAATATGTCGATTGAGGCAGGGGCTCGTGCTGGAATCATCAGTCCTGATGAAGTCACAATCAATTATTTGAAAAAGAAACGTCACGTACCAGATGGAGAGGAATTTCAAGCGTCTACTGAAAAATGGCGGGCCCTCGCTTCTGATCCAGGAGCAGTGTACGACAAAACGCTGACGATTAACGGAACAGAGATCGAGCCTCAAGTGACGTGGGGGACGAATCCTTCGATGGGCATCGGAATCAGTGAGACGGTTCCATCCCCTGAACAATACGAGAACAGCACTGAAAGAGACGGCATTCAACGAGCTTTAGCTTATATGGATATTCCAGGGGGTACGAAAATCTCCGATGTCACTGTCGATTATGTGTTCATCGGTTCGTGCACCAATTCCAGGCTCAGTGATTTACGGGCTGCGGCCGAAGTTTTAATAGGGAAGAAAGTGAAGGAGAAGGTTACCGCACTCGTCGTTCCGGGCTCCCAATCGGTCAAGCGGCAGGCGGAGCAAGAAGGATTGCATCACATTTTCCAAGAGGCTGGTTTTGAATGGCGGGAGTCAGGTTGCAGCATGTGTCTGGCAATGAATGAAGATATCGTTCCTCCTGGTAAACGATGTGCTTCCACTTCCAACCGGAACTTTGAAGGACGTCAGGGAAATGGTGCCCGTACGCATCTCGTCAGTCCGGCAATGGCTGCAGCGGCTGCGGTGGAAGGACGTTTTACAGATGTGCGCGAACTGATGGCAGTACCAAACTAGAGGAGGGGGTACCGAATGAACGGAATCCAACAAATTGCGGGTCGGGTTTTCCCACTTGAACGGGATCATGTGGATACCGATCAGATCATTCCGAAGCAATATTTGAAAAAGATCGACCGTCAGGGGTTCGGTAAGTACCTCTTTTATCATTGGCGCTTTGATGATGACGGTCTGCCGAGAAAAGACTTTCCTCTGAACGAATCGCAGTATGAACAAGCCGTCATTTTGGTCGGTGGAGAGAATTTCGGATGCGGTTCTTCAAGGGAACATGCCCCTTGGGCGTTGCAGGACTTTGGCTTCCAGGTCATCATAGCTCCGAGTTTTGCAGATATCTTTTACAACAATTGTTTGAAAAACGGCATGTTACCAATCCAGCTGTCCGAGGAGAGCGTAAAGCAGCTGCAAAAGAAAGCTCAACAAAAGCCATACGATTTGAAAGTAGATTTACAACAGCAAACGGTTCAAGACGCAGGAGGATTTGAGTCCACCTTTGATATCGATCCTTATTGGAAGCAGATGTTATTGAATGGCTGGGATGAGATTTCAATTACTTTAACGTATGAAAATCAAATTGAACAATATGAAAAAATGAGACAGGAGTGAGTGTGTTGGGAATTTTTTAAAAGGTCATAAGGTCGTTGAAGCCGCGGAGAATTTGATGCACGATGTCCACCGTACGCCGCTAAAACAATCAAGCACGTTGAATCATGTAACAGGACATGAAGTGTTTTTGAAAATGGAAAATCAACAGCGGACGGGTTCTTTCAAACTGAGAGGGGCACTAAATAAAATTTGTTCGTTAACAGAAGAGGAGGCGGCAAAAGGCATCGTTTGTGCATCAGCCGGCAATCACGCTCAAGGCGTGGCGTTCGGGGCTTCTCAACGGTCGATCACGGCCAAGATTTTCATGCCGAAGAAGACACCTCAAGCGAAAGTTCAAGCCACGGAATCCTACGGTGCTCAGGTCGTCTTGACAGGTGAAACGTATCAGGAGGCATACACGGCTGCAACCGAAGAGATGCTTGCGACAGGAGCGACCTTCGTCCATGCCTTTGATGATGAAGAGGTTATTGCGGGTCAAGGGACGGTCGCGCTTGAAATGCTGCAGCAATGTTCCGATCTTGATACGATCGTGGTCCCCGTTGGCGGAGGGGGATTGATATCCGGAACCCTGATGGCGGTCAAAACGTTCAGCCCCCATGTAAAAGTGATCGGCGTGCAAGCGAGTGGTGCTCCTGCTACTTATGACCGCTTTAAAGGAACAGATACAGTTCCGCTAAGCGGTGTGAAAAGCATTGCTGATGGAATTCTCGTGAAAAAACCAGGGAAACGGACGTATCCAATCATTGAACGACTTGTCGATGATATCGTCACGGTAAGTGAGCAAGAGATTGCTTCGTCCATCCTGTTCTTATTGGAACGTGAGAAAACGTTGGCAGAAGGAGCAGGGGCGGCGGCCGTTGCATCTGTGCTAGCCGGGAAGTTGACAGGACTTCGCAAAAAAATCGGCTGTATCGTCAGCGGAGGGAACGTGGATGTCAGCCGCTTAGCGGAATATCAGAAATTGAGCGAACAGACGGAAGGGAAGCAGTCGATCGCTTCTGGGTGAGTAGAGTGGGATTTTTCATGAAAATAGGATAAAATATGAAGAAGAAAAACCTTAGGGATAGACCTAAGGTTTTTATATATGAAACCGAGATTAAGGGGGTCGTACGATGAAGGATGAATTCGATTGGATCAAGAGCATAACGCCGAGCAAACATTTCCAATCCTCATTAATAGAAGGGATCGGAGACGATGCGGCGCTTGTCAGAACTGAAGCGGGTATGGATGATATCCTCTGTGTCGATACGATGGTTGAGTCGGTTCATTTTTCTCGTCAGACGATGACCCCATACCATATTGGATACAAGGCACTCGCGGTCAATATTAGTGATGTGGCAGCCATGGGCGGGGCTCCTAAATTCTACCTCGTCTCCATCGGCATTCCTGACAAATGGTCAGAATCCGAACTACAACAGATTTATCAAGGGATGGCTGCCATTGCAGAGACGTATGAGGTCGATTTGATCGGTGGTGACACCGTTTCGACTAAAGGACCTTTAGTCATCTCTGTCACAATAGTCGGTCGTGTCCAGGAAGACAGGAAGCTGCTGAGAAAGAATGCCCGTCCCGGCGATATCGTGTTCCTCACCGGACCTGTCGGTGTGTCTGCTGCCGGCCTCGAATGTCTGTTGAACGATGAACAGCCTTCCCGTATAAACAAAAAGTTGATCCGAGCGCATCAAATGCCTATGCCCCAAGTCGAAGCGGGGTTGCTTCTCTCTGAGAGTGGGTATAGAATTGCGTTAAATGACATAAGTGATGGACTTGCAAGCGAAGCGCATGAAATAGCAGAAGCGAGTCAAGTCGGTATCAAGATCGATGCGGAACGACTTCCGACGATTCAAGAGTTTAGATCTTTTTCAAAAGCACAAGTACTCGATTGGATGCTGTATGGCGGCGAGGATTTCCAGCTGGTCGGTACGGTTTCCTCAAAGGATTGGCAGTCATTGAAAAAGTTATTTGATGAAAATGATCAGTCGATCTATCGAATCGGTGAGGTTATAGAGGGTCCTTCCATGGTCAAACTGATAAGAGGGAAGGAAGTCTATGAGATTGAAAAGAAAGGATTCAACCATTTCAAGTGATTGTGATAGGTGAGCGCAAATGAAACAATACCAAATGATACTGAATAGTCCTGAAGAAACGATGGATACAGCCGCACGATTGGCTGATTACCTGAAGCCTGGGGACGTGATTACGTTAGAAGGCGACCTCGGTGCAGGGAAGACAACGTTTACGAAGGGACTCGCAAAAGGATTACAGATCAATCGGGTCGTCAAAAGCCCGACGTTCACAATTATTCGTGAGTATCAAGGTCGACTTCCTCTTTACCATATGGACGTCTATCGATTAGAGGATAGTGATGAGGACCTTGGTTTTGACGAGTATTTTGAAGGGGAGGGTGTGACGGTCGTCGAATGGGCACATCTGATCGAGGAGTTCCTCCCGGAAGAACGATTGGCCATAACAATCCGCCGTCAGGGTGATGACGTGCGTGAATTGACACTTGAACCAAGTGGTGAACGATTTAACAGGTTATGTGAGGAGTTTATGTATGAAAGCACTGGCAATTGATACGTCCAATCTCGTAATGGGGATTGCGGTGATCGAGGATGATAAGATCGTAGGCGAATTGACGACGAATATGAAGAAAAATCATTCGGTCCGGCTGATGCCAGCAATCCAAAGCCTTTTAAAAGAAGTCGATATTGAGCCGAAGGAGTTGGACCGGATCATCGTTGCGAAGGGGCCAGGTTCCTATACGGGTGTACGGATCGGTGTCTCTGTCGCGAAAACGATGTCATGGTCGCTGAACATTCCGATTACCGGGGTTTCGAGCCTTGAGGTTGTCGCGCAGAACGGAAAGTACTTCGATGGCCTCGTCTGTCCGTTGTTTGATGGTCGAAGAGGACAAGTTTACACCGGTTTATATGGAAAGGTTGGAGACAGCTTTCAATTGGTACAAGATGAGCGGATCATCCAACTCACAGAATGGCTTGGTATGCTGAAGGAAGATTCCAAAAAGGTTTTATTCCTCGGTAACGATTTGCCGTTACATCGTGAAAAGATTGAAGAACTGATGGGTGAGAGGGCTGTTTTCGGTCAAATTGCGGATCACAGTCCTCGACCAGCTGAGCTTGCAGCCCTTGGAGTGATCGGTGAAGAAGAGGATCCCCATACGTTTACCCCAAGCTATTTGCGTTTGGCTGAAGCAGAGGCGAAATGGATCGCCAACCAGGAAAAGTAGGTGCCAGACATGGTGGAAAATTTAATGTTCCGGATTATGACCTTGCATGACATTGATGATGTGATGCAAATCGAAGAAGCTTCTTTTCCGAATCCTTGGAGCAAGACAGCTTTTTATAATGAGATCGTGAACAATCAATTTGCGACCTATCTGATCCTTGAAGTGGATGGTAAGCCGGTTGGCTATTGCGGCCTGTGGGTGATCATTGATGAAGCCCATGTGACGAATATTGCCATCATCCCTTCATATCGTGGCAAAAAGTATGGCGACGCCTTGATGAAAAAGGCGATGGAGCAGGCACGGATCATGGGTGCCAAGACGATGACCCTCGAGGTAAGGATCAGTAACGAAGTCGCACAACGCATGTATCGGAAATACGGTTTTGAAAATGGCGGAATCAGAAGAAATTATTACACGGACAACGGAGAAGATGCTTTAGTAATGTGGGTGAATTTGTAATGAAATCAGATGAAATCATACTAGGAATTGAAACGAGCTGTGATGAAACAGCAGCGGCAATCGTCAAAAATGGAACGGAATTGCTTTCGAATGTCGTTGCCTCACAAATCGAGAGTCATAAACGTTTCGGAGGGGTCGTACCTGAAATCGCTTCACGTCATCATGTGGAGCAAATTACGATCGTAATAGAAGAGGCGATGGATCAAGCAGGTGTAACCTTTGAAGATCTTTCAGCCATTGCGGTAACGGAAGGACCGGGACTCGTCGGCGCATTGCTTGTCGGGGTGAATTCTGCGAAAGCCCTGGCACTTGCCCATGACATCCCGTTGATTGCCGTCCACCATATCGCAGGTCACATTTATGCGAACCGATTGATGACGCCGATGGAATTCCCGCTGCTCTCATTGGTCGTATCAGGCGGACATACCGAGCTCATCTACATGAAAGAGCACGGTTCGTATGAAGTAATTGGCGAAACACGGGATGATGCGGCTGGAGAAGCCTATGATAAGGTTGCCCGAACGTTGAAGCTCCCTTATCCGGGTGGTCCGCATATTGATAAAATGGCGCAGGAAGGAAGCTCGTCCATCGAGCTTCCACGCGCTTGGCTCGAGCCGGATTCCCTGGACTTCAGCTTCAGCGGGTTGAAATCGGCCGTCATCAACACATTGCACAACGCGAAACAACGGGGAGAAGAGATCAACCCGAATGACCTGGCTGCCAGCTTTCAGGAAAGTGTCATCGACGTATTGGTCGAGAAGACGTATCGAGCAGCAGAGGCTTATGAGGTGAAGCAGGTTGTCGTCGCAGGCGGTGTAGCGGCTAATAAAGGGCTTCGTGCCAGGTTGACGGAGCGTTTTGACGGGACAGGCATTCAGCTGGCGATTCCACCGTTATGGCTTTGTACAGATAATGCGGCGATGATTGCTGCAGCCGGATCGATTGAATACAACAAGGGGAAACGTGCAACGATGAAACTGAACGGAAACCCTGGGCTTGATTTGGAAGCATTTTAAAATGGAGAAAGCTGATTCTGAAGTGGACGACACTTCGGGATCAGCTTTTTTTGTAGCTAATCAGGCGTACAGACCAGTAGATTCGAATTATGAACCTAGATGTGAAAAAACGAACCAATTTTGAGATTTATGAACCCAGATGAGAAATTATGAACCTAGTTTGAGATTTTTGCACCAAATGCGACTCAACGATTTTTAATAACTGTCGAAAAATGAAAGCGGACTATAGTCTTTCTGCACCCGAACCGTGTCACCAAACGTCTGGTGTAAAGTGTAGCGCAGTGAATGGAATCGTCGAAAGGAATAGAAAAAGAAAAGCCTGCGTCGTACATGTCCAAGCATGTACGTGCAGGCGATTAACGCGAATTATCCCGTTTGCATATCAAGCAGAATACCTTATATAAAAACGTTCCTTTTGGTAAAAAGTCGAACTTAGTCGAAACATGGTGTGGAAAACCTATTATCCACAAGATGTGAACAGTGTGGATAACATTAGCACACAGTCAAAAAATCTGTATTTGTGGATGTGTATAAAAATCTGTGGATAACTTCGGGTTAAACTGTGGATATTGTGGAAAATACGACAATAAAGCCGAAAAACTCCCATTTTTCGTGTGTATAACTCTGTGGAAACTGTGAATATGTCGCTTATTTCCATAAAAAAGTGGGTTGACATCCACAAAGTGTCAGACACTTGCGGTCAACCCATAGATACCCCACTTAATTTATTTGTAAACTTTCCCATTCTTCAAGAAGGCCTTCAAGCTCACTGTTCGCAGCTTCAAGCTCCTGATTGAACGACTGGCTCTTTTCGTAGTCCTGAAAAACTTCCGGTTTGCTCAGTTCGTTTTCGATCTCTTCAATACGGTTTTCAGTGGCCTCGATCTTTTCCTCGAGATCGTCAATCCGTCGGAGACGTTTCCGTTCGTCCTTCTTTGCTTGTTTATCTTGTTGGAATTGCTCTTTCTGATCCGTAGACGTTTTAACGGATGAACGTTGCTCTCTTTCCTCACGTTCAAGTCGTTCAAATTCGGCTTGCTCTGCCTTTTTATCAAGGTAGTAATCATAATCGCCTAAGTAATTTTCCAATCCAGATGTGGATAACTCAATTACTCGAGTGGCGATTCGGTTGATAAAGTAACGGTCGTGAGAAATGAAGAGGATGGTCCCCGGAAAATCGATCAACGCATTCTCGAGCACTTCTTTACTGTCCAGGTCCAGATGGTTCGTCGGCTCGTCCATTACAAGGACATTGGCTTTCTTCAGCATCAATTTCGCAAGAGCCAGGCGCGCCTTCTGTCCACCGCTCAGCTCATTAACACCCTTCAATACATCATCCCCGCTGAACAAGAAGTTACCGAGGACGGTACGGATGTCTTTTTCCTGATGGTTCGGGAATTCATCCCATAGCTCATGAAGGACGGTTTTGTTGCTGTTCAGATCAGCTTGCTCCTGATCGTAATAACCAATCTGGACATTGGATCCGAATTGAATGGTACCGTCCAGCTTCCGATCTGGGTGCATGATCGTCTTGATCAGCGTGGACTTCCCAATTCCGTTCGGTCCTACGAGCGCAATGCTTTCCTCCCGCTGGACATGGAGGTCGATGCCATCAATCAACACCTGATCATCGTAACCGATCGCAAGTCGATTGAGCTTTAAAACATCATTTCCTGTCTGACGGTCGATCCTGAAGCCGAACTGCGCGGATTTTTCACTGCCATCAGGCTTCTCCAGCTTTGTCATTCGATTCAGCTGCTTCCGTTTACTTTGAGCACGTTTCGTTGTAGAAGCACGTGCAATATTCCGTTGGACGAAATCTTGGAGTTTCGCAATTTCGGATTGCTGCTTCTCATATTCTTTCATTTCCTGCTCGTATAACTCCGCCTTCTGCTCAAGGTACTTGGAATAGTTTCCAAGGAACTTCTTACTCTTCGTCCTCGAGATTTCATAGACTTGATTGACCACCTTATCCAGGAAGTAACGGTCATGCGAAACGATGAGCAAAGCACCCGGATAGCCCTGCAAGTAGTTTTCCAACCAATTCAAAGTCTCGATATCCAAATGGTTGGTCGGCTCGTCCAGAATCAATAAGTCTGGCTGGGTCAATAACAGCTTAACGAGTGCGAGTCTCGTCTTCTGACCACCGCTTAGAGAGGAGACAGCTTTTCCATAGTCTTCTTCATAGAAACGGAAGCCGTGGAGAACAGATCGGATATCATTCTCGTATTTATATCCACCTTCTAATTCGAACTTCTGCTGAAGTGCATCGTATTCGGCGAGAACTTTGGAATAAAGGGTTTCATCGTTAAGGACGTGTTCCTTGCCCATTTTTTCTTCAAGAGCACGGATGTCTGCTTCCATCTCACGCAGGTGAGAAAAGACACTGAGCATCTCATCCCAAATGGTATTCTCTGTTTCAAGACCAGCATCCTGAGCCAGATAACCGATTTCAATCTCGTTTGGCTTCATGATTGCACCTGAATCATAGGAAAGATCACCGCTGATGATCTTTAACAGTGTCGATTTACCGGCTCCGTTTCTTCCAACGAGAGCAATTCGGTCCCGGGATTGTACTTCAAGTTTAATATTCGATAAAATAAGGTCAGCACCATAGTATTTTGTTATGTCTTGAGCTTGTAAAACAATCATGTCGTCACACCTCATAATTTACACATTATTATAAGTGTAGCCTATGAGGGAAAGGTCAAGCAACAGTGCAATCGTCAACGTTTTGTGATAATTTCACCGCAATAACGCCTTACTTTTAAACAAAAATGGTGTATAGTCTCTCTTAGGTGGTGTTTGTAGCAATGGGGAAGTTTACACACTTCAATGAACAAGGCCGTGCACGGATGGTCGATATCTCTGAAAAAGAAGAAACGGTGAGATCGGCACGCGTACGGAGCAGTGTTCAAGTAACGAAAGATATATATGAAGCGATTCAAGGGAATCATATTAAAAAAGGCGATGTATTATCTGTCGCTCAAGTGGCCGGGATCATGGCCGCAAAGAAAACACCAGAAATCGTCCCGATGTGTCACCCATTGCCACTTAAAGCAGTCGACATTTCCTTTGACTGGAATGTGGAAGACGATAACTATGAGCTGATGATTGATGTAATTGTGAAAACGAAAGGGAACACTGGTGTTGAAATGGAAGCATTGACAGCAGCATCAGCGACCGCCCTTACGATCTATGATATGTGTAAAGCGATTGATAAAGGAATGGTGATCGGGCCGACTTACCTGTTGGAAAAGACAGGTGGGAAAAGCGGCGATTACCGTAAATGATTTAAAGAAAGTTGTTCAATCCTGAGGGGAGGGACTTTATGAGCGTTGATGATCAGAAAATACCACAAGCCACCGCTAAACGGCTGCCCTTGTATTACAGGTTCCTGAAGAACCTATCTACTTCCGGAAAGCTTCGCGTTTCTTCCTCAGAGCTGAGCGAAGCGGTTAAAGTCGATTCTGCAACGATACGAAGAGATTTTTCCTATTTCGGTGCTTTAGGTAAGAAGGGGTACGGTTACAACGTGAATTATCTTCTGACCTTTTTCCGTAAAACGCTCGACCAGGATGAAGTGACGAAGGTCATGCTTGTCGGGGTCGGAAATTTAGGGACAGCCCTTCTGAACTACAACTTTTTGAAAAACGATAATACACGCATTGAACTGGCTTTTGATGTGGATAAAAATAAAGTAGGAACAGAAATTAGTGGTGTGCCGATCTATCACCTGGATAATCTGAAGGATTACGCAAACAAGGTCGTTTCCGTAGCAATCCTCACAGTCCCTGCCCAGACGGCACAGTCCGTTGCAGACCGGCTTGTGGAAATCGGAGTGAACGGGATTTTGAACTTTACACCTGCCCGTTTGACAGTACCCGACCATGTCCGGATCCATCACATTGATTTGGCAGTTGAACTGCAATCCCTGATCTATTTTTTGAAGAATTACCCGCTCGACCAGGAATAGAACATTCATGTTATTGAGGAGGTGACCAGTATGCTTGGTCCAGGAAGTTGGATTATTATCGGTGTCGTAGCTTTGTTGATCTTCGGTCCGAAGAAATTGCCTGAGCTCGGTAAAGCAGCCGGTAAAACATTACGCGAATTCAAGAACGCGACAAGCGGTCTTGTAGACGACGATGACAACAATGATAAAGATAAGAAAAACAAGAAGAATACGGATGAGGACTAGATAGAAAGGTAGTTTCGTATGACGGATAGACAAATGACGCTTCAAAAACATATCGAAGAGCTTCGAAAGAGGATTTTCATCGTCATATTGGTTTTCGTTGGAGCGTTCATCGCCGGTTTCTTCCTCGCCATGCCGTTGATTCAATATTTGAAGCAAACACCTGAGGCAGCAGGGTTGGAGTTGAATGTTTTCAACCTGACAGACCCACTCAGGGTTTTTCTTGATTTTGCCTTTCTAATCGGCATATTGATTACGTCACCGGTTGCCCTTTATCAGGTATGGGCTTTCATCAGTCCAGGTCTTTATGAAAAGGAACGTAAGGTGACATTGATGTATATTCCACTCACTTTTATTTTGTTCGTGGGTGGCTTATCGTTCTCATACTTCATTTTGTTTCCTTTCGTCATTGATTTCATGAATGGCTTATCGGACATGCTAGGGGTCGAAGAAGAGTACGGCATCAACGAATATTTTCATTTCCTTTTCCGGCTGACGTTGCCGTTCGGGATTCTGTTCCAATTTCCAGTTGTTATCATGTTTTTGACGAGACTAGGATTGGTGACACCGGATGTGCTACGTAAAATCCGGAAATACTCGTATTTCGTGCTCCTTGTGTTGGCGGGTCTGATTACACCGCCAGAATTGATTTCACACTTGATGGTGACCGTACCATTGATTATCCTATATGAGGTCAGCATCTTCATTTCACGATTTGCCTACAAGAAAGCGATGAAAACAGCTGAAGAAGCGGAAGAAATAGAAGATTGATTTGATAAAATGAAGCGACTGGAGCCCAGTCGCTTTTTTTGCGTAGGTGGAGGAGATGGGATCGGTTATCGTGCCCTCAAAAGAGCAGATCTCTGTTTTTGGGGTAGGATAGAGCGGTTATCGTGCCCTCAAAAGAGCGGATTTCTGTTTTTGGGGCAGGATAGATCGTTTATCGTGCCCTCAAAAGAGCGGTTTTCTGTTTTTGGGGCAGGATAGAGCGGTTATCGTGCCCTCAAAATGAGCGGATCTCTGTTTTTGGGGTAGGATAGAGTGCTTATCGTGCCCTCAAAAGAGCAGATTTCTGTTTTTGGGGTAGGATAGAGCGTTTATCTTGCCCTCAAAAGAGCGGATTTCTGTTTTTGGGGTAGGATAGAGCGGTTATCTTGCCCTCAAAATGAGCGGAACACTGTTTTGGGGGGAGGATAGAGTGCTTATCGTGCCCTCAAAAGAGCAGATTTCTGTTTTTAGTGTAGGATTAGCAACTTACACTTCATGATCAAGAAGAAAACCCAAAGGAATTTTTTCCATACTTGTAACTTTCTCCGGCTTCATCAGTCTACATATTTAGGAAGGGGGGATGAATGGAGCATGTCGGAGCCGTTCAGTGATATATATGAAACATACAAAACAGCGATCTATACCTATCTTTACCGCAGTACATACGATACTCATATTGCCGAAGAGTTGACCCATGACACCTTTATGAAGGCGTTCAAGAACATCCGATCCTTCCGGCAAGAAAGCTCACTAAAAACCTGGTTGTTCACAATCGCCAGGAATACATACCTTTCCTATAAGGAAAAAAGCGCGACCAAATACGAAACAAGTGACGAGTGGCATGAACGCTGGGAGAGTGGCACCAACGATGTTGAAGCAATGATTGAACGGGACAGCGTTCTGTTCGTCCTTTCCACACTTACGGAGAAGGAACGGACCTATATCATACTCAGGGATCAACAAGACATGACCTATCAAGAAATCAGTGAGATTTTAGATGAAAAAACAGGAACCGTAAAGGTCGGGATTTTTCGAGCACGGAAAAAGTTCAAGGAAACGTATCGTGATGAGTTTGGGGGGATTCAGAAGTGAAGGACAATTGTCGGTTGATAGAAGACCTGTATCCGTTATACATAGAAGGAGAGCTCAGCCCGTCCGTCAAAAAAATGGTGGAAGAGCATCTCGCAAGCTGTCCGTCCTGCGCGGCCATTTATGAAAGCGGCGAAGGGTTTAGTGAAGAAGTGGAAAGCAACGCAACAATGGAAGAAGTACCGAAATCGCTTGATGATCGGGTGAAAATGAAGATCAAGCTCAGAAGGGTCAGTTACATTGCCGCAATTCTTGGCGTCATCCTTGCCATGATGCTCTTGAACAAATATGAGAATTCGAGACAAGAAGTGTTCAAATGGAGCGATCAAATGTATGGTGAAGCGGAGGCTCTCATTGATTTAGTCGAAAAAGCGAAGTATGCAGATATTGATTCACTACGATTTAATAATCAAATGTACGTAGCGCGCTGGGACACGGATACGGAAGCATTCAATTGGTTCGAAAGAGAGCGGTTGGATGACACCGGGTCGCACCTGATTATACAAAAAGGGTCCTTATACACCACGCTTGAAACGTTACAAAAAAGGCAAAAGGATGACCGGTGGGACGATGTAGACCAAGAGGTTTACAGGAAACTGAAGGAATATAGTTATCAATACTCAAATGTAGTAGGAGATGAATATCAAAAGTTTCACCACGGTTATAGTTCCTATTTCCAGCTTGTCGATTTCAAGGCGCTTGATCGACCTGTTGAATCGATCAACGAGCTTACTTATCATTACAACCGATTCCACAAGCTCCCGGAGAATGTCAAACGTCTATCCACTGACGAGATAAAGGAACGGATTGGATCAATGTTAAAAGTCAAAAGCTCAGAGATCCAGGTTGAGACACACCATCGGTTCGAGGATATGGGCATGTACCCTTTCCATGTGAATCGAGATATCTCAGGTGAAATCGACATTTACACCGGTAATCTTGTTTCATACCGTTATCATGATGGTGGGAAACGAGAAAGCGAACAGGAAGGCGAGCGGATCAGTGAAGACGAAGCAAGAGAACAGCTAACCACTTTCCTGAAAACCGCTTATGGGAAAGGTGCTGAACTGTCCCTTGAATACAAAGGGATGAATCGATATGGAACGTCAGGCCATGCGTTTGTATTTACCCTAATGAATGACGGATACCCGTTGTTAAGTGGAGAGCATGAAAATTTCATAGCAGAAGTCAATGCGTTTACTGGACGTGTGGAAAACATCAACGTTAATCGCACATATATTGCTGATTCATTCTTCACAAAAGACTTTAAGGAAAACCTTTCACCGGAAGAAGGCCTCAAGCTACTCCACAAACGGGTAGAAGAAGAGGATGGCATCTTCACGGTTAAACGACGATACGAGCACACAGGAACCTTTGTTATACCGAGTACGACAACCGGGGATTATGAGCTTGTTCATGAGTACGACCTCGTGAATGAGGAAGAGGTCAACCATAAGAATCGAGACAGAAGCAGACGCTATATTAACGCTGAAAACGGTGAGGAAGAGTATCGCTACGAACCTATGCATTAATAACCATTAAAAAAGGATTGACGCTCACGTCAATCCTTACTTCTTTTTCATCTTTTTTACTTTCTTACGCAGCTCGTACATCCGATAGGCGTTGAAGAAGTCGTAGGCTGCGAGTGCCATGTTGAGGATCGGCCAGAATGACCAGACACCATCCTCTCTTGCATAGAAAATCGCTAAATACGTAAAGATGACGCCTAGTATCAAATAGGCAAATATCCAAAAAGTTGGTGAAAATCTCATAGTTATCCTCCAATAATGAGTTCGATGCTCTTCAGTTGTTTTTCCAGCTCCTGAATCTCGTCTCTAAAGACGACTTGGACGAGCATGACCGTCGAGTTTACAGCCACGTGAGCGATTATCGGAACAATCAATCGTTTCGTCTTTACATATAGGAAACTGAGCGTAAAGCCGATTGCTGTATAGACGAGTATATGGCTGAAGTCCCGATGGACGATAGCGAATATGACGGAACTGATCAGTGCTGCTATTACAAAATTCGTACGTTTATATAATGTGCCAAAGATGATTTTACGAAAGATAATCTCCTCTAATATCGGACCAATCACGGACACGACGAGAATAAGAAGCGGTACCGAAAGCGTCAGCTCCACGATCATCTTCGTATTTTTTGATCCAGGCTCTACACCTAAATACTGCATTTCAATGGTTGCAGCTATAATTTGTGCAATGAAGACGAGCGGTATCCCGATAATGGACCATCCGAGTGTACGGGAGAAATTCGCCCTCTCTTCGCGATGCGCCGGGTTACGGAATTCCGGCAACAGAATCCATAGGATGATGATCAATCCGATTGAAAAGCTGATGACGTTCCACAAGCCAGGAATTTTGTCCCGTGGAACATCGAGCGCAATCAATAACGGTCCACCGATGACTCCTGAAAGAAGGGTTGCTATATACGTTATTAAAATCCAACCATATCGTTTATTCAAACTTTTCTCCTCTTTCGTGAAAGAATCTTCATTTTACTCAATGTCCCATTTTAACATACAATGCCCTGAAAAACCTTTCTTATGATTCGGATAAGAGCCTACAGTTTGTATGGAATAGACCATAACTCACATTTACATATTCATAACAAAAAAATTTCGAGATAAGTCTTGCAAAAAAAATGAAACTTGATTAATATTATAAATGGAATTAGCACTCACCTGATAAGAGTGCTAATAATTAAAACATAATTCCTTGAGGAGGGTGTTTCACTTGTTAAAGCCGTTAGGTGATCGTATTGTAGTTGAGCTTGTAGAAAGCGAAGAAAAAACCGCAAGCGGAATCGTACTTCCAGACTCTGCGAAGGAGAAGCCGCAAGAAGGGAAAATCGTTGCAGTAGGTACAGGCCGAGTAACAGATAACGGAGAAAAAGTTGCGCTTGAAGTATCAGAAGGCGACACTGTTATCTATTCTAAATACGCTGGTACTGAAGTGAAATATCAAGGTAAAGAATACTTAATCTTACGCGAATCTGATGTACTAGCAATCGTAGGCTAATTAAATCAAGATTCTTTTAAACGATTCAATCGATAGGGAAATCTTTTCCCTACATATAACCATTCAAGGAGGTTCTTTATACAATGGCTAAAGATATCAAGTTTAGTGAAAATGCACGTCGCTCCATGCTTCGTGGTGTTGATGCACTTGCAGATGCTGTAAAAGTAACTCTTGGACCAAAAGGACGTAACGTGGTTCTTGAGAAGAAATTCGGTTCTCCACTTATCACGAACGACGGTGTGACAATCGCAAAAGAAATCGAACTTGAAGATGCATTCGAAAACATGGGTGCAAAGCTTGTAGCAGAAGTAGCAAGCAAGACGAACGACGTTGCTGGTGACGGTACGACTACAGCGACAGTTCTTGCTCAAGCAATGATCCGTGAAGGATTGAAGAACGTAACATCTGGTGCGAACCCAATGGGTATCCGTAAAGGGATCGAAAAAGCGACTGCAGCTGCAGTTGAAGAGCTTAAGAACATTTCTAAGCCAATCGAAGGCCGCGACTCAATCGCACAGGTTGCTTCCATTTCTGCTGCTGACGAAGAAGTCGGTCAATTGATTGCTGAAGCAATGGAGCGCGTTGGTAACGACGGCGTTATCACAATCGAAGAGTCTAAAGGATTCGCTACAGAGCTAGAAGTCGTTGAAGGTATGCAATTCGACCGCGGATATGCTTCTCCTTACATGGTTTCTGACTCTGACAAGATGGAAGCAGTCCTTGAAAACCCTTATATCCTTGTAACTGACAAGAAGATCTCAAACATCCAAGAAGTACTTCCTGTTCTTGAGCAAGTGGTACAACAAGGTAAGCCGATCTTGATCATCGCTGAAGATGTTGAAGGTGAAGCTCTTGCAACACTTGTTGTGAACAAACTTCGCGGTACATTCAATGCAGTAGCTGTTAAAGCTCCTGGATTCGGTGACCGTCGTAAAGCGATGCTTGAAGATATCGCAACATTGACTGGTGCAGAAGTAATCACTGAAGACCTCGGTCTTGATCTTAAATCTGCAAACATCGGTCAACTAGGTACAGCTTCTAAAGTTGTCGTAACGAAAGAAAACACAACAATTGTTGAAGGTGCTGGAGACACTGAGAAGATTGCTTCTCGTGTAAACACACTTCGTGCACAATTAGAAGAAACAACTTCTGAATTTGATAAAGAAAAATTACAAGAGCGTCTTGCGAAGCTTGCTGGTGGCGTAGCTGTCATCAAAGTCGGAGCTGCGACTGAAACAGAATTGAAAGAGCGTAAACTTCGTATCGAAGACGCATTGAACTCAACTCGTGCAGCAGTTGAAGAAGGAATCGTTTCTGGTGGTGGAACTGCACTTGTAAACGTGTTGAAAGCTGTGAAAGGTGTTCAAGCTACAGGTGACGAAGCTACTGGTGTCAACATCGTCCTTCGCGCACTTGAAGAGCCGATCCGTCAAATCGCACACAACGCTGGTCTCGAAGGATCTGTTGTTGTTGAGCGCTTGAAAGGCGAAGATCTTGGAGTTGGATTCAACGCTGCAACTGGCGAGTGGGTCAACATGATCGAAGCTGGAATCGTAGACCCTACAAAAGTTACACGTTCTGCACTACAAAACGCTGCATCCGTATCTGCAATGCTTCTTACAACAGAAGCAGTCATCGCAGATAAGCCGGAAGAAAACAACGGCGGCGGTGGCATGCCTGACATGGGCGGCATGGGCGGAATGGGTGGAATGGGCGGCATGATGTAATTCATGCGCCCCACCCTTAAAAGACTACTCCTAACGGGAGTAGTCTTTTTTTATGCGATATTACAATTATGTATCGCTTGCCGATATGTCTTGCATTTAATGTCGAATACCCTCATATTTAATAATAGAGGAGGGCCGATATGCGACGCGATATACAACCGAATGAAAGAGCATTTACAACGAAGGAAGTAGCAGAAGAGGTGGGAATCGCCACCCCTACTGTAAGAAAGTATGGTCAAATATTAGAGCGGAACGGTTATGAGTTTTTGAAAGATGGCGATCGACGTATCTTTGTCCAGACAGACATCATAGCGCTCATAGCGCTACGCGATACGGACAAGCCCCTTGACGATACAGCGAAGTCCCTTGTGGATCAACAAAAAGAGAGATTGAAAGTCCCCGATGAAACAGACATAGCGCTACCCGATACATATGAAAATCTCCCATTCGATCCGAATCAATTAAAAGAGGTATTACGAGCTGTAGTCAATGAGCTTGCAGCTACCCGAGAAATGAATGTCCAACTGAAAAACGATATGTCCCAGCTTCGATCGACTGTTTCCCAGCTTCAACAGGATCATCATGCGATCAGTTCGAGTATTGGAAATGCTGCGCAAAAAACGAATATTAAGATCGAAAACCTGACGAAACAGCAAAGGACGCAATACGAAGAATTGCTGCAGCAGGAAAAAGAAAACTATGAGAAATTACTGCAACAAGAGAAGCAAAGAAGTGAACAATTGCAAAAAGAAATGAAAAGCATGAGGGAAGAGCAAATAAAAGAGTGGCGCTCACAAAATGATTTCAATAAGCGCCTAGAAGAAGCGATACAAAAACCTAAGGGCAAATGGAGCGGGCTTCTTTCCTTGTTCAGAAAATAAGGTGCTACATAGCGGATATCTCTCAAAGCGATATGAGTTAAAAGCAGTAACTGTACAAATAGAATAAATCGTTCACGAGCTGGTCAAAGAAACAATTGATCGGTTCTTTTTTTAGAGTCATATCGCCTGGCGATATGAAGGACAAAACGACATGAAAAAGTACTTCAGATGTTTTTCATCCGACCCGATATATCTGCCATACGGTATAGCGCTACCCGATACACCCGACAAATAAATTGCACAATGTTTCAAATCTCAACAATTTCCCGAGGAATATCTACAAATTTTTCATGATCGATGACTATGAGAAATCATTAATTTTATAAGAACTGAGTTTTATTTAAAAAGGTTTCCTTTAAGTTAAAGCCCTTATTGGAAGTCTTTTTTCTTTGTACCGATTCGGTTTTTGATAAATGTGGATGAATATCCCTTTTTTTCAATTGGGCGAATATCCATATCAAAATTCTTGTTTTTAAATATAGTGTAAAGGAATGGGTAAAACACCTTATAGGGGAGGATGGATTACTTGAGCTTATTTGAAGATGGTTGCTGTGAAAAAGATGTGGAAAAGACGGAAGATAGATGCAGGGGTTGTATTTGTGAGCAATTAAAGAAATTGGATCCAGGTACTCAAGTCGAGATAACCGGAAAATCAGGGAACATTTTAGATGGTAAATTCATTGAGCTTGATAAAAAAACATGCTGTGTGAAGTTACTTGCTTCTGAAGTTGTTTCCCCATTTGAGCCTGAGATGTTCGTTATCATTTCTTGTGAAGATATCGAAAGTCTAGGATTCCCAAGAACAAGCTGATTTTTCAGCTTGTTCTTTTTATATCAATCCGTGGTCCAGTATCGTTCTGAAGTCTTTATTACGATAAACAATTTTACAACGTGATAGCAGTCGTTTATTGGAGGCATCAGAAGTATGGTATTTCGGCTGTTCATTTCTAAAATATACATAATTACTTCTCGAGCCTGAGTAAATTGGAATATTACGATTGAGGCATGAATGGACAAACCCTGTATCCTCTCCAAGGTTTAAGTGAGGGAACTGTATGTGCGGGAATATAGATTTATTGAAAACAAGGGTAGATCCAGCTACAACGCGGTTTTTAATACTGACCTGATGGTTGATGAATCTGTTTTCACAGTTTGGCATATAGATGCCAAGCAGGTTTCGGGACGTGAAATAGATGTAAATGGATCTTTTCCCAACAACTTGTGCATTTGTTGTGGCAAGGATTGTTAGTGATTCAGTCAAATAATCCGGTCCGTAGTAATCGTCATCATCGAACTTCGCAATGATATCGTATTTGGCTTTTTGTAGGGCGAAATTCAAACATTCCCCTAACGACGTAGCCTCAGAAAGCTGGTAAATGATAACGTCCTCATACTTTTTTGCTTCTTCTTCCCATTTCTCTTTATTCATTTCATCTTTATTCAACACAATGATGAGTTCCTTCTCTTCAACTTTTTGTTGCTCATAATTCTGAAAGATGTTGGCCATACAGTGATCCCTGAAGGTACAGGTGATAACTGAAACCATATGAATGACCTCCCTGAATTTACAAGTCACAGGACATTAAGGGGCTCCATATCATGTAAAAGTATATATGAAGGATATGCCAGACAGGGGAAATAAGTACGATTGTTCAGGTGTTTTGGATATTTTTCGGAGTCTCAACATGGTAAGGGGTTAATTGACTTATGGAAAGTAACCAGAAAAAAGTGAGCGTCGTTCTCACCACTTATAATGCGAAAGAGCGGCTGATCATGGCGCTTACTTCATACAAGTATCAACGTTATCCGAAAGAAAAATTTGAAATTGTCGTAGTAGATGATGGCTCCACAGATGGGACATATGAGCATATTAATGCGTTGTCCTTTGATATAAATTTAAAATTGGTCCGTAGTGATAAAAATCTCGGAAGAGCTGCTGCAAGAAACCGCGGCATAACTGAAGCAGCAGGGGAAATAATCATCTTCAGCGATAGTGATATGATTGCTGATCCATTCTTTATAGAGAAGCATGTACAACATCATGATGAACATGACAATGTTTTTGTCGGTGGATGCTTCTGGAATCGGATTGATAAAAATTATGATTACGAAAAGAACATCTACAACCCACCGATTAAGACAGAAGACGTTGAAACGGGAAGTGTCTTTCAAGAGACCTCCAGACAAATATTTGCAGATTTTTATGAGCAATTTCTAAGTTACTTTGGAAATGAACTCGAGGGATTCCAGTTCCCCTGGATGTACTTTGTCGTAATGAATTGTTCGGTCAAATCCATTCATTTGAAGGAAGCAGGTCTATTTGATGAACAATTACAAGGGTATGGCGGGGAAGATGAAGAGATGGGTTATCGATTATGGAAACGTGGGCTTAAAGGAATCGTAGATCCTACGATCAAGAATTTTCATCAAGAACATGCCCGCTCAAATAAACAGCGTAATGAAAGTGCACAAAATATCAATTACATCATTCAAAAGCACCAGGATATCAACCTCATCATGTATTACTATATAAATTTTGTTAATCAGCTTTCGAAGAGTAAATTATTGAGGGATATCCAACGTGCCTTTGAAGAGGAAATCATTTCACCTTCATTCCACCAGGAGTGTTTAAATGAAATATTCCATTATTGGAAAAAGCCTCAAAAAAGGAATAGAAAAGATAGGGTCCACCGTTATTTTATAAAAGAAATCAGAAGCTTGAACAGAACAGATCAGTATCGACAACTTGCGTTTTTCCTTAATCGTTTAGTACTTAACAACAGAAGGTAAGGGGAACGATATGAAACGTTATGGAATCATACCTTCCGCCGGTTTGGGATCGAGATTATCACCACTGGCATTCTCGAAAGAAATGTTTCCGATTGGATACCAGATACATGAAGGGGAGCTTAGACCTTGTCCTCTTTCTCAATATTTGGTGGAGTCAATGATGAAGGCGGATATACGGAATGTCTTTATGATCATAAGCCCTTCTAAGACCGATATCCTTTCTTATTATCAAAATGGCGACCGATTCAATATGGATCTCTCTTATTTGATTCAACCTCACCCTAAGGGAATGGTGGACGCACTTGCTCAAGCGACGCCGTGGCTTCCTGAAGAGGAAACATTTATGATCACATTCGGTATGCCGGATACTTTCTTTCAACCATCTACGTTATACAGTTCATTGATCCATTATATGGAAAACCATTCAAATGTTGATATTGTGCTCGGTGTTTTCCCGACGAAGTCATGGCATAAGCTCGGAATGGTCATGTTGAACGAGGAAAAGGAACGTATACAGGTTACCGATATCATAGATAAGCCGAAGATCAAACCTGATACGGACTATGCCTGGGGAGCGGCGGTTTGGAACGCAAACTTCCAACAATTCCTTACAGCGTATTCCAAGGACTATTCTGATGAAAAAGAGTTAGCGTTAGGAAACGTTTTTTTAGCAGCTATGGAAAAAGGGTATGAAATCGATGCAATTAAAGGGGAATTATACTACGACCTAGGAACAGTGGAGGATTTGTCGGAAGCAATCAATCTACTGAATCAAGGTAAGGGGGAAGCGTATGGGGATTGAAGTTAGTATCATCATTCCATCATTCAATAAGTACCCCCAAAATCTCCTCACACTCCAATCGCTCCAAAGCCAGGATTTTGATCATGAAGCGATGGAGGTCATTCTGGTGGATGATGGATCTACGGACAATACAAATGAAATTCCAAATGAATTCACAGCGAAGTTTCAATTTAAATACATCCGATTAGAGGAAAATATGGGACGCTCAAAAACAAGGAACATCGGTATTCGTGAAGCTGAAGGGGAACTTCTCATATTTCTCGATGCTGAAATGGTTGTGAATCCGGATTTCACTCAGAGACATTATATGTATCATAAAATGCATGAAAAAGCCGTCTTAACAGGGGGACTCGGATTTTACAACTTGTATTCCTTTGTTTATCCGGATTTTGATAAGTACACGATAAACAAGATTGCTAAACTTGTACGTAATGACAGAGTGTTGAAAAGACGTTTCCGAAGCTTTACTCGAACAAAGCAACCAACGCAACTGATCTACCCGGAAGACATTGCTTCTGGACGATACAAAAAACTGTCCTATTTTTCTCAAATTCCACTTGATAAAAGGACGATCGAGTTGTTTGGTGAAGACTTATCGGAATTTCAGACCCCTTGGATGGCCTTCCTTACCGGGAATGTTTCTGTAAAGAAGGATGATTTAGAGAAAGTGGGTTATTTTGAGGAATCATTCGAAGGATGGGGATTTGAAGATTGGGAGCTTGGTTATCGTCTCTACAAGTCCGGTGTTACTTTTGCATACAAGCAAGAAGCAGCCAGCTTTCATCAAGAGCACCTCACAAATGGGAAAAGCAAATCAACAGAGGCGTACAGAAACTTTCATTTATTCCAACAAAAACATATGACGATGGATGTATTGGTTGTTGTATTTATCCTAACTGGAAAATACAACCGGATCGGATGTCATGAGATTCTGAAGCAATACCGGAAATTAGAAACAGATTATCCTGATCGATTTGAAGCATTCAAAGCTTCGTTTCCACTTCTATTACAGAACGTTTCTCAAGCATTGGCAGAAGGAAAACCAATTGACAAGATACAGGTTTATTCAGATGATCAGCGTATGGAAAAGCTTATATGTGACCGGGAGTGTATTCAATCTTTGGGGGGGTTCCAATCCTTGACCGAGGCATTTGATTACCTGATTGATAGTTAAAATGGTTGGAAGGATGATGATAATGAGAAAGGAGATCAGCATCATAATTCCTTCGTATAATCGATATCCCCAAAACTTACTTACACTCTATTCACTGCAAAATCAAACCTATGATCCTGATAAGTTTGAGGTCATCTTCATCGATGATTGTTCCTCCGACAAGACTCCGATTATTCAGCATACATTCCAACCTCCTTTTTCATTTAACTATATACGGAATGAAGAGAATCTAGGACGTTCAAAATCAAGGAACTTAGGAATAAACGAAGCGACTGGAAGGATCATCATCTTCTTAGATGCTGAAATGATTGTAGAACCCGATTTTGTACAAAATCATGCCAATCATCATGATACGGAGAGTAATAAAGTCGTATCGGGCGCTCTCTTTCTGAAGAGAGTATATACAATTTCAAACAAGCTATTCACAAAGCAGCAACGCCTTCATATGGATTATTTATTGAAGATGAATCGAAAAATATTCAAAATAAAAAGGTCGCAAATAAGAAGGGGATATCCAGAAGTTCAGTTTATTACTAAGGAGGATATCCTGAATGGTCATTACAAGCTGTTGTCGTATGATTCTCCTTATTTCCAGGATGTAAAGAATCATTACGGTGCGGAATTGAATGGGCATCATTTGCCTTGGATTCTCTTTATAAGTGGAATTGTCTCAGTCCCCAAACAATTGCTTCTAAAGAGTGGAGGATTCGACGAGAGCTTTGTTGGTTGGGGGTTTGAGGATTGGGAGCTAGGATATCGCCTTTATCAAAATGGAGCGGAATTCATATCCGCCTCGGACGTCACAGGCTACCATCAAGAACATCCGATTTCGGTTATTGATATTGATCAATCAATGTTTGAGAATTATCTGAGATACCAAAGGAAACATCCCAACTATGAAACGTGTATTCATACCTTATTCTTGATGGGCGAAATTACACGAGTAGAAGAAAGTATCATAGTTGGTGAATATAAATCCCTCTTATGTGAACATCCGGATCGTTTCAACCAGTTTAAAGAAGGTTATCTAGCGCTCTTACAACAATGTGCTGTTCTTCTATCTGAGAATAAGGCTATAGAAGATTTGTGGATCGGAATGGATTTGAAGGATCCGACCAGCCTGAAGGAATTAATACGTTCTGAGAGGGATGAGGTCGCTTCTCTGAACCAGTACCCTCAACTTATTAGGTCGATGAACATCTTGCTTGAGAAATGATGAAGATATATGGGTCAGTAAAACGTTACAGGCATACCTGTAACGTTTTTATTTTGTTATGCCGTTCCTTCCTATAATTATTAAAACCTTCTCACAATCGTATCGATCACCTTGCCAGTTTGTTACAATATGAGTGAATATTGCAAATTAACAAGGAAACTGTCAATTTAGTTCGAATTAATAAAGGATTAGGGTTGTTCGTGTCAGGGATTATAATGGGGGGAATTGTAATGGCAGCTAATGATATCAGATATGAAACCTATCATTCACAGTTGGAGAAAATCATAGAAAATGTCGAAAAGGTCATGGTTGGAAAGCGTGAAGCAACAGAGCTGAGTGTCGTTGCTTTGTTAACTGGGGGACATATTTTACTTGAGGATGTACCTGGAGTCGGTAAAACAATGATGGTCCGTTCCATCGCCCAGTCCGTTGGAGCGAAGTTCAATAGAATCCAATTCACACCAGACTTGCTACCATCCGATTTGACGGGTGTATCGATCTACAATCAGAAAACGATGGAGTTTGAGTTTCGTCCAGGCCCGTTGATGGGGAACATCGTGCTTGCGGATGAAATCAACCGGACCTCACCAAAGACGCAATCCGCGTTACTTGAAGCAATGGAAGAAAACAGCATTACCGTTGATGGTATCACGCATCAATTACCGGAGCCGTTCTTTGTCATGGCGACGCAGAACCCGATTGAATATGAAGGGACGTACCCGTTACCAGAAGCACAGCTTGACCGTTTTTTGCTGAAAATCAAAATGGGGTACCCGACAGCAAATGAAGAGATGCAAGTGTTATCTCGTAACGAGAAACAGCATCCGATTCATGAGCTGACGAGCGTCTTGACGATTGAAGACTTACTCGAACTCCAATCGAAGGTAAAATCCGTTTATGTCGAGGAGTCTGTCAAACAGTACATCATCGACCTCGTACTACGAACTCGAACACATAGTGGAATCCACCTTGGAGTGAGCCCGCGTGGATCACTCGCGCTGATGAAGACCGCTCAAGCCTATGCACTTTTACTCGACAGGGACTACGTGATTCCTGATGACATCAAATACTTAGCGAAATCCGTGCTTTGCCACCGGATGATCCTGAAGCCGGAAGCCCGTTTTGACGGATACACCCAAGAAAAGATCGTTGATGAAATATTGAAACGGACCCCAGTGCCGGTCCTTAGGAAAGAAAACGTATGATCAAGAAACAGCTTGCTCGATACCGGACAGCGTTGGGGATCATCGGCGTCATCCTGCTGATGGCCAGTACGTTTTCCTATGCGATGTTCCAGGGTGGTTTCGTCAGCTGGTTCTTGTTCTATTCCGTCGTTCCGCTTGCGCTATATACCTTTTTCATCTTTATTGTGCCGTTGTCTAGATTGACCGTAGAACGTCATATCGAAAAAAACACCTTCATCGCAGGGGAACGGGTCGAAGTGAAGGTCACTGTGAAAAGCAGGATTCCGCTTCCGTTGTTCTATTTGGTCGTCTATGATCATTTGCCGAAACGGTTTGCTCAATTTACAAGGGAAAAAGAGCCGGAATATCAAAATCAAGCGAAAGCGTTGCTGTTCCCTTTATTTAGGAAAAGCGCATCTTACTCGTATGTGATTGACCCGATTCCGAGAGGTATTCATACATTTCAATCCGTTACGGTGGAAACGGGAGATTTATTCGGATTTCTTGCAAAATCTACAGAGATTCCATTAGAAAAATCGATTCAGGTTTATCCAAGGACGCAGCCTCTTTCCGGGTGGAATATGTTTGATACTCACCCATCAGGTGTGAAAAAAATAGGAAAGCAAGCTCAACAGGACTTTACCTCAGCGGTCAGCATCCGCGATTATACACCAGGAGATAAGCTGTCATGGTTGCACTGGAAAGCGACCGCGCGTTCAAACAAGCTGGTCACGAAGGTGTTCGAGACGCAACGGAACGATGATTTCCTGGTTTTCTTGGATGGGAGTCACCCCGGTTTTCAACGGAATGGACAAGAGATGTTTGAGCGAGCGGTATCACTTGGTGCCTCTCTTTTGAAGCATGCCGTCAGCAGTGGAACAACGGTGGAATTCCATACGGTCGCGAACCAGCATACGAAGCTGACCTTCCAATCCGGTCAAAACTTCGAGGCAAAGTGGATGCACCATCTGGCACGGATTGAGCCAGATACCAGTTCTTCTTTAACGGGTGTTTTGAAACATGAAGTCCACGAGATGGGGAAGGGCGTTTCGGTTCTGATCATTACATCGGATCTTTCCGACTCTTTCATCCATACGATTGAGCGGATGGCTGCAAACAAGATCCAGACCATGTTCTTTTACATGATGAACAAGAAAATTCTTACAAGCGAAGAACAGTATGTGATTACGAGATTAAGAGCTCGGAACATAGTTGTCTATCCAGTGAATATGGACGACTTCAGCGAGGTCGTCAAGGCAGGTGCACAAAATGCCACAAGCTCATGACAAACAGAAATTCACGATGGGTTCATTTTTGCTATACATGCTAGGGTTCCTATTATTCTGGGAATGGCTGCGGCCACTTTCGACGTTTACCGATACGCATTACTTATCGATTTTCGTTCTATTTGCGGCCTTTTTATTTACCATTTCTTATTTCGAACTGCCAATCTGGTTATCCTTCCCGCTCAAACTGCTCGCACTCGCTTATGCGATCCATACGATCTACTTCCCAGTCTCATTTTTTGATCTGGAGTGGGTAAGTTATCTCATAAACGATTTAATTGCAGGCTTTGACAGGGCCTTGGCGAGAGATTGGAACGGTCTGAGTAACTTAAGCCGTACATTCTTATTTTTAGTCCTGTTATGGCTGATCAGCTACTTGATGCATTACTGGCTGATCCAGGCACGACGAATATTCTTATTTTTCCTCATTACCGTCCTGTATGTGACGGTTGTTGATACATTTACGCCTTACGATGCTTCTGCATCCATCATCAGAACGGTCATTATCGGCTTTGTCCTGTTAGGCATACTCCAGTTCATCCGGATCATTGAATTGAAGGGATTCAACGTCTATCGGAACAAGTTCCCGTTGATGTGGATCATACCGCTCGTCCTGCTCATTTCTTTTTCATCCGTTCTAGGCTATCTTGCTCCTAAAGCTGCCCCGCAGTGGCCGGATCCTGTTCCTTTCTTTACCGCAACAGGTAGTCAAATCGGAGAAGGTGAAGGAGATGCGCCGGGTAGAGGCGGAGGGGTACAAAGAATCGGGTATGGGACGAATGACAGCCGCTTAGGTGGACCTTTCATTTCTGATGAAACACCTATATTTAAAACGACCATCGAAGAATTGCATTACTGGCGCGTGGAATCCAAAGAAATCTATACAGGACTTGGTTGGGAGACGGCAACCGGAAATCCGAACGAGCAGGTGGACCCTGACAATATTCCGAAGGATTCAATTCATGCAATGCAATTTAGTGAGAAGGTCAAAGCCGAACAATTGAGTGCGAAGGTCGAAGTGTTGAAAAAAGGGCTCTACCCGTTCATCGTGTATCCTGGTCAGCTTGATGCCGTACAAGCAGAAGAACCACGGGACTATGAGATGAATACGATCACGAGGAAATTGATGACGCTTGAACAAGGAAGAGAATCCGGACTTAAGGAATATTCATTGGATTATACGTATCCGGAGTTCTCAGAGGCGATGCTTGCTAAGTCGAGCATGAATTATCCGGAAGAGATCACGAGCCGCTATCTCCAGCTTCCGAAAGATCTTCCACAGCGTGTTCAAGATCTATCCGAAGAGATTACGGCTGAGGCAACGAATCCATATGAAATGGCGAAAGCAGTTGAAGAATACTTTGCGAAAGCCGGTTTTTCCTATAACACGAGAGATACAGCCGTGCCCGGTAAGAATGATGATTATGTCGATCAATTCCTTTTCGACACTCAACTTGGCTATTGTGATAACTTCTCAACGTCGATGGCAGTTATGCTCAGAACCGTCGGAATCCCGACACGTTGGGTAAAGGGTTTCACACGTGGAGAATATGAAGATACGCTTGAAGACGGCGTTCGTGAATATGTTATTACAAATTCCAATGCTCACTCTTGGGTTGAAGTCTATTTTGAAGGAGTAGGCTGGGTCCCGTTCGAGCCGACTCGTGGCTTCCAGGCACCGGATCAATTTGTCGACAACTATCAGGATGAGACGGAAGAGGATGTACCTGTTGAGCAAAACGACCAGGATCAACAAAAGACGGATAAGGATGCAGGTGAGAAAAAGTCCTCCTTCACGTTGCCATTTGATGTTGATAAGGTCCTTAACTGGGTAAAGTGGATCTCCATTACAATCCTTTCCGTTGCGTTGGTCGTTCTCATCACAGCTTATTTGACCCGGAAGAAATGGTTGAATAAATTTTTCTTATGGAAGTTCAGGAAAAGAAAGGATGACCATGCTTTTCAGGATGCTTACCATCGATTGCTCTGGTTATTGGAGCAATACGGGATTGAAAAGCAGCCGCAACAAACGTTAAGGGAATATGCCGTCGATGTCGATCGCTCGCTCGATACGGGCGATATGAAGCTGTTGACGAAGAAGTATGAAAAGGCGAGATACAGCCCAGGTCATCAACCTGTCGATTGGCAGGATACAAAGGAATTGTGGGAAAATTTAATTAAAAGGATACGTCCTTGACCGCTTAATAGGCTATTGGTAGAATAAGTCCATTAAATCGATTCGTAAATGGATTATTCGACTTCCTTCATATATGTTTGGGAATATGGCCCGAATGTTTCTACCAGATCACCGTAAATGATCTGACTATGAAGGCAGGAGCTGTTATGCATAAAACAGGACCCTGCCTTCTATAGGTATGGGTTCTGTTTTCTTTTTTGTAAATGGAAGATTAATCCAAGGGATAGAATATAGAGAGGTGGCTGACAGAATGAATGCGACGGAAGAAATGATTATCGTCCTGGACTTTGGTGGGCAGTACAATCAATTGATTACACGACGAATTCGGGACTTGGGCGTGTATAGTGAACTCCACTCCCATAAGATTACGGCTGAGAAAATCAAGGAACTGAATCCTACAGGGATCATCTTCTCTGGAGGTCCGAACAGTGCGTATGCAGAGGATTCTCCGAAATGTGATGAGCGGATCTTTGAATTGGGCATTCCGATCTTAGGGATCTGCTATGGTATGCAGCTGATGACCCATCACTTTGGTGGGAAGGTCGAAAAGGCAAACCACCGGGAGTATGGGAAGGCGACTGTAGCCGTCCGACATATGAACGACCTTTATAAGGAATTGCCAGAAGAGCAGACGGTATGGATGAGTCATGGTGATTTGGTTGTTGAACCTCCTGAAGGCTTCCAAACTGATGTAACGAGTCCATCTTGCCCAGTGGCGGGGATGAGTGATCCATCTCGTAACCTCTACGGCGTTCAATTCCATCCGGAAGTTCGTCATAGTGAATATGGAAACGAGCTGTTGAAGAACTTTGTTAGGAACATCTGTCAATGTAAAGCGACCTGGTCGATGGAAAACTTCATTGAAGAGGAAGTCGAAAAGATCCGTAATATGGTCGGAGATGAGAAAGTCCTCTGTGCGTTGAGCGGTGGAGTCGACTCTTCTGTCGTCGCAGCACTGCTCCATAAAGCCATTGGGGATCAGCTCGTCTGCATGTTCGTCGACCATGGTCTCTTGCGTCAAGGGGAAGCGGACAGCGTCATGAAAACGTTTGGTGATGAATTCGACATGAATGTTATCAAGATTGATGCGAAGGATCGTTTCCTCGGTAAGCTTGAAGGGGTGACCGACCCTGAACAGAAGCGAAAAATCATCGGTAACGAGTTCATCTATGTGTTTGATGAAGAAGCTGCAAAGCTACAAGGGATCAAATACCTTGCTCAAGGCACCTTATATACCGATATCATCGAAAGTGGAACAGATACAGCGCAAACCATCAAGTCTCACCATAATGTCGGCGGTCTTCCAGAGGACATGCAGTTCGAATTGATTGAACCGTTGAACGCCTTGTTCAAGGATGAGGTCCGTAAAGTTGGAACTGAGCTTGGATTGCCAGATGAGATCGTGTGGCGTCAGCCGTTCCCAGGACCAGGACTCGGTATCCGTGTACTTGGTGAAGTGACGGAAGAGAAGCTGAAGATCGTGCGTGAGTCCGATGCAATTCTACGAGAAGAAATCAAAAATGCTGGACTCGATCGAGATATCTGGCAATACTTTACCGCGCTTCCGAACATGCGGAGTGTTGGCGTCATGGGAGATGCACGTACGTATGATTACACAGTTGGTATCCGGGCAGTGACGTCCATTGACGGGATGACATCCGATTGGGCAAGAATCCCGTGGGATGTATTGGAACGGATTTCTACTCGAATCGTAAACGAGGTCGATCACGTTAATCGAATCGTGTATGACATCACTTCTAAGCCACCTTCCACAATCGAGTGGGAATAACACGAACATTAGATTGATTTATAATAATAATGTTCGGAAAAACCATTGACAAATTTCGTCAATACACGTACACTTTAGAAAAATAACAGCACAGAACCATCGTATAATGTCGAGAATATGGCTCGAAAGTTTCTACCAGGCTACCGTAAATGGCTTGACTACGAGGGGGATCTAAGAAAGAACGCACGTCCATCTCTTTTTGTAGATGTTCCGTTTTCATTCGTTCTTTTCCCTATATTCGTTGTCAAAAGCTCCAGGTGACCTGCCTGGAGCTTTTTCTGTTCAATTCTTTTCAGGCAGCCTAGATGTTGAATGAAAGGAAGACGGTAGGCATTATTCACGATACTCAGCACCGTTTAATAGATTCAGAGAATAATAGGAGTGAGAAGGAATGGAACGATTTTTCGGCTTCAAAGAGTATGGAACAACTTATCGTAAGGAATTCATAGCAGGTCTTACAACGTTTTTATCTATGGCTTATATTTTATTCGTCAACCCGGCAATCCTAGGCGACGCAGGGATGGACAAGGGAGCGGTGTTCGTTGCGACAGCACTTGCTGCAGCAATCGGTACATTAATCATGGGGCTTCTTGCCAACTATCCGATCGCACTTGCACCAGGAATGGGGCTTAACGCCTTCTTCACATACTCGGTCGTCATGGTCATGGGTATTCCATGGCAAACGGCTCTTGCCGGTGTTCTCGTTTCCGGTCTTGTGTTCATCGTTATCACGTTATTGAAAATCCGCGAAACAATCATTAATGCGATCCCGCAGGAACTGAAATACGCTGCGGCAAGTGGTATCGGGCTTTTCATTGCATTCATTGGACTGCAGAATGCCGGAATTGTTGAAAACAACGATGCTACACTCGTCCAATTGGGGAATCTGACGAACGGATCAACATTGCTTGCAATTTTTGGATTAATCATCATCGTCCTTTTCATGGTCCGTGGCGTGAAAGGCGGTATTTTCTACGGGATGCTCATTACGGCTATCGTCGGTATGGTGTTCAAGCTGATCCCGCTTCCAAACGGTATCGTTGGTGCTGTTCCAAGCTTGGAGCCGACGTTCGGAGCTGCCCTTACACATTTGGACCAGATTACGACCATCGACATGCTCGTCGTCGTTTTGACATTCTTGTTTGTCGATTTCTTTGATACAGCAGGCACGTTGATGGCAGTTGCCTCCCAAGCTGGTTTGATGAAAGACAACAAGCTCCCAAGGGCAGGTCGTGCGTTAGTAGCTGACTCATCAGCAACAGTCATCGGTGCAGTACTAGGTACATCAACGACTACAGCCTACATTGAATCATCCTCAGGAGTTGCAGCTGGGGGACGTACAGGGTTCAGCTCGGTTGTCACAGCAGGATTCTTCCTGCTCGCCTTGCTTTTCTCTCCGTTACTAGGGGTCATCACCCCGTCCGTAACTGCACCTGTTCTTATCATCGTCGGTGTACTCATGGTTGGTGTGCTAGGGAAAATTGAATGGCACCGATTTGAGATTGCAGCACCAGCTTTCTTGACGATCATTGCCATGCCGCTAACGTATAGCATCGCAACAGGTATTGCGCTCGGTTTCATCCTATATCCCATCACGATGATTGTAAAAGGGGAAGGAAAGCGCGTCCATCCAATCATGTACGGAATGTTTTTCATCTTCATCTTGTATTTTGTGTTTTTGACTTAACCTACAATAATAGAAGAAACCAAAAAATCAGCCGAATAAAACGGCTGATTTTTTGTACATTATTATTGTTAGTTATCAAATTTATGTCTTCTATGGTGCGATTATTCTTCTTTCCCTCTGATAGGAATGAGCCATCCGGCAATCATCGATGCGAAAGGAACGCCCATAACGATGGCCAAGCAGATATGTACAATATCAGCAAATGCACTATAAGGAATAAAGACGTGGAAAACCAACTTTATTAATTGTAAAAACCCATAAAAGGAAAGTAGAAAAATAATGAAATAGAGGATTCTGTACACGATTGATCACCGTCCTTTACAGCACTTTCTTACTATATAGAATAGATTCACTAAGGCAGTTTAAATTCCTTTTAAAACTTTTTTGGAATTATCCTTGACCGACTATTGTATGGATGGTATATTAGAAAAGTCGCTTCGGAGAGAGGCGAAAAACAAGCCCGCAAGTCGGGTTATACAGCTCTTTGAAAACTGAACAAAAGCCAAGCGTGAAACGGACCTACATGGTTATGTTCTTCGACTAAGAACGTCACGTCCTGTGACGACGTCGAAGTTAGCACATCCATGTGCGTCAAATTTCGATTTACATTTATGAGCAAGACAAACTTTACTTTATTGGAGAGTTTGATCCTGGCTCAGGACGAACGCTGGCGGCGTGCCTAATACATGCAAGTCGAGCGGATCAATGGGGAGCTTGCTCCCCTGAGATCAGCGGCGGACGGGTGAGTAACACGTGGGCAACCTACCTGTAAGACTGGGATAACTCCGGGAAACCGGGGCTAATACCGGGTAACACCTACCTCCGCATGGAGGAAGGTTAAAAGATGGCTTCTCGCTATCACTTACAGATGGGCCCGCGGCGCATTAGCTAGTTGGTGGGGTAAGAGCTTACCAAGGCGACGATGCGTAGCCGACCTGAGAGGGTGATCGGCCACACTGGGACTGAGACACGGCCCAGACTCCTACGGGAGGCAGCAGTAGGGAATCTTCGGCAATGGGCGAAAGCCTGACCGAGCAACGCCGCGTGAGCGATGAAGGCCTTCGGGTCGTAAAGCTCTGTTGTTAGGGAAGAACAAGTACCGTTCGAACAGGGCGGTACCTTGACGGTACCTAACCAGAAAGCCACGGCTAACTACGTGCCAGCAGCCGCGGTAATACGTAGGTGGCAAGCGTTGTCCGGAATTATTGGGCGTAAAGCGCGCGCAGGCGGTCTCTTAAGTCTGATGTGAAAGCCCACGGCTCAACCGTGGAGGGCCATTGGAAACTGGGGGACTTGAGTACTGGAGAGGAGAGTGGAATTCCATGTGTAGCGGTGAAATGCGTAGATATATGGAGGAACACCAGTGGCGAAGGCGGCTCTCTGGCCAGTAACTGACGCTGAGGCGCGAAAGCGTGGGGAGCAAACAGGATTAGATACCCTGGTAGTCCACGCCGTAAACGATGAGTGCTAGGTGTTGGGGGGTTCCACCCTCAGTGCTGACGTTAACACATTAAGCACTCCGCCTGGGGAGTACGGCCGCAAGGCTGAAACTCAAAGGAATTGACGGGGGCCCGCACAAGCAGTGGAGCATGTGGTTTAATTCGAAGCAACGCGAAGAACCTTACCAGGTCTTGACATCCTTCGCTACTTCCAGAGATGGAAGGTTCCCCTTCGGGGGACGAAGTGACAGGTGGTGCATGGTTGTCGTCAGCTCGTGTCGTGAGATGTTGGGTTAAGTCCCGCAACGAGCGCAACCCTTGATCTTAGTTGCCAGCATTCAGTTGGGCACTCTAAGGTGACTGCCGGTGACAAACCGGAGGAAGGTGGGGATGACGTCAAATCATCATGCCCCTTATGACCTGGGCTACACACGTGCTACAATGGATGGTACAAAGGGCAGCAAAACCGCGAGGTTGAGCGAATCCCATAAAGCCATTCTCAGTTCGGATTGCAGGCTGCAACTCGCCTGCATGAAGCCGGAATTGCTAGTAATCGCGGATCAGCATGCCGCGGTGAATACGTTCCCGGGCCTTGTACACACCGCCCGTCACACCACGAGAGTTTGTAACACCCGAAGTCGGTGAGGTAACCTTTTGGAACCAGCCGCCGAAGGTGGGACAGATGATTGGGGTGAAGTCGTAACAAGGTAGCCGTATCGGAAGGTGCGGCTGGATCACCTCCTTTCTAAGGAGTCCTTTAAGGACATACACGCTTTGGCTTTTGTTTAGTTTTGAATGAGCTGAACCTCTTTCAATTTTATTGGCTTTTGCGCATACATGTTGCATATTGCAATTGTGTGAATGCAAACAGCTTATTTTTATACAACAATATGGTTGTTTGGGCCTATAGCTCAGCTGGTTAGAGCGCACGCCTGATAAGCGTGAGGTCGGTGGTTCGAGTCCACTTAGGCCCACCATTCAACATCATAATTCCATCCGGGGCCTTAGCTCAGCTGGGAGAGCGCCTGCCTTGCACGCAGGAGGTCAGCGGTTCGATCCCGCTAGGCTCCACCATTATCCTATTGACATAATGTTGGTAGGGTTTTATAATCCAAAAATATCACCCTTTACTAGAGTGATAGACTGTTCCTTGAAAACTAGATAACGAAAATTCTTGAAGACAAGACATCGAAACGTCATTTTAAATGACAAGAAGTAAAGTGTAAGTTCATTCATAACGTGGTTAAGTTATGAAGGGCGCACGGTGGATGCCTTGGCACTAGGAGCCGAAGAAGGACGGGACGAACACCGATATGCCTCGGGGAGCTGTAAGTAAGCTTCGATCCGGGGATTTCCGAATGGGGGAACCCACTATCCGTAATGGGATAGTATCCATACCTGAATACATAGGGTATGAGAAGGCAGACCTGGGGAACTGAAACATCTTAGTACCCAGAGGAAGAGAAAGCAATCGCGATTTCCTGAGTAGCGGCGAGCGAAACGGAAACAGCCCAAACCAAGAGGCTTGCCTCTTGGGGTTGTAGGACACTCTATACGGAGTAAGAAAGGAACGGCGTAGGCGAAGCGGTCTGGAAAGGCCCGCTAGAAGAGGTAACAGCCCTGTAGCCAAAACGTCGTTCCCTCCAGAGTGGATCCTGAGTACGGCGGGACACGTGAAACCCCGTCGGAATCTGGGAGGACCATCTCCCAAGGCTAAATACTCCCTAGTGACCGATAGTGAACCAGTACCGTGAGGGAAAGGTGAAAAGCACCCCGGAAGGGGAGTGAAAGAGATCCTGAAACCGTGTGCCTACAAGTAGTCGGAGCCCATTAACGGGTGACGGCGTGCCTTTTGTAGAATGAACCGGCGAGTTACGATAACGTGCAAGGTTAAGTTGAAAAGACGGAGCCGCAGCGAAAGCGAGTCTGAATAGGGCGAAGGAGTACGTTGTCGTAGACCCGAAACCGAGTGATCTACCCATGTCCAGGGTGAAGTTCAGGTAACACTGAATGGAGGCCCGAACCCACGCACGTTGAAAAGTGCGGGGATGAGGTGTGGGTAGGGGTGAAATGCCAATCGAACTCGGAGATAGCTGGTTCTCCCCGAAATAGCTTTAGGGCTAGCCTCGTGGTGAGAGTTCTGGAGGTAGAGCACTGATTGGACTAGGGGTCCCCACAGGATTACCGAATTCAGTCAAACTCCGAATGCCAGGAACTTGTCCACGGGAGTCAGACTGCGAGTGATAAGATCCGTAGTCGAGAGGGAAACAGCCCAGACCATCAGCTAAGGTCCCCAAGTATACGTTAAGTGGAAAAGGATGTGGAGTTGCTTAGACAACCAGGATGTTGGCTTAGAAGCAGCCACCATTTAAAGAGTGCGTAATAGCTCACTGGTCGAGTGACTCTGCGCCGAAAATGTACCGGGGCTAAACGTATCACCGAAGCTATGGATTGTACCGTTGGTACAGTGGTAGGGGAGCGTTCGAAGGGCTGAGAAGCGAGACCGGAAGGACTCGTGGAGCGCTTTGAAGTGAGAATGCCGGTATGAGTAGCGAAAAGAGAAGTGAGAATCTTCTCCATCGAAAGCCCAAGGTTTCCTGAGGAAGGCTCGTCCGCTCAGGGTTAGTCGGGACCTAAGCCGAGGCCGAAAGGCGTAGGCGATGGATAACAGGTTGATATTCCTGTACCACCTCCTTTCCGTTTGAGCAACGGGGGGACGCAGGAAGGTAGGGAGAGCGCGCTGATGGATATGCGCGTCCAAGCAGTCAAGGCCGGTGGATAGGTAAATCCGTCCACCATACGGCGGAGCTGTGATGGCGAGGGAATTAAAGTACCGAAGTCCCTGATCCTACACTGCCAAGAAAAGCCTCTAGCGAGGAAAGAGGTGCCCGTACCGTAAACCGACACAGGTAGGCGAGGAGAGAATCCTAAGATGCTCGGGAGAACTCTCGTTAAGGAACTCGGCAAAATGACCCCGTAACTTCGGGAGAAGGGGTGCTCTGATAGGGTGTATGCCCGAGAGAGCCGCAGTGAAAAGATCCAAGCGACTGTTTAGCAAAAACACAGGTCTCTGCGAAGCCGTAAGGCGAAGTATAGGGGCTGACACCTGCCCGGTGCTGGAAGGTTAAGAGGAGGGGTTATCCCTTACGGGAGAAGCTCTGAATCGAAGCCCCAGTAAACGGCGGCCGTAACTATAACGGTCCTAAGGTAGCGAAATTCCTTGTCGGGTAAGTTCCGACCCGCACGAAAGGTGCAACGACTTGGATACTGTCTCAACGAGAGACCCGGTGAAATTATAGTACCTGTGAAGATGCAGGTTACCCGCGACAGGACGGAAAGACCCCATGGAGCTTTACTGTAGCCTGATATTGGATTTTGGTATCGTTTGTACAGGATAGGTAGGAGCCTTAGAAGCCGGACCGCCAGGTTCGGTGGAGGCGTCGGTGGGATACTACCCTGACGGTATTGAAATTCTAACCCAGAACCGTGATCCGGTTCGGAGACAGTGTCAGGTGGGCAGTTTGACTGGGGCGGTCGCCTCCTAAAGTGTAACGGAGGCGCCCAAAGGTTCCCTCAGAATGGTTGGAAATCATTCGCAGAGTGTAAAGGCACAAGGGAGCTTGACTGCGAGACCTACAAGTCGAGCAGGGACGAAAGTCGGGCTTAGTGATCCGGTGGTTCCGCATGGAAGGGCCATCGCTCAACGGATAAAAGCTACCCTGGGGATAACAGGCTTATCTCCCCCAAGAGTCCACATCGACGGGGAGGTTTGGCACCTCGATGTCGGCTCATCGCATCCTGGGGCTGAAGTAGGTCCCAAGGGTTGGGCTGTTCGCCCATTAAAGCGGTACGCGAGCTGGGTTCAGAACGTCGTGAGACAGTTCGGTCCCTATCCGTCGCGGGCGCAGGAAATTTGAGAGGAGCTGTCCTTAGTACGAGAGGACCGGGATGGACACACCGCTGGTGTACCAGTTGTTCCGCCAGGAGCATCGCTGGGTAGCTACGTGTGGACGGGATAAGTGCTGAAAGCATCTAAGCATGAAGCCCCCCTCAAGATGAGATTTCCCATCGCGTCAAGCGAGTAAGATCCCTCAGAGATGATGAGGTTGATAGGTCTGGTGTGGAAGCGTGGCGACACGTGAAGCTGACAGATACTAATCGATCGAGGACTTAACCACAATACTTAACATCGAAGATGTTTTCAAGAACGTTATCTAGTTTTGAGGGAATGGAAAATTCCTTTAAAATTACATAGTCTGGTGATGATGGCGAAGAGGTCACACCCGTTCTCATGCCGAACACGGAAGTTAAGCTCTTCAGCGCCAATGGTAATTGGGGGCTTCCCCCTGTGAGAGTAGGACATCGCCGGGCGTAAAAAGGTGAAACGTACAACATGTCGTTTCATCTTTTTTTTGTGTTTTTGAAGGTGTTTTGGAATGCATCAAAGTGAAATACTTCCTGTTAAAGTTGATTTTTGTAGAAATTCACGACACTCCTGCGGGAAAAGCGAGCCAGGCGAGACCCCACAGCTACTTAAATTAAGGTTCTTCGACTAAAAGCCACCACGTCCTGTGGTGAACGTCGAAGTCACCACATCCTGTGGAAGTGAGGCTCGCGGAGATGTCTAGCTCATCGCCTAGTTGCTCGAGGTCGCTTCAATTCCTTTTAAACACAAAGAACGTGTTTTTAAAGGAATCTCCAGCGCTTGCACTACAAGCATAAGGGCAACTAAGGCTCAGCCTTCGCTAAGGCTTGTCATCGCCAAGTTTTCTTTATCGCACCTGTTCAGGCGATTCCGCTTTTCTTCAGCCCGCGGAAAGGGAGTGAATTTCGGAAGAAATCAACTTTTACTACCTAAAACAGAGCATTTACTATCCACAACAGAGCATTTACTATCTAAATTTCCCCCATTACTATCCAAAACCTAGCATTTACTATCCAAAACTCCTCATTTACTATCCGAAACCCCTCATTTACTATCCAAAATGACGGTTTTACTATCCAAACCCCCAGAACACTCCCACCAAACGAAGATTTTTGTCCCAAAAATCAACTCAATCACCATCCCGATCATCCTGCACAATCAATTTTTCCTCAAAATCCTAGCTTCTTAGGCTTTTCCTCTTTTTCTTTCACAATCATTCGTGCTATCCTAAGAGTTACAAAAAATGAAAACTCGATTTTTGGAGGTATTACATCGTGCTTGAAAACAGCTATACATTAATTGCGATCATACTTGTCATCAACATCGTATATGTAACCTTCTTCACCTTACGTATGATCCTTACCTTGAAAAACCAGCGCTATCTCGCAGCTGCGACAAGTGTAATCGAAGTCCTGATTTACGTGATCGGGCTCGGAATCGTACTTGAAAATCTCAATGAAATCCAAAACCTGATCGCCTATGCAGTCGGTTATGGAATTGGTGTCATTGTCGGAATGAAGATTGAGGAAAAGCTTGCGTTAGGCTACATTACCGTAAACGTGATTACGAAAGAATTCGACTCGGACATTCCGTCAGCCCTTCGTAATAAAGGATACGGCGTTACGAACTGGCTTGCAGATGGACGAGATGGTCCACGTCTGATGATGCAGATTCTGACTTCTCGAAAATCGGAATTTGATCTCTATGAAACAGTAAAGAAGATGGACCAGAAAGCGTTTATTATTTCACATGAACCAAAAGCCTTTCATGGAGGGTTCTGGGTCAAGGCTGTACGGAGGTAACCGAAAATGGATAAGAAGAAGCCGAAAAAGAAGAAATTCGAAGTTCAGGAAAATGAGAGTATCGCTGACTGCCTCGATCGTATGAAGGAAGAGGGGTACATGCCGGTGAGGCGGATGGAAGAGCCCGTTTTCCAAGAATCGAAACAAAAAGGTAAAAAAGACGTAGAATATTTGCGTCAAAAAGTCGTATTTGAAGGAAAATTACAGTAAAATCCGAACGATTAAAACGTAAAATATTACAATGTTCGATTTTTCGTTGACATTCGTGAATTTACGTTGTTACAATATAACTGAATCAAACAGCTCTCATATAATCTTGGGGATATGGCCCATAAGTTTCTACCCGGTAACCGTAAATTGCCGGACTATGAGGGAAAGCGAATGGTATGCTGAATGAGCAATAGACGTATGCCCAGGATTTCTGTGCTTTCTCACATTAAAGAGAAACAGATAAGATCCTGGGCTTTTTTACGGTCAAAAAACAGATTTTACATAAAACGAAAGGGTTGGTGAATCCATGCAGCCGTTAGTTGGTGTCATAATGGGAAGCACATCCGATTGGGAAACGATGAAACATACGTGTGAGATTTTAGATGAGCTTGACGTTCCGTATGAAAAGCGAGTCGTATCCGCTCATCGTACGCCAGATCTCATGTTCGAGTACGCTGAAGAAGCACGTGATCGCGGAATCAATGTGATTGTGGCAGGTGCTGGTGGAGCGGCCCATCTGCCTGGGATGGTCGCAGCGAAAACGACCTTGCCTGTTATCGGTGTTCCAGTTCAATCGAAAGCTTTGAACGGATTGGATTCCTTACTATCGATCGTACAGATGCCTGGTGGTGTTCCTGTTGCCACGGTGGCAATCGGGAAAGCGGGAGCAACGAACGCTGGACTTTTAGCGGCACAAATAATCGGTACGACTTCAGAGAAAGTCGCAGCTCGGCTTGAAGCTCGTCGGGAGCAAACGAAGGAAAAAGTACTGGAAAGCAGTGGTGAGCTCGTATGACAAAACCAATCGTACCCCCGCAAACCATCGGGATCCTTGGAGGCGGACAGCTTGGCCGGATGATGGCGATCGCTGCAAAAGAGATGGGATTCAAAGTCGCTACCGTCGATCCGACAGAAGGTTCACCGTGTGGACTGATTGCAGATATTGAAATTGTCGGTGATTATGCGAGTGAGGAAGCTCGTTCGAAATTGGCAGAAGTAAGTGACATCATTACGTACGAATTTGAAAACGTCGACTTGAAAACAGCGCAATGGCTCGAGGAGAATCATCATCTTCCGCAGGGCAGCAATCTACTAAGGGTGACTCAGGACAGAGCGGAAGAAAAACGGACACTTGAGGCAATCGGCGTAAAAGTCGCTCCTTATGAGCTTGTTTCCGATCTGGATGAGCTTGAACCGAAGCTCGACATCATCGGCTACCCGGCGATTTTGAAAACGACGCGTGGCGGTTATGACGGGAAAGGTCAGGTCATGATTGAAGCACCTGAAGATTTAGAAGCTGCGCAAAAATTGCTTGCCAACGGAAACCAATGTGTATTGGAAAAGAAGATCGATTTTGCAAAAGAGATTTCAGTCATTGTGGCTCGGAACGCAGGTGGGGACACAGAAACGTTCCCGGTCGCGGAGAATATCCATAAGGATCATATTTTATATCAATCAATCGTACCGGCGCGCATATCGGATGTTAGCTTGGAGAAGGCAGAAAACCTGGCACGGCAGATTGCAAGCGGCTTGGAGCTTGTTGGCACCTTGGCGGTCGAAATGTTCCTGACGAATGACGAGGGCATCTATATTAACGAATTGGCACCTCGTCCGCACAACTCAGGACACTACACGATTGAGGGCTGTAGCTTCTCGCAATTCCAGCAGCATATCCGTGCAATTTGCGGCTGGAAGCTCGGGAAACCGGCCTTGCTGAAGCCGAGCGTGATGGTAAACCTGCTTGGAGAGGATGCTAAATCAATTCTTGAAGTCGCACCACTGTTTGACGATGTCCACCTTCACCTTTATGAGAAAAAAGAGATCAAGGCGCAGCGGAAGATGGGGCATTTTACGCTCATAGATGATTCATTAGAGGATGCAGTTGATAAAGCCGAAACAATCGTAGCAAACTTACAACAAAAGGACAGCTTGGAGGAAGTAAAATGATTGAACGTTATACACGACCTGAAATGGGCGCAATTTGGACAGAGGAGAATAAATTCAAGGCATGGCTTGAGGTGGAGATCCTTGCTTGTGAAGCATGGGCTGAGCTCGGTGACATTCCGAAGCAGGACGTTGTTAAGCTTCGGGAGAATGCCGGCTTTGACGTCAACCGGATCCATGAAATCGAAGCGGAAACACGACACGATGTCGTTGCATTTACCAGAGCGGTTTCTGAAACGCTTGGGGAAGAGCGTAAATGGGTCCATTACGGACTGACTTCAACAGATGTCGTCGACACGGCGCTTTCCTATTTGATTAAGCAGGCGAATGAAATTTTACTAGCGGATGTGGAACGGTTCATTAACATATTGAAGGAAAAAGCATTGGAGCATAAGCACACGGTGATGATGGGCAGAACCCATGGTGTCCATGCTGAGCCAACAACGTTCGGATTGAAGCTTGCACTTTGGTACGAAGAGATGAAACGGAACAAGGAACGTCTTGAGCAGGCGGTGGAAGGGATCCGTTTCGGAAAGCTTTCGGGCGCAGTCGGCACGTATGCGAACATCCCTCCATTCGTTGAGGAGTATGTGTGCGAGAAGCTTGGCTTGAACCGAGCGCCTGTCTCGACTCAGACGTTGCAGCGTGATCGTCATGCGCATTATATTTCTACGCTTGCGTTAGTGGCCACATCAATCGAAAAGTTTGCAACAGAAATCCGCGGTTTACAAAAGAGTGAAACGCGAGAAGTGGAAGAGTTTTTCGCAAAAGGTCAAAAAGGATCCTCCGCGATGCCGCACAAGCGTAATCCGGTCGGCTCCGAAAACATGACAGGACTTGCGCGTGTCATCCGAGGTCATATGGTAACAGCGATGGAGAACGTGTCGTTATGGCACGAGCGTGATATTTCGCATTCTTCCGCTGAGCGGGTGATCATTCCCGACAGCACGATCTTGCTTAATTACATGCTGAACCGGTTCTCGAATATCGTGAAGAACTTGACGGTGTTCCCGGAGAACATGAAGCGCAATATGACGAGGACGTATGGATTGATCTACTCCCAGCGCGTATTGCTTTTCTTGATTGATAAGGGCATGAACCGTGAAGAAGCATACGATCTTGTACAGCCGAAAGCAATGGAAGCTTGGGAGAAGGGAATTCAGTTCAGAGAGTTGATTGAATCGGAGCCGCGTGTAACGGACATGCTTTCTCCAGAAGAGATCGACGATTGTTTCGACTACAACTATCACTTGAAGGAAGTTGACAACATTTTCAAACGCGTTGGACTTGAATAAAAGGTGAGGAGGAACGAGGATGGAAAAACGGTCATTGCTGTATGAAGGGAAAGCGAAGCGGATCTATGAAACAGATACTCCTGAAGTCGTCTGGATCGAATATAAGGATGAAGCGACAGCCTTCAATGGAGAAAAGAAGTCGACGATTGCTGGAAAAGGGAAGCTGAACAATGAGATATCTGCTTTATTGTTTGAAAAACTTCGTGAGAACGGAATTGAATCGCATTTTATCAAGAAGCTTTCAGAGACAGAGCAGCTCGTGAAAAATGTACAGATCATTCCACTAGAGGTCGTCGTTCGGAACATTGCAGCTGGCTCCCTTGCAAACCGATTGGGGATGGACGAGGGAGAAGTGCTGCAGGAGACGATTGTCGAGTTTTATTACAAAAATGATGATCTCGGAGATCCTTTGCTTACACGTGACCACATCCGAATTCTTGGGCTTGCCGAAGAGACAGAGCTGAAGCTTTTACGTGAAAAAGCGATTGCTGTAAACGAAGTCCTCGTTCCTTACTTCAAATCTTTGGGTATCGCTCTCGTTGATTTCAAGCTTGAGTTCGGGATCGGTCCTGAAGGGGATGTGTTGCTGGCCGATGAGATTTCACCGGACACATGCCGATTATGGGATGCTGAAACGGGAGAAAAGCTCGACAAAGACGTGTTCCGACGCGATATCGGCAGCCTGACAGAAGCGTATGCGAAGCTGCTGGAACGATTGACGATTGCACCTTAAGGTTTGTTTAGGGGCGTTTTGTAGATAAAATCTCATTTTTGTAGATAATTTCAGATTTTCGTAGATAAGTCCGTATTTTCGTAGATAATTTCAAATTTTCGTAGATAAATTCACTTTTTGGGTAGATAAAGAGGGTTCCGGACCATTTCCGGAACCTCTCATAACTCAAATTTTAAGAATGTTGTGTTTTTTCACAGAAAAAGCATTCGATTTTCATAAAAACAACCACTCGGGGAGGCCGATTTCATGTATAACGTTAAGGTTTTCATCACTTTGAAGGAAAGTGTCCTGGATCCACAAGGAGCTGCTGTGAAAGACTCGCTCCACCGTCTTACGTACAACACTGTTGAAGATGTCCGCGTAGGAAAATACATCGAATTGACGCTGAAAAAGGAAGACGGCGACATCGATCAGCAAGTCCGTGAAATGTGCGAAAAGCTCCTAGCCAACACCGTCATTGAAGATTACACGTATGAAATCGAGGAGGTCATCCCTCAATGAAGTTTGCGGTAGTCGTTTTCCCAGGATCCAACTGTGACATCGACATGTACCATGCGATCAAGGACGAGCTTGGCGAAGAAGTCGAGTACGTCTGGCATGACGACAAAGAGTTAAAGCAATTTGACGGCATCCTCATCCCCGGTGGATTTTCTTACGGAGACTATTTACGAAGCGGATCCATCGCCCGTTTCTCGAACGTGATGGAGTCCATTTACGAAGCGAACCAGGCTGATAAGCCGATTCTGGGCGTCTGCAACGGGTTCCAGATTTTACTCGAAGCAGGACTGCTTCCAGGAGCGATGCAACGGAATGAAAAATTGAAATTCATCTGTAAGCAGGTCGAGCTTGAAGTAGCCAACAATGAAACGATGTTCACCTCTCTATATGAAAAAGGGGAAAAGATTACGATTCCGGTCGCGCACGGCGAAGGGAACTACTATTGCGATGAAGCGACGTACGCAAAGCTCGCAGAAAACAACCAGATCGCCTTCACCTACACGACAAACATCAACGGCTCGAGACACGGAATCGCCGGCATTACGAACGAAAGAGGGAACGTCCTCGGAATGATGCCGCATCCAGAGCGGGCGGTCGACGAGTTGCTCGGAAGCGCTGACGGACTGAAGCTGTTTCAATCAATCGTGAAATCTTGGAGGGAAGCACATGTCGTATCTTCATGAACCAACCGCAGAAATGATCAAGGAACAGAAGCTGTATCAGGAAATGGGCTTGAACGACGACGAATTCGCGATGGTCGAGTCGATCTTGGGACGCCTTCCGAACTATACGGAAACCGGTCTGTTTTCCGTCATGTGGTCCGAGCATTGCAGCTATAAAAACTCGAAGCCTGTCCTACGAAAGTTTCCGACAGACGGCGAACGTGTCCTTCAGGGTCCTGGAGAAGGAGCGGGAATCGTTGATATCGGTGACGATCAAGCGGTTGTTTTTAAAATTGAAAGCCACAATCATCCCTCCGCAATCGAGCCATACCAGGGGGCAGCAACAGGTGTCGGCGGAATCATCCGTGACGTGTTCTCAATGGGTGCCCGCCCAGTCGCGTTGCTCAACTCGCTCCGTTTCGGAGAGTTGACATCTGACCGTGTGAAGTATTTGTTCGAGGAGGTCGTCGCCGGAATCGCAGGCTACGGGAACTGTATCGGAATCCCGACGGTCGGCGGTGAAGTGCAGTTCGATGCGTCTTACGAGGGCAATCCACTTGTGAACGCGATGTGTGTCGGTGTCATCGACCATAAGGATATCCAAAAGGGTCAGGCGAACGGAATCGGCAACTCGGTCATGTACGTTGGGGCAAAGACGGGCCGTGACGGGATCCATGGTGCGACGTTCGCGTCCGAGGAGCTGAACGATGCGTCCGAGGAAAAACGTCCAGCTGTCCAGGTCGGCGACCCGTTTATGGAAAAACTTTTACTAGAAGCGTGTTTGGAGCTCGTCCAATCAGATGCACTTGTCGGTATTCAGGACATGGGGGCAGCAGGTCTGACTTCGTCCTCAAGCGAAATGGCGAGTAAGTCAGGTGTCGGAATTGAAATGAACCTTGACCTGGTGCCTCAGCGTGAAACGAATATGACAGCATATGAAATGATGCTTTCAGAGTCCCAGGAGCGTATGTTGATCGTCGTAAAAAAAGGACGAGAAGACGAAATCAAGAAGATTTTTGAGAAGTGGGGATTAGAGGCTGTGACGATCGGTCAGGTTATCGAGGAAAAAGAACTCCGCTTGCTTCACAACGGTGAGGTCGTCGCAAACGTGCCGGTTGATGCGCTAGCAGAAGAAGCACCGGTATACCATAAGCCGAGCGCTGTGCCTGCCTATTACGAAGCCTTCCAATCACAAAATCCATACGTGCCACAACTTACCGATTACAAAGAGACATTGTTGAAGCTGTTGGCTCAACCGACAATTGCAAGCAAGTCATGGGTATTTGATCAGTACGATCATATGGTCCGCACGAGCACGGTCGTATCTCCTGGTTCTGACGCAGCTGTCGTCCGAATCCGTGGTACACGAAAAGCGCTAGCAATGACAACAGATTGTAATTCGCGCTATCTGTACCTAGATCCTGAGGTCGGCGGAAAAATCGCAGTCGCTGAAGCGGCACGGAACATCGTCTGTTCAGGTGCTGAGCCTCTTGCGATTACAGATTGCTTGAATTTCGGAAACCCTGAGAAGCCGGAGATTTTCTGGCAGCTAGAAAAAGCGGTTGAGGGGATGAGTGAAGCGTGTCGTACACTTTCGACACCTGTCATCAGCGGAAACGTGTCCTTATACAACGAAACGAAAGGCGTAGCGGTCTATCCGACACCTGTAGTCGGGATGGTCGGGCTTGTCCATGACCTTGACCACGTGACGACTCAGGTCTTCAAGGCGGCTGGCGACGTCATTTACATGATCGGTGAAACAAAGCCTGAATTTTCCGGAAGTGAGCTTCAGAAACTACTACAGGGATCGATTTCAGGGAAAGCGCCAGAGCTTGATTTGGAAAAAGAAGCCCGCTATCAATCTCAGCTTTTAAAAGCGATTCAGAAAGGGTTTGTCCAATCTGCCCATGACATTGCAGAGGGCGGTTTGGCGGTCGCACTTGCTGAGTCGATGATGGACGCTGAACTAGGCGCATCCGTCACGCTGGCTGGAGATGAAGCAGCTGCTTTATTCAGTGAATCGCAATCTCGTTTTCTCGTATCTGTGAAGCCTGAGAAGGCCGAGCATTTTGAAAGTCTCGTAGATGCGACGAAAATCGGTGTCGTACTTCCTCGCCCGATTTTACGCATCGATACACCAGAAGGGAAAGAGCTCCTTTCAGCTACGAAAGAAGAGCTCGAGACAGCCTGGAAGGGAGCTATTCCATGTTTGCTGACATCAAAGGTTTAAACGAAGAATGTGGCGTGTTTGCGATTTGGGGACACGAAGACTCCTCCCAGCTTACGTATTACGGGCTCCACAGCCTTCAGCATCGCGGGCAGGAGGGTGCTGGTATCGCGGTGACAGACGGTGAAAAGGTGAAGTTTCATAAAAACAGCGGGCTCGTGACCGAGGTGTTCAGCCGAGGCGAATTGTCTTCGCTTACGGGTAAAGGGGCGATTGGACACGTACGCTATTCGACGGCCGGTGGGACGGAGTACGCAAACGTCCAGCCCCTCGTCTTCCAATCCCAGCGTGGCGGCCTTGCCCTCGCGCATAACGGAAATCTCGTGAACGCGAATATGCTCAAGCAACAGCTCGAGGCACAGGGGAGTATTTTTCAGACGACCTCTGATACGGAAGTGCTCGCGCATCTGATCAAGCGCAGCGGTTTGTATAACCTGCGTGACCAGGTGAAGAACGCCTTGTCGATGATCAAAGGGGCTTACGCATTCGTAATCATGACGGAAAACGGCATCATGGCAGCTCAGGATCCGAACGGATTACGTCCATTGTCAGTTGGTAAAATCGGCGACGCGTATGTCGTCGCCTCAGAAACGTGTGCATTTGATGTCATCGGAGCAGAGTATATCCGTGACGTACGTCCTGGCGAGCTGTTGATCATCAATGACGACGGGATCGAGAGTGATTCGTTCACCTCTTCGACGAACCGGGCAATCTGCAGCATGGAGTACATTTATTTTTCCCGTCCAGACAGCCATATTGATGACATTAATGTGCATACAGCTCGTAAAAATTTAGGAAAACGCCTGGCGGCAGAAGCGTTTGTGGAAGCGGACGTTGTCACCGGTGTTCCAGATTCAAGCATCTCAGCGGCCATCGGTTATGCCGAAGCAGCAGGCATTCCGTATGAGCTCGGATTGATCAAGAACCGGTACGTAGGCCGGACGTTCATCCAGCCGTCCCAGGCCTTACGTGAACAAGGGGTCAAGATGAAGCTGTCTCCTGTGCGCGGGATTGTGGAAGGGAAGCGCGTCGTGATGGTGGATGACTCGATCGTCCGTGGAACGACGAGCAGACGTATCGTGCAGATGCTGCGTGACGCGGGTGCGACCGAAGTCCATGTCCGCATCAGCTCACCGCCGATCGCCCATCCATGCTATTACGGCATCGACATTTCATCGACGGACGAGCTCATCGCATCAAATTACTCAGTGGAAGAGATCCGTGAGATCATTGGCGCCGATTCTTTGGAGTATTTGAGTGTGAACGGGATGCTGGAGTCGATTGGACGCAATCAGGACGAACCGAATTACGGACAATGCCTCGGGTGCTTTACAGGCAAATACCCGACGGAGATTTACCCAGATACGGTTTTACCACACGAAAAAGAGCTCGTTTTTAAGTAAAAGTACGAGGTATGAGTGGTTGAAAACGGTGATGTGGCGAAATGAGCACCTTATAGAGGACGTATGAGTGCACGAAAACGGTGGAGTGGTGAGATGAGCACCTCATGGAGGGTGTATGAGTGCATGAAAATGCTGAAATCGCGAAAAGAGCACCTCATAGAGGGGGAATGAGTGCCCGAAAATGATGAAATCGCAAAATGAGCACCTCATAGAGGGCGTATGAGTGTACGAAAATGATGAAATTGCAAAATGAGCACCTCATAGAGGGCGTATGAGTGCACGAAAATGCTGAAATGGCGAAAAGAACACCTCATAGAGGGTTTTAAATGCCCCGAAATCGCTGAAAACGTAAAATGAGGGTAAAGAAAAGGGTTTTAAATGCCCTGAAAACCCCGAAAACGCAAAAATGAGGGCAAAAAGGGGCTCTATCTGAAAAAGGTTTTTCATTCGTACCATTAGGGAGGCAATAGGATGGCACAAGCATACAAGCAAGCTGGAGTCGATGTTGAAGCGGGATATGAGGCGGTCAAGCGCATGAAAAAGCATGTGGAGGGAACGACGCGCCCAGAGGTACTGGGGGGTATCGGAGCGTTCGGTGGCATGTTCGATCTTTCCAAGATGGATATCAAAGAGCCTGTCCTTATTTCAGGAACAGATGGAGTCGGGACGAAGCTGATGCTCGCTTTTCAAATGGACAAGCATGATACGATCGGGATCGACGCAGTCGCCATGTGTGTGAACGATATCGTTGCACAAGGTGCGGAGCCTCTCTATTTTCTCGATTATATCGCCTGCGGAAAGCTCACACCCGAAAAAATCGAGCAGATCGTAAAAGGGATTGCGGAAGGCTGTAAGCAGGCTGGTGCTGCTCTCATTGGAGGCGAAACCGCTGAAATGCCAGGAATGTATGACCCAGCGGAGTATGATCTTGCCGGCTTTACAGTCGGAGTCGCGGAGAAATCCAAGCTGATTACACCAGATAAAGTCCAAAAGGATGACGTGTTGATTGGCATCGCTTCAAGCGGAATCCATAGCAACGGCTACTCGTTGGTCCGTAAAATTTTACTGGAGAATCAAGGGTATGAGCTTAATCAAACGCTTGATCAACTCGGAAAAACGCTTGGAGAAGAGCTTTTGACACCGACGAAAATCTATGTGAAGCCTGTCCTTGAAGTCATCAAGAAATACGACGTACATGGTATCGCCCACATTACAGGCGGCGGGTTCATTGAAAATATACCGCGCATGCTACCAGAAAGTCTAAAGGCTGAGGTGGATTTAGGCTCATGGCCGGTCCATTCCATTTTCAACCTCTTGCAGGAAAAAGGGGATCTAACCCTGGAGGACATGCTGGGAACGTTCAACATGGGAATCGGGATGGTGCTCGCTGTAAAAGAAGAAGAGGCGACGAAGGTCATCCGTACCTTGATTGAGCAAGGCGAAAGAGCATATCAAATCGGACGAGTGAAAGAAGGGGAAGGCATCACGTTTGAAGGGAGCGAGCTTTAGTGAAGAATATCGCTGTATTTGCATCAGGTTCAGGCACGAACTTTCAAGCGATCATAGACGCGGTCGAATCCGGCGAGCTTCAAGCCGAGATTTCCTTGCTCGTTTGCGACAAACCGGGAGCGATGGCGGTCGAAAGGGCCGAAAAGCATGGCATCCCGACCTTCGTTTTTTCACCTAAAAGCTACATAAATAAAGAGGCGTTTGAAGCAGAGATTTTAAAGGAGCTGGAAGAGGCAGATGTGTCGTTCATCGCGCTTGCCGGATATATGCGATTGATCGGGCCGACTCTCCTTTTCAAATATGAAGGGAAAATGGTGAATATCCATCCTTCTTTATTACCGGCGTTTCCAGGAAAGGATGCAATCGGGCAAGCGATTGCGGCGGGGGTTACGGAAACAGGCGTTACCATCCATTTCGTTGATGATGGCATGGACACAGGGCCGATCATCGAGCAGGTTCCGGTTCCCATTGAAGAAAACGATACAGCAAATCACATCCGGAGGAAAATCCATGACGTCGAGCATGCGCTTTATCCAAGGGTGCTTCAGAAATTACTACACGAGACAAAAATCGAAACATACTGAGAAAGGAGCAGGTTCATGAAACGCGCATTAGTGAGTGTATCCAACAAAGAAGGATTGATCCCGTTCGTCCAAGGGTTGATTGAGCAAGACATCGAAATCGTCTCAACAGGAGGGACGAAGAAAGCGATTGAGGAAGCAGGACTACAGGTGACGGGCATTTCAGAGGTGACAGGGTTTCCTGAAATCCTTGATGGTCGTGTAAAAACTCTTCATCCGAATATCCATGGCGGGCTGCTTGCCGTGCGAGCGAACGAAGACCACCAACGTCAAATCGCTGAACACGACATCAAGCCGATCGATTTCGTCATCGTCAATCTTTATCCGTTCAAGGAAACGATCTCCAAACCGAATGTTGCGTTTGCAGATGCAATCGAGAACATTGATATTGGCGGGCCGAGCATGCTCCGTTCCGCTGCGAAAAATCATGCATCCGTAACCGTAGCAGTCGATCCAGCGGATTATGGACCGATTCTTGAAGAGCTCCAGACGAAAGGTGACGTATCCGATGAAACGAAACGCCGATTGGCGGCGAAGGTGTTCCGTCATACCGCGGCGTACGATGCGTTGATCGCCCAGTATTTGACCGAACAGACGGAAGAGGAATTCCCGGAATCCTACACGGTCACCTATACGAAAAAGCAAGCTCTGCGCTACGGGGAGAACCCGCATCAAAAGGCTGCTTTTTACGAGGTGCCGATCGGAAACCCTTCTACAGTTGCAAAAGCGAAGCAATTGCACGGGAAGGAGCTTTCCTACAACAACATCAATGATGCAGATGCAGCGCTTCAAATCATCCATGAATTCGACGAGCCAGCGGTTGTGGTGGTCAAGCATACGAATCCGTGTGGTGTCGGCGTCGGAAAAACATTAGCGGAGGCATACAAGCTTGCTTATGAGGCAGACCCAATCTCCATCTTCGGCGGAATCGTCGCGACGAACGAGGAAGTGGATGCAGAAACGGCTCAAATGATGCGTGAGATTTTCCTTGAGATTATCATCGCGCCATCCTTCTCAGAGGAAGCACGTTCGATTCTCACACAGAAAAAGAATTTGCGTTTACTCCAGGTCGAGCCGAAAACGATCGCAACGGATGTGGCGAAGCGAATCCAATCCGTCTCAGGTGGGGCATTGATTCAGGAAGAGGACCACTTCGGTTTCGATCATGCGGAGCTGAAGGTCGTTACGAAGCGCGAACCGACTGAAGCGGAATGGGCAGACCTGAAGCTAGGCTGGCAGATCGTCAAGCACGTCAAATCGAACGCAATCGTCCTAGCGAAGGAAAACCGGACAATCGGAATCGGTGCTGGTCAAATGAACCGGGTCGGAGCGGCGAAGATCGCCCTCGAACAAGCGGGTGAACACGTTCAAGGATCTGCGATGGCGTCTGATGCGTTTTTCCCGATGAGCGATACGGTAGAAGCGGCAGCAAAAGCAGGGGTCACGGCAATCATCCAGCCAGGTGGATCGATCCGCGACCAGGAGTCAATCGATAAAGCGGATGAGTATGGAATCACGATGGTCATGACAAGCGTACGTCATTTTAAACACTAAAAAGCGGAGGGATTCGATGAAGGTTCTCATTGTTGGAAAAGGTGGCAGGGAGCACGCAATCGCCTGGAAGATGGCCCAATCAGAGCGTGTGACACAGGTTTACGCAGCACCGGGGAACATCGGGATGACAGACGTTGCAGAGTGTGTCGCCATTCCTGAAACAGATCACGAAGCACTCATCCAATTCGCAAATGATCAGGACATCGCTTTGACGGTGATTGGACCGGAACAGCCGTTGCTTGATGGTCTCGTCGATCGCTTCCAAAAAGCCGGGCTGCGAGCGTTCGGGCCGACGAAGGCAGCAGCGTTGATTGAGGGAAGTAAAACGTATGCGAACGAGCTGATGGAGAAGTACCAGATTCCGACCGCTTTTTCCGCCTCCTTTACGGATTATCGCGAGGCAAGGGATTACTTGATGAAACGAGGCGCACCGATCGTCATAAAAGCCGATGGCCTTGCGGCGGGTAAAGGTGTGGTCGTCGCGATGACGATCGAGGAAGCAGAGGAAGCCCTTCATGCGATGATGGTGGAGACGAGGTTCGGTGAAGCAAGTCAACGTGTGGTCATTGAGGAATTTTTACAAGGTGAAGAATTCTCGTTGATGGCGTTCGTGAACGGGTCAACAGTATTGCCAATGGTCATCTCGCAAGACCATAAACGGGCGTTCGATGGAGACCTCGGACCGAATACAGGTGGCATGGGGGCTTATTCGCCTGTCCCACACATCTCCGATTCAATTGTGCAGAAAGCGACGGAGACGATCCTCCAGCCGATGGCCGAAGCGCTCGTCCAAGAGGGGGCATCCTTTACCGGTATTTTATATGCAGGGTTGATGCTGACAGCGGAAGGGCCGAAAGTGATTGAATTCAATGCACGATTCGGGGATCCGGAAACTCAGGTCGTCCTGCCACGCCTCCAATCGGACCTCTTCGATGTAATGGATGGGCTGTTGGATGGTAAGGAGCTGGAGCTTGAATGGTCGAACAACGCCTATGTCGGGGTCGTCCTTGCTTCGGGCGGTTATCCGAATGCGTATGATAAAGGTGTTCCAATCAAAGGATTAGAAGCGGTTTCGAGTGAAACGCTCACCTTTTTTGCAGGTGTAAAAAAAGACAGCGAAGGTGAACTCGTGACCGATGGCGGGCGGATCCTATTGCTTGCTAGCGAGGCTTCAGACATTGAAGCGGCGCAGCGTCTCGTTTATAAAGAGATGAACCAGATCCATTGCGAGCAAAGCTTTTATCGGTTGGATATCGCAGATAAAGCGATCAAGTCCGTTTCTTCTTCGTAAGGAAGTAGATGAAGGCAACGATTGCGCCAATAATCATGACCAGGACGAACAGCATGTCTGTCATGTACTCCATTAGGACGTTCATTTGAAAATCACCTCGATTTTGGTGGGTTATTTTAAAGGGTGCTCGCTTTCCACGGGCGGTTCGGGAGCCTCCTCACAAAAGAGTTGCGGGGTCTCCCCTGACCCGCTTTTCCCGTAGGAGTCTCGCACCCTTCGTCACAATCAAAAAATATGGATGATAAAACGATAGTGCAAAAGCTCCCAGGATCGGGAGCTTTTTTGTTTTGTGGCAGTGGTCTATGATGGGTTGATTGGAGAGCCTTCTTTCGTCATGGATGCAAGGTCCATATGCTGAAGCTCCTGACCACGCTTGTAGAGATCGGTCATCGGGCAGTATTTTGTGATGCCTTCTCCGACCTTCATCGAGCCGAGCAGCATCATCCATAAATAGTTCTGGCGGTGTGGCTTACGACCGAGACGGGCAGCTGACCACGCAATCATCGTCAAACCGACCGTTATACGGATCAACGCATTGGCAGTACCGATATTCGGCTTCATAGCTTGGTTCCTCCTTGTTATAAGTACTGTTGGGATGTGTTGGATTATGGTAAGATTGAATTTACGTATTGTACAAAAAATCTGACTTTTCAATTTGATGAATACATACAAGACTACATACTCCGGGGTGATGAAATCATGAAATGGACGAAGCAGCAGCTCCGTACACATATCGATGTTATACAGGGTGAAACACCACCCACGCTCGTACTGAAAAACGCGACGTATCTCAACAATGTATTGAAAAAATGGATGACCGCGAATATTTGGGTTTATCAGGATCGGATCGTTTATGTCGGCAGTAAAATGCCGAACAACAAGGATGGCTGTGAGATCCTCGATTGCGAAGGTAAATCAATCGTTCCTGGCTATATCGAGCCTCATGTCCATCCATTTCAACTATATAATCCCCAGACGTTTGCTTCTTATGCAGGAAAACGAGGGACGACGACGTTCATCAGCGACAACCTGATGCTTTTACCATTGCCATTAGAGAAAGCGCTTTCTTTCATGACTGAAATCAATGAATTGCCATACTCCTTTTTCTGGTGGTGTCGATACGACTCGCAGACGAAGCTGCAAAATGAGGCAGAGGTGTTCTCGGACAAGATGTTCGACCAATTCCTCGATCACCCGTACGTCCTGCAAGGAGGGGAGCTGACGAACTGGCCGCAGGTGCTGAAAGGGGACGATCACACGCTTCATTGGATGCAGGAAACGAAGCGACGCGGCTTGAAGGTCGAAGGGCATATGCCGGGGGCTTCTGAGCGTACGTTGACGAAAATGGCAGCTTTTGGCGTTGACTGCGATCATGAAGCGATGACCGGAGAGGAAGCGGTCCTTCGCATGTCACTCGGGTATACAACATCGCTCAGGTATTCATCGATCAGGCCGGACCTTCCGGAAATCCTTGAGGAGATGCTTGCGCTTGGGGTCGAAAGCTTTGACCGGGTGCTCATGACGACGGATGGCTCGACACCAACTTTTTATAAAAACGGTGTCACGGACGAAGTGATCCGGATCGCCCTTGAAAAAGGTGTGCCGGTCGAAGATGCATATGCGATGGTGACCTACAATGTCGCACGCCACTATGGGTTCGATCATTTGTATGGCATGGTCGCGCCTGGTCGTTTCGCCAACTTGAACATATTATCGGATCCGCAAAATCCAACACCTGAAGCTGTCCTCTCGAAAGGCGTGTGGGTGACGGACGAGCCGAAGACTGAAGTGGATTGGGAAAGGTACGACATTAAGCCGTATACGTTTGACTGGTCCTTGAATGAGGAAGATTTGAGTTTGACGGCACGTGCGAGCATCGATATGGTGAACGCGGTCATTACAAAACCGTACGGGTCTGAAGTTGATTTTTCGACCGACGAGCTATCCACGGACCATGATGAATGCTTTTTCGCATTGATCGATAAGGATGGGAAGTGGCGGATCAGTACGATGCTGAAGGGCTTCGCCACCCATGTATCCGGGTTTGCGAGCTCTTACTCCAACAGTGGAGACATCCTCTTAATCGGAAAAAGGAAGAAGGACATGATTGCCGCATTCAATCGCATGAAGGAGCTTGGAGGTGGAATCGTCCTTACCGAAAACGGGAATGTCGTCACGGAAATTCCGTTGAGCTTGAATGGTGGATTTTCCACCGAACCGATGGAGACGGTCATGGAGCAGCAGGAACAGCTCGTCGAGGCTTTGAAAGCGAGAGGCTACACATTCGTAGACCCGATCTACAGTCTATTGTTCTTTTCATCAACTCACCTACCGTATATCCGGATTACACCGAGCGGGATGGTCGATGTGTTAAAAAATGAGGTACTCTTTCCTGTCGTAATGCGTTAAACTATAAAAGAGAGGGAATTTGGGAAAACTAGGGGTGTTAGTACGAATGCATAAAAAAGGATGGCTTGTTACGTTGCTCGTAGCACTTTTCCTGATTTTAGCCGCTTGCCAGGCGAAAGAAACGGCAACGGATGAGAAGAAACCGGAAGAAACGGAACAAAAGGATGAGAGGCCCGTAGAGGAAGAACCTGAGGAGCCTGAAAAGCCAGAGGAACCGGAGCCTGCTTACACATTTCCGCTGACGGGTATAGGTACGGATGAAGCGCTGCACCCGAGGGTGATCGGCGTCATGATCAATAATGCACCTGAAGCTCGTCCTCAATCCGGACTCCATAAGGCGGATCTCGTTTATGAAGTGCTTGCGGAAGGACGGATTACGAGAATGCTTGCTTTGTTCCAGAGCGAACAGCCAGATCAGATCGGTCCTGTCAGGAGTGCTCGTGATTATTACGTCCGCCTGAACAACGCTTTCGATGCAATTTACGTATTCCATGGCTGGAGCCCATCGGCAAAATCGATGCTCACATCAGGCAATATTGACTCATTGAACGGGTTGTATTACGATGGGTCATTGTTCAAGCGTGTAGGCTTCCGAAAAGCACCGCATAACTCATATATCACGTATGACAACATTATAAAAGGCGCGAAAAAGAACAATTTCGAGCTGAAGCAGGAAATCAAACCGTTCAGCTTCATGCCGGAAGAGGATATTACGAATATCGAGGGTGATCCTGCGACAAAGATGACCGTTACATACGGCAAATACCAGGTCACCTACCGTTATGATTCAGAAAAAGGCATTTATCATCGTTATACAGGAAATCAACAGTCGGTCGATCGGGAAACAGGAACACCGATCGAATTGGAAAACGTCTTTGTGGTCGTCGCTGATCACCGAATCATCGATAGTGCAGGCCGACGCAACATCAACCTGACGAGCGGCGGAGAAGCGCTTCTTTTCCAGGAAGGGAAAGTACAGAAGATCGCCTGGATGAATGACAACGGCCGGATCATACCCGTTGAGGCGGTTATGAATCCTACGAAGGATGCTAAACCGGCAGAAGTCCCGTTGGTTCCGGGAAAAACGTGGGTCAACGTTGTGCCATCATCTGAATACAGTTCGAATGTAAATTGGGAGTAGTTTTGAAGGAGTGATAGGATGCAAATCGATAAACTAAGAGGGAAAACGCTCGATCAACTTTTCGACGCGATCCTCACGTTGAAAGACCGCGAAGAATGCTACCGGTTCTTTGATGATCTCGCAACGATCAACGAGATCCAGTCATTGGCTCAGCGGCTGGAGGTAGCGCGAATGCTTCGTGAAGGGTATACGTATCATAAGATCGAAAACGAAACAGGCGCAAGCACCGCGACGATTTCGCGCGTGAAGCGTTGCTTGAATTACGGCAATGACACCTATGAAATGGCGCTGGATCGTCTAAAAGAAAAACAAGATTAATAAGGAGAACGTCTGCAGCTGCAGACGTTTTTTCTGTATGAGGTGGTGGAAATGGAGAAGTCGCGAAATGAGCACCTTAAACGAGCATTATGAGGTGCTGAAATAGAAGAAACAACGGAATGAGCACCTCAAACAAGCGCTATGAGGTGCCAAAAATGGAGAAGCGGCGAAATGAGCACCTCAAACGATAGCTATGAGGTGGTGAAAATGGATAAGCGGAGGAATGGGCACCTCATTGGAGCGCTATGAGGTGGTGAAAATGGATAAGCGGAGGAATGGGCACCTCATTGGAGCGCTATGAGGTGCTGAAAAAGAAGATACAGCGAAATGAGCACCTCATACGAGCGCTATGAGGTGCCCAAAATCGAGTTGTGACAAAATGAGCAACGCAATCCACTGAACAATGCTCCATCCGTCATCATTTTGTCAACATACACCAATGTGTCCTTTGTTTTTCCGCCTTACCATTTCTGTTATAATCCTTAAAGGAAGTGTAAATTGAGGAGGACACACGATGTTCGAATATAAAGAGTGGAAGCACGTCTTCAAGCTCGATCCGAATAAAGAAATCACGCCGGAAGCATTGGATCAGATTTGTGAATCTGGTACAGATGCCGTTATTGTCGGCGGCAGTGATGGGGTCACAATCGAGAACACGATCGACCTTCTTTCACGCATACGGAAATATACGGTGCCTTGTGTGTTGGAGGTTTCAAACATCGAATCGATCACACCAGGATTCGATTTTTATTTTGTACCGAGTGTGATGAACAGTAAAAACCCTGACTGGATCGTCGGTCTGCACAGAAAAGCGCTGAAGGAGTATGGTCATCTCATCAATTGGGAGGAGCTCGTAACCGAGGGCTACTGTATCGTCAACGGTGATTCGAAGGTTGCCCAGCTGACCGAAGCGGATACAGACCTGGACCATGAGGATGTCCTTGCCTATGCGCAATTGGCGGAGAATATGTTCCACCTGCCGATTTTCTATCTTGAGTACAGCGGTACATACGGAGATGTCGATCTTGTAAAAGATATCAGTACAGTACTCGATAAGACGCATTTCTTTTATGGCGGGGGAATCAAGGATCAGGAGCAGGCCCGTGAAATGGCGCAATTCGCCAATACGATCGTCGTCGGAAATGTCATTTATGAAGACCTGGACGCAGCATTACGAACGGTGAAAGTCGTCAAAGGTTAAATTGTATTTCAGGAACCGATAAGGTAGAATAAAAAGTAAGAACATACGTTTGCTTAGGTGGTGTTGAACTTGCAACAAATCGTTGAAAGGCTGCTCTCAGGTCTAAATCCTGAGCAGAAGAGAGCCGTCAAACATACAGAAGGACCATTATTGATTATGGCAGGAGCGGGAAGTGGAAAGACCCGTGTGCTTACGCATCGGATTGCGTACCTGCTCATCGAAAAAGGAGTCGCGCCGTGGAACATCCTTGCGATCACCTTTACGAACAAAGCCGCACGAGAAATGCAGAACAGGGTGGCATCCATAACAGGACCGGCTGCGGACAACATCTGGATTTCGACGTTCCACTCGATGTGCGTACGGATTTTACGTAGAGATTCCGACCGGATCGGAATTAACCGGAACTTCACGATTCTCGATTCGACGGATCAGCTGTCTGTCATCAAACAGGCGTTGAAGGACTTGAATCTCGACACGAAAAAGTTCGATGCGAGAAGCATCCTCGGAACGATCAGCTCTGCGAAGAACGAACTGAAAACAGCATCGGATTTCAAAAAGACCGCGGCAGGCATGTATGAAGAAGTGGCTGCAGACGTGTACGAGGTGTACGAAAAACAGCTTCGTAAAAACCATGCGCTCGACTTCGACGACCTGATTATGTCGACGATCAAGCTGTTCCAGCGTGTGCCGGAAGTGCTGGAGCATTATCAGCGCAAATTCCAATACATCCATGTCGATGAGTACCAGGATACGAACCGTGCCCAGTACGTGCTCGTCAACATGCTTGCGGACAAGTACCGCAACCTTTGCGTCGTCGGTGACTCGGATCAGTCAATCTATCGCTGGCGTGGAGCCGACATTACGAACATCCTTTCATTTGAAGAGGACTATTCGGATGCGGAAGTCATTTTGCTTGAGCAAAATTACCGCTCGACGCAACGGATTCTACAAGCGGCGAACGAGGTCATCCAGAACAATACAGGCCGGAAGCCGAAGAACCTTTGGACGGAAAATACAGAAGGTAAGAATATCCACTACTATCAAGGGGATAGTGAACATACAGAGAGTTATTTCGTCGTCGGTAAAATGAAGGAGATGCTCCAGGAAGGACGCAAGCCTTCAGATATGGCGGTCCTGTACCGAACGAATGCCCAATCCCGTGTCATTGAGGAAGCGCTTCTCAAATCGAACATTACGTACCAGATCGTCGGAGGCACAAAGTTCTACGACAGAAAAGAAATCAAGGACATCCTCGCATACTTGCGTCTGATTTCTAATCCGGATGACGACATCAGCCTAAGCCGGATCATCAATGTACCGAGACGTGGAATTGGATCAACTACGCTCGATAAAATTGTCCAATACGCAGCGATGCATGACCTTTCCGTTATGGAAGCTTTGGGTGAAGTCGAGCAGATGGGTTTGAGCGCACGTTTCGTGAACCGTCTCACGGAGTTCCGCGATCAAGTGATGAATTGGTCAAAAATGCAGGAGTACCTGTCTGTTACGGAATTGACAGAAGAGGTGCTTGAGAAGACCGGTTATAAGGATGAGTTGAAAAAAGAGAAAACGATTGAATCACAAAGCCGTCTCGAAAACCTGGATGAATTCCTATCGGTTACACAGGAATTCGAAAAGCAGAACGAAGACAAGAGCCTTGTGTCGTTCTTGACGGACCTCGCCCTCGTTGCTGACATCGATAAGATGGATGATGACGAAGAGGACAAGAAGAAGGACGGCGTCGTGCTGATGACGCTCCACTCTGCGAAGGGTCTTGAGTTCCCGGTCGTCTTTTTGATGGGATTAGAAGAAGGCATCTTTCCGCATAGCCGTTCCATTTTCGATGACGATGAGATGGAGGAGGAACGCCGGCTTGCCTACGTCGGGATCACCCGTGCTGAGGAAGAGCTCTATTTGACGAACGCGAAAATGCGGACGTTATACGGGAAAACGACGATGAATCCACCGTCCCGTTTTATCAACGAAATTCCGGAAGAACTCATCGAAACGCTGAACGAGGAAAAGGAGACGCTTCCTTGGATGCAGACGTCTGGTGGTGGCGCAGCGCCTCGAGCTGGAGCACCACAACGTGCGCATCGTAAAACGCCTGTCCGAAAAGGCGGCGAAGGGCTTGATTGGAGCGTCGGTGATAAAGCGAAGCACGGCAAATGGGGTGTCGGAACGGTTGTGAGCACGAAGGGTGAAGGCGATTCCCTCGAGCTCGACATCGCATTCCCACAGCCGACAGGCATCAAGCGCCTGCTCGCGAAATTCGCCCCGATTGAGAAGGCATAAGATAAAACCTTAAGACGATTGGCTTTGTTTACGATTTGAAAATTTCAAGGAAATACACGACACTCCTGCGGGAATAGCGAGCCAGGCGAGACTGAGGAAGTGATGTCTAGCTCAGCTCCCAGTCACTCGGATCACTTCAGACTTCCTGCGGCGGCGACAGCCTCCTCGTCAGTCTTACAGTGACCTGCGTGACTAAACGGGTCGCTTGCGCTTTTCTTTAGCCCGCGGAAAGGGAGTGTATTTCATAGAAATTTTTATCAGATATAGAAAAGAGGTAAAGCGATGACCGAGGAACAAGCGAAGACCAAGATTGAAGAACTGAGTACAGTCTTGAACCAATATAATTATGAATATCATGTATTGGATAAACCATCCGTACCTGACGCGGAGTATGATCAGAAGCTGCATGAACTCATGAAGCTTGAACAGGAATACCCGCATCTGCGCACGGAGGATTCACCGACCCAGCGTGTTGGAGGCGAACCGATCGATGCATTCCAGAAGGTCGAACACCGTACTCCGATGCTCAGTCTCGGCAACGCGTTCAACGAACAGGACCTTCGGGATTTCGATCGACGCGTCCGTGAAGGGGTCGGTGGAGAAGTCCGTTACGTGTGTGAGCTGAAGATCGATGGTCTCGCTGTTTCACTCCTTTATGAAGAGGGTCGTTTCGTCAGAGGGGCAACCCGTGGCGACGGCACAATAGGAGAAGACATCACGAATAATTTAAAGACGATCCGTTCCATTCCACTTTGCTTGAAGGAAAATGCGACGTTAGAGGTGCGAGGCGAGGCGTTCATGCCGAAAGCATCGTTTACGAAGCTGAATGAGGCTCGGGAGGAAGAGGGCGTCGAGCAATTCGCCAACCCTCGGAATGCCGCAGCCGGTTCATTGCGTCAGCTTGATCCGAAGATCGCCGCAAGCCGTAACCTGGATATTTTTGTATACGGTGCCGGCCAGTACGATGGTGTGAACATCGACTCACACAGTGAAAGTCTTGACTATTTGAGCAAGCTCGGTTTCAAAACGAATCCGGAATGGAAGCGGTGCGAGACGATTGAAGATGTGATTGAATACGTGAATGGCTGGGTTGAGAAGCGCCCAGACCTTAACTATGAAATCGACGGGATTGTCATCAAGGTCGATTCACTCGATCAACAGGATGAACTCGGCACAACGGTGAAAAGCCCTCGCTGGGCCGTGGCGTACAAATTCCCGGCTGAAGAGGTCGTGACAAGGCTCAATGACATCGAGCTCACTGTTGGACGGACAGGTGTCGTCACACCGACCGCCATCCTCGAGCCTGTACAAGTTGCTGGTACGACTGTGAAACGTGCTTCCCTTCATAATGAGGATCTGATTCGTGAGAAGGATATCAAGATTGGGGACTATGTAATCGTCAAAAAAGCAGGCGACATCATCCCTGAAGTCGTGAATGTCATTGAAGAGAAGCGTACAGGTGAAGAAAAGGATTTCCATATGCCGACGCACTGTCCGGAATGTGAAAGTGAACTCGTCCGCATTGAGGATGAGGTAGCGTTACGCTGTATTAATCCGACCTGTCCTGCCCAAATCCGTGAAGGATTGATCCACTTCGTTTCACGGAATGCGATGAATATCGACGGACTCGGCGAGAAGGTCATTACACAGCTTTTCAATGAAAACCTGATTAAGGATGTAGCAGACCTTTATGAATTGAAGCGCGAGGAGCTGCTTCAGCTTGAACGGATGGGTGAGAAGTCCGTTGATAACCTGTTGAAAGCGATTGAAGCATCCAAGGATAATTCATTGGAGAAGCTTTTGTTCGGTCTCGGGATCCGGAATGTCGGTGCGAAGGCAGCGAGGACGCTTGCCGAGCATTTTGAAACGATGGAGAACCTTCAGAAGGCGACACGTGAAGACATTACGTCCATTCATGAATTCGGCGAAATCATGGCGGATTCGGTAGTCCTCTATTTTGAAAAACCTGAAGTATCCGATTTACTTGACCACCTTCGCCGTGTAGGGGTCAACATGGAATACAAAGGGCTGAAGCGCAGTGAAACGGAAAACATCGATTCCCCGTTCAGCGGGAAGACGATCGTTTTGACGGGTAAACTGTACCAGCTCTCACGGAACGATGCGAAAGCAGAAATCGAACGGCTTGGTGGGAAAGTGACCGGCAGCGTCAGTAAGAGTACGGACCTGTTGATTGTCGGAGAGGATGCAGGTTCTAAGCTTACGAAAGCGGAAAAACTCGGAATCGACATCTGGGACGAGGAAACTTTCGTCAGTAAGCTCAAAAATTAAGGAGTGTGCAGATTAGGGGATGTTAAAAAAGCTTTTAGTAATTGTGAGTGCCTCTTTAATCCTGTTGTCTGGCTGTCTTCCATTCGACAATCTGAAAAAGGATCCCGTCGTGGAAGAAGAAAATAATGATAATGAAAAAGCGATTCCGTTACAGAACATCAACACAACGGAAGATAAATACTATAAATCCCTGAAGAACTATGAACCGGGGGCAGCACGTGGAGAGATCAATTACGGTGTCGATAACCGGATTGATATCGATGAGATGGAATTAGGTTTGATGCGTCTTTCAAAAAAGACGTTCGACGTTGATGAGTACTACTTCCAAGAAGGGCAGTACATTTCAAAGGATACGATCCGTAACTGGTTGAAGCGTACCAGCCAGGATGTCGGGAAGGGGAAGGATGCCTTCTTGCAGGAAGGCTTAAACCCTGGGTTGGATGAGAAGGCGTATGAGAATGCCGATGTCAAAAAGAAGATCGACATGCTGAAGAAGGATCCGAAAATCCTTTCCTATATCCTTGAGCAGAACTATTTGAAGGATAGCGGAAAGGACAGCGTCAAGCTTGGCGGGATTTCCATCGCGCTCGCCTTCAATTCGACGTATTATTTTACCGTCAAGGATGAGAAAGGCCGCCTTCATCCGGGTGAAGAGGATCTTACCGCAAGTGAGGTCAAAAAATACGCTGCGAAAACCGGGCAGGAGGTCATTAACCGCCTCCGACAGCATCCTGAGCTGAAGGATGTTCCGATCGTTATCGGACTTTATCTGGAAGAAAAGCATGGTTCAGTCGTTCCGGGTAATTATTTCGGAAAGGCTGTCGTGAAACCAGGTGAGACGAAGGTGGATTGGGAGGACGTGAATGAGAAGTACTATTTCTTCCCGTCCAAGGAAGCAGAAGAGGATCATCGCGAGGACTACAATACGTTCATCCAGTTTGAATCGAAGATCAAGGAGTACTTCCCGAATTACATTGGTGTGATTGGTGAAGCGATTTATCGTGAAGACCAACTGTCGAAGCTGTCGATAGAAATTCCGATGCAATTCCAGGGTAAGGCTGAAGTGATATCGTTCACGCAATATGTGAACTATCTCGTGAAGCAGTACTTCCCTGACGAAGTCGTTGAGGTGAATATCAAATCCTCACTCGATCAGATTGAAAGCTTGATTGTCTCTGATCCATCGAAGGAAGATTCGATTGTTCATATTTATTGATGATATGTTAAAACCCCTAAAAGCGTATTACGCGCTTTTCAGGGGTTTTCTTTATGATCTCGGTTCAGTTGTCTGCGTCTGATTAGGAACGTGGTGAGTAGGATGATAAGGCCGAGGACGATGCCGATCAGACCGATATAGGTCCAGAGAATCGCGAAAATACCACTTCCGATCGGAAAAGCGAGCTTGAAGAAGATGGCGATGATGATCGCCTCTTCAATGACGAATAACGTACAGATCAACCACGCAGATACTGTGGGCCTTTTTATGACGTAAAGAAGGGAAAGACCGAAAACCATCAGGAAGATGAAGATATAAGCTGGAATTAAGATATCGACATTTGACACAGTGACCCCCTCCTGAACCAATGGATGATGTACGGTATCTTATTCCCTATTTTGCGTGATTATGAACATCGGATCGTTGCCTGAAAATGGTTGAAAAACAAGGGATTCCTGTTGTTTGTTAAAGGGAATATTCTGACTATTGCTCAATGTTTGAAAGCGGAGATTTTATAGGTTAGAATGAGGTTGTAATTGAAAACTATGTATGCGTTTTCAATACTACTCTATTGGGAAATTGGAGGGGTTCATACTTATGGTAGTACCTTACAAACACGAGCCATTTACCGATTTTTCCGTTAAGGAAAATCGTGAAGCTTTTGAAGAAGCTTTGAAAAAAGTCGAGAAAGAACTATTAGGTAAAGACTATGACCTAATCATCAACGGAGAATATGTCTCTACTGATGAAAAGATTGTTTCGTACAATCCAGCGAACAAAGAAGAGGTCATCGGTCGTGTTTCGAAAGCGAACCAAGAGCTTGCTGAAAAAGCAATGCAATCTGCGGACAAAGCTTTTGAAACTTGGCGCAAGGTAGACCCTGAGGAGCGCGCGAACGTATTATTCCGTGCTGCTGCAGAAATCCGCCGCCGTAAGCATGAATTCTCTGCTTTGATGGTGAAAGAAGCAGGTAAGCCGTGGAAGGAAGCAGACGCTGACACAGCTGAAGCAATCGACTTCCTCGAGTATTATGGACGTCAAATGCTCGAAATCAAAGACGGTAAACAGATCCAAAGTCGTCCAATTGAGCACAACCAATACAAGTACATTCCATTAGGAGTCGGCATTACGATCTCTCCATGGAACTTCCCATTTGCGATCATGGCTGGAACGACTGTTGCACCGATCGTAACGGGTAACACAGTCATCCTTAAGCCGGCAAGTGCGACACCAGTTGTTGCGGCTTGGTTTGCTGATGTGATGTTGAAAGCTGGAACACCAGCAGGCGTATTGAACTACTTGCCTGGTAGCGGTTCTGAAGTGGGAGACTATCTCGTCGATCACCCTAGAACGCGTTTCATCAGCTTCACAGGATCACGCGACGTCGGTACACGTATTTGGGAACGTGCTGCAAAAATTCAAGACGGTCAGAAATGGCTGAAGCGTGTCATCGTTGAAATGGGTGGTAAAGATACAGTATGTGTCGACGCAGACGCTGACCTTGATCTAGCTGCTCAATCCATCGTATACTCTGCATTCGGATTCGCTGGACAAAAATGTTCTGCCGGTTCCCGTGCAGTCGTCCATCAGGACATCTACGATGAAGTCTTGGATCGCGCAGTCAAGTTGACGAAAGAGCTTGTTACTGGTGAACCAACAGACCATAACACGTATATGGGACCAGTTATCGATAAAGGCGCATTTGACAAGATCATGAGCTACATCGAAATCGGTAAAGAAGAAGGCCGACTCATGGCAGGTGGAGAAGGTGACGATTCCAAAGGTTACTTCATCCAACCTACGATCTTTGCTGATCTTGATCCGAAAGCTCGTATCATGCAAGAAGAAATCTTCGGACCAGTTGTTGCATTCAGTAAAGCGCGTGACTTCGATCACATGCTTGAAATTGCAAACAACACAGAATACGGTCTTACAGGTGCACTTCTTACGAACGACCGTGAGAAGATCAAGCGTGCGAAGGAAGACTTCCACGTTGGTAACCTTTACTTCAACCGCGGTTGTACAGGTGCAATCGTTGGATACCAACCATTCGGTGGATTCAACATGTCAGGTACAGACTCCAAAGCTGGAGGACCAGACTACCTCGTACAACACATGCAACCGAAGACAACATCTGAAGGATTGTAAGAAGAATCGATTTAGGTGCAGAACCCCCTCACTGGTTGAGGGGGTTTTTTATATTGGAGCGTGTTTTTGGTTGTTCTTTAAGAAACAAGAGTAGCTGAACCTTTTTTATGTAAAATTCTGTTTTACAGGTCGCACAACGCTTATAGTATGGTAATGTAAAAACATTCCATGAATGCATGGGTGAAGGGTTGTGAGGGTTGATGGACTATTTCTTGATTGTACATATCATCACGGGGATCATCTGTATCATTGTAGGCGGACTGGCAGCAGGTGTGCGAAAAAGGAAAGGGAAACACACGCTGTACGGTGAAATCTACCACGGTTCGTATGTGTTGGTTTTTATCACCGCAGTCGTCATGTCGATCTGGAATTGGAATGAAAGCGCGTATCTGTTTTATATCGCACTGTTTTCATACGGGTTAGCTCTGATGGGGTACTTAGCGCGTAAACGGATGTGGAAAAATTGGATGAGAATGCACATTGGGGGAATGCTCGGTTCTTACATCGGCATCATCACAGCGACCATCGTCGTGAATATAAGCAAAGTTCCCGTGTTGAACGAATTGCCTGTTTTGATTTTCTGGTTCTTACCGACGATTATCGGTACACCAATAATCGCTGCAGTCAGCCGAAAGTACATTCCAAAGAAGAAAAAAGCAGGACCAGACGTCGTTTCCTGAAGGCCGACAAATGCATACCACATGCAATTGGAGAAACACCGCTTACCGCGGTGTTTTTTTATTGGTGTCATTTCTTTGGTGTCAGGCACTTTCAGAGAAGCCTTGCTGGAGAAGAGGTCGAGAGAGGTGTCAGGTACTTTCAGAGAGGCCTTGATGGAGAGGGAGTTGAAAGAGGTGTCAGGCACTTTCAGAGAAGCCTTGCTGGAGAAGGGATCGAAAGATGTGTCAGGCACTTCCGAAGGAGGCTGTGATGCCAAGGGTTGGGGGAAGTGTCTGACACTGGATGAGGTTTTGTAGATAAAATCGCGTTTTTGTAGATAATCCTGAATTTTCGTAGATAATTTCTTTTTTTCGTAGATAAATCCAAATTTTCGTAGATCATTCCTCATTTTTGTAGATAATGGCCTCGTCGGACCACAATTATCGTTTCATTACAGCTCTTCCACTCAAAAAAGAGAGGATAATCCGCTTTTTCAGTGAGATCTACCCCGATTTTTCCGTCTTCCTATTCATTTTGGACTGCAAAAGCTATGATCAAGACGAAAAACACCGCCGTGACGGTGTTTTTTTCATTATTTAAAGAGTTGTAGAGGTTTATTTTGGGTATAAGATTTATAGTGCGTTATCTAGGTCTAAAGAACGTTTCGTGCATAATATTTTTTGCGCCTGGGGCAAAATATAGGAGGGATGACATGCTGTAAAAATAACCAAATGGTAAAAATATCCTTAAATTAATCTTCATAAATTTTTTTGAATAGATATTATTTTATTACCGAGAAAAGGCTTTCATTTCCAATATATACGCATAAATATACATTCCACTTGTAATTTAATAATTATCACAATGTTCTTAACATTATATTATGTTATCCTCTTTAACGGTGGCAACAAGTGCGGAGTATCGCGGAAAGCGAGTAAGATTTCAATTTGCATAATGATTGTATATAAACGTACAGGAGGTGCTCATGTGGAAGAATTCAGTCTATCAGCAGCAACATGGTTTTGGTTGCTTGTACCTATGCCATTAGTCGTCATACTATCAGTCATATCATTTTTCGTAGAATCGAAGGGAGAGAAATAATTCAATGGATTTACCTACGTTAATAACGTTTATAATCTATCTAGTCGTTATGTTGACGATCGGGATCATCTCGTATCGTCTGACAAGTAATTTATCTGATTATGTTCTTGGTGGAAGAAGCCTAACTCCAGGAGTTGCAGCATTAAGTGCCGGAGCCTCTGATATGAGTGGTTGGCTCTTACTCGGATTGCCGGGTGCTATGTATGCAAGTGGTATGAGTGCAGCATGGATCGGTATCGGTCTATCTGTCGGTGCATATCTGAACTGGCAATTTGTTGCGAAACGTCTTCGTACGTATACCGAAGTATCAAAGGATTCCATCACGATCCCGGATTACTTCGAAAACCGTTTCCGCGACAACTCAAAAGTTTTACGTGTCATTTCAGCGATTGTTATCCTATTCTTCTTTACCGTTTATACGGCTTCAGGACTTGTAGGAGGAGCAAAACTATTCCAATCTTCATTTGATATGACGTACACGTCCGCATTGTGGATTGGCGCAATTGTCATTATCTCTTACACGTTCCTAGGTGGTTTCCTAGCGGTAAGTTGGACAGACTTCATTCAAGGTATCTTGATGTTCTTAGCCTTAATCATCGTACCAATCGTTGCAATCAACGAGCTTGGTGGTTGGAATGAAACAATCAACCAAGTTGGTAACATGGACCCTGCATATGTTGATATCATGGCAGGTATGGGTGGTGCTGCAGGATTCTTCGCAATCGTGTCATCACTCGCTTGGGGACTTGGTTACTTTGGACAACCACATATCCTTACTCGTTTTATGGCAGTAAAATCTCCACAAGACATTCCGAAAGCACGTGTGATCGGAATCGGTTGGATGGTTATTTCCCTATTCGGTGCGATTTTCACTGGTCTAGCAGGTATCGCATACTTTGCGGATAACCCACTTCAAGGTGCAGACACGGAAACAGTCTTCATCTTGTTCACTCAAGTATTGTTCAACCCTTGGGTATCAGGAATCTTACTTGCAGCAATCCTGGCAGCGATCATGAGTACTGTCGACTCTCAGCTACTTGTTTCATCAAGTGCTCTTGCAGAAGACTTTTACAAAGCGATCCTACGTAAAGATGCAAGTGAAAAAGAACTTGTATGGATCGGTCGTTTCGCTGTACTTGGAATCGCATTGATTGCACTCTTCATCGCATCCGACCCAGAAAGCCAAGTACTGACACTTGTTAGTTATGCTTGGGCAGGATTCGGTGCCGCATTCGGACCTGTTGTCATCTTGTCACTATTCTGGAAGCGCATGACGCGTAACGGTGCGCTTGCTGGAATCATCACAGGTGCTGTAACAGTTGTCGTTTGGAAGCTGCTATCTACTCCACCAGAAGGAGCAGAGCAATCTGCAGCAGTCATTCCATTCAGCCTTTACGAAATCGTACCTGGATTCATCCTTGCTACGATTGCCATCTTGATCGTAAGTATGATGGGTAATGGACCGAAAGACGCTGTCGAAACTGAATTCGACGAAGTTGCTGACGAAATTTAAATAGCATTGATTAAGTGACTGAAGGACTGGCCTCATTGAGGGGCCGGTCCTTTTTTTGTTTTACTATCCGATTTGTGCGATTTACTATCCGAGTTTCGTGATTTACTATCCGTTTTTTGCACAATACTATCCGGTTTTCCTGATTTACTATCCGAATTCAGCAAAATACTATCCGAATCGCCCGAAATACGATCCAAAGCTAAAAATCCGAGCGTGTCACTTGGCCGTTCCGCACGAGCTTCAAAATTGAATGGCGGTTTGAGAGCAGTACGCCGAATATGATGAAAAACGCACCAAGAATCATGATCGGTGAAACCATTTCTTTTAAAAAGAGATAGCCGACAGTGATTGCGATGAGCGGTGATACATACAGCCAGGTCGAAGGGAAGACAGGATTCGTCTTCGAAATGAGCCAGTAATAAAGCCCGTGCCCACCGATAGAACCGACGAAAATTAAATAAACCATCGCCACCTGAGCATTTGTGTTTGCGATGAGTGAAGAGAAGCTAGGATCCTCAACAATCATCGAAAAAGCGATTAGCATTAGTCCGCCGTAAAACATTTGCACCCCGTTCATGAGAAAAGGAGAAAACCGTTGTTCCGTAGCAAAATACCGCTTGGAAAAAACGGAGCCGTACCCGTAGCCGAATTCACCGATCAACACAACGATACAGCCAATTACCCACATGTAGGACAGCGCGCTGCTAAACCCGGGTAACGAGATGAAAACGACACCGGCAAGCGCAATCAGCAGGCCGAGAATCTGGACTGAATCCAATGAAGCTTCCTTCCTTTGCCGCTGAATCAAGAGAATCATCAATGGTCCTGTTGCGGAAAGGACAGCCGCCAGCCCCGACGTGATGTACTGCTCTGCCCAATACAAGGTCGAGAATGTCATGAACGTGATACAGAAACCGACGACGACCAGCGGTTTGGACAGGAGCGCTTGCTTGACCTGTTCCCGTTTAATTGCGAAATAAACGAGAACGAGTAAGCCGGCGATCGTGAACCGGACACCGCCTGAAAGAATCGGCGTCGCACCAGCCTCGATACCGATTTTTATGAACAAAAAAGTCGTGCCGAATATAACACATACGAGCAAGTAGTTTAGAAAAATCATATGCAAACCTCCTTCTATGCTTAAGAGGAGTATAAGGCGTGATATGTATAACAGTTGCGCGTAGTGTATAACACTTCTTCTTGAAAAAGGATGTAGGGTGCGGTTTACTTAGAGTATATGAGAGACGACGAAAAAGGAGGTGCACATTCGTGAAGCTCGTACTGCAAAAGGAATCCGCCACGCCGATCCACCAGCAGATCTATCATCAAATTCTGAACCGGATCCAGACCGGGGCACTTCCGGACGGTGAAAAGATGCCCTCGCTACGGAAGCTGTCCACTGAATTGAAGGTCAATTACCTGACCGTCAACAAGGTGTATCAGCGGCTGGAGGAGGAAGGCCATATCGAGGTCTTTCAAGGAAAGGGTGCATTCGTAAAAAGTAAGCATAAAACGAAGCCTTTTACGGAAGAGGAAGCTGAGCAAGAGGTGTTTTCAACACTTCTTCAGCGCTCGCAATATCTCGTAAACCGTTCGAAGTATCATTACGATTTTTCAAAAGCAGTCGTGTCACCCGGCCTGCTGCCGAGCCATTTCCTTGCTCAGCAGACAAAAGCGATTTTAGATGAAAATCCGATGATCCTGACAACCTACGGGCCTGTCGAAGGGGATGAGGAACTCAGAGAAGAGGTATCAACGTATGTGGAACAGCAGCTCGGCTATCAGACGTCAGCGGATAACATCCTGATCACGAGCGGCGTCCAGCAAGGGATCAACATTGTCGCGAATACGTTTTTGACACCAACGGACACGGTAGCAGTGGAGAGTCCTTGCTACGGAGCGGCGATTGACACATTCATGAACCGTGGAAATGCGATTGTGCCGATTCCGATCGACGAAGAAGGGATGCGGATGGACGTTTTGGAGGAGCAATGCCGAACCGCACCTCCTAAGCTCGTGTACGTAAATCCGACGTTTCACAACCCGACGGGCGGGACGATGAGTGAAAAGCGACGGAAAGAGCTGTTGGAGTTAGCGGAGACATATGGCTTCTTGATCGTTGAGGATGATTCGTTCAGTGAGATTTACTTTGATGGCGTGCTGCCGCCGAAGCCGATTAAGTACTTCGATGACGCGGGTCATTGCATCTATTTGAAGGGCTTCAGCAAGACGATGGCACCCGGAATCCGCCTTGGGGCGTTGATCGCCGATGACTCGCTTTATGAATCGCTCTACATCTCGAAAGCGTCGATGGACGTAGGTAGTCCGCTCTTGAACCAGAAAGCGCTGTTGCCGTTCATGCGGACGAAGCGAATGAAGGACCACCTCGAGAAACTGCGGATCGCCCTGCAGATCCGTCGGGACATCACATCTGAAATCCTCGATGTCTACTTGAGCGGGAATGTCCGGTACACACTACCGAAAGGCGGACTGAACCTCTGGGTCGAGCTGCCTGAGGGGATCGACATCGATGAGCTTCGGAAACGCGCCAACGAACGGTCCATCAGCTTCCTGCCAGGCAGCGCCTGCTTCGTCGGTGACGCACCGACGCCAGCAATCCGACTCAGCTTCTCAACGCTCAGTGACCGCGAAAACACCGAAGGCATCACCCATCTCGCCCAGCTGATCGCATCGTTGGTGTAGACTATCAGTAGTGTCAGGCACCATTTCGCATCCTAAGGGGCGCAACGGTTCTTAGGAAGTGTCTGACACCAACCAGCAACCCTTGCCCTGCAACGGGTCGCAGTTGGTGTCAGACACCCTCACAAACCCCAACAGCCCCAACGGTTGATGAGAAGTGTCAGGCACCGACACAGAACCCGCTCTGCCGTTGACTTCTCGGTCGGTGCCTGACACCTCCGTGGCTTTTGTTGATTTGGCGGGGGGCTTTTTGGTATCATCAGTATATTGCAATACGTACGATTTTTTGGAGGTGGATGATTTGTCTCGAATTTCGAAAGAAGAAGTGAAGCACGTTGCCAAGCTTGCGCGCTTGAACATGACGGACGAAGAAGCGGACATGTTCTCTAAGCAGCTTGACGACATCATCGGCTATGCCGAACAGCTGAATGAACTCGATACAGATAATGTGGAACCGACCACACACGTTTTAGATATGAAGAATGTTCTTCGTGAGGACGAAGTGAAGCCATGGCTTTCCAACGAAGAAGCGCTCAAGAATACACCAGACAAGCAGAACGGCCTGATCAAGGTCCCAGCTGTTTTAGAGTAGGGAGGGAGAAAACGGACGATGTCTTTATTTGATAAGAAGATTTCAGAGCTACACGAGCTCTTACATAAAAAAGAGATGAAAGTAAGTGAACTCGTAGATGCTTCCTTCTCTCGCATCCAACAGGTGGACGAGAAAGTGAAAGCATTTTTGACGTTGAATGAAGAAGAGGCACGCGAACAAGCGAAGTACCTCGACAGCAAAATGGGGACCGACGAAATGCGCGGACTCCTATTCGGTCTGCCAATCGGGATTAAGGACAACATCTCGACGAAAGGCCTCCGCACGACGAACGGAAGTAAGCTTCAAGAGAATTTCGTGCCGGTTTACGATGCAACGGTCATCCAAAAGCTGAAAGAAGCGGAAACGATCACAGTCGGAAAACTTAACATGGACGAATTCGCGATGGGCTCCTCCAACGAGAACTCCGGCTTTTTCCAAACACGTAACCCATGGAACACAGACCACGTACCAGGCGGTTCCTCTGGTGGATCAGCTGCATCCGTCGCTGCTGGAGAAGTCTTGTTCTCATTAGGATCTGACACAGGCGGTTCCATCCGTCAGCCAGCGGCATTCTGTGGCGTCGTCGGTCTAAAGCCGACGTACGGCCGCGTGTCCCGTTTCGGACTCACAGCATTCGCTTCATCCCTTGACCAGATCGGACCAATCACGAACACGGTCGAAGACAACGCGTACTTGCTACAAGCGATCGCAGGTCACGACCCAATGGACTCGACGTCTGCAAACGTAGACAAGCAAGACTATACAGCAGCTCTTACTGGCGACGTCAAAGGTCTCAAGATCGCCGTGCCAAAAGAATACATCGGCGAAGGGGTAGACGAAGACGTCAAGAACCGCGTCATGGAAGCCCTCAAAGTGCTTGAAGGCATGGGGGCTGAGTGGGAAGAAGTATCCCTTCCACACTCCAAATATGGTGTAGCGACGTATTACCTGCTTGCATCATCGGAAGCATCCTCTAACCTCGCACGCTTCGACGGTGTCCGTTACGGCGTAAGAGCAGATGACGCGAAGAACCTGCTTGAGCTTTACAACAAAACACGTAGCGAAGGGTTCGGAGACGAAGTGAAACGCCGTATCATGCTTGGTACATTCGCGTTGAGCTCCGGATTTTACGATGCGTATTATAAGAAAGCCCAGAAAGTACGGACGTTGATCAAGAACGACTTCGATCAAGTCCTCGACAAATATGATGTGATCCTTGGACCGACAACACCGACACCAGCGTTCAAAATCGGAGAGAAGACGGACGATCCACTCACGATGTATGCAAACGACATCCTGACGATCCCTGTGAACCTTGCAGGCGTACCAGCGATCTCTGTACCATGCGGCCTTTCAAACGGCCTGCCAGTCGGACTACAAATCATCGGAAAAGCGTTTGATGAAAGCACAATCTATCGCGTTGCCCACGCCTATGAGCAAGCGACAGACCATCATCAAAACAAGCCGAACTTGTAAAGGGGGGACGAAAAGATGCATTTTGAAACGATCATTGGACTTGAAGTCCACGCTGAACTGAAAACAAACTCGAAGATCTTCTGCAGCTGCTCCACGGAATTCGGAGCACCGCCGAACACGAATGTGTGCCCGATTTGTCTCGGTCACCCAGGTGTCCTGCCTGTCGTGAACAAGCAAGCGGTTGATTTTGCGATGCGTGCTGCCATGGCACTCAACTGTGAAATCACACGCGAAACGAAATTTGACCGTAAAAACTACTTCTATCCGGATAACCCGAAGGCGTACCAAATCTCGCAATTCGATAAGCCGATCGGACAAAACGGCTGGATCGAAATCGAGGTCGACGGATACAAGAAGAAAATCGGCATCACCCGTCTCCATATGGAGGAGGACGCTGGTAAATCGATGCACGCCGACGACGGAACCCACTCGCTCGTGGACTTGAACCGTCAAGGAACGCCACTCGTCGAAATCGTATCCGAGCCGGACATCCGTACACCGCAAGAAGCGTATGCTTACTTAGAAAAATTGAAAGCAATCCTTCAATATACTGAGGTTTCCGACTGTAAAATGGAAGAGGGATCGTTGCGTTGCGACGCGAATATCTCACTCCGCCCGGTCGGACAGGAGAAATTCGGAACGAAGGCTGAGCTTAAGAACCTGAACTCATTTGCCAATGTGCAAAAAGGTCTCGAACACGAAGAAGTCCGTCAGGAGAAAGAACTCCTCAGTGGTGGAGAAATTCTTCAGGAAACACGCCGTTTTGACGAACAGACGAAAAAGACGATCCTTATGCGTGTTAAGGAAGGATCGGATGACTACCGTTACTTCCCAGAGCCGGATCTCGTCGGTCTTTCCATCGACGAAGAATGGATCGAACGCGTTCGCTCCGAAATCCCTGAGCTACCAGACATACGGAAGCAGCGCTATATCGAAGACCTGAAGCTGCCAGCGTATGACGCGATGGTTTTAACCCAGTCGAAGAAAATGTCCGATTTCTTTGAGGAAGTGCTCGCACAAGGTGCTGATGCGAAAGCGGCATCGAACTGGATGATGGGTGAAGTGTCTGCGTACCTGAACGCAGAATACAAAGAGATTGATGAAGTCGCCCTCACGCCGGAAGGCCTTGCGAAAATGATCGACCTCATCGAAAAAGGCACGATCTCCTCGAAGATTGCGAAGAAGGTGTTCAAGGAACTCATCGAAAAAGGCGGCGATCCGGAAGTTATCGTCAAAGAGAAAGGACTCGTCCAAATCTCTGACGAAGGTGAGCTTCGCAAGATCGTGACCGGCATTTTAGATGAAAACGAACAATCAATCGAAGACTACAAGAACGGAAAAGACCGCGCGCTCGGTTTCCTCGTCGGCCAGGTGATGAAGGCGACGAAAGGAAAAGCGAACCCGCCGATGGTCAACAAATTGCTCGTCGAAGAAATGGATAAACGATAGAGAAGCTAGAAGGAAGCCCGTGAGATGGGCTTCCTTTCTGCATGGGTCCAGGATTTTGATCAGATTAGATAGTTAGGACTTTGCATTTTGCATTTAAGGTCTCTATAATAAGATGAGCTAGAAAAATTTACAATTCAACTTTGTCTAAAATGATGCACATGACAACGGACGACGAATGCATATAATAATACGTATTACCAATTTGAACGTTAGATAAAAGGTGATTTATATGAAACGAGCACGATTGATTTATAACCCGACATCAGGGCGGGAGCTAGTGAAACGTCAATTGCCTTACATATTGGAGAAGCTCGAAAAAGCAGGCTATGAAACGTCTGCCCATGCCACATGCGCAGACGAAGGCGATGCAACCCGAGCAGCACGACACGCCGTGGACCGGGAGTTCGACCTCGTCATTGCCGCTGGTGGAGACGGAACGATCTATGAGGTCATCAACGGAATCGCGGAGCAGCCGAACCGCCCGAAAATGGGAATCATCCCAGCCGGGACGACGAACGATTTTGCCCGCGCTCTTGGCGTGCCACGTACCATTGAAAAAGCGGTCGACGTGCTATGCGAAGGTATCGATATACCCGTCGATATCGGACGCGTAAACGGGAAGTACTTCGTCAACATCGCTGGCGGCGGGAAGCTTACGGAGCTTACTTACGCCGTACCAAGCCAACTGAAGACGATGATCGGCCAGCTCGCTTATTATTTAAAAGGGGTAGAAATGCTGCCGTCGATCCGCCCGACGAACGTCAAGATCGAGTACGATGACAAGGTGTTTGAAGGCGACGTCATGCTTTTCCTTGTGGCGAACACGAACTCCGTCGGAGGCTTTGAAAAACTCGCACCACTCTCTGAATTCAACGACGGCTACTTCGACCTCGTCATCCTGAAAAAGACGAACCTCGCTGAGTTTATCCGCATCGCGACTCTTGCGCTCAAAGGGGACCACATCCGAGATGAACACATCATTTATGAAAAAGCGAGACGCGTGAAGATTCATACAGATGAAAAAATGCAGCTGAACCTCGACGGGGAATACGGTGGACTGCTTCCAGGCGAGTTCGTCAACCTAAGACACCACCTGCAAATGATCGTCCCGAAAGAACGCTTTGAACACGACCGATAAAACGCAATAGGACCAACCCTTAAGAGGGATTGGTTCTTTTCTTTTGTTGCAAGCTAAGAGGAACAACTGGTACAATCCGATTTTAAGAGAGGAGTGGAGGCTTTGGAGAAAATTCTTGTCATCAATGGACACGAATACTATGAACATTCAAGAGGCGAGCTCAATAAGACTCTTTTTAATGAAATCGTGGAAAAGCTATCCCCTCAATACGAGGTAAAAACGACCGTACTTGCGGACGGATATGAGAAAAGTGAAGAACAGGAGAAGGTAAAATGGGCCGATGCGGTCATTTATCAGACGCCGATCTACAATTACAGCGTCCCAGCCCTTTTCAAGCGCTATTTCGACGAGACGCATGAGCATGGCGTTTACTTCCGCGGGAATACACCAGAGTACGGAACAGGCGGAGGACTGCTGACCGGTAAAACGTACATGTTCTCGACCACATGGAATGCGCCTTATGAGGCGTTCAACGACCGAAACAAGTTCTTCGAAGGACGGAATGTCGAGGATGTCCTTTTCCCGTTACACCTCGTCCATAAATACGTCGGTATGAAAGGGTTGAAGACCTTTTCCTGCTTTGATGTAAAGAAGAATCCGGACATTGATTACTACCGGAGCTCCTTGCATCAGCATCTTGCACGTTATTTTCATGTATAAAAAAACGCTTGGGGCCAGCAGACCTCAAGCGTTTTTCGTATGGTTGTTGTGTTTGTTTACCTTTACGATCACAAGGAGGAAGATTGAAAGTCCGATGAGGGCGACTCCAAGACTGCCATACCCGATATTCTCCCAACCCGATACAAAAACGACACTGTAAACAATCAGCGTCTGTCCGAGCTGGAACACGAAATAGGGAAGCAAATACCAACGCACCTTTTTCGGATAATAGATGGCGATCCAGCTGAAAATGATCCAGCTGAAGCTGAGCAATGTCAATAAAACGATGGGTAACATGGACGGCGCCTCCTCTTATAACCATTATATACCCGATTTTCCTACATAGCACTAGCCCAATTGGAATGATAAAAGAAAAAATTGGGAACCAATAGGAAGACGAGTGTGAAAGGGTTGAGACAGGCATGAACTATACAGATTTGACGATTCGATTGGCATTATCATTCATTGCGCTATTGGTGCTCACTAGGGTGATGGGACGGAAGGAACTGAGTCAAATCACGTTCCACAACTTCGTTTCCGCCGTTGCGATCGGAAACATCGGAGGCTCGTTGGCGACGGAGGGTAAACTGAGCATCGCACAAGGCCTCTATGCGTTAGCCGGATGGTCCCTGTTCACGATCGCGCTGGGATTAATCGACCTCAAATCCAAAAAGGCACGAAAGCTGATCAACGGAGATGCCCTGATTGTGATAAAAGGCGGTAAGATCATGGAGCGTGCGTTACGAAAAGCCCGGCTGGATATGGACTCCCTCAACCTGATGCTCCGGAAAAAGAACGTGTTTTCGTTGGCGGACGTCGATTACGCCATCTTTGAAACCGATGGCACGCTCTCGGTCATGAAAAAAGAACCGAAACAAACGGTAACGAAGGAAGACGTCGGGTTGTACAAGCTCGGTGGGATCATTCCAATCGGCACCGAAGTCATATCAGACGGGAAAATCAATTATAAGAACCTCCAGCTCTTAGACTTGAAGCCGATCTGGCTCGAGCAGCAGCTACGTAAGGCCGGTGTAGGCTCAGCAGCAGAGGTTTTCTTCGCAGAAGTCCAAAAAGACGGCTCCCTCTATATCGACCGAAAAGACGACCAAATCCATTGAAAAGTGTCAGGCACCATTTTCAAGCCCTTGCGGCTCTAAGAAGAAAAAATGGTGCCTGACACTTCTTTATTTGTTATGCTTATGGAAAAGAATGTAAGAGGGGATTCGGGATGGAAGCGTTCAAGGTGAAGGTGCTGGAATTACGGGGCAGCACTTATGAAATTGGCAGACAGCAGGGAGAGCAGCTAAATCGTAAACATATGCGTTGGATGGAGGACATGCTCACAGAGGAAATCGATGTGAATGAAGCAACCGCTGTGTTCAAAGCCTTTGCACCGCATCTTCTCGAGGAGATGGAAGGCTTGGCGGACGCGCTTGAGCTGCCGATTGAAAAGGCGATGCGTTATTTCAGTGGCTATGGGCTACCGAAGCTCGAAACGATGGGGTGCTCCTCAGTTGTGACGAAGGAGTACATCGTACGGAATTATGATCTTTCTCCAATCATCTATGACCACCAGTTGGTGTTCTCACAGCCTGAGGAAGCGTTCGCAAGTGTAGGATACAGTTTGCATCAGCTTGGTCGTCATGAAAGTGTGAATGAACATGGTGTGGCGATAGCGTTACACTTCGTGAATAACGCCCATCAAGTGACAGGGTTGATCAGCACAACGATTACCCGAATGATGGCTGACATGTGCAAAACAACCGATGATTGTATCCAATTGTTAAAGGAGTTGCCTCATGCCTGCTCCTACAATTATTCGATTGGAGACAGTAGCGGTCATCACGTCGTTGTTGAAGCATCACCAACGAAGGTAGAAGTTCGTTCTGCCGAAACACCAATCTCCTGCACGAATCACTTCCAGGCTCCACATATGAACGAATTTAATCGGGAGCGACTTGGATCCTCATTAGATCGTAAGGAAGCGATTGAAACGAAAAAGGCAGACGGAGAAGAATTGTTCAACTGGTTCAGTGATTCGACCTCTCCGATGTTCTATGAAGATTACGAGATGTTGTTCGGAACCTTACATACCTTTGCTTATTTCTTTGAAGAGGACCGATTCATTACGAAGGTGGCGAACGGTACAGAAACGATGGACCTCAAATTCTCAGATTGGGTGAACGGAAAGACAAACTTAGCAGGAGAATTAAAAGGCTCTTTGAACATGAAGAGAAGTGTTTGAGTGCATCGACAAATTTCACAAATTATCAAACAAACATTTGATTAAACGGGCTAAACACCTGATATAACAACGATTATCTTTTCAAACAAACGTTTGAACAAAAGCAGAAGTGTCAGACACCAATTCAACTTTCAGTCATACCAACGGTTCTGAATTGGTGTCTGACACCATCTCAAACGCGTTGGGGGAGAACGGTTTATTTTCAGTGCCTGACACTTCAAAAAGAAGCGGCACTTCAATAAAGGGGGATGCGTGTGGAGCCGGTATTGGTTACGGAGATTTTGATGGCGGTTGGGGTTGTTGCAATTCCGCTGGCTATCATGTTGTTTGTTCCGAAGCATAGGAAGAAGAAGTGGCTGATTGTTGCCATTGCAGTCGCAACATCTGTATTTCTATTCTTCACAGTGAGACCGTTTTGGGACGACTATCAAACAGAGAAAAGCATGGCGCAGTTGAGAGAGCACCTGAAAGAAACGTATCCGAACGAAGAATGGCAGATTGAGAGACGGGCGCCAAGGCATCACTCACCTTACCAGTTAAATGTGAGCTTCAAGAATGATGAAGGCTACACGTATACGTATCTCGTCGACGGAGAACGAATCTGCCAGGTCGCATGGATGACAGATAACGATCTGCCGCCAAGCAGCGGCAAGCATTATCATAATCATTGCGAAGAATCGTAAACTGGTAATAGTCGTTAGGACTTCCTTTATGGAAGTCCTTTTCAACATGAATAAATTTTTTCAAAAAAAGATGTGAACCTTTCGGGGTGCTCATGACTCTAACAGATAGATAAAGGGGGGACTTCCATTGCAGATGAAGAAGCGGGTGCGCCAAGCACAGCGTGGAGATAAGGAAGCATTACTGCAGCTCGTTTTCGAGCGGAAGGACGAATATTTCAGGCTGGCATACAGCTACTTACGACATGAAGAGGATGCAATGGACGTCCTCGAGGACATGATCGTGATTCTATACGAGAAGATCGACAGGCTGAAAAAGCCTGAATCGTTTTACAGCTGGAGCAAAACGATTCTCGTCAACCAGTGCCATGATATGTTGCGAAAACGGAAGAAACTGACCGTCACCGATGAGATCCATGAACAATCTGACGATCAAGAGGGTGCCAACACCGTCCATAAACTCGATGTGCAAAAACATCTCGATCAGCTCAACAACGAGCAACGAGAAGCGATTCAACTGCGATATTGGCTCGATTATGATTATGTAACAATTGCGCAGCTCACAAAGGTACCGATCGGAACCGTCAAATCGAGAATCTCATTCGGCTTGAAGAAGCTGAAAAGCTACCTTGGGGGTGAATACCTATGAGAGATATCGAGAAAGACTTGAAGGAATACGCAAAAAAGATGCAGACGAAGAAAGCACCAGCCAATTTTGAAGACCGAATGAGAAACAGGCTCTACAACCAACCGCCGAAACGAAAAGGCCCTAACAAGAAATTCATGCTAATCGCGGCTTCTTTCATGGTGTTTTTCTTATTCGCATACCAGTTTGATACGATCGCTTATTACGGGAAGAAAATCCTCGGGTATGACACCGTCCTTACCGATTCCATGGCTGAGCTTAATAACGAGGGAAAGGGTCAAGTCATCGGGAGAAGTGTGGATCTGCCTGATGGAGGAACCATGACCGTCGATGGGCTGATGCTTGATGATAATCAGCTTGTGATTCTTTACACCTTATATGACCCGGATCAAAAGGTTGAGGACCTCCATTTGAACACGAGTGTATCGTTACACAGCTTTTTCGGTGAAATTCATATGGACTCAGGGAGAGGGAGCACGAGCGAAGATGGAACGACCATGACAAAAGCTTATTCGTTTGAACCGCCTAATCCTTTCGTGAAGGAGCTGACTCTTCAATTAACGTACGATAACGACCCGGAAAAGTTTGCAGAAGTAAGCTTTCAGCTAGACCGTTCAAAGGCATTAATGACGAAATACAAACAGAAGATCAATCAGACGATTAAAACGAACACGGCCGATTATATCGTAAAAGAATTGGTCGCTACACCGACCCAAACCGTCTTCAAAGGAAAGATCCATGTGAAAGATCGCAGCGCATGGCAATCTGAAATGGTGACTTCTATGTTCGAATTTTCGTTAAAAGCAGATGATGAGCCTGTCCAACAACAAGGGCTAGGCTATGGAACAGAAATGCTGCATTACTACTTCGAGGTCGAATTCGATGCGTTGAAAGGAAACCCTGAGGAACTCACCCTGAAACTTGAAAAAGGACTTGAAACCCATCAAGCAGACAGTAAAACCGATCTTGATCAGGAAAAAATCAATCTCGCCAATCAAACGATCGCGATCACCAATGTCACCGAGAGCAAAGGAAAAACCGAAATCACACTAAATGCTGAAAATGAATTCGATATTTTAGAAGCGGAATTGATTGGTTCAAACATCTTTGCCAAGCTCGAAAAGGCCTATATAGGTGACTATTTCAAAGCAGAAGATGGCATGCGGAAGGAGCTCGTCCTTGTATTTGACGGCACCATAGAAGGAAAGCGTACGCTCCATATCACCAAATACGTAACGATAGATCCGGTGGATAAAACGATTACGATTCCGGTTAAATAAGGATTGAAGGAAGGAGATTTGGACCACACCAAGAAATGGATGAGGATGCCAATTATACTTTTTATGGAGGGATTCTGTGCTTGGAGTGAATAAAGGGCGAGTCGTTCTTGCCAGCCACGAACAAGATTGGAAACGATTATTTGAAGAGGAGAAACACTTGCTGGAATCAATCATTGGTGACCACATCATCGACATACAGCATATCGGAAGTACCGCCATCAACGGCATTCAAGCGAAACCGATTATTGATATCCTTGTTGGCGTATCAGACATGGAGGACGTCGAATCATTCGACCTTGAAAAATTGAAAGCACAAGGCATTTATCGGTTGAAGGTCAAGAGGGAGGGAAAGGTCGTCTTCGCGAAGTTCTCAAGCCTAGAGGACAAGACGAAGACCCACATCCTTCATGTTGTGGAGCATGGCGGTACCTGGTGGCAGGAGCATACCTTTTTCAGAGATTATTTGATTCAGCATACAGACACTGCACACGAATACGAACGATATAAAGTACAGCTCGCAAACAAATACCCAACCGATGAAAAAACGTATACAGACGAAAAGAAAGCATTCGTCGACCAAATCTTAAAGAAAAGAGTATCGAGCTAAATGTCGGGATATTGGAAGTTGAACAAGAAATTGAGCGTGTTACTCTTTGGTGTAGTCGTCATCCTAGGATTTATATATTTCGTTTATTCAGCCTTCAATGAGATCTCAGAAGAAGATGCGATTCAAATTGCCACAGATAATTATATAAACTTTGAAGGGAAGTCGATTCAAGTAAGAAAATACGAGAGTAATAGACCTGAGCTCCAGTTTTTCTTTCAGGATAAGACACCCATCTATTCCGTTATTTTTTACAGTCATACCGAATTGAAAAACTGGGAGGGCTGGGTGATGATTAATACGCAGATTAATGCAAGAAATGGAGAAATCATATTAACTGAGGTCCAAAGTAGAGACCCGGAAAAAGTGAAATGGTAAAACGACAGTTACTTTGAATGGAATAGATTTTAGCGAGAAGGAGTACCGATGAAAAATAAAAACACGATCCTGATTCTATTAAGCATTTTGTTAACCATCTCGGCGGGATTTCATATCTATCAGCAACAACAAATCAGGCAGCTAAACCACCAGATGATGCAGCAAGCCCATCAGTTCCCAGTTATGATGAATCATTTGGTAGAGGTTAACGAACGAATAAATCGACTAACTGTGGAGAACGCAACAAGTGACGACATTGAGGATCTTTATCTATATCTCAGGCAATGTATTGCCATGAATGAACAAGCGCTACACGCCGTTTCCTATTATTACGAAGTAGATACCCAAATACTCAATCATGTGTTGCTTCAGGATGTATTTGAAATGATCAATCTTTTGCCGCATAACAAACAACTCGATGATGAGACCCTCTCATCATTAAAAGAAAAGAATCAAAGGTTGTCGCTCATACTCAATACGGTCTACAAGGCTGGTGGAGAACCTTATTACCAGAATAAATTTGATCAGATACAACGCTATTTCGAAGAGCTGAATAAGCAAGAGCTATAATACCAAAGCTTGCCAAGGTTAACGTTCCTCTTTTTAGGGAATGAACCCTATACGAACAAATTGAAGGAGGAGAACCATGGCAAACTTACACGCACTAGTCTTGAACTGTTCATTGAAATCGAGTGATGAGACATCCAATACGCAAGCGCTGATCGACCGGTCGCTTGAGATCCTGAAAAGTAAAGACGTGACAGTCGATATCGTCCGTCTAGCTGACTATAACATCGAGTACGGCATCACCGATGATGCCGGAGAAGGAGACGACTGGCCGCAAATCTTTGAAAAAGTGAAAGCCGCGGACATCGTGATTTTCGGGACTCCTCTATGGCTCGGTGAAAAAAGCAGTGTTGCAGCTCTTGCGATTGAACGCCTATATGGAGCAAGTGGATTCACGAACGACAAAGGACAATCCATTTTCTATAACAAAGTGGCAGGTGTCGTCATCACAGGAAACGAGGACGGTGCGAAAAATGCGGCATGCTCCATCCTTTATGCCCTTTCCCATATCGGATTCACCATCCCGCCGAACGTCGATCCATACTGGGTAGGAGAGGCTGGACCAGGACCATCCTACATAGAAGCAGGCGGTGAAGATCATGAATTCACGCAGAAAAACATCAAAACAATGAGCCACAACCTCGTCCATTTCGCCCGCATGCTGAGAGAACACCCAATTCCAGCAGAAGGCAATACGATGGAATAACGAACAAACCATAAGAGTCTACTGCAAAAAAATATCGAAGCAAAACGCACTGGATTTCACAAAGAAATTCACAGTGCGTTTTTTCATTGTTAAATATAGATGTTAATAAGCATATGGATTCATATCGTGTTGTGATTTTGTCGGATGTCCCAAGAGAACTAGAAATATATGTTAAAATTCAGGTGTGCTATATTGATGATTGTTATTCAACAAAAGGTCAGTTTCGTTGAATAAGAAAAGATGAAAAACGAAAGGAACATATATTATGGATTACGGTTGGCTTAACATTGCTAGTCTCATACTTGGACTTATTGCTTGGATACTTCCTGTTATTAACCTCATAAGTGATAATAAACAGGAGAATAAGAGATGGATAGTTTTTACTTTTACAAGCATTAGTGCTTGTGCTGGTTCAATATTTTTTCAACTCTACTATAATTATCATCTGGTAAGAATTGAGGATTGGTCTGCACTGATGGATACAACTGGTGCTGTTGTTTTCATTTCAGCATTACTACTTATTGTTACGATCATATCCAATGCAATTACTTTAGTCGTATATCGTCGCAAAGCGGTTACGAAATAGAGGGATCATAAATATCATCGAACATAGAAAAACCATAGGGATAGATAGCACCAAAATTAATGTTCATTGCGATTGCCCTCATATCGTTACCAGTGAAGTTTTGGTATGGGCAAACAATAGTTAAATATTATCCTTTTGATATCTTTCTTTACTCCTCAACAGAGACAAATTTGGGAGGTGTATTACATGTTAAAAAAGAAAGTTAGAACATTAGAATATAAACAAATGGACTTTAACAATCCAAGAAATAATCACCAAAAATTCTTTATTAGATATATGAAATTTATGCATATATTTTCATTCTTTACTAGAGGAATTACTCAGTCGGTTGCAAGAGGCGACCACACTTATACATTATTGTTCTTTTTTCAGAGAGAAGATTATGCAAATGGGAACTTTATTGAAATTACCAATGTTGAAGGGAATGGAAAAGACTCTTATATTTACTATCAAATAAAGAAAGTTGAGGATTGTGAAAAGGGTATATTAAAAATTAAAAATACTAGATATGTTTATGGACTTATTGAATATGATCAAGGCGTTAACATGAACGGTGTATACGATTTATGTGATATTAGAGAAGATAACTAATAAAAATATTGTTGATTACTCTAGAAACGGGGCGTATCCAGAATAGGATGTGTCTTTTTTTTCTTATTAAATTAATGATTGAGTTAGGTCTAATATTTTGAAATAATTGGTATTAAGTAAAGGGAAGTTTTATGGGGGCTTGTATGCTTATAAAGAATAAAAAATTGGTTGTCATTATAGTTACTGTGTCTTTATTAGGGGTTATATTTCTTTATATTTATTTGAATAGTTCATTTTATCTCAATGGTAATGATAAAGAATCTATAATCAAAACAATACAATCTATAGATATGCATAAGAATTCAACTATTGAATTAATAGAGATTAAAGATATAGGGGAGCAAAGGATAGTTCCATTTGTAGATAATGGAAGACCTGGTTACATTCACTTTGTAAAAAATAAATATGGAAATTACGAGTGGAAGGGTACCGAAAGAAGTGGAGGACCTCTTTCTGATTTTTTAATTCACAATAGAAATGGCGAAGAAGGTAAATTCAACTTATTACTTCTTATAGTAACTACCAAAGAAAATAAAGTTGCTAAAATGGAATTAAATGTTAATGGTTATGTTTTTGTGGAACAATTTGATATGAATAAGAACTCGGCAACATGGATTGAGTTACCAAAGGAAAAAGAAATGAGATTTACTTATAATTACTACGATGAGAACGGCAACTCAATAGAATAACACAAATTCTTTGCTGCTCATTCCATAATAAGAGGCGATAATCCAGGAAGAAAGTTTAAGGGGCTTAAGCCGGTATTAAAAAGTAATAAGGAGTGTTTATTATTGACTTTCTTCAACGAATTTTTAATCTGGACGTTTTTAGCTTTTATTCTATTATTTTTAACAGTAATCGTATTATTTAGGGGGATTTCCCAGAGGTATAGTGAACCCAATAAAGAATTGAAAGAACGTGTTCGTAATTTAGAAAGACAGGTTAATGAACTAGATAATAATAAAAAATAGTAATCCATAATCGGAGCATTGTAAGTTAGCATCGAAAATAACTGGAAATTAAGGGGACAACAACGATATATGCACTACAAACGATACCATTAATATATTTTGCTATTATGCTAGGGATAATCGCGCTATATAGAATCGTAATGCTATTTTTGAGCAGATCAAAATCAGATAAGATTACTGAATGGCTTGTTATTACTTTATGTATATTCTACTCGATAACTTTCTTCTTAATCGATTTAGAAATCTTTGAAGCATCTGTACACTTATTTTGGGGAGTAGTTTTATTAGTTGTAGGTGGAATTTTTAAACAAATATATCTGTTTAGTAACGGAGCACATGATCAGCGTGTAGATGCAGGTAAAAGACTGATAAGTGTAGTAGTTATAGTCGCTGCAGCATTGCTTGTCATTGGACTTGTTGCATTAACTGCATAATGAGATTGAACAGCTTTTACAAATATCCGAAGTTCACTAAAATTCTTTTCTACCGCTTAGTGTCCTTATTTTTAGAAGTCAGATAATATCCGAAATATCCTCCTGCTAACATGCCAAGTCCTGACAAAATGCCGCTTCCAAGACCGCTGAAAAAATATGCGACGATAAAAGCGGTAACGGACATTATAACGGGGAACCAAACGAGCGCATCACATCACCTCAAAAGGAATCATCATACTTCCATGATACCAAAAAACAAGCCCTGAGCGACTAACGCTTAGGGCTGACGTTTTTCACGTTTTGAACAATCAGATGACGAAGTACTCTGTACAGAAACCCGCCAATGAAAAAGCCGATTCCATAGCTGAGGGCAGTTGGAAGACCTCCCTGGACAAAACCTGCAAAGAACCCGACGACTGCCATCATGAACGGCGCTGCAACAAATTGCATGCTTACCACCTCTTCTCCTATCGTTACGATTCAGTATGCCCAAAAACATCCATGGAAAAATCATCAGCCAATTTTGTTTGCAGACCGCTATTTGTGCTACAATCAGATAAGAATTTTACGAGCGGAAGAAGGAAAAAACATGTCCAAGAAAGCATTACCCGTCCAAAAAAACGATATCGTGAACGTCACGTTCCAGGATCTCTCCCATGATGGCGCAGGTGTAGCGAAGGTCGACGGCTATACCCTTTTCGTACCAAGAGGCTTACCAGGGGAAGAAGCGAAAGTGAAGGTCATCAAGACGAAGAAAGGCTTCGGGTTCGGCAAGCTGCTGGAGGTGACGAAGGAAAGCGAGCACCGTACAACACCACCATGCCCAATTTACAAGCAATGTGGTGGCTGTCAGCTTCAGCACCTGACGTACGAAGGACAGCTCGAATACAAGCGCAAGCAAGTCCAAGACGTATTGGAACGGATCGGGAAGCTGAAGGACGTGAATGTACTGCCGGTCTTAGGTATGGACGACCCGTGGCGCTACCGGAACAAAGCGCAAGTCCCGGTCGGTGAGGAAGAAGGCGGACTGATCACTGGTTTCTATCAAAAAGGAAGCCACCGCATCATCGACATGAAGGAATGCCTCATCCAGCAGGAAGCGAACGACCTTGTCGTCCAGACGGTAAAAGAGATCGCCAACCACTACGGCATCCGGGCATATGACGAACGCTCCCATAAAGGAACGCTCCGTCACGTCGTCGCGAAATACGGCCAAAACACCGGACAGATTATGGTCGTGCTCGTTACGAAAGGAAAAGAACTACCGAATAAGAAGAACATTGTCGCAGACATCGTCGAGCGCATTCCGAATGTGAAATCGATCGTACAAAACATCAATCCGAAGAAAACGAACGTCATTTTCGGAGACAAAACCGAAGTCCTTTGGGGCGATGAGTATATTTACGACACGATTGGGGACATCAAATTCGCGATTTCTGCCCGTTCCTTCTATCAAGTAAACCCGACCCAAACGAAAGTACTTTATGACAAAGCACTAGAATACGCACAGCTCGAAGGAAATGAAACGGTCATCGATGCCTATTGCGGCATTGGTACAATTTCGTTGTTCCTCGCGCAAAAAGCGAACAAAGTGTACGGAGTCGAAATCGTTCCAGAAGCGATTGAAGATGCAAGACGAAATGCAGAACTGAACGGAATGGAAAACGTGGAATTTGAAGTAGGGGAAGCGGAAACCGTCATCCCAGCCTGGTATGGAAAAGGAATAAAAGCCGACACCATCGTCGTCGACCCACCACGAAAAGGCTGTGAAGAATCTCTGCTCAACACTATTCTCGACATGAAACCGAACCGCGTCGTCTACGTATCCTGCAACCCAGCAACCTTAGCCCGGGACCTCGCCATTCTAGAAGAAGGCGGATACGAAACCCAACAAGTTCAACCTGTTGATATGTTTCCACATACTACGCATGTGGAATGTGTAGCGCAAATCATAAGAAAAGTCAACTAAATATATAGGTATTATTTTATTGTTTGTTATTAGGACTTTTAAAATACTTTATAATCTTATTAAGTAATTGAGTTGGCAGTGGGGATTAATAAACCCGCTGCCTTTTAATTAGAAAAATAAGGAGATCTTTCCTATATTAATTCACATTTTATACTTTTATATATTCCTCCTTATTAACATTTCTCATTGAAATATTACAATAAAATCTCTAATTCGAATAAAAGTTGTGTTACAATATAGAAAATTATGTAAATTTTAGGAGGGTGTTCCATATGGTGTTATGTAAAACCCAATTCAATGAATTTCACAACAAAATTAGGTTAAAAGAAGAAAATGAATTACTTAAGAGTAAACGAGATATAATCATAAAACGTATTAAGGAACATATGCCAGAAGGAAACTATAAGTCTTTTGAAATCTTTAACCAAGGATCGTATGCAATGCATACCGGTATTAAACCAATTGATGACGATTATGATATTGATGTTGGATTATATTTTGATATGTCAAAAGATGACATAACACCTCTAGAAGCAAAACAATTGGTGTTTGATGCTATTGGTGATCATACAAACAATGTGAAAATTAAAAAGCCTTGTGTTACAGTCACTTATTCAGCAGGATATCACGTTGATATTGCAATATATGCAGCATCTAACAGTGATGGAAAAACATATCTTGCAAAAGGAAAGCCTACTAGTAATGAAGATGATATCTTTTGGGATTTATCTAATCCTAAAGATCTGATCAAAGAGATAAGAGACCATCTTTCTGATGTAGATGACCGCAAACAATTTCGCCGTATAGTAAGGTATTTAAAAAGGTGGAAAGATGAAAAATTCACAAAAGGAAATGGTATGCCTACTGGGATTGCCCTTACATCCTGTATATATCATTGGTTATGTATTCAAAAAGATGTCGATCCATTTACCGGAGCAAAATCTTATAGAGATCTAGATGCATTAATTAATGTTGTGGATCAAATACTTTCTCGGTTCACGTATGATTTTGTGGAGATTGATGGAGAATATGTTTCTATGCCTAGGCTATACGTAAATCTACCAGTTGAACCTTGGCCAGAATTATTTGAGAAAATGACCTATAAACAAATGACTACTTTTAAGAAGAAGTTAGAAAATCTTTTAGAAGCACTGAAAGAAGCAAGAGGGAAGTCAGATCCTACAGATGCTGCAGAAATTTTACAGCAGCAGTTTGGTAATGATTTTCCTGTCCCCCCAAGACCTGCTACAGGAAAAAGATCAGCAGCAAAAGCAGTGATACCAAGTTCAGAATCTGCGAAAGAGTGGGAATAGATGCCTTGTTTAATTCAAAAGATAAAAGAAGAGTTAGAGTACATTGACCAAAGTATTATAAATAATATTGATTTGATAAGTAATATTGATCCTGGAAAGTATAGGGGATGTGAAACTGTAGCTAATTTATCAATAGAAGTAAATGGCGAGCCCACTGTAATAAAGGTGGGTTTTCCTAATTCATTTCCAAATATGCTTCCGATGTTCTTTGATAAAGAAGACCATTTTGGCATAATACCTCACAAGGAACTAGATGGTTTCCTTTGCTTTACAAGAAGCGAAACATTAATTATTGATGAAAGGTATCCTGCATCAATTCTATTAAACTGCTTAGAGAAGGTAATTAGTGTAGTCGAAGACGGTGTAAGAGGTGACAATAAAATAGATTTTCTCCTGGAATTTGAAGAATATTGGAAGAGAGGCGTACCCACAGTTCTATATAGTCATATAGATACAAAAAACCAAACCGTACGAATGCTGGAACTTTGGTGGAACAAGTTAAAAGAGGATAGTTCTTTATTGATTGCAGGAGAAAAAAATCAACCTTTAAAGCAAGTAATTAAAAAAGTATTTCATATAGATATTGATAAAGCAGACAGATACCGTTGTATTTACTTTCCTTTAAATCCTGAGACCTTTTTGAAACCACCAATTAAAGAAGAATGGAATTTTAAAACACTTAAGGATATAATTTTTGATAATTTAACACCGTGTAATGAAAGGATCTTTCGAAAAATTCTCAAAAGTCCTGATAATAATGTTAAAGCTGGAATAGATTTTATTGTAATAGGCTTGCCTCTTCCTAATGAGAATACAGCATTGTTTGGTTACGTAATTAGTGGACATCTGCCTAATGCCAAAAATAAAGTTATGGGAAAAATACATCCTTTTACATTAAAGCCCAAAGACCCAAAGCTGTTAAAATTAAAAATACATCGATGGCACCCCAATCATATGATAAATCGAACCGGAGGAAATACATTATTATCTAACAAACACGTCCTTATAGTAGGTGCCGGTTCAATTGGTAGTGAAGTTGCAATTAGATTTGCAAAATCCGGTGTAGGAAAAATCTCTCTAATTGATGATGATGTACTTGAATTGAACAATATACACAGACACGCATTAGGTTGTGATCAAGTATTTGATGTGGATGAAAAATTAGGTTTTTATAACAAACCTAAAGTACAAGGTATTAAGGAAGAAATAAATCGGAAATATCCTTTTACACTTGTTAAATCCTTTCCAAACGAATATATGAAAGTATGGGAAGAAGGAAAGATTGATTTAAATGAAATAGATTTAGTAGTAGTAGCCATAGGTGCTCCAAATCAAGAAATGCTTATTAATCGAAAAATGATACAACAAAATAACCCACCTCCTGTACTATACACTTGGGTCGAACCATTAGGAATAGGGGGACATACGCTTGTTACGTTAAATTCTGTAAAAGAAGGTTGTTATCAATGCTTGTTTAAGGCGGATGGAGAACAACCTATTTTCAATAGATCTGCCTTCGCTAAACCATTTCAAGAGTTTTCGAAAACTGTAACCGGATGTGGATCGGTATTTACTCCTTATAATTTTATGGATAGTGAACGTACAGCGATGTTAACTGTAGATACGGGGATTAAAGTGTTATTGGGAAAATTAGATGATAATCCGTTACTCTCCTGGAAAGGGGAAATTGTAACATTTAAAGAACAGGGATTTGAAACAACCACTCGTTATTCATTTAGTCTAGAAGATTTGTATAAATCAAGATATCTCTACAAGGACGAAAATTGTATAGTCTGTTCAATAGAAAGGAAGGATTCACATTAAGGAGGAGCTATTATATAAACTACCAGATGGACGAATCTTATTTATCCGACCTGAAGCAGAAGCAAAAATGCAGAGGTACCGACAACTCAGTCAACTTGACAAAGAAGCCGGAGGAATCCTAATTGGAAGGATTCTTTTGGAGAATGAAAACTTTATTATAGATGATACTTCAGAACCTATGCCTACCGACACAAGAAAAAGATATCGTTTTATACGGACTCCAGAAGGTCACCAAGAATATTTTAATAATATTTGGCAAAAGGCAGAAGGTCGATGCTTCTACTTGGGAGAGTGGCATACTCACCCGGAAAGAATACCTACCCCTTCTTCTATTGATAAAAAAGATTGGATGAGAATATTAAAATTAGATTTTGAGTCGGATATTTTATTCTTTTTAATTGTTGGAACTAAGGAAATAAAAGTTTGGTATGGTCAAAAAAAGAATAAAAGAATAGTAGAGTTACCTAGGAGGGACTAATTTGAGTAGGAGACAATTAACAAGTGCAGAAAATTATCACTTATGGATGGTTTCTGGTGGAATATGTTCATTTGAAGGTTGCTCAAAAAGGTTAATTGAAAATACAAATGGTTCATTAACTAACATAGGAATTAAAGCCCACATAATTGGTCACGCTAAAAACTCTGCTCGACATCAATATATGGAGGAATACGGTTACACACAAGCAACCTTAGAAGATGTATCTAACCTTATGCTTATGTGCTATTATCATTCAAAATTAATAGACGATGAACGTACTAGAGATCAATTTCCACCTGATCGATTATTTCAGATGAAAAAAAACCACGAAGAATGGGTGTCGTCTTGGTCAGCGGCAGAAAAGAAAAAAAGTGTTGCATTAATTTATAAAAAATTAGGAAATCCGATAACTGAAATAAGATACGACGGAGAAATCCCATACCTATTGGTTGAAGCCTTAGAGGATCAAATCGAGTTCGTAGATTCATCTACTGAAGGTTGGAATAATGCCAAAAGAAATAATGAAGAATTACTGGATGACTTTATGGAACTCGTAAGAGAAAGAGATGTGGATGTAGCGGAAGTATTTCCATTGTCTCCGATTCCATTATTGATACATATGGGCTTCCTTCTTACAGATACTATCTCCCTTTGTGTTTATCAATTTGATAGGGAAAATGAAGTTTGGGTGATGAATAAACCAGAAGAAACTAAGAATGAAGAAATAAAAGTAGAGCAAGAATCAAAAATAAATGGGGTAGAAGACCTAGCTGTTTTGGTATCAATAAGTGGAAAAGTCAAAGTGAAAGATGTAGAAGAGGCTATAAGCAATAACTTTGATTATCTATCTTTTACTATTAATAACCCTGGTGTAAAACGAGTACTATATCGTAATGATGTTAAATCAATTCAATCAATAGTAAAGGAGCAAGTTGAATCCTTAATACAAGATCTGGACTATGAGAGAATTCATTTGTTTTTAGCTGGTCCAGCTGGATTAGCTCTAGAAATTGGTAGAGGTATAAACCCAAGAATTTGGGGAGAGGTACGGTTATATCAGTTTGATAGAAGGGTAAAGCCTCGATATCAATATGCCTTTTCATTAAATTAAGTTGTAAATCGTTAGAAGAAAATAATCTGGAGTAAATTATAAATATACTAAATGTTTCTGACTATATAGGAGAAAAAAGTTATTAACATCATTATTTATTATTAAAAAGAATTGGGGGTTTAGAAAGAATACATGAAAATGTTGTAATGTGATACTAAAACTACTCCGTTTTTTGTTACTTCAATTTTCTTAATTAACTTGTGAAGCGTCTAGCAAAAAGTTCTTCGTCAGTTAGTTCTTTGGAAATATTTATTAACTTCATGTTGAAAAGAATCTAAAAAAGAAACCTAAATTAATTAGGTTTCTTTTTTAGAACTAACTTATCTAAGATAACAGGAAACAGAGTGGATTAATGCACTGCTTTTTCTTTCATATTCTCTATATTTTTTGGTAGCATTTATTACTCCATTCGATATGGAGTCCTGTTCGTTAATTAAATGAACAGGAATATTCAAAGACATAAGAACATCTTCATTAAATCTAGGGTGCTGGCTACCTTCAACAGCGTTGGAGAGAACTTGTTGAACTTGCGGTGATAGCAAATAAGGAACTAAAAATGCGATTGACTCTTTAGTGTCAATTGGTGAAAGTACATAAAACTCAGTTGAACAAACATTGGTAATCTCATCCATATTTTCATGTATATTATCCACATAAGCAACTTGCCTTAGGTAAGGCCTTAATCGGGATATTATTATATCCCCCTGTTTTATAATTTTTTTTGTACTATTAATGTTATTTGTTAAAGGTTTGTTACCGATAATTTTTCCATCAACTACATCTCCTGTATTTATTAAATACAATTTACTTTGGAGGTTTTTTAAATTCTTTTTACTAAAAAGCTCATTTGATATTTTGGCCACCTTATTTAGTGGTATATACTCTGATGCTTTAATGGTTATATTTCTTCCAGGATGGTATCTCTCAGCAGAAAGGATAAAACCATTATCTAAATTAGATACCTGTATTGTTGTGGAAATTGCCATTATTCGTTCACCCAACTTGAATAATTTTGACTAATGAATTGTTTAAAGTCTTTATATATCTCATCAAGATCATGATCAACATTTTCAAAAGCTTGGTCATCAGTTTTATATTGAAGATTACCTCTACTATCTTTTCCGGCTAGTTCACTGATACCGAAGAAAATCTCTTCGTTAGGAATATTTGTTACTGAATTCTTTCTCTTCTGAAGGAAGAGTATCCCTGTTTTAACTGGAGTATGTGGCATAAACACATTTCTTGGTAGTCCGATTACTCCAACGATCTTTGCATGATGAAGAATCCACTTACGTAAATAAGCCCAATTATTAGATCCAAACTTATTGTTTGGTAATATTATAGCCATCCTACCACCAGGGTTTAGCAACTCTATACAACGTTCAATAAATAACGCATCTCGTTGAATTCTACTTTTCCCTTTTGCTACTACATAATTGTCAAGGAATTTACTTTCATTAATTTCGCCCGCAAATGGGGGATTGGTAACAATTATATCAAATTTTTTAAAGCCACATTTATTTATTCTTAAACAATCCTCTATAGATGTTATACTGGCAACATTCTCTATAAATAAATTCTCTTGTAACTCAGGAAGGATCAGGCTATTAATTTTATGCACATTAGCTTGTGAAACACCTGAAATATACATAAGTGCTTTAGAAACACGTACGGCTTTTTCATCAAAATCAAATCCCCATAAGTTATGCCCTGTTGAATTATGGTGGTCATTATAATAGTTATAGGAGTGAAGAAGAAATGCGCCTGAACCGCTTGCAGGATCTAAAATATTTTCATGGTAACGTGGTGCTATAATCTTAATACAAAAATCTATTATGTATCGTGGAGTGAAAAATTGTCCTTTCGATCCCTTAGAGGTTCTTGAAACAATAAATTCGAAAAAAGCATCTAAGGCTTGAAAGCTATATTCAGACAACTTATAGTTATTTAATAGTTTTACGCAGACATCAACATGTCCAGGGCTTAATTTTGTTCTATCTTCATGTAATACACCTTTCCAATGTTTATTCATCTCAAATAACAATTTATTTACTCTAGCTACGGTGTCATCTGATGTGCCAGAATCAATATAATCTTCAGTTTCATTTTTTTCACACCAAAGCTTTGCCATGATAAGCTTTAGAATTTCTTCGAAATCATTCTCACCAGAATTCGCTAGAACAATCTCCTCTAACCTAATGAAGAGTCCTTCTAATTTATCAGGAAGGGTAACATGTCTTTTCCCCAATAGTATCACCTCAAAAACATCATAGCATGCTTCCAAATCCATTTCAAGACCACGGTCTAAATTAATGAGAATATTCGATTTTTGAATATCGGAGTATGAGAAATAACATAAATAATGAGGGGATGGAAAATATGAACAATATCCATAATGAAGATTACATAGAAATAATTACACGCTTACGCTTAGCTAGGATTTCAGCTGGCATAACTCAAAAAGAATTGTCAGAGAAACTTAATATAAACCAATCCATTATTTCAAAGGTGGAAAATTGCGAGCGAAAAATTGATGTTCTGGAATTTTTTATATGGACAAATCAATTAAATATTTCATGGAAGAGTATTATTCCAAATAAATACTTAAAATTAGGAGATGATAATTGTGAAAGCGGAATCAATGAATGATTCAAAAACAGTAACACAAGAAGAATTAGCCGAACTTAGAAAGATGTTAGACCCCCTAATAGGGGTGCAATTTGACATATTAGCAGTACCTGAATCTGTTCTTTTAGGATTAGAGCCATCTCAAGTTGGTACTATGGTTGGTACTTTAATGGATTCATGTATCCCGGTACTTCATACTATTCCAACAACCGAACAAGGCAAGGAATTCCCTAATATTGGAATAACGAAACATGATGGAATCCTAGGCAATAGAGAGGGGTATCCAGATTTTTTACATGAATCAGGAAAGAGGTTGGAGTTGAAACTATTGTTTGTTGATAACCCAGAGGTGAAAATGAAAAAGCCACCAACTCCAAGAGAGCCCTCTGCTAGATTAACACAAAAGGTCACTGTGAAAAATGTAATCCCTGATAGAGATGTATTACTAGTTCTTGCCTACCAGCTGGAAGAAAATAAACAAAGGAAAGGGTATTACTCTCCTACAATTATGGATATAGGGTTGTTTCCAGTAATAGAATGTATTAATGCAAGAGATAAAAGGATGGAGGATTGTGGGGGCAGATGGTTTGGAAATTACGATACGCCTACTATACTCAGTAGAATTGGTAAGGAGAAGTTAAAGAAGAACGAAAAACTTAATTTCTCTACTTACGGTAGAAAAGAAGAGGAAGGTTTAGATTTCAATGAGGATACAAATTTCGGTAAATTGAAACGAATTCCTTATCTTCCGCTACAAAAATTTATAGCACTTCATAAACAGAAAAACTGAACCAATTAACCTTATTTAGATATACAGTGGTTTGTAGCTTAATAGATTAGCTTTTTAGTAAGGCTTTATTTGATATGAAGAAGTGTAAATAAGAGAACTTATAATAAGCAAAATAAAAATTTCGAAAAAACATTGGTCAAATTACAGATCGAGTTATGTCAAAATCACATAGAATACTAAGTTAGTTGCAACAGGTTTTCATAGCGTCAATTATAATAAACAGTGTCATATCGGATTTTTATTAATATAAAGCTGGGATATTTCTAACCCAGCTTTTCTATAATAATAGAACATATTATTATTTGTCCTTTATTTAATCAAAAAACATACTGACTTTGATAATCAGTTCCTCTTCCTCAAACATAGGTTTAAAATCATCATAATTATGTAAAAAACATGATGGGACTCTTCGGCAAGGATTAATCACCTTTAATGATAAAATATGGAATATTCATTGCTATAGAAGAGTAGATAAATGCTTTTTAGATACTATGTTATTGTGAAGTTCAAGAACAAAAAAATTATTAAAATCTAGCAAACAAATCAGGATATGTCCATTAATACAGATAGATTAAAAATATTTGTGGCTGCATTATTATTCCTTATTTGGAAGATATAAAGTGCTCAAAACCCTCATGGTGTGAGAGTAAAGTGAACCACTAAATACTAAGTCATACCTATCATGTTTTTATAAACTTTTTACGTTTAACGATAGGTTGCTTAATTACAAATTTATAGCATTTCTTTAAGAGTTCGTAATCAGTTTGAGATATTAAATGAGTATGGGCGATTTTATTTCTTATGGGAGTTAATTGCTGAAGCAATATTAATTGTTCTGTTTTAAAATGTGATAGTACTTGAGGGTATCTTCCGAAAAAAGCTACAAGTTCGTGGAAGTAAGAATTATGTTCATCTCGTTTTTCGCAGAGTATGGAGACCCAATGGTAGCCATACTGTTTTTGCATATTTGTTTTTACAATTATACGTAAGTGATTTTCGATTTCATACAGCATTGAATAAGCTTCTTTCATTACAGGTGTATTCATTTTAGGAGTACTCCTTTCGAGGTTGATATTGGGGATGTAATAAATTTCTACCTTAATACATAATACCCTTTAAATCTTTTTGTAAAAAAATAAATAGGGCACAATATGCCACCCTGTAAGGGTAGTTAATTGTGCGTTTACATGCCTTGGATTTAAATAACTATGTGTAATACTTTAGGTATACCTATTATCGAAAAATTGTATAACTAAAAATTAAAGAGGTATATATTAATGGTAGCCTTGTAATTACGAAGGAGGTTCCTTGAGACTATAATGGATGAGGTATTTCTAAAAGAGTATAGCTGAAAAAACACCTTACCTAATGCCTTTTAGGCATCCCTGGAAAGGTGTTTTTTAACATTAGTTTATATCTTACGCATACATCTCCGAAGACTTCTTAGCTTTCAAATCAAATCTATCTGCATTCATAACCTTGGTCCATGCTTTCACAAAGTCTTTCACAAACTTCTCTTTGTTATCATCTTGTGCATAAACTTCTGCTAGGGCGCGGAGTTCGGAGTTCGATCCGAATACAAGGTCGACGCGTGTTGCGGTGCGTTTGACTTCGCCTGTTTTGCGGTCGCGTCCTTCGTAATGGTTGTAGCCTGCTGGCTTCCACTCGATGTTCATATCAAGCAGGTTGACGAAGAAGTCGTTTGAGAGTGTGCCGACCCGGTCTGTGAATACGCCGTGTTCTGTGCCTTTGTAGTTGGTACCGAGTACACGCATACCACCGATCAAGACGGTCATTTCCGGTGCTGTCAGTCCGAGCAACTGAGACTTGTCCACTAACAGTTCCTCTGGGCTCAACGTGTATTCCTTTTTCTCATAGTTACGGAATCCGTCTGCCATTGGCTCAAGTACTTCAAAGCTTTCGACGTCGGTTTGCTCTTGTGATGCATCACCACGTCCAGCTGCGAATGGAACAGTTACGTTAACGCCTGCATCTGCTGCTGCTTTTTCGATAGCGGCACTTCCACCAAGCACAATTAAATCAGCAAGACTTACTTTTTTATCAAGCTGGCTTTGGATTTCTTCATACACTGAAAGCACTTTAGCCAGGTGCTCTGGCTCGTTTACTTCCCAATCTTTTTGAGGAGCAAGACGGATACGTGCACCGTTTGCACCACCGCGCATGTCTGATCCACGGTATGTGCTTGCTGAAGCCCAAGCCGTTTTCACGAGCTCACTTACGGATAGGTCAGAATCTAAAATCTTCGTTTTTAGTTCTTCTACTTCAGCCTCTGACAATTCATAATCCACTTCTGGAATCGTATCCTGCCAGATCAATTCCTCTTCCGGTACTTCAGGTCCGAGGTATCTTGACTTAGGCCCCATGTCACGATGAAGAAGCTTGAACCATGCACGAGCGAAGGCATCTGCGAACTCATCAGGATTCTCATGGAATCGGCGGGAGATTTTTTCATAATCAGGGAACATGCGTAATGCCATGTCGGCTGTCGTCATAAACGTCGGAACTTTTATAGAAGGATTCTCAGCATCTGGCGCAAGATGCTCTTCTTTCGGGTTGATAGGTTTCCATTGGTTCGCACCTGCTGGACTTTTCGTCAATTCCCATTCGTAGCCGAACAACATGTCGAAATAACCATTGTCCCATTGCGTCGGATTCGCCGTCCAAGCACCTTCAACACCACTCGTTATCGTGTCACGGCCTTTACCGCTTCCGTAAGTGCTCTTCCAGCCGAAGCCTTGATCTTCAATATCGGCAGCTTCCGGGTCTGGTCCGACATGGGCTTCCGCATCGCCAGCACCGTGCGCTTTACCGAATGTGTGTCCACCGGCAATCAGGGCAACCGTCTCCTCATCGTTCATTCCCATGCGGGCGAACGTTTCACGGATGTCGTGCCCACTGGCAACTGGATCCGGGTTTCCGTTCGGTCCTTCAGGGTTTACATAGATAAGCCCCATCTGAACGGCAGCAAGCGGACTTTCAAGCTCGCGGTCGCCAGAGTAACGGTTGTCACCGAGCCATTCAGTTTCATTACCCCAGTAGACGTCTTCTTCCGGTTGCCAAACGTCTTCACGTCCACCACCGAAACCAAACGTTTTCAAGCCCATCGATTCAATCGCGACGTTACCTGCTAGGACAAGTAGATCGGCCCATGAAATCTTGTTTCCGTATTTTTGCTTGATCGGCCATAGCAAACGGCGAGCCTTATCAAGGTTCGCGTTATCCGGCCAGCTGTTCAGCGGTGCGAAACGCTGTTGTCCTTTTGCGCCACCACCGCGTCCGTCGCCTGTACGGTATGTACCGGCTGCGTGCCAAGACATGCGGATAAAGAGGGGACCATAGTGTCCATAGTCAGCAGGCCACCAGTCCTGGCTGTCCGTCATCAGGTCATGAAGATCCTGCTTCAATGCGTCATAGTCCAGCTTTTGGAACGCTTCTGCATAATCGAAGTCTTCTCCGAGAGGATTCGACTTCTTGTCATGCTGGCGAAGGATGTTCAAGTTCAACTGATTTGGCCACCAGTCCTTGTTCGTCGTACCAACCTTAGTCGTCGTGACGGCAGTTTCTTCCTTCGTTTTCGCGCCAGTGAATGGACATTGACCAGCACCCGCTTTACTGTCATGCATTTCATTCTTATCCATCTAGCATGCTCCTCTCATATAGTGAAATTCATTATAATTTATATTACATTATAATAATACTAAAGTAGGAATCATTTGAAAAGAAAAATGTTTTTCATCTATTTCCTATTATAGTAAAAATTTTCAGAAAAATAAAATGATAGATTAAAACATTCAGAGAAAATAATCCACTCTAGGTTAACCGTGTGATTTATGTTGACGAAAAACGAAGGACGTTGGAAAAATTTGTTGAAATAGAGATGTAGAACCTTAATTGTTTTTTAAAAAGAAGCCGTAGATGAATGCCCTGATAGATGACCTGACCTAAAAATGATAGAGGATGGTAAAGCGATGTAATTTAATCGGTTGGTTTAAGTAACTTCATAAACGTTTAGCAGGAATCTTCGTAAGAGGTGTTAGCAATGTTCAAAGAAAGAAACTTCCTTATTTTATGGTTAGGTCAACTTGTTTCAATTTTTGGAGGTCGGTTTAGTGATCTCGTTATTCCGTGGGTTGTTCTACAAGTCACGGATTCACCGCTAAAAGCAGCTATTGTCGCAATAAGCACGCAAATTGCCCCATTATTGTTTTCTTTACCAGCTGGTGTTTGGATAGAGAACAGATCTAAGAAGAAGATAGCAATGTTATCAGAAATGATCCGTACAATCATGATGACCTTGCTTGTTGTAGTTATTTTATTCGGTGAATTCAATCTCTTAGTTATCTGCTCTATTCTATTTGTAACGAGTTTAGCAGGATTATTTTTTCGCATTTCACTTAACGCTTTATTGCCAGGGATAACAGGTAGAAAACGTCTTGTTGATGCACACAATTATTTAGAAGCTGCTGATGCTGTTAGTACGTTAATAGGGCCGATCCTGGCAGGATTCCTACTCTCAGCAATCGGTGCTGCTGCAACGCTAGGGATTGATGCTTTTACATTCCTATTATCCTTTGCGAGTATTGGGTTATTAAAATTAGGGGAAAAGTCCTTCTCTAAAAGCAAAGAACGTAAAATCGACAAGAAACAATCCCTGCAAGACGGATTAGAAGGGGTAAAGCTTCTATTTTCCACGAAAATACAACGCTTTATTTCTTTCAACCATTCTGTTCTGAACTTTTCTACCCATGCAGTAACACTACTTGTGGTTATAACAGCCAAACAGGAATTAGGCTTGTCCGCTTTTCAAACAGGCATATTACTTTCTGGAGCAGGTATTGGAAACTTGATTGCTATATTTGTGATGGCACGACTGAAAGAAGCTCATTGGAACAAACTCTATGGTTCAATAATGCTTTGCTCTGGTATGGGCGTATTTCTAATCGCTATTTCTTCTACGATGTGGGGAGCATTTGTAGGCATGATCTTGTTTGATGGAGCACTTTCAATGGCCTTTGTGGTAAACGGTGCAGCAAGGCAAACGGTTACGACAAATCAATTTTTAGCGAGGATAAGTAGTGGAGGGATCCTGTTAAGTGGAATTGTTGTGATACTAGCTAATGGATTTGCGGGATTGATATCGGAAGGGTTCAATCCAATCCTCGGCTTACTGTTTTGTGCAGGTCTATTGTTGATTAATAGTGGCATTTCATTTGCTCAACTACACTTGAAAAGATCGATTTCTTCATTAGGTTTTGAGGAATAAAAATTTCATATCTTCATAGAGGCGTTGATCTTTGAAGGATTACGCCTCTTTTTGTTTAATACCTTACTAGGAAGTATTTGGGATAAATTGCTATGTTGTACTGGGGGATTTAAAGTGAAATATGCAATAAACCTATTAATGATTTCTCTTCTATTCGTATCGGGGTGTTCAAATTCACTCTCAAGCTCGTTGCCAGAAACACAAATCATTGCAGAAGAACCGATCATAATCGGACATATAACGAGGATTAATAATGAAGACCAGGTTTTTCAAGTCGTTGAAAACATATCGAAAAAGAAAGCTCTAAATGGTGTAGCAAAAGATGAAGGCTATTGGGTACAGTTAAACGGCATAACCATTGATCAAAAACTTGCTATCGGAAACAAAGTAGCCGTTTGGGACTCTCCGACTGATAAAAGTCACAGTATAGAAGAAAGAAAAGCAGCACCAATAGGGAAGCATATTGTGCTGTTGGAGAAATAGCCTAAAAGCTATTAGTAGAGTTTAATGAAGAGAAAAAAGCTTAAAGGAAGTTTCCTTTAAGCTTTTTTGATGTTCCATCTGTTACTTATTCCCCAAACGCCTCCGGCAGCATTTTGAACCCTTCGATCTCTGCATCTTCCTCAATTTCGATCATGATGCAGCGTTTTCCTTTGTAGTTGACTTGTCTTACGTATTCGAGGTCTTGCGGGCTGATGGAGATGTTCGCGACTTTCGTTTGGATTTTGATAGACTTCGATTTATATTTCGGTACGACGCTGCTTGCTTTCAGCTCATATGATTCGTTAGCGGTAATCCGTTCAAAAGCGGCTTTTACTTTTTCCGATTCGACTTTCTCGCTGCCGCCGCTTTGATTCAGGACGCGTTCGACGTTCTTGTAATCGAGCTTCGGTTCTTCATCCTCTTCGTTTTCCTCGACCATCGTGTTGATTTCCCGGTAGACGTTCGCGAGGGTAGAAGGGGTGAGCTGGTCGCCCATCACATCCTTGATTACTTCCTCAAACACCTCTTTGTCCTCTTTCGCGGTGATCGTATGTTCACTGTTCAACACGTCTTCGGTAAAACGATGATCCGGTTCATTCGCTTTCTTTGCCGAATATAAAACATGGTTCACATCCGATGCGCCATTCGAAAAGCAAGGGAAGAGGAAACCGGTCATCGGGGTGTCGAGGTCAATGACGGAGTCGACGTCGATGTTGTACTTGAACGCCTTTTCCACATAGTCGAACACCAACTCCCGTTTCGCTTCTTGTGTTTTATTAATGCTGCACAGGATGAAGGGGTGGGAGTAAACCGCGTCCCGTTCACTTTCCTCGGCTTCATCATTGCGCTTTTTCATCGGCTTCAGGTATTCGGCCTTAATGAAGGTGATCACGACATCCTTTTCATACGGATTGTCCTTGATCATTTTTTCCGTCATCAGAAGCATTTGATCCATCCAATCCTCAACACCGCTGCTCAATAAGCCTTTATGTAAAATGAGCTGGCTTTCGGCTTCACGCTTGAACTTCAGCTCAAACAGCTTCTCGTTCAACTGACCGGTAAGCAGCTTTTTGAAATTCTTGATGAAAAGCTCCTGCTGGTCCCGATCGAGCATTTCAAACGGCTGGCTCTGGTAGTGATAGATGTCTGTTGTTTCCTTCATGATATATACGTTAAAGATGTCTGAGATCTTCAATAAATCGTTATCGACTTTCAGTTGTCGGCGAAGGCCGGCAATGTCTTTTTTGTTCATCAACCATCCACTCCTATAATGCATTCTCATAAACAACGATTCTTCTATTTTAACACCGTAGAGCTGTTTTAGGTATAGACACAAACATGTGAGCGTTCAGGACATACACTGGTACAAGTATAATGAAAATACTTTGAGAAGGTGCGAAAAAATATGTCCGATGCAAAGCTAGACCCGAGCTTAAGGAAGCTGTTCAATGACTGGAACGCTTCAGTATTAGACTATCGAAACAGCATTCCAACAAAAACAAAGAATAGTACCGAAACGAATCAAGTGCGCGTCATCCGTGTGCCGAAGGATTTTACGACAATTATGGGGGCGGTAGAGGAAGCTTCATCCGGTGATACGATTCTAGTATCCGATGGCACGTATCATGAAAGCATTTCTGTTCCCTCGACGAAAACGTCCCTACGAATCATCGCGGTGGGAAGCGAAGTCATCCTGGATGGGAAGAGCCGATTGGATACAGGCTTCACCTTATCGGCTAACAACATTGAAGTGAACGGCTTCTCAATCCGAAACTTCGTAAAAGCTGGGATTGAAGTCGCGGGTGTTTATGGTGTGAAGCTGATTGGCAATACCATTTCGAAAGTAATTGAAGGTCACGGCATCCAACTGGATCAGCGGACGTTCTCTAATTTGATATGGAAAAATCATGTTACACATGCACGGCTGGACGGGATTAATCTCCAATCGAAAAACGTGTGGGTCGTTGACAATGAATTCAGCCATAACGGTCAAAACGGTGTTCATATCCAAACGATCGGCAATCATATCGTTGGGAATCGGATACGGAACAACAAAGAGAATGGTGTGCTAGAGGACCAAGGCTTCAACCTTGTTTTTAATAATAAAATTGAAGGGAACGGGAAAGAGGGCCTCAGTCTACCATCCGGTATTGGGGGTTCGATGTCGATCGGCAATCAGCTTGATCGGAATAAACGAAATGGCGTGCATGTTAAGACGATCGGAAACACGCTTCTCGACACTTATGTCACGGAAAATAGCAAGGCTGGGGTACGGATCGATTCAGGTTTTAATGTGATGACGTTGAACGACGTGAACCGAAATCAAAATAACGGAGTCGTACTTTCAGAGGATGCGATGAAAAACCTCCTTTTACGGAACCTGTTCAAAGGGAACCGACCAGAGGACATAGTCGTTAAAAATCCAAACAATACCCTTCTCCAGAACCATATCATCACCTCGCCATTTCTTCCTGCTGAAAAGTATACATCCCGCAAGGTAGGTGTCCTTCATGTCCCGAAAGACTTCACAACGATTTCGGATGCGGTGAATGCTGCAGCTCCAGGGGATACAATCCTTGTGGAAAATGGGACCTATCGAGAAGAAATTACGATCCCGTTAGCGAAGTCAGGCATCAACATCATCGCCAATGGGGACAGGGTTATTCTCGATGGGGAAGGGAAGCTGAAAACGGCGCTCGACATTTCCTCCAATCTCATACAAATCCAAGGATTGAAGATCCAAAATTACACGCAAACCGGAATCAGTGTAAAAGGAATCGGGATATCCCTTGCGGAGAATACGATTCATAATATAACGAACGGGAACGGAATCGAGCTGTCACTCGCGTTTTCAACGTTAATGTGGAAAAACCGCATCAGCAAAGCGAAAAGTCACGGGATCACGATCAAAGCGATGAACACGTGGATTGTCGACAATGATATATCGGCGAATGGCGGGAATGGCATTAACTTTGAAGGGAGTACGACCGTCGGCAGCACGATCACGCATAACCGGATCCAAAACAATGCTCAGAGTGGAATCGCCGACAATGCCGGCTTCAATTTTATCTATAACAATGAAATGATCGGGAATAGACAGAACGGGGTGTATGAAGTAGCGGGTCTAGGGTCTGGTGCGATCATTGAGAATCTGTTGTATGCGAACGGAAATGGCGTCCGACTTGATAATGATGGAGCGGAGGTAGCGGGGAATACAATCCGCTCGAACTCGAAGTCCGGTGTTCTCATGAATAGCGATTTCAATAATCTTCAGAAAAACACGCTCGCACAAAATAACGGCAGCGGAGTGAAGTTGACTGTGGAAGCGACCGGCAACCTCGTTTCCAACAATACGATCGTGGAAAATAGTCCGGTCGACATTAAAGCGGAAAACCCGAACAACACGTTTCTTGATAATCGCTGTATGAAAAGCGATCCGCCTGACATATGTAAGTAAGAAAAAACGGTCCTCCTGCTCATTGGCAAGAGAACCGTTTTCGTATTTTGTACGTCATTCTGTGTATTCAGCTACAAGCTCTCGGAAGCCTTTGCTTGCTTCAATCGATTCGAATAATGGATCCGAAAACGCATATTTGCTGTACTCAGGACCATAGAAGAAAGAATATCGCAAATTGGTCAGGGCTTCTGCCGTTTTGTTTTGTACCGATAGAACCTGTGCTTTTCCGTAATAACCATGAGGCGTTTCCGGATAAAGATCAATGATGTCTTCGAAAGCCTCTATTGCAGACTGATAGGCTTGCTTTTCAAGAAGTAATTCACCTTTATAAGCCATAGCTTCAATGTCGGTTTGATCCGATTGAATGAGATCATCAAGTGTCATAATTGCACTTTGAATATCACCGTTGCGCTCGTGGGCAATTGCAACATACCACAGGGCGGCAGGATCATTAGGATAATAGTCAAGATACTTGTTGAAATTCTCTATTGAAGGTTCGTAAAATTCTTGCATGAATGTGGTGAGACCTAATCCATAATAAGCATCTGCTGTTTCATGTGTGATTTCATATTGGATCGCTTGTTTGTATGAGATCATGGCTTCTACATATTCCTCCAACCAAAGGTGAGCATCCCCAAGGATGATATATTCAAAGGCATCGTTTGGTTGGATCTTGATACTCTTTTCCATTACTTCAATGGTCTCTTCAAAACGTTCCAATTGATTGAGGGCAAAACCTTTATTAACTAAAGCTGCGTTATTGTCCGGGTCTTTTTCAAGGATCACTTCTACAAGCTCTAATCCTGCTTCATAATCCTCATTGTCCAGCATAGCAACAGCTTCCTCGTTCAGACTCACTAAGTCATCCCCGTCCGAAGAAAGAGCATTGAAACTTACAAGGACGAAAATAATAAATAACGGAATAATCGTAGAGTTTAATTGATAATTTCTAATCACATTGCTGCGATTTTTTATCGGATTCTTCATCTTGGACTCCTTTATCGGCTGATAGTACTTATTTCGGTAAAGGAGAAAGGATTTTTAGTGAAATTCGAAAACTGCTATAAAAGTAAAAAACGGTCCTCCTGCCCAAGGCAAGAGAACCGTACTTTTTTGTTGGTTAAATAAGCTTCAATGCATTTAGCATGACAATGATGATAAGGACTGGAGCGACGAATCGCAAACCTAAAATCCAGAGCTTACCCCAAATGCTAGCTTCGCTAAGTCCGCCGATTTCAAGGGACTTCTTCTTGCCAAGTGCCCATCCGACAAATAGAGCAGTCAACAATCCACCAAGTGGAAGGAGGATGTTGGATGCTAAGTAGTCGACAGCATCGAAGAATCCTAAACCGCCGATCGTGAATCCGCTCCATGCTCCAAGTGAAAGAGAGGATGGAATTCCGAACAACGTGATGATGATTCCAAGAATCCATGTTGCCTTCTTACGTGACCACTCGAATTTGCGCATGAAGTATGCGACTGGAACTTCAAGGATCGAGATGGCAGATGTTAATGCTGCCATTGAAATCAACAAGAAGAACAAGACAGAGAAGAATTGACCAAACGGCATCATTTCAAATACAGCTGGTAGTGTGATAAAGATCAACCCTGGTCCATCGCCTGGGTTCATTCCGAAGGCGAACACTGCAGGGAAAATCGCCAATCCAGCTAACAATGCAAATCCTGTATCGGCCAAGGAGATGCCTACTGCCGCTGTCGGAAGCTTAACGTCTTTCGGTACATAACTTCCGTACGTGATCATCGTACCCATCCCTAAACTGAGAGAGAAGAATGCGTGCCCTAAAGCGACCAGGATCGCACTGGCAGTCAGTGATGAGAAGTCAGGTGAGAATAGGAAGGAGATCCCTTCACCTGCACCAGGTAATGTGACGGAACGAATCACTAGGATAAGTAAGAGAACACCTAGTGTCGGCATCAAGATCTTATTCCACTTCTCAATACCTTGTTTAATTCCTTTTACAACGACGATGATGACAATCGCCATGAACAACAGCTGCCACAAAATCGGACTCAGTGCTGTACTGATGAACCCGACGAAATGATCAGCCATCTGATCAGCAGGTACGGCTAGTAAATCCCCGCTCATCGCTTTTGTCGTATACGATAATGCCCAACCTGCAACGACCCCATAGAAGGAAAGAATGAAGAATGCAGCTGCGACACCAAAAATACCGGTGATGAACCATGGTTTACCAGGAGTCAATTCCCTGAATGATCCTACAGCATCCTTTTGTGTATTTCGACCTACTGCAAATTCTGCGAGCATGATCGGAATACCGATAAGTGCGATACAAATTAAATAAACGATAATAAATGCGGCACCGCCATTTTCCCCCGTGATGTAAGGGAACTTCCAGATGTTACCCAACCCGATTGCGGAACCCATCGCTGCTAGCATAAAGCCAGAACGCGTTTTCCATTGTTCACGAGATTGTTGCTCTAACCCTTGACCCATTACAAATCCCCCTTTACATAGAATGCATTTAGTAGATTTCTACTATTTATATAATACATTAACTTAATAGGAATATGACACAATTTTCTTAACTTTTAAAAATTTTGTTTGAAATCCTCTTTTTAAAGGGGTTTCTGCTATTTTTTTCGTTCTATTTTCCTGGCATGGACAATATACTTATAATTGGGTTAAACAAGCATTCAACACTAGAGGAGGTCTTCACTATCAAACCACAAAACTATCAAAACCATGCCATGATCGATCCGAAGTACCATGTTGTCTTAACACTACTCGTTCTAACATCCCTTATCTTATCGATTGCGTTCGTTGTTCAGAACATTGGCAGTCAGCTTCTGCTTAGCCTTGTCGTTATTTTTATGGTCCTTACAGTCGTCTTAATCGCCGCAATCGTCCGGATCTATGCGTTAAAGCTTCAAGACCGGATCATACGGAGCGAGGAAAATTTCCGCTACTACCGGTTAACAGGGGAGCTATTAGACCCAAATCTGAAGATCAATCAAATCATCGCGCTACGCTTTGCGGAGGATGAGGAATATGTGGAACTCGTTGAGCGCGCGAAGCAAGAAAACCTCTCCACAAAGGATATTAAAAAAGCAGTGCGAAATTGGCGTGCCGACCACCATCGCGTATAATAAAAGTAGAACCCAACAGCTCGACGAGGGCTGTTTCTTTTTTTCGTTATAAAATGATTGGAACGGCTAGTAGGAGGATAGACATGCAAAATGAAACAATGGTAGATGTGAAAGGGCTTGTGAAGCGCTACGGGTCTTTTGTCGCAGTGAACGGCGTTGAGTTTCAAGTACATAAAGGTGAGATTTTCGGTCTGCTCGGACCAAACGGGGCCGGTAAAACGACGACGATCGAGATGCTCGTCGGTCTCCGAAAGCCGGATGAAGGAACGGCATCGCTTGCTGGCTTTGACGTACGAAAGCAAGTGAATCAGGTGAAAGAAGTCATCGGCGTTCAGCTTCAGTCCACCTCTTTATTTGAGCTGTTGAAGGTGGACGAGATTTTACACATGTATGCGAGCTTTTATCCGAAGAATGTAGACATTGATGAATTGGTCAGCGATATGCTTTTAACGGAAAAAAGGAGAGATCGGATCAAGGGGCTTTCTGGCGGACAAAAGCAGCGCCTCGCGATAGCGCTCGCGCTCATTCATGATCCTGAAATCGTGTTCCTTGATGAGCCGACGACGGGTCTCGATCCGCAAGCGAGAAGAACGCTCTGGGATATTGTCCTGCGCTTGAAGGAACGGGGGAAAACGGTCATCCTTTCGACGCATTATATGGATGAAGCCCATGTACTTTGTGACCGGATCGGCATCATGGATCAAGGCGAATTGATTGCGCTCGATACGCCGACCAATCTTGTGAAAAAGTTGCAGTCGACAAGCACGGTAGAATTCCGTCTGAGCAATCCACCGGAAAAAGCGTGGTTCATGGAGATGGATGGGGTAGAGGAAGTGGCGATCCGAGATACGCTCGTACAGCTTTACACCGATAATCTCCAGCTCGCACTCACTTCGCTCATTCAAGTATCCGCTGAACACGATTTAAACATTGAAGACTTGCAAACACGAACGGCGACATTAGAGGACGTGTTCATCCATATGACAGGAAGGAGTTTACGTGAATCATGAGAGCATATTGGCAGCTAACATTGGCGCAGCTCCGGATTTTCGGGCGTAACCGCCAAGTCTTGTTCTTCACGCTCATCTTTCCGGTCATCTTAATGCTTGCCCTCGGATCGTTTGTCGGCGGCGGAAACTCCCTCTCGTTAACGGTCGGAATCGTGGACCTCGATCAGACCGATGGATCGAAGACGTTAACCGGATTGTTTGAGGAAAATGAAGGCGTCCAAACGGAACCATTTGAAAAAGTAGCGAGTGGAAAAGATGCAGTGGAAAGCGGCGACATCCAGCTTTTGATCGAAATTCCTAAAGGCTATGAAGCGAGTCTGGACAACCCTGATCAAGCCTTTTCCATCCCGGTTTATTATAATGAGAAAAACCTGACGACCGCCGAGCTCGGGATGACGGTCGTAAACGGGATCATCGATCAATACAGCAAAGAGCTTGTCGACTATCAACCATTAGTGATGGTCGAAAAAGTCGGCATTGAAGCACTCAACATCCGCTACATCGATTTCCTCGTACCGGGAATCGTCGCAATGATGATCATGAGCAACAACATGAACGGGGTCGCAGGCCAAATTTCTGCCTGGCGTGAGCGCGGCATTTTACGAAGGATGCAGGGAACGAGACTGAAAGCTTCTACGTTTATCGCTGCTCAGATTACCGCACGGTTGTTTTTGAACGGGACACAAGCGTTGTTGGTCGTCCTTATCGCGGACCTTATTTTTGATATCAATGTGGTCGGCTCCTGGCTTGCCGTCATCTTTTTCATCACGTTAGGAACGCTCGCCTTCATGGCGATCGGATTCATTATCGCCGGAATTGCGAAAAACCCGGAGAGCGCTGGGCCAATCGCTGGATTCGCATCCTTCCCGATGCTGTTCCTCGGAGGCGTGTTCTTCCCAATTAGCAACATGCCGGACTGGATCCAACCGATCGTGAAAACCTTGCCGATCGCGCACTTAAGCTCCGCGTTACGTGAAACGATGAACATCGGAACACCGATTTTTCAGCTGGGTATTGAAACCCTGATCCTTGGTGCCTGGCTTATAGGTGGTTTTGCACTCGCGAGCTATGTTTTTAAATGGGAATAGAACGAAGACTGAGTTGAGCAATCAACTCAGTTTTTTTAAATGTGTTAGAGTATAGGCAAACGGTAAAAAGTAACACTAAAGACGTTCTCATAAAATGATTGAATAATGAAAGGAGAGATGGAAGTGACAAATGCAGGATGGAACTTTGATAACAGTTACGCGAAACTGCCGGAATCCTTCTACTCCAAGATAGAACCGAACCCTGTACGCGACCCAAAATTAATCCTTTTTAATGAAAAATTAGCAGAATCACTCGGACTTGATAAAGAAGCGCTCCAAAAGGAAGAGGGAGTTGCGGTGTTTGCCGGAAACGAAACACCTGAAGGAGCATTGCCACTCGCACAAGCTTATGCTGGCCACCAGTTCGGAAACTTCACGATGCTTGGCGACGGACGAGCGATGATGATCGGTGAACAGATCACCCCAAACGGCAAACGATTCGACATCCAGCTGAAAGGCTCAGGTCGAACGCCTTATTCTCGTGGAGGAGATGGGCGAGCAGCACTTGGACCGATGCTACGCGAATACATCATCAGTGAGGCGATGCATGCGCTTGGAATCCGGACAACCCGTAGCTTAGCCGTCGTAACAACGGGAGAACCGGTCTATCGGGAGACAGCACTACAAGGCGCGATTTTAACCCGAGTGGCGGCGAGCCATATTCGTGTCGGAACATTCCAGTACGTTGCCGGAAAAGGCGATGATGTGGATGAGTTGAAAGAACTTGCAGATTATACGATTAAACGCCATTACCCGTATATTAAAGGGGAGGGCGGAGATCGCTACCTTACCTTATTGAAGGAAGTAATCAAAAAACAAGCGGAGCTCATCGCCAAATGGCAGCTCGTCGGCTTCATCCATGGCGTCATGAACACGGACAACATGACCCTCAGCGGTGAAACAATCGACTACGGACCTTGTGCGTTCATGGACACATTCAACATGGCAACCGTCTTCAGCTCCATCGATACTCAGGGACGCTATGCGTATCAAAACCAACCAGCAATCGGCGCCTGGAACCTGGCACGATTTGCGGAAACCCTGCTGCCGCTTCTGCATGACGAGCAGAAGGAAGCGATCAAGATTGCGGAAAAGGAAATCGGCCACTTTGCCGACTTTTACTATGCACACTGGCTCGATGGAATGAGGAAAAAGCTCGGTTTGTATAATGAAGAAAAAGAAGACGAAAAACTGTTTGAAGACCTGCTGAAGCTCATGCAAGAGAATGAAGCCGACTATACAAACACATTCCTGTCATTGACATTTGATAAGGAATTTGAAGGTACAGAGGAACTGCTGAAAAGCGCCCAATTTGATGAATGGAAAAAACGCTGGAATGAAAGACTCGAACGCCAAGAAAAGTCCAAGGAAGACGCACATCAACTCATGAAAAACAACAACCCAGCAGTCATACCACGTAACCATAGAGTGGAAGATGCGTTAAAAGCAGCTGTGGAACAAGGTGACTATAGCGTTATGGAGAAATTACTTGATGCTCTATCAAATCCATACGCTCATACAAAGGAACAGGAAGCGTATTGTACACTACCAGAAAAGGTAACGCCATACGTGACGTATTGTGGGACCTGAAAAATTAGTGGGTAACAGAAAAATTTGGTAAAATATTTAATTAAGAATTCAAATGTATTTGGGAGGAAATCTAATGAGTTTACAGGAAGAAATAGATGCTAAATCCAAAGAAATTTTTTCTGATGGATACCCTATGTCAATAGGAGAAATAATCAGTTTATATAAAGAAGGTGATATAGATATTCATCCAGAGTTTCAACGATTTTATAGATGGAATCATCTTCAGAAGACTAAATTAATTGAATCTATATTATTGGGCATTCCTATTCCATCAATTTTCGTATCCCAAAGAGAAGATGGTGTTTGGGACGTGATTGATGGTCTTCAACGTCTTTCAACCATTTTTGAATTCCTAGGAATATTAAAAAATGAAAAAGGTGAGACTCTGCCACCTTTGGAATTATTAGAAACTGATTATTTACCTTCATTAAAAGAAAAATTATGGGAGAGTGAAAACGAAGAGAAATCGTTTACCAATATACAAAGAAGACTTTTTAAACGCCAAAAGATAGATATTAAGATAGTTAATAAGGAGAGTGACAAAGATACAAAGTATGAATTATTTCAAAGATTAAATACTGGCGGAACTGCCTTAAGTAGCCAGGAAGTAAGAAATTGTTTATTAGTGATGATTAATAAAGAATTCTATTATTGGATTAAAGAGCTTGGGGAGTACCAGCCATTTTTAAATTGCATTTCCATTTCTGAAAAATTAAAAGATGAACAATTTCATTTAGAATTATTACTGAGATTTTTTGCATACAAAAATTCAAGCTCTGAAGAATTAAAACGATTTAAAGACTTAGATGATTTTATTACTAGTAAGATGATTGAATTTACCAAGGAAGGTAGATTTAATAAAGAGAAAGAAGAAAAAATTTTCAAAAATACTTTTAACATGTTAAATAATACTTTAGGAGAAGATTCTTTTAAAAGGTATAATTCAGATATTAAAAGATTTCAGGGTCAATTTTTGATTTCGGCTTTTGAAGTAATAGCCATAGGTATTGGGTGTAACTTAGGAGGAGATTCAAAAGCATATTCTCAATCATATACAGATAAACTAACCAATAAAATAAAGAACTTATGGACAAACAAAACATTTAGAAATAATTCTGGGAGCGGGAGTAACGCAAAAAATCGTCTTCCTAAACTAATTCCTCTAGGTAAAGAGTTGTTTAAACTATGAGGAAAATAAGAACCATAGAGGAATTGGAACAAGCTCTAGATGAAGATTTTGCTTGGAGAAGAAAAGAACTAACATCATTAAAAAATGAAGTTAAAAAATCAAAAGATCCAATATTAAAAACTAAGATTAGAACAGGTATAACACTTCTTTATGCTCACTGGGAAGGGTTTATTAAGAATTCAGCTGATTTATATTTACAGTATGTTTCTTTAAGAAGATTATCCTACCAAGAATTAAATACTAGTTTAATGGCCTTATCACTTAAAAAGAAAATGAACGAGTTTGTTGAAACAAATCAATCATCAATTCATTCTCAATTTATTGATTATATATTAAATAACTTAAATGAACGAGCACATCTTCCTCACCAAGATATTATTAATACTCAATCAAACTTAAGTTCAAAGGTACTGAAAGAGATTATGCATACAATTGGATTAGATTATACTGAATTTAAACTAAAAGAGAATTTAATAGATTACAAACTGCTGAATTCTAGAAACAACATAGCCCATGGTCAGTATTTAGTTATAGGTAAAGATGACTATTTAAACTTGCATGATGAAATAGTCTCTCTATTAGTCTTATTTAAGAACAAGATAAACAATTGTGCAATTAACAAATTATATTTAAATAAATCAAGTTAAATTATAATCAACAAATACGCAAAACCTATTAATTCGGTATAATTACCAATAATAGGTTTTTCTTTTGGGGTGATGTGTTTGTTTAAAGAGGGTTTGTATGAAGAGGTTATTAGTCAGAAGTTAAGGGAAAGTTTAACGGAGCTCGAACGGGAGCAGTTTGATATCGGTACGGAACTGATGGATGTTGAGGAAGCACGTAAAAAGCTGGCAGCCTATATTTCCTACATAACAAGGAAAGCATTAAAATTGGCTCGTGATACTGAATCAGATGATCAAGAGGCGCTGCTTCGGCAAATTCGGGTTTGTAACGAAATCATTTCTTATCTCAGTACATATTTAGATGATCAAGAGTTTCAATCCTTACAAATTGCGGAGGAAGGGGAGATCCTGACTTCCGTTTATTCAAAATTGAACACTATTAAAAGCTTGAAAAAGGACAAACCGTTACGGCCTGTGACGCCTTTGTCGGAAAGCTCTTTGTTTACGGGTTCCAACTATGAACCCAATATGCTCAATGAATTGAAGAAAGAGATTTTGACATCCAATGAGATTAACATGCTTGTGTCGTTCATCAAGTGGAGCGGGCTTCGTTGCATTATGGAGGAGCTTCGGGATTTTACAACTCGAAAAAATGGTCGGCTTCGTGTTATCACAACTTCTTACATGGAAGCGACCGATTTTAAAGCGATTATGGAGCTCAGCAAGTTACCGAATACAGAAATCAAGATCTCCTATGATATCAAGCGGACGAGACTGCATGCAAAAGCGTACATGTTCAAGCGTGATACAAAATTCAGCACGGCTTATATCGGCTCCTCTAATCTATCGAATCCTGCTTTGACTTCCGGGCTAGAATGGAATGTGAAGATTACCGAGAAAGATTCATTTGACGTCATGAAGAAGGTCGATGCTACCTTTGAAACGTATTGGAATGATGAAGAGTTCGTCACCTTTAATCCAGAGGATGAGAACGACCGAAACCACCTTAGAACCACACTGAAAAAGTCTACGAAAGAAGAAACACCCATCCATTTTTCTTTTGAAATCAGACCTTACCATTATCAAAAAGAAATACTCGAAAACCTTCAGGTCGAACGAGAAGTATATGGCCGTAACAAAAATCTTCTTGTTGCTGCGACAGGTGTTGGAAAGACGGTCATCTCAGCTTTCGATTACCGGCGTTTTGTAAAAGAGCACGGGCATCCGCAGAGGCTTCTGTTTGTTGCCCACCGGGAGGAAATTTTAAAGCAGAGTCGTGATACGTTCAGGGCGATTCTTCAGGACTTGAATTTCGGGGATTTGCTCGTTGGAAAAGAAAAACCTGAGGATCTCGACCATCTTTTTATCAGTATTCAAAGCTTTAATAGTACTAAGCTGTATGAAAAGACGACGCCTGATTATTATGACTTCATCATAGTCGATGAGTTTCACCATGCTGCAGCAAGTTCCTATCAAAAGCTACTGGATTATTACGAGCCGAAGATTTTACTAGGATTGACGGCGACCCCAGAGCGTATGGATGGGAAAAGTGTGCTGTCCAATTTCGACGATCGAATTGCCGCTGAAATGAGATTGACTGAAGCGATTAACCGGAAGTTACTCAGTCCTTTCCAATATTTCTGTGTGACTGATGAAGTAGACCTATCAAAGCTGAAGTGGAGCCGAAGAGGGTATGACTTGCGTGAGCTTGAGAATGTGTATACCCACAATACGAAGCGTAGCTATCAAGTTTTGAAGAGCATCTATAAATACGTGACCGATATGGATGATGTGAAAGGACTTGGCTTCTGTGTCGGAGTAGACCATGCAAAGTATATGGCGAAGTTTTTCAATGAACAAGATGTACCTTCTATTGCTTTGCACGGGGGAACGGATACGGAAACAAGACAATCTGCGAAACATCGGTTGTTGTCTGGGGAAATCCGGTTTATCTTTGTCGCTGATTTATATAATGAAGGTGTCGACTTACCTGAAGTAAATACGGTCTTGTTTCTGCGACCGACAGAAAGTTTGACGGTATTTTTGCAACAGCTAGGGCGGGGGTTACGTTTAGCAGAAGATAAAGAGTGCTTAACGGTGCTCGATTTTATCGGACAAGCGCATAAAAATTACAACTTTGAAGAAAAGTTCCGTGCATTGATGGGGAAAACAAAACATTCAGTAAAGCATTATGTTGAGAATGGCTTTTCGAATTTGCCGAAGGGCTCTTTCATCCAGCTTGAAAAGCAAGCGAAGGAATACATCCTACGGAACATCAAATCTACTGCGAATACCCGGTCGAACCTTATTCAAAAGATGAAATACTTTCAGGAAGACACAGGGGTGGAGCTAACACTAGAAAACTTCCTCAATCATTACAACCTGACACTGTATGATTTTTACGGGAAAAGTGGAGATCGATCCTTTTTCCGAATGAAAGCAGAAGCTGGATTAACAGATGAACGAGTAATTGAAAATGAAGCAATCTGGACGAAACGATTTCCAAATCTCTTCCACTTGGATTCCAAGAGGTTGTTGGAATTCTACTTACGGTATATAGATGGGTTCAGGCCACAAAGTGAAGAAGAGAAGCTGATGGTCAATATGCTGTACTATTCGTTTTACAATGGCCACCCTGAAAAGGAAGGATTACATTCGATAGAAGAGGGATTGGTGAAGATTTTCGCAATTCCAGTGATAAAAGAAGAAATCCGAACCATCCTTATCTACAACTATAATCTCATCAAGTTACTAGAATACGAGCATGACTTTCCGTTTGCCAATCCATTAGGTGTGCACAGCAATTATACAACTGCTCAGGTTATGGCATCTTTCGGCTATTTTAACGAAGAGAAAAGTCCTGCATTCAGAGAAGGTGTGAAGCATTTTCAAGAAAAGAATCTCGATATCTTCTTTATCACGCTGAACAAGTCTGAAAAGGATTTCTCACCGTCTACACTTTATGAAGATTATGCGATTAATGAGAGGCTGTTCCATTGGCAATCTCAAAGTACAGTGTCTGCTACGAGTAAAACGGCACAACGTTACATCCACCACAGAGAAAACGGTCACCAAATCGCGTTATTTATCAGAGAGTACAAAAAAGAGAACGGCTATACTTCTCCATTTACTTTCCTTGGTACAGCGGACTATGTCCAACACTCAGGAAGCAAGCCAATGAGCATCACCTGGAGACTAAGACGCGAAATGCCACCAATGTTAGTACCGAAAGCGAATAAGAATGTGTTGTAATCCGACATGAATTTCAAAGCAATCACTCTAATGGGAATGGGGGAAAGTATATGAAAAAGGTGGTTCTACTTTCATGTGTAAGTAAGAAAAAGGATACAGCAACCAACGCTGAAAATATGTATGATAGTACTCTTTTTAAATATGCATTAAAGTACGCTCAATCTCACAACCCAGACAAAATATTTATATTGTCTGCACAATATGGATTATTAGAAACTTCAGATGTGATAAAACCCTATAATAAAACATTGAATAAAATGAAGAAAAATGAACAGCTAGAATGGAGTAACTTAGTTCTAAGACAAATGATCGTTAAGAAGTTGGATTTAAAAAAAGATCATTTCATTATTCTTGCTGGAAACCGTTATCGAAAATATCTCTTAGATTACATTACACATTATGAATTACCGTTAGAAGGAAAAAGAATAGGTGAACAGTTGTCTTTTCTAAAGGGAGCTGTTATCAATGAGTAATAAATGTAAGGATCTACATTATTATTTTAACGAATTGAAAAGACTTCATTTTCCTTATAAGGAAGAGCAACTTCCTGATAACGGTATTTATATTCTGTTTGAAAAAGGTGAAAGTGCTCATAACGTAGATCGAGTTGTAAGGGTTGGTACACATACCGGTGTAGGTAAGCTTAGGTCAAGACTGAATGAACATTTTCTTGTTGAAAACAAAAACAGAAGTATCTTTAGAAAGAATATTGGTCGTGCAATCCTGAATAAACAAGAAGACCCATATCTGAAGTTATGGGAATTAGATACAACAACAAGGAAAAACAAAGAACGATATCAAAAACTGCTTGATATGGAGTATCAAAAAGAAATAGAAAAAGAGATAACCAGGATAATACAGAATAACTTCTCGTTTGTTGTTTTGGAGTTGACCGATAAACAGGTGAGATTAAATTTAGAAGCAAAAATTATTTCAGAAATATCGAACTGCAAGATATGTAACTCTAGCAAATCTTGGTTAGGAAATTATTCGCCGAAAGAAAAGATACGTGAAAGTGGCTTGTGGCAAGTAAATAACTTGTATAAACAAGGGCTATCAACTGGAGATTTAAACATCTTAGAGAGTTGTTAAAAATATAGGACACTATATTTATTTTTAGATTTCAGCATGTCTCAATCCCACCCTCACCTCATACACTTTAGGTGGGGGTGTTTTGTTTGGGTGAGAGGCGGAGGGGCATTGTAGCGATTTACGTTGTGTTGTTTTTGTTGTCGTTGAGTTTACATATACAGTTTCCGATCTTTACGCCTTATGCGGTGGCGCTTGGGGCGACGAGTTTTTTCATTAGTATCTTGATGAGTGTGTCTTCATTCGCAAACCTTTGTGGCAACCTGATTGCTGGTCCGCTCATCGATATGTTCGGCAAGAAACAGTTTATCGTCGTACCGCTATTTATCTCAGGGATTCTAATGGCGGGCCATGGATTTGCGACGGGGCCTGACGGTTTGTTGGTGCTGCGCTTGGTCAATGGTTTGGTGCTTGCTTTTATGACGCCTGCTTGTTTTGCGCTTTTATCGGGATATGCACGGAACAGCCATGAACAGGGGAAGAACATGGCGTTCAATGGGCTGCTCATTACGATTGCGAACATTTTAGCACCTTTAATTGGCGGCCATTTGGTTGAGCACGTGGACTTTCGTGGGGCGTACTTCGTCATTGGATCGGCCCTTTTATTGACTGCGGTTTTCGCGCTTCTCTTTATTAAGGAATTTGAACCGATTACGGTCCATCGTAAAAAGGTGGAGAGTGGAGGGAGATTCAGGTTTGACCAACAGCTGGTTGCAGTATATTTTGTCAGCTTCACCTTGATGTATGTGCATGGCACCCTGATGTATGAGCTGCCTTTTTTAATGGTTGAAGAAGGGGTGTCGATGAGTCATGGGGGGAAGTTGTTCAGCATCATCGGGTTAGGCACGCTTGTGGTGGTATGTATGACGTGGATCCACCGCATATCCGCCTCGATTCGGACGATGGTGGGAATGCTCGTGTTAGGGTTTTCCTTCTATCAAATGGTTATGCCACTCGTTCCGATCACCTTCCATCAGCTGTTGTTCCTGATTGGCATGGGACTCGGAGTATTGTTTCCAGCCGTTACGACCTTACTCACAGAGAACACGGATAAAAGCAAACACGGCACAGCTTTCGGCATCCTGTCAGCCGTTTTCTCACTCGGTATGATTACGAGCTCACTGATCGCAGGTGCCTTCAGAGATATGATTTCGCCTTATTTCATTACCTTTGTGGTCATTGGTATAGCCGTCACGGTCATCGGAATGAGCCTGATTCATGTGAGGTGGAAGCCTGTACTGCATAAGAAACACTAGCAAACTCGTTTATCGTTTTTTCGGTAGGCTCTTTTCGCATAGATTGTTGCTATTTTGACCATCCTTGTTTTACCTTTTAAAAAACCAGCTTCAGCAAGGAATATAGCCCCAGTTCAGACTGAAATAACCAACTTTTCCTTTTCATAATGCTTTTATTTGATTGTACTTGTTTTATAGCACGGAAAGGTCCCCCAGGAACGACTATTACATCAAATTCGGGTGCGTTTTCGAAAAAGAAATCTGGTTGGATTATTAAACCGTTATGTACCCTTATGGCTCCAGTTTGTTCTGACACAGTATTAACTAAAAACGGCTTATCTTTAATGTCTAATTGATTCATAAAACGTCTTCATCTGTATTAGTAGACAAGTTAAACACTTCATAGGGACCTGCAAAGTCTAATGCATCTCCATCATCAAACAACAATATACCAATGTGATATTACTTCATATCAACCCCCTCCTTTTTTCTCAGATTATACCAGTAGTGGGTATTTATAAAGAGGATTTACCAGTTAGACTAATTTACCGATAAAGATTTCTATAGTTAATCAATGAGCCACCATCATTTTTTAATTTCCTATAGCTTTTGGTATTGGTTTAATAAATGTTGTTTCTGTAACATCTTCTGACTTAGGTAGTGATTGGGTAACTTTATCAAACATCCAAAAGATTCCAACTAAGAAAACAACTATACCACTAATTAAAATGACATATACACTTCCAATAATAACTCCTAATAAACCACCTAATAGTGAACCTAACGGCATTGCAATACCACTTATGCTGAAAGATGCTGAAAATACTCTCCCCAATAAATGCTTTGGTATTCCTCTTTGCATACAAGTATTTATCAATATGTTTGTAACCCCGCCTGGAAACCAAGCTAGACCGTAAATCGTTATCAATAACCAAGTCCAAGGACTAAATACGGATATAGCCCATAATAGTCCGCTAATGAAAAATGCAGTAGCATATACCTTTCCTATTCCAAATCTTTCTAGACTTAAATATGGAGCTAATAGCGCTCCTGCAAGACTCCCCAATGCCTGTGCCATTAATAAGAAACCAAATACTTCTGCTCCTCCTTGTTGTTTACTAAATTCAGGGAGTACAACAAAAGTAGCTCCACCAGCCAGATTAATGGCAATCACACCCAATAATAGTCTAGAGAAAGTCTTATTCAGAAGAATGCTAAAGCCTTCTTTTAAATCAACTCCATACTTTTTGACGTAAGCTAAAATTGATTCCATATCCGTTACTTTTTCTTTTCTAGATTGCTTGGGTAAAATTATCAGTGAAAAAAGTAATGCGCCTATCAGAAACATAACTGAGTTTAAAAGGTAAATAGAAATTGGACCTATAGTTACCAGTAAAATCCCAGCAATTGCATTACATCCCGTTTCGATACCCTGATAAGCAAAGGTGAATAAAGAATTTGCTTTTGTTAATTCTTTTTCATCAACAAACGTAGGTAAAGCAGCCATTTGTGCAGGGTAAACTAACATATTAAAGGTTGTAATAATCGGTGATATGATTAAAACGAGTGAGACACTTAACAAGTCGAAGTAGTATGCTATCGGAATTATTAGTAACATAAAGGACTGAATGCATTGGGTGATAATTAACAAAGGACGAATTGGAATTCTGTCAATTAATGGTCCTCCAAAGAATTGAATAAATCTTGGTATAATTGTGAGGAATCCTGCTAATCCCGTATAAAAAGTTGAGCCACCTAAATCAGAAACCAACCACATGGCAGCAACAGCATATAACGTGTCACCAATATTTGTAACAATCCTTCCTAAAAACATATATAAGAAATTCTTGTTAAAGAATATGGTCATAACTTCACTCCTGCTCATCTTCTGTCTTTTGTTTAGCTGAGACAATTTTTACACCAATACTGAATTCATCTGCTTCGGAATAATCACTAACAGATGTTTTAACAACCCATTTTTCAAGAAACTTTCTAAATTCTTCTTTTATCTCCTCTTGTTGGTCAGGAGTTAAATTTAATCGAAGGCTTAATAAGGTTGAATCTCTAGAAGGAAAATCATCATTTAATACTGGATCAATGGATGTGTCGCCTTCAGAGTTAAACCACTTTGCTTTTGATTTATAATACTTTTCTGTAACTCCTCCAAATTGTCTTTCTTCAACTAACTCAATTAGTCCACCATCATATAACTTTTTTATATGATAATGAACATTCCCAGGTGACTGACCTAATAGTTCTGCTACTTGCTTTGATGTTTTTGGTTTATCGATTAGCTGACTAATAATTTTTATTCTTAATGAATTTCCGAGTAGTTTTGCTTGTTCAACCGAAACATTTAAAGGTTTGTCGTACATTGAGTATTCTCCTTTTTATGGCAATCTATTTTTTTAGATTATCAATCTGTAAAATTAGATTATCACATCCGTCTGTATTTGTATATAACTTCCAATATATTTATGCCAAAGAAAAAAAGCCACCATTCAGCAGCTTTTAAACCTTTATCCAACTAGCTTCTAAAATTCTTATTCCCAAAGAGCCTTACGGTAAAAAGAAGAAATTGAGCAGCATGAGGACGAGAAAGGTTGTCAGGAACAAGGCAGGAACCATGATGAGTGATCCGCCATCTTTCGCTAGCTCGCCAAATAGGCTGCCGATTACGGCTGAAACAATAAACTCTCCGATTAGGATGGGGATGAGCAAGAGGATCGATAAGCTGGTTCGTAAACGGAAGAGGATTGCCAGGACAATACAAATAATTAATGGAATTACGATATATATGGGGTCTACAATACTCATCAATGCATGCTCCTCATCTAATTAGCGATCTCATTCAAATAGGCCTCTGCCTTATCTCGACTTGCGAACGTTTGATGTGGTCCCATTTCCTCAAGGCGTGATTCCATATAAGTTTTCAGATAAGGAGAACTCGTATAGGTGGCGATGGCTTTCAGGTCTTTTTCGGCAATCAGTTTACGAAGCTCCTGCATATCGCTTTCGACATCAGGCGTGTTCACTTGTTCGTCGGTCATGTCCATTAGGATGGTGAAGCCAGGTCTCGTTTTGGAAAGGTTCTCTATAATCATACTCTTATAGATCTCGACGTTTTCTTTTGTGATGAGTTCCCGAAGCCGGATGTGGATCCGGTTTTTTTCTTGGTCGTAATGGACGAGGAATTTGGATTGATAATACCAGTCGGAGAGTGCCATCTTTATCGAAGGGGCCTCTGTATCGACTCGGATGAACGCTTCGTTTTCTTTCCCCTGAAGGATCATTGACTTGAAAAGCTCTAGCTGGATGTCCTCTACGTTTTTATGAAAGGTGATGGACGAAGTATTGCCGCGGCCCTTCCCAGGTTTCCACGTAATCCAGCCGAGGGTCTCCATTTTCTTGATTACAAGGCGTAGGCTGCGCATCGTGTAAAAGGAAATATCCGCTAAGTCCTGAAGCTGGATGTCGATCGGTTTTTCATTCGGTTGCTCCGAAAAATGCGTACGGATCCGGATATACAGTTCCTCAAGCTTCATCCTTGTCACCTCCGAAAACAGGAAATCTCCACTCGTTACTTTTTCCTCTTTAAATCACATCGACCCTGCTATACTTTTCTTAACTTCATCATAATGTTGATGGTGGATATTACTCACAATTATACCATAGGACGGCTGTTGTCTTGGTCTAGAGGAAGAGGAGGAAGAAGAGATGGATGTACTTGAAACGAACATTGAGTTGGATGGTGAGATGAGAGTTTGTGGCACATTGGCCGTACCGAAAGCAAAATTGCGTGAAAAGAGTCCGGCGATTCTCATCATTGCTGGAAGTGGACCTCTGGACCGGAATGGGAACGGTCCGAAAGGGAAATATCCGACCAACTTGTATAAAGACTTGTCCGATTTCTTCACTTCTCTCGGATATATCGCGTTCCGATATGACAAGCGCGGCACGGGTGAAAGTGAGGGCAATTGGCGGAGCACAGGTTTTGTCGATTTAGTCTGTGACGCGAAACGGGCTGTTGATTATTTGAAAACGAGAGATGAAGTTGATGCAGATAAAATCATCGTTGCTGGACACAGTGAAGGGGTAACGATTGCGACCAAGCTGGCTGAGGATGTGCGTGTTGCTGGGCTGATGTTCCTGTCCGGAGGTGCGGATAATTTGGAACAGTCGTTAAAGCATCAGCGTGAAAATGCGTATGAAGAGCTGCTTTCTCAGAAGGGCTTCAAGGGCTGGTTGTATAAAAAGTTGAAAGTGGATGAAAAAGGCGAAAAGCAAGTGAACAAGATGATGAAGAAAATCTTTTTATCGGATAAAGATGTGATCAGGTACCAGTTTGCGAAGGTGAACGCCCGCTGGTTCAGGGAGCACTTTACGTTTGATACGCGAAAAGCGCTTCGTACGATTGACATACCGATTCTCGCGCTCGTTGGCGATAAAGATCCGCTCGTAAACTCGGAAACATTGCCTGAATTGGAACACCTCGTGAAAGGCGAGTGTGAAACGTATGTGATTGAGGATATGGAGCACGGCTTGAAACAACAGGGGGCGGACAAATCGATTTTAAATAGTAAAAAGCTGCTGAAAGAAAGCATGGGGAAACCGATCCACGAGCATGCTCAGCTAATCATGCAGAACTGGCTCGCTCGGGTGACCCATCCAAAAAAGGGAGTGGAACGGCATGGCAGAAGACAAGAATATGAAGAACCGGACAGTACGTCAAATCCTCTTCACGCTTCGATTCCGACATTATAAATTCATTTTTGCCAGTATGTTCGTTTTGAAGCGGGTGGATGAGGATGAGCGTGAAAGGGAAAAAGCAAAAAAACGGGTAGTGAGGTGGAATCCGATTGGTTTTTTCAGACGGGATGCTCGAAGTAATTCTGGAGATTATCTAAGCTTTCTCAACATTCGACATTAGGTTCCTACAAAGTCTTCTCTCTTTTTGTGGTAAAATAAACGTCAAACTTCTGTTGCGAAAAGAGGGTTGCCATGTACGATCCAACGATTTTTGAGAATTTGAAGGTTGCGGTTGAAAATTACGTGTATGATCTGGATAACCTTGCGAGTGAAATCACGATTACGAACCGTGTAGACAATATGGAGATGGCAACGATGTCGAGGTCATTCCAGCTGCAGTTCGTGTTGGCGGATGAGCCGGGTGTCGAAGCGGAGGTTGTATTGGAAGCGTCGCTTAAAGATCTTGCTGCTGAGCTGTTGGAAGTGGAGGGAGAGAATCCTGGCTGTACGTTACTCGTCCGCTTTTACATGCAGATCGATGACGTGGAGGTCGAGTGTGCGCAGATTGAAGAGCTGCTTCATTCGATTTGGGACCAGGAGAAGCCGCCGACCCAAACGATTTCATATGTATACGGGCAAGGGAGCAACGTCCTAATGAATAAGATTGAAGTCACGTTCAACCAGCGGATCAATGAGGATCAGATGGAGGATATCCCGAGCTTGATTGACCATGTGATTGAATCGCTCCAGCATTTGAATGATCTATAAAAAAGACACCTCCTGCCGGGTGGATAGCAGGGGGTGTTTCTATTTGGTCGTGCTGCATACAACTTGTCCTTCATTTATCAAGATGACTTCCTACAACAGTACAGGCTTGATTTGCCCGCGGATTTCTCCAGCAGGGTTTTGCTCTGTATGGACGTTGACGTAAGTCTTCTTTTTTGACATCAGTCTAAGGAGGTCTTGTACATTCCTTACACCGACATTGTTTGGAACGATGTCATCATCCGTAATTTTACCAGTCACGACACCACGACGCGTCGAGATCCCGTTTTGCTCAGCAAGTGTTGCCAGGTCAGCCCCGAATAAAAAGGCTAACACCGGACCGTTCACACCACGCTCTCCAAAATGGATATGGGCTTGGACGAAGTCACGGATGTCGTTGACTGTCATTTCGAATTTGATGCAGTTTCCATAGTCATCTGCAACGAACTTCGCCATTCCATTTGCATTCGTTCTGACCGGGGGAACTTCTTGACCGCCTGTTAAATCAGCCACAAAAAATTTATACATACCTTCACCTCCTCGCACGTAACTATAGTAGTTTATTCAAGTAGAGTAGGATTGGTATAGATGAAAAACTAGAATCGATGCTAGATTTCAAAAACTAGATTTGTCACAACCGCCCAGATTGCTCATATATTGTTTGAAAGGCTATTGGAACGGGGGAGAGTAACGGTGAAATTCACGGTCCAGTACATTCCGTTGAGCAAAATCAAACCCGGTCAGTCCGTTAAAATGACAGAGCGTTTGAAGCGCCTGCAAGGAATTGTTTGGGATTGCATGTATTTGCTTGTCGTCAAAGAGCAGCGGAAGGACGGCACGTACGTCCTCGTAAGTGGTTTGGAGCGCTTCGAGTATTTGAAAAATTTCACAAAGCATGTGTATGCCCCGTGTCTTGTCGATGAGAGTGAGCCGAAAGGTTGGAAGGGCTGGGTGAAGCGGATGCGGAACAATCAGCCGGTGGACGATTATCCGTTGATCCCGAAGAGCTGGTCGATCGTACGCACGTTTTTGAAAAAGGAGCCCCGTTTCAAGGAGCTGTCCCGCTTCCAGCAAATCAAAGTCCTCTATTTGGGCGCCCGCTATAAACGAACCGTCATCCTATCCATGCAAAACCGCGTCAACCAACTGATGAAAGAAAATCCGTAACCGATGGTAAGTGTCAGGCACCGATTTGGAACTCAGCTGTACCAAGGGTTCTGAATCGGTGCCTGACACTTTTTCATGTTAGTATATTGGTAGCTTGCGGGAAGAGGTGTTGGACGTGAAGAAGATCAAACTTGGAAATAGTGGGATAGAGGCAGGCGAGATTGCGCTCGGTTGCATGCGGATGAGCGGTCTTTCGACGAAGGAAGCTGCGGAAGTGATTGAAAATGCGTTGGAGCAAGGTGTTACGTTATTTGACCATGCGGACATTTATGGCGGGGGTGCGTCTGAGGAGCGCTTTGCTGAAGCGGTCGACATGAACTCTTCTCTCCGTGAAAAGATGATCATCCAGACGAAGTGTGGAATCCGTAAAGGCTTTTATGACTTTTCGAAGGAACATATCCTTCAATCTGCTGAACAGAGCTTGAAGCGGTTGAACACGGATTACATAGACATTTTCATGCTGCATCGACCGGATGCGTTGATGGAGCCGGATGAGGTGGCGGAAGCGTTCAATGAGTTGAAGGAGAGCGGAAAGGTCCGTCATTTTGGTGTGAGCAACCATAACCCGATGCAAATTGAGCTGTTGAAACGCAGTCTGGATCAGGAGCTGATCATCAACCAGATGCAGTTCAGTATCATGCATACACCCATGATTGATGCTGGCGTGAACGTGAACATGCAGCACGAAGGAGCGAATATGCGGGACGGCAGTATGCTCGAGTACAGCCGGTTGAACAACTTGACGATCCAAGCGTGGTCGCCGTTCCAGTATGGCATGATTGAAGGAGCTTTTGTCGGAAATGACGATTACCCAGAAGTGAACGCGAAGCTGCAGGAATTTGCCGATAAATATAGCGTGACAGATTCAGCGATTGCGATTGCCTGGATTCTCCGTCATCCAGCGAATATCCAACCGGTCGTCGGAACGATGAACCCGAAGCGGATGACTGACATTGCCAAAGCTTCTGACATCAAACTGACACGCCAGGAATGGTATGAGCTATATAGAGCGGCGGGGAATGATCTGCCTTAACTTTTGTTAGAGTGGATTCTTATGAATCTACTCTTTTTAAATTGTTAAAATATTCGGAATATGTGGTATGATAGAAGAATAACATGTCGGTAGTATCGAGAGGAGGAGTTGGGTGAGTAGTATTCAAGGTGGTATGGCCGGGCTGAATTCGGTCATGTATTTTGGAAAGTCCAAGAAAGTGAAGGCGTCGCGGGATAAGAAAGGAGAAATCGTACTTAAGGTCGAAAAATTCATCCCGGATCGTCTGATGAAGTGGAAGCAAAAGATCGAGAAGATTCCTTTTCTTCGTGGCATCTGGATGATGGTGAGAACGGTGTTGATGAACTGGAAGGCGTATTTGGGCATCCTTCTCATTTTCATGCTGCCTAAAGTGACGGGCGGTAAGGTGGATGTGTTCAACAACGCGCAGGCCAATGGCTTTTTACAGAAGGTCTTGGCGATTTTTCCTGAACAGGTTCAACACATTGTCGTATTCGGTTCATTCTTTCTTCTTTTCGCATTGATCGTTAAGCTGACGCCACTCGGGAAGTATCATGGGGCCGAGCATATGGTGGATAATGCGTATGCTGCTTCTCGAAATCTATCAACAGAGAACGTCATGCAATACACGAGAATACATAAGAACTGTGGGACGAACCTGGTTGTGTTCATCTTCTTGTTCTACTCTGTTCTTTATCTCATGTTTGGCGGATTGTTGGCGGTATTACTTGCATTCTTACTCGGGTATGAAGTGTTCATCCTCCGGAACAAAACGGTGAACAAGCTGTTGAAGCCGATTTATCTCGTGGGATATGCGTGTCAATATTTATTGTTCACATCTCAACCGAGCGAACAGCACATTGAAGTTGCGGTCGCTGCGTACGATGGTGTTTTATCTGGAAACTAAAAAAAGCAGGCGGGAAGCCTGCTTTTTTATTTTGCCGTTAATGATTGAACAAGCTTGACGGTTGTGATCAGGGAAATGAGGAACCATAGGATGACAATCGTCCCCATGTAAACGAGCTGGACGGCTGTTGGATTCGGAAACCATAGCGGGACGACGTACGTTTCTAATAATGTGAAAATTTGATAGTACACGAACAAAATGATGACAAACATTCCCCAAAACAAAATTCTACTCCGGTTCATCTTCTAACCTCCGAATTCCGACCTTCTTTCCTTTAACTATCATATCATGAAAAAAGAACCAATCTCTTACATATAGTCAAAGGATTTGGAAGGTGTCATCGATGGTTATTGGACATTCTAAGAAGAGTAAGAGGCAGCAAAAGTTGAGGAGAAGATGAATCGGGTGATCCTTTCTGAGGAAAGGATCTTTTTTTGTATGTGGGGAGGACTGTGGGAGAGTCGGAGGATGATTATGAACCTAGATCAGGAGTTATGAACCTATTTTGAGATTTATGAACCCAGATTAGAAATTTTGAACCTAGATCAGAAATTATGAACCTATATGGTCAAAAGATGAACCTGTTTCGATTTTCCGCTCCTACCATAAGTAAGATTTTTGTCCAAAAATCGTCGTCCACCAATCGCAACAAAAAAAGATCCAAAGGCGCGCGAAGTCACACCTTCGGATCATTCGATTAATCCTCCCGTACAATCGGCAGGGTCATGCAACGGATGCTACCTGCACCGTTTTGGAGTTCATCAACATTCGCACCGATGAAATCGTGTTCTGGGAACCATTTTTCGAATTGTGCTCGCGCATTTTCGTTAATGAGCGCTGTATTTTTGTCCAGATTAATGAAATTGGTATAGTCGAGCAAATACGGTTGATCCGGTAACCAAAAGGTTTCAAAGCCATATCTGCCGACAAACTGATCAACCGTCTCGAAATGAGGGTCCACAGCATTCTGTTTCACTACTTCCACAGGGAAAAACTTCATGGCTGGCGCTGCTAAGAATCGGTTTTCACCTAAGATGTTACACATCACATCAAGGTGCAGGGATTCCACCGATTGTGGCAATGAAACGAAGCCGATTTCCTTAACACCAAGGTCAAGCAGGTATTCCGCAAGCTTCTCTTTATTTTGAGAACGATGACCGACATTGACTAGAACACAATCTTGATTCAGGATCATGAAATCGCCGAATTCAAGGGCAACGGATTCAGGCAACGAGCTGAGATCCTTCGTCTCGAACAGTTCCTTCATGTAAGATTGCGAGCATTGGAAGTCTGGACTCCTGATCTCGGCTTCAGATTTACCTAAGATGATTTTATTGCCGAACACTCCTGCGATATCTCGGACAAAGATCCGGTTTACCAGGCGCCCCCATATCTCTTCATCGCACCCTGAGCTTATATCATGAACATGACAGCCGAATGCTTGAAGCTTGGATTTCAGCTCTTCGTGTTGGGCATGTGCTTCCTCACTATGATACTCGTTTACGAATCCGACAGCGTCTGCTGCAGATTCCGGAACATCATACGAAGTAGGTGCACACACGATTACTTCTCTCAGTGTTTTATTCTCTGAATCACAAAATGGCATCAGCTTATTCTTTAACAAGGCCCAACATCCTCCTTTATATATGTACATTGTGATAATTAAACGTAAGGGTGTTTTTCCCGAATTTGTTGCTGTTAAACCTACCATTTGTAAATAAATAGAAACGGGAGTGTCAGACACCATCTCGGACGCCTTGTGACACGTGCATTTGCAGATGGTGTCTGACACTTTTCAGAACCGTTGGGCCCCAGGGGGTGAATTGAAGTGCCTGACACTTATTTTTCTAAATCTAGTAGATGGGTCTATGCATTTTGTGTGCGAGTTTAATAGAATATAGTATTCCCTTTTAGAAAGGAGGGAATACGAATATGAGTTGTTCATGTTCTCAGTCTTATTCGTGCTCATGTTCTTGCAAAAAATCTAGCTGTAATTCTTGTTCCAATTCCCACCGTCACTCCAAGTGTAATAAATGTACAGGCTGTGCGTGTGATACGTTCCGTAAATTGACGCCTGGGACTCAGGTGACTGTCATGTTCAATGGCTCGTCAGTAACAGGGAAATTTTTGTGCTTCGATCCTAAGACGTGTTGTGTAACGATTTATCAGACAATTGGTACGTCAGTTATGACGATTGACTGCCGTGACGTAACTGCCATCAGCTTCTCATAGCTTTTGCACGAAATAAGAAAAGGACTGTCCGTTCTAAACGGACAGTCCTTGTTGATTTTATAGGTTCACCCACGTATATTCAGCTCCCCAGCTTTCTCGTGCCAGGTTTTCAATCCGAGCGACGATTTCATCTTCAACCGCGAATGCATCCCCTTGTTCGTACGGGTTGTAATGGAACGCATACAACCGGGAGACGAACTGGTCGAATGGAAGGGAGGATTCCCCTTCGCGTTCGCCGTTTCCAGAGACACTTGGCTCGATGCCCTGGCCCCAGTTTTGCGAGCCATCGTTATTCGGGTTGTAGAAGTAGATCCGATAATCGCCGGTCGGAACCTGTGCGATGCGTAAGATCGACACGGCGTGGAAGCCGAGCAATTTACCGTGTACATTCGTAATGAAAATGCCGACTGGGTTCGGATAGATCAACTCGTAATCGTCATTGTAATCCGGGTGGTGCGTCGCATAGAACAGGCGGACATACCCTTGATAATCGGTCACGGTGCCGGTCACAGGTTCAATGACGGAGCTGAATCCACGCTGGACCCATGTTCCGTAAAACTCCGGGTTCACCCATTTATGACCGTCTTCGCCTCGTAAGGCGACACGTGTCATCATCTCGTTATAAATCCGATCAAGATGTGGAACGAGCACGAGCGAAACTGGATCGAGCTCCTTGTGGAGTTCTGGTGCCAATCCACCCTTCAAGTCCTTCGAATGGATTGCCGTTCCTTCAAATGTCAGATCGATATCCCCATCACGTGCAGCACGCGGGATCAACTCTAGGAGATAACCTGGTGCGTGCTGAGCCCAAAGGCTTATGCCCCTTGCGGACTGACAGGTCGGGTTCAAACCTTGGCCGACGCCGAGCGGCTGACCTAACACGCTGATCACTCCGGAAACGAGGATCGAGTTGGCTGTCAGGCCACTCCGATACTCATACGCATTGAAAAGTTCTTTGCGAACTTCCGGTCGGATATCAAGTTCGACGAGGCGCCGCAATCCAGGAGCAACGGGTGTTGATGACAACACACCACGGTCGAGCATTTTTGCGAGTCCATAAATGGTCTGTGCTGTCGCTGGGTAGATCGCCACTTTGATCAGTTGTTTGACGAGCTCGATATGCTCCTCAAGATTCGCTTTCCCTTTGTCTGTCACCTTCAACGCGACCGGAAGCAACTCAGGCTTTGTTTTATTCAATGCACGCAAAAGGATTGCGTGGTGCGGAGCGACGATTCCAGTCCGTTGCATTGAATCGGCAAGTGCCTCTGCTTCGGTGACAAGGTCATCACCATAGACGTTTTTCAGCTCTTTCCGGTAGTCGTTCAAGTTCGGAAACTTTTTACTTAATGGAGAGGGCCCTTCAACAGCTTCGACATATTGCTGAAGATCCTCCGGTTTATTTTCAGGTCCTTCCGTTTCCAACAATCGCTTTGCTGTCCGGATCATGGATATGATCCGTTTTACGATAATCGGGCGTTGGGCGGTCAACTGGTCAATTTCGACTAGAAGTGTCTTTGATAACGAGATGGAAGAGAGCTGCGTGAACAGGAACTGGAAGAAACGCTGGGCACGATCGTATTGCTCGGCATTTTCAGCCTGTTCGATCCGTGATTCCTCTGAACCGCTCGGAAAGAGCAGGTCAAGATTCAGTGCCATCACTTCGTTCAAGAATTCTTCAGCATCCTGTTGGGTAACGGCAGGGTGGCTCACTCTTCCTTTTGCGATGGCGAGCATCCGCATATCACTCATCACTTCGATGATCGAAGCGAGTCCCTTGGATTTCAAAGATCCGCTTACGAGAGGAGCCTGCAATTTAGCGGCTTCTTCCCACGGACCTGAAGAGAAGACGCCGGCCTCATCAAAACGGTCGGCGAATCCGTATAAGGTTTCCATGCCATCCACCGTTTCCATCAGACGCCCAGCCTCCTGGTAAACGTCGGTCTGGTACATGGACTTGGCGAAGGTTGCGGATTTTTCCAAATCGTCCAGTGCTTTGGCGAAACGTTCAACTTTCTTTTCGGTCAATTCTGAAGTCATTGTCCAACTCCTTTTCTAGTAAAATGGCATCACTCCGTACCAGGTTTTATCGATAGAAATCGTACTTCTCATACTGTTTGAGAAGGCCGCGCATTTCTTCGCTATCTTTTCCGTAAAAGAAAATCGTACCGTAATGGTTTCCGAAACCGACCCGCTCGGATACCTTTCCTTGTTCTGGGGTGAACATATCATGTTTTTCAAAGTACGGGTGTTCTTCAAGTTCTTCTGGAACGTTCAAGTCTTGGATGTAGTTGATGTGAGGGTGGACCATTAAGCAGCCGGCATATCCTTCTGGTTCCCGTTCATCGGAAGGGAAAAAGTTGCGGAGTTCTTCTTCGGTTGTGTTCGGATCGCTGCAGAGAATCTGAGCTTGATAGGCATTGAAGCCGTGTGCGCGTTCAATCAAATCGAAAATGTGGCCTCCAGGGACACGGGCAGCAACTTCACCGAAATGGAGTGTGCCGTCTGGGGTGATGAAATATTCAGGGTGGATGACCCCGTACTCGATTTCAAAGGCATTAATCAGTTGTTCAATCGCTTTACGGATTTGTGGGCGTTTTTCTTCGAGGCTTGGTGAAGCAGGGACGAAGTTTGAATAACCGAGCTTCACGTATTCGGTGATGTTCAAGAATTGGATTTTACCATTATGGACGAAGACTTCACAGGAAAATTCCTGACCGTCCAAATGACTCTCCATCAGTAGTGGGAAATCGTTATCCGTCAACGCATCAATTTCTTCCGGGTCCTCAATGGCACGGTGACCGACAGAGCCAGCTTTATCGAGCGGTTTCACGTGAATCGGGTCGTTTTTATCACCTTCAACCTTCAATAACGCTTCGTTTACGCGTTTTAAAAATCGTTTTACATCATCTTTACTGTGAGCTTCTTCAAATACACCAACCTTGATGCCGGCGATTTGTGCTTTACGTTTCATCATCCCTTTATCTCTAAGGAGTAGGGAACGGTTGAATACCCTTGGTTCTTGTCGGAAGCGGGAATTTAAAGCACCAGCCCATTCAACACATTCTTCATATAAAGGGACGGCGACTTCAGCTCCGAGCGCCTTCAATTTTTTGAAGAGCAAGTCCGAGCCTTCATTCAAACGATCGAAATTCCATCCGATGAATGTGATGTCGTTCTTTTCTGCAAAATGTTCAAAGTCCGGGGGTCCAACGACGACAAACGGCTTATCCAGCTTGGCACAAGCCTCAATCGCTGGGAGACTCCAACCGATCAGAGCGGTTAGATACGGTTTCGTTTGGTCATCTCCATCTTTCTCCAAAGTTTGTGGAAGATCCATCTGTTCCAATTCCAAAGTCATCGCTCCTTTACTAGTTTGGTAGTTTTTTCCTCGTAAAACCACCTTTCAAACCCATTATCACAGTAAAATTCTGAAAATTCAAATGTAAGCTTGTGAGGGTCCTAGTACAAAAACCATTATATGGTCGAATCGTGGTCTAAACGTTGTGAATTCATCTATTATCCTCGAATAACATCATTTTCCCCCGAATCCATTTTAGGTAAGCACATGAAAGGGGAGGAATAAATCATGAAACATAAAATGAAAGCGTTAATGATGGTCTTTGTTGCGGCAGTTGTATTGATTGCAACACCATCATTCGCATCCGCAGAACTTGGAGATCGTACGTTGAGCGAAGGCGATCGAGGTTCTGATGTTGTAGAATTACAAGATTACTTGATGACTAAAGGAAAGTTTCCTTATCATACGTCAACAGGCTATTACGGACCAATTACTGAAGAAGCGGTCAAGGATTTCCAAGCATCCCGAAACCTGAAGCAGGATGGGATTGCAGGACCGAACACGAATCACGCAATCCAGGTGCTCCGTTACGGGGACATCGGAAAGCAAGTCATACATATCCAGAGTCAATTGAAGAAGACAGGCCATTTCAGCGGCAATCTGGATGGAATTTATGGAAGCAATACGAAGAGTGCCGTCAAGAGCTTCCAACGTGCTTATGGACTGACAGTAGACGGGATTGCAGGCCCGAATACACGCGCGAAGTTGGATAGTAAAGCGTCGAAAAGTACAGCTGCAGGTAAGACTCTGACCGTTGAAAGTACAGCGTATACAGCAAATTGCGAGGGCTGTTCAGGCGTTACGAAAATGGGGCTTGACCTGAAAAAGTATCCGGATGCGAAGGTCATTGCGGTAGACCCTCAAGTGATTCCACTTGGATCCATCGTAAAAGTTGAAGGCTATGGCACAGCGATTGCCGCTGACGTGGGTGGAGCTGTGAAAGGTAACCGCATCGACGTTTTCATCCCGAACCAAGATGACGCGATGCAATGGGGCCGTCGTGACGTAAAAGTAACAGTTGTAGAATAAATATGGAAACTCCCACAGCTGATGAAGGCTGTGGGAGATTTGATTACTTATTTCGCCTTCCTTCTATATAATGGAAAAAGAGAGGGAGGAGCGAAATGAAAAAGAAGAAGGTTTTAATCGTTGCCATTGTCGTGTCGATGGTCTGGCTCTTCTATGAGGCTTTTTATCCGATTTCAGATATTGAGCAGTTTGCTGAAGAATTAAATGGACCGGGTGGAGTGGCTGAGGCGGCTGAGTATATTCAAACGGTACATATTGAAGGGACCAATCGTTATCTTGTTTTCTTAAGGACGATTGAGGGGTCTTCACGTATCCAATATTCTACGTTCAAAAAAGCTCCGCTGCTGAACCGCTATGAATATAAAGGTACATATTCGGGATCTAACCCAATCACACACCAACCGGTTCAAACCGATCAAGGGGAGTACACGGTTCTAGTCGGTGAAAATATCAATCGGAAACTCGATCATATCGAGTTCACCTTATATGATGAAGTTTACCAAATTGATGTAGCAGACGAAGATTTCTTCGTTTGGTATCAAAAAGAGCCTGGAATCGAAGAAAAACGCACAAAAATGTGGGATAACGTGTATGAAATGAAGCTTTTTGATCGTAATGATGAAGAATTGAAGTACGAGGATTTTGAGTGAAGGGCTAGAAAAACCTCCTAAATACTTCGGAAAACGTCTCATTTACTTAGAAAAATCGCAAAATACTTCGAAAAACACCCCAAATACTTAGAAAACCATCCCAAATACTTTGAAATCAGTAAAATCCTACTACCGGTGCCTGACACTTAGGAGCGTTCCAGTCATACCAAGGGGTTGAAAACAGTGCCTGACACCGACAAAAAAGAGCGACCTGCAATTGGGTCGCTCTTTTCCTTATATATTCTTAATTTCCGTACCAGCCTTTATTTGATTGGATCTGGTCGTCGTGGCTTTGGTGCCAATAGTCGACACTGTAAGAGTAGTCATAGTTCATGATGCACTTGACGCCACTTCCTTGTTGAACGTGACCGAGACCGTAGTTGTGAGAGAACTCATGTTGTGCTGCGTGCCATGTGTTCGTCGCACCTTGATCAAGGTTGACGGAAACCGCACTACCGTATGGGGAAGAGCTGTATACGTACGCAATTCCACCTGCGTTGAAGTTCGAATCCTTCGTGAAACCGACAAGGAAGTCATGTCCTGTACCGTTCCAGTCACGGTCTAAGTCTTGTAGGATTTCAGAAGCATTTGCACCTTGAGAAGACCATTCACCGAATGCTTTCACCTGAAAGTCGATGTTGTGGTCACGTTGGAAGCCGTTGTCTGCATTCTCAACGATATTTTGGGTCAATGTCTGCCAGTCGCTGTGAGCCGCACGATATTCTTCGTCTACTGCAACGAATACAGTTACGACACGAGCTGCACCTGGATCGGTACCGCCGTCTCCATCGCCAGGGTCACCGCCTCCACCACAGAAGAGGATGCAAAGTTCGCCTTCTTCATTTTTCTTGTTTTTCTGCTTATCTTTTTTCTCAGCCTTATTCTTCTGTTCTACGTTTTTCTCAAACTTCTTTTGCCCGATCTTTTTACCCTTTTCATTGAAAACGTCTGCGACAGTCGTGTTTTCAATTTCTGCTGGCTGATCGAATGTTTCTTTTCCTTTTGTTTTTGCTTTCGGAAGTTCGTGACCGAAGCTCACTTCATTTCCTTGTGAGTCAACCATTGTCTTCTCGGAATTGGCTGCATCCGTTAGTCCTGGAGCTAATGTTAATGATAATGCTAGAGTGAGCGCTGCAAAGCGTTTACCTTTCATTCCTTTTACCCCCTAAGGTTTTTTATTGTGCGTCTATTAATCTAGCACAACATTGACTCTCATTTCGGGGGGCTTTTGGTTGATTTTTGTCAATTTATGTCTGAGAGAAAAGGACTTAGTTTCTTAACAAAAAATTTATAAAGCCAGAAGAGAATGGTGATTAAAGGGACAACCACAATGTTGAATAGGTCTGAAGTTGTGGATTTATCGTAAATGATAAAAGGGATTCCAGAGCTTGGAAGAGAAATAGTGAAACAGCATATCGACATTGGAAAGAGGGGAGTCTATGAAACCAAAAGGTAACCTCAAGAGGATGAAAAAGCCTGACTTTTGGCCTAAGTACGGCGCGAAGGTTCCATCAAAGATCAAAGAGCAAATTTATCAACAGTATTATAGTAGGGATACGCTATATGTTTACTGTGACATGTCGATGCTTGCAGGTAACAGTTCAATGGCGGTAGCTTGCTCGTACGTTTCGAATGCTTCAGTTATCGTTAAACGGCAGTTCGTCTACCCACTGAAGGATAGTCTGATGGTGAATCTTTATGGAGAACTGAAGGCTGTGACTTTCGCATTGACACATTTTGAAAAATATATCGGCTTCAACCAAAACGTGGTGATTTATTCCGATGTGAATTATATTGATGAGGTGATAAAGGAAGGGATGAATTTCAAAAAAAGACCTTCCTTAAGAAAAGCGCAGGAAGAGTTAAGTGTCCTATATAAAACACAACAAAGGAACCATCCAGGATTGATCACGGTCGAGTATCTACCTAGTGACCTAAAGAGTTTCAATCCATTTTATAAAAGTGCACATAATGCAGCTAAGAAAATGTTTCACTAAACAGGCTTCCGTTGCAGGGGCTTTTTTCGAATTAGGGTCGCTCGTTAACCTCGTATGCGGCTCTCACTCCTGATTGGACGGCACCTTCAATCCACCCGTGGAAGTCTGATGTGTGTTCTCCGGCAAAATGGATACGTCCTTCAGGTCTCCGGATGACTTCAGGAAATACGGATGCTTGATTTGGTTTATATAAAGTGAAACAACCGCCTGAAAAAGGATTTTGACTCCAGCTGAATGATGTACCGTTTATAAATTCATCATAGACTTGATTTCCATGGACTTTTGCTAAATCCTGAAGGGCCTGGCGAATACGCTCCTCATTCGTTAAACTATTCCAGAGCTTCGCATTATCGCCCCAGCTATAACTTGCAAGTACGACACCCGTCTGTTTCTTCTTATTTAGGCTGGGTGTGTAGGTGAACCGATTTGGAAAATCCGTAATAAGGTTGGCACCCTCCAAGCCTTCCTCTTCCCAAAATTTCTTTTTGAATTCAACACCTACTTTAACAGAAGCGACATAATGCAATTCTCTAATTACCTTCCACTTATCAAATGAAAAGGTATGATAAGGGATTACCTCTATAAATTGAAACACCGAAAATGGGATGGCCACAATCAACAGGTCTCCGGAAAAGAGATGGATTTCTTCATCTTTCATATTCAGTGTTTCAACTGTAACCTCATCTTTTCCATGAGTGATGGACTCAACCTTTTCGTTATAGTGAATATCGTCGCTGAGTTCCTTTAAAAAAGCTTTCGGTAATTGATCATTCCCACCTGTGATTTCATAAAATTGCAGATCCTCATTAAATACATTGTTAATGATGTCAAAAAGAATATCCGTAAAGGAAAGCTCTGCGAACCCTTCAAAACCCAGCATGACTTTTACCATACGTATGGCATTTGGGGATAAAGATGGTCCAATCGGATTGAATCGTAAAAAATTTTCCATCGAGTAACGATCGAACTGTCTGAGGATTACTTTACGTTGTTCAGGGCTGCTGTTTTGAAAGAGGGTCAAGAATGGAGTAACGGCCATCATCATTAATTCTGTGGCTGTTTTTCCTTTTTCATGAGGCTCAACAGGGAATCGGAGGATATCCGGATTTTTTTTGTATTCCCCTCGGGTGGTCTTCACCCCATTGGTATAGATGATATCTTTTTCAGTGGTATTTATAAACGTATTGATAGGAAGGTTGAATTTTCTTATAAGCTCATTCACAAGGTAATGGTTTTCCGGGATTCTCATGGCACCCATGTCTAGATAATTCTCTTCTGTAAAAGGCTCACGAACCGTATATACTCTCCCGCCTACACGGTCATTCCCTTCAAGGATCGTTACTTGATGGCCGGCTTTTTTTAATAGATACCCTGTAACAAGGCCTGCCATTCCCGCGCCGAGGATGATTACGTGTTTAGGATTTTTCGTAGTCGACAGTCCGTTCTGTAGGATGGAAAGCATATCTTCGGGATACTTAGGCGAACGGTAAGAATACGATCGGTAAAATCTTGGATAGTACCTTCCATAGGGCAGATATCTCATGAGATCCCTCCATTGAGTTACATGCTACAACTAAAGTATTAGGGGGATATAAAAGATATGTGGGTTGGTTATATGTGGAAGTTAAGGGGGTTTATATTTTTTTGGCGGATTACCCAAAAAAATAGATGAATCATTAACGGAACATAGAAAGCAGACTATAGTCTGTTTCCTGACAGGTTTTGTCGCTTCTTTAGCGCACGGAAGACAGAATCATGGTGAATTTTGGAGAGTATTCCAGAAATAGAACCTTGATACCAGAAAATTCAGTCAATAAGGTAAAGGATTAATTATACATGGAGACAATGTAAAAAGAAACGTTTAACGGGTTGGGAAATTTGGCGTGTCGAATGGGGCCAAAAACCCACCCCTTTTTCTAGAAGTTTCCCAATATCCCATTAGCAGGAAAATCCCTCCGAATCACTGAATCTGTTAAGTAATCTTTGTGAGGGAGGAATTTGTAGGATGAAATTCAAGAAGCTTGCTACACTGTCACTGGCTGCAACAATGGCACTGTTTCCAATGGTAGGTGAGGCTGCGACCAGTAACCAATTGGAAGGGCCGAAGAAAGTCGCAAATCTGGATGCGCCTAGCATCGCAGGAGATTATGTGAAAGGGGAAGTCATCGTCAAGTTCAAAGACGGTGTCGGGAATTCTCAAAAAGAGAATGCTCTTAATAAAGTAGGGGCAAAAGAGGTTGCGGATACCGATGCTGTCAAATCGAAGTTCAAGGTTCTGAAGGTAGGAAACGTAGAAGCAGCTGTTAAAGCTCTATCGAAAAATCCAAATGTAGAATATGCAGAGCCGAATTACAAGTTTCAATCCACCTGGACACCGAACGATACGTATTATAACGGTTATCAATATGGATTGAAGACAACATATACGAACTTGGCTTGGGATATTACAAAAGGTAGTAGCGGACAGGAAATCGCGATTCTCGATTCCGGTGTTGATTACAACCATCCTGATCTTGATGGAAAAACGATCCTTGGATATGACTTTGTCGATAACGATTGGTACCCGATGGACTTGAATGGTCACGGAACACACGTTGCAGGAACAGCGGCTGCTGAAACAAACAATGCTCGTGGTATTGCAGGAATGGCTCCGAATACGTACATTCTTGCTGTCCGTGTATTGAATGCTCAAGGTAGCGGATCTCTAGCAGACATTGCTGATGGTATCGAATATGCCGCAGACGCAGGTGCAGAAGTCATCAACTTGTCTCTTGGATGTGACTGTAATACGACGACCCTTAAGAATGCCGTCGACTATGCATGGAACAAAGGTGTAGTCGTTGTCGCAGCTGCAGGTAACGATGGTGTGAGCACGACGTTTGAACCTGCATCTTACACGAACGCGATTGCTGTTGGTGCGGTCGATAGCAATGACCAAAAGGCATCCTTCTCGAACTGGGGATCCTGGGTTGATGTAGCGGCCCCTGGTGTTAGTATCGCCTCCACTTATCCTGGTAACCGTTATGTATACATGGATGGTACATCCATGGCCTCACCTCACGTAGCTGGACTTGCAGCATTGTTAGCAGCACAAGGACGTAGCGCTTCACAAATCCGCGCAGCGATCGAAAACACAGCTGACCCAACTAGCGGAACAGGAACATACTGGACGCACGGACGCATCAACTCCTACGATGCAGTGAACTACTAATATCGTAGAAGGCTAGAAAAATAGAAAACACGTAAATGAAAATAAGAAAGAGGCTGATGACAGAGGAATTGACTCCTCCTCCTGTCATCAGCCTCTTTTTCGCTTTAAAGAAATGCTGGAGTGTCAGGCACTTCCACGGAAGCCTTGCGGGGGAAGGGATTCAGATTGGTGTCAGGCACCGACAAAGAACCGTTGGTGCCCAACGGGTTCATTTCGGTGCCTGACACTTTAAAAAGAATATCTTTATTTTTCTGTAAATATACTACTTAAGGTTGTGGGGTCTAATACAAAAGTATTACAATGGAGTTGGGGTAAACATGGAAAAATATGAAAAACGTGATAAGGGGGAAACGATATGAGGTTGTTGCAGTTATTTTTGAAACGGAAGATCATTGTTGGACTGCTATTCGTATTCGTCTTGATTACCGGAACGTTCGCAACGATGAAGCTGGACAAAGAATTGATGCCACCCGTTGATTTTGATGGAGCATTCATCGACATCAAGGCAGGGGAGATGAATGCTGCTGAAGTGGAGCGGCTCGTCACCAATCCAGTTGAACAAAAGCTGGCAGGGATTGAAGGTGTAGAGAACGTCAATTCCCAAACGAACATTGGTCGAGTAAGTATGGACCTCTCCTTCGAAAGCGGTCGTGGAGATGAAGTGTATCGAGAGGTCGAGTCTGCTGTAAAGGGGATGCAGCCTGAACTGACGGGTGTCGAGGATATCTTTACATATAAAATGTCCACGAACCAACCGTTTGAATTCTACATGGACCTTTCAAACGGGTCTATGGAAGAAATGACAGCATTTGCTGAGGATGTGTTAAAGCCACGGCTTGAGGCATTACCAGAGGTTCGTGAAGTCGACTTCATGGGGCTTGAGAAAAACGAAGTCGTAGTCGAATTAAACCGGGATAAATTGCTGGAATACCAGCTGAATCCTAGTCAGATCATTGGTTTGATTCAAAATGAAAATGCCGAATCCTCACTTGGGACATTATCTGGTGAGGAAAATGAACCGACTCTACGTTGGGACACAACCCTGACAAATGTAGAGGAGCTTAAAGATTTACGTATCGCGACATCTAATGGTGTGGAAACGCTCGATACGTTTGCAGATATCAGCTTACAACCGGCTGAAAATAATTCTTCCGTCTGGAAGGATGGCTCGAAAGACTTCCTTTTCATCCAAATCGGTCGTGTTTCCGATGCGACACAAATTGAAATGGCAGAGGCCGTTCGTGCCGAGGTCGAAGAAATTCGTAAGGACAATCTCATAAAAGGTTTTGAACTGAATGAAGTGGTTGCACAAGCGGATTATGTTGAGGACGCCATCAGCGGTGTATCAGACAACATTTTGATTGGGGCAGTGGTTGCCCTGGCGATTCTGTTGATCTTCCTCCGCAACTTGAGGGCGACAATCATTATCGGACTATCCATTCCAACATCCGTCCTATTGACCTTCTTGTCCATGTGGCTCCTGGACTACAGCTTTAATATGCTGAGCCTCATCGCGCTAGGTCTCGGTATCGGGATGATGGTCGATTCATCCATCGTCATACTTGAATCGATATATCGGAAAAAGGAACAAGGCTTAGAGAATGTGAAGGCAGTATTAGAAGGAACGAGAGAAGTTGCGACTGCAGTATTCGCATCTATGCTGACCACAATCGTCGTCTTCCTTCCAGTCGGTCTTATGGGTGGCGAAGTAGGGAAGTTTATGATCATCCTATCCGTCGTCATCGCTGTAACGCTCATAAGCTCCGTCTTGATCGCGTTTACACTCATCCCGACCCTTTCTGAAAACTTTTTACGATTGAAAAAGTCGAAGGTTGGGAAGAAAGAGAGCGGACTTGTTCGAGGGTATGGTAAGACCGTTTCCTGGATGGGCCGAAAGAAACGGAATCGCTTTGCTATGCTCGGGCTGTTCTTCGTCGTACTTGTCGGTTCAATGTTCCTCGTGACAAAAATTCCGATGACGATCATGCCGGATATGTATAACCGTTATACAGAGCTCATGGTCAACCTTGAACCGGGGATTTCAACGGATGATCGTGAAGCCATTGTACAAAGTACGAATGAGCGACTTGAAACCGTAAAAGATGTGAAAAGCCACTTTGTCATTGATAATGGCAGCTTCTTCTTCATTCTGATCAATATGACAAAAGGGGAAGAGATAACTCGTGAGCAAGCTCAAGTAAACGAGGATATCATGAAGGTTCTCCGTGGTTTATCCGATGATCTCCCGGTCAAAAGTGTAAGTGGAATGATGGGGGCAGGTGCCGGATCACCCGTTCAAATCAATGTCAAAGGGGAAGAATTTGGTGAACTACAAGCGATCTCTGATGATTTGATCAAGAAATTGAACGAGATTGAAGGCATTGTGGGAGTCACAAGCACGAATGAACGTCAATCACTCGAACAACAAGTTGTATTAAAAGATGAGGCAATTGAAGAGGATGGATTGACCTCACAACAGATCAAACAATCCATCGAACAGCTGTCCATGGCACTCCCGATTGGACAGATGACCGTAGACGGGGAGAATGTTCCGATTAAACTTAGTCTGGATGAAAAGCTTACGACCACAGAAAAGTTGTCAGACTTAGAAATCCTGACACCAAAAGGATTACAAAAGCTTTCAAACTATGTTGAATTCAAACAAGCAGAAGTACCGAATCAGATCTCACATAAAGACGGCGAACGATATATCACCATTTCTGCCGATATAGAAGAACGTGATTTAGGATCAATTAACCGGGATGTTCAGAAAGTCCTGGAATCGTATGAGGCACCTGCAGGCTACACGGTGTCCACAGCTGGAGATTTGGAACAGCAACAAGAGTTGATCCAGGAAATGCTGATGATTCTGTTCATCGCGATTTTCCTTGTGTATGTCGTTATGGCTGTTCAGTTCAACAGCCTCGTTCATCCGTTAGTCGTCATGTCGGTCATTCCGATGACAGTCGTAGGGGTCATCATCGGATTGTTCATCACCCAAAGCGAGCTCAGTACGATGTCCGGTATGGGTGTTATCATGCTAATCGGGATCGTCCTGAACAACGCAATCCTATTGATCGACCGTACGAAACAATTGCGTAACACAGGCTATTCGGCATCTGAAGCACTTGTTGAAGCCGGTAAAAACCGTATGCGTCCGATCTTCATGACAACATTGACAACAGCAGGAGCGATGCTTCCGTTAGCATTCGCATCCGGAGCATCCGGAAACTACCAAGCACCACTGGCGATCGTCGTTATTTCTGGTCTCTTGTTTGCAACGATGATTACGCTCGTCCTGATTCCTGCCGTTTATATGCTGTTTGCAGATATCGGAAGAGGTTTCAAACGAATCTTCAGAAGAAAAAAGAAGAAAAAACAATCTGAAACGCTTGAAGAACAAGCAAGCTGATCCAAACAACAAAGCTGGTCGAAACCAAACCTCGGCCAGCTTTTTCTTTTTCCAAATTGTGTTAAGATGTTGAGGGAAGGTCACATAAATTGGAGGGGATCGTACATGGTATTTGAAATGACGACGCAGTTTCGGGTTTCGAGCCTGGAAGACATAAGAAAGGGGGAGTCGAGTTAGTCGATTTCCCCTCTCTTAAATACATCAGCTAATCAACTACCGCCTCCGAAGTTCCACCGATAATGACCAGCAATTGGCGTACGGAAGGAGGAGAGCTTCACTTCTGCAGCAAACGGATAATTGTTATGAATCACATAAGGTGTTCCGTCTTTGGCGCGCTTATCAGAAACCAGCGCCACATGATGGAAGCCGTCCAGGAACACGACGATATCACCAGGCTGCCATTCCTTTAAATTTTCAACGTCACCAGGGATGAGTTCTGTGGTCAGCGATTGGGTAAACCGTTGGAAGTAGACGTTCTGGTTCGGAACACGTCTGAAGTCGATGTTTGGATCCGGCTTTCCATTCACCCGTGGATAAAGGTCCGTATTCGCTTCAATATCTTCGTCCATCAAATCTTTCAATGATATGTCTGCACCTAATAATCCTCGCCAAATGACATCTGTACAGACGCCTTCCTCGTCAGGAGGATAGCCGCCAGCATAATACGTACTTTTATAAGCGGTACGGTTCTCGACCTCTACTCTTGCCGCATGAACGACATCAAGCGGATCGGCTACTCCATTTTTGTTTCGATCCACTTTTGCATATAACTCCGGGACTTCCACCTTGTTCATGAACGGTACGCTAAAATGAAGACCCAACGTATCAAAGATCAATCCATCACGAAACAAAAGTACAAAGGAAAGAAGCCCGACAAGAACGACACAGAACATAACCGTCAATCTCTTAAACCACTTCACCCAATCCCACCCCTGACAACCACGTTTGTTCCATTATAATCCAAATTGGAAGATTTCACTCGTAATCTTTTATTGTTAAAGAATCTTGTTGATATTGAACAGCTTCAGGCGGACGCTTTCCGCGGGCAACGCTTCAGCCTCCTCGATTTCGTGCCTCAATCTGCGGGGTCTTCAGCTGTTGCTTTTCCCGCTGGAGTCGCCGCCTTACGCTTCTGTCTTCTTTAAATAGCAACACTAAAGGCTAACAGACCCTTAAGAGCCCTATGTAAATAAATCCTCACAAATCTAGCAAAAATAATCTATTAATCTAGTGTTTCTGCCGTTCCCATATCTTATCTCGCAACTATACTAATACTAGTCAGGACATAAAGGAGGCTTGAAGTATGAGTCATGGGTATCATAAGGATGAAGTCCGTGCTGTCATCGATCGTGCGGTAGACGAGGCGATGGAATCCATAAAAAAGGGGTCCAACACGTCTGCGGCTGCGGTTCAAGAAGAAAATATCACAGCGGCAGTATCTGTGGGTATCGGTGTCGATGCAAGTGCTGCAGCTGCTGCGGCAGCAGCGAATGGAACGATTCCACCATATTGTCTTAATGTCAGAAGGCTCACCGCGCCCCCTCGTCTCTAAGAAATCTATCAAATAAAAGACCATTTTTGGTAGCTTTGGACAAGCGCCGTTTCTATTAAATTTCCCTTCAATATACTAATAGAGCAAGGAGGTGATTGTATGGGTTACCGAAACAATATGGATCAAGTTGCTGGAGAAATGACGAACAACAATAACAACAACAGACGTAAAGGTGCAGCAGCAGCGGCGGCAGCGGCAGCAGCAGCAGGTAAAGGTGCAGCAGCAGCGGCAGCGGCGGCGGCAGCAGCAGGTAAAGGTGCAGCAGCATCTGCTTCAGCAGCGGCAGCAGCAGGTGGTCGTCGTAGAATGATGGAAGATGAAGAAGATTCTTTGGATATGGATATGCTGACAGCTGAAGATTTTGATTTTGACGCTTAATATAAATGTACAGTAAGGACTGGCTCTCTATGAGTCAGCCTTTTTTGTTTAGGTAGTCTTGCTAAATTTCTGCCTGTCTGAAAGGTTTTTTTCAATACGATCGGCATACTGTTTAAAGATGACAATATTTGAGGAGGCACAATGTGAACCCCCATTCTCTTAAGAAGACTCCGCTTGTGTTCGTCCCAGGCTTGTTTGGATCGATGAGTAAAGTAATCATACCTGGGACTGGCAGTTGGGGCTTTGGATTGGCAGGTATGGTTTACGAGCCTTTTGTTTTGATGCTGGAGACGATGGGCTACAGACGGAATCAGAATTTATTCATCTGCTTCTATGATTGGAGCGATCGAATTGAACATTCTGCACGTTATCATTTAATAAAAACGATTCAGGAAGCAAAATTATCTACAGGTGAAACGAAGGTGAATATCGTGTCCCACAGCATGGGAGGCCTTGTTGCGCGGGCTTATGCACAAAGTAAGGAGTATGAGGATGATATTGATCAGCTTGTCATCCTTTGTACACCAAACGCAGGCTCGCCACCGAATTACAGTTACTGGACAGGGGGAGAGCTGCCGATTGTCTCCCCGAGCAAATTCAATTTTGTCCATTTTTATATGAAAATGTACATTGCCTATTTGACGAAACGGTACAAAGGAAACAAGATTGATGTCATTCATCAGCATTTCAGAGGACTGCAGGATATTCTGCCGGGTAAGGACTATGGGAACTATCTGATCATGAACAACGGTGGTTCTCGGTCATTCGTTGAGTACCAGACGATGAATGCCCAGAATTCTTGGCTCGATCAGTTAAATGCGAACCGGTCGATCATTGGTGAGCGGAACATCCGAACGACGGTAATTGCAGGTACGGAGGAAGAATCTATTAAGTACCTTGAAGTGCTCCCATCTCAATCCATCATCCAGTGGTCCGATGGGAAGGTGAAAGGAGCCGCTTATACGAACAGTGGAGATGGGGATGCCGTTGAAGAGAGTGTCTTTCTTTTAGCAGGAAATCACTATACGGTAGCGGGTACCCACATCGAAACCTTGTATAAAAGTGAAGCCATTCTAAGGAGTACATTGCGAGGATAAATTGGTATAATTTCCTAATTTCCGAGAGAGGAAAATCATGACCTATGTCGTAATTATAGTTGGATGTACATTTTTTTAGGAGGTTTCCATGCTTGCCGAGAAACTGTTACTTCATGTCTTGATTTTTCTCGCTCCTGTCTTGATTTATGGTGTTTTGTTTGAAAAACGACGCAATGAACATATGCCCTATATATATGGTGTTTTGCATGGTATCGCTGCTTGCTTATGTATGGTTTTTGCCTATGACAGCTACGGTCTTTTTTGGGATTTCCGGTACGTTCCACTTGTTCTTGCTTGTTTGTATGGTGGACCGATTGCAGGATCGATCGTCTTTGTCGTCATCATGGTCACACGAACCGTTTTGGGTGGGGATGCCCTTGTCTTCGGATACATAAGCGGAACAGCTGCAGCATTGGTTCCGTTTCTATTCTCAATGAAATTCAGGCAGTATAAACCCAAAAAAAGAGTGCGTATGGCACTCCTGATCGGAAGCTGGCCTGCGTTTGTTATGCTGTGCATTTTACTTTCTTATCTATTTACAGTGGGCTTCTCAACGAATAAAGAAATCTGGGTAAACATTACGTTGTTCGGTGTGATCCAAATTCTTGGCATTGGTCTCGCGGCACGATTATATGAAATGGTCATTGAGAGGAATTTGATGAAGGCGGAAATACAACGTTCGGAAAAAATGAACACGTTAGGTGAATTAGCGGCTTCGATTGCACATGAAATCCGCAATCCGTTGACTGTCGTAAAAGGCTTCCTCCAGCTTATGAGAAATGAAAAACAGGGAGATGACAGCTATGAATACATCCCTCTCGTTTTGAGTGAACTTGGACGAGCTGAAGCGATCATCAGTGACTATTTGAATTTTGCCAAACCAGAATTCAAGAAGATCGAGGAGTGCAAGCTATCGGATGTCATTTATGAAGTGCTGTTCCTTATGGAACCTCTCGCATTGAAGCAGGGGATCATCCTTGAAACAGATTTGAATACGAAGAGCACGATTCGGACAGACCGGAACCAGCTGAAGCAAGCGATCGTAAATTTTGTCAAAAACGCAATCGAAGCGACGGAAGACGGTGGTACCGTTACGATTAAGCTAACGCCTTATACGGACTATGCCGTGTTGACGGTAAAAGATACGGGAAAAGGGATGACGAAGGAACAGCTTGATCGGATCGGCACGTTATTTTATACCACTAAGGATCGCGGAACAGGTCTAGGGACGACGGTTTCGTTACGGATCATTGAATCAATGGAAGGGACAGTCAATTACGAGAGCGAACCGAATGTCGGCACGAAAGTCACCGTCTATCTTCCAATCGTCAATAAAATGAATATGTCAGTTTCTGTTAATTGATCGGTTTTTAATTGTTCCAAACAGGGTATGGTATATATGGACAAGTCGATGAAATCCACTCAAGGTCTTTTCAAATCCATACATAGCCTTTACACTGTAGAAAGGATGGAGGAAATGACGCTTCCGTCTTCAAATGAAATGAAAACAAAACAATCCGAAATATCCAGTTATGTCGGCAAGGTCCTCCGGGATCACTTCGGAAAAGGACCAGGGTCGGTCTACGTATCGATTGCCGAGCCATTCGTAACGATTTATGTGAAAGACTTCTTGTCAGCTACTGAGCGTGTTCTTTATAGCGGGAACCATGAGAAGACGCTGAAAAAGACGAGAGAATTCGTTATGGATGAAATCAGCGATCAAATCATGACCTTCATTAAGAAGACGACTGAAATCGATATTGAGAAGCTGTATTATGATTGGTCATTTAAAAACCAATCAGGTGTTTTCCTTGGTGTCGGTCCGATTTCACAAACGAAGCAGCTTGAACCTTATAAAGGGCAAGACACTGTTCATGATGAAGTCATCATAATGAGTGAACGGGTTGAGAAGAAACCGGAGAAAATAACTTCAGCAAGGATCAATTCGAGGACATTGATTGTGGTCCGAGATGGTATTTTGGTTGAAATTGAAAAACAGCTTATTGATGATGGGCATCAAGAAATCTTACGTAAAGCAAAAGGAAAGCTGGAAAAACGTTTATTGAACGTAGAGAATATTTCCTCACATATCGAGGGCGAAATCGATGAGTATTTCATTGATTGGGACTTTGATCGAGATCGAAGCTTTACAATTTTCATATTGAATCCGAACGAATAAATGGTGGAAATGAGCTAGACAATAGAGCTAGACATAAGCCGGAAAGGATTAATCCTTCCCCGGCTTTTTTTATTTGTTCAAATACGTCAACATCCACACTGTTGAAGGGAGTGGTTTGATGAAAGATAACACAACGCGAGAAGGAGAACGGCAATAGATAGGAAGATTAACAATTGAAAAAAGGGGGATATTATGGCGAAATATTTAATTGACCATAAACACCGAAGAATTCACCGCAGTGCATTCGTAGGGGATAAATGTGATCTGCCTCGAATACCATTGAATGAACGATCAGGTGAAACATTCGATAAAAATATCGAACGACTGATAAGTGAAGGATATCGTCGCTGTCAGTTCTGTTATGACGGTCCATCCCTTCCAATCAGATAAATAAGGAGACCAAGTGTATGTTAGGGGCGATACACTTGGTTTTTTTATTGACCGTTGGACGAACGTTTGTTTTCAGGTAAACTGAAGATAATTGGAAAATGATCGGTAAGGAGTATGCTCATGACCAGACAGATTCGCATGTCGGTGCGTCCAGATGTGACGGACTTTTAAAAACAAAAGACGGGCTCACCACGGTTGACGAAATCAAATCAACCCGGGGTGATCTGGCTGATATCCAGGAACAGAGCTATCCTGTCCACTGGACCCAGGCGAAGTTTTACGCGTATATGTATGCGATGGAGCATGAGATGGACGAAATCAATGTCCAGCTGACGTATGTTCACGTTGAAACGGAGGAAAGGAAGCAGTTCGTTCAAACGTGTACGTTCGAGGTCTTGCAAAACTTTATCATGGAGGTCATCGGGGCATTTGAGCCGTATGCTTCTTTACTTTTGGATAAAAAAGAAAAGCGTAATCAAAGCATCAAGCAGCTGGAATTTCCTTTTCAATCGTACCGCGCGGGACAACGGAAATTTGCGGGAACGGTCTATAAATCGATCCTTGATAAACGGGATCTGTTTGCGAATGCGCCGACTGGGACAGGTAAAACGGTTTCGACGATGTTTCCTACCATAAAAGCGATCGGTGAGGGGCATATCGAGCGGATGTTTTATCTGACGGCCAAGACGATTACCCGTACGGCAGCAGAGGATACCTTAAGGCTGATGAAAGAACAAGGGCTGGAACTCAGCTCAGTCACCATTACAGCCAAGGATAAAGTATGCTTCAAGGAGAAGACCATCTGTCAGAAGGAATACTGCGAATATGCGGATGGTTACTATGACCGCTTGAACGGCGGCATTCTGGATATCCTGGCCAACGAAACGTTGATGGATCGAACGACAATCGAGACGTATGCACGAAAGCATAAGCTTTGTCCATTCGAGTTTTCGCTCGATTTGTCTTATACAGCAGATGCGATGATCGGGGACTATAATTACATTTTCGACCCACGGGTTTCGTTGAAACGGCTGCTTGATGAACAGAAGAAGCAGACGGTTCTGCTCGTTGATGAAGCCCATAACCTGGTTGATCGAGCCCGGACGATGTTTTCAGCTGAGCTGTTCAAGTCCGATTTCCTGAAATTGACGCGTACGTTCAAAACGATGAATACAGGAATTCACCAAACGGCAAAAGCCATCAATGATGAAATGCTTGCGATGAAAAAACGATGCAAGGAAGGTGATCGCTCGTTGGTTGAAAAGGAGCTTCCTGAGGATTTCATCGTTCAGCTTGATTCGTTCGTGTCGGAAGCAGAAAAGGAACTGCTCGAACAGAAAACGGGGGAAGAGCAGGGTAAGTTGCTTGAGGCCTATTTCAATGCGAAAAATCTTGTGCGGATTGCCGAGCTCTATGATGAGCGGTATGTCACGTTTATCGAATATCAGCAAAGTGAAGTGAAGCTGAAGCTCTTTTGTCTGGATCCTTCCCACTTACTCAAGCAGTTCGGAAAGGGCTACCGGTCGAAGGTCTATTTTTCAGCGACCTTATTACCATTAGCGTACTTCAAGGATATGCTTGGGGCGAAGGAGGAGGATTACGCGGTTTCGATCCCATCCCCTTTTGCGAAGGAAAATGCGGAGGTGTTCATTCAGCCGCTGTCAACGCGATACCGCGATCGTGACCGTTCGGTAAAACCCATTCTCGCTATGCTGAAAAATTTAATTGAAACAAGACCTGGGAATTATCTTGTGTTCTTTCCTTCCTATGCGTATATGCGCCTCGTTTTGGAACAGCTGGAAGAGGATGAGATTGAGGCAGATGTTCTCACCCAGGAGGGGAATATGGCGGAAGAAGAGCGTGAAGAGTTCCTCTCGAGGTTTGAGGAAGGGCTGAAAAGAGCGTTGATTGGATTTGCGGTGATGGGGGGAATCTTTTCAGAAGGCATTGATCTGAAAGGGAACCGGTTGAACGGTGTCGTCGTTGTCGGTGTCGGCCTGCCTCAGCTGAACGATGAACGGAATATCATCAAGGATCATTTTTCGGAACAAAACAAGAATGGATATGATTATGCCTATGTCTATCCGGGGATGAACAAGGTCCTGCAGGCGGGTGGCAGACTAATTCGGACCGAAGAGGATCATGGGACGATCGTGCTTGTCGATGACCGGTTCCTCACCCCAAAATACCAGAAGCTTTTACCGCCGGAGTGGATGGATTATAAAGTAATCCGATAAAGGAATTTTGAAACGGATGGAAAATTATATAAGGAAATAGGTTCGTTGAAGGGGGACATTCAGTGCTGAACATCTTTCAAGTCCTGATCATTGGTGGAGCGGTCTATGTGGCCTACTTAATCATCATGTATCTTCGGGATATCAAGGAACTGTTGACTGAACAGAACGAGCAGAACGACCAGATCATCGAATTGTTGGAAGAGAAGATCGGTGCTGAAGAAAAATGGTAGCGCTAAAGTGGGATTTCCCGCTTTAGTGCTTTTTTGTTGAAATTCAGTTCAAGGGTATAGGAGGAGAGGATCACGCATATCCTAAGTTGTTCACTTTTATTCATTTTAGATTTGCAAGTTTTTCTCCATTTCGTTTACAGGAAATTACATATCTAGGTCGAATTACATAAAGGCAGTACATATAAAAAAGCGGAAGGAATGGTAAATGGATGGTGTTCAGTAAGGTGCGGGTTGTCCTTTTGATGTTGGTTGTTCTCTTGCTCGGTTCAACACCTCTTGCACCCCTCGTACAGGCACAAGGAACGGAGAAGCTGGACTATGTCGCGTTAGGTGATTCGTTAGCAGCAGGCGTCGACTATAAGGGTGATATTGGGAAAGGATACGCTGATTTTTTAGCGATGCAGCTCTTCCAGACCGAATATTTAGGGGATTACACGAAGCAGTATTCGTATCCCGGTTATACAACCACTGACGTATTAGCGGATCTTCAGAACAATGTATTCAAGCCGAATATGGATGGCAGCGAGGATAAGGTTGGCATTCAACAAACGGTAAGCAATGCGGAAATCATCACACTTGATGCAGGGGCAAATGACCTACTCGCAGTCATCAAAGTTGATGAAAAGACAGGTGTTGTATCCTATGACCAGAAGGAATTCGCACAAGCAATCGCTACTGTCGGTGCGAATCTTGGAAAGACGATCGGGATCATCAAAACGCTGAACCCGGATGCAGATGTTTATGTGATGGGCTACTACAACGCTTTTCCCTATCTGCCTGATACCGAGCAGCCGAAGCTTCTCGGTGCATTGGATACATTGAACCAGGCGATCCAGTCAGCTGCACTCGCGACAGGTGCAACATACGTACCAACAGCCGATACCTTCAATCCGAACGGAAAAACGTATTTACCAAATCCAAAAAATATCCATCCGAACGAAGCCGGCTACCTTGTCCTTGCCAATGCTTTCTGGCGTCAGATGAAAGTGAAGGATGCTCGGTCATTTAACGATGTAAATGACGATATGTATTCGTTTGAGGCGATTCATGTCCTTGTGACTAAGGGCATTATCCAGGGATACGGCGATGGGACATTCGGTCCTGAGGATGCTGTAAGACGTGACCATGCGGCTCAAATGCTGACCAGAAGTATCGTCTATAATCCAGAGGTACCACCAGCGTCATTCACTGATTTGCCACCGAATTACCCGGGATTTGTAGAAATATCAATTCTTGCTCATAATGGGGTTTTGGACGGTTACAAAGATGGAAGCTTCCAGCCTAAGAAGGAACTGACACGTGCGGAAATGGCGAAGATCATCGTCACGGCTTTCGATCTGAAAGGAACAGGCAAACACTACTTTGACGATAATACGAATTGGGCTAAGGATTACATCAATATTTTAGCTGAAAATGGTATTACAATTGGTGTCGGGGACAATAAATACGCCCCAGAACGTAATGTCGAACGTGAAGAATTCGCGATGTTCATCTATCGTGTTCTTCAAATGCAATCGGGTAAATAATCCATTCAAGCTGGTAAAACGGGGAAACCTGGTTTATCAGCTTTTTTGTATGCTTACGTACACGTTCCGCATACTAAGCTGTAAAAAGGGAAAAGGACTGGCTTATGAAGGCATCGAAGCGGGTTTTCATCAATGAAATATTTCTGATCAGAGCAGTGGCGTGTATCGCAGTCGTGGTCATCCATACATTGACGGTTTCGGTCATGAATTATGATCTTCCATCCACGACGGAAGGGCCGATCCGGTATGTCCAGCTTCTCCTCATGTTTGCGACACCGACCTTCATTTTAATATCAGAAATCCTCGTTTCCCATTCGTATCGGGAAGGGACGCCGAAAGGTTTTCTCGTAAAAAGGATGAAATATATCCTCCTTCCTTATCTTTTCATGGGGACGGTGTATGCGCTATATGACCTGATCGTCTATTCCATGACAGCTGCCGACTTTTTCAACCATTTGAAGGATATCCTTCTTCTTGGAAGGTGGCACGGGTACTTCATTTTGATCATTATGCAGTTCTATCTGCTTCATTTGTTTTTTCAGCGTTTTCTATTGAACTTCTCACCCGGGATCGTCTTGTTCGTTGCGGCAATCCTCAATTTTTCATATCTTGGTATCGTCAATTTCGTCAAACCATTCGGCTTTTCGAATGCCTTTTATATTTGGTATGACTTTTCCCGCATTCCATTTCTCGGATGGATCCTCTATTTCACTGTCGCCTTTTACATTGGACGAGATATCGAACGATTCCGGCACATCTTATCAAGATGGAAAATTCCAGTATTGATCGGAACGATTTTCATGGGAAGTTTGCTTCTTTATTTCAGACGAGAGAAAATCTTGACGATGATTTCATCAAATCGGGTAGATGTGATCGTCTATACGATCCTCGTCTTATTGCTTCTATTTGTGATCGGAACATGGTTGGAGCGGATCCCTCGGATCATTGTCCTTATCAGTCAATATTCATTCGGCATCTATCTCCTTCATCCGTTCTTCCTTCAGCTCCTTAATCTTTATTACAGTAAAACAGGTGAAGTGAGCTTGTTAACATACAGCATTACAAGCTTCATTGCAGGAGTCGCCGGACCGATCGTCGTCACCTTTTTATTGAATTTGACCCCGGTCGGTGCATTTACAGTCGGTAAAATCGGTGTAAAGCCAAGGCCGGCGAATTGACAGAGATTTTGGATAATCGTTCTCGAAATGTAAATTTTATGTTACGTTTACATAAAGATTGTAAATTACGTCGGGGAGCGCTTATTTCATGCAGTTTGATTCATGGTTAGACAAGGGGAAGTTGATACTTGAAAAGGTCTGGTATTATACGGACTACATTATTTTCGTACTATTATTGATGTTCAAAACCTATTTGTTAGCAGACCTCACAGGAACGGTTTTTTACAAAGAAGGGGTCGGCGGATACATAAAAAATCTATTTGCCTTTCTATTTGATGGCGGGAGCTTTAACGCAATAAGGGGCGGTTTATTGATGATCAGCCTCGGTTATATCCTCGTGCTCTCGTTCTGGACATTGTTCTTGACGAGGCGTAAACGGATCTATGCGCTAATCATTCTGAATGCGATCGTGTCATTTGTCCTGTTTGCGGATGTTGTGCATTACAGATATTTCGAGGGCTTCATTTCGGTCGCTTTACTTTTACAGGCTGGGCAGGTAGGCAACTTGACCGACAGCATCATCAGCCTGTTACGGGTGAAAGACCTCCTATTCTGGATTGATGTTTTCCTCAGTATTCCGCTTTTCATCTTTATATGGAGGAACAAATGGTTCAAGGAAAAGAAGCGGGCGATTATAGCTGGACTGCTTGCCTTCGTTGTTGGATGGTTCTGTATCATGCAGCCTTTGCATGTGTTCTATCAGTACGGGGGAAAGAAGATTCTTGAAAAAATGATTGCCAGTGAAAGCATTTATAAGTTCACGGGGATTTATGGCTATCATTTCTTTGATATGAAACGAAATTTCGAGGATTATGTGTTGAATAAGAAAAGAGTTTCAAAGGAACGGGCAGAAGAAATCCAACAATGGTTCGAGGTCAATACGGGTAAGACGAATCCAGATACCTTTGGCGTAGCTGAGGGCAAGAATTTGATCGTCGTCCAGCTTGAAGCGATTCAGGACTTCGTCATCAATCGGGAAGTGGATGGTCAAGAAATTACGCCATACTTGAATGAGTTGATCAAAGACAGTGCGTACTTCCCGAATTTCTATCACCAGGCGGCACAAGGGAGGACGGCGGATGCGGATCTGCTCGTCAACACATCGCTCTATCCGTTGGCGACAGGGTCTGCGTTCATCCGTTACAGCCCAAATGAATATGACAGCATTTCAAAAACATTGAAGGATGAAGGCTATAAGGCTACTGCCCATCACGCGTTTAAAGGGAGCTTTTGGAACAGGAACTCGATGTACAGCTCACTTGAATATGATGAATTTTACACGAAAGAGGATTATAAACCAGAAGAGTCAATCGGATGGGGGGCTTCTGATCTCGATTTCTTCAGGCAATCGGTCACGTTCATGCCTGAGGAAGAGCCCTTCTATTCCTTCCTAATTTCATTGACGAGCCACCATCCATATCCGATGCCTGAAAAGCATAAGGTGCTCGATTTGGACAGTGTGGAGCATGACTTGATGGAAAATTACCTGCATTCCGTTCACTATGTGGACCAGTCGATTAAAGTGCTTGTCGAGGACTTGAAGCAGAAAGGACTGTGGGACGATTCAGTCATCGTCTTCTACGGAGATCATGATGCGAAGGTGATGGAGAAGGGGACGAATGCAGAAACATTCGTCACAGGCGATAAAAATGACTTTGAGTACTACAAGGAGTATGATCAGGTACCCCTCATCATCCATCTACCGGAAGGGAAGCTCGCTGGAACGTATGAAAAGACAGGTGGACAGCTTCATCTCGCACCGACATTGTTACATTTGCTCGGAGTTGATACGAAGGATGAATACTTTATGGGCACCGATCTGTTCGTTGAGGGGAATCGACTTGTGGCAATGAGGAAAGGAAGCGCCACAAACGGTGAAGTTTGGTATCAACAGGCGAAGGATGGTATTTTCAGTAACGGCTCGTGCTACGATTTCAAAACAGGTGCCCCGCTAGCCATCAACGATTGCAGTCAGGTTCATAAAGAAGCTCAAGAGCATTACCGCATTTCAGACGATATCATATTCGGAAATCTGATCGAGAAATTCAACGATTGATATTTAGGGATCATTTCATCTTGTGGGTGAAAATGGTCCCTTTTTCCTGTTTTCTTCCTCATTCGACAAAAGGTAAGATGGTAGATGTAGGAAAAAGAGAGGGGATAAAAGAGAATGAAAAAGATCTTAACAGGACTGCTTGCCATTGTTATTGCGATGACAGGACAGTCTACGTTTGCGGCCGAGGGAGCCTTCGAAGATTTAGTGACGGTTCCATGGGCTGAAGAGCACATCTATTATTTGACGGACCGTTCAATTATCCGTGGCTACAGCGACACAGAGTTTGGCCCGAACGACAAAGTGACGCGTGAACAAGCGGCCGCTATGATTGTAAGGGAGCATTTTCCGAATGAACAATACTCAAAGCTCGACTATGTCGACGTATCGAAAAATAATTACTTCTATAATGATATTGCAGTAGCGACCAAGCACGGTATCCTTACAGGTTATCCAGATAATACGTTCCGACCAAAAGATCACCTGACAAGGGCGGAAGCGACGAAAATTCTTGCGAATACATATTATCCTGGTACGGTGGAAACGGCACCTTATTTCCAGGACTTGAGTAAAGCACCATGGGCGGAGGATAAAATTAACACACTTGCTCTCACTGGAATCATTGCCGGCTATCAAGACGGTACATTCAAGCCGAATAGCCCAGTAACAAGAGCTGAATTCGCTGTGTTGCTTGCAAGAGCGATCCACGATCCATTCAAGCTGAAAGCGCATGGTGATGAAGAACTTCAGGTCATCCAGCTGGTCAATGAGGAGCGTACAAAACGCGGATTGAAGCCGCTAAAAGCTGACCCATTGCTTGGCCATGTCGCAGGAATCAAATCAATGGACATGATTTACAACCGCTATTTCGCTCATGATTCACCGAAGTACGGATCTCCATTCACGATGATGCAGGATTTCGGTGTCGAGTATTATGGCGCGGGAGAAAACATTGCAGCCGGCTACTTTTATCCTGAGGATGTGATGGACGCATGGATGGAAAGCCCGGGCCACAAAGCGAATATCCTATCTGAATCGTACACCCATATCGCTGTTGGTTTGGCGAACGGTGGAGCTTATGAGTACTACTGGACACAAATGTTCATTACAAAGAAATAAAGAAAAGAAAGAGGAGCAAGCCCACTGAGGCTTGCTCCTTTAACATGATAAATTAATTAATGCTTTCGTGGATCCTTTAACTGGAGATCCATCCGCTCTTCTTTTCCATTCCACTTGATGATAGCATATACAGACTCAATTTCTTCAATACTGGGTACTTCATTCTTCTTTCCACCAAAAACTTCATTCCTTATTCCGCCTAAATGTCCTTGCGATTCAAAGGTAGAACCTTTACTGCTAAAATACGATTTGTTCTGCTTATCATAGAAAGTAACTTCATATAGGATGTTCATAGCTCCATTGGAATCTTTTGTATAGGTTAGAATGCCATCACCCTCTGACATTTCCTCCGGCGAATAGAATACATGATGATCATCAAGCTTCCAATGCTCCGATTCCCCTTCGAGATATGCATACAAATAAGACGAATGGTCATCTTCATCAGTCCAAATAAAATAAACAGCAAGCAAATTAGTGAGTAGCAAGAGAATAATGATTCCATTTCTTAGTTTCAAGGCAATTTTCACTTCATTTTTTTATTTAATTTCCATGCGGTATCGGTCGTAAAAAGTGGTAAGAGGTCGACTGTGAATATAGTTGTACCTAAAATCATTTTATAAAAGACTTCCTTATAACTACCCCACGATCTTTCACTCCATAATAACATAATATGGAAAATAAATAAGAGAACAAAAAAGACTGTCGAAAAAGTTTCGACAGCCTAAAAAATTCAAATAAATATTTTGCATATAACTATTAATTATAGATGTAGTATGGTGAATAAGTTACGTCTTTTACATAACCATATGTAGTTGTAACTCTTCTTTCGATTACTTGATACCATTTACACGTATAACTATAGCTGCTAGAAATAGAACTACCATAGTCGTATACCGCATTTTTGCACTTATATGCTAGGGTACCCCAATTGGCAGAAGTCAGCTCATACCCTTTAAAAGTAGTATAGTATGGGCCATATGTGTGTGGATTATCAGATGCACTTGCGTAGTTGGTTCCTGTAAAAAGTAGACCAATAAGTACAAATGCCATAATCAATTTTCTCATGTAGTTTCCCCCCTTTATTACACAAATAATTGGAACTACCTCACTCTACCATAAGTTAACAAACAGTTGTTACCTAAAATTAGAAAAAAAGGGTGTGTAATACAAATTGACTCGTAATACCCAATTAGTAGTAGTTTTGATTAGGTAAAAAATTCTATTTTCATCACAGATATATAGTTCTATTTGCTTAGTTAACGACTTTTAGTTCCTAATAAGAAATCCGACACTCTCAAAAAACAGTGTCTTTAATAAGAAATAATGACAAAGATAAAAGACCTCAATCGAGGTCTTTTATCTTTGCCCAGAATAGGTTTCGAAAAACGTTGTAAAGAGATTAAAATTACTTATGAAACTCATATGAACGTTGCCCATTACATTATCAAGTTCTTGTCTCGTATGGTGTTCAGAGTGAATAAGGTAGCTGATTCGCTTTTCTAAATCCAGAGTGTCTTCTAAAAGAATTTTTAAAAACATCTTGGTTTCTTTATCATAGGACTCCTCAAATGTGAGTTGAATCAAGAGTCTTCGTGCTTCCTGGACTTCAGACAGTATTCCATCCAAATCAAGTTTAGATAGACTCATTGATTCCTTACTCAACAACCATTCCTGCTCATACATTTGGAGAATATATTGGATACGATCTGTCGTCAAGTCTTGATGGAGCCCTCCCTCGTCGACATGATTTTGATACTTTTTCTTGAACTCTTTTAGGCCCTTATTATACTGCTCCACTACAATCGGATCCGATTTATATGGAACTGAGCCTGTCACACTCAATGCGGAATATGGATATATCCAATTAAAGAACAATATGAAGACTAAAAAGAGTGCAAAGCTCAAGCCTATGAGTTTCTTTTTTTTCATTCAAATCCCCCTAATCTCATCTAATCTACTAGTTTTATAATAACATAATATGGAAATAGGAGGGCGGAAAAAGAGCCTGCAGTAGCAGACTCTATTGACTGATATCTTTCTCTTGATCTGAGAAAAGCTGAACAGACGGCTTTCCTTTTTTGTTGTGGTAAATCCGTTCGATGTAGTCATCTGTCATTGCACGGATTTCTTTGTGGAGGAAGAGCAGTGGGATGATGTTGCAGACGAGTACGAAGGCAAGCAGGAGATCAAGGAATTGCCACACGAACTGCAGGCCACCGAGTGCACCGACATATATGGCGCCGATATAGACGAATCTCATAATCTTTGAAAACTTTAGGCCGAAAAGGTACTCGGCTTGTTTCTCCCCGAAGAAGATGAGTACGCCAACTGTCGTAATGACGAAGAAGAAGAGGAAGATCGCAATGAAGCCTCCACCGAGGGAATCGCCCAAAATCGTTCCGAACGCGTTTCCAATCATGTTTGAAGCATTGTCAGGCTTTACTTCGGTCCACGTTCCTGTAACGAGCACGGCGAGACCGGAAATCGTACATATGACGATCGTATCAACAAATACACTGAAGATGCCCCATAAACCTTGGCGGGACGGATGGTCTGTCTGTGCTGCCGCATGTGTAATCGGCGCTGTCCCTAATCCGGCTTCATTTGAATACAATCCACGGGCAATCCCCCAACGGAGGGCTTGAGCGAGTCCTGCACCAGCAAATCCACCAGTTGCTGAGACAGGTGTAAAGGCGTGTGTGAAAATCAACCCAAACACGCTCGGGATCTGTTCGACGTGTGCAAAAATGACGACCAAAGCAACAGAAAGATATGTAAGAACCATGAAGGGTACCATTTTGTCCGTTACTTTCGCAATCCGTTGGATACCACCGAATACGACGAGTGCGACCAGCACAGCCATGATGATTCCAGTGATTTCAGTCGGCCAGCCGAAGGCGCCTTCGACTTGTGTCGTAATGGAGTTCGATTGCACCATCAAGCTTGGAATCGCCTCAATCATAAGGAACAGGGCGAAGGCGAATGCAACTTTGTCCCATCCAAGTGCCTTCTTGATGTAATACTGTGGCCCTCCGACCCAGGTCCCTTTTTTGTTCTTTTCACGGTATTTGACCCCAAGCATGATTTCCGAGTATTTGGTCGACATCCCAATCAGGGCGACGATCCACATCCAAAACAATGCACCAGGTCCTCCTAAGGCGATCGCGACAGGGACTCCGACGATGTTTGTTGCGCCGGCAGTAGAAGCGAGTGCAGAGGTGAATGCCTGGAAGGGTGTAATGGTCCCCTCATGTTTATCCTTCTTGAAGATCTGCCCAACGGTTTGACTGAGTACATGCCCGAAAAAGCGAAATTGGAAGAATCTCAGTCTGACAGTAAAAAAGATTCCAGCTCCGATCAAGAGAGCTGCTAGTAAATAAGTCCAGAGGAAATTGGAAATGTTCGCAACCCATTCCTCAATGAATGCTAAGATATCCATTATTTCTCTCCTTTCAAACCTTTTATGTAAAATAGCTTTTTAATCCATACCCATTTTAGTTCTAGTTAAAAAGTCAAATAAATTAACTCCCATAAAATAGTAAATATGTATGAATTGTCGTTTTGGAACAAAAACGGCTAAGAAAATTCGAATGCATTGGTGTATGATAAAATTAGAGAAAAGTTGAAACTTTTATGATGTGTTGGACGTATGTAAGAGAGAAGAAAAAATAAGAAACATCAAAAAAGCAGGGTTAATGAACAGGATTTAGGGAATAGAACCACTAGAAGGTAAATTCGGACGACAAAGACGACAGATCTGATAAAAAATTGATTGGAGTGTTTGAGTGGCATGACGAGTACAGACATTCATATCGAAAACCTGCGGAAAAAGGGAATTGATGTTCAAAAGGTCATCTCGAAGACAGTCAAATTTGCGAAAGAGTATTCGGAGAAACGGAAGAAAGAGAAGCCTCAAACATAATCGAATAAAAGAAGCTGTCCAAGGTCGGAGCGATAAGAAGAACTATCGTCCAACTCGGTCAGCTTTTTTTGTTGTCATTAATAGACAGGTGATTCGTCCCAACGAAAAAGAAAGAACCTTCTCATTTACGAGAAGGTTCTTTTTCCATTGTTCCTTTATATTGGTCGGAAACGACTACATCATCCTCCAGCAATATATAGGGGTGTGTCTCCATTAAGATCCTTCGAAGGTAGTCAGGCATTCTTTCACCCTGATAAGCACAGATCAATGGAAATGAAATTTGCTTTACAGCTTCATCGACTGGTTTCTCCAAATCTTCGATGATATGCAGAGGTTCACTCATGGTTGCCCACTCAACATGGGCCCATGCCCGGAACGAGAGCTTTTTTTCTAGATAAGGTTGAATCATTTTACTGAAATACTCGATTATGGCTGGTGGATGGTAGCTGCCACTTGAAAAATAAAAGTCGAAGCTGTTTACCCAATGAACATATTCCATTTCCTTTTCTGACAATCGTTTGTTCAATTCTTTCTCGATCTTCTTGTAAACAGGGTCATTTTCAATAAGAATGACGTAATCACCATCACGAATGCCGTCCTGGGTATACTTCACAACCATGTTGACGTAATTCTCCAGGCCATAATACTTGTACAAGATGTGCACACTCTTCTGATCCCGGAATAAATCGTTCAAAACAATTTTCAAGCCCATCACCCCTTTATCCTAATCCTTAATTAATAGGTTCGAGGGGGATGTCGAAAAACCTTTAAAATGCAGGGGGTCAATAAAGTGGCTCTTAGTCAACAAAAATACGGTTTAAAGATGAGTTTGCGTCAACCACACCCTTCAAGTTATTTCATTTCCAGCTCATACGGTTTGACGAGCGCATAAAGGGTTTCAATATGAGGGAGCTTCAAGCCTTCTTTTTCAGCGAGTCGTATAGCTCCTCCCAGTAAGTGGTCAGCCTCGATCTGCATGCCTTTTCGTCGATCCTGATTCATTGAGGACGTCGCTTCATCAGGGAATTGACTTAATAACTCTTTCGCTTTTTCGACATGTCCATTATTGAGATTGACCCCTTGAGCGATGGCCAGGAGCTTCATTTCATGTAAAACTTCCTCAGCAAGCTTCATCGTGTTCGATGTTTCCTGAATCGTACCAAGTGTCAGGTTCCCGGCAGTCGTCACTCCGGCAAAAGCTGTGATGATCATGTATTTATTCCATAGCCCAAGCAAAATGTTGCTGCTCAATACACCTGCCATATTCGCTTCGTCGAATAGATCCTCCAGCTCGTTGCATACCTTTTCTTGGGACGGGTGAAGCGGTCCGAAGATCAGGTCATGCTGGTGGCTATTGTGGATGACGTGCCCATTTTCGTCCAAGGTGGAAATGATGTAGCACAAACCACCCATCACATGCTCTTCACCCAGTTCATCCTGAAGTGCCTCAATATGTTCAATACCGTTCAATAGTGGAAGGATCATCGCGCCTTTTTCGACCAATACTTTCAAGTCGTCCATCAATTCCGATGTAAGGTGATACCCTTTAACAGCGAGAATGACGACATCGACTTGTTCAATCTCTTCTGGACGTTCTGCTAAATGAAGGTTCTGTATTTCATAATCGCCACATGGACTATACAATTTCAATCCGTTGTTCCGTAATTGCTCTGCCCTCCCTGAACGGACGAGAAATTGTACGGAATGGCCGGCTTCTTCACATCTTCCTCCGAAATAAGCTCCAATTGCACCTGCGCCTAAAACAACGATATTCATAGCCTTCCCTCCTTTTGGTTTACATGTACCCGATGTGTGATTCCTTGAAAACTCATTTCATTTTTGTTGAAATGGAGTGCTTAGAATCGGCGGAAGATGAAAACTCGACAGAATGGACACTATTCAATGACAATGTCATGGTGTAGGCTAGTAGAGAGAGTTGTTGTATGTGAACGTACATAACTGACGACACTAAAAACTGGAACGAATCCTTTCAAAGGAGAATGATGATGACAACTACATTAGATACATTGAATATAACGAAGCCTTTCTTACAAAAGGCTTGGGAAAAATCCCAATTTGAACATCCCACGCCGATTCAGACGGATGCGATTCCTGCAATCCTGGATGGAGAGGATGTTATCGCAGAATCACCGACCGGTACAGGGAAAACGTTAGCCTATCTTTTGCCGATCCTCGAAAAGGTTGATCCAGCGAAAAAAGATCCACAGGCTTTGATCATGGCGTCCTCGCGTGAGCTTGTTATGCAAATTTTCGAAGAGGTCCAGAAATGGGGAGAAGGAAGCGGCATTAGCGGTGCAGCACTGATTGGCGGTGCGAACGTAAAGCGCCAAATCGAAAAGCTGAAGAAGAAGAGCCCGCAAGTAATTCTTGGTACACCTGGTCGTGTCGAAGAGCTGATTAAAATGAAAAAGCTTAAGATGCACGAGGTGAAAACGATCGTTTTAGATGAAGGGGATCAGCTTCTCGTAAAGGAGCACATCCAGACAGTGCAATCTATCATCCAATCAACGTTAGCAGATAGACAGGTCCTTCTTTTCTCAGCGACCATGCCGGAGAATACGGTGGAGATCGGTCGTACGCTCATGAAAGATCCACAAGTTTTGAAGGTAGGACGTACACCACAAAAGCAATCAAAGGTCGATCATGTTTATGTCGTGAGTGACCGCAGAGATAAAGTGAAGAATCTTGAAAAACTATCCCGGATCAAAGGGGTGAAAGGTCTCGCATTCGGCAAGGATATCGGTGAACTCGCGGTGTTGACAGATAAGCTCGAATACAATCGTATTCCGGTCGGATTGCTCCATAGTGAACTGAATAAGAGTGAGCGGCAGGCGGCATTGAAACAGTTCAGAGAAGGGAAGTCGAACCTTCTCTTGGCGACCGATGTGGCAGCCCGTGGTTTGGATGTGACCGGTCTTTCCCACGTCATCCAAGTTAATATTGCAGAGGATGAGAACCAATACCTTCATCGTGCTGGTCGTACAGGACGAGCGGGTGCAAGCGGTACAGTCGTATCCCTCGTCACACCTTCTGAGGAGAAGGCGTTGATCCGAATCGCGAACAAGCTTAACATCAAGCTGTCTAAGAAAACCTTTTATGCAGGAGAAATGGTTGACGCAGAATAAGGACCAGGGGGATGGAGATGGAAAATAAGTTTTCGGTTATCGCACATCGAAACCACCAGATCTGTAATCCGTTCAGCATGGAAAAGCTGATGCGTGTTCTCACACAGATTCCTTGGAGGAAGGGCAATCGTGTACTGGACATTGGAGCGGGGAAGTGTGAGGTATTAATCGAGCTGATCAATCGATTTGAGGTCGAAGGAACTGCAATCGAGCTCGAAAAAGCCTTTGTGGAAGATGCTTGGCAGAATGCGGAAGGCAGGATCCCCTTCGAGCATCTGTCGGTGATAAATGAAGATGCGAAAAAAGTGCTGCCGCGCTATGACCAGTCCTTTGATGTCGTCATGTGTCTCGGGGCGAGTCATGCTATCGGAGATTATCGTACAACATTAGCGGCGATGAGCAAGGCGGTGAAGCCGGGCGGCTACCTTCTGGTCGGTGAAGGGTACTGGAAACGGAAGCCTGATGAGGCGTATTTAGAAGCTCTCGGTGCGAAGGAAGAGGAATTGCTGACCCATGCTGAAAACATCAAGGAGGGGGAAGCGCAAGGATTGATTCCGATGTGGGCGACCGTCACGAACGAGGATGAATGGGATAATTACGAGTGGCTCTACTCTTCTTCGATGGAAACGTATTGCCTCGAAAACCCGGATGATCCTGACGTCGCTTGGATGCGGGAGCGGATCCGAAAGTGGCGCACAACCTATCTCCGCTGGGGAAGAGACACTCTCGGTTTTGGACTTTATCTGTTTTATAGAAAGTAAAAAAAGCTGGCCCTGAGGGTCAGCTTTCCTTGTTAGAAGTGATGATCTCTTGTACACGGCCGACTTGCCCGTCCTGGAGACGTACTTTGATTCCATGTGGGTGGAAGCTTGAATTTGTCAGGATATCTTTTACCACGCCTCGCGTTCTTTTACCTGACCGTTGATCCTTTTTCAAAACGATCTCGACTTCTAGACCAGACCGTATATCCTTTCGATTTTGCCCGTTCATATCAATGGCACCTTTCTTTTTCCAATTGAAAATATGTAAATTCTCTAGGAACAGTATATCATTTATCGCTCCAATTCGATAAATTCTCGTTGTAAGTGCCAATCACCCTCTGATTTCCGCCAAACGAACATGCATTTTGCCGGGTGAGGCACATCGTTTATGACATTGACTTCCGTTCCGATGACAAGATATTCCTCATTCGACTTCCGTTCTGTAATCGACATTGGCTCGAAATGTTTTTCCGCATGGTCATATTGCTTAAGTACACTCTCAATATCATAAAAGCTATCGTACACCATCGGTTGTTGAATATCTGAATGCCCCCAATAGCCGATAAAATCTTCAGATAAAAACTCTCTAATTTTCTTTCCGTCCTTCGTTTTGAAGCCTTCATTCCAGCATTTGAAATAGTCATCCATCACCTTGTGAATCGTATCCATCTCGCTTTCGCCTCCTTCTTTAGGTACGCTTCGATACAGCGGGACGGTTTCCTCCAATGCTTTTAAAAAGTAAGGCAGAGGTAGAGGGGTAAATTTTCCAACTCCTCCCTAAGTCCTGTCAAAGGATGATGGACCAATGTTCGTGATATACTGAAACAATGACTGACTGGGTCGATGGACCTGCATCATTGGAGGGTACATTCGTGGAAAATACGTTGAAACAGGAAGCAATCACGTTTATTACGACGTGTTATACAGAGCTCGGCAAACCGGAAGAGGTCATGCAGGAGCGGATAAATGACGTTACGAAGGAAATAGATGCGACAGGACATTACGAGCATACATATGAAGAGCTTGAATACGGAGCACGTGTAGCGTGGCGGAACAGCAACCGGTGCATCGGCCGTTTGTTTTGGGAAAGCCTGAAGGTGCTCGATGAGCGCGAGGCCGAGACGGCTGGACAGGTTCGCGATGCGTTGTTCAACCATATCGATTATGCGACGAATGACGGGCGAATTCGGTCGACGATCACCATTTTTAAGCCTCGAAAAAACGGTGAGAATCCTGTCAGGGTGTGGAATCATCAGCTGATCCGATATGCCGGATATGAAACCGAACACGGTATCATCGGTGATCCAGATTCGATTGATTTCACGAAAAAATGTAAGGAGCTTGGCTGGGATGGTGAAGGAACTCACTTTGATGTTCTCCCTCTCGTTATTCAGGTGAATGGGGAAGAGCCGAAATGGTATGAAATTCCGAAGGAGAAGGTGCTCGAGGTACCGATTCGCCACCCTCTTCATGAGGCATTTGAGGACCTGCATATCAAATGGTATGCGGTTCCGATGATTTCGGACATGAAGCTCGAGATTGGAGGCATTGAATATGTCGCTGCACCGTTCAACGGCTGGTACATGGGGACAGAGATCGGTGCGAGGAATCTCGCCGACCAGAATCGATATGACTTATTGCCGAAAGTCGCTTCCATTCTCGATCTCGATGTGAGCACGAATACGACGCTCTGGAAGGATAAAGCCTTGGTAGAGCTGAACGTAGCCGTCCTACACTCTTATAAAACGGATGGCGTAAGCATTGTCGACCACCATACGGCAGCTCAACAGTTCAAGAAGTTTGAAGAAAAAGAAGCAGCAAGCGGCCGAGATGTGACAGGGAACTGGGTTTGGCTCATCCCGCCAATGTCTCCAGCGACGACCCATATTTTCCATAAACCGTATAAGAACAGAACTGTCAAACCGAACTATTTTTATCAGGAAAAGCCATATATATGACAAAATGCGAACCCATCACATACTGTGATGGGTGTTTTTTATATGTGAAAGAGAGCCCTTAACTCGATTTTACCTAGTAGAAATGGGCTTTTTCTTGTGTAAACAGAATATCAAGCTCCTTTAATACACGTGCAACCTCTTTACAGAGCGTGTCTGGTAGACTGGATGCATGCTTGAAGGAACAGAGTTTTTTCAGGCAGGTACAGCACGATTGTGAAACAAAGATTCACTGAGGAGGAATGAAATGTTTACATCAAGAGTGTCTGCACGAAAGTATGTGATTTCATCGGCTCTGGTAACGTCATTAGCCCTTTCGCCGGTCATGAGTGACGGTGCACTGGCGAATGCCGATTCGAAGCCGGTGGAACAAAGTGATTCTACTAATCACCAAGTAGAGGGTCTGCTTGAAATAGGAGATCGGGGCCAAGAAGTAGAAATGCTGCAAACGGAGCTAGAAAAGCTGGGTTATTATACATATAACCTCGATGGCATTTTCGGACCGATTACAGAACAAGCGGTGGAAGATTTTCAGGCGGATAAAGGTCTGACGACTGACGGCATTGCAGGGCCTAAAACGCTTGAAGCACTGTCCGAAACAACGAATTCCGTGGAGCTCCAACCTAGCTCGGATGAAGAAGGATCGGAATCCAATGTCGTGGAGATTGCAGAAAGTTTGATCGGAACACCTTATGTTTGGGGAGGCACAACACCAGACGGCTTTGATAGCAGCGGTTTCATCCAGTATGTGTTTGGTGAAGTCGGTGTTGATTTACACCGAAAAGAGAGCGACATGTGGAAATACGATGGGGAACAAGTCGATTCTCCTGAAGTCGGAGATGTCGTCTTCTTCGAAGGCACGTATGACACGGAAGGGGCTTCTCACAGCGGAATCTACATCGGCGACAATAAGATGATCCATGCCGGATCTGACGGTGTAGAAGTGAGCGACCTGACCATTGATTATTGGCAAGACCATTATTTAGGCGTGAAGTCGTTTAAATAAAGTAAAACCTTACAATTAAAATCAACCCATATGATCCCCCTAATATATACCCACCCGCCACAAATTGTGGCGGGTGTTTTTTTATTGAGAAGTGCCTGACACCATTTCAAAACCCTTGCTGGACAAGGATTCGAAAATGGTGTCAGGCACCGTGCGCATTTGTTACTACGTCTCAGGTCTGAGTGAAAGTTAAAGCTGAGGCTCCTTATAGGGAAACGGGATTACAGGTACGATAGAAACATGAAACAGAAGGAGGGAAAGAAACGATGAAAAAGATTGGACTCTTCATCCTGGGAGCAATCGCAGCGATCATCGCGATTGCGAATCTCGGACCAATGATTGGACTTGCGATCAGTCTGGTCATCCTCTACTACTCAGTCAAGCAGTTCACCAAGACGGATCAGACATCTAAGAAAGTGCTCTGGGCGGTAGTCGGATTCATTGCACTCAGCATTGCAGCTTCAAACGTTCCAGCCATCCTCGGTATAGCTGCCCTGTACATTTTATATATCGTGTACAAGGAATGGAAAAAGGACGACTCAGTCGAGGAACCGAAAGACGATGATCCGTTCACGAACTTTGAGCGTGAATGGGCTGAACTGAACCGAAACTAATTTTTCAAAAGGAGAGAATGAACGATGGCAAAGCTTTTCAGACGAATCAAAGATACGATTGAAGCGGATTTCCATGAAATCCTGGATGAGAAAGAACGGAAAAACCCGATTAGTCTGCTGAATCAGTACCTTCGGGAATGTGAGAAGGAGGTTGAAAAGGTAAGGAAGCTTGTTGAACGTCAATACTTGTTGAGTGAAGAGTTCACCCGTGAGTATGATAAGGCAGCGAAACTCACTGAGAAGCGCAAATATCAAGCAGAAGTGGCATCGAAAGCTGGAGAAGAGGAGCTTCATCAATTCGCTCTTCAGGAATACGAGCAATATCAGGCTCGTGCCTCTCGACTGAAAGCATCCAAAGAGCAGGCGACGAAACAGCTTGAGGAATTGGAGCAGAAATATGAGGCCATGAAGCACAAGCTGAAGGACATGTATATCAAGCGGATGGAGCTGATGGGTCGTGAGAACATGACTCGCGCGCATCACCGCATGGATAAGGTGATGACGTCGAACACCTTCTCGGATAAGACATTCAACCGTTTTGATGAAATGGAGAAGTACCTCGACCGTCTCGAGCATCAGGTCAATACCGGATACCACCGCCAAACAATTGATGCTCGGATTGCCCAGCTTGAAAAAGAAATGGAAAATCAGGAAAAGTCTACGACGGTCTAAGCGAATAATGGTATCCTAGTAAAAAAGGCGTGGTCCAGCTGCGCCTTTTCACCATCTGAAAAAATAGAATTAGAGTTGTAAGGGGAGGGGGACTTGTCATATGAATCGTTCAAAAACAGACCACGTCAGCTGGTTGATCATCATCGGGGTTATTTTGCTGTTGCTTGAAATTTCATTTCATGGACCAGGTCCCATCTTCCTTTTAGCCATAGAGGCCGCTGCCATCTATATCGGCCGGAAAAAATATACGAAAACGATCGGCAAGCTGTTGTTCTGGTTCGGGACGATCGGGTTCATCGTAACGATCCTGAACACAATGGCATTCAAGTTCCTACTTTTTGCTGTGTTGATTTATGCGGTCATCCGGTTTGCCCAGTCGAAGCAGGTGCCGAACTATATTGAGCCGGATTTTTACGAAAGCCAAACGGTTGCGAACGATGGACCGACGCTCAAGCGTCAACCATTCTTGAAAAATACCTTGTTCGGAAGGCAGACGACACCAGACCATACGTATGAATGGAACGACGTGAACATCCAGGGGGGAATTGGGGATACTGTCATCGACCTCGGTAATACGGTGTTACCGAAAGGCGAATCCGTAATCGTCATCCGAAGCTTCATCGGAAACGTCAAAATTCTTGTCCCGTATGAAATGGAGGTCAGTGTCAGCCATTCGGTTTTGGCAGGTACGGGTAAAATCTTCGAGCATCATGAACCGAAAATGATGAATCAGACCGTTTCGTTCCAATCGGAAGGCTATGACCAAGCCCAGCAAAAGGTGAAAATCATCACCTCGATGATTGTCGGAGATCTTGAGGTGAAGCGGACATGAATACTGTAAACCGTCAAATCGTACTCGGAATTGCCCTTTCGATAACGGTATTCATCAGCATGTTGAGCCTGTTTTTACTCGCCTATCCGCTAGATAGCTGGTCTTTACTGTGGAAGCGGAAAATCCTCGACTTGCCGTTCATTCTTTTTGCCCCTGCAGTCAGCATTTTGATCGGTGTTGCATTCGGCTTCATTTCAGGGTTGTTTTGGCGGAAACAGCTGGAAGGCGTGATGGATGCGCTCAGCCAAATGGGACAAGGTCGACCGTTTGAGGAGCAACAAGCTGCAACCACGCAGGAAATCCAAACGATTTGGACACACCTTGAAAAAGCTCAACAGCATCTCACAGAACAGACGAAATTGTCACAGAAGCTCGCGAATGAACGAGCAGAAGATCAGGAAAAGAGGATCCAGAAAGTCGTAAGTGAAGAGCGGAACCGTCTTGCGCGTGAGCTACATGATTCGGTAAGCCAACAGCTGTTCGCCGCATCGATGCTCATGTCGGCTGTCAATGAATCGGAAACCGAGAAAAGTGAAGGGGAACGAAGACAGCTCCAGCTTGTGGAGGAAATGATCCATCAATCCCAGCTCGAGATGCGTGCCCTGCTTTTACATTTGCGACCAGTCGCCTTGAAAGGGAAAACACTGGAAGAGGGCATTCAGGAGCTGTTGGGGGAACTGGTGCAAAAGGTTCCGCTCGAGATCAAATGGAAGGTCGAATCGATTCCATTGCAAAAAGGCGTGGAAGACCATCTTTTCCGGATTTTACAGGAATCGGTCTCGAACACGCTTCGTCATGCGAAAGCAACGTCCTTGGAGGTGCTTTGCCTCGAGCGTGAAGGTACGGTGCTTTTACGAGTGGTGGATGATGGCGTCGGTTTTGATGTTGAAAAAAGTAAAACGGGTTCATACGGACTGCAAAACATGCACGAGCGGGCTTTGGAGCTTGGCGGAACGTTAAAAATCGTCAGTGTACCGGGCAAAGGCACACGTCTTGAGGTGCGGATACCTGTCATTCGGGAGGAGGAGAATGATGATTAGAGTTGTGTTTGCGGATGATCATGAAATGGTGCGGATTGGGGTGTCTTCCTATTTGTCCAATCAGCCGGATATTGAAGTAGTGGGTGAAGCTAGCGACGGGGCAGATGCGGTCGACCTCGTATTGGAGCTGCGGCCGGATGTCATTCTGATGGATCTCGTAATGAAAGAGATGGACGGGATCGAGGCGACGAAACGCATTATTGAAGCATGGCCGGAAGCGAAGATCATCATCGTGACGAGTTTCCTTGATGATGAGAAGGTGTACCCAGCCCTTGAGAGCGGTGCGACAAGCTATATGTTGAAAACGTCGAAGGCGAGCGAAATCGCCGATGCTGTGCGCGCTACTTTTAATGGAGAAATGGTGCTGGAGCCCGAGGTCACGGGAAAAATGATGACGAAGATGCGACGCGGCAATGCGCGGCCTCCACATGAGGAGCTGACGAACCGTGAGCGCGAAATCCTCATGCTCATGACGGAAGGAAAGACGAATCAAGAAATTGCTGACGAGCTCGTCATCGCTTTGAAAACCGTAAAAACCCACGTGAGTAACATTCTCGAAAAGCTCGAGGTCCAGGACCGGACCCAGGCCGTCATTTACGCATTCAAAAATTCATTAGTGAAATGATAAGATCTGCTCGAGAGGCGGGTCTTTTTTTTAGTAAAAAAGGATTGAATTCCCCAAGTAGGAGCGGAAATTCCCCAAGTCGGAGCAAAATTTCCACCAGCTGTTGCAAAAATTCCACAAGCTCGCGCGAATTCTCTTTCAAGTACAAAATCGGTAGAAAATGTTTTAACATTTTCTCTTCGTTATTTCCGTAGTAATTAAGACCCGAATTCCAAGAAAAGAGGGCAACTTTCCGGAAATGGCTACGAGGTTTCCAAAATTATGAGCGGCTTTTCTAGGATTACATGAATTTTTTCCGCGAAAAATTGGTCCTGCTCCACTTTCTGTTTGACATTCAGAATAAACGTGTTACGATAACATCGAAATCATAAAAAAATTCAATAGACGATCCACTAGGGGTGCCTTCTCAAAGGCTGAGATTAAAGTGTAGCTTTAAGACCCTTGGAACCTGATCTGGTTGATACCAGCGTAGGGAAGTGGTGGTTGGAAGTTACATAAACCGACTATGTGCCGATGCATACGACCACTTTCCTCAATGGAAAGTGGTTTTTTTATTTACTGGGAGCGATTTTGCTCCGGTAATAGTGGGTCGTCTGGAAAAGGAGAGGATTGACACGATGACTTTTTCTAAGCACGTAAGGGAAGCGGCGGACCCGATCTGGGAGGCAAGCTTCAATCATCCATTCGTAACAGGCATTGCAGACGGCTCATTACCGCTTGAGAATTTCCGCTATTACGTTCTGCAAGACGCATACTACCTGTCTCATTTTGCAAAAGTGCAGGCGCTGGGTGCAGCGAAATCCCACGACATGGCGACGACCGCAAGCATGGCAGCCCATGCGCAAGGGACGTACGAAGCAGAGCTCTCCCTTCATGAGAACTTTTCAAAACAACTCGGCATCACAGAAGAGGAGCGCCGAAATTTCAAACCTGCACCAACCGCATACGCGTACACGTCCCACATGTATCGCGCAGCTTATAACGGACATCTCGGTGACATCATCGCAGCGATTTTACCATGTTATTGGTTGTACTATGAAATTGGTCAGCAGCTGAAGGGCTCTCAACCGGATGAGCCAATCTATCAAGAATGGATTGAAGCGTATGGCGGTGATTGGTTTGAAACGCTCGTCAAAGAACAGATCGACCGACTCGATGAGCTCGCTGAAACGGTCACTGCTGAAGACCGGGACCGGATGAAGGAGCATTTCCTCATCAGCAGCCAGTATGAATATGATTTTTGGGAGATGGCTTATACGCTCGAACAATGGCCGATTGATATCAAAAAACGAGTTCCACTAGGAAAAGGAGAATGAACATGAACAAAGGATTAAAGCTGACTGATATTCTAGTAACAATCGTCATTGCCATCGGTTTCGGTATCATCTACAAGCTCTGGGGACCGCTCTACTATTTCGTCAAACCGTTCGGACTGCACCTCGACCAGCTTATCTACGGCATGTGGTTCATGGCAGCAACCGTTGCATTCTTAATTATCCGAAAGCCTGGTGTCGCCTTTCTTGCAGAAGTAGCAGCTGCCTCAGGTGAATTCCTCGTCGGTTCGGAATGGGGGCTGGAGGTTCTCCTCTTCGGTGTCATTCAAGGGCTTTTTGCTGAGCTCGTGTTCATGGCGTTCCGTTATAAGCGGTTTGACGTTACTGTTGTCAGTCTTGCCGCGGTCGGGTCAGCAATCGGCTCGATCATCATGGATTTCTACAAAGGCTACATCGATGATCTTGCACTTTGGAACCTGTCGCTATTTCTCGGATTCAGGATCATCGGATCGATCCTGATTGCTGGAGTCGCTGCTTACCTCTTGGTAAAAGCGCTTGAAAAGACCGGGGTGACAAACCAGCTAAGACCTGCAGCTGAAGAGGATTATGAGGCATTGAACCAATAAATGAGGTGATGAAGGATGCTTCAACTTGATAAGCTACGTTTAAAGTTTCCGGGTAATGCTGAGTTATTGTTCAAGGACCTTTCCATCCAGATTGAAAAAGGGGAAAAGGTCCTGCTCCTTGGTCCCTCGGGCTGTGGGAAATCGACGCTTCTCCAAGTCCTTTCTGGAATCATTCCGGATTCAATCGAAGTTCCGATTAAAGCAGAAGTGATCGAGCGGCCCGATTCCTGGGGCTATGTGTTCCAGGATCCTGATACGCAGTTCTGTATGCCTTATGTCGATGAGGAGCTTGCATTCGTCCTTGAAAACAGGAGGATTCCGCGGCATGAAATGAGAGGCGAAATTCATCGGCTCCTTCAGCTTGTCGGGCTTGAGCTTCAAGACATCCATACAAGCCTCAACACGTTATCCGGCGGGATGAAGCAGCGGCTTGCGATCGCTTCCGTTTTGGCCCTCGAGCCAGAAGTCCTTTTTCTCGATGAACCGACGGCACTTCTCGACGATCAAGGGACGGAACAGGTTTGGGACACGGTCAAAGAGATCAGTGACGACAAAACGCTCATCATTGTAGAGCATAAGCTGGAGCATGTTCTCGACATCATCGACCGGATCATCCTTTTTGATGAGAAAGGGGTGGTCCTGGCTGATGGGGATAAGGAAAAGATTTTCGCTGACTATAAAAAAGTCATGAGAGAGCAGGGCATCTGGTATCCGGGTGTTTGGGATGACTATATCGAAGCAAAAGCGAATGAAAAGCTCCCTACGTCGATTGGTGAAGAGATCCTCCAGCTCGAGGGATTTCGCGGATATCGGAAAAAAGAGATGAAAATCGAGGTCGAGGAGGCGACCGTCCATCGTGGCGAGTGGATTGCCATCACCGGCGAAAATGGAGCAGGAAAGTCGACACTCTTACATGCCCTGATGCAGTTCATCAAGACAAGAGGGACGTATGTGCTTCAAGGTAAAGCGGTAAAAAGAATGCCTCAGGAGCTCACCTTCGTTTTTCAAAATCCCGAGTTCCAGTTCGTGACCAATTCCGTCTATGATGAAATCGCCTTTGGGTTGAAGTTGGCGCAGCACTCGGAAGAAGAAGTGAACGAGAAAGTGGAGGAGCTGTTATCGCGCTTCCACCTGAAAGCGTTCAGGAACCACCATCCTTACCAGCTTTCGATGGGACAGAAACGTCGCTTAAGTGTTGCTACATCGCTTGTGAATGACCATCGGATCCTGTTGCTCGATGAGCCCACATTCGGTCAGGACTCGAGGAATACGTTCGCCCTTCTTGAAATGCTGCAGGCGTATCAACAGGAAGGAACGACGATTCTGATGGTGACGCATGACCAGAAGATTGTGGAGCATTTTGCAACAAGGGTGTGGAAAATTGAAGATGGCTCATTGGTGGGGGATCACCTCGTTGAGCAGGAAAACCGTGAGCCGGTTTTGGAGTGTTTATAGATGAATCTGTCGTTTGATTTTCAGGAGACGTGGCTGCACAAAACCAACCCAACCTTCAAATTGTTCATCATGGTCGGGATGTTCATTTTCGTGTTGTTCGTCCATCGTCTGAATTGGATGATCTACCTGACAACAGGAGCGTTTCTCTTATTCTGGTTTTTTAGCGGCCATCCGAAGAAGCGGCTCATGTTGATCCTAATCCCGTTTCTGCTCGTCTTCGTTTCGACGGGGACGTCGATGATCTTTTTCGGGAAAGGTGAGACGACATGGTTCAAGTGGGGTCTGGTGCATATAACGGAAGAAAGCTTTTACAGAGGCATCCACCTCGGGTTCAGGGCGCTGATTTTCGCGATACTCGGTCTTACGTTTACGTTGACGACACGGCCTGTGTACTTATTCTATTCATTGATGCAGCAGGTGAAGCTGAAACCAAAGTACGCATACAGCTTCATGGCGGGCATGCGTTTAATTCCAATCATGGTGGAGGAATTTTTCACGATTCGGAACGCCATGCGTGTCCGAGGTGTCGGAAAGCAGTCCTTATACTTCAAGCTGAAATCGTATACCATCCCACTCTTATCGCAAAGCATCCGTCGGGCGCACCGGATCGCCATCGCGATGGAGGCAAAGCGCTTTTCAGGAGACGGAGAAAGGACGTATTATTACCAAATCGGGTATTCGGTTAAAGATGGGTTCTTTCTTCTCACAATTTTGAGCCTTATCCTTTTAACCTACTATTCTGCTAGTTGGTGGCCATTGTTCCCGGTGGAGGATGTTCGATTTGGCGTTTGAGTTTAGGAGAATCAAGTGTTACATTAGGTATAACAAGTAAATTAAGGAAATTATGATTCACTAGGGGAGTCGACCGACTGAGATGGAAGCTGCATTCCAGACCCTTTGAACCTGATCTGGTTGGAACCAGCGTAGGGAAGTGGCTTGAGGTAACGTATATCCGAAGACCACTCTCTAGGCATAGGGTGGTCTTCTTTTTGTTTATTTAATGGCTCTTTTTGAAAGGTGTGATGCGCTTTGCAGCCACAGATCCATGTCATTTCAACTGGAACACAGACGATTGAGCATTTTACAAAAGTGATCGGGAGGATCCATCAAGAGGTCGATTTCATTCATATACGTGAAAAAGACCGCCCTGCTCGCGAATTGGTAGAAATGGTCAAGCAATTAGCTGAACATGAGGTCCCACTTGAGAAGATCATCATCAATGACAGGGTGGATGTTGCAGCAGTCTCAGAAGCTAGCGGTGTCCAGCTGGCCCATCATAGTTTACAAGTTTCAGAAGTTAAGAAAGCGTTTCCGGACCTGCTTATCGGTAAATCCGTTCACTCCATTGATGAAGCGCGAGCTGCTCAACAGCAGGGAGCGGACTACCTCCTTTACGGGCATATCTTCGAGACAGCCTCCAAGCCAGGACTCGAGCCGAGGGGGTTGGATGGTTTAAAGGAGCTGACCCGAAGTATTGATCTTCCCGTTGTCGCAATTGGCGGAATCGCTCCTGAGAACACGAAGGAAGTGATCCGTGCAGGTGCGAGCGGGGTCGCTGTCATGTCAGGCATTTTAAAAGCGAAAGATCCACAGGTCGCGGCAGAAAAATACAGGAAACGGATCAAGGAGGTACACAATGCATACACAGTATGATGCAATCATCGTCGGTGCAGGTGTTATCGGATGTTCCATCGCGTACAACCTCTCGAAAAGAGGGCGGAAGGTCATCGTCCTGGAGAGAGGGAAAATCGCTGGAAAGGCATCGAGTGCAGCGGCTGGCATGCTTGGGGCTCAAACGGAGCTCGAAGAAGACAGTCCGTTATTTCAGTTCGCAAAAGCAAGTCGTGCCATGTTTCCTCAGCTTGAAAAAGACTTGAAAGGGCTGAGCGGAATCGACATTGAATTTCAGCAAAACGGCATCTATAAAGTGGCCATGACCGAAGAGGAAGTGTCCCGGATTCAAAGATTGATCCCGGCGCAACAAGAGCTCGGTGAAATGTCAGAATGGATTCCGGCTGCTGAACTTCATGTGAAGGAACCGGCTTTATCCAAGGACACGCTCGGTGCGATGTTCATCCGGAATGACGGTCAAGTATCCTCTCCAGCTTTAACGATGGCATTTGCAACCGCTGCAACTACTTTAGGCGCAGAAATCCATGAATATACAGATGTCCATCATCTCATAGAGGAGAATGAGCGGATAACCGGTGTGAAAACGAATCAAGGCAGCTTCCATGCCGACCATGTCATTGTCGCAGGCGGAGCATGGAGTGAGCAGCTGCTGCAGGAAGCGGGTGTGGAACTTCCTACATACCCGGTGAAAGGTGAGTGCTTTTCTCTTAAAACGAAACGACGTCTCGTAAATGGAACCATTTTTTCAAATGAGGTTTATATCGTACCGAAACCCGGTAACCAGCTGATCATCGGTGCGACTGAGAAGCCGGGAACGTTCGATGAAAGTGTAACAGTCGAAGGGATCTCCAGCTTGATGGAAAAAATGCAACAGGTCGTACCGGCGATTAAAGAGGCTGCTTGGGAACGGGCATGGGCTGGAATCCGCCCACAATCGGCAGACAGCCTGCCCTACATGGGCACTCATCCGGATAAAGAAGGGTTATATATCGCCACAGGGCATTACCGGAACGGAATCCTGCTTGCACCGAAAACAGGTGAACTTATCGCGGATCTAATCGATGGGAAGCAGGTCCAGGACGATTGGTTTTCTGCTTTTCAGACGAAGCGTACCTCTCTTCATGTATGATAGGAGTTGATAAACAATGAAGCTGATTATAAATGGTGAACGTGTGACCGTGCCTGAAACGGTCAATTCGATTACAGATCTTATTGCGCATTTCCAATTGGACAAGCGGGTAGTCATGGTGGAGCATAATGAAGAAATCTTGGAGAAGGACACTCATGGTGATCGGAAAGTTGAGGACGGCGACAAAATTGAAATTGTACAATTTGTAGGAGGCGGTTGAGATGTTGAAAATCGGAAAATATGAATTCCAGTCAAGACTGTTGTTAGGAACAGGAAAATACCCGAACTTTGATATACAAAAGCAAGCTGTCGAAGTGTCAGATACTGAAATTCTGACGTTCACAGTACGCCGCATGAATATTTTCGAGCCGAGCCAGCCGAATTTTTTAGAAAAACTGGACCTTGAACGGTATTCCTTGCTGCCGAACACAGCAGGGGCAAAAACGGCTGAGGAAGCGGTGCGTCATGCGAAGCTCGCTAAAGCATCGGGATTATGTGACATGGTCAAGGTCGAGGTGATCGGCTGTGACAAGACGTTGCTGCCTGACCCGGTTGAAACGTTGAAGGCGACAGAGGAGCTTTTGAAAGAAGGATTCACGGTCTTGCCGTATACATCAGATGACGTCGTGCTTGCAAGAAAGCTTGAGGAGCTCGGTGCGCACGCAATCATGCCTGGTGCATCACCGATCGGTTCCGGCCAAGGAATCATCAACCCGTTGAACCTGAGCTTTATCATCGAGCAATCCAGTGTACCGGTCATTGTGGATGCAGGAATCGGATCACCGGCTGATGCCGCACGCGCCATGGAGCTTGGCGCAGATGGCGTTCTTCTGAACACGGCCGTTTCTGCAGCTGAAGATCCAGTGAAAATGGCAGAGGCGATGAAACTAGCGATTGAAGCTGGACGACTCGGCTATGAAGCGGGACGGATTCCGAAAAAACGGTATGCGACAGCAAGCAGTCCGATGGAAGGAATGAGCATAGGGTGAGTGACCGTTATTCCCGCCAAACTCTCTTTGCACCGATCGGAGAGGAAGGACAACAGAAGATCAGTCAGAAGCATGTCCTCATCATCGGCGCTGGTGCGCTCGGGACAGGTAATGCAGAAGCGCTTGTACGTGCGGGTATCGGTACGCTTACAATCGTGGACCGTGATTATGTGGAGTGGAGTAACCTCCAACGCCAACAGCTTTACACCGAAAAGGATGCGGATGAACGGATTCCGAAAGCGGTGGCGGCGCAAAACCGATTGCGAGATGTGAATTCAGATGTCGAGGTTCGTGCTCACATTTTGGATGCAACACCACAAGAGCTTGAGCAGCTTGTTGATGGGGTCGATCTCATTCTTGATGCGACGGATAATTTTGATACCCGGATGATGATCAATGATGTTTCACAAAAGCATGGCATTCCATGGATCTACGGGGCATGTGTAAGCAGCTATGGCATCAGCCTGACGGTCATTCCAGACGAAACACCATGTCTCAATTGTCTGCTCGAGACGGTGCCAATCGGAGGCCTGACATGCGACACGGCTGGGATTATCAGTCCGACGGTGCAAATGGTTGTCGCATACCAGACAGCAGAAGCGTTGAAGATTTTAGTGGAGGACTGGTCAGCACTGCGGACAAAGCTTGTTTCCTTTGATTTGTGGCGCAATCAGCATACGTCTATTAATGTGATGAAGGCGAAAAAAGAGGATTGCCTGTCGTGTGGAAAGGAGCCGACGTACCCTTATCTGTCTTATGAAAACCAGACAAAGACAGCGGTGTTGTGCGGTCGGGATTCCGTTCAAATCAGGCCTCCGAAACGCCAGGAATGGAATCTGGAAGAGATTGCAAAGCGTTTATCAACTCAGGGCGGTAAAGTCGAGCAAAATCCTTACCTTTTGTCGTTCAGGATTGGCGAGCATCGAATGGTCCTGTTCAAGGATGGACGCGCCCTCATACACGGAACGAAGGACATTGCAGAAGCAAAAACGTTGTATCATCGCTATTTAGGCTAATGGAGGTGGACGAACGATGACGTACAAAGCATTGACGATTGCAGGATCGGATAGCGGAGGCGGCGCTGGGATCCAGGCAGATCTGAAGACGTTTCAGGAGCTTGAAGTATATGGGATGTCTGTCATTACAGCTGTTACTGCCCAAAACACACTTGGTGTACAAGGCGTGTACCCGATGACCGTTGAAGCGGTAAGGGAGCAACTGAAGTCGATTGCGACCGATCTTGAACCGGATGCAGTGAAGACCGGCATGCTGTTCAGCCCAGAAATCATTGAAAGTGTTGCGGAAGCGATTGAAATATACGGATGGCGGAAAATTGTCGTCGATCCGGTCATGATTGCAAAAGGTGGGGCTTCTCTTTTACAAGAGGAAGCGGTTGAAGCATTGAAATTGAAATTGCTGCCACACGCATTCGTAGTGACCCCGAATATTCCGGAGGCAGAAGCTCTGACCGGTATTACGATCGAATCTGTCGAGGACAGGATGAGAGTAGCAGAAATGCTTCATGGGATGGGAGCACGGAATGTTGTCATCAAGGGCGGCCATTCCGACGACCCAAAGTGTGCCAATGACCTTTTATATGATGGGGATCAGTTTTACGAGTACAAAGGGGTCCGGAAGCAGACCGAAAATACCCATGGAACAGGTTGTACGTTTGCAGCAGCAATAACAGCCGAACTGGCTAAAGGAAGAACGGTTCAGGAAGCGGTGCGTGTCGCCAAAAAATTTATCACAGCTGCTATTGATGATAATCTCAGAATCGGCTCTGGACATGGACCGACGAATCATTGGGCGTTCCGTCATGCTGGAGTTTCAATCCAATGAAGAACGTGAAGAAGGCGATGAAGCTTTACCTAGTCATGGGGAGTCTGAATTGTGAGCGTGATCCGCGAGAAGTATTGAAGGAAGCGATTGAAGGAGGAGTAACCCTTTTTCAATTCCGGGAAAAAGGGTCAGGGTGTTTGAGTGGGGCTGCAAAACGTGAGCTTGCCCTGGATCTCAAAGCAATTTGCCATGCATCAGGCATCCCCTTCATCGTGAACGATGATGTCGCACTCGCACTTGAGCTAGACGCAGATGGGGTTCATATCGGCCAAGAGGACGGTTCAATTGAGGAGATCAGACATCGGGTCGGAGATAAAATCCTTGGCGTCTCAACTCATGATGTAGTGGAAGCGGAAGCTGCTGTCAGGGCTGGAGCTGATTATATCGGCGTCGGTCCGATGTTCATGACGAAAACGAAAACCGACATCCAGGAAGTAAGGGGTCCTATCGTTATTGAAGAGATTTGTAGAGGTGGTCTTGAGGTCCCCCTTGTCGGTATCGGCGGGATCAATACATCCAATGTAGAACAAGTTATGGAAGCCGGAGCTGATGGAGTAGCGGTCATTTCAGCGATCAGTCAGGCTGACAACCCACGTGAGCGCGCACAACAATTTTTTAACATCGTAAAACGTTCTAAACAGATGTATCCCAGTCATAAAATAAACCATTCATGAGTAACTCCTGGAAAGAACTGTAACGGTCGTCCGTTACAGTTCTTTTTTTATTGTTTTAGTGTCAGGCACTTTCAACGATGCCACGTCTGATGCGGGTTCGGAGAAGGTGTCAGGCACCAATCAAAACCCCTTGCTGCGCGCGGGTTCCAGATTGGTGCCTGACACTTCGAATTCTTCTCGTCTATGACAACCTCTGGCGTGCGTACGCTAGTATAGTGAGAGTTTTCATGCGAAAGGAGAGGTGTCGAGTGGTAGATGAAAGGATGCCACAATTGTTCAGCCTCATTGATCCATACGTGTATCAAACGTTGTGTACAGTCGTGGGGAAAATGTTGACGGTGGAGACGACTCGGGGTTCGTTGAGAGGTAAGCTGACCGATGTCCAGCCGGATCATATCGTCCTTCAAGTCAATGGCACGATGTTTTTCGTACGGATCCAACAAATCGTCTGGGTATTCCCAAACTAGACAGGCGGGAGGACGACTATGTTTAAACGGATCAATCAACAATTAATCGAGCTCCCTATACCTGAACACGGCGATGCGAATGCTGCAGCTGCTGTCCAGGCGTTACTCGGGGGGCGTTTTGGCGAGATGTCGACGCTGAACAATTATATGTTCCAATCCTTCAATTTCCGCGAAAAGAAGAAGCTGAAGCCTTTTTATGATTTGGTGGCAAGTATCACCGCCGAAGAATTCGGCCACGTTGAGCTTGTATCAACCTCGATCAATCTGTTGACGAAAGGAAGCTCGTTCCCGGCACCACCCGATCTTACACCACTCCAGAATGGAAAGGACGCCCGAAACGCCGATCAATTCATCGCAACGGCCCAAACAGCGCTCGGTGCAGATGCGATGGGCAACCCATGGCGGGGTGATTATGTATTCAATAGTGGTAATCTCGTCGTCGACCTTATCCATAACTTCTTCCTGGAAGTTGGAGCGAGGACGCACAAAATGCGGGTGTATGAAATGACAGACCACCCGACAGCAAGGGAAATGATCGGATATTTACTCGTCAGAGGCGGGACGCATATCCTCGCCTATGCGAAAGCGATCTATATTGCGACGGGGACCGACCTGACCAAGATGCTCCCTGTTCCGAATCTATCGAACACGAAATTCGATTATGCCCGAAAATTTGAAGAGAGAGGACTCGCAAACGTGCTTTATACGTGGAGTGATGGCGAGTATCAAGGCATCAGGCAAATATGGAAAGGGACGAATCCGGAAAACGGGCAGCCATTACGTGTGGTGGAAGGTGCTCCTCAAGGGGCGAAAATCCCGGATTTGGATGGTCTCCCTGAAGAATTCGCTCCTGGCATTACGAAAGACCATTATGAACAGATCATGAAACGGCTTTTGCGTGACTTATAAAATAAGCACCAGAACTCTGTAGAGGAGTCTGGTGCTTTTTACCATATTATTGATAAGATAGAGAGGAGTGTTTTCAAAGGGGGAATTGAGGTTGTTCAAAAAACAATGGATGATCGTCGTTTTCGCATGCTTAATGCTAGCCGCATGTTCACAAGGTGAAGCAGTAAAAAGCACGAGCGGAAAAATGACGCTGGAGGCTGCTGATTTAAGTGCGAAAGAAAAAGGACTGTTGGGAGCCACAGGTGTATCGCATTCTTTTATCTATGATTTAACCGAGCTTGATGAGTCCGTCAAGTTCATGAGGCTCTATATCGATCATTATGAAAAAGGAATCAAAAAAGAAGAAGCGTCGAGTGTAGGCGTAGGTATCATGGAAGATGAAGAAGAGGGCGATTTGCATCGCATCGCTTTTTTGATGACAGATGGAACGAACGCTGCTGATGAAAAAAACTTCAATATATCGTACATATATGATACGGGAAACAGTACCGGTCACCATAAGCTCAAGCTTGGTACTTCATCTATCGCATCCATGTCCCTTCCTATCGATGAAAAGCACGAAATTCAGATTGGGAAGCCGATTACGGTCGGGGCAATGGTTGCAGATGAAGGAGATGGAGTCCATTTATCTGGGGACTTGTTCCAAAATGAGGAACAAGCGATAAAAGATGGGATGGCAGATTATGACCATGTATACCTCTTCAAAGTGGAGCTGTTAACGGAAGACCCACATAAAGTGAATTAACTAAAATTAGGGCGATGAAGGACAAAACAGCACAAAAAGCAAGCAGAAATGTCTTTCATAAAAGCCGGATCATCCCGCATGGGAGTCCGGCTTTTTGTTTGCATGTTCATACGCTTTCGCTTTTTTCGAAAGCCTTGGTTCGAAGCGTGCTAGAAGCTTCGTGTTGGCTAATGTGAAAATGCTCAAAGCAATCCAGATGAAGATGAACGAAATCATATGGACCTGAGAAAACGGTTCGTTGTAAAGGAAAACACCGATCACGAGCATGATGGTCGGTGCAATGTATTGCAGGAACCCGATCATCGTTAACGAAATGCGGTTGGCACCAGTTGCGAACAGTAACAATGGTACAGCAGTAGCGACTCCTGCTCCGAACAAGAGCAATGCTGTATTCGGATCAGCCATGACGAATGAATTCGATCCATCGTTGACGAGAAAACTCACGTAAATCAATGCGATCGGTGTAATGAACATCGTCTCAATCGTCAAACCGGTCAATGCCCCTAGTGCTGTCATTTTCTTCAGCAAACCGTAAAGCCCGAAGCTTAGCGCCAATGAGATCGCAACCCACGGAATCGACCCGAAGTGGAGGGTCAGATTCAACACACCGATTGTGGCGAGAAGAAACGAGATGATTTGCCAAAATGAGAGTCGTTCCTTCAAAACGATAATACCGAGCAACACGCTGACAAGCGGATTGATGTAATACCCGAGACTCGCTTCAACGACATGGTTGTTGTTGACCGCCCAGATGTACGTGTACCAGTTTATTGTGATGAAGATTGATGCGAAAATCAAACCGAGCAGCTTTTTCTTGTTGGTGAACAATTCCTTCAATTCACGGATAAACTTATTGATCCGCTTCATCACCATCAAGACGCCTAACATGAAAACGAACGACCAAATCATACGGTGGGCAAGGATTTCTTCGGATGGCACGTGCTGAATCAGCTTCCAATAAAGCGGCAGGATTCCCCATAGGATGTAAGCGCCAGCGCCAGCTGCGACACCGGCAAGATGTTCTTTTCGTTGTGCTTCAGTCATTCATAAGGACCTCGATTCAGGATTCAGATAGAACAATTTTAGTACCATTCACGTGAAAAGACAATCGGAACGTCTTCCTTTTATCCCATTACATTTCGACTTCTTTTTTTGCCTTTATTTTTCCGCTCATAAAAGGTAAATAGGTAATCAAGAACGCGACAAACATGACAATTTCAAGGTTGATGATATACCAGTACCCGGTTCCGAACCAGCTCAACAACGTGTCACTTGCAGGAGGCCCTTCAAGGAACAAATAATTGGAACCGATCGAACGATTGAGATAATGCAGCGGCAGCGCCAGGATATTGATGAAAAAAACAGCTTTGAAAATGGAAGCGAATTTCGGACGTAAACGTAAAATCAGAATGGCATAAAAGACGGTCACCACAAGTGTCATGTGATGGATGAAAAACTGGAAAAAACGATAATGAGGATAGCCATACAACAAGTCTGGCGTCACTATCGCAAGTACCGGTGGTAAAAAGGCGATGAAATAGACGAGCTGAAAACGGGATTCGTTCGGCTTCAATAAAAAGTAGAGGATCGCAAGCGAACTGATCGAGCAGAGGTGGAATGGAAGATGGATGCGTAAATCCCACACGCCATTCATCAGACTCCACAGCTGATAGCTTAATTCCGACAACACTAAAACTGTAAAGAGCGTCCATCGAATGTGGTGCTGGTACTTCGTGTTTTTCCGGATCCTACTCCCAAAAAGAAAAAGGGTCACAATGAGAATCGTGAGGACGCTGATCATGATGAAATGGCTCGTGGAAAACAGCGTGAAGTTTCTATAAAGCTCCGGATAAAAAAATGTACCCATCTTCATCTCCCCTTATCTGGCATTCGTCTATCCAATCAATGTCTGCTATAATGTTTCCATATTTTAGAACCGGAGTAAAGAGCGATTTTTATTGAAAGAGGTGTCGGTATCGTGAAGAACAAACAAGAAATTCGAGAACGTGTATGGGAGACGATGACGGAAGAGAAGGTAGGGCGTTTCCCTTTTCCATTGAAGGGAAGGATTCCGAACTTTAAAGGGGCCGAGAAAGCTGCAGCGTTCGTGACAGAAATGGACACGTACAAGAACGCGAAGGTCATCAAGGTCAATCCCGACTCGCCGCAGCTTCCAATACGAAAACAAATCTTGATTGATGGAAAAACGTTGCTTGTCCCGACACCACGATTGAAGGACGGCTTCATCATGGTCAAGCCGGAATGGGTGCCTGATGGAGAGGAGAAGAAAGCTGCTAGCCTAAGCCACATCCATTCCTACGGAAAAGTTATCCCACTTTCTGAAATGCCGACGATTGACTTGATCGTCGTCGGGTCAGTCGCAATTCATCGTGACGGTCGGAGGCTCGGAAAAGGAGAGGGGTATGCGGACCGGGAGTATGCGATTATCCGTGAGCTTGGAAATCCAGCTGTCCCCGTGATTACTTCCATTCATTCAGTCCAGCTGGTTGACGATGATTTGCCACGAGACGCCTATGATTTAACGGTAGATTACATCGCAACAGAAAAGGAACTGATCCAGACAAAAAATGATTATGAGAAGCCGACAGGCATACTCTGGGACCAAGTGACCGATGAAGAACGAGAAGAGATGCCAGTATTGGAAGAAATCTATCGTCTCACACATTCTTAAACACAAAGTGCTTTGTTTAATTTCAACTTCTATAAGGAATATTACTAAAGGATGCCGATTAAGGAGTTGATCTTCGTGAAAGATTTGAAGGAAAAAGTACTGAACGTTTTAGATGATAGTAAATATGGAACACTTGCGACCGTGAAAAATAACAAGCCTCATTCACGCTACATGACATTTCACCATGAAGGTTTGACGATGTATACCCCGACGGATAAGGATACGCATAAGACGGAAGAAATCGATGCAAACCCGAACGTCCATATCTTATTAGGCTATGATGGAGACGGACTTGGGGATGCATACGTGGAAGTCGAAGGAACGGCTGCCATCAAGGATGACCCTGAGTTGAAAAAGAAAATCTGGAACAAGCATATGGAGAAATGGTTCAAAGGGCCAGATGATCCTGATTACATCGTATTAGAGATTCAGCCAACTCTGTTCAGGCTCATGAACAGTGGCTCGGAATCACCACAAGTGTTAGAAGTATAAATAGAAGGTGAGGGCAGCTGCTCTCACCTTTTTCGATATTGCCACAAATCTACCATACATTATCTGGTAAAATGAACATAACAATGACAATGGGGTGATGGAATGGATTTTTCAGCCGGTATTGCGGAGGAACGGATTCGAGCAGCACTGGAGAAAGGGACGTTTGATAACCTTCCTGGGAAAGGAAAGCCGTTACCAAAGGACGAAATGGCTGGTGTGCCTGATGAGCTTCGTCTGAGCTATAAAATCCTCAAAAACGGAGGCTTTGTGCCACCCGAAGTTCAGCTGAAAAAGGAAATGGTCACGCTTGAAGAACTGATCAGCTGCTGTAAGGATGAAAAAGAACGTTCAGAGCTAAACAAACGTTTGAATGAAAAAATCATCCGGTTCAATCAGTTGATGGAAAAGCGGAAAATAAGTCATTCCTCAGCCTATCGTTCTTATCAACACAAAATTTTTAACAAATTGTATTAAAAAACTTGTTTTAGCAATAAAAATAAAGGAATTTCGACACATTTAGGGAATAGTAACAATAGCTTGTAAATCCATTGTTAGGTGGTGACGAGATTGAGGCTTGTCAAACACTTAAATGATTTTCAACACCTTAAGAGACAAGGAACAGGATACTTCATTGTCTTGGATCATCAATCAACCAAAATTCATTCTGTGCGTTGTGCTTGGATTAGGGAAGAAAGCTTTATTCAGAAAGTCATCACGAACAAAGGAACGAACGGAAGCTATTACTGGGTCCAGATGTGGAATTCGCTTGAACCGACCTTTGATGAAACACCCTGTCAAAAATGCATGTGCTAACACGTTTGACCTCTCGTAAAACGGGAGGTTTTTATTTTCCCTATTTTTCGTATGGATTCTTACGTTTTTTCGTATAGATGAATTGTGCAGTTATTTACAACGAACGGAGGAGAAAATTCATGAAGACTGTTACGTGTCCAAAATATGGGCCACCAGAGGTGCTGCAATTTCAAGAGGTGGATAAGCCTGTTTTGAAGGAAGATGAACTTTTGATCAGAGTCCATGCGACGACTGTGTCATCAGGGGATTCACGAATACGGAACGGTTCGAGAAAATCATTGCCCTTGTGGCCGATTTCCAAGATGGCCCTTGGACTAAGGAAGCCTAAAAAATCAATATTGGGAATGGATTTCGCAGGAGAAGTAGAATCCGTCGGTGATGCTGTTACCAGCTTCAAGAAAGGGGATCAGGTATACGGATTTTGCGGCAAAGGTACATATGCAGAATATATAACGATGCGTGCAGAAGGTTCTGTTACATTGATGCCTGCCAATTTGACCTTTGAAGAAGCTGCATCCGTCCCCTTTGGAGCAGTATCGGCATTGGACTTTCTTCGAAAAGGGAAGATCAAAAGCGGACAAAAAGTATTGATATATGGTGCGTCTGGTAGTGTAGGAACCTATGCCGTCCAGCTAGCAAAGTACTATGGTGCAGAAGTGACAGGTGTCTGCAGTACTGGAAATGTCGATCTGATCCAGTCATTGGGGGCAGACCGTGTCATTGATTACACAAGAGAGGATTTTACGGAGAATGGGGAAACATACGATATCATTTTTGATACAGTCGGAAAAACCTCGTTCTCACGTTGCAAACGTTCTTTAAACGAGAACGGTCATTATCTGTTAGCCGTGTTTGATTATCCTCAGATCGTTCAAATGCTTTGGACGTCAAAGGTTGGCACGAAGAAAGTCATTGGCGGGATAGCAGGCGAAGATTCGAAAGACTTGCTGTTCTTAAAAGAAATCATTGAAGCAGGAAAAATCAGAACCGTCATCGACCGACGATACCCGATGGCAGAAATTGCGGAAGCCCACCGTTATGTAGACCTGGGTCACAAAAAGGGAAATGTCGTCATTAACTGGGTAAACAAATCATAGCAAGACGCTTTCCTGTAAAGCGTCTTTTTTTCACGCCAAAAATATTTTCCAAAGTAAAAGGATAGCGTAAATCCTTATCGAATAGGATGATGGAAGATGTTGGAGAAAGTGGGGGATACAATCAAAGTCGCTTTTTTCGATCGGGACGGGACGATCATAAAGGATTATCCAGACCATGACTGGAGTGAAGTCGATCAACCGGAGTTTATAGAAGGGGCCTTTGACACACTGAAGGAAGTCCAAGCAAGGGGTTATGCAATCATCATCGTGACGAATCAATATCTGATTAATGAAGGCTTCATCAGCTTTGAACGTTATCAAAGCCTATCAGACCAGATGCTGAAAAGATTAGCTGAAAATGGCATAGAAGTGAAGGATATTTTCTATTGTCCTCATCGCCGGGATGAAGGATGTCGTTGTATGAAACCGAACCTGGGGATGATTGAACAAGCCATCGAGAAATACCCGGATATCGATTTGAACCGTTCCTTCATGGTTGGTGATTCAGCGTGTGACATGGAGCTTGCTGAACGGACCGGCATGGCAGGGTATTGGATTACCGAGGAACATACATGCAAATTCAACAATGTGAAAACAGTGAAATCAATCATTGAAATAACAGATATCGTAAAGGGGGAATTTGTTTGGAGAAAATCATGAAAATGACGATGCAAGCTGGTTTATTCAGCTTTATTCTGTCGTTCTGTGTCCTGTTTGCCGCGTATCCAGTCGGGTACATGCGTTATTCTGATCTGTTATATACGATCACACGCTACAGTAGTATCGTGTTTATTATTGTGACAGTAGCGGTCGGGTTATATTTATTTCAAGAGCAGCGTGATAAGGCCGAAACTGAGCAAGAAGATGAGAATCAGGCAAGCTGAAGCGTATTAGGGGGAAAACACGTGGAGAAGATCCTATTGAAAACCGCACTTTATAGTTTTGTCCTTTCTTTTGTTGTGTCCTTTATTTTCTACCCGAGAGAAGTCCCTTTAGGGTCTGGTGCATCAGAGATGATTCCTTACACCGAATACTTTTTTATTATTGCCAGGTATTCTGCAATCAGCATGTCGGTTTCATTACTTGTCGTGTTTGCATACCTGATGGTGTTGCGGTCAAACAAACAGAGTGTTTAAACAGAAAAGGCCCTTATCATGATCGTTATTCCAATCTGATAAGCGGCCTTTATGTTTGTGCTGGTCGAGTCTGTCTTTTTTCGTTTTGGTCTTACGGGTTTGCAGGTCAATCATTGCATATTGGCTTCTGTTCAATACAGGGTTACGTCTTCCTTCACGCTCAAGTTTCTTTCGCTTTTTCCAAGCGTTGCTTTTGCTCATTTGAATCACTCCTCATATTGATATACTACTATTATAGCATTCCCTTCATATTTGTTGAAAAAGTGTCAACCTATACTCCTTGAAATGATCAGTGAAATACGAACATTATAGAATGGAATACAATCAATAGGTTTTGTTGTAGCGAATTTAGGCTATTGAAATATATTGGGGATGAGGCGGAAATTCGCGCCAGGGTTGTCCTTAAAAGCTTCAGGTATGATAATATGTATTAAGTATATGTATAACGTTAGAGGATTTATTTTTATAGATTAACAAAACCATTTTGTCATTGTAAGGAGCGTTAGAATCAATGAAGATTGATATTGGGGGCATAAGCGTCAATTATCGTGTTTCTGGCGAGGGCCGGAGCATTTTGCTGTTGCACGGCTGGGGCACAAGCCTTAAGAGCTTTGAACCAGTCCATAACTTTTTAGAGAAAAATTTCAAGGTGTATTCGATTGATCTTCCGGGGTTCGGGGAAAGCGAAGAACCTCCTGAAGCCTGGGATGTAGAAGCGTTTACGAATATGCTTCGTGAATTCATTACAAAATTGAACATAAAAGATCCAATACTGATGGGACATTCTAATGGTGGTAGGGTGTCCATTCGTTATGCAGCGCATTATCCTGTGCACAAGCTTGTCTTAATTGATAGTGCAGGGGTGAAGCCGAAACGTACGATGAAGTATTATACGAAGGTGTATACGTACAAAACGATCAAAAATGTATTGAACCTTCCGGTATTACGAAACTATAAAGAGGATATCCTCACAAAGGTGAAAGGGAAGGTCGGCTCTGCGGATTATAAAAACGCATCAGGGGTCATGCAGCAGACGATGGTCAAGGTGGTCAATGAAGACCTGCAGCACTTGATGCCGGAAATCAAAGCTCCGACACTCCTTATTTGGGGAGAGAATGACACAGCAACACCGGTATCGGATGCCAAGATCATGGAACAAGCGATCCCGAACGCCGGTCTGGTCGTCCTCGATGGTGTCGGCCACTATTCCTACTTGGAGAAATTGAACCAATTCCTCGTAATTATTGATAACTTCCTTGAAAAAGATAAGGAGTGGAAAGATGCTTAGTCTCTTATTTGCTATCGGAATCGTATTTTGGGGGCTTTATACGTGGTCAAGACTTCGTAAGGCCATTCATATGCTTCAACAGAACTCATATCGAAACGAACGTTTCACGAGATGGATGAAAGAAAACCTTGGGAAAGTATTCAAGAAGCGCGATTTTATCCCGCTCATTACAGCACTGATCGCGTTCATCGAGAACCTGGATAACGTCGCAATTTTGTTATTCATCGGCCTTTATTTGATCTTATATCTTCTACGTGAAACAGGAAAAGAAAAGAAGAAGCTGGTCGTAACCGCACGGGTAAAGCGGCTTATGGGGACGGTCATCATTCTTGTTGCGGTCATCGCAGGCTTCAGTTTCTATTTTGAATTGATCAATACTTATGCACTTGTACCACTGTTATTTACGTATGTCGGTCTGACGATTCTTTCCTATTTTGTTGTTCTCGTTGCCAACACGATCAACCTGCCGATTGAAAAAAGGATTGCGCAAGGGTACTTCAATGATGCTGAGCGTATCATCAATGAGGCGAAGCATACTGAAGTAATCGGTATTACTGGCAGCTACGGGAAAACAAGCGTCAAACATATCCTGCATACGATCTTGTCATCGCATAAAAACGTTCTGATGACTCCGGAAAGCTATAATACAAAGCTCGGCGTAACGATTACAGTCAGAAATATGCTCCGTCCTTTCCACGATTATTTCATTGCGGAGATGGGAGCGAAGCAAGAAAACGATATTCAGGAGATCTGTGACCTTGTGCACCAGAAGTATGGGATTCTGACAGCCATCGGTGAACAGCACTTGGATACGTTCAAAACATTGGAAAACATTAAAAAGACGAAATATGAAATCATCGACAGTCTTCCGGATGATGGAATCGGTTTCCTGAACAAGGACGATAAGAACATCATGTCCCGCAAGCCTCAAAGTAACGCACGAATCGTGTATTACGGTATCTATGCGGATGATCTCGATTACCGAGCTGAAAACATAAGCTTTTCCAACAAGGGGACAAAGTTTGATGTCGTGACCAAAGATGGAACGAGGATCGAAATCCAGACGAAGCTGTTAGGTGAACATAACATTTATAATATCGTTGCAGCAGTCGCGACAGCTTATGAGCTTGGCGTTCCTGCGAAACGGATTTCCACAGCGGCGAAGAAGATCCAGCCTGTCGAGCACCGTATGGAGATCAAAAAGCATTCCGACAAGATTACAATCATTGATGACGCGTTCAACTCGAATCCGGTCGGTTCAAAAATGGCACTTGAGGTGCTCAGTCAGATGGATGGCTATAAAGTGCTGATTACACCAGGAATGATCGAGCTTGGTGACGAAGAGTACGACTTGAACAAGAGACTCGGTCAGCATGCTGCGAAAGTCTGTGATTATGTCATCCTTGTCGGGAAGAAGCAGACTGTGCCGTTGCAGGATGGATTGGCAGAGGAAAAGTATCCAGAAGACCAATATTATGTCGCTCGTAATCTTGACGATGCGCTAGCGAAAATGAACGAAATCGCAAAGGAAAAAACGGTCGTCCTGATCGAAAACGACCTGCCTGATACATTTAACGAATAGGGGTTGGAAATAGATGAAGGTAAAAGTTGGCGTCTTTTTTGGCGGTGTATCGGTCGAACACGAAGTATCCGTCATATCCGCATTACAAGCAATCAAAGCGATGGATCGCGATCAATATGAACCGATTCCAATCTATATCAGTAAAAACAAAAACTGGTATACCGGGGAAGCGTTGTTGGATATCGAGAATTACAAGGATACCGATGAGCTGTTGAAGCAATGCGAACGGATCATCATTACGACGAATGACCAGGGTCGTCCGGTCATCCATCGTCACACGACAGGTATGTTCGGCAAGAAGCTCGTTTCTGAGATTGATGTGGCATTCCCTGTCATCCATGGTACGTATGGTGAGGATGGTATTTTACAAGGATTCTTTGAATTGCATGATATTCCGTACGTAGGTTGTGACGTCTTTTCATCAGCGGTAGGCATGGACAAAGTGATGATGAAACAAATCCTGCGTGATTCTGGTGTTCCGATCCTTGATTATGTTTGGTTCTATGCGTCCAAGTGGTTGAACGATCAAGATGCGCTCGTTGAAAAAATCGAGAATGACCTCAGCTATCCAGTCATCGTCAAACCTGCGAACCTCGGATCCAGTGTTGGTATAAGCAAGGCGACAAACCGTGAAGAGCTGGAAGAGGCGGTTGAACTAGCGACCGAATTCGCAATCAAAATCGTAGCAGAAAAGATGGTCACGGACTTGAAAGAGGTCAACTGTTCTGTACTCGGCGATTATGAAGAAGCGGAAAGCTCGGTCTGTGAAGAAGTGTTGAGCAGCACCGATATTTTGACCTATCAGGATAAGTATCAAAGTGGAGGCGGCTCAAAAGGCGGTGGTGCGTCCAAAGGTATGGAAAGCACCAACCGGAAGATTCCAGCGGAAATGTCTGACGAGATGACCACCCAAGTCCAACAGCTTGCCAAGGATACGTTCCAGATCCTCGGTTGTGCCGGTGTGTCTCGTATCGACTTCTTGATTGATAAAAGCACGAATCAAGTGTATGTGAACGAAATCAACACGATTCCTGGCTCTCTTTCCTTCTACCTGTGGGAGCCGACAGGAAAATCATTTAAAGAGCTGACGTCAGATATGATTAAAATTGCTCTGAAGCGCAAGCGTGAAAGAGAATCACTCACGTTCTCTGTCGACACGAACCTATTCGCTATGCACAGCGGTGGTGCTAAAGGTGGAACGAAAAGTAAATTAGGATCGAATTCATAATGATAGAGGAGCCTGGCTAGATGCCGGGCTCTTTTTGCAGAATAGAATGTGCAAGCATTCCAGTGATTTCCTTAATCCAGGGTTTACGAACAAGTTCAGACACGATTCATCGAATACTTTACTAAGATGACTTTATTTTAAGAATGGAGGCTTTTCAATGAACCGAAATGACTATCCGTTACCCTATATCCATCCCATCAAGGATTGGAAGGAGATTCCGATTCAAGAGAACAAGGAAGAGCTCGTGTCCATCCAGAGCATGAACACGGCTTTGTTAGTCGTGAAACCTCGTTATTATGCGATGGGCCTTCCGGGTGCCATGAGTGATTGTTATGTGCGAAGAGAGGTGGCACTTAAACTTGTGGAAGCAGCTCGTAAACTGCCAGATGGGTATAAGCTGTTGATCTGGGATGGGTGGAGACCCTTTTCGGTTCAGAAACTCCTCTATGAAACGTATTTGAACGAGTTGAAAGACGAACATCCGTATTGGTCTGAGGAACGTCTGCATGAAGGGGCGCGCCAGTTCGTCTCTTACCCTACTGTTGACGAGGATGCTCCCCCGCCACACAGTACTGGCGGTGCAGTGGATCTCACCATTCTTGATGAAAACGACGAACCGCTTGACATGGGAACAGGATTCGATGAGTTTTCGGATCGGGCGTGGACCCGTTATTTCGATGAGAAGAAAAAGAACGAAGGGACGCTCAACGAGAAAGAAGAAACGTACCTGCAGAACCGCAGACTTCTCGTTCATGTTATGACAACCTCGGGCTTTACCAATTACTCTGCAGAATGGTGGCATTTCGACTATGGCAACCAATGGTGGGCGAAGCAAAGCGACGAACCCGCCGCCAAATACGGACTTGTAAACCTGGAAGTCTAGTAAAATCCCCTTCCCCCCAACCGACTCAAATTTGTTAAAAACTGCTCGGAAAGAGCAGTTTCTTTTATGCATAACATATGAAATAATTGGAATAGATAACAAATTCTTTATGTGGGGCATCAGGAGTTAAAAAGGGGAGAAGTACTATGGATAACACGGAGCATAAGAAACAACAACGGAGGTCTTTGGCAAGCAGAATGAATCTATTGTTTTTGTCTGTGTTTCTGTTATTCACGCTGCTGATCATCAGGTTGGGCTTCGTACAAATCGTCCACGGAGAACACTTCCGCTCCCAATCTGAACTGACGAAGAATGTCGTCGCTTCTGTACAGACCGAACGCGGGAAAATGTTCGATCGAAATGGAAAGCTGATCGTCAGTAATATTCCTTCCTTTGCACTGACCTACATCCGTGTTCAAGGTGCGGGCCATGAGGAACACTTAAGGTATGCGAAAAAAATCACCTCGCTCATCGAAATGAATACAAAAAGAATCACTGAGCGGGATCTGCAGGATTATTGGATTCTGAAACAAGGCATGGAAGAAGCTTATAAAATGAAGCTGACCGAAGAAGAAATCAATTCGGAAGAGTTAGATGATAAGGAGCTCTACCGTCTGTTGCTTGATCGGATTACAGAGGAGGACCTCCAACCGATTAAAGAAAGCGAAGAAGACATGCAGATCCTCGCTGTCAAAAGGGAGCTCGACTCAGCTACAAACATGGATGTTACCTTCATCAAGAAGGGCTTGACTGAAAAAGAGGTGGCGATCATCGGCGAGCATCTGGATGAGCTCGAAGGTCGCTTCGGTATTTCATCGACAGCTGAAAGGAGCTATCCCGAGGGAGGACAGTTCTATTTCGGGAACACAGGTCAAATCCCTGAAGAACAATTGCGCAGTTACTTGCTTAAGGGGTACGCACGAAATGATTTTGTCGGAGTATCCAATCTCGAGCAGCAGTATGAAGGAGTTTTAAGCGGTAAGGATAAAACCTACACCTTTACGACAAAAGGAGGGACGCCGGTCGGTTCACCACGTATCCATCAAGGAGCACGCGGGCATGATCTCGTCCTGTCAGTTGACATTGATCTAAACAAAAAAATCGGTGAAATCCTCGAGGAGAACATCTTGAAGGCCCGTAGTAACGGGGATGGACCAGTCACAAGTGCTTATGCAGTCATGATGGAGCCGTATTCCGGTGAAGTGTTGGCCATGGTCGGCAGAGAACTCGACGGTGGCAAATTCATGGACCGGTCGTACCGGACACTTCAAAGCTCGTTTGAAATGGGTTCGACAGTAAAGGGAGCTACGATCCTTGCCGTCCACCAAATGGGAGAAGCACCTTGGATCAATGATATGCCGATCGTATTGAGGGGAAGCGGGGTCAACCTGACGTTCAGTTCCTTCGACAGAAACCGGATTGGTACCGTTAATGACATCCAAGCACTGGAGCAATCGTCAAACATTTATATGGGTATGGCCATTGGCCAATTCGCTGGATTCCGGTTCGTCAATAATGGAAGCTCCTATCAAGCAATCGTGACGAATGGGCAGCAATTCCAACAAACGTTCCAGAAGCTGAGAGATGTGTACAGCTCAGTGGGACTTGGCGTGAAGACCGAGATCGATCTTCCGAATGAAGCGCTTGGTTATCGTGGAGGTATGCCGATAACGGCTCCTGGTATGCTGCTTTACTATACAATCGGCCAGTTTGATACCTATACGCCGATTCAGATGGCGCAATACGCTTCGTTGATTGCGAATGGCGGCTACAGGGTCCAGCCTCATCTGTTGAAGGAAGTCCGCTATTCAACAGGTACAGATAAGCTGGGACCGCTCGTTTCCAAGTATAAAACGAATGTCATCAACCGTGTAGATAACACAGCTGACGAAATCGAGCGTGTACAAAAAGGATTTTATGAAGTTACGCATGGTCGTAACGGTACAGCTACGTATTATTTGCAAGATACGAAGATTGCAGGGAAAACAGGTACAGCCCAGATTAGCGGACCTGGAAAGTACAACCTGACATTCGTTGGTTATGCACCATACGATAATCCAGAAATCGCGTTTTCTGTAGTCGTGCCGAATGTAAATGGGGGATCGATCAACAAAGAAATCGTTAAACAGATGGTCGAAGCCTATAATGACCGGCATAAGCCTGAAGAGAAGCCGGAGGATGAAGAAGAAGGTACAGGAGAAGGTGCAGAAGGCGACGAGGTACCCGAAGAAGAATCAGCAGACGAAAATGCTGCAGGTAACTAAATCGTGTATGAACAGATCGACCCTGGTTGAGAAAGGATCGATCTTTTTTTGATGTGACCTGCCCAGACCTTTTTGTTTAACAGTGTCATTTTAGGTGAAAGTAGATAAGAGGATAAGCAACGTCAACATGATACGAAATGGATCAATTAAACGTTTGTTTTAAAAGTGAAATCCAGTATCGGTAAGCATTCAGAGTGATTAATCAAACATTTGATTGAACAAATGAAAAACTTGTCGACGAGGGAAAGGACGAAGTTGGATGAGTGATGAGAGGATTTATGATGTCATTGGAGTTGGAATTGGACCATTTAATCTAAGCCTTGCCGCCTTACTCGATCAGGTGGAAGAGCTTGATGCGTTATTTTTCGATCAGACTTCGAAATTTGAATGGCACCCAGGTATGCTGATTGAAGGAAGCGACCTGCAGGTGCCTTTCCTTGCCGATCTGGTTACATTGGCAGACCCGACCAATCCGCACTCCTTTTTGAATTTTCTACGTGCTCAGAACCGTTTGTACAAATTCTACTTCTTCAATCGGTTCGATATTCCGAGAAGAGAGTATAGTGACTATGGTGCATGGGTTGCAAACCGCCTGGACAACTGTTTGTTCGGAAAAAGGGTCGTCGATGTGACGTATTTTGCCGAGGAGGACGTACCGGTCTATGAAGTGGTGGTTCATGATACGGAAACGCAGGCAATGGAAACGTTCTACACGAAACACCTCGTTATGGGAACGGGGAGTGTTCCGCTCGTCCCTATGGATACAGAAGGGTGTGCGGCAGAAGATGTATTTCACTCGAGCCAGTTCCGCTTTTATGAAAAGAATGCGAAAGATTCAAAGTCAATTACGGTAATTGGATCAGGCCAAAGTGCTGCAGAATTGTTTTATGAATTGCTTGAAGATCAACCCGACTATGATTATGAGCTGACTTGGTATACAAGGTCAGCAGGCTTCTTACAATTGGAGTCCGCCAAGCTGGGCCAGGAAGTATTTTCTCCGGATTATGTCGCGTATTTTCATCAACTATCCTTCGAGGAGAGGAAGGATGCGTTATCCACCTTAGGACAGCTTCGCAAAGGTATTGATCCTGAAACGCTGAAACAGATTTATGACCTATTGTATCATCGTTCTGTTGATGCGAATGCGAAGAAAGTGACGATTCAGCCGTTGACGGAAGTGAAAAAGGTTAAGCTTGTTGAAGGAAATAATGTGTATGAATTGGATTGTCACCAATGGCAGAAAGGGGAATCGTTCAAGCATTATTCTGAGAAAGTCGTATTGGCAACTGGGTACAAGCCACATATCCCCGATTGGTTCGAGAACTTTAGCTCTGATATTGAATGGGAGGACGAAAAGCGTTTCAAAGTGAGCATGGATTACCAGCTTTGCTTTAAAGATGACCGGAAAAATCACATTTTCACATTGACGAATCTCGAGCATTCACACGGTGCTGGAGCGACGAACCTGGGGTTGTCCGTCTATCGGAACCAACAAATCATCAATAAGATCGCTGGGAAGGAAATCTATCCAGTAAGTGAACAGACGGTATTCCAACAATTCCAACCGAAGAACGATTAATAAGAAAAGGTTGATCCCCCTGGATCAACCTTCATTTTTTATTCAGGTGCATTAACATTTTTCAGGATGTTGATGACGAATAAGAGGATGCTGATGACTGTAATTGTGGCACCGATACTAATGCAGAGTAAAAACTGTTCATGTCCATACACGACGAGCACGAGTGCAAGCATCATGATTGGAAGTCCGATGTTATGTCCCCAGAAGTGAATTTTCGCTAACGTCGATTCAGCCGCCTTCGGGAATAAATGATAGATGATACCTGCCAAAGTCAGTGCAGTCCAGCCGAGCAAGTTCAAGTGAGCATGAACTGGTGTAAGGCTGAAATTATGAGTCATTGACATGAACATTCCCATCAGAGCTCCAATTCCAAAATACACCGCAGAAATTTTAATTAATTTAATGCTCATAAATGCGCTCCCCTCCATTCAAATTCAGTGCATTATAGTAATCTATACGTCTTAGTGGAAACATTTAGCACATATGACTCATAACAAAAGCAAGAGTTTGTACATATCCTATGTTTAGTGGACAACTTATGAAGAAATACTTTAAACATGACATGATGATAAGGAGGTTGTAAGAGTGGATGTAAAGCTTGAAGTAGGACAAGAAGCACCTGATTTTTTGTTATCCTCGACTTTTGGAGATAAAATCCGGCTTTCCGATTACAGGGGGAAAAAGCATGTTCTCGTCGCCTTTTACCCGTTGGATTTCACCCCTGGTTGAATTAAGGAAATCACCTCTTGGAAAGAGGATTTCAAAACCTTTGAAGATAATGAAACAGCCGTTTTGGCTATTAGTGTCGATCATATCTATGCACATAATGTGTTTGCCGCAAGTTTAGGTATGCTGCCATACCCATTGCTATCGGATTGGCATAAAACAACCGCAAAGGATTATGGTGTGCTAAATGAGGAGGACCAGGTAGCGGAGCGCTCTGTTTTCCTTATCGATAAAGATGGCATCATCCGTTATATGAATACGACTTTTGATGCGAATGACCGTGACCAATATCTCGATGTATTCAAGCAATGTAAAGACCTTTGTGTATAATAGGGATGAATATGTAGTACAAAGGGGATTATGAAGCTTGGACATTAAACGGTTGCAAAAACAGATGGCTTTCCTGCTGGAAGTCGACGAATTGAAGAACGTATTGCGTCAAACCTATGTGACGAATGGTTCGCGGCAAGAAAACGATGCTGAGCATTCCTGGCACTTGGCAATGATGGCGATCATTCTGGAGGAGTATGCGAATGAGAAACAGATCAATACTCTTCATGTCATTAAAATGCTCCTCATTCACGATTTAGTGGAAATCGATGCCGGAGATACGTTCGCTTACGATGAAATAGGCCACGCTGATAAAGCGCAGCGCGAAGAAGAAGCTGCTGAACGTATCTTCTCGATGCTGCCTGAGGATCAAGCGGATATGATCTATCAGTTGTGGCGGGAATTTGAAGAGCGGAAGACACCTGAAGCACGGTTTGCTGCGGCACTTGATCGTCTTCACCCGATGCTGCTGAATCATCAAGCGAAAGGGAAGACATGGAAAAAGCATGATATCCGTCGCGAGCAAGTGTTGAAGCGGAATGAAACGATTGCCGAGGGATCTGAGGACTTATGGGAATACGCCCAGGCAATTATTGAAGATGCTGTGGAAAGTGGTTATTTGCGGTAAAAGAGCCAGGTGAGGTGCTGAAAACACGGTAACGCGGAAATGAGCACCTTAAAGAGCCGGAATGAGGTGCTGAAAACACGGTAACGCGGAAATGAACACCTCAAAGAGGCGGTATGAGGTGCTGAAAACACGACAACGCGGAAATGAACACCTCAAAGAGGCGGTATGAGGTGCTGAAAACACGGCAACGCGGAAATGAGCACCTCAAAGAGCCGGAATGAGGTGCCGAAAACACGACAACGCGGAAATGAGCACCTCAAAGAGCCGGAATGAGGTGCTGAAAACGCAGGAACATGGAAATGAGCACCTTATAGACACTATTATGTGCCCTGAAAAGAGCAGAACCGCAAAATGAGGGCAAAGAAAGGTATTGGATTTGTCCCTAGAAACACTGCTCTACCATAACCACCCCACCCAAATCAGAAAAGGGATGACCAGAACCTGGTCATCCCTTCCTTATTATTTATTTTGCGTGTTTTTGGAGTTGTTCTTTAATGATATTGATGTTCCACTCCATCATCTTGATGTAAGTGTCTCCATCTTCACCAGGAGCACCTAGGGAGTCAGTGAAGACTTTTCCTCCGATTGGTACACCAGTTTCACGAGATACCGTTTCCATACTACGTGGGTCGATACTTGTTTCGAGGAACAGTACCTTAATATCTTTTTCGCGGATCAAGTCGACCACTTGGCGGACTTGGTCAGGAGTACCTTGGTTCTCGGCGTTGATTTCCCAAATGTAACCTGCTTCAATGTCATAAGCATCACTGAAGTATTTGAAGGCACCTTCACTTGTGATAAGGTAACGGTCTTCTTTCGGAATTTCACTGAAGCTGTTTTTCGCTTCTTCATGCAGTTCAGTCAGCTTTGCGATATATTCCTCTGCATTCTTTTCATACGTTTCTTTGTTATCCGGGTCGACCTTAATCAAGCCGTCACGGACATTCTCAACATATTTGATGCCGTTTGCTACGTTCAACCAAGCGTGAGGATCTTCTTCACCCTCTTTGCCTTTCGTCGTTAAGTATTTTGGTTCTACGCCTTCACTTAGACGAAAGACAGGTGCATCTTCTCCATCTTTGCCAGTTGTGCCTAGTAATTTTTCAAACCATGAGTTACCAGCTTCTAAGTTCAAGCCGTTATAAAATACTGCGTCAGCGTCTGCTGTCTTTTTCACATCTTCAGGTAGTGGATCATATTCGTGCGGGTTGTTTCCGATTTTAACCATGCTGTGAACCTCGACTTTGTCTCCACCAACGTTTTTGATCATATCATACAAAATCGAATACGTTGTGACGACTTGAAGCTTTTCGCCGTCTTTCTTTTCTTGTGCTTCTCCGTCGGTATTACAAGCGGCAAGCAAGAATACCATCAACACCCCTATGAATAAAGCGTACATCTTTTTAAACATCTCTTACATTTCCCCTCTCTTGTTAGTTAGCTATTGTTGCTCTTTTTCTGGATTTAACAACTTTTCGTACGAAACCGTGTTTTGGTGAAAACAAGAACACAGCAATGAACAAAATGGTAGACGTCAATACGATCGTCGCTCCTGATGGGAGGTTATACGTAAAGCTGTAATAGAGCCCGATCACGGAAGCGACGGAACCGAATCCCGCAGCGAGATAGATCATCACCCAGAGTCGGTCGGTCAGCAAGTAAGCTGTTGCTGCCGGTGTAATCAGCATCGCAACGACAAGGACGATTCCTACGGTTTGTAGGGAGGCTACGGTTACCATCGTCAACAACGTCATCAACAGGTAATGAATGATCTTTGTCGATAAACCGTAAGCTTGCGCCATTGTCGAGTCGAAGGAGGTGACAAGCAGTTCTTTGTAAAAGAAGTAGACCCCTGCAATGACAAGGATTCCAATCGCCAATGTCACCCACATATCGGATGGGCGGACCGCTAAGACATTCCCGAACAGGATGTGGTACAAGTCGGTACTGCTTTTCATGAATGTTATCAGGATGATCCCTGCGGCGAATGCTGACGTGAACAATATGCCGATGGAGGTATCATTCTTCAAGCGGCTGTTCTGACTGACGAATCCGATTCCAATCGCTGTCAGCACCCCGGTGAAAACCGCACCGAAAAAGAAATTGATGCCGAGAAAATAGGATATGGCGACACCTGGCAGAACGGCGTGTGAAATGGCGTCTCCCATCAAAGCCATTCCCCTGAGGATGATGAAGCATCCGATGACCCCGCAGATGATTCCGACCATGACGGACGTAATCAATGCTTTCTGTAAAAATTCATATTGAATGATCGCTTCTATGAAGTTCATGCCTGATTCACTCCCATATCATTCATGAAGGCAAGTGGATTTCCGTAAGCTTTCTGGATGGTTTGTGAATCCAAGACTTGACGCACCTCACCCTTTGCAATGAGCTCTTTGTTCAATAGAATCAATTCATCGAAATAAACATTCGCTTTACTCAAGTCATGGTGGACGACAAGGATCGTCTTCCCTTCCTTTTGCATTTCCTTAAGGATCTGAATGATCGTGTTTTCACTGGAGACATCCACTCCGACAAACGGTTCATCCAAGAAAAAAATGTCGGCCTGTTGGGCGAGCGCTCTTGCAAGGAATACACGCTGCTGTTGACCACCGGATAATTCGCCGATCTGTCGCTTACTGAAGTCCTCCATCCCGACACGTTTCAAGCATTCATATGCCCATTCCCGATGTTTTTTCTTCGGTCTTTTGAACAAGCCTAAGTGTGGATACGTACCGATCAGGACGGCGTCCAAAACTTGAATCGGGAAATCCCAATCTATGTCATTCCGTTGTGGAACGTAGGCAATTTTCTTCCGAACCTTTTTGACAGGGCTGCCAAGGATTTCAACTTTCCCTGCTTCTGATGGGATGAGATCCATCAATGCTTTGATCAGTGTCGATTTCCCGGCGCCGTTCGGACCGATGATGCCGACCAGACTGCCTTGTTGCACTTGAAACGAGACATTCGTCAAGGCCACGTTGCCGAGATATGACACGTTCAGATTATTGACGGATAATACGTCCGACATTCTATACACTCCTTTCCATATGCATTTTGTAAGTAGTATTCACCTTATAAACAAAAGTTGTACATGCGCAACATTTATTTAAAAAGAAAATGACCTTTTTAGTAACAGTCATAATATATGCCCAGTTATAAAAATGTTTCCTATAGACAAAACTTAAATCATTCCATCTTTTTTGTCAATAAGAAATGACTGTTCTTTAAAGGTTTTTTTATTGGATTTACCTTTCTGTTTTACCCGTTATAGGAGGGGACTATGCGTGAAAAAGAGGCGGAATAGGAAAGGACCATGAAATAATTACCAGTGGATTTTCTTTAAAATGGTGCTTGCTTTCCCGCAAGAAATTCGCACCTTTACACTAATCATCACGATCAGCTTCCATAAAAAAGCCCCTAGCGAATTATCGCCAGGGGCTATTTACAATTATTTAACTGTAATGTTTTTCGTGCTTTTTGCAGGAACGGTCAGTTCAACTTCGATATATTGCTTATCGCCAGACGTGACATTCTGCTTAACAGTTCCTTCTGATACGTCATAGTCACCTTTTACGAGGTAAACAGGCACAGTGACCGTCATCGGCTTGTTCAAACGGTTGTGGATCGTGACCGTTTGTTCACTTGCATGTCCGTCATTTGCATTCTTATATTGAGATTCGAGGGACATGACGCCGCTTTCTGTATCGCCGTTCTCATAAACAGGAACGGAGCGTCCAGGTTCTTCATAATTGTAAGCTGTCACTTTTCCGTCCTTCACTTGTAGTGGACGGAATCCGACCCAAGGCTTACCGCTAAGCTCGACGGAAGTTGTTGTCGTATAAAGGATGCCGTCTTTTTCAGTGACATTATCAATGTGCGTGTGGCCATGCAAGCTCAAGTCAACGTCGTGTTGTTTCATGACGTCAATCAATGCATGTGCATTTTCACCGTGCCATTGTTGGTCGTACTGAATACCAAGCTTCTCTCCAAGGATGAGTGTTTCAAGACGTCGTGGGTTGTGCTGTTCATCATATTGCTTCCAATACTTCTGAACATCAGGGTCATCCTGTGGCCAGATGTCGCGGTCACGCCAGAGTGGATTATGGTGTGAGAACAAGCCTCTCACTTGATCTGGCTGAGCTGTTTTCGCATTTTCAGCGAGGTCTTTCTTGACCCAGTTCAGTTGTTCTTCACGGATTTGTCCTCCCCAGGTCGGGACGGAAACGGTTCCGTGTCCGCTGCGGTCGAACTTATGCCAGTCGAAGGAGTTGTATCCGATGAAGTGAGCATAAGGACCGTAATCAAATGAGAAGTATTGTGGGCCGAAATACTGTTCCCAATACTTCGCACCATCCGCTAGTGTCGCGTCCTGTGCATAATAATCATGGTTTCCTGGTACAAGGTAAACAGGTACATCAAGCTTTTGCAGCATTCGATATGTTTCTTCATACTCGTAAATATATTCTTGCGGGTTCATTTGACCATACATAAGGTCTCCTGTGACAACGACGAAATCAGGGTTCTTCAGGTTGACTTCCTTGATTGCTTTTTGAAGGTAGAGCCAACGTTTTTCAGGATCAGCATCCCACATGCCGGCTTCTTTTAGACGGCCAGGATCGATCGTCGATACCTCATCATGGTTACCGAGGTTACGAGGTGAACCAACGTGTGTATCTGTTAGATGAAGAAATTCGAAATCCTTCTTGTATTCGTCCAATACTTTGACAGAATGAGGCTGTTCGTCTGTTTTGCGTTGTCCATTTGCTGTATATGAAACTTCAAGGTCATATAATTCCTCTGGTATATGTTCAGGGATTTGAACGGTTACATCATAAATTTTCTCAGCATCCTTCCAATGAGAATCTCCCATTGAAACCTTTTGAACAGGTAAATCGTATGTTTCAGTAAAAGCTGAATGGTTTGTCGGCTTGAGTTTGACGTCCCATCCCGCTGCTTCTTTTCCTTGACTGTCAATCTGAACAGTCAATGATTCGCTTTTTTTCTTGATTGCTGGAGTTGCAAATAGAGGATAGATGATGTCGTTCACTTTCGGGTCAACAGAAATGTTCGGAGCTTCATCTGTATAGTGGGTCGTATTTCCGATTCCACCATCTTGTTTACCGGTTGTATTCAACGGTCCATTAACAGCGAATGCTGAAAAAGGAACGATCATAACAGCAGCTAACACTGCAGCGATTGCTTTTTTACGATGCTTCAATTCAGTCTCCTCCTTTGAAGTAGTCAAGTACATCCTACCAGCCGAATGTAAAACCGTTGTTAATTTTTAATTACAAAACGAATCTGGAAAAAGTTGCAAAGGGAGGCGAGAACCATGCAATCTCATGTCTTATTTGAAATTGCTGAACAGTTTAACGCACTTGGAATACGATGGGGCGTCGGGGGATCGAATGTACTTGCCCATCACGGAATCATTGATTCTCCTAGGGATCTGGATCTGATTGTTCATCTCTACGATGCAAAACCTGCGTTGGAAAGGTTAGAACAGTATGGGACCCGGACACGTGCTGAAACGTCTTATCCTTTTCGTACCAAGGTATTTCAAACATATATCAAGGACGATACATCCATTGATTTCATGAGTGGATTCGCTATTGAACACGATCAAGGAATCTATACCTTCCTTTTAGACGAACACGCAACCATGGAATCTGTAAGAAAGGATGGAAGAGTGATCCCATACACCTCCCTTGAAGATTGGTATGTGCTTTATCAATTGATTCCGAATAAAGGAAGAAAAGCTGATCTTATCGAATCTTACTGGTTAACAAATGGAATTGATCAACCTGAACTTCTTTCTCGGGCTGCTAATCAACCATTACCTTCAGAAGTCCGTTCACGTATCAATCGTTTTATCTTATAAGTCGTTTTTGATTGGAGGGATTGGATGGGGAAATATAAAAGCTTCGTCTTATTACTGACTGTCATTTCTCAAGGGGCTGCCATCGTTTTTCTTTTCATTAACTTCTGGGTATCCATTTTCCTGTTCATTGTATATGGTCTAACCATTGTGGGGTTGTTCGTATTGTTGATTGTGGAACGAATCAAAGAAAAAGAGGAGGAGAAGGACAATGATTATCGTGACTACTGATGCTGTACCAGGTAAAGAGATTTTAGAGTTAAAAGGGTTTGTGAAGGGGAGTACGATCCAATCCAAGCATGTCGGTAAGGATATTCTTGCAAGCTTAAAGACGATTGTTGGAGGAGAAATCCAGGAATATAACGAAATGATGGAGAAGGCAAGAAAAATTGCAATTTCCAGAATGGTAGAGGATGCAAAAGCGAAAGGCGCAAATGCAATCGTAGCATGTCGATTGCAAACCTCGTCAGTGATGGCAAGTGCATCCGAGATTGTTGCATATGGAACGGCGGTGACCATTAACGAATAGAGAGGAGAAACTGGCATGATCGAAATTCGGAAACTCAGACCAGAAGATGCATCAGAATACCAGCGGATCCGCGTAGAAGGGTTGAAAGAATTTCCGGAGGCGTTCGCTTCCTCCTATGACGAGGAGGCTGACCGTTCGATTGAAGATGTCAGCAAGCGCTTGGATCATAAGCAACCATATACCCTATTCACTGCAGGGGCCTATTATGGAAGAGAACTCGTTGGAATTGGAACCTTTGTCCAGCATTCCAAAAGAAAGACGAAACATAAAGGTGAGATTTTCGGTGTATATGTCACACCTCATGTCCAACGGAATGGGATCGGCTTCAAGCTGATGGAATACCTTGTCGAGGAGTCAAAAAAGGTAGAAGGTCTCGAACAAATCCAATTGACGGTCATGACTGAGAATCGATCCGCAATCCGGACGTATGAAAAGCTAGGCTTTGAATCTTACGGGGTAGATAAACAATCCCTCAAGGTCAATCACTATTATTATGATGAACTGTTGATGAAGCTTTTCCTATAAGGGATGCCTCACCAAGGGTAGTAAAACGTTCCAGCATCCGAATGGACTAGGAACGTTTTTTTGTATGGTTTTTGATGCTTGATCGGATTACCATAACCCAATTTAGTCACGGTAAAATGGAAAAATATATCTGATGAAAGGTCGCTGGTAATGGGTCTTTGGACCTTTATTCTGTATATGGGGGTGTCTTAGTGCCTGATATCAGATTGATTATCGGCTTGGCTCTGAGAAAGTTTAACTTGAAGTTGAATAAATAGGACTTTAATAAGCCGAAGGTCCCTGAAACGTTTAAAATTTTAACTTAAAACCTTTAACACGCAAAGGCTATGGACCCATTATTTTTAATGCGATAGTTCCAATTATTCACTAAATATTCAGAAAAATATAATAATAACGACTGATGTCTAATACTCTTGTATTACGTATGATGGAACTACAAGATATCGGATTCAACGACAATCTTTGCTGAATCTCGATAAAGGCAAACCTGGTGAAAGCCAGCGGCGCAAAGCTAAAGGGGCTAAGGTGCACGATTCAATGCACTAAGCCAGCCAGTTACCGAAAGATCCGGGGCATGGTCGTTCTTTAATTGTACCCTCCTTTCGGTAAAGGCAGGGTATTTTTTGTTGAAAAAGGAGGTGTCATGTTGGAACTGATTAACCTTTCAACCGGAAAAAGCATCGCCCATACCGTTATTCCAGCTTACTCATTCTTTAAACGTTTGAAAGGCCTCATGTTTACTTCTTATTTTTCGGAAGGTTATGCGGTTCATATTCGACCCTGCCGTTCGATCCATACGTATTTCATGAACTATGAGATTGACATCCTGTACTTGAATCAGGCAAATCAAATCATCGCAGTCGACTGCAGCGTCCCTCCTAAAACGATTGGAAAGCATTACAAGGGGACCCATTCCGTCATCGAGTTGCCTGCAGGTACGATCCAAAGGACGAATACTGAAATCGGACAAGCTGTCCAAATTCAAAAAACAAAGGAGCGAGTATCATGATGGAAAAAGTTAAAGGACTTATCGTTGAAGAGCAAGGTCAAGGGATGACTGAGTACGGCTTGGTATTAGGTGTCATTGCTGTAGCGGCAGTTGGTGCACTTGCATTGTTACGTGATGAAATCGTCTCGATGTTTGACACAGTAAAGGATATGGTCATCAATCGTGAGAATGGTGGAACATCATCAGGATCTACGGGTGGTTAAGCAGAAATAAATCTAGAAGGCTGATTCAGGGGGTGTACTTCTGAGTCAGCCTCGTATTTTCAAGGGGAAGGAGGTAATGCGGGTTGGTCTTCAATGTCATCCTTTTAATCGTATTAGCTATTTGTGTCATAACGGACCTGAAAAGTCGACTCATATATAATAAAGTTATTTTTCCTGCACTCCTTCTTTCCATCCTCTTACATATTTTCTTTGACGGTTTATCAGGCTTAGGCTTTTCATTACTTGGATTTTTAGTCGGCTTCTCAATCTTACTGATTCCCTACTTTTTAGGAGGGATGGGAGCAGGGGATGTGAAGCTGCTTGCGTTGATCGGGGCTGCCAAAGGACCAATGTTCGTTTTGCATACATCCATTTACATGGCATTGATTGGTGGCGTTCTTGCCCTTTTCATCCTAATTTTCAGCGGGGGAGCGTTTAAACGTTTCAAGTATTATGTGTATTGCTTATTCGTGCGGAAAAACGGCGTCTATGTACCGTTCGCTCTTACAAAGGAATCGATGAAAAAGACGTATCCATATGGCGTGGCGATTGCTGGGGGCGCAGTCATCAGTTTGATCGGAAAGGCTTGGATTTTATGATCAAGAATGAGAAAGGACAATCTCTCGTTGAAATGGCGCTGGCGCTTCCCGTGCTTTTACTCCTATTGATGGGGATTTTCGATATCGGACGCATCATGTATACCTACATGCATCTTCAACTTGCGACACAGGAAACGGTGCGATTAGGTGGCTTAGGGCGGGATGATGCTGCCATAACAGAGTTTGCACGTGATTACATCCATGTCGGTGACCCTGACCTTTTGGAAGTATCCATTACTCCAGGGGATACAACGAGACGTTCGGGTGATTATTTACAAGTCACGCTTGTTTATCCACTTGAATACGTTACCCCTTTCATTTCAAAAGTTTTGCCTTCCCCCGTACGGGTGAAAACCGAGTCGACAATTCGAGTAGAGTGATAAGGAGACGGTCTCATGTACGGACGTGTTCATCGTTTAAGTGAAGAAAAAGGAAGTGCCATCGTCATGATTGGATTAGCAATGGTTGCATTACTGGCAATCCTTGGACTGGTCATTGACGGTGGTTCCTTGTATATGACGAAAAGTCATCTGCAAAAGGTGGCCAATGCTGCAGTGCTGTCAGGGGCACAAGAATTGACCACAACTGAGAATGAAGTACGCCAAGTTGTGCAGTCGATTCTTACGGATCATGATGAAGGGGAAAGTCTCGAAACGATGACGATCAAAATGGGAGATGAAGTAAGAGTAAACCTCCACAAAAATGTCCCATTATTCTTCTCAGCGTTATTCGGTGTCGATACCACCCCGGTTGAAGTGGAGGCTGCAGCTGAAATCAAGGAAATGGGGGAAGCTGTTGGAGCGGCGCCTTTAGGCATCGATGATTCGGTCCCGCTAGAATTTTACAAGGAATACAAATTGAAGGTGGGTCCTCATGAGAATGAATCAGGTGTTTTCGGCATTCTTGCCCTAGGGGGAACAGGCGCGAAGACTTATGAAGAGAACCTGAGAAACGGGTATCAATCCTCCATAAAGATCGGTGATATTATTGATACCCAGACTGGTAATATTGCTGGGAAAACAAGGTCGGTCGTCAACGAATTGGTGAATGCTTGTACGATATCAGAAGAAGAAATGAAGGCAGGAGCGAACCCGCGTAGCTGTGAACGAATCTTGCTCGTACCCGTGTATACCCCGTATGATGCAGATCAAAATCAGATGAAATCCATCAAGGTGACTGGATTCGCCTATTTCTATCTCAATGAACCGATGGATAAGAAAAGTACTGAAATATCAGGCATGTTCATCCGTAGGGCTGGGACGGGATTTGTAGATGAATCACTTGAGAATAATGGCGCTTATGCAATCAGATTAACAGAGTAGGTGAACAGGGTGAGGTCAAAACTTGTATTGACATTGGCAATTGTGATGGGTTTGATAACAACGTTCTTATTCTTCGATTATATGAAACAATTCAATGCTGAAACAGTTGCCACGAAAACGAAAATGGAGGTTGTTGTCGCAGCTCAGGAGATCGAGCGGAATACGGCGATTACAGAGGACATGCTGGAAATCAGGTTGTTACCCGAAGAAGGGGTTCATGAAAACGCCGTGACAGATATCAAGCTTGCTATCAATCAGTATTCAACTGCTGATCTAGCAAGTGGGGAACCGGTCCTCTCCCACCATCTGCAAAATGGAAAGGAAGAGACACTGTTCGTCTCACGGAAAATCAGAGACGGGTACCGAGCCGTTTCCATCGGTTTGAACTTCCCACAATCCGTCTCAAATCTCATCGAGCCAGATGACCAAGTCGATGTCATTGCAACAAAGAAAAATGGCGAAAAAATCGAAACGGAATTTGCGGTCGAAAATGTAAGGATTCTCGCTGTTGGAAGAAGAATGATCGAAACGACGGAGGGTGAGCCTTATGTCGAATATACCTCCGCAACAGTCGAAGTGCAGCCGCATCAAGCAGTCGAGCTTGTGAATGCCATGGAATCGGGAACGGTCCATATTGCACTACGGACTCGCGTCCAGTCTAAAGAGGAGGCGGATTCCGATGACAAGTAGGCTCGAACAACATGAGACCAAGGAAACCGATCGACGGGGAGAAATGATTTGCATAGCGAGTGCAAAAGGTGGAGTTGGCCGTACAATTATGACGGTCAACTTAGCCGTTGCTTTATGTAAGAAGAATATGAAAATCGCCATTGTGGATGGCGATTACATGTTCGGTGATGTCGGGTTAGCAATGGATTTGCATGCTTCATTCACGATGAAGAATGTGATGGAGGATATCGATGACTTGGATGAAGTAACCCTCCCCAGTTATCTAAGCTCGCATGAAAGCGGGGTGAAGGTCCTTGTCGCTCCCGATCGTCCCGAGTATGCCGAGCTTGTTACAAAAGAGCATATCCATAGGGTTTTGGATTTGATGCTTACCCAATTTGATTATGTCATCGTCGACACAGGGGTCGGTCTCCATGAACAGACGCTTCCCTTGATTGAAAAAGCGGATCAGATTCTTATGCTGACGAATCTGGAAATGGCTACACTCAAGAACACAAAGCTTATGCTTGAGACGCTTGAAACACTCGATTTAAGAAGGAAAGTGACCACACTCATCAATCGGTCCACAATGGATAGTGTCATCAAAGCATCCGATGTCCCTGAGATCCTTGGCGATTTTGAACCGCATTTCATCCCGAATGATTTTCAAGTCGCCTCCCAATCTCTCAACATAGGAATTCCATTTGTCGTCAATCAGGGCAAGACTGAGCTTGCAAAATCCATATACAAGATGGCAGAACAATTAACGTCCAGGCGAAATATTAAAGTCTTTGAATCTGAACAGCCATCATTCCTTTCGAAATTATTCCAAAGGTCAAAACGTAGTTAGGAGGGACGAATGAAATGAGTTTACTCGAGAAGGTCAATGCGAAAAATCAGGAAAAGCAACAAACGAGTTTACCTGAAAATCCAAAGGACGAAACAGCCAGCAAGGACGATATCCTGACGAATTTCCGGCCGAAGAAGAAGCCTGTTGAATCCGAGCCACATACTGAAAAGGAACAAGAGAAGTTCAATAAACACCTTGAATTGAAGAATCTATTACATAAAAAGATATTGGAAGATATGAAAGATAAGGAAGACTTGGACGAAATCATCTCTCAATTGGATCCGATGGCGATCGATATCATTAAAGGGGACGAGCGGTTTCGAGGGGCCATTGATCGTAAGAAGGTCATAGAGGAGCTTATCCATGATTTGACCGGCTTCGGCCCGATCAATCCGCTTCTCATGGATCCTGAAGTGACGGAAGTGATGGTCAATGGACCTGATATGGTGTACATCGAACGTAAAGGCAAGCTGATGATGTCCGGAGTCCGTTTTCGAGATGATGATCACGTCATGAACATCATCGAGAAAATCGTCTCCCCGATCGGCAGACGGATTGACGAAAGCTCGCCGATGGTCGATGCTCGATTACCGGATGGGTCTCGTGTCAACGCGATCATTCCCCCCCTTGCTTTGAATGGACCGACGATTACAATTCGGAAATTCTCTAAAGATCCTTTTAAGATTGAGGATCTGATCGGCTTCGGCACATTAACGGAGGAAATGGCTGTTTTTATTGAAGCTTGTGTTAAAGCCCGTTTGAACATATTCGTCTCCGGTGGGACAGGTTCAGGTAAGACCACGACTTTGAACGTCCTCTCCTCCTTCATTTTCGAGGATGAGCGGATCGTTACGATTGAAGATGCTGCCGAATTGCAGCTTAGCCAGCCTCATGTCATATCACTCGAATCCCGCCCGCCGAATATCGAAGGGAAGGGTGCGATTACGATCAGGGATCTTGTCCGGAACTCCCTTCGGATGAGACCAGACCGGATTGTCATTGGTGAGGTACGTGGAGCGGAGGCATTGGATATGCTTCAGGCGATGAACACGGGGCATGATGGATCACTTGCTACCGGACACTCGAACAGTCCGCGGGACATGATCTCCCGACTTGAAACGATGGTGCTCCTTGCCGGTGTCGAGCTTCCAGTTAAAGCGATCCGTGAACAAATCGCCGGGGCAATCGACTTGATCATTCAACAATCAAGGCTGAAGGATGGCACCCGAAAAATCACGAAGATTACGGAAGTTCAAGGGTTGGAAGGAGATGTTATCGTTCTTCAGGATATTTTCGAGTTCAGACAGGAGGGGACCGACTCAGAAGGACGGATCATCGGCAAGCTTGTTCCTACAGGCGTCAGACCTAAATTTTATGAGCGGCTCGAACGTTCTGGATTGAACATCCCTCCAAGCGTGTTCGTATCAGAGGAGGATTGGCGATGACGCAATATTACTTGGGGATCATGGTAGCCATCAGCTCCTTCTTGCTTTTTTATGCGATTCTACAGCTCACCCTGTTGTCCGATAAACGGTTGAACAAGCGCATGAATTACTATCTTTTCAAAAATAGCGACAAGCTGGACAAAAGGAAATTCAATCTCGTCCTTCATATCCAACTCTATAAACAGCGAGTAAGAGCAAGGCTTTCCAAAAAGAAAAGCCGAAAGCTTGAACAATTGCTTCGCAGGTCCGGAGTGCCATTGACAACAGAGGAATTCATTCTCTTCCGATGGATTCTTACGGCCCTCGCAGCATCGTTTCTCTATCTTATCTTCGGAAAGATCCTCATGGTTTACATCGGAGCTTGTTTCGGTTACTTTTTCCCGATCATGTGGTTGAAGAAAAAGGAGAAGAAACGGATTCAAAAGTTCAATGATGGTTTAGCGGATATGATTTCAACTGTCGTCGGATCCCTGCGAGCCGGTTTCAGCTTCCCTCAAGCACTCAAGACTGTCGTTGAGGAGTCGGATGATCCGATTCGGACGGAGATTGGTCATGTTTTGAGAGAAATGCAATACGGAAGTTCATTAGAGGACGCGCTGAATGAGTTGTATGAACGAATGCCGAGTGAAGACCTGGAATTGATGATTCAAGCGATTCTCATACAGAGACAGGTTGGAGGGAACTTAGCAACTGTGCTGGACAAAATTGTTCTGACGATCCGTGATCGAACGAAAATTCAACGCCAAATCACTACGCTGACAGCCCAAGGGAGATTGTCTGGTATCGTCATCGGCCTGCTGCCGATCATCCTCGCATTCGTACTCTATGTAATTGAACCTGAGTATATCGGGACATTATTCACGAGCGCAATCGGTATGGCTTTACTTGGTGCGGGCCTCGTATCTGGTTTCATTGGTTTCGTCCTGATCCGAAAAGTCACGACGATCGAGGTGTAAGAAAATGATGTATATCAGTTTTTTTGCAAGTATTACGCTATTCATTTATTTCATATACGTCTTTAGAGGTGAACGGAAGCAACGTCTTAAAAGAAGAATCGATTCCTTTGTCCATCAGAGTAGTGAGGGGATGGACACCTTCAGAAAGGATGAAACGTCCAAATCCCTTATGAAACGGATGCTTTTACCGCTATGGAAGGAATTTCGCAAAGGGTTCAATAAGAAGATGGAAGGCGGGAAACAAGCGAAACTTGCGGTGAAGCTGTTGCAGGCTGGAAGTCCATTCGGTATGACGACATTCGAATACCGGATGATCCAGTTAGCCTTATTTGTCGTCGTGCCTCTCCTGGTTGGTGGGTGGGGTGCGCTGATGGAATTCCAACTCGGCGGCATTCTCTTTTCAAGCTTTGTTGGTTTCATCGTAACGCTCATCCTGCCGCCGTTTTATATCAAAAGCAAAATAAAAGCACGCTCCAAGTCTGCTTTAAGAGAGTTGCCGGATGTACTCGATCTATTGACCGTCAGCCTGGAGGCGGGTCTCGGTTTTGATGGGGCATTGAGTAAAGTCGTTTCCAAAAAAGAAGGGGTCCTATCGAGGGAGTTTCACCGTTGTCTAGAGGAGATCCGTTTGGGGAAGACACGTAGGGAAGCCCTTCGCGGTGTGCGGGAACGTCTTGTTGTTGATGAAATCAATATCGTCATCAGCAGCATTCTTCAGGCGGAAAAACTCGGAATCGGACTCGTCAATGTCCTTCGTGTCCAATCAGAGGAGGTGCGCGATCAACGGAAGCAGCGTGCAGAACAAGAGGCGATGAAAGCCCCGGTCAAGATGCTGTTCCCACTCGTCCTGTTCATTTTTCCAAGCCTATTCATCGTCCTATTAGGACCTGCAATCATACAATTTGTTGAAAGCTTCAGCAAATGATATTTACAATCCAAACACGTTAGCATATAATGGTAACAAATCAAAGCATCTTAAAGGAGGTCATGCATTATGTACGCATTCAACTACACATTCGATACGTTAATTGTATATCATGCACAGCCCTTTAAGATGAGCGGGAATTAAGAAAGACGGCATCATCTGATTTTGAATTCAATCGTTCGTGAATTCCATGGGCTGTGCAACACATGCCTATGGTTTTTTATTTTAGATATTTGTTAATTTTTTCAATGTCTAATAAGAGTCTATTGTACTGAAAAGACCGTTGGTTGATACCGGTGGTCTTTTTTATTATTGAATTCAAAATTGGAGGAAACAAGATTGAATATACAACAATTAGGTTTTGATCGTAACAGGAAAGAAGAAGCAAGAGAGTGGTTAGCGTCAGGGTTTGTACCTGCTCGTGTGGCCCAGGAGCATAAAGGGATGTACACGTTGTTGACCGAACATGGAGACATGTACGGCACAATCTCTGGCAAGATGAATTTCGAGTCTTATAAGCGGGAGGATTACCCTGCTGTCGGGGATTGGGTAATGTGTCAGGCTCGTCCGACGGAAGCAAGGGCGACGATCCATCATATTTTACAGCGGACGAGTAAATTTTCTCGAAAAATGGCCGGTGTAACCACAGAGGAGCAGATCATTGCAACGAACATTGATACGGTCTTTCTAGTGAATGCCTTGAATAACGATTTCAACACGCGACGGATTGAACGCTATCTCCTGATGGCATGGGAAAGCGGCGCCAACCCTGTCATTGTTTTGAGTAAAGCAGACTTGTGTGAAAAGGTTGAGGAACGGGTAAAGGAAGTAGAAAACGTTGCTTTAGGAGTTCCGATCATCGTTATCAGCTCAGAAACCGGTGCCGGACTCGAGCAGCTTTCTCCATATCTTAGGGAAGGTACGACTGTTGCATTGCTCGGTTCATCTGGAGCTGGCAAATCAACGCTGGTCAACCGTCTCTATGGGAAGGAGATCCAGAAGGTTAAAGAAATTCGTGAAGGGGATGACAAAGGAAAGCATACGACGACGCATAGAGAACTCTTTCTGCTTCCACATGGTGGGGCTTTAATCGACACGCCAGGTATGAGAGAACTGCAATTGTGGAATACGAATGATGGGTTATCTGAAAGCTTTCAGGATATTGAAGCATTAACAGATCGCTGTAAATTCCGTGATTGCCAGCACGAAGATGAGCCTGGCTGCGCTGTCAAAGCGGCTATGGATTCAGGTGAGCTGGCGGAGGAACGTTTCGAGTCGTACAGGAAATTACAAAGAGAGCTCGCTTATCTCGAACGAAAAAGTGATCAGAAAGCGAAACTGGAAGAAAAGAAAAAGTGGAAAACGATTTCGAAAAGTAGGAGGTAAGAATGCTTTATAAACAATCCATCCAAACAAATGACCATGATGAGATGATTGATGTGACGTCAACAGTGAAAGAGCTGATCAAGAAGAGTGGCGTAGCAAACGGCGTTGCTTACGTTTATTGCGCACATACGACAGCAGGCATTACGATCAATGAAAATGCGGATCCAGATGTTAAGCATGACATGCTGATGAGGCTTGATGAAGTCTATCCTTGGAACCATGTAAAATACAAGCATGCTGAAGGAAATTCTGCTTCCCACTTGAAAGCGAGTACGGTCGGAAGTTCTCAAGTGCTGATCATTGAGCACGGTGAAGTGATTCTCGGCACATGGCAGGGCGTGTATTTCTGTGAGTTCGATGGACCACGCACACGTAACTACTATGTAAAAGTGATTGAAGGGTAAGATGAAGAAAGGAAAGGGTGCAGCGGCACCCTTTTGAGCTGTCGAGAAACGTCTCGACAGCTTTTATTTTAGGCTCTGTTTAAGAATGTAGTTGATTTTGAACAGCTTCAGGCGGACGCTTTCCGCGGGCAACGCTTCAGCCTCACTTCCACAGGATGTGGTGACTTCGACGTTCACCATAGGACGTGGTGGTTTTTAGTCGAAGAACCTTAATTCCTTGGTCTGCGGGGTCTTCAGCTGTTGCTTTTCCCGCTGGAGTCGCCGCCTTACGCTTCTTATTTTCTTCCGTATCAACAATAAAAGCTAACAGAGCCTTATTTAAGGAGATCTGAGGAAAGCATGTGGATGATTCATTTTTGTAGATAATTTGAAGTTTTTGTAGCTAATCTCATTTTTTCGTAGATCAATCTTCGTTTTTGTATGAATTCTTTAATTTTTGTAGATAAATCTCATTTTTTCGTAGATATGCACGTTTCTAACGACCTTACTTTCATTTACAAAAGGGAAAACCTCCAAATACATGGAGGTTTTTCGATTTCATATGAAATTAAGCCGAAAACGAGTTGTCTTTTTGCTGTTCAGCCTTTTTTGCTTCAAGGAAACGCTTCGTTTCTGCCACGACCACTCCGGAAAGACCAAGGAGTCCGATCAAGTTCGGCACAGCCATCAATCCATTGAAGATATCAGCGAGGGTCCACACAACGTTTAGGGAAACCGTTGTTCCGACAAACACTGCCAGGACGAACATGATGCGATAAAGCTTCACCGATTTGTCACCGAACAGGTAGGAGAAGCATTTTTCCCCATAATAGGACCAGCCAAGTACGGTGGAGTATGCGAACAGGATAATTCCGATTGTGACGATCAATGCACCCGGATCCCCAAGGAAGCTCCGGAATGTTTCCGTCGTCAAGGCAGCACCGTTCAGGTCCCCCTTATACATGTCTCCCATGACCAAGGTGATTCCAGTGATCGAACAGACAATAATTGTATCAATGAAAACCTGTGTCATCGAAACAAGGGCTTGTCGCGCAGGATAATCTGTCTTCGCCGCAGCTGCAGCAATCGGTGCTGAACCGAGACCGGCCTCGTTCGAGAATACACCACGCGCAACACCCCAACGGATGACTGCACCTAAAGCACCCCCTGCAACAGCTTCACCAGTGAAGGCATCACTGAAAATCAATCCGACTGCATCAGGGACCAGATTGAAATTCATAACGAGAATGACCAATCCACCGACAACATAGAAGAGGGCCATGAATGGAACGAGGTAGGCTGTGACACGCCCGATACTCTTGATTCCACCTAAGATAACGAGTCCTGTCAATATCATCAAGACGAGACCAGTCGCCCATTCAGGAATCGCGAACGTCGTTTCAACCGCATCAGCAACGGAATTGGACTGGACCATGTTACCGATACCGAAGGCGGCAAAAGCGCCAAAGAAGGCGAACAAGACGCCGAGCCATTTGGCATTCAATCCTTTGTCCAAGTAATACATCGGTCCGCCGGACATTTCTCCGTCTTTGTTCTTCACACGATATTTCACGGCTAGGATCGCTTCCGCATATTTCGTCGCCATACCGAAAAGGGCACTGAGCCACATCCAAAGAACGGCTCCAGGTCCACCTATGAAAACAGCTGTCGCGACCCCTGCAATATTACCTGTTCCAATCGTCGCAGCCAATGCTGTCATCAGAGCCTGGAAGTGGGAGATATCACCTTCTGATTTCTTATCCTGTTTCTTCGTGAACGCTAACTTTAAAGAGTAAGGAAGTAATGAAAACTGTAAAAAGCCAATACGGATGGTCAGGAAAATACCCGTTCCAACGAGCAAAATGAGCAACCAGGGTCCCCACACCCAACCACTGATCGTTCCTAGAACATCTTCAAAACCCTTCATCTCCATTCCTCCAATCAAAGAGTGTTCACTAAACTAAATATTCGATTTGTCCCCAAACATGCTTCTTTCTTTTCGGGAAAGGATGATAAAAGACTCGACAAAGGTAAGAAATGACCGATTGATGAATCAGATGGATCGGTGATGAAACCATCTTCTGAGGCCTTCACCAGTCAGGTTGAATGCAATGATGGTCAAGGTAATTGCCGCAGCAGCAAATAACGGAATCCATGGTGCAGTCAACAAATCGCCTCGTGCTTCTCCTAATAGGGTCGCCCAATTCAAGCTCGTATTCTTTATCACCCCCACAGTAAAATCGGTTTGGATCCATGCTTGAGAAATGAAAATGCTCAACATCCCAAGCTGACCGATCAACAATGCGACTCTTCCAAGATCGATGAAAAACATGACAATCAATTCCGGAAGTAAATTCGGGAGGTAATCCCGGGAATAACTCTGAAGTGGTGTGAAGCCCATCGTTTTTCCAGCTTCAACGTATAGTTCCTTAGAAAGGGAATAGGATTGCTCCTGGACGATTTCGGCTACTCGTCCGACCTCAATAAGGGCAATCAGAAGGATGGACCACAAGAGTCGGTTTTCGCTGAAAATCAAGAAAGGTAAATTCAATAAAATGATGGCAGAGAACAAGGTAGGAATGGATGTGAACACTTTGTTCCATATGTTTACGATCCAGGATGTGCCTCCGACTTTCCTAGAAGCAGCAAAGCCTAACGGGACGGCAAATATGTATCGAATGACGGTGACTGCAAAAATGATGAGCATCGTATCCTTCGTCCCTAGGACAATCAAACTCAGTAAATCTTTACCGCGATGATCTGATCCTAATAGGTTTTTCTCTGAAGGGGGATAAGGTGGTGCTTCAATTGTTCCAGTTTCCATGCGGATCAGTTCTTCTTGCAGGTTTGAATCGACGAAAGGCAAATAAGGGCCGATCGTCATGGCCACAATAATTAACATGAGTATTGAAAATCCAATGAATAATGACTGTTGTTTCAATATGCTACCTCCTACGCGGGTCCACATAAACTTTCACGATTTGGCTGAACCATAAGGACAAGGTGACAAGGATCATGAAACAGGTTGCAATCGCGATGATCAGTTCAGCTTCAAACTTCGCTTCGTAACTTGCTGAGATACTGTTTGTATAATTGAATGCTTTAAAGAGCCGGTATGCTGCTCCCTTATAATCTAGAAGGTATTCCACAATCAACAAGTTAGATAGGATATACAGCATAACTGTTGAGACATGGCCTAAAATCGTTGGCCAGCAATTCTTGAGAACATGCTTATAAAAAACCATTTTCTTCGTCAATCCCTTTGCTCTCGCAAAATGTGTGTACGGTTGGGATTCCTGGTTTGAAATGGTGAGGGATGTGATTCGGGCGATATACATCATCGGGTAGATCGAAACGAGAATTGAAGGAAGTAAAAAACTATACCAATGATCATACCCGAACACGTTGATAACCGGTAAATGGAAAATAATGATCCACTGTAGACATAGGATGATGAAGAAATCCGGTATGGAAAGCATAAAAGATGTAAGGCCTTGTCCTAAGATGGAACGTTTGCGGAATTTTGCTTGAAAGTCGAATATGCCTTTCAAAATTCCGAAAATTAAACTAAGGAATAATGAAGTAACGATGATGGTTAAGCTTCGAGGGAAATATTCATGGATGATCTGTGACACAGGCACGCCCGTTAAGGATTCTCCAAGACTTTTTTCGACAAAAAGGGTTTGAAGGTAGGTTGAAATATTGACATAATATTGAGTCCAATCGAAACCATATTCAAATTCGATATTGGCTCCAATCGTTTTACCTACGTCGACGGCCTCCATATTTCGAGGAAACAAGACGATAAGTACGATAACGATCAGAACGATCAGATTAATGAAAAAAGCCTTTAATAGTGCATGAAAGAACAGCATGTCACTCTCCTTGAAGGATTAGAGGATAAGAATACAGAATATTAAGTAAATAGTAGTACGGAAGTAAAAAATTGTCAAATATTGAAAGGGATCTTTTTTACACAAAAAGATCCAGCCGATTTGGCTGGATCTCAGAAAGCTTAATTGAAAATTAAGTACGTGTTCTGCGCATGTTTTTCATGATGAAGCTGATAATGAGTACGACGAGGATTGCACCAATCAATGCTGGTACAAGTGCCATGCCTCCGAGGGATGGTCCCCATGATCCTAGGAGTGCGGTACCGAGCCATGCACCGATGATACCGGCAATGATATTACCTATGATTCCACCTGGTACGTCACGTCCGACAATGAGACCTGCAAGCCAACCAATAATTCCGCCAATAATGATTGTCCATAAAATACCCATATCTGATTTCCTCCTCGTTTTTTTGATTTATTTGAAATGTATTTCTGTGATACCCGAACAAAATCAATCGTAAACAAATGTCGTAAAATGTTTTGGTTTTTTAATAACAGGGGAAATTAACTACTATTAAACGAACGAATAAAGGAGAGATTCAAATGACACAAGCTGTACACACACCTGAAAAACAAGCTCAACGAACACCGACAAATATCAATGCCCATAGACAAAGGGAAGGCTCGTTTCTTTGGAAAGGGATTGTGATTGGAGCACTCGTCGGAGGACTGGCAGCGATGATTGACAAGAATACACGACGCAATATCCAGCAACGTTCAATGAAATTGAAAGATCAAACGTCTTCTCTTTATAGCACTGTAAGAGAAGATCCTTCTGTCATTATCAATACAGTCAAGCATACAATGGATACGACATCAAAAGCGTTGAACGAGCTTTCTCGTGAGGTGAAGGAAGTCGTCAGCAAAATTGATGAAGTGAAACAAAACTCGCTTGAAACGTATTCCAGTGTACGTGAAGTGGGCGGAGAACTGAAGGATGTTTCCAGTAAGCTGAGGGAAGCAGGCAGAGAAATCACTGACCTGGATTATGAGGACGATGAGCATAAATAAGTAAGCTGTTCAATCTGAGGGAGAGAGGTGAGAGTGACCGTGGGGAGACTTAAAGAACCTTCGAAAAAAGCATTTTGGAAAGAGCTGATTGATCGGATAAAAGACGACAGAGTAACCGGATTAGCTGCACAATTAGCTTACTATTTTCTACTGTCACTTTTTCCTTTTCTGATTGTTGCTGTCACCATTGCAACGGCTGTCGTGGATCAAGGTGAGATGTTCACTTTGTTGCAAAGATATGCTCCAGGTGAAGTGATGAACGTAATCAATGAGAATTCAGATCTGATCAATAATCAAGGCGGTGCCATCCTATCGTTAGGGATCATCGGGACGTTGTGGACCGCCTCAAATGGTATGAATGCTGTCATCAAGGCTTTGAACGAGGCTTATGATGTCGGGCAGAGCAGAAACTTCCTTAAAGCGAGAGGAATTGCGATTTCTCTTACGTTAGGGATGCTCTTAATCATCATGGTCGCCATGGTATTGCCGATTTTCGGAAAGATAATCGGAGACATCTTCGCCTATATCGGATTACCGAATGCTGAGATGGTCTGGAATGTTCTTCGGTGGGTGTTAAGTACATTCATCATTGCTTTGGTGATTGCAATCATTTATTACATTGCTCCGAATAAGAAGCTAAGGATGAAGGATGTATGGATTGGAGCAATTGTGGCGACGGTCGGCTGGCAACTCGCTTCATTGGCTTTCTCATTCTATATCAATAATTTTGCCAATTACAATGAAACATATGGCAGCCTTGGGGGCGTCATTGTGTTGATGCTTTGGTTCTATGTTTCAGGATTGATGCTGATCATCGGCGGTGAGGTCAATGCAACCTTCAAAAAGATGGAAAAGGCCGCATAGTCTTGGTTTTTGCATGGAATAGATAAGGGCTCCAAGGTAAAACTAAGGATACTCTTCTTGAAAAGGAGCCTTCTAATGAGCAATAACAAACAGAACCACAATGTGAAGAACCACAAAAAGCATACAAGCGATAGTAAACATAAGACGAGCAGTTCAGCAAATAAGAAAAACCAATATCATTAATCTTCAAATGCCATCCATTACGGGTGGCTTTTCCATCTTTATAAAGTGTGTTTGTCGTTGATTCACGTTTGAAGACCGCTCGGAAAAAGGTATTACTATAATAGTCCTACTTGTAGATCGAAAAATTGGAGGGATACATGTGCGCGTTTCTGAACTATTTGTAAAGTGTCTAGAGAATGAAGGGGTCGAGTACATTTTCGGGGTTCCTGGAGAGGAAAACATCGACTTCCTTGACGCCTTGAAGGAGTCCTCAATCACGTTCATCACAACCCGACATGAAACAGGGGCAGCATTCATGGCAGGTCATTATGGCAAGCTGACAGGGAAACCAGGCGTATGTCTTACAACACTTGGACCTGGTGCGACGAATATGGTCACAGGTGTTGCGGATGCCAATATGGATCTGGCTCCGTTGATTGCGATAACCGGGCAGGCAAGCATGGATCGACAGCACAAGCTTTCCCATCAATATTATGATCTTGTATCCATGTTCAAGCCAGTGACCAAATGGAATGCTTCGATTCGGGATAAAGACATTGTGCCTGAAGTTGTTCGGAAAGCTTTTCAACAGGCAACGAGTGAAAAACCTGGTGCCGTCCATATTGAACTCCCCGAAGATATTGCTGCCATGGACGTAGATGGCGAGCCGTTGGAGGCGATGGCCAATGAATTACTTCCGAGAGCGGTGGAACAAACCGTCCAAAATGCAGCTTCCTTGATTAATGACGCGAAGCGCCCGATCGTACTTGTCGGGAACGGAGTGACCAGAATGAAAGCTTCAGAAGCGCTGCAACGGTTCGTCGAGAAATTAAATGTTCCTTTTACAAGTACCTTCATGGGAAAAGGGGCTATTACGTGGGAACATCCGTTGAACTTGCAAACCACTGGACTACAGGATAAAGATCATATCGCATGCGGAATCGATCAAGCCGATCTAATCATCACGGTTGGATATGATTTTACAGAGTATCCTCCTTCAGCATGGAATCCAGATGGGTCGAAGCCGATTGTTCATATCGACACACAAGCGGTCGAGGTCGATGCCCATTATCCGATGAAAGTCAGCTTGATCGGTGATATAGAAGAAAACCTTTCACAGTTGACGGAAAAAGTGGAACAGCGGGAAGCGATGGATGAGGAATACCAGAATCTCAGAGAGAAGCTTATGGCGGATCTTCACGAGAAAGAAGACGATGAGTCTTATCCAATGAAGCCGCAAAGGATCTTAGCGGATTTAAGGGAGATTTTATCGGATGACGATATTCTTATTTCAGACGTCGGGGCCCATAAAATGTGGATTGCACGTCACTATCATTCCGTAAAACCGAATACGTGCTTGATTTCCAACGGATTTGCCTCAATGGGGATAGCAATGCCTGGGGCAATCGGAGCAAAAATTGCTGAGCCCGAAAAAAGGGTCGTCGCTGTTGCAGGAGATGGCGGTTTCCTTATGACTGTTCAAGAGCTGGAAACGATGGTGAGATTGAATTTACCGATCGTAGTCATCGTCTGGACCGACAACCGTTATGGCTTGATTGAGTGGAAGCAGATGAATGAATTTGACCGGAGTGCCAACATAACCTTCTCTAATCCAGACTTGGTCCAGCTGGCTAAATCATTTGGAGCAGAAGGCTTGAAGGTGCTCCGTACTGAGGAATTTAAGCCGATCGTCGAACGTGCTCTTGAAATGAACAAGCCGGTCGTCATTGATTGTCCTGTCGACTATAAAGAGAACATACGGATGACAGAACGACTCGGGAATATCATTTGCAGCAACTGATGAGCAACTAACTGGCAGAGAAGACGGTCATAACACGAATGCCGAGCCGAACGATATGATAAAGGGGTGTCTCTCTCAATGGCCGAGAGATGCCTCTTTTTTGTCTTTTTTATATGGAATGGTTCGGGCAGAGAGGCGTTTGGTTTATAAATTTGTGAAATTGGTCTATAAATTCATAAATCGGGCTATAAAATTTAAAATCTGTTTATAATTTTCGAAAATAAACGGATTATCGCTAAAATCTGTTTATAATGGAACATTTCCACCAAACGAACTTTTCTCAGAATGAATCCATAATTGGAAATCATAGACTAGTACTGTATGGACAACCGATATGGTACACTAAGGTGTCTGACACTTTCCACGACGTCAGCCGTACCAACGGTTGTTGGAAAGTGTCAGACACCATCAACAACCTCAGACAGCTCAACACTTTTATAAAAGTGTCAGACACTAAATCAAAAGAAGGAGTACAACGTGTATGGAGATTCAGAAGGCACCTGGAGATCAAAAGCATAGAAATGTAAAATGGCTTGGCACGATTCTCTTCGTCGCTTATTTAGCTGTGCTCATCTATACAACGTTGTTCACATACAATTATTACGTCTATGGAAAATCGTTCAACCTTGTATTGTTCGACAGCATCCAGCTGATGTGGCGAAGCGGGGATTATTGGCTCATCTTCAAAAATGTAATCGGCAATATCCTATTGTTCATGCCTTTAGGGTTTTTATTGCCATTGATTTCACGGAGGCTGGCATCTTTCAGAGGGATGTTCTTCATTTCATACGGGATGAGTACAATGATTGAATTGCTTCAATTCAACTATGCCAACCGGATTTTTGATATTGATGATATTTTCTTGAATGGATTAGGCGGTCTCGTCGGGTTGATCATGTATAAGATCATTGCATTCGTTTACCGTCTCTATCGACGTAACAAATAACCATAACTATGAGCATATAAAAAAGACGGATTCCAAAATGGAATCCGTCTTTTCTCTACTTATTCTTATTTGCCTAGCACGCGATTTACACGCTTTGTCAACATTTTCATGCCGTCTCCGCCAGCCTGGAAGTGACGAAGCTTACCTTCTGCATCAAATACATAGTAAGCTGGAACATATTGATTTTCATAAGCATCTGTCAGCTTGTGCTTGTTATCCACGAAAATCGGTTGTGTAATCCCGTGTTCAGCTGCGACTTCTTTCACTTGATCCACATCAAGATCTTTTTCAGAACGTGGCATATGAACAGCGATGACATTCAACTCATCTTTATAGTCATCACGGAATTGATTGATGTTCGGCATCGCATCTTTACAAAGCTGGCAGCTGACCGACCAGAAATGGACAAGTGTCGGTTTGTCTCCAACGAGATCATCCTTCGAAACCTCACCATTCAACCATTCTGTAGCACCTTCAAATTCAGGCATTTCGGTACGTAAGCGCATGTTAGATCGACTCCTTATACGTTAATTTTATTTAAAATTATTATTATCTAATTGTGATTTTAAAATTTATGGACAAAAACGTCAATTAATCTGTCTCAATATAGTATACCTTTACCTTAGAACGGTTAAACGTTACCAGATCGGACTTCAGCCCTCTTAGGGTTGAAGAAGGAAACGCTAATGAACAAGACGAGCATCATACCGCCAATCGTGTAAAAAATACTCCCTTCAGCAAATACCTGGATGGCCAAACCTCCGATAAGCGGTCCGAAAATACTGCCGAGACTGAAGCAGATCCCCGCCAGGATGTTGCCAGCTGGTAAATGCTCTTTCGGAAGCAGGTCGGCCATGAATGTGATTCCCATTGAAAAGAGTGAGCCTAGGAAAAGTCCGGCAATCAAGAACATGACTGCTAAGAAAACGAGGGACGAGCTTAACGTCATCAAAAGAAAACAGATCCCCCCGATTAAGAGAGAGCCTACTAAGATCGGTTTTCGTCCTAATCGGTCACTTAATAGGCCGAGAGGAACCTGGAATACAAGTGCTCCGACTGCGAAGGCCGGTAATAGGATCGACACAGCATCAACGCCGAGCCCTTGACGGACCGCATAGACCGGAAAATTACTATGGACAGTTGTTTCAATAAATCCATAACCGAATGTGCCGAGAAGACCCGGCCAGGACAAACGGAAGACCTTTCCGTATCTTTGCCACGTACTCTGAACGTCTGCCGTGTGGATATTTTCAGGATACGCATTATCAATGCGAATAAGAAGAAGCAGCGCCAATACGCATAATAGGGCTGCGACCGCGAATGGCAGTGCATCATGTATTTCAATCAATCTTGTCATGATCGGACCGACTCCGAAGCCTAGACCGAAAGAGACGCCATAAATGGAGATGTTCCGCCCTCGATTTCCTTCCACACTCATTGATGTCAGCCATACTTGTGTAGCAAAGTGGAAAATATGGTCACCAATACCGATAATTAATCTGAGGATGAACCAAAACCAGATGGCCTGCCATAGGGGAAAGACGATCAGTGAGACGGCTGTCAGAGCGATCCCCGCAACAATCATCCGCTTATAACCAAAATTATGTAACGGTTTTTCAATGAATGGTGAAATGACTAGAATTCCGATATAAAAAGCAGATGCACTCAAGCCATTGATACTTGATGAGACACCAGCATCTTCTAAAAGAATCGCCAGAAGGGGAAGAAGCATCCCTTGGGCAAATCCTGAAACGAAAACGACTGCGATCAGGACGTTGAAACGATAACGGGCGGAGCGCATAACTTGTACTTCCTTTCATTAGTTGATACATTTTACTATATCTGTTACTACTGAAATCTTACTTATTCTTATCCATCTCAAAAATCTTCATCCATTATAACAGAGCATAATCATTCAAGGAGTGACGAAAATGGAATTTAAAATGAATGACGGTGGATTCACAGCTGAATTCGAATACGGAACATTGAACATTTCTGGAAACGAGGAATATGGATTCCGTCCATATCAATTATTAGTGTCTTCCGTAGCGGTTTGCAGCGGCGGCGTGTTAAGAAAAGTACTAGAAAAAATGCGATACCCATTCGAAGATATCAAGGTGAACGCAGAAATTGTACGAAATGAAGAAGAAGCGAACCGGGTTGAGAAGATCGAGCTCACCTTCCATATTGAAACGGATGAGTGGGATGAAAAGAAAATCGAGAAAGCGATGCAATTGACCCGTAAAAATTGCTCCATGGTACAATCGGTGAAAGACAGCATAGAGGTTGTGGAAAAAGCCGAATGGGTCAAACGATAAAAACGCTCCTGACACTCGCATTCGGAGCAATCATTCAGGGGTTGGGAATGGGATTGTTTCTATTCCCGCATCATATTCCTTCTGGGGGCGCAGCAGGAATTGCTGTCCTTAATGAATTTTTCTGGAATATACCGCATGGGTGGTCTTTATGGCTCGTCAATGTCCCACTGTTGATTGTTGCCGTCAAATTCCTTGGAGCAGGATCAGCAGGGAAGACGATTTTTTCCGTAACGGTGACTTCCATAACGGTTGATGTCATTGCCTTGATTTTACCAGGACCTGTTTCAATTCCATGGATTGACCTCTTGTTTGGGGCTTGTCTATTTGGAATCGGTGTCGGTATCCTGTTCAGGCATGGCGCTTCATCAGGTGGGATGGCGATCCTTGCACAGATTTTCGCTAAGATTTTCAATCGTCCACCGGGTAAAATCATGTTCTGGATTAACGGCGTCATCTTTTTTATAACGGCTTTTGTAATTGGTTGGTGGATCTTCTTATTCGCCATTTGTACACAATGGATCGGTACAAAAGTGCTGGATCAGGTTTATAATGGACAGCTCACTATAGTGAAACTCCGGAAAGCACTCCATATGTAAGGGGTGTTTTTCTTAAACTTCATTTTGACGAGAGAGGGAGGTGGAGAAGATGGCCCAACAAATGGACTTTACAACGGGATCTGTACCGAAACAGATGATCACCTTTTCTGTTCCGATTTTCCTGACGAACATTTTGCAAACCTCGTTCCAATTCATCGATAGTGTTTGGGTAGGAAATTTGTTGGGATCTGCTTCCCTTGGGGCCATCTCGATATCTGCTACCCTGATTTTCACAATCCTTTCGTTCATCATCGGCGTGAATAGTGCTTCCCTTACTGTCCTTTCACAGAAAAAAGGGGCAAACGATGAACAAGGGTTGAAGGAATCGTTGAATGCGTTCGTGTTTGTGCTCGGAGTACTAGCGATCAGCCTCGGACTCGTCGGGTTCTTTTTAGCTGATTGGTTATTAAAAATACTTGGAACTCCTGCAGAAATCTTTCCGCTTGCCAAGTCGTACTTGCAGGTCAACTTTCTTGGAATCGTATTTTTATTCGGATACAACTTTATCGGAACTGTTTTACGTGCTTTAGGAGATAGTAAAACCCCGATCCGCTTTGTTTTCATTGCGGTCGTATTGAATACGATTCTTGACCCGATCTTCATCAGCTGGTTTGACATGGGAATTGTCGGAGCTGCTTATGCGACCATTGTTTCGCAAGGCTTTGCATTCGTTTACGGAATCTTTTACTCGGTATGGAAAGCCGGTGTTCCGTTTTCTGTACCGTATCTGCCGCCTCGCTTTTATTTCATGACGTTATTCAAGCTCGGGGTTCCGGCGGGACTTCAGATGATGGCAATCTCAGGTGGAATTGCAGCAATCATGGGGATTGTCGCATATTTCGGTACGGATGTTGTCGCAGGATTCGGCGCTGCACAACGGATCGACAGCATCATCATGCTGCCGGCTTTTACGTTAGGGTCTGCAGTGAACAGCATGGCAGGTCAAAATATCGGGATTCGTTCATGGGATCGTGTCGAGGCCATTTCCCGGAATGGGATCTATCTGATTCTGCTCGTCTCCTTTTCAATCAGTACAATTGCTTATTTCACGGCGGAATCCTTAATCAGGCTATTTGTGAATGACGAAGAGACAATTGAATTCGGTGCGACATATTTAAAAAGTGTTGCCTTCTTCTACCCGTTCCTCGGCATCAATTTCGTATTGAACGGGATTGTGAGAGCAGCAGGTGCAATGGTACAGGTACTTATTCTGAATCTCATTTCGTTCTGGGTGCTGCGTGTCCCACTGACCTATTTATTCTCGAGGTGGCTCGGTGAAGAAGGAATCGCTTTTGGAATTGGAACAAGCTTCATCATCAGCAGTATCATTGCATACGGATATTATAAATTCGGCAGGTGGCGCGAGATCGAAATCTTCAAGGAAGAAAACGAGTCTTGAGGAGGACACATAATTGAACAGACGCTTGTACACCCTTTCTGTTAGGAAGAGCTGACAGAAGGGTGTTTTTTATGCAACGATATTATTCTCGTATTTATTGGCATTTCACAGGGTCTCCTAAGGGCGGTCATGAGCCGGCTTCCAGTCCGGATGAGCTTTTGAAGAAAAGCAACCCGAAACCAGAAGCCGAATCGGTCGAAATCCTACTGTCGATTCTCGGCTCTAGGGTCCTCGAAGCGACCAGTACGGAGAAGGTCGGGGCGTATGAAACGAAGGCTTTTTGCAGTACGACGGATATTCCCTTCAAGGATCTGTTGGATCACGCAGATTATTATGGTAAAGCAGCAATTGGATTCAAGGCAGAAGCAGTTCATGATGTTTTCCTTCCTGTCCTCTATCTCTCCGCTACACATCAATTGAGGAATGAGCTTATTGATGGAAAAAAGCATCCTTTGATGGATTTCATCAAGATTACGGATTTTCATCCTGAGGAAGGTCATACCTTTTATCGGGAAAGGGAGTGGCGGAGCACAGGGGATTTCAAATTCACCAAAGAGCAAGTGGCGGCGATTGTCGTGCCGAATCAAGCAGTGAAGGACGTCCGGAGCTTTCTGATGGAGCATGCTTATCCTGAGGATATTTCGATCCTTTCATGGCGGCTGATTGAAGAAGCCTGAGCTCAAATGTAGTTCGACATTCTTTTCATTTTGTCAATCAAACATTTGTTTAACACGGTGAATCAGGCATCCTTTCAGGCTTTTGCCTTTCAATCAAACATTTGTTTTAACAATATGAAAAATTTGGCATGTAGATTTTATCTGTACTAGAAAAAAATAAAGGAAAGAAAGGAGCATGTCCGATGAGAAAGTTGGGAATTTTGATTGCCTGCATAGGTCTCTTGATTTGGCCGGACCAGGCGTATTCAGCAGAGAAATCGAAAAAATCCGAAAGAATTTCCATTCCGGATTCAACTGTGTCCATTTCAAAGGAAAATACGTACCCGAATGCGACACAAGACTTACCTGATTTACAGCCGAGTGAATTGACAAGAGAGATGTTTTCAACAACTGATATCAAAATTGAAAATCCGGAACTTATCCGCCTCTTTAATGAATCACATATTTCACCCACGAAAACCGCAATCGGTTATCGTGCAAGCATCTTTTTAGGACAATGGCCATTGAACTATGAATCATCAGAAACAAATGTGAACTGGGAATATCATAAGATCAACGTGAATCAATTGAACAATCGAGGCGGAACAGCCATTCAGCAATTGAGGTACCTTCAAGAGAATGAACAAAAGGTTTCCGGTGGTTTGACTGCAAAAATCGAGAGCAGTGATGATGTCCAGAAGATGATGATGATCAAGGCTTCTGAAAAGACAATGCTGCCACTCTCCTTCACTACAGTCATCGGAAGAGGGACGAAGAAGGAGAACGTCTACAACATTCCTCCGAAAAAAGTCGGTTACTTGTCAGGATATGTACCTGCAGTCAATGAAAAAGGCCGCGTCACTTACGGCGAGGTATATATCGTACTAAAGGGGAATAAGAAACGCATCGAAGTGCGAAACGTGACACACCAAGGAATCGGTGCTTGGATCCCCGTCCAGGATTACATTACATTCCGGTTCAATATGACGAACTAACGATAAGGAAGACACGAAAAAAGGACTGACACCTTGTTGTCAGTCCTTCTATCATTCATCGCCTTGATTGATCGAGCTCGATCCAATGGTCACTCCATCGCTGAATTTCACCAATCACTTCTTTCAGGGATTTCCCTTTGTCGGTTAACGCATACTCGATTCTTACCGGGGTTTCCGGATATACATCACGTTTGACGATTCCGACGGATTCAAGTTCTTTCATACGTTCTGTTAGCATTCGGTCACTCATATCAGGAATTTGTTTTTTTATATCTTTAAACCGTTTCGGTCCAGACAACAGTACGCGAATAATCAGACCTGTCCACTTCTTGCCGATGATTTCAATGGCAACCTCATATTTCGGGCACATGTTTTCATAATTCATGCTCATGTTTCTTCACCTCAACTCTTTCCTTTCGGATCAACCTTAAGGACTAAAGTCAAGCCAGTCATATCGTGGCTTTTGTTCGTTTTTTATGATTGTCTCTTACATTAAGTGTAAAGTTTAAGCTTACTTTTGTAAAGCAATACCAAAATCCATTAGTTCCAATAATCGTTTGAAATCTGTTATGATATTAGAGGAGAAAGAAAGGAGACTAACTCTATTATGGGTAATGACATCAATGATAAGTCGACACAAATGAATTATATTCAAAATCGCATTGATATGCTGCTGAAAGTCTTAGATACGATCGATCCTGAAACAGCAGGAGTCGAGGAAATCGATCGGATCATCGAAATGCTTGATGAACTTGAGGAGAAATGCAAGCAATTCCGCTACAATTGGGAGGAGTAGTAAGCTCTTTCTGAGAGGCGATTATGCTAGCTGCTTCAGGTAAGCAGATATGTTTGCGCTTACACGATTTTTTATATAGATGAGCCTGGACATGGTAAGGGAGCACTGTGTTCAAAAATTTTCATATAAAGGGGTCGGGGAAATGGAGAAACTGAAAGAAAGCATGTATCAACTGATTGTTGAAACGTCCACAAACTTACCGAAGGACGTTCGCCGTGCGATTGCGAAAGCGAAAGCACAGGAAAATGCCGGAACGAGAGCAGCGATGTCTTTGGACACGATCAGCGAGAACATTTTGAAAGCAGATGAGAATGTATCGCCGATCTGCCAGGATACAGGACTTCCTACTTTTAAAATCAAAACACCGGTCGGAGTCAACCAATTGAAAATTAAAGATGCGATTATCGCTGCAATCAAGGAAGCGACGGACAATACGAAACTAAGACCAAATTCTGTTGACTCCATCACAGGAGCGAACAGTGGGGATAACCTGGGACCTGGAACTCCAGTCATCAAATTCGAGCAATGGGAAGAGGATTATATCGATGCACGCCTGATTTTGAAAGGCGGCGGATGTGAAAATAAAAACATCCAATATAGCCTGCCGACAGAGCTGGAAGGTTTAGGACGCGCGGGCCGTGATTTGGACGGGATCCGTAAGTGTATCATGCATTCGGTGTATCAAGCACAAGGACAAGGCTGCAGTGCCGGTGTTATCGGTGTCGGGATCGGTGGCGATCGTACATCCGGTTATGAACTAGCGAAAGAGCAATTGTTCCGCACACTGGAAGACACGAATCCGAATGAAGATCTCCGTAAGTTAGAAGAGTATGTGATGGAGAATGCGAATAAGCTTGGAATAGGTACGATGGGCTTTGGTGGAGAGGCGACGCTTCTCGGATGTAAAGTCGGCGTTATGAACCGTATTCCTGCGAGCTTTTTCGTATCGGTCGCCTACAACTGCTGGGCATATCGCCGCCTTGGAATCAAAATGGATCCGAATACAGGTGAGATTACCGAATGGTTGTACCAAGAGGGTGAGAAAATCGACTTCAAAAAGGAAATGGAAAAAGCGGCAGCTTCCCTCGACGAAGAAGTGAAGGATGAAGTGCGTGAAGTCGTATTGGAAGCACCGATCACTGAAGAACAAATCCGTGAGCTGCGCGTTGGAGATGTTGTTCGAATCAACGGAGTCATGCATACAGGAAGAGATGCAATCCACAAGCACTTGATGAGTAACGATGCACCGGTCGACTTGAATGGACAAATCATCTATCACTGTGGACCGGTCATGATGAAGGACGCAAACGGCGAATATCACGTCAAGGCTGCAGGGCCGACGACGAGTATCCGTGAAGAGCCTTACCAGGGCGATATCATGAAGAAGTTCGGAATTCGAGCTGTCATCGGTAAGGGCGGCATGGGACCGAAAACGTTGAAAGCTTTGGAAGAACATGGTGGGGTCTACTTGAACGCCATCGGTGGAGCGGCACAATACTACGCTGAATGTATCAAGAAAGTGGACGGTGTCGATCTACTGGAATTTGGAATTCCAGAAGCGATGTGGCACCTTCAAGTGGAAGGATTCACAGCAGTCGTGACAATGGACTCACACGGAAACAGCCTTCATCACGACGTTGAGAAATCATCCCTCGAAAAGCTCGCTCAATTCAAAGACCCAGTATTCAAATAAAGAAAAACGCGGAAAGCCGGGAGCAAATCCCGGCTTTTTTGAATTGTAGAGAATTGTTGGAGTGTCAGGCACCTTTAAGGAACCCTTGCTGGACAAGGGTTCCAAAATGGTGCCTGACACTGGTAATCGATTCCTTGTATGGATAAGATCCTAGGTTTCAAACTAATACTAAGGTTACGTAAAGGAGTCGATTTCGATGTGGAAGAGAATCGCCATCTACCTGCTGGTCATCAGCTTTGCTCTGTCGATACCGGTTGCAGGTCAAGCTTACTCGAATGAAAAACACAATTGGTTTTTCAAACGAAGTAAAGACCACCAACCTGCGACAACTGAACCTGAATTCATCGAGCTATTAAAAAAATACAACGGCTATTTCATCGGTGATACAAGTGAAAAGAACCTGTATCTGACTTTCGATAACGGGTATGAGAACGGATATACCATTAAGGTACTGGATGTTCTCAAGGATCGTAAGGTTCCGGCAGCCTTTTTCGTTACGGGACACTACCTGGAAGATAAGCCAGAGCTCGTCAAACGGATGGTCAAGGAAGGCCATATTGTCGGGAACCACTCGTGGCATCATCCTGATTTGACTACTGTAAGTGAAGAGCGTTTGAAGAGAGAGCTTTCCAGGGTGAAAGTGAAATATGAAGAGCTGACTGGTCGTAAGGATATGATCTACTTACGTCCTCCGCGAGGCATCTTTAGTGAAAGAACCCTTGCCTTATCCGAAAAGGAAGGCTACATCAATGTGTTTTGGTCGTTGGCCTATATGGACTGGGTGACGGATAAACAACGCGGTGCAGATTACGCATACAACAGCATCATGAAACAAATCCACCCTGGATCAATCCTGTTGCTGCATTCCGTTTCAAAGGATAACGCTGATGCTCTCGGACGTGTTATCGATGATTTAAGAAAACAAGGATATACGTTCAAAAGCTTGGATGATCTCGTCGCAAACGAACGAATCCCGAATCCCTTGTCACGATAAAGTCTTAAAAGACAGCCGGTCAGGTTGTCTTTTTCCTTTTAAAGCGTGATATAATGGAAGCCGATTCTATTAGGACGGAGTGTAATGATGAAGACGAAAGCAACAGAGCTAAAATCAGGAGACACCATTCGAGTCACCATCAAAAGGCTTGGCATAAATGGGGAAGGTATCGGTTTTTTTAATAAAAAAGTGACGTTCGTGAACGGCGCCCTCCCAGGTGAAACCGTCATAGCGAAAGTGACGAAGCCTTTACCGAATCGTATTGAAGCTGAGCTCGTATCCATCAAGGAAAAATCAAAGGATCGCGTGAAACCGCCTTGTCCGATCTACGATAAATGTGGCGGGTGTCAGTTACAGCATTTAAGCTATGAAGCACAGTTGCGTGAGAAGAAGGACATTGTCCGCCAAGCGTTCGACCGCTATACGTCCTATGACTCGCACCATCTCCCACTCAAGGATACGATCGGCATGGAGGATCCTTGGTATTATCGGAATAAGAGTCAGTTTCAGGTTGCAAAAAAGGGCGCCAGCGTCATAGCAGGCTTGTACGGAATTGGATCCCACAAGCTGATCGACCTGACAAATTGTATGGTGCAGCATCCGAAAACAACGTCGATCACGAACACCGTTAAATCCATTCTGGAGGATTTGAATATCTCCATCTACAATGAACGGAAGCGCACCGGGCTCATCAGGACGATTGTGACACGTGTAAGCTTTGAAACGGAAAAGGTACAGCTCGTGTTGATTACAACGCAAAAAGAACTGCCGAAAAAGGAATTGCTTTTGGCTGAAATTAAAAAGCGCCTTCCAGAAGTGACCTCGATTTTACAAAACGTGAATGGTAGAAAGACCTCCGTCATATTTGGAGAGGAAACCATCCACTTAGAGGGTGAACATACCATTCAAGAAACACTCGGCGATTTGTCATTCGAATTGAGCGCACGGGCATTTTTCCAGTTGAATCCTGTCCAAACCGTGAAACTATACAATGAAGTAAGGCGCGCCGCTAAGCTGACTGGAAAAGAGAAGGTCGTGGATGCCTATTGTGGCGTTGGAACAATTGGTTTATGGCTCGCTAAAAAAGCAGGAGAAATCAGAGGCATGGACGTCATTGAGGACGCCATCAAGGATGCAAAAGATAATGCCGCCCGTCATCGGATAAAAAATGCTCATTATTGGAGTGGGAAAGCAGAGCACCTACTTCCAAAGTGGCTGAAGGAAGGCTGGAAACCGGATGTCATCGTCGTCGATCCACCAAGAACCGGCTGTGATCAAACATTCCTTTCGACCGTCAAAGACATCCAGCCTGAACGTATGGTTTACGTATCCTGTAATCCATCCACATTAGCCAAGGATATCGAGTATCTCTCCAAGCACGGATTCAAAATAGAACGACTACAACCTGTGGATATGTTCCCGCACACATCCCACGTTGAAGTCGTCGCAACGCTAGTAAGAAAGTAATATGGTGTCAGGCACCGTTAAAGAAGCCGCTTCTCCGTAGGCGCTTCAAACGGTGCCTGACACTTTTCATCCCCAGGATATCCACAGAACCGGTGGATAGTAAGGTTGGGCAAAACAAGTTATCCAAGTTATTGTCCACATTATCAACAACCCTGTGTATAAGTTATACACATATCCACATTCATCCACAAATCAATATGTAAAGGAGACTTGCCGGGGAAGGGACAAGTCTCCTTGTTCAGTCTTACAGAGGTTACTTACGTCGTGCGCGACGATCAGCTGCTCGTGCTCTTTCCTGCGCTTGCAGATCCTCAGAGTCGGCAAGCTCTTGGGAAAATTCGACGTCACGGCCGTCAGAAGGGGCCATGTTTTGTTTGTTCTTTGCTTGTTTGCGCGAACGATTGTCTTTTCCCATGAGTGAACCCTCCTTAGACATTAAGTGAGAGGATGACCTCTCGTTTATTATGATGTACAAAATGGTTTGAACTATAAGAGGAAAGAATGGGTAATCAAGTGAAAAAGTGGCCTGAAATTCTTTATCCACATGTGAATAACTTGCCTGCGCAGTTTAACCTTCACAGAACAGAAAATGCCCACCCCAGTTAAAAGGCAGGCATTGATATCGTTTTTTGTTAAGCTTCCAGAATTTCTTCCACAGGTGTATGAGCCATTTCGCGGACAGTATGCATGTAATAGCTGTCTCGCTCGATTTGGAATAGGTTATAAATGTCTTCGTTCGCGTTCAATTGTTGGTAAATGTCTGGACGTGTTTCGTTTGCCAGTGAGACATATGGAATTTTCAACGCAGCGCGTTCTGAACGTACATTCGTTTTACGAATCCGCATGAAGATCGTCTGAATGTCCTTTTCGAAAAAGAGTTCATTGAAGAACGCTTCTTTTGCCGGCTGATTGTACCCTTTACCGTGATAAGGCTTTCCGATCCAAGTACCTAGGAAGCCGCAGCCATCCTGGACATCGAATAAGTTGATCGTTCCGATCGGGTTGCCCCATTCATCTAAAATCGTTCTGGAAATCAGCTCGCCATTTTCTTCGGCTTCCATCGTCTGTTTCGTAAGGAAAATGAATTCCTCAACAGAATAGGCTTTATGACGCACAAAAGGAAAGACCGCTGGATCCACCATTAATTCATAAAGAACATGACATTCTGTAAGATCACGTTTCTTTAGCATAATATACATCCTCCCAAAGAGGGCAGTACGATTCCTACCCTCGAATTAAAAGTTCTAATTCGGGGTGGGAATCGAACCCACTAAGACCAGATGTACTGGTGGCGCACCAATTGCCTTCCCTTAATACCATTGATTTTATTTAATTGGTCAATTCTTCTTTATCATAATCGATTTTGTTCCAAAAGGGAACGAACATTTTTTGTCAAAAAGTACTATTTTTTCTATCCTCAAAAATGGGTCTCAAATAATGATTTGTCCAAAAATCTTCATCCCCATATCATATGTGGTAAGCACTCGAAAAGTGCATCTTCATCCGCTCTTTTAGTTGAATTTTTTATAAACAATTTCTCCACCGATCATCGTCAAATTCGGCAATGCAGAGAATTGGAAGGGGTGGTCATTCCATAGCGTCAGATCCGCCTCTTTACCGATTTCAAGACTTCCGACACGGTCGTCAATTCCGAGGTTTCTAGCCGGATTAATCGTAATGCCTTCCAGCGCTTGTTCCACTGATAGTCCTTCCCGGATCGCAATGGCTGCACAGACATTCAAATACTGGATCGGGATATATGGGTGATCGGTTGTTATGGAAACTGACACACCATGATCGTTCAATACTTTATAGGTCTGCCAGGTCTTGTTCTTCAGCTCGATTTTCGATTTACGCGTGAGAGTCGGGCCGACGGAAACCTGAAGATCTCTTCCTTCAAGTTCTGAAGCAATCAGGTGTCCTTCTGTACAATGTTCGATTCGCAAATCAAGGTTGAATTCATCAGCAAAGCGAACAGCAGACAATATATCATCAGCTCTGTGGGCATGGATCCTCACGGGCATTTCCCGTTTCAACACAGATAGAATCGGTGCAGTCCGTAAGCATTCTGGATTGTCGGTATTCAACGCTTTGTAAAACTCTTCACGGAGCATTCCCATAATCCCCATACGTGTAATGGAGTCGTTATGGCGCCCACTGTGGATCCGCTTCGGATTTTCCCCAAGGGCAATTTTTAGTCCCGCCTTCTGCTTCATGATCATCTTCTGGATGTTTTGTCCATATGTTTTGATGACTGAGGTTTGACCGCCGATTACATTAGCACTTCCTGGCATAACGTGGGCGGTGGTGATCCCGAATTTAATTGCATCATTGAAGGCGATATCCAATGGATGGACACCATCAATCGCCCGTATATGGGGAGTCAACGGCTCGTGCGTCTCATTGGCATCGTTACCGGCCCAGCCTGTTCCTTCATCATATAATCCCAGATGAGTGTGGACATCAATGAACCCGGGCAGCAAGTGCATACCTGAGGCCTCAATCACTTCCATTTCATCATTTCGCTGAATTTCTGTTGAAATATTTATGATTTTACCTTCACTGATCAGAAGATCACCTTTAAATGGTTCTGATGTGACAGGGTAAAGTGTGGCATTTTTAAATAACGTTTTCATTCCATACCTCTTCCTCTTTATTTCAAGATAAGTATAGCTTTGCCAGGGTGAAAAAGGAAGTTTATTTTTAAAAAGGATTTGTTCAGCTTTAGGCGGACGCTTTCCGCGGGCAACGCTTCAGCCTCACTTTCACAGGATGTGGTGGCTTCGACGTTCACCATAGGACGTGGTGGTTTTTAGTCGAAGATCCTTAATGCTCAATCTGCGGGGTCTTCAGCTGTTGCTTTTCCCGCTGGAGTCGCCGCCTTACGCTTCCATTTTCTTAATCCACAACATTCTTTAACAGAGCCTTTAAATAAAAATCATTCTAAACTTTTCCCATTAAGAAACAAAAACTTCATCGTTCATAAATAGCTGTCAGGGCTGAATTTAATGTTGGGTAAGTGAACTTATAGCCATGCTTCAATGCTTTTTCAGGAAACACCTTCTGTCCATCCAGAATCAAGGTGCTCATTTCCCCGAGTGCGGTCCGTAAAACAAATCCAGGGAGTGGAAGCCAGTGAGGCCGTCCAAGTGCTTTTCCGAGGATCCGTCCGAAATCGTCCATCTGGACAGGGTGTGGGGACGTCGCATTCACAGGTCCTTCAATCGTTTCTTGATGCAGGATATAGTCCATCAATCCGACTACATCGCGTATATGTATCCAAGAGTACCATTGATCACCTGACCCTAATGGTCCTCCGGCATAAAGCTTATAAGGTAAAGCCATGCGGGGAAGTGCTCCTTCGTCTTTATCCAGGATGATTCCGAAACGGGTAAGCACGACTCGTACACCATATTGTTCAGCTTTCTGTGCTTCACTTTCCCACTCTTCCGTTACTTTGGCGAGAAAATCGTCGCCGGACCTCGTTGTATTTTCATCGAATTTTTCGCTTTCCGAAGTACCATAATAACCGATTGCTGATGCATTTATGAGGGTGTGGGGCTTTGATTCCATGCTTTCAATAATCTTCAGGATTTCACGGGTGGCTTGAATTCGGCTGGAGAGGATTTTCTCCTTCTTTTCTTCCGTCCAGCGCCCGTTGATCGTTTCACCCGCCAGGTTTATGATTGCGTCGATTCCAGTAAGCTGATCGGTTTCTGCATCATCTGTCAGCCACTTCACATAGGTGACATGCTCCTTAACTGGCTTTCCAGATGGATTCCGTGTCAAAATGAATACGTGATGACCCTGGCTCGTAAAATGGTCAGTCAATGCTTCGCCTACAAATCCTGTTCCCCCTGAAATCGCGATTTTCATACCAATTCCTCCTCAGCAAGGTTACTTACACTATTCTTCCTTTTATAGGGCATTCCCTTTTTGTCAATTAAAGAACCGTAACTTTTTCAGTGGTAAAGTTTCCTATTAAAATCGAGGCCAGTGGTTGTGCTAAAATGGGGAGAGAGGTGATCCAATTGAAAATTACGAAGATCACAGTCCAGAAAAAGAACAAAAGCCGCTTTAATGTATTCATAGATCGTGGCAATGGGGAAGAGTTCGGCTTTGCCATCCATGAAGAGGTTTATATAAAATCCGGTATTCGAAAAGGCATGGAGCTGACAAACGAAGAGATGGAAGAAATGAAGCTTGAGGATCAGTTCCAAAAAGGGCTGAGCCAGGCGATGAATTTCCTATCCTATCGGATGAGGTCAGCCGAGGAAATAAGGGCTTATCTCCTCAAAAAAGAAATCGAGCCTTCAACGATCAAAGCGATCATCCAGCGATTAGAGGAAAACGGATATGTGAACGATCTTGAGTTCGCTAAAATGTTCATCCGAAGCAAAATCACAACGACCAAGAAGGGTCCATTGGCATTGAAGCAGGAACTGAAAAAGAAAGGCGTTTCTGATTCACTCATTGAACAAGCGATTGAAACGTATTCAGTTGAAGAGCAGGTAGAAGAAGCAACGAAACTTGCAACAAAGAAAGCGAAGCAGGATAAGAAATTGAGTGAGAATGCACGTAAGCAGAAGGTTGCTCAGTTTCTGCAGCAAAAAGGGTTTCCATGGGGTGTGGTGGAACAAGCGATAGAAAATGCCTCCCTCGAAAAGGATGAAGATGAAGAGAGGGAGGCTTTGGATATTCAAGCTATAAAAGCTCATAGAAAGTATCAGAAATACGAGGGCTGGGAATACAAACAGAAAATGAAACAATTCCTCTATAGGAAAGGTTTCCCGATTACGCTCATTGAAGAATGGTTGGATGAGAACGCTGAACTCATCGATCGATGAAGATTTCCGCTTGTCCTACATTTTGTTCAACAATCATACGGGCAACCGTTTCTGAGCTCTTAAGGCGGGAGCGGTCCTTGATATGGTCGGTTTCATTCCAGAATGGGGTATCCATTCCACCCATGTAGACAGCAGTGATTTTGATGGACGTGCCCTCAAGCTCTTTAATGAGACTTTCGGTAAAACCACGGACAGCAAACTTGCTTGCTACATAAACGGATTCGTTTTTCTTTCCTCGCAGTCCGGCAGTCGAGATGATGTTCATGATTTGTCCGTTGCCTTGTTCAACAAGTGAAGGCAGAGCAGCACGGGTCATGTTAATGGTCCCTTTGACATTGGTTGCAAGGACTTGATCGATTTCGTCATCACCATAGCTTTCTAGAGGTCCGAAAACACCCGTCCCAGCATTATTGATGATGAGATCAAGTGAGATATCTTCAAGCTTCTTCGTAAAAAGGTGTTGTTTTACATCTTCATAATCGGTGATGTCACATGTAATAGGTGTCGCTTGTCCTCCAGCTTCTTGAATCTCCTGAGCGACTTTTTCAAGCGGTTCAAGACGACGGCCGATCAGATAGACATGATTACCGTCTTTTCCATATTGGAGTGCAAGACTTCTTCCTAATCCTGTGCCAGCTCCGGTTATCAGAACATTTTTCATGATGTAACACTCCTTATCGTGGATTCGTATTCATGCTAGCACAACTTGTACGCCATTTCGAGAAAACATAAGCTACGCTAGGAGGTATGTATGATGAGCAGATTGTATAGTGAAATGTCAGAGCACGAGATTAACCAAGAGATCAGGGAAATGACGGAAAAAGCGAGAAAAGCTGAACAGCTCGGAATTGTAAACGAAGTAGCTGTCTATCAACGGAAAATTATGATGGCGAAAAGTTATTTATTGGATCCGGCGGATTATAAGCCGGATGAAGTGTATGAATTAGAAGGGGACCCTGGCAGCCGTTTCAAGATTTCTTATATGAATGGCATTTTTGCATGGGGTTACCGTAATGAATCAGATGAAATGGAAGCATTCCCGATTTCTATGTTGATTAAGTTTTAAAGGTTAATCAGAAATTCATTAACTATTCCACATGAATTATAAAAAGGATGTCCTGCGGTCCGTGAAGGACGTTAGGACATACCTCTCGGATTGAATGAAACTAGGAGCGTTTCCGTGTTTCGACCTTTAGAACATGGTTGTGTAAGCTCCGTTGTGTTTCACCATTTACCTGGTTGAAGCTATGCTTCGGGTTCGCACGAGGCGATTGGAAAGGATCTTCATAGTTAGGATGCATTTTATCTCGATTATCTTTGCCCAAGAGTCGGCACCTCCTAACAAGGTTATCCCTGGGTACGGTTGGAGCGACTCATCCGTTCTTGAGGGTGAGTCTGGGTCGTACCATTTGCACGTTTAGACGCATATTCATCCTTCGCACGGGCTTCGCCGTTTGGAGACATGCGATTAGGAAAGTTCTTTGCTTTATTACGCATCGGTAAGCACTCCTTTCTAAACGATACTCTTAGTATGAGATGAACCAAGAAACGATATGTTGTGAAATTATTGACAAGGAAGGAGAGAAATACAATGGAAGAAACGTTTCATAAATTAGCCCTGAAATTGCAGGAAAAGAACCCTTCATTGAGCTACGAGGAAGCACGTAATTGGGTAGAGGCACTTTGGGAAGATTTCGAGTCGACCAGAGCACGTGCCGGAAGAAGTTATAAAGGGCAAGAAGTGACCGAACGGATCGTTACCGAGTGGGTCAATCGTTTTGGAGACAAGCTTCATGAGTATTTCAGTTCCAATCCCAAATTTCAGCATTTACTCAAAAAAGGACCGAAGCATTGATTTTATCGTGAGCAAAATCGATTCATGGACTGAAAAGCATCTCCTTTATCCCATAAAAAAGGGTGCCCGTTCTCATGAACAGGCACCCTTCAACTTAGTTGGATGTTGCGACTTCCAATTTACGACGTAACGTTTTTTCGCTGTAAACCCATCCTGTATATGAGCTGATGACATTCAGTTCGTCATCCAGCTTCACCACTGCGACGAATGGGTAATGACCTTTTGAACGATAACGCAAATCAATGAAACGGACTTCGTAGCCTTCCTCCGCTTCTTCCACTTCCCAACGATAAACGGGGGAGAAGGAGAGGAATGCTGCGAGATTGTCATCTTTTACCGCCTCATTCAAAATCGGATTGTTCGGAACAGGCTTCCGGTCGTACACGTCATGAATGGTCAAGGAATTTCCTTTTACTTCAATGACGTGGAATTGTCCTGGACTCATGACAGCGACATGCTTTTGGCTCCACCTGATCGTCGGGCAAATGATGACCTTGGTCGCATCAGGCACTTCCTTTTTAACGAGCTTGATGGTCTGGTGTTTATCGATGTACCGCCAAATATAGTATCCGATCAATATCAGGTAGATGCCCAGGAAAGTGTATCCTGGATGGAATCCTTGATACCAAAGGATGAAACCGATGATATGGGCGGTGAAAATGAACGGGTCAAAAATATTGATCATGCCGAGCGCAACCCACTTTTTGGAGAAAGGGTGCACGGCTTGTGTCCCATAGGCATTGAAAATATCGACAAACACATGCAGGAACACAGCTAAGAAGGTCCATAACCAAACATGGAGCATTTTCGCTGCAGGTATGAACAACTCCAATCCACCGGCTATCAGAATCGGCCAAAGCAACACAGCAGGGATGGAGTGGGTAATACCCCGGTGATTCCGTATATAGACAGCATTATTTCTTAATTTGAGTACCGTATCAAAGTCAGGCGCATTCGATCCGATGATTGTCCCGATCAATACAGTCTGCGTCGTGATGGGATCCTGTGCAATGACTGGATCCAAGGTGGCAAGCCCACCTAAAGCGATACCCATAACAATATGTGTACCCGTATCCATTAATTGTCAAGGCCTCCTCAATTAAGCATTTTTCATAGTCCGGATTCGGATCTTTCTAACCATAGTGTATCCAATTATGTCAGGTTCGATGGGTAGACAACCCATAAATATCGTTTTTTAATACACATCCGTTATAGTATAGTGTTAAACGAGTTCAGTCATTTTGAAACAAAATAGCACGTTTCAAACAGATTATCAAAGTATTGAAACATGTTGGAGGATTTATTGTCATGTCAATGCCATTACATACAGAACAACGAGTTGATATTGAAACGTTCCAGTCTGATCTGATCTCATGGTTCGAACGAGAAAAAAGAGATCTTCCGTGGAGAAAGGAACGAGATCCATATAAAATCTGGGTTTCAGAAATCATGCTACAACAGACACGTGTGGATACTGTTATTCCATATTTTGAACGCTTTATGGAGCAATTTCCCACCGTCAGTGCGCTAGCTGAAGCTGAGGAAGAAAAAGTACTAAAAGCGTGGGAAGGTTTGGGCTATTATTCACGAGCTCGCAACCTCCATGCTGCTGTAAAAGAAGTAAAAGAGAAATATGAAGGGATCGTACCCGATCGCCCGAAAGAAATTCAATCCTTAAAAGGTGTAGGACCTTATACAGCAGGTGCTATTGCGAGTATCGCTTTCAGCCTTCCTGAGCCAGCAGTCGATGGAAATGTCATGCGAGTACTCTCGAGAATCCTTTTGATTGATGATGATATTGCCAAGCCTCAAACCCGTAAAAAGTTTGAAGAAGCAGTGCGACAATTGATTTCTGAAAAAAATCCATCGTATTTCAATCAAGGGCTCATGGAGCTCGGTGCGACGATTTGTACACCGAAAAATCCCTCCTGTATGTTATGCCCAGTGCAGCGACATTGTGCTGCGTTTGACGAGGGTCTACAGACTGAGCTGCCAGTGAAAAAGAAAAAAGGGAAAAATAAAATCGTGCCGATGGCCGTTGCCCTTCTCCAGAATGAAAAAGGCGAGACGATTATCGAAAAACGACCTGAAACGGGTCTACTGGCAAACCTGTGGCAATTCCCGAATGTAGAAGTTAATGAAGCAAACGGGAAGCATAAGGAACAATTGAAAACCTACTTAGAAGAAAAATACCCTATCCATGTTGAATTAAACGAGCATCTTCTTGATTTTCGGCATATCTTTTCTCATTTAACCTGGGAAATCGCTGTTTATCATGGGAGCTTTACGGTTAAGGAACAAATGGATGCTGGAAAAGTCGTTCAATTGCAAGAGTTGGAAGCCTATCCTTTGCCGGTTCCGCACCAAAAAGTAGCAGCTCTCTTGAAAGGAGAATAAATCATGGATTTGAATTTGAAAGGGAAACATGCTCTTGTTACAGGAGCTTCCAGAGGAATTGGAAAAGCTATCGCTTTAGGATTGAAAGAAGAAGGTGTAACAGTAGGTGTTTGTGCAAGAGGCGCAGCGGACTTGGAGAAATTGAAGCATACGTATCCTGAAATCTCCATCTATCAAGGAGATTTGATGAAGGATTATGATCGTGAAGCGATTTTCAATCAATTCATTCAAGATCACGGGTCCATCGATATACTCGTGAATAACGCTGGAGGAAGTCACGGTGGGGTTGTAGAAGAAACCTCTCTTGATCAATTCAGGGAGGCAATGGAGCTGAACTTTCATGCTGCTGTACACTTCAGCAAATTAGCTGTTGAACAGATGAAGTTGAACCAGAATGGCTCAATCATTAACATTTCAAGCATTTATGGAAGAGAATCTGGTGGAAAGCCGACCTATAACAGTTCTAAATCTGCATTGATCAGCTTTATCAAGTCTCTTGCAGGAGAAGTGATTTCCTCTGGCATTCGAGTCAATGGTGTAGCTCCTGGAGCAATTCTACACCCACAAGGAAGCTGGCAGCGCCGATTAGATGAAAATCCGGAGAAAATCGAACAATTTGTAGAAGAGGAAATTCCAGCAGGCCGATTCGGGAAACCAGAGGAAATTGCCGATGTCGTGACCTTCCTAGCATCTGAGCGTTCAAATTGGGTCGTAGGAGCGACCTTGAATGTCGACGGTGGACAATCCTATTCGAATTTTTAAAAATGGAAGAGGCTGTTCAAGCAGCCTCTATTTGTTTTGGCTGATTTCTACTTATGGACCGATTTGGGACAGAATCGTATAAAATTTAGAAATTATAGCCCGATTTGAGAAATTATAAACCAATTCGGCCAAATTATAGCCCAATTTCCGATTTTATAGCTCGATTTCAAATTTAAAATAAAAAAAGCTGACCCTAAGGCCAGCTTTTCCCTCATTCGTAATTCGGTCTTGTCCCATGACTCCAGTCTGCTTCATCTCGGTGCAATCCACCGCGGTCTTCGATTTCCTTGATAATCTCCTTATGCATGGAAACACCTTCAGAATTGAGAAACTGAGTCATCTGTTGTAAGCCGTGGTGGAAATAGGCAAGTTCTTTATCAGTCCATTCATCCATTGAAAGGGTTGCGAGTTCAGTCATATCTCTACCAACATACATGGTTTGAAAACCTCCTTGCTAAACAGGCTTTTTGATTCTTCATCATTGTTTTACCCTGTGTATATTGAATTTAATCTTTCCTTTTGAAACATCATTATGTCTGGTAAATGGTACATCTGAATTTGTCGGATAACACCTTTGCATGGTGGTTAAATTAACTCATGTGGAGGTGAGACTCATGGCAAAACAACAAAAGCCAGGACAACAACAAGCTGGTGCTAACATGGCGCAACAGCAAAATGCTCAAGCTCAACGACAAGCACAACAACAGCAACCTGCTCAAGCTGGTCAATACCAAGCAGAATTCGGTCAAGAATATGCACAAGAGGTACGCCAGCAAAATCAGCAATCGCAACAAGCGATGCGTGCGAAGCAGGGACAACAACAGCAACAACAAAACAACCAGCAGTAACTCCACAAACACTCTCGACTTCATAGTCGAGGGTGTTTTTTTATACAGCCTCCTCGTCGGTCTTCCAGTGACCTGCGAAGCTAGCCAGGGCGATTCCGCTTTTCTTGATTGTCCAGCTCCATCACCCAGCTTCTTGGATCACTTCAGACCTCCTGTGGCGGCGACAGCCTCCTCGTCGGTCTTCCAGTGACCTGTGAAGCTAGAGAAGGCGATTCCGCTTTTCTTCTTATGTTATGATTAAAAGAAGATGTTGTAAGGTTACACTAGTACGGACGGAAGGATTGAATTCGTATGTGTGGAAGATTTACACTGACTGCAGAAATTGATTTATTGATGGATTGGTTCGAGATTGATGAATGGGCATCAGATTTAGAATTCCAGCCTCGCTATAACATTGCACCCTCTCAGGATATCCTTGCAATTGTCGGCTATGAGGGCAAGCGAAGAGCTGGTTTCCTGAAATGGGGACTGGTTCCATTCTGGGCAAAGGATCCATCAATCGGTAATAAAATGATTAATGCACGAGCGGAAACGGTACCTGAAAAACCGAGTTTCAAGCATGCATTCCAAAAAAGAAGATGCATCATCCCTGCTGACGGATTTTATGAATGGAAGAAGGAAGGGAAACAGAAACAGCCGAAATACATAAGAATGAAGGACGCTCAGCCATTCGGCCTCGCAGGGTTATGGGAAAAATGGAAAAACGAGAACGGAAATACAATCCATACATGTACGATCCTCACGACAGAACCGAATGAACTGATGGAAGACATCCACAACCGGATGCCAGTCATTCTACAGAAAGAGGATTATTCGAAGTGGCTTGAATGGGAGGGTGAACAGGACGTGTTGAAGGATATGATGAAGCCTTTCGACCCTGCTGTAATGGAAGCGTATGATGTCTCCACGATTGTCAATTCGCCAAAGAACGATACCCCTGAATGTATCGAGGGACTTGCATGATGGAGATGCACATCCTTTTTCATTTACATGGAGAAAGGATATAATAGATAGAGAAATTTTTTAGTCGTTTATGAAAGGAGTCTCGTATGTCTTTTCCGACCACTGGAAGTTCGATTCAAATACAAAGCTATAAACATAATGGCCAGCTTCACCGTGTATGGGAAGAAACCATCATACTAAAAGGAACTTCCTCAGTAGTAATCGGCGGAAATGACCGGATCATCGTTACGGAATCTGATGGAAGACAATGGCGTACAAGAGAACCTGCTATTTGTTATTTCAATTCAGAACAATGGTTTAATGTCATTGGTATGTTAAGAGAACAAGGGATCCATTACTACTGTAATCTTGGCACTCCTTTTACATATGATGGGGAAGCATTGAAATATATCGATTATGATCTGGATGTGAAAGTCTTTCCAGATATGACGTATACAATACTGGACGAAGATGAATTTGCTCTTCACAAAAAAGAAATGGATTATCCGAAGGAAATCGGAGAAATCCTTCAGCGGAATTTAGATGAATTATGTTCGATGATCAACCAGCGCAAAGGCCCATTTGAGCCATATTTTGTGGAAAACTGGTACGAAAGATTTTTAGAATATCGTTAGTGATTCTTTGAAAAGTTCGACTGGGGTCGGGCTTTTTGTTTACTTTTCACCTGGGAACGGTATTCTCACTCTTGGAGGTGAGTATTACGGATAGTATCAAGCGTTATCTGCATTTTGTAAGGCCTTATACCAAACAGATTGTCTTCACGGTCATCATTGGAATTTTCAAATTCGGAATTCCGTTGTTGGTTCCGTTGATCTTAAAATATGTCATTGATGATGTCATCAACGCAGAAATCAGCATGGATGAAAAGTTCAGCCGCTTAAGCTGGGTTTTGGGCGGTGCTTTTTTTGTGTTTGTCGTATTGAGACCGCCTATTGAATATTATCGTCAATATTACGCGCAATGGACAGCGAGTAAAATTCTTTTTGATATTCGGGATTACCTGTTCAGTCATATCCAAAAGCTGAGTCTCAAATATTATTCGAATACAAAAGTCGGGGAGATCATTTCGCGTGTCATCCATGATGTGGAACAGACGAAATCCTTCGTCGTGACAGGGCTGATGAATGTCTGGCTCGACATGATCACCATCCTCATCGCTATCGGTATCATGTTTACAATGGATGGCTGGCTTACTCTTGTAGCGATATCACTTCTTCCCTTTTATGGTCTGTCGGTCAAATACTTCTACAGCCGGCTGAGACAGCTGACGAAGGACCGTTCTCAAGCCCTTGCTGAGGTACAGGGACATTTGCATGAGCGAGTCCAAGGGGTAAGTGTCATCAGGAGTTTTGCTCTTGAGGATTATGAACAAGACCAATTCAATGTTCGTAACTCCCATTTCTTGAACCGTGCGTTAGATCATACGTCCTGGAATGCCAAAACCTTTTCGGTGGTGAACACAATCACCGACATCGCTCCGATGCTCGTAATCGGTGTGGCAGGTTATTTCGCGATTACAGGAAAAATAACAGTCGGTGCGATGGTTGCTTTCGTCGCTTATATGGACAGGCTGTACAACCCGTTGCGAAGACTTGTCAACTCCTCAACGACATTGACCCAGGCGATTGCCTCGATGGATCGTGTATTCGATTTTATGGACGAAGCCTATGATATCGAGGATAAGCCTGGTTCGAAGAAGTTGAAGCATGTGGATGGAAAAGTTACGTTCGATCGAGTTTCATTCCGATATGATGACGAAGAAGAAGAGGTGCTCAAGGATATCCGTTTGGATGTGAAGGCGGGAGAAACGATCGCTCTTGTCGGGATGAGCGGAGGAGGAAAGTCTTCGCTAGTCAGTTTGATCCCACGCTTTTATGATGTCACGAGTGGCCGTATCCTTTTAGATGGAAGAGATATCCGAGAATACCAGGTCAGATCCTTGAGAGATCAAATCGGCATGGTTTTGCAGGATAATATCTTGTTCAGTGAATCGGTTGAAATGAACATCAAAATGGGTAATCCTCATGCAACGGAGGAGGAAATGATTGCGGCTGCAAAAGCGGCCAATGCACATGACTTCATCATGAAGCTTCCGCAAGGCTATCAAACGAAAATCGGAGAACGCGGCGTCAAGCTGTCGGGAGGCCAGAAGCAACGTGTTGCGATCGCTAGAGTATTTTTGAAAAACCCGCCATTATTGGTACTGGATGAGGCGACATCCGCTTTAGACTTAGAGAGTGAACAGTTGATCCAAGATTCGCTTGAAAAGCTTGCGAAGGAGCGGACAACCTTTGTGGTAGCGCACAGACTGGCTACGATCACGCATGCCGATCGAATCGTCGTTGTGGAAGACGGAAGAATAACAGAGGTTGGATCCCACGCTGAATTGATGGAGAAGAAGGGCAGTTATTACAATCTGTTTACAGTACAAGCATTAGATGAAATATAATAAATTTGCAGAGAGTGACATTGTTCACTCTCTTTTTTATTGGAAAAGAGATGTCGAAAAAGATGGTCGACTGTGAAAAAAGAATGGGAAAAAAGCAGGTATTTCGGGCTTTTAAGCGAATTAGTACATAAGTTGTATATTTAAAACTTTCTAAATATTTCGTGTTGTCAAACACCGACAACGATGGCATAATAATGAACAAACGTTCAGATTCGTAACAATTTTGTAAAAAATATAACATCAGGGATAACTAGACAGGAAGAGAGGTGGGGCGAATGGATGCTCCAGTACTGGACGTTAAGGGATTAAAGACCTATTTTTTCACTGACGATGGTGAGGTACCCGCTGTAAATGATGTCGATTTTCATGTAAAACGCGGTGAAGTCCTCGGAATCGTAGGTGAATCAGGCTGCGGAAAGAGTGTAACTTCACTATCCGTTATGGGACTCGTCCCCAACCCTCCTGGGAAGATCGTCGGAGGAGAGATCCTTTACAAAGGTGAAGATTTAACAAAAGCGACGGATAAAAGGATGAGGCAAATCAGAGGGAACGATATCGCGATGATTTTCCAAGAACCGATGACATCCTTGAATCCGGTTTATAAAATCGGAAACCAGTTGATTGAAGCCATTCGATTACATAATAAATGGGATAAAAAGAAGGCCTGGAAGCGAGCTGTAGAAATCATGAAGCTTGTCGGTCTTCCACGTGCGGAAGAGCTTATGGAGAGTTATCCCCATCAGCTGTCAGGCGGTATGAGACAGCGTGTAATGATTGCAATGGCTATGGTATGTGAGCCGGAAGTCCTCATTGCCGACGAGCCAACGACGGCACTTGATGTCACAATCCAAGCTCAAATTCTCGATTTGATGAAACGTCTGAACAAAGAAACGGATACATCGATCATCATGATTACGCACGACCTCGGTGTCGTTGCGGAAATGTGTGAACGGATCGTCGTCATGTACGCCGGTAAGGTGATTGAAGAAGCAAGCGTTGCAACAATCTTCAAGGAGCCAAAACACCCTTACACGGTAGGATTGATCCAATCTGTTCCTGACATGAGAACAAAGAAAGAAAAATTATATTCCATCCCAGGTACTGTACCCAAGCCTGGGTCCATTCAAAACGGGTGTCAATTCGCGCCCCGCTGTGAACACGCCTTTGACCGCTGTTTCTCCGAAACGCCAGAACTCGAAACTCAAGAAGACGGAAGCCGCGTAAGATGCTGGCTTCATCACAGCTAGGAAGGGGTCAGAGCATGTCACAACCATTATTAGAAGTAAAAGATTTGAAGAAGCACTTTCCGATTACAGGTGGTGTGTTCGGCAAGAAAGTCGGATCTGTAAAAGCTGTCGATGGTGTTTCCTTCAGCGTTAACGAAGGTGAAACACTCGGTTTGGTTGGTGAGAGTGGTTGCGGGAAATCCACGACCGGACGTATGCTCTTACGTCTATTGGAACCGACTGAAGGTGAAGTGCATTTCAATGGAAAAGACCTTACGAAGCTTTCTGCTTCAGAGATGCGGAAAATGCGCCGTGATATCCAAATGGTCTTCCAGGATCCATATGCTTCACTTAATCCGAGACATACAGTTGAAAAAATCATCGAAGAACCGATGATTGTCCATAACATTGAGAAAGACAGCAAGAAAAGGAAAGAACGTGTCCGCGAGTTATTAGAAACCGTTGGACTAAGCAGCTATCACGCAAAGCGTTATCCCCACCAATTCAGTGGTGGACAACGTCAGAGGATCGGTATTGCCAGAGCTTTGGCAGTGAAACCGAAGCTGATTGTTGCTGACGAACCCGTTTCAGCCTTGGATGTTTCTGTACAGGCACAGGTTCTTAATTTGCTGCAGGATTTACAGAAACAGTTTGACTTGACGTTCCTTTTCATCGCCCATGATTTAGGCGTTGTCCGGCATATCAGTGATCGTGTCGGGGTCATGTACTTAGGAAGGATCGTCGAATTGGCGAACAGTGAGAAGCTTTATGAAAAGCCGCTGCATCCTTATACACAAGCACTATTATCCGCAGTACCAATTCCGGATGTCGATTATAAGAAGGATCGGATCATGTTGGAAGGGGATGTGCCAAGTCCATCCAATCCGCCGTCAGGCTGTCCGTTCCATACGAGATGTCCAGAAGCGATGGATGTATGCAAGCAGGTTGTTCCGAAGTTCCAAGAAATCGAAGAAGGTCATTATGTCGCTTGTCACCTTTATGAGGATGACAAGTCCATATAAAATTTATCAAATCAATAGGGGGAGTAACTGATGAAAAAAGGTTTTCTATTAGCTCTAACCTTTATTATGCTTTTGTCTACCGCCCTTGTCGGATGTAATTCCAATTCCGACAGTGGAGACGGAGATGGAGACAACAAAGAACAAGCGTTAGTATTTGGACGCGGTGGTGACTCTGTCGCCCTTGACCCTGCAATCGTCACAGATGGTGAATCGTTCAAGGTCATTAAAAATTTGTATGACACGCTTGTAGAGTATGGTGAGCAGGATACAGAAATCAACCCGAGTCTTGCTGAAGATTGGAAGGTTTCTGATGATGGATTGACTTATACGTTCATGTTGCGTGAAGGAGTCAAATTCCATAACGGTGAAGAGTTCAACGCTGAAGCAGTTGTGAAGAACTTCGAGCGTTGGATGACGAGTGGAGATTCTGGTAAATTCGCTTACTATGCATCCATGTTCGGTGGATTTAAAGGTGACGAAGGACACGTTATCAAGAGTGTTGAAGCGAAGGATGACATGACTGTCGTGTTCACATTGAACCGTCCACAAGCACCATTCTTGAAGAACTTGGCTATGACGCCATTCTCAATTGCAGCGCCTGGCGAATGGGACAAGCTTGAAACAGAACCTGTAGGTACTGGACCATTCAAATTCGTCGACTGGAAGCGTAACGACCGAATTACTCTTGAAAAGAACGAAAACTACTGGAAAGAAGGACTTCCAAAGCTTGATAAAGTCATCTTCCGTGCAATTCCAGACAACTCCAACCGTCTGAATGCATTGAAGACTGGTGAGATTCACTTGATGGATGGCGTGAACCCAAGTGATGTTGAAGAAATCAAGCAAAATGAAGATCTTCAAGCATTCTTCCGTCCTTCCATGAACGTTGGATACCTTGGTTTCAACACTGAGATGGAGCCATTCAACGACAAGAAAGTACGTCAAGCATTGAACCATGCTGTTGATAAAGAATCTCTAATCAAAGCGTTCTACGAAGGACAAGCTGAGCCTGCGAAGAACCCGATGCCTCCAGTAATCGCTGGATACAATGAAGAAATCGATGCATATCCGTTTGACCTTGAAAAGGCGAAGCAACTATTGGCTGAAGCTGGCTATCCAGATGGATTCAAAACGGAACTTTGGGCTATGCCAGTTCCACGTCCATACATGCCAGACGGTAAGAAAGCTGCTGAAGCAATCGCTGCAAACTTTGAAAAGATTGGCGTAGAAGCTGAAATCGTATCGTATGAGTGGGGTACTTACCTCGAAAAAGCACAAAAAGGTGAAGCACCTATGTTCCTATTAGGTTGGACTGGAGACAATGGTGACGCTGACAACTTCCTTTACACGTTGCTTGATAAAGATACGATCGGATCAAACAACTATTCTCGTTTCTCAAATGATGAGTTGCACAAAATCCTAGTTGAAGCTCAATCTACTCCAGATCAGGATAAGCGTGCTGAACTTTACAAGGAAGCGCAAGTCATCCTTCACGAAGAGGCTCCATGGGTACCACTCGTTCACTCTGAGCCAGCACTAGCAGGTGTGAAGACAATTGAAGGATTCAAGCCGCATCCGACTGGATCTGACAAGCTGACTAACGTTTCTTTCAAGTAATGATGGAAAAGTAATGAAGTAGGGGGAGTGTACTGCTCCCCTTTTCTTTTAGGCTTTTAAATTTGAAAGAATACTGTGAACCGGATCCATTCGAGTAAATCTTGTTCGCAAACAGCAATAGCACAGCCGGTTTGCATAGCATTGGCTTATCTAGACGAATAAGCAGCTATGAACAACGAATTAAGCCAGTATGCTGAAGAGGTGAGAGAACAGTGTTTGCATATACAATACGAAGAATCCTGATGCTGATTCCTGTATTGATTGGAATGTCCTTGATTGTGTTCTTCCTGATTCGTGCCATTCCAGGGGATCCAGCTCAGATCATTTTAGGGCAACAAGCTTCGGAAGAGGCCGTTGCACAATTACGAGATACGTTAGGTTTGGATGAACCTTGGTATGTCCAGTATTTCATCTACATGAAGGATCTCTTGACTGGAGATCTTGGGAATTCGATCCGAACTCATGCGCCAATCAGTGAAGAGATTTGGCCATATTTTGCTGCGACATTAGAGCTTTCCATGTTCGCAATGATTATCGCAGTCGTAATCGGTGTCAACGCTGGTATCATCAGTGCATGGTTCCAGAACTCTTGGTTCGACTACGTTGCGATGCTTGGAGCGCTTATCGGAGTTTCCATGCCGATTTTCTGGTTAGGTTTGATGGAGCAGTGGGCATTTGCGGTCGAGTGGAGACTTTTCCCGACTTCAGGTCGAGAAAGCATCTTGAACCCTGTGGAGTCGATAACCAATCTTTATGTCATCGATACGATCATACAAGGTCGGTTCGATCAGCTTCAAATGGTGCTGCGCCACCTGACATTGCCGGGGGTTGCACTAGCGACGATTCCTATGGCGATCATTGCCAGGATGACAAGGTCCAGTATGCTTGAAGTCATGCGCTCCGACTATATTCGTACGGCCCGTGCAAAAGGGCTGCGTATGTTCTGGGTCGTGTACAAGCACTCCTTGAAAAATGCGTTCATCCCAGTCTTGACGGTCATCGGTCTACAAATGGGCTTATTGCTCGGTGGAGCGATCTTGACAGAGACGATCTTCAGTTGGCCTGGTATCGGTCGATATATCTATGATGCAATCGGATTCCGTGACTATCCGGTCATCCAATCTGGTATCCTTGTCATCGCCTTGGTTTTTGTAACGATTAATCTTCTAGTGGATCTCTTATATGCTGCAATCGATCCTAGGATTAAATATCAATAAAAGCTGATGTTCAAATAGCTTATTAAATTGGGCATTTGGACGCTTATTGTAAAAGGAGAGAGTATATTATGGCGGAACTAGCACGAAATGAAAAACCGATTGAGCCAAAGCAGCAAGAAAAGCCTGCTTCGCCATGGAGAGATGCCTGGAAGAACTTTCGCAAAAACAAATTGGCGCTGTTAGGGCTTGGAATCGTCAGCTTCTTCATATTCTTAGCTGTTTTTGCTCCACTCATTGCTCCGGAAGGAATTAACGAGCAGAAGATTTCATCTGATAATTATGTGAAGCTTGAAGCACCTTCTTCAGAATATTGGTTAGGTACAGATGATTTTGGTAGAGACGTGTTAAGTAGAATCATATATGGATCTAGAATCTCATTAACTGTAGGATTCTTTGCTGTTCTTGGTTCAATTATCATCGGATCGACACTTGGCATTTTAGCTGGGTATTACGGAAGATGGGTCGATACGATCATCTCTCGTCTGTTCGATATCATGCTTGCATTCCCTAGTATTCTTTTAGCAATCGCGATTGTGGCTGTGTTAGGGCCATCCTTGAAGAATGCTTTGATAGCAATTGCGATTATCAATGTTCCAAACTTCGGGCGACTAGTCCGATCAAAGGTATTGAGTATTAAAGAGGAAGAATATATCATGGCTGCAAAAGCCGTTGGTATGAAGGATCGGAGAATCTTGTTCCAGCACATCCTGCCGAACAGCTTTGCTCCTATCATCGTTCAAGGAACCTTGCTGATTGCGACGGCGATCATTGAAACAGCAGCCCTAGGATTCCTTGGTCTTGGTGCGAAAGCGCCGACTCCGGAATGGGGTACAATGCTTGCGGATGCTCGTTCCTACATTACGGACGCACCGTGGACAATGATCTTCCCAGGTCTTGCGATCATGCTGACAGTCCTCGGGTTCAACCTGATGGGTGATGGTTTACGTGACGCACTGGATCCGAAGATGAAGAGTTAAATTAAGTATAAGGAAATCGTGAGTGACCATGTTAGGTCACTTGCGATTTTTTTGTGCTCAAAATCTTGAAGGACGGATTGAAGCGGAGTGGGGTGAAATGTATTTTTCTAGTTAGAAAGTTTTTGATTATTAGTTTGTATTTATCTAAATCTATGTTATTTCCCATTAAGCGCCTCTCCCCTTTTTAAATATTATATAAGCAAAAAACTGCCCTTTATCCAAAAGGGCAGCTTTCATTATTCATCCTGCGCATAGGCGTCTGTAATTTTAACTTCATTTTCTGATGTGTGATACGTATGGAAGCTTTCAACCAATTTATCGAGGTGGACGAGATGGTGATTATAATCAATAATCAGACCGATTAACGGGAAGACGTTCATCCACTGATCTCGTTCCACTTGGTTATGGTCATAAAGCTCCATGAAGTATTCCGTCAATTCCTTTTCGTCTTGCTCAAGCTGATCAACAACCTCATCTGGTGATTGATAACGAACCTTACCGATATATTTCATCAAAATACGTTGGTGATAGTTTGTTAAATGATCCAATTGATCTTGTATCAAGCGCTGGATCGTTTCCGGCATTTGATAGATTTTATGATCGTGTTGATCAAGGCTCTTCAGAATCGCTAAAGCTTTATACGTGGTTGAAATCATATTTCGGAATAATACCAGTTTGCGGTTCTTGGTGTACTCGGATCCTTTGAAATAACTTCGCTCTTCCTTGAACATCAAATAATAATTATCCGCCTTGATCATGCTTTCATTGATCTTCAAAAGGTCATCCTTCAATATTTTACGTTCTGCATCATTTCTTGTTGCGAGACGGATCCACTGAGAGATCTGTTCCATATTCTTGACGTTTTTATGATACAGCCTTGTTTCATATTTCGGCGGTAAAAAGGCAAGGTTTACAAGGAATGCACAGAATACCCCGATCATGATGACTGAAAAGCGTGTAATGGCGAATGTCAAATAGTCATCCCCTGGGTTGACCATGAGGACAATCATCGTGACGATTGCTAACGGAATGGTGGATTCGATCTTCAATTTGATATTGATCGCGATGATCAGCACACTGACTAGTCCGATTACAATCGGTGCGTTACCGAGTGTTTGTACTGCTACGATTGCGAGTGTCGCCCCGATTAAATTGGATTGAACCTGTTCAATGATCGTTTGATAGGAACGATAGATCGTCGGTTGAATGGCGAATAGGGCAGCAATCGCTGCGAATGATGCCGATTCTAGATTTAGAAACAATGTGATATATAATGCAAGTGCAATTGCAACTCCGGTTTTTATGATACGTGCACCGAATTTCATTGGGAATTCAAAACACCTTTCATTGTGCATTGATTAATGATGAACGTACTATACACCCAAACTGGTAAGAAAGCAATAGAAATCCTGAATTTGTAATTTGACGAAATAATGAAGTAATTCAAGCTTTACAATAACGAAATAAAAGACTCTGTTTATAGCTGTTTGAAGGCTGATTCGACAGCCTTAAGCGTATCCTCAATATCTTCCTCTGTGTGCGCAGTCGTCAAGAACCAGGCTTCATATTTTGAAGGCGCAAGGTTGATGCCTTGATCGAGCATCAGGTTGAAGAAACGGGCAAACATTTCTCCATCACTCTGTTCAGCTTGATCATAGTTGGTAACCTCCTCATCGGAACCGAAGTAAAGGGTAAGTGCGCCTTTCAAACGGTTGAGAGAAAGAGGGACCTCATATTGGGAAGCGAGCTTACGGATGCCGGCTTCTAATTTTTCGCCTAATGCATCGAGTTGGTCATATACTCCGTCCTGCTTCAATACTTCAAGGCATGCTATTCCAGCTGCAATCGATGCAGGATTCCCTGCCATTGTTCCTGCTTGATAAGCTGGGCCTAATGGAGCGACCTTCTCCATAATTTCTTTCTTTCCACCGTATGCCCCGATAGGTAGTCCACCACCGATGATTTTACCGAGAGCGGTCATATCCGGTTCGACGTTCAACAGATTTTGAGCGCCTCCATACATGAAACGGAACGCGGTGATCACTTCATCATAAATGACGAGTGCACCAGCCTCATGTGCAATTTCGTTGACTGCTTCCAGGAAGCCTTCCTTCGGTTCGACGATTCCGAAGTTGCCTACAATCGGCTCAACGAGAATACCCGCAACCTCATGACCCCATTTGTCGATTGCTTCTCTGAAGGCTTCAACATCGTTGAACGGGACGGTGATGACTTCCTGGGCGATGCTCTTCGGTACACCAGCTGAATCCGGGGTTCCGAGTGTAGATGGACCGGAACCTGCAGCGACCAAGACGAGATCGGAGTGACCATGATAGCAGCCGGCGAATTTGATAATCTTGTCACGTCCTGTAAAGGCACGAGCTACACGGATCGTCGTCATGACAGCTTCTGTACCAGAGTTGACGAAACGGACCTTCTCCAGTGAAGGAATCGCCTCTTTAAGCATGACCGCGAACTCGTTCTCAAGGCGAGTCGGCGTACCATAAAGGACCCCAGTTTCGGCTGCCCGAGTGATCGCCTTTGTAATGTGAGGGTGGGCGTGTCCAGTAATGATTGGACCGTAAGCAGCAAGATAGTCGATGTAGCGATTGCCATCAACATCCCAGAAGTACGCTCCTTCAGCCTTTTCCATGAAGACCGGTGCGCCGCCTCCAACGGCCTTGAAGGAACGGGAAGGGCTGTTCACCCCTCCTACAATATGCTCAAGTGCCTCATTATATAACGAAGTAGATTGATCTCGATTCATAACAACAATACCTCCTGATTGTGAGTGGAAGTGTCAGTCGAAGTGTCAGGCACCGTTCCGGAAGCCAACTGTACCAGGGTGTCCTGAACGGTGCCTGACACCACCTCATCCTGGGGGGTGCCTGACACCATTTCAGAATCGTTATGTACCAATGCTTCGTAGGAAGTGCCTGACACCAGGACAATTGACACCACGACAATTTCATCCCATATTGTAGCAAAGATTCGTCGTGAGCGCAGAATTATAGGGGGGAGAGGAAACACTAGAGTTGAGTTTTCCAGCTTGGGTTGTATACACTGTTAATGGTGTAAATGGAGGGAACATATATGAATAAGATGATACATGTAGAAAATCTGACGAAAGAATTCAAGTCATACTCGAGTCGTTCAGGCCTGAAAGGGGCTTTCAGAGACCTGCTGACACGTAATTATAAAATCCATCGTGCGGTTGATTCGATTTCATTGGATGTTAAGCCTGGTGAAATGATCGGGTATATCGGAGAGAACGGTGCAGGTAAGTCGACTACGATTAAAATGTTGACCGGAATCCTCACCCCGACATCTGGCGAGCTGTCGATCAATGGAATGAATCCGCATAAGGAAAGGGAACGGTTCGTCAAGACCATCGGGGTCGTATTCGGTCAACGGTCCCAGCTCTGGTGGGATATCGCTGTACAGGAATCCTTCAGGCTGTTGAAGAAGGTGTATAACGTTTCCGATGAAGACTATAACGAGCATATGTCGATGGTGATTGAAGCGCTCGACATCGCTCCCCTACTGGACAAGCCCGTGCGGAAGCTATCCCTTGGGCAAAGGATGAGGTGTGAACTAGCAGCTGCACTGATCCATAATCCACCGCTCCTATTCTTGGATGAACCGACGATCGGATTGGATGTGCTCGTCAAGCTTAAAATCAGAGAGTTTTTGAAGGAGCTCAATCAGCGCTACAACACGACCGTCATGCTGACGACACATGATTTATCTGACATTGAAGCGTTGTGTGAACGGGTCGTTATGCTGGATGAAGGGAAAATCATTTACGACGGTGCATTGAACCAGCTGAAAACGAGCTGGGGAGAAGGGAAGCAGATCGAGTTCCATTTCAAAACGGCGAAGTCAAGAGAAGAGCTAAACGCCGCTACCGGCAAACAATTGGTCGTCTGGGAGCCTGGGGAAAACGCGAATACATGGACTGCGAATGTAACGAACGATGAAGACATCATATCTCAAGTCATCGGCGATGTCGTCTCCAACCATCAAATCCTTGACCTGAAGATTCTGGAAACGTCGACGGAGGAAATCATCCGTAATATTTACGAAGAAGGCGTTATCCATGGCTAAGTACATTGAAATGATTCGTATTCGATTTTTGATGATGCTCGCTTACAGGACGAATTACTACAGTGGCATCATCATCTACAGCATCAATATTGCTGCTTATTACTTTTTATGGAGTGCAATTTACGGTGGGAAAGAGGATATCCAGGGACTTTCAGTCATCCAGATGACGACATACATAGCCGTTGCTTGGATGGCGAGAGCGTTTTACTTCAACAACATCGATCGTGAAATTGCGCTCGAAATAAAAGAGGGAAAAGTAGCAGTCGAACTCATTCGACCTTATCAGTATCTGAATATGAAAACGATGGCGGCGCTCGGTGAAGGGATTTTCAGGCTGTTCTTCTTTTCCGTACCCGGTATGTTCATCGTCTCGCTCATCTTTCCGATGGAATTTTCAGCGAACCTTTCCACTTGGGGTTTTTTCGGCATTTCAATTTTATTCAGCTTCATCATCAACACGCAAATCAATTTAATGACCGGAATCATCACTTTCTTCCTATTTAACAATGATGGATTGATGCGTGCAAAGAGAGTCGTCATCGACCTATTTTCTGGATTGATCCTGCCGATCAGTTTCTATCCAGGCTGGGCCCAAGCCGCTATGGAGTGGTTTCCGTTCCAATATATTTCCTACGTTCCAAGCATGATCTTTTCCGAAGGGTTTGTCGGAAGTGAGGTCTGGAACGCCATCATGATGCAGGCGATCTGGTGTTTGATCCTACTCATACCGATTCAGGTCTTATGGGGACTAGCGAAAAAACAAATGGTCATACAAGGAGGTTGATTGATCATGAGACATCTATCCATATTTCTTCAATATGTCGGTCAATATATGAAGACACGATTGACCTATCGTTCTGACATGGTCGTCGAGCTCTTGTCTGACCTGCTTTTCCAGGCGGTCAATTTGATTTTCATACTGGTCGTTTTCGGTCATACCGACTTGCTGAGTGGATGGTCACGGGATGAAATCATCTTCATTTATGGATTCTTTCTAGTCCCATTCGCTTTCTTCTCGACTTTCTTCAATATATGGGATTTCAATGAACGCTATATCGTAAAAGGTGAACTTGACCGGATCCTTACCCGTCCGATTCACAGCCTGTTCCAGGTAATCTTAGAGCGGATGGAACTGGAATCGATGTTCGGTGTCATTACCGGTCTCGCTATCATGTTTTACGCGGGAAGCAACCTCGGTTTAACGATTGAATGGTACGACCCGATTCTTTTCATCCTGTTTGTGATCGGAGGCGCGCTCGTCTACGCCGGAATCTTTATCAGTTTGGCAACCGTCAGCTTCTGGTCGGACAGCCGTACGGCGATCATGCCGATGATGTATAATATAGGGAACTTCGGACGTTACCCCGTGGATATATACAACCAGGTCATCCGGTACGTCCTTACATGGATCTTGCCATTCGCGTTCGTCGGCGTTTATCCGGCAGCTTTTTTCCTCAACAAAACAGAATGGTACGGCTATGCATTCTTGACGCCCTTCATGGGAATGCTGTTCTTCACTCTGTCGATTTTCCTGTGGAATGTTGGAGTGACGAAGTATCGAGGAGCTGGAAGTTAATTTGATGTTATGAATTGCCCCGTTCGAGGGAACATACTAATAAATCATTTTGTATCGGAGGTGAAGCCTTCCAAATAGGGAAGGCGAACCGTGGCCATCATTAATCTTATTTTAGTCGCTATTTTAATTGCAGCTACTGCTTTTTTCGTCGCAGCCGAATTTGCAATTGTAAAAGTAAGATCCACAAAGATTGACAAGCTTGTAGAAGAAGGAAACAAACGGGCGAAAGCCGCTCGGAAAGTACTCGATAATCTGGATGGGTACCTTTCCGCTTGTCAGCTCGGAATCACCATCACTGCGCTCGGCCTTGGTTGGTTAGGGGAACCGACGGTTGAAGAACTGCTGCATCCTGTATTTGTGCAGTTCGAAATATCACCGACCCTTGCAAGTACACTATCGTTCATCATAGCGTTCTCTTTGATCACATTTTTACACGTCGTGTTAGGGGAGCTGGCACCAAAGACCGTTGCCATCCAGAAAGCGGAAGCCATCAGTTTACTTTTAGCAAGACCATTGATTTGGTTTGCAAAAATTATGTATCCATTCATATGGTCCTTGAACGGTTCTGCTCGTTTAATTATCAGGATGCTCGGATTCAGCCAAGCTAACGAGCATGACATGGCGCACTCGGAAGAGGAACTGCGCATCATTTTATCGGAAAGCTATAAGAGTGGAGAAATCAACCAATCCGAGCTCCATTACGTTAACAAGATTTTCGAATTCGATGATCGTACCGCTAAAGAAATCATGGTACCTCGTACTGAAATGGTCTGTATGTTCACGGATGATCAGATGGATGAGAACGTAGAGGTCATGAGCCGCGAAAAGTATACGCGTTATCCTGTAGCTGACGGGGATAAAGATCACATTGTCGGAATCGTCAATATTAAAGAAGTGTTCAATTCGTTGTTGAAAAAAGAGGACAGACCGATTGAGGATTTCATTCGTCCTGTTTCAAAAGTGATTGAAACGACCCCAATCAAGAAGCTGCTCGTCCAAATGCAGAAGGAACGGATCCATATGATGATTCTAGTGGACGAATACGGTGGAACAGCTGGTCTCGTAACCGTAGAAGACATCCTGGAAGAGATCGTCGGAGAAATCCGTGATGAATTCGATGTCGAAGAACAACCATTGATTAAGAAGGTGGATGGGAACCAGGCAATTTTGGACGGGAAAGCACTGATCGCAGATGTCAACGAGCTTTTCAGCATTGATATTGATGATACAGAGCTGGATACGATCGGTGGCTGGATTCTTTCTCAAGCATCCGACATCTCAATTAATGATCAATATGAGTATGAAAATGTAACCTTTGAAGTTACAGATGTAGAAGACCAACAGATTAAACGAATAAAGGCGACAGCCCAGTAAATTCATCTTGTCCTATCTCTGCACACTTCTGCATAAAGTGTGTTGAGGTGGATAAGATGGATTTTCTTTTTGTCATTTTCGTCATAACAACCGTTTTCTTCATAGTACAGAAGAGCATTCGGTCATTCTTCCTAAGTCCTCGTCATAAAGCGAAAAAATCTCGGGCATTCATTTCATTTGATGACTTGATTGCCTTATTCGTCGTATACTCCATCATTATCCTCGGATTCGGTTCAATATATTTCAGTCTTACAATTACAGGGGTCCCCGTTCTGATGGAGGGGGGAGCACCGATTACGGGTACGTTCATACAGTTAGGTGAAGCGGTCTCTTATTTCAGTGCCGTCACCCTCCTTTCAGTTGGATATGGGGACATTACCCCAGTGGGGCTCGGAAGGTGGATTTCAATCATTGAAGCATTAGTCGGATATCTTCTACCTGCAGCTTTTGTCCTTTCGACTGTCGTGGATAACGAATAGGAATCGTATCGGTTGTAACAGATGGGAAGATTGGGTACCCTTACATTAGAAGTAGTCCAAAACGGACTCGTGGAATTTTCTGTAGGAGGGTATTGAATCATGACTGTTCAAACAGGTGAGAAAGCACCAGATTTCACATTGGAAGCGAATACTGGAGAGAAAGTAAGCCTTTCTGATTTTAAAGGGAAGAATGTCGTATTATATTTCTACCCAAAAGACATGACTCCGGGATGTACGACTGAAGCATGTGACTTTAGAGACCGGCACAGTGAATTCAGTGATCAGAATACGATCATTCTTGGCGTTAGTCCAGATCCAGTGGAACGGCATAAGAAGTTCATTGAAAAACACGACCTTCCGTTCTTGCTGTTGGCAGATGAAGATCATAAAGTTGCAGAACAATATGGTGTTTGGCAATTGAAGAAGAACTTCGGGAAAGAATACATGGGAATCGTCAGATCGACGTTCATCATTGATAAAAATGGTGAGCTCGTGAAGGAATGGCGAAAGGTCCGCGTCAAAGACCATGTAGAAGAAGCGTTAACCTATATTAAAGAGAACATGTAACAGCAAAATCCTGCCCGAAAGATCGGGCGGGGTTTTCTTTATATGCTGTTGAATATTATTGTTGATTTCCTCTTTAAAAGTGCTCGCTTAACGCTACAATCAACAATGAATATACCATTGGGCTTTCACTAAGCCATATTTTTAATACTGTGATAAAATCGAAATGTCAGATTATTCAGAGGTGGCGTTTACATGTACATATTATCTTCAGCAAAACTTAAGACGAGAATAAAAGAAGAGTTGCAAAATGAATATCCAGAAATCGAGTTTCAATTTTGCCAAAATATCAATGAGGCTGAAGGCTTTTTACATAAGGCTGATGTGCTTTTGTCTTATGGAGAAGATCTCACGCCTCAACTTATCCACCAAGCAGAAAGACTGAAATGGATCCATATCCTGTCTGCGGGGCTGGACAAAATGCCATTCGAAGCAATCGGTGAACGAGGCATTCTCGTTACGAACGCCCGTGGAATCCATCAAGTGCCTATGGCCGAATATACAATCGGTATGATGCTCCAAGTGATCCGTAACCTTGCATTGGTCCAACAAAATCAAAAGGATAAAGTATGGGACCGTAGGATAAAGATGGATGAACTGCATGGTAAAACAATTGGCGTACTGGGTGCAGGAGCAATTGGGCAGGAAATCGGGAGGCTCGCGAAAGCATTTCAAATGAAAACGATCGGGATGAACAGGAGCGGAAGCCCAGTCGAGCACTTCGATGAAATGTTCACTCAAAATGAGTTGGAAGACAATTTAGATCGTGTCGACTTCCTCGTAAATGTATTACCGAAAACGGATGAGACGAGCCAACTGTTGAAAAAAGAGCATTTCGAACGGATGCAGGATCATGCAGTATTCATCAACATCGGGCGTGGGACGACTGTAGATGAAAAAGGTTTGATTGAGGCATTGAAGGAAAACCAAATTGCTCACGCTGTATTGGACGTTATGGAGACAGAGCCTCTTCCTGAAGAAAGTGTTCTTTGGAACATGGAAAACGTAACAATCACGCCTCATATTTCGGGCATTACACCAAAGTATCAGGACCGCGCGATTGAACAGTTTGAAGCGAATCTGCACGTATTTCAGACCGGAGAAGGAAACTATATGAATAAAATCGACGTTAATAGGGGGTATTAAGAATGAAGATTTATACGAAAACAGGAGATAAAGGAACGACTTCCTTAGTGTATGGTGACCGCGTCCAGAAAAACGATCCAAGAGTAGAGGCATACGGAACGTGCGATGAAGCGAATTCCATGATCGGTCTCGCAATAAGTCATCTACAGGCCAATGATCGGGAGTGGAAGGTGGAATTTGAAAAGACCTTACGACGTGTCCAGACCGTACTCTTCCATGTCGGAGCTGAACTAGCGACACCAGCTGGGAAAAAGGTAGGATGGACGCTGGAGGAAAGTGATATTTCTTTTTTGGAACAAGCGATTGATCGCTGGGACGAGAAGCTGACACCATTGAAGCAATTTGTTTTACCTGGGGGATCTGCAGCTGCCTCTGCCTTGCATGTTGCACGAACGGTTTCGCGAAGAGCGGAACGTCAAGCCGTAGCGATCGAAAAGGTCAATCCTTTAGTCCTTTCCTATTTGAATCGACTATCCGATTTTCTTTTCGTAGCAGCAAGATATGCAAATCATCAAATGGAAGTCGCAGAACCGATACTGCATGAAGAAGAGTGAAGTCAAGCATGGTAAGGGTTTGCATTGACAAAAATCAGCTCTTCCGTGTACACTAATTATAAATATTATAAAGTAAGAATGTCTTTTCGGAAGAGAGGTGCATGACGATGTCACAAGAAGAAAACCGATTACAAACAGCGGTTGAAACATTGAAAGATGCGGGAGTTCGCATAACGCCCCAACGTCATGCGATTTTAGAATACCTGATTCAAACGCTGTCTCATCCTACAGCAGATGAGATTTATAAAGCACTTGAGGACAAATTCCCAAATATGAGTGTTGCAACGGTTTATAACAACCTCCGAGTTTTTAAAAACGCAGGACTGGTCAAGGAACTGACCTATGGAGATGCATCCAGCCGGTTTGATTGCGTCACGACAGATCACTATCATGTTATCTGTGAAGAATGCGGCAAAATCGTCGACTTTTCATACCCTGGTCTCGACGAAGTTGAACATGTTGCTGAACATGTTACCGGGTTCCGGGTCAACAATCACCGGATGGAAGTATACGGTACTTGTCCAGATTGTCAAAAAGTCCATTAAAAAAGCTGAGGTGGCTGCCTCAGCGTTTTTTATGTTCAATTTTCCTCATCTGTGCTTTTCTTCTTATGATTGTATTTCTCATCAAATTCAACACCTTCAAGCGATGGATCGAGCGTAAGTGGCTGCTTACAAAACATACATGCGTCTACACGTCCTAACACTTTCGTAACCTTGTGGCAATTTGGACATTCTACCTGAACTGCCTTGGTGGAAAGCATTCCAATCCATATGTAGACAGCTGCACTTGATAAAGTCGCTAGAAAACCAATCAACATGAAGATCGTCATCACAAGAAAGCTTGCTTTGAAATAGAGACCAAGATACATGATGATGATCCCGATAAAAACGAGACTTAGTGCAAATGTCCTGATTTTATTTATTTTACTTGTATATTTTAGTTCCATAATATACATTCCTCCTGCACACAGTATAGCAAAGAACAAATTCGAAATCATGAACATTCTTTTAACTTTCTATATTGTTAAAGGAAAAACAGTTGGAACATGGAATAGATTACATTGAAGAAGTACGACGGAGATTCATACAGGAGATGATTGTACGATGGAAGATATATTACGGCCTCTATATCAGGAGAGGGCAAGCCGCGAGGAGACATTGGGTGTATTATTGGTAGAGAAGCATAAAGCATTCAGTCCATCTACCGACCATTTTGATGTCATCCTGTTCATAATTGTAGAGAAAGCAGAGTCATCCTGGCAGGTGAAACATTATGAATTTGAAAATAAAAAAGCAGCCTTACATGTTGTTGACCTTCAACAATTAAATGAATGGCTTATGCTCGGTTCCCACAGACGTGTAGTGGATTGGGTCGTGAACGGCAAAGTGTTGTTCGACCGAAATGAATTTGTTGATGCATTGAAGAAGCGCATTAATGATTTTCCGATTGCGGAACGAAAAAAGAAGATCGGTATCGAATTTGCCAAGCTCGTCCGTAGGTTTTCAGATGGAAAAGAACTCTATTATGCTGGTCACTTTTTGGATGCTTACAATAACATCATACATGCACTTCATCATTTGGCCCGGCTATCTGTCATTGAGCATGGTTTCTATCCGGAAGTGACGGTATGGAATCAAGTGAAGCAAATTGAACCAGAGATCTACAAGTTATATGAAGAATTGACCTCAAGTGATGAACCAATTAATAAAAGGATTGAATTGCTCATTCTCGCAAACGAGTTCTCATTGTCTTCAAAAACTGCCCTTGGTTCTCGTCACCTGAAAGATGTAATGGAGACAAAAGCAGAATCCTGGTCCTTTTATGAATTGATGCAGCATCCAGAAATGGCTGATTATAAAATTGATCTAGGAGCGGTCATTGAACATCTCATTGAAAAAGAATACATTCAAGTCGTCCGACACGAAACGAAAGGGAAGGGGATTTTCCACAGGACTTATTCATTTAGAAAATAGAACGACGTTAACGCGCATGTTCAAGTGAGGGTCACGGTGAAGTGGAGTAAATGTTGAAAGAATAAACAAAGATGTCCTCTATATAAGTGAAATCTCGGTTCTTTAAAGTGAGAGAAAATTAATTGCAAAATCATGTTGACACTTCTTTTCGAACCATGGTATATTATATCTCGTCGCTGCGAAAGCGGCGGGATGTTTTGTTTAAAACGACAACGAAATTCAACAAAAAAGTTGTTGACAGCAAAACGTTCAAATGATATTCTATAAAAGTCGCTGTTAAGACAACAGCAAACAAAAAACTTCGATAACAGACAACGCATTTTGTTGATTCTGATCGAAAGAACCAGTTCTTTGAAAACTGAACAAAAGCCAAGCGTGAAACGGGTTTTTAATAACCCTGAATCAATTTCGATTTACATTTATGAGCAAGACAAACTTTACTTTATTGGAGAGTTTGATCCTGGCTCAGGACGAACGCTGGCGGCGTGCCTAATACATGCAAGTCGAGCGGATCAATGGGGAGCTTGCTCCCCTGAGATCAGCGGCGGACGGGTGAGTAACACGTGGGCAACCTACCTGTAAGACTGGGATAACTCCGGGAAACCGGGGCTAATACCGGGTAACACCTACCTCCGCATGGAGGAAGGTTAAAAGATGGCTTCTCGCTATCACTTACAGATGGGCCCGCGGCGCATTAGCTAGTTGGTGGGGTAAGAGCTTACCAAGGCGACGATGCGTAGCCGACCTGAGAGGGTGATCGGCCACACTGGGACTGAGACACGGCCCAGACTCCTACGGGAGGCAGCAGTAGGGAATCTTCGGCAATGGGCGAAAGCCTGACCGAGCAACGCCGCGTGAGCGATGAAGGCCTTCGGGTCGTAAAGCTCTGTTGTTAGGGAAGAACAAGTACCGTTCGAATAGGGCGGTACCTTGACGGTACCTAACCAGAAAGCCACGGCTAACTACGTGCCAGCAGCCGCGGTAATACGTAGGTGGCAAGCGTTGTCCGGAATTATTGGGCGTAAAGCGCGCGCAGGCGGTCTCTTAAGTCTGATGTGAAAGCCCACGGCTCAACCGTGGAGGGCCATTGGAAACTGGGGGACTTGAGTACTGGAGAGGAGAGTGGAATTCCATGTGTAGCGGTGAAATGCGTAGATATATGGAGGAACACCAGTGGCGAAGGCGGCTCTCTGGCCAGTAACTGACGCTGAGGCGCGAAAGCGTGGGGAGCAAACAGGATTAGATACCCTGGTAGTCCACGCCGTAAACGATGAGTGCTAGGTGTTGGGGGGTTCCACCCTCAGTGCTGACGTTAACACATTAAGCACTCCGCCTGGGGAGTACGGCCGCAAGGCTGAAACTCAAAGGAATTGACGGGGGCCCGCACAAGCAGTGGAGCATGTGGTTTAATTCGAAGCAACGCGAAGAACCTTACCAGGTCTTGACATCCTTCGCTACTTCCAGAGATGGAAGGTTCCCCTTCGGGGGACGAAGTGACAGGTGGTGCATGGTTGTCGTCAGCTCGTGTCGTGAGATGTTGGGTTAAGTCCCGCAACGAGCGCAACCCTTGATCTTAGTTGCCAGCATTCAGTTGGGCACTCTAAGGTGACTGCCGGTGACAAACCGGAGGAAGGTGGGGATGACGTCAAATCATCATGCCCCTTATGACCTGGGCTACACACGTGCTACAATGGATGGTACAAAGGGCAGCAAAACCGCGAGGTTGAGCGAATCCCATAAAGCCATTCTCAGTTCGGATTGCAGGCTGCAACTCGCCTGCATGAAGCCGGAATTGCTAGTAATCGCGGATCAGCATGCCGCGGTGAATACGTTCCCGGGCCTTGTACACACCGCCCGTCACACCACGAGAGTTTGTAACACCCGAAGTCGGTGAGGTAACCTTTTGGAACCAGCCGCCGAAGGTGGGACAGATGATTGGGGTGAAGTCGTAACAAGGTAGCCGTATCGGAAGGTGCGGCTGGATCACCTCCTTTCTAAGGAGTCCTTTAAGGACATAACACGCTTTGGCTTTTGTTTAGTTTTGAAAGAGCTGAATCTCTTTCAAACACCATGTTCCTTGAAAACTAGATAACGAAAATCTTGAAAACAAGACATCGAAACGTCATTTTAAATGACAAGAAATAAGTGTAAGTTCATTCATAACGTGGTTAAGTTATGAAGGGCGCACGGTGGATGCCTTGGCACTAGGAGCCGAAGAAGGACGGGACGAACACCGATATGCCTCGGGGAGCTGTAAGTAAGCTTCGATCCGGGGATTTCCGAATGGGGGAACCCACTATCCGTAATGGGATAGTATCCATACCTGAATACATAGGGTATGAGAAGGCAGACCTGGGGAACTGAAACATCTTAGTACCCAGAGGAAGAGAAAGCAATCGCGATTTCCTGAGTAGCGGCGAGCGAAACGGAAACAGCCCAAACCAAGAGGCTTGCCTCTTGGGGTTGTAGGACACTCTATACGGAGTAAGAAAGGAACGGCGTAGGCGAAGCGGTCTGGAAAGGCCCGCTAGAAGAGGTAACAGCCCTGTAGCCAAAACGTCGTTCCCTCCAGAGTGGATCCTGAGTACGGCGGGACACGTGAAACCCCGTCGGAATCTGGGAGGACCATCTCCCAAGGCTAAATACTCCCTAGTGACCGATAGTGAACCAGTACCGTGAGGGAAAGGTGAAAAGCACCCCGGAAGGGGAGTGAAAGAGATCCTGAAACCGTGTGCCTACAAGTAGTCGGAGCCCATTAACGGGTGACGGCGTGCCTTTTGTAGAATGAACCGGCGAGTTACGATAACGTGCAAGGTTAAGTTGAAAAGACGGAGCCGCAGCGAAAGCGAGTCTGAATAGGGCGAAGGAGTACGTTGTCGTAGACCCGAAACCGAGTGATCTACCCATGTCCAGGGTGAAGTTCAGGTAACACTGAATGGAGGCCCGAACCCACGCACGTTGAAAAGTGCGGGGATGAGGTGTGGGTAGGGGTGAAATGCCAATCGAACTCGGAGATAGCTGGTTCTCCCCGAAATAGCTTTAGGGCTAGCCTCGTGGTGAGAGTTCTGGAGGTAGAGCACTGATTGGACTAGGGGTCCCCACAGGATTACCGAATTCAGTCAAACTCCGAATGCCAGGAACTTGTCCACGGGAGTCAGACTGCGAGTGATAAGATCCGTAGTCGAGAGGGAAACAGCCCAGACCATCAGCTAAGGTCCCCAAGTATACGTTAAGTGGAAAAGGATGTGGAGTTGCTTAGACAACCAGGATGTTGGCTTAGAAGCAGCCACCATTTAAAGAGTGCGTAATAGCTCACTGGTCGAGTGACTCTGCGCCGAAAATGTACCGGGGCTAAACGTATCACCGAAGCTATGGATTGTACCGTTGGTACAGTGGTAGGGGAGCGTTCGAAGGGCTGAGAAGCGAGACCGGAAGGACTCGTGGAGCGCTTTGAAGTGAGAATGCCGGTATGAGTAGCGAAAAGAGAAGTGAGAATCTTCTCCATCGAAAGCCCAAGGTTTCCTGAGGAAGGCTCGTCCGCTCAGGGTTAGTCGGGACCTAAGCCGAGGCCGAAAGGCGTAGGCGATGGATAACAGGTTGATATTCCTGTACCACCTCCTTTCCGTTTGAGCAACGGGGGGACGCAGGAAGGTAGGGAGAGCGCGCTGATGGATATGCGCGTCCAAGCAGTCAAGGCCGGTGGATAGGTAAATCCGTCCACCATACGGCGGAGCTGTGATGGCGAGGGAATTAAAGTACCGAAGTCCCTGATCCTACACTGCCAAGAAAAGCCTCTAGCGAGGAAAGAGGTGCCCGTACCGTAAACCGACACAGGTAGGCGAGGAGAGAATCCTAAGATGCTCGGGAGAACTCTCGTTAAGGAACTCGGCAAAATGACCCCGTAACTTCGGGAGAAGGGGTGCTCTGATAGGGTGTATGCCCGAGAGAGCCGCAGTGAAAAGATCCAAGCGACTGTTTAGCAAAAACACAGGTCTCTGCGAAGCCGTAAGGCGAAGTATAGGGGCTGACACCTGCCCGGTGCTGGAAGGTTAAGAGGAGGGGTTATCCCTTACGGGAGAAGCTCTGAATCGAAGCCCCAGTAAACGGCGGCCGTAACTATAACGGTCCTAAGGTAGCGAAATTCCTTGTCGGGTAAGTTCCGACCCGCACGAAAGGTGCAACGACTTGGATACTGTCTCAACGAGAGACCCGGTGAAATTATAGTACCTGTGAAGATGCAGGTTACCCGCGACAGGACGGAAAGACCCCATGGAGCTTTACTGTAGCCTGATATTGGATTTTGGTATCGTTTGTACAGGATAGGTAGGAGCCTTAGAAGCCGGACCGCCAGGTTCGGTGGAGGCGTCGGTGGGATACTACCCTGACGGTATTGAAATTCTAACCCAGAACCGTGATCCGGTTCGGAGACAGTGTCAGGTGGGCAGTTTGACTGGGGCGGTCGCCTCCTAAAGTGTAACGGAGGCGCCCAAAGGTTCCCTCAGAATGGTTGGAAATCATTCGCAGAGTGTAAAGGCACAAGGGAGCTTGACTGCGAGACCTACAAGTCGAGCAGGGACGAAAGTCGGGCTTAGTGATCCGGTGGTTCCGCATGGAAGGGCCATCGCTCAACGGATAAAAGCTACCCTGGGGATAACAGGCTTATCTCCCCCAAGAGTCCACATCGACGGGGAGGTTTGGCACCTCGATGTCGGCTCATCGCATCCTGGGGCTGAAGTAGGTCCCAAGGGTTGGGCTGTTCGCCCATTAAAGCGGTACGCGAGCTGGGTTCAGAACGTCGTGAGACAGTTCGGTCCCTATCCGTCGCGGGCGCAGGAAATTTGAGAGGAGCTGTCCTTAGTACGAGAGGACCGGGATGGACACACCGCTGGTGTACCAGTTGTTCCGCCAGGAGCATCGCTGGGTAGCTACGTGTGGACGGGATAAGTGCTGAAAGCATCTAAGCATGAAGCCCCCCTCAAGATGAGATTTCCCATCGCGTCAAGCGAGTAAGATCCCTCAGAGATGATGAGGTTGATAGGTCTGGTGTGGAAGCGTGGCGACACGTGAAGCTGACAGATACTAATCGATCGAGGACTTAACCACAATCAATGAACGCTGACTAACAACGTCACGTCCTGTGACAACGTCAGCACTAGCACATCCTGTGCGTCGTGTTTTCAAGAAACGTTATCTAGTTTTGAGGGAATAGGATTCCCCAACAAAATAGTCTGGTGATGATGGCGAAGAGGTCACACCCGTTCCCATGCCGAACACGGAAGTTAAGCTCTTCAGCGCCAATGGTAATTGGGGGCTTCCCCCTGTGAGAGTAGGACGTCGCCGGGCTATTTTATAACGATCCGCAGTAGCTCAGTGGTAGAGCTATCGGCTGTTAACCGATCGGTCGCAGGTTCGAGTCCTGCCTGCGGAGCCACGGAGAGCTGTCCGAGAGGTCGAAGGAGCACGATTGGAAATCGTGTGTACGGTTTTAACCCGTACCGAGGGTTCGAATCCCTCGCTCTCCGCCATTAAAGAAATTATGTTACATAAATTTATATCGGCCCCTTGGTCAAGTGGTTAAGACACCGCCCTTTCACGGCGGTAACACGGGTTCGAATCCCGTAGGGGTCACCATCTATCGGAGGATTAGCTCAGCTGGGAGAGCACCTGCCTTACAAGCAGGGGGTCGGCGGTTCGATCCCGTCATCCTCCACCATATCGTCGCGGGGTGGAGCAGACTGGTAGCTCGTCGGGCTCATAACCCGAAGGTCGTAGGTTCAAATCCTATCCCCGCAACCAATTTAAGTTCATTGCACAACATCGATTTAACATCCTAGTTCAATGAACATATGGAGTACCCGAAGGGGTGCAACCAAATTAAAACTTACAACGACGAATAAACTTCATTGTTAGTTTTAGATCCTGGTACCCGTAAGGGTGCAACCAAATCAAACCTTAATTCTAAGATGGACCCGTGGTGTAGGGGTTAACATGCCTGCCTGTCACGCAGGAGATCGCCGGTTCGAATCCGGTCGGGTCCGCCATCTTGGCTCGATAGCTCAGTCGGTAGAGCAGAGGACTGAAAATCCTCGTGTCGGCGGTTCGATTCCGTCTCGAGCCACCATTGGTTTGCTGGCCTAGCTCAATTGGTAGAGCAACTGACTTGTAATCAGTAGGTTGGGGGTTCAAGTCCTCTGGCCAGCACCATTTTCTCTTTTAGGAATAGATTGGTTATGATTCCTGAATTTACACTTGAAACAGAGTGAAATCTGTACTACAATATTAATTGTCTCTTTGGAGGGGTAGCGAAGTGGCTAAACGCGGCGGACTGTAAATCCGCTCCCTCAGGGTTCGGCGGTTCGAATCCGTCCCCCTCCACCATTTAGGGGTATAGTTTAACGGTAGAACAGAGGTCTCCAAAACCTCCAGTGTGGGTTCGATTCCTACTACCCCTGCCAATTTTTAAAATTCATGTGATGGCGATTGTGGCGAAGTGGTTAACGCACCGGATTGTGGTTCCGGCATTCGTGGGTTCGATTCCCATCAGTCGCCCCATTGCGTTGGGCTATAGCCAAGCGGTAAGGCAACGGACTTTGACTCCGTCATGCGTTGGTTCGAATCCAGCTAGCCCAGCCAATTTTGCGGAAGTAGTTCAGTGGTAGAACACCACCTTGCCAAGGTGGGGGTCGCGGGTTCGAATCCCGTCTTCCGCTCCATTAAGTTTCCAAAAAAGAACTGCCGAAAAGTGGTACTCGAATTAGCCTATAAAACATAAAGTAGAGTACGGCGGCATAGCCAAGTGGTAAGGCACGGGTCTGCAAAACCCTTATCCCCCGGTTCGAATCCGGGTGCCGCCTCCATTAACTACCCAGCCGGGGTGGTGGAATTGGCAGACACACAGGACTTAAAATCCTGCGGTAGGTGACTACCGTGCCGGTTCAAGTCCGGCCCTCGGCACCATAAAAACTTGATATCATTTTTAGACACATGCCGGTGTGGCGGAATTGGCAGACGCGCACGACTCAAAATCGTGTTCCTCACGGAGTGTCGGTTCGACCCCGACCACCGGTACCATTACATATTATATTGACAAGGAATTTCACAAGAAATTGTGAAGTTCCTTTTTTTGTGAAAAAGTTTAAGCTAGGACTAGGTTTAGATAATATCTACGTACAAAAGTATGTGTAAATTTCATTTAAAATTAAGTGTCTCTTATACTGAAGGATGATGAGATCATCTCAGCTACACTAAACCAGTCACAGGTAAAGAGTTAAGAAAAAACGAATGAGGTAGGGCTAGTAATATTAGTACACCAGCTGAAACGCCCAGGATGCCTATAGATCTCAGGCTGCATAAAAGATAAAAAGTCTCAGAAAAAAATCACCCGTTCATATGGGTGATTTTTTGACTTTAAAATACAATTTCATTTTATATATTGAAATAAAACATAGGTAACTCACCTGAAAGTTTAGGAAAATATTTTATATTCGGTATGTATCTTCAAAAATATACTTAAAACTTTGAAAGATAGGCATAAACTTAGTATTAAAAATCCATAAATAATGTTGAATTTAGAAAGATGTTTGAAGCTTATAGGATTTGAAGGATATTTTTAAATTGCATTTGAATTTATATCATATTCGTGTATATAGGCGTTAAGATGTATAAAGGAGTGATACTCAGTCCTTATTTCCTTTAACAAGCTTCATAAAATGAACTTCTAAAGAAAGCTAGATGATTAGTTAGTGGTTCTATCATGTCAGGTTAAAGCCTGGCTTTTTGTATGGGTTTTAAATGTATTTTTGATTTACTATAACGACAAACTTTCACAAAGGAAAAATCATTATTCCACTAAAGTTCATGATAAACCATCTCTAGGATACATATTTCAAGCGAAAACGTCGAAAAACCTTTAATTGGTTCATTAGACTTACAAATGACCTTTAGTCTGGTTATATAGAACTAAATTACCAAAAATGGATTTACTTTACAGTTTATAGTTAATATAATGGGTTCAAAGTTAGACAATTTGGTAAATTATTCATCTTTATTCAACAAAATATTAGTTAAATATCCTTATTTACGCACTTAAAGTCCTATAAAAGGCAATTTATTTACTACTTTGGGACCTACGAAATGATTAGTTAATATATATTACAACTTGTTGAAGTCTATTGGGAGGTTTGTATGAGTAATCCTTATATGATGAGCATAATAAATAAGACAAAAAGTGATTATCCAGCTCATAAAACAATTACTGAACTATTTGAAGATCAAGTGGCGTTAAACTTTCATAAAACAGCTCTGGTTCATAAGGATAGAAAGGTATCATATGGACTACTCAACAAAATGGCTAATCGCGTTGCCAGATATTTATCAAAGAGAGGAATTGGTCCAGAAAAAGTAGCAGCATTTATGCTGGATCAAGGTATAGATAGGATTGTTACCATACTAGGAATACTGAAGGCGGGAGGCGCTTATCTGCCCATAGATAAGACTTACCCTAAAGAACGGATCGAGTACATGCTTCAAGACAGCGGGGCACAATTCCTGTTGACTGATGAAGCTCTCTCAAATGAATTTACTACAGAGTATATAAGGATTGATGAGGTAGACTTTAGTCTTTATGAAGATTCTGACCTTCACTTAATGTCGAATAGCCAACAACTAATGTATGTAATCTATACCTCGGGATCAACTGGAACACCTAAGGGGGTTATGGTCGAACACAGAAGTGTAATCAGGTTGGTTAAGTCAACTAATTATATTGACTTCCTTAAGGATGACAGGATGCTACAAGGTTGTTCAATACAATTTGATGTTTCCATCTTTGAAATTTGGGGTGCACTCTTAAATGGAATTGAGCTTCATTTAGTTGAGAAAGATTTGTTAATTGAAGCAGATTCCTTAAGTGAATATTTGAGGTCTGAACAAATCACAATTGTCTGGATGACGACACCACTGTTCAACAATGTGGTTGAACAAAACCCTCAACTGTTTTCTAATCTAAGATGTTTGTTAATCGGTGGCGATGCTTTATCACCAAAACATATCGAATTAGTTCGAAGAAATTGCCCGGATGTAACACTGATTAATGGATATGGTCCAACTGAAAATACGACGTTCTCTACATTTTTTGTAATTGACAAAGAATATAAGAATAATATTCCTATCGGAAAGCCAATAAGTAACTCAACTACATACATAATGAATGATGAACTAGAAGTTTTACCAGTAGGTACAATAGGAGAATTATGCGTAGGTGGAGATGGTGTAAGTAGAGGTTACATAAATAAACCTGAATTAAATGCAGAAAAATTCAAGTACATATCTGATGAGATCGGTAGGGTTTACAGAACAGGAGACCTTGCCAGAATGCTTCCAGATGGGAATATTGAGTTTTTAGGTCGAGCTGACAACCAAGTGAAAATAAGAGGTTTTAGAATTGAATTAAATGAGGTAGAAAGAGCAGTTGCAAGTCACAAAGACATTTTGGAAACGTTGGTAATGGTTAAAGGGGATAAAACCAAACAATTATACTGCTTTTACAAGCCTTTAAAGGAATTAGGCACGAAAGAGCTTAGAAAATACCTCCAAGAGAAACTACCTGAGCATATGATTCCCACCAAAATGATACAGATTTCCCAGTTTCCATATAATGCAAGTGGTAAAATTGACAGGAAAAAGTTAATGGATTATACCGAAAACAGAAAAGACAGAGATGAAAAAATCACTCCTATACAGAAAGAACTCACTGATATTTGTAAAGAAGCAATGGAAATTGCTTCGATTTCTATTCATGATAATTTTTACGATGTGGGACTGGATTCCCTATCAGCGGCAAAAGTGCTTAACAAGATCCGAACGAATTTTAAAGTTGATATAAAACTCAGAGACGTTTTGGAAAATTATACAATTGAATCGCTTGGTCACATCGTTGAAAACTCTTCACCAAGGGTGGTCGAAGCAGACATTATACCTACAATAAATCAAGACTACCACGAAATTTCTTCTGCTCAGAAACGGATGTATTTATCTAGTTTAGTTAAAGGTGATTTAACCTACAATATTCCAATAATTGTTTATTTCACCACCAAAATAGATATTTCTAAATTAAAACAAGCTCTAGTCAAATTAATGGAAAGGCATGAGTCGCTAAGAACCACTTTTCATTTTGTTGATAATTCAATTTACCAAAGAATACACGATCGAGTTGACATTGAAATTGAATCTTTAACAGAAAACAATTATGAGTTAGTTGATTACGACGTCTATAAATACTTAGAGCAATTCGAATTAGAAAAAGCACCACTATTCAGTGTCAAAGTCATTTCATTGCTTAATAACAAGGATGCACTCTTACTCAACATCCATCACTCGATATTTGATGGATTATCTGCACAAATTTTTCTGGATGAATTAATGGCACTTTATCATGGAAGAGAATTAAGGAAGTTACCTTATCAATATAAAGACTTTGCAAAGTGGCATAATGAACACAGTTCAAATGAAGCTCAAAGAATGATTATTGAAAGAGTGTGGAGTAATAAATATCAAACGTTACCTCAGCCAGCTGTACTTCCATATCGAGAAAGCGAAAAAGAAGATGAAACGGAAGAAAACTTTGTAGATGTAATTGTTGATAAACAGACAATTGAGGCTGTTAAAAGTCATATTAAAGAAAACCAATGTAGCATATATATGTTTTTTATTTCAATTCTCGGTGTACAGTTAGCAAAATACGCAGATGATGGCGACGTGGTCATCACTTCGGTGTCAGATAATCGATCATTGGAAGAGTTCCGGAACATTATAGGGATGTTCGTTGAGACATACCCAATTCGTTTCAATGTAAAAGAATCACAAACGTTTCATGACTTACTCCGAGTTGTACGTCAAACACTATATGAAGTGCGTGAACATCCCTACCCATTTGATGAACTAATGAGCTTCTTATCTCAACAATCAGGAAAAAATCATAGTGAAGTGTCAAAGTTATTCAATATCTTGATGGTATTGGATACTCCAATTGAAGTAGATCAGGAAGAGATCTACGAGGTCAATAGCCTAATTTCTACGAAAACTTCTAAATTCGATCTCACTTTGACTGCAATGGAAACTGAGGCGGGGTATAAGTTCAGAGTTGAGTTCGATAATAAGTTATTTAGTAAATCATCGATGAAGAAATTTATCAATCATTATACAGAAATGCTTTCTCATTTTGCACATAACCCATATGACAGGATAGCTGATTATATGCTGATGGATCTTCATGAAATGGGTCTTACCCAACAGGAAGGTTCACAAAGAAAGCAATCTGATTATCAATCGCCAAGCAGCAACATTGAAAAGATCCTTGTGGACGTTTGGAGAGAGGTCCTAAACGAAGAGAACATTGGAACGAATAATCGCTTTTTTGAAATGGGTGGAGATTCAATCAAGGCAATCCAAATTGCATCCCGATTACAAAAGAGAGGATTCAAACTAAAGGTTAATCACATTCTGATGCACCAGACTATTTCAAAAATTAGTAAGCATGTGGTTGAGAAAAACGTAACAAAAAACAATAACTTGGTCACAGGAGAAGTTCCGTTAACCCCCGTACAAAAATGGTTTTTCAATAAAGACATGAAGAATATGAATCATTTTAATCAATCAGTGGTTTGGAAAAGTAAAACAAATCTTGAGTTGAAGCATGTAAAACATGTTTTTGACAAGCTTGTAGAGCATCATGACGTGCTAAGAGCTACTATCACTGAAATAGATGGTAACTTTACGAAACGTATCACAGGAATTAGAAATGACGCTTTTACCATTAATCAAGTATCTATTAGTGAAGTTGAAGATATTACCTCCAAAATATATGAAATAGGCAATCAATATCAAGAACAACTAGATATTACTAAAGGAAAGTTGATGCATGTGGTAGTCGTCAATCATGGCTCGGAGAATTATCTTATAGTAATCATACATCATCTTGTGATCGATGAAGTTTCCTGGCATGTATTATTGGAAGATTTCACAATCGGTTATGATCAGTTGATTAACGGTCAGCAGATTTCATTTGGGGATAAGACAGATTCGTACAAGTCGTATAGTGAACAATTAATTAAATATGGATCAGATTGCAAAGTACGCTCTGAAAGAGAGTATTGGACAGATGTAATTAACAAAATCAATGATAACAGTTCTAGTGATAGACAGCCTTTGGAACTTACATATGAGAAAAATTTCAATAACCATTTCAGTATAGGTGAAAATCACACGAATTCCCTTCTCAACAAGGCAAACCAAGCGTACAACACACAGATACAAGAATTATTACTCACAGCATTAGCTATGACTATGAACAGCCGTGATCATAAATGTGTTTTTTCATGTGATATGGAAAGTCATGGACGAGAATCTCTATTTGAAGATACGGATGTCACTAGAACAGTGGGATGGTTTACGTCAATTTATCCGGTAGCGATACCGATGGATCCGAAGGATGATGTGAAGAAGAACATTATTCAGGTAAAGGAGACTCTCAGACGTATACCAAGTAACGGTATCGGATACGGACTATTCAGATATGGGCATAAAGATCCTTCTTTCCAACATCCAAGACCAAAGATATGTTTTAACTATCTCGGTGTTATAAACGACGTTGGGCAGGACAAGAACCGCTTTGTCATTTCCTCTTTACAAGCAGGAAATGAAATCGGGATCGATTATAAAACAGATTATAAACTCGAAATGAATTGCAGAGTTATAAATAACCGCTTAGACGTTATTTTTAGTTTTAATGAGTCGGTATTTACAAAAACAGAAGGCGCGCTTCTTACAGAGAATTATAAAGATAATTTATTGAGCATTATAGACCACTGTTTAACAAAAGAGCAAACTGAAATAACCCCTAGCGATTTAAGTACTGAATCAATTGATAGTGATTTTATGGAAGAAATTTATGAGGCTCTAAAATAATGAGAGCGTGTTTTCGATTACTTTCTTCTGAAGAATAAGGTTGCAAATGGGAAGGGTGAAGAGATGTTTTCGAAAGATGAAATTCAGGATATGTGCTTACTTACTCCAATGCAAGAAAGCATGATTTATTACAAAAGAAGAGCGGAGTCAGATAACAATCATGCTTACTACCAACAAATTCATTGTACTTTGGAAGGTCAGTTGAATATTGACCGATTTAGGGAAACTGTTAATCATATCGTAAATAAATATGATATTTTAAGAACTGCTTTCTTATATAAGAATGTAAGTAAACCTGTTCAGATTATTTTGAAGCAACGGAATATTGATGTCATGTATGAAGATTTGACGAATTCTAAAATTAACATTTCGAAACGTTTAAATAATTATAAATGTGAAGATAAGGAAAAAGGTTTCGATTTGTTGAAAGATCCATTAGTGAGAATCTCAATTTTCAAAGAGAGCATGAATACCTTTTCAATAATTTTTTCTTTCCATCATATTATCTTAGACGGTTGGAGCCTATCGAACCTCCTATCGGAATTGAAGAGCGTATATACAGATCTCACTCTATATAATCGAATTACTTTTAAGGATGTTGAACCGTTTACAAAGTTTTTGAAATGGCAGGAAAAACAAGACAAAGATACTGCGTTGAATTTTTGGAAGGAATATCTTGATGGTTATAGTAAAAAAGCTTCCATCTTCCAAAAAAATCAACTTGAAGAGACAGATAGCAACAAATATCAAAAAGTGGTTCATATCATTGGAAGAGACAAAACAAAAAAAATGGGTGCTATAGCTAATCGTTTGGGCGTTACCCCGGCATCTATGTTTAATACAATGTGGGGAATTGTATTACAAAAATATAACCAAACGGATGATGTGGTTTTCGCAAATGTTACATCAGGTCGAACAGCTGATATAGATGGAATTGAAGAAATTGTTGGTATGTTCATCAATTCAATACCGGTACGGATAAGATCTGAAAAAGATATGTCATTAAAGAATTTATTGTTGAAAATCAATGAAGAAAGCTTGATTCGTACAGAGAATAGTCACGTATCCCTATCTGAGATACAATCTCTTACAGAAATGAAAAACAATTTGATTGATAATGTGGTCGTGTTTGAGAATTATCCATTCAATAAAGATATGTTTGAAAGCACGGATGATAGACTTCGTTTTACCGTAAAGAACTTTGAAGTAACCGGCCATTCCAACTATGATTTTAACCTGACAATTTATTCAGGAGAAGAAATTAAACTCTCTGCCAATGTGAATACAACTTTATATGATCCAATCTATATAGAAAATGTGCTTAACAGTTTTGAACGCATAGCAGACGCAATGATAGAAGATTTAAACCAGCATGTAGAGGAGATTGATTTATTATCTGGTGAACATAAAGATTTATTGTTGGAATATTCATGTTTTTCCAATATACAAAGAACACAAAGAGAGAAAGATGATGCAACTTTTAATCAACTCTTTGAAACTGTGGTCGAAAAAAATCAATTCAGACAAGCAGTATCTTATAAGGGAAGATCCATTACGTATGACCAATTAGATAAGTATGCGAATCAGTTAGCATCAAGAATGATACAGTCCGGGTGTAAGCCAGGGAATGTGATTGGTGTATATGCAGAACGTTCAGTAGAAATGATTATTGCAACTGTAGCAATTATAAAAGCTGGAGGCGTATATTTACCTCTTAACCGTTATTACCCTGATGAGGTGCTGCAAAACATCTTAGAGGAGAACAAAGTCCAACAAATCTTAGTATACGATGATATACAGGATACATTTAAGAATGAACATCACACGAAAGTAGTTAATATAAGTCTAGAGAATAATGAACTTTATTCTGATCAAAATGTACAATGTGTTCCCAATATCAACAAAAGTTCGAGCCTCCTTTATATGCTCTATACTTCTGGTACTACTGGAAAGCCAAAAGGCGTTGCAGTAGAGCATAATCAGTTGATTAATACAATAAGAGGATTGGAAGAAGAAATTTACAGGAATTATGCTTCCCATTTGCGAGTAGGCTTAGTTGCACCGAATTTCTTCGATGCCTCAATTAAACAAATCTTTGCATCATTATTGCTCGGACATACTTTGTATATTGTGGATGAGGAAACAAGATTTAATGGACAGAAATTGCTTGAATACATCATTAATGAACAAATTGAAATAATTGATGGAACACCTGCCCATTTAAAAATGATGAGTGCTGCTATAGAAAATTCTCAAGAGGAAACATTGTCAGGACTGTTTTTGAAAGGAATGTTGGTAGGAGGAGAAAAGTTAATTGCAGAAGATGCACGCGACTTTCTACATAAGTATGAAAACGATGATTTCAATCTATATAATGTGTATGGATTAACGGAATGTGCGGTTGATACAACAACTTTTAAAATTAATCGAAAAAATATAGATCAATTTAAACAAGTTCCAATTGGTAAGCCTCTACAAAATCAATCTGTTCTTATATTGGATAAGAATCAAAGACTTGTACCAGTTGGAGTAGAGGGTGAAATATATATAGGTGGGAAGTCCGTAGCTAGAGGATATATCCATGATTCTACCCTACAAGCAGAACGCTTCGTTTCACTCCCAGACTTTGATGCAAACCTATTCTATAAAACTGGGGACCTTGGACTGTGGGGAGATGATGGAAATATTCTTTACCGCGGCAGATCTGATTTCCAGGTGAATATAAGAGGATATCGAATTGAGTTACAGGAAATTGAACATGCGATTCAAGGCTTTGATGGCATTCGTGATGTGGTTGTTTTGGACGTAGACAAAGAAGATACAGAACATTTGTGTGCTTTTTTTGTAGCTGAGGAGAGTATAGATGTTTATAGGCTAAGAAATTTCTTGATTGAAAAGCTGCCACAATATATGGTGCCTTCTTTTTTCAGTCAGATAGATCAAATTCCTCTGAAGACTAACGGTAAAGTTGATGCCATCAAGCTCAAGAAAAGGGTTGGAGATTCTCATCGGATATTTGATTTTGTAGCACCTAGAAATCAAACAGAAGCGAAATTGGCTGATTTATGGAAGAATACACTTAAATTAAATAAAGCAGGTGTGAAAGATAATTTCTTTAGTATGGGTGGACACTCTCTAAAGGCAATGGAATTAATCATGCAGATTGCAAAAATATTTCGAGTAGATATTTCTTTCAAGTATTTCTTTGGACACCCAACGATACATGAATTGGCAGATTATATAACGAGAAGCCAAAAAAGCCACATAGAAATCAATAAAGTTGGCAAAAAAGATTATTATCATGTTTCTACTCAACAAAAACGTATGTATACCTTCTTCAAATATGATCCAAATAGCACGGTATACAACATAATAGATATTTACAAAATAAAAGGTGAAATTAATCGTCTGAAATTCCAAAATGCCTTAAATCAGTTGGTTGAAAGGTATGAAATACTGAGAACGATTTATGATGAAGTTGATGGTAAAGTTGTACAACGAGTCTTAGACCAAACTCAACTTCAAATCAAACATGAAAAAGTCGAAATGTTCAACGCCAAAAAATACTCAGAGATAACCAATAAAGTTGTAAGACCTTTTAATTTGAATGAAGAAATCCCATTTGAAATACATTTAGTTGAAAGCCCGCTAAATGAGAGTGTGCTAATACTGAATATGCATCATATCAGCTTCGATGGAATTTCAATTTCTGTATTTTTAGAAGAACTCTTCTCGCTGTATTTAGACAAAAAGCTTCCACCAGTATCTATAAATTATAAAGATTATGCAGAATGGGAAATAGAAAACGTAGATAGGGGACGAACGCAGGTCCTTGAAGAATATTGGCTTGAAATGTTCAAAGGTGAAATACCTACATTAAATTTTCCTCTCGACAATGCTAGACCACCTTTAAGAGATTATAGTGGTGATCATATTGATTTCGAGTTGGATCAAGATACACTTGCAGCTTTAAAAAAAATAACGAACGAGACAGAAACCACTGTATATACCGTATTGTATAGTTTGTTCAATCTTTTGCTCTACAAATATACAGGACAAAAAGATATTGTTACTGGGACGATAACGTCTGGTAGGTTCCATCCAGATATCAAGCGGGCGTTGGGCATGTTTGTGAATACGTGCGCCATGAGGACATCAATTGATACAAACCACAATTTAGAGACCTTTTTCAGGAATCAGCGTGATACCATACTAGAAATGTTTGAATACCAAGATTATTCTTTTGAAGCTTTAATTGAGCTGCTTGATATTCAATCGGAAAAGAATCGAAATCCTTTGTTTGATGTTCTGTTTTCCATGAATAATTATGACGAATTCGAATTACCGAATTCAGATAAGGATCTCTCTATAGAACCTGTAGAGATCGAGTTTCCAATATCAAAGTTTGATTTAGCCTTAATTGGAGCAGAAAAAAAGGACACCATTTCATTTAGGCTGGAATATAGTAATATCCTTTTCAAGCGTGATTCAATGGTTGCATTTATTGATCATTTTATAAACCTAATAAAGAATTCAGCAAGCGGTCTTCGTAATCAATTATCAGAAATAGAAATCATTACAAAACAGGAAAGAAACTTAATTCTAAATGAATTTAACGCTACAACCACCTTATATCCAAGAGAAAAAACGTTGAAAGATCTATTTGAAGAACAATGCGTTATCAAACCTGATAAAAAAGCATTGGTCTACAATAACCAAAGTATGACTTACAAAGCTCTCAATGAAAGGGCCAATCAAGTTGCTAGATATCTAATCGATGAAGGCGTTAAACATGAGACGGTTGTGGGAATTTCCATGATTCAAGGTTTTGATAGAGTTGCCGCTATTTTGGGCGTCATTAAAGCCGGAGGAGCCTTTCTACCGATTGATGAAACTTACCCTGATGAACGAATTGATTTCATGTTAAAGGATAGTAATGCAAGAATCGTTGTATCTGATACCAGTCTGACAAACCTTGATTATACGGGTAAGGTTGTGAACATCCAATCTCAGGATATCTATAAGAGGGAGATTTCAGATGTGCACACACTTTCAGTATCTCCAGAAAGCCTAGCCTATATCATGTACACATCAGGATCGACCGGAAATCCGAAAGGGGTTATGGTTGAACACAAGAACGTTATCAGACTTGTAAAGGAAACCAATTATATTGATTTTTTAGAATCAGATAGGATCCTTCAGGGTAGCACGATTGTGTTCGATGCTTCCACATTTGAGATTTGGGGAGCCCTGCTAAATGGTATTCAGTTACATCTTGTAGATAAGGAAACTATTCTTCATCCTGAAAAATTAAAACGAGTGATTGAAAAAGAAGATATAACAATTATGTGGATGACTGCACCACACTTTAATGTAGTTAGTCAAGGTGATCCTGAGATTTTCAAAAATCTTCGGTACCTCCTGGTTGGTGGGGATGTCCTTGCACCAGGTCCAATTGAAAAGGTTAGAAAGGCATGTAAGGGTGTAAAACTATTAAATGGGTATGGGCCGACGGAGAATACCACTTTTTCAACAATACATCCTATTGAAGATAAGTATTCAAGAAATATACCTATCGGAAAGCCGATCTCCAACTCTACAGTCTACATACTAGATAGTCATCGACAACTCCAAGCAATTGGGGCAGTAGGTGAAATTTATGTTGGGGGAGAAGGCGTAACACGAGGTTATCTAAATAATGACGAATTAACAGAACAAAAATTCGTCGACAATCCATTTATACCGGGCGAACGACTGTATAGGACAGGAGATTTCGGAAGATGGTTATCGAATGGTGCTGTTGAATACTTAGGTAGAGCAGACCAGCAAGTAAAAGTACGTGGATTTAGAATTGAGACAGGAGAAATCATCAACACTATTCTGGATCATCCGCTTGTAAATGAGGCAACAGTACTTATTAAAGAAAACGATGAATCAGAAAAATACATCGCGGCTTATGTTGTATTGAAGCAAACGAATCAATCTTATCTCCTTAATTCAATTAAACAATTCGTCATAGATAAATTGCCGGAGTATATGCAGCCTGCTTTCATTTTTGAAGTCAAAAAAATTCCTTTAACTCTGAATGGAAAGGTTGATAAGAAATCTCTATTAAGCATATCTGAGAGTACAGTGACAGAATATCATTGTGAAACACCTTCAAACCGGACTGAAGAGAAGTTGTTGTCGGTTTGGAAAGAGGTGTTCGGAAGAAATGATATCAGAACTACCGATGGATTCTTTGACCTTGGAGGAAATTCGTTGCTAGCCATAAAGCTGCTGGCAAAGATAAAAGATGAATTTGGAGCCGATGTATCAATCAAGGAATTATTTGTTCAATCTTCTATAAAAAACTTAGCGAACTATATACAGAACAATCAAGGAGTCTTATTACAGAAAATATCTAAATCAACTGAAAAAGAGTTTTATGCCGTGACTCTAGCACAAGAAAGGCTTTACGCGTTATCTATCGTTGATGAGCATAATCTTGCATATAATATGCCGCGTGTGTTTATTGTAAAGGGCAACTTAGACATTCAAAGACTAAAAGAATCATTCATGAAATTACACGAACGACATGAGGCGTTCCGAACTTCATTCCATACGATGAAGAACAAGATCGTACAAAAGGTCAATAAATATACTGAAATTGATTTTGAGTATGTGAAATTGCTAAACGGGAATTTACAGGAACAATTGCAAGCCAGCATCCAACCTTTCAACCTTAGAACAGCTCCTTTAGTAAGAATGAAAGTTATTCAGTACGATGAGACGGAATATGCAGTATTCATTGACATGCATCATATTGTTAGTGATGGTGAATCACTAAATCTCTTTTTGGAGGAACTTTTCAAGCTATATTCAATTGACAAAGATAAAAAGCTTGAAGACATTGAAATACATCAAAAAGATTTTGCTGAATGGCAAAAATCATTATATGAAAAGCCTGAAATGGTAGAGAAAGAATTGTACTGGTCTGAATTCATTAATGATTTCCCATTGTTCACTTTTCCTTATGATTACTTGAAACCTGACAACAAGAAATTTAATGGTGCTACAGTTGAATGTCAATTAGGTGAAGGTTCTGGACAGAAAATAAAGGATCTAGCCATAGCATTTGAATGCACACCATATGTCGTTTTACTTACCATTTTCAAGATCATCCTATCTAAAAATACACAACAGGAAAACATTGTAGTTGGTACATCTCTCAATGGAAGGAAATATAAAGAAATACAAAATACAATCGGGATGTTTACAAGGACAGTTCCACTTCAAGCAAGTGTCCATCATGATAAAACTGTTGAACAATTAATGAAGGAAGTAAAAGAGGATATCTTTAATGCCATAGACCATCAGGAATATGAGACTGAAAATCTATCTGATAAGATTGAGGCTTCTACTGATGGGCCTAATAACTCCTTATTCAATGTCGTATTTACGTTTGATCATAAAGAAAAGCTCCCAGAATATGTAGAAGGTTTGAAAATGAGTGAATATCCGATTCGGTTTGATTATTCCAAGTTCGACCTTGTGTTCTCCGTAATCGAAATGGATGGGGAATTTTCTTTAAATCTTCAATATAACGGAGACCTCTTCAGGGATCGTACAGCTCATCAAATCGTTACCTCCTTTACAAATGTTTTTAATCGTATACAGAGTAACCAAACGATTGGTGAGATTGAACTCATAACTGAAGAAGAGCGAAAGAAAATCTTAGAAGATTTCAATCGTACCACTGTCAACTATCCATTTAAGAATTCACTGATGGATCATATTGCAGAATCAGTTCGAAAATTTCCAGATAAGAATGCTGCTGTTTTCAAAAATCATGTATTGACCTACAAACAGCTTGATGACAAAGCAGCTGATCTAGCGGTTGAGCTGATGGATCGAGGCATCGGTAAAAATGATATCGTGGCGATATTAATGGAGTCAGAGTTGGATCTTCTTGTTGCCATGTTAGGAACAATGAAAGCAGGTGCCGCCTTTTTGCCGATTGATCCAAACTACCCGGATAAACGGATACAATACTTGCTTGAAGATAGTCGAAGTAAATTGCTTATAACCAAACGTAATTGGATCAAAGAATTCCAACCTTTGACTTCGTATCTATTGCTGGATGAGAGGTTAGTAAATCGTAAGAGGAAAAACATCGTTTTCCCATCATTACAAAAAACGGATTTAGCTTATGTGATTTATACGTCAGGAACCTCAGGTAAACCCAAGGGAGTAATGGTTGAACACCATGCATTGATGAATCTATGTTTCTGGCATAACGAACAATTTGATGTGAGCGAGAATGATCATGCATCGAAGTATGCAGGAGTTGGGTTTGATGCCACTATTTGGGAAGTATTCCCATACCTAATTAAAGGTTCCACGATTTATTTTATTGAAGACAAAGATAAATTAGATACGTATCGAATCAATGAATTCTTTGAAAGAAATAACATTACTATCGGTTTCTTACCAACACAGATCGGAGAACAATTCATTAAGTTGAAAAATGACTCTCTTAGGATGCTCTTACTTGGTGGAGATAGGCTAAAAGAATTTATTCCGAAGCCATACAGCATTGTAAATAATTACGGACCAACTGAAAATACTGTCGTAACTACAAGCCATTTTGTAGAAGAAAAGTCTGCTAACATACCAATTGGTAAACCTGTAGCAAACAGCAAAGTTTATATTTTGGATGACAATCGAAAGGTTGTACCTATTGGTCTTCCGGGCGAATTGTGCATTGCAGGCAAAAGTCTTTCAGCAGGTTATTTGTACAATCCTCAACTGACAGCCGAAAAGTTCGTGGAAAGTCCATTTGATAAGTTTGAGAGGATGTATAGGACCGGAGATATCGCTAAATGGAATGAAGATGGAACCATTACATTCCTTGGTAGAAAGGATAACCAAATAAAAATTCGTGGAAATCGTGTAGAAATATCCGAAATTGAGGCAGCTCTCTTAGGGCATGAGGATATTGGATCAGCTATTGTCGTTCCGAAGGATGATGTTCAGAGGGATTTGGTAGCCTATATCACTACGAATAAGGAAATAGATGTGATGGAGTTAAGAAATGAACTTAAGCTGGATCTTCCACTATTTATGGTTCCTTCTCATATCATTGTCATTGATAGATTCATATTGAATGCTAACGGCAAAATCGATTTGGACAAGCTGCCTAAGGTGAGTGGGAGTAAAGAGATCGGAAACCAACCAATACGCTCTAGATCATCTTCTGCTATTGAACAGCAGGTCTATGATATGTGGAGTAAAGTTTTGAACAGAGAAGATTTTAATTTTGATGATGATTTCTTTGAATTAGGTGGGGATTCATTAAAGTGGGTTTATTTGCTTAGTGATATAAGAGAGAAAATGAACCTTGACTGTACATTTACAGAAATCTATGAAAATAGCACTTTGGAAGCCTTCGCAAAAGTATTAGAGACAAAGCAGCCCGTGGAGATTTCAACAGATAGTTATGAAAGACTCAATGATATTTACCCACTAGGCACAGCTCAGAAACGAATTTTCATAGTGGATTATTTTAAAGAAAATTCAACTCTTTATAATATGCCAACGATATATGAAATAAAAGGTCAATTAGATGTTGATCGGGTCAATAAAGTAATGAACCAATTGGTTAAAAGACACGAAAGCTTACGAGCATCTTTTTCATTTGTTGATAATGAACCTGTACAAAAGATACAAGATGAAATTGAATTTCAAGTGGATTATATCCAATTGAAAAATACGGATGAGAAATCCCTCATTCAATCATTAATCAAACCATTTGATTTACGAACGGCACCATTAATTAGAACAACCGTGATTGAAAAGACTGATGGTGAATTCCTTTTGTTCTTAGATATGCATCATATCGTATGTGATGGGGTGTCTCTGGAGGTTCTTTTACAGGAATTCTTAGAATTGTATCACGGCCAGACGCTACCTGATTTAAACCGGAGTTATACAGACTATATTTCCTGGCAGAATCATAACTACAGTACAACATCAGTGATCAGGCAAAGAGAGTTCTGGAGTGAGAAACTGGCTGGTTATCATAATCAAGATGTCTTACCAGTAGATTTTCCAAGAGACAAGCAAGAAATAGTGGAATCTAATGTTGTAGAATTTTCGTTACCTTCTGAACTTCATGAGCAATTGACCGTGTTGACAAAGAAATTCAAGTGTACAATATCTGTTTTATTGACAGCCATTTATGCTGTCCTGCTCCATAAATATTCGAATCGTAATGACATAATTGTAGGGTGTGTATCTGCAGGAAGACAATATCCAAATGTTAAACAGATTGTCGGAATGTTTACGAATACACTTCCAATCCGGTATTCCATCGATAAAGAGCTTGAATTCAATGAATTTTTATATTCAGTAAATCAAGAGATGATGCGTGCTTTTGATAACCAAGACTTCCAATTTGATGACATGATTGACACACTGAATTTTGATCGGGTTATTGGGAAGACGCCTTTGATTGATTCACTATTTCAATTCCAAGGTCTCCATTTAGAAAATAGAACTTATCGTCATTTACAAATGGAACCATATCAAGTTGGGGTAACAAGTTCGAAGTTTGATCTTGAGATATATGTACAGCAGAAAAATCATACTCTGGAGTTTTCTATCAATTATCGTAAAAGCCTTTTTACAGAAGATACAATTTCCAATCTGGTTCAAGATTACCAACGACTAGCAGAATCTATAACATGTAATCCTTTTACAAGAATTAAAAATCTAGATCTCCTTGATTCTGAGGAAGTGGAAAAAAATACGGAAAATTTATTTGAAATTGTTGATCTCGACGTTTAAGGATGTTCCATTAAGGCTTGAAAATTGTGAAACGAGGATGATGAAAATATATGGGCTTAAGTACATCAAGAAAGAACTTATTGTTAAGCAGTGAACGTTATGGTGAGGAGAAGAACTTTTGGAAGGATTACCTAATAGAATCAGAAAACTTGAACACCCATTTACCATACGACGAGAACAACGATAGCAATAAAGCTTATAGTAAATCTTCTATAGAGTTCACAGTGCCTGCAAATACGGATCGTAGTATACAAAAAATCGTTAGTAATTCGCAAATGGGCTACTATATGATTCTAGTTTCAGTCGTTAACATGATTTTAGAAAATCATGTTAACGGCGAGCATATTGGATTAGGTATTCCAGTCGTAACCAAAGGGACTGGTAACCAAGAATACTTAAGTAAAATGTTACCGATGGTGAATCCAGTATTAAGGTTTAAGGAAAAACGCTACATTGAATATCTTAAAGAGTTGATGTCTAATCTAAGATCTATTGATCAAAACAAAAATATCCCGTTTGCGTATATTACTGAATGTTTGGGCGAATATGGAACAAAAACATATCGTGATGTTTATGGTGCTGCAGTAGTCTTAGATGGGATTCAAGATAAGAATGAAATAGAGAAATTACAATTAGACAGCATCTTCTCAATAGATACAAATGAGCGTTCTACAAAGATAAAAATCACATATAATTCAAAACTTTATAAGAAATCGTCGATACAAAATATAGGAGAGAAAATTCTGAATATATTGGAGCAGGTCTCTTCTCATCCAAAGAAAAAAATCTCTGAAATTGATTTTTTAAATTCAAAGGAAAAGGAAATCATACTGAATCAATTCAATGACACGACCAGAGAATATCCAAAAGAGAAATCAGTCAAGGATCTTTTCGAGGAACAATGTCGACTTGTTCCTGGGAAACGGGCACTCGTCTATAACGGAAAAAGCATCAGCTACCAGGAATTGAACGAAAAATCGAACCAAGCAGCTCATTTACTAAGAAAGGAAGGCGTACAGGAAGGGACTGTCGTCGGTCTTTCACTGAAGCAAGGGTTCGATCGGTTCGTCGGTATTCTAGGAATTATAAAAGCCGGTGGCGTGTTCCTTCCAATTGATGACGAATATCCAGCTGCACGAAAAGCATTCATGTTAAAGGATAGTGCAGCCCAACTCCTTATCTCTGACACTGAGAACCGAGAAACCCTCAACTTTGATGGGAAGATCATCAGTCTTACAGATGAAAGATTGGAAGCGGAAAATAAAGCAGATCTTAAAACCGCCCTGGAAGCGAAGAATCTAATCTATATCATGTACACGTCAGGGTCTACAGGTACCCCGAAAGGGGTTATGGTGGAACATCGGAATGTTGTAAGGCTTGTCAAAGATACGGAATTCATCCGGTTTCAAGACAGGGACAAAATGCTCCAAGGGAGCACGGTTGTATTTGATGCTTCCACATTTGAAATCTGGGGGGCATTGCTGAACGGACTGGAGCTTCACCTCGTCGATAAAGAGACGATGCTTGATGCACGGAAATTGGAAGAAAAGTTGAGACAAAACCAGATTACCATCATGTGGATGACGGCACCTCTCTTCAATCAAATCAGTAAAAACGAGCCATCGATGTTTCAAGGTCTGAATTATTTACTTGTTGGTGGAGATGCCCTTTCGTTGGAACCGATTGAGAAGGTCCGGTCAGCTTGTCCAGATTTGAAAATATTGAACGGTTACGGTCCAACGGAAAACACGACTTTCTCTACGACACATTTAATTGAAAAGGGATATACAAAAACCATCCCGATTGGTAAACCCATTACGAACTCAAAAGCCTATATCGTTGACAAGGACATGAACCTACAGTCTATTGGAGCAGTTGGCGAGATATATGTCGGAGGAGACGGTGTCTCCAGAGGGTATATCAACAATGATGAGCTAAGCCGGGAAAGATTTATAGACAGCCCATTTATAGAAGGGGAAAGGTTGTATCGGACAGGCGATCTCGGGAGATGGTTAGAGGATGGAAGCATCGAGTTTCTGGGAAGAACCGATCATCAAGTAAAGGTTAGAGGATATCGGATTGAGGTTGGAGAGATAGAAAACGTGTTGAACTCCCACCCGCTTGTCAAGGAAGCTACAGTGCTTATCAGGGAGAGGGGGGAAAATGAAAAATATATCAGTGCTTATGTCGTACTGAATGGAGATGATACGGACGGTATAACTTCTGTAACGGATTATGTTTGGAGGACGCTTCCGGACTACATGCAACCCTCCTTCATCGTACCAGTGGATAGGATACCATTGACGATTAACGGGAAGATCGATAAGTCTGCACTGATAAATAAAGAGAACGAAATAATAGCAAATAATTTTGAAGAACCTAAAAACGAATTAGAAATGAATCTATCAGAAATCTGGAAAGATTTATTTCAAAGAAAGAAAATCAGTATCAATCATAGTTTCTTTGATTTAGGTGGTAACTCATTAATTGCAATAAAACTGATTAATATGATCAGGAACCAATTCAAGTGTAATCTCGAATTGGCAGATATATTGAGTAATGTCACCATTAAGACACTTGCTAAACATATTAATAAGCAAAGGAACAAAGGTATTACGGAGAAGCTGGAGTCTCCAATAATCCATGATAGCTCATTACCTACCCTATATGAGGCATCTCCCTTACAACGCAGGATCTATATGGCAGATGTGATGACTAAAGCCAGTGTAAGCTATAATATTCCAATCTTCCTGAAATCAAAAGGTATTATGGATGTATCTTTATTAGAAAAGGCAGCAAATCTTCTAGTGAAGCGACACGAGTCACTAAGAACAAGATTTAAATTTAAAGAAGACAAGTTATATCAAGTAATTGATCCTTATAAGAGCTTCTTACTCAATGTTAAACATGTCCTAACTTCTGAAGCTGAAGAGTTAATGAAGGCGTTCATTCGACCATTTGAAATCGAAACAGGTGGAAATTTATTTAGAATAGAAGTGCTCCAAGTATCCAACAAAGAAACGATTATTATGATGGATGCACATCATAGCATATCAGATGGTCGATCGACAGAAATATTAATCGATGAACTTATTAAAGCCTATCAAGGCCTTACTCTACCAGAATTGAAGTATCAGTATAAAGATTTTTCGAACGTTCAGAATGATTATTTGACGACACATCGTAACCTTTCTTGCGAGGAGTATTGGGAAAATCAATTGAAACACGGGGATACTTTAATTGAACTTCCCTTCGATTACGAAGTGAATACCCAATTGGAGGGTGCTGAACTGAGGCAACCTCTAGGTAATCAATTGGCCGTAAAAGTGGAGGAAATCAGTAAAGAATTGAATGTCACCAACTACGTCACATTCTTAACTATATTGAAAATCCTATTTGCCAAGTACACTCAAAAGGATAATGTCACGATAGCATCTCCTGTCACTCATAGAGATATTACAGAATGGGAACATGTGGTAGGAATGTTCGTTAACATGTTACCAATAACTAGTAAAGTTAATCCAAATAGTAGCTTTGTGGAGCTCGTAAAAACAGTGAGTGAGAGAGTACTCGATGCGCATAAGAATAAAGATTATCAATTCGATAAGCTTGTAGAAAAACTGAAGCTTACTAGAAACTCTAAGGATAACCCAATCTTCAATGTAACTTTCGATATGCATCATCATGAAATTGGACATGACCTGCATAATTCTAAAGACATTACTTTTGAAATTTTGGAAAGTGAAAGTGGTATTTCAAAATTCGATTTAAGTATTGTGGCCATAAAAAAAGGAACAGGAATTAGCTTGGTGTTCCAATATAATACAAAAGCGTTTAAACATGAATCAATTAAAAGAATTGCAAAATCTTTTGTAAACATTCTTAAACAAATCATTATCGACCCTGAAGTAAAGTTATCCAAGATAACCTTGAACAATATTGAAGATAAGGAAATCATACTGAATCAATTCAATGACACGACCAGAGAATATCCAAAAGAAAAATCAGTCAAGGATCTTTTCGAGGAACAATGTCGACTTGTCCCTGGGAAACGGGCACTTGTCTATAACGGAAAAAGCATCAGCTACCAGGAATTGAACGAAAAATCGAACCAAGCAGCTCATTTACTAAGAAAGGAAGGCGTACAGGAAGGGACTGTCGTCGGTCTTTCACTGAAGCAAGGGTTCGATCGGTTCGTCGGTATTCTAGGAATTATAAAAGCCGGTGGCGTGTTCCTTCCAATTGATGACGAATATCCAGCTGCACGAAAAGCATTCATGTTAAAGGATAGTGCAGCCCAACTCCTTATCTCTGACACTGAGAACCGAGAAGCCCTCAACTTTAATGGGAAGATCATCAGTCTTACAGATGAAAGATTGGAAGCGGAAAATAAAGCAGATCTTAAAACCGCCCTGGAAGCGAAGAATCTAATCTATATCATGTACACGTCAGGGTCTACAGGTACCCCGAAAGGGGTTATGGTGGAACACCGGAATGTTGTAAGGCTTGTCAAAGAGACGGAATTCATCCGGTTTCAAGACACGGACAAAATGCTCCAAGGGAGCACGGTTGTATTTGATGCTTCCACATTTGAAATCTGGGGGGCATTGCTGAACGGACTGGAGCTTCACCTCGTCGATAAAGAGACGATGCTTGATGCACGGAAATTGGAAGAAAAGTTGAGACAAAACCAGATTACCATCATGTGGATGACGGCACCTCTCTTCAATCAAATCAGTAAAAACGAGCCATCGATGTTTCAAGGTCTGAATTATTTACTTGTTGGTGGAGATGCCCTTTCGTTGGAACCGATTGAGAAGGTCCGGTCAGCTTGTCCAGATTTGAAAATATTGAACGGTTACGGTCCAACGGAAAACACGACTTTCTCTACGACACATTTAATTGAAAAGGGATATACAAAAACCATCCCGATTGGTAAACCCATTACGAACTCAAAAGCCTATATCGTTGACAAGGACATGAACCTACAGTCTATTGGAGCAGTTGGCGAGATATATGTCGGAGGAGACGGTGTCTCCAGAGGGTATATCAACAATGATGAGCTAAGCCGGGAAAGATTTATAGACAGCCCATTTATAGAAGGGGAAAGGTTGTATCGGACAGGCGATCTCGGGAGATGGTTAGAGGATGGAAGCATCGAGTTTCTGGGAAGAACCGATCATCAAGTAAAGGTTAGAGGATATCGGATTGAGGTTGGAGAGATAGAAAACGTGTTGAACTCCCACCCGCTTGTCAAGGAAGCTACAGTGCTTATCAGGGAGAGGGGGGAAAATGAAAAATATATCAGTGCTTATGTCGTACTGAATGGAGATGATACGGACGGTATAACTTCTGTAACGGATTATGTTTGGAGGACGCTTCCGGACTACATGCAACCCTCCTTCATCGTACCAGTGGATAGGATACCATTGACGATTAACGGGAAGATCGATAAGTCTGCACTGATTAATTCAGAGTCATCGTTTCTTAAAGATCCTGATTTGGAAGAGCCAAGTAGTGAAGTCGAAGAAAAGTTATATGAGATTTGGCAAGAAGTACTAAAAACATCAAGCATCGGAGTAGATGATAACTTCTTTGAAGTAGGTGGAAATTCTATATTGTTAGTCTCCCTGCATCAAAAATTAACAGAAGCTTTTGAAAAAGATATTGAGATAGCGGACTTATTTTCCAATCCATCCATAAGTAGCCTAGCTCAATTTATTGAAGAACTAGCATAAGTTGATTCAGCAGAAGTCAAATAAAATGTTGAGGAGTGAACATAATGCAAAAAGTGTTTTTCTTAATGCCGGGTCAAGGTGCCCAATATGTAGAAATGGGTAAGGACATATGTGAGAAATATCCAGAGGTTGAGCGCATTTATGATACGGCTAATCGTGTTCTAGGAGAAGATATTAAAAGAATGTGTTTTGAAGCTGATATTGACGAATTGACGAGAACAGAAAATACACAAATAGCAGTGTTTTTGAACAGTGTGGCAATGTATAAAGCGTTGTCAAATCGTTACAACCTAGAACCTGTAGGATTTGCAGGACATAGTCTAGGTGAATTTTCAGCTTTAGTATGTGCTGAAAGCTTGGACCTCGAGTCAGCTATTCGATTGGTTCGGAAAAGAGGACAGTTCATGCAGGAAACGAGTGAACAGTTCCCAAGTAAAATGGTAGCTCTCCGTAATATTTCCGTTCAAGAAATAGAAAATCATTGCAGAATGATTTCTGAAAAGGGCTCACATGTTGCAATTGCCAACTATAATTCACCTAATCAAGTTGTCATTACAGGTTATAAGAACGCTGTTGATGAGGTAGTCGAAAAGTTGACGAAGCTCGGAGCAGATGAAATTGTTGTAAATGTAAAGACACCTTTTCATACTGAATTAATGCAATCTTCCGCAGATCAATTCATGAAAGAAATTGAAAACGTTGAGATCAAGCATCCAAAATATGAGGTGATCGCAAATTTAACTGGGGAACCTTATCTTAAGTCTGACGACATATCAGACATGCTTGTCAAACAAATTATTAGCCCTGTCAAATGGATCCAAACAATGGAATATGTCAAGAGCTTAAATGTTGATCTAGTGATTGATATCGGACCTAAAGATATTGTTAAGAAACTGGCTAAACAAAATGGTATCAAGACTCCGACGTTTGCAGCTTCAGTGAATGACGACATGAAGACGTTGACACAAAAGTTTTTATCCCCTAAAACTGTTGTGAGCTTTTTATCTAAGGCTTTGGGGCTGGTTGTATCCTTGAAAAATTACAATGACAATATTGAGGAATATAACGAAGGCGTTGTTAAACCGTATAAAAGAATAGAAGAGATGAAACGTACATTCCAGAACCAATCGTATGAGCTATCGGAAATGGAAGTGAATGAAGTTCTTTCCTTACTAAATACAATCTTTGAAACGAAGAAAACACCTCTACATGAACGAGAAAAAAGAATTCAAGATTTAATGAAAGTTGCTCCTTCACCTCAAGAAAACAAAGATTTAATAACGCAATAATCCATTTATGAATGAAGAGGTGAAAGGAGTGAAAATGTGCATAACGAAGATATTGCAATCATAGGCATGAGTGGGAAATTAGGAAACTATGAGACGATTGATGACTTTTGGGAAGGCTTGATAAAAGAAGAGAGAATTGTAGAAGATGTCTCAGAAGAACGGAAAAATATGATCAGCCCCTATTTGAAGTATCTATTGGGCGACCGTTCTGAGAGTGTTGAGTTTATTAAAGGGGCTTATTTGAAAGAGATTGATCAATTCGACCATCAATTATTTAAGCTATCCAAGAAAGAAGCCTCACTGATGGATCCTATTCAAAGGTTATTTGTCGAGGTAGCCTGGAGCACTTTAGAGGATGCAGGATATGGGGGGGCAAAGCTTCGCGGTAGCAACACAGGTATTTATTTAGGACTTAGTAATACAAATGGTATCGACTATATTGATCTGATAGAAAGATATGCCCAGGACGATAAAGATATTGCCACTGCTGGGAATTTAAAATCAATCACTGCGAGCAGAATCAGTTATTTACTAGACTTGAAGGGTCCAAGTATGTTGCTCGATACAGCTTGTTCGTCTTCATTATCTGCCGTTCATGTAGCATGCGAAGCATTACGTAGCGGAGATTGCGATTATGCGCTAGCAGGAGGGGTAAAAGTCAACATCATCCCTGGAGTGAAACAAGAAACTTCAGACCTTGAAATCACATCAGGGGATGGTTTTACAAAAACCTTTGATCAATCAGCAGATGGCACAGGTCTAGGTGAAGGAGTTGCGGCAATATTACTGAAACCTGTTAAAAAGGCTGTAGAAGATAATGACAACATCTATGCTGTTATAAAAGGGAGCGCAATTAATCAAGACGGTGCTTCATTGGGCATTACAGCTCCTAACTCGAAAGCACAAGAAGAAGTGATTTTAAAAGCTTGGAAGAAAGCTGAAATAACACCCGAATCGATTTCTTATATCGAGGCACATGGGACAGCAACCAAGTTGGGAGATCCAGTAGAAATAAAGGGAATTACAAATTCATTCAGAAAGTACACTGATAAAAAGCAGTTTTGTGGGATTGGCTCATTAAAGAGTAATATTGGTCATTTAGATGCAGCAGCTGGCATTGCTGGAGTCATAAAGACCGCACTCGCAGTCAAGAAAGAATTAATACCAGCTACGGTGAACTTTGTCGAACCAAATAGTATGATTAATTTTATTCAGTCACCAGTATTTGTCAATAATCAAATGTCCAGATGGAATGGAAATGATACACCAAGAAGAAGTGGTGTTAGCTCTTTCGGATTAAGTGGCACAAATGTCCATGTGATTATTGAGGACGCTGATCGCCTGAACCAGGATATTTCAGAAACAACTGATGATATGAAAATATTGACTTTATCAGCTTTATCTGAACGAGGTGTTAGAAAATTACTTGAAGATTACCAGTTATTATTGAGGGGTAGTACGGATATCCGAATGGATGATCTATGTTATACCGCTAATACAGGAAGAGGAATGTATTCTCATCGTCTAGCTATCATTTTTAAGTCTGTGACTGAACTTAAAGAACTGATTGAAAAGCTAATACATAAGGATACGTGGAATCATTCTGGCTCCTCATTTTATAACACGATTAAAGTAGTCAGGTCTGAAAGGGATAGGACATCCAAACAGGATTTGACAACAGGTCAGCAAAAGAAATTAACAAAAACTGTCAAAAATTTAATAACCACGATGAACGACTCATCAACAGAAAAGAAAAAAGAATTAATTATGCAGCTTGCAGAATTATATGTAAATGGAGCCGAGGTAGATTGGGAGCTCTACTACAGTGAAAGTGTCTATCGGAAAATCAGCCTGCCTGTCTATCCGTTCCAGAAAGGTTCATGTTGGATTGACATGGATGAATGTAAAGAAGAAAAGAACCGTATTCATCCACTCATTGACAAGAGCCATGTAAAATCATTGAAAACAGATATATACACTTCCAAGTTAACTACGGATCATTGGGAAATCGGAGAGCATATGCTTAGAGATAAATTCTTGTTGGTCGGTATGGCATATGTTGAAATTGCAGCTTCTTTGGCAAAAATATACTGTAATACATCCGAGGTTCGGCTAATGGACCTGGTTTGTGAGTCACCTCTATTTCTAAACCAGACTGAAGAAAAAGATATTCAGATTGTAATCAATAAACATTCTGAAGACTTTGAATTCGTGATACTTGGAACAAATAAAGAAATGAATCAGTTCGAGGTTTACAGTAGAGGTAGCTTTAAACCGGTCAATAAAAAAAGACCACAGATGGAAGAAAGTATAAATGATGTCATAGAACGTTGCGATCATATTCGTGTTAAACCCGAATCCTATTTATATGGGAACATTAGAACGAGCGAAAGGTGGATGAACCTACAAGAACTCCATATCGGGGAAAAAGAGGTTGTAGGAAAAATTCAACTTCAACAAAAATATAAATCAGACAAGGAAAACTATACGCTATACCCTGCATTGCTGGATTCAGCTTTGAACGCTGCTAATAGTATAACGGGAGAAGGAACTTTTCTACCATGGTATTATAAGCGAATTAATATATACGATAGTCTTCCAGATTCATTTACGAGCTATATCAAGTTAAAAAAGGTGATCGACGAGAAAGAAAAAGTATTGACCTTTGATATCCTTCTCATTGATGAACATGGAAATACAGTGGTAGAAGTTGAAGACTATGCAGTAAAACAAATTGATGTCATTTCAAAGTATTTTAATACGAGCAAACGTAATAATTTATTTGAATTGACATGGAAAAAAGAAGAACTTAAATCAGTTTCCATTCCTTTTGATAAAGAAAGAATCATGCTCCTTAGAAATGATGATAGATTAACGGACAGCATTATGAGAGAGCTTAGATCCAAGGGCGCAGAAGTAATAGAGATCCAGGTAGGAGACAAGTTTGAAAAAGTAGATAATCATTGCTACCTGATCGACCAGTCGGAAGATTCTTATAATGATTTGCTTGAAGAAATGGTTTCATTCAATCCGACTCATATCATTCATTGTTTATCCATTATTGATTCTGACAATACTCACCTAAGTCAATACGACGAACATATGGATAGAGCCATAAACAGTATGTTCTTTTTGATGAAAGAAATTATGAAGAGAAAAGAATATGTGAACTCTCAAATATCCGTTATTTCTAATAATGTTAATGAAATATATGAAGAAAGGTTTTTTAACACATTTGGCTCTGCTTTGTTTGGAATGGCCAAGTCTATATATAAAGAGTATAAAAAGATGGATTTAATTTGCGTGGATACTGATGAATTCACCCAGGTCTCCCAATTGATTGAAGAACTTTACAGAAAAGATAAGAATGTATCGGTGGCTTTTAGACAAAATCTTAGATATGTCCAACAACTTAAACCAGTAAATATAAACGATGTAAACACTATAACTACCCCTAATAAAGAAGCCGTCGTTTTGATTACTGGGGGGGCTGGAGGAATAGGACTTACTTTAGCAAAATACTTGGCTTCAAAGGGGTATAGGAACATTGCTCTTACTGGTCGTAGTAAAACGATACCTCCTAGTGTCCAACAACAAATAGATGAGCTTGAATCAGAAGATGTCAATATGGACTATTACCCTGTGGATGTTACCAACAAATTGAAGCTTCAAGATTTACTCATAAAATTGAGAGAAACATATGGAGAGATTGAAGGAGTCATCCACAGTGCTGGGGTTGCGGGCAGTGGCTTACTAATAACAAAGGACAAAGCTGATTTTGAGAAAGTGATTGATCCGAAAATTTCAGGAACTTTACTTCTTGATGAATTATTGAAAAACGATGATTTAAAGTTTTTTATAACTTGTTCATCATTGACAGCTGAATTCAGTTCCGTCGGCCAAGCTGATTATGCAGCTGGAAATGCTTTCTTGGATGCATTCACCTATCAATTGAATCAAAGAGGCGTGAAGGCACTTACCATTGATTGGTGCGGATGGAATGAATCGGGTATGGCACTTAAGTACGGGATTAATGAGAAAGATAATCTTTTTAAAACAATCAACGACGCTGAAGCAGTAGAGATATTTGACTCCCTATTTCTTAAAGATTTAAAGAGGGTCTTGATAATAGAGCCGAATAATAATATTTCCCATGATGAGCTACTCCTTTCTTTAAATTATAGATCGAAACAACCACCAATAGAGAAAGAGACCGCACTTACTACCTCTAATCAGAGGAAGGATGTCGTTTTGACAGGCAAAAGGGAAGAAGATATTACAGAAACAGAACGAGAAGTCGCATATATCTGGTATAAGACATTAGGCGAGGCAGAAATCAATGTCCATGACAAATTCTTTGAAATCGGTGGGGATTCCATCCTTTCAACATATTTACTAAGAAAAATTAACCACAAGTGGCCAGAGGTTATGGATATTACGGATATATTCAATTACTCAACAATTGCAGAAATGGCCCAATTTATTGAAGAAAAGACAAACCCAGTTGAAATGAAAGATGAATTCCAAGATACGTTAAGTAAGTTAGCAAGTGGAAAAATCAGCATTGAAGAGGCTCTATTAAACCTAAAGTAAATGAGAAATTAGGAGGAAGATGATGGATAAATTAAAAAAGTACATTTTAGAGCAAGTTGCTAATAATGATATACCAATTACTGATGCAGAAGAGTATCTAAAACAGATGAATAAAGAAAAGAACAAGGATATTGCTGTTATTGGATTAGATTGTAGGCTTCCAAAAAGTAACAATGCCCAAGAATTTTGGAATAACCTAATTGAAAGAAGAAATTGTCTGGGTGCGTTCCCTGAAAGCCGCTACGAATATGCTGAAACCTTCCAAAAGCATCTTGGTGGTGCGAATGACGACGCTGATTTAGAAAGCTTGAGAAAGAATTATCCATTTAAAGCGGGGTATCTGGATGATATCGATAAATTCGATGCGAATTTCTTTAATATACCTCCTCGAGAAGCGAAGCATATGGATCCTAGGCAGCGGTTCTTCCTTGAAGTTGCTTGGTCTGCGATAGAGGACGCTGGATATAATAAAGAGACATTTTATGGTTCAAAAACTGGGGTGTTTGTTGGCGAAGATAAGACCGGATCCACTTTTTACCGAATGATTGTAGAGGATGATCCACTAATTTATACCGGTACTTGGGAAGGGATTTTAGCTAGTCGATTATCCTATATATTCAATTTGAGAGGACCTGCTCTTGTTGTTGATACTGCATGTTCGGCAGGGTTAGCAGCCCTTCATCAAGCCGTTAAATCTATTAGAAATGGCGAATGTGAAATGGCTGTTGCTGGTGGTGTTGCTATGGGAACAGTACCACAAAGACAGTCCAGTGAATCAGATGATGTAATTGCATCTGTACAATCCATTGATAACAATGTCCGTACATTCGATAAAGATGCTTCCGGTACAATCTTTGGTGAAGGTGTGGCGGCTGTATTGGTCAAAACGCTAGATAAAGCAATTGAAGATGGAGACAATATCTATGGAGTAATTAAAGGTACAGCTATTAATAATGACGGTGCTTCCAATGGTATTACTGCACCTAGTGTTAAAGCACAGGAAGAAGTTATTATAAATGCCCTGAAGGATGCTGAACTTCAACCAGAAGATATTGATTATATTGAAGCTCACGGTACAGGAACATTATTAGGAGATCCGATTGAGATAAAAGGTATTACACAAGCATTCTCTAAATTCACAAATAAAAAACAGTTTTGTGGTGTTGGAACTGCTAAGACCAATATCGGGCACACAGTAGGAACGTCGGGGATTGCCGGATTGATTAAAGTTCTACTTTCAATGCGTAAGGAAAAAATTCCACCGATGCGGGAATTCAATGAAGCGAATCCACATATCGATTTCGTCAATTCTCCTCTATATATGGCATCTGAGGCCATTGATTGGTCTAAAGGGAAAAATAATAAAAAAAGGACCGCAGCTGTTAGTGCATTTGGATTCAGTGGAACAAATGTACATGTAATTGTAGAAGAACCACCTGAGCTCGAAAGTGCATCTTTAAATCGAGGAACAGAGGCTATTACATTCTCTGCAAAAACTGAACAGTCTCTTTGGAAGAACTTACAGAATTTCAAAGGTTTCCTGGAGAGAGAAAAGGATATCAATCTATCACAATTAGCCTATACGATGAATGTGTGTAAAGGCCATTATGAATATAGATTAGCTATGATCGTATCTAGTATTGACGAAATTAAAGAAAAAATAGATTCCATATTGCACACTGGATTGGATCTAATTGAAGAAGATCGTGTATATTATGGAATCCATAAAGTAGTGTCTGACAAGAAACAATCCAAGCAACAACATGATTTAACAGAGAGTGAGAGAAGAGACCTAACTACAGCTGCAAATGAAGGAATTGGAAAATGGAAAGAAGAAGTTGAAGGTGTTCCGTTTAATGTAATAATTGGTATCTGTAAACGATATGTAAAAGGAGGAACAGTAGATTGGGCTGAATTATACAAAGAAGAGAAGCTGCGTAAAATCAGTGTTCCGACATACGCATATGAAAAGAAATATTATTGGGGGAAACCTAAGGAAAAACGATCTGCTAAAAAGGCATATGAAAAATCATATGATCATCCATTTATCGAGAACTTAGTAATTAGTACATCTGAGGTAGACATTTATTCTGTTAAACTCAGTATAGAATCTCATTGGGCTGTAAAAGATCATGCAATCTTAGGGAAGAATATGATGTCAGGTACTAGTTTTGTAGAAATGATCAGAGCTGTCGGTGCTTTGTATTACAAAAACGAGAGTATCGCCATTAACGATGTTATGTTCCAGGTACCTTTGATTGTGGAAGAGGATGAAGTGAAGGAAGCACGTGTCCTTGTAAAGAAATTAGTGGATCATCATGAAATTAAAGTAGAAACAAGAGTTGGCGATTCAGAGTGGATTACACATGCTACAGGATCTGTGTCTGAGTTTGAGAGCGCGAGTAAGCGTATCAATGTATCCTCATTGTTAGGACGAAACGATTTCAAGCACTTAGAAGTCGAAGAAGGTTTTATGCAGGCTTCGTCAATGGGTGTTATTGGATTTGGTGAAAGATGGGATGTAGTTAAAGGAGTCAGAAAGAATGAAAAGGAAGCGATTGCAGAAGTCGAGTTGGATAATAAATTCCGCGATGATCTAAAGATGTTCCACTTACATCCATCGTTATTAGATAATGCAGTTAATAATCTAGGTACAGTAACATTTGGAGAAGGAATGTTTTTACCGTTTTCTTATAAAAAGATTCGCTTCTATCGACCAATGACAAAGGAAATCATCAGTCATGCAATACTAGCAGATGATCATATTGAAAAATCAAAAAGAGAAATGCTCACATTTAATATTACCCTTATGGATACAGAAGGAAACATCATCGCTGAAATTGAAGAATATCGCACTAAAAAAGTTAAGAAACCAAGTGAGATCAGCGGTAAAACCACACAATACCATAAAGTAAGATGGGTGAAAGGCGAACAAGAAAGCTTTCCAATTTGGAATGGCAAGACAGCACTAATCTTTACTGATGGAACGGGTGAATACCAAAAAATAGTTAAGAAAATTCAGGATTTTAACGGAGAAGTAATTGAAGTCCACGAAGGCGATTCCTTCAAACAATTAGATGACAATGTGTTTACTATCGATAAATCTGAGGCTTCATTCACTCAACTTGCAACAAACATCAATGTTTCTGCAATTACACATGTCATCCATATGGCCTCAATAACAGACCGATCTGACTATCTTGACATGGAACAATTCCAAGACGAGAAAGTGAAAAGTGTCGATTCAATCTTCAATCTAACAAAAGCACTGATTAATAACGGTATGCGAAATAAGGTGGAATACAATCTAATTACGAAGAATGCATATGACATAACTGGAGAGGAAAAGTATATTTCACCACTAGCAACTGCTATGGCATCCCTAGGGAAAGTCATACCGTTAGAGTACCCGAATATTGTTTGTAAAGGGATAGACATTTCACATAATGTACCAACAGATTCAATATTTAATGAAATTTGTAAAGAATTAAATGGTGATGATGAGTTACAACACATTTATCGTGTTGCTTTGAGAAATGAAGAACGGTATTTTGAGAAAGTTTATAAGTTAGATAAAATCCAAGATTTTAAGAAGCTTGAAACAGATATAAAAGAAGAAGGCACATACATCATTACTGGAGGAACTGGGGCGATCGGAGTACAAGCTTCAAAATATCTAGCGAGCGAAGCAAATGTAAATCTATCCTTCCTTGTTCGATCGAAGTTGCCTGATAGAGTCGAATGGGACGCTATTGTAGAAGCAGGAATAGATAAGAAAACAATTGGTATCATCAATAACATTCGTGATATTGAAAGTACAGGATCAAAAGTTCAAACGTACTCTTGTGACATTTCATCTTATGATGATGTAAAACGAGTAATAGATGAAATCAAGCAGACACAGGGGAAAATTAATGGCATCGTCCACTGTGCTGGGGTCCCTGGAGAAGGATATATAGTCCGCAAAGATAAGAAGATCTTTGACAGTGTAATCAGTCCAAAAGTTGAAGGGACATGGATTTTGGATAGCTTGACTAAAGATCAGGATTTAGACTTCATGGTCTTATGTTCATCAATGATGACTTTTATTGGAGCGCCAGGGCAAGCTGATTATGTCGTCGGAAATACCTTTTTAGATGGCTATGCGCAAAAACGTAATAAGGAAGGCAGACGCACGATTACCATCAATTGGACTGCTTGGTCTGATGCTGGTATGGCAGCTGCCAAAGATATAAGAGGAGGAAAAAGCCTGTTTACACCTTTAACCTCAGAAGAGGGACGGGAAGTATTTGGGGAAATCATCCAAAGTGATATAACGAACTTGGTAACAGGTGATCTAAACCATGACATCGCCTTACAAACAGGATTGCATTATGAATACATGATGAAATTGTCTGACGAGGTGAAAGCACCGATCCAAAGGTTAATTAGAAAAATGGAAAATGAAAGTCATAAAGAAGAAGTTAAGGAAAATAGTGAAATTTTAATCGTCGGAAAGAACGATGGTAATTACACTGAGATTGAAAAGAAACTGGCCATCATCTATGGCAGCGTTTTAAATCTCGATGAGATTGATATCTATGACAGCTTTAGTGATATGGGAGGAGACTCCATTGTCGCTACCCAATTATTGAAAGGAATTGATCATGAATATCCAGGAATAGTCGACATTACGGATATTTTTTCAAAAGCGACAGTAATTGAAATGGCACATCATGTGGAAGAAAGAACCGTCGAATCCGTAAACGCTTAGTATGCAACCAGGGATTTGGAGCTGTCCAGAAACTTGTAACCAGGTTTACATGGACAGCCCCATTACCTTAAATCATTTAATACTGGAGGGATAAAGGTTGGCTATTCAAATAGATCGATTAACAAAAAGGTATAAAGATAAAGTAGCGGTCAATGAAGTCAGTTTACATATTAAAGAAGGGGAAATGTACGGAATCATTGGACCCAACGGTGCAGGGAAGACAAGCACCATCAAAGCGATTTGTGGTATTTCCAATTTTGATTCTGGAGAAATCAAAATTTTTGATAAAGACATTCAAAAGAATGGTAGAGAAATCAAGAAGTTAATAGGGGTCGTTCCCCAAGAGATCGCACTCTTTGAAGATTTAACTGCATATGAGAATGTACAATTCTTCGGAAAGTTATATGGCGTACCAGCTGATCAACTTAAGGAAAAAATCAAACAGGCTCTTGAATTTACAGGACTTTTTGAAAAAAGAAAGCATTTACCTAAAACCTTTTCAGGCGGAATGAAAAGAAGGTTAAATATTGCTTGTTCCATTGTTCATGAACCCAAATTGTTAGTGATGGATGAACCAACGGTAGGTATTGATGCACAATCCAGAAATCATATACTGAATTCAATCAGAAAGTTGAATGAAAAAGGCACTACCATTATTTACACCTCCCATTATATGAAGGAAGTAGAAGAGATCTGTAATAGAATCTGCATTTTAGACCACGGTGTTGTTAAATTGGAAGGTAGTTATGACGAAATTAGAAATGATGTGTTTCTTGGGCAGAAAATCATTCTCACCTTATCAAAAGTGAATGATGACATCTTGAAAGATATCAATAATATTCCAAGTGTAGAGTCCTCTGAATTTAAAGGAAATACCTTAACTGTAGCATGTAATAGAACTGATGGTGAAATTCTAGGGAATATCATTGGAGTTGTAAAAAGCCATAACTCTGACATTACAAATGTAGACATAGAAGAAGTTTCTCTAGAAGGGGTCTACCTGAAAATCACTGGAGAAGGAATCAGGGACTAGGAGGAAATTGAATGACTAATATTCTTACTATAGCGTGGAATAACATTAAACGAAATGCTAAAGAAAAACGAGTCATTATTATGATGGTTATCTTCCCGATTGTGCTCATCCTAATTCTTGGCAATGCACTTAAAACTTCGTTTGAACCAACCAGCATGGGAGAAATTAATGTAGGGTTTTTAAATAATGACAATGAAGAAATCTCAAAACAATTTGAAGAGTTCTTATATAGTGATGAAGTAACCGACATTGTTGATATTAAAAAGGTAAGTTCATTCGAGGATGGAAAAAGCCAATTAGATGAAAATAAAATCGATTCCTTTATTTATATCAGCGAGGGCTATACAAGTGCTGTGGGATCTAGTGATAAAAAAGCAGAAATCGAAGTTGTAAGTTCTGATGTAGCCGGTTATAAATCAACAGTGGTAACAAGTATCGTAGATTCCTTTATTAATGGTGCAAATGTGACCAGCGCACTGAATCAGTTAACAAATGAGGGTAGTACTGTTTCAAGGTATGAGGGAGAAGATGTCGTCAAGGATGTTGTCATCACGGCATCGGGTAATAAACCTAGAGCTATAGATTACTATGCTATCACCATGTTCGTCATGATTTTGATGTATGGAATAGCATTTGTTTCTGAAAGTCTAAGTGAAGAAATGTTTGGTACTATGAAAGAACGATTTAGAAGTCTACCTGTGAAAACGCATGAAATGTTTATAGGGAAGACCCTGGGATCCCTCGTGTTATTATTCATGCAAGGGCTGATAATCTTTGGAATAACGAAATATGGATTCAATGTTGATTGGGGAAATAATTTTGGGTTTGTATTGTTAATGCTCTTGATTATCAGTTTATTCGCAACAGCTTTTGGAATCATGTTGTGTACAGTTGCTAAAAATGTCGACCAAATACGTGGTCTGATCAATATGCTGGTTCCTCTGTTCACTTTTATTGGCGGAGGCTATTTTACAATCGACCTTGGGTTTTTGAAATATCTGTCACCAAATTACTTGATGCAGTCTGCATTCTTTAACAATATATACGGCGGAAATGCAGGAACTACACTGACTTACATTCTTGTATTAGTTGGATTAATTGGAGTAATCAGTCTATTATCCGTCATTCAAGGAAGGAGGAAACTCGCTTGATTTTGCTTCGTAATAATTTTAAAAGGATACTAAAGAAGAGAAGCAACTGGTTTTTCATCATCGCTTTGCCTATTGTTTTGATGACGGTTTTGGTGATGTCAGGAACAGTATCAAACACCTATTACTTAGGAGTTAGTGATAATGATGAAACGAAATTCACACAAACATTCATCAATGAACTAAGTAATAAATATGACATTGTAGAATTAAAGGAAAATGAGGTAAGAGATGCTGTCATTAATTCAGAAGTCGATTATGCTCTCGTCATAAAGGAAGGGACTACTGAAAGTATCATCAATGGTAAGCTACAAGAAGTTGAAGCCTATAGTATCCAGGAATCTAATATTTCTGTACCGTTAAGGATATTTGTAAATAGCTACTTATCTGCTGCAAGGGGCATCGGAATGGAAGTTGCAGGAGATGAAAAAAAGTTCTATGAAGGTATGAACTTCTATCTGGATGGAAAATTCGAGATGAATGATTCGACGGTTTCATCTGATTCTGCGAAAAAAGAAGATATCATGAGAAGTTTAGGGTTCTTGGTGTTATCCATGGTCATACTATTAACCTTTTCAACTACAAGCACTTTAAAGGATAAGATGTCCGGCTTATACACAAGAATACACACTGGTCCCATCACAAAAGCAAGTTATGAAATCCAGACGTTTCTAAGCTATGTATTCATAGCGGTGTTTCAGTTGTTCATCGTATTTTTGATAATGATGTATGGTTTGGGTATGGACATCGTAGATATCTTTGTTCCACTATTCCTAGTCATGCTTTTGTTTGCAATAGGTTGTGTTGCATTGGGTACCTTTGTTACAAGCATATCGAATAATCCCACACAAGCAGGTGCGGTCTTAAATGTCGTTAATATACCGATGTGTATGTTAGGTGGAGCTTTATGGCCGGTAGAGATAATGCCGGAAGTGTTAAGAAACATTTCTGTGTTATTTCCTACAACCTGGGTTCTACAAGCATCTGAGAAGATTCTTGAAGGTGAAGCCCTTAGCTCACTCGGTATAGAAATTTCTATATTATCTGGATTCATATTGGTATTTTTAGCTTTAAGCATCATTGAGTTCAAGCTGCCGAAAGTCATGCGTACAGCGAAAGTAAAGAGTGTTGATATGTAACCTCTGACGGTACGGTAGCATCTATCCGTCTGATGAATCAGTTGGGGATGAATAGGTCTCCAACTGATTATCGGATTGGGAATAATTTTAATCGAGGTGCAATATGCCGAAAAAAGTAAGTAATACCTATCATTCTTGGTTGCAAGGAAATCAAAAGAATCATAGTTTCACTGATTATTTTATTCGATACAGTTTAATTATTTGTGCAATAATTTTAGGGATTACTTTATTTGCAAGTATTTTTAAAGTGGACATTTACATATTTCCTCTGTTTTATTTTGGTAAACTTACTATTCTTTCTTTTATCATAGGTATTCTTGCTGTATGGGTCCATTTGAGAATCTATACAATCAACAATGATATAAATCGGTTGATTTGGGTTCGAAGAAGAACGACTCGAAAGATAGATCGAAAAGGAAACATGATTGGAATTATTTTTTTATTGGCTTTAATGTTCTCAATTATTTACATGTATACAAAACATGGAACCTTGTTTTTCTTTGGATTGAAGCAAGGGGATGGAAGCTATCAGATATCTAGTTGGTTAGATCGGGATGTCGAGAAAAGTATATTTATACTTGTGATTGTACTGATTCTTATTGCTATCTTTGATTTACTCGTTCAAGCTTTCTTAAAGAGTTACAGTTTAATGGCATTGATGTCCTGTGTTCAAATTATTATCCTTTTTCTCATCAATAATCGTGTATTTACTGAGCCAGTCGTGATGGATTTCTCTCATTATTCCATTGAAGACTATGTGTACATAGGTCTATTTATATTGTTCATTTTCATTATGCTTCAATTAATCATTACGCTTATCATTCGTTTAATTAATTTCATGCTGTTCATACATGACAGAATGTTAAAAGAAGACATGCAACTCTAAGTAGGAAGGGTGAGAGCTATGAGTAAAATCAAGTTTTTTTGTTTACCACATGCAGGAGGATCTGCATCTGTTTATTTACCTTGGTCAAAAACAATTACACACAATGTTGAATTCAAACCTATTGAATACCCTGGGAGAGGGTACTTGGCAAAAGAGCATTTATGTTCCACGATTAATGAGATTGTAGATGCTGTATTTGAAACAATTATCAGTATGCTGGATAAAGACGAAGAATATGTTATATACGGACATAGCATGGGAAGTTTAGTGACATACGAATTAACTTATAAACTGATGGAAAATGGTTTTAAGAAACCCTTGCATTTAATCTTATCAGGTGGGAAAGCTCCTCAGAGGAGAACAAAAAAGAAAGACGGTCATGCTCTCCCTCTTGATGAATTTGAAGAATTTGTCTCACAGTATGGTGGAAAACAAATCGATATGATATTTCAGAATGAAGAGTTGAAAAATTATTTCATTCCCATCTTAAGGTCGGATATTAAAATCGTAGAGGAATACATTTATCAACCACCTGAGTATCTGTTAAATACGAATATATCTATATTAATTGGTGAAGATGATGAAAGTACATCTTGGGAAGACATAAAAGAATGGAGTGATATAACCACAGGTGAGTGTCAATTCTATTATTTTAAAGGCGGACACTTTTTTGTCCAGGAGTACAAAAGTGATGTATTAAAAGAAATCAATAACATTATAGACTCAATAACGGAATATTCTTATTAAGTAAATAATCATTGGAGGACTTAATGACCCCAGGAGTGTACGCTGTAAAGATCCCTAATAAGTTGGAAGAAAAACAGTTTTCTGCACTTTTATCTTTTGTAGATAAAGATAAGAACAAACGCATTAATAAGTTTATGAATAGGAAGGACAAAATCCGATCGTTGATTGGGGATACTTTAATTCGCTGTTTAATATCTAAACATTTAAACATTCCGAACAAAGCAATTAATTTTGAAGTTAATGAGTATGGTAAGCCGAGTTTAAAAGCTTGGAATCAATTTCACTTCAACATATCTCATTCTGGAGATTGGGTGGTAGCAGCAATTGATAATAAACCCATTGGAATTGATGTTGAAACTATGGGCTCAATCGAATACATAGAGATTGCAAAAAGTTTTTTTAGTCAGAAAGAATATCAATGGTTACTTTCTCAGGATGATAAAAGGAGAAAAAAGTGTTTTTACAAGCTTTGGACTTCGAAAGAAAGTTACATAAAACTAATGGGAAAAGGTTTGTCCATACCATTAGAGTCGTTTTCAGTTCTATTTGAGGGCGATGATCTATACGTAAATATAGATAATGATCTAGATATGAAAAAAAACCATAGGTTAAGGGTGTTTTCTATCGATTCTGATCATTTATTAGCTGTTTGCTCCAATAAAGATCTGTCTCAAATTAAAGTAGTATTTAAAGACTATAAAGAGTTATTTTCTTGTTTAGGAAGCTGAAAAAGCATTCCAAAAACAATAACATAAAGATGTACGCACCTTACTTTTTTACACACAATGTTAAGAGACTTCCAAATACTTAGAGAGGTCTCTTTTTTGTGTGTTGTAAAACCTAAATGTCCAGTCTCTTCTTACTTTGTTTGCTTGTATAGGAACTCTTGGGTTTGTAAACGCTAAGTTATCATGTATGTGACGGAGGAATGAATGTTGGAGCTGGCAAGAGACTTACTCATCTTAGTTGGGAGAGTCATCACGATTCTTCCTTTGCTATTAGTGGTGGCCTTGTTCATGGGGAAGCGTTCCATAGGCGAACTCCCTGTATTTGATCTACTGATCTTACTAACATTAGGTTCAGTTGTCGGAGCAGATATAGCGGAGCCGGACGTAATACATATTCATACGATTGTAGCGATTATCCTAATTGGATTACTTCAAAAGCTTGTGGCGAAATGGAAAATCATGAACCGGAAGTTCGGGAAACTGGTGACATTCGAACCGACAGTCGTCATTCAAGATGGATCCTTCATCATCGAAAACCTGAAAAACATGCAGTATTCCATCGACAATATTCTTCTCATGTTACGAGAGAAAGATGTTTTTGATATATCAAACGTAAAACTAGGAATCATTGAGGCAAACGGACAATTGACCGTACTGAGGAAGCCTGAAAAATCACCGGTCACCATTGAAGACTTGCAATTGTATAAATCGAAGGTCGATTTGGCTTACCCCTTAATTGTCGAGGGAAACCTCTATCGAGAGGTGTTTGAGGTCGTCAATATAAATGAAAGATGGTTGAAAACAAAGCTCAAAAACCTTGGATTTACAGATTATGAGGAGGTCTTCTTTGCATCCATTGATGAAAGGAAAAACCTTCATGTATCTAAGAGGAACATGGATGCCACACAAGTCCCACCTATCTATCATTGAATATTTACTCGAATGTGAAAATACCCCTCTGAGACTGGGGGTATTTTTTTGTTGTAGATAAAATGCATCTTTAGGTACCGAGGTTATATATCGAAAGTAGTATTCGACACGAAAAGAGGTAAATACCTTCAAATTCTCCCTCGCTTCGACGATAAAACCAGTAGTACGGAGCCATTCATGTAATGTTTTTATCGAAGTAATTCAGCTATTTGAGAGCCTAGAAAGATATTGAACTGTGAATGGTAAAGGAGAGAATTGATGAGTAAAAAAAGATTGGCAACAATCACGAAAGCAGGAATTGTCTCAAGCTTACTGATTACCCCTTACAACAATATCGGAAATGCTGCAGAACATAGCGGATCTCCAGTTGTAAATTGGGAATCAGTTTCATTTGTCCCTTATAAAAAGAGTGATGGGACATTGCTATTCGATCCTGCAAATGAACCTGGAATCAGTCCAGATGAAGTGGATTTTGTAAGTGGTTATTCAAAGGGATCTGGAGAGATGCCTTCTTTCTATGTAGGCAGTGATGGATCTCATATGTTCTTTCGAATGAGATTACTTGAAAGCCCTTATGATCGAAAAGGTGGATTCCTATCTTCTGTTTGGTTTGTCCAAATTGCTGAAAACGGTGTCCATAAAGCAACTGTTGGTATTAATGGGAAGTCACCGCATGAGGATTATATTTATGTATCAAATGAGAAAGGGACTGTTGTAAATAAAGTGAATTCGACAGATGGTTCAGGAAACAATGTGCCAGGCACACGGATTGTCGAAGCTGAGAACGGTCAATTCTTTTTGGATTTTCAAGTGCCAATCAGCAAAGTGAATGAGGTGGCACCATCCATTACGGCAAATTCGAATGTCCAGTTTTTCTTTGGAACGTCTAAGGCAGCTAACCTATCTGTTATTAACAAGGATTATATGGGACCTAATGATGGTGGATCCTTCGAGGATTCTGCAAGCGTCACTTTAAGTCCAGAATTATCTTTTGTCATACCTTCTGTAGAAATTACAAGTCCTGCTGGTTTTGATACGAATACGTTAACGTTTACTGGTACAACAACAAAAGCAGCTGACGGAAGTACAGTTGAAATGACGATCAATGGTCAAACGTATGAAACGACAGTTGTGAACAACACGTGGAGCTATACTTTGCCTGAACCGTTGAATGACGGGAGCTATACGCTGACGGTTAAGGTAAAGAATGAACACAATAATATTGCGACGACCAAGCAAGGAATCCAGGTCGGTAATCCGATTTCCATTGACGGGGGATCTACGATTCAAGTGAGTTCATTCCCAACAACAATCTCTGGGACGTTTTCAAATGAAAATGGCGGCAGTAAGAAAATCGAATTGTTCATCAAAGACGAGGCTGGGAACGTACTTCATAATATTAGGAATATCCAGGTGAATTCTACGACTCAGAAGTGGAGTAAGGATGTTTCTTTTAGTTTGGGAAAAGGCACTTATACGATTGAAGCCGTAGAAGATGTTAAGAATAATGCCGGTTTGCCGAGAGCAGCCCAAACAGTCATAATCGATAATCAAATCGATGTATCGATCTCAAGTCCAAGTAACAATACGAGCTCAGAAGATCCAATGCCGACGATAACGGGTAGCGCTGACCCCCATGCAAAAGTGGTCGTTTTTATTGATGAGGTTTTTTATCGTGAAGTAACTGCGGATTCAACTGGGAATTGGACGTTGGAAATAGGGAAGGCTTTATCACCTGGTACCCACACGTTCAAAGCGAGAGCAACAGATGAAATTGGAAATACAAAAGAAACATCATCAATAAATTACACCGTAACCTCTTTAGATATCAGCATAGCCAATGGGAGTAACGTTCAATTGAATGATAATATCCCAACGATTCGAGGCCGTACGACTGCACCAGATGGGAGCGTTGTGGATGTTCAAATCGGTACGCGAGAGACCATGAAAGCCACTGTTAAAAATGGCAGATGGTCAGCCGACGTACTGAATCCGTTAGACGATGGGCCACATACGATTACTGCGAATGTGTCCAGTGGAGGAATGACAGCAACAGCTACTCAACAACTGACGATTGATTCCTCAACCTTCGTCACCATTACCACACCGGAAAACCAAAAGGTGACGGAGAATAAACGAGAACCGATCCAAGGTACAGCAGAACCGAATGCCACCATCGGGATCAATCTAAATGATGGTGAGATTGTACGGACAGCATTTGCAGATGGAACTGGAAATTGGTCATTTGTGCCTTCCGAAGATTTGGAAGTGGGGCAATACGATGCGAGGATTACCGCTTCAGACGTAAATGGGAATGTTGCGACAGAATCGACTTCTTTTTCCGTAAATGCCCCTGGAAACCAACTCCCGTCAACACAAAACTACACCCTGACAACGGTTAAAAATGAGTTGCTTAGCGGTACGGTTGAAGGAACGGATCCAGATAATGATCCACTATCCTTTAACCTTGGAACAGAGGCAGCCAACGGGACAGTCAATGTAAACGTAGACGGAACATGGACATATACACCAGACACAGACTATACAGGAAGCGATCAATTTACGGTAAAAGTATCAGATGGTAAGGGTGGTGTCGCTTATTCCACGGTTGTGATTGAGGTGACAGAACCACCGAATCAACCACCTACGACCGTAGACTATGAGATAGAGACTTTAATGAATACGCCTGTAAGCGGAATAATCTCTGCTGAGGATCCAGATGGAGATGTACTCACATATAGATTGAAAACAACTGCAACGAAAGGGACAGCTACCGTCACTTCTGAAGGGAATTGGGAATATACCCCTAATGAAGGTTATGTAGGGCCCGATCATTTTGTGGTAGAGATTGATGATGGAAACGGTGGAATAACCACTTCTACTGTCTCAATTACAATCAAAGAACCGCCTAATCAGCTCCCTGAAGTCGGTAATTACAATGAATCCACTGTTAAAAATACGCCTGTAAGTGGAAAAGTGTCGGGTACGGATGCTGATGGGGACACGTTGACATATAGTATGAAAACTAGTCCAAATCATGGAAGTGTAGAATTTCAATCAGATGGAAATTGGACATACACACCTGGAGCAGATTATGTCGGTCCAGACAGCTTCACGGTGGAGGTTTCAGACGGAAAGGCTAGTGTCATTTCAGAAATATCCTTAAATGTGATAGAACCTGAAAATAAACTACCTATCGTAGACAATTACAATGTTAAAACTGAGCAAAACCAAGCTGTGGATGGGGCTGTGGAAGCAACCGATCCAGATGGAGATCCATTAACGTACACGATCGGTGAAGTACCAGCACATGGGACGGCGACCGTTAATGAAACAGGAAACTGGACGTACACTCCAGCTACCGATTACATCGGAACAGACCAGTTCACAATCGAGGTAGCTGATGGAAATGGTGGTACAGTTACTTCGACCATTTCCGTGAATGTGACGGAACCGATCAATCAGTTGCCTGTAGTTGACAATGCCAGTGTGGAAACCGAGCAAAACCAAGCTGTGGATGGTGTTGTGGAAGCAACCGATCCAGATGGAGATCCATTAACGTACGCGATCGGTGAAGTTCCAGCACATGGGACTGCTACCGTAAACGAATCCGGACACTGGACCTACACTCCAAATGACGATTATATCGGTACAGACTATTTTTCTGTAGAGGTATCAGATGGAAAAGGTGGTATAGTTACCTCAACCATTTCTGTGAATGTAATGGAACCAGTCAATCAGTTGCCTGTTGTCGACAATGCCAGTGTAGAAACGGAACAAAATAAAGCTGTCGCAGGTCTCGTTAAAGCTTCGGATCCAAATGGCGATCCATTAACGTACGCGATCGGTGAAGTTCCCGTTCATGGAACGGCTACCGTAAACGACTCCGGAAACTGGACGTACACTCCAGATGCCGACTATATCGGTATGGACCAGTTTTCAGTAAAGGTATCAGATGGGAAAGGTGGGACAGTAGCTTCAACCATTTCTGTTAATGTGACGGAACCGGTCAATCACCTTCCAACAGTGAGTAATTACAGTGAAGAAACTGAAATGAACCAATCTGTTGGTGGGAAAGTAATCGGAAATGATCCGGATAACGATGCGCTTTCCTACAGAATGAAGGAAGCACCAACAAACGGGACAGCTACTGTAAATGCAGATGGGAGCTGGACGTATACACCAGCGACGGATTTTACTGGAGCAGATCAATTTTCAGTAGAGGTATCGGATGGTCGAGGCGGTACAGTTACATCCACCATATCCATCAATGTCCTTGAACCAGTGAACCATATTCCAACAGTGGACAACTACAATGAAAAGACCGAACAGAATACGATGGTTAGTGGCAGAATAACTGGAGCGGATCCGGACGGGGACTCATTAAGTTATATGAAAAATAGTGATCCGAGTAATGGAACTGCCACAGTAGATTCGGATGGAAACTGGTCATATACACCGCATACAGATTTCACTGGTATGGATCAGTTCACTGTACAAGTGTCGGATGGTCGAGGTGGTACAGCCATTTCAACTGTATCCATCAATGTGGCGAAGTCCAATCAATTACCTGTAGCGGACAACTACAATGAACAGATCGAACAAAATACTTCCATCAGTGGAAAAGTAGTTGCAACAGATCCGGATGGGGATAGTCTGATTTACAGCATAAATCGTGCAGCAAGTCATGGTACAGCAGTCGTTAAGGCTGATGGAACTTGGACCTATACACCTAACACAGGTTATGTTGGAACAGATCAATTCACTGTAAAAGTTTCCGATGAAAAAGGCGGAGAAGTAATCTCGACAATCTCCATCAATGTACTTGAGCCAGTGAACCAGTTACCGACAGTCGAAAACGAAAATGTCCAAACGGAACACAATCAGCCTGTAGAGGGGAAAGTAATCGGCCATGATGAAGATGGCGACACACTGACGTATAGCAAAGAAAGTGAACCTGCTCACGGGACAGCCGTCTTGTATGCAGATGGAACTTGGAGCTATACACCAGAGACAGGATACGTTGGAACAGATCAGTTCACTGTAAAAGTCACCGATGGAAAAGGCGGGGAAGCTATTTCCACAATCTCCATCAATGTTCTCGAGCCAGTGAACCAATTACCGACTGTAGACAACTATAATGTGAAAACAGACCATAATATGCCTGTAGAGGGGAAAGTAATCGGCCATGATGAAGATGGCGACACACTAACGTATAGCAAAGAAAGTGAACCTACTCACGGGACAGCCATCTTGAATGCAGATGGAACATGGTCTTATACACCTAACACTGGTTACGTAGGGACGGACCAATTCACAGTAAACGTTTCCGACGGAAAAGGCGGGGAAGCCATTTCCACAATTTCGATCAACGTTCTGGAGCCAGTGAATGAGCTGCCAGTAGTAGATAACTATAATATACAGACGGAACTAAATAGATCTGTTGAGGGTGTTGTAAAAGGAACGGACCCAGATGGAGATCCAATATTCTATAAAAAAGGAAGCGATTCTGTACATGGAATGGTTGAAGTCGGTGAAGACGGCAGTTGGATTTATACACCGAATACCGGATACATCGGTACAGATAGCTTTACAGTAGAGCTATCAGATGGTCGCGGGGGCTTGGCCACATCAACGATCTCGATAAACGTGATGGAACCTGTCAACCAGCTTCCTGCTGTTGACAACTACAATGTGGAAACCGAGCAAAACGTAGCGGTTGAAGGCCGGGTAATGGGAGAAGATCCGGATGGGGACACAGTAACCTACACGATTGGGACAAATCCTGCTCATGGAAAGGTTTCTTTGAACACAGATGGAACGTGGTCGTATACCCCAGAATTTGATTATATCGGCTATGACAGCTTTACTGTTGAAGTTGCGGATGGAAAAGGCGGCGTTGTGATCTCAACAATCTCCATCAACGTGAAAGAACTGGTAAACCATGCTCCGACGGTAGGAAACTATACCGAGACGACTGAAGAAGATACGCCGCTTACAGGTAAGGTTACAGGTGAAGATCCAGATGACGATACGTTGACATATAGTATGGATCATCCACCAGTCCACGGGACTGTCGAAGTGAAAGAAGACGGAACATGGACGTATACACCTGAAGCCGACTATGTCGGTGTCGATCATTTCCGCGTGCTTGTTACGGATGAACAAGGTGCCACAGCTGTATCAACGGTCACAGTAGAAATTACAGAGATGGTCACCAACATCAACATTGATGGCGGGGATGAGCGTAAAACAGTTGACCGTACACCATTAATTGTAGGAGAAGCGGATGCCCAGGAGTTCTCAGATGTATCTGTACAAATTGTCGATGAAAGTGGAAATGTCATTGAAGAAGGTAAGACAAGCCTTGTGGATGGCCGTTGGAGTTATCAGGTCACGCAAGTATTGAAACCTGGCACATTTAAAATTGTTGCAATATTAAAGGGGAAGAATCAAGAAAAGCTGAATCGTGATGAACAAATTCTTGAAATCGAAGCTGCGGAACTGAACCTCGAACTTGTTTCAAGTCCTGCTACTATTGTCGGTGACGGAAAGACAAGGGCGATCTTGACAGCGGTCATTAAGGACTCGAATGGAAAGCCGATCAAGGGAGAAAAGGTTTCATTCTCTACGGAAGCTGGAACACTTGCTTCCAGTGAGTCCTATACGAACGAGAAAGGTGAAGCAATTGTAGAACTTATTTCACCGGATATGAGCGGAACAATCGAAGGACAACGGAAAGTGATCAAGGCTTCGGTTTCCAACCCAGATAAGAACCTTTTCGGAGAAAGTGAAATTGTGGTCCATTTCGTCCCTGCATCTGTGAACGGAGTCATTATGGATTCCAATTTGAATGAACCGATACCAGGCGCGTTGATTGAAATTGAAGAAGATTTCAATCAAGATGGGATCATTGATTTTTCCATTCAAACCTATACCGATGAAAATGGAGCGTATGATATTGCAGTACCATATGCAAATTGGGATTATACGTTGAACGTAACAGCTACGTCCACAGTGGAAGGTCACACCTTCCCGATTGAATATAGCATGACGGCTAAAGTGGGCGAAATCTCAGGAGTCGGCGAAAAGATCAAATCTCAAAAAACAGTATCCGGCCAATTGTATATTTTCGATCAGGTTACCAACTTACCAGAAGGAATCAGCTCGTTTGCAAATGGAGCGAAAGTGAAGCCTGTTGTACTGAATGATGGTTCTGGCAACTTGAAAGTGGATGTAGACGATTCAGGTAAATATACGATTACTGGCGGAGAAGCAGGCCAAACCTACGATATCCTTTTGAACGTAGAAGTAACGGATAAGAATGGAGCTTCCCACTTACTTGTAGGGAAAAAAATCAGTGTCAAGGTTCCGGAAGATGGCGTGTCAGAAGTTCAAACAACATTGATTGATCCATATGGGATCATCATCGATGATGAAACAGGCTTACCGATTGAAGGCGTCAACGTACAGTTATACTGGGCTGATACAGAACTGAACAGGAATAAAGGGAGAACACCTCATACCTTAGTAAATTTGCCGATTCTTGAGGGCTTTGCACCAAATGATAATCGGGTTCCTCAATTTTCTACTGCTGGAGGAGCTTATGCATGGATGGTCTTTCCAGATGGCGATTATTACATTGTTGCTGAGAAAGACGGCTATGTGACCTATGACAGCCGCACTGAAGGCAGAGACCGGGAAGCGGGGCCTGGTGAAGACAGCTATATCCGAGAGGGAATCATTCATGTGGGACAAACGATCGTCGAATATGATTTCTCGATGACAGCAATCAATGATTCAGAGGAGCCGGCTAATCAGGCACCTACGATTCGGGATTATCAGTTCAAGGTGAAACAAGATACCGTATTGAGCGAGAAAGTGACTGGAAACGACTTGGATGGTGACGCCCTTACTTACAGATTGCTTACTCTACCGAACAACGGTACGATAACGGTTCAACCAGATGGATCGTTCACTTACACACCATTGCCAGGTTTTAAAGGTAATGATCAGTTTACGATTGAAGTATCAGATGAACATGGAGAGACAGCTCGTTCCACAATCAATATCATCGTTGAGGAAAATGCCACAGATGACAGTACGACCAATTTCTTGGTCGAAACGTTTGAAAACCGTTCCATCAGTGGAAATCTAAAAGACTTGAATGTTGTGAATCCGAAGGATATTCAAGTGAAGTCTCCGGATAACGGGAAGGTAGATGTCGACCTGAACAACCTGAACTGGGTCTATACACCGGATAAGGACTTTACAGGTAAGGATCGCTTTACAATCCTGTATCATGACGAAGCGGGTGTGCTTTATACCATTTATGTAGATGTTGTCGTTCATGAAAGCAATGTACCTATCGGCCATGACCCAGGTGAAGACAATTCGAACGATCCGGCTCCAAAGGTAGGAGAGGATTTGACAGAGTTACCGAAAACGGGGTCTCTTCTCGATCGTAATCTATTAGTAAGCCTGGCTAGCCTGTTGGGAGTTTCAGGACTATTAATGAGAAGATTTGGTCGACGAAATGAGGATGAAGAAACAAGGTAACAGCTAGCGTTGATTTGACTCTAAAAATGGGGAATAGCAATGAAATTGATGGGGAATCTGTTGATCGGCCTAGCACTTCTGATTGGCGGTTATGTAGCTTATGAACAAATACATGCGTTTTATTTAGAGAAGAAATTAATCGCCAATACAGAGGAGCTTTCGGAGAGCTTACGTACGGAAATTGTAAATCGGAATGATGGAATAGTTGAGGAAGGAATGAAAGAAACCGTTCCTTTAAAGAATCTCCACATATCCATTCCGAAAATCAATTTGAAAACGAAGGTTCTGGAAGGATCGAGTACGGACATCCTAAAAGTTGCAGTAGGCCACTTGGAGGGGACAGGTCGACTTGGTGTAGAAGGGGAGAACTTTGTTGCCTTAGGGCACCGGTCTCATGTGACCGGAAAGTTTTTCAATAGATTGGATGAGCTGTCGGTAGGCGACCAAATCGACTTCATTGCGGACAATCAAGGCTTCCACTATAAAGTGATCGATAAGAAGATCATCGAACCGACTCAATTGGAAGTGCTGGAGCCTGTGAAAAACAAATCTATTGTTACCCTTATTACGTGTCATCCGATGTATTCCAATAAACAAAGACTCGTAGTTGTTGGAGAGAAAGTTCCCAATTAACTTGATTTAATGAGACATCCATTGTTGTGGATGTCTCTCTTTCATTTAAAGTGAGTTTTGTTTAAACACTGATTCATGCGGGTATGTCTAGTATTACACCAGACAAAGGAGGAAGATGAGAACAATGATGTATCTATTAGGCCTTTTACTTCCGCCTCTTGCAGTATTTTTATCAGGGAGTAAAACGCAAACACTCATCAATATCATTTTGACGATGATCGGATGGCTTCCTGGTGTCATCCATGCGTTCTTCATCATTCACCAGAAGCGTTCGGTCGGTAAAGGAAGCCTCGCGTAACAGAAAAAACCTCCAAGTGGAGGTTTTGTACATAATTTTCTCTGAATCATCCTATAATGATAGAAACTTATTTAACGCAGTGCTTCGTTTCAGGAAAACGGAGTGTTGCGTTTTTTATTTACTTTATAAGCTTTAACTCTGCCTCGCCACCATGGATTTGGATGAACATCTTTTCAATCGCTTGCAGCATTTCTAGAGCATGTTCATCGGTTAAGGAAGGCTGGAAGTAGACGATATGGAGAGCCTGTGTTGTATTCTCAGTGACCATCGTCCGTTTTGAATCGACGATCGGGCTTCCAAAAGCACCTTGTCCATCCCGGGTTAGTATTTTATTGCTCATGTCCATTTCTCGACCGTTGATTCCTTCATAGGAATCTTCAGCCGAACCGATATCTACAATCACATCTCCCGTAATTTGAAATGTGTCATATATCCCAAGTGGAATCTGGTATTGAAGAGAAAAGAAATTGTTCGTATCAACGGCGGAGTGTACTGAGCCAAGTGCGGAACCTTTATATATCCGGCGTAATAACGCCTCAGAGGATGGACGGTATCTCGAAGGGTCTGTTCCGACCAGCTTGAACAATTTGCGCCATTCTTGGATGGGCTCAATAGCTGAGATCGGCTTCTCGTCAGCCTCAAGCATTAATGATTCCTGAAACAACTGTAGTCGCCCTGCTAACATTTTAGGTGGCTCAGCAACCGTGATATCATGATAGTGGATAGCTCCGACCTTGAATTCGGGGATCGATTGTTTAAGTTTTTCTGAAATGGTGATATTCATAATGTCACCTCTTGTAATAAGGTATTTGAACTTAGTTTACCATATCAAAATCAATAACTGGAAAGGGAGTGCTTACGTATATGGACAAGCTCAGGGACATATTGAAACGGATTGATGGAAAAGGGTATAAAGCGTATAAGGATATCCGGGGAAAGTATCATTTTAATGAATTCACCCTTCACATCGATCATGTACAAGGAGATCCGTTTGCAGCTCCTTCTAAAATAAGGGTAGAGGTTCCAAAATCAAAAACGATTTTACAGTCTGATTGGGAGTCGACACCTTCACGTAAAATCAGGGTTGAGGACACGATTGCTCGAAGTGTCGCAAAAGCGATCCGTCAAAGTGACGATCGTGCAGGAGGTTCTGGTAAAAGTGGTGTCATTACGATTGATAAGCCAGCTCAGGAAATTCTTGAAAGGACAGCTGTTCAGTTGACTGACAGCTCTGTTATCATCTGCTTATCAGTCGGTCTACCTGCAAGAGGCAGAAAAGTGCTGGGTAGACAAGCGGAAAAGATGCTGATGTCGATCATCCCTCAAATTTTAAAGGATTCCATATTCGCCATCGAAGAGGAAACGATTGTCGCTGCAGTCGAGTTGTGCGATCAACAGGATGCGATTCGCGAATTCATGGCAGGGAACAGCCTCGTTGCATTTATCGCGAATGGTTCGGTTTTACCGAGGGAGAGTGGGATCAGTGACCGTCCTCTTCAATCCGATGATGTGGTCTCATTTGAAGCCCCACAGTCGTTGAGTGTTTCCATTCCCGTCCCTCATCGAAAAGAACCTATTCAAGGGATGGGGATTCAGAAAGGCATTACGTTGATCGTCGGTGGTGGATACCATGGGAAAAGTACGATGCTCGAAGCGATTGAACGCGGCGTTTATGATCATATCAGTGGGGACGGCCGCGAGTTTGTGTTGACCGATCCGAATGCGATGAAGGTACGTGCAGAAGATGGCCGGAAAATCACGAATGTCGATATTTCTCCTTTCATTCAAAACCTGCCGTTCGGCAAGGCTACGACCAACTTTACATCAGAGGATGCAAGTGGTAGTACGTCTCAGGCGGCAACAATCATTGAATCGCTTGAAGCGGGGGCAAGTGCTTTGTTGATTGATGAGGATACAAGTGCTACGAACTTCATGATTCGTGATGAACGAATGCAACAGCTCGTTTCGAAAGAGAAGGAACCGATCACGCCTTTTATTGATAAAGTGAGACAGTTGAAGGAAGAGCATGATGTCTCGACCTTGCTTGTCATGGGCGGCTCTGGAGACTATTTTGACGTTGCGGATACGGTTATTTTAATGGACCAGTACGGTCCGTTTGATGTGACGAGTGAAGCGAAAGACATTGCACAGCATGCCGTTTCGAACCGTCAAAGGGAAGGCGGAGAACGGTTCGGAGATATCCAGTCAAGGAAGCCACAACCATCCAGTCTCGACAGCCGAAAAGGGAAACATTCGAAAGTAGCAGCGAGAGGGCTTCATACAATCCAGTATGGAACGACAGATATAAGGATTGACTTTGTCGAGCAGCTGACCGATGCAAGCCAGACGAGGGCGATTGCAGAAATCCTCCATTATATAGAAAAGAAGAAGTGGCTTGGGTCATTACCTGTATCAGAATTGCTCTCAAAAGTTGAGCGACAATTGGATGAGAAAGGGCTTGCATCATTTACAGAATTTCCTAACCAGCATCCTGGTGACTTGGCACGGCCCCGTGTGTTAGAATTAGCTTCAGCATTGAACCGTTTACGTACGTTGAAGATTGAACAGTGATTAAACCACATTTTAAAAGAAAGGGGGTCAAACGATGACAGGTGCCCAGTTGAAAGAAAAGGTCATTGCATATAGTAAATCAATCGGCATTGATAAAATTGGGTTTACGACGGCAGATCCTTTTACAGAATTGAAGGAACGCCTTCGTACTCAACAAGAATTGCAGTATCAATCGGGTTTTGAAGAACCCGATATCGATAAGCGGACAGAACCGGATCGGTTGTTACCGAATGCAAGATCCATCATTTCAATAGCGCTTGCCTATCCGTCCAAAATGAAGGATGCACCTCGGAGCACGAAAGAGGAGCGAAGAGGAATCTTCTGCAGAGCTTCCTGGGGGAAGGATTACCATGATGTCCTTCGCGATCGTATGGAAAAGCTTGAAGCCTATATTGCAGAGCTTGTGCCGGAAGCGAAAGTTGTATCAATGGTCGACACCGGAGAATTATCCGACCGTGCTGTAGCTGAAAGAGCTGGAATCGGATGGAGCGGAAAGAACTGTGCAACGATTACACCTGAGTTTGGCTCCTATGTTTATTTAGGGGAATTGATCACCACAGTTCCCTTTCCGCCTGATCAACCGATGACAGATCAGTGTGGTTCATGTAACAAATGTGTGGATGCCTGTCCGACAGGTGCTTTAGTTACCGGAGGACAGCTTGATTCGAATAAATGTATCGCATTTTTGACTCAGACGAAAGGGTTTTTACCAGAACGTTACCGTGAAAAGCTAGGTAACCGTTTGTATGGTTGTGATACGTGCCAGCAAGTTTGTCCTGAAAATAAAGGGAAGGATTTTCACATCCATCCTGAGATGGAACCGGATCCGGAAATTGCAAAACCGAAGCTTAAGCCATTGCTCTCCATAAGTAACAGGGAGTTCAAGGAGAAGTTCGGCCCTATCGCAGGTTCATGGAGAGGGAAAAAACCAATTCAAAGAAATGCGATCATTGCATTAGGTAATTTTAAGGATAAAACAGCCCTACCGGATTTGATTCGTGTGTTGAATGAAGATCCTCGTCCAGTCATCCGTGGGACGGCGGCTTGGGCACTTGGAAAAATCGGTGGTTCAGAAGCTGAAAAATCCCTTAAATCAGCGAAAGAGAGAGAAAATGACGCAAATGTCCTATATGAAATTGAGAGAAGCTTGAATATGGCTGATAATCACGTGAAATCGTGATGGTTAAATTAATTTACGTTAAGTATGATAATGCAAAAGGGTAAAAGAAGGGATAAGATGGAGACGACACTTGTTGTACAATATGGGGAGATGGAAAGTCCAGTCGGTCCCCTGACGTTACTGAAAACTGAAAAGGGATTATGCCGGATTGATTTCGGATCGGCAGAGGAAAATCTTCCTCTTATCAATGCCTGGTTGAAGAAACAAGCTCTAAAAGCTGAATTGACCTTCGATCATGCGTCGTTTCAACCTTTTATCGAACAGATTAATGAATACTTCAATCGAGAACGGACGCACTTTGACATTCCGATCGCACTCTTCGGTTCTACTTTCCAAAAGAAGGTGTGGGAAGGACTGGTGAAAATTCCTTATGGAGAAACTTACTCCTATAAGGATGTGGCGACGATGATTGGTTCCCCTAAAGCAGTAAGGGCAATTGGAAGTGCGAACAACAAAAACCCGCTCCCAATCATCATACCTTGCCACCGAGTCATCGGAAGCAATGGCTCACTTGTCGGTTACGGTGGTGGACTTGATAAGAAAGAGATTCTTTTGAATCTTGAACAAGAAGAGCCATCTCAGATCTGTTCATAACTATAATTAATTGAAAAACCTACGAGCATGTAGGTTTTTTTCGTGCTTAGAACTCTGTGTACAGGGTTCTTTTTTTTTATGTCCAGCCATAGACATGAAAGGAGAATGTGATGGAAGTGTCAGGCACTTTTTCAAACCTGTTGGTATGTCTGGATTGTGAAAAAGTGCCTGACACCATCTGCGATGAATAGGGGAGGTTGTGGAATGGATTGGCTGACGACCTTACAGAAATTTATTGAAGAACATAATGCCTCCTTCACTACAGACTATATGAGAGATGAACGGATCAATACGCTCGAAAGTGAAGCATTGGTGCGGAGAGCGAAAAGCATGAAAGAGCGTAACGCCGTCATCGTCAATGCACAGGTGAAGGCGAAAATACTCGATAAGACGACGGTTGATGATACTGAAGAAGTCATCTATTTGATACAACGTTCTTATTTGATCAAACAGACAATGAAATTCTATGTGGAAGAATGTCTTGAAAAGCGGAAAGCGACCATCGGGAACGGTGAGATCACAAGAGACGTTTCCTTGGTCATGGAGGGAAGGGAAAAATCGGATCCTCCATCAATTGAGCGGGACGAAGAAATCATATCGATGCCGAGGTATCGTTATAATCGATTGGAAGCGGTGAAGTACGCTGAACGTTGGTGGAATTCGCACAACCCAGCCTATCGTCTATTTGAAAATGATTGTACGAACTTCGTATCTCAATGCATGCATGCAGGAGGAGCACCGATGAGGGGGTACCCGAATCGGTCTAAAGGCTGGTGGTACCGTAGCAATAATTGGAGTTACAGCTGGGCTGTCGCTAATACACTGCGCTGGCATTTAAGTGGATCAAAGCAAGGGTTGCGTGGCCAGGAAGTGCGATCACCCGAGCAGCTTATCCCAGGTGATGTCATCTGTTACGATTTCGATGGAGATGGGCGCTGGCAGCATAACACGATTGTCGTAGCCAAGGATGAGATGGGGATGCCGCTGGTGAACGCCCATACTCATAATAGCAGGATGCGGTATTGGGATTATACAGACTCAACAGCTTATACCCCAAAAATCAAATACAAATTCTTCCGCATTGTGGACGGGTGAATTGAGGAAGTGTCAGGCACTCTTTATGAAGCCTTGGTAGAGTGGGCTTCATGGGAAGTGCCTGACACCATTTCAGGAGCGTTGGGAGAGTAAGCGCTGTGGCAAGTGTCAGACACTGTTCCGGAAGCCTACATAGAGTAAGCTTCTTTGAAAGTGCCTGGCACTTTGGGACATGCTATAATGGATGGTGGATTTGTATTATGATTTAGAAGTTAGAGGTGAATGGTTTTGTCGGTACACATCGTTTTGTTTCAACCTGAAATTCCAGCTAATACAGGAAACATTGCAAGGACTTGTGCGGCTACAGATACGTCGTTACATCTGATCCGTCCTCTAGGGTTTTCAACTGATGATAAGATGTTAAAAAGAGCAGGACTGGATTATTGGGAGCATGTCAACATATCCTATTATGATTCGATAGATGAGTTCTTCGAGAAGACGGAGGGGGAGTATTTCTACCTGACGAAATACGGTAAGAAGCCTCATACAACATTTGATTACAGCAATCCTGAAGAAGATTATTATTTCGTATTCGGTAAGGAGACGACCGGTCTTCCGGATGAAATCATCGAAGCGAACATGGATCGGTGTCTTCGGATTCCAATGACCGATAATGTGCGTTCATTAAATTTGTCGAATACCGCGGCAATTCTCGTTTACGAGGCGCTGAGACAGCAAGACTTTCTACATTTGGAATAGAACATAAACATACAAAAAAACGACTGATTCTCGAGAATCAGTCGTTTTCCGATTGTGGTATGTAAGCCACTGTTATTTTCTTGTACCGGGACGATCATTGTATCCGGCAGTGAAAATTGCTGTTAAAAAGGCCAAAATAACACCTAAAATGAGGATAAAGCTCATATGACATCCTCCTTTAAAGCATAGTATATCCATTCATACATACCATTATAGCAAATCATACAAAAATGTGTATGAAAAACTGTGACAAAAATGTAATAATAGACAAATAAACACTAAGAATTGGGAGTTTGTCATCTTGGGGAAAAATACATATTTGACTGGCTATTTTCCGTTGTTTTCGATTATCTTGTTCAGTTCGTCTTTTGGATTTTATACGGAAGTCTATCTCGTTGAGCAGTTAGAAAGACTTGGGATCTATCGTGGTATGACGGAGCTTTTTTCTGTCATACAAATACAGCTGGCTCTATGGTTCGTCTGTACATTGTTGTTTTTCATGTTGTTCGCTGCCTTGAAATTGATTTCAGACACGCTGATTGAATTGTCGTTATACTTCTTTTCCAAAGAGAGCGAGGGGGAGACACTTCAGAGGGTCCGTTCAGGCAGTTGGATTTTCCTGATCGGAAGCCTTTGTTCAATCATCGTTGTGAAATCAAGCTTCCTTTTACCGTTCATCTTTTTATTATCCTGTTTTGTCTATTTCTTCTACTTCGTATTCAAAGCTAGTGAAACATTAAGTACTGCTGGAATGTTCGGCTTGATCTTCATGCACATCCTCTTTTGGATTTGCTTTTTCATCGGTGTATCCTATGCCGTTTTGAAAGTATATAAAGCCTTCATGTCTGGAATCATGCCGACCTGAAACATACAAAAAAGAGACGCCTTACGAGGCGTCCTTTTTGTTAGGGCTGCGCTTTTTGCATGATATCCTTCCAAATTTTCAAATGCAGGAGTTGACTGGCTTGGATAGGGGCTGGTTTGTCCTTGCCCATCCAAATACCTGCTGTGTAGCGGTCTGTTATGCCGACAAACCATAAATCTTTGATTGCATTCGACGTACCTGTCTTTCCGCCAATATATGGCGTTGGTAAAGTGGCTACTCGACCGGTACCGTTCGTCATCACATAATTTAAAAGGGTACGCATTTTGATATTCGTATTTTTCGACCAGACACGTGTAGGTTTGTCTTCCCATTCATAAAGGATTTCACCTTTATGGGAAAGAACGCGTTTAATCGCTCTCGATGGCTGGTAATTCCCATTATTACTGAATGTTGTATAAGCATTGGTCAGCTCTAAAGGTGTCATACCATAATCGAAGCCTCCTAAAACCGATGGGAGGTGGCGATCATTGTCAGACACTTTCTGAAACGAGAAAGGTTTGAGATATTCAAATGCTTTATCAATCCCGATCTGCGATGTAAGGCGAACGGCTGCCGTATTGATGGATTTGCCGATCGCACTCTTCATGGAAACGGTATTGAAGATTGCATTCCCGTAATTTTGTGGACAGTAGTCCTGTTTACAAAGCGGGGATGCATTCACCGGAACACTGATGGATGAACCTGTCACTTCTAGATAAGGAGCAAATGAAAGTAATGGCTTGATCGTGGATCCTGGTTGACGATATGCCTGGTAGGCACGATTGAACTCATTGGCTTTCATCTGTTTTCCACCAATAAGCGCTTTGATCTTATGATGATTATGATCGATGATGACGAATGCCCCTTCAACTTTATGAGGGATTCGTTGGATATTCTTCTGTGCATGTTTTTGAAGATCGGTATCTAAAAACGTTTCGATTTTGACTCCCTTATCGTAAATCAAGTTATAGACGACTTCATTCAGCTGAGCGTGAATGTTCTCTTTTTCTTCAGCAGTTGCAGCCTTCGCTATTTTTTCATCAAAGCCATCCCTCACCTTCACTAGTTCTTTTAGTTCGTGGATGACGTATGAGGTATAGTCTGGATATAACTGTTTCGTTCGTGTCACTTTTAACCGGATAGGCTTGGCTTTTGCCTTGTCGAATTCCGCTTGTGTTATGTATTGGTTATCAAGCATTTTTTTAAGAACATACTGCTGGCGTTTTTGTGCAGTGTCCATGTTTTTGATTGGATCATATTTGTTCGGGCTGTTTGGAATTCCGCACAATAGTGCGATTTCAGCCAGCGTCAGATCGGAAACTGATTTTCCAAAATAAAACTGGCTCGCCGTTTCGATCCCATAGACGCCATTTCCAAAATAAATGGCATTGCTATATAGCTCCAGTATCTTTTCCTTAGAGAACTCTTTCTCAAGCTGGTATGAAAAGAGCGCTTCATTCAGCTTCCGTTTATACGTCTTTTCATGGTTCAAAAATAAGTTTCGGGCCAGTTGCTGGGTGATGGTACTCCCACCTTGTTCAGTGGATTGGGACCGTGCATTCACAAGGAAAGCACGAATGATAGCAGAACCATCAATACCTGTATGTTCAAAGAAATGATTATCCTCTGCTGCGACAAACGCATGGATAACAGAAGGGGGCAATTGTTCAAAGGTTATATAAGTGCGGTGTTCAGTTCCGTGTAACGTTTGAATCTTTTTCCCATTTTCGTCATGGATCGTTGAACTTTGGACGAGCTCGTAAGTATCAAGGGTCACTTGCTTTTCGATCAATTCAGAAGGCGTCTGTACCTGTTGGATATCCGCCCAGACATTGTCAGCAAGAAAACAAATCGCCAACAGCATTGCGGCTGAAATGATAAAACCTGTAATCAGTTTCAAAATAAATCCTATCCTTATGTAATCTTCTGTGTTTGCACTTTCAGTATAAGTGCGACTAGGATTCGGACTTCGCTTTCGCTTGTCTTCATCAAGTCTTCTTTACACTTCCAGTATAAGTGCGACTAGGATTCAGACTTCGCTTTCGCTTGTCTTCATCAAGTCTTCTTTACACTTCCAGTATAAGTGCGACTAAAGTTCAGACTTCGCTTTGCTTGTCTTCACTAAGTCTTCTTTATTTTACCATGTTTGTGAGTGTTTGGGTTTAAAAGAACATCGAATGTTACGGAATGTCCGAGCATACGATGTATTACATGTACGATTATTCCTTGGAGGGGGTACTCATGGATATTTTAGGTAAATTGCAACGGCATAGGGAAGAAGAAAAAAGATTGGCTTGGGAAGGTACCTTCGCTGAATATTTGGAGATTTTACGAGAGCGTCCTGAAGTTGCTCAGTCTGCCCATTCTCGTGTATATAATATGATTAAAAGTCACGGAATTGATGAAGTGAATGGTAAGAAACGATTCAACTTCTTTTCAAATCAGATTTTCGGGCTAGAAGATGCAGTGGAGCGGCTTGTAGAAGAATACTTCCATCCATCAGCTAAACGTCTTGATGTACGGAAGCGGATCCTTTTATTGATGGGACCGGTCAGTGGAGGTAAATCTACAATCGTAACGATGCTGAAAAGAGGTTTAGAGGAGTATTCGAAGACGGACGAAGGTGCGGTATACGCTATTAAAGGATGCCCAATGCATGAAGATCCATTGCATTTGATTCCGCATCACATCAGAGAGGATTTCTATAATGATTATGGAATCCGGGTGGAAGGCTCGTTATCCCCATTGAATATGATGCGTCTCGAACAAGAGTACGATGGACGTATTGAAGATGTCATGATTGAGCGTATCTTTTTCAGTGAGGATAAACGAACGGGTATTGGTACGTTCAGCCCATCCGATCCGAAGTCGCAGGATATTGCGGATTTGACGGGAAGCATCGACTTCTCGACAATCGCCGAATTCGGCTCTGAATCGGATCCGCGTGCTTATCGTTTTGACGGAGAACTGAATAAGGCGAATCGTGGGATGATGGAGTTCCAGGAAATGCTGAAGTGTGATGAAAAATTCCTATGGCATTTACTTTCGTTGACGCAGGAAGGGAACTTCAAGGCTGGAAGGTTTGCTTTAATCAGTGCGGATGAGTTGATTGTTGCTCATACGAACGAAGCTGAGTACAAATCTTTCATTTCGAATAAAAAGAATGAGGCACTGCATTCAAGGATCATTGTCATGCCGATCCCTTACAACCTAAAAGTTTCTGAAGAAGAGAAAATTTATGAGAAGATGATCAAGGACAGTGACATTGGAGATATCCATGTTGCGCCACATGCATTGCGGGTCGCTGCAATCTTCTCCGTATTGACGAGATTGAAGGAATCCTCGAAGCAAGGCGTCGATGTGGTTAAGAAGATGCGCCTATACGATGGAGAGAATGTCGAAGGCTTCAATACAGCGGATGTAGAGGAAATGAAGAAGGAATTCAACGATGAAGGGATGAGCGGGATTGATCCGCGTTATGTCATCAACCGGATTTCATCTGCCATCATCCGTAAAGAAGTTCCAGCCATCAGTCCGCTTGACGTCTTGCGGTCATTGAAGGACGGTCTGGACCAACACGCTTCCATTTCGAAGGAAGATCGTGACAAGTACATTAATTTCATCTCAATTGCTCGAAAAGAATACGATGATATTGCGAAGAAGGAAGTTCAGAAGGCATTCGTGTATTCGTATGAAGAGTCGGCGAAAACATTGATGGACAATTATCTGGATAATGTTGAAGCTTATTGTAACAAGAACAAACTACGCGATCCGCTTACAGGTGACGAAATGAACCCAGATGAAAAACTGATGCGTTCGATCGAGGAGCAAATCGGAATTTCTGAGAATGCGAAGAAAGCCTTCCGTGAAGAAATCCTTATCCGTATTTCGGCGTATGCCCGTAAAGGGAAGAAGTTTGATTATAATTCACATGAGCGGTTGCGCGAAGCGATTCAGAAGAAGTTGTTCGCTGACTTGAAGGATGTTGTCAAGATTACGACTTCTACGAAGACGCCAGACGAGTCCCAGCTTAAGAAGGTGAATGAGGTCATCGCCCGCTTGATCGATGAGCATGGCTATAACTCGATTTCGGCAAACGAGCTGCTCCGTTATGTCGGCAGTCTGCTCAACCGTTGATCCAAAATCATTAGAAACAAACAAAACAAGGCGTCCTCCAACGCCTTGTTTTTTGTGGTTCCAAACGTAATGAACTGCTTACTGAAGTGCCTGACACTTCCGCAGAGTGTTGATATACGGCGCTCGGGAAGAAGTGTCAGGCACTTTGTAACAAAAGTTTAACTGCTTGTATACTTGCGGGGAAATTGTATAAAATGGTAGATTAAACATAACAAAGAAGAAAAAGGGTGTGTAAGTGTACATGGCCAAAACGAAGAACAGCTTTTTGGAATGGGTGAAAGCAATCGGAATTGCTTTGCTCATTGCATTCGTTGTACGGCATTTTCTCTTTACGAACTATGTCGTCTACGGTGAATCAATGATGCCCACGATTCAAGAAGGGAATCGTTTAATCGTAAATAAAATCAACTATGACATTTCTAAGCCGAATCGTTTTGATTTGATTGTATTCAGAGCGAATGAGGAAGAGGATTACATCAAGCGGATCATCGGTCTTCCGGGGGATAAGGTCGAGTACCGGGATGATAAGCTCTTTATCAATGGAGAGCCTGTCCCTGAGCCTTACCTTGAGCGTTTCCGAGATGAGCTGCAGCAGGGCTCCCAATTGACCGGAGACTTTACTTTGAAGGATATAACGAAGAAAGAGAGAGTTCCTGAGGGAACGGTATTCGTTCTCGGGGATAACCGTCTTCACAGTATCGACAGCCGTCACATCGGCTTTGTACCATTTGAAAATATCGTAGGTGAAGTGAACCTGCGCTATTGGCCAGTATCTGAGTTCAAAGTCATCCAGTGATGTTTACGACTCACAATTTCTGGGTAAGACTACTTTCAGAAAGGGTGGTTACCAATGGCTAAAGGTAAAAATGCCGATCCAAAGAACAGTTCAATGGTAAGCAATGAAAAGGAACTGAAAGAACATAGCAAGGTTATGGAAAATGTATCTCCCAACGAAGATGTGAAGAAAAGCGGAAAAGTACCGGACCCTGTCCAGCATGAACGTGAAGAAGACGATAAAGATAACGAATAATGATACAGAAGGAAGCTTGCTACCAAGGGCAGGCTTCTTTTTTTTACCTAATTGTCCCGTTAATGAACAGGTTAATTGGTTGTCCCCTCCTATATCAAGAAATCAATCACAGTGATAGTGCGGAATTTGCAGACAAGCATCTTTTTGTTCGAATTTATTAGCAATTCTGAACATTTACTGCATAGGATAAAGTAATCCCCAAAAGTAAACGTGCTCTACTACTGAAGGGGAAATCAAATAAGGAGGGGAACACAATGACCGTCAACAAAAAAAATAATTTCGTCGTGTCACAGGAGAACTGGTCCCTCCACCGTAAAGGTTATCAAGACCAACAACGTCACATGGAAAAAGTACAAGAAGCGTTAAAAAACAATCTACCGGACTTGATCAGTGAGGAAAGCATCATTTTATCCAATGGTCACGATGTTATCAAAATACCGATCCGTTCCCTGGATGAATATAAAATCCGTTACAATTATGATAAATCTAAACATGTCGGGCAGGGAGACGGAGACAGCCAAGTCGGTGATGTCATTGCACGAGAAGGAAAGTCGAATGGCAAAAAGGGAGCAGGCAAAGGTAAAGGAGCCGGCGACCAAGCAGGTGATGATTATTATGAAGCAGAGGTTTCATTATTAGAGCTTGAAGAATTACTGTTCAAAGAATTGGAACTGCCGAACCTGCAACAAAAGGAACAAGACAACATCATTCGTGAAAAAGTGGAATTCAACGATATTCGAAAAACAGGTTTGATGGGGAATATCGACAAAAAGAAAACGATTCTGACAGCGTATAAACGGAATGCACTGAAAGGCGACCCTGCGATCACTCCGATTTTTCCTGAGGACCTAAGATTCAAGACGTGGAACCAAATTGAAAAGCCCGAATCCAAAGCAGTCGTCCTTGCAATGATGGACACCTCAGGATCAATGGGGATTTGGGAGAAGTATATGGCGAGAAGCTTTTTCTTCTGGATGACACGATTCCTTCGCTCCAAATATGAAACTGTAGAAATTGAATTCATTGCACATCATACAGAAGCGAAAGTTGTATCTGAAGAAGACTTTTTCTCTAAAGGCGAAAGCGGCGGTACAATCTGTTCATCAGCCTATCGTAAAGCACTTGAACTTATCGAACATAAATACCCACCAAGCCGATATAACATCTATCCGTTCCATTTCTCGGATGGCGATAACCTCACAAGTGACAACGCACGTTGCATCAAACTCGTAAACCAAATCATGGAAGTATCCAACATGTTCGGCTATGGCGAAGTGAATCCATACAATCGACATTCCACTTTGATGAGTGTTTATAAAAACATCAAGAATCCGAAGTTCTATCACTACATTTTAAAAGAAAAACGAGATGTGTATCATTCGATGAGAAGCTTTTTCAATAAAGGCGAAAAAAATCTGGCATAGCCTGATTTACCCTTCATCAATGGATGGAGGGATTTTTATGGAAAAATAATCTCCCCGTGCCTACATAAACTAATTCCAAACAAAAGAAAGGGGAGGCTCATGAATAAGGATGCGACAACTCATTATACTCTTTATTGTTCTTGTGCTCTTTCCACAGCCTGCCGAAGCCCTTTGGAAAACGAACCTCGAGATGCATGTGATCGATGTCGGGCAGGCGGACAGCATCTATATCGAAACATCGAACGGGAAACACGTATTAATTGATTCAGGTGATGAACACGATGGACATAAAGTCGTTTCCTATCTCCAAAAACGAGGAATCCATCAAATCGACTATTTAATCGCCACTCACCCTCACCATGATCATATCGGGAGTATGGAGGACATTTTCAAAGCATTTGAAATTGAGACAGTTTACATGCCAGACGTGAAATATCACACGACCTACTATAAAAAGCTGATGAAATCGATATCCAAATCGGGTGTGGAACGTAAAGAAGCGAAAGCGGGGGTCAAAGTCAAACTGGCAAGGAACATTTCAATGGAATTTATTGCCCCGGGGAAACAGCATTATAAGTCGTTGAACGATTATTCTGCAGTGGTCCGACTCGAGCATGGCAAGAAACGTTTTCTCTTGATGGCCGATGCTGGCATAACATCTGAAAATGAACTGTTGAAAAGAATCGACCAGGAGAAAGTAGATGTATTGAAGGTGGCCCATCATGGTGCTAATACCGGGACAGGTCATGCTTTGTTGAAAAAGACTGATCCGGATTACGCCATCATATCAGTCGGTCGGAAAAATAAATATGGCTATCCATCCAAAGATGTTCTGAAAAGGTTGAAAGCCCATGATATACGTGTGTTCCGTACCGACAAACTCGGGACGATCATTACAAAAAGTGACGGAAAATCTGTAAGGTTCTTTACCGAATTCCCTCAATCGTGATTAGGGTTCTTACGGACGATATGTATGGCGCTGATGATATGTTTGTTCAACATTGTACGCATGAAGTTCTGATTAAAAAGACGGAAGACGATTTCACGCTTCTCCGGTGATGTAATGTAGCGGGGCGGGATGCTGTTCAAAGTCAGTGCAATGATATCCGTGGTGCAGGTGCGACAACGACAGACAGTTTGGTAATCCGGGCTGTTCAGCAGGACATTCACGACAGTGGGGACAATTTCCTCGAGGACGTTGTAATATTCTTTAGCCATGGCTTTTCCCTCAACTTGGTCATTTTTTTCTTGCTCCTCTCAGTGTAGATGATTCAAATGCAAATTGAAATACTATTCTGGCCTGAAAATAAAGGAAAAATAATCTTTTATGTGGTCGGCTAAACTATGAGGGAAAGGAGGAATATGCTTATTATGAATGAACAACAATTACGCTCAATCATGTCCAATAATGTCGCATCTGTCTCTCCTCAGCAATCCTTACGTGAGGCAGCTGCTTTAATGAATCAATACAATGTCGGTGCAATTCCAGTTGTAGAGAACGGCCAAGTCCGAGGAATCATTACGGACCGTGACATTACTTTGCGTTCTACTGCTCAAGGGTTGGATGGAAATACTCAAGTAGGCCAATGTATGTCATCCAACATCATAGCTGGAAACCCGAATATGAGTGCTCAGGAAGCTGCCCAGTTGATGTCGCAAAACCAAATCCGTCGTTTACCGGTTGTTGAAAACAATCAGATGGTCGGAATGGTTTCACTTGGTGACCTTGCAACGAAGGACGGCGACCCGAATAACGCTGGTCAAGCTCTTTCAAGCATTTCTTCTCCTTCTGCACCAGCTGCAGGTGCAGGTGCTCAACAAGCGCAACCGACCATGCAACAAAATGCGCAGCAGCAATATCCACAACAATAACGTGTCAAGCACCTCATTCGGGGTGCTTGTTTTTTTATGAGTCCATTACATATACAGCCTTTTATCATGGATTGTGCTTGCCAATGAACCGATTTTCTGCATATAGTGAGTTTAGAGTCTATAAAGGATGTGAGCGAATGATAAAAGCGGTAGTATTTGATTTTGATGGCACGATTTTAGATACGGAATCGTGTGAGTATGATGTTCTCCAGAAGATCTACAAGGAACATGGAGCTGAGCTTCCGATTGAAGTGTGGGGAGAATGTATCGGAACACACTCGAATTTCTTTGATGCGCATGAGTATCTTGAAAAACAGATCGGCAAAAAGCTCGACCGCGATACGATCAAGCAACAACGCTTGAACCTATTCCAAGAATTGATCAAGGACCGTGACGCACTTCCGGGTGTAATTGAATACTTGGAAGCTGCACGCCATCTCGGCTTGAAAATCGGGCTTGCATCGAGTTCATCCTATAAATGGGTATCGAAGCATTTGAAAAATCTAGGGATCGAGGAATACTTCGAATGTATCCGAACCTCAGATGATGTAGAAACGGTAAAGCCGGACCCGGCTCTGTTTTTGAAAACCGTGGACTGCCTTGGTGTAAAACCAGAGGAAGCCATTGCATTCGAGGACTCCGTCAACGGCGCAAAATCAGCTAAGCGAGCAGGTCTTCACACGGTCGTCATCCCGAACATGGTAACCCGCCATCTTACCTTCGAGGACTTTGACTTGAAGCTGGAATCATTGGCTGAGCTTGAATTACAAGAAATGATCGATCGGTTTACAGACCAATAAGGAACGGGAATGATGGAGATAACGGGATTCAACCATGTTACGTTGAATGTAAAGAGTCTCGATGAATCTTTGGCCTTTTATGAAGGTGTTCTGAATATGAAAAAGGTCCATCATGGAAATACCGATGCTTATTTGGAGAGTGGTTCGGTCTGGATTTGTCTCCTCGAAAAAGGGAATGATGAAAAAGAAATCAATGAGAAATCTCGAGGAGTCGACCATATCGCTTTTTCAATCAACGAACGAGGTTTTCATGAAATGGTAGACGTACTGAAACGACATCAAGTCCCGATCGTCCGTGGACCGATCGAGCGAGGTGGCGGATTGGTCGTCAACTTCTTGGACCCGAATGGGATTCAATTCGAACTCAATACGTCTGATTTAAAGACAAGGATGAAAGATTGGCAATGAAGAAAGGTGATAATGGATGTCCATGATAGACGAGTCTAAATTTGAAAAGAAGATCATCCTTCGTAATATCGAACATCAAGATATTGACGAGATACTTGCTCTACAGAAGATTTGTTTTCCGAATATGGACCCTTGGAAAAGGGAGCACCTTGAAAGTCATCTTGAGATTTTCCCTGAAGGTCAATTCTGTGTTGAATACGATGGACAAGTCATTGGAACTTGCTCAAGTCTGATCGTGAACTTCGACGAGTATGATGAGAAGCATACGTGGGATGAAATAACAGACGAAGGATACATCACAAACCATGACCCTGAGGGCTACAATCTATATGGGATTGAAGTGATGGTCCACCCAGATTTCCGACGTATGAAGATTGGACGTCGATTATACGAGGCACGTAAAGAACTTGCTGAAAAGTTGAACCTGAAAAGCATCATCATCGGTGGCCGGATTCCCAACTATCATAAGTATGCTGATCAGATGACGCCTCGTGAATACGTCAAGGAGGTCGTCCATCATAACATTTATGACCCGGTATTGACGTTCCAATTGATGAATGGATTCACGCTGATGCGAATCAATCCAGATTATCTTCCAGACGACAAAGCTTCCAATGCCCATGCCACGTTGATGGAGTGGAACAATATCGATTACCGGGCGACATCGAAGCGTCATTTCAAAACGTCGTTCCCTGTCAGGATCACGACAATCCAATACATGATGAAGCAGATTCATTCGTTTGATGAATTTGCTAATCAAGTGGAGTACTACACAGATGTCGCATCGGACTACGGATCAGACTTCGTCGTGTTCCCGGAAATTTTCACGACCCAATTGATGTCCTATTTGGATGAAAAAAGTCCAAGCCAGGCGGTTCGTAGACTGACCCAATATACAGAGGACTACATTGAATTGTTTACAGAATTAGCTGTCCGATATAATGTGAACATCATAGGAGGTTCCCATTTCGTTGAAGAGGAAGGAACGATCTATAATATCGCCTATCTCTTCCGTAGAGATGGAACGATCGAAAAACAATATAAGCTTCATATTACCCCGAATGAACGCAAATGGTGGGGAGTAAGTCCAGGAGACAAGGTGAATGTCTTTGACACAGACTGTGGGAAGATCGCCATCCTCATTTGTTATGACATCGAGTTCCCTGAGCTTGCCCGCTATGTGACGGATAAGGGTGCCCGGATCATCTTCACACCATTCTGCACAGATGACCGCCAAGGGTATTTGAGAGTCCGGTACTGTTCACAAGCGAGAGCGGTGGAAAATCAGGTCTACACTGTATTGTCGGGTACAGTTGGGAATTTGCCTCAGACTGAAAACATGGATATCCAGTATGCCCAGTCAGGCATTTTCACCCCGTCTGATTTCACTTTCCCGAGAGATGGAATTGTCGGAGAATGTAATCCGAATATTGAAACTGTCGTAGTCGGAGATGTCGATTTAGAGATTTTAAGAAGACATCGACGCTCAGGAAGTGTCATGCAGCTTAGGGACCGTAGACGGGATCTTTACGAAGTGACGATGAAAAAACAGGATGAGCAATGATTCTACAAGGGAAAGGCAGGAATTCGACCTGCCTTTTTCCTTTGGTCATTATTTTCCAGGGAATAATGACAGTAAACGGGAGCATTTTTTGTTAAAAGGCGGAATCGACAGCATGTAAGAGGATCGGGCAATTTCTATACGGCGAGGGAAGGAAAAAGAGGAAAATCTGTTGAATGAAAAGATAGGGTCGATATAAGAATGGATATAGTGGAAAGATCAGACTTCATATACAATGGGAGATAGAGACAGAAAATATGGATTGAGGAGGCAACTATGAGTTGGAAAAATAGTTATGAGCGTTGGGTAGCATTCGAGGATTTGGAGCCTGAGTTGAAAGAGCAGCTCCAGTCGATTGAAGGGCATGAAGAAAAGCTGGAGGACAGCTTCTATAAGAACCTTGAATTCGGTACTGGGGGCATGCGAGGGGAAATCGGACCTGGAACCAATCGGATGAACACATATACGATCAGAAAAGCCTCAGAAGGGCTTGCACGATACATAGAACAATTTGGTGAACAAGCGAAGCAGCGAGGGGTTGTCATCGCTTTCGATTCACGTCACAAATCTCCTGAATTCGCTATGGAAGCAGCAAAGACATTAGGGAATCATGGTATCCAAACCTATGTCTTTGAGGAATTACGACCAACCCCAGAGCTTTCATTTGCAGTACGCTATTTGCATGCTTTCTCAGGCATTGTCATTACAGCCAGCCATAATCCTCCGGAGTACAATGGGTTTAAAGTTTATGGCGAAGATGGCGGGCAATTGCCGCCACAAGCAGCAAATGAAGTCATTGAATATGTGAATGCGGTGGAGAACGAGTTGTCCGTCTCAGTCGGTGATGAAGAAGAGTTGAAGGCGGAAGGATTGCTGAAAATGATTGGCGAAAGGGTTGATCAGGCATACCTTGATAAGCTGACAAGCATTGCTGTTAATAAAGAATTGATTAAGGAACAGCGTGATTTGAAGATCGTCTTCACTCCTTTACATGGAACAGCAAACAAGCCAGTAAGAGAAGGTTTGGCAGCCCTAGGGTTCAACAATGTAACGGTTGTCAGTGAACAGGAATTGCCAGACCCAGAGTTTTCTACAGTACAATCACCGAACCCTGAAGAACATGCGGCCTTTGAACGTGCAATCGCCTATGGCGAGCGGGAGAATGCTGATGTATTGATGGCGACGGACCCTGATGCCGATCGCGTAGGGATAGCCGTGAAAAACCTTGAAGGAGATTACGTCGTTTTAACCGGGAACCAGACCGGAGCCCTTATGCTTGACTATTTGTTGAGCCAAAAGCAGAAACAAAACGAGCTTCCTGAAAACGGAGTCATTCTGAAAACGATCGTTACCTCTGAAATCGGAAGAACAATTGCAGAAAAGTATGGTTTGGAGACAGTCGATACATTGACAGGCTTCAAGTTCATCGGTGAAAAGATGAAGGAATACGAGGAATCCGGGCAATACAAATTCTTATTCGGTTATGAGGAAAGCTATGGCTACCTCATCGGTGACTTTGTCAGGGACAAGGACGCCGTTCAAGCTTGTCTCATGGCAGCGGAAGTCGCAGCGTATTATAAATCCCAAGGGAAGACCCTTTATGAAGGCCTGATGGATCTATTCGAAACATATGGCTATTACCTAGAAGGATTAGAGTCGTTAACGTTAAAAGGGAAAAAAGGAGCAGAAGAGATACAAGAAATCCTTTCTACCTTCCGTTCCCAAGCGCCTTCAGAATTTGCCGGAATTCCTGTCACAATCATTGAGGATTACTTGAGCCGTGAACGCTCTTTCATCAATCAGACGGGCATCGAAGAAATCACCCTGCCGCCTTCCAATGTCATCAAGTATACGCTTGAGGATGGTTCTTGGGTGTGCCTTCGCCCTTCAGGTACAGAGCCGAAGATCAAATTTTATTTCGGTGTACAAGCGACAACTTATGAATGGAGCCAAGAGCAATTGAAATTGTTGAAAGAGGACGTCATGAGTAAAGTCAAGCATATAAAAGTATAATGAAGGAGGGGGGACATGAAGGGACCGATAGAAGGTCCTGAAACGTCTCCCTTTATTTGGATGGAAAGCGTTAAAAACAAAAGGCTCAGTTAGCTTTTAGAGGTGTTTAAGAAAAATAGAGAAGCGTATGGCGGCGAATCTTAAACAGCCATACAAAAAAGAACTACCCCGCTTACTGTTGACCTTCTTGGGGAAGTTCCTTCCTGATAATTCGTTTTGACTTGATTTTACCGGAGCCGTTGCAGGATGGGCATTTCCTTTTTTTTAGTGAAAAGATGGAGGAGATGTTGCCAGAGCCTTTGCATTTGGGGCATAGAATCAGAATCGCCATCAGGATCCCCCACCCAGATGGAAGCATACGAGAAAGTGCACGTTCGTCACCGCTCCTTTCGCCAAAAGGGGTTTATTCATATAAATCTATTCTATGTTTTTAACTTCCAACTTAAACGTAGGAATGACCACGACTTATCTATTCAGGAGGATTTTACATGATACAAGCGATCGTTCTTTTTATAGTTGCAGGTTTAGCCGAAATAGGAGGAGGATATCTCTTCTGGTTATGGTTGAGGGAAGGGGCTCCCTACTGGTTTGGAATTGCTGGCGGGTTTGTTCTGCTTATCTACGGAATTGTACCGACATTCCAGACCTTCCCTACGTTCGGTCGAGTCTTTGCCGCATATGGTGGTGTCTTCATCGTTCTTGCACTATTATGGGGGTGGCTCATCGATAAGAAGACCCCTGATCAGTATGATATCATCGGAGCCGTCATCTGCTTAATTGGTGTATCCGTAATGATTTGGGCCCCGAGAATGAATTAAAGAGCATGGGAAGGCCGTTTCGTGATCGTGATGAAGGTCGTGGTGATGCCGACAGCTATGATTGTAATCAAAGAATAGAGGAAAGACTCTCCACCTAGAAGGAGACCTCCAAAGAGGATGACGAGACCATCAATGAAGAAGATGATGATTCCTACATTCACACGCGTCATTTTCGATAGCATTTGTGCGAGCAAATCCGTTCCACCCGTACTCGTCTCCTGTTGGAGCATGATCCCGATTCCTGTCCCTACTAGAAAACCTCCTACCAATGCACAGAGGAGGAGCGGAGGGTGTGTCCATTGCCTGATTGGAGAAAACGCATCAATCGCAAACGATGAAATCAGCATCCCGTGCAGGCTGTTATAAAAATAGGAGCGATGAAAAAACCAGGCCAGTCCATAAAGTGGCAAGCTTAATAGAATGATGACAAGTCCGGGCTGAAGTCCCCACGTATAGTTGGCGATCAGGCTGATTCCGATCATCCCACCATCGAGTAGATGATGAGGTGCTAGAAGCCCATTTATTCCGACTCCGATAAATATGCTGCCGATTATGATAGCCCACCACTTTTTCATTTCGTCCACTCCTTGCAAAAGCACATGTAATACAACATATGTACAAGTCTAACGTTATATGAGAAAGGATCTTGCCATGAAAGTTCGTATCCGGAATGCAAACGAAGGAGATCTTATTGCGATATTAGAAATTTATAATGAAGTCGTTCGAACATCACCTGTAACGTTTGATACGAGTGAACAGACGTTAATAGAACGGAAAAAGTGGTTCGACCAGTTTGATGAACACGATCCACTCCTTGTCGCAGAAAACGATGGAGAAATACTGGGTTATGCTTGTCTCACCAGGTTTCGCCCAAAGCCTGCTTATGCTTTTACGGGGGAGGATTCAATCTACATAAAAAAGAAGGCACGTGGGAACGGAATAGGTTCAATGCTGTTAGCCAAACTGATCCGTCATGCGAAGGATTACAACTATCACTCGATCGTTGCCGTGATTGCAAATGATGATCCATCAAGTGTGAAGCTTCACAAGAAACATGGATTCGAAAAAACAGGAACCATCTACGAGGCAGGCTTCAAGTTTGAAAAATGGCATGATATTCATTTTTATCAATTGAAGCTGGATGCGGACGGGTGATGGAGGACTTTTTGATCTGAGAAGAAACAGGTGGGGTGGGGGATTCGTTTTTGTAGATAAATCTTCATTTTTGTAGATAATTCTTCGTTTTCGTAGATAAAATTTTATTTTCGTAGATAATTTTCAATTTTTGTATGAAAATCTTCATTTTTTGTAGATAAACACTGCTTTAACCTATTTTTAATGCCAGAAAGGGCTCATGAACAGGATATTGCACGCTATAATCAATAAAAATTCAAGAAAATGATCAAAAATAGCGCAGAATGATCAAAAAAGAAGAGGAACAGCGTTTAGCTCTTCCTCTTTCCGTTTATTTATCGGATTTGGCCTGTTCCAGTCATTTGATATTTCACGGTTGTAAGGGCTGGTAGACCCATAGGTCCGCGTGCATGCAATTTCTGAGTAGAGATTCCGATTTCTGCACCGAATCCGAGAGCACTACCATCGGTGAATCGGGTAGAAGCATTGTGATAGACAGCAGCTGCATCGACTAGTCCTAAGAATGTTTTTGCCGCCGTATCATCTTCGGTGATGATGGATTCAGAGTGCTTCGTTCCATACGTTTCAATGTGCTCGACAGCCTCTGTAACATCTTGTACTGTTTTGACAGCAATATGCTTCGAAAGATATTCATTCGCCCAATCCTCTTCACCCGCAGGAGTAGCACCAGGGATAACAGAGACAGCATATTCATCGCCATGTGGCGTAATTCCATGCTCTTCGAATGCTGCAATCAATTGATCTTTGTTGGCATCGAGCCACTCTTTATGAATGATAACGGTCTCTGCGGCATTACAAACCGCTGGACGATCGGTTTTCGCATTCACAAGAATATTGAGTGCTTTCTCCACTTCAGCAGCTTTATCGATATAGATGTGGCAGTTTCCTACACCCGTTTCAAGAACAGGAACAGTTGCGTTATTTACGACTGCTGCAATCAATGAGCCGCCTCCACGAGGAATCAATACATCAATGTGCTCTTTCATCGTGAACAGTTCCTGGGTTGCAGAACGGTCTGTACTTGCGATGAATTGTACAGCTTCTTTCGGTATTTTTGTCTTTTCAAGGCCACGGTGCATAACTTCGACAATCGTTTCGTTAGAAGAAAGGGCAGAAGAGCCACCTTTCAAGACGATTGCATTTCCGGATTTCAAAGCAAGTCCTGTAGCATCGACGGTCACGTTGGGACGAGCTTCATAGATCATTCCGATGACACCTAGTGGTACCGTTACTTGCTTCACATTCAATCCATTATCAAGATCCCAGTCGGACTTCACGATTCCAGTCGGGTCTTCAAGCTCTGCTACTTCTCGTAGGCCTTGAGCAAATTCGAATACGCGTTCCTTAGAAAGGGCCAAACGATCCATGAATGCATCGTCATAACCTTTCTCTTTTCCTTTTTCAAGGTCTTTCTCATTCGCTTTTAAAATCAGTTCGTATTCGGTTTCAAGCATTTCTGCAACAGTAAGAAGAGCTTCGTTCTTTTCTTCTGTTGTCAGCATGGATAATGTTTTTGCGGCTTTCTTTGCTTTAATCGCTTGTTCTTCGACGTTCGTTTTTTCAACTGTTAACGTCATTGTATCCCTCCAGTAATATAATTGAGTGTCGTTCATTTATCATTGTGAGACTTTAAACCTTGAAAGTCATTGATTTCCGCTCCAGGATGCTCGCTTTCCGCGGGGCGTGCGGTGAGCCCACTCGTCGCTTTGCGACATTGATTGGTCTCACCTGTCACGCTGATCCCGCAGGAGTCTCGCACCTTGCTCTCCAATCAACTTGCACAAGGTAAGTTTTTAAAGTGACTCAAGAGCAACAAACTTCATTAAATAGCCCAATGAAAAATCTTATTAAACGCCAACCGGTACGGCTACATCGAGGTGACAGACAAGGTCTTCACTTTCGACAGCCGCTGTTTGGAAATCTTGCAGCTTGATTTCTTTTTGATTGATCAGTCGTTTCAATTCGTTAGCCGAATAATTCATTACACCAAGGCCGATATCTTCGCCGCTGATGTTTTTGATACGGATGACCGCACCTTTGTCGAAGCGTCCGCGCACGCTGTGCACATCGAGTGGTGAAAGGCTCTTGTTGTTTTCTTGGATTGATGCACCAATCTTATCGTTGATGGTCACTTCACCTTCAGGTCCAGAGTTGAACGCAATCCATTGCTTCTTCTGGTTCAAGTTTTCATTTTCACTTTTCGGTTCGAAGTACGTTCCTGTCGCTTCATGATTGACTGCATCATAAACGATATTCGGTGTACTTGCTTTCCCTAAGAAAGATGAAATGCCGGATGCTAGTGAAATCTTGAATGCATCAATCTTCGACTTCATACCACCTGTACCGACCGCGCTGCCAGGATCTCCGGCTACCGCTTCAATTTCAGGAGTAATTTCGTGAACCTGATTGAGAAGCTGTGCATTTTCGTTCTTTCGAGGGTCATCGTCGTACAATCCGTCGATATCGGATAGTATGATGAGCTGATCTGCGTTGACGAGACCTGCAACTTTTGCAGAAAGTGTATCGTTGTCTCCGAACTTCAAGAAATCCATCGTGATTGTATCGTTTTCGTTCACAATCGGGATGATTCCGCGTTCTAATAGTACGGTCAATGTGCTTCTCGCATTGTTGTATCGGTTCTCATCAGAGAAATCATCACGGGTGATCAGGATTTGAGATCCGACGTAACCGTGAGAGATGAAGAGATCCGAGTACGTTTCAATAAGAAGTCCTTGGCCGATTGACGCGGCCGCTTGTTTTTCTGGCAACGTATCTGGTCGGGAAATGAACCCGAGCTTTCGGTAGCCCGCTGCAACGGCTCCGGATGATACGAGCAATACTTCATGCCCATCGTCTTTCAGTCGGACGACTTCATCGACCAGCTTTTCAATTTTTCTACGACTCAATTCTCCGTGTAAGCTTGTTAATGAACTGCTTCCTATTTTGATGACAATTCGTTTTTTATCCATATCAGGTGTCACATTCACTCCTATAATTTAACGTTTTTTGAAGATTTCTTTTGAAATTTACTCCCTTTCCGCGGGCAAACCGCAAGCCTCCTTGTTCACTTGCACAGGATGTGCTGGCTTAGACGTTCACCACAGGACGTGGTGGTATTTAGTCGAAGTTCCTTAATCACTGTGGGGTCTTGCCTGGCTCGCTATTCCCGCAGGAGTGTCGTAAATTTCAGGCGTAAAATAACAATTTAAATTACCAGTTACTGCTGTACTGCGAATACTTTTTCGAGTTCTTCGCGTAGTTCTTTTGAACGGGATGCTGCACCTTTTACGGCTTCGGCGATTGCTTCGCCTCCTCCGTTTTCATTAAGGGCTTCAAGTCCTGCAGCAGTTGTTCCGTTCGGGGAAGTGACGTTCTTTCTAAGCTGAGTTGGTGTTTCTTCGCGCTCAAGCATCATCGTTGCTGCGCCTAAGATCGTCTGTGCACCGATTTTCCGTGCCATTTCACGATCCATTCCACCTTCTACACCAGCTTGCTCGATGTGTTCCATCAAGTTGTAGAAATATGCTGGGCCACTTCCTGCAATACCGGTGAAAATATCCATCTGATCTTCTTCAATGAGGTAAGCTTCTCCGATGCATTGCATCAATTCTTTTGTGAAGACCACTTGATCCATCGTCACATGCTTACCAGGTGAGATTGCCGTCGCGGACTCACGAAGCATGCTAGATGTGTTCGGCATCACTCGAATGACTTGTTGATCTTCATTCAGGTTTTCTTCCATATAAGAAGTAGAGATGCCAGCCAAGACTGAAATGAGTACTTGGTCAGGTCGCAAACGGTCTTTCAAGTCTTCCAATACTGATTCGATGTCTTTCGGTTTCATAGCAAGAATGAAAACATCAACTTCATTAAAGTCCAATTCATTTTTCTTTATTGCTTCAATTCCATATTTCACTTTCATTTCATTTAAACGTTCTTGGTTACTACGGTTGGTGACGATGATTTGATCAGAATCCAATTTTCCTGATTCGACGATTCCTGAAATCATCGCTTCAGCCATATTACCAGCGCCTAAAAAGGCAACACGTTGTTTTAACAAAGTAACCACTCCTATATGCCGTCCTTTTTTCAACGTTTTTAATCGTAACATCCAGGCAAATTAATTCAACAGTATAACCCAAATAGGTTGAATAAGGTCGAAAAACCCTAAGTAAGCGTTTACATTAAGTTTTATATGTTTCAAATCCCTTCTAAGGATGTGTCATCTGGATACAGGGTGTTATATGCTAGCTGGAATTTTCGAAAAATGAATTTATCAAATAAATCGGAAAATTCCGTTATATCAATATTCATAAGGACGAGCATGAGTAAGACGATGAGATACAGCTCCAAGGTTTACGCTTTCGTATCATGAAAACCGAATTGCGACATACATTGTCTTATACAATCCTTTTTGATTTGGGAGGGGCCGGAATGAGCATCGACGAACATAAAGAGTTGATCAATGCCATACATGAAATCACGGAAATTGCTGAAGGGTTCGGTCTTGATTTCTATGAGATGCGATATGAAATCTGTCCTGCTGATATCATTTATACATTTGGTGCTTACGGTATGCCGACACGTTTTTCACATTGGAGCTTCGGTAAACAGTTCCATAAGATGAAGCTTCAGTACGATCTAGGTTTGAGTAAAATCTATGAGCTCGTCATCAATTCAGATCCTTGCTATGCCTTTTTGTTGGACAGCAATACCTTGATCCAAAATAAACTGATCATTGCGCACGTGCTTGCCCATTGTGATTTCTTCAAGAACAACATACGGTTCTCGAATACACGCCGGGATATGGTCGAAAGCATGACATCAACTGCAGAACGGGTTGCACATTATGAGCATTTATATGGGAAGAAAGAGGTCGAGCATTTCCTGGATGCAATCTTGTCCATCCAGGAGCATATTGATCCATCCATCATGAGACCGAAGCTCAATTACCATTTGGATGCAGATGAGACGGAGCTAGAGAAGAAGGCAACACCTTACGATGATTTATGGGATATCGATGGGTCTAATGAAAAGAAGGCTAAACCAAAGCCGTCATCAAAACGGAAGATTCCGCCACAGCCTGAAAAAGATATTCTATTATTCATCGAAGAATATAGCCGGGAGCTGGACGATTGGCAGCGGGACATCCTTTCCATGATGCGGGAAGAGATGCTTTATTTCTGGCCGCAGCTCGAAACCAAGATAATGAATGAAGGATGGGCTTCCTACTGGCACGCACGTATTTTGAGAGAGATGGATTTGACGACTGACGAAGTGATTGAATTTGCAAAACTGAATGCGGGCGTGGTCCAGCCATCACGCACATCCATCAATCCGTATTACCTTGGGTTGAAAATCTTTGAAAACATAGAGGAATGTTATAACGATCCATCTGAAGAGTTGATCAAGCAAGGTGTTAAGAAAGGAGATGGACGTAGCAAGATTTTCGAAGTGCGTGAAATTGAATCGGATATCTCGTTCATCCGTAACTACCTGACGAAGGATCTTTGTGAGAAGGAGGATTTATACCTTTTCCAAAAGCAAGGGAAGGATTACCGGATCACAACGAAGCAATGGGAGGAAGTCCGGGACCAATTAGTGAGCAGCAGGGTGAACGGAGGGTTTCCATACATCACGGTAAATGATGGGGATTATTTAAAGAATGGTGAGCTTTATCTTGAGCATCACTTTGAAGATATTGAGCTGGACTTGAAATACCTCGAAAAAGTACTTCCTTATATCTACGATTTATGGGGAAGAGCTATACACATGGAAACAGTGGTTGAAAGCAAGCCTGTTGTCTACACCTATGATGGAAAAGGAATTCATAAACGGAACCTATAAGAAAAACCGCTCAGATGAGCGGTTTTTTTAATTGTTTATTGTAGCGTAAAGGTGCGAGACTCCTGCGGAATCAGCGAGCCAGGCAAGACCCCACAGTGAGCCAAAAGCGAACGAGGAGGCTTGCGGATCGCCCGCGGAAAGCGAGCAACCTTGAAGCGAAAATCAACACCTATTTTATAACAAAAACCGCTCAGATGAGCGGTTTTTTTAGCCTTCATAATAGTAGTAGGATGGGTCGTTTACCCATTGGTCATAGATTTGATTGCCGGTTGGACTGGCTATTTGATGATACGATTCGACCGATAGTGTTTCGCTTGGTGAATGGTACCGAAAATCATCAATATACCAAGTACCATCAGCATTGGAATAATTGAACGTTTGAATCAATGAATCATCGAATACTTTTATGCCGTTTTCTACGAAGTAGAGTTCGCCATATTCTGAATCGACGTTCCTCACAGCTTGGATCTTACCGTTCTGAATATGATAAAGATTGCCGGATCGGACATTACTTGACTCCACACTGCTGATCAGGAGCCAGCGATTCGACAGCATGCGTACATCATTACGATTAAGGTTGAATTCGTGTGTGCCAATGATAAGCTGGTCGAGCTGCTCGTCAGTGGCGAGATTGACCAGAATGAGTTTATATTTGCCGTGTGTAATGAGATCCCCGGCATCAGCACCTGCCCATCCGTTTTCTTCTCTATGTATGCCTTCTTTTATTGCGTACACCAACAAGCGATAGTCCGTATTCCCTTCTTTTGCTAGAAACTCAAAGGTAATATTGTCTTCATTAATGGGTGGTTGGGTTTTCTTTGGTTCCTGTTTTTTCGTTTCTGGTTCCTTTTTCTTTTCGACAACCTTCTTTTCTGATGAAGCTTTTTCTGCTGTACTCTTTTCCGGTTTTTCCTGTGTATCGTTTTTACTCTTATCTTTTTTTCCATCTGCGAGAAGGACAGCTTCCAGCTCTTGATCAATCTCTTTTTTCAGTTTGGAGATCTCTTGTTCGATTTCCTTGATCGTCGCGAGAAAATCCTCTTCTTCTGAATAGATGTAATTCCGATGATGATCAAATAAGAGAAAGTAGGCTTTCGAATAGGCCGTCAATGTATCCTGGAAAGCGTTGAATCTTTCAGGCTCTACCGTATTATACTGATCTGTCAGAACTGCTGTTAAACTCATTTCTTCTGCCTGATTGGGATCCGTTTCAATTATGTCTTCGATCGTTTTCAATAACTCCTCAGAATTCAATCCGTACTTTTTGGCCTGTTCAAGCTGAATATGATAATCCCGGAGGCGCTCAAGCGACTTCTTGACAAAGGATTGATAGTCTTTATCGTTTGACCTGTCTTCCGGAATGGCGTTTGCCTCAATCACCACTAATTGATTTTGCGTCGCCTCATTTAAATACGTGAAACAATCATCGATTGCAGCACAGAGAGGATTACGATTCTTCTGATTCGCCACATCTTCCTTAACATTCCCAAGTGAACAACCTGTTGTCATCAATAGAATGCTGACAAAGCATCCCCATTTTTTCATTTTGCAATTTCCCCCTTACTTACAGTATAAACGTTCTCTGGGCAAAAATGGATAAAAAAGTTAATGATGTTATTCTACAACATTTCTTCAAGATGTCCGCTTATTTACGAACAAAAGTAAAAGTTGTTGATATTATTTAAACATTTCTATAAAATGTTCCTTAGAGGATAAACAAAATGATGGAGGGTTTATAAAATGTCTGGTCAAGATGTGTTTTGGGAAGCAAATATCGAAGAGCTGAAGCAAGGTTATCGATACGAGGAATTGAATGAGCAATACGTTTGTCTGATATGCAATAAAACCTATCAAAAGGGCTACATATATCCGTGTACAGAGGAAAGGCTGATGGAGGCTGAACGGGCAATCCAAGCTCATATCGTGAATGAACACGGTTCAATGCTTGATTACCTGCTGAACATGAATAAAAAGTATACAGGTCTTACCGATGCGCAAAGGAATATTCTCGCTGGAACGAAAGAAGGAAGATCGGACAAAGAACTTGCCAAGCAAATTGATGTTGGAAGTACATCGACGATCCGGACCCACCGTTTCAAGCTGAGGGAAAAAGAAAAGCAAGCAAGGGTATTCCTTGCGATCATGGAGCTGATGAAAAATTCAATTCCAAAGGAAAAGGATGAATTTGTCCAAATTCATAAGGGGGCGACGCAAGTGGACGAACGGTATGCTGTCACAACGCAAGAACGGGAGAAGGTTTTAACGACTTATTTTAAAAAAGGATTGGATGGTCCGTTATCACAGTTTCCAAGCAAGGAAAAACGCAAAATCATCGTCCTTCAGCAAATTGCAAGTCGTTTTGACCCGGAGAAAGTGTATAAGGAAAAGGAAATAAACGATGTGCTGAAACCGATCATCGAGGATTATGTCACGATCAGGCGCTACCTGATCGAATATGGATTTCTCGATCGGAACAAAGATTGCAGTGAATATTGGATAAAAAAATAAGCTTTAACAGAAAAAAGTAGGCATATTGATTTAAATTGTAAAAAAATTTAAAAAATAGGCAAAAGTCTATTGCCAAATGGAAACCCTTGGTATAAACTTTTTAGAGAAATCATAAACCAATGAAAAGGAGGTAGCGTCATGCAAAACATTGTAGGAATCATTAAACAAGCAGGCATCGTTTCAAATGCATCTAACTTCATACAGCATGGCGTGAACCGTTAACCACCTTTTCACATTCGACTTTTGAAGTCACCTCTTTGTCATTTCAGCTCACGCCGTACATTGCGCGTGGGCTTTTTATATTTCACTCCATATTTCCTGGAAGAAGTATGCCGTTTACGTGCGGCATACTTTTTTTGTTCGAAAAAAGACTTTTATCACAACTGGATAAAGACAGACCGGGTGCCAAAGCGCTCGGACTGCTTTATATAAAAATGAATGTGCATGCATGAAGGGAGTAATGTAGATGTTTGTAAAACAGAAAATGAACATTAAGACGCTGGATCGGAAAGAAGGCGGCTGACAGCTCGAACGAAATAGCTTCATCAGGAGAGGAGATATAGCATGTTTTCAGTATTAGTCAAACTAGGTTGGTTTTTTAAGAAGCATTGGAAAAGATATGCGATCGCCATTTTCTTATTGCAGATCGTGAATATTATTGAAGTCGTCCCTCCGAAATTGATCGGGATGGCGATTGATGAAATGGCCATCGGTTCACTGACGAAAGAGCGTTTGTTTCAATTCGTCGGAATTTATGTCGTGTTATTAATTACGAATTATGGTCTCAATTACGTGTGGATGTACCAGCTTTTCGGGGGTGCATTCCTCGTTGAACGCACAATGCGCTCAAGCTTCATGCGGCATTTGCTCAAAATGACTCCGACCTTTTATGAAAAGCATCGGACGGGTGACTTGATGGCTCGGGCGACCAATGACTTGAAGGCGATTTCGATGACTGCCGGGTTCGGTATCCTGACATTGATCGATTCGACGTTCTTCCTGATTACGATTCTGTTCGTAATGGGCTTTCTTATCAGCTGGAAGCTTACACTGGCAGCTCTGTTGCCATTACCGATCATGGCAATTTTGATGAACCGGTACGGTAAGCTGATGCATAAGCGTTTTACGACAGCTCAGGATTCATTCGGTGAGCTGAATGACCAGGTGCTGGAGTCTGTTTCGGGGGTAAGGGTCATCCGGGCTTATGTGCAGGAGAAGTCCGATCACAAGCGATTTGAGGATCTTGCTCATGATGTTTATAAGAAGAACGTTTCGGTTGCACGTGTCGATTCTTTGTTTGAACCGACGATCAAAGTATTAGTCGGAATCAGTTACATGATCGGTTTAGGGTATGGGGCATATCTTGTGTTCCATAAGACGATCACTCTCGGGGAATTGATCTCCTTCAACGTCTATCTCGGGATGCTGATCTGGCCGATGTTTGCAATCGGAGAATTGATCAACATCATGCAACGGGGGAACGCCTCGTTGGATCGTGTCAACAATACACTTGATTATGAGCCGGATGTGAAGGATAAAGAAGGGGTTCAACCAATCGATCGTCCGACGGAAATCAAGTTCGACAACGTCACGTTCCGTTATCCTAGCTCTCAAGTGGATAATCTGAAAGGGATCTCCTTCACTTTAAAACAAGGGCAAACTCTTGGAATTGTCGGGAAAACAGGAAGTGGGAAGACGACCCTCATCAAACAGCTGTTACGTGAATATCCTTCTGGGGACGGTTCAATCACCATTTCTGGAACGGAAATCGACAACATTCCGATGGATCAACTGCAAAGCTGGCTGGGCTATGTACCTCAGCAGCAGATTCTTTTTTCCAGATCCGTCAAGGAAAATATCCTTTTCGGGGTAAACGATACGAGCCAAAAACGATTGGATGATGTGGTTGATCTTTCCTCGCTTAAAAATGACATTGAAAACCTGCCACAAGGAATGCAGACCCTCGTCGGAGAGAAAGGCGTGGCCCTCTCAGGTGGTCAGAAGCAACGGATCTCGATTGCACGAGCACTTCTTGTGAATCCTGAAATCCTGTTGTTGGATGATGCGATGTCTGCAGTCGATGGAAAAACCGAGGCGAAGATCATTCAGAGCATCCGTAACGAGCGGGCAGGGAAGACGACGTTCATTACGACTCATCGTCTGTCTGCTGTACAGCATGCGGATTGGATTCTCGTCATGGATGAGGGACGCGTGATTGAAGAGGGTACACATGATGAATTATTGGAAAACGGAGGCTGGTACAAAGAGCAATATGAAAGACAACAATTAGAAGACGGCCTCTCAGAAGGTGTGGTGTAAGTATGAGCGTAGGTAGAAGATTGGTTGATTACGCATTGCGATATAAAAAGATGATCATATTTGCGCTTGCGATGTTGACGGTTGCAATTACGGCTGAATTGACCGGCCCGTTCATCGCAAAGAAAATGATCGATAATCATATTCTCGGGATTGAAAACCCTTGGATCCAAGTAGAGGAGCCAGGTGAAGATACCGTTGAGTATAAAGGAGAGCATTATGTCCGGACCGCTTATTTTGAAGGGGATGCATCAGCATATCCTGAGGTCCGGATCCTCCAGGTGGAACGTGAGTATTATTTTATTGATGAAGCCGTTGCCTTTGATGGAAAACGTTCGATTGAAGGAAATACGCTTGTTATCAAGAAAGGCGATCAGACCGCTACTTATGGTGCAGAAAAATTGACCACGGACCATTTGTTAGCGTTCTATCGTCCTGAAGTGAAATGGCTCATCTATTTGAGTGCATTTTATCTAGGCTTGTTGCTCGTATCCGCTTTCTTCACATATTGGCAAAAATACTTGCTGCAAAAGTCAGCGAACAGGATCATACAGGATATGAGAACGGATGTCTTTGGTCAGATTCAAAGGTTGCCTGTGAATTACTTTGATAACCTTCCAGCAGGGAAAGTCGTCTCAAGGATCACCAATGATACGGAAGCGATTCGGGAGCTGTACGTCACGGTATTGGCGCAGTTTTTCACCGGAATCATTTATATCATAGGGATCTTGACGGCACTCTTTTTCCTGGATGCCCGGCTAGCGTTGATTTGCTCGGTCATCATCCCGATCATGTTCGTTTGGATCATCATGTATCGGAAATATGCATCGAATTATAATCACCTGATCCGTCAACGCCTTAGTGATTTGAATGCGATGATCAACGAATCGATTCAAGGGATGCCGATCATTCAAGCTTTTCGTAGACAGAAGCAAACAACTCAAGAGTTTGAAGCGATCAATGAAGAATATTTTCAACATCGGAATAAGCTGTTGAGCTTGGATGCTCTCATGTCCCATAATCTAGTCGGCTTACTTCGAAATGTGGCATTCGTTGTGCTGATCTGGTATTTCGGTGGTGCCTCTCTTACGGCTACAACCGCAGTAACTGTCGGTGTGCTTTATGCATTCGTCGATTATCTAAACCGTTTGTTCCAGCCGATAACAGGTATCGTGACACAGCTTGCGAACCTAGAGCAGGCGCTTGTTTCAGGAGAGCGCGTATTCAAGCTCCTTGACCGTGAAGGGGAGGATGTTTCTGACACCACTGTTCCAAGGTACGATGGGAACGTCGTTTTTGATGATGTGACCTTCGCGTATAAAGAGGACGAATACGTGTTGAAAAACATTTCCTTTGAAGCGAAGCAAGGTGAGACGGTCGCATTGGTCGGTCATACCGGATCCGGAAAAAGCTCGATCATGAATTTGTTGTTCCGTTTTTATGACATTGAACATGGGAAGATCATGATTGACGGTCAGGATATCCAGAAGATGACCCGACAGGACTTGAGAAAACATATGGGCATCGTCCTTCAGGATCCATTCCTGTTCTCGGGTACGATTGCGTCCAATGTAAGCCTGGATGATCCGTCCATCACGCGTGAGCAAGTTGAAAAAGCACTGAAGGATGTCGGTGCTGAGCCGTTCATTCAACAGCTTCCGAAAGGCTATGATGAGCCTGTCATCGAGAAAGGGAGCACATTGTCAGCTGGCCAGCGGCAGTTGATTTCTTTCGCAAGAGCACTTGCTTACAATCCAGCGATATTAATCTTGGATGAAGCGACTGCGAATATTGACACTGAAACGGAAGCGATCATCCAGAAGGCTCTCGACGTGTTGAAGAAAGGGCGAACGACATTCATCATTGCCCATCGTCTTTCAACGATCAAAAATGCCGATCAGATACTCGTCCTAGACCGCGGACGAATCGTGGAGCGAGGCTCACACGATGAATTAATGGAAGTGAAAGGTAAGTACTATCAGATGTACCAGATGCAACAAGGAACAAAACAATCTCAAGCTGTTTGAAGGATTGGAGAGGACTGACCTACCCAGGTCAGTCCTTTGATCTTTTATGGTAAAAAAGGACTGAATTCCGGAATTCGCTGTTGATATTCAGGAATTATGATCATCAATTCCGGAATTAAGCTTCAAATTTCCGGAATAATGCTCAAAAATCAGGAAACAGCACCAAAAATTCCGGAATTCACACAAAAGAGTCCACAAACCACGCTCAAAACGCCAGGAGCTTTTACAAAAAATCAAAAAAGGTCTCCCCACAACCGAAAGCGAATATAGAACTGTAAGTAAAATGGCGGACATACAATGAATATAGAGCGTTTATCTGTCTTTAAAAAGAGGGGGCTCGTTATGAAGAAAAAAGAGGTCTATGCATGGACGATGTACGATTGGGCGAATTCAGCCTTTGCGACGACGATCATGGCTGCGGTGCTGCCGATCTTTTATTATGATGTTGCAGCAAAGAATCTTGATAAGACGACAGCAACGGCCTACTGGGGGTATTCGCAATCAATCGCTGTATTGCTTGTTGCATTACTGGCTCCGATCTTAGGTGCAATTGCCGATCATTCGAGCTCCAAAAAGAAATTTCTACGCTTTTTCGCGTACATGGGGATCATCGCAAGTATCCTACTTGCTTTTGTTGGAGAGGGAGACTATATCCTTGCCTCGGTATTATTAATTTTCGGGACGATCGGTTTTTCAGGAGGAAATGCCTTTTATGATGCGTTTCTGCCAGAGATCGCACCAAAGGATGAGATCGATCGGATCTCTGCACGTGGATATGCGTTTGGTTACATAGGAGGAGGACTCCTTTTACTTGTCAATCTGATGATGATCATGAACCCTTCATGGTTCTTCCTCCCGAATTCATTGATTGCGACGCAGCTCTCGTTCGTCACTGTCGGAATATGGTGGTTCGTCTTCTCGCTTCCATTATTCAAGCACGTCAAAGACCGGAAGCATGAACAACCACCACTGAAGGGGTCATATGTTGCGATTGGCTTCAAACGGGTGAAGACGACCTTCAAAGAAATCAATCAGTTCAAACAGCTCTTACTTTTTCTCGTGGCTTTCTGGTTGTTCAATGATGGAATCTCAACGATCATCAAGATGGCAACGATCTATGGGCGTGATATCGGAATTGGATCGAACGATTTGATTGCTGCCTTATTGATTACTCAATTCGTCGGCATACCTTTCGCCTTTTTGTTCGGTTTCCTCGCGAAGAAGATTCAAGCGAAACGCGCGTTATACATCGCACTATGGACGTATGTCGTCATTGTCATGCTCGGCTACTTCATGGAAACGGCCGTCCACTTTTACGCTCTGGCAATCATGGTCGGCTTTGTTCAGGGTGGGGCACAGGCCTTGAGCCGATCCATTTTCGGCAGTATGGTACCTGACCACAAGCATGCTGAATTCTTTGGATTTTATGGAATTTCCGCAAAGTTCTCTGCTATTTTTGGTCCGTTCGTGTTTGGAATCGTCGGACAGTTAACGGGATCAACTCGCATGGGAATCATATCGTTGGTCTTGTTCTTCCTTGCAGGCATTTTCTTATTATCAAGAGTGGATGTAGAAAAAGGAAAGAAAGAGGCGACCACAGCGAGTCAAGAATTGATGATGTAAAAAGAAAAGCGACCTGCGAGGTCGCTTTTTTTTCGCCTATAATATCGGATCAAAGTGTCTATTCTCTAAGCCGAGAGCAAGGTCTTTTCCGGTATCATAACAGATGTTTCCGAGTTTTTCTTTCAAGTTTTCAAATGCCTCGTTGTCATCCTTAAACCAATAGGCGCCCAGGTCTTGTAAAAGTGAAACGCCTTCTTCCTCAGCCTGCTCCATCAATTCCAGGAACGTTTCTTCATGACGCTCATCTGGCTGTGCTGGGTGGTACCAGGCGGTTTTTTCCTCGTTCAAATAATCGGCTGGTGCAATCTCTTTTTGATAAGAAAATGGATGAATACGGTGCTTCAACAGTTTATTTTTCCAGCCGGAGGGATCATAAAGGACTTTCAGGGCTTTTTGCATATGCTGATAAGATTGTTGTACATATCCGGATGGCATTTCTTTATGTAAGTCTGGGAAGATCGTATCTACCGCTTTTTCGAGCATGGTTTCGATCGGCTTGTGCAAGGTCTTACCAATCGCCAGTTCTTTATAAACCGGGGTTTTCCAGGTTTCTATGGACTTGAATCGTTTCATCAACAAGGTGTCGATGATGATTTCAAGCTTCTGATGTCGATTGTCTTCCGTCCCTGAACGGTAATTGATATAAGGGTGCGTGTTCCGATCAAGGATATGATGGGTGATGAAACCTGTCGTAAAAGCGACTAATCGTTCATCCTGGAGATGTTCTTTCGTATAGTTGATCAATTCAAGCAGAAAAGCGCCGCATGAAGCGTGATGGATCCGATCTCCGACTTCTGTAACTTTAGAAGATTTCCAGGGCCAGAAATTATGATAAAAGAATGGATCCGGTCCCTGGGTTCCGAAGTTGAAATAGGGCGTGGTCTCTTCCGTCAGTTCAATGATCCCCGTCTTGTCTAATACGCGTTCACCGAAAAGAATGTGTGTCCAAACGTTAGGCATACCAAATCCCCCTCTTGTTCTACTTCCATTATTCCATATCGACCTGGATTGTCGGCATCATCTATTCGACCTTACGCTTCAGCTGCTCCATTTTGTACCCGATCGGCTCGCCCACTTTGATGTCCGTTCCTGGTTGGATCGATTGAAGAAGGTCAATCTGGTCCTCTTCAAATAGAAGGATAACCGTCGAGCCAAATTCAAAGTGTCCCATTTCTGTTCCCTTATGAATAAAGGGAGAGCCCTCTAATGCTTCTGCATACTGCTTCCCTTTATGGACACGTTCAATCTGTTTTTTGTAAGCTAATTGAACACTCCCGACGATCAAAGCTCCGACCTTTACGACTGCGACTTGTCCCACTGGTGTACGCATGAAGGTTGTCAAACGTTCGTTTTTTGAATAAACGCCTTCAATCGACTCTACACCATGGTCATTCACAGGGTAGAGGCGTCCTGGGATATAGGAGAAGTCGGTAATTGTACCATCAATCGGAGCATGGATACGATGATAATCTTTCGGACTCAGATAAATCGTCATGTATGTGCCATTCTGAAAGAATTTTGCTCTTTCTTCATCGGCAAGCAATTGGTCAACCGAATAGGAGACACCCTTTGCCTGTATGATTTGGCCATTATCAATACGTCCGACCTGCTTGATTAGACCATCGGCAGGGCTAATGAAGGTATCGTTATTTTGATCAATGGGTCTTGCATATGGTATAAGTTTCCGCTTAAAAAACTCGTTAAGGCTTCTATATTGTTCAACCGGTTTTTCGACGTGTGACAAATCGATGTTGTACCACTTTACATAAGCGGGAATCGCAAAACGGCTTATTTTCGACTTCATGAACAAACTGACCAGATTTGTGATTGCATGGTGTGGCAGGCACTTTAATACGTATTTCATCATTACATTCATAATCTTCATTCCAATCGAGAGTAGACACGGACTCTTTATAAGTGTAGTTCCGTATCGGTTTTTAGTTGCTTAATGAATTTTTGAAAACAATACCAATATTATACTTCTTATTTCTCATTGTGTTAATACTAAGAACAGGACTATTTCTACACCCAAGTTTTGCAAAAGAAGGGTAAACTATTTTAAGAATTAGGGTTTTCAGTTATGTTTAAATTAGGTACGATAGATTCATTCGAAATACACTCTGACTAAAGGTTGTTAGACGATGAAAAAAAATCGACGTTATCGTAAAATACGCTTAACATCCGTACAATTGATCATCTTGTTTTATTTAGGGGCTGTCGTCATGGCAACCTCCTTATTAAGCTTGCCATACGCCCATAGGGATGGAATGGAGTGGTCGTTCATCGATGCCTTGTTCACAGCTGTAAGTGCGATCAGTGTGACGGGTCTGACCGTCGTGAATACAGCGGAAACCTTCAATGAATTCGGTTACTTCCTGTTGGCTTTCGTCTTGCAATTCGGTGGTATCGGCATCATGACGCTCGGTACATTCATCTGGCTATTGGTCGGGAAACGGATCGGTCTGAGGGAAAGGCAATTGATCATGACAGACCAGAACCTTTCAACACTTCAAGGTCTTGTCCGATTGATGATTCAAATTCTCTATCTGATCTTACTTATTGAAGCAATCGGTACAGTGATCCTCGGGGTCTACTTCCTAAATTACTTCGATACATGGCAGGAGGCCTTCATGCAAGGTTTCTTCGCAGCTGTCAGTGCCACGACGAATGGTGGTTTCGACATTACCGGTCGGTCACTTCATCCTTTTGCTGCAGATTATTTCGTCCAATTCATCAACATTCTATTGATGATCCTTGGAGCAATCGGGTTCCCAGTGTTATTGGAGGTAAAAGAGTATATCGCCTCCAAGAAAGGGAAGTATCAATTCTCTTTGTTCACGAAGCTGACGACGGTTACGTTCTTTTTCCTGGTCGTTCTGGGGACATTTTTAATCATTTTACTCGAATTCAACCTGTTTTATGAAGATAAAAAATGGCATCAAATCTTGTTCTATTCCTTGTTCCAATCTGTTACGACCCGGAGTGGCGGATTGTCGACGATGGATATCAACCTGTTTTCAGAGCCGACCCAGTTGCTCATGTCTGCTTTAATGTTCATTGGTGCCTCCCCAAGCTCCGTCGGTGGAGGGATCCGTACGACGACGTTCGCCATTGTCGTATTGGCGATCATATCGTTCGCAAAAGGGAATCAGACCATTAAAGTCTTTAAACGTGAGCTTTTGGTGGAAGATGTCCAAAAGGCGTTTGTCGTACTGAGTGTCGCTTTCATGATGTTCGGTACTTCAGTCATCATACTGATGTTTACAGAGTCAGCACCATTGATGACGGTCATTTTCGAGGTTGCCTCTGCGTTCGGTACCTGCGGGTTATCCATGGGACTGACGCCGGATTTGAGTACACCTGGAAAGGTCCTCGTCATTTTGCTCATGTTCATCGGTCGAGTAGGAATCTTATCCTTCCTGTTCATCATCCGAGGAAAGATCGTCAAAGAAACGTATCGCTATCCAAAAGAACAAGTCATTATCGGTTAAAACGATTGAGCCTAGCGCTCAGTCGTTTTTTTATTTGGCTTAGTTTATGCAGCTTCAGGCGGGCGCTTTCCGCGGGTATCGCTTCTATTTACTTGATATAGCTAACAAAGTCTTTTATTAAAACAATTTTTCATTCGTGAAATTATTTCCATGATATTTATATGAATAACGCATTCTCAATAACGCAAACTATGTGTACCAAGGAGGAGGTGAGATACATGGCTCAAAACAACAGCAATCAATTAGTAGTACCTGGTGCTCAAGCAGCATTGGATCAAATGAAGACTGAAATCGCTTCTGAATTTGGAGTACAACTAGGACCAGACACAACTTCTCGTGCTAACGGATCAGTTGGTGGAGAAATCACTAAGCGTCTTGTTCAACAAGCTCAATCACAGCTTGGTGGAAGATAATAATTATAATAATGGCTTTGAGGGGGTGGACTTGTTCCACTCCTTCTTTTCACGTTTTTCAGTAGCTTACACAATCAATCGAGATTTTTGACAAAAGGAGAGAGGTTTTATGTCAATTTGCCCTGTTTGTAATCAATTGAGTGCTACCCAATATCGATGTCCGTCTTGCTTAGGGATGATGGAGGATAGTGGCAGGGTAATGGATTACTATGATGATTATAGTCCTTACCTCGAAATTGATTCGTTGAAAATGGAGGATGGGTACCCAGATGATGAGCGGGATAAGCAATGTCCGCATGTTTTCTATTGTACGTCCTGTCGTGCTGAAAATGTGTTATTGATTCATGAGTGGCGGTCCGAATGCAATTAATCTGTCGACTGACGCAGAAAGGTATTTTATATCAGTCACATCCCCTATAAAAAAAAAGCAACAGCTGTAAAGCCATTGCTCATGAACACTATGCGCCTACGTCTAATTTTCTTTCCAGATAGGTCTGGACCCAGCTTAACATTGTCGTAAGTGCCCAGTACATAAAGAGGACGACGATAAAGATGACAAGGACATCGAGGTTCAAGGCGGCAATCTGTTCCGCTCTTCCTGTAAGTTCTTCTACGGCAAGAACCGAAGCGAGGGAGGATGCCTTCACGATATCAATCAACGAATTCCAGACGGGTGGAATCGAACGTCTCCACGCCTGGGGGAGGATCACTTCCTTCATGACCTGGGCGGTGTTCATGCCTAGAGAATACCCCGCCTCCCATTGGCCCTTCGAAATGGAATGAATCGCTGCCCGATAGGATTCCGAAATATAGGCACTAAAATGTAAGGTAAGTCCTAGAATGGCAGCTTGCCATCCTTCGAACGTATATAGCCACGTCAATCCATAATAAAGGAGCAACAATTGTGTCAGCAACGGAGTCCCTCGAAAGAACGATACATAGAACCGTGCGATTCCGGAAAGGATCTTCGAGTTCGAAATCCGCATCAACACGATGATCAGTCCTAGGATCAAGGACAGAAATATAGCTGCGACACTCAAATAGACCGTCATTTTGGCTCCCTCGAGTAGAAAAGGGAGCCAGTTAAGGATGTATTCTAACGTTTCATTATTCACTTACATCTTCCCCAAAGTATTTTTGGGAAATTTCCTCGAGAGTGCCATCTTTCTCCATTTCCTTCAACGCTTTATTGACTTCCTCGATGAGTTTCTCCTGGTCTTTACGGAAAGCGAATCCCATTTTCGTCTCGTTAAAAGGATCACCGACTGCTTTTACATTATAGTTGTCACCTTTCAATTCTTGTTGGATGAAAAGGCGATCGTTAAGTGCTGCATCAATACGTTTAACATTCAAATCGGTCAGGGCTTGAGCAATCCCTTTATAGAATTTAAGGTTTGCACCCGCTTCTTTTGCTGCTTCAGCATAATTACTGCCCTGCGTTGTTCCTACAGTCTTACCTTCCAGATCCTCAAGGCTTTTGATGTCATCGTTGTCTTTATGGACGATGACCTGACCACCAGAAACGGTATAAGGTTCAGAAAACGAGTACTTTTTCTTACGATCATCCGTTATCGTTACCTGATTGGCAATCATATCGATACGCTCTGAATCAAGCGCTCCGAACATCCCTTTCCATTCAGTCGGAATGAATTCCGCTTTCATACCGATACGCTTTGCGACTTCTCTTGCGATTTCAACATCATAGCCTGTCACGTCATTTGTTTCAGAGTCACGGAAGCTGAATGGGGGATAAGTCGCCTCTGTTCCAATCTTCAATACCTCACGTTCATCACCAGTTGTTTTTTCTTTATCATCCGTTCCACATGCTGCGAGCAGTCCGACTGTCAGAACGAGAATAAAGGAATAAATCCATGTTTTTTTCATGTATGACCCTCCTGATAGGTTATGTTTATTTGGTTTAATCCCGACAAAATCAATGGGATAACTTAGCCACTTATTCATTGTAGTGAGCAGCACATGTAAAGTCAATCATGAACTATTATGTGCTTTTTTTGCCAAAACATTACACCTCTGGTAAAGAGCTGAACGAAACAAAAAAAGAGCCGCCACAATGGCGACTCTTGAAAATCCTATTTTACGCACGAATGCGTTTTTCATTTTCTGCATCAAAGAAATGACATTTGTTCATGTCGAATGCAAGTTCAAGCTTTTGTCCGTTTTGGATATCAGTTCGAGAATCAACACGGGCAATGAAGCTTTGCTCGGCAACCGTCGAGTAAAGGTAGGTTTCCGCACCCATAAGCTCAGCAACATCAATGGAAGCCGTGATTTTCGTTCCTTCAGAAGCTTCTGTAAAGACCGGCTCATCATGGATGTCTTCAGGACGGATTCCAAGGATGATATCCTTTCCGGCATATCCTTGGTCACGAAGGAGCTTCATTTTTCCTTCCGGGACACTGAGACGGATGTTATCCATGACAAAATAATTATCCTCAAGCTTTCCGTGTAAGAAGTTCATCGCAGGAGATCCGATGAATCCACCAACGAACACATTTTCAGGCGTATCATAGACTTCTTTCGGTGAACCGACCTGTTGGATGACACCATCCTTCATAACGACGATCCGTGTTGCCATCGTCATCGCTTCTGTCTGGTCGTGTGTAACATAGATCGTAGTCGTTTGGAGACGTTGATGCAATTTCGAGATTTCCGCACGCATTTGTACACGTAGCTTTGCGTCAAGGTTGGACAATGGCTCGTCCATCAAGAACACCTGAGGATCCCGTACGATGGCTCTTCCGAGTGCGACCCTTTGACGCTGACCACCAGATAACGCCTTCGGTTTACGATCCAAATAGTTCTCAAGTCCGAGGATTCGGGCCGCTTCATTTACGCGTCGTTCGATCTCGTTCTTATCAAATTTACGTAGCTTCAATCCGAAAGCCATATTGTCATAGACGTTCATATGCGGATAGAGGGCATAGTTCTGGAAAACCATCGCAATGTCTCGATCTTTCGGTGCAACATCATTGACACGTTTCTCGCCGATGACCAAGTCACCCTCTGAAATTTCTTCAAGTCCTGCAATCATACGTAACGTAGTGGACTTTCCACAACCGGATGGTCCGACAAACACGATGAATTCTTTGTCCTTGATGTTTAAATTGAAATCCTGTACAGCAGTAACCTTATTATCATAGCGCTTCACAATATTTTTCATTTGAATATCAGCCATGAACCTTTTACCCCTCTCTGTATGTAAACGTTTTCGTAATACTTACAAGTGTAGTTGGAAAGGGAGGCACAGTAAATTGGAGAGATGCACAAAGATTCAGGCATTTTTTATAAATCTTGTACAAAACGTCTATTCATTGTTCGAAATCAGCAAATGACATGTTACGGCATCGGAGAAAGTTTTCGGATCAAGACCTGTAAGATCTGTGAACTTTTCAATTCGATATTGTAGGCTGTTGCGATGGATGAACAGGCTTTTAGCAGCAACCGTATAGTTCAAATCACTTTCAAGGAAGGTCTTAATTGTCCTTACAAGTTCAGGGTCCACATCTTTCATGATCCGTTCGTGAATATAGAGGAGGTCCTCATGATTCGCCTGGTGCAAGAGCAGTGAAGGCAATGCAGAAGCGATTGTATGGATTCTGCTTTTGCTCGGGTTTTCCGAACTGATTTTATAATAGGCAGATTCTTTGTCAAACTGTTTCTTAGCCTGAGGGATCGATGTGAATGTTGAACCGATAAATACTGAGGATTTCATGTAAAAGTCACTTTCTATCGTATGAATCAACTCGTCCAATTGGTTCTTGCTTACGTAATCATAATCTGCAGGTTCGACAAACACACCCGAATAGCGATCCTTCCAGACTGGGATGATATGCGGGGATAACATATTTTTAAAGGCTTCTACATAAAGTTCATGCTCGACATCCTGGCTGTTGATTTGAAAATGCAGCAGTCTGCCTTCTTGTACGCTAAAATGTTCGGAGGTGCGATCCTTGAACAACAGCTCATACCATGCGTGCTGTTCTTGATCTTCTTTCATCGGTCGGGCGGATAGAGGCGTTAGAAAGACTTCGAGTAACTTTCTTGTATCTTCATTCAAGATTGTTTTCCGAATGCCGAATTCTTCACCATTTGCATTCCGGTACCAAGTATAATCGTTTACATCATGTTCTTCATCATGCTGGATGACATGATCCTTGCCGAAAAATTTCTGTAGCTTTTTCAATTCTGACATGAGAGGATGATCCTTTCGTTCTGGTGTTAGTAGTATTATAACAATTCCTTGTTTTAGACCCGAGGGATAATGCCTGTAAATGAAAATAGACCGTTCCCACCTCAATGGTGCCGTCATCATAAGACGGTAAAACCGAGCGGGAGCAGTCTATAGGAAGGCTTTAATGTTGAGGACGTCGTTGAACCGTTTCTTCTTTTACATATTCAATGGGCGGTTCTTCTTCGTCAAGCGGCAGGCTTTCACTGATTTGTTCATGGTCATAACGACCTGTCACTGTTCCTCCAGCCATACCTTCGTTGATCATCCGGTCTATATCCATATAGGACTGATCTCGTCCTTCATACTGTGACCCTTTATCTCTCATGACATGACCCTCCTTACTGGATAGTATGGGTGAAGGGAAAGGGATTTATGTCTTGAGAGGTGTATCCAGAGATTTCTAAAACATGAAGGAACCATCGTTTTTCCGCTTCTATACGAATATGATCCTCGTCAAATACCATCGGCTTCGAATTCACTTCGAAAATCCAATACTGATTGTCATCGTCGACACCCAAATCAATGGAGAATTCAGAAACCGGTCCTAATGCTTCGTCAACGGTCGTACCGATCTCGTGCGCAATCACATCAAGACGGTTCTCGTCCAATGGTGCAATTTGTGGAGAAAGGAGGCTCCCGCCGGAAGGAACATGGGTAGTAAGCATGTCAGGACCAGAGCAACGGATGCCGTATCCGGTGACAGACCAACTTTCCTTCACCTTCTGCACAAGAATTCGATAATCAAAAGGTTTCGATTTGTAGGCCTTTCTTGAGACATAGGGCTGTATGATGAAGGAATATGGCTTTAAAGCCAATGCATGCCATGCTTCATAAACATGGTTGAATGTGTTTTGCTGTTTATTGGAGAAAGCGTTGATGGTATGCTGCTCATTCTGTTCCAGCAAAGTGACTCCGGATCCTTTAGAGCTTAAAATCGGTTTGATGATGATACGGTTGAAGTCTTTAAGCAAGTCTTTAAGCATGTAAGGAGAAGAGATCAGCCTTGTTTCCGGCAGAAAGGATTTGATGAGAGGATTGTCATTTAAGAGCAGGTAAACGTCCCATTTTGAAAAGAAGCTTCTGTTGAAAAAGGGGATACCCTCACTTTCCAGCCTTTCAATCATCTGTGCGTATTCCCTGGTCGCTTCCATTTCTGGACTTGGGATTCGGTTATAGACGACATCCGGAAGGGGTGCTTTTATCGCAAACCAACAGTCACGTTTATAATCATATGTGAAACCATTCATCACGGAGGTATCGTTTTGAGGGCAGAAGACGTAGGCAAAACCGGCTCTTTCATGCACGTAGCGAATCAACCTGGTGAATGTCTCCATATTGCCGATGAAAGGAAGACCTTTTCGGGTGGAAGTCAAGATGCCGATTACTGGGCCTACATTGTTTTTGTCTCCAGGTAAAACAGATATCGAAAAAGGCATATTCGATTTCTCAGCCGAATAGGGGATCGGTTGATTGCTCCGTCCCCATTTGTAGGTTTGATTCTTTTCATGATGGTGCCATTGCTTCAATATTGGATCCCAACAAATAGAAATCATTGTTTCATCGGAACCTGCCTTTGGACGATGTTCTCAAATAAGTAAAGACAAAATTCAAAAGGCATAATGACAGTTTTTTTATCATACGCATTCAGGTTCGGATTACTGAAAATGCTTCTTCCGGGTTTTGCATTGGCCTCAAACATCCATATATCCCCTTGTTCATCAACGCCAAGATCAAATCCGATCTCTCCGATGATGCCTTCCATCTGTCCGGTCAATGCCTTGCTGATCTTTATCGCAGCTTCCTTCAATTGAAGGACCATCGTGCTCGACTTTCCTAAATCGTGGATGAGCTCTGAGAGACTCAATGTCTTGCCGCCGCTCGTAATGTGGGTCGTTATGCTATTTGATCCTGCCAATTTCGCCGCTAACGCACTGACTTCCCACTCGCCTTCCCTGTTTCGATTCGTATGAACTCTGAAATCGATAGGATCTCCATTCCAGCTGAGGAGTTGGATGCCTTGCTGGGCCAAATAATCTTCTAAACCTGCAGGGAATTGTTTACGGATCAGTCTTTTCAAACTGGAGTACCGACGCAAGCGGTTCGTATCCTCTTTTCTGAAACGGATGTAGTAGTAAGGGTCGTTCCTCCGTTTGATGATTTGCTGGATACCGTTGCCCAGACTGCCATCCTTCGGTTTAAGATAAATGCTCTGGTACCGTTTCAGAAGGGTCTCCAATTCATCCATCCCAGGCGATTGGATTGTCATAGGCAGATAATGTTTGACGGAGGGGTCTGTTTTTAACATTTCATGAATAGTCCCTTTGTCGAAAAAACCTGGATTGAACCAGATGACGTTTTCAGCTTGCAGTTTGCTTTTCGTTTCGACTGAGAGAGCTAACCTTTCGATTCTCCGATTCGGAAGGCGATCGTAGACAATTGCAGGGAAGGGGAAGTCATGTCGTTTCCATCCGCTATCATCATACACATACCCAGAAATGCTCTTCCTGTCCCAGTCGATATGATGAGAGCCAAAGACATAACAGGTCACGCCTGTGCGGCGGGCTGCCTTCAACATCTTGGCGAACATTTTTGTGCGGTCGCCGAAAGGGTGATGTTGATTGCTCGTGAATCCTGCAGTGTATATCCCCACTACCGGACCGATTTGTATTTCTTGATCGCCCTCAATGATATGATGAGATTGTTTTTTCAATAGCCCAAGCTGATGGTAAAGCCCCTTGGTCATCATATAATACTCTTCCTGATCCGGATGAGGTTGGATAGAGAGTGGAATCACCTTCTGTCCATACCTGATCTTCGTCGGGAAAGATCGGTTCTGCACCCATGCACGAAACTGGGAAACAGGGGCAAATAAAACGGTCCCCGCCTCATCTCTGATTGGAATGAGCTGAGCTGTACCCATGTTCATTCTCCTCCCACACAATTTATTCTGGAATTGAAGCCGTATATAAGTAATTCAAAAACGCAAATACGCGTTTTGCAGACGGACGGATATCGGATGGACAAGGGGAAAGTAGAGCCTTAGAGGGCTTTGTGTTGACCTCAAGGATCCAAGGATGACCTTCACCGTCCACACCAAAATCGATACCAAATTCCCCATAAAGCCCATCAAGATTGGATGCAATCCATTCACACACTTCAATGGACAAATCATATAGCATGGAAAGGATGAGCTTCGCCTTCATTCGGTCGAACCTGCTTTCAAGGACATCTATCGGAGAAGAGGTCGTCGCTCCTTTTGATACATTCGTAACGATGTGTTCTTCCTTCCCGATCCTTGCCAGGCTTGAGGTGATACACCATATACCGTATTCGTTGCGATTGCAAAGTATACGGAAATCAACATTTCCTCCCCGGTATTGAATTAAATCGATGCCTTGCTGCAAAATATAGTGATCAGATGGAACATATTCGTCGATAAACTGGATCAACCCTTTGTCAGTGAGAGAAGGTAATGGGGGCTCAATTCTGTCCGATGCTTCAAGCTTAAGTTTTTCGTCCAGTTGTTTCGTGATCCTGACGATTCCCCTTCCTTCGTGTCCGTCAATGGGTTTCAAATAGAGAACAGTGAAGCGGTAAATCGTTTCAAGTAAGGCTTCTTTATCACTTATCCGGACCGTTTTCGGCAAATGGGCAGCAACAGCATCGTTTTCTAACAGAAGGGAAAAGACCTCCCATTTGGAAAGATACCGGTCATTGAAAAACTGGATCCCCCAATCGTGACAATGGTTGAAAAAACGAGTGTATGCTTCGGTCCGCTCCAGTCTTCGATTCGTTATCCGGTTGTAAATGACATCCGGATAGGGAAGCGGCTCTTGAATCCACTTCCCCTCGACATACGTGTATCCATTTATGCCATCCGGTTCGACATCTTCATATGAAAACACGTAAAACACGATGTTGAACTTTCGACTTAACTCATTCAGTTCAACCGCAAACTGGGTCATATTCCCGAATGTACCTTGGTGTTTTTCGTGTCGATCTACAAATAAAGAGAGGATGGGTCCGATTCTGATTTCGTTCTTTTCAATTGAATATAGAAGCGAATGGTATTGGTTGGTTGGTGGTAGGCGATGACTGTTTTTAAGCGAATCAGGTATTTCCACCATTCCGTATGTGTCGTCCAACTTGACCTCACACTTGACGAGGAAACGCTCATTCCCATAACGGAACCATACCTTCTCCTTAGGCTGGAGTCGGAAACGTGTCATCAGGTGATTGCTGAGCCAAACGACATACGGGTTAGAGGAAGAAGCAAGTATATACTTGATTTGGACGGTCTCTCTCGTGTTCATTTGACTCCCTCTTTTGTATTGCTTTTATAGGCAATAGCGGATATCGTATACTATGGTAAGAAACAAAATTTGGTGACATCAGTATGGAAGGTTGAGATTGATGGAAGTGTTATGGGTGCTCGTGTTGATGGTCGTGATTGGAGCTGCAATCGGAGGTTTTACGAACTCACTTGCAATCAAGATGCTCTTCAGACCTTACAATCCAATATATATAGGACGTTTCCGGATTCCTTTTACACCCGGTTTAATCCCGAAACGAAGGGAAGAATTGGCTATACAGCTTGGAGAGATGACGGTTAATCATCTCATTACCAAGGAAGGTCTCCAGAAGAAACTGAATCAAACCGAATTCAAGAATGAATTGGTTGAATGGTTGAAAAAGGGCCTTCATACGCAATTGGAGAAAGAACAATCTATAAATGATTTGGCAGCAGACCTATTAAAGAATGACGCCTTAGACAAGGCGGTCGAAGGAAAGCTGAAGCAATTCCTTAACGAAAAAGTGACAGAAAAAATCGGGAAGGCGAAAGGACAGCCTCTTAAAGAACTGATTCCTGAAAAGCTGGATACCCGGATAGAAGCTGAGATTCCTGCTACGACCAGGTTCATCCAAAATCGGTTGATTGCTTTCATACATAGTCCAGAGGGAAAAATGCAGTTGAAACAGCTGATCGACGATTTTCTCGCTGAGCGTGGCATGCTTGGAAACATGATTAATATGTTCCTTGGAAATGAGAGCCTGATCGATAAAGTGCAATCTGAACTCATCAAGCTTCTTCAAAGGGGTACCGTCTCAACGATGCTGGAGAAGATCCTCAAAAAAGAGTGGACGGCTATGAAAGAAAAGCCCGCTTCGGATATCATTGCACAACTGGGAGTAGAGGACAGCCAGGAAGCCATGATCGATTGGGTGATCGATCAACTTGATGTAAAGGTAATCCTCAATAAACCGATTCATGAGTGGGCAGCTCCTTACATACCTTATATGGAAGATGAGCTGATCCCTCGTATGACGGACCATGCACTTGATTGGCTGGGCTCAAATGTTGAACAGATCATGGAAAAGATGAGGCTGTCCGAGCTCGTACGTCAGCAGGTCCAGACGTTTTCTGTACAACGGTTGGAAGAAATGGTGCTTTCAATTTCAAGAAGGGAATTGAAGATGATCACGTACCTTGGTGCCTTGTTAGGTGGGATGATCGGCTTCATTCAAGGGCTGTTGGTTTACTTCATCACCTGATTCTTGTTATAGTGGAAGAGGTGCTTAATAGTAACGGCATGAATGTAAATTTTAGGAGGCTAAATATGAGTAAAAATGTCCATGATGCGGCATACAATCTAGAAACAGCGTTGCGTGAAAGTGACGACTTCCAGGAGCTTAAGAGCTTGTATGATCAAGTGAATGCGGATGAGAACGTCAAGCAGATGTTCGACAACTTCCGTAACTTGCAGGTTGAACTTCAACAAAAGCAAATGCAAGGTCAACAAATCACTGAGGAAGAAGCTCAAAAAGCACAGCAAACGTTTGAACTTGTTCAACAGAACGAAGTGATCTCTAAGCTAATGAATGCTGAGCAACGCGTAAGCATGCTTATCCAGGACATCAACAAGATTGTTACGAAGCCTTTGGAAGAATTGTACGGCAATCCAGAGGAACAACAACAATAACTCATGATAAAAAGCTGACACTCCGGTGTCAGCTTTTTTTATTGCGTACTAAGTGGAATTTTTGCCATTTGGATAGTAAACGTGTGAGTTTGGATAGTAAATCAACAATTTCGGATAGTAAATGTACAACTTCGGATAGTAAATCCTAAATATCGGCAAGTAATCTCTAATCCTAGCCAACTTGACTTTACTTGGATTTATGCTCCTTCAACCACTGTACCCCGAAGTCGACAGATGGCCGTAGCTTGAACAGTTTACTGGTTGCAGAACCGATCTTTCCAATCCTGACATCATGCTTTCCTTCAAAAGCTTTTCCGATCTCACCGAAACACTCATCATCATAATCGATTTCTAGATAGTTCCGCCATACCCTTTTCCCGTCCATGAGAATCGGAGCTCCTTTTGCAACGGTATTACGCACGCCTGCACGATGCTCGGAGAGATGGAATGAAGTATGAGAGTCAAAGTCCGTTCCTAAGAATAATACATCTGCATCCAGTTCATAGGCCTTGGCAATCGGAGAACGCTCACCGAGACCATTGTCTAAAGAATGGTTCTCTGTAATGTATGCAGCATGCTTTCCCCATGCTGCCATGGACATGTTCGGATGATTACTCCTATATACGCCTGGATAGGATCTGAATCTTTCCGGAATCAAGCCCACTCCCCAAGTCGGTGTGGTCGTAGGATTGAAAGGGGGCATCGATTCCTTGATCGGCTCCCACCAATCTTTCGGAACAGGGGGGTTCTGCCAATCGGCAGGGTCAGAGAGGACAGCCGAATGGGCAGGCAGGATCAATGTCCCTTCCTCCGTGACAGCATCCATCAACGCCTGGATGACTGCCTCACTCTCCCCACATACCCACCCTAGTGATTTAAGGGAGGAGTGGACGAGCAATGTCATGCCTTGCTCGACACCTAGTGCACGGAGGTCCGCCATTAGCGTTTTCGTCGTTCTTGGTTGATCTGTTCCTTGGATGATACTTTTCTTCATAAGAAGTCCTCCTATTTATAATCACCAAGGTTCCTATTCGATATTGGAGTGGGAAATCCTGTTTCAGGGTGGTTCTATCTTAAAGGGACTGCTCATAAAGTTGATATGAGGAGAACTCTAGATTGGGGGGATTATCCTGGTTTATCGACTACTAGCTTTGGACATCGATGGGACCTTGCTGAAAAGCAACTTTAAAATCGATCGGTCCACAAGAGAAGCCATTCGATACGTAAAGAAAAAGGGTGTATATGTTACATTGGCAACGGGCCGTAACTTTCCGTCTGCCAAAAAGATCGCGAAGGAACTGAAGCTTGATAGCATTCTGATTACCCATAATGGAGCGTTGATTGCCTCTTCAATTGATGAACCGCTCTATGAAAGAAGGATTTCAGCTGAGCAGGTAAGACGGATCGTGGAGGTCATCGAGCCGTATGATGCCCATATCCGGTTGCTTCATGAACGTTATGCGTTGGGGAATCAGGTTCAGCAAAAGTCTCAGCTTATTGCAAAAATGACGATGGGCGTTGGGGACCCGCTTTTTTATCCGGTTACGTTCACTGATCATCTAAGTGATCATCTCGAAACGAAACCGATGTCTGTACCGAAAATCGATGTACAATTCTTCAATGCTGAAGAACAGGAAGAAGCCTATCATCAATTGATGGATGAAGTTGAAGACATTGATGTGACGGCATCCACACGCTGTGGATTCGAAATCATCCCCAAATCGGTGAATAAGGCGTCAGGGCTCCAATTCCTTGGCAAGCATTTAGGCATATCCATGAAGGAAATGGTCGCAGTAGGTGACTTCGTGAACGATCTGGAAATGATCCGCCATGCCGGACTAGGTGTAGCAATGGGGAATGCACCTGAAGAGGTACAACAGGCAGCAGATTGGGTAACCAGGTCCAATGATCAGCATGGACTTGAATACATGGTTCGGGAAGTATTCCGTAAACAGATGAAAATGCAAATTGAACTTCCAGTCGAACGATAAATCATCCTAAGGGAAAGCCGCTCATCTTTGGGCGGTTTTTTATTAGGAAGGCTCTGTTAGCTTTTTTTTGTTGATTGCTTAAAGAAGACAGAAGCGTAAGGCGGCGACTCCAGCGGGAAAAGCAACAGCTGAAGACCCCACAGAACGAGGAATTAAGGATCTTCGACTAAAAACTACCACGTCCTATGGTGAACGTCGAAGCCACCACATCCTGTGGAAGTGAGGAGGCTGAAGCGTCTGTCCAGCTCCATCGCCTAGGTGCTCGAGGTCGCTTCGATTCCTTCAAAACACGAAAGGTGTTTTTTATAAGGAATCTCCAGCGCTTGTCGCCCCTGAACAAGGCGATTCCGCATTTCTTAACCCGCGGAAAGCGCCCGCCTGGAGCTGTTCAAATTCAACAACGTTCCTTAACAGAGTCATTAATAAAAAGTGCTCAGTAAAGTCCCACAAGAACTGAAAGGAGTTTCTCGAACAGCCCCAAAAGTAAGCCCCTTCCGTCAGCGTAATGTTACAATTGTTACAAAATTTGAAAACCCTTTCATTTTTTTAAAATTCTTCAGATGAAGTTCTGACAAAATGTGAGACGAATCGAGGGGTCCTTAAAGGTGAAAATCCCCGTAATTACAGCAAATTTTTATATGGAAAATGCAGGGTCCGCGATTTTTGTAGAGAGAACTCGATAGAAAGAATGTTAAAAGAATGTTAAGCGGTAGGGAAAATCATTCTCCTTCGAGAAATAGTGACATGCATCTTAAAATTTGAAGGAGGATTTATGATGGAAAAAGTAATGGACACTCAATTGAAGCCGAAAGTCGCTGAATTCTTGAATGGTACGAAGAAGTTGTATATTAACGGGAAGTGGCAGCCGTCAGTTTCCGGCAAAACATTCAACACATTGAATCCTTCCAATGGAGAAGTCCTAGCAGTTGTAAGTGAAGCTGGACACGAAGATGTAGATCGCGCTGTAAAAGCTGCCCGCAAAGCATTTGACGATGGACCTTGGTCAAAGATGAGTGCAGCATCCAGAAGCCGACTGATTTATAAGCTTGCTGATTTGATGGAAGAACATAAAGAAGAATTAGCGCAATTGGACACGTTAGACAACGGAAAACCGATCCGTGAAACGACAAATGCTGACGTACCACTTGCAATCGAGCATTTCCGCTATTATGCAGGTTGGGCGACAAAAATCGTAGGACAAACAATCCCTGTTTCAGGTAAGTTCTTCAACTACACCCGTCATGAAGCGCTCGGAGTCGTTGGACAGATCATTCCTTGGAACTTCCCGCTCCTCATGGCAGCTTGGAAGATGGGAGCTGCTCTCGCAAGCGGATGTACAATTGTATTGAAGCCAGCAGAGCAAACACCACTTTCAGCATTATACTTAGCGGAACTGATTGAAGAAGCAGGATTCCCAGAAGGTGTCGTCAATATCGTAACTGGATATGGCGAAACAACTGGAGGACCATTACTCGAGCATAAACTTGTCGATAAGATTGCATTCACTGGTTCGACGGAAGTCGGAAAGCATATCATGCGTACAGCTTCAAATGACTTGAAGCGAGTTACGCTTGAGCTTGGTGGTAAATCACCGAACATTATCCTTCCGGATGCGGACATGTCCAAAGCGATTCCAGGAGCGTTCTCAGGAATCATGTTCAACCAAGGACAGGTTTGCTGTGCAGGATCACGTCTTTATATCCAGAAAAAGGCGTTCGACAATGTTGTCGCTGACCTTGTCTCCCACTCTGAAAAGCTGAAGCAAGGACCTGGATTGAATCCAGATTCAGAAATGGGACCACTTGTTTCTGAGGAACAACATAACCGAGTATTGAATTATATTGAAAAAGGAAAGAGCGAAGGTGCTGAGCTGTTGACAGGAGGCACTAAGCCTTACGATCAAGGTTACTTCGTATCACCGACGATCTTTGCTGACGTGAATGATTCAATGACAATCGCGAAGGAAGAAATCTTCGGCCCGGTTGTATCGGCTATGCCATTCGATGATTTGGATGAAGTAATCGATCGTGCGAACGATTCCGATTATGGTCTGGCTGCAGGTCTTTGGACAGAGAATCTGAAGAGTGCACACTATGTGGCGAACCGAATTAAAGCAGGTACGGTTTGGGTGAACTGCTACAACGCTTTTGATGCTGCTTCACCATTCGGAGGATACAAGCAATCCGGTATCGGACGCGAAATGGGATCCTATGCGCTAGATAACTACACGGAAGTCAAGAGCGTCTGGATCAACATGGGATAATTGGTATAAAGAAAAGCAGGCTAGCTGAGCTAGCCTGTTTTTTTGTTCATACGGAGTGCAAATTCATGTTTTTATAACGAATGAGCAGGGAAAATAATGGTATCATAAGAAAAAAGCTGAAGAGGTGTAAACATGTTACGTAGCTTATCTGTACTTGTACTTTCACTATTGCTTATTGTCGGCCTTGCCGCTTGTGGAGGCGGCAGTGATGAAGGCCAGGATGGACAGAGTGCGGAAGAAAATGGTGGTTCAAACGGGACAGTTGATGTCGCTGCTGCTGAAAAAACGTTCGAACAAAACTGTGCCAACTGTCATGGCCAAAACCTCGAGGGAAGAAACGGTCCTAAGCTTGAGAACATCGGATCCAAGCTCAGTAAAGAAGAAATTCTCACAATGATAAAAAAGGGTGGCGGTGGAATGCCCGGAGGCCTCATCCGTGGTGAGGAAGCAGAAAACGTCGCCGCATGGCTTGCGACAATGGAATGATTAAAAAAAGCTGACGAAAGAGAATGCTTTCTGTCAGCTTTTCCTATTCTTTAAGTAGGTTTTATCAATCCTCGTACGATGCAGAGGAATAGCGCATACCCCAATTCTCCATCCTTATAGTGGCCCGCCCTTATTGAATCCAGTACTTCTTTAACGGGCATCATCATAACTGAAATGTCTTCATCCTCATCCAAGCATTGATCACCTGTTGAAGCCGTATCAGTCGTAAAAAACAGATGAGAAAACCGATTGGTGAAATAAGGCTGTGGATGAAAGCTTCCTATATAAGTCATCGTGTCCGCCTTTATCCCCGTTTCCTCCAGAAGTTCTCTTTTTGCCCCCATTTCCGGGTCTTCATCATCCTCCAAACCACCACCAGGAAGCTCGATTGTTTCTCCTTTAAGCTGATGACGGAATTGCCGGACAAGAACAAGATGCTCTCCACGGATTGCGACGACGGCTACCGAAGTTGGATTCTGCTCTTCAATATACAAAGAACCAGTCTCTGTCTCGAGAACCTTTGTATTTTTGTGAATCAATCTTGGATTGCTATCCATGAAAAGCCTCCTCGTTTTTTACTTATAGAATAGGAAAACAAAAACGGCGCCATTATGGCGGCCGTTCTTATCGATGGAACAGGACTAGTTCACCTGCAGGGGATGTTACCCGGCTTGTATGATTCTCGTAGTCGTTTTCCTCAAGGATGCTTTGTCCGATTTTCTTTGCCTCATCGTTATTAGGTGCTTCAAAGGATTCTTCATATAATTTGGAGCCTTTTTTATCAAATACTGTAATAATGTACATTTTCATGTCGTTTTTCAGCCTCCCTTTCCATGGTTATATTCTAGAGGTGTCCACAAAGTCCTTCTTTTTAAAAAAGTTGGATTTTTCTTCAAAACATTGAAACCTTCACCTCCTCTATCCGTTAGTACTAAAGGAGAGGGAAGGGGAGATACCATGACGCTACATATTGAACATGTATCAAAGAGATTCGGGAATTTTACAGCAGTGGATGATGTGTCATTCCAAATACCTGAGCAGCAAATATTCGGTCTGCTCGGTGCAAACGGAGCGGGTAAAACAACAACATTCCGTATGATGATCGGCTTGCTGACACCAACTGGCGGCCAAATCAAATGGAATAATGCACCACTCTCGCAAAACGATTCCGAATTGATCGGGTATTTGCCGGAGGAGCGTGGGCTATATCCTAGCTTGAAGGTATCGGATCAATTGTTATACCTTGGACGCTTGAAAGGTATGAAGAAACCGGAAATTATTTCAGAAATGAAAAAGTGGCTGGAACGGTTCAATGTTCCAGAGTATGAGAATAAAAAAGTTGAAGAATTGTCCAAAGGAAATCAACAAAAAATTCAATTCATTGCCGCCGTTCTTCATAAGCCAAAAATCTTGATCCTTGATGAACCATTCAGCGGCTTGGATCCAGTAAATGTTGAGATGCTGAAGGATGCCGTGATCGAGCTGAAAAAGCAAGGGACGACGATCGTCTTCTCAAGTCATCGTATGGAGCATGTCGAGGAGCTTTGTGAGAACTTATGTATTCTTCATAAAGGAAGACCTGTCGTACACGGATCATTAAAGGAAGTTAAGCGATCCTTCGGCAGGAAGAACGTTACCGTCCACGCTTCATTCGACTTATCCTTTCTCAACGACGTCCCTGGTGTCGTGAAATATAAGGAAACGATGGAAGGGGTCACACTCCAGGTTGAGAGTGAGGAAACGTCACAAAAGATCTTCGAGATGATCACTGGCAAAGGCTTCGTCCGAAAATTTGAACTGGAAGAGCCATCCTTGAATGACATCTTTATTGAGAAAGTAGGTGCATCTTATGTCTAAATTGTGGATCGTCATGGCCCATACTTATAAATCCAGAATCCGGACGAAAGCATTCATCATCACAACGTTGGTTTCCCTACTGTTAGTGGTAGGTCTTGCAAATATGCAAACGATTCTTTCTGTTTTTGATGAAGAAGAAGCGAAACAGGTAGCCGTTCTAGATTCTTCAAATAAATTTTATGAACCATTGAAGCAACAGACAGAGTCGCAATCCGATGAGGTAGAGCTTGTTAAAGTGACCGATTCGGAAAAGTCTGTTGAAGGAGAGCTGCGAGAAGGAAAGTACGATGGCATGTTGATCATTTCTGAGACAGACGATGGGTTACCAGCTGCTGTCTTTAAGGCGGAGAGTGTCTCAGATGCTGGTTGGATCGGAAAGATCGAGCGGGGTTTACAGCAGACTAAGGTTATGACTGCCACAGCGAATCTAGGTGTCGATCCTTCTGAGCTGTCGGAGCTGTATGCGCCTGTTTCTTTTGAGAAGGAAGCTTTGAAGGAAAACGCGAAGACAGCTGAGGAATTGAACCAGGCACGGGCTGTGGTTTATGTGATCCTGTTTATGATTTATTTTGCGGTCTTATTCTATGGTTCAATGATTGCAACAGAGGTTGCGACTGAGAAATCGTCCAGGGTCATGGAAATTTTGATTTCGAGTGTTTCCCCGGTTAAGCAGATGTTCGGTAAGATTTTCGGAATTGCACTGCTCGGGTTGACCCAATTTGTTCTGATTTTCGTTGTCGGGTACATTTCGTTTAAAAATGCACCCGATCGTCCATCCCCTACAACCATTAACGACTTTTCAGATTTTATCCAGATCGATCAACTGCCACTATCGACCATTATTTACGCATTGATCTTTTTCCTGTTAGGGTTCATGTTATATGCGACCTTGTTGGCGATGCTCGGTTCACTCGTCAATAAAGTCGAAGAAGCGAGCCAGGTCATCACACCTGTCATTCTGATCATAGTCGTTGCCTTCATGATTGCGATGTCCGGGTTAGGGAACCCCGATGCTGGGTTCATCACGGTGACGTCTTACATTCCGTTCTTCACACCGATGATCATGTTCCTTCGAGCGGGGATGTTGAATATTCCGATGTGGGAAGTACTTCTTGGTATCCTTATCATGCTGGCGACAATCGCTTTATTCGCTATCATTGCAGCAAAGGTATATCGTGGAGGCGTCCTCATGTATGGCAATGCAACGTCATTGAAGAATTTCAAAAAAGCATTGATGTTTGCGAAAAAATAGATGTTTAATAGAGTGTTGAATTCTTAGCGGATTCAGCACTCTATTTTTTCGTGAATAGGAGTTAAAAAGGGAAAAAGAAGGTGTTAGGACGTTTCCTCAAGAAAGAATCTTCTTCCATGAGGCAAAACGAACAAACGCTCGTATGGATATGATAAAATGCCTATAAGGATACTAGAGAGCGGATTCGCAGAAAGGGGAGAGGTTATGCAAAAACTCACTTTCATCCATACAGCTGACTTACATATTGATACACCTTTTAAAGGATTGGGACACTTGCCGGGTTCGATTTTCCGACAAATACAAGACAGTACCTTTCAGTCCTTTGAACGAATTGTCACTGTTGCAATCAATCATCAGGTCGACTTTGTCTTGATTGCAGGGGACCTCTATGATGGAGCAAATCGTAGTTTGAAAGCACAATTGTTCCTTAGGAACCAGTTTCAGAGATTAGATGAAGTGGGGATTGAGGTGTTTGCCATTCACGGGAATCATGATCACCTCGGTGGTGAATTCGTTTCGTTAACATGGCCGGAGAATGTCCATTTTTTCGATGGAGAGAAGCCTGGTATGATCCCTTTTACCAAAGAAGGAGAAACCCTCGCTCACATCTATGGATACAGTTACCCAAGACAGGCTGTGACGGAAAATGTCGCTGCAACCTATTCCAAGATAGAAGGAGCCCCTTTCCATATCGCACTTCTTCATGGGACGAACGGCACTCACCATGCTCATGATACATATGCTCCTTTCTCTCTTAGCGATTTAAAAGCGAAATCATTTGACTATTGGGCGCTTGGGCACATCCATAAACGAAGTGAACTGGCTATGGATCCTCCAATCATCTATTCAGGAAATATACAAGGATTGAACAGAAAAGAAAGTGGGGCAAAGGGCTGTTACATGGTGGATATGTCTGCCTCTACACCGGAGCTTACTTTTATTGAAACAGCGCCAGTCCGTTGGGAAACCGTCACTGTTGAAGGTGAGAGTCTGAATCAAGCAAATGACTTGATCCATCATCTGGAAGCGTTGAAAGAGAAATACCGAAAAGAAGGTGTCCATACGCTTTTAACCATCAAGCTGACGCTGGAGGGTTCTGTTGGCAATGAAATGCAACAGGATGCTGTGATGGAGGATATTTTGCTCCATCTGCAGGACGGGGAAGAGGAGGAGGAACCGTTCATTTGGATCGATCGTATCGACCTCGATTGGAAGCAGGAAGCGTTACTTGAAGAGCTGGGTGACGCCCATTTTGTTAAGGAAATTCTTCACGTATTCGATGATTTGGATGACCTGATACCGGTACTGGAGCCTTTATTGAACCATCGAACCAGCAGACGTTTCATTCCGAAAGAAATGTCAAAGGATCAAGACATCATCGAGGCTGCTGAAAAGCTGCTGGTCGAGCTGATGATGGAAGGACCGGAAAGGCAGGGATCGGTCAAATGATCATTAAACGCCTACATATATATGGATTCGGACGTTTTGAAAATTACGTAATGGAGCTTGAAGACAATGGTGTCCAGGTGATTCTTGGTGAAAATGAATCTGGTAAATCAACAATAATGGCGTTCATCGAATATATGCTGTTCGGCTTTCCGAAGAAAAGTGAGAAGCGGCTGCGATATGAACCGAAAACGACCCAGGCATACGGAGGTAAGCTGCAATTGCAAACATCCGAGCATGGGCTCCTTACAATTGAACGAAAAGGAGGCGCTTCAGGCACAGTTGATTTGTATAACGATAACGGCGAAAAAGTGGATCCAGGCTTTTTACGTAAAATCCTTGCTGAAGTGAATGTAAGTACCTTCCGAAATGTGTTTTCCTTCAACTTAGACGGACTTCAGAAGGTTGGAGAAATCAAATCTGAAGAGCTGGGAGAGTACCTTTTCAATGCAGGTTTGACCGGAGCCCAGCAATTGAATGTCATTTCAGATCGCCTGGAAGAAGAACAACAAAAGCTTTTCAAGCCAAACGGAAAGAACCCGCTGATCAACCAGAAAGCGAAAACGTTAGTGGAATTGGATCGCCAGGTCAAGCAGTGGGGCAAAAAGCTGGATGACTACAATACCATGAAAGCCGATCTTGAACAGAAAAAGGTCAGCATGCTTCAGTACGAAGAGAGAAAAAGGGAGGTTCGAGAAAGGCTTACCGCCCTTCAACACTATCAATCAATCAGACCATTGGTGGAAAAGGAAAAAATGCTAAAGACACAGCTAGATGAGCTGCCGACGGCCCTTCCTTTTCCAGAAGAAGGGTTGGAAAGGTACCGTCGTTTGAAGGACCGTTTGGTTGATCTTGAAAGCGAACATCAACATATAGCAGATCTCATCCAAGAAAACGAAGAATCACAGAAATCGATTGAGATCGATGAATCATTGCTTGCTAAATCAAAGGAAATTCGAGAGACGGATTCCTCCCTCCGGTTGTTCAAAGCTAGACAGGCGGACCTCAATCGTCTTCGAGAACGTGCAGCAAATGTCCGTCAAGAAATTGAAGCAGAAAGAGAATCAATTGGTACAGAGTGGACAGGGGAGAAAATTCGATCGACAAACACGGATCTGGTGACGAAACAGCAGCTGCTGGCGATAACCAAACAGCTGGATGAGCTTGAAGGTGAACAAAAACGTTTGGATCGTGAGCTTGAGCAAGCTCGAATGAAACTCGAAGAGAATGAGAAGAAGCTGGAAAAAATGGAGAAGCAACGATTACCTGAGGAAGAAATCCAAGCTTACCGTGAGAAGTTAACCAGGTTATCTCATCAGTCACCACAGCAAATCCGTGAACAGATCCAGGCATTGAAGGATATTCAAAAGACCACAACACAATCGTCTAACAAGTGGATAGGCTGGTCCATGATCAGTCTAGGAATGGTTGTCGCGCTCATGATGATGATCTTGGGTGATCGGCTGATCGGTCTTGTCATCGGGGTCAGTCTCATTGGCCTCGGATTTATCCTGCAGACCAGGAAAGAGACGAAGGATGATGGAATCAGCGGTCGAATACGTGACCTGAACAAACAACTGGATCAAGTTGATGAGATGGACGTTGAGGAAGAATCGAAAAAGTTGAATGACTTGCTATTGAACCAGCAACAGATTACGTTGCAAATAAGATACGCAGATGACCAAACGGAAGAACTTGAACGGAACTACCAACAAATTGCTCGACGTTATGATCAATGGGAACTGGATTATCATCGCACACAGGATCAATTGAATGAATGGCGAGAGCGTTTCTCTATGCCAAAGCATGTCCCCTATCACATGCTGGTTGAAATTTTCGAGCGGATCGACCGTATAAAGCAACGGTATAAAGAAAAGCAGAAGTTGGAAGCAGAAATGCGTCAAATCGAACAATCAAATCTACATTTTATAAAAACCCTAGAACAATTACTCGGATATGATCTTGAGGGAAGTGAATCGATTGAGGTTGAAGTTGCTCAACTGACTGCAAGGCTTGACAAGGAAATGGAACACCAGAAAAATCTTCTTCAACTTCAACACGATCATGAGGAGCTATGTAGACGAGAAGAGGCGATGAAGAAGAAGCTGGAGCATTATTTAGAAGAAGCTGACCGATTGTTCAAAACAGCTGAGGTAGATGATGAAGAAGCTTATTGGGCAAAAGGGAAAGCAAATGTAACCTATCACAAATTAATGGAAGAACTGAGAACAGTACAAATTCAACTGGACCAAATGTCTTCTGATCGTTTTCAAGTGGATGCGTTTCTTGGGCAGGGTGTAAATGAAATCCAATCTGAAATCGAGGAACTTGCAGAAGAGCTCGAGAAGGTGGAAGCCAATGTTGATCAGTTGCGGGATGAAAGTTCTACGTTACAAGCGAACCTTGCCTTTCTAGAGGAAGACGGAACCTATTCTGAACAGCTTCATCAATTGGAAGCGGCGAAAAGTGAATTTGCTCAGCTTACGAGAAAATGGTCAATATATCGGACAGCGCAATATGCCTTGAATAAAGCGAAGCAAAACTACCAAGCAGAAAGGCAGCCGAAGGTCATCCAACGAGCCGAAACCTATTTTAGCAACCTAACAGAAGGACGATATAGCCACTTAATTCCCCCAAATGGAGAGGAAAGCTTCCTTGTCGAAAGGAAGGATACCCTCCTGTTCAATCCGGAAGAGCTGAGCCGGGCGACGAAAGAGCAGCTCTATTTAGCTCTACGCTTCGCTCTTGCTCAAGAGTATGAATCACAAGGGGTCTTTCCATTTGTTCTTGATGACATACTCGTAAACTTCGATGTGAAAAGAAGAACGCTTGCAGCCAGGTTGATAGAGGGTATAGGGAAAGAGAGACAAATCCTGTATTTCACTTGTCATGAGGAAACGGCAGGACACCTCACAAACCACCCCTACCGGTTAAAAGCGGTCATACAGGAGACACAACCGAATTAGGAGTTGATTGCTTTGGGTTCTTACAAGATTTATATCGTAGAAGATGAAGAAGACATGTCTCTATTATTGAAGGCTTATATGGAAAAGGAAGGCTGGCAGGTTGAGATTTTCCATGACGGTGAAAGTGCCTTGAAGGCAATGGAAAAACCGCCGCATCTTTGGGTGCTTGATATTATGCTCCCGGATATTGATGGGTATGAGATTTTGCAGAGGATCAAGAAAACAGCAGAGACACCTGTCATATTCGCTTCAGCTCGTGATCAAGATCTCGATCGCGTCCGGGGTCTTGAATTAGGAAGTGATGATTATCTTTCAAAACCGTTCCTGCCGAAGGAACTGGTGATTCGTGCAAGGAAGCTTCTTGAAAGGGTGTATGAAGGTCCGACCGGTAAATATCAACCACGGATGATCAATGAATATGAGCTTCTCCCGATCGAACGGAAGGTTTTTCATAAGGATGAAGCAATCGACCTGACGACAAAAGAGTTCGATGTGCTTTTATATTTAAGTGAACACCTCAATGAAACACGTTCACGGGCTGAAATCCTTGAGGGCGTATGGGGTTCGGACTACTTCGGTTCAGACCGGGCAGTTGATGATGTCATACGGCGGATCCGTAAGAAAATGCCGCGCTTGAACCTTGAAACATTATATGGAGGCGGCTATAGGATTGAACATCCATGAAAAAGTTAAGCATCGCCCAACGGATATGGCTTTCGTTCTTTTTACTCGTATTTGTCGTTGGCGTGTCTGTCCTCATTATTTATCCGTTGTCCATGCGTGAGGCGTTGACGGAGGAGACGTATCGATTGATTGAGGAGCAGCAAATGAGGATCATGGCAGGATCAAGCCCTGAAGAAGACCTTCCTGAATCGGACCTTAACTTCATTGAAAGAAGGGAAGCGACGAGATCCGTAGGTCATCTTCTTCTTAGAGAGCAGGCTTTTTTGTTAAAAGGGGATGATGTACCTGACCCGGTATTGAACCGCTTCTGGGAAAAGGCGATCTCTTTTCGAGGTGAGAAGGGTGAGTTCCAGCTCACATACAGGGATGCTTCCCTTTTCTATATCATTCGTCAGGTTGAAGTCAATGGAACGCAAACATTCTTGGTCTCCTATATGTGGGATACGTACCGTGATCAACTCGTACAAAGGCTTTGGGAACGCTTGATCTGGATATTCATGATCGGGATGTTGATCAGTATCATCCCAGCGATCTGGTTATCAAATTATTTGAGAAAACCCCTTCAGGTACTCGGGGAGCGTTTTGAACAAATCGGAAACCGGAACTGGCAGGAACCGCTCCAACTGAAAGGGGACCAGGATTTCGAGTTATTATCTAACCAGTTTGAACGGATGCGACAAAATCTCATCCGTAACGACCAGACCCAGAAATCCTTCATCCAGCATGCCTCTCATGAGCTGAAGACGCCGATCATGACGATCAAAAGCTATGCACAATCAGTCAAAGATGGCGTCTTACCTGAAAAGGACTTGGAAGAAATGATGGATGTTATCCTCAACCAATCCTCCAGAATGGAAGAACGGGTCAAGGATATGATTTATTTTTCAAAGCTCGATACATTACAGGATATAGACCCTCATACAGAGCCAATCCGATTCGGTACACTGATGGACGAGGTGTTGGATCGTTTCCGTTACCAACGGGAGGACTTGGCTATCCTGTTAAAGGGAGAAGAAGTGATTTTCCAAGGTGATCGAAAACAATGGGAAGTCGTTTATGAGAACTTGATTCAAAATGCCCTCCGTTATGCAGAATCGTATATTGAAGTGAACGCATATGAAAAGGATGGCAAAACCATCATGGACGTCAAGAACGATGGAGAGCCGATCCCTGATGAAGACCTTGAGCATGTATTCGAACCGTTCCAGCGGAGCCATAAAGGTCAATTCGGACTTGGTCTGGCTATTGTCAAACGTATCGTGGAACTTCATAATGGTACTGTAGAGGTCCAGAATCAAAAAGATGGCGTCATCATCAGGATGATCATCTGATTCGGGCCAGACGTCGGTAGAAGGATGATTGGATGGAAGAAGTTAAAAAAAATAAAACAGCGCCATTACTTTTATTGATGATCAATTTATTCATCATCATGGTCGGAATCGGATTGGTCATTCCGATTCTTCCTTATTATGTCGAGGCATTTAACGCGACAGGAAGGGATCTGGGTCTCCTTGTAGCTTCGTATGCGTTCATGCAGTTTTTACTTGCCCCAGTGTGGGGAAGGTTATCAGATCGAATCGGTCGTAAGCCTCTGATCACATTAGGTATGTTCGGATTCGCAGTCGCAGAGTTCATTTTCGCATTTGCAACGGATCTATGGATGCTCTATGCATCGAGAATCCTTGCAGGAACTTTCGGGTCTGCGATCATGCCGACAGCCATGGCTTATGTGGCTGATGTGACCTCTGAAGAAAACCGAGGAAAAGGGATGGGGATGTTAGGCGCAGCCATGGCATTAGGAATCGTCATCGGACCCGGTATCGGAGGATGGCTTGCAGAGATTGAATTATCCCTCCCATTTTTGATTGCAGGTTTTGCAGGGACTGGTGCAGCGATCGTTTCGGTTTTCTTATTGAAGGAAACCCTTTCCGATGAAGCAAAAGAGGAAGCGAAGCGCGAGGAGAAGATGAATCATTTCGTCCGCATGTGGAGGGCATTGAAGAGCCCCGTCGGTTTTCTGCTCATACTTGTATTTGTGATGAGTTTCGCGCTTGCGAATTTCACCTCCATCTTCGGTTTCTATGCACTGAAACGTTACGGATATGACCCGGCAGAAGTGGGGATCATCGTGGCTGTAACGGGAATCATCGGCGCAGTCGCTCAAGGGACGCTTGTCGGGCGATTGACGAAGCGGTTTGGTGAGAACAAAGTTGTAACAGGCGCTTTATTGTGGAGTGCCATCGGCTTTGTATTGATGGTCTTTGCGTTCAATTATGTGACGGTCATGCTCACGGTCTCCATCTTCTTTTTAGGGAATTCGTTGTTACGACCATCCCTTAACGCATTCATTTCAAAATTAGCAGGTAGGCAACAAGGGACGATTATGGGGATGAATAACTCGTTCCTCAGTCTCGGTAATGCAGTGGGACCGGTCCTTGCGGGGTTTTTATTTGAAGTCAACATACATATCCCCTATTTGCTCGGAGCAGTCGTGTTGGTGCTGGCACTTGTAGCACTGAAAATATGGACAAAAACGAGTGCACAATTGACAGATGCAACTTGATGAAAGTTTTTTGGCACGTTTAATTAAGAGGAGGTAAAGAGATGAAAAGAGGAATCCAGCAATATGATGTCGGTGATGTGTTTGATGATTATCTATTGATCAAGTCGGCTTCCAAGGGAATGACGAGTACAGGCAAACCCTTCATGACACTCATCCTTCAGGATCATACAGGAGATATCGAAGCGAAGCTGTGGGACTCTTCACCAGAAGATGAAAGGCTCTATCTGCCGGAACACATCGTTAAAGTGACGGGTGACATCACAAGCTACAGAGGAAAAAGTCAGCTGAAGGTGAAGCAGATCAGGCTTACCAATGACCAAGATGGTGTGAACGTCCATGATTTTGTCGAAACAGCACCGATTCCCCAAGAAGAGATGATTGAAGTCATCACTCAAGCGATGTTTGAAATGGAAAACCCGAATATCCAACGAATTACAAGACACTTGGTGAAGAAGCACCAGAGGGCTTTCTTGGATTATCCAGCTGCAACGAAAAATCATCATGACTTTGTTTCGGGACTCGCGTATCATGTCGTTTCCATGCTTCGTTTGGCAAAGTCGATCGCTCAATTATATCCAACTCTTGATAAGGACCTCTTGTATGCAGGTGTGATTTTACACGATCTCGGAAAAACGAGGGAATTGTCGGGTCCGGTAGCACCGAGCTATACGATTGAAGGCAATCTGCTCGGACACATTACGATGATGGTCGAAGAAATTAAAGAAGCCGCTCAAGAACTCGGGATCGAAGGGGAGGAAGTCGTCATCCTGCAGCATATGGTGTTGAGCCATCATTCGAAAGCAGAATGGGGAAGCCCGAAGCCACCACTTGTAAGGGAAGCTGAAATCCTCCATTACATCGACAATATCGATGCGAAAATGAACATGATGGACAGGGCCTTAAGTAAAGTAGCACCGGGTGAGTATACGGAACGCGTTTTCGCATTGGACAACCGTTCATTCTACAAGCCGCTATTTGAAAAGAGCGAATCAGTCCAATCGAATTCATAAGAAATCCAACATGTTCTGAATAGGCATAAACAACCGTTCTCTTACATACTTTGTAATATCTATGCTTGTCTACAGAGGAGGAAGAGATGATGCGTCGCCTTTACGTAGTCGCAACGGTTGTTTTATTTTTTGTCTTGTTACAGTGGACGGGTATGTATAGCAGTCTCCAGCCAGTCCTTTCGGATGTACCGTGGTGGATGTATTTCGTGTTAGCCGGAATCGGATACTCGGGATATCGAGCCTGGTACTATACGATGGAGGATCGAAAGCTAGACCGGGTCCACATTGAAGAAGAAGGTAAGATCTACATGGAACGGATTGAGGAAGAAAAGAAGCGGAGAGATCAAGCCTCTGGTGAATAAGAAGAAAGCTGATTCTGACAATCAACATCTGTTGATGCAGAATCAGCTTTTTTTCGTTGGGGGATGTGTTGTGGAATCGGTGCTGAGCGTGTTATAGACGTATTCAGATGATTATCACATTAATTCATAAAAATATGCTCATATTTCAGAAATTATACGTATATTCCCAGAATTATAGCTCGATTTTAGAAATTATAGCTCAAAACACGTTGCCAAAACAAAAAGCTGACTCAATTTCTTGAGTCAGCTTCACTTTATTACTTATCTTCGCCTTCTTCAGTCTTGAACAAGTCCTTGTATTCTTCAGCCTTCACGTCAATGTTGGCATCTTTCATAGCATCTTGAATTGGATTCATATCCGGATTCTTCTGTTGACGCTCTTGTACCTTTTGCTGAAGGATTGCTTTCTTGATTTGATATTTAGCTTCTTCATAAGATTGTTTCTTCTGGTTCAATACTTCGATGATGTGGTAACCGTGCTGGGATTTGACTGGCTCAGAGATTTTTCCTGGTTCAAGCGTGAATGCAGCATCTTCAAATTCAGGTACCATTTGTCCGCGCTTGAATGTGCCAAGGTCTCCGCCACTGTCTTTTGATCCAGGGTCTTGAGAGTATTCTTTCGCTAATTTAGCGAAGTCTCCACCGTCTTCGAGCTTCTGTTTCACTTCTTTGGCTGTTTTTTCATCTTTTACGAGGATGTGGCGAGCTTCTACTTCCTCGACCTTGTATTCTTCTTCATACTTTTTCTTCATTTCCTTTTCGGAAACTTCAAGACCCTCAGATTGGGCTTTGAAGAATACGAGATTACGCTTTACAACTTCGCGTAGTTCTTCTTCACCTTTAATTCCGCTTTGTTCGAGTGCTTTCTTAAAGCCATCTTCGCCGCCGAATTGCTTTTTGAGGTATTCGATTTCTTTATCCAGTTCTTTGTCAGTCACTTCGTATTTCTCAGAAAGAACTTTATATTGAACGAGATCTTTTAGGATTTGTTCTGATTGAGGTTGATTTTTCAACTCTTGGTAAAAGTCCTCTTGTGTGACTTTTCCTGCACTGGTTTCAACTAGGACTTCGCTATCTCCTGATGCGCCGCCATCATCATTACTGCAAGCAGCAACACCGAAAATAGTCGTAGCTGCAGCAATGGATAGAATCCACTTTTTCATCGACATACACTCCTATGATGTAGAAATTTTTTCACATGTTCTACTATAGCATATCCCTCCTCCAAAAATACACTCTGTACCTTAAATATGAGAAAAAATACACATTTATTGGAATTGTGTGTGCAGGAGCCCGTTTTCAAAAATAAGGGCATCTGTCTAATCAAACTTTGCATTGGACTTATACACTATATTGTACACCAAAGGAGGGGGTTGCAAATGGGCTACGGTTATGGAACCGGTTTTGCAATAATCGTCGTACTGTTCCTTTTGTTGATCATCGTAGGAGCATGCTGTGCTTACTAAGCAAAAAAGGAATTTTTAGAGATTGAGGATAGCAGCCTATGCTTCGACTGAACTCGATGCATAGGATAAAGCAACACCGGATAGGGGGTGACATCATGGGTGGATACGGATATGGTAAAGGATTTGCGATCATCGTTGTATTGTTCATCCTATTGATTATCGTAGGCGCAGCTTGCTTCTGCTAATACGTAATAAAGGAGAATGACAAGAGGCTGACCCCCGAGGGTCAGCCTCTTTTTACAAACATAATTCCTATTCCTGATGATTTCTCGCACCTTCATGTTTTTTTCATATCTTCTCTGGGGAATAATGAGTTATTATGATACATAGATGACTTCAATGTATGAACTTACGAGTAGAATCGTAATCATGATATTAATCCAACGAAAGACGTTCACTTGCTTTTCCGCAGGAATGTTTTTCTGAATGCACAAGCGATTGGTCAATGTATTGAACAAGAAAAGGATAACGCTTGCGAATGCTATATAGTAGATTGCGATCATTGTCATAAATGAACCTCCAACATTTAGAGATTGTATATTAAACATACCAAAAGATGAGGGAAATGAACAGTAACAACCATTATAGAAGAGTAAGAGAGGGAGAGAATCATGAATAAAAGGTGGAAATCAGCTTTCTTCATATTGCTCACGATCATGATCATCGTGCCGATTGTGGTCGTTGCCTTGATCTTTGCAGAAAATGATTCCATTGATGATATAACACAACAAAAGCCAAAGCAAGGTAAGCCGATTTTCGATATCGAATCTTCAAAAGAACAGTTGAATTTCTTAATTAAAGAACAATTGGAACAGCTTAAATCGGACAAGAACTCGAAATTCGATTATCATGTGCGCCTGAAGGATAACGTTCAAGTAACCGGCTATTTTACTTTTTTCTCTAATAAAGTGGATTTTACAATGGATTTCGAACCTCAGGTGTTGGAAAACGGGAACCTTCTCCTGAAAGAGGAATCCATCAAGTTAGGAGCATTGAAGCTGCCCGGTGAAAAGATCCTGGAATTCATCAAGGGAAGTACGAAATTGCCACCTTGGGTCGAGATTGATGATGAAGAAGAAACGATTCTTGTCAAGCTTCCAGAATACAAGTTCCAGGATCAATTGTTCCTCAAGGCAGAATCATTCGATTTGGAAAAAGACAATATTCGTTTCAAGGTCTATTATGTAACGGAATGAACAAGAAAAGGGTGCCATTATCAAGGCACCCTTTTTTACAATATCACCATTAGAAGGTTCGACGAACGATGATTTGGAATCCGTTAGGACTATCTTCCAGATAAGAATCCCTTGGAGAATTCCAGAGATGGAAAATGTAGATCATGTCCTTTAGGCAAAGATACATGTTCAACGTTGAGATAATGGCAAATACATGGAGATACTCTGGGAAAAACAACGGTCCTGCAAAAGCGATACCGGTAATGACGACCATCGGAAAAGCAACCGCAATTAGGGCTGTCCGCTTCGGCAAGATCCCAGGTATCCGGCAAAAAAATGAAAAACGATTGTCCGCCAAGATCATCCAGGCTTTATGACCTGAAAGCCAAATCGGGATACAATGCAAAAGTGTGTGCATTGGAATCACCAAAATGGATAACAGAACAATCGGTACTAATCCTGTTTGCATATAGATCGTCTCTGGATGGAACATGCGAAAAAGCATAAAATAAACGATAAAGTACGTGAGGCTGAATAGAACAGATAACAACCCAAGGCGTAGTTTACCGTAATCCTTCGTTAAATTTATTGACTTAAAGCAATTCATGATGGATCACCTTCTTTGACAAAATGTGATGAACATGTGGAAAAAGGTGAAAAGCTTACTTTTCGAAAACCACGTACATACATTACGATTTTTTCTCGGAAAAATCAATAGGTTTTACAAAAAAATAATAAAGCATTTCTAATGGATTTCCATTACGATGCAGAGAAGGTACAATGTTGTTGAAGAGCTGGGGTTGTAAGATTTGAATGAGACAGGAAGTGGTAGCATGAATAGCGTTGAATCTTCCAAACGAATAGACCGTCTTTCCTTTTACCAGGAAATCCTGTTGGATACGATCAATCCCATCCGTTTTCCGTGGTATCGGATCATTATTGAAAAGGGGATGGAACGAGCAGAGGTAGAGGAAGTGTACGCGCTTTTTGAACAGCTGGAGGAAAGAAAAGAAAATATAAGAGAAGCCGGTATGCTAGATATGACTCCTCTTCTTTTTCATTATGTAGGTATGTTAAATTCTGATCTGGATCCGTTCATGACGGCAAAAGCCCTTCACGATCAAGGAATCCATAAGAGCTTAACGGCAGAGTTGATTGAACTTATGAAAGAGAAGGAAGGGGCATTTAAGTAGTTGCCAATTCTTCTTCTGATTCAAGACCATCTTGTTGTATTTCTTCCGTATCTTTGTTCTTTCGAATCGGTTGTAGCTGACCATCAACTTCTACGAACTCTTGATCAATCTTTGTGACTGTCGTATCAAGGATCGACATGAATTCATCGCCATAAACACTTCGAATGACCGCCATCAGTTCATCAAATTCCGGGAACTTTCCATACAGATCACGAATTTTTAAAGATGCGCCGAAAATGCCATATTGCTCAGGCTCATAAGATTCCATCGTTCTAAGTAACAGATTTTCGCCAGTTTCTGTAAGCTTGACATACGTATTCCGCTTGTCATTTTCCTTTTTTGAGAACGTGAGGTAACCTTGCTCTTCCAGCTTCTTGGAAAAATTGAACGCTGTCGAGACGTGCATCACACCATATTTGGAGATATCAGATATTGATGCGCCCTCCAGGTGAAAAGCGATCCAAAGAATATGATGCTCATTGATATTCAGACCAAATGGTTTGATCCATCCCTGCCAATCTTTTTCGACACATTTCCACATGGCTTTGCTGATCTGAGCAACTTTGTGACTAAACATCATTGCTTCTTTCATTGAAAAATCTTTCTTATTTTCCATATCGAGCCTCCATTCTTATTTTATTATGACAGGAAATGTTAGAATTATAAAGCTAAATATCCAACTGTTTAAAACTTCTTAACAGTAAGAATGGGCTAAATATTCCTATCATGAATAGGGCAATTTTCTTCAAGGCTTGCAAAACGAAATTTCCAAGAAAATCAATGTGCTTCAGAATAACGCTCCTATTCTATTATTGTACGATAATATGTAAATCACCTTATTATTATCGACAACTTGCTCAATATGTTTAGGGTGTGGCACACGATTGCCACAAAAAGTCAAAAAGAAAGAAGCTTGGACAACATCCAGCTTCTTTCGTAGTTGTTTATTCTTCTTTTGGTTTTTTTGTTTCTTCTTGCATTTCTGTAACCGTATTTTGGAGGGTATCCACATCTGTCTTGATGTTCTCGATATTCGGCTCGATGTCTTTTCTCCAGGATTTGATATCTTCTTTCAAATCCGTCGCTACTTCTTTAAATGCTTCGACACCTTCTTTAGACACTTGGACAATCTGCTCTTTCAAGCTGATTCCTTCTTTCTTGACATCCATCATCGTATCCTTCAATTTATTGGTCGAATCCTTGATATCTGAACGGAGTTCTCGACCTGATTTAGGTGTTGTCAATAAAGTTGCTGCTGCAGTGACGATACTTCCTACCGCAAAGCCGATCAATACTGATTTTTGAGTGCTTTTCATAATGGATAACCTTCTCCTTTCGTGATCTTTCTTATTTGCCATTGGAATGCCTAGACAAACAAGATAAGTCTGTTAATACATAATTCGAGAGCGACTCTCATAAACCTCTAAAAAACTTTCGACGTATTCTTCAAAACATTCCCATGAAATCGACATATTCAAACAAAAGACGGTGAATAAATTGGTTATGCCATTCATAGGATGGTATGGGGTGATGAGAGATGATCTATGGAATTATCGTACTGGCTCTGCTTGGATTATTAATGTTATGGATCATGACCAGGATGTTTCTGGATACGAAGAGGTATTCGTTCAGAAATGTAAGTGTGCATAAGAAGCGGGCCCTTGGACGGTTATTAGGTCTGGCGGGAAGTCTTTGCCTCTTATTTGTCGTTCTTTTCTTCGTCTTCAATTATTAACGTCATTATTCTAGTTTCTCCAATTTTTCATTTGTATTCGAAAAACCGCTTGGCAAGCCTCCCTTATCGGATTAAGATGAAGGAAGATGTGGAAAATAGGTAAGAAGGAGGCGGTCAAGATGTGGAAAAAGGTAAAAGCATTCATTTACTTCAGAAAGATGCTTAGACGAGCACGTACTTTAATCGGTAACCGTGAACAAAGCGGTGAGATGGTCCAAAACGTCCGTGCCAAGCTCCAAAAAGACGATATACAGGAATCATTAAGAGGTTTCTTGGATAAAATCCAGGCCTTAGTCCGGCTTGTTGATCGCTATCGTCTCGGAGAGTATCGGGAAATCTCAAAGAAATCCATGGTGACCGTATTGGCTGGTTTGCTATACTTTCTGAGCCCTGTCGATGCCATACCTGATTTTATCGCTGGACTTGGCTTGATTGATGATATGGCGATAATCGGTTATATATGGAAGACGGTAGATGAAGAGCTGCAGCAATTCTTGAAATGGGAGAAACACGATACAAAGAAAACCGATACCATTGGATAGGCATCGGTTTTTTTCATTCTATATATTCATGTTTGTTGATAAACGAAATTGGATCGTTTCGTGACGGTCTTTACGATCGGAAATAAAACAGTCATGGCAATAGTGTTGATGACGGCTGTCGGCAAGACGACGGTCAGGAATAATGCCACAAATGATCCGGGCAAGTCGATCACGAACGATGCGGAAGCTAAGAAAATCGCACCACTGATGATGGTTCCGACTGCTGTCAGTCCTGATGCAAGGATCACATTTCCTTTATACTTTTTCAAAGTAATGTATAGACCGAAAACGATGAAAGCTGTGATCGGTTTGTCAATCAGATTAGCGATCTGTCCCCCAGGAAACGTCGTTGTCAATGCAGCGATGACACCTGTTGCAAGTGCTGTTACCGTTACGCTTTTCACGTTCGGGAACAGGATGATCGCCAAGAACATCATCGTCAGAAGCATATCAATCTTCATCGGTCCCAAAATTCCCGGGATCACGGCATGGAGAACGAACCCCGCTGCCAGTAGTACACCAATTAATGCTAACTGAATCGATTTCATATAAAATCTCTCCTCTTCTCAACTCTTCTCGTCTACTCCAATAGTGCACTTTTGCCTATTGCGAGTAAAAACGGATGTGATTATCTTATCAAGAAATCGAAGAGATGGGAAGGGATTCAGCTTATACACTTTTTGGCAACATCATAATCATCAGGAGTAGTTTCGCTTGAATGCCTGCATAAAATCGACAAGACGTTCACAAGCTTCGATTCCAATGCCGTTATAAAGCGATACACGGCATCCACCCATGGAACGATGGCCATTGATTCCGATGATCCCGGCTTCGTTCGCTTTCGAAAGGAACACCTTCGTTAATTCTTCATCTTGTAAACGGAAAGTTACATTCATCGTTGAGCGGCTGCTCCTCTCCGCATGACCGATATAGAAGTCATCACTGCGATCAATAACGTCATAAAGGCGTTTGGACTTATCGAGACTCCGTGCTTCAAATGCCTGCAACCCGCCTTGATCATTCAACCATTGCACCATTAATTGAAGGACAAAGATATTGAAAGTCGGCGGGGTATTGTAAAGTGACCCTTTCTCCGCATGTACACGATAATCAAGCATCGCAGGTAAGCCAGTCGAATCACCGGTCAAGAGATCCTTTCGAATCACCACGACTGTCACACCGGCTGCACCTAAATTTTTCTGTGCACCAGCATAAGCGATGTCAACGTTTTCCCAAGGAATCGGTTTTGTTCCGATGTCGCTTGACATATCAACAACAAGTGGCAAAGAAGACACATGAGGGAGCTCTCGCCATTGGGTTCCGTAAATCGTGTTGTTGCTGGTAATATGAAGATAGCCTTGGGCGCTTTCAGGCACAGGCTTCCACTCTGATTCCGGAGGGATATATGCGAAATCTCTTTCCTTGCTGCTTGCGAGTATTTCAGTTGGGCCGATCTTCTTTGACTCCTTGTAGGCTTTTTTACTCCATGAACCTGTTACGATATGGTAAGCGGTTTTCTTCTGTCCTAGGAGATTCATCGGGACCATCGTGAATTGCAGGCTTGCTCCGCCTTGGAGCAAGAGGATGTCATGGCTGTCGGGTATATTCAAATAAGCAGCGAGGGACTTCGTTGCATTGTCATGTATAGATTGATACGCTTGACTACGGTGACTGAGCTCCAAAATGGAGAAGCCGGTATCGGCAAAATTGCTCAAGCCTTCCTTCGCTTTCTGTAGGACTTCCAAAGGAAGCGCGGTTGGACCTGGGTTGAAATTCAGTTTTCCCATTTCGGACATCACTCCTTTCATCCATTGGTTTGGAGATAAAGTTCGTTTTACGTCTGAAAATTCATTATACTTTACTTGCAGCATAGATTTAAGGGGATGAAGTTATGTATAAAGAAAATAAACCTGTTGATGTCAGTCCTTATGATCATCCAGATATTTATCCTGGACCTCGACCTGATTCATCTTTCATCTATTTTGAAGGAAAAGCACACCGCATTATCGAGCAAAAAGGTGTGTCGTTAGAGGATTTAAAGGTGGAATACTCAGATGCAGACTCTTTGCAAGGATCCTTTAAAGAGCCGTCTGATTACATCCTCTCGATCGGAGATTTTTTACACGAGAACGAGTTGCTCCCTTTAGAAGAAAGGGTTCCGTTGATTGCATATGGTTCAAACATATGTCTCGCTCAGCTGCGTTATAAGTTCAACCTGAATAAAAATTTGAACGATTTCGTATTATGTGTTCGAGGTTCGATGCTTGATTCGGATATCGTATACGGATCGTTCTTGGCTCCATATGGCTCATTACCTGCAATCGTTGCGCCGGTTAAAGGCGCAATGACTGAAATTTGGCTGACCTTTGTCGATCCGGAACAATTGGAGCATATGAACCGAACAGAAGGTGGATATGTGTTGCGTGAACATGCTGGGCAGAAATTCGTCACAATGAACGGGGAACGATTTGAGTCGGTTTACGCCTATTACTATCCGCATGCTCTCAGCATCAATCAGGAATGGTTCAGATTCATGGATATTAAAGGAGAATCGTGTTTGTCAGCAGTATGGCAAGCGGAAATCCTCAACAGAATGAAGGATCTATATAAGTTCCAGGGGACTCGTGAGGAATTCATCCATCATCTCCGTTGGAACATTCCCTTCTATAAAGAGTTTCAACAGTGGCTGAAGCAATTTGATGCTGAATTCGATCATCCTGATTGGACGGAACCAAAAGTGATTCGGAAGGTCGGTGAGATGAAGCGGTCTGTCTCAAAACATCTCGATCCGGAAATTGAGAAGCTGTTATCCATCTATCTATGAAAAGTGAAGTTGTGAAAAAAGGATTGACCAAATTGGTCAATCCTTTTTGATTGATTAGCCAGGTAAAGTCAAGATTACAATATCGGCTCACCGATCTTATTTGCGATTTCTTGAAGTTCCTCGGAGCTGTATTCACTTTCGTGGGTTTTCCAAACTGCGCCGAATCCATCACCTTTCCCATAGCGGGGAAGGATATGTACATGGTAGTGGAATACCGATTGACCAGCAGGCTCTTCATTGTTATTCAATAGGTTCATCCCGATTGGCTGATAAGCCTCCTTGATGGAGTTTGCAATCTTCGGGACCACAGAGAAGACTTTCTCAGCTGCCTCTTCGGGTAGTTCATAAAGGTTTTTGTGATGTTCTTTCGGAATGACGAGGGTGTGCCCCTTTGTCACCTGGCTTATATCCAGGAATGCAAGTACATGCTCATCTTCATACACCTTCGCTGCCGGGATATCCCCGTTTACGATTTTACAAAAGATACAATCTTCCATGGATGGTCCACACCTTTCAAATTGATTTATTGTTGTCATTGTATCATAGCTTTATTTCCTCTTAGAAAAATGAAGCACAAAAAATAGGAAGAGCCCCATCCAATTGATAGGGCTCTCCGGAGAGGTCAGAGAAGAAAAGAGAAACAAGAGATCATAACAATGGCTTGGGAAAGTGGTCATTGTCAGGAGAGTTGTCCGAAAACTTGAAATGGCATCCCGCCAATCTACTCTCCAATGAAGTTGGATTAAACAACAGAAATCTCTTTCTCTTTTCTTTTGAAGAAGAGGGGATACCTTCTTCACTACCATCTTAGCCAAAAGTCTATGGAAACATACTACTTCTGTCGATTTTAGGCGTTGGCAGCAGGAATCTGATATGATAGGAAAAAAAGAGATACAAAGAGAAAGGGGTCCAGTATGAATCGCGTATTAGATGTAGAAAAACTTACTGGAGGATACAGCCAACAGCAGCCCGTCCTTCACGGGGTCGATTTTCACGTGAATGAAAAGGAAATCGTCGGGCTTATCGGATTGAACGGAGCAGGAAAAAGTACATCAATCAAGCATATTTTAGGTTTGATGGAGCCGATTTCCGGTTCAATCCAAGTAAAGGGAAAGACCATTCACGAAGGGCCTGATACGTACCGTTCACAAATTGCCTACATACCTGAGACACCGATCCTTTATGATGAACTGACATTACGAGAGCATCTTGAACTGACAGCGATGGCATATGGAATAAAGAAAGATGAACTGGATGCCAGGGTTCAACCATTATTGAAGGAATTCAGAATGGAAAATAAATTGAAGTGGTACCCGAGCCAGTTTTCAAAAGGGATGAAGCAGAAGGTGATGATCATGTGTGCCTTTTTGATACAGCCTTCTCTCTTTGTCGTGGACGAGCCTTTCGTCGGTCTTGATCCTTTAGGCATCCAATCCTTCCTTGATTTATTGATACAAGTACGGGAGAAAGGGACAGGCATCTTACTTTCCACCCATATTCTTTCGACGGCAGAAAGGTACTGTAATCGATTCATCATTCTGCACGAGGGACGCGTTCTTCAACAAGGTACCTTGTCTGAGATTCAACAAAGGATGGATATGCCAAATGCGACATTGGACGAAATTTATGTTCACATCACTAGAGGTGCTTGATGTATGAATGTACAAACTCTTTGGAAACAACGTGCAAATGACTACTGGAGTATGGCGATCAGGTATTTGCGGTACATCGGGAACAGCGGCTTCCTTTTCACCGTGTATGTAGCGATTCTCGTAGGAAGCTTCTATTATGGTAAACTCCTTAAAATCTTGCCTGAAGTGTTCCCGGCTGCTGAAGTGATTACGATCCTATTATTTCTCCTCGTTGGAAGAGGAAAGATTCGGACGTTTATGAAAACGGCTGATGCTAACTTTCTTCTTCCAATGGAGGATCGGTTACGGTCCTATATCCAAAAATCGTTGATGTACAGCTTTGTTACCCAAAGCTTCAATGTCGTGCTCATCATGCTCGTGTTGGGACCTTTGTATTTTGCGCGGATTTCGTCAGATCGGGTCACCTTTCTTGCTGTTCTCGTGCTGCTCATCCTGATGGTCGGCTGGAACTTGATCGTAAAATGGGAAGAACTTCGAGTGCCGAACGGTATGAAGCGTAACCTATTGCCAGTCATCCGCCTTCTGATGATCCTTTTCACCATCTATTCACTCGTCTCGCAACAATGGATTCTGGCAGGTCTTTTCATTCTTGGCTGTGCTGTCCTTTATCTTGTCGTTTATCGACCTCTTGCAACGAGACATACGATGAAGTGGGAACGGTTGATTGAGCTCGAAAACAATGCACTAATGCACTTTTATCGAGTAGCGAATATGTTCGTAGAAGTGCCCCAGTTGAATCGGAAGGTAAGAAAGAGGACATGGGCATCGCCTTTAATCAATCTCCTATCCAAGGACAAGGAGAATGTTTACGGTTATATGTATTCAAGAGCGTTCATACGTTCCAATGATTACTTCGGTATTTTCATGAGACTGACGATCATTGGCATTGTCCTGTTGCTCTTCTTACCAGAAGGAATGGTGCTGTGGATCGCCAATTTGCTCCTTCTTTATATGACCGTGATTCAATTGACGACCTTGTGGCCGCACTATGACTTGAAGGTATGGGTCGATCTTTATCCAGTCCCAAGAGAAAACCGGTTCAAGATTTTTCAGCTGTTGCTGTTGAGGATCATGCTTTTACAAGTCGGGCTGTTCACGGCTGCGAGCTTCCTAAATCACTTTTCCGTCTTCCAGTCCGGTGTTGTTCTGATTACGGGCACCCTGTTCGTTTTCCTTTTCAACAACGTGATGCTTTATAAACAATTAAGTAAACGGTTCAACGTCATAAAGCTTGATCCCCTGAAAAGTGGAGGAGAGGGAAGATAGGATGAAACCAAAGATCGAGGAAGAATTGAAAGCGTGGGAAAGACGGATCCTTAAACGCTCACCTCTTTATAAAAGAGCCGCAAATAAAGTGCAGCAACGCATTAATGAACGGATTCCTGCAAAGGTCCATGATGTGGTTACAAACAGTATCCGCCATATGATCCGAGCCACACTTACAGGATCGGAATATACAACGAACAGACCGCCGCTTCTAGGCCGGACGATCGAGGAGCGGGATGACTTGCTTCGTGAAAAATTGAAAGCTTATAAACGGACAGCAATGGCTGAAGGAGCAGGGACAGGCGCTGGTGGCATATTGCTAGGGTTAGCTGATTTCCCGTTGCTGCTCGGCATTAAAATGCGGTTCTTATTTGAAGCGGCTCGGATCTACGGATATGATACGAGGAACGTCCAGGAACGTATTTTCCTGTTGCATGTATTTCTTTTGGCTTTTTCAAATGATGAAGTTCGTAAAGAAACCTATATGGTTATCAAAAATTGGGATGAGGAAAAAAAGAAATGGGGTTCCTATGAGGATTACGATTGGAAGACCTTCCAGATTACGTATCGGGATCACATCGATTTAGCGAAAATGCTCCAGATGATTCCGGGTTTCGGGGCGATCGTAGGTGCGTATGCGAATTACCACTTCCTCGATCAACTTGGTGAAACCGTAATGAATGGCTATAGGCTGAGGTATCTCCAAGAAAAGAAATAGGGGAATAAAGCAAAGGAGGGTGACCGTATCAATGGTCATCCTCCCGTTTTTTATTTTGATTCAACCTTTGAGTCTACAGAAAAATTCAGATGAGACAAAGTCGCTTCCCCGAGTAGTTTTGCGGCAATTGGAAGAGAGCGCTCGTCGATCATGAATTTAGGATGATGATGTGGAGCGACATCGGACGCATCCGGATCCTTCGCGCCGACGAATGCGAAGCTTCCTGGCACGTGCTGGAGGAAATAACCGAAGTCCTCTCCGCCCATTTGAGCAGCCTTTTCGCTGACACCGAGTACACCAGGGATTCTTGAAGCTACTTCCTTCAAGTGCTCGGTTTGCTCCTTATGGTTCACCAGTGGCGGATATCCTCGTGTGTAGTTGAATTCATAATCAGTGCCACACGACATGCAGATCCCTTTGACGATTTCCTCCATCCTTGCAATCACTTTTTCCCGGACAGATTCCTTAAAGGTACGAACCGTCCCGCTGAGCTGAGCAGTGTCGGCAATCACATTGAAAGCATTGTTCGCGACAAAGTTTCCGACAGACAGGACCGCTGATTCGAGTGGATCGACGTTTCGGCTTACAACCTGTTGCAGTGCGACAACCAGCTGGGAAGCGGTCAGAATCGAGTCTCTCGTCAGGTGAGGCTGCGCACCGTGCCCACCTTTGCCGACGATCTTGATCTGGAACTGGTCTGCAGCAGCCATGAATGGACCTTCACGGTAATAGACCTCACCGACATTATCTGTCGCCCAGAGATGGACGCCATAGATATAATCGACTCCATCAAGACAGCCATCTTCAATCATTGAAATGGCTCCTCCTGGTACGAGCTCCTCTGCGTGTTGATGAATCAAAACGACATTTCCTTCCAACTCATCCTTCAGTTGATTCAACACTTTCCCCAGTACAAGTAATGTTGCTGTATGACCGTCATGTCCACAAGCATGCATCACACCGTCATTTTTAGAGCGGAACGGCACATCTGCTTCCTCTTTTATCGGCAACGCATCGAAATCTGCACGGAGAGCGACTGTTTTGCCAGGTTTTTTCCCTTTAATCGTAGCAACAACGCCATTGCCACCAACGTTTTTCCGATAAGGTATCCCTAATTTCTCATAATACTCGGCTATGTATGCGGACGTTTCGACCTCTTCAAACGATAATTCTGGATACTGATGAAGATAACGGCGGATTTCCACCATTTCCTCGTAGTGCTGATCAATGAGCTCATAAAAACGGTTCATTTCGCTCCTCCTCATAGGTTAAATGTTTGAATTGTCTGTCTTTTACACAGTATAGCACGATACCTGGCGACATGCATTCAGGAGAACCCGCGTAACAAAAATAAAAAAGGACATCTCCCGGAGGCGATGTCCTTCCATGTATTTATTCAGTTTAGGAAAGGCGTGGGTCACTTAACAGACGATCCATTTCTTCCATATGGTGCGTTTCGTCAGCAATTAAATCTTCCAATTTGACGACGAGTTCCGTCATATTCAACTCTGCCGCTTGTTTTTTACGCTTTTCGTAGCGTTCAATCGTATCCTTTTCCGCTCTTCTCGCTTCTTCAAGCATTTCACGGACATCAGTCAGCTGCTTGACTTCAGCAGGCGTTGTCGTTGGTGTCCCTCCGAGCGTGCTGATTTTTTCAGAAAGGTACATAGCGTGCCCCTGCTCATCAGTGATTTCCGATTCGAAGAAAGGCTTTAGGATTTGTCGATACATACCAGAAACGACTGCAGCATTGTATGTGTACATGATGACAGCTGCATATTCATTTGCAAGGTCTTCATTTAGTCCATCAATTAGTTCTTGGCGTTGTTGGTCCATTAGTCAATCATCCTTTCAATGAAATTCTGATACATCATTCACTTGTTTAATGTACCCTTTGACTTCCATAATTAAACTTCTTAATGCAGGACCTTTATGTTTAAACGTGACGATAACGGGAATAAAAAAACCAGTCTAGTCAAGAATGAGAGAAAGGTTGTGAATACGAAATGAGTAAGATCGCAGTATTAATGACCGACATGTTTGAAGATGTGGAATACACGGACCCTGCAAAGGCGTTTAAAGAGGATGGACATGAACTGAGCGTCATCAGCACAGATAAAAAAGAACTTAAAGGTAAACAAGGGGAGGCCACTGTACAGGTTGACCAACTAATCAACCAAGTGGATCCTGACGATTACGATGCCTTATTCATTCCAGGTGGTTTTTCACCAGACATATTGAGAGCTGACGAACGGATCGTAGAGTTTGCCAAGAAAATGGTTTATCGTCAAAAGCCAGTGTTTGCAATTTGTCACGGTCCACAAATTCTCATTACTGCAGATGTCCTTAAGGGAAGAAACATAACAGGCTTTAAATCCATTCAAATGGACTTGAAGCTTGCCGGTGCCAATGTATTCGATGAGCCGGTCGTCGTATGTGGCGGGACACTCGTTACGAGCCGTCAGCCTGATGATATCCCGGTATTCATAGAAGAATCCAAAAAATTACTAAAACAAGGAGTGACCTCGAATGTCTGAACGACATCACATGGTTGATAAGAATGAACGTCTTCATGAAGAGGAAGTCAAATCGACAGTGGACAGGATTCCAGAAGAAGAGCGCGATCAAATTTTACAAAATTTCGATGTCTTCAAGGAGTACCTCGGAAAGCGTGTCCGAATTGGTGAAAAGATGGGAATGTCTGAAGAGCAGTTAGCGAAAACGGCAGAGAAGGTAGCCGATTATCTTGCGGAAAATGAAGAGCCTCGGAACCGTGAAGAAAAACTCCTGAAAGAGCTATGGAGTGCCGGGACACAAGAGCAGCAACATATGCTTGCTCACATGCTCGTAAGAATGGTCGATTAATGTGAAATTGAAAAAAGACAGCCTCCAGGGCTGTCTTTTTTAGTTTGTTTAGAACGTTTTGGCCATATGGGAGCTCTAAATGAGTAAAAACGTTCATTTTGAGAAGAGAAAATAGGATGTAGAGGTTCATTTTTGAAAAAATGAACGTCATTATACGATTATTTACTAAAAATCTGCAGGAATCATTGATGCTCGAATGATTATCTACGAAAAATAAGAAATTATCTACAAAAATAAGCGATTATCTACGGAAATTCAAGATTATCTACGAAAATAACGAATTATCTACAAAAAACAGAAATTATCTACAAAAACGAAATTCCGCACCGTTATGCTTAATGAAAAAAGCTTGCTGAGAAACACAAGGTTTCTCAACAAGCTATCCCTGAATCACGGCTTGGCCCATATGTAATAGAGAGCACCTGCTAAAGCTCTTTCCACCTTTTCGCATTTTAGGTTTGATTCAGCCAGGTACCCTTGGATGTCACGATCCTGATGGCAGCCGATCAACCTGAAAGCTAGTGGGTCCACTTGTTTTTGCAACCATGCGATGGTTTTGACGGAACTCACGCCGTGTTCCATTAAAAGAATCTGTCCATTGGGTTTGCACCATTTCTGGAAACGGTTCAATAGGTCCACGGGATTGTTGTACGAACAAAATGACAAAGTGGAAACAACCGTATCAAAGCTACCCGCTTCAAACTCTATCGTTTCCACATCCGCTTGTTTGAGGTTGACCGGGAAGGGAGAATAATCAGCCATTTTTCTGGCACCCTTCAGCATTTCTGGACTGAAATCGATGCCGACCAATTCTGTGACATTTTGATAATGAGGCAGGTTCAATCCTGTGCCGATCGCCACCTCTAATATACTTCCTGAAGCATAAGGAATGATTTTTCTTCGAAATCGCCTGGTAGGATCCTTTCTCTGCATTCGTTCATACTTCTTCGCCTGTTTATCGAACATTCGAATATGGGATTGCTGATCCATTAAATTCCTCCTGCGAAGACCATCGTTCAATGAACATATTCCACTGCCTTATGATGATTCCTGCAAGAACGAGTGACCGCTCCTAAGGTTTGACAGGATAGTCTCCTACTGCAACCTTTATATGACCCGGTAAAACGGTGATTGTAGAGGGCGTTTCAAAATCCCTTTCTCCATCACAATCGATTGTCTGATCAGGTTCGGTCTCGATGGAAATGTGATCGGACTGAAAATAGAGGATATCCTCACTGTTCGGAACATTATCCATCACTTTTGCCCGGAGCATATCCCAAAATGTTTGGAATCGGTTGCTTTCAATCACAAGAACCTCTAGTTTTCCGTCCTCAAGATTCGATTCAGGAAAAAACGCTCGTACCCCTCCAGTGAAAGGACCATTCCCAATCAGTACCATTGCGGCATTCCCTTCGTAAGCGCATTCATCAGATTCAATTTTAAGCTGGAAGTGCCGTTCCTGACTGATGGTTTGGAGCGTACTCAAATAATAGGAGAGGCGACCGAAGCTCTCCTTCATTTTTGGATTAATATTGGATGAAACTTCCGTAATCAGACCGATGCCCCAGAAATTCAAAAAGTATTGATGATTGCATTTTCCAACATCAATGGAACGGAAATTCTTTTCACAGATCTGTTCGGCTGCCTGTAGCGGATTTTGTGATATACCTATCGCGCGCGAGAAATCATTGCAGGTTCCGCCAGGGATGATTCCGAAAGCAGGCCGTTCCTCTAACGGGCCAAGAGCATTGATGATTTCATAAATGGTTCCGTCGCCACCTCCTCCGATGATCAGATGAGGCTGTTCTTCCTTCATTGAGTGGATATAATCGGATGCGTCTCCTGGTTTTTCGGTTTGAAAAACGTTCACTGTGTCAAATTGATCCTCTAGTATTGTGACGATGTTCGGTAATTGTTGCTTAAGACGGCCATTTCCGGCCTTGGGATTTACAATCAATTCCACTCGATCGATTTCCAAAGTCATTCTCCTTTCTACAGGTTAAGAAAGCCATCATGTCAAAATTGCTCTGATTTACGCCTCAGATAACTGATGGATTAACCCATTTGATGCTGGAGATGGTAGGACTTGATGTACGGTTTTCCGGTGAAAATGGTTTGAGAGAGACCTTCACTGGTTCCGCGGTCTTTATGAGCTTTTTCATATGAGGAGGATTCCTTCCAATTCTCAAAATCACGTTCATCCTTCCACATGCTAGAAACGATATAGGTTTCTTTATCCTTTGGTCGGAGGATGAGGATTCCTACGCAGCCTGGCTCATGCTCGACAAGTCCTGCTCGTTGTTTGAAGCGGTCCTCGAAAACAGGACGGCCTTCTGAAGAAACAGGAATGTTATTGAATACGATGAAACCTGCTCCATCAAAACCACCCGTTTCTTCAATTGCTTCATAGGAGTTGGCTGTCTCGAACAAGCTCTCACCAGAAGTTTTATGTATGAGAACAGAATCTTCAGCACCTTCCAGCAAATAAAAGCTGCCATCCTCATCTTTATGCTTTTCCATTAGGCTTTCCAGATAGTCTGTAGTCCCATAGGCGAGATGATAATTCATCATAGATCATCCTTTCCATAGTAAAAAGTATTTGAAAGACGAACGTGCAAAGGTTTCGTTATCTTTACATTATGGACAAAAATAGTTTTATTCATGATTTACCCTGGCTGGAGAGATACTAAACGAAACGAATAAGTGGAAAAACACGTAAAGATTGGGTACATTGGAAAAGGATTTCAACTTAGTGAGGAGTTGATGCGTTGTGTGGAAAAAAGCAACGCGCATTTCGCTTTGGGCAGCAGCTGTCGTCTTGTGTTCCTTGCTCGTCTTCATCGCGATTGTGTTTGCCGGCAACTATGTAATCGATGAAAAGGATCTGGTAATGAGTTCGGCATCCTCTCTTGTGGATGAGGAGGGCAATACGATCACGAAGCTCTATGCCCAAAATCGTGAATTAGTCGATATAAAAGACATTCCGGATCACGTGCAAAAAGCATTCGTAGCTGTGGAGGATCGCCGTTTCTACAGCCATCCCGGGATCGATTTTCAAGCCATTCTACGTGCTCTATATAAAGATATTTTATCAGGAAGTAAAGTTGAAGGTGGAAGTACAATTACGCAACAATTAGCCAAAAACATCTTCCTTTCGCATGAAAAAACCTGGCTGAGAAAAACGAAAGAAGCCACAATCGCCATCAACCTGGAACGAAAATATACGAAACAGAAGATCTTGGAGATGTACTTGAACCAAATCTATTTTGGACATGGGGCATATGGGATCCAGGCTGCTTCTAAGCTTTATTTCAATAAGGAAGTCAATGAGTTGACTGTGGAAGAAGGGGCGTTGCTAGCAGGTCTACCAAAAGCGCCGAGTCGCTATTCTCCGATCGAGAATCCTGAGGGGAGCAAAGAACGCAGAAACACAGTGTTGTCCTTGATGGAGCGACTCGATTATCTGACACCTGAGGAAGCGGTCCGAGCACAAGGCAGAACAATTGCGCTTGATGTCAACCGGTTGGAAAAGAACCCTGCCTATTCCACGTACATCGATATGGTACTGGAAGAAATCAGGGAGGAGTATGCACTCTCTACGATGGAGGTCCTTCAGGGAGGGTATGAAATCGTCGTACCAATGAGCCCTGAAGCCCAAGAGGCGTCATACGAAGCGATCCAGAACGACATCTATTTCAAAGGGTCAGACCCATCTCATTCACCCCAAGGAGCATTCGTCTTGATGGATTCCAAAACTGGCGGTGTTATGGCTGTCCAGGGTGGAAGAGATTATGTGCGACAGGGCTTCAACAGGGTGAACGCGAAACGACAGCCGGGCTCGACCTTCAAGCCGCTTGCGGTTTACGGTCCTGCAATGGAGTCTGAGGAATGGGAACCTTATTCCCTCTTAGTCGATGAACGCCTTAAGTATAATGGCTATACACCTGAAAATTATGATGGTCAATACCAGGGGACAGTGTCCATGTATGAAGCGATCGAGGACTCGTTGAATGCGCCTGCTGTTTGGCTCTTAAATGAAATCGGATTATCAAAATCTCTTTCCTTCATCAAAGAATTAGGCATGGACGTAGAGGAACGGAAGCTAGGTATTGCGCTAGGCGGGCTTGATGAGGGAGTAACCCCGCTTGAGATTACCAGGGCATTCTCAGCTTTTGCTAACGACGGTAAGATGGTTGAACCATATTTTGTCAAAGCGATTTATGATCGTGAAGGGAAGCTGATCGGCAAGTCGAAGGTGGAGACCAACAAAGTCTTTTCAAAACAAAATGCATGGTTTATGACGAGAATGCTTCAAGCGGTGGTAGAACAAGGGACTGGCCGGAAAGGCTCGGTGAATACCGCGTTAGCCGGCAAAACCGGAACGACAACCTATGATGAAGTTAGCGGTGGAAACAAGGATCTCTGGTTTGCAGGGTACACCCCGGATGCAGTAGGTGCGGTTTGGATCGGCTATGACCGTACGACTAAACAGCGTCATATTGTCGGGACAAGCTCGGATGCAACCTTGATGTTCAAGGATATCATTAATAAGATTCCAGACCTTCACAACAAAACGTTTAAAAAACCAAAGGGTGTCAAGGATCTCGAACCTCCAATCGACTTGATTAAGATTGATGATCTGCAGGCGCAGTATGCGTTTGGCCGGTTTGGTGTACCAGGCGTCAAACTGTCCTGGACTCCTTCAGAAGATGAACGCTTAATGTATAAAGTCTATATGCGGACGGATAATGGAGTTGAGAAGGTGGATACAGTTGTTGGCAAAGGTACGTATACCGTCGTATCACCGAAGCTCTTCACATTTCCTGATTTCTTCATCGTTCCCTACGACCCACTTACAAAGAGAGATGGAGAACGCTCCAATATCATTTCAACATCGATCTTCTAAATCAGTGATTGACCGGACATATGTCCGGTCAATTTTCGTTAAATGAGACTATTTTATTATTTGGATTTTAAATATAAACATTTATAGGTGGGAGGTCGATATTGAATATGGACAGATGGTCATATACACACAGGGGGTAAAACGATGTTTAAGAAATTACAAACCAAGCTTATGCTCATCATGGCTTTGATTCTTTTTGTTTCCCTTTTCTCAGTCGCTTTCTTAACCTATGATCGCGTAAAAGGGACGATGGAAACAAATGTCGAAGCTCAAACAGAAGCGAAAGTAGAACAAATGTCAAGCTATATAAGCACGTATTTAAGTGGCATTGAGGAGACGTTGAAACGGTATAGTCAGGATGAGCGGGTCATTACTGCTCTGGAGTCCGCAAATGAAGAGGCCGAAAATGAAGACAGCACCTGGAAGGTTGTCGATGAAGACTTCGCCAACTACCTTGAGCTGAACAAAAACGTGGCCTATCTTTACATCGCGAGTCCAAATAAAAAAATGAAGATTACACCAACTCTTGAGCTGCCGGAGGATTATGATCCGACCTCACGTCCTTGGTATCAAAGCGCTACCAAGGATAAACAATCGGTCATCTGGACAGACCCTTATGAAGATGCAGCAACAGGAGAATATGTCTTAACAGTAGCAAAGACGGTTCTAGATCCAAAGACAGAAGAGGTTTTAGGCGTATTGGCGATGGACATGAGCCTGAATAATCTCGCAAATGTCGTATTGAACACGAATGTGGATTATGATGGATTCCCATTTTTATTCGATAGCACCGGATTAGCGATGGTCCATCCAACTGCTAAAGGGGAAAAGCTGAGCGAATCGGAAGCTTATGTCAAAGAAATGTATGAAGGCGATCAAAATGTAGTTAAGGATAACGGAAACGATCACTTCGTCAATTACGATACAATTGAACTTACAGGCTGGAAGGTCGGAACCTCGACACCTAATGAGGCACTGACGAAAGATGCGGGTGAAATCCGGAATGCGATCCTATTCACAGCTCTCGTTATCGTTTTGATTTCAATCATCATTACTTATTTCGTGGCGAGAGGCATTACAAGACCGGTCAAACAGCTAAGGGATCAGCTTACGATGGTTGCATCAGGAGATCTGACCGTCAAGGCGGAAACGAACGCCAAAGATGAAATCGGAGAGCTGACGAACCATTTCAATTCAATGGTTGATAAGATGCGTTCCCTGATTCAATCTGTACAAAGCTCTTCTTATCAAGTGACGGAGTCTGCTGAGAGCCTAAGTGCAGTCGCCGAAGAAACGATTGCTTCGAGTGAGGAAGTGGCACGCGCCGTTACTGACATTGCAAAAGGCTCCAGTCAACAGGCGACGGATGTCGAATCCACCCATCTACGTGCAATCAACTTATCAGAAGATATTGAGCGCATTAACGAACAGACGAGATCAATGCTGAAATTATCAGAAGGTGCCAATGAAGCCAACCAAAAAGGCATGGATCAAGTGAAAACGCTTCGTACAAAAAATGAAGAATCGAACGAAGTATTAGAATCGGTTGGATCTGTAATCAAGGACCTGAACAATAAAATAAAAGAAGTAGAGGAAGTCATTTCAACGATTACCGAAATATCCGAAAAGACCAATTTACTTGCATTGAATGCAGGTATTGAGGCAGCACGAGCCGGAGAAAGTGGCAGAGGCTTTGCGGTCGTAGCGACTGAAGTGCGAAAGCTAGCTGAGCAGTCCGCTGTAGCGACAGAACGTGTGAAGGATATTTTAAAAGGGATTGAAACCGAGTCGAAGCGTGTAGGGGTTGAAATGAATCATACGAAAGCGATCTCCGCAGAGCAAAACAAAGTGGTCGAAGGTACGGAAGAAGCGTTTACTTTATTGGCGGATTCCTTGAACAGTATGATTACCTCCATATCTTCCATCGGAAACGATGTCACCAACCTGAACAGTCATAAAGAAGCTGTAATGGAATCGATTCAAAGCATATCAGCTGTCGCTCAACAAGCAGCTGCCTCTTCGGAAGAAGTGAGTGCTTCGACAGATGAACAGCAACGAGCATTAGAAACGGTCGGTGATTCAGCAGAAGCTCTGAATACAGCGAGCAGTGCGTTGATTGAACTTGTTAAACAGTTCAAGGTTGAAGCAGCAAACCAACAAGAAATCGAAAAAGAGGATTAAACAAAGAATGACCTGCCAATGATTCATCAATGGCAGGTCATTTATCCTTTTTGGATGCTTAGCTTTTATTGTTGATCGTTATTGAAAATAGAAACGTCCGCCTGAAGCTGTTCAAAATAACAACATTCTTTAACAAAGCCAAATGAAAGAAATTACTCTTCGTCTTCGTCTTCTTCTTCTTCAGTAGCTTTCTTATTGCGATGCGATTGATATCGTTCGACGAGCAGCAATCCGAACATTAGCATCACCAACCCGTTCCCGATGAACTGGAAGACAAGCTGATAGGCCGGTTGGAATTTGAATACGATCAACACACCGATATAAAACAGGATGAACGGCAGGAAGATCAATTGTTTCGTTCTCGTACGGGTGATCAAGAAGAAGCTTGCAAGTCGATCAACAGTCAAAAAAGCCACTGCCCAATAAAATAATGAATAGGATAAATTCAGTGAGCCACCTGTATGCTTAATGAATAGGGTCGTGAAGATCAGATGGATGCCTAGAAGCGTTAAGATGATCATGAAATAGATGAACGTATAAAGGATCATCCGCAGCATGAACAGGTTTGGAAGCTGATTGAACAAAAGCCTTTTCTTATGTCGTAATTGTAGCTTCGTGTACGTGAACATAAAAATGATCGTACCGGCAATGATACTGAATATGAACGATGCATCCAGATCGTGTAAATAAAGCCGGGATATGTCTTCAATCGATAAAGATGAAAAGAATAATTTCTTGATGAAGACCAACAGATAAACGATCCCATATCCGATGAAAAAGATAGAGGCGAATTTGTACCACTGTGGTCCACTCATTTCTTTCTGACGCATTGTCTTTCTCTCCTTACGTAATGAACTCATCGCAGGATCCTCACTTTCAACCCTTCGAACACACGAAAGGAAATTTGGGTCAGTTTTCAAGTATACCCTACATTTGTACTATTGAAACCGTAGGTCAATTTTACGACTAATTTATGACAGTTCCTTTAACACCCTATACATCTTGAAGCATAATAAGTATAGTTATAATGGTTATAAAATGACAATGTTTTTATTTTCTTTTACAATGAGGGTAATTCATTGACAATAAACGGACGACTGAAATTATAGGTTTCTTGATGAAAGGTGATAGATGATGACGAAGCAATTCAACGACCAGTTTCTAAGAGCGTGCAGAGGGGAAGAAGTCGACCATGTACCGGTTTGGTATATGAGACAGGCTGGACGTTCTCAACCAGAATACCGAAAGATCAAAGAAAAATATTCTCTATTTGAAATTACTCATCGCCCGGAACTTTGTGCAGAAGTGACGCGTCTTCCTGTGGAACAATACAATGTAGATGCAGCGATTCTCTATAAAGACATCATGACTCCATTACCTGCTATTGGTGTAGACGTGGAAATCAAATCAGGCATTGGACCTGTAATCGACAATCCGGTTCGAACAAGAGGAGATGTCGATCGACTTGGTGAAATCGATCCAACACAGGATGTCCCTTATGTCCTTGATACGATCAAGCTATTGCGTGAGCAGCTTTCAGTTCCTTTAATCAGCTTCAGTGGAGCTCCTTTCACCCTTGCAAGCTATATGATTGAAGGAGGACCTTCTAAAAACTATTATAAGACGAAAGCGTTCATGTATTCTGATCCTGAAGCGTGGTTCAAATTGATGGACAAGCTCGCAGATACGACGATTCGATACGTGAAAGCTCAAATTGCTGCAGGAGCACAAGCAATCCAAATATTCGATTCCTGGGTTGGCGCATTGAATGTAGCGGATTACCGTACATTTATCAAGCCGGTTATGGAAAGAATCTTTACTGAGTTGAAAGAAGAAAACGTACCATTGATCATGTTCGGAGTCGGGGCAAGTCATCTTGCTAAAGATTGGAATGACCTGCCACTGGACGTCGTTGGTCTGGATTGGCGACTTCCAATCAAGGAAGCGAGAGCCCTAGGTATCGACAAGACTGTTCAAGGTAATCTTGAACCGGCATTGTTATTGGCGCCATGGGATGTTATAAAGGAACGGACGAAGGAAATCCTTGACCAAGGAATGGACTCTTCTAAGTTCATCTTCAACCTTGGACATGGTGTGTTCCCTGATGTGAACCCAGAGACATTGAAGAGATTGACAGCATTTGTTCATGAATACACTTCGAAATAATTGAGACGGGGTGAATGTTTTGCAAAAGAAAAAAATTGGAGTCCTCGTAATGGCTTACGGTACACCGAGGCATCCAGACGAAATCGAATCTTACTACACGCATATCAGACGCGGGAAAAAACCACCCCGAGAAGACCTACAGGATTTGGTTAATCGTTATGAAGCGATTGGAGGCGTTTCGCCCCTCGCGAAAATTACGAATGACCAAAAGGAAAAGCTTGAGGAAAAGTTGAACGAATGGCATGACGATATCGAATTCAAGACATACTTAGGTCTGAAGCATATCGATCCTTTTGTCGAGGATGCTGTGCAACAGATGAAGAAAGATGGCATTGAGGAAGCGGTCAGTATCGTCCTTGCTCCACACTATTCGACTTTCTCGGTTAAATCCTACAATGGTCGTGCGATAGAAGAGGCTGAAAGAATTGGAGGACCTTCCATTACACCTGTCGATTCGTGGTATGACGAACCTGGCTACATCCAGTATTGGGCCGAACAGGTTAAAAAGACGTATGAGCAGATACCTGAAAATGAACATAAATGTACGATTGTGATTTTCTCTGCGCATAGCCTTCCACAGCGGATCATTTCAATGGGAGATCCATATCCAGAACAGCTTGAAGAGACAGCACGCCTGATTGCAGAAGCCGCAGGAATCCAAAATTATACGACAGGCTGGCAAAGTGCAGGAAACACACCTGAACCGTGGATCGGTCCAGATGTACAAGATTTGACGCGCGACTTGTTCGAGCAAGAAGGCTTCAATCATTTCATTTATTGCCCTGTCGGATTCGTCGCAGAACATTTGGAAGTACTCTATGACAACGATTATGAGTGTAAGGTCGTAACGGATCAGCTCGGTGCAAATTACTATCGTCCTGAAATGCCGAATGCGAAGCCTGAATTCATCGAGACATTAGCGAGAGTCGTTTCTAAAAAGCTAGAAAGCCGGGATTGAATATGAAGCGCGTTGTTATCATTGGCGGAGGGATCACTGGTCTTTCTGCCGCTTTTTCTTTACAAAATAAAATAGATGAAGAACAATTGCCAGCAAGTGTGACGCTTGTTGAAGCAAGTGAGCGGTTGGGTGGTAAGATTGAAACGATTCATCGCGATGGTTTCGTTATCGAAAGAGGACCAGACTCCTATTTAGGACGAAAGAAATCGATGACAAAGTTGATCGAGCAGCTAGGAATGGAAGATAATCTTGTTCATAACCATACTGGACAAGCCTATATCCTTCACGGCCGAAAGCTCCATCCTATGCCAGAAGGTGCGGTCATGGGGATACCGACGAAGTTGACCCCATTTATTTCGAGTGGGCTTTTTTCTATGCGGGGTAAAGCCCGTGCAGGACTCGATCTCATTCTTCCAAAAAGTGATGCACAAGGCGATCAGTCAGTAGGTGCTTTCTTTAAACGGAGGTTAGGGAATGAAGTGGTCGAAAACCTGATCGAACCGTTGTTATCAGGTATTTACGCAGGTAACATCGATCGGATCAGTCTTCAATCGACTTTTCCTCAGTTCAAGAATATCGAGTCCGAGTATCGAAGCTTGATTCTTGGGATGAAACAGACACGTCCTCCGAAAAAGAAGAATCATTCATCCAAGGGTGTCTTCATGACATTGAAAACCGGTCTCTCTTCCTTAGTTGAAGAGCTTGAAAGAAATCTTGGAAAGCGAATGGAAATCAAGAAGGGGACGGCTGTTACTCATCTTCAAAAGGGAGAAAATGATTATTTGCTACAATTGGAGGACGGTTCCTCGATACAGGCAGATCAAGTGATCGTCGCTGCTCCAGGAAGAAAAGCAGGCAGCTTCTTCAAGAAGGAAATTCGTGAGCGGATCGGAAACGTGCCAGCTACATCTGTAGCGACGATCGCGATGGCTTTTCCGGCTTCAGCAATCCCGCATGATCTGAACGGCACTGGTTTTGTCGTTTCCAAAAAGTCTCCCTATACGATTACAGCCTGTACATGGACCCATCAAAAGTGGCCTCATACGACCCCGACAGGCTCTGTCCTGTTACGGTGTTATGTCGGTCGGGAGCACGAGCAAGCGATTGTGGAGGAATCCGATGCGTTCATCCTGTCTAAGGTGCTCGATGATTTAAATCAAATCATGGGCGTCCAAGGAAAGCCGGACTTTTATTATGTTACAAGATGGAGAAAGGCGATGCCTCAATATATCGTCGGACATCAAGAAAACATCGCGCATGTCCAATCATTGCTTGAAAAGGATTATCCAGGCGTCCAATTAATTGGCGCATCATTCGATGGAATCGGTCTGCCGGATTGTGTCGTAGCAGGAGAGAAAGCGGCAGAACGTGCCGTTAAGATGATCCGGACATGTTGAAGATTAAATACACACGAAAGAGAAGGTTCCTCAACTCTTGCTGACATCCAATTGCTATACATTGGAGGCGAGCAGTTGAGGGACTTTTTTTGTGGAGGAGCTACTGAACAACTATAAGGAATGATGTAGTTCTGCTATAATGACAAATGGGAGATTTCGGACTATTGGAAGTCAGAATGCAGAGGGATAGTAGATGTCAGAGCTTATTAGACCAATCTTTGTAAACGTTTCAATTATCGTATCATTAACGTTCTTAGCAAACATGATTTTTCCTTTCAATCACAAGAGACCGAGAACATTGAAGGAGAATTTGTTTTTTGGACTGATTGGTTCGATTGCAGCGATTTTATGTATGATCTATCCCATCGAGGCTCTTCGATCCACGGTTTTTGATCTGAGGACGGTACCATTAATGGTGATTACACTCTATGCAGGACTGATTCCTGGGAGCATGTGTGCTTTGGTCATCATCCTCGCACGTCTATGGATCGGTGGAGAATATGCCTGGGTTGGTGTATTACTTACAATCATCGCGTTATTGACGGCTTTCAGTTATGCAAGTCTGTTCAGGGAAGCCTCGAAGAAATGGAAGCCCGCCCTGGTAGCAGGACTTTTATATTTCCTTTTCTATATCATGATTATTAATATGTACGTCGATTTTCTACCTAATTCCTTTTATGTGGCGTACTTCGTCCCATTTTACATAACGTATTTTCTGGTTCTGTTTCTTATTGACCGTTTGATTCAAATAAACATGCAGTTGGATGAAACGATTTATCTTGGAAAACTATCGATTCTTGGACAAATGGCTGCATCCATCGCTCATGAGATCCGTAATCCATTGACGACCGTAAGGGGAATGATCCAATTCATTTCCGACGATACCGAGGATCGCCAACTGAAACAATACGCTCCTCTCCTTATTGAGGAGATGGATCGGAGCAACAAGATCATCTCTGATTATCTCGCTCTTATTAAACCGAATGAAATGACCTTGAATCAGATCAATTTGAAAAAAGTGGTTGAAGATACCCTCGCTCTATTATCGCCTCTTGGTGTCTATCATAATGTCATCATCACCTCTGAAGTGAGTCATGACAAGTACGTAAAGGCGGATGAACATCATCTGAAGCAATGTCTGATCAATTTGATCAAAAATGGTATAGAAGCGATTGAAGAGGGTGGCACAATTTCCATCAAAGAAAAGCTCTCTTCACCCGGACATATCGACCTGATCATAACAGACGATGGAAAAGGGATGACAACAAAAGAATTGGAGCAGATCGGTCTACCGTTCTATACGACGAAAACAAAAGGGACGGGTTTAGGCACAATGATCACGTACAAGCTGATACAGAATATGAAAGGCTCCATATTCTACAAGAGTTTTCCTGAAAAGGGAACCACTGTTACGTTAAGGCTCCCACTTATGAAATGAGGCTCAAATATAAAAATCAGCTGACCAATGCACAATTTGATTGTGTTAGGTCAGCTGATTTTTATCGGATTAGTCGTCCCCTTTTTCTTCTGAATCACCATCGTCATCTCCTGAACCAGATCCTGATTGATTTCCATCACCACTACCTGAACCACTTCCGCTCTTATTATCGGAGCCATCACTACCGGAGTCCCCGGAACCGGACCCGCCGGAGCCATCGCTTCCGGAATCACCGGAACCGGACCCGCCGGAGCCATCGCTTCCGGAATCACCGGAACCAGATCCGCCGGAGCCATCGCTTCCGGAATCACCGGAACCGGACCCGTCGGAGCCATCGCCTCCGGAATCACCGGAACCGGAGTCACCAGAGCCATCGCCGCCGGAGTCACCCGAACCGGAGTCACCAGAGCCATCGCCGCCGGAGTCACCGGAACCGGAGTCACCAGAGCCATCACCGCCGGAATCCCCGGAGCCGGAGTCACCAGAGCCATCGCCGCCGGAATCATCAGAGCCGGAATCTCCAGAACCATCGCCGCCGGAATCATCAGAGCCGGAATCTCCAGAACCATCGCCGCCGGAATCATCGGAGCCGGAATCTCCAGAACCATCGCCACCGGAGTCACCCGAACCTGAATCCCCTGAGTTATCGGAGTCAGATCCATCGGATTCGTCATCTGAATCGGATTCTTTTTTATCATCCGATTCTTGCTTCCGTTTCTTCTCTTTTTCTTTTTTCGAATCGTCATCTTTTCGTTCTTTTTTCTTATTGGAGTCATTCTTAGATTTATTTGTTTCTGGTTTATACGCACTTGGAATATCTGTACCTTTAACGAACAATTCCGTAATGATGCTTGAGGAAGGCGTATAACTGGATGCTTTTTGACCGTTACGTTTGTCGATTTTCACCTCTTTAACGGTGGATGGCTTTTCAAAATCCTTTACGTCTTGACCTTTTGAGACATGTTCCATAATGGATTTGAAAAGAAGCTTGGATATCTTCGAATCTTCCTTGGTCACATATTGTTCTGTGGTTGTTTTCTCGTATCCTGTCCAGACTGCTGCCGTATATTGGGTTGTATAGCCCACAAACCAGGCATCCATCGATCCATCTTCAACGCCTTCAGGAGGGTTTGTCGTGCCTGTCTTACCAGCTACAGGCAAACCTTCAATGTTTGCTAGAGTACCCGTTCCTTCTCGAAGGACATCCTTCAACATATCTGTAATCATGTATGCTGTATATTGATTCATGACTTCCTTCGGTTCTGATTTGAACGTTTTGGTTTCGCCATTCGGATATTCGATTTTCTTCAACGTATAAGGTTTATTGTATACGCCTTTGTTTCCGAACGCCGCGTAGGCACCTGCCATATGGAGAGGGGATACGCCACTTTCAAAGCCACCGATCGCATAAGCAGGGTAGGCGTGGTCAACAGGGACACCAAGCTGGTTTGCGAATTTTACAGCTCGATCGCCTCCGATTTCCATGAACGTTTTGATTGCTGGGATGTTATAGGAATGGATGAGCGCTTCCCTCATCGATACCATACCATGGAATTCCTCATCCCAGTTCTGAAATTCCTTTCCGTCGATTTCCAGCTCTTCATCTTCAATCTGGTGATACGTCGACCATTTTTCGTATTCAATAGCTGGAGCATAATCCAGTATGGGCTTGATCGTTGAACCAGGTTGGCGCTTAATATCCGTTGCATAGTTGAAGCCACGCTTGACTTGTTCACCCTCGGACTTGCGGTTTCCTCCGATTGCACGAATCGCACCTGTTTTCGTATCCAATAAAACGATCCCTGCTTTGAATTGATCATTAGGGTATGGAATCTGTTCATTCTCTTCAAGCATTTTCTCTGTGAAGGCTTGTGCGTCTGGATCTAGGGTTGTATAAATTTTCAATCCACCAGTATAGAGCTGGTCTTCTTGAATACCCTTTGCTGTAAGTTCTTCGATGACATGATCGATGAACGATTGATAGATCGGTTCCTCTGAAGGCGTGTAAAGGAGGTTTTCCAGTTTTGTAGCTTCTGCTTTCTTTTCTTCCTTTTTCGAAATGAACCCATGCTTTTCCATGAGAGATAGGACAATATTACGGCGTTCAAGAGCTTTGTCAGGATATTTCTTAGGGTCATAACCGCTTGGGCGTTGAGGGAGGCCCGCAAGCAATGCTGCTTCTGCAATGGTAAGTTCATCGACACGTTTATTGAAATACACGTCAGCTGCTGCACCTATCCCATAAGCACCATTACCGAAATAAATTTTGTTCAGATACATTTCGAGAATTTCGTCTTTTGTATATTTGCGTTCCATTTTAATAGAAAGGTAAGCTTCTTGGATCTTCCGTTTGATCGTTTTTTCAGGGGATAAATATGTATTCTTCACAACCTGCTGGGTGATCGTACTTCCACCCTCTGCTCCCCAACCTTCTTTAATATTCGCGAGTGCAGCACCAGCAATCCGTTTAATGTCGATGCCGCTATGTTCGTGAAAACGAGCATCCTCTACGGCAATGAATGCTTTTTTTACATGCTCAGGTACATCTTCAATCTGCACCGGGATCCGATGTTCACTCCCAGCCAAATCTGCAATCTTTTCTCCGTTCATATCATAGATTGCCGACGAATGTGCATTCTTCAGCTGTTCCTCGGATAAATTTGGTGCATCTTGTATGAAAGCGAATCCTGTCACTCCACCAGTTACGAGTATCATTAAAAAGACTAAGAACGTTGCCAGGACAACCTTTATATAGCCGCCTTGTCTACTTGTGTTCTTAGATGTATCTGGATTTTTCGTTTTCTTTTTCATCAGACTCAACCCCTCTTTATACTTCGACATATTTTCAATTGAAAAGTACCCGCGAAAACCCTTTTGTAAACATGGATAAGCAGTTTGCTTGATTTTAATGGTCATGGTTTATTTAATAGAACAGAGGGTATTCTAAGATGGCGGTAGTAAAAAAGACGCAAGTATAAAGGGGGGAAAGCAATGATTGAATTCAAGCAAGTGAATAAAACTTTTGCTGATGGTTTTCAAGCTTTGAAGAATATCAATCTACATGTACATAAAGGGGAGCTCGTGACGTTGATTGGTCCAAGTGGATGCGGCAAGACGACAACGATGAAGATGATCAATCGTCTTTTGGAGCCAAGCAGCGGAGAAATCTTGGTAGATGGAGAGAATATCAAGAATCATAATCCTGTCGAGCTTAGAAGAAATATTGGGTATGTCATCCAACAGATCGGTCTTTTCCCACATATGACGATAGAGGATAATGTCGCACTTGTCCCGAAGCTCAAGGGCTGGTCGAAACAAAAATATATGAAGCGGGTCGACGAATTATTGGACCTGGTCGGATTAGAACCGGATGTGTTTAAGAAAAGATATCCCTCTGAATTGAGTGGAGGACAGCAACAACGGATCGGCGTCATCCGAGCACTGGCAGCAGAACCGCCTGTCGTTCTAATGGACGAACCCTTCAGTGCCCTGGATCCGATCAGCCGAGAGCAGCTGCAGGATGAATTGGTTGCGCTTCAAGACAGCATCCAGAAGACCATCGTATTCGTGACCCATGATATGGATGAAGCGCTTAAGATTGCCGATCGAATTGCGATCATGAATCAAGGTGAAATTGTCCAACTGGACACACCTGACCAAATCCTAAGACATCCAAAAAATCAGTTCGTAGAAGACTTCATCGGGGAAGAACGGATGAACAAAGAAACGGATATGAAGACTGCGAAAATGCTGATGATGGCGAAGGTTGCGACTGTGAAAGCCAATCGTGGACTTGCGGAAGCCTTGAAGATCATGAAAGGGTACACCGTGGATAGCTTGATGGTGACCAATAGTAGTGGCGAATTAGAAGGCGTCTTGGAGCTTGTCGATCTCGAAGAACATTATGGTGATGAAACTCGGAAGGTGAAGGACATCATGAATGAGGTGAAACATCCAGTAAAGACTGAGACACCTTATACAGAGATTGCTGAAATTTTCGCCAAGCATGATATTAAAACCATTCCTGTTGTTGATGATGGAAAACTCGTCGGTCTCATTACTCGATCGAGCATGATGCGAGGACTTGCGGGGATGAAACAGACCGTGTAGAAAGGGGGAGATGTAGTGGATTGGAATAAAGTCATAGATACGTTCATACTAAGATGGCCGACAATACTCGAAGCAATGCAGGAGCACTTGTATCTTTCCTTTATCTCGATCTTGTTCGGCATATTGATTTCTGTACCATTAGGCATTTTCATATCACGATTGAAGAAAATCGCTGAATTTGTAATCGGTGTCACGGCCGTATTCCAAACGATTCCCAGCCTGGCATTATTCGGTTTCTTGCTTCCTGTGTTAGGTATTGGAAGTAAACCAGCGATTATTGCACTGATGGTCTATGCATTATTACCGATATTAAGAAATACATATACCGGAATTGTCGGAGTGGATGATGCTTTGATCCAGGCCGGCAAAGGGATGGGCATGACCTCGGCTCAAATCCTTTGGAAAATTGAACTTCCTCTCGCATTACCGGTCATCATGGCAGGAATCAGGACCGCTACTGTCTTGACGATCGGGGTCGCCACACTGGCAACCTTCATCGGTGCAGGTGGTCTGGGCGATATCATCTATCGAGGACTTAGTACATTGAATAATGAATTGGTGTTGGCAGGAGCTGTTCCCGCCGCGTTATTGGCAATCTTCTTCGATTCAATCTTGAAAGTGATTGAGCGGATTGCGACACCTAAAGGACTTAAAAAAACCGACTAGGAGGCAGTTATGTTAAAGAAAACGCTTATACCCCTATTAACGTTGATGCTATTGATTGCTGGATGTGGAGGAGCTGACGGAGATGGAGGCGACACGCTCGTCATTTCAGGTAAGAAGTGGACCGAGCAATACATCCTACCTCATCTTCTTGCTGAATACATCAAAGGGAATACCGATTATGATGTGAAAGTGAAAGAAGGTCTAGGAGAAGTTGATGTTTTGACGAAAGCGATGCAGAACGGTGATATCGATATGTACGTGGAATATTCAGGAACAGGATATCTCGCTGTGTTGAAAAGAGAATATAACCCGGACCAGACTGCTGAAGAAATTTATGAAGCAACGAAAGAAGGCTATAAGGAAGAAATGGATCTCGTTTGGCTTTCACCGCTAGGGTTCGAGAACAACTACGCTCTTGCAATGACTGAAGAAACGTACAAGGAGGTTGGTGCTGAAACGACTTCCGAGTTGGCGGAAAAGTCCAGTGAACTCGTCTTCGCTGCACCACCTGAATTTTATGAAAGACCAGACGGATTTGATCCATATGCAGAAAAATACGGTTTCAATTTTAAGAGCAAGGAAAGCCTTGACCCGAACTTGATGTATCGAGCTGTAAAGGACGGAGAGGTTGACCTGATCACTGCATTTACAACTGATGGACGTATCCCGCGCTTCAATTTAAAAACGGTTGAGGATGATAAGAACTTCTTCCCGCCATATTATGCTGCACCAGTCATTCGACAGGAAGCATTGGACAAGTTCCCTGAAATCGAAAAGGTGATGAAAGAGTTGGAAGGAAAAATCTCCTCTGAGGAAATGGCACAGATGAATGCAAAAGTCGATATCGACAATATGGAACCAAAGCAAGTTGCGATTGAATTTCTTAAAGAAAAAGGCTTGATTGACTAATCATCGATAGCGTGAGCCCCCTGAATATACTTTCAGGGGGCTTTTTTCTATGAAGTATGAGGTAGTTTCTATTGGCCAGTTTTTATCGAGGACCTATTTATAATAGAAGGAACTAAGTATTTTATCGTATAGGATATATCGTTGGTACTAGGTTTTTCGTGTTTGGACCTACTTAAAATATGTGTCGAAGGCTTGATTGTTATCAGCTTGCTTTTCCTTGAAAATGGGAATTGTAAGAAAAGTTAGACATTAGACAACTTTGGGGAGGAAACGAACATGAAGAAACTAAGCTCCATCATTTTAAGCTTATCGCTCATTGTCGGCTTGTTCTTTGCAGCGCAAACCAACAACCGAGCAGAAGCTTCTTCAATTGAAGTAGGCGAAACATTAAGCACTGTACTGGATTCAGCTGGAGATAAATTCCAAGTCGAAGCGGTCGTAACCTATCCGACAAAGCCGACCAGCACTCAAGTACAGGATTTGAAAGATCTTGGGTTATTGACGAAGACGTACAAGCATCTACCAATGGTAGCTGTGCAAGGGACTGCCGTAGAAGTTGAATCAATCCTGTCTTCTGGGATCAATGCGACATCCCTTTACTACAATAAAGAGCTTGAGTTCAAACTTCGTGACTCCAGACAATTGATCGGAGTCGAGAAGGTTTGGAACGAATTGGGCTATACAGGAAAAGGAACGACAGTCGCGGTTATTGATAGCGGAATCGATGCAACACACCAGGATCTTCCTTTCGGTGATAAAGTTGTACAAAACGTTAAATTCATCGCTGGAAGCATCTTTTCTGGTGGCGGGACATCGTTGTATGAAGAGAATGTATTGAATACGGATACGTCCTCTGGACACGGTACGCATGTAGCGGGCACGATTGCAGGACTTGGAACAGCAAGTGACGGGCTCTATAAAGGTGTAGCGCCTGACGCCAAGCTTGTTGGTTTAGGTACTGGAGAAGCAATCAGTGTACTATGGGCTCTTGAAGCATTTGATTATGTACTTGAGCACCAAGACGAATATGGAATTGATGTTATCAGCAATAGCTGGGGAACGACAGGAGATTATTCTCCAAACGACCCGATCAATGTAGCGAGTAAGAAAGCACATGATGCAGGTATGTTCGTTTCATTTGCTGCGGGTAATGAAGGTCCTGACAATGATACGTTGAACCCTTATTCTGCAGCGCCATGGGTCATTTCTGTAGCAGCGGGTACGAAGGATAAGAAATTGGCGGACTTCTCTTCTAGAGGAATTCCGGGAGATAGCCTAGTCCACCCTGATATCACAGCACCTGGAGTGGATATCGTGGCGACGAAATCTTCTACAGGACTTGTGATGAATACACTAGGTACGACGAAGGATGTCAATTACATCGCGCTTGAGCACCTGCCTTTCTATACGACGGCAAGTGGTACAAGCATGGCTACCCCACATATCTCTGGTGTAGCAGCGTTGATGCTTGAAGCCAATCCATCGTTGACGCCAGACGACATTTTGAACACAATGGTCAACACGGCAGATCCGATGCCTGGATATGAGCTTCATGAAGTCGGTGCAGGATATGTAAACGCATATGAAGCTGTGAATACAGTCAAATAAGGTTGATTCGATAAGTATTCAACCGAAATGAGGGGCTGACTCAAAAGGGCGATCATCCACCCTTTTGAAGTTAGCCCCTTTTTAAGTGCCTGACACTTCTAAGAAACGTTGATATAGCAATGATTGTAATAAGTGTCTGACACTTCCAAAGAAACCCGGTACAACAGCCTTCGGAAAAAGTGTCAGACACCACTTAACATTCTGAATTTTCTTGACAGCATATTTCGGATTCCGTATATTGATGTTAACTAGTCGAATTGGAGGGGTTAGGTCGAAATGAATAGTCTCGTGTTAGCATTAGTTGGACTTTCTATCTTTTTCTTAGGTTATCGCTTTTATTCGAAGTTTATTGCGGAGAAAATCTACCGCTTAGATCCGAATTATGTGACCCCAGCTCACAAATACAAGGATGGTGTCGATTTCGTCCCGACAAACCGTTTTGTGTTATGGGGACACCATTATAGCTCTGTTGCAGGTGCTGCACCGATCATCGGTCCGGCCATCGCGGTTTACTGGGGCTGGCTGCCAGCTGTACTTTGGGTCATTTTAGGTACGGTTTTCGCGGCGGGTGTACATGATTTTGGAACACTGGTCTTATCGGTCCGTAACAAGGGACAATCAGTTGGTACGATCGCCAGCAGGCTGATTGGAAAAAGGGCCAAGGTCTTGTTCTTATTCATCATTCTTATTCTGGTCCTCATGGTCAACGCTGTCTTTGCTTGGGCGATCGCGAAGTTGTTCGTATCATTCCCGGCATCGGTGTTGTCGATTTTCATCCAGATTCCACTCGCGATCTGGATCGGTTACTCGGTTTATAAAAAGAAAGGCAGCATGCTGTTGCCATCCATCATCGCTTTGGCGTTCATGTATGGAGCAGCTGTAGTAGCATCCAAAGTACCTGCCCTTCAAGTCGACCTCGTCAAATGGTTCGGGGGAGAAGAAAACACTGTCATGTTCGGACTCAACGGTGTTTCGATGGCATTCTTTGTATGGATCGTCGTTTTGATGGTGTATGTGTATATCGCTTCAACACTCCCAGTTTGGAAGCTATTACAGCCGAGGGATTACATCAACTCGCATCAGCTTGTGATCGGATTATTGATGCTTTATGCAGGGGTATTGTTTGCTGCACCTACAATTACAGCACCAGCAACGAATCCGGATGCATCGATGTCAATCTTCCCGTTATTGTTCATTACGATTGCGTGCGGCGCGATCTCAGGCTTCCACGGGCTCGTTTCATCCGGAACATCGTCCAAGCAGCTCGATAAAGAGACAGATGCCCGCTTTGTCGGTTATGCCGGTGCGGTAGGAGAAGGGATGCTTGCGCTTCTTTCCATTATCGCCGTAACGACATTATTTTCTACTGGTGCTGATTTTAAAAATGCGTACAGCAGTTTCGCGGCAGCGAGCAGTGGCGGTTTAGGGAACTTCATCAACGGAGCAGCTCAGCTTGCAGCAGGGATCGGAATTCCAGCAGAAATCGCAGCAACGATCGTTGCGGTCATCGTCATCAGCTTCGCTGCAACATCCCTTGATACATCCGTCCGTTTGATGCGTTATATCATTTCCGAGCTCGGAACGGAATATAACGTCCCAGCTTTGACAAAAGCACACGTGGCAACGACGATTGCAGTCGGATCAAGTGCAGCGCTCGTCTTGTTACCGGAAGGACCGAATGGATTCGGTTCCGGTGGATACCTGCTCTGGCCTCTGTTTGGAACATCAAACCAATTGTTAGCCGGAATCAGCTTATTGCTTGTATCCATCTGGTTGAAACGACAAGGTAGAAACTTCATGCCGACCTTCCTTCCGATGGTCTTCCTGTTATTCATGACCATCTGGGCAATGACGAAGCAAGTCGTGTTCGAATGGTCAGGATTAGGTGAAGCAGATGCAAACATGCTGTTGTTCATCTTCGGTGCAGCGATTCTCGGATTTGCCATTTGGATCATCCTGGAGGCATTCAGCGTCCTTTCCAAGAAAACATCACCTGAAGACCTGGACAAGTCAGCTTAATCAACAATCACCTTTACTAGAATGAACAATCAAAGAAGGTCGGGCGTCCGGCCTTCTTTTTATACAAAGGAAGGGGAACCTGAACGAATATTGTTATTTTGAAAAGGAGGCACTAAGATGAGGAAAGAATTGATGATCATCCGTGTTTGGCCTGAAGTCGGTGGAGGTTGATGTGGCGGCGTTTCTGGTGACGGGTTCATCAGCATGAAGGAACAATTTGAAGACGATTTGGACGAAATGCGTGAAACGGGTAAGATTTATCAGCTGGTCGGAGAACGTTTCGGTGACCGGGTAAACGTGACATTCGTCGATCCTCGAAATATCCTCACTATCATGAGCTTTATGTTCCGGCATTTGATGAAAAGGGAAATTGGAATCGGTGCAATGCTCAAAAATACGTTTTGGGGATCGAGAAGAGGTGCAATGTTCCTGAACGGTCATTGGATTAATCAAAATACACAAACCGACGAAGAGATCATCAATACGTTACAACAGGAATTAGGTGTAGATGAATGAGTGATAAAAAATGGTCAATCAAAAAACTGATTGAATTGTATGATGAGATATTGAGCCATCCTCACAAGACGGAGATCAAGAGGGAGCTGAGGGATGAGGATGATCTGTTCCTCCTTTTATGTCTTTCGGAGTTACTCGGTATTCCGAATCCGGTCTCGTATTACACGTTAGAAATCTACCCCGTCGTCATTGAGCGATTCCATGAATGGCATTTGAGGATGGGGATGGAAAAGTCACCGTTAGAAGGCATACGTTGTTGCTAAACAGAAGGGTTGTGGTCTCACATGAAAAAAATTATGAATAAGAAAATCGTCTTTTTCGGAGGAAAAGGCGGAGTCGGAAAATCTACTTCTGCTTCGGCTTTTGCACTCACTCTCGCAAGACAAGGTAAGCGAACTTTACTCGTATCAACGGACCCTGCACATAATGTAGGCGATATCTTCCATAAAAAGCTAACAGGTAAGCCGAAGACGTTGACGGACAATCTCTGGGCTGTGGAAATCGATCCAGATGAAGAAACGAAGCGGTATTTGGACGTGGTGAAGAAGAATCTGAAAGGGCTCGTCAAATCCAAAATGATTGAAGAAGTCCATCGGCAGATCGACTTGGCGGCTGGGTCACCAGGTGCTGATGAAGCAGCCCTGTTTGACAGGCTTGTCTCAATCATCCTTGATGAAAAGGATGCCTACGATACGATCGTGTTTGATACTGCCCCGACAGGTCATACGATTCGACTTCTTACATTGCCTGAATTGATGGGTGCATGGATTGATGGAATGCTGAAACGTCGTGAGAGTATGAACGAGAACTACTCCGAATGGATGGGGGATGGCGAACCAATCGAGGATCCGATCTATGACATCCTCCATAAACGGAAAGAACGGTTTGCTGCTGTCCGCAAAGTCTTGCTGGATGATCAACAATCCGAATATGTTTTCGTCCTGAATCCTGAACGTCTTCCGATCGTTGAAACGGAAAAAGCAGTGGAAACGCTAAGAAAGCATGATATCCATGTGAGAACATTGGTTGTGAATAAGCTGCTTCCAAAGGGTGAGGCCAGCTCCTTTTTCCAGAAGCGAATCGAGCAGGAGAAAGAATACCTACGTTGGATTGAAGACACATTCAAGCAAGAGAAAATCCTTATTCCGCTCCTTGATGGAGACGTTTCCTCACTTGAAGCCCTCCATCAAATCAGTGAAAAGATGGAGAAGGAGCTCTATGTCGAAAAATAGAATTTATCTAAGAATCTTTTATTAAAAGGCTGTGGAACTAGTTGAGAGAGTATGAGGCAATCCTATTTGATTTAGATGATACCTTACTTGATAGGGGCAAGGCAGTAGAAACGATGTTTTCACTTATTTTAGAAAAGTGTTATGAGGATAGTAAGCCTTTAGCCAAAAGAGATATGCTGCACAAATTCAAAGAATACGATAAAAGAAGCTATGGCATTCGTGATAAAACAAAAGTCTTGGAATCATTTTTTGATGACTTCCCACCTAAATACAGATTGCCTCGCAAGAGTATCCAGGATTTTTGGAATACTCATTTCCCTAATTGTTTTTCGATTAACCAAAATACTATAGAGATCCTCCATACGATAAAGAGGCAAGTTAAAGTTGCAATTATTACAAACGGCACAACTCATAGACAAAAAGCTAAAATAATGAACACGCATTTAAATCGTTGCTTTGATACAATCATTATCTCTGAAGAAGTGGGAGTATGGAAACCTGACAAACGCATTTTTGAATTAGCATTAAAAAAGCTTAATGTACAACCGGAAGCCACACTATTCGTAGGAGATGACTTGGAAAAGGATATCCATGGTTGTCAAAGTGCAAATATAAAGGGGATCTGGTTCAACCCTCATCGGATTGAGAATGATACAGAAATAAGACCACATTCCGAGATTCATTCTTTTGAGAGGTTATTACGTTATACTACATAATAAGCAAAATAAGAGTTGCTCAATATACGATTAATCGGTTTCGGATTAATCAACAGAAAATGGTGGATGGTAATGGGAATAAGGATTGAGAAGTTAAAAACGACGGATGCTGAAGAATTATATACGTTTGAACTGGAAAATCGAGCTTTCTTTGAAGAAATGGTACCGACTCGAGGAGAGGACTATTATAAGCCAGCGTTTTTCCAAGAAAGGCATACTAGCTTGATCGAGGAACAGGAGCAATCGAGTTCTCGTTTCTATTTGATTAAAGACCAAGCCGGGTCAATTCTGGGTAGAATAAATGTTGTATTGGATGAATCACGAATGAACGCGGATATCGGCTATCGAATTGGACGAGCCCATACAGGTAAAGGGATTGCAAAACAAGCTTTGAACTTAGTATTGCAAGATCTGATTCCAAATGACGTAAAACATGTTCATGCTAAAACGACCTCTACGAACATCGCTTCTCAGAAAATTTTGGAGAAGAATGGGTTTGAGTACGTTGGTATGGATGATAAGTGTTTTGAAATGAATGGCCAAGAGATGAAGTTCGTTACCTACACTTGGAAGAATGGAGCTTCCGTTTCAAAGGAAGGATTGATTTGAAAGGGTGTCTATGTGTCCAAAAAAGCATGACAGCGTTGTTGATTTTTACTTTATCCCTCTTCATGTTAATAGGTTGTGAAATGAAAGAGGCTGCTAAAGGGCCAACCACAAAGGGTGAATATATTCATACATATCAGAAACTGATTAATGAAGGCTATGCGATCCATATGTTTATCAAGAACGACCGTGTACCTGAAGTTGTCGATGAGGTTTTTATGGATTTACATAAGTATGAAGGCTTTCATTCATTTTCCCTGCATCGTAGTATGGTGGAGGGGAACGATAAAGTAATTGATTATAAAGGAATATTTGGAGAGGAAAACTATCCATTTTTTCTCGTCATATCGAAAGACGGGATTGCATTACAAACAGATTCAGCTGTTGAAGTGGAACAATACCTCGATCAAACAGGGTGACCAGCAAGTAGGCAATGGTCACTCTTTTTTTAGTGAATGATAGGAATGGCGAAGAACGGACGTATTACTAAATAGATCGCGGTTAAAGGGGGGAAGAGGTTTGGCATTGGGAATAACAGAAAAGAATGTGGTCGAACAGATCAAGCTGAGAAATGAAGAGAGCCTTTCTTTCATACTGAAAAGCTATGGAGGCTTGCTACACGCCGTCATCCGGAAATATCTTCAGGGTAACCAACAGGATATAGAGGAATGCTTAGCAGATGTGCTTGTCTCGATTTGGTACAACATACAATCTTTTGATCATGAAAAAAACGAGTTCAAACAATGGATGGCTGCAATCGCAAAGTATAGGGCGATCGATTATGTGCGAAAGTCTGAAAAAGAAAGACGACGGTTGAAAAAGTATGAATTGAATGAAAGAGCCTCTGTTCAAGGCGGGTCCGAGCAATCCTTGGTTGATTTCTCTGACGTGTTTAAGGACCTATCCGATGTCGAGCGTGCAATTTTTGAAAAATATTATGTCGAAGGTGTGCCCTCTAAAGAAATTGCGACTCAATTTGATGCAAAGGATTCATGGGTGCATAACAAGCTTTCGAGAGGTAGAAAGAAATTGAAGCGTATCCTTTTACGAAACGAGGTGTAGCCGGAATGTCATTATATAAAGAGTTGAATGATGTAAAGATGGATTTAAGCGAATTTGAACAAGCCGAACTCTCTGACCATGAACAGAAAAGAGTATTAAAGCGAGTGAAAAAACAGATCTCGTCCAAAAAACACACGACAAACTGGTATAGAGCAGGTATCGCGACTGCACTCATATGTGTAATCAGTGTCGCACTTACACTGGATAAAGATCGAGGCACGATCGCCAGTATGCCTTTTATCGGAGAAGCGATTGAGAAATATATCAGTCAAATTGAAACGCTTGATTATTCCTCCTACAAAACGGCGATTGGTGAATCCGCTGAGAATGCCTACGGGAAATTGACATTAAATGAAATCATGATGGACGACCGACGGATTTATTTAAGTGCGACCTATGAGCCGGCAGACCATATTGATTTCGATTACAGAACATACCTTGCACCTACCGTCAAAATCAATGGCGTCGATTATACGGATACAATGGGGGGGCAATCCATCGAATTAAACAGCAGCATGTTTACAATCTATAATGAATTGGTTCTGAAGGAAGAGCTGGATGAAGAGAACCTCCAGTTGGAAATCAGCTATGATACGTGGGATTTTGACGAAATGATTGACCAACCGTGGACGTTTGATGTGGATGTATCACAAACGGAACTCATAAAAGATAAAAAAGTATTTGAAATGAATCAAAACGTTACGCTGATTGACGGAAACATGGTTACGATTTTAGAGGTGGTCGTCACACCGATTTCAACAACCGTTTACTATGACTTATCAAAAAGTAAAAGCGAAAGCGTTGGTTTCCAGATTCAATCCGAGGACGGTCGTATTATCAAGGATGGAGGACAATCGTTCAGGAGCACGGAGACGGGAGAGATCTCCTATGTCCAGTTTAATAAGGGATTGACCTTTGAGAGCGAGGACTTTTACCTGGTTCCGGTCGATTCAGACGGAAAGCAATTGAATGACGAGCGGATCAAAATCAAATAAACGGTTGAGGAGTAGAAGGTAATTTGAAATAATTGGAATAGAGGTATGGTATGGAAAGAGAGCTTGAGCAGGATTTAAAAACAGGGTCTGTGTTTAATAGCCAGGCCCTTTACTTCATTATCGTTATTTCTTTTTCCATAACCGAGTATAAGAAAGCAAAAGGAGGGGATGATTTTGTATTTTCCTTCTAGGAAAGATTGGTGGGTTACAGTTCTAATTTGGGGATTAGTAGGAATCAGTTTACTAGACATATCATTAGGTTTAGGCTGGGGAGTCATGATGGTGCCGTTTTTAGGAGACTTTTATTTCTTCCGACTGGTCGTACTTGCCCTTTTCAGCAGTCTTCTCTTGTGGATTTGGTTCAGGACAGGTTACCGGATTGAAAAAACTACATTAACAATCTTTTACGGACCTTTTAGAAAGTCTCTTGAATTAGAAGACTTGAATTCTGTGAAAGAGGTGAAAGACCCGTTTGTCGCTCCAGCCCTTTCCATCCATCGGTTGGAGTTGAATTATGGTACCCATCATACCGTAAGAATTTCGCCAGTGGATCAAGATGAGTTTATTACATACTTACAATTAAATTCTAAGATAAACAGAAAGAGTGGAGGATAACGATTGGTTATACCTTATACGATAAGATCAGCCCAACAATCAGATGCGAAATGCTTGGCTGAGGTAAGGATGCAAATTGATGGCGAAACCGAAAATTTAGATCGGGAAAAAGGGGAGGCCTACCTCGACGAATCTGGCTTCAAGGAGATTATTAAGATAGATACAGAGCGACGTACAAACCTATTCCTGGTAGCTGAAGTTAACGGTGAAATAGCAGGATTTGCAAGATGTGAAGGGTCTGAGCTGAAAAGGATGGCTCATAAAGTTGAGTTCGGAGTAGGTGTACGAAAAGAATATTGGGGATATGGAATTGGTAAAGCATTTTTAGAAGAAGTTGTACAATGGGCAGATACCAACAACATCACGAAGATCTCATTGAAGGTATTAGAAACGAATGAAATAGCGATCGTACTTTATAAGAGGTATGGCTTTGAAGTTGAAGGGCTTTTAAGAAAGGACAAAAGGCTTTCAGACGGGCGTTACTACAATACGATCGTGATGGGCCGAATAAAAGAATAATCAAAACCCATGTGGCGCACTCTATGTATTTTTAAGGGTGCGCTTTTTACATTTAAAAAGATATGATTTGTGATTGCTTAAAGTTACAAACTTTGGTAAAATCAATATTCTGTCTTATTTTTCTGAAAATTAAACGATGAGGAGGTAACTGAACTTGAAGAATGAGATTCAAAGTGCCTTTGAAGAGGAGAAGCAGCAACTCAAAAAAATCGCTGCGGAAATTGAAGGTCAGCTGGAAAGGTTAGAAAAAATTCCTCGCTACTATGGGGACGATATTACGGAACAAGCGATTGATGATAGCAGGGAACAAACACGGAGCAATTTGAGGATTGCAAAGGATGAGCCATTTTTTGGGCGATTGGACTTTCATGAAGACGGTAAGGGGTCACCTGATGAACTTTATATCGGTAAAGTCGGTATCTCCAAGGACTTGACCAATGATGTGATGGTGATTGACTGGCGTGCACCTGTTGCAAGCTTATTTTATTCTTACAGTGGTGGTGAAGAAGACATTTATTATGCTTCCCCTGATGGTATAGTCGAGGGCGATATTCATCTGAAACGGAATGTGGTCATCAGGAATCAAAAGCTCCAACGGGTTGTGGATACGTATGTGAAGGGAAGCGATGAAACTGCGGGTACCGACGAATTTCTTCTCTACAGGCTCGGTGATAAGAAAGACAATCGGTTAAGGGATATCGTCTCGACAATCCAAGCGGAGCAGAACCACATCATTCGTGCAGAAAAAAATAGGCCGCTCATCATCCAAGGTGTTGCGGGGTCAGGGAAAACGACTGTCGCCCTCCACCGACTGGCCTATCTCCTTTATCACTATCGTGATCAATTGAGTGCGAGTCAAATGGTTATTTTTGCGCCGAATCGGATGTTTTTGGATTATATCTCAAATGTTCTGCCAGAACTGGGAGTCGGCGGCATCCAACAGACAACGTTCACGGAATGGGCGAAAGAAATCCTTGGTACAAAGATGACCGTTCTGGAAGAAGATCATGACTTGGATGCTTATTTCTCTAATGGACCTGAAGGGATCAATGGTGAGCTAGAACCTGGAAAAATAAAAGGTGCTCTAGCTTATAAAGATGCGATAGATGAGGCGATCCAGCGCTTTGAGAATGATGTTGTTCCAAATCAGGACCTTATTTTGTGGGAGGATTGTAAGTTAAGTGCAGCTTCAATTAGAAGCTGGGATAAGGGACAGATGCATTTTCCGATCTCCGTCCGACGAAACCGGATGATGAAGAAGTTGAAAAAATGGGTGAAGGAACGGGTTGATGAAACGTTACCCCATGAGCGGAAGAATCGGAAAAAACAAGCCGATCAGAAGCTGAAGCAGTTTATGAAGGCCTGGCCTGATCATAATGCGTCCACCTTTTATAAAGAATTGTTCCGGAAGACGGAAATTCCAAAGTTTGCAGAGGGAATTCAGGAATATCTGCCTGATGATGTGGTTTCTGATACAAGAAAATTCTTGAGCAAAAAGAAGGTGAGAGCGGAAGATTTACCGGCATTGTTGTGGATCCATCAGAGGCTTGTAGGAAAGGATAAGCACTTCACCTATCAGCATATTGTCATCGATGAAGCCCAGGATTTCTCACCATTCCATATTGCTGTGTTGAAATCAAATGCACTGGAGGACTCCTTTACGATCTTAGGCGATATCTCCCAAGGGATCCATTCCTATAAAGGAATCGACAGCTGGGAGGAATTCGAAAACGTGTTTGAAGAGCGGAAAAGCAAGTACGTCCAGTTGGAGAAAAGCTATCGATCCACGTATGAAATCATTGAATATGCGAACCGGATCCTTGAAACGATGAAGCACACAGGCGGTCTTGCAAAGCCTGTTTTCAGAAGTGGAGAGCCAGTAAAGGAAGTCAGCTACAGCGGACAGGACCGCATAGAAAAGATCGTGAATGTGTTAGAGAAAGTGATGGATTCAGAGTTTGAGAGTGTCGCTCTAGTCGGAAGGACAGCGGAGGATTGCAGAAGACTTCATGACGAATTAGTCAAAAGAGGAATTGACGCCAAGCTTATAACAGCGGATCAATCCGAGTACGAAGGCGGATTATCCGTCATTCCTGTGTATCTGACGAAGGGTCTTGAATTCGATGCGGTATTGATGATTGATGCAGATCCAACCCGTTACCGGTTGAACGATCACGATGCCAAACTCATGTATGTCGGATGCACACGTGCCCTTCACCAGCTATGGGTCATGTATGAAGATACGCTAACCCCGCTTGTTCATAAAGCTGAATAATCATAAAACAAAAGTGTCAGACACTTTCCAGAACCCGCTCGGGATGAGGGGGATTGGAAAGTGCCTGACACTTCTTCATTTTCCACCAGTGAAGGAGATTCCTTTAATGAAGAATCTGTTGAAGAACATGTAGATCACCAGCACCGGGAGTGTAAAGACCATTGAAGCGGCCATGATGTAATTCCAATAGCTGATAAACTGTCCTTTAAAAGAATTCAATCCCAGTGGAAGAGTGAACATCTCAGGACTAGAAAGAATGATTAATGGACGCATGAAATCATTCCATAACGCCATGAAAACAAAGATCGCTTGAGCAGCTAATGCTGGTTTGGCGAGCGGTAGTACGATTCTGAAGAAAATACCGAAACGGCTTAAACCATCGAGCGCGGCAGATTCTTCGAGCTCTTTTGGAAAGTTGATGAAGAATTGTCTCATCATGAATATAAACGTTGCATTCACCATCGCAGGTATGATCATGCCATGATACGTATCGAGCCACCCTAGGGATTTCAAAATCAAATAATTTGGTATCATTGTCACTTGCATCGGGATCATCAAGACGGCCAGAATGATCAAGAAAAGACTTTTTCTCCCTGGAAAACGGAGACGGGCGAGAGCGTAACCAGCCATCGAATTGAATAACAGGTTCAAAGCTGTTCCAATTACGCCTATGATGACACTGTTTAGCAACCACCTCGGAAAGAGTTCTTGATTGACGAAGATTTCCTTATAATTATTGAGCGTAAAGTTTTCCGGTATAAAAGATATTGTCCCTCTTACAATTTCTTCTAACGTTTTGAAGGAGGAGGACAAAGCCCATAAAAAGGGTACCAAGGTTATGACCGCATAAATACAGAGCACGACATACAGCAAAGTTTTCTTAAAATTGAAGGAGCGCAAGTAAAATCACCACCTAATAAAGAGATTCTTCTTTATCGAATTTCCGCTGTATAATAGTAGCGACGAAAATGACGATTGCAAGAGCGATGGCTAATGCAGCGGCATATCCCATCGTACCTAAAGATTTGAATGCATATTGGTAAATCAATAGCACGACTGTAAGTGTGGAGTTGTTCGGTCCACCATCGCCTCCAGAGAAGATGTAAGATTGGTCAAATAATTGGAAGGTACCGATGATTCCCATGATCACGACAAACGAAGTGACTGGTTTCAAATAGGGAACGGTAATGAACCAGAATTTTTGAATCGCATTCGCCCCATCAAGTTCAGCAGCCTCGTAGAGTGATTCAGGAATATCCTGAAGGGCTGCTAAATAGATGACCATGAAAAAGGGAGCAGTAGCCCAAATGTTCATAATCATGATTGCTTTCAAGGCAATGGCCGGATCCCCAATCCAATTGTAAGTCGGAAGTCCTACAATCTTCAGAAGTTGATTGATCAGTCCATTTTGGTTATACATCCACATGAAGATCAATGTAAGGACAGCGGATGATGTTAAGGTCGGCAAGAAATAGACGATACGGAAAAATTTTTGTCCCTTCAATCCAGCATTCAACGTTGCTGCTAGAACCAGGGCGAGGATTGTTTGAGATGGCACAACAATGGCCACATAGAAAATCGTATTCTTTAGTGAAACTTGTGCACGATAATCAGAAAAAATTTCTTTGAAGTTCTCGAGACCTACGAATTCATAGCTTGTTCCACCTAATAGTTGAACATCGTTAAACGAGAGGTAGATGGCATAGAGAATGGGTCCGATGACAAATAGGCCCAGAGTGAAAATGACTGGAAACATGAAAGTATAACCTTGACCGGCTTCTCTCAACATCCTTTTGCTAAATTTCCGTGAATTCCTCATTCAAAAGTCCCCTCCAAATTGCTTTAAAAGAATAAAGGGAGCGAAATCGCTCACCTTAATTCTTTTTTATTTCTTTGTTCGCCTGTTTTTGTGCATCTTTTAATGCTTCATCCAATGGGCGCTCTCCTAAATAAGCTGAAATGAACTGGTTGTTGAAATTGTTCGTGATGATTGGCAGGTTAGGGCTGTCTTGCCAAACTGTCGCATAAGGAGCACCAGCAACCAGTGCAGAACGAAGAGGGTCCTCATCATAGCCAAGTTTTTCAGCGACGGATTTACGTGTAGGGAGTGCAAATCCTTTGCTTGTCCAAGTTTCCATACCTTCCTTACCTGTCAAATAGGAAATCAATTCCCAGGCAGCTTCTTTATGTTCAGATTGCTTGTTCATCACATATGCCACTGTGTAAGCCATCGTGGATTGCTTTCCGTTGATTTGGGGGACTTCTGCTGTGCCATACTCCAATTCAGGGAAGGTATCCTCTAAATAAGGAATCGCCCAGTTCCCTTCAATGACCATAGCCGCTTTTCCTTGACCGAACATTTCTCCTCCCCAAGAAGCGCCCACTTCTGAAGGTTCAGCTAACGTTTTATCTTCCAAGTGCTGGTCGACAATTGGTTGAAGGGCATCGATGACCGGTTCAGTTGCAAAATTGGCTTTCCCTTCCTTCACGACATCTCCGCCATCTGATTCTGCGATATATTGGAGACGTGCAAGCTCAGGCGCTACTCCAAATCCAAAGCGATCTGTTCCATCCGTTAATTGCTTAGAAACCTGGCGTAATTCTTCCCATGTTTTTGGAGGTTCGGAGATCCCAGCTTCTTCAAACATTTTTTTGTTATAAAAGAGAGCGAGGGTAGAGTAGTCCTTTGGAAAACCGTAATACGTCTCGTCCTTCTTAAAGGCTTCCAGCATCGGTTTTTCAAAATCCTCTATATCAAACTCATCCGTAACATACTCGTTAAGTGGTTCGAGCACTCCAGTTTTGATTAGACCTGGAGCTTCAAATGCGTCTAGATAAAACACATCGGCCGCTTCGCCACCGATTAAACGTGTTTTCATTACATCCATGTATTGATCCGAAATGATGTCCAGTTTGACATCAATATTCGGATGCTTTTCTTCAAAGTCATCAAGAGTCTGCTGGAGAAGTTTTTTCTCGGAAGGATTTCCGCCCCAGCCGCTAAGTGTGATTTCAACTTTCTCTCCATCATCACTGCTGTTTTTATCGTTACTGCTGCAACCTACTAACACACTGCTGAATACAATTGCGGTGATACTTAATGTACTGACCCACTTTTTTGCTTTCATTATGATTTACCCCTTTCAAATTTTTGAATTCAGTTATTGATGATGATCTCCAGACCGGTTGTATTTTGTAGAATGTGGACATTGTTTTTGCCTTCAGCTTTCTCAGCCCTTAATGAAAGAACACCTCCTGCTATCGATAAGTCTTCAATCAATATGGAATTCAATGAATCTGGTAAAGCTACATTAAGACTGATATGGCCGCTCAGGCTATCCGGGAATAGGCCAAGCATAGATTGGATGAACGTTAGTGGTGTCCCAGCAGCCCAAGCTTGTGGTGAGCAAGCGACAGGATACTTGATCGGCTTGCCGCGCCCATTGTCATAGCCACAAAATAGTTCTGGTAAACGATGATATTCAAATGATCTTGAAGCATCCATCAGACCTTCGATGACCTTATTGAACGGGTCTATATTTTTGGTTTTGCTCATACCTAAAATGACTAAGCTATTATCATGTGGCCAAACACTGCCATCATGGTAGCTCATCGGATTATAGGCTGCTTCGCCTTCTCCCATGGTACGGATGCCGTAACCACTAAACATCGAAGGGGAGACGAGCTTTTCGCTGACGAGATGAGCTTTATCAGTATCCAGGATACCTGTTAACAAGAGGTGCCCTGGATTGGATGTTATGGTACCGACTTGTTTTTTATCTTTATCTAAGGCGATGGCGAAAAATTGGACATCCTCCATCCAAAACGCACGGTTGAAGTTCTCTTTGAGCAAAGCTGCTTCTTTTTCTAATCGGTTTGCTGTTTCTTCATCATTTTGATAACGGAATAGTCTAGCAATCTCGGTCTTTGCTTGATAAACATAGCCCTGCACTTCAGCCAATGCGATCGGCGATTGTGCAAAAGTTCCGTCTCGATGGACAACGGAATCTGCAGAATCTTTCCACCCTTGATTGGCGATCCCTTTTGAAGATTCTTGGTGATATTCCACGAATCCGTCCCCGTCCCGATCACCGTACTCATCAATCCATGTTAATGCCGCTTTCACATTCGGAAGTAATTCCTTGAAGGTATCGATGTCCTTCGTCCATTTCACATAATCTGCAAGTAATACAAGAAAGAGTGGTGTCGAGTCAATGGATCCATAATAAGGTGTGAATGGAACCTGATTCGTATTAGCGAGCTCACCTTTCCGTAATTCATGCATGATCTTACCCGGTTGCTCATCACGCCATTGATCATGATTTTCACCTTGGAAAGCTGCCATGGTCTTTAGAGTTCCTTTAGCCACCTTAGGTTCATAAGGCAACATTTGAAGAGCTGTAATTAAACTATCCCGACCGAAAGGAACTCCAAACCATGGTAAGCCGGCAACAGGGAATGACCCATATCCGATATCGTTCAATAAAACTCTTAAATCTTTCAAACTACGGTCTAGTAGATTTTGAAGTTCACTATTGTCAGTAGTCACTTTAGTCGTCGATTCGTCCCACGATTGGTACGAAGACTCTAGTTGGCTCAATGCTTGTTCAGGATTAATTGGCTGAACGTTTTCATTTCCAGTAATCGGGCAAACCGTTAACTGGATCGATTCACTTTCACTATGGGAGAGTGTGAAATCAAAATGGATATCTCCAGCTTGGTGCACTTTAGATGGTTTTTTGTCCCACATGACTTTCGTCTTTCTCTTTATGGAATCGGCTCCTTCATACGCGATTGATAAGGAGTGGTCGTCTGCCATGTATTCTGAGATACTGCCGACTTCTCCATGCTGGAAGCCCCGAACGATGAACATATCCTTGAAATCAGCATCCATATGTAAGCTTAATTGGAAGGTGACAGTCTGTGGATTATAATTTTTCACCACGATGTTCTCATAAAGCACACCATCAAAAATAAAGCGTTTACGCATAATCTCAATGGACTCTCTCCATAATTCGACCTCTCCATCATTTTCGATATGAGGATTGGTTAGGAGTAGAGTTGAAACGTAGTTCTCATTGGCATCGGAAGAGAGGAGAATGGGATCCATGCCATTGATTTTCATTGAATATTGACTTAAGAAACGTGTGTCTTTCGTATATAACCCTAGACCATAAGGGTGGTCTGTGGGGATGTTTCCGCTTTCATTTGTTAGTAGAAATAAATCGTTTTCTTTAATCACGCGATAATCCATCTGTGACCTCCTGTTGTTGGTTAATCTTTACGGAAAGCTACTGTACCGAAACCGAAACGTTTTGGAAGAAGTGTTCAAGAGATGTCCCGAAACGTTTCGGATAACGTGGTAAATAACAGGGATCCTCCTGTTATCGTGATGATGCGATATCAGTTGATTCCCTTTTGATAAGTTTAGTCGGTAATATGCGTTGTTGGGGCGATGATTGGCGATCCAGCATATCAACTAAAAGACTGGCCGCTTCATAGCCCATTTGGTAGATATCCTGAGATACCGTTGTCAGTGAAGGGGTTGCATAGTTGGCCAAGATGATATCATCATACCCAGCCACCGACAGGTCGGTGGGAACATTTAGTTCCAATTCTTTAGCAGCACGTAGTACACCTAAAGCCATCAAGTCACTAGCACAGAAGATGGCGGTGATTTCAGGATACTTCTTCAACAGCTCAATGGTTTTCTCTTTGGCAATATCCTCGTCGAACTGCCCATTTATGACCCATTCATCCTTGTAGGGTATGGATGCATTGTCTAATGCATTTTTATAGCCTGTTAATCGTTCTTGGCTGACAAAAGCTTGACCATGCCCGTTAATCATAGCGATGTTTCGGTGTTTTAGTTGAATTAAGTGTTCAGTTGCGGATTTTGCACCATAACGATTATCAGTCGTAATAGAGCCTACACGATCATGTCGAATCGGGATGTCAATCAGCACACATGGTATATCACTTTCCAACACTTCCTCTAGATAAGGATCGTCTGTCTTGATTCCCTGAAGAATGACCCCATCTACCTGACGTTCCCTGCAAAGCTGGGTGTATGTCTTCAGCTTCTGTTCGGCTGAGCTTGTACTGAATAAAACCAAGTCATAACCAGATTTGCTTGAGAAATCATTGATTCCACACAGGATTTCAAAAGTGAAGTTGTCCTTCGACCCTTGCCGATTCAACTCAGAGACGAGTAAACCGATTGTATGGGTGCGGTTCATTACTAAGCTTCTGGCGACACCATTTGGACTATAAGAAAGTTCATTTGCGATTTGTTTGATTTTTGCTCTTGTTTTTTCACTTACATCTGAATAACCATTTAAAGCCCTCGATACTGTAGTTACAGATACTCCGGCAGACTTTGCAATGTCTTTAATCGTCGCCAATTGTAAAACCTCCAAAACGTTTCGGATAATGCGTTAGTTAAAACCATAACTGAAAATGAAAACGATTACAATACATTTTTGAAATGCATTTCCTAAGGAGGTGTCAGGCACCAATAATAAATGTTGATGTACTAAGGCCTTTTAGAAGTGTCAGACACCGTCAAAAAATCCCGATATAACAGGGGTTTGAAAAAGTGTCTGACACTTTCGCGTTTAGGGGTTGTCATTATTCTGACATTTCACTATAATCGCAGTATGAAAACGATTTCATAAATCGTTCATCTGCAACATTTTGAAAGGGGGCATATCCTATACGTAGGAGATGATATGGCGACGATATCAGATGTAGCCAAGCTAGCTGGGCTTTCACGGACGACTGTATCGAGGGTGATCAATCAGCATCCTTATGTCAGTGAGAAGAAAAAGAAACTTGTGGAGCAGGCGATGCTCGAATTGAAGTATGTTCCGAATTCGAATGCACAGAAGCTACGTAAGCAAAGTACAGAAACCATTGCTGTTTATGTACCGAGACTTACTAATCCTTTCTTCAGTCAATTGGTTGAAAGAATGGAAGAGGTTGCAGTCGAAAAAGGTTTTCAGCTTTTATTATGTCAGACAAGATACAATAAACTGCAAGAATTGAACTATTTGCAGATCCTGAAAGGGAAACAGATCGATGGATTGATTCTTACATCGATGGAAAACGATTGGAAGGAAATTGAACCATATTTGGTATATGGACCGATTGTCCTTTGTAATGATTATGATTATTCAGCCAAGGTTCCGACAGCTCATCTTGATCAAGTGATGGGAGGCTACATCGGAACAAAGCACCTGATCGACCGAGGTCACACATCGATTGTTTTTTGTAGTTCTGAGCCGGGTGTCAGTCGTGTCTCAAAAGACCGCGAAGAAGGATACATAAAAGCGATGCAGCAGGCAAACCTGAAGATTCAGCCAGAATGGATGTTTTCAAATCAATTCTCTATCGAGGGTGGTAAAAGACTTTTTTACCGGATCATTCATCAGAAGGATCGACCGACTGCAGTATTTACGGGTAGTGATGAAGTGGCAGCCGGTTTGATTCATGAAGCAAGGAAGAACGGTTATAAGGTTCCAGAAGACCTTGCTGTCATTGGGTTCGATGATCAACCGATTGCTGAACTGATGGGCATTACAACTGTGAAACAGCCTATCAATCTACTTGGCAAAACCGCAATGGAGCTGATGATCGATCAGATCCAATCAAAAGACTTCACAAAATACCGTCGAGTGGAGCTGCCATTCGAATTAATCATCCGACAATCGACATGACTTGGAATCTATCATTTTGATTAAAACGAACAAAATTCATATACAAACTTGGGCAGCCAAGTTTCTTTTAAAACCGGATGTGGAATCGATTCCATTTCATCCATACGATGAAACAAATCAAGGGGAGGATTCGTAATGCGTAAATCTAAATGGACTAGCTTGTTTTCACTGATGCTCGTCTTTGTGCTCGTTCTTGCAGCATGTTCTGGGGATGAGTCCGGAGAAGATGGAGCTGACGAGAAGGATTCAGATGAAAAGGTGAAAATCGTATATGCAAGAGGTAAGGATGCTACAAAGGCAACTGACAAGATCATCGAAGCATTCGAAAAGAAGTATCCGAATATTGATGTTGAATTCCGTGACATGCCATCCGATTCCGGTGCGCAACACGATGCATATGTCACTGCACTAAACGGAAAATCAAGCGAAATCGATGTGATGGACCTGGATGTCGTTTGGCCGGCTGAATTTGCACAAGCCGGGTATGTCATGGCATTGGATCGCTTCATCCAAAAGGATAATATCAATCTGGATGATTACAACCAGGGTGCTCTAAGCGCAGCAAACTTCAATGCAAAGCAATGGGCACTGCCTAAGTTCATCGATGCGGGTATGTTGTTTTATAGAACCGATATTGTGGAAGAAGGTAATGTACCACAAACCTGGGATGAATTGATCACAAAGGCTGACGAGCTCCAAGGTGAAAAAGGAACGAAGTTCGGCTATTTGATGCAAGCCAAGCAATATGAAGGACTTGTTACAAATGCTGTTGAGTTCATCGCCTCTTACGGTGGAGAAATCGTCAATGAGAACGGTGAAGTCGTGGTCGATAGCGAAGAGGCTATCCAAGGAATCAAGAAAATGGTTGAAGTGGCGAACGCTGATTTCGTTCCAGAAAACATTACAACCTTCACAGAACCAGAATCGCATACTTCTTTCATTGAAGGTGAATCTCCTTTCATCCGTAACTGGCCATATCAATATGCATTGGCGAATGACGAAGATCAATCTGAAATCGTCGGCAATGTAGGTGTCGCACCACTACCGAAGGGTGATGCTGGATCAGCTGCAGCTCTTGGCGGATGGATGACAGCAATCAATGCATACACAGAGCACCCTCGAGAAGCTTGGGAATTCTTGAAATTTATGACGGGACCAGAAGGGCAGAAGATTTCTGCGATTCATGGTGGACTAGCTCCTACACTTCCATCCTTGTTTGAGGACGAAGAAGTACTTGAAGCAAATCCGTTCTTTAAAGAAGAAGGATTCGTGAATGCACTGAACAATGCGGTTTCTCGTCCGGTTGTACCGAACTATCCTGAAATCTCCGAAATCATCCAGATCGAAATTTCGAAAGCAATTACAGGTAAAGTGACAGCTGAAGAAGCAGCAAAGAACATGCAGAAGAAAATTGATGCAGCCATGCAATAATGAAATTTGAGAGGTTGACTCCATGTCGTATCACACGTTCTTTATTCAAAGGAACGCACAGATCCGATAGAGTCAGCCTCTATCTTTGAAAGGTGTGAAGGTCGGTTGAGTGAGAACACTTCAAAGCCGAAGAAGAAAAGAAAATTATCGGAAAAAACGATCGCCTATCTGTTGATTGCACCTTCTCTGTTATTGATCCTTACCATCGCCATTTGGCCGGTGCTGCAATCCTTCTATTTTTCCATGTTTGATATGAGATTGAACGACCCGACCAAATCAGAGGTACATACGAGTTATACGCTTGATTTGAAGCGGTACCTGGATAACTATCCTTTTCTGCAAGGTGCGTTGGATAAAGAACTGAATCAAGTGAGTGGGGAAGAAGCAGAGAAACTGAAATCTGTCCAAGAAGATTTGAATCAATTGGATGCAACACTTCTTAAAGATAAAGAAATTGCAGCGAGATATGAAGCTATTGACGAAAAGCTCATGAACTTTGAAAAGGTCGGTTCAGATGAACGGATGATTGATGTTAAAAAGGAAAGGGCCATTGAAATTCAACAGATCTTGAATTCCGTCAAAAAGGAATTGAAAACACTGGATGATCTTGAGGATGCAAATGCAGTCCAGGGGTTGAGTTCTGCTCTTTCAGAATCCGTCATACAACCGAACTTCATCGGATTCGATCACTATGCGAAAAATCTGACCGATAAACGGATGTGGCTTTCGATTTGGAATACGGTCGTTTTTACCGTTGTATCGGTTGCGTTTGAGCTTGTCCTCGGTCTTATGATTGCTCTATTGATTAACAAAGCCTTCTTCGGAAGAGGTCTGGTCAGAGCGTCAATTCTCATTCCGTGGGCCATTCCAACCGTCGTAGCGGCCCTCATGTGGAAATTCCTCTATGACGGACAAAACGGTATTGTCGCAAAAATATTTGAAGAAATCGGGATCATTGAACGTATGGCGACACTACTGACGAATGATACCGGAGCGATGTTCTCGGTGATCTTCGCAGATGTTTGGAAAACGACACCATATATGGCGCTTTTACTTCTCGCAGGTCTTCAGACGATTCCAAAGAGCATGTATGAAGCAGCTGCGATCGATGGTGCCGGGAAGCTGAAGCAGTTTTTCACGATTACGTTGCCGTTATTGAAGACAAGTATCCTAGTTGCTTTGTTGTTCCGTACGTTGGATGCCTTCCGGGTATTCGATTTGATTTTTGTATTGACAGGTGGAGGACCAGCCAATTCAACGGAAACCATCTCCCTCCTTGCCTATAAGGTCATGATCGCACAATCGAACTTCGGAGAAGGTTCTGCACTTTCTGTCATCGTGTTCATTTGTGTCGCGATCATCTCGATCATCTACATTTCGTTACTTGGTAAAGACCTGTTGGATGATAGGAAATAAAGGAAGGGAAAGGGTGAGTTGAATGCAGAAGAAAGCTGGACCATTATTTTATATAGGATTGTTCGTGTTCATTTTTCTGGTCATGTTTCCGTTCTTATGGATCCTGATCAGTTCGTTCAAGCCGGTATCTGAATTATTCGGTGAGAAAGCATTCATACCCTATACTTCAGATCCGACTCTGGAAAACTATCGATCTGTTTTCGTGAACCATCCATTTCTGGTTTATTTGAAAAACAGTTTGATTGTTTCGGGTGTGACGACGATTTATACCGTGTTCATCGCATCCTTTGCAGCCTATGCGATTGCGCGGATGCAATTCAAAGGGAAAACGATCATATTGGGCCTTGTCCTATCCGTATCGATGTTCCCTCAGGTTGCGACAATTTCACCGATTTATATTATTTTGAAAAACCTTGGTCTGACCAATAGTTATATTGGTTTGATCATTCCATATACAACCATCACACTCCCATTATCCATCTGGATTCTGGTTACATTCTTCCGGAAGATTCCATTTGATCTTGAGGAAGCAGCAAGGATTGATGGTGCGAGCATCATGCAGACGTACTGGAGGGTCATCCTTCCTTTAGCGGTTCCTGGAATTTTCACAACAGCGATTCTCGTCTTCATTGCGGCATGGAACGAATTCCTATTTGCGCTCGTTTTGAATACGGAAGAGGCGTATAAAACCGTCCCTGTCGGTATCGCGATGTTCCAAGGACAATTCACGATCCCTTGGGGAGAAATTTCGGCAGCTACAGTCGTCGTTACGATTCCATTAGTAATCATGGTACTCATGTTCCAACGACGAATCGTATCCGGATTAACATCTGGAGCGGTGAAGGAATAGTTACTCTTTTTAACAGTAAAAGTTTTTTTTGAAATTTACGACACTCCAGCGGGAAAAGCGAGCCAGGCGAGACCCCGCAGCGAACATTTACATGTAGCGCTGCTCTGTAAGCGAGGAGGCTCGCGGTTCGCCCGCGGAAAGGGAGTGAATTTCATTTCGAAAATAGGAAGAACAGCTTTACAACTTAGGAGGCAATTATGGCGAAACAATGGTGGAAAGAAAGTGTCGTATATCAAATCTATCCTCGCAGCTTTAATGACAGTAACAATGATGGAATCGGGGATTTGAACGGCATTATTGAAAAGTTGGATTATTTGAAGGACTTAGGCATCGATGTTGTCTGGTTATCGCCTGTCTATGAATCTCCTAATGATGATAACGGGTACGATATTTCGAATTACCGGGCGATCATGGATGAATTCGGGACGATGGAAGATTGGGACCGGTTGCTCGAAGAAATGCATAAGCGTGGCTTGAAGCTTGTCATGGATCTTGTCGTCAATCATTCCTCAGATGAGCATGCCTGGTTCGTTGAATCGAGAAAATCGAAAGATAATCCGTATCGTGATTACTACATCTGGCGTCCAGGCAAGGATGGCAAGGAACCGAACAACTGGGTATCCTTTTTCAGCGGCTCAGCTTGGCAATATGATGAAGCGACTGATGAATATTACTTGCACCTTTTTACGAAGAAGCAGCCTGACTTGAACTGGGAAAATCCGAAGCTTCGTGAAGAAGTGTATGACCTTATGAAATTCTGGCTTGATAAAGGGATTGATGGTTTCCGGATGGACGTCATCAATGTTATTTCAAAAACACCTGGATTACCGGATGCCGAAGTGACAACGGATAGCAAGTATCAGTGGGGTGGCGAGCACTTCGTCAACGGACCGCGTTTCATGGAATTCATGAAGGAAATGAACGAGAAGGTGCTCGATCATTATGACGTTATGACGGTCGGTGAAACACCGATGGTAACGCCAGAGGATGGCGTCCGTTTTACAAATGAAGAAGACGGGATCTGCAGCATGCTGTTCCAATTCGAGCACATGGATGTGGACAGTATCCCAGGAAGCCATCTTGGGAAATGGAAGATCAACCCGGATTGGAAACTGACTGATCTGAAGAAAATCATGACGAAGTGGCAAGTTTCCATGCAAGAGGGGAACGGATGGAACAGCCTCTACCTGGAGAACCATGACCAGCCACGTTCCGTCTCTCGCTTTGGGGATGATGGGAAGTACCATGAAGAATCAGCCAAAATGCTTGCGACCTGGCTCCATATGATGCAAGGTACACCTTACGTCTATCAAGGGCAGGAGCTTGGGATGACGAACGTTACATTTGAGCGTCTCGAGGATTATAAGGACGTTGAGATTCATAATTTCTATCGTGATGTCGTTGAGAACGGGAATGAAGATCCGGATATGATCATGGAAGCGATTCGTGCGAAAGGCCGCGACAATGCACGTACACCGATGCAATGGAACACCGATACGAATGCTGGTTTCAGTAACGCAGAGCCATGGATCAAGGTGAATCCAAACCATACGGAAATCAATGCCGCGAATCAAGTGAACGACCCGAATTCGGTTTACTCGTACTATAAGCAGCTCATCCAGCTGAGAAAAGAGCATGAAATCATCGTTTATGGTGACTACGAGCTGATTTTGGAAGAGGACGAGCAAATCTATGCCTACACGAGAACGCTAGGAGATGAGAAGCTTCTGGTCATCACGAACTTTAGTGGTGAGAAGCCTGTATTCGAACTTCCTGCCAGTCTTGATGGTGATCGACCAGATTTGTTGATCTCAAACTATGAGGTTCGCGACCACAACCTGGAAAGATTGACCTTGAAGCCATATGAGGCGCGTGTTTATAAGTTGGGATAACATCATGGAACAGAGAGTGACCGGGGGTCTCCGGTCACTCTTTTTGTAGATAATTTCTTGTTTTCGTAGACATATAACAAGTTTTAAAACCTCCAAGAACGGATATGAGGTCTTAAAAGGAGGTTTTATCCATGCCGAATGATAAAAAGAAGAATAAAGAGCCTGATCATACACTTCATGAAGACGAAACGACAGATCCGATACCGTTAGAGGATCATAGGGAAGAATTAAAGGAAGAAGAAAAGAAGGAAAAGTCGAAAGACGATTCTTCCAGTGAGCGTAAATACCGGAAAGGCGAATAAAAGAAGCGGCCTCTCAGAAGGCCGCTTTCATTATTTTCAATTAAATCGTTTTCAATGCATCCGGTATGCTTTGATCTCCGGATAGAATCTCGAAAGACTTACCGTAAGTGTTCTTAAGGTTCAATGTCTCGACCATGACTTTCGCGACATCTTCACGTGGGATGTCTCCTTCATAATTGTCGAGCTTTTCAGCAGCGCGGATTTGTCCGTTTCCAGCATCATAGGAGAGTCGTCCTGGTCTGACGATGGTATAATTGAGGGAACTGTTACGCAGAGCATCGTCTGCTTTTCCTTTTGCCTCGAAATAATGCTTCATTTCATCAGAACCGTATTCAGGGTTATCCGCACCGACAGTACTTAGCATGATGAAGCGTTTTACGCCAAGTCGTTCAGCACTCTCAATCAAATTGATTGCGCCTTCCTGATCAACGGAGATCGTTTTATCAGGTCCAGTTTTGGAGCCGGAACCTGCTGCGAATATGATTGCATCACAACCTTTGACTGCATGATCCACTTCATCCTCCAAATCAGCAAGCGCTGTTTCCTTTGCGCCTAATTGTTCTAACTCTGCTGACTGGGTGATGTCTCGGATCATCGCCACCGGTTCATGACCATTTTCTGATAAAAGTTGTATTATGCTGCGGCCAGTACCGCCATTTGCTCCTGCTACGAGTACTTTCATGTTTATTCCATCTCCCTTCTGAAAACATAATTATTATGTTCCACAATAACAAAGAATATAAACGATTTCGAATATGACGCAGCGGTATACTAGAAGATGTGTACAATGTCCTATACAATAGGAGTAAAGTCGAGAAGGGTGATATTTGTGAAAGTGACAGTGGTTGGCTGTTGGGGCGGTTTTCCAAAGAAACTGGAAGCAACCTCAGGCTATTTGATACAAGAGGACGGGTTCAACTTATTGGTGGATTGCGGCAGCGGCGTGCTTTCTCAGCTCCAAGCTTACATAGAAGTCGAAGACCTGGATGCCGTCATTCTATCGCATTATCATCATGATCATATTGCGGATATTGGTCCACTTCAGTTCGCAAGGCTCGTGAAATCACATACAGGTACAACCATGCCTGAACTTCCGATATACGGACATCGGTTCAATGAAACGGAATTCAAAAGACTGACCTATAAGAATCATACGGTCGGTCAAGAATACAACCCAGCTGTACCGATTACAGTAGGTCCTTTTAAAATATCGTTCTTACAAACGATGCACCCGGTTCCTTGCTATGCCATGCGGATCGAGGGGAAAGACAAGACTGTCGTTTACTCGGCAGATACAAGTCATCAAGAGGGCTTTTATGACTTTTTCCGTGGTGCCGATCTCCTGCTGATGGAGTCAAACCTCTATAAGGGAATGGATGGTGCAAGCATCGGTCATACGACGAGTGAAGAAGCTGGTCTGATTGCGAAAGAATCGAATGTCGGCCATCTTGTATTGACTCATCTTCCTCATTTCGGGGAGCTTGAGCAGCTCGTTACAGAAGCGAAGGAGCAATTCGATGGACCAATAACCCTGGCAAAGAGCGGTTTTGTCTGGGAAGAAGAATAAATTAAGAGGAGGAATATATGTGCTATTATTCATCGATAACAACAACATTACAGATCCAAGAATTAATCTGGCTATAGAGGAATACGCGTTGAAACACCTCGATATCAACGATACGTATCTGCTGTTTTACATTAATGAACCATCGATCATCATTGGAAAGAACCAGAATACAGTAGAAGAAATCAACTCGGATTATGTAAAGGAGCATGGAATACACGTTGTCCGTCGTCTTTCAGGTGGCGGAGCGGTTTATCATGATTTAGGAAACTTGAATTTCAGCTTCATTACGAAGGACGATGGAAACAGTTTTCATGATTTCAAGAAATTCACCGAACCCGTGATTAAGGCGCTCCATCGTTTAGGTGTACCAGCTGAACTTAGTGGGCGAAATGATATTTTAGTGAATGGGAAGAAGATTTCCGGAAATGCACAGTTTTCAACAAAAGGAAGAATGTTCAGCCACGGCACGCTCATGTTCGACTCTGAAATTGAGAATGTCGTATCTGCCTTGAACGTGAACATGGATAAGATCAAGTCGAAGGGGATCAAATCGATCAGAAGTCGCGTGACGAATATCCGAGAGCACTTGAATGAAGACATGACAACGGAACAATTCAGGGAGACACTGTTGAACTATTTATTTGAAGGGCAAGAGGAAATCCCTTATTATACGCTGACGGACGAAGATTGGGAGAACATCCATAAGATTTCCGAGGAGCGCTATCAGAATTGGGACTGGAATTACGGGAAGTCTCCTAAATTCAACGTCAAGCATTCCCATCGATTTGAAGGAGCAGGACAACTCGATGTACGGTTGGATGTAGTGAAGAATACCATTGAACACTGTAAAATTTATGGTGATTTCTTCGGTGTTGGTGACGTCGAGGATATTGAGAAGCGTCTCATTGGGGTCCGATATGACCGTGATGAAATTGAGAAAGCAATCAGCGACCTTGATATCAGTCACTATCTCGGCAAAATTACAAGAGAACAGTTTCTGGATTTAGTACATTAATCGATTTTAGAGTGGAGGCGACCGATTTTCAGGTCGTCTTCTTTTTGTAGTGTAAATGACTGGTCCAAGAAAAAAGTAGGCACATCACTCCACTGGGTGAATATCATGGTTATGGGAGAAAGGAGTGATGATGATGTCTGAACAAAAAAGGCCAACGAACTCGATGAATTCTGCCGGCAGCCAGGCTAGCGGTGCACGAGAAGATGAGCGAGCGAAGCATATGTATAACAAGTGTAAGGAATATATGAAATACCATGTGTTTATTGAAACGAAAGATGGAAAGAAATTCGACGCCATCATTATGGACGTGAAAAAGGATAAAGTGGAATTGCTTGTCCCGGAGATGATGGAACCGGAATCCTATGGACAGATGGAAGATCGAGGATACCGACAGCCACGGTATAGAAGATTCGGTGGATTACTGCTCCCGCTTGCAGCCATAACCGCCTTATCGCTCATCCCTTATTACCGGCCATACCCGTATTACCCGTACCCATACCCTTATCCATATCCATACCCGTACTAAAAAAACTCCCTTAGGCAGGGAGCTTTTTTTATGGAAGTGTCAGGCACTTTTTCTGAACCGTTGGTAATACAGCATTGTGAAAAAGTGCCTGACACTGCCTTCAGCGTTAAAGTGCCTGACACCATCTGCCATTCCGCTGCTGGCAAGGCTTCTTTGAGAGTGCCTGACACTTCCAACCCCTGAATTGACAAGAAAGCGCTTTCCTTATAAGCTTTTTATATATCATATTTCTAGGAGCTCGATTTATTTTCGTTATATCCAAGGAGGGGAAGCAGTGATTTACAATGTCGAGAAAGAAACGTTGGGTGTTCGTGAAAAGGAGCAGTTGCAGCTCGAACGATTGAAGAGAACTGTTCAGACAGTGTATGAGAAGGTCCCTTACTACAAAAAGAAGTTTGAAGATTCGAACATTGGTCCAAATGATATTAACAGCTTAGAAGATGTGAAGAAGCTTCCGTTTACAAAAAAGCAGGACTTGCGTGACCATTATCCATTTGGTCTCTTTGCGGTAGAGCAAAAGGACATCGTACGTCTCCATGCTTCATCTGGGACGAGTGGAAAGCCGACCGTTGTAGGATATACGAAGGGTGATATCAAGGTTTTCAGTGAGGTTGTCGCACGTTCGATTGCAGCTGCTGGCGGGGAACCTGGACAGGTGCTCCATAATGCATACGGGTATGGTCTTTTCACTGGTGGCCTTGGGCTTCATTATGGTTCGGAGCAGCTTGGTATGGCGACCGTTCCGGTTTCAGGCGGAAACACGCAACGACAGATCCTCCTTATTGAAGACTTTAAGCCTCAAGTGATTTGCGGAACACCATCTTACATCCTCAACATTGCCGAAACGATGGAAAAGATGGGGAAAGATCCGAGAAATACTAGCCTAAAGTACGGAATCTTCGGTGCCGAGCCATGGTCGGAGGAAATGAGACAGACGCTAGAAGAGAAGCTCAATATCAAGGCAGTCGACATCTACGGCTTAAGTGAGATCATCGGACCCGGTGTTTCAATTGAATGTCATGAAGCTCAAGATGGACTACATATCGCAGACGATCACTTTTTCGCCGAGGTCATCAATCCTGAAACACTCCAACCACTTCCAGACGGAGAATACGGTGAACTCGTATTCACAAGCTTGACGAAAGAAGCGTTCCCGATCATCCGCTATCGAACAGGCGATATTGCAGCAATCAACCGTGGAACGTGTCAATGCGGACGCACATCCATCCGGATGACACGCGTGAAAGGGCGGATTGATGACATGCTCATCATCCGTGGGGTGAACGTATTCCCATCTGAAATTGAAAATTGCCTTTTACAGCTAGAAGAAATCGTCCCGCATTACCAGATCCAATTAAAAAGAAACGGCACGATGGATCAGGTCGTTTTGCAAGTTGAAGTAAGTGAAAAAGTTTTTGAAGAATGTGCACAGGACTTGTCTCATCTAATGATGGAGGGCTTGAAGAGCAAGATTCAGCATACGATCAAAACGAATTGCCTCGTTTCCATTGACGTTGACATACAAAAGCCGAATTCCGTTCCTCGTTCGGAAGGAAAAGCAGTCCGTGTCGTCGATCTGAGGAAAGAAGAAGCACTACAGAAGTAACACTTTCTACCTGATTCGGTAAAAAAGATTGAATTAATTATAACGATATTCTATAATGACGTTAAATAAACGTAATACTCGGAAGGTGATAATAGATGACTATCGAAACATCGTTCGATCAGTTGACAGAGGAAGAGAAATACGAACATTTCCTTGCCCGTATTGATGCTGGTGAGAAGATTGAGCCTAACGATTGGATGCCTGATGATTACCGTCAATCGCTTATCCGTCTGATCTCCATGCATGGAATCAGCGAAATTATGGGAGCGCTTCCAGAAAAGGAATGGGTCCCGAAGGCACCGACATTGCACCGTAAGCTGGCGATCATGGCGAAGGTTCAAGATGAGATGGGACATGGACAGCTGCTTTTACGTGTTGCAGAAGACCTGATGGAACCGCTTGGAATGAACCGTGAAGACATCATGCAAAACCTGTTCTCAGGAAAGCTCAAGTTCCACAACGTGTTTCATATGAAAGCGCCTACATGGGGCGACGCTGGCATCATCGCGTGGCTCGTCGACGGCGCAGCGATCATTTCACAAAGCATGATGCTGAATTCTTCTTACGGCCCATATGCAAGAGCATTGAAGCGAATTTGTGCAGAGGAAGTCTTCCACGCACAGCACGGTGAGAGCATCATCATGGCTTTAGCGGAAGGTACACCTGAGCAGCGCGAACTTTTACAGGATGCACTGAATCGCTGGTGGACGGCACTTCTCATGTTCTTCGGTCCGAAAAGCAAAGAGAACGCATCCACTTCTCACGTTGATAAGAACATGCGCTATAAGATCCGTGAAAAAACGAATGAAGAACTCCGTCAGGAATTCTTTACGAAATATGTACCGAGAATCTGGTCGCTCGGCCTGACGATTCCGGATGAGACGATCCACTTCGACGAAGAACAAGGCCTGTGGATCTATCAGGATCCGGATTGGAATGAATTCAAGGAAATCGTTACAGGGAACGGACCACAATCAAAAGAACGTCTCGAGCTTCGTAAGACTTCATATGAAAACAACCGTTGGGTACGCGAAGCATTGAATCCTGCAGCAAAAGCGATTTAACCGGAGGAGGAGGGAAATCATTGAGTGAAAAAGGAAAAGACGGCTTCTACAGCGTCTACGAAGTATTCAGTAAAAAGACAGACAAAAGTCCGCTACAACATCAATTCAGTCTATTAGCACCAAATGAAGAAATGGCACTCATCATGGCCCGTGAAAACTTCTTCCGCCGTGAGCCTGTCGCCGACATCTGGGTCGCAAAGCGTGACAATATCCGTGTCATGACACAAGAAGAAAAGGAAATGCTGAAGCGACTGGACGATAAAGAATACCGTGAAACGAAAGGTTACGGTTACTTGAAGAAAAAGTGGCGTAAATACCAGCAAGAGCAATTCACTGAAAAAAACCTGCTCAGCAACAGTAGCAGTAAGAGTAAGAGCAAGGGAGGATCCAAGTAATGGCACAAGACAAAGCATTGGTTGAGCTTCTCTACACACTTGCTGATGATGATTTCATTTTGGCTTACCGCGGCTCTGAGTGGCTCGGTCTGGCACCGCACATCGAAGAGGATGTTGCATACTCTTCGATCAATCAGGACATGATGGGACACGCAGCAAAGTATTATCACCTTTTAGAAGAGTTGGGCGAAGGGGACGCAGACGAGTTGTCGCACTTGAGAGCACCGGAGAAGTTCCGGAACGCTGTCCTTTTAGAGGAAAAGAACGGAGAAGGGACGTACCTCGAGCAGCCTCAATACGATTGGGCATTCGCGGTTGTGCGTAACTACTTCTATTCCATCCATAAAAAGTACCGCATGGACTCTCTCAGACAATCAAGCTATGAACCTCTCAGTGACACAGCTAAGAAAGTGAGCATCGAGCTTCAGTATCATCTCATGCATTGGGAAACTTGGTTCAAGCAACTGATGACAAGTACAGACGAAGCGAAGCGTCGTATGACAGCTGCAATTGAACGCTGTTGGAACGAGATGGGTGGAGTGCTTTCTCTCGGACCGATGGCAGATGAAATGGCTGAAAAAGGCTATATCGCGAGCGAAGAAACGATGCGCACGAAATGGCTCGACCATATGAAAAAGACATTTGAGCAAATCGGCGCTGACTTCCCAGGAGAGATCGGCATGACTAAAGGAAACGGCCGTCAGGGAGAGCATACAGAAGACCTGACACAAGCTTTGGAAACACTATCAGAAGTGTACGAAACAAATCCAAAGGTAGCTTGGTAGACGAACGATAAACTTCGAATTACTGCGTTATTTGGTTTTTGGCGGTCCTCCGACGTACAGGATGTACTAGGATCGGCGTTGTCACAGGACGTGACGCTCTTAGCCGATTTCAATGTATAAGGAGTGTCCGGTCCGAAAAAACCTGCATGCCTTGTACTTCTCGTTTCTAGTTCGTCTACCAGGATGTAATTAGTACGAAAATTCGTAGATTTTAAGATTGAAAGGAGGATTACGATGACCGGAATCGAATCGAAACAATTGGTAGAGACGGTTTATCAAGTGCTTCAAGATGTCACTGACCCTGAAATTGATTCTGTCAGCATCCGTGATCTTGGAATGGTGGAGAAGGTCGATGTGGACGGTTCAAAAGCAACGGTTTCGGTTTTACCGACGTTTACCGGCTGCCCGGCACTTGACATCATCCAACGCGACATCGTCAATGCGGTCATTGAAGTGGACGGCATCGAGGAAGTCGAAGTGATTTTCCCATCCAAACCGATCTGGACGACAGACCGGATCACCGATCAAGGGAAAGAGCAACTGAAGCAATTCGGCATATCGCCTCCTCCGGCCAATCATACATCAGGAGAACCGTGGGAGATCCCGTGCCCGTATTGCGGGTCGGTCTATACCACGATGGAGAATCTGTTCGGCCCGACAGCGTGCCGCTGCATTCTCTATTGCAGAAGCTGTAAAAATCCATTTGAAGCTATGAAACCCGTTGCCAACATCGGTGACGAATAAGAAAGGGTGTTTATTTAATGGTAAAATTAATCGCACTTTACAGAAATCCTGAAAACAAAGAAGAATTCGACGAGCACTATTTCAACACACATTCACCAATTACAGCTAAGATACCCGGACTTCGTAAAATGGAAGTGACGAAAATCGTAGGTTCACCAATGGGAGCAAGTGACTATCACCTTCTATGTGAAATGTACTACGACGATCACGATGCTTTGAAAGCAGCAATGAAAACAGATGAAGCAAAAGCTTCTGGAAAGGACCTCATGGGATTTGCAGGTGACTTGGTAACACTGATGATCGGTGAGGAAGTCGATGGTGAGTAAAGAAACGATTAAAACGTGGACAGAAGCTGGTGTTGGTGTCATCCAACTGGATCGTCCAAAGGTTTTAAACGCACTGAACCGCAAGATGGTAACCGAAATCCTCGAAACGATGGAAGCGTGGGATCGTGACGATGACGTCGCAGTCATGATCGTTACTGGCGGCCCGAGAGTGTTTGCGGCAGGCGCCGATATTGATGAAATGGCAGAAGACGATGCCATTTCACTCGAGCTGTTGAACCAGTTTGCTGAGTGGGACCGCCTTGCCTGGGTAAAAAAGCCAATCATCGCTGCTGTTAACGGCTATTGTCTCGGTGGAGCATTTGAACTAGCGCTCAGCTGTGACCTGATTGTGGCAGCCGAAAATGCTCAGTTCGGCTTTCCGGAGATCAACCTCGGCGTCATGCCGGGTGCAGGAGGAACGGTTCGACTGACGAAATTGATGGGCCGTGCCAAAGCACTTGAGTGGCTCTGGACAGGGGACTACATGACGGCGGAATTTGCAAAAGCGAATGGCGTCGTCAACCGAACGGTTGCACCAGAGCTCGTTTTTGAAGAAGCGATGAAGCTTGCTCAAAAAATTGCGAAGCAGGCACCATTGTCTGTCCGCATGATAAAAGAAGCGGTCAACAAGTCCGTTGATCATTCCGTTTATGAAGCGATGCAGTTCGAGCGTAAGAACTTCTACATGCTATTCGCTTCAGAGGATCAGAAGGAAGGCATGCGAGCATTCGTCGAGAAACGGAAACCACAATTCAAAGGGAAATAAGGAGCGGTTTAGTATGTTTGAAACGATCGAATATAGTACGGAAAACAATGTCGCTTGGCTTCGACTGAACCGCCCGGATAAATTTAATGCATTCACCGAACAGATGAACCTTGAAATTACCAAAGCATTAAAAGAGGCGGAAAGAGACCAAGAAGTCCGCTGCCTCGTCATCACCGGTAACGGAAAAGCATTTTGTTCAGGAGAAGACCTAGCGGGGGTCAAAGAGGATACGGATCATGCGGAGATTTTGAGAAAGAGATATAACCCGATGGTTGAGAAGCTGGCAAGCTTCGAAAAACCAGTCGTCGCAGCAGTCAATGGTGTTGCTGCTGGAGCAGGAATGAGTCTCGCGCTTGCGTGCGATTTCCGGTTGATGTCAGAGAAAGCGAGTTTCATAGAAGCGTTCATCAACGTCGGACTTGTACCGGACTCAGGTAACCTGTTCTATCTCCCGAGGCTCGTAGGACATGCGAAAGCACTTGAGCTTGCGATCATGGGAGACAAGGTGTCAGCTGAAGAAGCGAAGGACCTTGGCCTTGCGAACAAGGTGATTCCATTGGACAGTTGGGAAGAGGAAGTAACCGCTTACGCGGAAAACCTGGCGAAGAAACCGACGAAGGCGATCGGTCTGATCAAGCGCTATTTGCGTAAAAGCTGGGATGCAGACTTGAGTGAGATGCTCGAAAATGAAGCATACGCTCAACGAACAGCTGGAATGACAGAAGACCACGCTGAAGGAGTCAAAGCTTTTATCGAAAAAAGAAAGCCTGAATTCAAAGGGCGCTAATTTAGAAAAGCAGAAGACGCATCAATGATTGACCTAAATTTACTAGAAGGAGTGACTGAACAATGAGTACAACAAAGGAACAACAACAAACAGCTACAGAAATGAAGCGTGACGCATATAAGATGATCATCAACGGTGAGCAAGTCGACAGCGTATCTGGTGAAACGTTCACGACATACAACCCAGCGACAGGCGACGTACTAGCTCAAGTTGCAAAAGCTGGCACCGAAGATGTTGACAAAGCGGTAGAGGCAGCACGTAACGCTTTCGAAAAAGGAAAATGGCCGAAGTATCCGGTTGGAAAGCGTGCACGCGTATTGAACAAAATTGCATCCATCATGCGCAGCCGTTTCAACGAACTTGTCGAGCTTGAAGTATTGAACAGCGGTAAATCATTGTCAGCTGCTCAAGGACAAGTCATGCAAGCCGTTGAGAACTTTGAATTCTACGCAGGTGCAATTGTAGGTCACCGCGGTCATGTGAACAATATGCCTGGACCTTTTACAAATACAGAAACGAAAGAACCACTAGGCGTTTGCGCACAGATCATCCCTTGGAACTATCCAATGATGATGGCTTCCTGGAAGGTTGCTCCGGCAATCGCTGCAGGTAACTCGATCGTATTGAAGCCAGCAAGCTTGACGCCACTTACTGCAATCATTTTGACAGAAATCTGCCACGAAGCAGGCGTTCCTGAAGGTGTCGTAAACATCGTGACTGGACCTGGTTCTACAGTCGGAAACCACTTGGTGGAGCATCCTGGAGTCGATAAAGTCGCATTCACTGGTGAAACTGGCACTGGTAAAGACATCATGGCAAAAGCTTCTGAAACGTTGAAGCGCGTAACGCTTGAGCTTGGAGGAAAATCTCCTAACATCGTATTTGAAGATGCGAACATGGACGCTGCTGTTGACGGCTCCCTTTTCGGAATCTTCTACAACACAGGTCAATCCTGTGAGGCACGTTCTCGTCTCTTCGTCCACGAAAACATCTATGATGAGTTCATGGAAAAGTTCGTTGAAAAGACGAAGAAGCTTGTACTTGGAAACCCGTTGGATCAAGGCACGCACATCGGCTCCATCATCAGTGAGAGCCAGGTCGAAGTGATCGACGGATATGTAAAAGAAGCTGAAAAGCAAGGTGCGAAGGTACTTGTCGGTGGTGGACGTGCTCAAGTTGAAGGGTATGAAAACGGACACTGGTACCTGCCGACTGTCATCACAAACGTAACGAACGATATGAAAATTGCACAAGAAGAAATTTTCGGACCGGTAGTCGTTGTTATGAAGTATAGCGACGAGAAAGAAGTGCTGAAGCTTGCGAACGATACGGTATTCGGACTTGCAGCTGCAATCTGGACAACGGATCATGCGCGTGCGAACCGCGTCGCTACTAAGTTGAAAGCAGGAACAGTCATGGTGAACTCACCATTCTCAGCATTCCCTGGAACGCCGTTCGGTGGTTACAAGCAATCTGGATTCGGAAGAGAGCTTTGCATCGAAACACTTGATCTCTATACTGAAACAAAAAGTGTCATCTCCTATGTTGGAGGCAAGCCGCTGAATCCTTTCGGAGTGTAACCATAATCATCAAATAGGCGAGCACCTTTTCAGGTAGCTCGCCTTCAAATTTACAAACAAGCCAATACGAAAATGAACGTGAAAAACATACCATTACATATCCATTTAAGGGAGTGGAAGAGCATGATCAACCATATTACAGTCATCGGTTCAGGTGTCATGGGAAGAGGAATCGCCTATGTCGCTGCTGTTGGAGGATACAAAACGACGCTAGTAGACATATCCGAGCAAGCGCTCGCTAGCGCAGAAACAGAGATTCATTCAATATTCAAGAAGGGGATTCAGCGTAATAAAATCACCGAAAATGATGCGAATGAAAGCATGGAGCGTATGAGCTTCTCTCCGAACCTTGAGGAAACCGTAGCGAGCACCGACTTGGTCATTGAAGCCGTCCCTGAGAACATTGAAATCAAAAAGAACGTCTTCGAAACGATCGACAAGCATGCACCGGACCATTGCTATTTTGCAACGAATACGTCTACAATGAGCCCGACCGAGATCGCTTCCTTCACAAACCGACCAGGAAAAGTCATTGCAATGCACTTTTTCAATCCGGTCCATAAGATGCCACTCATTGAAATCGTCAAGGGTCTTGATACAGAGGATGAGACGGTGAAGGTGGCAAATGAGGTTGCTGCAAAAATGGGGAAAGAAACCGTTACGGTCAATGAATTCCCTGGCTTCGTTACGAGCCGTATCAGTGCTCTTGTCGGAAATGAAGCGTTCTACATGCTTCAAGAAGGCGTAGGCTCACCAGAAGATATCGACAAAGCGATCAAGCTAGGTCTTAACTATCCGATGGGACCATTCGAGCTTGGCGATCTTGTCGGTCTCGATACGCGATTGAACAATCTGAAATACCTTCATGAAACACTTGGTGAGAAATATCGCCCTTGCCCGCTGCTTGTCAAATACGTAAAGGCAGGACGACTGGGACGCAAATCAGGCATGGGTGTTTATGATTACAGCGAACGAGGAGGAAAATGAACATGCGTGAAGTCGTCATAGTTGATGCAGTACGCACACCGATCGGTCGATATAAAGGAGCACTGAAAGAGGTCCGTCCGGACGACCTCGGAAGCATCGTCATAAAATCATTGCTTGAACGTAATCCTGGTTTACCTAAGGAACAAATTGAAGAGGTCGTTTTCGGCAACGCAAATGGGGCTGGTGAAGAAAACCGAAACGTCGCCCGTATGTCGGCGTTGCTAGCTGACCTACCTGTTGAAGTCGGCGGTACAACCATCAACCGTCTGTGTGGATCGGGTCTTGACGCTGTCACTTACGCGGCACGTGCCATCATGGCTAATGAAGGGGATATCTTCATCGCTGGCGGTACAGAAAGCATGACGCGGGCACCTTACGTAATGGCAAAGCCGGAGAAGGAGTTCCCGCGTGGCAACATGGAAATGTTCGACACGACGATCGGCTGGCGCTTTGTAAATCCGGCTTTGGAAGAAAAGTTTGGTACAGACAGCATGCCGGAAACAGCTGAAAATGTAGCGCAAGACTACGGTATTACACGTGAGGAACAGGATCAGTTTGCGTATGAAAGCCAAATGAAAGCGAAACGCGCAATGGAAGAAGGACGATTAAAGGATGAAATTGTTCCGGTTGTTTACAAGGATCGCAGAGGAAACGAAATCGTCGTCGATACAGATGAGCACCCTCGTCCGAACAGCTCTTTGGAAAAGCTCAGTACATTAAAGCCGCTATTTAAAGATGGTACCATTACAGCCGGAAATGCTTCAGGCATAAACGACGGTGCATCGGCCCTGCTCATCATGAGCAAGGAAAAAGCAGAGGAACTCGGTTTGAAGCCGATGGCGAAATACGTCACTTCTGCAACAGCTGGCCTTGAGCCTCGTGTTATGGGTCTTGGACCGATTCATGCTTCCCGTAAAGCATTGAAGCGTGCGGGACTTTCTTCAAGCGATCTTGGACTCATTGAGTTGAACGAGGCATTCGCTTCACAGTCTCTCGAATGTATCCGTCAGCTTGAATTGAATCCATCCAGGGTGAACATCAATGGTGGAGCGATTGCCTACGGTCACCCGCTGGGAGCGAGCGGCGCACGAATACTCACAACGCTTTTACATGAGATGCGTAAACAGAAAACCCAATATGGACTGGCTACGATGTGTATTGGCGTCGGTCAAGGAATCGCAGCAATCGTAGAAGGATACAACGACTAATCATACTAGGAGGCGTTAGGATGTCATCGATTTTATATGAAGTGAAAAATCATATCGCATACGTAACTTTGAACCGACCGGATGTGTTGAACTGTTTTAATTACGAAACGTTGAAGCAGCTTGGTGAGATCGTAGAAGAGATCCATCATAACCCTGAAGCACGTGTCGTCATTTTCACTGGTGCTGGAGAGAAGGCATTCAGTGCAGGTGCTGATTTGAAAGAGCGTAAAACATTGACTGAAAATGAAGTGCGACGTAATGTCTCGAAAATCAGAGACGTGTTTACGGCTGTCGATAAGCTGCCTCAACCGACGATTGCCGCAATGAACGGTTATGCATTCGGTGGTGGCTTCGAGCTTGCGCTTGCATGTGACTTCCGTATCGCAGTCGAGGATACGAAGATGGGCTTGACGGAGCTTGGCTGGGCGATCATCCCAGGAGCTGGCGGTACACAGCGTTTGCCGCGTTTGATCGGACAAGCGAAGGCGATGGAACTGATTTTGACAGCGAAAAAGCTCTCTTCAGAAGAAGCATTACAATACGGAATTTTGAATGAGGTCGTTTCTTCCGATAAATTGATTGAAACGGCTGAACAATGGGCAGAAAGAATGTTAAGCAATGGTCCGATTGCCTTGAAACAAGCGAAGTTTGCTATCAAGCAAGGCATGAACGTCGATTTGGAAACAGGGTTGAACTTAGAAGCGAAAGCATACGAGGTGACGATCCCTACAAAGGACCGTGTTGAGGCGTTAGTTGCATTCGGTGAAAAGCGTCCGCCTGAATTCAAGGGAGAATAACACGAACAGAATGGCCATCCTTTTCACCGTTATAGAGAGAAAGATTGAGAGGGTACATGATATTTAGTATCATAAAGGGATGATTTTGTTAGATTGAACCGGAAAAGGATGAGCACAGTGCAGAACAGTTTGAACACACGTTCGATGATTTTTACGTTATATGGAGATTATATACGCCATTACGGCAATGACATATGGATTGGTAGCTTGATTCGGCTGTTAAAAGAGTTCGGTCATAACGAGCAGTCTGTCCGTGCTGCGATTTCACGCATGAACAAGCAGGGCTGGGTGACAGCTGAACGGAAAGGGAATAAGAGCTACTACCGCTTGACGGAACCTGGCGTTGCTCGGATTGAAGAAGCGGCGAAGCGTATTTTCAAGCTTCAGCCTGAGAGCTGGGACGGGCAGTGGAGGATGTTTACGTATACGATTCCTGAAGAAAAAAGGCACATCCGGGACGAACTGAGGAAAGAACTCGTGTGGAGCGGGTTCGGACTTTTGTCCAATAGCTTCTGGATCTCTCCGAACAAGCAGGAGAAGCAAGTGAAGCAGATGATCGAGAAGTATGAAATCGGGGATTATGTGCATTTCTTCGTTTCTGAATACAAGGGACCGCATGAAAGCGAGAAGCTCGTTGAAGAATGCTGGGACCTGAATGAGATCAATGCGAAGTACGATGAGTTCATCAAAACGTACAGCCAGAAATATGTGATGGATAAGAACAAGATTGAAAAAGGTGAGATGTCGGACGGTGAATGCTTTGTCGAGCGGACGAAGCTTGTCCATGAATACCGTAAATTCTTGTTCGTCGATCCAGGACTGCCTGAAGAATTGTTGCCGAAAAAATGGCTCGGGGATTATGCGGCTAGCCTGTTCAGTGATTATTACAAGGCACTCGCCCAACCAGCCAGCCGTTTCTTTGAGGATGTATTCAGTGAAGGAAACGAAGTGAAAAACCGTGATAAAAAATATGATGCGTTGAACCACCCGTTAATCATTGATCATACCAACAAATGAGGGACTGACAATTGTCAGCCCCTCATCTATGAAACTAGGGTTACCAGTATAAGTGCACAAGCTTGAAGCTTCGAAAGCATTTACATCGCACGAAGCAAAAGTTCCCTTTTTCGAGGAACTAAGGCTCAATCGCTTATAGATTGATTTCGCCTAAGTTTTCTTTACACTGGTTATCCGATTCCTTTTCAGCAGGTTGTCATGTCGACGTTGTTGAAAAGGGTGGATACCAGTATAAGCGCAACTAAGGTTCGATCGGCGCTTACAGCTTGATCTCACCTAAGTTTTCTTTAAATTCTTTGCCCTTTTGTTCGTACGTATCAATTGTTAGTTGGATGAGTTCCAAGTCTTTGTCTGTCAGCTCCCGGATGACTTTGCCTGGTGAACCCATGACCATCGTCCGCGGGGGGATTTTTTTGCCTGGAGGAATCAATGTATTCGCTCCAATGAAGGCAGATTCTCCGATTTCAGCACCATCGAGGATCGTCGCACCCATCCCGATCAGGGCACCTTTACGAATCGTGCAACCGTGGAGGATGACATTGTGCCCGACAGATACTTCGTCTTCCAGGATGAGCGGGAATTCTTCGTAGAGATGACACGTGCAATTATCCTGGATGTTGCACCGTTCCCCGATGATGATCGGAGCTTCGTCTCCACGGACGACAGTGTTGAACCAAACACTCGAATTCTTGCCGATTGTTACATCACCAATAATATGTACTCCAGGCGCGATAAAGACGGAATCATCGACTTTCGGATTTTTACCGTTATATGGGTAAAGCATAATAAACCTCCTTGAAAACGTTTTCTAAAGTATAACATAAGTGACAGAAGTGTCAGACACCTTAACAAAACGTAGATGGATCAAGGGTTTCTAAAAAGTGTCAGGCACCATTTTCAACCCCTTGAGGGGACTGCGTTTTGAAATGGTGCCTGACACCATAGAAAGGATTTTCATTTTATGAACCGATTATATGATTTGCTTAAGATTAAGTATCCGATCATCCAAGGCGGGATGGGGAACGTTTCGAATGCACCGCTGACAGCTGCGATATCTGAAGCTGGCGGGCTTGGTACATTAGGTATTGGAACGATGCTGCCCGACGAAATTGAAGGACTGATCAAAGACACGAAAGAGCGGACCGACAAGCCTTTTGCGGTGAACATCCCGTTGAGTGTTTCGCCTGCTGTGAAGGAGACGGCAATGCTGCTGTTCGAATATGAAATTCCTGTCGTCGTTCTGTCAGCAGGGAATCCAGCACCGTTCATTCCGAAGTTCAAGGAAAGAGGGCTGACGGTCATTTGTGTTGTTGCATCAGTCAAGCATGCAAAAAAGGCTGAACAAGCTGGGGCTGATATCGTTGTTGCCGAAGGGTATGAAGCAGCAGGGATCAATGCAACCGAGGAGTCGACGACTATGACGTTGATTCCACAGATTGTCGATGCTGTTGATATCCCTGTCATTGCGGCTGGTGGAATCGGTGACGGAAGAGGCCTGGCGGCTGCTCTCTCACTAGGAGCTTCCGGAGTCCAAATGGGGACACGTTTCATTGCAACGCAGGAAGGTGCGTTCCATGAAAACTACAAACAAAAGTTGATTGAGGCGACAGATACAGAAACGACGATTGTTGGTCGTTCTTACGGAAAAATCCGCCGCCTTATGAAAACACCTTATGCATTGGAATTGTTGAAAGAGGAAGCCTCAGGAGCGGATGTGGAAGTATTCATCAACAAGACGACAGAGGATTATCACCGTAAAGGCGCTGTTGAGGGTGATTTTGACAAAGGCTTCATCAATTCCGGTCAAATCGCAGGCCTGATCAACGACATCCCGACTGTGGAAGAGTTACTCGAGCGCATGAAGAAGCAAGCGAAGGAAACGCTCAACAAGACGCAACAGTTGCTTTAATCCTGTTGAAAAAGATCGTTATCGTTGTTTGAAAGAAATCACTTTAACACTTGAAAGCTTTGGTGCGAAAAAATTTCCTCTTGCCTTATAAAGAATTGTTTGTTACAACTAAACATTAACTGAAACTCTTTTACTTAGAACCTGGAGGTACTTATGGCACAACAAGAGCAATGGACATCTAAACTCACATTCATACTAGCTGCAGCAGGATCCGCAATCGGACTCGGCGCCATTTGGAAATTCCCTTATGTTGCTGGGACAAGCGGGGGAGGAGCCTTTTTCCTTGTATTCTTACTCTTTACATTCCTTGTTGGTTTCCCACTGTTGCTCGCTGAATTTGTGATTGGACGAAGTACACAGAAAGAAGCCATATCTGCCTATCGATCCATAGCCCCTGGTTGGGAATTCATCGGTCGTATCGGCGTTTTCACTGCATTCATTCTATTATCGTTTTATAGCGTCATCGGAGGTTGGATCCTCCTCTACTTCGGTGCCAGTATCACGGGATACGTTTCTGGTGTCGACAATTATGAACAATTATTCGGAACCATCATTTCCAACCCATGGACGGCTGTGGGTTCTCAGCTTGCATTTATCCTTTTGACAATTTTCGTGGTTGCCAAAGGCATTAAACAAGGTATTGAAAAAGCAAGCAAATGGATGATGCCAGCCTTATTCATTCTTTTCATCATCCTCATTGCACGCTCTCTGACATTGGAGGGAGCAATGGAAGGGGTCCAATTCTTCCTTCAGCCAGACTTCTCGAAGCTGACGTCTGAAGGAGTGTTGTTCGCACTTGGACAATCCTTCTTCTCTCTGAGCCTTGGTGTCTCAGTGATGGTGACATACAGCTCGTACTTGTCTAAGACGGAAAGTCTCGGTCGATCAGCAACATCCATTGTTCTTATGAACATATTCATTACGGTCCTTTCCGGACTTGCGATCTTCCCGGCAGTCTTCTCATTTGGATTTGAGCCAACTGAAGGACCAGGACTGTTGTTCATCGTACTTCCATCGGTCTTTTCGGAAATGCCAGGAGGGACACTCTTCTTCATTGTATTCTTGGCTCTGTTCCTTTTCGCGACATTGACATCAGCGTTCTCGATGCTTGAAATCATTGTTGCATCCGTATCGAAAAACGCAGGTCAACGCCGTTCGAAGTCTTCCTGGATTGTCGGTCTGACGATTTTTGCCGTAGGTATCCCTTCTGCACTTTCTTATGGATTACTTGCAGATGTGAAACTGTTCGACAAGACGATCTTCGATTTAATGGACTACCTGGTCAGTAACATCATGCTACCGATTGGTGCATTATTGATTTCCATCTTCGTACCATTGAAGATGAAGCGTGAAGTATTGATTGAAGAATTGACTGACGGCAGCAGCCGCGGCAAGAAGCTTCTTGCGCTATGGCTCCTCGTCCTTAAATATTTCGTGCCGTTCTTGATCATCATCGTCTTCCTGGATGCACTCGGTGTATTCGGAGGATAATTGAAGATTGGATGTGTAAAAAGCAGCTGGCGATCAGCTGCTTTTTTCTTTTATGAGAGTAGTAAATAGGTACTGAATTCAGGAATTATCTGCACTGTTTCAGGAATTCGTACAAAAATTCAGGAATCCCATGCACGTTTTCAGGAATCCCGACCAAAATTTCAGGAATCCGCTCCATATTTTCAGGAATTCACAGCCACAGGCCGGGTTGCACCTCCAAATTTAGCTCAGGATTCGAATGTTTGGGTAGACTTGTAGTACAATAAGGGCGACAACATAGAATGTAGCCCGAGAAAGGAGAATTCATTGATGCTAAATGAAAAGGTAGCCGTTGTAACTGGTGCATCAAGAGGTGCTGGTAAGGCCATCGCAACAAGATTCATGTCAGAAGGTGCGAAGCTTGCGATCATCGGCTCTTCCGAACAAATCCATGAAACCGGAAAAGAGCTTGAGGAGAACGGTGCAGAAGTACTCAGCCTCCAGGCAGATGTTTCAGATGAACAACAAGTCGAACAAGCGATGAAACAAACGATTGAGAAATACGGAAAAATAGATATTCTCGTAAACAATGCTGGAATTGGATTCTTCAAAACCGTCGAGGAAACGACTGTAGAGGAATGGGACAAGGTGTTTGCCGTTAATACGAAAGGGGTCTTCCTTACAACCCGTGCTGTACTCCCATACATGAAAAAGGAGAAAGCAGGTACGATTGTTACGATTTCATCGGATGTTGGAAGAAGAGCGATAGCGAACGGCTCCGCCTATACGGCGACAAAATATGCGGTCCAAGGCTTCATCGGATCGGTCGCTCAGGAAGTGAAGGAGTATGGCATCCGAATGGGAACGGTCAATCCAGGAGCAATCGACACCTATTTTGGCGGTTCTAAACAAGGTGAGACCCATAAGGAAGATTGGTTGAAGGTTGATGACATCGCAGAGGCTGTTTGTTATATGGCATCTGCCGGGAAGCATATGGTCGTTGACGAGATCATGCTCCACCCACTCTCCCAGGAATATCCAAGAGCATAACGGAAGAATTTCATACACATCAAGGGATGACCCAAGCTGTACGTTACGTACGTTCAGGGTCATCTTTTTTTATGGCAATCCTTTCATGACAAGGGCTCAAACGCCTGGGGCAGCCTTTCGTTACATTGCTTTTTATTTAACAAAATGATATTATATCGTTAAATAAACGTCATATTGTATAAGAATGATACGCGTGAAATAAAACGATGGAATGAAGCAAAAGGGGGCGGAAAATTTGAAGCCAGGAATGGAAGTCGGGCAAAAAGCGACAATAACCGCTAAAGTGACACCGGAAATGTTTGCGCAGTTTGAAGGTAACGTTGTCCATCCAGCTTATTCGACGGTCTCGATGGTTTATCACATGGAATGGGCGGCGCGACAGATCATCCTTCCGTATCTTGAAGATCATGAAGAAGGAATCGGTGGGGGCGTTTCAGCGAGACATCTGAATCCGACACCGGAGGGCAGTGAAATCACGGTAACAGCGACTCTACGAGAACTAAAGGGTAAAGCTGTCATTTGTGACCTCGAGGTCCGAAACGAGAAAGAAAAAATCGGTGAAGGGGAAGTTACACAATACATCCTGCCGCGAGAGATGATCCAGGGAAAAATCGAATCCATGAAAGTTTGATCCACGTTTTTTATTTGTGATTTTATGAAAGCGTTTACTAGTTAGAAATTTTGAAAGATTAATAGTATTGGGGGATGCAGCATGTTTGAACGCATTAATGAGCATGAGCAATTGCTGTTTTGTAATGATGAACATACAGGGTTGAAGGCGATCATCGCCATACATAATACGACACTCGGTCCGGCATTGGGCGGTTGCCGGATGCGCCCGTATAAATCCACGGATGAGGCGATTGAAGATGTCTTGCGTCTGTCAAAAGGGATGACGTACAAGTGTGCGGCAGCAGACGTCGATTTTGGAGGCGGTAAAGCGGTCATTATCGGTGATCCTCTCAAAGAACGTTCACCGGAATTGTTCCGTGCGTTCGGTCAATTCGTCGACTCGCTGAATGGACGCTTTTATACAGGAACGGACATGGGGACAACGCCGAATGATTTCGTTCATGCGTTAAAAGAAACGAACTGCATCGTCGGTGTTCCTGAGGAGTATGGTGGGAGCGGAGATTCTTCTGTCCCGACAGCTGAAGGGGTTTTATATGGTCTGAAAGCGACGAACAACGTGTTGTTCGGGTCTGAGGACCTTTCAGGTAAGACGTACTCCATCCAGGGTCTCGGAAAGGTCGGCTTCAAGGTTGCTGAACAGCTTCTAGAAGCGGGAGCAGATATCTACGTGACTGACATCAATGAAAAAGCGATCCAGCAGATCGTTGATAAAGCCGAGCTCATGAAAGGCAACGTGAAAGTCGTTGAAGGAGACGAGATTTACAGTGTTCCAGCAGATGTCTTCATTCCGTGCGCGTTGGGCGGGATCATTAATGATGAAACGATCGAACATCTGAAAGTGAAAGCTGTTGTCGGATCAGCGAACAACCAGCTGCTGCGAAACGAACACGGGACATTTTTACAAGAAAGAGGCATTCTTTATGCGCCTGACTATATCGTAAATGCGGGTGGACTCATTCAGGTATCGGATGAGCTTTATACGCCGAATAAAGCCCGTGTCCTGGCAAAAACGAGAGCAATCTATGACACGCTTTTGGAAATCTATCAACAGTCCAGGGAAAAATCCATTTCCACTGCGGATGCAGCTGATGAGTTTTGTAAGAATCGAATCGAGAGCAGACGTAAGCGAAACAGCTTCTTCAGTCATGATAAACGACCAAAATGGAACGTACGTTACTAAGGAGGGGTCTTATGGAAACGCAATTTCCGATGAAGCAGATCTTAAATGAAGATGGAATCGTCGTCAATTCCGAGTATGAAAGCCAAATGACGGAGGAACTGACGAAAGAGCTTTATGTCATGATGTTACGAGCACGTATGTTTGACCGAAAAAGTGTCAACCTGCAGCGTCAAGGACGGATCGGTACGTATGTCCCGTTCGAGGGTCAAGAGGCAGCACAAGTCGGAAGTTCACTCGTCCTGGAAGAAGGCGACTGGATGTTCCCGACATACCGTGACCACGGAGCAACGTTGACTTACGGTCACTCTGCGCGAAATCTGTTTTTATACTGGAAGGGCTATCCGATGGGCTGTGTGCCGCCGGAAGGAAAGAACATCTTCCCGCCAGCTGTACCGATCGCTTCCCAGCTCCTTCATGCGACAGGTGCGGCATGGGCAGAGCAAATGAAAGGAACAGATCGCGGCTCGATCGTCTATTTTGGTGACGGAGCGACTTCCGAAGGAGACTTCCATGAAGGGCTCAATTTTGCAAGCGTATACAATGCCCCGGTCGTCTTTTTCAACCAAAACAACGGGTTTGCAATTTCAGTACCAACCGAAAAGCAAATGAAATCGAAGACGATTGCACAAAAAGCAGTCGCATATGATATCCCAGGTGTCCGCCTCGACGGCAACGATATCTTTGTCGTTTATTTTGAAACGAAGAAAGCGATGGATCGTGCACGACGCGGTGAAGGGCCGACGTTGATCGAAGCGGTGACATACCGTTACGGCGCGCATACGACAGCGGACGATCCAAGCAAATACCGTGACCAGGAAGAAAGCAAGCGTCGTCGGGAAACGACAGATCCACTTCTTCGTCTCGAGCGCTATTTGCAAAACAAAGGATACTTCGAGGAGTCATGGAAAGCACAAGTGGAAGAAGAGATTACGAAAGAAATCGAGAAAGCGGTCGAGGATATGGAAGCATACGGACCAGCAGAACCGTCCGATATGTTCACCCATGTGTTCGAAACGCCTACTTGGTCGGTTCAGGATCAGTATGATGCATTCAAGGCTCGCGTAAAGGAGGAAGTATAGATGAGTACAGCCGTTAAAACTCAGAAACTGACAATGGTACAAGCGATTACGGATGCGATGGCGACGATGATGCGTGAGCACGATGACATCCTTGTCCTCGGTGAAGACGTCGGAAAGAACGGAGGCGTATTCCGTGCAACAGATGGACTGGAAGCTGAATTCGGTGAAAAGCGTGTCATCGATACACCACTCGCTGAATCCGGAATCATCGGTACGTCAATCGGCCTTGCGATGAATGGCTTCCGTCCGATAGCGGAAATGCAGTTCCTTGGATTCATCTATCCTGCATTCAATCAGATTATGACGCATGCTTCACGAATTCGATCTCGTACGCTAGGGACTTTTACGGTACCTATGGTCATTCGTGCGCCATTCGGAGCTGGTGTACGTGCACCTGAAATCCACTCAGACAGTGTTGAAGCACTTTTCACACATATGCCAGGTATCAAGGTCGTTATTCCATCCAACGCATATGATGCGAAGGGCCTTCTCATTGCGAGTATTGAGGATCCTGATCCAGTGCTGTTCCTTGAGCCGATGCGCTGCTACCGTTCTCACAAGCTGGAAGTTCCGGAAGAGAAGTATACCGTTGAAATCGGTAAAGGTGCTCGTCTACAGGAAGGTGACGATATCACGTTGATTGCCTGGGGAGCGATGGTCGACGTGATCAAGAAGGCAGCGAAGGAAATTGAAGAGGAAGAAGGCATCCACTGTGACGTCCTCGACCTGCGCACACTTTATCCGATGGACCGAGATCTGATTGCCGAATCCGTTCAAAAGACGGGACGAGCAGTCATCGTACACGAAGCGCCAGGCACAGGCGGTGTCGGGAACGACGTTGTTTCGCTCATCAACGATACGTCATTCTTATACATGCGCGCACCGATCAAGCGTGTAACCGGACACGATACACCCGTACCGATGTGTGCGATTGAAGATGACTATTTACCGAATGCAGACCGAGTCAAGCAAGCGATTATCGAAACTGTACGTTTCTAAGATAGGAGGAAGAAAATGATTGAAGTAAAGCTCCACGACATTGGCGAAGGAATTACGGAAGGGGAGATTACACACTTTCATGTTTCTCCGGGGGATGCTGTCAAGATCGACCAACCACTCGTCGAGGTCCAAACGGACAAAGTGACAGCAGAACTGCCGTCTCCTGTCGCAGGTACGGTAAAAGAAATCAAAGCTTCGGAAGGAGAAGTCGTCACAGTCGGAACGACGATCATCCTTATTGAAAAAGAGGGTAGTGTCTCTGGCGGAGGTGGATCTTCTGATGCTCCTAAGGCGGAAGAAAAGCCGAAGAGCACGCATGCTGAAGAAGTGAAAAAGCAGCGTACCCATACAGCTGTCCAAACGATGGAACGCCTGACACGTCGTGTGCTGGCGGCTCCATATACACGAAAAATCGCAAGGGACAATAACGTCGATATCGAGCAGATTGAAGGAACAGGCCCAGGAGGACGCGTGACCGAACAGGACGTATACACGTTCATCGACGGTGGCAGCAAGTCACAGCCTGTGTCTGAACCAGTGGCGGAAGAAACGGGCGGAAATTCAGTGGCTCAACAGCCTGTCTATAAGTCGCTTGAAGCGAAGGAAATTCCGTTCAAAGGCCGCCGCAAACAGATTGCGCAGAAAATGACCCAATCCTTGTATACGATTCCGCACGTCTCTCATTTTGACGAGGTCGACCTTACGAATCTATTAGACTTGAAAAAATCGCTAAAAGCAGCGGATCCAGATGGATCAAAAGGCATGAACGTCTCTCTTGCAGCGTTTTTCGTAAAAGCCCTTCAATTGGCGTTGCGTGACTATCCGATCTTCAATGCGAAGCTCGATGAAGAGAACGAAGTCATCCGACTGGAAGGCGAAGTGAACATGGGTATTGCAACAGATGCAGATGATGGTCTGATCGTTCCAGTCGTGAAAAACGTCGAGCAAAAGTCGATTGCGACAATCAACAGTGAAATGAAGGATTTGATCCAGAAAGCGAAGACGAATAAGCTGAAGCCTTCTGAAATGAAAGGCGGAACGTTCACGATCAGTAATGTCGGACCGCTTGGCAGTACTGGAGCGACGCCGATCATCAATCATCCTGAAGTCGGCTTGATGGCCTTCCATAAAACGAAAAAGATGCCAGTCGTCATCAATGATGAAATCGTGATCCGTTCAATCATGAATGTCTCAATGACGTTCGACCACCGAGTAGCGGACGGTGCGACTGCTGTCGCCTTCACGAACCGTTTCATGCACTATATTGAGAACCCTGCAGCAATGACATTGGAGCTGATATAGATGGTTGTAGGTGAAGTGATTCAAGAACGCGAGCTAATCATCGTGGGAGGCGGACCTGGTGGCTATAACGCCGCCATCCGTGCCGCACAGCTCGGTTTGGAAGTGACATTGATTGAAAAAGGAGAACTCGGTGGCATCTGTTTGAGTAAGGGATGCATTCCGTCCAAGCTATTCGCTCATACAGCGGATAAGCTTTCGGATTGGAAGCATATGCAGCAGCTCGGAATTGAAGCCGGCGAGCCGAACTTCAACATGGAACAGCACCGGAAATATATGAACCAGACGGTCTCTGGCTTGCAAAAAGGCGTCGAGGCGCTCTGCAAAGCGAACAAAATTGAAGTCATCAACGGTTCGGCATCTTTTATGACGGGTAACCGTATCGGAGTCGAATCCGGTGATACGTTCGAAATGTACAAATATGAGAAGGCGATCGTTGCAACAGGTGCATCTGTCCATGTTCCTGATGGAGTCGATTTGAGTGAAGAACGAGTCTACACCGCCCAAGACATCTACTCGATTGAAGCAATTCCGGAGCATCTCGTCATTTATGGGTCTGACTACATTGCGCTTGAAGCGGCAACGAGCTTCAATGCACTTGGCGCAAAAGTGACGATTGTGCTGGATGGTGAAAGTGATCTCGGATTTGATCCGGACATCAACAAAGAGCTTAACCGTGTCTTGAAAAAGTCCAAAGTGAAGGTTGTTAAAGACAGCAGTTTGGATTCAGTGGAATCAAATGCAGATCAAGTCACACTCCACCTCATAAAAGGGGAGGAAAAAGTGACATTGGAAGGCAGCCACCTCCTCGTATCCGCTGGCTTCAGACCGAATACGAAGGAGTTAGGACTGGACGCATTGAAGGTTGAGACCGATGACAACGGATTCCTTGTCGTGAACGAGCATAGTGAAACGAGTGCGCAAGGTGTATATGCAGTTGGGGATGTCACGATCGGACCTGCTTTAGCGGTCAAAGCGATCAAGCAAGGGAAAGTAGCAGCAGAACACGCAGCTGGTCAGTCAACAGAATTGAATCTCCGCTATCTTCCGACTGTCGTCCACACGTCGACACCGATTGCTTATGCTGGTTTGACGGAAGAGGAAGCAAAGGCTGAAGGATTCGACGTGACTGCCGGTCAGTTCTCGATGTCCGGAAATGGTTTTGCGAGTATAACAGGTAAAAAAGAAGGCCTCGTCAAGATCATCAAAGACAGTAAGACGGATCTCTTGCTTGGGGTTCATATGATCGGGCAAGGTGCGGTAGAAATGATTTCATCTGGCGTTACAGCATTAGAAATGGCAGCACGGGACGAAGACATCCTGTATCCATTCTACCCGCATCCAAGCTTCAACGAAGGATGGTTGGAAGCGCTCGAAAGCATGACTGGAACCGCAATCCACGTACCACCGAACAAACAACAGAAAAAAGACGCTCAACCGGTTGGATGAGTTGAAAAAGAGGGTGGCGCAGGCCACCCTCTTCATATTTAAAATGTAATTGGTCTATATTTTAGCGAATATACGTATAATTCTCGAAATATACGTATAAATCTCAGAATATGTTTATAATTTCTGTATTTTAATGGATTATCGTCAAAATAGGCTCATATTTGCGCAGCTCCATTAAATGATACTGTACTCCATTACGAATAATGAACGATCAGGAACAAATTACATGGATCCGCTGATGAATTCTTATATGTATGTTCATAATCGGCTGAGAAACGGAATGCTTCCCCGGCTTTTAGATGGTGGACGGAGCCTTCAATCTCTACCGTCATCTCCCCTTCATGCAAAAAAAGATATTCCTCGACGCCATTGATGTGAGCTGGGCTCGTGTACTTGCAGCCAGGCTCCATCGTTACGGCATAGACCTCAAAATTCCGCTTCGGTTCAGTCGGAAACAACGTATGAACGAGATAGCGGCCTTCATCCTCAAGCAAAGGATTCACTTCATCAATCTTCACTTTTGAAAATTTCGGTGTATCTTCCTCAACGAACGAGGAAAATGAAATGCCAAGGCCGGTAGCAATTTTCCAGAGTGTACTGATGGTCGGACTTGAGGTTCCCCGTTCAATCTGCCCTAGCATCGCTTTACTCACCTGTGTTATTTTCGACAATTCATCCAAGCTCAGTTTACGTTCAGTGCGGATTGCTTTTAATTTATCACCGATCATTTGATTCACATCATGGGCCATAAGAAATTCTCCTTGACTAGAAATATGTTATAACATACAATACATACAATATATCATACATAACGTGCCACGTACAAAAGAAGCGGAAGGTGAGGATCCCATGAACATCGCTATAGCAGAGCGGCTTACATCATCGGTTTTCAGGCGAGGACTGCAGAAGGGGAGCAGTATTGCAATCGGCTATATGCCAGTCGCCTTCACATTTGGCCTGTTAGCCAAAAGCTCTGGTCTGAACCTATTCGAAACAATCAGCATGAGTGTTTTTGTCTTTGCAGGTGCAGCACAGTATATTTCGTTGACTTTGTTTGCAGCAGGAATAAGTGGCTTTGAAATCATCCTTACCACCTTCATCGTCAACATCCGTCATTTATTGATGAGTGCATCAGTCGGTGAGCAGTCTGCTGATGAACCCAAATGGAAAAAAGCGATCTATAGCTTTTTCATCACAGATGAAACCTTTGCATTAGCGTCTATCCAAAAAGATAAAATTCAATCAGCGTTTATGATTGGACTTGGTCTCAATGTGTGGACCAGCTGGGTCGTCTTTTCTGGTATAGGCTTCATGATTGGTTCAGGATTGCCATCGATTTTACAAAATAGTATGGGCATCGCCTTATATGCGTTGTTCATCGGACTACTCGTCCCGACTGCGAGAAAGTCTGTGAAAGTGATCCTGTTAGCTTCTATCGCTGCGGTGTTGAATAGTATTTTAACCTTTACAACTGGCTTGTCAACCGGCTGGACGATCATCCTTTCCACGTTGATTGCTTCAATTGTCGTAGAGGTTATATGGAAAGGGGAGAAGGCTGATGAGTGAAACCTATATTTGGATCATCCTTGGTATGGCGATTGTAACCTACATTCCAAGAATGCTTCCACTAGTCGCCTTAAACACGGAGTCCATCCCGCCATTTTTACGTGGCGTATTGAAGAATGTACCGTTTGCAATACTGGGTGCGCTGATCTTTCCAGGCATCCTTACGTTCAACGGGGACATGTGGATGGGTGTCGTCGGGGCAGTGACCGCCTTCATAGCAGCTTATTTTGGAGCGAGTCTGATCGTCATCGTCATTTGTTCCATTAGTGTTCTCAGTGTATTGAGCCTTCTTTTCACATAACAATAACTTAACTTTCAAATCCTTGGAAATCGTGCTATAGTGGACCTACTCCAATGACTGAGGTGAAGGAATAGATGAACGCAATTCAGATTTTATCTGAAAAAGGAATCGATACGACCAAATCACTTCCAGTTAAGTGGAGAAAAGAATACAATAAAGCGTTTTCATAAAAAGAGCTGACATCGAAGCTCTTTTTCTTTTTGCCTTGTTTTAGACAACGGTGTTTCCATCTTGTTAAAATGGGAAAAATATTAAAAAAACATAGAAAAGGACTAGATAGAATGAAATTGATTGCAATCGATATGGACGGGACATTAGTAAATAACAATACGACGATTAATGAAGAAAATGTAGAAGCGATCAAAAAAGCGCAGAAAGCCGGCATTCATGTCGTTGTAGCTACTGGACGCTCTTTTGAAGAAGCGGTCAATCCGATTGAAGAAGCTGGATTGAATCTTCCAATCATCGCGATCAACGGCGCACAATTCCGAAATAAAGAAGGCGAAATTAAAAACAGTATCACACTCTCTAAAGAGACGTACTATAAAGTGGATGAATTGCTGAATCATTATTCCATGTATTATGAGCTTTATACGAATAAAGGGACCTACAGCAACGATTTAGAAATGGCCATTGATATTATCGTCGACATCATCAAGAGTGCGAATCCCGAAGTAACCGATTCTCATGCACATAAACTGGCGGACTATCGTGTGAAAAACGGACGTATTCATTACGTAGAGGATTACCACGATATTGTGAAGGATCCTGAGGTGGAAATCTACAAACTATTGAGCTTCTCCCGCAATGAAAAGAACCGAACAGATGCGATGAACGATTTCCTCACGTTCAACGATTTAGCGGTGAGCCGTTCGGCTGAAGCAAACCTCGAAATAACACATAGGGACGCACAAAAAGGGATCGCTGTGAAAAATTATGCCGATCAACTCGGTATTCCAATGAAAGAAGTTATGGCGATCGGAGATAATTATAACGATGTGTCCATGTTTGAGCTCGCAGGTATCAGTGTGGCGATGGGCAACGCTGAGGAAGATATCAAGCGTTTGTGTTCTTTTACAACAAAAACGAATGATGAAAGCGGCGTAGCACATGCCATTCATACGTTCATGCGTAAAATTGAAGTAAGCAAATAAAGAAAAGGAGTGACGGCGAGTCACTCCTTTTTTCTATACGATTCGTTTACGAATTGCAGTACTGATGTAGTCGATGATGCTGACGAAGATGATAATGACAAGCAGGATCATACCAACTTCATCCCAGTTACGGTTTCGGGATGAAATGACGAGCAACGTTCCGATACCACCGGCACCGATGATCCCTAGGATCGTGGAAGCACGTACGTCGATTTCAAACCGATAGATCGCATAGGACATGAACTCAGGAATGACCTGAGGCATGATGCCGTAGAAGAAGATCTGGATCTTGTTGGCCCCGTTCGCTTCCATCGCTTCCACCACATGCATATCAATCGACTCGATCACCTCGGAATAAAGCTTACCAAGCATTCCAATCGAGTGGATGGCAATGGCAAGGACCCCTGCAAAAGCACCAGGCCCGATTGCGACGACGAAAATCAATGCAAGAAGGATCTCAGGGAATGTACGGTCTGCATTCAGAATCCATTTCCCCATCGTGTTCAAAAACGGATTGCGATTGATGTTCGATGCTGCAAAGAAGCCGAACGGCACAGCAAGAATCGCTGCCATGAAGGAACCTGTAAACGCGATGAATAACGTTTCCATCATATAATCCAACACTTTCTCAGCAAACGTGAAATCCGGACTGAACAGCTTCGGGATAACACGGTCGAAGTTTGCAATCGTCTTTTCGCTGAAAATCCGCGCCCATGGGATCTCGATCGTCGCAAATGCCCACACATACAAGGCGATAAGACCGATCCCGATTCCGATGTTGCGGACAATGATCATCGGTTTACGATTTGTTTTAGGAGGTACTTGTGTGTTCATTAAACGAGTCGCCCCCTTAGTTTATTACTGATATAGTCGATGATGACGACGACTACGAACGTAATGACGATGATCGTGCTGACATTTTGGTAGCTCAAGAAACTCATCTGTTGACGCAGAATCAATCCGATTCCACCAGCACCGACGAAACCGAGTACGACAGAAGCACGTACGTTGATTTCAAATACGTACAAAGTAAAAGAAACAAACTGAGGAAGCACCTGTGGAACGACCGCATACCAGATAACCTGTAACGTATTCCCGCCGGATGCACGGATTGCCTCTAACGGATTCATATCGATTGCTTCAATCGTTTCACTGATCAACTTCGCAAGAATACCGAGTGAGAAGATGATCAAGGCAAGGATCCCCGCGAAAACACCGATTCCGAATAGACCGACAAAAACGACTGCCAAAATGAGCTCAGGAATGGTACGCATGATATTCAAAAACATTTTTGTCGCATTATACAACACTTTATTTTGAACGATGTTGTTTGCTGCAAGCAGACAGAAGGGGATACAAAGGATCCCGGCGATCGTGGTAGCGATGAGCGCCATCTTGATCGTTTCCAGCAGCTTCTCCCAAACAACTCCGGTATAGCCCCAGTTAGGTGGAAATAGTTGAACGACCATTTCCCAAACGTTTATAAAAAAGGCACTATCAAAACGAGTTATTGAAGATTGCGTCATGAAGGAGCTGAATAAATAAAATCCTAAAACAACGAGCATGATGATGTTCATCCGAACCTTGGCTTTACGGGATACCAAGCTAGTAGGAACTTCTGAATTAAGGGGTTTGGTCATTATCTTCCTTGCCCCCTCGGATATCGTCTTCTTTAATCGGACGTCCGTAGATTTGTTCGAAGGTCTGTTCATTCACTTCGCTTGCAGGACCATCAAATACGATTTCACCTGCTCGCATGCCGATGATACGATCCGCATACTCCATCGCCATATCGATGAAATGCAGATTGACGATCGTTGTAATGTTGTCTTCCCGATTGATTTTCTTCAAGTATTTCATGACTTGATGGGAGGTTGGCGGATCAAGACTTGCAACTGGTTCATCCGCTAAGACGACAGAAGGCTGCTGAGTCAGAACACGTGCAATTGATACACGTTGCTGCTGACCACCACTCAATTGGTCTGCACGGGAATACACTTTTTCTTCAATATTGACACGCTTCAAGCTTTCATAAGCGAGTGCCATATCCTTCTTCGGATAAAGGTTTAAGATACTTCTCAATGTCCCTGTGTGACCAAGTCGGCCTGAAATGACATTTTTCATGACGGTCGAACGTTTCACCAGGTTATAGTTCTGGAAGATCATCCCGATTTTCGTACGAAGCTTCCGCAAATCTTTTCCTTTATAATCCAGGATATTTTCATCGTCAACCAGGAGTTCACCGTGGGTAGGTGTAACAAGACGGTTGATGCTGCGGATGAAGGTGGATTTACCTGCACCGGAAAGACCGACGATGACGACGAATTCTCCTTCGTTGATTTTTACATTTACGTTTTTCAAGCCTTGTGTCCCGTTCGGGTAGACAAGTGATAAATCTTTGAATTCAATCATAGTAATTCCCCTTACTATTCAATAGAGTTATATGCCAGTAGATTAAGAGGATCGTTCTCTTCTACCTGAATCGTTTTATATAGAAAAAAAGGGAGAAGGCCAGCTTCCCCCGAGAAGTTTCTGTTGTTACTCTAATTAATTGTCTAGCAAGTTTTGATCCTTGAATTTCTCATAAGTACTACGAACGACGTCATATTCGCTATCTTCTGCTTCAATAATTGCATCCCAGCTATAGACATCCTTCATGATTTGGATCATTTCTTCATCATCGTTGAACGAAAGGAATGTTTCTTTGATTTTCTGTTTCCATTCATCAGAAAGCTCTTCCGTTACAGAGATTGTATCGTTTGGAATATCAGACGTGTATTCAATTACTTTCAACTTATCTTTTACATCAGGGTAGTCATCTTCAATCGTGTTACGTGCATCATCAAATGTCGTTGCTACATCAGCATTTCCGTCGTATACAGAAATCAATGCGTTATCGTGACCACCTGCTTCGATCGTGTTGCTGAAGAAACCGGATTGGACATCTTCCACGTTGAACTTGTCCATGATTTGAGCTGCAGGGAATAAGAACCCACTCGTAGATGCTAGGTCAGGAATCGCCCAAGTCTTACCTTTCATATCTTCAAGGGACTCGATGCCGGAATCTGCACGGACGACATATTGTGCACGATATGTACCACTGCCGTAACGCTCAGACTTAAGGATGACTTCAACATTGTGTTTTTCGTTTGCAAGAACATAACCGAATGCTGGTAAGAAACCGATTTGTACTTTGTTGCTTCCCATTGCTTCAACAAGAGCGGAGTAGTCTGTCATAAGCTGTCCTTCGACTTCAATCCCAAGCTCTTCACTCAATTTGTCAGCAAGAGGCTTGACCGTATCTGCAATTTCATCAGAGTCTTGTGATGGAACAAACCCCATGATGAGCTTTTCTGGATCTCCGTCTTTCCCATTACTTCCAGAATCACTGCTTGTACCACAAGCTGTCAGCCCGACTGCAAGAAGGGCAACAAGCAATAACGATAAAACTTTTTTCATTCCTATTTCCCCCTAAAAAAGTTTTTGTTCAACCTCTATATTATCCTATAAATCTACAATCTTTTCCATACTCATTTACAAAATATTTGTTATATTTACATATTATTTACATCGGGACCCCTTTACACCTTTTGCCAAAGGGGAGAGGAACATTTATAATGACAGATAGTTCTAGCGTTGATAAATATTAGTTTGAGAGGGATGCCATATATGAAACAGTTCTATCCGGATTGTAAATTAGTCATCTTCGATTTGGACGGTACGTTGTATGAAGATACTGACCACTTTGACCACTATGCCTCTTTATTAAAAGAACGGGTTGCACCAGAGCATCAGGCAGATTTTCTGAATGATTACGAAGCGATGAAGAAGGGTGATCATACCGTAAGTATCGGAAAAGCATACGATGCTGACCATGATGCGATTCTCACACTCGATCCTTTGACATTGAAAGTGACCCATGTACAGCAGTGGGACGGGAAAGAATGGGACCATACCCGCATTCAAGGTACATATTCGGAGGATATTACGTTCGACTTCGAAAAGATCATCGCGATCGGTGATGGCTGGTGGCTTCCTTATACAGCGGCACGCCATCATGGGGTTTCCATTGAAGAAACCTATCAATGTTATACAGAAACGAAGGAGTACATGGTAACGGATGCGTTTGAACTGACGAAAACGCCAGGACTTAGGGATGGACTTCTGAAGCTGAAGGAAGAAGCTGAAGTGGTTCTCGTTACGAATAGTGAGGAGGATGACGTTCAAAGGCTTTTGAAAGAGCTGGAGCTTGATGATATTTTTCCTGAAATCGTTCCGTTAGCCCAAAAACCGGTCCAGACGAAGAAAATCTTCCTGGATTTAATGAAGAAGTACAACGCAAAGCCTGAAGAGACCGTATCGATCGGGGATAACCTGATCAATGAGATTGCGCCAGCACTCGTGTTGGGAATGAGGACCATTTACATCCAGCCGACAGGAATCGAAATGGAACATGAGAATTTGAAGGTTGTCACAGGCCTCGCGGAAGTATTCAATACACAGAAATAAACCATGCTGCTTACCCATAAACATGATAGAGAATGTTGCGGGTAAGCTTCTTTTTTGCAATTTAGTGATAATGATTCTCAAAATCATTGACACTCATTCTCACTTGCCATAAAATTAAGGAAGTGACTCTTACCGTGTATCGGTACAAAAAGGGAGAGAAATCGATGTTTTCTCTTGAAACGAAGAATATTACATTAGCTTATCAAGATACACCAATCATAGAAAATTTAGATTTTAAAATACCTAAAGGAAAAATCACGGTCCTGATCGGAAGTAACGGTTCAGGAAAATCAACATTGTTGAAAGCGCTTGCCCGATTATTGAAACCGAAATCAGGCAACATCCTCATCAACGGGAAGGATATCCATCAATCCTCTACGAAAAAGGTTGCAAGACAGCTGGCGATTTTACCCCAGTCCCCAGTAACCCCAGAAGGATTGACGGTCATCCAGCTCGTCAAGCAAGGGCGCTATCCTTATCAAAGCTGGCTCCAGCAATGGTCAGCGAAGGATGAAGAGGCGGTCCGTTCTGCACTGGAAGCGACAAACCTGATCGACCTGCAGGATCGTCAAGTTGACTCGTTATCAGGTGGACAGAGGCAACGTGCCTGGATCGCGATGTCACTCGCTCAGAATACGGAAACCATTCTGTTGGATGAGCCGACGACGTATCTGGATCTTGCACACCAAATTGAAGTGCTCGATCTGTTATATGATTTGAATCAAAATGAACAACGTACGATTGTCATGGTACTACATGATTTGAACCTTGCATGCCGCTATGCTGATCATATCGTTGCGGTGCATAATAAAGGGATCTATGCGGAAGGACCTCCTGAACAGATTGTAAGTCCACAAATGGTGCATGATGTTTTCGGCTTGCAGGCACAGATTTCTTACGACCCGATGTTCGGTACACCAATGTGCATCCCGTGCGGGAAAGGCAGGAAGATAAACCATGATTTACGACGTGCAAATGCCTAACTATATCGATTTCATACAACAAAATTATCGGCTTGCAGAAAAAGGATCTTCTGATGAATCTTTCCTTTCCTCAGAAGATCTGTTGGATACATATGCCACAGAAAAGTTCGTCAATGAGCAGCTTAAACCGTTGTTGAATGCGCCGAACGGATTGGTAACAGCTTCTCAATTCTCAAAGCGCTATGCGTTTTCCGTCATCACCCCTTTTTTTGCAAGCCTGACATTGTTTGATCGTGTCTTGAATATGAATCCTGATAACTGCGAACTGCATCGAGACCCGGATAAAGGGATACTTTTGCCGCGACTCAGCTTGAAGGATGAAACGACTGATATAGTAGGAAGTAATCGAGAGGCTGAAATTCATCGAGCACTTGAAGCTGTGTTCAAAGGCCATATAAAAAAGGTGTGGCAGACGTTGAATGCTTCTGCATCAGCACCTCTTCCAGTGTTATGGGAGAACACGGCCATATATTTCTACTGGTTGTATGAAACGAACTTTTACAATCATGAATTGAATGTGGCGGATGACAAGATCGAACAGGATTTTGAAATCATCCTTAACGCACCGGGAGAATGTTTTGGTGAGAATGACAACCCATTAGCGAAATTCCATCACCCGAAACAAACGCTATTACAAAGCAATCCACCAGTACGCGTTCGGAAAACATGCTGTCTATATTACGAAGTGAACCAAGAGCGAAACTTCTGCAAAACCTGCCCAAGATGCCTATCAGGCTATACAGAATAAAAACAAGTGACTTTCAAAGGAAAGTCGCTTGTTTTTTGATTTTGGCTAGGTTAAAGAATGTTGTTGATTTTGAACAGCTTCAGGCGGACGCTTTCCGCGGGTAACGCTTCAGTCTCCTCACTTCCACAGGATGTGGTGGCTTCGACCGTTCACCATAGGACGTGGTGGTTTTTAGTCGAAGAACCTTTATCACTCGCTCTGTGGGGTCTTCAGCTGTTGCTTCTCCCGCTGGAGTCGCCGCCTTACGCTTCTGTATTCTTTAAATATCAACAATAAAAGCTTGATTTTAGATGTGCCAGCTTTTTAAGAAGAAAAAAGGATTTTAGGCAAGAGTATTGAATGCCTAACGAAAAAAGGAGGATGTGTCATGACGAAACATAAAATATATACAATGAGCTTTGCAAACGTCTATCCCCATTACATTACGAAAGCAGAGAAAAAAGGACGAACAAAGGCAGAAGTTGATGAAATTATCCGTTGGTTGACAGGCTATAGCCAGGAGGAGTTAGAAGATCAACTTGAAAACCAGACAGACTTTGAGACCTTCTTTGCGGAAGCTCCCCAAAAGAATCCTTCAAGGAATCTAATCAAAGGTGTAGTATGCGGTGTCCGAGTGGAAGATATCGAAGAACCAACGATGCAAGAAATCCGTTATTTGGATAAGTTGATTGATGAGCTGGCAAAAGGTAAGACGATGGAGAAGATTTTGCGGAAATAAAAGAAAAGATATTAAGAAGGCTTATCTGTAATCAAAATAAGCTTTTTTCATTCAATTGGTTTGAGTTTGGTTTTAGAGTTGTATGTGCAGGAGAGAAAAACATAGAAGAAATTCATAAAGCAGTAAAGGTGTTAGAAGCACGGAAAGATTAAATTATTTCATTTAAGTATTTACAAGATTGGTAACAATATGGATAATGGTAAGAAATATAAACTGCGTTGAAGAGAAGAGTACGTAAACATTAATTCTTGTCAGAGAGCTCCGGTTGGTGAAAAGGAGTAAGAATTGGTTTACTGAACCAAGCCTCAGAGCATCGCATTGGAACCTTAACAGGGGATAGTGTGACGGGTTCTCCCGTTATTGAGATAAGGTATAAACAAACATGGTTTGGCGTACCTGATAAGATTAATATGGTGACATATTAATAAACTGGGGTGGCACCGCGATGAAAGTGAATCTCGCCCCCAAGACAACAGTCTTGGGGGTGGGATTTTTTTATTTTCTAGGCACTGATTAGGGAGGATAACTGATGGAGTTTAGAAGAAACGATCACTCGTGGAAAAACCCAACGCTTTTATTATCTGCAATTGGTCTTTCAACCATAGGGGATTGGATCTACTTGATTGCACTGAATCTAATTGTATTGGATATGACGGGATCACCTTTGGCCGTTGCGGCTCTTTATATTTTAAAACCTGTATCAACCTTATTCACCAATTTTTGGGCAGGATCAATAATTGACCGGTTGAATTTAAGGAATTTTATGGTAGTCTTGGATGTGTTCAGGGCGGCTCTAATTCTCATTGTGCCTTCATTATCTTCAATCTGGCTTATATACTTGGTTGTGTTTTTCATTAATATGGGTAGCTCCGTCTTTGAGCCTGCTTCTATGACTTATATCACAAAATTGCTTCCTCCTGCGAGAAGACAAAGGTTTAATGCCTTGCGAGGTCTGGTCGATTCTGGAGGCTTCCTTCTCGGTCCTGCGGTAGCTGGAATCCTATTCATGATAGGAACACCTTATACAGCCATCTATGTTAATGCCTTTACATTTCTCGGTTCTGGATTAATAATGATGTGTTTACCTCAATTTAATAAAAGTGCATACAAGATAGATGGTGGTTTTTCAATCGGACTTTTGAAAAAGGATTGGCAAGTGGTTCTTCAATTTACCCGTGTCCATACTCACATCATTACAATTTATTTTCTATTTAGTCTCATGATGGTAATGGCAACAGCACTAGATTCGTTAGAAGCTGCTTTCTCAAAAGAGGTATTAAAGTTATCCGATACAGAGTACGGGTTTCTTGTAAGCATTGCAGGAGCAGGAATCGCTGTGGGGTCCATTTTTAATGCGTTATATTCTAAGAAGTTACCTGTTACATTTCTTATCGGTGTGGGCTCTCTTTTCGTTTCTGCTGGTTATATCATTTATGCTTTTTCCAGTAATTTTACGATTGCTGCATTAGGGTTCAGTGTGCTCTCTTTTTCCCTAGCTTTTGCAAATACAGGTTTTTATACCTTTTACCAGGACAATATACCAGTTGATGTGATGGGGAGAGTAGGAAGTTTTTTTAGCTTCATAGAAGCGATTTTCATCATTGCAGCCACAATTATCATTGGAATAGCTGCTCAAGTATTTACCATAAAGGGGTCTGTTATAGTTGGCTCATTCTTCATGTTACTTATTACGGTTGTTCTAGGCGCTATGAGTTATTTACACAATGAAAAAATTCACAACCCAGCACATAAAGAAGGTGTTATACCTTAACTAACTTAGGAACAGATTGAGAAACTTAGGTCTAACATTACAAACCCAAGCCAATGCCTTTAAATTGTGGTTAACAAAAGATATTCTTAAAATGCAGAAGTCTCATTTTTAAAATTAAAGGATGATACAATGAGTAAATTTCGTAAAATATTGCTTTCCATCGCTGCCATTTTCACCATTGTTGCTCTATTTTTGTATGGGGTTTATGGGGGTACGAAGATGGAACGGAATTTTGCAAAGTATAAAGATGAACGACTAGAGATGATCGAAATGCTGAAGAATGGTGAGATCAAAAAAGAGGGAAGTCTATTTTATCCAACACCTCCGGAATATAGAGGTGCCAATGTAGATCCATATATTCATGCCAAGATGTATGAAAATCGACATTTTGTTTTTTTTCAATGGGTGGATTCACCGAACTTTGGACCTGGCTTGATAGAGGGATTCCTCTATACGTCGACAGGAGAACCGCCGACCATTAAAGAATTCTCTTATTTAGCTGGCTGCGAGTTCAAAAAGATTGAAGGAGAAGAAAATTGGTATTTTGCTTCGGATGACAGTGGATATTATGATTAATTATTAATGTCGGTTTTGGTGTGATAAAAATGAATTTTGATGGATTGTATGAATTCTTCTTTCCTTTTCTACTATTAAGCCTTATCGTCTTTACTACGATCTATTTAAGGGATAAAGAGGATTTTAAAAGACAACTGCAAATGATAAAGGCACATAAGTGGAAAATTACACTAACAATTTTGCTTGTTTTACTGATTCCACTTGGCACTTTATTAGTAGTTTATTTGCTTAAAAACATAGCTGAGTTGTTAAATATATAACGATGTAGGCTTGTCCGATTTAATTGGACAAGCCCTTTTTTATGAAAGTTCGTATTGAATTACAAATGGTAATTTGAAATAATTGGAAGTAGGTTTATGAAACGTGAAAAGAGGAGGGGTATAATGAGTAAATCCGTTTCTAAGAGTAAATCGTATTTGAATCAGGTACATTACATCCGTATTCCAGTCCGTGATAGTGATCAATCTGTTAAATGGTACACTGAAATCCTAGGATTGGAATTGCTTACAATCACTGAGGAGAGCTATGCAGTTCTAAAGATGAATGAAGGACCGATGTTGCTCGTATTAGTACCAACTGAGGATGATACATACGCCCATTTCTCAGTGAAAGACGAATCTGCATTCAGTATTGGATTCACAAGTCCTTTACTGAAAGAATTCCATCAATATCTCATCGAGAATGATGTTAAAGTAGATGAGATTACAGAAGACCACGGTCACTATTACTTCCACTTCTATGATCCTAGTGGGAATAAATTGCAGGTTCATTGGTAGAACCATATGTGAATAGAGGAGAGTTGGATGGAAGATTGTCCGTAGCATCCATCTCTCCATATCTATATTAAGAAATGCTTATAACGTTTGATTTGTCTCTACGTTTGAAAAAATGATATGAGTGACTGTATGTGCCAGGTCTGAAAAATCATTTATGAATATTTCTATTTCAGCTAGACTTCTAAAGTGTAATTTCAGGATAAAACAAGCTTGGCCTGCGATACGGTGACAATATTCCACATTGCCCTGATTTTCAATTTTCTTTTTAAAGCGTTCGTATTGGCCATTTTTTATAGTGGCTTCAATCATACAACTTATCGGATAACCCGCTTTCTCATAATCAATCTCTACTGTATACCCTTTAATGACCCCGAATGATTCCATTTGTCTTACCCTTTCAGTAACAGCAGGTGCAGACATATCTACCAACCTACCTAATTCCCTCATGGAGACTCGGCTATTTTGAAGTAAATGGTTGAGGATTCTTATATCTTTTTCATCTAATTGCATATGTAAGGTTTCCTTTCAGTTTTCCTTTATACTGACATGTATTTCTTTGTGTCCCTTTACATTCGCTATGTGTAAAAACATAAACACCTATTATGATTATGACAAGGGGGGAGAGGAATGCCAAGAATAACTTTTTCACAAAATGGCAACAGTCCATTCCAACAACTGCTTGGACATAATCAGGAGATCATGGAAAATTGGAATAGACTCGGGGACGTGTTGGGTTCAGACGGAGTGTTATCCAATCAATTAAAAGAACAAGTGAGAAGAACACTCGCACAACATAATGGGTGTGAGTATTGCAAAGCGAAGGGACGTCCTTCAGATGATCAGTTTGATGAAAAAACATCAGTCGCAGTAGGTTTTGCTGAAGCGTTTTTGAAATATAAGGGCGAGTTTCCTTCCAATGTATTTGCGGTTTTGCATGATACATTCGATGACAAAGAAATTAGTGAGCTTTGTGCGTTTATCTGTTTTACAACAGCATCCCAGTATTTTGGTGCGATTACAGACCTGAAACCTATAGAATAAAGGAAAAAGGGGGAGAATTATCCCTTTTTTTAATGCAATTTTACCTTTTGAGGGTTAAAAATAGATTGTAGTAGTCGTTATCTACGAAAAATTAGGATTTTCATACAAAAATTTAAAATTATCTACGAAAATATCAGATTATCTACGAAAATAAGAAATTATCTACAAAACTAAAGAATTATCTACAAAAACGAAAGGAGCGATTACGGTTAATCGCTCCATGCCATCAAAAGTACTTTTCCAGATAATCTTCGGTTGAACAGACCGTTGCGAACTCATTATGGATCGTAGCCAGTGAAACATCATGAATGGTTTGGGGATCGACAGCTTTTCCATTGTGATCGGTTAATTCGAATGCTGCCGTTGCATCAGAAATCAAGAAGGTGTGAAAGCCTAAATTTCCACTCATTCTTGTGGTAGTAGAAACGCAATGTTGGGTGGTCAATCCTGTTATGACAACCTCCTTAATTCCCTGATCGTGTAAAAAGTGCTCAAGGGATGTACCGATAAACGCGCTGTTAACTTCTTTTCGAATCACCATTTCATCATCCAGTGGCTTTACAATTTCTTTGATACGGTATCCAGGGTGATCGGGATGGAAAACCGAGTCATGATTTTGAGATTGATGTTGGATGAAAATAACCTCTTGTTGCTTTTTTCTCCATTCCGTTAGCAAACGTTTGATATTCTCTTCTGCATCATGGTTATTCCGTTCTCCCCATTTCGGGTCGTTGAATGCGTCCTGCACATCGACAATTAGAAGAGCCTTTTTCATAATACATTCCCCCTAACGGTTATTGGGCATGCTCCCTTGGTGGCTCTTGGTCTTCTGACAAGCTCACCACTGCAGTTGGGACAACGATTTGACATCGCACTAGTGCAACCCTTACAAAAGGTACATTCATGTACACAGATATAAGCCTCGTCATAGACCTTTGATTCGCATCTTTCGCATACCGTTTTCATTTCCAACCCCATATATGTAACCTCCTTCTTTTCTTAACGTTAAGTTTATTTGAAAGAAACAAAGGAACCCATACTTTTTTTAAGGTGTTCATACTGGTATTCTTTAAGATGGAAGGAAATAACTGGCGTTAGAATAAAATATGAAGGTGGAATCATGGACCCTATCAATCGAAAAATTTTAGAGGTTTTACAAGTGGAAGGACGAGTCTCAATGACTGAACTAGGAAAGAAGATTTCAATGTCTGTACCTGCAGTGACAGAGCGGGTGAGAAAGCTTGAGGAGCAGGGTGTTATTCAGGGATACAAAGCTCAGATCAATCCCGATAAGATCGATAAATCGGTCAAAGCTTTTGTCTTGGTGAAAACCCATCGATGCAAGGCATTCAGAGAATTTTGCAAAGAAAATCCTCTTGTCATTGAGTGTCATCGTCTAACAGGTGAATATAGTTATCTCGTAAAAGTCATAACCGAATCCTACGAACTGCTGGAGGAATTCATTGATGCCACGATGGAATATGGAGAGCCGTACACGATGATGAATCTCTCTTCGCCTGTTTTGAACAAGATTATTTAAACTTAAGGGGTCATGTCCTGGAATACTTTACGTCGATCAGTGGAAAAGAGGATTTAAACGTTTCCAAAAGGCGGAGAGTCCATTGGGCTAATGTGAAAACACCTTACGACCTTGTGTTGGTGGACCGTGAGTTTTGGGAGATATCGTTCTGATTCACGGTCATGTTTATCAAGTTTCGTGAGTGGGTACGGCATAACTATAACCCAATTCCAATTGAAAGGATGATTACTTTGAGTAAAAATACACAGTATCAACCGATCCGAGGAATGGAGTTATCCGATGCTCAAGAAGTCGCTTATGCCAAAGAATTCAAGAAAGCGGACATGGCCGGCGGATACCGAAAGCCTAAAGTAAAAAAAGCGAAAAAAGAAAATCCAGATTTATTGAAATAGTTAGCGTCAACTAAAAGCAGCCATGTGGCTGCTTTTTTACATTTTTGTAGAGAAGGAAAGCCCACCATAACAATAAAAACAAATAGCCTATGATGGTGAAAATCGACCACACAGCACCTTGCTGCAATTGACTTACGAAATGCTCGAACTCATTTATTCCTTCGGCTCTTCCAATACTATTAATAAGGCTAATTATTGGAATTGTAACAGTGAATAAAATAGCTACAACTGACAAAAACATAACCTTCTTTTTCGCTACATTAACGATAGCAGTTCCTAATGTTGCAAATAATAGAAAGTAATAGATTAGCCAAAACCAATTAGGCAGCGGTTCCCAATGCATAATCCCACACCGTCTCATTTTTAATACGTTCAATGATTTTCTTTTGTATATTCTCTAAAAAAAATAGTTAAATGGTTAAAATGGAGCATTACACTCACGTGTATATCCTTGTATTTCGTACTTAATGTTTCTCTTGAGTAAAAAGTAGGTTTTTTTAATTCTTCAATTTTTTCTTCTATTCCTATTGTACTTTCCAACAATATTTGTAACCTTCTTTTATTGCTAATCGAATAATTTTCTTGAAAAGATAATTCTATCACAAGCTCTCTAATTTCCTCGACACGGAAAAGGAGCGTATCTAAATCTTCAATGCTAATCGTTGTAGGTTCTTTACTTATGAAAGATGGTTGATCGTATAATCTCAGTATGTATTGGATTCGATCAGTAGTTAAGTCCATTTTTTTGGTGCCATTAAGAGAGTTATAGATGTCTTCGTATTCACTTTTGAACTGAGTTAATTTACCTTTATACTGATCAACCACCTTATTATTCGCATCATATGAAAATGATTTCACAAAGCTAAAGTATGAGTAAGGATAAATAAGGTTATTACCAATAAAGATTGTAACGAATATAAGTATAAAAAGTATAAAAAACTTCTTTTTTAGCGTTATCTTCACTTCAGTCCCCCTCCAGTTTTTTCCGATAATTAAATAATATCACAAATAAATTGATTATTTTCAAAAAAATGGAAAAAGTGCAACTATGTGAAGGAGTTGTCTTTTTTCATCCAACTCAAGGAAGGATAATGACTCTATTTTGGAGTAGTCTTTACGTAGTGATGATGAAAAGAAGAAGGGATTCCATGCTACATCCAATGGTCGATACATATTTATCTGACTTGAAGAAGTATTGCTACCATCTGACAGGTACGCCCTGGGATGGCGATGACCTGTTTCAGGATACAATCGTAAATCTTATGAAGCGATCTGCTCAATTGAACGAGCATCCTAATCCCAAAGGATATCTGTTTCTTACGGCCACCAATCAGTGGCGGGATACGCTCCGTAAAAAGGGGCGTGACGGAAAGCCCTTATCTGGAGATTTGGACGTCCCCATAACCGATTTAAGTTTATTCGATTCCATCGAGGTCCTCATTGCCTTACTTCCTTTTAAGCAAGCAGCAGTTATCTTGCTTACAGAATATTATGGGTTCACCTCGAAAGAGATTGCTGCAATGCTGGGGATGACAAGTGGTGGTGTGAAGGCAGCTTTAAGTAGAGGGAGAACCACCTTAAAAGCCATGCACAATGGAAAAACAGAACGTATAGAAGCCTTACCCGTACTAGTCGATCGTCTGTTGTCAGCTCTTAGAAAAGATGATCCCCGTACCATCATAACGACATATCACATTTTGGTCTCTCGAGGTGTTCGAATTAATCGGGACGAGCAGTTTTTTATTTTTGAGTTGAAAGACCCTGACGGTCATATTTATCAAGTCAAAGAAAAAATATAACAATTTCGTATCCTTTTTCGTTCTAGTTTCGTTAGTTTAGTGAGGAGGCGATAATTTATGAAATCTGTTAAACGAATTGATTCTGTATTTGTTCCGGTAACCGATATGGAAAGATCGGAGAAATGGTATAAGGAGGTCTTCCCTTTCGAAGTGGTTTATCGCAGTAGTGATGGGCAATATGTTGGTTTCAGGTTTGCTGAAAAAGGCGAATTGAAGACGGCGTTAACAATCTATAAAGTTGAAAAACTACCAGAACGCAATCATATGGCATTCAATTTTTATGCGGAAGATGTGGATGCTTTTCATTCTTACCTCACCAGTAATGGATATGAGGCGAGCGAAATCCATGCAGCGGATGGTATGCGGTTCTTTGATTTTTACGATCCCGACCAAAACGAACTCGGTGTCGTCACCTTTGAAGAAGTTCCGATGGATCAAATCAAGTAACCAACCTAGGAGGATAGTATGACGATAGCGATTCAACGAGTAGGGACGACCTATATCCCTGTTTCAGACCCAGAAAAGGCGTCAAAATGGTACCAAGAGAAGCTCGGAGCAATTGAGAATTATTTCGATCAAGACAAGGCGATTTTAGATTATGCGAATCAAAGCTTTTTCCTTGTTAAGGCGAAAGAGGGGGAGCGTTCAGGTTTTGTTGATTATAAAGGTGACGAGCAATTTTCGATGACCTTTGAGGTGGACGGCCTCGAGCAACTCGAAGAGCTTCATACATTTTTAAAAGAAAAGGGAGTCAAAGTCGGAAAGATCGAGGACCGTGGACACCCTGGTAAAAACTTTGTTTTCAGTGACCTTGATGGAAATCGATTTGATGTATGGAGTGAGCTGAGTCCATCCTTTAAGGAAAAGACGCTATAATATTGAGGGGAGGCGTTAAGGATGGAATTTCTTAAACTTAAAGATGAAATTGAAAATATGGCAGACAATGTCACTGGTCGGTTATCGTATTATATAGAATATAATGGAGAGACCTTATATAAGAACCCACAAGTAAAAATGAATCCCGCCAGCATCATTAAAATTCCTATTGCGGTAGCCGCTCTCTTGCAAATTCAGAACGGTGAAATTGATGCTAACAAAGTCATTACGGTCACTGAGACTGAAAAGATTGGCGGTACAGGCATTATTCACTGTATGAAGGGTGAAGTAGCGTTTTCGTTTCAGAATTTAATCCCCATAATGATTAGTGTTTCAGATAACACAGCAACAAATAAGATCATCCAAGAAATAGGGATTCCGACGATCAACAAGGTGATTGAATCTTTAGGGTGTGTAAATAGTGCGGTCAATAGAGAGATCATGGATGTTGATCCAAACCTTGTTGAATTGAACAATCATATGACCGCTCAAGATGTAAATACCCTATTAAAGGACATCAACAGCGGAGATCGATTAACGAAAGAACATAAAAACTTTCTCTTGGGTTGCTTAGAAAAACAACAATTCAACCACAAACTTCCTTTATTCATCAAGGATACCTTGTACTCCCCATATGCACATAAGACAGGCGATGATATCGGAATGGAGCACGATGTCGGAATTCTAAATATCAATGGTGAGACCTTATACGTATCTATCATGTCAAACGAGGTACATAACAATTTGGATGCACAAATGTTTATCAGTGGTGTGGGAAAGCTGTTATATGACTTTGCAACCGCTTCTTCTCTCTCAAATTCGAATGCTTGAACGATTAAGGGGAAACGGATTATGGCTCAAGTTCAACTGGTTAAACATAAATTAGAATACAGTGAAAGGATCTACGAACTGTCCTCAGCACCTCAGGTGAAAGATGCTTTAGCGCTTCCTGATGGGACGGTAGCGGATACGAAACGATTCATTGCCTCGATCCTCCAGGAAGAGGACGAAGGGAAGACGGTTTCAAGATTGATTCTTGATGAAGAGCAGCGTGTCATCGGAATTACGACATTAATGTTTATAGACCGGGAAAACAAATCATGCCATATCGGTACATGGATCGGTCACGAATACTGGGGAAAAGGGTATAACCAAGTCTCAAAGGTTGCGATGTTACGTATCGCCTTTCAGGAGTTGGGGCTGCAATATGTCTTTGCTGGTGCGAGAAAGACAAATACACGTTCTCAAAAAGCCCAGGAGAAATTACCTTTTATCAAGCTCCATGTTGAAGAGGAGTTTCCTGAGGAGCATCTGGCTTTAGAGAAAAAGGAACAACAGCCGTGTGTACTGCATGTATTCAAGAAAGAGGATTTCCAACAATACTTTTAATAGAAAACACGCCTAGAATCTTTAGGCGTGTTTTTTGGGTCGGTATTGTTGCGACTCAATGAATTCATCTTCGGATAGTACATAAGGGTGGGTTTCCATTAATAGCGTTTTTAGATGATTAGGCATCAGTTTTTTCTCATAAGCGCAAATCAATGGGAACGAATATTGATGCACAGCTTTATCCACAATACGTTCAAAATCCTCTATGATATGGAGTGGACCTTCCAATGATGACCATTCCACGTGTGCCCAGGATCGGAATGGTAACTCTTTATCTACGTAGGGCTGAACCACTTTATTGAAGTACTGTACAATGGCTGGCGGGTGATAACTGCCGCTTGAAAAATAGAAATCGAAATTGTTTACGCGATGGACGTATTCCAACTGGTCATTCGTCAACCGGTTGTCCAATTCCTTTTTAATCATATGATATACAGGGTCATTTTCAATAAGGATCACGAAATCTCCAACAGATATCCCCTCTTCAATAAAACGGACGACTTGTTCAATATAGTTCTGCATATTTTCATATTCATAGAGCACATGAACGGTTCTTTTTTCCTCAAATAACTGGCTCATCTTCCTTGTCAATTTCATCACCCCTTTGATCTGAAAATCCCCCTATAACAAACATTCTAGGAAAGAAGTATAATTCCTTTATTAATTTAAAGCGATGCGGACCTGGTGAATCTTTTCCATAATAAAATCGTATGTAATAGTGAGATCAGAATCAGGGAGGTTAATGTTGGATACCAAAAAACTTCATTACATAATTGCAATCGTTACATACCCGATCACCATGCTGCATTTCTTGTTTACCCCTTACACAACAGAGGATCGAATATCTGGAATCGTGTTTTATACGGTTGCTTTTGCAGTGTATGTAGGACTCGTCCGATTGTTCTGCAAGAAATGATCTGTTGCTCTGAAGCAGCAGATTTTTTTATGGAGGAGTGTTTTCTGCAGGGTCTTCTAAATTTTTTAGGTAAAGCTTATGTGGCTAAATAGGATAAACTTAAGAGTAGAACGGTTCTAAACGTGGACAACGCTCATTACAATAATAATGGACAAATCCGAGAGGGGTGAAGATATGAAAAAATCAATGTGGATCGGAGCGGGGTTCATATTGTATGCCGCCTTGATATCATGGTATCTATTCCTGGGTGCGGACACATCGATTCCAACTCAATACGAAGGGACTGAAGCCGATCCATCGGTATTCATGACGGAACGCCAATTAGAGCTGAGCCATGATTTCTCGCGCATAAAACAATGGTTATACTTCCTATCTGTTCCATTTGAGTGGCTCATTTATCTTATTGTATTGGGTGTTGGACTTTCGAAGTGGTTCAGAAATCGTGCCAGTGAGGTTACGCGTTTCCGAATCGTCCATAATGCGATTTATGTTGTGCTGCTTTCGTTGATCGCTTTCCTATTGACCTTACCAATAAATTATTACAGTTATACGGTTTCACTCGATTATGCAATCTCAGTCCAACCGTTTGCTGATTGGATGAGGGATAAAGTCATTTCCTTCTGGGTCAATGTGTTATTCTTGTTCGTTATCGTACAAACCTTGTATTGGCTAATGAACAAATCGGAAAAACGCTGGTGGTTGTATGGCTGGCTGTTATCCGTTCCGTTTACGTTATTCATCTATTTCATCCAGCCGGTTTGGATCGATCCCCTTTACAATGATTTCTACCGTTTAGAAGATAAAGCTTTGGAAGAGAAAATCTTAGCGTTAGCAGACAAAGCGGACATTGAAGCAGACCGGGTCTATGAAGTGAATATGTCGGAAAAGACGAATGCTTTGAATGCATATGTGAATGGCATCGGCTCGAACCTGCGCATCGTTCTCTGGGATACGACCCTCGAAAAGCTGAGTGATGAAGAGGTCCTCTTCGTCATGGCGCATGAGATGGGGCACTTCGTCAAACACCACCTGTACTGGAATCTGATCGGATCGATCGTATCCTCCTTTTTTGGACTATGGATCGGATCGAAGCTTTTTGCCGCGATGATTAGGCGATGGGGAAAACAGTGGGGTGTAGAGAAGCCGACGGACATAGCATCACTACCAGCCCTTTTGCTCGTATTCTCCGTGTTGGCATTCCTGGCGAGTCCTGTAGAGAATGCCATATCAAGGAACGCTGAGCGTTCTGCAGATGATTACGCAATCCAGATGACAAAGGATCCCGAGGCGGCAGTCGGGTCTTTCCAGCAGCTTGCTGTATCTGGACTTAGTGAAGTTCATCCACCTTGGCTCGTAAAAATTTTCTTGTATGGGCACCCGACGATGCTTGAACGGATCACGTTCCTGGATCAATGGGAGGAAAGGGTAATCAATGATGAACAGGATATGGATGAGGAGAAATAGAAAAGAATCCTTCACATGTTTTCAGGTTCAGAAAGAGGGGAATATCCACATGTAAGAACCTGATGAGAGGGGTGATCCTATGGATCGTCACGATGAAATGGATGTGCGCGAGAGGAAGGTTGAGAAGAAAGAGGATTCCAGTATGGTTGCATCAACCTTTATCAAGTACGCGACTTACTTGATCATCTTTTTCGGCATACTGTATTTCCTCATCAACTATATACTTCCGAAGTTCTAATAAAGAAGGCACCCGATCGGGTGCCTTTTTTAGTGGGGCAATTAATACGCCTTTGCCCAGTAGACCATGTGCTCTGCTTTTTCTTTACAGCAGACACATTCATCAGATAAATGCTCTTGTTCAAATGGGATGCAGCGGGAGGTTGCAGATGTCTTCTCCTTGATTTGATCTTCGCAGGAGGTTTTGCCACACCACATAGCCTTGATGAAGCCTTGTTGCTCATTCAGCTTCTCTTCAAATTCTTCGAAGGTCAGGGCGACGGACGTGCGTTCATTACGGAGCTCCACCGCTTTGTTGAACAAGTTCTGATGGATGTCCTCTAACAATTGGGATAGCGTCTGATCAAGCTCCGCCATCGGCACGAATTGCTTTTCTCCTGTATCACGTCTAACGAGTACAACCTGTTCTTTTTCGATATCTTTCGGACCGACTTCAAGACGGACTGGGATTCCCTTCATTTCATATTCGTTGAACTTCCAGCCCGGCTTTTTGTCACTAGCATCGATGCCGACACGGAAAGATTCTGCAAGTTTCTCTTTCAAGTCATAAGCAAAATCAAGGACCCCTTCCTTATGCTGAGCGATTGGGACAATCATCACTTGTGTTGGTGCGACCTTTGGTGGGATGACAAGCCCGCGGTTATCGCCGTGGACCATAATCATTGCCCCGATGATACGAGTGGTCAATCCCCAGGATGTTTGATGGACATACTGGAGATCGCCGTTTTGATCGGAATATTGAATGCCGAATGCCTTCGCGAAACCATCACCAAGATAGTGGGAGGTACCGGACTGGAGTGCTTTCCCGTCATGCATGAGGCTTTCAATCGTGTACGTGAAATCAGCACCTGCAAACTTCTCTTTTTCAGTCTTTTTCCCTTTGATGACTGGGATCGCTAAGGTGTTTTCGCACAATTCGGCGTAGACGTCCAGCATCTGGGTCGTTTCTTTCTGAGCATCTTCGGCATCAGCATGGCACGTGTGTCCTTCTTGCCAAAGGAATTCAAGCGTTCTCAGGAAAGGACGGGTCGTTTTTTCCCATCGGACGACATTCGCCCACTGGTTGTAAAGCTTAGGTAGATCCCGATAGGAATGGATGATGTTTTTATAGTGTTCACAAAACAGGATTTCGGATGTTGGACGAACACAAAGGCGTTCTGTCAACTCCTCCTCACCACCATGGGTGACCCAAGCAACCTCAGGCGCGAACCCTTCAATATGATCCTTCTCTCGTTGGAGCAGACTTTCCGGTATGAAAAGTGGCATATAAACATTTTCATGACCCGTTTCCTTGATGCGTCGGTCCAATTCATTCTTGATATTTTCCCATAATGCATACCCGTATGGACGGATAATCATCGATCCACGAACGCTCGAATAGTCAATCAGATCTGCCTTCTTGACGACATCGGTATACCACTGCGCAAAATCCTCTTCCATTGCGGTAACATCTTGAACAAATCCTTTACCCATTATCATCACCTCATCATTTTTATTAAAAAGAGTGCGTTTTTTGTCAAGCTCTTAAAACAAGGCTCTTTTAAAGAGCAGTGCTGATGAACAGCTTCAGGCGGACGCTTTCCGCGGGCAACGCTTCAGCCTCCTCGAACTCGTTCTGCGGGGTCTTCAGCTGTTGCTTTTCCCGCTGGAGTCGCCGCCTTACGCTTCTGTTTTCTTTGAATATCAATACTAAATGCTAACTGAGCCAAAATAAAAAAGCCTTGATCCCCTAAAAAAGGGACCAAGGCTTGGCGGTACCACCCTACATTCATGAAGCGTTCAATGCTTCATGCTCTCAAACGGATAACGGTCCGGCAACCGCTGTATCTTAGTATGTAATCGATACAGAACTCGAAGGCAGGTTCAAATGGCGGTCAATGGAAGCCTTGCACCAGATGGCTTCCTCTCTAAAAATGACTTCTCCATTTTACTAGTCCTTTTCATCGCTTCAGTTTTGATATGTAATATATGATGCTTTTTCCTTTTTGTCAAGAGAATATCTACAGGATGCCCATGAAGAAAGAAATTTATAAGAATTCGGGGAGCTTGTTCATTTTTGTGACGTTTACGACCTATATATAGTAATGGAGTAGGAAAAAAGGGGAGGATGTATCGTGCAACGTCGGTTGAAATTTACCGTGCTTATCGGACTGATTATGATCCTGGGGGCATTGGCGTGGGTGGTTCCGAGTAAGACCGAGCAATCAAAACAACGAGTGGATGCCATCAACGCGTCTGCTGATGCAGTGCCAGTCATTGCGCAGATGGGGAAGCAGGCCCCTGATTTCAAGCTGAAGGATTTGTCCGGCAAGGATGTCCAATTATCTGACTTCAAGGGGAAGACGGTCGTCTTGAATTTCTGGACTACTTGGTGTTCGTATTGTAAGAAAGAGATTCCTGAGCTGATCAATTTTCATCTTTTGCACCAGAAAGAAAATGTGGTCGTCCTCGCGGTCAATTTAAGTTCGGAAGAGGAAAATGTTGAGCAGGTTTCGTTTTTTGCCGAAGAATTTCAAATCCCGTTTACGGTTCCATTGGATCAGGAAGGAACAGTAGGTGAGGCGTATCAGGTATTCATGATTCCGACTACCTACATCATCGGACCGGATGGCTTGATTCAAAACAAGATTATGGGACCAGTAAAACTCGATCAGCTTGAGCAGCAGCTGAAATCGGAGTAACGAAATGACCATTGGCGAGTAAATCGACCATTTCGGATAGTGAATGCCGAAGATCGGATAGTAAATACTCAATTTTGGATAGTAAACACAAAAGTTCGGATAGTAAATGCCCGATTTCGGACAGTAAACGTCACAAATGATAGTTCTCTTTTGTATGTCCAGTTTGTTTTGCAAGTTCATCGAGCTTGCTGTTCAAATAGATGTAATCGAGATCAATGAGGGCTGAACGATCGATTCCGGAGCCGACAGCTTTAGCGAACTTCCAAACAGCCTCCTTCAATGGACCTTCACTCTTCTCGGCGATCATTGTCAAAGCATCAATAATCGTAGCGATGACTGAAACGTCCTGCCTGCTGTAAAAGCGGATCTGATAAAAGGTTTTGTAAAGCACATGGGCGAATGTCGTGGTTTTCAAGATGACCCTCAAATTCTTCTCACGGTCATAAAGGTAGGGTTCTTCCATTGAGCGTTCGGCAAGGCGAGCAAGGATTTTCCCAAGCCTCTGGATACAATTGATTGCTGTTTGAGGATCATTGATACCAGGTGAAATCGCACGTAAGGCGATTTCCGTCAGCTTTTGGATGCCGAATTCAAGATCCTGTTCGGTTGTCCGCTGGCCCCCGATTTGGATGTGCTCGATGTACTCATCAATGTGATAGGAACCGTCACTGAGAGACCAATAGGTAAATAAGCCGGTTCCTTCATCCACATAATCACCGATCTTTTTGTCCAGACGGATGAGGAGATCGTCCTCTGCCGCTTTTTTCACAAAAGCATCAATGTCAATGAATTGGATGAAGCCTGAACGTTTGGAGGAAGCAACGCGATGGACACTCATCTTCAGCTCGTCGCTTTCCCAGCTTGACCAAGGCGAAGTTTCAGATGCATTCAAGTGGGCTTTGCCTGCTTCCTTCGTTTGTAAAATGGCTAAACAGTTATCCGTAATGTCCTGGATCAGGTTGCTCACTTGGATCCAATTCCCGACATGATGAATGAAATAGACGAAAAATCCTAAACAAATCGCAGAGAGCAGGACAGATAAAGTAGGGACAAGCATGAACATCGGCTGATCCGAAATGTTCATCCATAACAGTACAAGCACGAAATACAAGAAAGAGCCGATGAATATGCCGAGCACCCTTCTTGTCACCGTGTCGCTGATGAAGTTCGTTAGCGTTCGTGGAGAATATTGGGACAGGTAAGTGGATAGCAAGACCATGATGGATGAGAAAGTGATCGCCGTCATCGTTAAAATCGAGGTTGCTAAAGCACTTAAAATAACCCTTGTGTTCTCACGGTCCGTCACCATGAACCGAGGAAATTGATCTTGAGCACCGACGCCAGCAAGAAAATGATCCATTTCAACGGAGGCGTACGCAAGCAACAGGGCGAAAACACTGTAAAATGCCGGGAGATACCAAAAGCTTTTGTGGATTTTACGGAACATCGGTTTGATATACATCGTCTCGCCACCTGTTGATTATTGTCCATATTCTTCCACGTTATGTCCCATTCTATTACGCACTACAATCCAGGTGACCTTATATTTTAATCTGTTCAAAATCCTCCTCACAGCCGACTGAACTGGCGATCCGTTTGATTTTTTCGTTGATGAAATCCTTGTCCCACTCGAGAAGGACACTTTTCTCGATACCGTCGATGAAGTATAACGTAAAATCCCAAATCGCTTTATGGATGGCACGGTCATCCGTCCGTTCAATGATTCCATGTAAAACAGATAAGGTCGATGCACAGACAGAAACATCCTCTTTGGCATAATGGCGCAGCTGGTAGAACGCTTTATATAAAAGCTCTCGATAAGTCTGGATATCAATGATGGCCCTGAGTTTGTCGTCCTTATCATAATAATAGGGGCGAGGGAATGAAATGGCTCCCAATTCGGCAAGGATGGAACCGATTCGATTGATGCTGTTGATGGCCGTGTGTGGATCATTGATGCCGGGCGAAATCGCACGCAATGCAATTTCAACGAGCTTCTGGATGCCGAATTCCACGTCTTGGACTGTGTTCCGTTCTGTACCGATGACGAAATATTCATTGTATCGTTCTTGATACGTTTCCTCTTTATCTTTTGCACCGATGATGGAATATAACGGTGTATCCTTCAGGATGTAGTCTCCGATCCGTCTTTCCGCTTTTATGACGTCATCATTTTCTTGAGCCTTTTCAAGGATGGATGGGAGCTTGATCATTTGCAGGTATCCTGCAGAATCTGCCGTAATGGTCAATTTTTCAGACTGATCCATTTCATCAGCTTCGTAACGCCCTTGGAATTTTTCACTCTTCGTACTGTTATCGAGTAGATGAAAGCTTTCATTAACAGTCTTTAATGTACGTTCCAGAATTTTATCAATCAGGTTATTCACTTGGGTCCATGTGGCGACATGATGAATGAAGAAAACGAAGAACCCGAGTGAAACGATCGCCCAAATTACCGCAATACCGGGGGCGATGAAGAGCTTCTTATCACTTACATCCTTTAAAAATAACAGGATGAGTAATGCATAAATGAATGCGCCAGTAAATACGCCGAGTACACGCTGGGTGACCACATCGCTGATGAAATCCTGTAACGTCCTTGGCGAGAACTGGGAGGAGTAGGTAGTGAGTACGACCATGATGGATGAGAAGGTGATGGTCGTCATCGTCAACACCGATACTGCGATGGCATTCAATAATGTTTGGCCCAGTTTGACGTCCGTAAGCAAGGCATCTGGTACGTACTGGCTGATCATCTCGATTGTCACGTTCTTTTCGATTACGATGCTTACGATGGAAAGTAAGAGTGCGAGGGTTCCGTAGAAGGATGGAAGGAACCAAAAGCTGTGTCTGAATTTTATCCAATATTCATTGATTTTCATGTGCTTCATCCTTTGCGTTCTATATCCTTCTTATTCCCAAAAAGAAGAAGCATCAACCCAAATGGGTGATGCTTCTTCGTGAACATTCAACTTACCCTGTGAAAGCTTGTGTGAACATTTTGCCGTATGGTCCGCCATCAACGATACCAATACCGATCTTCGTATATTGGCTGCCAAGGATGTTGGCACGGTGACCATCAGAGTTCATCAGGGATGTGTGTGCGCCTTGAACAGAGCTGTTTCCAGCAATGTTCTCTCCAGCCGTATTATATTCGATTCCGAATTGGTCCATCATTTCGAAAGGAGAACCATATGTCGGTGAATTATGGCTGAAGTAATTGTTGTCAATCATGTCTTGTGATTTGACACGCGCCATTTTCGTCAACTCAGGATCTGCCTTCAACGGCGCAAGACCTGCTTTTTGACGCTCTTCATTGACGAGATTCAGCATTTGCTGTTCATCTGCAGTCAATTGGAATTCAGCTTTAGAAGATGTTTCATTTGTTTGCTTTTGTTCAGGCTGTGGTTGTGGCTGAGGTGCAGCCTTCTGCTCTGGAGCAGGTTGCTCTGCTTTCGGTTGCTCTTCTTTTGGTGCTGGAGCAGGCTGCTCAGCTTTCGGCTTTTCAGCTTCTTCTTTCGGAGCTGGCTCTTTCACTTTTGGTTGTTCAGCCTGTTTCTCTTGTTGCTGCTGATCCATGTTTGTATTTTGAATGTCTGTATTCAGTTGGATGTTGTATTTCTTAAGGATGTCCTGGATGAACGTATTCACTTGCTCCTGGTCAATTTGGCCTTGACCGTATTGTTTATAGACATGTACTTGTGCATCTGCTTGCGCTGTTGAAGCTTCACTGATTCCAGCGTTTGCTCCAATAATTGAAGCAGATAGTAGAGAAGTAACAAGAATTTTCTTAATCAATGTTCCTACCTCCTAATTTGTGGTTACATAAACACGTTTCGGCTTAATCGCCATTCAGGTGGGGGTTAGGAAACATTTGGAAGGTATAAGGAGGGACACTTTATTACATAGGGAGAAGAGGTCAAACCAAAATCGAGGTTTTGCAAACTCCAAATGATTTTTACGAACCTGTAGCCCTTATTGAGGTATCATTATATTGATTTATGAAACGAAAACAGGAATCTTGGTACGAAGACTATATGTAAGATGGTGAATTAGAGGAGGGGTTCAGTTTGTATCCTGAACTTATGAAATATAAACAAATCAAGAAACAATACGAGGACCAATTGAACAAGTTGAAGTTGGAGCAAAAGGACTTGGAAGAAGAAAAGGAAACCATGCTCGAGGAGTATGAGAAGCTTTTATCACAGATCACTTCGCATCAGAAGGCGAATTCACCGGAACGTGTCAGCTTGACTGGGTTGAAATCCGAAATTCAGCAATTGACGGAAGAGCTTGGTGATGTGATGGAGGAAAGCTCACATCTCTCCAGATCCCAAAAGGAACGACTGCATGAATGGATGAAGCCATTACGTGAAGGGATGGATCGTGAGGTGATGGCGGCTAAACAGCACCTGAGACTTAAAAAAGAGGAATTTCAGCGATATCGGATGGAATTGTTATTGCTCTTGCAGCAGGTATATGAAATGGAGGACTATATCCAGGACATCCATTATTCCTATACAGAGGCTTGTAACGAATACCTTTCCGAGCAGGATAAAAAGACCCTGCAGCTGCAAGCCATCAATGTAAGACGGGAAGCGAAGCATATGCTCTCAGAGCTTCAACAGGATCTTGATTATGTAATGAAGAATGGGAAGACCCCTGAATGGTTCCAGGAAAAAGTGAAAGCCACAACTGGGGGGGAGTTGTGACTTTCGTCCGTACAGGATTGGAAGGGTAATAGTGAATTACTTGTAGCGTTCGCAATTAACTATTTAGACATAGGGGAAGTACAATAGGATTAACATACAAACGCTGTACCTACTATTAATAACAAGATAAACAATACTACGATTAACGCAAATCCGGCATCGTAAGAGTAACCCATGTTAACCCCCCCATCGAAACATGTCTCCAGTGAGAGTTTCCTCACAATACTACAATATGCGTCGGAAGTGGGGTTGTATGGACAAGTGAATTAGGACAATAATGGAATTTTCGCTTAGGAAAAGCCTAGTTCTTGAATTCGCGTATCGAGCTGACTTGGAGAACCCTATGAACGAGGCTTCTTATGTACTATAGCAATATATCGATGTCTAGGCCTATATGCCCTTTTTGCTTAAAAATGTTTCGTTTTCTTCTTATACGTGAATAGTTATACTAACAAACATTTCACAAAGGGGAGACATCTAATGAAACAAATCATTACTGGAATTGCATTGATTGCTTTAAGTTTTGTCAGCTTTAACTGGTGGGACGCAGTAGTGGGGTCAGCTAGTATCGCGGAAGCGCAATCTTCTCTTTTCGTATACATATTGCCTTATGCACTATCGTTCGTTTCAGGGATGATCGGAATCACATTCGTGCTCAATGGAATAAATGAAGTCCGAGCAAATCAATCGAAATTCGAAGAAACAGCCTGATAAAAAGGGCTGTTTTTATTTTGTGTTAGAAAGAAGAATTCATTCAATTCCCTTTTGCCAATTTTGGCTTATGACTAAAGAAATGGGAGAAGCGGTCGATATAAAGGATAACAAAACAGAAGGTTATTGGCGTATTTACCAGTAAGACATACGATTCGTCTTCTCTGACTACGGTTACGCTAAACATACATCCCAAGAAAATGGGGTATGATAATGAAGAAAACGTCGACAATTTTAGTCATTGCCGCACTTCTCACAGGATGTTCAGATTCAATAACGGTTTCGAAAAAGTCGTTCGAATCGGCTTCGTACGTCAATTATTCAGAAACACAATCCACGGTAAAAAGCCAAATGAAGCTGAATGCACCTTTGGTCAAACAGCTGCCTGAGTTGCCAAGAGGTTGTGAAGTGACCAGTCTTTCCATGCTGTTGCAGCATGCAGGGGTCAATGTGGATAAGATGACATTAGCGAAGCAGGTCAAGAAGGATCCGACTCCTTTTACGAGAAAAAATGGGCAAGTTTACTTCGGAAATCCAAACCATGGATTCGTTGGAGATATGTACACGAAGAGAAATCCTGGATATGGTGTCTATGATCAGCCGATTGCTGAACTCGCAGAGAAATACCTGCCAGGTAGAATCATCAACTTGACAGGCTCTTCATTCGAAGATGTCATGAAGCATGTGGAAAATGGAAAGCCGGTCTGGGTAATCAATAATACAACCTTCTCCCGTTTACCTGATAAGTATTGGGAAGAGTGGAACACACCACAAGGGAAGGTGAAAATCACGTATAAGGAGCATTCGGTCCTTATTACGGGATATGATGAGCGTTACATTTATTTCAACGACCCTCTTCTAGGGATCAAAAATCATAAAATTCCAAAGCAACAATTCCAGCAAGGCTGGGAGCAGATGGGAAAAAGGGCCGTCACGTACAAGGATTGATTCTGTCATGTCGGTTCATAAAAAATAAGAAGGCTGTCCGTTCATTAAAGTAACGGGCAGCCTTTTTTGGTTAGTGGTTGTTTGTCTGTCTGCTGAATCGAGAAAGTTGGACCCTTATAGATTCCTTCACTTCTTCAGATTCCGCGGTTGCATAGGAATCAAGAAGCTCGTTGATCTGATCCTGCCGGATACCATTGCTCCACATCACATAGGATCGGTATTCGGTACTCTTCAAATATCTTCGCAGCATGTTGTATTCCGGTCCGAAATAATAAGTGAGATCGCAATGGAACTCGTTGAAGTCCTTCAGATCGACAGCAAGGATGGTGTCATCGAGCAGATACATGCTGGATTGCTTCTTCCTCATAAGGATCGGTACGGCATAAAGTTCGTTATCTTCTAATACACCATGAGCAGTCGGTAAGAATAAGTAGGGTGTGTGATCGATATCGAACCCTACGAAAAAGTCAGCAGCGGATTCCTGAAGAGTAGGCTGTCGCAACATTGTACATTGAACCATTAATCGTTGAGTATCAATCATTTCGGTTCCCCCTCAATTTTTCGATTAAGTATCAACAGAATGTCCACATACACGGCCTTTTATACACACAATTGGAAGTTTAATAGAATTCAGATACAGGGCTTGTCCGACTTTGGATTGACATTGACAAATGATTGAAAGAACCTTTACACTAAAGATACTATTAAAGAATTAAGAAAATTATGAAAGAAGTTGACCAATATGCGAGATTTATTTTTGCATTGGATTCCGACATTCATGAGACAAATGATGGATATAGAGCCGTTGTCCTTACAGCAGTAAGGGGCAACGGCTTTTTTAATTGTGGATTTTATCTCGCTAAATTGGTAGTGCATTAGGAAGGGGGAATCATCTTGATAACGTTGACAGGAAATACACTCACCCTGAAAGACATCTATCACGTTCTATATGAAGGGGAAGAAGTCCAAGCCTCAAAAGATAGTCTTGAAAATGTAAAGGTGAGCAGGAGGTCGGTCGAAAAGATCGTATCCGAAAACCAGGTTGTTTATGGCATTACCACTGGTTTTGGAAAAATGAGCGATGTCTGGATTGATCATTCGGAGGTGGAAGCACTTCAGCTTAACCTGATCAGAAGCCATGCCTGTGGCGTAGGGGAGCCATTTCCAGAGGTCGTAAGCCGAGCGATGTTGCTTTTACGAGTAAACGCATTATTGAAAGGGTTTTCAGGCGTAAGAGTGGAAGTCATTCAGCAATTGATTGACTGTCTCAATAAAAAGATCCACCCGATCGTCCCGCAGCAGGGTTCTCTCGGAGCAAGCGGAGATTTGGCGCCATTGTCCCATCTCGCCCTCGTTTTGATTGGGGAAGGAGAAGCCTATTACAAAGGAAGCCGCATGTCAGGGAAAGAGGTCCTTGAAAAAGAAGGCTTAGACCCGATTGTACTGAGTGCAAAGGAAGGCCTGGCTTTGATAAACGGTACACAGGCGATGACAGCGATGGGAGTCGTTGCATACCTGGAAGCCGAGAAGCTCGCCTATCAGAGTGAACTCATATCGGCTATGACCTTGGAAGGATTGAGGGGGATCTCCGATGCCTTTGATGAAGATATCCACTTTGCTCGGGGGTATCCAGAGCAAGTCGGTGTCGCCCAACGGATCCGCATGTACATCAAGCAAAGCGGGCTTGTGACGAGCCAAGGGGAAATCCGCGTCCAGGATGCCTATTCGTTAAGGTGTATCCCGCAGGTACATGGGGCGACGTGGCAAACGTTGAATTATGTAAAAGAAAAGCTTGAGATTGAAATGAATGCGGCGACGGATAACCCGTTAATCTTCGACCTTGGAAAGAAGGTCATCTCGGGTGGTAACTTCCACGGTCAGCCGATCGCGCTGGCGATGGATTTCCTAGGAATCGCCATTGCTGAGCTTGCCAACATATCGGAACGGCGGATCGAGCGGATGGTGAATCCACAGCTAAGTGACTTGCCTGCCTTCCTTTGTGCCAACCCAGGTGTCGAGTCAGGCGCGATGATTCTACAATACTCGGCTGCGTCTCTCGTTTCAGAGAACAAGACGTTAGCTCACCCGGCGTCAGTCGATTCGATTCCATCCTCCGCAAATCAGGAGGATCATGTGAGCATGGGGACAATCGGCTCAAGACATGCGTATCAAATCATCCAAAATACAAGGAATGTGCTTGCAATCGAGTGGTTTTGCGCGATGCAGGCCGTCGACATCAGAGGAGTCGACAAGATGGCACCTCGCACAAAGAAAGCCTATGAGCTGGGCAGAAAACATGCCGAAAGCATTACAGGCGATCGAGTATTCTCGACGGATATCGTAACCCTTTCAAATCAAATGAAAGAAGGTTCATGGAACGGAATTTTGATTGAACAATAAAATTCTACAAATTGGAGGAATGAACATGAAGAAAATCCAAGCGCCAAGAGGAACCGAATTGAATACGAAAGGATGGATCCAGGAAGCGGCCCTGCGTATGTTGATGAACAACCTCGATCCGGAGGTTGCTGAGAATCCGGATGAACTGGTCGTTTACGGGGGGATCGGGAAAGCCGCACGAAATTGGGAAAGCTTTGATGCAATCGTGGAATCATTGAAAACTTTGGAGAACGATGAAACATTGATGGTCCAATCCGGTAAACCGGTCGCGATCTTCAAATCTCATGAAAATGCGCCACGCGTGTTGATCGCCAACTCCAACCTCGTTCCTGCTTGGTCGAATTGGGAAACATTCCGTGAGCTCGAGAAAAAGGGGCTTATGATGTATGGCCAGATGACAGCAGGAAGCTGGATTTACATCGGTACACAAGGCATCTTACAGGGAACGTATGAAACGTTTGCCGAAGCTGCCAGAAAGCATTTCAACGGGTCCCTCGCTGGTACGTTGACTGTCACAGCAGGTCTTGGCGGCATGGGAGGCGCTCAACCTCTCGCTGTTACGATGAACGGAGGCGTTGTCATCGCAATTGAATGCGACCCGCACCGTATCCAGCGCCGGATTGAAACGCGCTACTGCGATACGAAGGCCGATTCTCTCGATGAAGCGTTGAAACTTGCAAAAGAGGCAATGGAGAAGAAGGAACCGTTATCGATCGCATTGCTAGGAAATGCAGCTGAACTTTTACCAGAACTCGTGAAACGGAACGAAATCCCGGATCTTGTTACGGATCAGACTTCAGCACATGATGTGTTGAACGGGTACTTGCCGGTCGGCTTCACGTTGGAAGAAGGAGCAGAGCTGAGGAAGCGAGATGCGGACGCTTATATCGCGAAATCTAAAGAAAGCATCAAACAGCATGTTGAAGCGATGGTTGATTTACAAAAAGCTGGAGCAGTCGTTTTTGATTATGGAAACAACATCCGACAAGTCGCGAAGGATGAAGGATTTGAAGATGCATTCGCATTTCCTGGCTTCGTTCCGGCGTTCATCCGACCGATGTTCTGTGAAGGGAAGGGACCATTCCGCTGGGCAGCCTTATCTGGTGATCCAGAGGACATTTATGCAATCGATGAAGCGATTCTCAAGGAATTTTCACACGATGAGCATTTGTGCAAATGGATCAAAATGGCTCAAGAGAAAGTCGCGTTCCAGGGCCTTCCTTCCCGTATTTGCTGGCTAGGCTATGGCGATCGTGCTAAGCTCGGAAAAATCATCAACGACATGGTCGAAAGTGGAAAAGTGAGTGCACCGATCGTTATAGGTCGTGATCACCTTGACTGCGGATCGGTTGCATCACCGAACCGAGAAACGGAAGCGATGAAGGATGGAAGTGATGCCATAAGCGACTGGCCGATCTTGAATGCGATGATCAACGGCGTGAACGGTGCGAGCTGGGTATCGGTCCACCATGGCGGTGGTGTCGGCATGGGTTATTCACAGCATGCTGGGATGGTAATCGTAGCCGATGGAACGAAAGAAGCAGCAGCACGGCTTGAACGCGTATTGGCTTCCGACCCGGGCATGGGTGTTGCCCGCCACGCCGACGCAGGCTACGAGCTCGCTATCGAAACAGCAAAGGAAAAAGGAGTTCGCATTCCGATGCTAGAAGTGGAAAGTGTGAGTGAAAGGAGTGGCAAATAAAGTGAAAGCAGAATTAGTATTGAAAAATATCGGACAATTATTGACGATGGACGGTTCAGACGGAATCCGAAAAGGCGAGGCGATGAAGGAAATCGGCCTTGTTGAAGATGCTTTAGTCGCTGTAGATGGAGGAAAAGTGGTGTATGCCGGACCTGCTGATGGCGCACCTTCCATCGAAGCTGCTGAAGTCATCGACTGCGAAGGGAAGCTGGTGACTCCTGGTTTGGTTGATCCACATACCCATCTCGTATTCGGTGGATCCCGTGAGCATGAGCTGGCGCTTAAACAGCAGGGTGTACCCTACCTTGAGATTTTGAAGCAAGGTGGCGGAATCCTATCGACTGTCCAAGCAACACGTGAAGCGGATGAAGAAGAACTGTTCGAAAAAGCCTCCTTCCACCTGGATCGCATGCTCAGTTACGGAATCACCACTATGGAAGCGAAAAGTGGCTACGGCTTGGACGCCGATACAGAACTGAAGCAATTGCGAGTGATTAAACGCTTGAATGAGACGAAGAATGCCGATATCGTCTCCACTTACCTTGGTGCTCATGCAATTCCAAATGAATATAAAGGACGTTCCCAAGCGTTTTTGGACGAAATGCTTGAATTGATGGAAACCGTCAAAGAGCAGGAATTAGCTGAATTCGTCGATATTTTTTGTGAAACAGGTGTGTTTACCGTTGAGGAGTCCCGCGAGTATTTGACGAAAGCTAAGGAAATGGGCTTTGACGTCAAAATCCATGCGGATGAAATTGATCCGTTGGGAGGGACTGAAATGGCATGTGAGGTCGGGGCAATCTCCGCAGACCATCTCGTCGGTACGTCTGAAGAGGGAATCCGTAAGCTAGGTGAAACGGATACGATTGCCGTACTGCTCCCAGGAACAACCTTCTACTTGAATAAAAATGAATTTGCGAAAGCTCGAGAGATGATTGAAGGGAATGCGGCTGTCGCGCTGGCCACCGACTTTAACCCTGGCAGCTCGCCGACAGAGAACCTCCAGCTGATCATGAACCTGGCAGCCCTTAAGCTGCGAATGACGCCAGAGGAAATCTGGAATGCGGTCACCGTCAATTCAGCCTATTCAATCGGACGAGGGGAGCAGGCTGGTAAAATCCGAGAAGGTCGAAAGGCAGATCTTCTTGTCTGGGATGCTCCGAACTACTTATACGTCCCTTATCATTACGGTGTGAACCACGTTCGTACAGTGATCAAAAATGGAAAGACCCTTTTTGAAAGGGGAGAGCGGGTTGGTAAAGTTTCCGTATCTTAAGCCGTCAGGTGAAGCAGGGTTCAAAGACAGCTACGTCGTGAAAGCACATGAAATCGTAAAAAAGTGGGATGGGGAAGAAAAGGTGAAGGGCATCGGATTACTCGGTGCCCCTTTATCCAAGCCATCCATCAGTTTATCTGGAGCCTCGCAGTCTCCAGGAGTCATCCGGTCGATGTTTTCTTCACTTTCGACATACGCGATCGAAGAGGAGCGTGATCTGGAGACTGAACGGATCACCGACTTTGGTGATGTGGAAATGCATTTGACGGATATTCCGGAGTGTCATAAGCGGATTTATGAAACGTTCTCGGAGGTTTTGAAAGGACAGCCTGAGATGATACCGGTCGTACTTGGTGGGGACCATTCAATCAGTTATCCAAGTATCAAAGCCTTTTCTGAACAGAAGGAAAAGGTCGGCATCATCCAGTTCGACGCCCATCACGATCTCCGTAACCGTGAGGACGGAGGGACAGGAAACGGTACACCTTTCCGCGCGTTGATTGAGGAAGGCATCATTAAGGGAGACCAGCTGATCCAAATCGGAATCCGGAATTTCTCGAACAGCCGACCTTACCATGATTATGGAAAAGAGCATGGAGTAACGGTTTATACGATGAAGGATGTGCGGCAGCAAGGAATCGAGGAGCTGATCCAGAAGTCGATTGCGCAGCTGAAAGAGCATGTCGATGTCATATATGTATCGCTTGATATGGATGTGCTGGATCAAGCGTTTGCTCCAGGGTGTCCTGCAATCGGACCAGGAGGCATGTCGAGTGATGATCTTCTTGAAGGAATTCGCATGCTAAGCAGCGAACCGATCGTGAAAGGAATGGATATCGTAGAAATCGATCCGAGCGTCGATTTCCGCAATATGACGACAAAACTAGCAGCCTTCGTCATTCTGACGTTCATGCTGCACCGTCAATAAGTGATGTTTGACCTGAGAATGGGGCTTCAGCAGCCTTTTTCTTGGGTCTTTTTTTATGGGAGCGGACGTTGTTGGCAGATTATGAACCTAGTTTGCATCGTTTCGCACCATTTTTTGAAATTATGAACCCAGATTGAAAATTATGAACCCAGATCGAAAATTATGAACCTAGATGAAAAATTATGCGTCATATCATAAGAAGCATAGCTAGAACGAAAAAAACCTGACTTGATGGTCAACCCATCAAATCAGGAAGTTCGCTCTTATTGCTTTTCTTTCTCTTCATCATCGTCGTCTTCAGATTCATTCTCATCATCGTCATCATCATCTTCATCGTCCTCAGCTTCTACCTCGAGGATTTCGCCAGTATTCGCATCCAGTTCAACTTCTTTCAAACTTTGATCTGATTCAGATTTGATCGTGACCTCATAGACGAGCTTTCCGTCTTCTTTTTCAATTTCTGTTTTCCCTGTCACTTTACCGGGAACTTCTTCAAGAGCAGCCTTTTCTGCTTCTTCAATCGTTAGATCCGCTTGTTTGATCAACTCACTCTGGTTGGAGTTTGCAAAGGCATCCAATCCTTGAGTGCCAAAGAAAATGCCTCCACCTAGTAATAAAATCGCGAGACCGCTTATGAAGAGTGTTTTCTTACTGAACCGTTTCATAATGATTTACCTCCTTGAAAAGTATTGATCTTATGATTCAAGTCTATCAATTCAAAATGAAAAAATAAGAAAAGCAAAATGAGAATTTGATGAGAGATTTATCATCGATTTCTAATAAGTATAATCCAAACATTGCTAGGAATAAAAGGTTAAACTAGGGAGTAGAAAGAGTTGATTGGGAGGGAAGAACATGCCGGTTGCAGAAAAAATGTTGATTGTAGAGGATGATTTCCATGTTGCGCAATTCATACAGCTTGAGATGGAGCACGAAGGGTATACGGTAGATCTTTCAACCGATGGAGAAGAAGCGTTGAAGAAAGTAAGAGAAGACAGCTTTGACCTGATCATATTGGATTGGATGCTTCCGAGCTTGAGCGGATTGGAGGTATGCAGGAGGATTCGTAAATCGAGTCAAATTCCGATTATTCTCTTAACAGCTCGTGAAGATATTGGTGACAAAATCGCAGGTCTTGATACGGGTGCAGATGATTACATCACGAAGCCGTTCGAGATAGAAGAATTACTGGCACGGATCCGCGCTCTTTTAAGGAGGCACTCTTATAGTCGAGATGCAGAAGTGCAAGAGGATCATACACTTTCCATAGAAGGTTTGAGCATTGATATAAAGAAGCGGATGGTAAAACGGGAAGGAAAGGCAATCGAATTGACACAACGGGAATTCGACTTGCTCGTTTATATGATGCGTCACGAAGGGGAAGTATTGAATCGCGAGCAAATCCTTTCAGCGGTTTGGGGCTATGATTTTGTCGGTGAAACCAATGTCGTTGATGTGTATATCCGATACTTACGGAACAAACTGGATCGGAATTATGAACGACCTCTTATTCATACTGTGCGTGGAGTCGGATACACCCTTAGGTCTCCTGAAGAATCAAGTTAGGAAGTGATGGAAGATGAATTTTTTCAAGAAAACAGAGCGGAACGCTTCCATCGTCTTTCAATTTACATTATGGCATGTGGTGGCCGTTACATCGTTGATCTTCGTACTCGCTACCGCTATTTTCATCTTTGCTGGCTACTTCCTGATGGAAAACTCGAAGCAAGAGATACTTCATGTTCAAAACAAGATCCTTGCAACAGTTGAAGAGAAGGACCCTTCCATCCAGGAAAATTTGGATGATACGCTTTATCCTGATTATCCAAATTACTTTGTGAAGATATTGGATGAAGAGGGAGAAACGCTAGCGAAAACACGCGGGTGGAGTAAAGAGTTTGAAGAAGAAGTGGAAGAGGACATCACCATTTTTGGATTTCCTCATTTTATGTGGAACGATGACAGAGGATTATTTTATCGGGATCAGCTTAGCTGGAAAGGACCTGAAGAGAACGGAGTCATATTCTATGAAGTCGAGCTGAATCATATCAATCAATTTATGATTCTGCTTCTTAAAATTTTTCTCATTACGTCACTGCTGAGTCTTATTGCGACACCGCTCATCATCTATCAGGTGACCAGGCGGAAAATGAGGCCTCTTTTAGAAATTATCCAATCTGTGAACAAAGTGAAGTCCTATTCAGATTTGAAAGAAACGATAGCTGTGCCGCATTCTCCGAAAGAGTTGACGGATTTAGCTGAATCAATCAACATTCTTCTCCATCGACTGGAAAAACAGCTAGAGCGTGAAAAACATTTCATCGCTAATGCTAGCCATGAGCTCAGGACACCGTTGACCTCCTTCAATGGATATATCAATCTCATGAAACGATGGGGTAAGAATCAACCGGATGTGCTAGAAAAGTCCATTTCAGCACTAGATTCAGAGAATCGAAGGATGCAGCGGTTGATCGATCAATTGATGATGCTAGCTAAGTCTGAACAATCGGACCTTCAATTTGAAAAAGTAGATGTAATCGAAGTGTGTAAGACTGCAGTCCAACAGGTGTGGAAGGCTGATGGACATATTTCCCTAATAGAGGAATACGAGGACCAAGTGATAGTCCAAGGTGAGGAAGGCTACTTGACACAAGTGCTAGTCATCCTATTAGACAATGCCCAACGGTACTCGAAAGACGGGGGCACCGTCCTATTACAGGTTGTTGAAGAAGATGGAAAAGCAAGAATTCGTGTTAAGGATACTGGGCCAGGAATTCCTGTGGAGGATCAGGCAAAAGTGTTCGATCGATTTTATCGGGTGGATAAAGCGAGGTCTCGGGAAACCGGTGGAACAGGCCTGGGGCTTGCAATCGCAAAGGAATTGGTGGAATTGCACGGTGGAGAAATCGTGTTGGAAAGTGAAGTCGGGAAAGGCAGTACATTCACTGTTGAACTCCCTATTCTGAAGCGATGATGAGCAAACGAAAAAACGCTTGGCGAACCAAGCGTTTCTTTCTGCGTTCTTAATACAGCTTTCCTTGTCGATAAAGGATGGTGGAGAGCTTCATGACGGCATGGATGTAGCAATTTTGTCTCAGTGGAAAAGGGTCTCCGAAAAATTGCGGCAGGATTGTATCCATCGTCCCTTTCATCTTCTTAAGCAGAAGCTTGTTTACTTCTTCTTCGGTGTAAAACTGTGTTTCACGTCCTTGCAGCCATTCAAAGTAAGAGACGATGACGCCCCCAGCGTTTGCCAGAATGTCAGGAACGATGATGACCCCGCGGTCGCTCAAATATTTGTCCGCCTCTCCTGTTACAGGCGCATTCGCCCCTTCTACAATGACGTTCGCTTTTATTTTATCGACATTGTCTTGATGGATCTGATCCTCTAAAGCGGCAAGCACAAGCACATCGACATCCAGATACAAAACCTGTTCCCTGTCTAAGATCTGTGCTTTAACATTCGCCTCACTCAGCTGTTTTTCATCTACCGGTAAGTCCCCTTGGTTTTTCGAGGTGTATTGGATCAATGCAGGGATATCAAGACCGTCTTCATGATAAAGCGTAACATTACGATCACTCACCGCTACGACCTTATTGTTCAGATGCTTACATTCAAAGGCTTCGAGAGCAGCGATGGATCCTACATTACCAAACCCTTGCACGGAAAGGGTCAACGGGCGATTCCGATAACCTAGAGCGGTTTTTGCAAATACATTATCGACCGTACGCAGCCAATTCTTCTGTTCGTTCAAGAAATCATAAAGCATATAACGCAGCGTGAAGTAGACGCCCTTCCCAGTAGCTTTGCGCCTGCCTAGCGAACCTCCGTTTACGACACTTTTCCCCGTAAAACTTCCACGATAGGGCATGCCAGGACGGATGCTTTTGTATTCCGCCATCATCCAATCCATTTCGCGATCGCCAGTGCCAACGTCAGGAGCAGGGATATCCTTATCTGGTCCGATGACATCACTGAAATAATGCACATATTTTTCACAGATAAGATGCAGCTCCTTGACCGAGTAATCTCTCGGATTCATCACGACACCGCCCTTACCGCCGCCGAATGGAACTTCGTGTAGGGCATTTTTGAGTGTCATCAGAGCGGCCAGGTTTGCCACCTCTTCTTCGTTGACGGATTCATGAAAACGGATGCCTCCTTTATAAGGACCTAAGGCATTATTGTGTTGCACCCGGAATGCAGGGATCCTTACGACTCTACCATTTTCCAGCGCGATCCTTAGAAACGACTTATGTATTTGATTCGGTGTTGATAGAAGCGCGGCTAATGAAGTGAATGCTTGTTTACGGGTCTGATCTTTTAAATCGGGTAGGAAGGATGAGTCCTCCAATAAAGCATCTAATGAATGTTGTACGATTTCTCCAGTCTGACTTGCCATAACAAACGACCTCCTCGGACGATAGTTTTTTCCTTCTCTCCATTATAACAAGAAGTTCGGAATCATCAGAAAAATACGGTTTGGACTGTCGAAACTTTAGTAGGGACGCCATCTTCAAAATACTTTTATAACTAAATAAATAGGTCGTTGTACTCGAATTAGAAAGAAGGTTAGATGGCTCCTTCTGCTCATTCCAACCTAGTACGTTTGTATTACGATAAATATACAGAAAAATTTAAACATTCAAAATGTAACAAAAAATGAGGGAGGAAAAGGAATGAAAAAGAAACAAATTGTCGCTTCAACAGTATTGGCGACGAGTATGCTGCTCGCATCATTCGGAGGCGCAAGTGGTGCGGACTTTGAGAAAAAGGCGTCTAAAAACATCGAAATGGCTCCTGCCATGGTGAATTTGAACCATAACAAGGTGTTTGACAACCTGGAGTCGATCATGAAGGATAAGGCAGAATCTGAGACGATCGATGTCATCGTCCAGTTCGATAAATCCATGGCGAGTGAAAAAGCTCATAAAGCAGTGATGAAGCACCTTGGAAAATTCAAAACAAAGCATGTTTTTTCCAACGCATTGAATGGTGTTGCAGCAACTCTTACGAAGAAACAAATTCAAAAGCTCGAAAAGCTTCCTTTCGTTAAAACGATTGAATATGATGCAGAAGTCAAAACGTTGAACGGAACGGCAAATTATTGGTTCGGAACAGAGAAAGCTCGGGGTGACTTCGGGCTTACCGGAAATAGTGATGGTAACGAAAATACGTACTCAAAAGATGACCAGGTCGTCGCGGTCATTGATACAGGAATCGATGGAAGCCACGTCGACTTGGACGAAGGGAAAGTCATCGGTTGGAAGGACTTGGTGAACAACAGAACGACACCTTATGATGACAACGGACACGGTACCCACGTAGCAAGTACGGTTGCAGGGGATGGAGATGGAAATCCAACTCATAAAGGAGTAGCTCCTGGTGCAGCGCTTGTTGGGATAAAAGTTTTGGATGCCCAAGGTAGCGGAAGCATGAGTAACGTTACGGCTGGTATCGACTGGGCAGTAGCGAACAAAGATGTTTATGGTATTGAAATATTGAGCTTGAGCTTAGGAACTTCTGGAAGCTCAGATGGGACAGACTCTACTTCCGTTGCAGTCAATAATGCTGTTAATGCTGGTCTTGTCGTAACGGTTGCTGCTGGAAACGACGGCCCAGGTAAAAAGACGATCGGATCTCCTGGTGCTGCTGAAAAGGCGATTACAGTTGGAGCAGGTGCTGACCTTGGTGAAGGTGGTTTCTTCCTGGCAGACTTCTCAAGCCGTGGAACAACTGCAGATGGTCGAATCAAGCCGGATATCTTTGCACCAGGCTACAATATCACTGCTGCACAAACAAATACAACTAGCGGATATGTTACCTACAGTGGGACAAGTATGGCGACTCCATTCACGGCAGGGACGATTGCATTGATGCTTGATGCAAATCCAAGCCTGACACCGACTGATGTGAGTAACATCCTTACGAATACGGCGGAGGACTGGGGTCCAGCTGGTAAGGATATCGATTACGGACATGGTCGCTTGGACGGTTATGAAGCGGTCAAGAGCGCTGGCAACTTCAGCGGCACAAACATTGCAACGCCAAATCACTTTGCTAAACAAGATTCACTTGCGGGCACTGGTAGCGAAGACACATTCCAGTTCACAGTCGACAATACTAGCTATCCTACTGCTGTGACAATGATCATTGCAGATTGGAAGTCCAGCTGGTGGTTCGGTGGATCTCCTGACTTTGATGTCTACTTGTATGACCCATCCGGTGTACAAGTTGCAAAGGCTGAAGGTACAAAGCGTCAAGAGACGATCACCTTCACACCAACATCAACGGGTACGTACACGCTTAAAGTATCTTCATACAGTGGAAGCGGAAACTACTACCTGGATCTCAGTGCTGGAACGAACAGCCTGACACGTACCTCTAATCAATAAAAACGAACAAAAAGAGATGATCCTGAAAGACGGATCATCTCTTTTTCTATGTCGAACGACACATTATTTCCCAGGTAATTGACGAATTTCGTCATCCGTTATGACGCATCTGCAGTATTCCGTGAACGTGCCATATATTTTTGCAGGAGGCTCGTTCTCAATTCAATGAGAGGTTGAGCTACCGTCATAATCGGTTTTGAAGCTAATAATAACGTTACACCTGCTGCGAGACCAAGAAAGAGGATGTAGTTTCCTGTTTCTTGAATGGCGTCGTAGAACGGTGTGATTGAGAACAGTTTTACGACGAAACCGTGCAATAGATAGACATAGAGGGTACGGGACCCCATGTGTGTAAAGAAAAGCTCGCGTTTTGGTACTAATGCCATAAAGCTGAATGTTGCGATGAACATTAAACCATACATCAACAGGCGGATAAAGACCGCTTGTTCAACTTCCACTCCTAGTTCTTCATACGAAGACGATGCGAGTAACCATTCTTTTGCAGTTTCCGGGAAAAAGAAGTAATAACTGATTAGCATCGCTCCGAATACCACACTTGCGGCAATACGGATATTCGGTCGAAGTAATGCGTAAAAGTGTTCCTTTTTCAAATAATAGCCTAATAGGAAAACCGGGAAGAATACGAATGTCCTTGAAAGACTGAGAAAAGTCCCGATATCTTGTACATAACCGGCAATCAAGCCTAAAACGAGTGCAATCACCAAAGGATATTTCATTCTTGCAAAGACGAACAGCAGGACATTCCATAGAACGAGACTCAGCAAGAACCACAATGTCCAGTAAGGATCAAATAACGTAAAGGTTTCACTGCCATTTTTGACTGTATAGAAAGCAAAATAGATCAACTGGAAAATGAAATACGGAATCAGGATTTTCTTGAAGATCTTTTTAAGATAGCCTTCCTTCAGGATACTCTTCGAGAAGAAACCGGCAATCATGATGAACGCTGGCATATGGAACGTATAGATAAAGTTGTATACTGTATATAATACATCGCTGTTTGACTTATGCGGACTGATGAAATGTCCGAATACCACTAGGAAAATCAGAATGAATTTTGCATTATCAAAATAAAACTCGCGCTTTTGCTTACTCATAACCTTGGCCTCCAAGTTGTCTCGATTAATTTGTATGATTGAAAACGAGGTGTTCTGGGAACTAACATACCCCGTAAGATTATGAATAAATCATAAGTCATCTAATTTATTCGAAATTGTCATCTGTTTTTGGAGGTTTGTAAATCACTTTTAACATCAACGGTCATTTTGTAATAAATGTTATGGAAAGAGAGGGAAACAATGGAAAAGTCATATCATCTACTTACGATTGAAGGACCATTTTCATTTGAACATACGTTTCAAAGACATCACCGTACAACGGATACTTTGAAATCCATGATTGTGGACCATGAAGAAAACCGGTTCATCAAGTGGATTTATGTCGGAGAGACACCGTACCTGTTGGATGCCACGATACGTACTGACAATGAAAAGACCGAGGTCCACTTGAATGGAAGTGTTGATGAACACCTGAAAGCAGATCTGCGGCATTACGTCCGTCGAATGTTCGGGGTGGACAATCCGTTACCTGAGTTTTATGAGCATATGGAAACCATCCCCAGAATCAAGCAGCTGCTGGAACGTTTCCATGGGATGAGGATTATCACAAACCCTGATTTGTTTGAGACGATGGTGGATACGATTATCGGCCAGCAGGTTAACCTAAAATTTGCAGCCACGTTAAAAGAACGTCTTGTACGTTTTGCAGGTGAGATCAAGAAGCATGACGGGGCCGATCTGTATCTTTTCCCTACAGCTGAAAAGGTGGCGAAGCTTGAGTATGAACAACTTCGGGAGCTTTCGTTCAGCCAAAGGAAATCCGAATATATCATTGATTTTGCTCGGATGGTTGAGAGGGAGGAAGTCGATCTGAATGCGCTATGGTCAATGTCGAATCAGGAAATCATTGACCGGTTGTTGCCACTGAGAGGAATTGGTGTGTGGACGATCGAATGCCTCATGTTATTCGGGCTGAATCGTCGGGACGTGCTTCCAGCTGCTGATATCGGCTTACGGAATGCAGTAAAATCGTTATATGAGCTTGAAGAGCAGCCACAAACAGACGAAATCCGAGCCCTGGCAAGTGAAGAAGGATGGCACCCATGGGAAAGCTACATCACCTTTTACATGTGGCAATATTTGAATACATTAGGGAAGTAGGTTTATGGGACAGAAAGGGTACCTTTCTGTCCTTTATATTTTGGAAAAATTCAAATGAGGGACAGAAAGAAGCCGATTCTGTCCTCTGTGCTTCCAATTATACGACTTGAAATATTAACTAATAGGCTCTATTAGCTATTAATGTTGCTATTTAAAGAAATTAGAAGCGTAAGGCGGCGACTCCAGCGTTGCCCGCGGAAAGCGTCCGCCTGAAGCTGTACAACATCAACAGCTTTCTTTAACAGAAAAAAGAAAGAACAGCTTAAATAAGCTGTTCTCTCAATCGATTAATCAATGATTGTCACTTCAACGTCTTGTCGTCCGAATTCGATTGCTTGTTGTTTAGACTGCATGTAAATGTCGATTCGGTCACCGTTAATGGCACCACCTGTATCGCCAGCAATTGCACGACCATAACCTTCTACGTAAACCTCAGTTCCGAGAGGGATGACATTCGGGTCGACTGCAATGACTTTCTGATCAGGATTTTCATTCAAATCAATACCTGTAGCGGTAACACCTGAGCAACCATCACAATTTGCCGTGTAAGCCGTAGCTTCCATTGTCATTGTCTTTCCTTCAGCTTCTGGAGCTTCTTCGGCTTCATCTTCTTTTTCTGCTTGCTTCGGTTCTGCTTCTTGTTCCGTTTCTTCTTTTACAGGTTCTTCAGCTTTCTTTTCTTCCGTTTCTTTCAAGTTAAACAACTCTGCCTTCGTTTCAGGACCTGCTATACCATCAACTTGCAAATTGTTTTCTTGTTGGAACTTTTTGACGGCCTTTTCAGTCAATGGACCAAAAATTCCATCAACCTGATAGGAGTAAAGCTTCAATTCAGCTAAATGCTTTTGGAGATGCTCAACAGCTTTTCCTCGATCGCCTCGTTGGATAAGCTCTGTTGCTTCTTCCAATACATCAGCTGTCTTTTCGTCTACTTTTCCAGTAGGTGTAAGGCCGTAGTCTTTTTGGAAGGCTTTGACACCTTTATGGGTAATATCACCGAAATAACCGGTTGATTTATGGTAATCGAAAAATCCTAGTTCCTTCAGGTCCTTTTGGATGGAGTGGACATCTTCATGCCACATTTTCTTCTTCAACGGCGTTTCTACTTCAGCCGCTTGGGTTGCTGCTGTAGGTGCGAGGACCGCTGATCCTGCCAGCGCTACAGTAAGTGCTACTTTCTTGAACATATAGAAGGTTCCCTCCTTTTTAATTAGGACGTTCTACCTTTATCACGTCCTAATTGCACATTGTACTAGCCTAATATGACATGAGAATAATAGACCAGTTACAAGGAGATTACGATTTAAATACAGAGGGGGTCTTTTTTGTCATCATTCCTAAAATAAGTTAAAATAAGATATAATTTACCAGATAAATCCATGTCATTCCTTGGAGGGATTACCCTGAAGATATCCAAGCGGTCTTTAAAGTGGATCGTCGTCATGGCATTGATCAGTCTAGTCGTAGTTGGGACAAGCAGTTTTATAGGGATTTATGTGCTAAGCGAAGCGGATGAAGGTCCTTTAACACTAGGGGAAGCAAGACAGAATGGCTCAGTGCGGCTGGTGGCGAATGAAAGCCTTCTCGTCAATGAACGGAAGGAAGAGGAATTGATGAGAGAGGTCCATGCGATGCATATGTACTGGAATGAGTTACTCGGCTGGGGTGCATGGAAAACCTTTAAACCATCTGAAAAAAAGGATGCTTTGGAGAGTAAAATGAAGTACATCCGAACCATCCTCGTACCAGAGACACAAGGGAGTTTGAAAAAGGATTTGAACCGTGCAGCTGATATGATCGAGGAGGCATTGAAGGAAGACCACACTGAGAAACTTCGAACCACCCATCGAATCTTCCATGACCTTGATGTCGTCATGAATGATATTGTCGTAGATGTCGTTTGGGGTGTGACGGAAACGTACGGGAAGCAATAATGGAAGCAGCCTGTCATATTCAGCTAGATTCCCATCTTCATTTTATGATAAATTGGTAGTTGGAAGGATGGGATTTCAACATGTTCAAAGTAATGATTGCCTCCGTTCTCATCATCATTTTCGTTCTAGTCATCTTTACAATAGCGATAACAAAGGGATACTCTTACAAACATACAATTGATCCAATAGAAAACAACCCTAACCTTAAGGGAAATGATGAAGACGAGGAAGAAACAAACTAATAAATGCTCCATTTCACAAGTTTTCGGCTTGTCAGGTTGACTGTATAATTCAGTCAACCTTTTTAATTTGTACAAGCAAAATCTGGAAATCTGCATAGGTTGTAGTAAGGAACGAAAACTTATGAAAGTGGTGAATTAATGGTTACTGTTGTATTAGATCCAGGTCATGGTGGTTCTGACAGTGGAGCCGTTTATAAGCAGTATCGAGAAAAAGATTTCAACCTGAAAGTGGCATTGATGGTAAGAGAGTTTCTTCTTGAATCGTATGTTGTCAAAGTGTTGATGACGAGAGCAAAAGATGAAACGGTCAGTCTTAAAGAACGGACTGATTTTGCAAACAAGAAGAACGCAGACTACTTCTTTTCCATCCACCACAATGCTGCTGGAGGAAGTGGATTTGAAAGTTTTATTTATAACGGAAACATAAATAATTCAACAAAAGTCATCCAAGGAATCATCCACAAGGAAATCGTCTTTACGATGGACAAGTATAACGTATTCAATCGAGGGCAAAAACGAGCAAACTTCTATGTATTACGGAATACAAGAATGAACGCAATGCTCATAGAGGTTCTTTTTATTGATAATGAAAAGGATCTTAAACTCATGTTGAATGATAAATTCCTGAGAGATGTTGCAATGGCAACAGCGACTGGTATCGCTAAAGCACTCAACCTACCGCGTAAGGAGAAGCCGAAACCGAAGCCAGAGCCTGTTCCAGGAACCATTTATAAAGTAATTGCTGGTTCATTTAAAGAGGAAGAGAATGCAAAAGACCGAGCAGAGATGTTAGCTTCTAAAAAGATTGATTCTTATATCTATCCGGTGAAAATTAATGGGACAACATTCTATCGTGTACAAGCAGGTGCATACTCGGAAAGAAAAAATGCAGAAGAACAAGTCGAAATGCTAGTGAAGCTAGGAATCAGTGGAGCTTTCATCGTAATAGAAGGGCCGAGTGAACCTGAGAAGCCTGAAAAACCGGAAGAACCTACTCCAGAGCCGATTAAAGGTTTCACGATTCAGGGTGAAAGTGTCCTGACAGCGGATACGATGAATCAGTTTGTCAGAAATGTTAATCCGAAAGCTCCAGCATTGGCACAGCTTTATTTGAACATCGGTAAACTTTATGGCATTCGAGGAGATACAGCTTTTGCTCAAGCAATCCATGAAACGAACTACTTCAAATTCACAGGAACTGTAAAACCTGAGCAGAATAACTATGCTGGAATTGGGACGACGGGACCATCCGTACCTGGTGCTAGTTTCAAAACACCTCGAGAAGGGGTTCTCGCTCATATCCAACATCTATATGCCTATGCGACAAAAGCGAAATTACCTGATGGACAAGTATTGGTTGATCCTCGCTTCAATCTGGTGGCGCGTGGTTCCGCACCAACATGGGTGATGTTGAACGGAAAGTGGGCAGTACCGGGTACGACTTATGGCCAAATGATCCTTTCCATCTATGAGAAGATGATCAATCTTGAGGTTGAGAACGTAAATAAGCTGTTAGATGATTTAGAGAAGACCAAGCAACAGCTTGATGAGTAAAAAAGCTCCATGGCCGGAGCTTTTTTTGTGTGAGGAGAGAGTGCAGTGCATATTAGAGGTGTTTCTTTGCCCTCAAAACCAGGTATTTCGCGATTTGAGGGCAGATAAAAGGAGTTTCTTTGCCCTCAAATCAGGTATTTCGTAATTTGAGGGCATATAAAAGGAGTTTCTTTACCCTCAAAAGAGCAATCATCCAACAAGCAGGATCTGAAAGGTTTTTCGCTCAAAGTGTTACAATAATGGATAGCTCAATAGCGATACTCATGAATTAGGATGAAACGTTATGAAGAATTGGAAGAGAAGTGCGCGCTTTCTCTGGCTTTGTAATTTCATAATTGTAGCTGCGATGACGATGATTCTCCCGTTCCTCCCCTTATATTTGGAGGTGCTTGGTGTAACGGATGAAAAGGCACTGAGTCTCTGGACGGGTGCAATTTTTTCAGCGGCATTCCTATCGGGAGCGTTTATGGCCCCGATCTGGGGAATCTTTGCGGATAAGTTCGGTCAGAAAGCGAACCTAATTCGTGCAGGAATCGGTATGGGAATCCTGACCTTCTCGATGGCCTTTGTGACTGGCCCCTGGATGCTTCTCGCCTTGCGCTTTTTCATGGGATTCTTTTCTGGCTTCATCACCGTTTCCTTTTCGTATTTATCGAGGATAACACCTAAGGAACATACTGGAGCCGCACTCGGTTTCCTGCAAACAGGAGGAATTTCAGGCGGAATCATTGGACCGTTAATCGGCGGTGCATTATCTGATTGGTTCGGCTTCAGACCTGTTTTTGCGATGACCGGTATCAGCATTTTCCTTACGTTGATTCTTGTCATCCAGTTCATTCCGAAAGATGCTCCCATGCAGGAGACAGTGGAAAAGCAGGGGACATTTAAAGATGTGTTGATGAATAAACAGCTTCTTGTTTTGTTCATTGCTACCTTTTTATTGCAAGCAGCGATGTTGAGTACGAATTCAATGATGACGATCTTCGTTAAGACCTTCGTCGACAACCCGGAAAACCTCGCCCTGTTAGCAGGATTTGCAGCGTCGATCCTCGGTATCGCCACGATCATCGGTTCACCTTATTTAGGAAAGTTAGGAGATCGAATCGGCCATTTAAGGATGTTGCCTGTCGTCATGTTCGCAAGCGGTGTCTTATTTTTACCGCAATTATTCACGGACAACATTTATGAATTGTATGTATGGCGATTTATTCAAGGGCTTGTTTTAGGCGGTGTTTGGCCGGCAATCCAGACATTGATCCATAAAAAAACACCTGCCGATATTCAGGGCAGGGCATTTGGTGTGACTGCAAGCTGCCGGTTCCTTGGTAACCTGACCGGTCCGATCATCGGAGGGTGGATTTCCGGAAGCTTTGCGACAGCCTATGTTTTTGGATTTGCAGGTGCCATACTGATGGCTGGTGGAATATTAGTCAGACTGGGCGTACAAAACCGATGAGTTTCAGACAATAATAGAGGGATAAACCCGTTACGGGTTTATCCCTTATCTTATTTATCTCGTTTAGATCGTTTGTTTGAACGTCGTTTCGAATGATGGAACGGATGTCACTTTGAAACGGACGTTGTAGGTTCCAGGATCTAATTCCGGTATGGCAACGGTAAATGTACGTTTACCGCCCGGTTCGATCGTCTCCTTTTTCAATGCTTGGGTGAACATTTTGCCCTCACCCCAGTGAAAGACGGTTTCTCCACTTTCATTCTTGATCCACATGTCATATTGCTGGCCGCTCGTAAACTCTAGTTCTAAGGGTTTTTCTGTTTGGTTTTGCAGTTCGATCACTGCCTGATCATTTGTAAAAGAAACGACCTTCAGTTCAACTTCACCTGCCACATTCTCATTCCCTTCTGATTTCTCTTCTTGCGCTTGTCCATTAACCGGTTCAGCAGACGGCGATTTCGTTTGTTCACCAGACCCACAAGCTGAAAGTATGATGACCAATCCAATAATGGTTGCTATCCGTACCATATAAAAGCCCTCCTAACGCTAGCACTGTTGTTTTGTAGTATAGACGTAATCAACTGGGCTTATGTTTCATTCCTCATCAGCTGTTTCAAAAATGCACTCTGATTCAATCACCTTCACGAGTTCCTTCAACTGTTCGAGTGGCCGTTCCACTTCCAGCCGATAATAATTTTGTGTCCCTTTCTTTTCAGAAGTGACAAGATGCACTTGCTTCAAAATTTTCAAGTGATGGGAAATGGTCGGACGAGACATTGGCGAGTACTCGGCAATTTCATTTACATTTAAACGTTCATTTTCAGCTAATAAAAGAATTAGTTCTTGTCTGACGGGGTCAGCTAGCGCTTGAAATAATGGAGTTGCATTACGGAACGATTCCAGAAAGCGCTCTTTTTCATTTGATTTTGTCATCTCTATCACCATTCGTTCAATAGTTTAAACCTATATGTATATAGTATATCAGCAATTGGAAGTTGGCAAATTCAGATAAAGGGGAAATCTCCACAAAAAAGACTGGCTTCACCCAATGTGCCAGTCCAATCGAATCATCCACCGAAAAAGATATCGAGAAAAGTACTTAATTCTTTGCGTTTTCCTTCGAGGATCTCTGGGTCAAAGACTTCTACATATCCACAATTCATGCAGCTGACAAAAAGAAATTCAGTATGCTGGACATCGAACATTTTACTGAATCCTGTTCCAGTCATTGCGCCTTTTTTCGTCATGCAGTACTCATGCTTACACTTTACACACGTGAATTTCTCTCGAATCGAGTCTTCAATTGAGACTTTCAAACAATCAACCTCCTTATATGTACATACGGACGACTCATACATACGTTTCAACAATCTAATAAAAAAAGGAACAGACGCTGTGGTCTGTTCCTTCAGTCTCATTATTTTGCATGCAGACGACGAATTCGCTCATCAATGTCAGGGTGAGTAGAGAAAATCATTTTCTTCTTCTTACCGCCACTGATTTTCATCGTTGCCAATGTGTCTTGACGTGTATCAACGCGATTGATATACGCGCGTAGTGCTTCTAGAGCGTGAATCATCTTATCCTTACCAGCGAGGTCTGCGCCTCCACGGTCTGCATGGAATTCACGATGACGTGAGTATGCCATGATGACGATGCTTCCTAAGATGGAGAACGCAATCTGGAATACAATGATTGAAATCAGGTGGACGATGGCCGCCTTGTCTTCATCAACAAGTTGAGCGACTGCCCACGCAGCAATTCTTGATAGGAATACGACGAATGTGTTGACGATACCTTGAAGTAAAGTCATCGTTACCATATCCCCATTGGCAATATGGGCGACTTCGTGTGCGATGACGCCTTCAATTGCATCATCATCCATATTTTCAAGTAATCCCGTCGAAACAGCGACAAGAGAACGACGTTTCGATGGACCCGTAGCGAATGCATTGACCTCAGGGGAGTCGTAGATCCCTACTTGTGGCATTGCAGAAAGTCCTGCAGCACGGGACAAGCGGTGTACACGTTCAACAACATCCTGTTCAACTGCTGATCCAGGACGGTCAGGATCAATGACTTTCACACGCATGATCGTCTTTGCCATCCAACGGGAAATCGCTAATGAAATGAATGCACCAGTGAAACCGATGACAGCACTAAATGCAAGCAGCGTTCCAAATTGGATGTTTCCACCTGGTCCGATATACGTATTCAGGTTCAACAACGACAATACGATCATGATTGTCGTAAGGACCAAAACGTTGGTTAAGATAAATAGAAAAATCCGTTTTGCCATTTTTCATACCTCATTTCAAGTTCATTTGAACTTAATATTGTATAAGCTGAGTATAAATTATCCGAAAGTTTTTATCAAGACAGTTGCTTAACAACTTTATGAATTATTTCTCTTTTTTGAATTTCGAAAGGACGCATCACTAAAATTAAATTGACGCAGGGAATTTTGTTGCGTATGATAAGTTCAAATGAACGGATGAATTGAGGTGAAATCATGCCTTTATTGACGTTAAGCCGAAAACAGATGGCAGAGCTCTTGTTAGCCTTGCATTCAAATGAAGGAGATAAGCCTGCTCTGATTTTGAAGGAAGCTTGGCTCGAACTAAATGATATTGAAGATGAATCCTTGATCAAGGGGTTAGGAGAGGGATCTCTTCCTGGCATTTTTGAAAAGATCATGAAAGGGACAAACAAGGAGCTGGGCTTTTCCATCAATGAGATTGTCTCTTTAGGCAACCAGATCGAATATAGCAGCTTCTCGACGACTGCGGTCCAAAATTGGGTGAAGCGTGATGTGCGCAACTTGATTGGATCTCCCCATAAAGGGAAAAAATACTCCCTTGAACAGGCGGCTATTCTTTTCATTGTAGAGGATTTGAAAAGCACGCTTGATTTCGTTTCCATCCGCAACTTATTAATGTTGATTTTCAATAACATTGAAGATCGGCATGATGATTTGATTGATCCTATCCATTTCTATCATACATACGCAACAGTATTTGAAGAATTGGACTTGAACGACGACAATGTGGTGGACGTCGACTTCAGGGTGAAGGATGGCAAAAAGGCGGAGTCATTGATCTATCAAAAAGCGGATGAGAAAATCACCGAGTTCAACACTTTGACAGAAAAGCAGAGATCGATCGTCAAGAATGCGCTCGTCATCGCGACACTGTCTGTCCAAACCTCCTATTTCCAGTCCGTATCCCGGCAATTCTTGAACTCGACCTTATTCATTTAATACTGCAAAAAGTTCAAAACGACCAAAGAACAGTGCTCAGCACTGTTCTTTTTTTATGAGTGAAAGGATAGGAAAGAGGATTGTAGAATAAAGTTTTTATAGGTGGAAGGGGGATTTACATGAATGAGCGGAAGTGGCTGAGAAAAGAAGGACCGAAATGGGTAGAACAAGGTTATATTCAAAAGGAACAGCTGGAAGGCATTTATTCAATGTATGAAAAGAAAAGGAACAATCTGTTACCGATCCTTGCAAGTATCTTGATCGGTCTCGGAATCCTTACGTTTATCGCTTCGAATTGGGGGCAAATGAGTGATTGGTTCAGATTGACCTTGATCTGGGTAGCAATTGCAGGCTTCCATTTAACAGGTGGTCATTATATCCAGAAGGGGTCTGAGCATTTAGGGAGTGCCTTGATCGGAATCGGGACAATTACCTTCGGAGCAGGGATCTTTCTGGTTGCGCAAATGTTCCATATTGTTAGTTATAATGCTACTGCGTTCATTTTATGGACGGCTTCAGCAATCCTCACGTATTTTGTATTTCCAAACCGTTATTTCTATCTGTTGTCACTTTTCATCGGAACCTCCGGAATCCTTTACAGCTTCATTTCTTTTCAAGCTTTCAGTCATGTGCTTGCGTTTCTTGTCATTGTTGGTATTGGATACCTCACCTTCAAGGAAGATAGCAGGCTCCTTTATTATCTCTACTCAGCCGCTATCATCATAACGAGTATCACGTTCATCGTCGTTTACGAATACTCTTACTTCTGGATGACAATCGTATTCTTGATCCTATATGGGATAAATGAGCTTATGAAGAGCGAAAAAGCGCACCATAGCTTTAAGGATATCGGTATTCTTGGGATTCTTGCTGTTACGTTCATCCATGTTTTTATAATGGAAGAATACCTCCGTTACAATGATCTTCTGGTTGAATCTGTTCCTTATTTGATTGTCCTTTTCGTTCTGGTCAGCTTGATCGGAATGATGAAGAAAATGAAATCTTCAGGGGGCTGGACGGATTTGATTCTGTTTACACCACTGTATTTGCTTGGTGAGACAGCAGATGTCTTATACTTGCTGCTAGCCTTCGGTTACTCTCTTTATGTACTCATTCAAGGTTATCAAAGGGAAGAGCCTTCCATGATCAACCGAGGGACACTCTTATTCCTAATCAGCACGTTAGTGGCCTATATTCAGCTCGCATGGGCATTCTTGCCGAAGTCTCTATTCTTCTTAGCAGGCGGGATTTTGTTGTTCCTCTTAAGCTGGTATTTGGAAAAAAGAAGGCGAGTTATGATTCATAACGCGAAAGGAGGCCGCCACGATGCGTAAGGGATTATTATATTTCGTTTTGGTTCTTCAAGTCTTTGTGCTCGGCGGAATAGCGGCTTCCCACTATATGACGCTTCAGTTAGGGGAACGGATCGTTCTGGAAACGGAACCGATTGATCCAAGAGATCTTTTTCATGGGGATTATGTCATTTTGAATTATGATGTTTCCACTTTATCTACCAATCTGATCGAAGAAGGAACTGAATTGGATGAAAGAGATCGAATCTATGTTATTCTCGAGCAATCCGATTCGGTCTCGAAAGCCGTCCGTATTGTTAAAACGAAACCAGAGCTGAAGGATGGACAGGTCGCTCTTAAAGGAATCGTCCGATATATTGATTCTTATCAAAGGAATGTCCGAATCGATTATGGACTGGAGAGGTATTACATTGAAGAAGGGACCGGAGCGTCTTATGAACGTGATCCGGCAGACAAGGTTGCGATCCGGGTTTCTTCGTGGGGACAATCGACGATTGAAGAACTCATTTATTCCCAGTAGAACCATATATTTTAAAAGGTGTGGGGTTTATATCCTTTCCGTGTTATACTCGTAATAAGCCAGCGGGAAGGAGACAAATATTGTCAAAAATTAATGTTTTTCTAGACGATGTCCGTCCATGTCCCGATGATTATTTTTTGGCTAGTGATATGGAAGAATGCATTCAATTCTTACGCAGAGGAAATATCAAGCATCTGTCACTAGATCATGATTTAGAGAACAAAGCCCGAAATGGTTTCATGGTCGTTGAATACATGGTAAGACATAAACTTTTTGCGGAGACCATTACGGTCCATTCTGCCAACGCTGGGGCTGGCAAAAAGATGTTTTACTATTTGAAAGATGCTCAAGAACAATTCATTATTCCACAGACTGTTGAAATTTATTATCATCCATTGCCGTTGAATATATATAAGAGATAAAGCATCCACTGGGTGCTTTTTTCTTATGCATTCATTTTGAAGCGAGATTGGATGGTGAAGAGGAATTCCTTTAGAAAATCTTACGAAGGACGTATAATAGATGGGGTTTAGAAAGGATGCGATCCCCCATGACTACGTTGAAACAACCGTTATGGACAAGTAAATTCATATTGCTATGCGCGAGTAATTTCTTGTTCTTCATGAGCTTTTTTCTTTTGTTGCCTACACTACCGGTCTACTTGGTTGAAAACCTTGGTGCAAGTGAAGATCAGGTAGGTTTAATCATGGGGATTTTTACGATTGCGGCCGTTTTCGCAAGGCCCATCACAGGTTATTTGATGGATATGAAAAATCAGAAAGCCCTCTTCCTGATTGCAATAATCGTTTTTGTCGTCGCAACTTTCGGTTATTTGATCGCTCAAACGGTATTGATGATCTTTCTGATTAGGTTCATTTATGGATTCGGATTCGGGATGTCAACCACGGCCGGAGGGACGATGGCAGCCGAATGGATACCGGAGGAACGTAGAGGAGAGGGGTTAGGGTATTATGGCACATTCATCATGGTAGCCATGAGTATCGGACCCATTGTCGGGGTTTTTGTCGCGGACTATACAAGCTACCAGGGCATGTTCTGGTTTTGCTTCTTTTTATCTCTCATAGGACTGATTATGGCGAGCTTTCTTCCAAACTATAAAACAACGAGGAAAGCCCCTGAAAATCAACGGAAATTTTCAATTAAACATAAAGAAGATCTGGCGTATTGGTTCAATGAATTGATTGAAAGAAAAGCCCTCCCCGTTTCCATAGCGATGAGCATGATTGCCATCGTATTTGGGGGGGTCATCAGTTTCGTGTCACTATATGCAAAAGAACTTGGTGATGCCTCAATCGCCGGAACGTATTTCACCTTATATGCCATTGCGATCGTGATCAGTCGTCCTTTTGCAGGAAAGTGGTTTGATAGGAAAGGTCCAAACCAACTTATCGCTTTCGGTACGTCCCTTTATTTCATCGGTATGATCGTGCTTGGCCTGGCAGCTTCCAGCTGGATGGTGTATATCGCTGCATTAATCATTGGATTCGGCTATGGGATACTTCAGCCAAGTTACCAAGCACTTTCCATTCAAATGTCACCTAAACATCGAAGAGGGGCAGCGACGGCAACGTTCTTTACGCTATTCGATATCGGTGTTGGCGTAGGATCGTTCTTCTTAGGTTGGGTCGTCGTCCAGATCGGTTACGGAAACATGTACTTATTGTCGTCCTTGTTTCTGCTCGTCTCTTATTATGTGTATTACCGTACTGCAAAGCCAAAAATGCGCGTATCACAGCATGTCCAACAGAATTATTGATAGAAAAAAGGTGTGACTGCATGTCACACCTTTTTCGTGTTCTTCTTTGTCAATTGAAAAATGGCGAAATCCTCAGCAAGTTCCGTGTTCGGAAATATGTTCACGGCACTTTCTGTTAATTCATCTGCTTTATCGTAATAGCGGGAGCTGATATGAGTGAGAATCAACCGTTTTGCTCCGGCTTGTTTCGCAAGCTCTGCCGCTTGGTTCGTTGTAGAATGAAAATATTCGATTGCCCGCTCATCCATTCCCTCTGCAAATGTGGCTTCGTGGACGAGTAGGTCGGCATCCCTTGCAAGTTCGATAGTTTTTTTTGTAGGACGGGTATCTCCGCAAATCGTCACGACCCGACCAGGTTGAGGTGGAGTGGTGAAATCTTCTCCACAAATGGTTCGACCATCTTCAAGCGTGACGGTTTCTCCAGCCTTCAGTCTACTGTAAACTGGACCTGGTGAGACGCCGATTTCCTTCAATCGCTCCACTTGAAGCCGACCCGGTTGTTCAGGCTCTGTAATCCTGAAACCGTATGAGGGGATGACATGCTCCAATAAAGCAGCTTCAATTTGATAGCCTTCGTCCAGCTCATGAAATCCATCCTCGATCTCAATGATTTCAAGTGGATATTTCAAGTAGGTCCTGCTCGTCTCAAGCGCAACAGTAATGAATTCTTTGATTCCTTTTGGTCCATATACTGTTAAAGTATCTTCAGCACCCTGGAAGGATCGGCTGCCAAGTACCCCTGGCAAACCGTAGATATGATCGCCATGCATGTGTGTGATGAATATTTTCCTGACCTGCCATAGCTTGATCGTAGTATGTAAGATTTGATGCTGGGTCGCTTCACCGCAATCAAATAACCAAATTTCCCCTTGACGGTTCGTCATGAAACGGAGTGCCATTGATGAAACGTTTCTTCCCTTTGACGGTATTCCCGCACCTGTACCTAGAAAATGAAACTCCATATGATTCATCCTTTCCTCCCTAGTATACCATCCATAGGTTTTCCTAAAACCATATCGTAACCACTTCTACTGACAGTCAGACCCCCTCAAGAAAACCGAGACTTAAGTCACGAATAACGTTATGCTGAAAAAATGTTATTTGGGTCAAAAATCCCCTTTTTCCGTCAAACAGGCGATAAAAAGGAACTTTTTTCACCATAATATTTACAATTTTCAGTCATATTGGTAGTATTGTAAAAGTATTGCAAACTAATTTTTTACAGGAGAAGGGGAGGACATCAATAGATGAATAAGAGAAAAATAACATCTACTGCTTTTGCAGTCATGATGGGATTGAGTACACTTACATATGGCGCAATTGCTACTCCACAGATGGCAGATGCAGAAAAAGCACGTGAAAGTGTCACTCATCAATATGCCGGTACACCAGTTGACTTGGGTATCGCGAATGATGAGCGATTAATCGAGATGCTCAAGAAGGAAGGGAAAATCAGCCCGAATACGAGTGCAGCTGAAGCGGAGAAAGCATTGAACAACTACCTGAATGAAAAGGCTGCTGCTTCTGCCCATGCGCATGATGAGGGGGCCCTGCATGAGCAGGAAAAAGAAGCGAAGAAACAGCTTCAAAAGGATATGAAGAAAAACAGCCTGACTTCAGGAAAAGGGAATAAAGTAGGACAATCCGAAACAGTAAATGGGGTAGAAGAGGAAGCCTGGAACGGCGGAACAAGAACCGATAAAGTGCTTGTCCTTTTGATTGAATACCCTGACAAGCCACATAATTCGATGTCAGCTGATGAGACGGATATGTATTATGAAGGTGAAAATGCCTATTCTCGTGCCCATTATCAGGACATGCTTTTCGGTAACGGAGGCTGGACTGGTCCAGACGGGAAAAACTACGTCTCTATGAAACAATATTATGAAAAGCAATCTGGCGGAAGCTATTCCGTAGAAGGTGAAGTAGTAGGCTGGTACCAAGCCAAACATAACGCTGCTTATTATGGTGGAAATGATCCTGTGTATGACAGCGATGTCAATGCTCGTGCACTTGTTAAAGAAGCGTTAAATGCAGCGGCAGCCGATCCATCTGTAAACCTTGGTGAGTATGATGAGTGGGATCGTTACGACCTAGATGGTGATGGAAACTATCTTGAGCCGGACGGTCTCGTCGACCACTTGATGATCATCCACTCTGGTGTTGGTGAAGAAGCTGGTGGCGGATCCCTTGGCTCGGATGCGATCTGGTCCCACCGCTGGAACCTGGGCTTACCTGTATTCTCGATTGAGGGTTCTCCAGAACCAGCAGTCGATTATTGGGGAGCTGGAACTATGTATGCCTATGACTATACGATTGAGCCTGAAGATGGTGCAGTCGGTGTTATGGCACATGAATTTGGACATGATCTCGGTCTACCGGATGAGTATGACACGCAGTATTCAGGAGCAGGAGAACCGGTCAGCTACTGGTCCATCATGTCAAGCGGAAGCTGGGCTGGTAAAATCCCTGGGACGATGCCGACTGGATTCAGTCCTTATATGAAGGAAATGCTTCAAGCATCTGTAGGCGGGAACTGGCAAACAGGAACGCAGATCGATGTGAGTGAAGTGGATGAAAACGGTTATGAAGTTTTACTTGATGAAGCTGTTACAAAGGGAACGAATAATGATGTCGTGAAAGTGACGCTTCCTTTGAAAGAGACTGTCGTCAATACACCAGCTAGCGGGAAGTCCGAGTATTTCTCAGGAAGTGCAGATGATCTGCACAACGTGATGACGAAAACAGTTGACTTGACGAATGCTACGACAGCATCCTTCAACTTCAAAACATGGTATGACATTGAAACGGATTGGGATTATGCCTATGTAACCGTAAATGGTAGCCCGATCCCAAGCGATATCACAACAAATGAAGATCCTCATAAAAGCAATGCGGGTAATGGGATCACTGGCTCTTCGAATGGTTGGATCGATGCTTCCTTCGACCTGAGCGACTACGTTGGTCAAGAGGTTGAAATCGCGATTGAATATGTAACAGATGTCGCTGTTTCAAACCCAGGATTGTATGCAGACGATCTTTCTGTCGTCGTTGATGGACAGCAAGTATTCTTTGATGATGCAGAAGCTGAATCTATATTCACATTGAATGGATTTACGAAAAGTGACGGAATTAAACGGTCTGAGCACTATTACCTGCTTGAATGGCGCAGCCACAACGATGTTGACCGAGGTCTTGAAAATATCCGTCGTGGTGCAAGCTTGATGGAATTCGACGAAGGTCTAGTCGTTTGGTATGTGGATGAGAAGTACAGTGAAAACTGGACAGGTGCCCACCCTGGAGATGGTTTTGTCGGAGTCGTCGATGCGGATCAGCATATCAACACGTGGAGTGATGGTTCGGTCGCTTCTACCCGATTCCAGGTACACGACGCAGCATTCAGCTTGAATAAGACTGAGAAGATGTTCCTTGATTACAGTGAATTATTAGGAAAAACGTTAGAAGACAACCATACAGCACGTAACCCATTGTTTGACGACAGTGCAAATTACATGAACGAAGGACTTGAAGATGCTGGACGTAACGTTCCGAACTACGGTCTGAAATTCCGTGTAATTGGACAAAGTGCTGATGGTACAGTTGGTAAAGTATTAATCTTCAAATAATCGTTAATGAAGGATGACCCATTGAGAAAATGGGTCATCTTTTTCTTTTACTAAAGCAGCTCACCTGTAGTTTTTGTACTCACAAGCTGTCGAGACGTCTCGACAGCCTCCTTTTTAGAAGATTTTCCTTGATTTTCGTGTTGATTTTCTCAAAAACAGCTCGAAATCGTGCCGTTCGAGGGATGAAAATCGACTGTCGAGGTGTTTATCTACAAAAAATGAAAATTATCTACGAAAATGCAAAATTATCTACAAAAATGCGAAATTATCTACAAAAACGATTGAGCTGCTAATCCGAACAAGAGATGACACTCAATAAAGAAAGCGTCGAGTCAAAACTAAAGGTGCCCTCAACAGGGCACCTTCCTATATGTTCGTTTTCCTTTTTGTAAAATCAATTTCAGGGTAATACGCATCTTTTACAAGTAAGTTCGGGCCGAGGCACTTCACTGCCGGGCAGTGACAGTTTACCGTGCTTGCTAGTTTACTAGTCATCCAGCGTTCGTAAACCTCTTCAAGCCGGTCTTTCTGAATGTTACCTAGAGCCCCGTCATCGCCAAAGTCCGTTACGATGACATTTCCATCGAAGATATTGACGTTCAAGCGGGACCGCCCATCCGGATCATTTCGCACGGTGACATTCTTCTCTTGATAAAGCCGTTTCAACAGCGTCAAATCATCTTCGTTATCACTGCACGGATAAAAAGGCAATGTACCAAATAACATCCAGGTTTCTGCATTCTTCGCATCCAATAAACGATGGATCCCCTCGCGAATTTCAGGAAGTGTTGCCACTTCTAAACCACTTGCAAAATCGCTCGGGTACATCGGATGAACTTCGTGGCGCTGACAGCCCATTTGCACGATTTGTTCATGGATTGCTTCCAGATGTGGAAGCGTCCTTTTGTTCAACATCGTTTCAGCTGAGACGATCACGCCTTCAGCTGTCAGAGCTTTTGCATTTTCCACCATTCGATCGAAATAATGCTTCCGTTGATCAAGTGTCGGTTTTCGCTCCATCATGGCGAATCCGATTTCTGTAAAATCTTCAACTGAACCGTAATTATGAGAAATATGTAAAACGTCTAAATAAGGGGTGATCATCTCATACCTTTTTAGATCCAATGTCAGGTTCGAGTTGATTTGCGTCCGTACGCCACGTTCATGTGCATATTTGAGAAGAGGGACCACATATTGCTTAACGGATTTGAGGGAGAGCATCGGCTCGCCACCTGTGATGCTGATCGAGCGTAAATGAGGAATCTCTTCTAGTCTTTGGATCATCAAATCAACGGGGAGTGCATCCGGGTCCTTTGGCTGCAGCGTGTATCCGACTGCGCAATGCTCACATCTCATGTTGCAAAGGGTTGTCGTGGTAAACTCGATGTTACTCAGCACCATCCTTCCGTGCTCTTCAACATCCATATATGCTTCCCACGGATCATATTGTGGGGTGATTTTTCGTAGATTTGTTTCTTTTATCATAGGAAACTCCTTTATTTTAGAGCTGTGTATAAGTTTGAGTGTTTTCCTTTCCTACTATAACATGAACGAAAGTGGGAAACCGCGGTATCATAATTTTCTTTTAATTAACCATTCGATTTCGTAAGGTATTTGAATATTCAGAAGCAATATATGTGAATGAGCCTGATGGTTATGCCATAATAAGAGCAAAAAGGAGGAGAATACGATGAAAGCATTAATACATACGAGCCCGAAAGGCAAGGAAGGATTGAAGCTTCAGACAGTTGATTCGCCGAACGTCAATGGTGGGGAAGTCAAAGTCCAGCTGAAAACAGCAGGCCTTAATCATCGGGATTTATTCGTACTTCACCGGCATGAAAATGAACCACCGTTCGTCGTCGGATCCGATGGGGCAGGAGTCATCATCGAAGTTGGAGAAGGTGTGCAGAATGTAAAGGTCGGAGATGAGGTCATCATAAATCCTGGATTGAATTGGCCGGAGAAATCGGCTGCACCTCCTGAAGGCTTTGATATTCTCGGTTTCCCTTCGAACGGAACGTTTGCGGAAGAAGTGGTCGTTTCAGCAAACCAAGTTGAACCGAAACCAGAACACTTGGATTGGATTGAAGCGGGTGTCTTGCCTTTAGCTGCCCTGACAGCTTACCGGGCACTGTTCACGAGAGGGAATTTGCAGGAAGGACAGCATGTCTTACTGCCTGGAGTCGGTAGTGGCGTCATCACGTTCATTCTTCAATATGCAAAAGCTGCTGGAGCGAAAGTGACGGTCACTTCCCGGAGTGAGGAAAAGCGGAAGGCAGCTTTGGAATTAGGAGCTGACCACGCCATCGATAGTGATGGAGATTGGGAAGAGGCCATGAACGGCGAAAAAGTCGATCTCGTCATTGAAAGTGTCGGAGCGGCAACCTTCCAGAAATCACTAGGCGCTGTGAAAAAAGGTGGGACGATCGTGACTTTCGGTGCTTCTGCAGGAGATGAAGTATCAATCAACATCAGGCAATTCTTCTACGGTCAGTATAACCTTCTAGGAACGACGATGGGCAGTCATGAAGAGTTTCGTGAGATGTTGGCATTCATACGTAAATATGAAATCAAGCCGGTCATCGACCAAACCTTCACTCTTGAAGACGCACACGAGGCCTTTAACCGGATGGAGGAAGCGAAACAGTTCGGTAAGATCGCTTTTACAATATAAAAAAAGGATTGATTCGCATCAATCCTTTTTAGGAGACCATATTCCAAAGCGATAAGACAACGAAGAGAAACGCGACAATGGCAATTGTCCCTGCCAGCAACGGACGAAGTAAATTCATGAATGTGTTCATATGGAATTCCCCCTTGAATAGTACTGTTACTTATATAGACGAATGAATCGTTTGAAAGTTTCATATCTATTACAAATATTACACAAATATTACGGAAGAACTAGATAAAAAATACCTATATTTTTTAAATTTTTATGTTTAAAAAAGATAGAGGCGGGTATCCTTATACTAACAACCTTTTATCCCCCTAACCCCTAAACCCTAAGAAAAAACCTTTCCCGAATTCGGGTAGGGTTTTTTCGTGTTTTACGATCCTTACTCGGTTAGAAAGGAGCAAAAACGGGTATGAGGAGGTCAAGAGGGAGGTGTTACTGGAATGTGGATGCTGATGCTCGTTCCTCTGTTAATCGTTTTAGCAATCGCAATTTATTTTGAGTACCAACATAAAAAGAAGTCCGATGTTCATATGAATTCCAACGAATATAAAGAAAGACAATCACAGTCCCAACAATCCCGAAGTTATCAAAGTCAGGCCGGTCAAGAAGGCAGTCAACCTCCACCGACATGACGATTGTGATAAGAATCATGAAAGGCTACCCAATGAGTTCTCATCTATGGGTAGCTTTTTTCATGTCCACGATTTATTACTGCAGACTCTTGCGAATATTTGATAAACTGGAAATAAGCTGTAAAAAAAGAGGTGTTTCAATGTTGAACCGTACTGGACTGGTACTGGAAGGCGGGGGAATGCGAGGAGTCTACACCGCTGGAGTACTGGAATACTTTCTGGAGAAGGATTTCTATTTACCGTATGTGATCGGTGTATCAGCAGGAGCATGTAATGCAACCTCCTATTTAGCAAGACAACGTGGTAGAAATAAGAAAGTGACGATTGGCTTTTCTAAGCATCCAGATTACATATCCTTCAAAAACCTTTGGAAAAAGCGGCAGTTGTTCGGAATGGATTTGATATTTGATGAAATTCCGAACAAACTAGTACCTTTCGATTATCATACCTTTCATGAAGCGAAGGAAAGGTTCGTGATTGGAACAACCGACTGTCTGACAGGAGAACCGGTTTATTACGACAAATCCTCCAGTCCTGAAGAGATTCTTTCTGTTCTTAGAGCTTCGAGTTCCTTACCTTTCATGGCCCCTATCATTGAATTGGAGAACCGTTTTCTGATGGATGGAGGCATTTCAGATCCTATCCCAATCCGTAAATCCGAGTTGGATGGAAACCGAAGAAACATCCTGATCTTGACGCGTAATGACGGATATATCAAAAAACGTTCACGAATGAACTGGCTTACGAGGAAAGTCTATCCGAAATATAACGGTCTCGTCGAAAGCATGGACAAACGTTACCAGGTTTATAACGAAACGATGGCTTATATCAAAGAGAAAGAAAAAGCAGGTGATGTGTTCGTCATACGCCCCATGGAACCGCTTGAAGTCGGTCGGGTCGAACGAGATCCTGCGAAGCTGACAGCCTTATATGAGCAAGGGTACCAAGATGCAGCCCATCGATTTGAAGCATTGCAAGAATGGCTTACAATGGCACCCGAAAAGGAAGAAACAATTTCCAATTTATGATCTGGATTTCATCTGAATAAAAATTTCGACATTTTTTTCAAAAAACAGGTTTAAATTATTTTTTTTAGGGTATTCAAGTTATGTTAAACATAATCCCAGGGGGGGAAGGTCATGAGTATTCAAACAGTTGCTGAACGAATCGATGTTGAAAAGGAAGCCATTGCTCAGAAGACCGCCGATGTACTGTCTGAAACGACGGGAGAACAGACAAATAGTCGAATTCTTGAAGTACATGCCATGTTAGCAAAGTATGTTAGCAAGGGATTGATTGCTGAAAGTGAAGACGACGCGAAACGCTTGATCATTGAATGGGCTGAAAAAACGAGCTCCAATGCGATTGATGAAAAGCGTCCTTTCAACCAATCATTTAAAGCTTTTCAGTTTTTTAAAGAGCAGCTCATCGACATTGTCGAGCTTCAATCTGAAACAGATCCCGTTTCCAATAAGGAGCTTCTCACAATCATCCGAAAGATCGAGTCAATGATGGACCATGCGGCATATCGATATGTACGCTCATTAATTGAAAGCTTTGAAGGCCGGATTGATGAATCAGAGCAGACGATGAAAAAAGATAAGAAATTGATAGCAGATTTGTCGGTTCCGATCATTCCTTCCATTGTGCCAAATACGATTCTGGTTCCAATCGTAGGAATGCTTACCAATGAACGCTTTGAAATTACGAGGGATAAACTGCTGCATAACCTCACCGTCCAAGATGCCGAATCGATTGTTTGCGATTTTACGGGAGCGATTTTACCTGATAATGGTCATTTCCAAATGGATGATATGGCCCATCAAATTGAACAATTGACCAAATCGGTATCCTTGATGGGGGTTGAGATCATCTATGTAGGCTTTTCTTCTCGACTTGTACAGGAAATCGTCCGAGCTGGAGTTAAAATTGAAGCAGAAACCTTTTCGACGTTCCGGACAGGTCTCCGATATCTCGCTAACAAGAAGAATTGGGATTTAAGCCATGAAATCTATGAAGCTCCAGAGTCTGAAAAGGTCTTAGGCGCCGCCGGGCTTTCGATCCCTTCCGAGAACCTATAGGGGCATGACGTAAACTTCATAACAAGGCAATAATAAATTCATACCTTTTGTAAATTTTCCAAAAGGAGGACCTGGTGAACCCAGGTCCTTTTTATTGTAGCTTAATGTTGATTTTAAGGAAAAAAGCATCATTAAATAGGTCTATCGTTGTGGTTAATGGCTTTTACCAAAATGTTCAAACCAGTTGATTGACATGAGCTTTATGATTGATGAAAATGAGAGGTAGTACATATTTAGGAGGACCACATATGGGAAAGAAAAAGAAAACGGTCTATAAGCCGCCGAAAAAGAACAACAAAGGATTCATCATCTTGATTGGTGTCATTTTCGTAGTAGCAGCAGTATTGTTATTCATCATCAGTAACCAAGAAGCTGGGAAGCAGGATACAGCATCAGGAGGCGAAGGTACGCAAATTGATGTGAGTTATGAAGGTCAACCGACCATTGGAGAAGAAGATGCACCCGTCAAGCTAGTCGAATTCTTCGATTTCCAATGTCCGCACTGTGCTTCCTTTGCACAACAGGTTTATCCGATGATCAAGAAAGACTTCATCGATACAGGTAAAGCGAGCATGACACTCATCAACAAGCCATTCCTTGGCCCGGATTCGAAAACGGCCGCATTAATCGGAGAAGCTGTCTATGCTCAGAAACCTGAGGCTTTCTTTGCGTATTATGACGCTGTCCTAGCTAACCAGGGAGAAATGAATTCAGGTTGGGCGAACGAAGAATCCTTGCTTGCTCTTGTAGAAAGTGAAGTGGATGGTATTGATCTCGACCAACTGAAAAAAGACCTCGATTCTGATGCAATCAAGCAGGCTGTGGAACAAGATGTAGAAATGAGCGCTCCAATCGAAAGTACGCCGACCATTCTCGTGAATGGCAAGCTAGTTGGATTGGAATATGAAACAAGTATCAAGCCAGCGATTGAAGAGGCGCTAGAGGAAGCGAATGAGCAGTAAACGAATGATTGCAGCATGGCTCGTTGCGCTGACCGCTGTACTGGGTAGTCTTTATTTCAGTGAAATTGCAGGCTATGTTCCGTGTCAGTTGTGCTGGTATCAACGGATATTGATGTATCCATTAGCAATTGTGATTGGTGTCGGTCTTTACCTGGAGGATGAAAAGCTTCCGTGGTACGTACTCCCGTTCAGTGTGACGGGGATCTTCGTGTCCAGCTATCATTACTTGCATCAGAAGACAGACTTGTTTTCGAAATCTGCCGCATGTTCACAAGGAGTGCCATGTTCAGGCGAGTACATCAATTGGCTTGGATTCATCACGATACCATTTTTGGCGCTAACAGCCTTTGTTGTCATCACCCTTTTGATGATCAGTCGATTGAAAAGCGGAAAATAAGCTTTATAAGAGCGTTGTCCCCAGTTGGGCGACGCTCTTTTTTTGTGTAGAGGGAAGGTAGTGTCGGCTGTGGGAGGGGAAGATACACACATTTTCCGAATTTCACATAAAATAAAAAATTTATGGACCGATTTCGGAAATTATACACATATTTTAGAAATTATACGTCTATTTCACAAAATTATAGCTCAAACGATTCAAAGCACAATAGTTGTCCTTGCACCTCACGTTGGATACGATAAAAATAGTACAACTGAAACTTACAGAGTAAGGGTGAAGGAAATGAACGAAACCATTGAAACGATACTGAATCATCGAAGCATCCGAGCCTTTAAGGATGAACCGTTGACAGAGGATCAGATTACAACGATTGTCAAAAGTGCTCAAGCTGCAGCAACTTCAAGCTACCTGCAAGTCTATACCATTATCGGTGTTAAGGATCCGGCTAAGAAGAAGAAGCTTGCAGAGCTCGCTGGGAATCAGGAATATGTAGAGAAGAACGGGCATTTTTTCGTCTTTTGTGCTGATCTCAATCGTCATAAGATCGCTGCCGAAATGGAAGGGCTGACTGAGGATGAAGTCGTCGAGTCGCTCGAATCTACCGAAAAATTCATGGTTGGAACAATCGATGCGGCACTTGCAGCTCAAAATGCCGCGCTGGCAGCAGAATCAATGGGTCTTGGGATTTGTTACATCGGTGGATTACGGAACAATCTTGAGGAAGTATCCGAGGTACTGAAGACGCCTGATCGGGTCATTCCATTGTTCGGAATGTGTGTCGGTGTTCCAGATCAGAATCCGGATAAAAAGCAACGTCTGCCAATGGAAAACATTTATCACGTAGACGAGTACCAGCAGGATGAAACAGAGTTCATCGAGCAGCTGGCCCGCTATAATGAAGATATCGCAGACTACTATCGAGTACGGACACAAGGAGAGCGCACACACACATGGACGCAGATCATCGCGAATAAGATGAGCAAACCGATGAGGCTCTATATGAAAGATTTCTTGAAAAGCATCAAGATCCCGTTGAAATAATTTCAGGTGCATACAGTCGGCGCGCTCCGTTCAAACTATAAACAGAGTGAAAAAACAGGAGGGCGTTCCGATGACAAAGCGTAAGCAATTGAATGATAAGACGAAGCATCATAACCAGACACCTAAGGAAAGTTTGCCGGACATCGAGATAGCAGAGGAATTGGCAAAGGGTGCAAACAAGTTGCGAGATGAAGACTTACCTGATCGAGAAAAACAGGAATTCTAAATAAGGAAAGGACAGCCAAATGGCTGTCCTTTTTTACGTCTGCTTCAATTGTTTATTTAGCTCTAGGGCTTGCTGGTTTGCGAGATTGTCTTCAGATATTTCACCAGGCTTGACTGCTTTCCCGATGATATAACCGCCGAATTCCAAATCGATGAAATCAAAAATGTAATTGAACTGTTGGATGAGTGGCAAGGCTTTGATTTTTGGGTCGTCCCCTCCACAACAAATGACATATGCCTTCTTTTTTCGTAATTCAGCTTTAAAATCGTAGCGTTCGTCCCGCAAATTCTGAGAGAACCGATCGACGAGGTCCTTCATCAAACCGGACATCCCATACCAGTAAACAGGCGTTGAGAAGACGATGACATCGTGGTCAAAAATCATATCGACAATCTTATCATTATCGTCATCAACCGGTTGGAACCCACCAGGCTCATGGCGGAGGTCATCAATCGGTTGGATCGTGTAATCCCTTAAGTGGATGTGTGTCGCGTCCAATCCTTCCAACGCTTTTTGTGTAAGCTGTTCTGTATTTCCGTTCGGTCTTGCACTACCGTGTATCGCTAAAACCTTCATATTATGTACCTCCTAAAAAGCGATTCTGCTCTTTCACTATATCGAAGACCCTAGGTCATTGCGAGTAACTAGCCTCGGATAAGCACGTTCTTTGCATACATCCCATACATCTTGTTACCATCAAAAAACCATCAAAAATTGGCAAAAAAAAGTGAAACAAAATACTTGAAAGTCAAAGAAGGTCAAACTATACTATAGACAAAGGTCAAAGATAGTCAAAGTCAATTTTTGATAAAAGTTAAGGGTTCATAAAAACTTCAATCAAAAACTCTACATGAACAAGGAGGTCATTATTATGCGTTGCCAACACTGTCAAGTAAACGAAGCCAATGTACGAATGACTCTTCACATAAATGGAATTACGAAGCAGATCAGACTCTGCCCGAAATGTTATAAAGAAATCCAAAATGAAATGAAGCAGCCTAGCAATATGAATCCTTTCATGGGCAATAACATGGGCGGATTCAATATGAATGATTTCATGGGACATCAGGAACAAGCTGGACAAGCTTCACCTGGTAAAGGTCAAAATGGAGGCGGTCTACTAGACGACCTTGGCCGTAATCTGACAGATGCAGCAAAAGCTGGTCTCATCGATCCGGTCATCGGTCGTGACAAGGAAGTAGAACGCGTCACAGAGATATTGAACCGCCGAAACAAGAACAACCCTGTTCTAATCGGTGAACCGGGTGTAGGTAAAACAGCGATTGCAGAAGGACTTGCGTTGAAAATCGCAAACCAAGAGGCACCGAAGAAGCTGTTGAACAAGCAAGTCTATATCCTGGACGTTTCTTCACTCGTTGCCAACACTGGAATTCGAGGTCAATTCGAAGAACGTATGAAACAGCTCATTTCAGAAGTAAAAGAACGCAAGAACGTGATCCTTTTCGTAGATGAAATCCATCTCCTAGTTGGTGCTGGATCTGCGGAAGGTTCCATGGACGCAGGAAACATCCTGAAACCTGCGCTTGCACGTGGAGAGCTGCAAGTCGTTGGTGCAACAACGCTTAAAGAATATCGTCAAATCGAAAAAGATGCAGCTCTTGAACGTCGTTTCCAACCTGTAATGGTCAAGGAGCCGACAGAAGATGAAGCTGTGGAAATCCTACAAGGGTTGAAAGAGAAGTATGAAAAGTACCACGAAATCCGTTACACAGATGAAGCGCTCAGAGCTTGTGTAACGCTATCAAAACGCTACATCCAGGATCGCTTCCTACCAGACAAAGCGATCGACCTCATGGATGAAGCAGGTTCTAAAATGAACCTAAAACATTCAGGTACAAGTGAAGATGAAGTGGAAGAACGTCTCGCAGAAATCGCGAAAGAAAAAGAAGAAGCAACCCAACAAGAAGATTATGAGCGAGCTGCAAAACTGCGTGATGAAGAACTGAAGCTTCAAAAACAAACAACGACAAAGCCGGAGGATATGCCTGAAATCACTGTGGAAGATGTGCAATACATCGTCGAAGAAAAAACAGGTATTCCAGTCCGCAAGCTCCAAAACGATGAGCAGAACAAGCTGAAGAACTTTGCACAACGTCTTGAATCCAGTGTCATCGGTCAAGACGAAGCCGTACAAAAGGTGGCGAAAGCGATCCGCCGAAGCCGTGCGGGGCTGAAGTCCAAGGTTCGACCAATCGGTGCATTCCTGTTCGTCGGACCGACTGGGGTCGGTAAGACCGAACTGACAAAAACGCTGGCGAAAGAACTGTTCGGTTCCAAGGATGCGATGATTCGACTCGACATGAGTGAGTATATGGAAAAACACTCAGTCTCTAAGCTTATCGGTTCACCACCAGGATATGTCGGTCACGATGAAGCAGGACAGCTCACAGAGCGTGTGCGCCGTAATCCTTACAGCATCATCTTGCTTGATGAGATTGAAAAAGCACACCCGGATGTCCAGCACATGTTCCTTCAAATTATGGAGGATGGTCGACTTACAGATAGTCAAGGACGTACGGTAAGTTTTAAAGATACAGTCATCATCATGACAAGTAACGCTGGAACAGGCGACAAGAAGATTAAAGTCGGATTCGAAAACCACGGATCTGAAGCAGTATCCGTACTTGAAAGCTTAAGTGCTTACTTCAAGCCTGAATTCTTGAACCGTTTTGACGCAATCATTCCATTCAACGAGCTGTCTCAAGAACACCTTGTACAAATCGTTGACCTCATGCTGGATGATATCCGTGAAATGGTGAAGGATGAAGGTCGAGAAATTGAAGTGACAGAAGAAGCGAAGAAACAGATCGCTTCAATCGGATACGATCCGCGATTCGGTGCCCGACCAATCCGTCGCGTTCTTCAAGAAAAAGTAGAGGACGGCATCGCCGATCTACTGCTTGATGAAGACGACGTAACGAAAATCAAAGTGGATTTCGTGGATGACGAAATTGTCGTAACAAGAGGATAATTCAAGAAAAAGACCCAGAACTCTTTCTGGGTCTTTCTTACATATCTTATTTCTCACTCCATCGAAAAAATCGGGAGGCGAGGATGATAGAGACCACAGCTATTCCGAGCAAGACGCCAACTTCGAGTGGGTAGTCAGTAATTGGTGCTTCATTCCAGGTGCCACGCAACAATTGGATCACATAGTAAAGGGGCAAGACTTTCGCGACATATTGTAAAATCGTCGGCATGAAATCAAGCGGAAAGGTGGCTCCCGATAAAAATAACATCAAGTTCAGGAACAAAGAACTGATCGCTGCTGCAGCTTGTGTGTTTTTCGCAAGAGAAGTCAAAAACAGCGCAAAAGGGAAAAAGGCGAGAATGCTGATCAATAAAGCGAGTAACGTACTACCGATGTAACTGGGTAGCGTGAGGCCATACATCAACATGCCGAACACCATCAAGAGGACTGCTGAAATCAAAAAGATGACCGTTCCCTGGAACGTGTGAGCGGCAAGGATTTTCCAGGGCTGTAAAGGAGTAGATTGATAGCGGCGCAGCACACCGGTCTCGCGGTAGCCTGCCAACACCGTTCCGAGAGTGAAGAACGAGGTTGTCACGATATTGACCCCGATCCAAGAAGGGACGTATAACTCAGCAAAGGTCATACCGTTCATGTCATTGCCGTCGAACATGGAACCAAACAGCCAGATCATCAGCACAGGGAATAAGAATGTCCAAAATACACTCAAGCGATCCCTGAAGAACATTTTCGTCTCTAGACTAGCAAGCTTCACCATCGCCGTCATGCGGATCGCTCCTTTTCCAGGTAGTGGACGAACAGATCGTCAAGCGAGCCTTTTTCAAATTTGAAGTCTTTTAAGGTGAGGCCTCTTTCGTGACAATAGTTGAAGATATGATAAGCGGTGTTCTGCTGGTCATCGCTGAACACTTTGTAGGTAGGTTGATCTCGCTCAACCCTAATGACATTAGGAAGGGACAGCAAATAATCATATTCCAATCCATCACATTCGAACGCCAGATAGTGGACCGCCATTTCATCCAAGAGCTCTTCTGGTGTGTTGAGTGCTTTCAATTGACCTCCATAAATCATAGCCACCCGGTCACAAAGCTTTTCTGCTTCTTCCATGTAGTGCGTCGTAATGACGATGGTACAGCCCTGGTCTTTCAGGAGTCGAATCATCGACCACATTTCCCTTCGTGCATGGGGATCGAGCCCCATGCTGGGTTCATCCAGAAACAGGATTTCGGGATGATGAAGCGTAGCAAGCGCCAAGGTTACTCTTTGCTTCCAACCACCGGATAAATCTTCAAAATGAGCATTCAGCTTTTCGCCTAATCCTAATAAATCGATCAGGTAATCTTTTTGGGTCGGTTTGTTGTAAAAAGATGAGAACAGGTCCAGCGCTTCCTTCACTTTCATTTTCTTCTGAATGGAAGTCGCCTGGAACTGGACACCAATCCGTTTGTTCAACTCTCTCAGTTGTTTGCTTGGAACGAGCCCTAGAACATCGATCGTTCCGCTGTCTGGCTTTCTGATGCCTTCTAGCATCTCGATTGTTGTTGTTTTTCCAGCACCGTTCGGTCCGATGATCCCGAAAATTTCCCCTTTACGCACGGAAAAAGAAATTTCCTGAACAGCCTGTACCTCTCCGTACTTTTTCGATAAGCCTTCAACCGTAATGACGTGATCCATAATTTCCCCTCCTCTAGATCATGCTTTCATAAGTTATACGTTATGATGATGGATTAGTTTCATAAAAAAAGTACGAACTTTTTTGCAAAGTTCGTACGAAGTAAGAAGGGATTTAGCGTTCTTCCGGTTTTAGGAGCGGTTGTGGTGGTGATGCTTTCTGTGTCAATTCCGATACGATGAAGATGGTGATGAACCCAGCGACCATAGCAAGTGTCCGGAACGGGAATAGAACAACCCCTTCTTCTACCATCGGATAAGGCAGGAATTTCGGTAGACCGATAATCGGTTCGCCGCCTCCGATTCGTAAGAAGAACGATACGATCAGCCCTGCAATCGAGCCGTATTTTGTCGCCCGCTTATAAAAGAGGGCCAGCGTCAATTGAGGGAACAGGATGACATAGACCAGATCGGCCGCCAAATACCAGAGGGCATAGACGCTTTTGATACTCAGTGCGATGATGGTTGCTGCAACTCCGACCAGGATAATGGTCCGTTTGATAACCTTCTTCAATTCTTCTCCAGAAGCTTTCGGTTTGAACAAAGGACGATAGACGTTCCAGGATGCCATTGATGAAGCTGATAATATTGAAGAATCCATGGACGACATGACCGCTGCTGCCAATGCGCCGAGACCGATGGCCGCGACGATCGGCGGGGTCATGTATCGTAGAACATAAGGTAAAATCATCGCCGGATTTTCAGGTTCTGCAACCCCAAGACTCGCCCAATCGACTGCAAATCCTGCCATGCCGATCAACACGGCTGGAACTGCTGCAATGATACAGATGAAGCCTGCAGTGATGGATAGCCACATCGCCGTTCGAGGTGTGTTTGCTGATAAGACCCGTTGGAAGTACACCTGCCAAGGAATACCTCCAAAAATCAAGAGAAGGGCATAGTCCCACCAATTCCAGTAGTAGTTCCCCCAGTCAGGGTGATTCCATCCATCGATGGGAGGAAAGAGATTCGCCAACGTGCCCATCTCTTCTTTATATGTGTCCCAGGTCGCATCCAATCCACCAGCATGGCCTAAGGCAAATGGGATGACGACGAACAATCCGAGGAGTACGATACTCATCTGGATGACATCCGTGAAAGCGACCGACCACATTCCACCGACAACGGTGTAGGCGATTGCGATTGCTGCCGAAACAATGATCGACGTCTGAAAATCAAGCCCAAGGATCGTTCCGAATGTCGTTCCGAGTGCTGTAAGTATCGCGCCACTCCAGAAGACTTCACCAAGAAGGGCAGGGATGTAGAGTACGCCGGCTACTCTTTTACCGAAACGCTGTTCGATCGGATCGATCATTGTCATGAATTCATAGCGTCTCATTTTTCGGGCAAAGAAGATACCACCGATGATCAAGCTGAGCGCATATCCCCAAGGAGCTTGAGCCCAAGCGATCCCGGAAGAGTAGGTGTATTCCGCCGTTCCTGCTATGTAACCTCCACCTACCCAGGTTGCTGCCATCGTGAACATGGCAATCCATAAAGGGAGGGATCTTTTTGCTACCATCATATCGGACATGGACTCGGATTTCTTAGCTGCCGAATAGGCGCCGATATAATAAATGATTGCATAGAAAATGATCATCGAAATGAAGCCGCCCCAGTGGATATTTGGATTGGTCATCGCTAAATAGATGAAGACGATCAGAACCAGGGTTGCAAATATGCCTTGTTTAAAAAAACGATGCTTTGTAATGTTTGCCACGCTTCAACCTCCATTCAAAATCGTATTTTAAATAGAAATTTGGTGTTATTTTACTGCTAATGAGTTCAGGGATGTAAAGCTTCTTTTAGTTTGGCTTAAAGTAGAGGAACTAATCATTTGGGACACATTTTTCACAGGGAGGTAGGTACATTGATTACATAGCCTCAATATTTGGAAGTTAAACATAATCGGTGACGATGGCCGTCTTCACGTACAAAATGTTAGAGTGGCAAAAGGCATATCATTTTAAAAAAGGAATTTCAGAGAGCTTCTCGAAGTTTAGGGGAGAATTCAACATAAAACGTTAGGAGACATATATGTGAAGACATCGGCTTATGTATTCATTGCAATGGGGGCAGCCCTATGGGGATTGATCGCCATCTTTGTTGAAGGGCTCTATACTTACGGATTCACAGCACTACAGATCGTTGCCATCCGTGTGATCGTCGCTGCTGCTCTACTCATCCTGTTTGTCTTGCTCAAAGACCCGAAGCTGTTGCGGATTCATTGGCGAGATAGTAAATATTTCATTGGAACCGGCATACTCAGCATAGTCTTTTTCAATTGGTGTCTGTTTACTGCAATTAAAGAAACGTCAATTGCAGTGGCAGCGATTTTACTCTATACCGCGCCGGCAATCGTGACGATTCTTTCGCGCTTCCTGTTCCACGAATGGTTTACCAAGCGTAAAATGATTGCTTTAGGTATGACCTTCATCGGATGTATGTTCGTAATTGGAATCGTACCAGGAGGGGCAAGTGCTTTTTCGTTATTTGGTGTCTTAACAGGTCTCGGTTCAGGGCTAGGTTATGCGCTGTACAGTATTTTTGGGAAGTACGCCCTGGCGAAATACTCTTCACTGACAGTCATCACATATACTTTTATCATAGCGTCTATTGCGCTCATTCCGTTTACAGGTCTTTGGCAAATGACGGATCAGTTGCTTGAAACGGGGGTGCTGATCAATGCAGGAGGGATCGGATTCGTTTCGACAGTCCTTGCTTATATGCTTTACACAATCGGTTTGCAGTTCGTCGAGTCCAGCCGAGCATCCATCACAGCAACAGTCGAACCGGTCGTGGCGACGCTTGTCGGTGTCACGTTATTCCATGAAAACCTCACGATGTGGCAGATCATTGGCATTCTTCTCGTCATGAGTGCGGTCATCATCGTGCAAGAATCAAAGAAATGGAAGGTACAGCAATCCTTAGCGCAATAGGACGGAAGACACGCGTTCTGGGTTCTAGTCTGAGATGAAAATCAATCCGGAGACTGAAGAAAATCCAATCTGCTGACCGTTAAGAAAGAACGTTGAAAATCGTACACTGATAGTACCTTAAAACTTGAAGGAGCGATTTTCATGTATAACTATTATGAAATCGAAAGAATCATCATCGAAAATGTTAAAAAGCCCAATCGCAAATAGAATAGCTGGAAACGAAATTCCATGCTTTCATTACAAAAAGGCAGCTGTCCGATTCAGCTGCCTTCTTCTTTCTTCTCGTTTTCCAGTTTCAAGAAATCTCTGACCCTGTTCATTTGGTTATCTCGTCGATAGCCCATATATAATCGTTTGGATAAACTTAAAGGACCACCGAAGAAATATTGTTCATAGAGAGATTGTCTCGTGCCGAAAGCACTCATGGATAAATCCCATGCGAGCCGGAAGATTTTCACGCGATCCTCCGCACTTGCATTTGCACCTTGGAGATACTTGTCGATGTCCTCACGAATCGGTGAATCGAAATCCTTTTCCCCTGGAATCGATACAAGTCCGCTTGCGCCAAGCTTTTGAATGATATCATTGAACATTGGATAGATCTTTGCATAATAGGTGAGAGCTGCATGAAGTGGCTCTCTCGCAGGTGTCATTGTACCCCATCGATCCTCTTTCGCTTGGATTTCTGATGAAAGGACAAAGGCTTTCATTGCTTCCAATGCGATGATGACATCAGCCACTTTTTCCTGCACATGGTCATATCCTCCAATATTGATTGCTTCGACCATGAGTTGAATCGTACCGAGCAGAAATTCTGTTTTGACGATGCAACGGTTGGCGACCTGGTGGACCGTATGCTGGAAGAAGCTTGATTTATCGTATATAGCCCTTGATAGCTCCAGGTTCTCATAAAAGAAGATTTTCTCCCATGGGACGAGGACATCATCAAATACGACAATCGAGTCCAATTCGTCGAACCTGGATCCGAGCGGGTGATCGAATTGGGATTTCCCATAGTCAAATGACTCCCTTGCTATGAAACGGAGTCCTGGTGTATTTGCTGGAATCGAGAAGCCGTTAGCGACACTGAACTCGGTTATGCCACCCTGTGGAAAGACCAATATTTCATCTGTCAATCCGCCTTGGGTAGCCAACAAGCGAGCTCCTCGAATGATGATCCCGTCTGTCGTCTTTTTCGTAATATGGGCGGCAACCCTCTCATCAGCAAATTCAATATGAAAACGCGCTCTGTTCGTTTGTGGATGTACGAATGTATGTGTAAAAGATAAATCCTCTTTTGTCGCTTTTTCGTATAAATCAAGCATGTTCTGGCAAAATCTCGGGTCCTGTGATTTCAGCATATCTGCAGCCTGGGTGAAGGTCATCAGAATGGTGTTCAAATAATCAGGCGATCGACCCAGCAACCCTCCGCACGTGCGTGCCCACTCTTGAACCGCAACTCTTCTTCTCGCCAGATCCTCTTTCGTCTTTGGAGGAAGGAAAGCCATCCCTGCGCGTTCACCGGGTGCCAATTCAAACGACATCTTTTCAATCTTATCCTTCTGGTTCTGAAAGTCATATAGAGCAGCCTTGCTTTTCATGATTCCTTTTAAAGCAGGGTGATCTGACAAATTCCCCTTCACTTGTCCGCCATCGACCCAAATTTCCGGTTTCAAGTTGTTGATGCGATCAATGTATTGTTGCCCATTGATAAGTGCCATAGACTAAACCCCTTTAGTAAAACCGATCATACTTTTACCATATGCAGGAAGGGACATGAAGGTACGGAAACTAGTACCAATTCATGGCCCATATGAACGAGCTGAAAGCTCCTCCCAGACACATGTAATTGTATAACCGGTTTTATTTGGGGTTACAGTTATGACGTTTTACAAGGACATTCGATAATCAAGCATCGTACGTTCCAGCTTTTCCTTCACCTTCGGCCATTCTTCCTCAAGGATGCTGTAATACACGGTATCTCGCATATGGCCATCCGGCATCATAACGACCTTGCGCAAAACGCCTTCACGAATACCACCAATGCGATCAATGGCATTTTGCGATCGGATATTCCGAGCATCTGTTTTTAATTGTACCCTTACAGCAGCAAGGTTTTCGAAGCAATGCTTCATCAATAAGTATTTACATTGTGTATTGACACTCGTTCGCCAAACGGACGGGGATAACCATGTCCAGCCAATTTCGAGATGTCGGTCTTTCTCAGAGATATCAAGAAAACGGGTGCTGCCGACCAGCATTTCCTGCTTGTGATCGTAGATGACGAACGGGAATTCAGAGCCTTGTGCTTTTCGTTTCAAAGCCTCATCGACAAGCATTTCCATATCTTTTAAAGACTGAATATTCCTCGGCATGTAAGTCCAAATTTGAGGGTCTCGTCCTGCTTCGTACAAGTCCTTAACGTCTTCAGCTTCCATCGGTCGAATGGTTACACGCTCACCTTCAAGTGTGACGGGTTGTCCCCACATTTTCTTACCCCTCCATGGAATTCAATTTTCATTCTACTTACATATTCCATCTGGATGTTAGGATTCCTCTCGATATTCAGCTGAAGCTTTGTTTGATTTTTCACTAAAAAGGAAAGCTTTTTTCGCATTTATTGGAACAGAAGCGTAAGGAGGCGACTCCAGCGTTGCCCGCGGAAGGTGCCCGCCTGAAGCTGTTCAACTTCAACACTTTTCTTCTACAGTGCACAAAAGAACCCTTGCGGAAATGGCAAGGGTCTTCATCTGATAAAATTGCTCAGTTTATCCGTTCTTTGATGTCAGAATGGACTTTTTTCATTTCGGCTTTGAACTCTTCTTTGTCGAGGTTGAAGTGTTCAGCAAACTCTTCACGGGTATGACCTTCTTTCTTATAATTCAAGACTTCTGTGAGGTCTGTACCACTTACTTTCGAAATGACGGCCGCTCCAATCAAATGCCGAAGTCCGATTTCGTCTACCAAATAACCGTTCAATTCCTGGACCTCTTTACCTGTATACGCACTCAAGTATTCCAAGATTTCTCCTTTATGGGCATCCAGCTCCGCCTGCCATTTTTTCCACTTATGCTTATGCTTGTGCTTCCTCACCTTTTCTTCATCGACGCCGAAGTGCTCCGCGGTTTCTGTCCATGAGCTTGTTTCCTTATAAATGTTCAGTACATCTTCGATTGGTTTCTCTGCCAGGTGGGAAATATGAAGACCCTTGAAAATCTCTCTTTTCGTATAACCGTCATCTAACAATGCTTGGAATTCTTCTTTAATGAAATGTTTTTTGAAATGGTGATGACCAAACCGGTTCATCTCACCGTCATGTTCTTCCATTACGATTGTCGGTGTATCTCCTGAATCAGATGAGGCTCCTGCCCATTGAGGTAAAACCATGCTTAATGCAGCAATTCCGATTACACCTGCCCATACTCCTTTTTTCTTCATATCCAACTCACTCCTTATCGGTTCGTTACAAATAGCTTATCCATCAATTATGAACAAATTATGAACGAACCTTGATGAAACCATTAATAATTTAGAAATCTTTACAAAATCCCCAAAAAGGCTTGTGCAACCAGTAAGATAGACATAAGTATCTTTGACGAAGATGGTGAAAAGGTGAACATATTAGTGATCGAGGACAACGACAGTGTCTGTTCCATGCTTGAGATGTTTTTTTCAAAAGAGGGATATAATGGCGAATTCATCCAGGATGGTTCAAAGGGTTATGCACGCTTTCAACAAGGTGATTGGGACCTTGTCATTCTGGATTGGATGCTTCCTGGTATGGATGGTGTGACGATCTGCAGGAAAATCAGAGAAGAGAGCAGGGTTCCCGTTATCATGCTTACTGCAAAGGACAGTGAATCCGATCAGGTGCTTGGATTGGAACTAGGGGCTGATGATTATGTTACGAAACCGTTCAGTCCGCTTGCACTGATGGCAAGAATTAAAGCAGTTGCCCGCAGGTACCAGATGAAGACTGAGCCAAATCATCTCCATATCATCGAAACGAACCATCTCTCCATCAATAAGGATACACGGGATGTTTTCCTCGATGGGGTGCGGGTTGACGATCTTACTCCAAAAGAGTTCGAACTCCTCTATTATCTAGCTAAAAATCACCGACAAGTTTTCTCGAGGGAACAGCTGCTCGAGCGAGTGTGGGGCTATCAATTTTACGGTGACGAACGGACAGTGGATGTCCATATCAAGCGCTTGAGGAAAAAGGTCGGTTCTAAGGCTAATCCTGTCATTCATACCGTTTGGGGGGTTGGTTACAAATTCGATGAGACGGTGAGTTCAAATGAGGATTAAGTACTTCCACCAGCTCCTTGGAAGCCATATCAGCATATTGATCATTGCGTTTTTACTGCTTAGTATCCTTTTTACTCGTTTTGTGGAAGGGTACGTGTTTCAGAACAAAGTGAATGAATTGAAAAGCTATGGGAACCAAATTGTGTATGAGAGCCCAGTCTTTGATGAGAAACCAGGGGCGAAAATGGCTTTTGCAGCGTATGTGGAATTATTACGTGCAAGAGACGTACGGTTTGTGAAGTTCGATCAAAAGGGAGCCATCCTTTCTCCGAACAAAGCGATTTCAGGCTTGAGACTTTCGGGCGCAGAGTGGGCAAAGCTTCATGAGGGAGAGGTCGTGTCTGTAAAACAAGATTTAAGACGTTTCGATCAGGACGTGACGATGGTCGCGTTCCCGAAAATGAATGGGGACGAGCTCGTGGGTGGAGTACTGCTTATATCACCAATTAGTGGAACGAGGCAGTTCATCCAACAGTTGAATAAGTATCTTACCGTTACGATGGTTGTTTCGTTAGGCGTTGCGTTCCTGATAAGCTGGTTCTTATCCAAGTATCACGGCAGAAGAATTCTACGGTTACGGAATGCAGCTTCTGAAATTGCTGCAGGCAACTATGAGGTTGAAGTCCCCTATAAAAAGTCAGATGAAATCGGTGAGTTGACGAAGGATTTCAATGCAATGACGAAGCAATTGAAGGCGTCCAATGAAGAAATCTTGCGACTGGAAGCACGAAGGAGAAAATTCCTGAGCGATGTATCCCATGAAATGCGGACTCCTTTGACGACGATTCGTGGCGTGATTGAAGGGATCCGAAACGAAATGATACCGGATAAAGATCGGGATAAGTCGATGGAGCTTGTGGAAAAGGAAACGAGAAGGCTGATCCGGCTCGTTAATGAAAACCTTGATTATGAAAAAATCCGTTCAAGTCAGGTCGTCCTTGAAAAGGAATCGATCCCTTTACGCGAGGTTTTTGAAGTCATTAAAGAACAGCTGTCTTTTCAGGCGGATGATAAAAAAAATGAAGTCGTGTTATCGGTGGCTGGTGATTTGACGGTATTCGCGGATTACGATCGGCTTGTCCAGATTTTATTGAACATCACCCAGAACAGTATGCAATTTACGACGGACGGTAGGATTGAATTGCGTGGGAAGAAAGGCAATGGGGAAACGGTCATTGAAATTGAAGACACAGGCATTGGTATCGACGCAAAAGACATCGAATCGATCTGGGATCGGTTTTATAAAGCGGATTTGTCTCGTAAGAATAATCCTTTAGGGGAATTCGGACTTGGATTATCCATCGTGAAGCAGCTCGTCGAATTGCATGATGGGACAATCGACGTTGAAAGCTCGAAAGGGAAGGGGACGAAATTCAAGATCATCCTACCAGACTCGAATTAAAGAAGCGGTTCATCCGCTTCTTTTTTTAAACTTTACAAATGGAAAATAGTGACGTAAAATATTGATTGATTAATCAATCATTTTTTGAGGTGATAGAAATGACAGCACAAATAGGAAAGAGAGAAGCAGCTAAGCAAGCGAAACGAAAACGTATTTTGGAGGAAGCGACCTACTTATTTTCTAGCAGAGGATATAAAGAAACGACCATACAAAAGATTGCAGAGGCTTCAGAAATCAGTTTCGGAAGTGTGTTCACCTATTTCGAGACAAAGGAAAAGCTACTGGAAGCGGCTATCTTGGAACCCCTTGAAGAAGTCAGAAACCATCTGCTTGTCATTGACTATGAAACAGAAGATGTATTAGGCGAGCTCAGACGTTTAATATCGAGGAACATTCAATTGTTTTCTACAAATCGAGTCTATCTCCAGCTCATCCAGCAAGTGTTGGGAAGACCTGAAAGTCATGAAGAATACGAAGAAATTGCGAGGGTATTGGATAACTTTTTCAATGAATTTGTACAAAAAGTGATTCCTCTCATTGAGAAAGGTCAACAACAAGGACGATTGAAAACACAAGATCCCGAGGTGATCGCCATGGCTTATTTCGGTTTTCTCAATGGAATCCGGTTAACGATGGGACTCGATGAAGATCACATTCTATGGGAAAAGTTCATTGAGCCAGCCTACCAATTATTTGGTCCGATTGAATAGGAAGGAGTTTTTCTTTAAATGAAATTCCGTGAGCTACATCCGAATATCCAATTGAGGATCATCGTACAATTTCTTTCAATGCTAGCTACTACGTCCATCATTCCCTTTCTAGCCATTTACTTTGCCAAGACGATTGGTGAAACGTTGACAGGAATCTTTTACGTCGTGGTAATTCTATCTGGAGTTATCGGAGGTTTGATCGGAGGACACCTGTCGGATCAGATCGGACGTAAGAAATTGATGGTGGTTTCAGAATTGATGGTAATGCTCACCTATATAGGGATAACGATGGTGAACGCTCCCTGGCTTGAGAGTCCTTATGCTACCATCGCCCTCTTTATCGTGAATATGTTTTTCAGCGGTATATTCATTCCTGCTGCTCAAGCGATGATCATTGATGTAAGCTCGACGGAAAATCGAAAATACATCTATGCGATCTCTTATTGGGCAACAAACGTAGCGACTGCACTAGGTGGAATGATCGGAGCCTTCCTTTTTGCGGATTATAAATTTTATCTGTTCATATTCATCTCAACTGTTACTGGACTTTCATTTTTAACGACCCTATTATTCATCAAGGAAACACATACCCCCAGAAGAATCCAACCTCATGAACGGAAGCCTGTACAAAAGCCTTCCATTTTACACACCTATTCCCGGGTATTCAAAGATAAAGTTTTTTTACTATACATCACAGCTAGTATTTTTATCTTATCGATTGAATTGCATTTAACGAATTATATTGGCGTCCGACTGGAAAAGCAGATGAACGTACAGACTTTGTTTTCTTTTCAGGATTGGGAGTTTGCAGTAGACGGAATTCGAATGCTCGGCTTTCTTAAGACGGAAAATACAGTCCTCGTTGCTTTATTCGCTGGTGCTGTGACGCTCATCATCAAACGATACCACGATCGGTTGAATTTTAACCTTGGAGCTTCTTTATTCGTGGGTGGCTTTACAGTAGCGAGCTTCAGTTTAAACCCATGGGTGCTATTATTGGCGATCGGTCTTGCCTCCTTTGGAGAGCTGATGTACATTCCGATCAAGCAGTCTTCGTTAGCCAATCTGGCACCTGATAACGCGCGGAGCTCTTATATGGCGATTGATGGATTCACCTATTATTTCGCTTCCATTATTGGAGCGTTGTTCATCACACTCAGTACATTCGTCAGTCCTGTCATGATGTCACTCATCATTTTCACTTCCGGCCTCGCAGGAATGTATTTCTTCAACAAGGTCATAACGCAAGTGCAACTTAAAACAAATACAAGTAGTCAGGAGAAGGCGGTTTAATAAAAGCTGTCATATAACGTAAAAGAGGCTTTCAAGCTTGGAGCCTCTTTTCTACACATTCCGGAATGGTACGTATGGATAACCGATATATTGGATGTTGAGTGTGCCGTTCTCGTAGGTTGTCGGTCCGAGGTTTCCGACAACCGTAATCGGATTTGAAGGGTTTGGTGCAGATTCCTTGAACATCGCCGACTGAAATATAATGATCAGTAACAAATACAAGACCAAGATGATATAGATCGACGACGCTTTCATTCCGAAAACCCCCATTCGTCTGTTATAAGCCAATGTATGAGGTGAAGTCGGGAAAAGTGTCTGTCAATATCCACTATAATCCATAACCGCTCCATCCTTTATTAATTTGATAGGGATGGACTGGCTTCCACCACTTTGAATATATTGATCCTGTTTCAAATCCCTGACATCGATTTTTGCTTTGATTTGAAAGGTTTTACTCATATGAGGTTCCAAGACGAGCGTGTACGGTCCTTCCATATTCATCAGGCCATCGGTCAAAGAGTGGTTATCGTTCTGATCAATGAATTCCAAATCGAATTGAACTTCATCATTACTATGGTTCGTTAAAGGAATGAAACACTCTGCATCTATAGTTTTTGTTTTCTCGTCCAGCTGATAGGTACACTCACTGTCTTCCTTGTTGTAGGTGATTGCGTGAAGACCACCAGCAATCGTAGTTTGATAGGCTTGAACGAGCATAGTAGGTCCCGATGTAAAGAATAGGAACGAGATAAGTAATGCCCTCAACCGGAATTTCTCTAGAGCATAGAAGAGGCAGGTGATGCCGCATGTTAGAATCACAATCAATCCAAGGTTTGCATAATGAAGGCCTGTTTCCGTCTCAGGGTTGGAATGCGCAGGTATTCCGAGTGCGTGGAGCAACTGCTCACCTAATGGCTTTCCATATGGAAAAGATAAGCCTAGTAAAAAGCATAGTGATAGTAGCATGATTGAAATATAGAATAAACGTTTATGTCGAATCATTTTCATCCACCTTCCCAACTCCCATTATATAGTAATTTTACCGATAGTAGGTTATTGATTTGCGTCAGAATTATCTTAAAACTCTCCTTGTGCTTATGGTAAAGTGGAAAGAGACAAAGGACGAGAGGACGAACAATCATGCTGGAAACGGACTTTCAAATCGAAAATCAAATTCTTGAAGCAATCATCGATAATGCTTTTGAATGGGTCGTCGTCGTCGATAAAGATGGCTTCATTCGTTTTATGAACAAAACCTATTGTGCGTTCCTTGAAGTTGATCCGGAAGCCGTTATCGGAATGCATGTGACAGATGTCATCGAAAACACAAGGATGCACATTGTCGCCCGAACAGGAGAAAAGGAAATTGCGGATTTGCAATTCATCAAAGGGAATTATATGATTGCGAATCGCATTCCAATTCATCATGATGGGAAAGTCGTCGCTGCACTCGGAACGGTCATCTTCAGAGATACTGAGCAATGGAAAAAGATGAACAGCCATATAAAGAGCCTTTTTTCAGAGCTGGACTATTACCGTAAGGAGTGGTCGGCAAACAATGGCGCAAAGTACTCCCTTTCAGATTTGGTCGGAACCTCTGACTCGATGCTTGAATTGAAAAGCAGGGTGAAGCAGATCTCTTCAGGAGACATCTCAATTCTGATTAGAGGTGAAAGTGGAACGGGAAAGGAGCTGTTTGCTCATAGCATTCATCAGCTTAGTGAACGTAGTAACGCTCCGTTTGTTAAGGTGAACTGTGCTGCCATCCCTGATCACTTACTGGAGTCTGAGCTGTTCGGCTATGTCGAAGGGGCGTTTACCGGTGCGAAGAAAGGCGGTAAGGTCGGCAAGTTCATCCTGGCGAATGGCGGTACGTTGTTTTTGGATGAAGTAGGGGACATGCCTTTGAGTATGCAGGCGAAATTACTCCGAGTACTGCAGGAGAAGGAAATTGAACCGATTGGTGCAACTGAAACGGAAAAAGTCAACGTGCGGATCATTGCAGCAACGAACCGTCCTTTAGAAAAAATGGTGCAGGAAAAGCTGTTTCGTGAAGATCTCTTTTACAGGATCAATGGGTTCCAGCTGTACATTCCATCCTTAAGAGAACGGAAATCGGATGTAGAGCCTTTAATTGAACATTTCCTCGAAAAAGTGACCCGAAGGACGGGCAAGCGAATCCATGCGATTGAAGAGAGCGTAATGCAAGTGATGTTGAAGCATAACTGGCCAGGTAATATAAGGGAGCTCGAAAATGTGATTGAAGCTGCTGTGCATCTAACCAATGATGAAACAATCCGTTCGGATTCACTTCCCGATTATTTGACGGACGAAGAAATGCTCCCGATCCGGAACAAATCACTAAAGCAGCTAGTTGAACAGACTGAACGCCGAGCGATTGTGGAAGCCCTTGATCGGCATGATGGGAACAAAATCGCAGCATCGCAGGCGTTAGGCATTGGCAAGTCCAGCCTTTATGAAAAATTAAATAAATATGATTTGTTATGATCGTTGATCGATTCCAGATATCCGGAAAACCGTCCGGAAACCTGGAATTTTTCTTTTTTTAGGATAAGGTGATTGAGGAGAACTGGCATAATGTTGCCTCACGTGGTGGATACGAAGAAACATGAACAGCAATGTAAGCTGGATAGAAGAGAGGAAGACATTCCGGAATTCTGGAAAAGCGGAAGAGGCATGTGATGGGGAGTGTAGAGCCTGTCAGCATTTTTGAGGTTGGCATGATCCTTGCAATATTAAAAGGAAATGCTGGAATCCCGCTTATTTTGTAAGCGGTTCCAACTACGTGTCAACGAAAGGGAGGATAAAAGATGTTAAGCATGATTGGTTTGCTAGGGGGCCTCGTCTTATTGATCATCCTTACGATGAGAGGGATGAATTTGTTGGTCGTTGCTCCGTTCTGTGCATTATTGGTTGCCGTGCTAAGTGGACTTCCACTTTTTCCGCAGCTTGCTGGCGAAAATGAAGCGAATCTCGTCAGTAATTACATGGGAGGATTTTCAGGTTTTGTCGCTGCCTGGTTCTTAATGTTCCTTCTCGGTGCAATTTTCGGGAAGGTGATGGAGGATAGCGGAGCAGCAGATAGCGTTTCGAAATGGATCGTGGAGAAGCTTGGCATGAAGCAAGCTGTTCTCGCCATCGTATTAGCTTGTGCGATTTTGACATATGGCGGAGTTAGCTTGTTCGTCGTCGCGTTTTCGGTCTATCCGATGGCAGTAGGGCTTTTCAAGCAGGCAAATCTTCCGCGACGGTTCATTCCGGCGGCACTCGCGTTCGGCTCTGTCACATTTACGATGACGTCCGCAGGCTCTCCGGAAATCCAGAACTGGATTCCGATCGAATATTTGGGTACGAGTCCATATGCCGGCTGGGAGGTCAGCGCAATCGTAGCTTTATTCATGGCCGGCTTTGGTTACTGGTGGCTGAGAAAAATGATATCAAGGGCAGTTGCCAAAGGGGAAGTGTTCGAAGCTAGGGAAGACGATCCGAAAGTCGCAGAAAAGGAGCTGCCTCATCCGGTTGCAGGGATGCTCCCGCTTGTCGTCGTCCTGATCATTTCATACCTTTTCCACGATTCGCTTGAGCAGTCCGCATTGATTGTCGCCCTGCTCGGTGGAGTCGTTGCCGCTTTCCTGTTAAACCGGAAATATTTCACGGATTTCTGGGAAGCGGTTTCTGCAGGTACGCTCGGTGCATTGATTGCTATTGGAAACACGGCCGCTGTCGTCGGATTTGGCGGTGTTGCGAAAGTCGTCCCGGCCTTCGATACAGCGGTGGAAGCGATGACGAACATTCCGGGAAGTCCGCTCATCGGTGGAGCGATTGCTGTCAGTGTGATTGCTGGTATGACGGGCTCGGCTTCCGGTGGACAGGCGATTGCGTTGCCGATACTAGCACCGCATTACATTGATGCGGGTGTCAATGCCGAAGCGCTCCATCGAACCGTAGCGATTTCATCCGGTGCACTTGATTCATTACCGCACAATGGTTATGTCGTGACGACGATCCGTGCGATTTGTGGGGAAACACATCAGGCAGCTTATGGGGCAGTTGGTGCATTGACCGTAATCGTACCCCTACTCGGGCTTGCTTTAGCGGTCATTTTATTCTCAGTCGGTCTCGGTATTTAAGTTTAGTTAGGTTGAAGGAGGTTTTATCGTGGTTCAAGAGAAAGTCGTTTATATCACAGGAGCTGCTAGCGGCATCGGTTATGAGCTGGCAAAGTCTTTTGCAGAACAAGGCGCAAAGATGGTGTTGACCGATCTGAACGAAGAAGGTGTGTTGAAGGCTGCAGAAGAGCTTGTTGGGAAAGGATATCAGGCAGTCGGCATGAAATGTGATGTGACGAAAGAGGATGAAGTGAAATCAACAATCGAGAAGACCGTCGAGGAGTTTGGTCGGATTGATATTCTCGTCAACAATGCGGGTCTTCAGCATATTGCTTCGGTTGAGGATTTCCCGACCGAAAAATTTGAATTGCTTACGCGTGTGATGCTCGTCGCTCCTTTCCTGGCGACGAAACATGCGCTCCCATATATGAAAAAACAGAAGTTCGGGCGCATTTTGAACATGTCTTCCATTAATGGATTGGTTGGTTTTGCTGGAAAAGCGGCCTATAACAGTGCGAAGCATGGCGTCATTGGTCTGACGAAGGTGACGGCACTCGAAGCGGCAGAGTATGGTGTGACGGTGAATGCGATTTGTCCAGGATATATCGATACGCCGCTTGTCCAGAATCAATTGGCGGATTTAGCGGAGAACCGCGGTGTATCCAAGGAACAAGTGATGGAGGATGTCATTTATCCGCTCGTGCCGCAAAAACGGCTGCTATCTGTGAAAGAAATTGCTGATTACACGTTATTCCTGGCAAGTGACCAGGCAAAAGGTGTTACAGGCCAGGCTGTCGTAATCGACGGGGGTTACACTGCACAATAACAGATGTTCAGTTTAAAGCTGCCCTTTTGGTCGAGGTGGAACTCGACTTCGACCGGAGGGCAGCTTTTCGTTGTTTGAGGCTCGATTTTGTGCAGTTTGGTGCATAAATGTAGCATCTAGGTTCATAAATCTGCATCTAGGTTCATAATTTCTGGATTTGGTTCGAAATCCGCTCAACTAGGTTCATAATCGAGTCGCTCAAATTACCAGGCTTCAATGGAAGTGTCAGGCACCGTTCAGAAACCGTTTATTCCCAACGGTTCTGTAACGGTGCCTGACACTCACACAATTATGGTAAAATTAAGGGAGTTCTTTTTAGGGGTTGTTGCGCTCATGTTTGCGATGTTTTGGAGAAAAATTGTTGTAGGTATTGTGACGACTTTTGCGACGTTATTAGTTTTAACGCCTTTTATTATTGCGGCTCCGATTACATTTGTTATCTTTTTTTATGTGTTGCTTGGTATTGGGGTTTATGGATTGTGGGTCTCGATTTTTTCAGACGTCGTCGTACCGGAGGAATCCAAGCTAAATGCGCTTTACACATTCTTGGTCCATGTAGGTTTTGTCATCATGCCTGTCTTCATCCTTCAAATCATTGAGCCGAGGACAGAGCTTCCTTTTTATTTTTACTTCGCAATTCCAATTTCGATCTTGTTCTGGATGTTTGACGAAACGTTAAGACGACAAAGGAAAATGAAATGGTCACCGGTATTGAATCAAAAAGAGAAATGGATTTGCGGAAGCATTAGTATAACGATACTGATTGTAGTGTTAAGCTGGTTCAGCTATGGGACGCTCGATAAGGTCACTCCTTTGACAAGGCACTATATACCGGAAGGATACGAAGGTTGGACATATGTTTTTTACGATGTGGAAGATTACCCTGCATTAACAAAAGAGGGTGACTACCGCGTCATAAAGTATAATTCGGAGGGTGTAGCATGGACATCATCTTCTTATGAGGGCTCAAGCGTTGACGACAATGAATTCTATTACATAAGTGAAAGTGGCGATAAAAGGATTATCCCAATGGATCATGTTCATTTCGGTAATCTATCAAGTTTTTCTTATATGGATACTGATGAAAGCAGGGTTATCCATTATGATGCCATTGATCTGATTTTCATCGGAACAGAAGAAGAATTTCGTAATAGTCCGGAACCCGATTACAAGAAGTTTATTCCTGATTATGATCCAGCAAGAGCCGAATTTAAGTTTGAAATCCCAAATGAGTATACAGGGTGGGTTAAGCTAGACCTCACTGCTCATTCAGGCGAATTGACTGACCGAACAATACGCGTCGATCAGAACGGGGAAGCAACTTTTTCTTATCCGAACGTCTCCTTTGATAAGGATTATGACGACTTCCATTACGTAACGGATGATGAGGAGAAACGGGCGATACCCCAAGAGCTTCTTTCCGACTTTTACTATTATCCAGATTTGATCGTTTTTTACATAGGACATCGGGAAGATGAGGACTTATTTCCATACCAAGAGTACAAAAAGAAAAACGAATGAAAGTGTCAGGCACCGTTCAGAAACCGTTCATTCCCAACGGTTCTGAAACGGTGCCTGACACTCATACAATTAATGAAAAAGACCCGTCGATGCTCTGGTTGAGCCGTAATACGGGTCTTTTTTTATCTGATTCTTAGTGGTCGTTGATGATCATGTCACTTTGCAGCTGCAGGATTTGTGCCATGACGCGCTGAATTTCTTCGCGTTGCTGGGGAGTTGCACTGTTGGAAACCTTCTGTAGATCGATATAAGCCTCTTCGAGTTGTTGTTGGGCACTGGAATAGACCTCTTGATCAATCTGCGGTTCTTGTCGGTTATAGAGCTCATTCTGCTCAGTTGCATAGTCGATGACTTGATGGGCACGATTCAGGAACATTTGCAGGGATTCATGTTCAGTCATGTCGTGTTTCCTCCTCATGAAGTTGTGCTTATAGTGTGGCATAGCTCACGAAATAGTATGTGTAAAATGGGGGAGGACATCCGCATAATTTTCTGGACTTCCATATTTGTCCCTATCATGGTTTTTCGTACATACATAGAGTATTAGTGACCAGACAAAAAGGAGGATGAAAACATGAGTGATGGATACAAGAAGAAGCGTGGAAGTGGGTTTACGCTGATTGTTGTTTTGTTTATCCTGCTAATTATCGTAGGAGCAGCTTGCTTCTGTGGTGACGATTACGGCTATGGCTATGGCGGAGGATGCTGTGACGGCGGATACGGCGGATATGGCGGGTACGGCTGGTAATAGATGAGGAAACAGATGGGGGGATGCCGCCATCTGTTTTTATATAAACGATGAGTCTGTTTTGACATGCGGTCTCCATTTTCATCATATATGCTATAATGTAACCACTTCTCGGAACGGATAAAAGGAGGAGTCTATGATGGAAAGACAGAATGTAGAACAGTTGGCAGAATGGATGAGGGAATCGGAAAAAACAGTCGTGTTGACAGGTGCTGGAATGTCTACGGAAAGCGGAATTCCGGATTTTCGGTCTAAAAAAGGCTGGTGGAAGAAAATCGATCCAATGTCGGTTTCCACGACAGAGGCATTGGAGAACGAATATGAATTGTTCCACGACTTTTACCAAGTGCGTCTGACCGATTTAAATGCTTGTCGGCCTCATTCCGGTCACCATGTACTAGCTGATTGGGAAAAGCAAGGACTGTTATCTGCGATCGTGACTCAGAACGTCGATGGATTCCACCATGCTGCAGGGAATGAAAAGGTGTTTGAATTACATGGCTCACTACGCTCCATTTTGTGCTCCGAGTGCGGCAGAGGAGCCGATGAAGAGTCGTTTCTTAATCATAAAGCATGCCTAAGCTGTGAAGGGAACTTGCGGCCTGACATCGTCCTGTTCGGCGAGATGCTACCACAGGATGTATGGGGAGAAGCCATCCGTGAAATTGAGCAGTCGGACCTGTTGATTGTAATCGGTTCAAGCTTGAAAGTAGCCCCAGCGAATGAACTTCCATTTTTAAGTACAGGGAAGAAAGTCATCATCAACAATGAAGAAACGTATTTACATAATGCCTTTGATTTGCACGTTGATGGGAATGCTGGGACGGTTTTAGAAACGTTACAAGAATTAGTTAAGGAGGGTTAGTGTATGAAAGTGATAAAAATTTCAAAGGAAGATCGTGAACAGCTCATTGAAAACATACAAGGCTATTTTGTCGATGAACGTGGAGAAGAAATTGGGGAATTGGCAGCTGGGTTGTTGTTGGATTTCTTCCTAAGCGAAGCGGGGCCATTTGTCTATAATCAAGGTGTTCAGGACGCTAAGCGATTGATGTTCGACAAAATGGAAAACATGGGAGAAGATCTCGATGCTCTGCAACGCCCCATCCAATTACATAGACGCTATTAGACCGACCACTCTAATGGTTCGGTCTTTTTTATATCGTTATAAAAAAGAAAGGCTGATCCCAATGAGTGATGGGGTCAGCTACATTACCAATTTTAAGGTTTCACTTCACGCAAAAATGCAATCTTTTCGCATGGAATCCAAACTGGTTCAACAAAAGGCTGTCCGGTGTTCGGAATACGGTCGAAAAATTGTGCGCAACATTCTTCTTCATCTAAGCAAGTAAAAACAAGACGAATATTCTCATCAGCTGGTGTACCCGAAAATTTTACATCGACCGGTGTACCAGGTTCCATTTTTTTTAACACATTGCATATACATCCACAATTGCATTTTCGCTTCTTGTTTGTATCTTCAAATTCAACATTAACCTGATCCTCAAATAAGCTCATCTATCCATCCTCCTTTTTAATAATTGACACATTAATAAAGTGTTTGTCCAATAGTATATTGTCCTTGTGGGACAAAGGCATAGGTAAGTAACCTGAATCCACATAAATTTGGGGATTGTCCTATAAAAGGCGGGATTAGGGCGAAAGGAAAATAGGTGAAAAGTATGGACGGAAGTGTATTGACTTCACCTTCTTCCCGTCATATAATTGCGTAAATTTAATAAACATTCTATCAAGAGTGGACGAAAGAACTGGCTTAATGACTCCACAGCAACCTGATGAACGACAAGGTGCTCCAACCAGCAAAGGGAACTTTGGGTGATAAGGGTCGATGGTGGAACTCTTTTTTTGCATCAAAGCAGAAGGGTTTTTTTATTAGAGGAGGGACGAAGATTGGTAAAAAAGCAGTCCAATCAATCACAGAACGCCGTGCCAAGTGACCAAGAGCATATTCGCGCAATGTCTGAAGAAGAAATCAAAGCATTTCATCGTAAGACGTATGAAAAATATATCCGCAGCTACGTGCGTGAGCGTAACCGGATGAGGAAGAAGTAGGGGCATTGCTATGAACGTGGTATTCGTATATGGAACACTTCGAATAGGGGAAAAGAATCACCATTTGCTGAAAAATGCGAAGAGGGTGTCCGATCAAGCGTGGATTGGGGGAAAGCTGTTCGATACAGGATTGGGCTATCCAGCACTATCCTTACAGCAGTTTGGAAAGGTTTACGGAGAACTGTATGAAGTGGATGATGAAATGCTGAAAAGCTTGGATTTATTAGAAGGGTACACGGTTGGTCGCCAAGACAATTTGTATGAGCGGGAAGTCAGGACAATTACAACTGTCAAAGGATCGTGTGAAGCATACATCTACACAGTCGATCATAATCTCTCCTTATGTAAAGAATGCATTCCGAATGGTGATTGGGTGAAGCGGGCTGAAACCTATGATGATTTTTCCATTTCATGAAGGGAAGTGCTGTATACATCAATCCGTTTACCCCATTTTTCAATATGCTCATTCTTCTTCATACCGATCCTCGTTGCTACAGCAATGGAGGGTAAATTATCCGGAGTAATCAGAGAAATCATCTTAGGATATCGACAAGTATGTAATCCATAATTCAGACACGCAGACGCCGCCTCTGTTGCAAAGCCATGTCCCCAATAGTCTCTTATGAACAAATAACCGATCTCCATCATCATTTCGCCATTGACCTTTTGGGGGACGATCCCACATTGACCAATGAAGGTCCCATCCTGCTTTAATTCCACTGCCCAAAGGCCGACATTGAATGCATCGTAATTCGCAATGTTCCAATCGATCCATTCTACAGCTTCATCCTCTGACTTCGTGCCAGGATAATAATTCATAGCCACCGGATCACCGAATATTTTCATCAAATTCGTGACGTCGGTTCGGCGTAAAGGTCGAAGCCTCAAACGTTCCGTCTGTATCTCAAACAATCCTCATCACTTCCTTTTCTTTCTACCCTTACATTCTATCCTATGATGCAACCTCGAATCTCATCCAAGTGTCAGACACCATTTACAATCCCAATCGTACCATGGGTTTGAGGTAAGTGTCAGACACTTCAAAGGAATGCAGATGTACCAACGGTTCGTGAAAAGTGCCTGACACTTAAAAAAGGCACTAGAGGAGTTTGGGGAATAGTCGAGAATATAGAAACTGAAATGATGCAGACTGAACTTTGATTTTTGCAGCAGAGGAGACCAGTACATGGCCTATGATTTGAAGGTTGAAACAGAGCGGCTAACCATACGCCCATATCATCAAAGAGACTATTCGAATTGGTTGCATGAGCACAAAAGGCGACAGCCGGCTCAGCATAAGTATGATCAAGGTTCCACCGATATGAGTGAATGCACGGAAATTTGGTTCCATCAGATGGTGGAGAGTCAGCAGGAATTGATCGCCAAGGATGATTGCTATATCTTTGGGGTGTTTCATAAACAGACGGGTGTTCATATTGGGACAATCGATCTTTCTACACTAATGCGTTATGACTTCCAATGGGGCAGGATTGGCTATATGATCCACAATCATCAATGGAGGAAAGGATTCGGTCGGGAAGCAGTCCAAGCGTCGTTAAGCCTTGCTTTCAAAAAGCTGGATTTCCATCGGATCGAGGCACATATCAATTTAGACAATGAGGCTTCAATCAAATTAGCTGAAAGCGTCGGAATGCAATTTGAATGTATCCGGAAAGGATTCATATTTGAGTTCGGAGAATGGACAGATAACTTGATTTATTACATAACCGCTGACACCCCTCTAAAATAAGAATCGGGATCTACCAAACCATCCGAACCAAGCAAAAAAAAGAGGGTGACCTCAGCCTATCAAATACAGGCAGATCACACCTCAATGTAAGGGGAGGTAGGAAATTTGCAGGAGAACTAAGAAGTTTCACCTTTAAGATTCCTCCTACTCTTATAGACGAATGAATTTGAAAAAGGTTGCAGGTTTTCGTCAATTTTTCGCGAAAAAAGGAAAAACATTCCTTTTTAAAGGGGGGCAGTAAAACTATTCGATAAAATGACGTAAGGAGGAAGAAAGTGAAGGGAACAAAGAGTCCGATTAACCGTGTAGGCACGCCATTCGTCCATGTCAAGGATCTGCAGAAATCAGCTGCTTGGTATGCAGAATTACTGGGGAAAGAGTCCCCGAAAGTCGACCCTGACCATCCCGTACATTATTACGAATTAGAGGGAGGCGGTGGTTTCCTCCTGGATGATGATCGCAACAACGCTCCGGGTACGGAAGCCTCCATCATGCTTCATACAGAAGATATAGATGCAGCTTATTCCTTTGTGAAGGAAAAAGGCGGCATCATCGTCAGGGAGATTGAAAGACATCCGGATGTCTCCTTCTTCAATTTCAAGGACCCAGATGGAAACGTCCTCATGATTTGTGAGCAGCACGAAAATAGCTGATTTTCATCGATCAGGTGGACAAAGGTTCCACATTCATGGTGAATGAATGGAAGGAAGAATAGGTTGAAAGGGAATTGCACACAAATGCAATTCCCTTTTTCGTTGAATTTGTGGTAGTATACGAACAGATTATACATAGAAAGCAGGTGCAGGCCTATGAATAAAAAGCTCATCATGATTTTCGTCAGCGCCTTCATTACAGGGATAATATTGGTCGTCGTCGCTTCCATATTAATCAAGACCCCTGAGGAGCATGCGAATGAATTCGTTGAACAATTAAAAGCAGGAGAAGTAAAGGATGACTCAGTCAAAGACAAGGCAGATGATCTGAAACAATTCATCGAATTCCCCACCGTCAAAAAACTGGATCAGACCAGGATGATCATTGATTCAGCAGAGAATCTAGACAATGCCTATGAAGTCCGCGTACGTTTTCAAGCTTATGAATACAAGGATGAAAAGGATAGCGAAGACGTGATCGAATCCTATGACGGCAGTCTCTACATCAAGATGAAAAAAATCGGATTTCGTGATTGGGACATCATAGATGTAAGAATCGATCCTTATCAGTAAAACAAGGAGGTTTTGGAATGTTCATCTTTCCGATTGATCAAGATCTGTCACTGAAGCTACTAGAAAAAAAGGATATTCCAGAGCTGTTTGCTCTTGTCGATCAGTCCAGGAATCACTTAAGAAAATGGCTGCCCTGGGTCGATGGAATGGAAAAGGAGGAAGACTATGAGCCGATCATTGAGATGTGGTTGAAGCAATTTGCTGCCAATGACGGTTTTCAAGTCGGAATTCTTTATCAAAATCAATTGGCAGGAATGATCGGTTTTCATCAGATCGACCATGCAAACCGAAAAACTTCAATTGGTTATTGGTTAGCAGATCACTATCAAGGTAAAGGCATCATGACAAAAGCAACGGAAGCACTAGTTGACTATGCATTCCACACACTTCATCTGAACAGGGTGGAAATACAATGTGGTACCGAAAATAAGAAAAGTGCCGCCATACCAAAACGATTGGGCTTCAAAAAAGAAGGGATCATAAGGGATGCGGAATACTTATATGACCACTATCACGATTGTGCGTTGTACAGTATGTTGAGAAAAGAATACATAAAGGAAGGGTGACCTGACATAGCAGGTTCACCCTTTTTTTAGTTTAAGGGAAATTCGACTATTAATTCATAGAAAAATAGGGAACAGCATATATAACAAGCAAAAGGTGGAGGAGGAACAATGACTAAAACAGAAATTACATTGCGGTTCGTCCGTTTCAGCCAGTGGGTACAGAGTCTCGAATCCCTCAGTGATGATGAATGGTTCCAGCCGCTCCGACATGGAAAGTGGTCCGTTTCCGAAATCATCGCTCATCTGACTTATTGGGACAGATACTTCCTTAAGGAAAGATACCCTAAGATGAAAGCAGGTGCGAAGCTCCCTCGAGCGATTGATGTCGATGTCATGAATCAGCGCGCTTCCCTTTATGCAAAGAGTGGCGTTAAGAAGGATGACCTTATCAAGGAGTTTCTGGAAACAAGAGATTTGATCGTAAAAGCCATCAATGCCCGCTCCGAAGAGGATATGGATACGGTGTTTTTCAATCGAGGGCATGAAGAAACGTTAAGGGATTACTTAATCAATCTATGTGAGCATGACAGGCATCATAAGCTTCAAATTGAAGAATTCCTCAATCGAAAATATGAAACAGAAGAGATGAATTAATTTGTAAAAAGCATATGGCAATTGCCGTGTGCTTTTTTTATTGGAGAAAAGGACTGGATAATATAGACATTGTAAATTCAGTCTATTCCCACTACACTGAATGTAAGCGTTTAAATTCGGAATGACCGTTCCGAATATCGGAACAAATGATGGAGGTGAAGGTATGAGAGAAAAGAATATTACAGTCATCAAAGCGATGGAAATTCTAACATTCTTTAAAGAGCATCAATCTCTATCATTGAAAGAACTGACACGATTGACAAGAACACCAAAGACTACGGTTTATCGGATGATTCTGTCTTTAGAAGATGCGGGCTTTCTTCGGAAAAATCAGGATGGTGAGTATGAGTTAGGATTCTCGTTTCTCGAGTACGGTCAACTCGTCAAGTCGCGGTTAGATATCAGAAGAATGGCACTGCCCATTATGAAACGACTGAAGGATGAGCTTGGGGAAGCGGTGAACCTGATTGTTCGTGAAGGGGAGGAAGCCATCTATGTGGAGAAGATCGATACCGATAAACCCGTCCGGGTATACACAGGAATCGGTCGGACAGCCCCATTATATGCTGGAGCTTGCCCTAGGATTTTACTAGCTTACATGTCACCAGAAGAACAAGAATCCTACTTGGAAAACGTGTTTCTGAAACCGTTTGCAAGGGGAACGATTACAGATAAGAATCGATTGATTACGAGATTGGAAGAGTGCAAGGAAAGCGGATATACCATCAGTCATTCAGAACTGCATGACGATTCTTCTGCAATAGCAGCACCGATCTTTGATCACGAAAATGAGGTTTATGCGGCCATCAGTATTGTCGGCCCAGAGACACGCTTCCGGGACATGGAAGCATTACCTTATCTGATTGAAAAAGTGAAACAAGCGGCAGAAGAGATATCAAAAGCGCTTGGATGGAACCGAAATACGATATTTGAGGTGATCTCTTGAATTATGAATTAAGCCCATTAGGGGACGCAGCAGTCATCATCCAGCTTGGTACGGATATCTCATTGGATACACACCATGCTGTAAGAAGCTTGACTCGTTACTTGGAAGACCACCCGATTCCAGGGACATTGGATCTGGTTCCTGCATTCACGTCGGTTACATTGTATTACAACCCGATTCAGGTCCAGGACCATAACGATCATGATAGCCAAGGAGAACACTCTCCATATGAAAGCATGTGTAAAAAGCTGCACAATATCTTGGAACGATTTGAGCCTTCGTCTGAAAAAGAGGCACGGACCATTGAAATCCCAGTCTGCTATGGGGGAGAGTTGGGGCCAGACCTGGAAGAGGTCGCAGATCATAATCAATTGAGTGTGGACGAAGTGATCGACATTCATTCCAACGGAGATTACCTGGTGTACATGCTTGGATTTGCACCTGGCTTCCCTTATATAGGAGGAATGTCTGAAAAGATCGCAACACCAAGGAGGGATGATCCACGCACATCCATACCTGCAGGATCAGTCGGGATAGCGGGATCGCAAACAGGTGTATATCCAATCGAGACACCTGGCGGTTGGCAGCTGATCGGCCAAACTCCTCTCAAGCTGTTTGACCTTGATCAAGACCCGCCGACATTGCTTGAAGCAGGGGACAAGATCCGTTTCAAGCCGATTTCCCTGTCCGAATTCAAGGAACTGAAGGAGGGGCAATCATGAGAATCATCAAATCAGGATTACAAACGACCATCCAGGATGCTGGCCGCTATGGTTATCAGCGCTTCGGTGTCATTGTCAGTGGTGTTATGGATCAAATGGCGTATCGAATCGGGAACATACTCGTCGGAAATCAAGGGAATGAAGCGTCGATTGAAATGACGATGAAGGGTCCTGAGATCGAATTCGAGGAAGATGCATTGATTACCATTACAGGTGGCAACCTCTCCCCGACTATAGATGGTAACCTGATCAAGCTATGGAGACCGATCTATGTTAGGGCTGGTACTGTACTGAAGTTCGGTGGATGTACCTCAGGGTGCCGCGCTTATCTCGCAGTAGGGGGAGGAATCGATGTCCCGGAGGTCATGGACAGCCGATCTACTTATATGCGCGCTGGAATTGGAGGCCATGAAGGAAGGGCATTGAAGGATGACGATTGCCTCAAGCTCTGTAAACCAGGTGAAAGGTCAAACGAAATTCTCAAATTGTTAAAGGATCCGGATCAACCTTATGTCGAATCGGATTGGTCCTCAGCTTCGGAATGGAGTACGGAAGAGAGCGATGAGAACATAATACGCTTCATTCCTGGAAGAGAATGGTCACTGTTCACTCAAGAAAGCCAGGAAGCGTTTACTGGGGAGGAATTTCAGCTGACCCCCCAATCAGATCGAATGGGATTCCGATTCAAAGGTGCACAACTCCAATTATCTGAGAAGATCGACATGATATCTGAGGCTGTTGCGTTCGGGACGGTACAGGTCCCTTCTGAAGGGAACCCGATCATCCTTTTAGCAGATCGTCAAACGGCGGGAGGTTACCCGAAAATCGCCCAGATTGCGACCGCTGATTTCTCTAAGGTTGTCCAGCTGAAGCCGGGGGAAAAGGTCCGCTTCAAGAAGATCACACACAAAGAAGCTGAAAAATTGTTCATTGAACAAGAAGAACACGTACAACAGATCGAGCAAGGCATTTCATTGAAACTGAGAGAAGGAGGCTATAACGGATGAAAAAGGTCGATTTGAATTGTGATCTCGGGGAAAGTTTCGGGACCTATCAGAAAGGAAGAGATGAAGAGATTCTTGATTTCGTTACGTCCGCAAACATTGCTTGTGGCTATCACGCTGGAGATCCCTCTGTCATGCGGAAGACGGTGAAGCTCGCTTTGGAAAAAGAGGTAGGGATTGGTGCACATCCGGGCCTTCCAGATCTGATGGGATTCGGTCGACGTCCGATGCAAATCTCACCAGAGGAAGCGTATGAAATGGTCGTTTATCAAGTCGGTGCACTGTATGGGTTCGTAAAGGCAGAAGGTGGGACGATGCAGCATGTGAAGCCGCATGGTGGTCTGTATAATATGGCTGCAAAGGATGGAAAGATTGCAGATGCCATCGCTGAAGCCGTCTACGATATAAATCCAGACTTGATTCTATTCGGTTTGTCAGGAAGTGAATTGGTAAAGGCGGGAGAGCGAGCGGGTCTTCGGACAGCTAGTGAGGTTTTTTCGGATCGGACGTATCAAGAGGACGGCTCATTAACATCCCGGACACTTCCGAATGCGCTGATTGAGGAAGAGGAACAGTCAGTCGAACAGGTCGTGAGGATGGTTCTAGAAGGGAAAGTGAAATGCCTTCAAGGAATGGACATTCCAATCAAAGCCGACACAATTTGTATCCATGGTGATGGACCACACGCACTTCAATTTGCCCGGACCATCCAGAATGGATTGAAGGCATCAGACATCAAGATCGAACAGATTCGTAATATAGAGGGGTAAGGTGGGATATGATGAAACAGTCTAATCGCAGTATTTTATTAGGCGCGGCGTTCCTTATGGCAACGTCCGCAATCGGACCAGGATTCCTGACACAAACAACTTATTTTACAGAGGCCTTATTGGCGAGCTTCGGTTTCGTCATCTTGATCTCGATCATCATCGACATTGGTGCACAATTGAATATCTGGCGAATCATTGCGGTCGCTGAACGACGGACCCAGGATATTGCAAATATGGTACTTCCAGGGCTCGGGTACTTCGTCGCATTCTTGATAGTTCTTGGCGGACTAGCGTTCAACATCGGGAACATCGCCGGTGCAGGCCTAGGCTCCAACGTCATCTTCGGGGTCTCTCCGGAAATGGGTGCGTTCTTGAGCGGACTCATCGCGATCGGTATTTTCCTGTTACGTGAAGCGAACAAAATCATGGATCGTTTCACACAGGTGCTAGGGTTCGTGATGATTGCGCTCACGGTATACGTTATGTTCGCTTCGACACCTCCGGTAGGAGAAGCGGTGCAGAAGACGTTCATCCCTGATACGATTGACGTCATGGCGATCATTACACTTGTCGGTGGTACAGTCGGAGGGTACATCACGTTCTCCGGTGGACACAGATTACTTGATGCAGGTGTAAAAGGGGTCGACTCCTTACCGGAAGTGACGAAAAGCTCCGTCTCAGCAATCGGTATCGCATCCATCATGCGTATTTTCCTTTTCTTAGCGACATTAGGTGTTGTCGCCCAGGGATTGACACTCGATCCTTCCAACCCACCTGCTTCTGTATTCCAGCTGGCAGCAGGAAATATCGGGTATAAGATGTTCGGGGTCATCATGTGGTCTGCAGCGATCACCTCCGTCATCGGTGCAGCGTATACGTCTGTGTCATTCATACGGACAATCAATCCGAAGCTTGAGCAATATCACAAATATTTAATCATTGCTTTCATCGCATTATCGACACTTGTCTTCGTATCCATCGGTAAACCGGTCAACGTCTTGATTCTTGTGGGAGCATTGAACGGATTGATTTTACCGATTTCATTAGGTGTAATGCTTATTGCTGCTCACAAACCGAAAATTGTCGGGGACTACAAGCATCCGATCTGGCTGACGGTATTCGGAGGGATCATTGTCGTTGCGATGTCCTATATGGGCGTACTCACGATGATTGATCAGATTCCGAAGCTGTTCCAATAGTTCAAGGGGTAACAAGGAGGAGTAATGATGGCGAGCTATGGTGATTTGAAGCCTGCTGAAGCAAGAGAATTGTGTCGGTTGAATGAATGGAACAAACCGACATCAGGGATGGCAAATGGCTATACACAGACCAATCTTGTAGTCCTACCGAAGGAACTCGCGTTTGATTTCATGTTATTTTGCCAGCGTAATCCGAAGCCCTGCCCAGTATTGGATGTGACAGAGCCGGGTTCGCCGATTCCTATCATGGCGGCACCTCAAGCTGATTTACTGACTGATCTGCCTAAGTATCATGTGTATGAAAAAGGTGTCCTTACCGAAAAAAAGATGGATATCACCTCTCTTTGGAAAGACGATATGGTCGGATTCTTGCTTGGTTGCAGTTTTACATTTGAAAAAGCTCTTCTCGATAAAGGGGTGCCAGTCCGACAGATCGAAGAAGGTAAGAATGTTCCGATGTACCAAACGAACATCCCATGTGAGAAGGCGGGTCCTTTTGAAGGAGAAATGGTTGTCAGTATGAGACCGATCCCAGCCAAGGATGTCGCGAAAGCTGTCCAGATTACTTCGAAATATCCTTCCGTCCATGGTGCTCCAGTTCACATTGGTAGTCCAGAGCAGCTTGGTATCAAGAACCTGGATCAGCCTGACTTCGGGGATGCCGTGACGATTAGAGAAGGGGAAGTGCCAGTGTTCTGGGCATGTGGGGTCACACCACAGTCGGTGGCAATGAAGGTCAAACCTGATCTGATGATTACGCACGCCCCTGGACACATGTTCATTACAGATTGGACCGATGCCCAGTTCGAGGTCCTTTAAGTGGGGTTATTGTTAGCTTCTTTCCAATGGTTCGTATTCATCCTTGCCGGTAGTATCGTCGCCCCTCTCACAATTGGGGCGGCATTCGGAATGTCAGTTGAGGAAATCTCCAGCTTCGTACAAAGGACATTCTTCGTCATCGGGATCGTTTCCCTCTTGCAAGGGATTTTCGGACACCGAAAACCGATTGTTGAGGGTCCTGCCGTATTATGGTGGAGCGTCTTCCTGCTTTTTGCAGGTTTAGAGTCGGTGACGCCAGAGGGTGCCGTCAAAACATTGAGAAGCATTGAAATGGGACTCATAATCAGTGGAATCCTGTTTTTGATGCTAAGTTTCTTACGGGTGATCCATTATGTCAAAAGGCTCTTCACCCCGGTTGTCACTGGGACGTACTTCATTCTGTTAGTCGCCCAGATCAGCGGTCCATTCATGAAAGGGATAACGGGTGTGGGATATCGCACAAATGAGGTAGATGGGCCAGTTGCTCTTGCAGCTCTTTTAACGGCGCTCATCACGATCCTGTTCACACGAGGAAAATCGGTTTTCCTACGAAGTTATTCAGTCCTGTTCGGAATTGCGGTAGGATGGCTGATGTTCCAGGTGTTCGGATTGACGAAGCCGGTCTCTTCTCCAACAACCAATTGGATAACGTATCCCGAAATTTGGGTATGGGGTACGCCGGTGTTTGATCTTGGAATCGTCATCACCTCAGTTGTCGTAACGTTGCTGTTGATGATCAATTTCGTGGCAAGCATTGATGTTGTCGGAAATGTAGTAGGGGAGAAAGGCGATGGTAGATATGAACAATCCGGTGTGGTCATGGGCTTCAGTCAACTCTTCTCAAGCTTGTTCTCGACCGTCGGAATGGTGCCCTTATCGTATACAGCAGGCTTTCTTTTGGCCACGAAGCTGACAGAACGTCTGCCTTATTTGATCGGAAGTGCCATCATTTTGTTGTTAAGCTTCTTTCCAAGCATTACGATGTTCGTTGCAGCCATACCCGCTCCGGTCGGATATGCGAGTATGCTTCTCGCCTTTTCCAATATGCTCATCATCGGTTTCAAAGCCTATAAAGAAGCAGGGGATCATGAGGCGAACATGTTCATCATCAGTCTTTCTTTAATGATTGGATTAGGGGCGATGTTCTTGACACCAGCATCATTATCCGGTGTTCATCCGGCCGTGGCGTCGCTCATGAATAACGGCCTGATCATCGGTGTCATCCTGTGTATCTTACTTGAACAGACTATAAAAGGAAATAAAAAGAGAAGAGGGCTACCTGGTTGATAGCAGGTACCCTCTTTTTATACGTTTATCTCTTAATTGACGTTTACGTTGTCTGACGCGAAAGGCGGTAAATGAGAAACAACAGACCATAGGAAAGCAATATGATGGACCCGACCCATAACCAAGCCAATTCCTTCTGTCCAGTATCGAAGGCGATATAAATGGCAGTCGGCACAGTTTGCGTCTTCCCCGGTATATTCCCAGCAAACATGAGTGTGGCACCGAATTCACCGAGAGCGCGTGTGAAACTGAGAACCAATCCTGTAATAAGCGCCTGGCTCGCCAATGGGATGGATATCTTCATAAAAACGTCAAAGGATTTGGCGCCATCCATTTTCGCAGCATCTTCAATTTCGGAGTTCACAGAGGCGAATCCTGTTTTCGCAGATTGATACATGAGTGGAAACGAAACGACGACAGCAGCAACGACTGCAGCCCACCATGTAAAGATGAGTGTCTGGTTGAACAGAGCTTCAATAAGTCTGCCGACCGGGCTGTTTATTCCGAAAAGAACAATTAGAAGAAACCCGACCACAGTAGGGGGAAGGACCAGGGGAAGCATCAGGAACGTCTCGATCGCCGTTTTTCCCCGAAAAGATCGTCGTGCCATTAAACGTCCGATAAGAATTCCGATGACCCCCACGATACATCCAGCTGTAATCGCGATTGTCAGAGATAAATAAATAGGAGACCAAAAGGAATCGATCATATATAAAACCTCAATCTATAGGCGTGAAGCCAAAATCTTGAAAGATTGCTCTTGCATTTGAACCTTGAAGATATTGATAAAAACGTTCCGCTTGTTCAAGGTGTTTGGTTCCTTTCAGTATGCCAGCAGGATAAATGATGGCAGTATGTAAGGTTGGATCGATTTTGTGAAGAACCGTGATATCTGAAGCGTGTTTGACATCCGTCGCATAGACAAACCCGATATCGGCATTGCCTGTTTCTACATAAGCTAACACTTGACGGACATCCTTTGCATAGACGATCCGGTCTTCGATATTCGACCAAAGGCTGCTTTCTTGCAGGGCTTCTTTCGCATACTGCCCAGCAGGTACTGAATCTGGAACCCCGATTGAAAAACGCTTGATGTCCTTTTTTTGCAAGGAAGAAAGCGTTTGAGTGGAGGAAAGGTCAATCGCGCTCTTCTTTCCCGTAATCACGACAAGCTCATTTTGTAGCAGGTCAGTAGTGAAATCAGGGTGCAACATATCTTTCTGTTGCAGCTTTTTGAACTTCGCTTCTGAGGCGGATATGAACAGATCAGCTGGTGCCCCTTGCTCAATTTGTCGTTGAAGGGTACCAGAGGCCGCAAAATTCAAGATGATATTGATTTGGGGATGCTCTTTTTCAAATTGAAGCTCCAATTCTTTCAAGGCATCACTGAGGCTGATAGCTGCCATCACGTGCAGTTCCTTTTTAGCATGCCCGTCGTTTTCGGTTGAGGAACAACCAGCCAGCACGAGAACACACAAAGAAAAAAGTGCCGATAACATCCTGAAACCCATCAAGCGAATCACATCCTCATTCCTATCTCTCACAAGTCTACTATACCCGAATTCCTGTTGGGTGTCAGGCACCTCCACCTGTTATACACTGCGTTTCCTTGGCCTGACTTCCGAAAATCTGTTTTATCCTCACCGAAAAACAGCGAAACCCGGATTTGAGGGCAGGATAACGGCTCTATCCTCACCGAAAAACAGTGAAACTGGGATTTGAGGGCAGGATAACGGCTCTATCCTCACCGAAAAACAGTGAAACTGGGATTTGAGGGCAGGATAACGGGTCTATCCTCACCGAAAAACAGCGAAAGCTTGAATTGAGGTCAAGATAACGACGACCCCTCCTTCCGCGCCTTTTAAAAACAAAATGTCCTGTGGCAATCCACAGGACATCCGATATTATCTTTCATTCAAGATTGATTACAAATCATACAGCTTACTGAATTTTTCCTCTAAATAGTTGACGAGGTATTTGGAATTCAGCTCTTCGCCTGTTACTTTCTTGATCAATTCACCAGGGGTATAGAGCTTGCCATACTGGTGGATATTTTCGCGTGACCATTCACGGATCTTCATGAACTCGCCTTTCTCGATATTCGAATAGAAATCAGGCATATCCTCTAGAACCTTGTTGAGTATCTGTGCTCCGTAAAGGTTTCCGAGGGAATAGGAAGGGAAGTACCCGACGCCGCCGTGAGACCAATGGACATCCTGTAAAACACCAAGACGGTTGGACGGTGGAGTAATACCGAGATAATCCTCCATTTTCTCATTCCAGATTTCAGGCAAGTCCTTCACTTCGATATCTCCTGCGATCAATCCTTTTTCGATTTCATAGCGCAGCATAATATGCAGATTATACGTCAGCTCGTCCGCCTCGACCCTGATGAGGGATGGTTCCACAGCATTGACCGCACGATAGAATTCATCCAAGGAAACACCGCTTAACTGATGGGGGAAATGTCTTTGGATATCATCATAAAAATACGTCCAGAATTCCTTCGTACGCCCTACGATATTCTCAAGGAAACGTGATTGCGATTCATGGATACCGAATGAAGCGCCTCGACGGATAACACGTCCTTCATAGTCAGGATTCACACCTTGTTCGTACAAAGCATGTCCTGTTTCGTGAATCGTACCGAATATCGCCATACGTGGATTGTTGTCTTCATAACGGGTGGTAATCCTTACATCACCTGTGTTGATCCCCATCGCGAATGGATGAGTCGTTTCATCCAAACGACCAGCTTCAAGATCATAGCCTAGCTTCTCGATAATGAAATGTGCAAATTCCTTCTGCTTCTCGATATCATAAGTTTGCTCGAAAATATCCTTTCTAGGCTGCTTAGGTGAATTTTGAATACGTTTCAATAAATCGATACTCGTTTTACGTAAATCGGCAAACAACGGATCGAGTTTTTCTACCGTTAATCCAGGTTCAAATTCATCTAACAATGCATCATACGGATGCTTCTCGTAACCGTAATACTCCGCAAAACGCTTCTTCATATCGATCATTTTTTCCAGATAAGGCTGGAAATGACCGAAATCATCATTTGCGCGTGCTTCTTCCCATGCATCATTCGCATTGGAAGATAGGACGACATATTCGTTATAAACGTCTGAAGGGATTTGCTTTGATTTATCATACTCGCTTTTCCGTTCGCGGACACATGCCCGGGTTGCCGGATCGAGCTGTTCATATACATCAGGCTTCGTCAAGGTTTCCAGACATTCACCCATCTCTTTGGAAATGGATAGTTTGAACGTCTCCGTCCAAAGAGTGCCTTTCGCTTTTGCGAAAATCGGTTTCCCTTTCTTTGGAGCATATGTACGGGAATCCCATCCAAGAAGTCCAAGGATATTCGAAAAATGACTGATCTTCTCGTCCAATGCCGTAAATTGCTTCACGGCTTGTTGTACCGTTTCATCTAAAACTTGCTGTGCCATGAAATGAACCCTCCTAAAATGTATTCATCTTTCCTACTAAAGATATTCTTGGTCAAAACCGGAAATCCTTCGAGTAACGAAATAAAAATACGAAACTTTCTGTTCAATAAAACGTAAGAAAGTAGAGGAGGGGATAATATGAAGAAGATCATTTTATTGATGTTTGCAATCGTGCTAATTACAGGTTGTCAAAACAAGGACGTATTGGATACATCTGAGCTTGAAATTGAAGAATCCATCGGAAACGATGGAGAGGACATCTCAGTAAAACAATTGAAAGAAATGAATTTGCCGATTATGTACAAAGCCCCATCCGTCGAAGCAGGTCTTGAAGCGATTCCATTCGAGATGACGTTGCCAGAAACGTTGCCATTTGAAACGGAAGGCTTCCGACCACCTAAAATCGTCGATTATACGTATGAAGGTAAAATGATCGAGATTGAATTTAACGCTACTCCGAAACAAAAGGATAAGAGGATCTTTATTACCATAAAGGCAGAAAATTTTGGTGAGTATGAAGGGCATGGGGAAGGAGTGAAAATCAACGATAAAGTAAATGGAGCAATTGAGAATAATTCTCTAACATTCCAAACTGATGGAATCCTATACTATATATCCTATATAAACAAAGAAATAAGCGAGGAAAAACACGAGCAAGAGCTCATTCAGCTTGCGCTTCAAATGTTGGAGAAATCTTCCTAATCTATACAAAAAAGATCAACTCCTCAAATTGAGAGTCAATCCTTCACCTTTACTGCTTATTCAGTTGGTCTTTTGCTCGCTTGATCAGTTCGTGGACCATACTGCCGCCGATTTGTCCGCCGATCCGTCCCGCATCATATGAACTCAAGTCTTTATTCCCTTTCTCTTTTAGCGGGATGCCCATTTCTTTGGCTACTTCAAACTTGGTCTTCTCGGGATGATTCGCGTCAACATTATATCCTTTTTCCTTCATGACCTCGACTTTAAGCTGATCCAATTTTTCTCTCGCTTCAGGGACGAGGGGTCTTCGCTGTCTTGCCATGGTGATCGCCTCCTTCAGCTTTAGTATGCACATAGGAGCTTAGTTTACATGCACTTAAACGTATTCCTTCAAACTGTTTGAGAGGATTTCGCGATTTTGGGTATGGAAGCCGTGTAAGGCCCTTTGCAAAGAAAATGCCCCTGCGTAAAACTGGATCCGCGGCATCATTTCTTCGATACCGGGATAGAATGACGCAATCCGTTTTACGAGATCTACTCCATATCTTTTGTAAAGTCCCGCAAAATCAATGGCAGGATCCCCAATGTAACTTTTCCCAAAATCAATGACCCCGCTAAGCTGTTGTTCTTGTTCGTCAAATAAGATGTTCGAATTTGCAAAGTCTCCATGAATGATCGTAGGTTTGAATGAAAAGTTGGACTGATTGTTCAAGTAGACCGTAAAATGATTGACGATTTCTTCTTGCTTCTCAACCCGGATATATGAAAAAAGTGTCCCTGTAATCCTTTCAAACATGTTCGTCCAGAAGTGATGTGCATCATTATTTGCGATTACTTTCCCTGGCGCACCGACAACAGGAATCGAGTGAAGTTCATAAAGGAAAGTGGCAAGGTCATGAATCAACGTCTCTTCTACTGATGGAGAGAGAGATTGTACCGTTTCCCGATAAAGAGGAATTCCAGGAATCAATGGGTAACCGAAAAAGGCTTGCCCGAGAATATTCGTGTCAGTATTGATGAAAACAGGTTCAGGTATGGGAAGGCTTATATAGGGATTGATATACAGGAGCTGTTCATACTCCGTTTGTAGGTTGTTTTTCGCTTCTTCATGCTTTGGAAACCGGAAAACCCACTTCTTGTTCAAAAAAAGGATATCATTGTTTTCTCCGAAATGATTCCATTGGACAGACTCGATATTAAGTGAAGGATAGAATGATTGAATGCATTTCAAATATTGTTCCAAGTACATAAAAAAATCCCTCCCTACGAAAAAAATTCGACTAGGGAGGTGCAATCTCCTTTTTCGACACTATTTCTTTTTATTTGAAGAAAGAGGCGGCTCGTTCCGAACCAATTTAATGATGGATAAGCACATGATAACCAATATCACAGTGAAAGGGAGGGCTGCAATTAAAGATGCGGTTTGTAGTCCTTGCAAACCACTACTGATAATGAGAACGGCAGCGATAGCAGCCATTAAAATCCCCCAAATGAGCTTGACGAAGCGTCCAGGGTTCAAATTGCCGTCGGTTGTCATGATGCCGAGTACGAATGTTGCAGAGTCGGCTGAAGTGATCAAGAATGTAAAGATCAAAAGGATCGACAGCAGTGAAAATAAAAATGTTAACGGTAACTGAGCATACGTGACAAATAAAGCTGTCGTCACATCTTCATTCACCAATTCGGCTATATTCGTCCCCTGAGTCAGGTCAAGATGAAGGGCTGTACCACCAAATATCGCAATCCATAAAATGGCGATGAATGGAGGGACGATCAGTACGCCAAAAACAAATTCTCTGATGGTTCGTCCTCTTGACACTCTCGCCACAAAGGATCCGACGAATGGGGACCATGCGATGACCCATGCCCAATAGAAGACTGTCCAATCTCTGACCCATGTGCCGCCCTTATAAGGGGTGAGTCGGAAGCTCATTTCAAAGAAATTCGAAATGTAATCGCCGATTCCTAAAGTCATACTATTTAAAATGAAAACAGTCGGACCCATGAATAATACCGCTACCATCAACGCTAATGCCAGTCCAAGGTTCAGGTTACTCAACCATTTGATCCCTTTATCCAATCCGGTCATTGCGGAAGTAAGGTACAAGATGAGCAGGACGCCTGTAATCGTCAATTGCATAAGGGCATTATTCGGCAGTTCGAAAACGGTTTTCAAACCACCATTAATTTGCAGGATACCAAACCCTAAAGACGTGGCCACTCCCGTAATAGTGGCAATGACAGCCAGTATATCTACCGTCCTTCTTAGCGGTGTTTTACCACCTTGGCCAATTATCGGGTTGAAGGTCGTACTGATCAACCCTTTTTCTTTCTTTCGATATTGAAAATATCCTAAAGCAAGACCGACAACAGTGAAAACAGACCATTGGTGGATTCCCCAATGGAAAAAAGAATAACGCATGGATGTACGTGCGGCTTCTTCAGACTGTCCTTCGATTCCCATCGGGGGTTCAAAGAAATGGCTCATGGGTTCAGCCACGCCCCAGAAGACAAGTCCTACTCCGAATCCTGCACTGAACAACATGCCAATCCATGTGAAAAACGGATAATCAGGCTTTGAATCGTCACCACCGAGTCGAATTTTACCGTACCGGCTAATAGCCAATACTAAACAGAATATCGTGAAAAAGAACACGGCGATAAGATAAAACCAGCCGAATGCATATGTAGTGAAATCAAATACAGCAGCCGCATTGTTCCCTAATGAATCTGGAGAAATAGCCGCCCAGATGACAAAGAGCGTAACGATGATGGATGATACCCAAAATACGATGTTCCAATGTGGAGCTTTTCCTTTTTCGTCAGCCACAATGAACCTCCTTTACAAAAATGAAATCATGTACATAAAGAGATGTGTCTCATTAACCTATACCCATCTAGAGAGATATCTAACTTTTTAAAAGAAAACACCTTTCCTATGACGGGGGATATTATCTATTAAAAACTTTTAAATACAAATCATTTTGTAAGTCGATTTGTTTAACGTATTATATGGCTGGTCATACTAGTGAAAATGCAATAAAATTAATTTAACATTTTACTCATCTTACAAAAAATCTCTTTTTTTGAAACATATCCAAAGTCTATGCGTATAATATAGTAGAATAAGCTTTTGAATGTTGGGAAGGAACATTATTTTTACATAGTAATGTTAGATTCATTAAGGAGTGTGAAAGGTGTGGGCTTAACGGCAAAGATCTCGATTGATTTTTCTGTGAATGGTTCGAAGGAGTTTTACGTGGAATTGTTGGACATTCCTGAAGAAGTATCAGCTGGTGAACTTCAGGAACTCGTGGATAAACGTGTCGAGAAAGTAAGAAGTATGAAATGCGCAGAAATTCTGAATGCTTTCATTAAAATAAATAAAGCTGATCAATTCAGCCGGTAATGCTTCTTTAAAACATGTAATCGATGAAATCTGGAAAAATGACCATAGGGTTAGGTTTCCGGATTTTTCATGCTGGTCATTTCTTTCTCTTTTGGAGCTTGCGATTGATTCCAAAAGTAATCAATGTAAACAGAAAGACAGTTGCAGCCCATGTAACAGCACCAAACTGTTTGAATATCTTCAGCATGTTCTAACCTCCAACGCACTTTTACAAATTATACCACTCCCAGTCCGTTTGAGTAAACGATTCTTATACAAAAACAAAAGAAGGATGATTGTTCATCATCCTTCATCAAATGGACGCACTAGCCTGGTCATGGAGAGGATCATTGGAGGTTGTTCCGAAAACGTTCCAATACTTAGGGGAGGTTCTCTCCAATCAAGGCCATTCATGCAGCTTCTTTTCTTGTTACAGCGGAATTTGTTCCGCTTGTCTATACTATTCTTGCCCTCATGCGAAAGGATGGGGGCCGTTTTTTTGACTATTTTGTGGCAAAGACCATCGCCACGTATTAAGAAAAGGTAAATTCTAAACAAAACCTTAACAATCTCCTTGTTGGAGGTAGGATTACTTGATTTGGATACATACGTTCTCTCGATGTAATGCGTTTTTATGGTAATAATGTACTATAAAAATGGCAAACAAATTAGGCTTTTCCAACTAATATTTTCGAAAAACATAGCTATATCAAGATTGTAATCATTTCTCAACGATTCCTTAAAATTTGTATCCTACCATTTGTTGTGTAGTACTTTTAACTCAACATTTTTAAGGAGTGAAGGGTCATGGGTAAAGTCAATCGAAGAAAATTCTTAACATATTTAGGAACAGGGGCTACAGCACTAGCTGCATCAAGCACGGGACTTAACGTGCTGACAAAACCTGCTCAAGCAGGTGGTTTTCACAAAGAAGGACAAAAGAAACCTAAAATCGGTCAAATGAAATTCAAGCCGATTGAGCCTTCTTCTAAAGATGATCTGGTGCTTCCACATGGCTATCAATATAACGTTGTGGCGGCTTATGGAGACAAAATCAATTCAAAAGGCGATACATTCGGTTTTAATAATGACTTCACTTTATACTTCCCGATCAATGAACGGACTGGGGAGTGGGATGACGATGACGATGATAAACGTAAAGGCGAACGTGGGTTGCTCTGGGTAAACCATGAGTATGTGTCGGACCTGTTCGTTTACGGACAAGAGGTTGACAAGTATTCAAAGGAACAAATCCAAACACTTCTATATAACCAAGGCGGTTCAATCATTGAAGTTTACCGCGAAGGTGACACATGGAAAATGGATACGACTTCAAAATATGCGCGTCGCGTTACGGGATTGACAAAGATTAATTTGACTGGACCAGCAGCAGGATCAAAGGCTGTTAATGGCGCAACAACCGTTCAAGGAACGTTTGCCAACTGTTCTGGCGGTAAGACGTTATGGGGCACACTATTGACTTGCGAAGAAAATTACGAGTATACAGCGGAAGATGCAGGGCTAGACGAAACACATTACGGCTGGGTTGTAGAAGTGGATCCATTTGATGCCAACTTCCAAGTCCGTAAACATACTGCACTTGGACGTTTCAACCATGAAAATGCATCTATGGGACTCGCAAAAGATGGACGCGTAGTCGTTTACATGGGCGATGACAAGAAGGATGCATGTGTCTACAAGTTTGTAAGTGAAGGAAAGTACAACGAGAAGCTAGGAAAGAAAAATTCTGAGCTTCTAAACAAAGGGACGCTTTATGCCGCTGACTTAAGTAGTGGCGAGTGGATTGCTTTGACAGTAGAAGCGGTCCGAGAAGCAGCAAAAGGAAAGCAAGAAATCCTTGATAAATTCCAAACGCAAGCAGATGTGGTTGTTCATGCACATGATGCTGCAATCTTGCTAGGTGCAACGCCTACAGATCGTCCGGAAGATGTTGAAATCAGCCCATTTGATGGAACCATCTTCGTTGCACATACAAACAATGACAAGCACGGTAACATCCATGGTCATATCACGCGTTTCTTTGAAGAGAACGATGATCACGGGGCTATGAACTTCCAATTTTCCATCTTCGTAGCAGGTGGGATCCAAAGCGGATTCAGTGCACCTGATAACCTGACATTCGACCAATATGGAACATTGTGGACGGTAACGGATATCTCTAGCAGCAAGTTGAACGATAAGGTTTGGAAACCTTTCAAGAACAATGGAATGTTCGCGATTCCGACTTCCGGCAAACAAGAAGGGGAAGCGTTCCAATTTGCATCTGCACCTGTTGAAGCAGAGTTGACCGGCCCGTCGTTCACTCCGGATGAGAAGACGTTGTTCTTATCTGTCCAACACCCGGGTGAAGAGACAGAAGACTTATCACAACCGACAAGCATGTGGCCACACAGAGCAGGCGATCGTATGCCTCGACCAGCCGTTGTCGCAATCAGAGGATTTTAAGAAGGAGGAATGACTTATGCCATTTGGACAAATCGGTATTCCAGGTTTGATTTTGATTCTGGTTATCGCGTTGATCATCTTCGGACCATCAAAACTTCCGGAGCTTGGCCGAGCTGCAGGTAGTACTTTAAAAGAATTCAAAAATTCTACCAAAGATCTGATATCTTCGGATGATGACGATAAATCGGAGAATAAAGCAACAGCTCAGAACGAAAAGCAGTAAATGGATGGGGGTTGGCTTAATCGATGTATGAACCGATTGAGTCAGCCTCTTTCTACTAAATAAATAAGAAAGGCGGTGAATGCTATGCGCGAAGTGGATGAAGAGTTGGAAGTCACAGAACATCTAGAAGAATTAAGAAAAAGAATCATCTGGACATTGGTTGTGTTCATCCTGTTCCTGGTCGGATCCTTCGTTTTTGTTGAGGAGATTTATGAATGGCTGATTCGGGACCTTGACCAAAAGCTTGTCATTCTTGGACCTTCAGATATCCTGTGGGTTTATGTCATGATCTCGGGGATCTGTGCAATTGCCATGACCATACCTTTTGCCGCTTTTCAAATCTATCGTTACATTAAACCAGCACTGAACTTGAAAGAACGGAAGGCAACGCTCTCCTATATTCCAGTATTATTCCTATTATTCTTGGTCGGCATATCATTCGGTTATTTCATTGTCTTCCCGATGGTCCTTTCCTTTATGGAAGGTCTATCAGCTAATCATTTCCAAGAAATGTACACAACAGAGAAGTATTTCAGATTCATGATGCAGATGACCCTTCCTTTCGGGTTGTTGTTTGAATTACCAGTAGTCATCCTATTCTTGACGACCATCGGCTTATTGAACCCTACGCATCTGATCAAAGCAAGGAAGGTTTCTTACTTCGTTCTCGTTGTAGTCGCGGTTTCGGTTACACCGCCAGATTTCATTTCTGACTTCCTTGTAACGATACCGTTGCTGTTGTTGTATGAGATCAGTATATCTCTATCTAAAATGGTCTATAAGAAAAAACAGAAGAAAGAAAGACCGGACCTGAAAAGTGTCAGTTGATGGGAAATAAGCATTCCTATTGCCCAATCAAGCTATTTAGCGATATACTGTATATGTAAAAACAACAACATAAACACCATCTTCGGGGCAGGGTGAAATTCCCGACCGGCGGTAGATGAAGTCCCCCTTCATGAGCCCGCGAGCTTTGTTCTTCGTTCGAAGAGCTTTGCTGATCTGGTTTAAAGCCAGAGCCGACAGTATAGTCTGGATGGGAGAAGATGTTTGCACGGTTTCTTTTGTCATATACAACAAAGAGGCTTGATTTCTAATGGTCTAAAAAACCTGTCATAGAATGCGCAAATACTCCCTAAAGCTGCGAATAGCTTTAGGGTTTTTTGTGTAAAGGACTGGGTCTGTATATGATTCTCGAGAGGTGCAATGCATTGGAAGCAAGATGGCGTTTAGGAAAAGGAGAGGTTTCCTATGCAACAAAAGGGGAAATTGTATCGCATGATTGCTGTCTCACTTATGAGCAGCATCGCGTATGTACTGATGCTCCTGGATTTTCCGTTTCCAGGACTGCCGCCATTTCTTAAAATCGATTTAAGTGATGTTCCGGCATTATTAAGCGGAATCGTATTCGGTCCCGTGGCAGGGATCACGGTAGAAGCGATTAAAAATCTTCTACACTACGGTGTGCAAGGAAGCATGACAGGCGTTCCAGTAGGCCAGTTCGCCAACTTCCTAGCGGGCAGCTTTTTCATCGTACCAGCATCCATCTTATTCCGAAAATATCGTAGTAAAAAAGGAATGACGTTTGGATTGTTGACAGGTACGTTAACGATGACATTGATGATGGCGCTGTTGAATTATGTGCTTATCCTGCCAGCGTATACATGGTTCCTTAACTATGATCCGATGACGTCAGATATGATGACAAACCTCATCCTGACAGGTATCACGCCGTTCAATCTAATCAAGAGTACGATTGTCGCTTCTTTATTTATCGTAATCTACTACAAGTTGGCTCCATATCTGAAACGTATGGAACAGCTCGCTTCATAAACGAAAGCAAGAGGCAGATCTGAAACCAGGTCTGCCTCTTTTTTTATGATCTGTTAGACATATTGTTTAGGTTACATTTTGTTAAAGAAGCTTAAGCGTAATTAAATTCCTCGTAAATTGTCTAAAGATGAGCGAGAAACACTTCTTTTTACGTTCCTTTTATATTATGTTGATAGGCGATGACAACAATGAAGGAGGCACGAACATCATGCGCTTATATGCTATGCTCCTATCAGCCATAATACTCATCGCCATGGCTTCGAGCGGATTTGCAACAGCTGAAAAAGAAGGACTGTCCAGTGAGGTCAAAAAGCTTTCCCGGAATACAGAATGGAATAAAGTTGAACAACTAGACTTGGATTTCAATATCCATCATCCGCAAGGAATGACAAAAATTGATGATCGCTATTACATATCATCGGTCGAAATCATTGAAAAACCGGAAAAATATGATGAGCCGAAGAATGGATATGACCGTACGGCTGGTAAAGGTGTCGGACATTTATACATCGTGGATCAAAATGGGCAATTGATAAAGGATATTAAACTTGGTGAAGGTGACATGTATCATCCAGGCGGAATCGACTTCGATGGAGAAAACATATGGGTACCAGTAGCCGAGTATCGCCCTGATAGTAAATCGATCATGTATAAAGTGGATGCTGAAACACACAACGTTACAAAAGTATTTGAAGTGGACGATCATATTGGAGGTGTCGTGAGTGATGAAAAGACTCATGAGCTTCAAGGCGTTAGCTGGGGATCGAGAAAATTTTACGAATGGAATGAGAAAGGAAAACAGAAATCGGTCGAATTCAATTCCAGTCATTTCATCGATTATCAAGATTGTGAAGGGGTAGATGAAGGGAACATGATCTGCACCGGTCTAGCGGGCTTGTCAACGGAAGATGGCGGTACGTATGAGCTTGGAGGCCTGGCCTTATTAGACAAGAAAACAAAAGAGATCCATCATGAAATTCCGATTCCAGTCTTTTCCCCTCAACATCATACAATTACTCGTAACCCTGTCTTTCTGGAAACGGACGAGGACGGGATTAAACTTTATGCTGTCCCGGATGATGATCATGCGTCTCTCTTGATCTATGAGACAAATAATGAAGGATAGAAAGATGAATTTGTCCTTACACATAATGAAATAGACCAAAGAAGGGCTGACCTGAAGGACGATATAACGTCCTCAAGAGTCAGCCTCTTCCTTTAATAACTCGGTATTTTTTGATGTTCAACGTGCGTGGTGGAAAGAGGGAGGACGATGCAGATGGTGGTGCCCTTCAGATATTCCGATTCGATGGAGAGCCTTCCGCCATGTTCACGTATGATTTTACGGCTCATCATCAGTCCTAGACCGATCCCTTTTTCTTTCGTGGAATAAAAAGGTTCACCGATGTACTTCAACCTCTCCTTTTCAATGCCTATACCAGAATCGCTGAAATAGAGGTCTACATAATTCTCTCTTCTCTTTACGGTTATGGCTAATGTACCGCCTTTATCCATCGCTTCCATCGCATTTTTCATAATATTGATGAATACCCGCTTCAAAGCGCTCTTTTGCCCATTGACGACAATATCTTCATTACTTATGTCGTCCACATATATATGGATTCCTTTGAGGAAAGCCGTACCCTCGAATAACCGGACACAACTCTCGACAATCTCCTTTAACTCTGTATTTTCCACATTCACAACATGAGGCTTCGCGAGATCCATAAATTCATCGGCTATCCGTTCGATTCCATCCAATTCTTTTCGGATGATCTCAAGATAATTTTGATGCAACGGGTCTCGGAGCTCGTCACCAATCATATGAATGAACCCTTTCACACTCGTAAGTGGATTCCGAAGCTCATGAGCAATGCCAGCAGCGAGCTGACCGACAGTCGACATTTTTTCGTGCTGCATGGATACATGTTCATCTTCGAGTCTTTTTGTGATATCGCGTGCTATGAGTAGGATCATATCTTCTGAATGGGAGTTATAATCATTGGCTGCCAAAGGTGTCAGTACTGTGTCGAAGGTAAATCGATGTTCACCAACTTCAAGTGTGATGGTACTTTGTTCCGGCTCTTTTTTGGAGAAGACGGAATGGATGATTTCATATAGATGATTGAAATCTTCTGCGACTACATACTGCGCCATGAATTCGTATATGTTTGTAAGTGGTTTATGATCCAACCATGTCTGAAGGGAGGGCGAAACGAAATCGACATCCCCAAAAGGATTGAACATGACAACGAGATCCGACGTTTTCTCCAGTATAAGTCGGTACTTCTTTTCGCTTTCCTGTAAGGCTTCTTCTGCCCGTTTTCTGTGTGTTATATCCCTGCCGACAACGACAAACTTTTCAAATTGTGATTGTCCCTCCAATAGTGGAGATGCAATCCATTCAATCCAAATGTAGCCTTTGCTGGCATGCTTGTATCTGATTTCGGCTTTGGCAGACCGACCTGCATAGACGAGTTTCTTGATCTGTTCGAATACATGTCTCCGATCATTGGGATGGATGTACCGGAAGACTTTCCGATTTAGATAAGACTCAGCGGAGTACCCTGTTATTTCAACATGGGACGGTGAGGCATATACCACCTTTCCGGAGAAGTCTGAGATGGCGACAAGGTCTTTCATGTTCTCTGTAATCAGCTGGAGTGAATTTCTTTGTTCAAGATATTTTGTATGAAAGAGTGTTTGTTTAGAAATATCAATGTATAACCTTGCTACTGCAGTGCGCTCTCTCAGGTGATTGTAGATGTTCATGTAACAGATGGACACGTCTTTGACCGAACCATCCTTATGAACACGTTTCGTATTCGGAATGATATACACTTCTTTTTTCTGTAATTGGCGAACGATCTCCTCATGCTCTTTTTCAAATCCACAAGGGAAGAGTGAGATACCTTTTCCGATGATTTCATAGTCTTTCCACCCGAACATCTCAGTGAATGACGGATTGATTTTAAAGACTTCGCCATCAATACTTTGGATGAGCATGGCGTTTGGTGAAGACATGAAAATGGATTCCACCATCCGATCATCCGTCATATTCTTGACGGCTGTATAAGGGGTGTCAAGAATAAGTCCACAATATTGGACGCCACTTGGAGAAGAGATGGGAACAAATTTAACAAACTCGAACACTGTATTTGAATCGGATATGGAAATATGCTCAAGGGAATGATGATCCTGCGTAACAATCGCTTTTTTGCATGTTTGGACAATCTGATCAGGATTCAAAAACACTTCCTCAATCGGCTTACCGATACAATCTTTTTCCAGATGCAAGGCTTCCCTTGCGGCTTGATTGACATAGTTGATATGACCGTGATCAGGATGATCGTTTGAAAACACAAACAACACATAGGGTTCCGGATAACTATCCAATAGTGCATGCTCAAATGGCTTCAAAGAAATTGCCCTCGCTTCCTCCGTGCATGATTCTCTGTTGTTATCAATTCTTCCTTAAGAAGAAACATTCCTTCTTTTAATAGGGGTGCATTTATGTTAATTGTCATAAAAAAAGAGCAGCCGAATTGGCAGCTCTTCTTAAAAATCAATTTTTACATTCAAGAAGCCAGCTTTTACAAGTGACTTGATGATAATGACGAGGGCAGGACCGATGATCAATCCGACGACTCCTAATGTCGCAAATCCGATATACAAACTCGCTAGGGCGGCTAAAGCACTGATGCCGAGACTTGAGCCGAGGATTTTTGGTTCAATGATCCTTCTGAAAATCGTAATAAGGAAGAACAAGACGAGTAACCCGACCGCTAGTCTCTGATCTCCTGCATAAAAGTTGTAAAGGGCCCATGGTACAAGGAATGAGCCTGTACCAAGAATAGGTAGAATATCGACAATGACGATCAGCAACGAAAAGATGAGGGCGTATTTGACATCAAGGATAAGTAACCCAATCCAGGCAATGATGAACGTCAGAAAGCTTAGAATCAATTGAGCACGTAGAAATCCGACAAACGCAAATGAAAGCTGCTGAAGGACAAGCTGTACTTTTTCCTTTGCTTTTTCTGAAAACAGATTCAAAAATCCACTATGAAGTCTCGGTAGATCAAGACTAAATAGGAAAAGGCTGACGAGGTAGATCAATAATTGGATGAGCAGAATCGGTACAGCAGTCACAAATCCGACAAGGCCGTTTGCGATGCCTGATAAGAAATCAAGTGAAAACTTTCGAAGATCCTCAAGTGCTTCCTGTATTGTAGAGAGGTACTCAGGAGGGACCTCTTGATAATATTCTTCGATTTGTATGACGAACTCTTCCACGCGTTCAAACGTATATTGGGCATATTCCGGCAGTTGTTCTGTAAATTCAATTGCCTGTACGACTAATGAGGTGACAGCCCAATAGCAACCGATAAGCAGCATCGCCAAGAAGAGGGTGAATGCAATCGTCACACTCCAGATCCGTTTAATGGAGAACGTACGATTCAACATTTTGACGAATGGTTCAAGCAGAACCGCAGTTAATAATGCTAATACCAACGGAATGCTATACGGGATGAGAAAGATGATGATGCCAATGAGTAATACGAACGGTATGTACTTCTTTAATTCCAACTTCGAGTCTCCTCCGTGATAGAAACGTCTCAGTTTCTGTCAAAATCTAAATTATCCTCATTATACCTTTTCTACGTAAAAAGAGCATCTTTTCTGACAGGTTTGCACTCGAAATATTTTATTCTTATAGAAAAATGATTGATGAATGAAGCTTGAAGAATTCACTTTATGGCGTTTTCAACCTTGGGCTTTATAGTAATATAGTTACGAAGTGGTGATTCACATCGTCAGAAAATGATAACAAAGAACTGTTTCATTAAAACTATTTATGAAAATATAGAAGATTTTTGTAAAAATGTAGACGAAATTCATCTGAAAATCTGTTATTCTACTAGTATAGCAAGAAGGGGGGAGAATGTTGAACATTGGGTTCGATCGTTTTGCCGAAATAGACCAAAATATATTCGAAAGCCAAAACAAAACCTATATTCAATCATTCGAAGATTTGTGTACGTGTGTTAATGATGGTAAGACCGTATATTTTACGACAGATGACATATACGGAACGATTGAAATGAATGAAGAGGCAAAGTTCTTGATAACTGTTGCTTCAGAAAAAGAAGTTGACCGTATCGAAGGCACAAAACTTAAACTTCAAAATGTGTATTTCTATTTGAAGAAAGGGATGTTTCTCGTTTAAGTCAACCAGAAATCAAATTGCTTACAAAGAAAGAGGCTGCCCAGATAAGGGGAAGGCCTCCTTTTTACATATAAATGGGTTATGACTTTACCAATTCAGGTCTTTTTCATACCCTAACTCGATCAACAAATCACCAGCTACTGCTTTGAACCGCTCTTTCACTTCCTCATCAAATTCCTGTCTCCAGTTACCTGATTGTCCTTTTCGATAAGTAGGGGATTTTTCAGGATTGACATTCCTTTTCATCATCCTTACTAAATCATCCTGCTTCCCAGGGTCCTGTTCAATTCCCGTAAATGACAGGATTCTTTTCAAAACCTCTGTTTGAGATTCAGGAGAACCGACAAGGTCTTCGTAACGGACAGGGAGGACGTTCTCTTCATTAAACCAACCTGTGAACTTTCGATACCATGTGCCGATATCGGGACGCCTGACCGGATAATGGTCAATTCCGTTAATGATTTCTAAACACCTTGCTTTTACGTCCATTCCTCTTTCCATAAAATAGCGGCGATAAGGATGGTCAGGAAATTTCATGAAAAAGTAAGCGTAAGAAACGACGATATCCCTCGGGTCCCTATATTGGAATACTTGCTTCAATTTCAGAAGTTGAAAGAGGGTTTTATATTCAGGATTATAAAAAATGTGTCCATTGGCAAATTCATTCGTTTTCATCGAGGAAAGCTTGTTCATATGGTCGGTCACTTGATTGGGGTGGCCTGGAAAAATGAAAGCATGGTGAGTTAGTGCAGGTACACCTTGGAGCAAGGGCTTCATCAAATGCGTACCGCTTTTGGGGATCGAGTTGACAAAAAACGGTGGAATTGTTGTATGGGATTGGCTTGACATCGTTCTATCCTTTCTCCTTGTTATTCATTCCTTTATTTACATACTATTCCGAATGCTGGATGTGGTTTGGACAACCATGTAGTAGGAAACGCCTATCTTTACAAAGACTTCATCTAATCCTGTTGAAGCGTTTACAAGTTTCTGTTTTTAATAGAAAAGTAAGCTTTTCCACAAAAACATTGAAAAAGGAGCATCAAGAGGATGAAGAGATGGTTGAAGATTACGTTAATGACAGCGCTTACACTTTCGTTTATGAATCCGGTTACACAGACGAGTGAAGCAGAAGCGGCAGCAGCAAATGATGTTGTCATCAATGAAATTGCTTGGATGGGTACGACAGCAAGCTATGCAGATGAATGGATCGAATTACATAATCCCACCTCTAGCAGTATCTCGATAGATGGTTGGACATTGAATGCGGTAGACGGTGATCCAGCAATTTCCCTCTCTGGTACAATTCCAGCTGGCGGTCATTATTTGTTGGAGCGGACAGATGATTCGACAGTACCGAATGTTTCAGCAAACCAGATCTACAGCGGGTCGATGAGCAATACGAGTGAAACGCTTGAATTGAAGGATTCTACTGGCACTCTGATTGATTCTGTCGATCAATGGTACGCAGGTGACAATAATACGAAAGCCACGATGGAGCGTATTGATCCTGCAGCGAGTGGGACAACATCTTCCAGCTGGAGTACTGCAACCGCGACGTATGATGTCGGTTACGGTACACCTATGCAAAGCTCGAGTGGAGGGAGCTCTTCTTCCTGTGACACGACGGCTGAGCAACTGAATCAGGTTTCCGAAACAGCAGGATCAATCAATGTATATTTTAATAAATGTGCACTGACTGGTTATGCTGACACAGGCAATGAAGCAAACTACAATGTGAATTTAGAAGATCGCTTGATCGATCGAATCAACCAGGCTACTACGACTATCGATTTCGCTACCTATGAAATCAATTTACCTAGAGTCGTAGATGCCTTGATCAATAAAGCGGCACAAGGTGTGGATGTGCGTGTTGTAGCTGATGCGAAGGATGCGACCGATCCACATTATATCGAACGTTTTGAAACGATGCGTTTGTATTTGGAAGAAATGGTACGCGGGCAAGACATGACATTAGGTACAGCTGATGATATTACAGTTTTCTCAGACTCACCAATGTATGCAGTAGAGGATCAGACGAAACGAGGAGATCACGGTCTACCTGCTACACCTGATGATTTCCCTTACGAAACTCGCACAGTTGGGTCGACTGCTACAACTGGCTACTGGTTCGTAGAAGGGGAGCAAAAGACAGATGGGACATATTATTCACCAGGAAACCAAATGCACAACAAATTTGCCATTGTCGATGATACGTGGGTTTTCACAGGAAGCTGGAACTTTACGGTGACAGGTCTTTATGGAAGCGATGAAAACATGGCAAATGGCGTACTGGATGGCAATCAGCAACATGTTGTGGACATACACTCTTCAGATTTAGCAGGCATTTATGAGACAGAATTCAACGAGATGTGGGGAAGCGCGACAATGACACCTTCACCTCAAAATGCTAATCTCGGACCACGTAAAACGGACAACACGCCGCATGTCGTCAATATCGGTGGCAAGACCGTAGAAGTATACTTTTCCTCTGGTGACGATGCGGTCGGTAAACTGGCTGAGCTTGTAAAGAACGAAGCGGATATCAATACGTATTTCACAATCTTTGCTTGGTCCGATCAAGCTTTGGTTGATGAATTGAAGTATAAGTGGGAAGGATCCTATAACGATCTGGAAGGAACACTTACTGGTTTTGATGTAAAAGGGGTGTTCGCGAGCGACTTCTGGAATCAATGGTGGTCTGCTAGTATTGAAATGACTGGACGTACGGCATCCCAAACGAGTGCGAACAATCCAAACATCCGTTGGAATAACCCAGCACCTGTTTATATTGATGCGGAAACAAGAAAGCTTCATAGTAAGACGATGTTGATTGACGCAGAAACAACAAGTGATCCGACAGTCGTAGTCGGTTCGACGAACTGGAGCACAAACGGAAATGAAAACAATGATGAAAACATGCTGATCATCCATGATGACGGCATTACCAACCAGTTCGTTCAAGAATTCTATGCACGATATTCACAAGCAGGCGGCACGATTCCGCCCCAATAAGAATTAGGAAATGAAGAACGGAGCTGCCTGCTGCAGCTCCGTTTTCGTCATTTTTCTGGGTGCGATAATGCCAAGTTAGCATTTTCGCGGTACGAAAGAGCCCTATTCGGGGTGCGATAAAGGCGATTTAGCCGTTTCGCGGTGCGAAAGAGCCTCATTCGGGGTGCGATAATGGCGATTTAGCCGTTTCGCGGTGCGAAAGAGCCTCATTCGGGGTGCGATAATGGCGATTTAGCCTTTTCGCGGTACGAAAGAGCCTCATTCGGGGTGCGATATTGCCGATTTAGCCTTTTCGCGGTGCGAAAGCCCCCATTCATGATGCAATCTCACACCCGAGGTATCTATTTCTTTTTGAACGCCATGAAATACCAGGCACCCTCTTTGATGACCGGTTTTATTTTGTTTAGCTTAAAACCGTTTTCTTTTGCGTTTTGGCTTATTTCGTTCTTAGAGGGCAGTGTGAAAAGGTTATCGTGTGCGCTCATGAAACTATTGAAAGCTGTCGAAAACGCATGACCATGATCCGGTTCCCGAAGTGGTGAGATAATGACGAGTGTCCCTTTCTTATTTGTCATTTCATAAGCCTTACGGAATAAAGAAGCTCGTTCCTCTGGTGAAAAGTAATAAAGAAGATTATTCATCATCACCAAGTCAAAAGGCTTACCATTCCACATCCAGCTCCTCACGTCTCCTTGATGGATCGTCGTGTTTTTGGTGTTTACTCGTTTTAACCTGGAAACAGCTTCGTTACAAACATCAGCGTTCATTTCTACTCCATGTAAGTCGAACCTTTTATTCTTTTGGCTAAGTCTTGCAATGTAGCCAGCGTGACCACAGCCTAAATCGAGCAGCCGTTTTGCCCGATGCTTTTTCATCCATTTATATAATTTGGGGAAGGCGAACTTTTCAATGAATGTGGATGTTTCAGCAACAGTTGCTGCAAAATCCTTATCCTGGTATTGAGTCTTCGGATGTTTTTGCAAAAGATGTGGATAGTCGAGCAGTATCGGAATATGAAGCTCCATCATCTCCTTCAATAATGCCCCAACAGAGCTGGGACTTCGCTTGGACGTATATTTTGTCAGTGTACGATCAGATGTCAATTTCCCATCTGGGTGGCCTTTCAAATGCCCGATCGCAACACCGACCTCTGCCCAACGCAAGAGGAGGAGCTTGTCCATATCAAACCTAGCTGCAACATCTTCAACCATTGCTCCATTTTCAAAACGATCGAATAAATCCAGCTCATACCCTACATATGCGTGCCAGGCATACAAAAATGGCTCATTGCTTTTCATCCATTTCCGTGCCCTTAGTAACTTCATCCATTCATTCATCTGTTTCTGCCTCCTTTACTTCATCCACGGGTAATCGTCCTCTTTTGTGAAGAAATGCGTCAATTGCTCTGAATCCGAAATGGTATTCCCGCCAATAAAAGATGGGACGAAACCAGCTTGTTTCATCCGGTCAAAGAGTGAGAACCTCCAAATCCCTAGGCCCGATGTGTTTAACATCTGTTTAAAGTGCAGCTTTTTGTTTCTTTCTGTATTGGAAATGCCTTTCATACGTAATTTTTGAAAGGTTGAAGTGGAGAATGAATACATCAATGCAGCCTGGTGGCTGAGCCTGGATACAAACTCAGCCCTGGGCTTGCGAACCTGCTCAAACCCTTTCAGGTGATCGAATTCCAACTGGCCGGTTTCATACATCCAACAGAGCAATTCACCTAGTACGTCAGCATCTTGGATGGCAAGGTTCATTCCCTCACCTGCCATCGGATGGACACTATGAGCCGCATCACCGACAAGAATACAATTGTCTTCTACATAACGGGATGCATTATGTCTTAAAGGAATCATCAATTGGATTTGTTTCCAAGATTGAATTTGATTCACGAAACCTTCCAATTCTGGCATTAAATCAATATAAGCTTGATAAAAAGAGTCGAGTCCCTGCTTCCTCATCAGCTTGTATTCACCAGGCTTGATAAGTAAAACGCTCCGGACCTGGTTGTCTGGCAATGGAAATAACCCAAGGAATTTTTCTTGGGTTGTAATGATTTTGGAGGATTTTAATGAAGCCGGGCGAGGGAAGGAGACAGTGAGGAAATGATGGTTATAGGAATGTTTTTTCAGCGTAACCTTCATTTCATTTCGAACAGGGGAAACTCTTCCTTCCGCACCGACATAAAACTTGGCGCTAACGAGCTGTTCCCGATCAGGCAATGCCACCCTGGCCTTCCTTTTTCCTTTTGCATATGTAAAACCAGTGAATCGAGCTGGCTTCAAATGTACGAATGTAGGATGTTTACGTGCTTCACGGAATAAGATTTCTTTTAATTTTTCATGTGGAATCATGACAGATGTGTTAAACCTAGAGTTGAGGATGTCATAACGAAATTCATTACGACCAAGCAGCTCCAGACCTTTTTCATCTTGGTGATATTCAATCATTTCAATGGAAGGAAGAGCTTCTCCGTGTTGTTTGATCTGATCGTAAACGCCTAATTGATTTAAGATTTCTAAACTCTTAGGTTGTAAGAGCTCTCCCTTATAAATTGTTCCGCTCTTTTCGTCTTTTTCGACAAGCAAGACATCGATATTACAGGAGGCAAGCTTTACAGCTAATGTCAATCCAGCAATTCCACCGCCAACAATCATCACTTCATGTTCCATGCGCTTACCTCCTTACGTGATAGAGGTTGTTTTCCACTATCTTGTAAGGAGTAAACGTTCAACAGTTATCCAACGTATAGGTAGTCCAAAAGGTTTAATATGTTAACATAAAGCTTTTAAGATAAAAATATTAGGCGGACTCTGATCCGACATACTCGCAATATTGGATGACTTTATGATTTTCCATGGTGATCACCTGGGCAACAGGGATTTCTTTTCGTAAGTTCGAGGATTTCGAAATACATGAATAGCGGCTGAAAACGATGATGTGTTCACCTGCGTCAATGAACTTTTCCGGAATCACTTGAAACAACGTGTAGTCCTTATGCAGTTTGTTGAAGATGTTTTTCGATACTTCATCACGACCGATGATGACGAGATTCTTCTCAGCTTCAATCCACTGGACATCCTGCGCAAGGTTCGAAAGAATTGCAGAAAAATTTCCGTTCGCAAAATGTGAGTAAGCCTCTTTTACAATGTCCAAGTTAGACATACCAGCACACCCCTTCATCCAATTTTGAATGGCACATCATTATTATAGTTCGGAGGAAATAATTTAGACTAACGAAATACTTGAAATAAAACCCATATCTATATGGATTTGGATAAAGGACAAAACAACATGAAAAGGGCACGGTTATGTCCTTCAAGTAGGACATCCGTACCCTTCACCGCACCAACTCTTAAACCGTTCGATAGGTTACGTTCATTTTTTCTAAACTTTCTTCCAGAGCAAGGAGGAAGGCGTCGATATCGTCTAGTGTCGTGTGGATTCCTAATGAAACTCTTATCAATCCCCTTGCTTCATCAGGAGACCTGCCGATTGCGAGCATCGTTTTTGAGGGTGACTGTTTTCCAGCAGCACAAGCAGATCCTGTCGATACTGCAAAGCCTCTGCGATTCAGTTCAAGCATCAAGTACTGCCCTTCAATTCCACGAACCCGGAATCCAATGATGGATGGAAGACCATCTAGAGGACGGCCTTCAACAATGACCTGTTCATTTCTTTCAAGATTGACCAGCAAGCGGTCACGCAGCTTCCAGTAATGCTTCGTATGATTTTCCATCTCTTTTATAGAATCCTCGGCAGCGGTCACGAAGGCAGCTATGGCCGGAACATTGACTGTGCCTGCTCGGAAGCCTCTTTCATGGGTCGTTCCTGGGATACATGCTTCCCATGAAACATTTGGTGAGATATAACAAGCTCCCACACCTTTAGGTCCGTATAATTTATGGCTTGAAATAGAAAGACTATCCAATCCCAATTCCTCAACATCAATCGGTATTTTCCCGAACGTTTGGACACAGTCACTGTGAAAAAGGATTCCATGTTTTTTAAGCAACGTTCCGATTTCTTTGAGAGGCTGCAGCGTTCCGATTTCGCTATTGGCATGACCGATACTCACAAGAATTGTCCGATCTGTGATCGCTTGCTTGAGTTCATCGACCTTCACTTTTTACTGAACGGTCGACCTGTAGTTCCGTCACCTTAAACCCTTCCTTTTCCAGCAGCCGGAATGTATTGGTGATGGAAGGATGTTCAGTAGCTGTCGTAATCAAATGATCTCCTTTTTTTACATAGGCACGCGCCAAGGACACAAGACACAAATGGTTACTTTCTGAGCCTCCACTTGTAAAATAAATGCCTTGTGGCGCTCCATTCAGATTTCGAGCCAGTTGTGTACGGCATTCCTCAAGCAAAGTTTGGACATCTCCTGCACAATCGTGAAGACTTGAAGAGTTGGCATAGAATTTCGTCGATACTTCTGAGAAGACGTGAAGAGATGATGGAGACATCGGTGTTGATGCTGCATAGTCCAAATAAATCATGGCAACCTCCTAAATTTACGTGCGATAAGAAACCCTTGCTAATAGTTTAGTTTTATGTAAATATAGGTGTCAAGACACATGTAAAATATGAAAGTGAACCAGAATGGAGGTCCACATGAACATTCGTCAAACGGATGTCCTCATTGTTGGAAGCGGGTTGTCAGGTTTGGTGGCAGCCGAGCTTCTTTCTACGCATAAGAATGTGATGATTTTCACAAAGGGTAGATTGGAAGACAGCAATTCATACTTGGCCCAAGGTGGTATTGCAGCTTCTACACATAAAGAGGACCAGTGGCAAGACCATCTATTCGATACGATACATGCTGGGTGTGAACATAATCATCTTCAGGCTACAGAGGTGCTTGTGAAAAAAGGTCCCGCTATGATCAAGAGATTGATTGATTTAGGGGTGGAATTCGACCGTTCGGAGGACGGATCGTATCAATACGGCAGAGAAGGCGCACACAGGCGCTCTCGTATTCTACATATATGCGGGGACGCCACTGGTAAACACCTTATCAATACCGTGAAAAAGAGAATCCTAGATAAACAGATTGTTGTAGAAGGGGAGACCGTCTTCAAGCTCATCATTCGAGATGGACGATGTATTGGTGTTTGGAGTTTGGATGAGAGAGGGGAAATGAGTGCGACATACGCTGCATCGGTTGTACTTGCGACAGGAGGCTTATCCGGCTTATATCCGTTCAACTCGAATGCCGCTACCGTGACAGGAGATGGGATGGCATTGGCATATGAGGCTGGAGCCGTCCTTACAGATATGGAATTCATTCAGTTTCACCCGACCCTTCTCCTTCGAGGAAGAGAAAGTGTGGGGCTCGTCACAGAGGCGGTCCGAGGGGAAGGTGGAATTCTGGTAGATGAATACGGCAATCGTTTGATGCAAGGAGTCCATCCATTAGGGGACCTTGCACCTCGGGATATCGTTTCACGTGAGCTCTATCGGGCTCGTCAACAAGGGAAAAAGACGTATCTGGACATCCGACGCATCCCTCGATTCTCTGAGCGTTTTCCGACCGTCACCGAGCTATGTAGGAAGAATGGCATACCGTGGGAAAATGGCTTTCTTCAGGTTGCTCCTGGTGCTCACTTTTCCATGGGAGGAATCGAGGTAGATGCTTCTGCACGTACGAGTATACCTGGGCTTTTTGCAATTGGTGAAACAGCACATACGGGTGTTCATGGGGCAAACCGGTTAGCGAGCAACTCATTGTTGGAAGGGATGGTTACAGCGGAGCAAGTCGCTCAAACGATTCTGTATGAACCGAAACAAAGGCTTTACCCACCAGTGTCCTGGCTTGGTGTAAAGGTGCTGAAATATGCACCGCAATTAGAGCAAATCAGGACAATCCTGGACACATGCGTCGGCATTGAACGAAACGAGCAGCAGCTCGTTAAAGCGATCAATTGGTTCGAAAGTTACCTTGACCAGCAGGTCTACACGAAAACACCTCATTTAGAGGAGGTCCAAATTAAAAACCAATTGCTTGTTGCATGGCTTGTAGCCAAATCGAGCCTTGAACGAACAGAAAGCAGAGGAAGCCATTATCGATCGGATTACCCCTACCAGGTGGAAGAGTGGCGGCAAAAGCGGATTAAGAGGAGGAAATGGTCGCATGAACCGTTTGAAATTACGACACATGCTTGAAGGTTTTTTCATGGAGGATATTGGCTCCTTCGATGTTACGAGCCAGCTGATGTTTGACAAAGCACAAACAGGTCAGGGTCGGATTTACATGAAAGAGGACGGTGTCTTCTCCGGGGAACAAGTGATTCGTGAAGGATTTCATTTGATCGATGAGGATATCGAAATCCGCATGGCCGTTCGTGACGGCGAAACGTTAGGTGCGGGTGAAACGATTGCTACCGTCACAGGTCCAATTCCCTCCATTTTGGAAGGTGAGCGAGTCATTCTGAACCTTATCCAACGAATGAGCGGGATTGCAACCCTTACTCGTCGAGCTGTCAATCAGCTTGAAGGATCCCCAATCAAGATTTGCGATACACGAAAAACGACGCCCGGTCTTCGGATGTTTGAGAAATATGCGGTTCGATGCGGTGGCGGTGTCAATCACCGTCTCACTCTAGATGGAGGGGTGATGATAAAGGATAACCACATCTCCATGTTCGGAAATATTCTTCATGCGGTCGATCATGTACGTAACTCATTAGGACCGATGACGAAAATTGAAGTCGAGACGGAATCCATTGATCAGGTGAAAGAGGCAGTGGAAGCGGGGGCGGATGTCATCATGTTCGATAACCGAACGCCAGATGAGATTCGTGACATGGTCAAACATGTACCTGCTCACATCCTTACAGAAGCATCTGGTGGAATCACCCCGGACAATATAGGATCCTATCGATCATGTGGGGTGCAGTTCATTTCTCTTGGATCCTTGACGCACTCAGTCAAAAGCGTGGATATCAGTCTAGAATTGGAGGTTGGCGTGGAATGAGCCTTTTAGAACGGTTGAGTGTAAAGCGAAACACCCTGCCAGAAAAATATATGACCATGAGTGAACAGGAAATGGTTTCCCGTATTCAAGAAATTAAAGATACATTAGGGGAAAGTCTCTATCTTCCAGGACACCATTACCAAAAGGATGAAGTGATCCAATTTGCAGATGATACAGGAGACTCGTTGAAATTAGCGCAGCTTTCGGCCGCAAATACGAAAGCGAAGTATATCGTTTTCTGCGGTGTCCACTTTATGGCTGAAACAGCGGACATACTTTCCAATGAGGAGCAAATCGTCATCCTTCCGGATATGAGAGCGGGTTGTTCCATGGCAGACATGGCAGATATCTACCAAACAGAAAGAGCCTGGAACAGCTTGCAAGAGGTCTTCGGAGATACCATTCTGCCTTTGACTTATGTGAACTCGACTGCAAGCATCAAGAGCTTTGTCGGGAAAAATGGTGGAGCAACTGTCACCTCTTCGAATGCGAAAGCCATGGTGGAATGGGCGCTTCAACAAAAGGAACGTATCCTCTTTTTGCCTGATCAGCACCTTGGAAGGAATACCGCTTATGACCTTGGAATCCCGCTTGAAGAGATGGCGATATGGGACCCGATTTCGAATGAATTGGTGTATGAAGGGAACCTGGATGATTTACGAATCATCTTATGGAAAGGGCACTGCTCTGTCCATGAAAAATTCACTATCAAGAATATTGAAGACGTTCGGGCGGAAATGCCAGGGGTGAATGTGATCGTCCATCCGGAATGTACCTTCGACGTTGTGCAGGCGTCAGATCTTAATGGATCGACCAAGAAGATCATTGAAACGATTGAACAGGCTCCATCAGGGACATCATGGGCGATCGGGACCGAAATGAATCTTGTCAATCGGATTATCAAGACACACCCTGACAAACGGATTGTTTCGTTGAACCCGAATATGTGTCCTTGCTTGACGATGAACCGGATTGACCTTCCTCATCTCCTGTGGGCATTGGAATCAATCATGGAGGGCGAAATCATCAATTTGATCAAGGTTGATGAAGAAACAACACATTTTGCTAAAACTGCCCTCGAACGTATGCTGAATAAATCCATATAATGATTACAAAGAGGCTGGCTCTTCAAGAGCGTAACTCCGACATACAACATAAGCTCATTAATTCATTGTATTTTTCTCATGTTGTGTGGAGCGGAGACGCATGATGGGTCAGCTTCTTTTACATATTGGCATGGTTTGTGGTTTTTGTTAAAGGCTCTGTTCGCTTTTATTGATTTTAAAGGAAATAAAAGCGTCCGCCTGAAGCTGGTCATGATCAACCTTATTCTTTAACAGAGCCTCAACGAAAAATAAATGGGATTCCGGATCGGTTAACTCGCTGGATCGTTCACTCTTACGTTAAACTGGAACTAGAACAACATCATCATGAAGGAGGGAGAGGCTTGAAACAATCCCTTGAAAACATCAGTTTTTACGTGATCGGATTATTCATCATGACCTTAGGAATAAGTGCAACCATCGTATCAGGATTGGGGGCATCCCCATTGGATGCACTCAATGTCGGATTGACAGAGCAATTCGGGCTCACGGTCGGAAGCTGGGAGTTTATCGGCGGGATTGTCCTCGTTTTCCTGAATGCTTGGATCCAGAAGGGAAAGCCTTCCTACTTCAGCATAGTGACTGCCCTGATTACCGGTATATGTATCGACTTTTGGTTATTTACCTTATGGCAGGTGTGGGAGCCGTCAACATTGTTTCTTGAAGGGATCATTCTCTGTGCTGGGCTTGTCTTATTAGGTCTAGGCATTTCAATCTATCTCCATTCCAATCTGGCCCTCATCCCGGTTGATGGACTGATGATTGCCTTGCATGAACGGTTCGGTTTAAGGCTTGCCCTTGCAAAGACGTTGGCAGGGACATTCATCTTAATGCTTGCTTTGATTGCTGGAGGACCTGTCGGAATCGGAACGTTCATTGTCGTTCTTCTCGTCGGGCCTGTAATTGCCTTTTTCCATCGATACATCCGTCAGTTGAAGCAAAAAATCGACCGTTATGTGTACTCCACTTGAATGAAGCCGAAAATCGGATAGGGAGAGGGAAGAAATGAAAAAAACGTTGATTGTCGTATTTGCATGTGCCCTGTTAGGGGCCAGCTGGTGGCTTGTCTCCCCGCTCTTTTTGGACAAGGAAGTGAGCGAGGGACTTCCACCAGTAGAGGAAAATCAAGAGCCATCAGAGAATGCAAAGGATGAAGCAGAAAATAAAGAAAGTGGAACGGAACCCACTGAAATGGCCTCAAAAATGTTTGCTGGCAAATTTAAAGGAGCCGATGCTAAACATCAGGCTGCAGGGAAGGTCATTACCGTTGAAGCGGAAGAAGGTCTCTTTATCCGGTTCGAAGAGTTTGAAGTGACGAATGGACCGGATCTTTATGTTTATCTGGTCAAACAAGATGAAGAAACGAAAGAGGGTATTGAGCTCGGAAAATTGAAAGGTAATAAAGGAAGTCAAAATTACCTTATACCTGAAGGAATCGACCTGGAGGTTTATCAGAAGGTTGTCATCTGGTGTAAAGCGTTCGATGAGGACTTCGGTTACGCTTCTTTGGAACGACAATGATCGGACAAGCCTATACCGGACGGGAGGGATCTTATCATGTGGAAGAAGCTGAAGGCATTACACACATGGAACGGTTGGATCATCACGTTCTTATTTGTGAGTGGAATTTTATTGTTTCTCCCAGCTGCAAGGGGGATCTTAGCACCCGTTCGCGTAGGGCTGAAACAAATACATATCGGGGTCGGCATCGCATCTGTCATCGTTTTGTTGCTGTACTTACCCTATTTAAGAAAGCATTATAAGAGTCGAAAGCAAACCGGTAAACGCCTTAATCTAATTACGGTCATCGTTTTCATCCTCATTTGGACAGTAAGCGGCTTGATTTTGACATTTGAACGATCCGTAACCGCGCAAATGGCCGAATCAGCCTTGTTCGTACACGATCTTTTCACTTGGATCGGACTTCCGATCATTCTCTATCATTCCATATCACGATTAAGTTGGGTCCGAAAACAACAAGCTCCTTTGATCCAAACAGAGGAGGCAGACGGAAAATTAAAAATCCCCTTGTCTCGGAGGGGGTTCATCCAAATGGTCGCAGGTACGGCTTTTGTCGTGTTTATCGGTCCTTCTTTTTTCAAATGGTTGAAGCAGCTTATGGATGATGGCGGTCAATCTTTAAAGAGCGTCATTGCGAATGACCGAAATCAAATGACACCGCCACCTACTCCACTACCTGCTTCCAGTCCTCCTAAGGGCGGAGGTTATGAGGGGGATTTTCGCATTTACACGGTAACGGAAATCCCGGAGTTCACGAACGAAAATTGGTCTTTCACAATCGACGGGCTGGTAGACAATCCCTTGACGTACAAATGGGAAGAATTCGTAAAACTGAAGCGTAAGGTGCAGGTCAGTGATTTCCATTGTGTAACAGGATGGTCCGTCAAAAAAGTCACTTATGAGGGTATCCCATTGAAAAAGATCCTTGAAGAAGCTGGTGTCCAACGGGTAGCGAAGTATGTAAAATTTTATTCCGGTGATGGTGTCTATACCGATGCGCTTACCCTTGATCAGGCAGCCATGGATGATGTCATGGTAGCGATGCTCATGGACGGGGAATTGATTCCTTCAGACTATGGAGGTCCTGTCCGGCTCATCGTTCCGAGGATGTATGCCTATAAGGCGGTCAAGTGGCTAGTCAGGATTGAATTGATCGACTCACCGCATCTAGGATATTGGCAAGTACGGGGGTATGACACGGACGCCTGGGTAAGGAAATAAACGCGAGGTTGAACCAAAGGTAAAGTGGTCAGCCTCGTTTTTTTGTTGGATAAAATGAGAAATCGGCATAAGACGAGATCGAGCCCATAAACCTTTGGACAAATGAAGGAGAATAGCTGAGCTTCACGAATGTTACTATCAGGATAGTAGAACGTCGAATAGGAGGAAAACGATGAAACGGTTAGAAGCTGATTCGTTCGACAAAGCAAGGAATTTCCTGATGACGAATGGCCGTAATCTCGAGAAAGAGTTGTATCGCTTTGAATTCGAGGCCGGCAGTAAAGAAGAGGTGTTGGAAGCACTTAAGGCTTACCAGAATGAGGATGGCGGATTCGGAAAGAAGATGGAAGCGGATTTTCAGCTCGATTGCTCTTCCCCGATGGCAACCTCTCATGCCTTTCAAATTTTCAAAGCACTTGATGTGAGCGGTGAGCATGCCATGGTGAAGGATGCAATAGGGTATCTGATAGATAGCTATGATGATGTAAATGGAAGATGGCATGCCGTTCCGCCTGAAGTGAATGACGTTCCACATGCTCCATGGTGGCATTATGATCACGAGCACAAAAGGGTGATGGTAGAGGCAGCCTGGGGAAATCCGAATGCTGAGCTGACGGGATATCTGCTCCGTTATTCAGAGCTGGTTCCCAAGGAGCTGCGAGAGAACTTGAAGTCTCGCTCCCTTTCCCACTTTCAAGAGCTCGATACGCTGGATATGCATGAAACATTCTGTTATTTAAGACTTGCAGATGAACTGGATACAGAAGAAAAGACCCTGATTGTTGAAAAAGTGAAAGAACATATTCCAGAGCTTGTCAATATGGATCGTGAGCAATGGAAGCATTACGGCATGCAGCCTGTCCAGTTGGCGACGCATCCTCAATCAGAGTTTTACAGTCTCTTAGAAAAGCAGGTAGAAGAAAACCTGGATTACATCATAAGCAGTCAGCAACCAGATGGTTCATGGCTTCCTAACTGGGAATGGGGCCAATACGAGGAAGATTGGTTGAAAGCAAGGGAACAATGGAAAGGCATTCTTACCTATCAAAATCTGAAACTGTTAAAAGCATATGACCGGATTAACCATCAGCTTATAAATACTTAAGGTTGAAATGCCGTCAGGGGGGCTTCCTCTGGCGGATTTTACGTATACTTATGTGTTTGGTACCACAGACCATTTATTAAAACCTTGGAGGTGCAAGAGTGGATATTTTAGTGATTGGTGGGACGAAGTTCGTCGGACGGCACATCGTGGAAGCTGCAATTGAACGAGGTCATAATGTAACCCTTTTTAACAGAGGGACGAATGCCCATGTCTTTCCTGATTTGGAGTTGATTTTGGGGGATCGTACAAAAGACATGGACGCTCTTGAAGGCCGGAAATGGGATGCTGTCATTGATACATGCGGCTATCACCCGAAAACGGTGGAAAAGTCTGTACGAGCGGTGAAGGGGAATACCGATGTGTACACCTTTATTTCAACCGCATCCGTTTATAAGAACTTTACGAGTCAAGATATGGTGAATGAGGAATCAGCTGTTTGGACGCTGACGGAGGAAGAAGTTCGTTCGATTGATGAAACAGCAGAACGAACACCAGAGACCTACGGACCACTGAAATATCAATGTGAACAAGTCGTCTATGATGAGATGGAAGGGAAAGGGCTTGTCATCCGGCCAGGATTAATCGTCGGTCCTTATGACCCGACAGACCGTTTCACCTATTGGGCGGTACGATTGGCTGAGAACCGAGAAATCCTGGCTCCGGGGCGTCCGGATCGGAAAATCCAATTCATTGATGCCCGCGATTTAGCAGAATGGACGATCCGGATGGTCGAGCGGAAAACCGTCGGCACCTTTAACGCAGTTGGCCCAGCTATTAAGTTAACAATGGACACGTTCTTGGAAAAAGGAAAGCTTCTGTTCAACAACCGTACGGACATCACTTGGGTATCAGAATCTTTCTTGAAAAAACATCAGATTGGTCCTTGGATGGAGCTTCCGCTTTGGATCCCAGAGACCTATTCGATTGCTCCAGGAATTCCAGCTCCCCAAGGGGACATCGGTCTCGATAATTTCAAAGCCATTCAAGAGGGGCTGACGTTCCGCCGATTTGAAGAAACATTGAAGGATACTCATGATTGGTTCAAGCAGGAAAATCGTCCGCTTTCCGAAGCGAGTTTACAGGCTGATAAAGAAAACCAAGTTCTTTACAAGTGGATCCAGGCTGCTAGCGTATAACCGAAAAAGCTGTACAGTCCAGAGAGACTGTGCGGCTTTTTAATTTCGCAACGTCTCCTTTTCATCACATCAAGCCTGTTGTTTAGGATTACCGACTGAACTTTGATACAATGATTCAGGTAATCATTTACAACGAATTGAGGTGACAGGTTACACCATGAATCGCCCATCGCAATACATACAATCACGGTTTTCTTTTTTCTATGGCTGGATCATCGTGTTTTTGGGAGGGCTGGGTCTCTTTTTTTCAGGACCTGGTCAAACCTATGGTGTATCCGTGTTCATTGATTCATATATTGAAGAGTTTGATTGGAGCCGTTCCCTTGTGTCAGGTATTTATTCTGGAGCGACTCTTTTATCGGGGTCTTTATTATTCCTCATGGGGCGGGCTGTCGACCGTTTCGGGCAGAGGCGAATGTCACTCGTCGTAGGGATTTCGCTGGCAGTCGCCTGTTTCTGGAACAGCTTCGTTTTCACTCCAGTCATGTTATTCTTCGGCTTCTTCCTATTGCGTTTCTTCGGACAAGGATCAATGACACTTGTACCGAACACATTAGTTCCTCAGTGGTTCATTAAAAAGCGGGGAAGAGCACTGAGTTTCATGGCGATTGGCGGATTTTTGAGCTCTGCATTGATACCTCCTGTCAATGCCTGGTTGATTGAAACATTCAGTTGGGAAATCGCCTTCCGTATTCTCGGGATTTCCATTCTCGTCGTATTTGTCCCGATGGTCTACTTCTTCATGAGAGATCGACCTGAAGACCTTGGTCTGAGACCGGACAACTTGGTGTATAAACCTACAGGTGATGAAGGGGATGACAATGAAGAGAGTGAGTATGATGTTTCCTGGACGTTAAAGGAAGCGATGCGTACAAGGCAGTTTTGGCTCATTCTCATATGTGTCAGTATCCCCGCCCTGGTCAATACCGGCATCACGTTTCATCTCGTTTCAATTTTTGAAGAAGGAGACCTGGGCAGAGGGATGGCCGCATTTATTCTGAGCTTGATGGCAATCATCGGATTCCCGATCACAATGGTATCCGGTTTTATTCTGGAAAGAGTAAGAGTCCATGTCGTCCTTGCGATTAGTTTTCTAGGACAACTTGCATTTGTCATCATTCTCCTTTTTACTCAATCTTACTGGATGGCCATCCTATTTGGTGTCGTTTGGGGAATCGTCAACGGTCTTGAACGGATTACGCTTTCCATCATCTGGCCGGATTACTTTGGAAGGAAATACTTAGGCAGTATTAAAGGCTTGGCGATGACGACGATGGTCATCGGTTCCGCATTTGGTCCACTTCCTTATGGATTTGCCTATGACTTGTTCGGTGGGTATTCAGAAATCCTACTGCTAACGATGATTTTCCCAATCATCGGTTTCATCTTTTCCATCATCTCACCAAAACCTAACAAGATAAGTGAATAAAAATAACGGGCCGATTGGCCCGTTATTTTAATAGATTGTCTATCTTTGTGCAGATAATATCTCTGAATCTTTTTTCAATTCATTCTCGTAGATAGCTGTATAAGGGTGGAACAAGGTTTCAAGTTTATCCGGTAAACCGAGTGTAAGGAGTCCGTTACCGACACCACGTTTACTGAAACCGAGCGGAATCGTACGTTTGATCAGTTGTGCGTAGAGCTCAGCCTCTGTCAGGTTCCGGTTGAATTCCTTCTGGGTTAAGTTATTCAATAAGGCGAGTGCACCGGATACGTGTGGTGTAGCCATTGATGTTCCTGATAATTTGGCATATTTGTTGTCTGGATAGGTTGAGAGGATATTGACTCCAGGCGCGACCAGGTCGATTTCTGCATTCGTATTCGTGAATCGGGCCATCTTACGCTGGAAATTCATCGCCCCGACCTGGATGACTTCATTGTAAGCACCAGGATAAGAAAATTCATCCGTACTTTCCTCATTGTCTCCTTCGTTTCCAGCTGCACAAACAACGGAAACATTTTGTGCTACCGCATATTTGATTGATTCATGCAGTTCATTGGTACCTTGTGGCCCACCTAAAGACATCGAAATGACACGTACTTTTTCTCCGTCTGGTCCTTCCCAATCGACAGCGTAACGGATTGCTTCTACAATCCAGTCCATTCTGCCGCGGCCTTGTCCGGTCAACACCTTCAGGATGAGAAGTTTCGTTTCTGGAGCTACCCCAGCAATGTGGTTTTCACCACCAATAGCTGCAATGGTTCCGGCAACATGTGTCCCATGCCCGTTGTTATCTAAATAATTATTTTCATCACCATTGTAGTCAGTGGTGAAGTTACGTCCGTCTATAATGCGATCCTTCAAATCAGGATGAGACGTTTGACACCCTGTATCAATGACAGCAACAACATTTCCTTCACCTTTTTCCGACTTGTCCCATACAATCGGTGCCTCGATCATCTGTACACCAATTGGGACGGTTTTCATGTCTTCCAGAATTTCTTCAATATGATAGGGAATCAATCTCACTTCACTCATGTTCATCCTCCTTTTTCAGTTCGGATTCATCTGCAAGTGGTCAAAATAATGTCTGAATTATGAAAATAATAACGGACTGAAGCATTAAATTCAATAGGGTGAAGTACCTGATTATGAACGGGATGAAGTAGTGGGGACTAACATATGGTAGAATAAGCAGATATGTACAGTCAGGGGGGAGAGGATGAAAGAGAAGCATTTTTGGATGGTGATCGCCGTAATCGTGTTCATATGGATCGGAAATTTTACATACTTACACTCACAACAGCTCGAGAAGCCAATCGTGCTGAAGCATTATTATGACCTGCCATTAGAGGAACAGACGAACATGAGGATCTACTATCTGACCAACAAGGATCAGACAAGGTTGGACAGTGCGGACATTAATGGGACTTCAATTACCATCAGTGATCGTTCAACACAAGTCATCCAAGAATTTCGTCATCATTATTTAAAAATGAGTTATCTGGAAATAGACAAGGAAGCCTTGCCATTAAAGATTGGGGAAAATGGTACATGGACATTCAACCAAATCATCCCGAGTTTTTGGACAGGAACCTCTGAAATCCAAAGATTGAAAGCCGTTGATATTGGGCTGATCACGATAACATCTCCTAACCGGGGTAAACGGGCATTTGAGTATCAAATGATGAGTAGCAGCAGTCGGAATCGCACGTATACAACCAATCGCGCATCAGAAGCGGTCACAATAAATGAAATCACAATTCCCTTTTCAGAACAGTTTTCCAATACATTGAAGGTGAAGGTCGACCTAGGATTAGTATCCTACAATCCTGGGGGTGAACAACTTGATTGGGGAGAGGTCCCTGGTACACCTCTAGACGACATCGCTTTTCCAATTCAATTGGATAAAGGTGACTCTTTCAGTGTGTATACGCAGCTGAATGAAAATCAAAAAACATCTCTCCTTGGAAGAATGAAAGTGAGAGGGGTCACCAAAGCAGGAGAATCGTTTGAATTTCCATTCATCATCCAAGCACAGCCACGATTCACTCAACAAGAAATCGATCAGATGATCAAGGAGCATAAAGGAGGTGATAAGCCATGAGAGTAGCCTTTTTACAGTTGTTTTGGGGATTTTTATTCATCATGGTCGAAATACATATCATTATCGATATTTTTGCCGATCCGATCGGTTATTATATGATTTTTCATGGGTTGAACCTGATTGCTAAAGAATATGGTAAAACCAATCCTGCCAGGCCGATTTCTGTCGTTTTGCTTTTCTTATCGATTCCTACAGTTTTCATCATGAATACCTCAAGCGCATTTGTAGATCTCTCGGTGCAGATGACAGCATGGTCCATTTATGAACACGCAATGGGATTGGCTCAACTCGTTTTGACGTTCTATGTTTTTAAAATCATGCTTCACGTTGCTGATGCGATTGGAAATCGGGAGCTTTATTCTTCTACGAACCTCTTTTTTAAATGGTACATCGGCATTAGCTTAGCCACACAGGTTATGTCGCCTTTTTTAATGAATCTCTATCATGATGTTGCCATGGGATTCGTAATCGGAACTGTCCTTATCAGCCTTATCATCAATATCATTTTCTTGATCTATCTGTATCGATTCAAGAAAAGCGGACAAGAGAATAGATTACCAGGAAACGAAAATGCGAAAATATAGAAAGTACTGTCTGATTCGGGGTGCACTATTAGGATTTTCGCAGTATCGGGGTGCGAAAGAGCCTGTTACGGGGTGCAATATTAGGATTTTCGCAGTATCGGGGTGCGAAAGAGCCTGTTACGGGGTGCAATGTTGGGATTTTCGCAGTATCGGGGTGCGAAAGAGCTTCTTACGGGGTGCAATGTTGGGATTTTCGCTGTATTGGGGTGCGAAAGAGCTTCTTACGGGGTGCAATGTTGGGATTTTCGCTGTATTGGGGTGCGAAAGAGCCTCTCGCGTGGAATATTCACAACTGAATCCTCGGCAATGAGCTTGGTCAGTTTTAAAATAGCTTGTTAAGAAACGCTGGGTTCCTTAACAAGCTATGACTGGATTTTTAATCACTTTATATATTTAACGTCATTTTCGTGAACAAGGTAAATTCTGAAGTCGCCTTTTAGTTCAAGATAACCAGAATCATATCTCCAGATCACGGTGTACGTTTTTCCTCGGTAGACCACTTTATTACCTTTGTTCACCCAGAGGTAACCTCCCCTCAAACGTTGTTGGCGTTAGCTCATGACTGGAAGTTCTGTGCTGATTAGCTTCAGATCTTGTTTAAGTAATTTCTGATTCGCTTCAAGAAGGTTCTTGAATGCTTTCTCATGATCTTCCAAGGTTTCGAAGCAGATGCCTTTCTCCGACTTTACGAGAGCAATCCAGGATTCGTTCTGAAGAAAGTGGAAAATGGTTTCAGCCATATCAAATTCGTGAATGGCATCTTCATGTTGACCACGTTTCATCAAGACTTTCCCAAGGACATAATGACACTGTGCATGTAGATGGGAATTTGGATCTGCAAGCTTTAATCCGTTTTTAATGTACTGTTCGGATCGGTCAAAATCTTCGAGATACAAATAGGAAAGTGATAATTCATAATACGTATTCACAATGAGATTCTTATTTCCCATTTTCAATGCATCTTCTAAACAATCATGAAGTTGTTCCAATGATTGATTGACTTTATTTTGCTTCCGCAACAAAATTCCAAGATTGATCCGAGAGCCCAAGTATTTGTATGGATCCTCATTTTTATCTTGTAAAAAACGGATCGCAGCACGCGTCGAGACGATTCCTTCTGCAAATTTTCTCATATACATTTCTGCTAGACCCTTGAGCATGTAGAAATGGCCATTGGAAAAAGTGATATCATTCTTTTCCATGATGGAAATGGCTTGATTGATCACATCGAGACCTTTTTGAAATTCTTTGATGCGACAATAACAAAGGGCCAGGTTGTACAGGATATTGATTTGAAGCAGGCAATCCACCTCAGCATGATACGTATTGATTAAAGCAGAAGCTTTTAGTGCTGCCTCTATTCCTTCTTTATAATTTTCGAGCTTACGGTTGGTCAAGGTTATGTAATAATAGGCTTCGACCATTTCATTCGTATCTGTGGAAGATAGGTAATAGAGGGATTCCTTGAAGTGGGCCAGTGCGTTTTCGTTCTTATCTAACTTTTCATAAATTTGCCCTAGTAATTTATATGCAAGCCATTTCTCCGGGAAAGGAACATTGTCAATTTTGACCAACTCTTGTAAACGAGTTTCTGCTTCGGCATATTTTCCGACCTTCAGCAACGTTTTACAAATATTGAGCCCTTTTTTGACATCTTCCGCAGTAGCGATCGGTAAAGAAGAATCCCGTACTTCGCCAAGCAAATCCCCGACTGAAACGCCCAATTTCATTGATAGATACTCAATCGTGCGTAGGGAGGGGGTAGTAAGATCCCGTTCAATAAGACTTAACATGGCACGGCTCAATTGATCCCCAGCTAAATCTCCCTGTGTAAGTCCCAACTCTTTTCTTAAACCTTTAATCCGTTTTCCAACACTACTTTCCATTTCATCGCCTCCCACTACTATTTTACCATTATAGTAAATTTAATAACACAATTTTTAAATAATTAAATATATTACACAGAAAAGTATTGACAAAGGAAAATGTAAAAATTAAGATAAAAATGTAAAAAAATTCTAAAAATTTGGAGGTGCTTTATGACAAAAAGCTACAAAAAAATTCTAATGGCTGTTGGTGCCGGAGCTCTTGCATTAGGGATTACACTATCTGGCCAGGTTGCTGAAACACATTTTGGCAACATGGAAAACGATGAGGTCAAAGCGGTCATCGTAAACATTGAGCCGGATGGAGATCCAATTTGGCCAGACGATCCAATTTGGCCGGACGGTGGAACAGCAGATGGAGACCCGGTATGGCCGGATGACGGCATTGCAGATGGAGACCCGGTATGGCCAGATGACGGCGTAGCAGATGGAGACCCTGTATGGCCAGATGACGGCGTAGCAGGTGGAGACCCTGTATGGCCAGATGACGGCCTAGCAAATGGTGATCCGATTTGGCCAGACGATGGAACAGCTCATGGAGATCCGATTTGGCCGGATGATGGAACAGCGTAGGGTGATCCGATTTGACCAGATAAGAAAGATTTCTTCCCTTCTTTAATAAAGATGACTTCTTTTCCCCTCTACTTTACATTCACTTCACAACTTGTCGAGGTTGTTCTTACAACCTCAAATGTAGATTCCTTCAAAACACCTTTTCTCTTTGTCCAGTCTATGAATGAAATCCACATCAATTAAAAAATATTGAACTGAAAAAGGACTGGCAAAATCTTCTTATGCCAGTCCTTACTCTATTTCATATTTTCGTTTATAAAGCAGGGCATTCATCGTCCCACCTATGATTAATGTTTGTGCAGTCAAATAAAGCCAAATCATCAGAATGATAAGAGTTTTTACGTTGCCATAAATCAATGAGTATTGACTATATCTTACATATATGGAGAACCCGACAGATATGAGCTGCCACAGTAACGTTGCTGTAATGGCACCGGGCAACACCTCAATAAACTTCAATCTCGCCTTTGGAACAAAATGATAAAGGACATAAAAGAAAATGAATAGAATCATACTTCCTATAACCCATTTAATTGGATTCCAAAATGTTATGATAAACGTATACAACCAGGCATCCTTATCAATGAAACTGAGAACAATACGTTCAGCAACAGGGACGAGGACAGAAATGACGACAACACTGATAAAGGCGAAGGTCAGTAATAATCCCTCCAGTAATTGGAGGAAGAAGGACCTCTTCGTCTTCTGGGGGTAGCTTTCATTCAATATCCGTGAGAACGATTGGATCGCAATGGACGATAACCAAATGGATGCTAGAAACCCGAAAGTCATCAGGCTTTCTTCCTGGTTTGCAAAGATACCTGTCAGCGTTTCACGCAAGAAATAAATCGTCTTTTCAGGGGCGTAAGGTTCAACAATGCCAAGAACTGAACCTGTATCGATCGGAAGTCGACCGACTAGAGTGATGACGACGATCAAAAAAGGAAAAAGGGACAACAGAAAATAATACGACATTTGCGCTGCAAGGTCGTATATTTTACGATTGAAAAACTCCTTGTATAGTGCTTTGATCAACCATATGACAGTCGTCACGCTTCATCCCTCACTTCGGTCGCTATGATTGGTATAACCAAATGAGGGATTTTCATGCGAGTGGTGCGAATGAGAAAAACGAGTATAAGGATGAAAAACAGCCGGCACATGCAGGCAGTCCATCAGTCCCCTTATCTCACAACATGAGGCTTTTTGTATTGTCTGTAGGCATCCATAACGGCAGCAGTAAGGGCGGTTTGGGCATTTCCATAGTAATGATTTTCAATCTCTTTATTAATCAAATCGATACCATCACGTAAACTTAAACCTTTAATCATATCACCGAAAAATGCTTGTGAATGCTCTGTAGCCAATGTACAATCAGCCCAAATGATGACTCCGTACATTTTATCCACTTCGATTGTGACAGTCAGGGTTTCATGCGGTTCATTTATCGACACACCGTTAGGTATCCGGGCATGCCCTGCAATGATAATCGTATTCGGCATAGATCTTCCCTCCTAAGATTGGGTCTCTTACGGCTCGTTTATATATTTGACACGCATCGATTTTGTCCTTCTGTAAACCGGTCCAAATCAGTGAGGGACAGTTAAAATTCAACTCAAACAGAATGGGTTCAACAAAAATAAAGAAAGGGATGAGGCTTTTTATGGATTTACAGTTAAAGGGTAAAAGTGTCCTTGTTTCGGCTGGAAGCAAAGGGCTTGGAAAAGCGACTGCAATGGAGTTTGCGAGAGAAGGCGCACATGTGTTGATCGCTAGCCGAAATGAAGAACAGCTTATCCAAGCGGTCACCGAAATCTCCAAAGAAACGAAAAATGATCACGTAAATTATTGTATTTGTGATATCACCGATGCCGCTCAAATTGATTATCTTGTGGAGTATGCCGTCAAGACATTTGGGACCGTCGATGTGTTGATAAACAATGCAGGAGGACCACCTGCTGGGCGTTTTGAGGATATGCGGGATGAGGATTGGCAGAATGCATTTGAACTGAATCTATTGAGTTTCGTCCGTTTGACCCGTAAAGTGATTCCTTATATGCAGAAGCAGCAAAGTGGCAGAATTATCAATTTCGCATCTTCCTCCATTAAAGAGCCTTTAGATAATTTGATTCTATCCAACACCTTCCGAGCTGGAATCGTCGGTTTGGCAAAGAGTTTATCCCAGGAGCTTGCAGAATACCAGATCCTTGTTAATACGATAGGGCCTGGGAGGATTGCGACAGATCGTTTGACACAATTGGATGAAATCCGTTCAAACCAACTTGGCATTGCTTATGAAGAGCACGTCCAGAATACAGAGCAGAAAATCCCTCTGCAACGATATGGGACACCGGAAGAGTTTGCGAAAATGGTCGTTTTTCTTGGTTCTGGTGCCAATACTTATATTACCGGACAATCCCTATTGATTGATGGAGGGAAAGTGAAAGCACTTTAATCGCGGTGGTAAAAGAGCTGATCTAAGTGTAGTTCCTTTACCTCCACAGTGGGGATGCCTTATGATCGGATGTAAACTCCCAGAGATTTATGAACATACTACGGAAAGGACCCTATGTAGAGGTGAAGAACATGAAAGCGATGATGATCAATAAGTATGGCAAGAATGAGTTGTTACATATGAAAGAGATTGAAAAACCATCGGTAGGGGCGAATGATGTTCTCGTCGAAATCCACGCTGCCAGTGTAAATCCAATTGATTTTAAAATCCGTAACGGTGGAGCCTTGAGGTTGGTTTTGAAGTTCAATATGCCGTTGATCCTAGGAAATGATTTTGCAGGCAAGATTGTGGAGATCGGCTCGAATGTTCGGAAGTTTAAAGTAGGCGACTATGTCTATGGCCGACCTAGCAAGGAACGGATCGGGACGTTTGCGGAATATATCTCCATTCATCAAGACGAAATTGCGTTGATGCCAAACGGTCTTACCTTTGAAGAAGCAGCATCGATACCACTCGTCGGTCTTACGGTATGGCAAGCCTTTCATGAATATTTCCACTTGAAGGAAGGACAGAAGATTCTGATCCATGCTGGTGCAGGTGGAGTGGGATCGTTTGCGATTCAGCTGGCGAAGGAGATGGGGGCTTATGTTGCCACCACAGCAAGTGAGAATGGCTATGAGCTTGTCCAAACCTTAGGTGCAGATAAAGTGATCAATTATCGGAAAGAGAATTTTGAAGAAGTTCTGGATGGTTATGATGCTGTTTTTGATACATTAGGCGGACCCTCACTTGAAAAATCATTTGAAATTTTGAAGCCTGGTGGGAAAATCGTCTCCATATCTGCCGTTCCAACTAAAAAGTTTGCAGAACAGACCTACCAGGGGTTGATGAAAAAGACTTTATTCATGTTGATTAGTAACAAGCTGATGCGAATGGCTAAAAAGCACCAGGTGGAGTACGATTTTCTCCTTATGCGCCCAAATGGAGAACAGCTTGAACAGATTACTCATCTCATAGAAGAAGGGAAAATCAAACCAGTCATTGATCGGATCTATGACCTGGAAGAAGCTCAAGGGGCGATGAATTACTTGGAAACAGGTCGTGCAAAAGGAAAAGTCATCATAAAAGTGAAATAAAAAAGAAGGTATGCGCCCGTAGGCAGCATACCTTTTTTTCTTACTTACCAGGAAGCGGTGTTCCAACGTTCCAGTCATTCACAGAATCTGTATCGTTGTTTACGTCATAACGATAGATCGCTTGTCCAGTGTTTGCTCTGATGTTCCATCCAGAAACATAATTTTCATATGCGACGAAATCGATCTCAGCTCCAGACGGATTTTGTAATGAAACCTGGTCCCCTGAATTCCCTAAGGCAAGAGTCATACCTGAAACATCAGGATCAAAGCCGAAGAGACTACGGAATCCAGCAGCATCGCGGGCCACGACAAGGTGTTGTCCTGGATCGATCATCGTGCCAGCTGGCAGTGTATAGGTGTCGTAGTTATCCTTAAGGATATAGCCACTGATATCGAGCGTGTTCGTCGATGTATTGTAGATTTCCAAATACTCTCCCACACTGTCAGAGCCTTCCGCATCATAATAGACTTCTTGGATCAACAGTTCATCAGATGCAGGGCCACCGCCAGAACAGTTACACGTATAGCCGGCAGATTGTGCGTCTTGCTCTGTAAAGAAGAATACGCGATCTTCAATTGGAACCTGAGTGTAATTTAAAGGAGTAACATATTCTTTCGTAAAGTAATTCCCGACATATTTGTCTGGCTGATCATTGAACATGCGGTCACGGTATTCAAATGGCAGTTCTTCAAGAGGATTTGTCGTATCCCAAATGCCGATGTTGCCGTTCATAGCTGTAAGCATCGCACCACGATAGTCTTCGAATTTCGCATCTTCAAATGGCCAGATGAAGTAAGATACAGCATGTCCATTTTCAAGGATGGAACGATTGACGTCCATGTTCCCTTTGAATACATAGGCTAAAAGGCGTCCGAATCCATCTACTTCCTCTTGACCTGTAACAAGGGTGATTTCTGTACCACTTGGCAAGACAGATTTCAAATAGTTTGTAGCTGCATTTCCGTGCGGGTCGATCTGGTTTCCAGGATCCTTCCCACCTGAGACGAACGTTTCAGGCGTATCGATTCCTAGAAAGCGTACCTCATCAGCGCCTTTGACTGGATTTGTCAGCATGATGGTATCGCCATCTTTAACATAGTCGACCGTTGCTGTATATGTACCTGCAGCTGAAGCCTCGTGCTCAAATGAAGTGATTGGCACAACCAATACAGCAATCAACATCCAAATGCTCATGATTCTTTTCAAAACAATTCCTCCCCGAAATAATTTGGTACTGCGAGATTTAATGTAACAGAAGGATGTAAATGCTGTATAAAGCAACTGTAAAAGTGGAAAATCCATACTTTGGTCACGGGATTCGACAAAACCATAAGTTCTGGATGGAAAAAGAGATGGATAATCAGGAAGTAGGCATGACCTACTTCACCCTTTACGTGACGTGGAAAGAGATACAGAGTCCAAAGGCTTATTTAGTTGAAAATTTACAAAGCAGGTAAAAGAGTGATTTTACATGGTGGGGAAATTTGCAGGATTTTGTAGGAATGTTTTGGTTGTTTTCATCTGGACATACTGGTAGTATAAAGAGGAATTATTTTTGTTCAGATAGATGCAAGTTTATTGGAGCAAGAATAGTAAAACAATGTGCTTTAAATGCACTAGGAGGCAACATAATGGAACAAGGTAAAGTAAAATGGTTCAACGCTGAAAAAGGTTTTGGTTTCATCGAGCGTGAAGGTGCTGACGATGTATTCGTACACTTCTCTGCTATCCAAGGTGAAGGATTCAAGACATTAGAAGAAGGTCAAGACGTTTCTTTCGACATCGAAGAAGGTCAACGCGGACCTCAAGCTGCTAACGTACAAAAGGTTTAATCTGACTAAACCAACAAACAGGCTCCTCAACGGAGCCTGTTTTTTTGTTGTCTTATATGAATTAGAGAAACCCAATACTTGTGGGACGTGTGTGTTTAGTTGGTCAATGCCAACTCCTTAGTAAGATTGAATCATTATTGGCAATGAATGGGATAAATATGTCCAATGACGTTTAAATCTAATGTTTTTAGGAAAATACAAGCAATGTACAAGAATTCAGAAGGAGGCGTTTCAGAATATGTCACATGAAAAATATCAATCAGTCGTAAATGCACTTCATGAGTGTATGGAAGCGTGCAACCATTGTTACGATGCTTGCTTGCAGGAAGACGATGTCAAAATGATGGCAGAGTGCATTCGTTTGGATCGAGAATGTGCGGACATCTGCTCATACTTAGAACAGGCCCTAGTACGAAACACTCCATTTGCTTCCGAACTTGCTTCCGTATGTGCGAAGATTTGTGAAGCTTGCGGAAACGAATGTAAAAAGCATGATCATGACCACTGCCAAAAATGTGCAGAAGCATGCTTCAAATGTGCAGAAGAATGCAAGAAGATTTCTTAAGGATAACATAACAGGGAAGCCTGACACCTACACATGGTGTCAGGCTTTTTTTTATGTACACTGTGATGGTTTTAAGAAGGGGATGGAAGAAAACTGTTGAAAAGAACTACGTACAGAATCTTATTTATGTTTTTGGGGGATTTCGGGTACTCAAAGAGCGCTTATGAGTCCTTCATTTTCCGTTTTTCACAATTTCGGGTACTCAAAGACGGCCTATGAGTCCTTCATCTTTCGTTTTTCGCGATTTCGGGTACTCAAAGACCGCCTATGAGTCCTCCATTTTCTGTTTTTCGCGATTTCGGGTACTCAAAGACCGCCTATGAGTCCTCCATTTTCCGTTTTTCGCGATTTCGGGTACTCAAAGACTACTTATGAGTCCTCCATTTTCCGTTTTTCGCAATTTCGGGTACTCAAAGACCGGTCTGGCCGCCCGATAACTTTCGGGTCAGCTTTTTTCTGTTTTTTATATAAATTTGAAACAAATGGAAATGATTCACGTCTTATTGGTAGATGAGGGGGGAGAGGGCATGGAAGCAGAAGAAATGACCATTGAGGACATTTATGAAAAATACTATAAGGATGTTTATCACTTTGCGATTTACTTTACGAACAATCGAAATGAAGCGGAGGATATTACACAAGACACGTTCATCAAAGCCATGCGGACAATAAAGACCGTAAAGGATCCAGGAAAGGTTAAAGTTTGGATTCTCATGATTGCGAAAAATACGGCCATCGATTATTCAAGGAAAGCAGGCAGCCGTACGATCTTTCCGAGCATTTGGAAAGAGGAGAGATCAACAGAACGAACACCGGAGGAGGAGATGGTACATAAGGATTCGTGGGAGGTCGTGCAAAGAGCGTTGCTCAAACTGAAACCGAAGTATCGAAGTGTCATCATCCTGAGGGGGATAAAAGAATACACGATTATGGAAACGGCGCAAGTACTGGGAATACCGGAATTGAAGGTTCGTGTCGATTATCATCGCGCTATGAAGCTACTTAAAAAAGAAGTGGATTTCATTGAGGTGGAAGGGGTGTTGTGTAATGAACAATCATAACAAAGTAGATCAGGAATTGATTTCAAGATTACGAGAACACCCTCATAAAGACCCCCGTCCGCAGTTTGTTGAGGAGCTCCGTAATCAACTGGAGCGTCACGAATCCAAACCGGGTGGAATGTGGAATGGACATTTGCGTGCTGTCCTTTCAATCTGTGCTTCCATTCTGATTGTCCTTGTCTTGATTTCTTCCCAATTTACAAAGGAACAAAATGCTGTTGAAAATCCAGCCACAAATACAACTAGTGAGGAAGATGAATTGAAGACTTTACTGTCCTCAAATGAAGTTTATCAACCTATTTATGAAAATCTTGTTGAAAAAACAGGCTGGCAGAAACAGAGTGAATCAGTCATATCTTTTCTAGAAAGTGCACGTACAGGTGATGAAGAACAATTGCATAAAATCATTAAACAGAAAGACAAGGAAAACATACAACAAAGTATCGTGTTTTTTCAGCAAATCACTCTTGATGAGCTTAAAATTCAATCCATTCAAAAAAATCATGATAGCTATGCGATTGAATTTTTATTTTCGTTAAAAGATTCCACTCACCAAATCGTCGCACCTTTCAGATTGTTTGAAAGTGGAGAGGTTGGATTCAACCATTCATTCCAGTTAGTTGACGGTACGTCCGAAGAATTCAAATTGACAGAAGAGGAAGCCAACGTGTACAAGAAGTTCCAAGAGGATCAAGATGTTGTCCATTTAAAAGATCTAAGCCCGATCAGTATTGCAAAGCTTTATGTACAGTCTAGTATGGATGGAGATTCCGTCACAGAATACATGTTATATACGACACGTACTCAATATGTACAGTGGACACTCAAAACTCATTTGGAACAAGCGAAAAACGTGAACCCAAATCCAGAGGCTATCCGTCGCGCATTCAATGGTCTAGGAAACGGTGTATTTATCAAGCGTAATGAAAATGAAGGATCGATCATCTATGAACATGAAGGGCGGCCAATGAGCTTTCAAATGGTCAAGGATGAGAACGGCATTTGGAAGGTAGCCTTCATGCCTATCCAATAATGAATGAAGAGCTGAAGCAGACGATGCTTCAGCTTTCTTATTTTATAACCAAATTTTCTTGTATAAAATATCTTCCTATGTTGACCCTGTAGTATAGTACAGGGTTTATGATAATTAGAGAGGTGATGTTTATGGGCTATAAAACAACTGAATTAGCAAAATTGACAGGTGTGAATAAAGAGACGCTCCGTTATTATGAAAAGATCGGGATCCTGCCTGCCCCTCCTAGAACAGCATCAGGCTACCGGTTATACCCTGAGGAAACAGTGAAAAGGATAAAATTTGTCCGGAAGGCCCAGGAATTAGGATTCACCCTTCAGGAGGTTGACCGATTACTTGGTGTGGTCGACCAAGATGAGAGGCGATGTAAGGATATGTATACCTTCACCTCGGTGAAACTTGATGAGATTGAACGGAAAATAAATGATTTGAAAAAGATGAAATCGATCCTGGAGGAATTAAAGAACTGCTGTCACGACAATGATGATCTCTATGATTGTCCAATCATAGACCGCTTAGAAAATTGATAATGAGGTGGAGAGCATGGAGAGGAAGAAAAGTAAAAGGCTGCTTACTGGAGGCATTATTGGTACGATCACCATCCTGATATGTTGTTTTACACCAGTTCTCGTCATCTTGTTTGGAGCAGTCGGTTTAAGTTTTCTTATTGGATATTTGGATTTGATCGTATTTCCAGCCCTCGGCATCTTTATTGGACTGACGATTTTTGCCTATTCGAAATATAAAAAAGGGGAGCGATAATAAGATGGAGAAAGAGAAATATGATTTTGTCGTAATCGGTTCAGGAGCAGCGGCATTTTCTGCAGCGATCCAGGGAGTGGAAAGAGGATTGAAGGTCGCTATGATTGAAAAAGGGACTGTTGGAGGGACTTGTGTCAACGTTGGATGTATCCCTTCCAAAACGATGATTAGAGCAGCTGAAATCAATAGCCTTGCCATTCATCAACCTTTCAATGGATTGACCATTAAAAGCGAGCACCCTGATTTATCAAATTTGAACCGTCAGAAAAATGAGCTTGTAAATCGATTGCGGAAAGAAAAATATGAGGACTTGATCGAGGAGTATGATTTTGACTTGATAAAAGGGGAAGCACACTTCAAGGACAAATACTCCATATCAGTAGGTGAACGGATATTGAGTGCTGAGCATTTTCTCATCGCCACTGGGGCAACTCCATTCATCCCTGATATTCCGGGGTTGAAATCGATTGATTTCCTTACTAGTACAACTGCACTCCAGCTAGAAAAGGTTCCAGAGCGTATTGCCGTCATTGGAGCAGGTTACATCGCAATGGAGTTAGGTCAACTCCTTCATCATTTAGGAGCACAGGTAACATTGATGCAACGAAGTGATCGTCTGGTTAAGCATCTTGATTCCGAAGTGAGTGAAGTCGTTGAACAATCATTATCAGATCAAGGTATGAACTTGCAACTAGGTATTACATTTACAAGAGTGGAAGAAATAAATGGGGTAAAACGGATCTATTTCGAAAAGAATGGTGAAGAACATTATGTGGAAGCAGAAGAGATATTGGTCGCAGCTGGCCGAAAACCCAATACTACTTCACTTCAATTGGATCAGGCCGGGGTTGAGACAGGAGAGGCAGGGGAGGTAAAGATCAATGACGATCTCCAAACGAACATCCCTCACATTTATGCTGCTGGTGATGTAACATTAGGCCCTCAATATGTCTATGTGGCAGCCTATGAAGGTGGACTGGTCGCTAAAAATCTCGGACTCCCGGATAAACAAAAGTTGAATTTATCTACAGTCCCTTCAGTCATTTTCACAAATCCGTCCATTGCATCGGTAGGATTGACTGAGCAGGAAGCGCGGACACAAGGCTATGAGGTGCAAGCAGTTGTAATACCACTTGCTGCTGTGCCACGAGCGTTAGCGAATCATGAAACGACAGGCTTGTTTAAGCTTGTGGTTGATGCACAATCAAAGGTTTTACTTGGTGCACAAATCGTCGCAGAAAATGCCGGTGAAGTTATCTATGCGGCCACGCTAGCGGTAAAGTTCCAGCTTACCATTGATGAAATCAAGGATACGATGGCTCCGTACCTGACAATGGCAGAAGGAATCAAGCTGGCAAGCTTATCCTTAGATCGTGATGTCTCCAAGCTATCGTGTTGTGCAGAATAAATGAAGAGTGTGAGCGAACAAGGCTCACACTCTTTTTTTAATTCCGGGCTTACCTGTTACATAACTTATACTCGGATGGCTGAAAGCGTCATATCCGTCTCGAGCAGGCTCTTCAAATTACTCATGATCGCTGGCCAGCCGTTGTTTACACCCATGAAGGTATTTCGGTCATCACTGTAATCAGTTTCCAAAAGATTTTCGTGGATCACTGTCAGTTTCACTGTATCGTCCATCTGCTTAATTTCAAAAGTGACGATTGTCGGTTCTGTACGGTCAGTCGGGTCATCAGGAGACTTCCAGGTGAATTTCAACAATTCGTATCGTTTACTTTCCAGGACTACTCCTTGTATATCCACTTCATCCTGCTCTCTGTAATAGATAACCTCAGCCCCTTCTGTCCAATCTGACTCAACTCTCCGGCCGAAAAAATACTTCGAAGTGAACTCTCCGGATGTAAGAGCTCGCCATAGCTTCTCTGGTGTAGTTGCAATATAGGTTGCATAAACAAAAGTACGGTCAGTCATCCTTTTCCTCCTCTAACTGAATTTTCATTTCTTTGAGTGCCTCAATGCGATGCCGGTCATATTTTGAGATCCATCTTTCATAAATCTCACTGATCGGAGCTGTATTGAGATAGTGGAGCCTTGTGCGTCCCTGCCTTAATACTTTAATGAGATCGGCTTCTTCTAAAATGTGAAGGTGTTTGGTCACGGCCTGTCTGGACATATCTAGGTGTTCACACAACTCACTCAATGTTTGTCCATTTTGAGTGTAAAGCTGATCAAGCAATTGTCTTCGGCTTCCATCTGCGAGCGCTTTAAATACGTTATCCATATGTGTATTATATGCAACCTTATAGTTGCGTGTCAATCGAATAAACAGCGTGGGACCCACGTCGGAATACCTGTTTTTAGATAAGAAATTAGACAACAAGTCGTAGTGTGAATTCAAACTTTTGTACGTAGGAACATGGCTTCACTGTATGGAACCCTTTAACGAACACGAAAAAGGAGGACATCTGGATGAAACAAGCATTATCGATTTGTACGTCAATCATTCTGTTGCTTGCCATCAGCACCACTTCTGTTAAAGCGAGTGACGTCGATGTTGATGGGAAAGCGAGTATACCCGTTTTATCGAGTGAAAGTGTACGACTAGTCAATAATCTGCCGCATCTCTCGATTATATCTGCTGCCTTTTCAAAGGATGAGCCGTATATGTATGCCAATACGCTGTCCGGTATCGCCATTTATGACATCACAGACCCTACTCAACCCACACTCTTAGGTGATTTACCAGAGGCACATTTTGAAAATGAGGACATGACTTTCGGTGAACGAGAGGATGGAACGAAATTTGTATTGATCGGGTATGACCCGGCAGGCATAACACCGACTTACGAGAACAAAGAACTTTCAACCGGAAATGAAATTGCTGTCGTAGACGTCTCCGATCCGACGGCCCCGTATATTGCATCACGTGTAAAAACGACCACACGGACACACACCGTGACGTGTGTAAATGATGAATGTACGTATGCCTACACGTCAGGCAGTAAGGACAAGGATGGAAACCCAGCCTTTTCAATCATCAACCTGGAGGATCCTGCCCAGCCTTTTGAAGAAAAAGTATTCCCTAGTTCGGTGGACGCGACCGGGCATGATTGGGACATTGATTCAGCGGGAATTGCCTGGCACACTGGATTAGGTGGAACGGTAGGCTACGATATTTCCGACCCAGTTAACCCAGTGGTCCTGAATTCGACAGATGAGCGCGGATTGAACGGGACGAAATGGAACAACTTCATTCACCACAATACGTTGAGACCGAATGGTGAGCAGTTCGAGAGCCGAGTATCTGGGGATTTTGAAACAAATGAAAGCACGGAACGAACGGGTGATCAAGTTCGCCCTGGAGAAGTTGTCATGGTGACAGAAGAGGACTATCTACACCCAGGTACGTGTGAGGATGAAGGCTCCTTCCAAACATGGCATCTGCAAAGCTTGAATGAATTCGAAGGTACAGGAGGAGGAACGATTGAGCCTGGCAGTGGGTCAATTGAGCCGCTGGATTCATGGAACTCGAAGATTTTAGGCACTGAGGAACAAACAAAAGCAGGATTCATTTGTTCTGCGCATTATTCCTCCTATCATGAGGAAGGTTTCGTTTCGATCGGTTACTATCAACAAGGTGTAAGGATCCTTGATGTCCGAGATCCGACCGATATCAAACAGGTCGGCTACTGGTTCACCGGCGTCCAAGAAGTATGGGGCGCACAGTGGATTGGCGCACGTGATATCGATGGTCAAATGACAGGTGAACATACGAAATATGTGTACGCTTACGATCCGACAAGAGGTTTGGATATTTTAGAGGTGACCTTCCCGGATGAAGAGCCAAAGAACACACTGGATCTTGAAGCGAATATCCACTTAGACATGATAAAGGTCCCGGCGACAGACCTTTCCGATGCGTTACAGGAGAAAATGTCCCATGATCATTCCCACTGATTATTTTCAGCATAAAATCACCCATTAACTAAGAAGAGGCTGACCTAAACTCAGGTCAGCCTCTTCTTTTTATATCCAAGTCAGGACTATCTTCCTAATGACGGGTATGGATGTCCTTGTTTAGATACAAGAAAAACCATTGGCAGCGGTTACAACTGAACCAAATGAACGTATTTTTAATTTTCAATTGACATTGAGAATCAATATCAATTACTATTAGTCATGCATAAATGATAATCATTTTCAATCAGATAGATGGAAACAAATTCGATAGACTGCAGGAGGGAAGGAAAGTGGAAGCCGCAACCATCAACGCTAATAATAACGTCACAGATTACAAGTCACAGGTCATCGCTCATTTGAAACAAGCATACCCCCATCTCGTAAACAGCTATGAAGAGAAATTGAAAGAAGCTGATTCAGCAATCCTTCATCAGCTTGTCCAGGCAATCTTACGTGAAAGAATTGTAGATTTCGAGTGGATAACGAGAAATGAATGTCAGATTGCGCTTATCAAGCTGGATACGCATGAAACGGTTGAAGTGCCAATCAGAACCACGTACATATTGGACCATATCGACCTTGATGGAGAGATCCTCCATACCGACAGCCGCGGAGGAGTGACCGTGATTTCCAGACCAGCACAGCTCTTGGACCGGTTGTTTGAAGCTTTTCATGCAGACTCGTTTGACAATATCGATCAATTTTATAAAGAAATCGAGAACAGCATGTATAACTATGCGCTTGCCCTTACGATTGCAGAGGAACGCCAAATGAAAATCAAAGCGGATGCAATAAGTCTCCAAAGTGAAGGGACGTTTGATTATCTCGTAAAGAAAAAGAAGCACGATGCGTCATTCAGTCCGCTCACTTTCTTAGAGCAGTGGGTCATACAGGGACATTCAATCCATCCTTGTTCGAGGACGAGATTAGGATTGTCGCCAGCATCCATTTCAGAATATGCACCTGAATGGGAGGGCCGTCCTTCGGTCATCCCCGTAGCTGTTCACAAAGATTATTGTAAGCTGACCCATTTTGAAGATCGCTCCGTATCAAACCTGCTGAAGCAAGAATACCCGGAGCTTGCGGTACGATTGAATGAAACGCTGACAGCACGCAATTTGAACCCGCATGACTATGAAATCATACCGGTTCACCCGTGGCAGCTCGAACATACGATTCAGCAAAATTATCGTGATGAGCTGGAAAGTCAAAAGGTGGTGCCGATTACGGAAGCTTCCATCGACACAGCGGCACTGATTTCTTTCCGGTCTTTAGCTCCAGTGGGAGACCAAAACAAGCATCATATCAAAACCGCAATCAACGTACAGATGACGAGTGCGATCCGGACCGTGTCAGCAGCTTCCACACAGAATGGCCCTAAGGTATCTTCTGTCTTAGAAAAAATCCATTCAGAAGATGCATTCCTGGCGAATTCAATGAGCTTCATGAAAGAAAGCGCTGGTATTCATTTTGAACCAGTGAATCCTGAAGATGATGAAGAGCGTCATTTCCTACAGAAGAATCTTGCGGCAATCATGCGTGAAAACCCAGAAAAATCGCTTGCTGATGACGAAATCGCTCTTCCGGCTGCTGCCTTCATTGCAAAATCACCTGTCACCGATCAACTTTTGATCGAAGAACTGGTAAAGAATCATGCAATCAAAGGAGGATTCGATACGCTTACTGATGCGGCAGCGGACTTCATCGAGAAGTATGTAAGTGTCCTCCTTCCAGGTGTTCTTACGTTAATGAGCAAGTATGGGGTCAGTATGGAAGTCCACATGCAAAACTGTGTATGTGTGTTCAAGAATGGCTCGCCAGAGAAAATCGTCGTCCGGGACAACGGTGGAATCCGGATTATGGAATCCAGATTGAATGAGTTCTTCAAGATTCCTGAGCTCAATAACAGTACGAACCTGATGACGTCCAATCGTCAAGATCTTCTGGATATTTTCTTCCATGCCATCGTCCATAACCATTTGGGTGAGATGATCGTTGCATTGTCACGAAAGTTGGGCATGGACGAAGAACAGCTATGGCGCCCAGTAAGGCATGTGGTAGAACAAGTCTATGCTTCCTTACAACACGATGCCCGGGTACCTGCCGAAAATCTGACGGACAAGGATGATCTCTTCTCAGAAGAATCACGCTTGAAGGCGCTCGTTCGAATGAGATTGACAAACAAGTATACAGAGAATGCTTATGTGAATGTAACCAACCCGTTATATCCGAAAAAAGAGGAGTGTGCCAAATGACGATCCAATTGATTCAAAGACCGGCCCAGCTGAAGTCTAATCAAACCTCCATGATTACTGAAGAGATCGCGTGTATGCGATTTGTTATGAAAAAGATGCCTTCTTATGTCAATCACTTTATCGGATCCCTTGAAAAAGGACGTAAGGGGATTCTCCATAAGCTTGCATCGTCCATATTACGCGAGAACATCAACAACATTTATTCAGATGCCATTGATTTGAAGAAAATCGGGTCTGTATTTGTCATGAACTTGAACGTAGCAGATGAGAGTTGGCGTCCATTCTTCAATCACATCCAAACGTATCCGATTCGTGAGGATATAACGTATAAGGTTGTCCCAATTGACAATTCGGTCATGGTCTTTCCGATAGCTAACACATATGCTTATCAACGGATTGAGACAACAGATGAGATTTTATATGTCGATGAGGAGGGCATCACGCCAATCACACTCGCTTCTGATTTGTTGAAAAAGTTATTTTCAGCGACAGCGAATCGTTGGAACATGGATACCTTTATAAAAGAACTAGATAATGGTACGGCAAACCTCACCCTGGCGTATATGTATGAACAAGCTTGGAAGGAAACGATCCAGGACGAAGCAAAACGTCTCGGTTCTATGGATACGTTGGACTATCTTCTGAAAAAGAAGGATGAAAATGAAAGCTTCTCGGCAAGCCTGTTCTTTGAACAGCTCGTATTAGAAGGGCATCACTTGCATCCAGGCTCGAAAACGAAAATTGGATTAACGCATGAAGATGTCTTCCGTTACTCTCCTGAATTCCATCAAGTGTTCCAGGTTGGCTTTGTTGCGGTTAAAAAGGATTGCCTGCTTACGACGACTGGGAATAAGGGTGTGCTTGAAGAACACTACCCTGAGGAATTAGAGCTTTGTTTAGAGGAATTGGACGGAAGAGGGTATGACAGTGCTGAATATGACATCCTCCCTGTTCATCAATGGCAATATGAGCATGTCATTCCAAAGCTCTACGCTGATGAAGTCAAAAATGCGGATGTTGTTTTCATAAAGGATGTCAAGGTCGGGGTGGAGGCAACGTCCTCATTCCGGACTGTCTATCCACAAAAAGGACAAGCTCCTGCATTGAAGCTGGCTGTGAATAGTCAAATGACGTCTACCGTCAGATCGATTTCCACACAAACAGCCTTGAACTCGACATTATTTACTGAAATGATGCAATCCGTCATGGAAAAAGAAGCGCAATTAGAGAATTTCCAGCCATTGAATGAAATTGTCGGCGCAGCCTTCAAATCCGAAGAAGAAGGAAAGAGTCGTAACCTGACGATGCTTATGCGGGAGAACATCGATGAAAAGCTTCAGAACGGGGAACTCGCAATTGCAGGCCCGGCCTTGTATGCCCAATCGCCTGTAAGTGGGGAGACAGTCCTGGCTGAGCTTGTGAACCAATATGCCGAGGCCAACAACCTATCTAAAAGCAGAGCAGCGTTCCCATTTTTCGATGACTATATCGCGGCTGTCATTCCAGGATACCTGACTCTGATGGTCAAGTACGGAATCGCTCTTGAAGGACATCTTCAAAACAGCATCCCAGTATTCAAGGACGGCAAACTGTCCAGATTCTTTTTCAGGGACTGGGGAGGCGCCCGGATCTACAAGGAGAGACTTACACAGCAAGGAATCGCCATCCAATTCACACCTGGCTCTATGTCGGTCACGGACGATCTTGGTGAGATGCATAACAAGCTCTATTATACGGTGTTCCAAAACCATCTCGGAGAAATCATCCGGCAGCTTGTCCTATACTCCGGTATAAAGGAAGAAGATTTCTGGAGCAGAGTCAAAATGGTTTGTGAAGAGACGCTTCAATCCTTATCGCTGCAGAAGGACTTAGTAGGCAATATAGAAGAGGATCGTGCATTCCTTTTCCAACCGGTCGTCAAGCATAAATCACTCACGACGATGCGGTTGACAGGCGGGAAGGGCTATTGCTACAGCGAGGTGCCCAATCCGTTAACTGATGCGGGAGAGCTCCATGATTGAAAAACTCGCTAAACCATTCACCCTGAATGGGGCGATGAAATCTTCTTCCTTCAGGCATTTTCTTTTTGGGAGCTTTGTGGTCCGAACAACAGACTGGATGGACCTGACGCTGTTGAATTGGCTCGTCTATCAATGGACCCAATCTCCTCTCGCCTTAGGAATTTTGAATGCATGCCGTTTACTACCGATATTCATTTTCGGATTACAAGCAGGTGTATTAGCTGATCGATATGACAGGAAAAAGGTGTTGGTGGCCAGCTATCTCGGAATATTCGTCACGACATTGCTGTTGGCGTATATCGTTTATGCCGATTTCTCGATGATATGGCTTTATCTCGTCGTTTTCGGAAGGTCCTTGTTCATGACGGTAGAGGTACCAGTACGTAATGCTTTCCTATCTGATCTTGTCGATGCAAACCACCTTCCATCGGCCATCTCATTGCAAACAACCATCATCAATATCGCAAGAATGATCGGTCCGGCGCTTGCAGGGTGGTTGCTACTCAAGTTGAGTACACCGAGCCTTTTCATTCTGATTGCATTAGGAACGCTTGTGATTATCGTTTCTTTGAATGGACTGAAAGGGACAGAAACGAAGCGGAAGCCGAATGAACGCTCGGTCACCAAACACTCTGAAGATTTAAAGGAAACCTTCCAATACATCAAGGAAAACCATTTGATCGTCTCCATCCTGTTGATTGCCGTAGCACCAATGGTATTCGGCTTTCCATATACGACGATGCTGCCGTTGTTCGTTGAAGAGCTGATGGGCATGGGCCCTGATGGATTCGGCTTGCTGCTTTCGGTCTCTTCCGTCGGGGCAATCTTAGCTACGATGGTATTATCCATGAAACCACCTCGCCATCAAGGGAAAATCTTGATCTTTTCCGCTCTCGGTTTCGGGTTGTTTCTCGGATTATTCATCCTCTTTAATGGCAGCTACCTTGTTTCGCTCTTCCTTATGCTGAGTGTCGGGTTCTCAAGTCAGCTTTATCGTACGACCAGTCGGATCACGTTACAGATGCAGGTGGCTGATGCGCTGAGAGGAAGGGTGTTGAGCATCGCCTTGATGGACAGGGCCTATATTCCGTTCGGGGCGCTCGTCATCGGCGTCATTGCAAGTGAATTTGGTGCCCTCGCGGCCGGACTGTTCATGGGCTTCGGATGTTTCATTACGACACTCATTATCGTCTGGAGACGTCCAGACCTTTGGAATACGTAAGATGGAGGAATCACACATGCTAACAATTGAAAAGAAAACCGCTGTCGAAACTTATATCGCGGAAAAAATAGAGAAGCGGGATACAGGGGAGCCAATCTGTGCCTATGTCTATGATCTGGATTATTTGGAGAACCATGCGGAAAAGATCAAACAGAGCCTTCCACCTTTTTGTCGGTTGTATTACGCGGTAAAAGCGAATCCGGAAAAACCGATACTAGAGACGTTAGAACCGATTGTAGATGGATTTGAGGTTGCCTCGTATGGGGAAATGCAGAAAGTAAGCGGGCTAACTGAAAAAGCGATGCTGTTCGGTGGTCCTGGGAAAAAGGACAAGGAGATTGCGTCCGCACTTGAATCAAATGTCGATTATTTGAATGTGGAAAGCTTTCATGAATTGAACCGGATGATCTATATAGCCGAGCAGAAAGGCGTTAAAATACCTGTCTTGCTTCGGGTCAACCTGAAAGATAATGTTTCCGACAGCCATATCCGGATGTCTGGTGTTCCGACACAATTTGGCGTGGATGAACGAGACATCCCGGTGATTCTCCTGGAAGCACTGGCATCTCCTCATATCGAAGTGAAGGGGTTCCATTTCCATGCCATGTCCAATAATCTTGATGCTCAAGCCCATCTTCAGTTTATCGGAACATGTATTGAGAAATCACTCGCCTGGCAGAATGAATTCGGAATGGAAGCGCCGATCGTCAACGTTGGCGGTGGAATCGGCATTAATTATTTGAACCCTGATCAACCGTTTGAGTGGGAAGTGCTTGCAAAGGGATTGGAGGACTTTTATCACATTTACCAACACCAATCTCTTACCTTATTCTTGGAAATTGGCCGGTATATGACAGCTGAATGCGGTTCTTACGTAACAGAAGTATTGGATGTCAAAACGAATCATGGAGAGCATTTCGCGGTAATACGGGGAGGATCGCATCACCTTCGTCTGCCCGCAGCATGGAAAATGAGCCATCCATTTCATGTGCACTCGATCGACGAATGGCGTTACCCTTTTGAGCGTCCAGGGATTTTCGACGAAGCTGTAACCGTAGCTGGTGAGCTATGCACGCCGAATGATGTCCTCGTCCGTAAGGAGAATGTGAAGGAGCTACGGGCAGGAGATGTGATGATTTTCCGTTTTGCAGGAGCATACGGATGGACGATTTCCCACCATGATTTCTTGAGTCATCCACATCCGGAACACATTTTTGTGAAAAAAGATTGAAAATGGACACGAACTCGATTACGATGGATTTAACTTGAATGGAGAAGGAGGGTGACATGATGTTTGAAATGGGAATGGGCTGTATGAAACGTTTTATCGCATTCATGAGTACCATTTTTGGGATTTTGCACTTTAACGGGACCAGTGTGTCCTTTTTTAGGCAAATTCCATAACCATTTCATCAACATCAAATAAGTTACCTTTCATCGGATTTATTCTAAAGAGAGAAGGTGCTGCCTTTTCTCTTTTTTTATTATATTTGGAAAAACAAATCCACCACGAACACAGGTAAAGCTTATTTACCTGTGTTTTTTATGTTCAGGAGGAATTATGATGCTTCGTAATCGAAATATCAACATGATTTACTTATATATCTTCTTCGGTCAGCTTTTCTTTGACCGGGCGCTATGGGTCATTTACTTGAGTGATTCAGGACTATCTCTTGGTGAAATCGGCATCATTGAAGCGATTTTACACTTAAGCATTGTCTTATTCGAGCTTCCCACAGGTATGATTGCAGACCTTTATGGGAGAAAGATCAGCATACTCCTCGGAAGTGTGTTGAGTATCGGCTATGGGGCATTCATGCTGATCAGTGATTCGCTCACATTATTCAGCTTGGCGTTTGTTTCGCTAGGTGTAGGTTTGACGTTCCATTCCGGTGCACAACAAGCACTTGCCTATGACACGTTGAGGGAATTGAACAAGGAGAAGGACTACACGAAAGTGTTCGGCAACATGACAGCACTTGCTCTGTTGTCTTTGAGTTTTGCTAAATTGGCGGGGGGATTGATGGCAGAAGTAAGCTGGGAATGGGTATATGGCGCAATGGTTGTCATGCAGATGCTCGCCCTGATTCCAGTTCTTTTGCTTCATGAACCTGAACAGGAAATGAGAGTTGTTGAACGGAAAAGTATCTTGCAAACATGGAGAGATCAGTTTATCAGCGGCCTCATCGTTTGGAAGCGCAATCCGCCTGTCCGCATTCCCATCATTCTGTTCATCTCGGTCAGTACTGTGCTCGTCATCTTGACGTTTTATGGACAGGAATACTTCACGAGATTGGGGTATTCCTCATTCGTAATTGGTCTCATTTTTACAATAGACGGATTGTTAGGTGTAGTCATGGCCAAGCTGGCCTATCGTCTTGAAAAGAAATGGTCATTCTTTTCAATCGTCAAATACGGTTATGCATTTTATCTGCTCTTTTTCGTAATGTTCATCGTATCACCACGTCTTGGAATCGTGTTGTCTTTCCTGGCACTCGCGCAGCTCGTAACGCTATTTGAACCTGTTTTCTCGAACTTCATCCAAAACATACTAAGCAGCGATGTACGTTCAACCTTCTTTTCGTTGATCAGCTTAGTGGAAAGCTTCGTCATTATGGTTGGCTTTCCGGCATTCGGCTACGCAATTGAGCATATCGGGTTTGAAAAAGGCTTTTTCGTGCTGCTTATCCTTCTTGTTTTGGTTTATGTTGGAACTCTTTTAAAATCGAGGCTCTGTTAGCTTTTATTGTTGATATTCTAAAAAACCACCACCGGATTCAAAAAACTAGTACATCCATACTGTTTTTATTTTTTCTTCAATAAAAAGTTTAAAGTGGTAAGAATCAGCAATAATGTGGGGGTTTTCTAGGTTTTTCGCAATCAGGGTCAAATTGTACGGACCACTTTAATACAGGAGATTCGCATCAACATTTTGGAAATGTCAGCCCTTTCAGAAATTCATTTTTAGTTTAAAAGAACTAGCATTCAGTTCTATAATCACGCTCATACCAAGTTGTATCCGTACGAACCTATCTGTACAATAATACGAAATATTCAGAAATTGGTTGAGGAGGGGTTCAATGAGCGTTCCACAGCAAAAGCTCGAAGAAAAGAAGCAGCACTACGAAGAACGGGGATTCTTCAATCGTTTTCTCGATTGGATTGAGAAATATGGGAACAGACTTCCAGATGTTCTCACCTTATTTGTCATTTTTACTGGTATCATACTCTTTGCTTCGTTCATTGCAGCAAAATTGAACTGGAGCGCGGTTAATCCAGCAACGAATGAAACGGTCAACGCCGTGAACCTACTGGATGGAAAAGGAATTGTAAGGATCCTCACCGAGATGGTCAATAACTTCATGGCATTCCCTCCGTTGGGATTAGTTCTTGTCGTCATGTTAGGTGTAGGGTTAGCAGAGTCGACAGGACTCGTTTCGGCCTTTATGCGCAAGGTCGTACTCGCTTCACCGAGAGCATTGATTTTACCGATCATCGTTTTCATCGGGATTTTCGGTAATGCTGCGGCAGATGCAGCCTTGATCGTCTTACCGCCGATTGCTGCATTTGTTTTCATGACGATGGGGAGACATCCACTAGCAGGACTAGCCCTCGGCTATGCATCGGTTGCTGGAGGGTTCAGCGCCAATCTGATTTTAAGTATGCTTGATGTGTTACTTGCCGGGTTTACCGAATCCAGTGCACAAATACTCGATAAATCGTACAAAGCGAACCCAGCAATGAATTATTATTTCTTGATTGCATCGACCTTTGTTCTTGTCCCAGTCGCGGTATTTATTTGTTCAAAGATCGTTGAACCTCGACTTGGCGCTTACACATTGAATGCAAAGGTCGAAACGGAATCGGAGCTGAACAATAAGGAACGAAGAGGGCTTGTGTGGGCTGGTATCGGTACACTGTTGTTTGCGGTTCTTCTCTGTGTGCTCACGATACCCGAAGGCGCTCTATTGAGAAATGCAGAAACAGGCTCGCTTGTTGAAGATTCCCCGTTCATGAACGGTATCGTTCCAATCATGCTGTTCTTTTTCTTCATACCTGCGTTGCTTTATGGAATCGGTTCGAAAGTCATCAAATCGGATAAGGATGTGGCAGAGCACCTGACAAAAGCGATGTCGGGAATGGGCTATTATATCGTTCTTGCCTTTGTTGCAGCACAGATGATCACGTACTTCAATTGGAGCAACCTCGGAACAATCATCGCGATTAAGGGAGCGGGTTTCCTTGAAGCATCAGGTATGAAGGGTCTTCCGTTGCTTCTGGCGTTCATTTTGTTCTGTGCACTGGTCAACTTGTTGATTGCTAGCTCTTCAGCCAAATGGGCGCTGCTTGGACCTGTTTTCGTTCCGATGTTCATGCTAATGGGATACAGCCCGGCGTTTACGCAAATGGCCTATCGAATCGGTGATTCCATAACGAATGCTGTGACGCCGATGCTTGCCTATTTTGCGATACTATTGACCTTTGCCAAGAAATACGATCCGAAGATGGGTGTCGGGACGTTGATATCCATTCTCTTGCCATACTCCATCGGCTTCGCAATTTTTTGGATCATACTCTTTGCAGTATGGTATTTGTTAGGATTGCCCCTCGGTCCAGGGGAATATATCCACTTGGAAAAATAATGGGATTGTAACAAGACTCTATTAGCTTTTAGTTTTGAGATTTAAAGAAAACAGAAGCGTAAGGCGGCGACTCCAGCGGGAAAAGCAACATCTGAAGACCCCGCAGAGTGAGGAATTAAGGTTCTTCGACTAAAAACCACCACGTCCTATGGTGAACGTCGAAGTCACCACATCCTGTGGAAGTGAGGCTGAAGCGTTGCCCGCGGAAAGCGTCCGCCTGAAGCTGTCCATAATAATCAATATACTTTCAAATAAGCTATCGGTTTTTATTAGGGAAGCCCTTTCCCTGTCGCCTACTTATAAATGAGAAGTGTTTTTGAATAATGGAACCGATTTGGAGCATTAGGTGGACGTCCAAACTCAAGAGATTCCAAAATGTTCTCGACGGAATAACCGGTGATTTCAGAAATTCGTTGGATTACCGGGCTTTTTTTTGTAAACTTGAATTCGCGTGTAATGGCGACATGACAGTGATTGTACACCATCTGATATTGACCCTGAAAGCTGAAGAAAGGTTGATCCACGGTTCCTTATCCCCTTTCTATTCATCTAATCGTGTAGGGAGGGAAATGGGCTTAATGACCCATTACCCGAGGAGTTGAAACATAAAACCGGTTGGGAAGGTTTCTTTCTGGAATTTGCGGGAAAATAAATAGGTGAAAAGTAAGGGGACAAGAAGCTCCAACATGTCGAACATTCACCCAATGGAATGAAAAGGATGGAAAGAGATGCCCATTGATCAAAAAATATTGCCTGCTGTACGGAATATGAAAGACTTTGAAAAACTATTGGAAAGCCCCTATGAGTATTTGGTTTTATTGGACAGCCACGTCAGCCAATTGAAAAGCATTGTTCAAATCGCAACGAGACATAATAAGAAAGTGTTAATCCATGTCGATTTGATACAAGGACTGAGCAATGATGAATATGCTGCAGAATTCCTTTGCCAAGACATCAAAGCAGCTGGGCTGATATCTACAAGGACAAGTGTGATCCAGACAGCGAAGAAGAAAGGGGTACTTGCCATACAACGTCTCTTCTTGCTCGATTCAAGCGCACTCAACAAGAGTTACGCCTTATTGAAGAAGACGATGCCGGACTACATTGAAGTATTGCCAGGTCTTATGCCTGATATTATCCAAGAGGTCCACGAGGAGACAAAGATCCAGATATTGGCAGGTGGACTTATCCGGACGGTAGAAGATGTCGATTCAGCCCTGAAGGCAGGGGCTAAGGCTGTCACAACATCACGAACTGAGTTGTGGAAACATTATGTCAAAAACCGGTAATGGGATTTTACCTTGACAGCGCTTTCCGGAACGTGTAACTTGGTAGACAAGTTAATAACACGTGACGGAGAAACGGAGATCCACACTTATCACCATTATTGGGGCGATTTGTGTGGTTTTTTGTATTTTAGGGCGGGTTAATGGTTTCCGCTACCAGAAAATTTCCTGTAAAAGGAAGAGTTTTTCTCTGTCAATTATGAAAAGGGTTACAAAAATCATATAGGGAGGAAACAGTCATGTCATTATTCATGGCCGAAATAATCGGTACGATGATTCTGATCATCCTTGGAGGAGGAGTCGTAGGAGGCGTCGTATTAAATAAAACGAAAGCACAAGATTCAGGTTGGATCGTCATCACGATGGGATGGGGTCTTGCTGTTGCGATCGCGGTCTACGCGGTTGGCGGCATCAGTGGTGCCCACATCAATCCGGCAGTTACCCTCGGTTTAGCTTCAATCGGTGAGTTTCCGTGGGACAAGGTTCCGATGTACATTACTGCACAGATGATTGGAGCATTCATTGGAGCAATCATCGTTTACTTCCATTACTTGCCTCATTGGAAGGAAACGGAAGATCCGAACTTGAAGCTGGCGGTTTTCTCGACAGACCCAGCGATCCGCCATACATTTTCTAATCTGTTGAGTGAGGTCATTGGAACATTCGTGTTGCTTCTCGGGCTGCTTGCCATAGGTGCTAACGAGTTCACCGAAGGCTTGAACCCACTTATCGTCGGATTTCTCATTGTCGCAATCGGTATGTCTCTCGGTGGTACAACAGGTTACGCAATTAATCCTGCCCGTGATTTAGGCCCACGTATCGCGCACTTCATCCTTCCGATACCTGGGAAGAAACCATCGGATTGGGGTTATTCCTGGATTCCGGTCGTCGGACCAATTCTCGGAGGTGTGTTCGGGGCACTCTTTTACCAGAAATTCTTTACGGGAGTCGATACACTCGCTTTCTGGATTGTCGGGGTCCTCGTCTTAGGGGTATTAGTCATCGCCTATGTAACGAGCGAAAAGGAAGTCCCTGAAAAGGGGAAAAAGAAAGTTTCCAAGCTAGGCTTATCAAATCAATAAACCATAAAAGGGAGAGTGAAAATTGATGGAAAAATACATTTTATCATTGGACCAAGGAACAACAAGCTCTAGAGCCATCCTTTTCAACAAGGAAGGGGAAATCGTAGAAACGGCACAAAAGGAATTCACTCAGCATTTCCCAAAATCAGGTTGGGTTGAGCACAACGCAAGTGAAATATGGGGATCTGTCCTGTCGGTCATTGCCCAGGTGTTGTCCCATTCCGATACGAGCCCTGAACAAATTGCAGGAATCGGGATTACGAACCAGCGTGAAACGACTGTCGTATGGGATAAGAAGACAGAAAAACCGATTTACAACGCAATCGTTTGGCAATCTCGCCAGACTGCAGAAATTTGTGAAGAACTGAAATCCCAGGGATATAATGATAAGTTCAGAGAGAAAACAGGTCTGTTGATTGATGCGTACTTCTCAGGAACGAAAGTGAAATGGATCCTTGACAATGTTGAAGGTGCAAGAGAAAAAGCAGAAGCAGGAGATCTCCTATTCGGGACGATCGATACGTGGTTGATCTGGAAGCTTACGGGCGGAAAAGCACACGTAACGGATTACTCCAATGCGTCACGTACACTGATGTATAACATACATGAGTTGAAGTGGGATGAAGAACTGCTTGATATCCTTGGGGTTCCGAAATCCATGCTTCCAGAGGTCAAACCATCGTCAGAAGTGTACGGCCATACAGTTGAGCATCATTTCTTCGGTCATTCCATTCCGATTGCAGGAGCAGCCGGGGATCAGCAAGCTGCTTTGTTCGGTCAAGCCTGCTATGAAAAAGGTATGGCGAAGAATACGTACGGTACGGGATGCTTTATGCTCATGAATACAGGTGAACAAGCGGTGAAATCGGATCACGGATTATTGACGACCATTGCTTGGGGAGTCGATGGAAAGGTCGAATATGCCCTTGAAGGTAGCATTTTCGTAGCAGGTTCTGCAATCCAGTGGTTACGCGATGGCTTGCGGATGTTCGCGGACGCTGCGGATAGTGAAAAATATGCAGAACGTGTGGAGTCGACAGAAGGCGTATATGTGGTTCCAGCTTTCGTCGGGCTCGGAACGCCATATTGGGACAGTGATGTACGAGGTGCAGTCTTCGGTTTGACGCGAGGTACATCAAAAGAACATTTCGTCCGTGCTACGCTAGAATCCCTCGCTTATCAGACGAAGGATGTCCTGACCGCAATGGAAGCGGACTCTGGCATCTCTCTGAAGACATTGCGTGTCGATGGAGGAGCAGTGAAGAATAACTTCCTTTCCCAGTTCCAGAGTGATGTTCTCGGTGTTCCGGTTGAACGTCCGGTCATCAATGAAACGACCGCACTCGGTGCTGCATACCTTGCAGGTCTGGCAGTCGGATACTGGAATGATCGTGAAGAGATCGCGAACCAGTGGAAGATCGATCGCACGTTTGAAAATGAGATGAGTGAAAAAGAGCGGGAAGAGCTCTATGAAGGATGGAAGAAAGCTGTTCATGCAACAATGGCTTTTAAATAAATCCGAGTTATGATACGATGAAACCAAGTTAATAAACGGTAGGAGAAACGGAGAGACCACGACTGCGTATAAGCAACGGCTTATACGTCCCAGTTGTGGTCTCTTTTTTTATTGCTTAAGGTCTTAACGACTCTTCAACTTCTACCACGCCTAATTTTGGAAAAAGACAACACATAAGAAAACTTCCGAATAGAGTATAAGCAGCATAGGTTTTCGGGTAAGTTTTCTATATAGGAGGAGAGAGATCATGAGCGGAACATTTTCAGGAACAGAACGAACGGATCGTTTAGAACAAATGCAAAAAGAAGAGCATGATATATTGGTCATCGGAGGTGGAATCACTGGAGCAGGTATTTCACTTGATGCTACGACACGCGGAATGAAAACGGCATTAGTTGAAATGCAAGACTTTGCCGCAGGAACATCCAGTCGTTCCACAAAACTCGTACACGGTGGCCTTCGCTATCTGAAGCAATTTGAAGTGAAAATGGTTGCCGAGGTCGGTAAAGAACGTGCCATCGTATACGAGAATGGCCCCCATGTTACGACCCCAGAATGGATGCTTTTACCGATTTTTGAAGACGGATCCTTTGGAAAGTTCAGTACCTCAATCGGATTGCGTGTTTATGATTTTCTCGCAGGCGTGAAAAGAGGCGAACGACGTGAGATGCTGAACCGAAAGGAAACGTTAGAAAAAGAACCGATATTGAAAAAGGATGGCTTGAAAGGTGGCGGCTATTACGTCGAATATCGGACAGATGATGCGCGTCTTACCATTGAAGTCATGAAGAAAGCTGTGGAAAATGGGGTCAATGCGGTCAACTATGCGAAAGTCGTGGACTTCATCTATGAAGATGGCAAAGCTGTCGGTGCGGTCATCCGTGATGAGATCAAAGGTGAAACGTATGAGGTCCGCGCTAAGAAGATCGTCAATGCAGCTGGACCTTGGGTCGACGAACTACGTGAGCAGGATGGCTCGAAGCATGGTAAAACCTTGCATCTGACAAAAGGTGTCCACCTTGTATTCGATCAATCCCGCTTCCCACTAAAACAGGCCGTATATTTTGATACACCGGATGGCCGGATGGTCTTTGCGATCCCACGCGAAGGAAAAACGTACGTGGGCACAACGGATACGACCTATAAGGCGGATATCGCTCATCCACGGATGACGATCGAGGACCGCGATTACCTATTAAAAGCGATCCACTTCATGTTCCCGGACCTTGACGTGACCGTTGACGATGTTGAATCCAGCTGGGCTGGTCTGCGTCCTCTTATCCATGAAGAAGGGAAGGATCCATCTGAAATTTCACGTAGGGATGAAATCTTCATTTCTGATTCCGGATTGATCACCATTGCAGGTGGAAAGCTGACGGGATACCGGAAAATGGCTGAAAGCATCGTCGACCTTGTCAGCAACGAATTGAAGGAGGATGGACACGGGTCTTATCCGAACTGTAAAACGAAGCATATGCCGATTTCTGGTGGTGATGTAGGTGGTTCCAAGGGATTGCCTGACTTTGTGGAAAAGAAGGCTCAAGAAGGTATTGAACTAGGACTTGATGCGGATGTCGCAAAAATCCTTGCAAGACGTTATGGATCCAACATCGACCAAGTGTTTGAGTTGATGAGGAGCAGTGAGGCAGAGCATATGCCAGCATACGTCCAAGCGATGCTGGATTATGGAATTGATGAAGAAATGGTCAGTAAACCGGTGGATTTCTTTATCCGACGTACAGGTGCTCTTTTCTTCGACATAGGCTGGGTCCATCAATGGAAGAATCCTGTGATCGACCGGATGGCAACTCGGTTCGGTTGGACAGAAGAAGAGAAGAGGAAGCATACAGCTGAACTGGAAACACATCTCCACGATGCTGTTGTGCCACTTGATGATCGACATACCGATAAAGCAATTTAACTTGATAATAGAACGGAAAGCGACGAACATTGAGTTCGTCGCTTTTTCAATTTAAAGGAAATGATGTTATGGAAGTATGTTACACTTAATATGACAAAAATTTCCGTAGAACGGGGGCTAATTGTGAAAATTAAATTGATCGTGTTTTCGGTTGTACTCCTGATCCTTGCTGGATGTAGTTCTGCAAGTGGCAGTGGTGTTTCTTCTGGTGGTGGTCAGGATGACGCTAGCAATGAGAAATCGTCGGATACGCAAAAATTGAATACCGAGGAACAGGTCGGGGAACAGAACGACAAGCCGAGCATCAATGATCCGTTGCAATGGACAAAAGAAGACATCTATGAAAAAACAGGCTACGAGCCTTTTACAGGTAAAGCCTTCAAAGGACTTTTCCTTCATAATACGTACTTCCAGGCAGATCCCGGGGAAGAGATTGGATCATACGAAGCATTCCCAAATCAGAAAGTAAGGGTTCAGCTCGTGGAACGAACGATGGACTTAGAGAAGGTCAAGATGATTGAAGAAAAAATTTTGACGAATGGTGAGAAATTGTGGGTCAAGCTTCCTGAAAAATCAGGGGTCTTTTATACATACAGCCAGGAGTTGCTGGATGAAAACAACAACGTCCTTGATACGGATGTCGTCGTTGTTCATGTTCCTGAAAGGGAGCTTAATGCGAAAATGTCAATCGAGCGTGCACAATATGCACCTGACGATACGTTGGAGCTTACTGTTGAAAACTTCGGGCCAACCTGGATCAGTTTCGGCAGTGGGTATACCATTGAAGAGCTGAAAAACGGAAAGTGGAAAGAAATGAGACTCGATCTCGTTGTCACCTCAAACCTATATAATGTACGCCCGGATGAGGCCCAAACGTTGGAGATTAATTTGGAATATTTGAAATTGGGGCAAGGAATATATCGGCTTACAAAAGAAATACAAGCGAATCATACCGATATTACCTATGATCTATCGGTCGAATTCAAAATCGAATAGCTAAATGCTCCATTTAAGAGCGAACAATACTGCCATTGGGATGTCTACTCACGTCTCAATGGCAGTGTCATGCAACGGATGCCTCCACCGCCTTTTTCAAGCTCCGATACATCCACTTCAATATACTTCAGTTTTTTCAATGCTGGATGGTCTCTGAATATGCTTTTCCTTCGTTGATTGCTGATCAGAATCGTTTCAGGGTTGATATTCAGAAAGTTGATATCGGCAACTGTGTCTGTCACTTTATTCGTCCAATGAACGTCAAAGCCATGTCTTCCCAAGAAGTGATGGAACATCTCATAACGGGAGTCTTTTTCGGTAAGTGTGAAGACCGGTAAAAATTTAACGTAGCTTTTGGATAAGACCATGTTTTGTCCTGCTACATTCAGATTCATATCTAGATGCAAGGTATCTGCGCGCCTGGGAAGGTCAATGATCCCGATCTCCGAAAATCCAGCCTCATGGATGTGATCTTTTATTTTTTCAATGCTTAAGATGCTTGTCCGTAAGCCGACATTCACGACGATCGCATCACGGTTGAGGATGATCACATCCCCGTATTCGAGGGCTTTCATGCCGTTATTTGCTTCTAACTTGAACGACTCTCTAAACCACTGCTCCATCAGGTTATGCGAGTGAACATACTCCGGCTTTCGCATCGTTATACCCGGTTCCCCAGGAATGATGGTTTCCCCGAAAACACACGCCAAATCTCTTACAAATACACGGTTGATCAACTGTTTATTCACATGCAAATCATCCTCAGGTAAATGGTCACCGTAATTGATGACCTGCACCCCCTCGGATTCCAATGCCTCGCAAAGCTCTTCATGATTTTCAGCAGCCTTCTTCTGGTTAACGGGCTTTTCCCAAAGTACATCTTTAGCTGTTTGTTTATCTGGGACGTCCATAGTTGATGGAGAACAGACCATGACTGTTTTCAATGTGTCGGTTTCCGACCAGCAGCTCGGTATGATGTTCGGTTTCATAGAAAAATACCTCTCCATTCTAACTTCATCTTGTTATAGCCTGTCCAGCTCCGTGTTATTACATCCGATTTTCACCTCATACATAATGCAGAAATCTTCTTCTCAAACTAAAAGCAAAAGAACAGGAAGAGAGGAGGGTTTCAGTTGAAGAAGACGACCCAGCATACCGAATTGACATGGTGGAAGCTGTCTCTGATTGGAATAGGCTGTATCATCGGAACGGGATTTTTCCTCGGCTCATCAATTGCTATTCAAAAAAGCGGTCCAGCTGTCATTCTTGCTTTTTTGGCAGCAGCTGTCGGCACTTATATCGTGTTTGATGCCATGGCGAGGATGACCGTCGAGTATCCGGAAAAAGGCTCGTTCCGTACGTTTGCCAAAAAAGCATTCGGCAGCGCTGCGGGATTCGGGACGGGATGGGTTTTCTGGACGTCCGAAATGCTGATCATGGGAAGTCAATTGACTGCACTGGCGATTTTCACCCAGTTTTGGTTTCCTTCGCTCCCATTATGGCTTTTAGCTTCCATCTATGCCGTAATCGGCTTGGGAATCATTCTGATGGGGGTAGATGACTTTGAACGTGTTGAAAATCTCTTTGGCATCATAAAAGTCGCAGCCATCGTTATGTTCATCATCATTGCCTTCCTGGCTCTTTTCGGACTACTGGATGCAGAAGGCGGAGGAAGGAGTAGCGCTTCGATTGCGGGTGGTTTTTTTGAGAAAGGGATGGTTGGCCTTTGGACGGCTCTCATCTATGCGTATTATGCGTTCGGTGGAATTGAAGTGATGGGCTTGATGGCGACTGAACTCAAGGATACGAATGAAGCGCCGAAGTCCGGAAAGCTCATGTTGATCGGCCTTTCGATTTTGTATGTTCTTTCCATCGGGCTTGTCCTCTTATTGGTATCATGGCAAACGATATCGAAGGATGAAAGTCCATTCATGACAGCTCTGAACGATTATAACCTTCCGTTTGTCCCGCATATCTTCAATGCCATGCTCATCATAGCAGGTTTTTCGACCATGGTGGCCGCTCTTTATGCTGTCACAACAATCATCGTGACGCTGGCAAAGGATGGGGATGCCCCGAAAGCTTTTGCGAAAAAAGGAAAATTGAGTGTACCGGGTCCAGCATTGATGTTGACTGCAGGAGGATTGGTTGCATCCATCGTCATTTCATTGATTTTTCCGAATCGCATCTACGAATACATTACAACGGCAGCAGGGATCATGCTTCTTTATACATGGATCATCATCTTGGTGTCTTTTTTAAAGCTGATGAAGGTGAGCACCTGGGACGGTATCAAGATTTCGATTGGTGGGATGTTGATTCTGCTGGCCATCAGCGGAACGTTATGGAATGGAAATAGCAGACCCGGATTTTATGTGAGTCTGCTGTTCCTTGTCTTAATCGTCATCGCTGCTGGTTATCGTCATTTTAAAAGAAAAGCTGCGTCAGATTGAGATGTGTAGGTTTATCGACGGAGCTTTTTCAGCTTGTTTTTCATGTAGGTGTAAGGACATTTTGACGGTCTACGCTCATCATCACTCAGGAAATATTGCTTCCATTCATGATTGTCGGTTTGACCATACCATTTGAGATCAGGGTGGATTGGTACATCGTCATAGGCCGCCAAACGTTTACGGATCGCCTTTTTCATTTTTCGGCCAAACAATGTGGAATCATTAATTTCATCGAACACCCACCGTGGCTGGAAAGCGAGCATGAAGCAAGGAAAACGCCGGCTTTTTCTGAACGTATGCGCAGGCGTTGCACAGAATGCAAAATACGGCTCCCCGTGGAAACAATATTCCCATTCATGATGGGCAGGGTCCGTCGGAATATCTGCAGGCCATTCCATTTCATCGATTTCACTTACACGATTCAGGACGGACCAGAACAACGTTTCATACTGTTCCACAGAATAGGTATCTAACATATCAATCGGTGTTTCAAAGAAAACGACGAGGGAAGCATATTTTCCAGTATCCTTGGAAATTTCCCCATATGATTTCAATAAGCTGGCGACATCCCTGATGGCATCCTGCCCTCTCGGATCCTTTACGAAACCGAATCGGAGGTTATCCGAAAGAAATCCCTGGCGTCCCGGGATACAAGGATACGTATTTTCCTTATCCGCAATCATGTCTCCGAAATGCTTAAAGGCTGATTGTTTCCAATCTTCCATGGATGCTAGATTTGCATCCAGCCAACTTTTTGTTTGAAGATCACCCATCTACATCCCTCCTAGCTACATGACATAGTATTAGAAGACATGAACATGGGTGAATGTCCACCGATGGAAAGATGAAATGAACTTCGCTGGAAGTGTCAGGCACCTTCCGCAACCATAAGCAGCTCAAGGGTTCTGTTTAGGTGTCAGACACCGTCACAGAACCCTTGAGCAGTAAGGACTTATCAGAAGTGCCTGACACCTCGATTAGAAGAGGAGGGTGAAGGCTTGGTAGCCGAAGTAGCAGCCGAACCCGATGAGAAATAATCCAGCGGTGATGGAGATCCCTTGAAGCATTCGAGGAGTCAGAAATTTTCTGAAGCCACTGGCCATGCTCGCCATGATGAAATCCCAGATCAAAATACCGATGAAGATTCCGGAGCTGTAGATGATGAGCTGGTGCTGACTAAACGAGTCGGCGGTCTTAGCGAGCACGGATCCGTAAATGCCAAGCCAGAAAAGGATGTTAAGCGGGTTGGATAAAGCCATGAAAAAACCGGTGCGAAAGGATTTCATCGGACTTTCTCTTACAACATCCGTATTCGTTGGATCATGATTCGATCGGATGATGCTTTCGACTCCAGTGTATATGAGAACGAAACAACCAAACGACCAGAGGAAGGTTTTGATGATCGGGACGTCCAGAAACTGGGCAACCCCGAAATAAATCAAAAGCATGAACAGCATATCCGCGACCATAGCACCCAATCCGACCACCCATGCGTGAAGGAACCCGAATTTGATGCCCTTGTCCACTTGGGCTGCATTAATCGGTCCGATAGGAGCGGATAATGATAATCCCAACAATATGTAACTGAAGAATGGAACCAAACAATCACCTCCATAACCAGTCTATTCATGCTAGTCCTACTGTAATACTTGTCCGGCATTATAAAACCATTAACAAGTGACTTTTGATGTTATGAAGATCTTTTTAGCGTAGAAATGAAGTGGTAAAGATCTTCATCGGTCTTATGAAGATCTTTTCAGTGTAGAAATGAAGTGGTAAAGATCTTCATCACGCTCATGAAGGACATTTCCACATCCATTCACACATGTTTTGTCCTTCATCGCTCCCAAAATCACGAGCTAGATCCGTCCAATCATTCTCGTGTTCATTTGGATTCCTGGCTGTCCGGGCAGCCAATTTGCGGGCACGCCTTCGCCTGTTTTCCGCCCATACTGGATCGCCTGAAGCAGTCTCAAGATCTCATACGCATTACGCCCAACCTCTAACGGGTTTACGAGCTTTGAAACGATTGTCCCTTCCGGATCGATGATAATCGTAGCCCTGAGTGCAGCTCCAGCCTTTTCGTTCAACACCCGGTAGCTCCTGCAGATCTCCTGTGTCCGGTCACTTACAAGCGGGTACTGGACTTTCGCTGCCATCGGTGATACTTCGGTAAAAACTTTATGTGCATAAGCGCTGTCGGTGCTTATGGCAAGGACTTCAGCATCCAACGCTTGCAATTTAGGATAAATGGCAGCGACCGCCGCCAGTTCAGTCGGTCAAACAAACGTGAAATCAGACCCATAAAAAAAGAGGATCACCCATTTGCCTAAATAATCATCCAATGACACGTCGATGATTTTCTTATCTTGATTAGAGTAAGCTTCAGCAGAAAATGAAGGCGCAGTATCCTTGGTTTGAGCGCAAAACGGCTGTTCACATTCCTCATGATTCTGATTCACATCATCACCTCTACATATGTCTTCCATTCATATGTATTTAGGGTTCTCATAAGTTATACACTGGAAATTATGATGGAGATACGACCTATGTACTATCAGGAATTATATCTTTGGTTGAATTGGTTAAGGGCAAGATGTTTGCCATAATGTAAGACAACGAATCCTACATAATGGTAGGAGACGTCCCGGAATTGGTTAGTGGTTTTCCATTCTACCAGTTCCGGTTTTATTTTTGTCTAAATTCAGTAGTTCTTTATTAATTACTGGTTTCAAGGTAAAATAAAAGTTAACAGAAAATTAAGATGAACAAGGGGGATGAGATGAAACAAGATGGACAACTTCAGAGAAAAGAAAAACTTTCGAACCTTTACCTTATGATGATTTCCATCATAGGATGGGGTTCGGTCGGCGCTGCAGCTTTTTTCCTCAAGGTACCAGATAACATCGTTGTATGGCTCTTATTTACCCTCTTCCTATTCATAACTGAATTTTTCCCGATGGCTGTCTGGAAGGGACATAGTTCACTGAGTTTTCCAGTCGTTTTTACGACTTATCTATTATTTGGTTTGCCATGGATCGTGGTAACCTATGCGATCGTCGTCTTTTTCGTCAATTTCATTCAACGACGACCATTACGCATTCTGTTCTTCAACCCTGCTTTGCTGGTATTAAGCTTCATTGCAGCTGAAGCATTAACACGGGTGTTGCATGAGACGGTTTTTCAAGCCTACCCATTCAACCCAGGTTCGTTCATCACCATGCTCTTGATCACCTCCCTGTTCTATATCGTCAATAATCTATTGGTGGATATCGTCCTGTTGATTCGTCCACAGCCATATACGTTGAAAATATGGAAAAAGAAATTCTACTCGGAATCCATCAGTGCCATCATTTCCTTCATCTATATCGGAATCATGTTCTATCTCGGAAACCAGAACAGAGGGGTCATTGATGTCTTTGCGTATTTCTTCTTTTTCTCACCACTTGTAGGATTAGCCTTGCTCAGTTCCATTATTGCCAGACTCCAAACCGAGCGGAACCGATTGAATGCGTTGTTTGACATTTCCACTGAGCTGAACAGGTGGCTGCCTTCCAAGCAATGGATCGAATCAATCCGGTCAAGCTTACGTAACTTCGTCGACGCAGATGCAAGTATTTTGTGGGTCAACGAAAATGGACATTGGAAGGTTCGCTTTCAGAATGGACAGGTTTCAAAAAGTGAGGATCCCCGTGAGGTACGTGGGTTCGATCAGGTGAAGGAATTGGTCGTCTTCCATGATCGGAAGAAGGATCCTGGCTATGCACCGTCTTACTTTGACAAAGCGTTGAAATCCTTCATCTATGCCCCGATCATCCTTGAGGATCAATGCCTCGGAATGTTTGCAGTCGGAAAAAGCAGGAGTAACAGCTTCCGTCCGGAAGAGATTCAATCTGTTGCGACGCTCGCCAATCAGCTTGCAGTCGTCATCAAGACAAGGACGCTCATTTCCGAACAGGAAAAACGGACAGTGCTTGAGGAGCGGAACCGGATTGCAAGGGAAATCCATGATGGCGTCGCCCAGTCGTTGGCAGGAGCAGTCATGAAGCTTGAAACCGCCGACCGGAAGTTTTACCAGAAGCCGCCTGAAGCTCATCGTCTCGTAACCGACAGTCTAAGTAAACTGCGGATGAGCTTGAAGGAAATCCGCGAATCCATCTATGCGTTGCGACCATATGAAACTGAACGCGTCGGATTGAAGCAGGCTGTTCTCAAGCGGATCGATGTCATCAAGAAGGAATCTGGACTCGACATCCAATTCGAGGAACGCGGTGAGCCGGTAATCTTAAGCACCATGGTTGAGAAAGTGATGTTCGACATTTTCCAGGAAAGTGTCCAGAATATCATCAAGCATGCTCAAGCATCTAAGATCGATGTCTTGCTAAGCTATCAAAAAGAACATGTCTTATTGAAGGTATCTGATGATGGGATCGGTTTTTCGTTGCTTGATGCGATGATCAAAGCGAAAAACCAGCCGCATTTTGGTATCCTGAGCATGAATGAACAGGCGGAAAAAATCGAAGCTGTACTTCAAATCGATAGTAAAGAGAACAAGGGCACAGAGATTAATTTGACTGTACCGAAGCTTGGTATGGAAGGAGGAATGGGTCATGATCAACGTCATGTTAGTGGATGATCATGCCGTTTTACGAGACGGATTGTCCAACATATTTGAAATGGAAGAAGATATCAATGTCGTGGGAGAAGCGGTAAGCGGGAATGAGGCCCTGGAATCAATCGGAGAGATCAAGCCGGATGTCGTGTTGCTCGACATCAATCTCCCGGATAAAAACGGGGTGGAATTGACCGCCATCCTCAAAAGGGATTATCCGGATATCAAAATACTGATTCTTACAATGCACAGCATGGATGAATATTTCATGGCTGCCATCCGTGAAGGGGCAGACGGATACTTGCTTAAAGACGCGCCCTCGGTCCAAGTCGTCGAGGCGATCCGAACCGTCGCGAAAGGGGAATCCGTCATCGATCCGTCTCTTACCAAAAAACTACTCGGCTTCTATAACCAGAAAAATGAATCATCCGATAAGAATGAATTGACCGACCGGGAAAAGGAAGTCTTAATCTGTCTCGTCGAAGGACTGAGCAACAAAGAGATCGGGGAGAAGCTCTTCATCAGTGATAAGACCGTCAAGATCCACGTAAGCAAGATTTTCAAGAAAATCAATGTGAAAAGCCGGTCCCAGGCAGTCATCTATGCCGTCCAAAATCAGCTCGTCCCATTGCCATAAAGGAATTCAATAAACGAATATGGACTGACCCTTGCAGCAGCATGCTATAGGGTCAGTTTTTTCATTCTCACCCATTCTTTTTGTCCAACGTCAAAAGTGCGGTTAATTGGAAATAAACACCACTTACTTGTACCTTTGGGAATGTTTATTCCTGGAATAGAAACCTCAGTACGTTTTTCATTTCATTATGGTACGATGTTTTCCGTAATGGCCATTACAACCATACTTAACGCAAAAGGGAGATTCTTGATGAAAACAATAATGAGTGTAATCATGACAGTTACCTTGCTAGTCTCTGGATTTGCTGTACATTCCTATGCCGAATCGACGAGTGAGCTTCCGAAAGGCGATTTTTATAACCTGAAACTCATCGGTGTACCGAAGGACAAAAAGGCTCCTATGAAAAATAATGACGGAACACGAATCTTCGTGCCGTTGTATGGTGAATCGAACATCTGGCTCCGTGAAGGAGATTTCCAGGTTCTTGATGCGAATGGGACAGATGAAGACGACGCTGAATTCCAACTGCCGAACCCTGATCCAAACAATGATGGAACGACTGAATACACGGTTTATGTCCGAGCACTCGGAAAGCCGGGCGGTGAAGCGACGATGAACACATGTGGCACAGATGCCGACACAGGGGAAACCTACTGTTCCGACCAGAAGCTGGTTGTTACTCGAACTGCGGGTCAAAGCCCATGGACGAATGCTTCAGGAGAACTCTTCTATATCTACACGGATACAGATGGTGATGGTGAACCCGAACGCTACAATCTGTTCAACGACCAATTCGAGGATTACTATTGGGAGTATGACAACAATGGCTTGAAAGTGGCACAGCTTCGTTTTTACAGAGGCGTATCCACGCAAGTCCAATAAAGACAAAAACTCGGAATCCAATTCAAGGGTTCCGTTTTTTGTTACAGCTCGAGGGAAGCTAGACAGCGGTCGATCGGGCTGAAATAAATTACTTTTTACATAAAAATAGGACCGTCTATAACTTTTGTACGACCGTCCCATAGTGCTTATGCAAAAAGATTTACGCCATTAGCGTAATAGTCAGAACCCTTCTTAACCAGGATAATAGAGATAGAGAATCTTTATAATATTCTGACGGGGAGGATTTATGATAATGAAGAAAGTTTTTTCTTTACTGATGGTTGCTGCGCTCATCGTTCCTTTGCTTTTTGCACAAGGTCCGAGTGTCAAAGCGCAATCCAGCGCATCAATCGATCCATTGCTTACTGAAAAACTGGCAAATACGACAGAAGCGGTTCAAGTCATCGTCACGTTCAAAGGCGACGGGAAACCGACGACAGCACAGCTGGATCTCTTAAAGGATGTAGGTGTGAAAACAGGGATCACGATGAATGCGTTGCCGATTGCAGGTGTATTGGCGACAAAGGCACAGGTAGATGAGCTAGCAGCAAACCCTGAAGTTCGATCACTTTATCTGAATGAAAAAGTAAAGTTTTTCAACGCAGATTCTACAGAAATAACAGGCGTTGATAAAGCACGTACAGATGCACGAATGACGAAGGAAAACGGTGGTATGCCTGTCTCTGGTAAAGGAGTCGGCGTTGTCGTCAATGACAGCGGTGTCGATGGGACCCATAAGGACCACCAGTTAGGTAAAAATCTTGTTCAGAACGTTTTAGGAACGACAAACCTGAACAGCCTCGTATCCGGCATCATCCCGATTACATACACAGAGGATGTTGCGAATACCGATACGAACTCCGGTCACGGGACTCACGTAGCGGGTACAGTCGGTGGTACTGGTGCGATGTCAGGTGGCAAGTATGAAGGAGCGGCACCAGGAGCAGATATGATCGGTTACGGTTCAGGCGGAGCCTTGTTCATTCTTGATGGAATCGGTGGTTTCGACTATGCGATTTCTCATAAGGAAAAATACAACATCGGACTCATTACGAACTCTTGGGGATCATCCGGTGGATTCGATCCGGATCACCCGGTGAACGTAGCGAGTAAAAAAGCGTACGATCATGGAATCACGACACTGTTTGCAGCAGGAAATGAAGGACCTGGCGAGGATACACATAATCCATATGCGAAAGCACCATGGGTTATCTCGGTTGCTGCTGGTGTGAAAGATGGATCACTCGCTGACTTCTCCTCTCGTGGAACAAAAGGTGTCGGCGGAACATTCACTGTCGATGGTGAAGAGTGGACGTGGGTCGATCGTCCAACGGTTACAGCACCAGGTGTGGATATCATTTCAACCCGTGTCATCGCTCCAGTTTCTTCTCTATCCCTGGATGCGGATGCAGAAGAGATTGAAACAGCGTACCTTCCTTATTACACGTTGATGAGCGGAACATCCATGGCGACACCACACGTTGCAGGAATCGTCGCATTGATGCTTGAAGCGAATCCGAACCTGACACCAGATGAAATCAAAGCGATTTTAGAAGATACTGCAACGAACATGCCTGGCTATGAGCCTTGGGAAGTCGGAGCAGGGTATGTGAATGCTTATAACGCAGTGGATGCTGCAATGTTTGGCACGAATTATGGCGCAACGACGAACATGAATCAGGACTTCAATAGTTCAGTAGATTCAAGTGTCGATCGCGAAGAATTTACTGTAGACTACAACCCAGCAACACTTGTGTCGGATAACCAACATGAGTTTACTGTTGAGGAAGGGTTGACGAGTTTAGTAGCGAAGGTGAACGGTAAAGGAATCCTCGAAGAAACAGGAAACCCGATCAACCTTGTATTGATAGCGCCGGACGGAACAGAGTATAGCTCTGGAATCAGCTTGCTGTTCACGCTTTATACCGATCGAACAGTATCGGTGAACGCTCCAATGGCAGGTACGTGGAAAGCAGAAATCCGCGGCTTGCGTGGCCATGAAGCGAACCCGAACGGAACAGCAGCACCGGAAAATGTAAAAGGAACTCTAACCTACAAATCTGTCAGTGGTTTTACTGGATTGAATGATATTGAAGGTCACCCGGCAGCAGCAGGTATCAAGACAGCTGTAAGTGAAAGATTGGTAGACGGGTTTGCGGATGGCACTTTCAAGCCGGATGCGAATCTGTTACGAAAAGATATGGCGAAATACCTTGTCATGGGTGCAGAAGTACGTCAACAGCTACCAGCAGGTGGAGCAACTTTTTCAGATGTTAAGCTTGAGGACCTACCTTTGGTAGAAGCAGTTGCAGCGAAAGGCGCAGCATTCAAGGGTGAAACATACAAGACTGACGCGGTAATGAAGGCAGTATCTGAAGGGAAGTTCAACCCTGAGGGGACCGTTTCCAAAGCAGAAGTTGCGTATTCACTCGTTCAAAGCTTAGGCTTGCAGGAAGAAGCTCAAGCACATGAGGGCGATGTAACGGTTCAATACGGAGATGAGCGTCTGTTGATTGAAGACCAGGCTGACATCCCAGCCGAATTGAAAGGCTACGTACAGCTGGCACTGGACTTGAACATCCTGAACGCGAAGTTCAGCGTGACTCAAGGACCATACGATCATGAGCCGACTGTACATGCTACGTTCGCACCGAACGAAACTGTGAAGCGTGGAGATTTCGCGGTCGCAATCTCACGCTACTACAACGCTTATCATCAATAATGAGCTAGGCTATACCCAGTCCTTTTCAGGGCTGGGTTTTTTCTTATTTCAAAAGGAAATCATGATTCTCATATGGAAGTAGAAGGACGGGTAAACGAAGGGGGTACATAATGAGAATGAAATGGTTCATCATAATTACGATCGTGTTGTTGGGCGGCTGTTCCAACGAAGAGAGCTTCAACAAGATTTTACAGGATGACCGTATTGAAACACTCGTCCATCAAGAAGAGGTAGATCACGGAGTCGTGCTGTTCTACGTTCCGGCTATTACGAGTGAGGAAGAGCCAGCAGCCAGATTTGAAGCCAGATTCATTAAGAAGACTCTATTTGGGTGGGAAGCGACGTTCGATCGAGGAGGTACATCTTCCGGGGTAGACGATACGAAACTCTTCAGTCAGTACATTCAAGGCGATGAAGGAGATTCGCCATTTCCGTTGCTGTTTGGTGAAGTTACCGATTTGACGATAAAAAGGATCGTCATACAATATTCTGATGGCGTTGAAACTGAAGCGAAAACGGTACAAAATAATGGGGAGCATTTCTGGTTTGCCTTTGTGGATGAACCGACTGAGAAAATGAAGTATACGATAACAGGATTTTCAGAAGACGGGGAGGTCGTAGAAACGATCGAAGAGGAATCCATTCATTAAGGAGGAATAGAAGATGGCAACGAACATCTACATCGTCAGACATTGCAAGGCGGAGGGGCAACCGCCCGAGGCTCCGCTTACTCAAGAGGGCTTTGAACAGGCGGACGAATTGGCCCGCTTTTTTACCGATAAAAAGATTCAGCGGATTATCTCAAGTCCGTTCACACGGGCGCAACAATCCATCAAACCGACCGCACAACAGCTAGGAGTCCAGGTGGAACTCGACGATCGACTTGCTGAACGTATATTGAGCTCACAGCCACTGGATGATTGGATGGACAAGCTGGCAGCGTCCTATGAAGACATGCATCTCAAATTCGAGGGCGGAGAATCCAGTCAGGAAGCACTAAGGAGGGCGCTTGCTGTCATCGACGAGGTGAAAGGTGGGGACGAGGACGCAATCATCGTCACACATGGTAACCTCATGTCATTAATCCTGCAGCATTATGATGATGTGAGTGGTTTTGAAAAATGGAAGGAACTGAGTAATCCAGATGTCTATCATTTGTCTTTTGATGAGGGGAGCAACCTTCAACGGATTTGGCGATGAAAGGGTTTCATGCGTCCCCGAAATTGAGAAATACGTGAAATGAGGGACGCAAAGGAGGCTCATGCGTCCTCGAAAACGAGAAAAAAGGAATATTGGGGTGCGAAAGAGGCGTATTCGTTACCCAAAAACGAGAAAAACGCAATATTAGGGTGCGAAAGAGGCGTATTCGTTACCCAAAAACGAGAAAAACGCAATATTAGGGTGCGAAAGAGGCGTATTCGTTACCCAAAAACGAGAAAAACGCAATATTGGGGTGCGAAAGAGGCGTATTCGTTACCCAAAAACGAGAAAAATGCAATATTGGGGTGCGAAAGATCAGTCCCACATTATGAATCACTCATCAAATGAAAAAAGAGGCGCGAAACCGCGCCTCTTTTCCTATTACACCTTAATATGGGCTTGTTGCTGTAAGGGTGAATGGTACGCTAGCGCCTGTATAAAGACCAACGTAGACGTATTTCGTACCACCTGGGATGACGCCGGATTCGTTCGCTCCAGCTGTCGCAACCCCACCGATCAACTCAAAGTTCTTGTTGTAGAAGTACACATCATAATCGTAATCTCCTGCAGTCTCTGCACCTTCCAACGTGAAGTTGTGGATGCCATCTCCATATTGTTCAGGAAGTGTGACAACATAACCATCTGCACCTTGGGAAGCAGGCTCTGGATTCTGAGTCGTAACGAACTCATTCTCCGTTACAGCGAGGGTTGCAGGTACGCCAGCAAGACTACCGATACCCGTACCAGGGTTTCCAGCTTGAACCGTGCCTTCAGCTACGAATGGCTGCGCAGGTTCAATGGTGATTGGAGAGATCTTTGATTTGCCAGCTGCAAAAGCCTGAACCTCAGCAACTTGGACATAGCCTTTCGAATTGTCTTGCGCATCATGTGCGATGAACTTCAAATACTTCGCCTTGACTGGCTCAGCCAGGTCATAGCCGCGATAGTGCAAGTCAGCGACTGTCGGGCGTGGTTTTGCCTCCTCAAACTTCTCACGGACAACTGTCGTCCAGTTCTCGCCGTCTTCAGACACTTGAACACTGAAGTTTTTCAATGTTGCAAAGCGGGACTTCGAAACATCCTTCATTCCACTCACTTGGATATGTGACACATCTACTGCTTTATCACCAGCAAGATCGACTACGAATTCAGATCCTTTGAATCCATTTTCTTGCGTGTCAGAAGCATAGACGCTTGCTTCTGTATCATCAATCGTGAACTTGACAGGGTTGCTGTCGGATTCACCGGATACGCTCTGAATCGAAGCGCCGTTGAAGGAAGAAGCGACGTTCGGCTCTAATTCAAACTTCAGCTTGTTCTTCTTACCAGGCTCAATCGTTACGTCACGGATCGTTCTCGAACCGAATCCACGAGCCTGGATGGTAATGTCATACGTACCACCTACCATGTATGTTGCAAAACCGCCGCTGTTCGTCGTTGTTGAAACAGGCGTCGTTCGAGCTTCGAATTCACCAATCATGATACGAGCGTCTTCAATCGGCTTGTTCGTCGCAGCGTTGATGACCTTACCGACGAGCTGACCGTTGAACTTACCATCTGGATGGTTGAAGCCAGGAATCGGATCTGTGTCGTCACCGCCATTAGAGTAAGCATTTGCACCTAGACCGCGTTGAGCGAAAGCTGTCCATAGCGCATCATAGTGGGCACCGTCATAACGCTCGAAGTCAGCCGCGATGATTGCTGTTCTCATATCTTCCATTGATGGATCCGGAACAGAAATCGGCATCGCATCCATGACGAGGTGTTCCGCGATCGATTCACCTTCACTTTTCCCAAATTGCTTGATCAATTCATCTCTTACATGCCATAAAATTGCAGCCCAGATATCTCCGTCTGAGTGGACTTCAGGTCCGCCGACATCATAACCGACATCGCCATAGTTGTATGGCGCCTCGTCTAGAGAATAGCTTCGGATTCCGCGCTCATCGTTACCCGTTACGTAAGCACCGACAACCGGTTTCTCTTGCTTACCGTTCTTGATGAGGTGATGCATTGCAAACCAGTCACTCCAACCTTCTCCCATGGAACCGGATTGGTGGCTACCAAGTGCTTCTCCACCGGCTACATAACGGTTGGTTAGTGCGTGAGAATACTCGTGATAGATGATTCCTGCATCATAGTCACCATCTGCATATTCTCCTTCAAATGCTCCCGGAATCGGTTCCCATAAGAACATTCCGCTCCATGCTGGAATTCCGTCTGGTAATGTAAGCATGTAGGCATTGTCACGACCTGTGTATGTCGGAGCGCCACCAGAAACAGCACCTGCTTGGACAAGTCCTAGGATCGGGTCGCCTTCTAGACCGCCTTTACCGAAGTTGGATACCTGCATGTTTCCAGCTGGTTCTGTCCATCCGAGATTGTATAAGTAATCATGGAACAAGTTGTGATGGTAAAAGAGGTTCGTCGTTGCACTGTGAACATCCTCTGCATACGATGGAGGCACCGTCGCACCTTGCGTCTCTTGCCATGCATTGTTGAAGTTGTATTTGAACTTACCAGTCGGAGCGACAGGGCGTACCGCTTCGTCTGCTGGCACTAAGAAGTTACTCCAGTTTGCGTAAGAGTTGGCATTGTTACCGAACGTGGTCACACCTAGATTCGTACCTGGCGTCAACCATCCGTAAGGGGAGGCATTCGGGTCACCTTTGAAGGATTTCACGACTTGCGTTCCGCCTTGTTTGGCACCAGGATAGTTTTCAAAGATCAATCCTTCAGGATCGGTCACATAGTCGACGAGAGAACGCTTGTAAAGCTGTTCGCCTGTTTCTGCGTCGATCACCATCTCATAACCTTCGTTCAGCTCTTCAATAAAGAGGACACGGTATGCTGGACGAACGCCATCTTTCGTAATGAACGTCGCTTTTTTCACGCGTTGTTTCGTCGGTAGGACGTCACCGCCGTCAAATACGTCCCATCCTTTTTCCGTACCGGTCAATTTCGGTGTATATTGCAAGCTCTTCGCTTCAAGGTCGATCGCTTTATTCAAAGCGTCTGTCGACGAAAGGACGAAATCACCAGCGAGCGATTTCGAGCGGCTTGAATTTCCTGTTACCGATAAAATCTTTCCTTCTTTGTTTACCGCGACGATGATTCTACCGCCGTAAACGGACTCGATGCCGTCAAACGTCTGTTGGAACGTCACTGGATGAAGTCCGGTGTCTTTCATCGCATAGTCACGAATCACTTTCAACGAGTCGATTTCAGAAGCCGATAAGCCGAAGAGGGCTGCGTTGTCTTTCAGCCAGTTTCGAGCAACGGTCTCCGCATTCAGGTTGGATGCCTCTGTGAGGTAACCCTTCTCTTTTACAATGGTAGAAGGTGTACCAAACAGGCTGTTCCACTTAATCTTTGTGCCTGCTCCGGCTTCTTGGATAAGTGCATCTGCAGCATCCAATTGCAGGTTCGTCGGCACGACTTGATTGACGACGTTCCGCACATCGTAAAAGGCGGAAGCATCATGTTCATGTAAAATATTCTCCACGTTCGGGCCAGCGGCAGTTTCAGCGTTACCACCTGAACTTACCAAGACTTGACCAGCAAGTAAGCTGACACTCAACGCGGTAAGTATACTTTTCTTTTTCACGTAAAGTCCTCCCCATATAATTAGCATTACTAGCTTCTTTCGCCACTCTATTCCTGTCACCTTTACGAGATGCTACAAATACTGACAACAGGCTATACACTTTATTTGTAAGCACTAGAGCCTGATAATACTAAGGATATAGAGCGCTTTGGAGCACCTGGTTGGAAAGTACTAGTTATGGGGATTTGAAATTTTGGGACTGTAGTCAGTAGAAATGTTCAACCTACTTGTTTCAGTTCTGACAAAGCCTTCCTCTCATCCAACCGGGGTGTAATGAAAAAGTAGATGGACGTTCCAATCAGCCCTATGAACGTAATGATTATGGTCATAACAAGTGAAGGAAGGACGGCTCCGACTGTAACCGTGACCGATGCTACCAGCATGGCGAGGTTGTATTGCAAACCACTGAATGCCATGTAGGAGCTTCTCGCATCATCAGGAGGAATAGCGGCCATATAAGACTGCTCGACTGGCACACGTAGTACTTCCCCGACTGTCAAAATCGCCATCATGAAAAACAAGAGGACCAGGTTATTGGAGTAGGCAATGACGCCATAACCCATTGTAAAGAAGAAGCAGCTCCAAACCAGGATCGACCTATCCTTGAATGCGTTGGTGAACCTCGTTGCGAATAGCATCAAAATGGCGACAATGACCGTATTCTCACTACGGAGGAATCCCATTGCCTGGACACCGTCGATCTCCCACAACAAAAAGTGCTGAATCGGCATTTCATGACTCAATCGGATCCCGATATAATTCGTCAATTGGAATTCCATTGATAAAATGAGCACGCCTGCAATGGTAAACAAGACAAACAGGCGGTCTTGGAGAACAACTTTATACGTAGAGAAAAGCTGTAAGACATGCCCGGAAGCTGTTAGCTCTGAATTGACAGGTGCATAGCTCTCATCGATGAAAAAGATGACAAGTGTTACGACAATTGCTGCAGCAATACTCAATGCCACAAAGAGCTCAAAAAGATAGTCCTGAAATAAAAATGCACCAATGATTCCACCAATCGCAATCGACAGGTTGTTCGCCCAATACGTGATGGAATACATCAGCTTTCGTTCGGGTGGACGACTTACGTCGATCAACATAGCCTGATTGGCAGGGCCTGCTAATCCCCAACAAATACTGTTCACCGTCATCATTGCAAACGTAATGCCAGGTGACTGGAACCATGGGGAGTTGCAGATCATCATTGTGATAAATGCAAGGAACCGAAGTGCCTCCGCAATCAACATGATCTTTTTTCGTCCAAATTGATCGGCAAAGTAACCTCCTACGAAATTGATCGCTATTCCGACAAACACGTTGACCAACAAAAGTAATCCGGCTACCTTCGCACCGAAATGGACAGCTAAATAAATGGACATGAATGGGAAGATCATGCTTCCTATGAACTTGCTGATGAAAGATTCGATAATCCGAACCTTGATATTTTTGTGAAAGTCTCTGAATCTCACCGTATCCCTTCTCTCTTAAGTGATACGTTTAGTGTACGTTTTTCAGCGACTTTACGAATCCTGTCATGGTATCAACATTCATACAACTTTGGACGTACGTCATTTTCCCGAAGTGTCAGGCACTTTCCAGGAACCGTTGATACGTAAGGATTGAATAGTGGTGTCAGACACTCCGAAAGGACCCTTGCCGCACAAGGGTTCTTTTTAGGTGTCTGACACTTCTCTCCGTTTTGCCTTTAATCCTTCCAAGAATACATCCAGACCAAATTGGAATTGTACTTCAGTATTTTCTTTTCCTACGCTTCTGTTTACGTCCATGAAGAGTGAATATCTCTCTATGTCTATTGAAGAGAAAGGATTCTCATCCTCTTCAAGGTGATTTGAGACGCGAATCTCATCTTGGACGAACGACAAGATGAAGTTATTGTACAAGGACGCGATGTAAGGCACGCTTTGTTTTGGAAATCCTGCTGCAAGCAGCTGCTGGTAGACGTGTTCAATCAACCGGATTCTTTGAGGTGTAAGTGGCACGGTATCTTCCATGATTTCAGCAGAATCACGAATGGAATGAAGTACCTTCCGATATTGCACTGCAATCTGCTTCAACTGTTCATCCCAAGAACCTGATGAAGGGAGGTCGACCTCGGATGTAATCTTCTCCGCAATGAGTTGTAAAAGATCGGATTTGTTTTTCACATGCCAATAAAGGGAGGCAGCTTTCACACCTAAAGCATCTGCCAGCTTTCGCATCGACAAACCGTGTATACCATCCTTTTGTAATAAGTTAATCGCTGATCGGACAATCTGATCCTTATTTAGTTGGACTTTTTTTTCATTGGTTGATTTTGTCACAAAGTTCACTCCCTTACTTGACAATTATACCATTTTCACAATAAACTAACAGTGTTAGTTAAAAATCTAACAGTGTTAGTTTAGTTGCAGAGGAGGTGAAACCAGCAAGCTGTTTGTGAGCCTTAGGTAAACTTAAGGAAAGGAACGGTACGATGTTAGTTGTATTGAATTTGCTTGCTTTACCTCTAGGGTTTTTGCTCATTCTTTACGTTATGATGAAACTGGGCAATCGGAAAAAGAAAAAGTTCAAGCCTAAGCAAAAAAACAATTGGCTCATCGCCCACATTCTTTCCATCATCGTGTATTTCAGTGGACTGCTTGGCACATTACTGATGGCGTTGACGACCAATTTTACGGAACAACGTGAAATGATTTATGCAGCCCATCTGTTCATTCAATACTTTGACTGGTTCTTAATTATTCCAGGAGGAGTTGCTGCATTCATTACAGGTGTTTGGTTATCGGTTCGTACACACTGGGGAGTCACCAGATACTACTGGATCATTGCGAAGTGGGTAGGGACAATCGGTGCAATTTTCTTCGGAGCAAACTTTATGAGGGTTTGGCTTCACGACAATTTTTCAGAGATTTTTTCAAGTCCCACTCATCCCTTAGAAAATGCTTTTTATCTTTCAAACAGACTCTGGATTTACTTCGGCTTGGGCCTCAGCTTTACCATCTTAATCTTTCTCGTTATCATTTCTTACTTGAAGCCATGGGGAAAAAGAGTATCAACACAACAGCAGCCCACTGAAAAAATATCGCAAAAGGAGAGGGTTCAATGAAGGTCTGGTCGTTCATTGCGTTTGTCCTTTTAGGTTTCAGCTTCGGTCTATACATCGACAACCCATTCCCAGGGATCTTAGGAGGAATAGGAATTGGTCTCCTCTCCGTCATCACCCTGAAATACATTGACCAACAAAAAACGTGAAGTGTCAGGCACTTTCCAGGAAACGTTGATACGTAAGGATTGAATAGTGGTGTCAGACACTCCGAAAGGACCCTTGCGGCACAAGGGTTCTTTTTGAGTGCCTGACACTTCCACCACTCCCAACAAAAGAAAGGGTGGCCCACACAGTGGTGGGCCACCCTTCTCTTAGGCGTTAATGTCTGAAGAGATTCGGTTGTTGGGCAGGTGCGAAGCTTTGCAGCATTTGGGACATGTCCTGTTGCGCTAGCTGTGGAACCTGATAGTAATGACGCTTGTTTTGATAAAGGAAGATTTCATACGCCATTTCAATGAAGTTCGGAACACTGTCAGCTATAACTCGGCGCAACACTGGGTTTGTCATTTCCAATGCGGTCATAGCAAGCAATGAGCCTGTTGATTTGATTAGACCGAGCATATAGCCGGAAACTCCTTGGTCGTTCACTTGGTTGGCTGATGTGAACGGCTTCTTCGGTTGACCAGGTGTTAACCCGTAAACCGTATGGTTGTTCTGCTGCATTTTATACACTCGAGTTGAGTGCGAAGGCTTTTCTCCGGTCGAAAAAGCTTCAACAGCTGTGTTGTAAAGATCGGTGATGAACGCATGCTGGCGATACAAAATCGTACGCAGCTCCTGATCCTTGATGTACTGGTCGAAGATCAAGTACTGATCCAATACGCTGATAAAAGAGGCCAACACCTCATGGCTATCGAACATCTCATGTCCACCATGGTTCATATTCGGTGGTGTTGGGGCTGGATTCGGCTGGAATCCAGGCATCGCATTTCCTTGTGGTGGCTGAGCTCCAGCTGGAGGTGCTCCGAACTGATTCATCTTCGGTTGCGCGTTCATTCCTTGTGGTTGCTGCATGCCTTGAGGTTGTTGCATTCCCTGTGGCTGTTGATTACCGTGACCATTTGGATTCATTGGGTTGTTCATATCATATCCTCCTATACAATTCTTGCTACGTAGTTAGTGTTTCTATTGCGTAGGAAATCATGTATCCTTCTCAAATTCGAAAAACGATCCATAAAAAGCCTTCCGTTGGTACGATTTTCCTAATTACCTATCGTTTGTTTTTCTAAATCAAAGTTAGGGAATCCCTTCAGTATGTAATGGTGATTACATAATCGGAAAAGAAGCATGAAGGAGGATTACCTAAATGAGCAAAGACGACCGTAAGGATTTCCAAAACAAGAAAGATGAACAGCTTGAACAGAATCGAGTGGATGACAGTGATAAAAAAATGACGACCAATCAAGGCGTCAAGGTATCTGAGGACGAGTTCTCCTTAAAGGCTGGCGAACGAGGACCTACCTTAATGGAGGATTTTCATTTTCGTGAAAAAATGACCCACTTCGACCATGAACGTATTCCTGAGCGGATCGTCCATGCGCGTGGGTTTTCGGCGCACGGAGAATTTGAAGTGTATGAATCAATGAAAGAATATACGAAAGCTCATTTCCTCTCAGATCCGTCTGTCAAAACCCCGGTCTTCGTCCGTTTCTCGACGGTTGCTGGATCGAAGGGTTCCTTCGATACGGCTCGTGATGTACGTGGATTTGCGACTAAATTTTATACACAAGAAGGGAACTTCGACCTCGTCGGCAACAACATTCCCGTCTTCTTCATTCAAGACGCAATGAAGTTTCCAGATCTCGTTCATGCGGTAAAACCTGAACCCCACAATGGAATGCCACAGGCTGCATCTGCCCATGACACGTTCTGGGATTTTATCGCCAATAACCAGGAATCCGCACATATGATTATGTGGGCGATGTCAGACCGTGCCATCCCTCGGAGCTTCAGAATGATGGAAGGGTTCGGTGTTCACACATTCCGTTTTGTTAATGAAGAAGGGAAAGCGCATTTCATCAAATTCCATTGGAAGCCGGTACTTGGTACTCATGGACTTGTTTGGGATGAAGCGCAAAAGATTTCTGGGAAAAACCCGGACTTTCATCGTGCTGATTTGTATGAAACCATTGAAAACGGAGACTACCCAGAGTACGAGTTGGGTGTGCAAATCATTGCAGAAGAGGATGAGTTCAACTACGATTTCGATATCCTCGATCCAACAAAGCTTTGGCCGGAAGAAGAAGTACCAGTGAAAATCATCGGAAAAATGACCCTCAACCGAAACGTCGATAATGTTTTCGCTGAGAATGAACAGGTCGCGTTCCACCCGGGTCACGTTGTCCCAGGAATCGATTTTTCGAATGATCCGTTATTGCAAGGCCGCTTGTTCTCGTATACCGATACCCAGCTATCCCGACTTGGCGGGCCGAACTTCCACGAGCTTCCCGTCAACAAGCCAGTCTGCCCGTTCCATAATAATCAAAGGGATGGGATCAGCCGCCATACAATCAACACCGGTCAGGTGAGCTATCATAAAAACTCGCTTGCTGACAACACGCCATCTCCAGCTAGTGAGGAAGAGGGCGGATACAAACACTACCAGGAGAAAGTGGAAGGACGTAAGATCCGTGCGCGAAGCGAAAGCTTCAAGGATCATTTCTCCCAGGCCACCCTTTTCTGGAACAGCATGAGCGACCATGAAAAGGAGCATATCAAAAAAGCATTCAGCTTCGAGCTTGGAAAAGTGGAAAGCAAATCTGTCCAGCAACAGGTGGTCGACATGATTGCAAATATCAGCAGTGAGCTGGCTTCAGAAGTAGCGGAGAACATCGGGGTGAACCGACCGGAAGGCGGAGGATCAAATTACACCAAGTCTTCTCCAGCACTTAGCATGGCGAACAGGACCCATTCGGTAAGATCCCGTAAAATCGGCGTCATCGTCGGGGATGAATTCAATGGGCAAGACCTCACACATATCCTCTCTGAATTAAAAGCAGAAGGGGCAATGCCAGAGATTATCAGCAGCAAACTGGGTACTCTTCAAGGGACAAACGACCATGAGCTCGAAGTGGACCACACGTTCCTGACCTGTGACTCCGTCCTATTCGATGCGATTTATGCAGTAGGTGGAAAAAAGGTCGACTCAGCTTTTGAGCAGCATGCGCAGCAATTCATCCAGGAAGCCTTCATACATTTCAAGCCGATCGGTGCTACACATGAAGGGAAGAAATGGATTGAAGGTATGAAAGAGCACGACGGAGTGATTCTAGAGGATGACGCCAACGTCTTCACAGACAAATTCCTTGAATCAGTCGCAGCACACCGCCACTGGAATCGCCAGCTTGTTCACGCATAAAAATAAGAAGGTTGGACCAACCGAATGGTCCAACCTTTTTTTATGGCTTAGCCGCTTTAATCAGTTTTTCGTGTGTTTTCAAAGCCTCAATCGAGGTCAATCCTTCAAATGCATCTTTTGGGATCGTATAGGTGTAGTAGAAGTACATTTTTTCTGTTTCAAGTGTGAAGTTCGCTCTCAAATCCTTATGCGGGATATCCTCATCATTAAGAAATTGAATCATCGACTGCATCTTAAGAAGAATTTTCTCACGGTCAACCTCATCCTCCGTCAGCCTTCCAGATAATTTGAAGCTAGGGCTTACCGGTAGATCTGTAAGCTCCGGAAACCCGTCTTTGAAATCAAATTTCTCATTACGGAGCGCTTTATGATTGAAGAAGGCATGTACATCGACTTTACCGTTCAATTCAGGATAATCGCTTAATCGTTTTTTTATTTCCGGTTTATATTTGTTTTCATACAAAGCATCAAAAAAATAATCGGTATATGTATCTTCGTACTTATTTACTTCAAAAGTATAGGATGACTTATTAAGTGGATATGCTGAAATATCTGTGCCTACAAAAGTTCTAACATCAACCTCCACCTTAAAGTGCAGGTTATATTTTTCTTCAAGTAACTCCCTAACTTCCTTCTTCGTGCTTCTCTCTTCCAGTATCTCATTACCTGACGCTAAGAAACTCAACGAATAGAATCCAAGAAAGGGTAGTGCTGTTAATAAGACAGCTATCGCTGCAAGAACACCAATTATGGTGAGCCAAAATTTCTTAGTCATTTCCATCTCCTTTATTTGACCTCAATTCCAGATTATAGCATAAAAGCGGTGTTTATGGTTTTACAAGTAGTAGAGGTTATTGCAAGTACAACATTGTAATAAAATGGAAAGTAGAATGTGAGTGCGGCATTAAAAGGGGATGGGTGGTCTTATGAAAAATGTATTGATTCTTGGAGATCCCGGAATTGATGATTCACTAGCCTTACTCTATGCCATATTACATCCCGATATCAACTTGGTAGGCGTTGTGGCTTGTTATGGAAACATCAATAAAGAACAAGCCGTCAAGAATGTAAGGTATCTGCTAGAAATGGGCAATGAAAAACAGGTCCCTGTCATTCGAGGTGCAGAAGGCCCATTGGATGGAAATTTTACAGTCTTTTATCCCGAAATCCATGGACCTGAAGGATTAGGACCTATCCAACCAGGAATCCACACTTCCACAGATTTCAATTCCTTCAATGAGATTTTTGAAATCGTCAATCAACTGGAGGATGACCTCATTGTCGTCAATTTAGGCAGAGGGACTACTTTGTCTGTGGCGTTGATCTGTGAACCGGATATTATGAAAAAAGTCTCTGCTTTTTATTTGATGGGCGGCGCGTTCTTGGTTCCTGGTAACGTTTCACCGGTAGCTGAAGCGAATATTCATGGAGATCCGATTGCTGCTCAAAATATCCTAACGAAAGCAGAGAATACATATTTGTATCCACTCAATGTGACGAACGCGGCATACGTGACCGATGAAACGGCTAAACGCATTAAAAGATACGGGAAAAATGCTTATAAAGATCTTATCCCGAAAATCATCCACTATTATATCCGTGCCTATAAAAAAATGCACCCGTGGATTCCAGGCGCACCCATGCATGACGTCCTTACGCTTGCTGCTCTAACGAATCCGGATCTGTGCCAGTATGTAACAAAGACAGTAGATGTTCAAATCCATGGACCTGCGAAAGGACATACGATCGCTGATTTCAGAAACCCTCCAGACGAGCAAAATGGAAACCCGATCAATATTGCCCTGCAACTGAATTACAATCTTTTCTACCAGGATTTTTTAACAACCATGACACGTCCTTTGGTAAAGAAAAATCATTCACCTTTAAACTGAAACATAGATTATGACTTTCACGGCTCATCCTCTTCGTTTATCTGTAAAAAACGACGATAAGTATACAAAAATGATTGTACATTTAGTACATTTCACCTCCTTTTTCATACACTTTCATATGGACTTGAAAAAGGGGATGGACTGTTTGGCGATTGGGATAATGAGTGCTTTAGTTGAAGAAATTTCATACCTATTGGAAAAAATAGAGATTAGGCGAAAAGAAACCTTTGCTGAGAAGAGCTTTTATATCGGCACGATTGCAAAGGAAGAGGTGATCCTTTGTCACTCCGGAGTGGGGAAAGTGAATGCGGCGATGACCACCCAGATTCTTATCGATCATTTTCATGTGAGATCTATTATGTTAACCGGGACATCCGGTCTATTGGACACGAACTTGAAAACAGGGGATATTGTCGTTTCAAAGGACACTGTTGAACATGACGTGAACTTTACCCATCTGGGAGATAAACTGGGAGAAATCCCTGGAATGAGCGTATACGTATATGAAGCAAATCCTTTACTGAAGAAAATAGCCCTTCAAGCTGGCAAGGGGATGAAAGGGATCAAGGTGGTAGAAGGCCGGATCTTATCCGGAGATCAATTCATTGCCAGTGAAGATGCCAAACTTAATTTGCGCGAAAGGTTTCAAGGAACTGCAGTAGAGGCTGAAGGAGCTGCCGTCGGGCATGTGTGTTACTTAAATAAGGTTCCTTTTGTTATCATCAGAGTGATTTCGGATGAAGCGGATGACACAGCACCTACTGATTTTCGAGCTCATCTTGAAGTCGTCGCCGTCCATTCGCAATTACTTATTTTAAGGATCCTGAAAGGAATTGCAGCACTTAAATCAAAAAAACGAATCAATAACCAATCTCATTAAATTGAGATTGTTTTTTATTAAAGAGGTTTTTCTATAACAGCAAGAGAATGAAAATAGGGAGAGAAGTTTTTTATATTAATAGGAACATTTGTTCTTGTTATTGTTCAGATCTTGTATTATGATAAAAAAGAAATGTTTACTTAAATCGAGGAGAGTGAATGGAATGAAACATCAAGCAACACCTTATTTAACATTTGATGGTCATGCAAGAGACGCCCTTGAGTATTACAAAAACATTTTTGATGGCGAAGTTCTGAATGTACAAACGTTTGGTGAGGCTGACTTCCCGACGCCACCTGAAGCGGATGAACGCATCATGCACGCACAGTTCAAGAAAGGTGAGCTGTTCTTGATGATGTCTGATACGTTTCCAGGACAAGATGTCGAAAGAGGAAGCAACATTTCTTTAGCACTTGATATGGAAAGTGAAGAACAAACTCAATCGCTTTATGATAAATTGAGCGAAAAGGGAACGGTTCTGATGGAATTGCAGGATACGTTCTGGGGTGCGAAATATGGAAAAGTAAAAGATGCATTCGGTGTCACATGGGATTTAAACTTTCAAAAGAATAAATAACTACGATTAAACAGCGATTCCTCGAATGGGGGATCGCGCTTTTAATGAACAGAATTTTTCCCATTTAAAAAGGAGGAGTCTCCCGGCTACCACCCCGGGAGACTGGCAAAATACATGAAAGGCTTCGCATGACTGCAACATTCACCACTAACAAAAATGTTGCATATATACAACTTATCTTAATTTCTTGTTATCGTCAACGATCAACTCTTCTTATCCTGTGAGCTTTTCAGTTCGGCCACGAGTACATGAATTAATCAGCATCCATCTTTTTTATTGAAAGGGATTTCTGTAAATATCCAGAATATGTATGGGAGTGACGTATTCAGGAGGGAAACGATGAATCAAATCCATGTAGGCATTTTACTATTTGATGATGTGGACGCATTGGACTTTGCGGGCCCATATGAGGTGTTCAATTTATCGACGCATTGCCTTGAAGATGTTCAAAAGCTATTTACGAATCGATTGGAAGAAAAGGACAAGCCGTTCCGGGTCAATACGGTTTCGGAGAAGGGGAGCATGATAACCGTACACAATGGCCTTAAAGTCCAACCGGATTACAGCTTCGAAAACGCACCGGAATTCGATCTGATCGTAGTGCCAGGAGGGCCAGCAAGTGCGATAACGAGCGTCATGTCGAACCGATCAATTATTGAATGGATTGCGAGTTACGGGGCAAAGGATAAACATGTCATTTCCGTCTGTACCGGAGCACTTTTTCTTGCTGAAGCAGGTCTATTGAATGGGCAGAGAGCGACGACAAACAGAGCGGCAATAACAATGATGCAAGCAACATATCCATCAGTAACCGTGGTCGAAGACGTGAAATTCGTTGATGAAGGAAGAGTCGTCACAGCTGCAGGAGTCTCCGCCGGTATAAACATGGCTCTACATGTTGTAGGAAAGATGTTCGACGAAGGGATGGCAAAGCGTACGGCAGAAACGATTGAGTTTTCAACAGAAACGACCAGCGCCCATAATGCTTCGTTGAAATAAGACGGGAAAACGTCCTAGTGATCTAGGGCGTTTTTAATTTTACCACTGGCGTTTTAATTATATATTTTAAGAGAAGAGCTATTTAATTGTAATAGAAGGGATCTTTTCTTTTCTTTCTCTTTAGAAGGATCAATGCTAAAGTAAAAATGGACATTATTTAATAGAATTAGGTGGGTTAAGATGGAAGAACAAATATCGAAAATCATGAAAGTAATCGGATTAGCTGAAAGATTGAAATATGAAATGCGCCACAGCTGGCTTTCTAATGGAAGACAAGAAAGTGTAGCGGAACATACTTGGAGGATGTCCTTAATGGCCATTCTCGTTCACCCCTATCTCGATGCCAAGGTAGATTTGGAGAAGTTGTTAAAAATGATCGTGATCCATGATTTAATTGAAGCAGAAGCAGGGGATGTTCCTGCTTTTGAAGCGATGAATGATCCGGATGTCAAAAAGCTCAAAGAGGAAAAAGAGTATGCAGCCATTGTAAACTTGAAAAAGAACCTCCCTGAAGAATTGGGAAAAGATATCTTTGATCTTTGGATGGAATTTGAAGAAAAAGCTACATATGTAGCGAAAGTGGCGAATGCTCTAGATAAGCTCGAAGTCCAAATCCAGCACAATGAAGCTGATCTTTCAACGTGGTTAGATGTTGAAAAAGAGATGACTTTCAAAATGGGGAAACATGTTGAATTCGATTCGTTTTTGACAAAACTAAAGGATCGGATTGAACAAGTAGGAGAAGAGAAAATGGTTGCTGCAGGGGTGGCGTTCGAAAAGGAGTGTACGAAATGAGCAAATTTGAAGAGCTGACAACTAAATGGGAGAATCTAATAGATGAATTGGAGGAGGCGGAACTAGAGGTCGAGGTGATTGAGTCTGAGGGGCCTGCTAGTCCAGAAGAAATTCTTGAAGCAGAAAAGAAGCTGAATATGAAACTTCCTCCTTCTTATAAAGACTTCATTCTGAATGTATCCAAGCGGCTCCATTTTGCCTGGTATTTACCAGAGGAAGACATGGAATTGGTCCCGGAAGAACTTGGCGAAATCTATCAGGGGGAAATACATATCGATTTTGATGTGCTGGAAGATCTGACTCATTTTGCCGACGATTGGTATGAGGATGGCGTAGATCACGGTGTTCATTGGAGAAACAAGATTGCATTCGCCCATGCTTCGAACGGAGATCTCTATACATTTGATGGATCCAATGAAAGAGAAGAGAAACCTGTTTATTATTTGGAGCATGAAGGGGAAGATGCACAATTCCTGGCTGAATCGTTTATTGACTACCTTGAGAGAATCACTGAGTTATTCGTTGTAGGGACTGAGCTCTGGCATTTTGAAGCATTCCTTGACGAAACAGGGATCAACACAAAATCCGCCAATGCGGAAAAGTGGAAAAAATGGTTCACGACCTATATCGAAGAGAATTCATAACGCCTTTTATCAAGGCGTTTTTCTTTTGGATTATAAAAAGCAAAAGGAATTATATATCACGTTTACGAACTATGTAGAGTGACAAAAATTTCTAAACGATCAGGAGACATCTAGATGAATACCACCAATCAATCAGAACTACAGCACGTACAACTCTTTGAAAGTGATATCCCGGGCTTGATAGCTTTATCTGAATCTGTCGGATGGGATTATGCAGAAGAGGAAATCAGGACTGTTTTATATTCGGGACAAATTTTCGGACACAAAAATGAAGAGGGTGCTATCGTTTCAAGTGCTGCTATTCTTCCATATGAAGGACAGCTTGCTTCTATTGGCATGGTGATCGTCCATGAATCCTATCGAGGGTTAGGGCTTGGTAGAAAAGCGACCGAGGCATGCATGCAATCTCTACCTGAAGGAACAACCTCCATGCTGATTGCGACACATGAAGGCATTCCATTATATCGTAAGATGGGCTTTAAAGAAGTAGACCATGTTCATAAGTTCATCTGTAACCGGTTCGTGTCCAAACCCTTGGATTTAGAGGGTTTCCAAATAAGAGCATTCAGAGATGAGGACATTAATCAAATTATCCTCTTGGACGTGCATGCATTTGGTCACTCAAGAGAAACGTTCCTGAAAAGACGAATTCAACAATCAAAAGACTGCCTGGTTGTCATCGATCGAGAAGAGAGCGTTATAGGATTCGGTCTCTCGATACCCGGTCCAGTCAATCTCATTCTCGGTCCGATTGTTGCCCCAGATTCTCATCTAGCGGCTTGTCTCATCCACCAGTTAGCTGCGAATCACGATGGAAAACTAAGAATTGATGTCCCTTCTGGGCAGGAGCCATTCATGAACACAATCTGGAAATGGGGCTTTGAAGAAGTGAAGCAGCCCCCTGTCATGATTCATAATGGAGACCTAATGCCTCCTAGAAATGGAACATTATTCGGAATCGCTGCCCAAATTTTCGGGTGATGTCAAGAAGCGATCTTACAAGGAGAGGTCTTATGAAAGAATACACCGTAATAACCAATCTAGAAACCTATGATGACCCAGTATTATATGACAAAGAAAATGACGGCTACGAAGAAGACATAACGTTCCTAGCCAAACGGGCTGCCAGAGCGAAAGGACCGATTGTTGACTTAGCATGCGGGACAGGCAGAGTGACGATTCCTTTAGCGAAGCATGGACATCGATTAATTGGAGTCGATCTACATAATGGCATGCTAGCTGAAGCAGAGAGAAAATCCTCCGCATCAAAGCTGGACATTGAATGGCTTGAACAGGATTGTTGTGAGCTTGACTTGAACATCAAAAGTCCACTTATCTACATGGTGGGGAATTCGTTTCAACATTTTCTGACGAATGAAGCGCAGGATGCGTTTTTGCAGTCCGTTCAAAAACACCTGACAGCAGAAGGGATCTTCATTTTCGGTACACGTTATCCGAGCGAAGAAGAATTATCGGATACAAGTGAAGAATTTTGGCGCAGCTACGAGGACCCTGAAGATGGACTGCGGGTGGACATGTTTAACACGTGTACATATCATCCATTGGAACAAATCCAATACAACACGACCATTCGTAGAAAAAAAGACGATGCCGGTACGATCATTGATGAACGTCGTGCTGATATCCAGCTTAGATTTGTATACCCGAAAGAAATGGAACGTCTTCTTCATTACAATGGTTACGAAATCGTGAATTCTTATGGGGACTGGCAGGAAAATCCACTTACCAATCGAAGCAGTCAAATGATCTATGTGTGCAGGAAGACGAAATAATTCTCACCAAAATCGTCTCGTTTTTACATGAAGATTAAAAAGGAGAGATTCGATGACGACGAAAATCCTGTTTTCAACGAATAAGCTTGGTGCCATTTCGAATGAACAGTTGCAATGGATGCTCGATCGCTTCAACCTGGGTAAGTTGATTTCCTCTGCCAAAACGAGGGAAGGGGTGATGAGTCAGACGATGTTCGTCACCTCTACAGAAGGACAGTTTGTATTAAAAGGAAACCCGCTCTATCCGGGGCAGCTGCAAGAGGAGAAATATTTCGTCGACAATCTCAATCAAAACCCTTCCATACATGTGCCCCATCCTTATCAGATTGATGAACAAGAGGACATTTTCGGATGGAGCTATGCGTTAATGCCATGTTTGAGTGGCGAGCATTTGCAACCAGATTGGCCGAAGCAGGACAAGTTGATGGTTGCCGAAGCTCTTGCAGAGACGTTAAAGGAAATGCACAGCTGGAAGGTCGAGCAATTTGGTGAGCTTGAACCTTCTGATTTTCAAATAAAATCATTTGAAGGGTCCTACAAGAAGTGGCTTTATGATCGTATCCGTTACTGGTTGAACGATGCGAAGAAATATTCCGTCATCACCCGAGAGGATTTCGACTGGGTTGAGCAAGTGCTTAGAAGTGCAGAAGAATCCTTCCAAGAACTATCGACACCAGCATTTGTGATGGGCGATTTCAAACCAGCGAATGTCCTCCTCCAAAAAGGAAGTAAGGGCTGGACTGTTAGTGGTGTATTCGACTTTACAAATGCGTACTTCGGAGATCCAGTGGCAGATTTGGTGAAGATGTTGACGATTTATATTGATCAGAACCAACTTGAAATCGCAGAACGTTTTCTCTCCGTCTATCTAGAAACACCAGAGGACAAGGAAGCATACGTCAACCGGATCTGCGTCCATATGCTTCAACAACGAATCCTCGATTGGGGATGCTTCAAAGCGATCGGTCAAGTAACGTGGGACGATGACCTGCCGTTTTCAAAGTGGGCAGCTCCATATATCCAAGCGGCAACCGAGCTGACAAAGTAAAATGGATACAAAATCATTTAAGTTCTCTCAAGCCCTGTCCGTCCAGAATCTCTTGAACGCCTTCTTCACAAACGCCATATAGGCGCCAGGAACAATCTTTACACATTACTTGAATATCGGAGGGCACGACAGATTTTCGGATACGAGACTCGATGTCCTCCCAATACAGAATTTGTCCGACCTTAAGCCCCAATTTTTCTAACATAACAGCATCTCTCTCATAAATATGTTGGTCCTTGCAGTGGTAATCACCTGAGTTTGGATACTTTTCGCACAGCTGGTCAGGCCCTTTGACAAGATGAATGAAAGTCTTTGGGTTGTTTTTCAAATCCTGATGCAATCGTGTCATATTTTCAATATATTCCTTTGAATAGCCCATTCCGCGATAACCCAATAGGCAAAAAATATGATGACCCCGTAGTCTATACATAATTTCCCCCTGTTTTAAAAATAAGATGTTAACCGATACATGAGATAAAGTTGACGTATCGGTTCATTATAACATTCTATTAGTAGATGACAATTCGATTGACAATAAAGAACTTTAAATACAAAAGGAGCCAACCATGGAGAAAACATTATCAAAAGCTACTCGATTAGCGGAAACGGTTATTCGTGAAGCAGGCAGCATTGCAAAAGAGAACTTTGATCGTATTCTTGAATTTAATTTTAAAGACGAAAACGGTGATATCGTTACGGAAATCGATATCAAAATCGAAAAGTTCATCACGGAGAGAATCGCCGAATCTTTTCCGGATCATACCATCCAAGGCGAAGAATCAGGTAGTAACGGAGTGGATAGTGACTGGATCTGGCAAATCGATCCTCTGGACGGTACGAATAATTTTGTGATCGGTCTCCCGATTTTCTCAAGTTCAATCACACTCATTTACAAACACGAACCGGTACTTGGGGTGATTTATGAACCGATGGTGGATCGACTTTATCTCACTATAAAAAACGAGGGTTCATTTTGTAATGGGAAGAAAATGCATCTAAAAGAGAGTAACAACAAGAATTTAAACATTGGTTGGATCCAAGGTCATCATGTGAAAAATGAACAGGCAGCTGTTAGCTTGAGACAGCATATCGATCTCAATTGTAAGCGGATGATGAGGCTTTGGGCACCAACACTTCATTGGACAATGCTAGCCAAAGGCGAAATTGATGGGATCGTTTTATACAATTCTGTAGGAGAAGATCTATATTCAGGATTACTAATGGTGAAAGAAGCAGGCTATCTGGTAACTGATTTTGAAGGAAATGAATTCACAGGAATGTCGGATGAACCTTATTTAATCGCATGCCATCCAAACAATAAAGAGACGTTTCTGTCCCTCGTTCATGAAGGACTCAAATCATATGCAAGGTAAGAGCTCCATAAATGATAGAATAAAAGCTTACCTGAAGAAGTAAGGAAAATCGATACATTACAGGGATCTTAAATGCAAAGGGAACTTCTAAATGAGAAGTTCCTTTGTTTTTGTCCTAAAACTCTCATTATCAGTTAACATAGTCCTTATAAAAAAATTTTCGAAATCTCTAAAACTATTTTGCTCTTTGTTACGAATATACGTATAGCCGAGGAAATAGACAGCTGGGGAACGGATGTGATCGCGAACGATATGGATCAAGATTTGAAATGGATAAAAGCGATTAAGAAAAAGTCGGATAAGCGAGCAGCAGATAAGCTCATCCAGAAGTATTACCGCGAGATGTTCGCCTTCGTCTATAAACAGACGTTGGATCAAGAGCTCTCAAAGGACCTTACACAAGAAATCTTCATCAGTATGCTGCGCACGATTCACGGTTTTGATGGACGAGCTTCCTTCAGAACCTGGCTCTACAAGGTGGCGAATTCAAGGATCATCGATTTTTACAGGTCGAAGCACTATAAGCAGAACAAACAGACCGAAACGATTGAGGAGAAAGTCATCCATGATCCGGTTGAATTTACGGCTGACGTCGAGACGAAGGAAGAAGCAGCACAAATCCTCTCGGTCCTTGCTCAATTCGATTATGACGCCCAGACGATTGTCCGATTGAAGATTTACGGAGAGTATACGTTCCCAGAGATTGCAGCAAGTGTAAGCTTGACGGAATCGACAGTCAAGACGAAATATTATGCGACGATCCGCAAGCTTAAGAAACGGTTGAAGGAGGATGGACATGGATAAACAACGTTTTGAAATCCCCTATCCAGATGAGAAAGAAATGCAAATGGAAATCAGCATGATCCTAGAGAAAGGCTTGGATCCGAAAACGTCATTCGGTACCTACTTGATGAACATGTACCGAAATATCGGTCTCCGCCACCTGTTTCATGACTGGACAGAAATCCTTTATACGTTGGTGATTGCACTGTTCCTATTAGGTGCTATGGGTATTGGAGTGATGGAGTGGGTCCCTGCTGACCAACTGAACATCTATACGTTCATTTTCATCGGATCTCCTTTGACCTATTTTACATTCGCCTATCTATTCTTCCTTAACCAAAAGCAAAAGGCGACGTATGAGGTTGAGATGACGTGTAAATACAATCTTCACCAGCTGGCTGCTTTCCGGATGCTCGTGTTCAGTCTGTTCAGTCTGATGGTGAACGGTGTCATCATCCTCCTGATCGCAGCCCAAAAGGAAATCAATGTCCTATATGCATTCTTGATATCAAGCTCAGCATTGTTCCTTTTTGCCATGGCATTCTTGTATGTCCAGCTCCACATGAAGTCTCGCCAGGCGAAATGGACGGTCGCTTGCGTTTGGGTAGTCGGGAATGTCACGGCTGCTTTCTACAGCAAGGATGTGTACCAGCTCCTTCTCCAGCACATCCCGTTCTATCTATACGGGATCATTACAGTGGGAGCGGCGATCCTGTATATACGTTCCTTGAAAGGTCTATTGTTCTCGACACGAATGAAAGGGTTGATTTAGATGCTCGTCATGAATCAAGTAAGTAAACAATTCGGCAGCTTCACAGCTTTGAAAGACATTACACTCGAGTTTGAAAATGGCATTTACGGGCTGTTAGCACCGAACGGGGCAGGGAAGACGACGATGATCAAAATGCTCGTCACCCTTATTTTCCCGACGAAAGGTGAAATCCTCTACAACGGTACAGAGGTGACAAAGCTCGATGAAGATTATCGGAACGTGCTCGGATACCTTCCACAGGAGTTCGGCTATTACAAGAATTACTCCCCGGAAAAATATTTGATGTACCTCGCCGCGTTGAAAGGGATTGAAAAACAGACTGCAAAGGGAAAAATCCAAGAGCTGTTGAAGCTGGTCGGATTAGAGGATGTCACGCGCAAGAAGATGAAGAAGTTTTCAGGCGGGATGATCCAACGGGTCGGAATCGCCCAGGCGATGTTGAATGACCCGAAGATCCTCATTCTCGATGAACCGACAGCAGGGCTTGACCCGAAGGAACGGGCCCGCTTCAGGAAGCTGTTGACGGAACTCGCACAGGACCGGATCATCATCCTTTCCACCCATATCGTGTCAGACGTCGAGTCGATTGCAAATGAAATCATCATGATCAAAGACAAGCAACTTTTATATAAAGATACGATTTCAAACATCTGTGGAATTTTAGACGGTAAAATCTTTGAAACAGAGGTACCGATGGCGGAGGCTGATGCCTTTAGAGAAAGGTATCAATCGATTTCGGAACGACAAGATAGTGGAAAAATGACGATTCGTTTTATAGCCAAGGATGAAACGCCAGAACCTGAGTGGAGGGAAGTAAGACCGAACCTTGAGGACGTATTTCTACATATCTATGAGGATGATTCGACGTTAGCAGGTAGTATGGCATGATCATCAAGCAGGAACTCTTAAAGATTATTAGAATGCCGATTATTTGGGGCCTCATCGTATTCTTTCTCGGGCTTAATATCTTGATTACGATGAATAATACCGATTTTAAAGAGGATATGGCCGTATTGAGTAATCTAGTAGATGATTATGGTCATGAAATCAATGAAGAGACACTTGTTAAAATAGAAAACGACTATGAAAAAGTGGTCGCCTCTGTTAATGGACTTGCAGAAGATAAGAATAAAACGTATGACCATCCTTCGGAATTGCTCGAGGACTATAAGGTGCAAAATCCATTAACGGAAGAAGAAATGCGGAAGCTTTGGAATCATCATTACTTCGAAGTGTACTACCGGACCTCCAAGGATATCGATGGAATCTATGAAAATATCAATCTGGCGGGAATCGCGGATACTGTCATTCGAATGTATGGAATGGAAGCCGGAGCCGCGGAAACCGTGCGTACGCAATTTCAGAAGCTAGATGAGCGCCTTGATGAATTGATGGACAACGGCGAGCATAAGCATCTGTTCTTCAACAATATGTTGTACGAAATGCATGAGCTTTTATTTGAGAAGCTCGGTCGTGCTTTTCTATTTGAACTGATGATTTTAGTTGTGCTCATTACGGCCGCTGTTACGAACTATGAATTCGAAAACCGGACGGCATCGATCAGCTACACGACGATAAGTGGGCGAAACCTTGTCCTTAAGAAGCTAGGTGCATCTGCAATCGCTACATCAGCCGTTACCCTGGTCGTTGTTGGAGGAACATTCACTGCTTACTTTCTGACTTATGATTATACTGGGCTTTGGAATGTGCCGATCAGTGCTTATTTCAACGCAGAGACACCGTTGCCGTATATTTCATGGTGGAACTTGACCTTTTTGGAATACATGGGATTCTTTGTACTCTTCATCCTGATCTCACAGTATCTGTTCATGGGTCTGTCGTACATTTTGTCCATCTATTTGAAAAATACCTATCTCGTATTCTTCGCTTTTTTGATCTTAGTCGGAAGCGGAATCTTACTACCAGGAAAGGTTCCATTGACTACGGATCTTGTATTTTACCTTCATTACAATCCATTCACGCTGATCCTGAATCCGCATGAATGGCTGATGGGCAATGGACCATTTACAATCTACAAACATTATGAGGCCGTCACGTTCGGTATATGGGCGGTATTGCTTGCACTAATCAGTATCACAAGCATCCACTACTTCAAACGGCAGCAGTTGCACTAGAAAGGAGAAACCCATGAGAATCATTCTTTACGAGCTGAGAAAGCTGTTGAACTGGAAATTGATCGGCTTTCTCGTCCTGTTGAGTTTTCTGTTCTACCATATGTTCTTAAGCACTGGGTTTGAATATTTTCCCAATGGGCGCCCAAGTGGCGATCATTTTAAGGTATCAAAACAAATGATTGCTGAGTATGGCCCGGAAATGGACAAAAAGGAATTTGAAGATTTCAAAGTAACGTATCAGGAGGAAGTAGAAAAAGCAGGCGAATACTTGAAATCGCATGAGGGTTTTTCAGAAGCAGGAATCGCCACATATGAGGAATTTAGGAGTTTTGATCGCTCTTCAAACCCAGAAGTTAACGAATTACTTGGTAAAGTCATGTTTGAAGAAGGGGTTGATATCTTCTGGGAGCTGCAGGCTAGGGAAGGGATCATCGATTTCTATGCACACAACGATGAAAGAATCTTTATCAGTGATAACATACAAGATGAGGAATGGAAAAAGGAATATGTGAAAAATCCATCCAGACATGCCATCCTACCTAACTTTGTAGTCGAGAATTTCTCGAATCTGATCACAATGGTCGCGATCCTCATCGTGTTGAGTGTGATGATTATCGTCGGACGGGTCCATATCATCGACCGTAAAAATAATGCCATAACTCTTCAGTATACAACGAAAGAAGGGCGAAACTTATTCAAAAAGAAAATGGCAGCGTCCATGGTGATGGCGACTATCATTACGACAGTTTATTTATTTGTTTTCTTTCTCATGTATGCACAAAACGAAACGAGTGAATTCTTCGCATCCAGCTTGTATGCATTTGAAACAAACTATTTCTGGATTGATATGACGTTTCTACAATACATCATCATTTCTGTAATCGGGGTATATTTGCTGAGTCTTGTTGCAGCAGCTATCGCGACCTTAATTTCAAGAATCGCAGTCAACTATATTTCGTTGATAGGAGCGCATATTCCAATTGCTGTTCTTCTGATTTTGTTAATGACGCAATATTTGATCACACGTATATTCAGTCACCAATATCCTGTACTTTTAACAATCTCTACGTATGTCGCCTTACTCGTGTTAGCTGGGTCCATCCTTTTCTTCAGATGGAAAAAGGAACAGAAAGTCGATATCGTGTAAAAGCAAAAAAGCTCGCTTTGGCGAGCTTTTATACATTCAGTACCATTCTGGTCGTTTTTAAGATGTGACCATCAAAGTCATCATCGAATTCAGAGACGACCTCAAATCCTTTCGCATCGTAGAAGTTCTTTCCGACAAGGTTTTCTTTTTCCACATTGATGAAGATGGCTTTTACACCAAGTGATTTTTCAATGCCCTTCTCTAACAGCATTGTCCCGATACCTTTACCTTGGGCTTCCGGATAGAGATAGATCGCTGCAAGTTCCACTTTCCCTTCTTCACGTACTGGCGAGAAATTAGCGAAACCGACGATTTTGTCGTCTTCCACGGCAACAATGATCAAGGAATGCTCCAAGCGCTTCTGCATCATCTCATCATTATAAGCGGCTTTCAAAAAGTTTTCCTGAATCTCAAAAGGTATGATTCCGTCATACGTGTGATGCCAGCTCGTCTTTGCTACATGCTGGACTTGCGCGATATCTTCCATCTGCATTTCTCTAATTATTAGCGACATCCTCCATCCTCCTTATTTCCAATGATTTCAAATAGTTTACCATACGAAAAAGAAATGTGAAGCCTATTACGGAAAATTCGTTCTCACAATTGTCACTTTTTTCCGATTTATGGTGGCAGGAACTTCTGGAATCAGAAAGGAAGTTGTTACCAGAATCAGAAAGGAGTGTGGCTTATGGATAAGAAGCATCTAATCGAACGGTGGTTTAACGAGGTTTTTACGAAAGGTGACAAAGACGCGCTCAAAGAAATAACGGCACCTGATTTTGTCAGCCACGTGCCTGGTCATGATTTCAAAGGACATGAAGAATACATAAGGGACTTCATGGATTGGTACCGAAACGTGTTCACTGATGATGTGTGGACGATTAATGATTATTTTGAGAATGGAGAGAAGGCCGCCGTCCGATATACTGGTGAAATGAATTACCAGGGAGGTTGGTTCAACGTTCCATCACAAAATCAAAGAGTAAAAGAAACCGGTATGATGATCGTCCGTTTTCAAGAAGGACTCATCCAGGAAATGTGGTGTGAAATGAGCGACCTCCACCTTTTGGATCAGTTACAACCGTTGTCTGAAGTAGATTTTGATGTGAAATCAAAAATAAGGAGCTAAGGTAAAATGCCAAAGAAGCGATATATCGACCTCAGCCATACGATTGAAAATGGACTGATCACCTATAAAGGGCTACCGGCACCTGTGATTTGTGACTATTTAAGTCACGAAGCGTCCCGTGAACAGTATGAAGAGGGAACAGAATTCCAGATTGGTAAAATCGAAATGGTATCGAATACCAGCACGTATGTCGATGTACCCTTTCATCGGTACAAGGATGGTAAAGATCTGAATGACGTTATGATTGAACGCTTTGCGGGATTAGACGGTGTATTGATTTCAATTGATAAAGGTACGAAAGAGATCGATGAACATCATTTTCATGGTGCAGATGTGGAAGGGAAAGCCGTTCTTGTCCATACAGACTGGGACCGGCACTGGAATACAGAGCAGTATTTCGAGGGTCATCCGTACTTAACGGAAAAAGCCGCACAGTATTTGCGAGATAAGAATGTCGCTTTGGTCGGAATCGATTCGATGAACATCGATAATACCTCAGGAAACAATCGTCCTGTCCATAGTACGTTGTTAGGGTCCGAAATCCTCATTGTCGAGCACTTGTGTCATTTGAATGAACTTGTGGATCAGAAATTTCGCTTCTACGCCGTGCCGCCAAAGATAAAAGGGATGGGAACGTTCGCTGTCAGGGCTTTTGCAGAAATAATGGAATGAAAGCTATCCTCCAACAAAGGGACATTGCCACGTTAAAGAGAAAGTAGTTAATCAAAACTACTGGGAGGATTAGTATGAGTGGACTTTCTGAGGATCGAACTGTTAATCAAACTTTTGTAGCCAAAGAGTTAGAAGACCGATATGAGATTATCGATAACGTTTTTCAGGTTAGAGACTATGCTGTTTATCTTGTCATGCAGAAAGACCATTCCTCTTATTATGAACTCATCGAGGTGAAAGTCAATCAATCTGGGGAAGTCAGTTTGCAACTATGGCACGAGCGAATCAGTCTTGAAGCCGATCAATTCGAAATCTCCAAAGAAGTGGAGAAGGCTGTTCAAGCAGGATTTCTAAAGAAGGTAAATCTGTAACCATCATCAACTAGAAGGGGGACCATTGCCATAAAAAATAAAAATGCAATGTTGCTGTTAAGTGGCATCGGGATTTCAACGTTAGGTGATTTCATCTATCTCGTCGCCATCAATGTCCTTGTGCTGAAGATGACAGGATCTGCTGCAGCAGTTGCAGGCTTGTGGATCATGGGTCCGATCGCCTCGATACTGACGAAGTTCTGGTCAGGCAGTCTGATTGACCGGTTGAACAAGCGGAATCTGATGATTATGACCGACATTGTCAGAGCAGTGCTCGTCGCAACAATTCCATTTCTCCATTCCGTCTGGCTCATTTACGTATGCTTGTTCTTCCTTTCTTTTACGAAGGCTTTCTTTGATCCGACTTCCCTTACGTACATCACGAGTCTCGTGCCTCAAAAAGACCGGAAACGATTCAACTCGGTCAGAAGCCTTATCACATCTGGTGCCTTCCTGGTCGGTCCAGCGATCGCCGGTGCATTACTCCTCATTACCACGGTCAACATCGCGATTTGGATCAATGCAGTTTCATTTCTTGTATCGGCACTCATTTTGTCGTTGCTTCCTCATGTGAAAGCGGAAGAGAGCTTTGGCGGACGTAAAATGAATGTGGCCGTTTTACGCAAGGATTGGAGCGAAGTCATCCGTTTCAGTCGTAAAATACATACATCGTTTCAATCTATTTCCTAGCGCAATTCATCATGATCGTTGCTCTCGGAATGGATGCCCAAGAAGTGGTCTTCACCCAACAGGTCTTGGGACTATCAGAAACGGATTACGGGCTTTTAATCAGCATCACAGGTATTGGATCGATCGTCGGGGCATTTACAGTATCAATCCTGGCGAACAAACTATCCATTAAAATGTTAATGGGTATCGGCTACATGATGGTCGCAGTCGGCTATTTGATCTATGCCTTTTCGTTTTCTTTTTGGTCCGTTGCAATCGGCTTCATCATCTTGGGCTTCTTTAACGCCTATTCCAACACAGGATTCATGACATTTTACCAAAACAATGTGCCAGTCAAGATGATGGGGAGGATTACAAGTGTTTATGGCTCGATCCAAAGTGTGTTCCAAATCCTATTCATCCTGATGATCGGTTTTACGGGAGAATTGATTCCACTCCGTTACAGCATTATCGGAGCTGCTGGTTTGATGCTCATCCTTACCATTTGGCAAATTTATCTGGTGAATAAGCCATCAAGGAAGGAATATTTTACCGAACAACCAGAAGCAATCACAACCCCTTGATACAGTACTGGCCAATATATTGAAACTTATTTGAATGTCAATCGTATCCATTAGTAGGAAGGAAAAAGAGGAGGGGATACGATGATTTGGTTTTACTTTTTAGCTCCTATTGGACTCCTGTTACTTGCAGCATTCATTTATGACAGGCGACATAAGCTGATGCACGGACCGAATAAAAGCAAACAAGGTCACCCATATCGAGAAAACCTACATCATAGCAACCACGTCGATTTTCATGTAGGCAGTGGCGATGATGGAGGAGGCTCCTTCTAATAAAATCAATTCAGGGAACATCCACGAGGGTGTTCTTTGTTTAACTTAAGATGACAGCAAGAAGCATTAATGGAAGATTTAACAACCATATTCTAAATTTCGCAGGTGAATAACATGATAACAGCTTTGGCTAGAGAGAAGTACATACGAGTAAAAGAATGGATTGATGATAAGAGCATCCTAGCACCAACACTTGCTTATGCGGTGTTGGATGGATACGTAGATGGAGAGGTTTATGCTGATTCCACTGAGCCGAATAATGTCTTGATTGGAACCGAGTCCGGCATTTATTTCGTTGCTGGTGTAGGGGACAATGATTTATTTAACACTCATCTCGTGTCCCTTTTTAAAGAAAGGAAGCAAAACGGATCACGCTTCACGTTGTTTTCGGCGTCTCAACAATGGGACGAGGTTCTACAAAAAGAGCTACGTGATGAAATCAAACTTATGAAACGCTATCATTTCACATTCAACAGCCAACGGGAACCGAATACACGGGACCTGCCCGCTGGATACACATTACAACAGATTAATCAAACGACAATCCAACAAAGCTCAGAGTTTGATGAAGCGTACTACAAGGAATATTGGAGCTCCATGTCAAACTTTCTTGAGAATGGCTTTGGATATTGTATCGTATATGATGGGAAAGTGATTTGCGAATGCACGTCCATTTTTGCATCTGACAAATATGCGGAAATTGACATCGTCACTGATGAAGAACATAGGGGGAAAGGACTTGCAGCTATCGCAGCTGAAGCATTCATCCTCCATTGCCAAGAGAGTGGAAGAACACCTAGATGGGACTGTTTTGTCTCTAATACCGCTTCGATCAGAATGGCGGAAAAAATGGACTTTGAAAATCCACTCGAGTATTCCATCATCGTGAAAAACGTTTAGTACGAAAGGAGATCAATGTACTAGCTGGGTTTGATGATATCGGGATATCGACGTTCGGTGCCCGGCTTGTCCCGAGAGAAGAGTTAAGTTCCACTCTCGCCATGGGGAGCAAGCTATCCCATAGTGTTGCCGTATTCGTTCCAATAGTTGGAGCGGTAATCTGGTCTTCATACGGAGCTATTTACGTCTTTCTTTTAGGTGCTCTGATTACTACAACAGCTGCAGTTTACTCGTTAAAAAGTCTTCATTAGTAGGAGGGGACCACCATCATAGATATTATTGTTGCTTTAATAATCTTAATCCTCGTGCTTTCTGCTCGATGGATCCGAATCGTAAAATCAAATACCGATCAAATGATCAAACAAAACGAAAAGATGATCCAGCTGTTAGAGGAACTCAATCATAATGTTAAAAACAATAAAGAACGAGAAGATGCGTAAGCAGCATCTTCTCGTTTGTTTTAATTCGAAGGAATTTGAACATCTATGATAATTCCTCTTGGGAAACTGTCGGTTTCAATAACAAATGCGACTCTTTGAATGTCACGAGGTATTTCATAAGTCAATAGAACGTCGGCAATCCCACCAGCTTTTAAAAATTTCTTTTCTGCCCAGTCTTTATTCTCAATAACGGTCATATTTAACGGCTTGTATTCATTCCCTTCAGCATCGACGACAATGTTTTGATATTGTGGCATGTAATTTATACCCCCAGATGCTCTTTGATCAAAATGTTCCATTTTGACCGGTATTGTTAGTAAACGATTTTTATTGTTTTCTAGATTAACATCATTGGGAGGGTCTGTTAATTCACCGACAGTTAATGTGGTTCCTGAGCCAAATGTATCACCAGGTCTTCCTGTTTCATGAGCAGTTTTAAGTAATTCGTCTATAACGGTTTCTTTATCTTGGTTTGATTCACCATTCACAACTGTCGATTTTTCCATAGGAATCTCGATGATCATATCCCCAGGCAAATCACTGACCTTGAAAATCATTACGAGCTGATTAACATTTTTCGGAACTTCATACGTCAAAAGGACGTGGGCTAGTCCTCCGCCTTCTAAAGAAGATTGAAATTTCCAGTTTCTTTCCTCCACGATTTCCATATGCTTGGCTTTGTAATGATTTCCTGCTTCATCCATCAGTTTATGAAAACGAGCTTTGTACAAAAGTTGTATAGTGTCAGTATTTTCAACGAGGACGGGTACGGTGAGCAACATATTTTCTGGGTCACCCAACTTTACATCGTTTGGTGCATCTGTTAGTTCTCCAAATGTAATTATTTCTTGCTCTTCATCAAAAGTTTGTCCTAATGTTCCGGTCCTCCAGGCTGTTTCCATCAGCTTATCAATTGGTCCGTCCTCACCTTTTTTCTTTCCTTCACCTTTAGCTTCATCTTCATCATCTGGCACGGCAGATGTACTCAACACTTCACCGGATGTTTTATCCTGGTCAGAAGGACTCGTGTACTTTGCAACAGATTCTTTGACTTCTGGAATGGCGTTTGCAAGCAATACGATAATTCCTACAAACAAAGCAGCACCTACAGCACCTAGACCGTACTTGAATTGCTTTTCTGTTTTCTTCGAATTTGTCATGCCACCACTGATGCCTTGATATGGCTGGATTTTAACTGCTTTCTCAGCAGGGAGGATAGCACCTAATAATCCTGTTACAATCGGAATGAGTAGGGTCGTAAGTAGGAAAAGGAGCTCACTGACAGGAACCCCGCCATACATTCTCCAAATGAGGAGGAACGCTAAACTTAACCCTAAAATACCAGCTAATAAACCACTTAATCCACCTTCTAGTAAAACCAAAGTACGGACGTTTTTGTTTTGCCATCCTAAAGCTTTCAAAACGGCGATCTCTCCTTGCCGTTCAGAAACGTTTTGCCAAATGATCTCAGCCGTAGTAAGAATGGCGATTAGTATGGCAACTCCCATTGCAATATAGTGCATGGTTCCAACTTCCATCGCGACGAATTCACCTAGCCAAGTCGCATACATGACGCCTTTTAAACGGAAAGTCACGAATAAGAAGAAAACCAGAAGTCCGGTAGGAAAAGCGATGGAAAGTATCGATAGCACTGTCCTGTTAAGCTTCGTGGATAAGTAATTGAAGCTCATTCCGATGACAGACTCTGACTTGACGATTCGTTTTGACTTATTCGAGATTTCACCGGACTTCATCGTTTCATACGGTTTGATTTTTCTGACCAATAGTGCAGGAACGAGGGACCCGAACCAATAAATCAGGAGTCCGAACAATCCGATTAACAGAATTCTTATTCCAGAGGTTTCCACGCTGCTGGTCAGGAAGTAGAAGCCGAGAATGACCCAGCTCATCAAGGCGACGAAGCTTCCTAATAAAGTTGATTCTAAGAATAATAGTTTTGATAGTTGGTTCGGTCTCCAGCCTATGGATAAGAGAACCGCGAATTCTTTCTTACGTGCAAACATCATGATGAGGTTGGATGAAAATACATACACGATCGCAACCAAGATGACACTCGCAATCAACCCGGTAAAACCAACCTTGGCTTCCTGGAAGATCGTGATGGATGAGCCGAGTTTGATCCAAGGCTGTTGCACCCATCCAAGGCTTTCCTTCCCTTTGATAGCTGGAATATGGGTAAGAGCTGGTTGAGGAGAAGATCCAAGCGTAATGTCTGTAATTAAACCTGTTTCCTGTTCAATCTGTTCCGCAACAGATTGTAAAACTTTCTCACTTTCGTCATTCAATTCCTCGACGCCTTTTACGTTGACCCGAATCGCAGAAATTGGTTTATCACCAGCAATCTCTTCTGCTGCTTCAAGGGTCGTAAGAAGCATTGGTGGTTTTGTAAGAAAACCATATGGGTTGTTCAAAGGTTTCATTTCCTTTGGAGGATTGACTGGATTGTTTTCAGGGTCTATAACCCACTGCGCTTTAGATGGGAAATAGGTTTCCATTGGAAGCTCTGTTAAGGGATCCTTTGAGATGTTCAATTTAGTAGGATCAAATATACCCTTAAAATCCAACTTAATTCTCGGCCAATCTTTACTATCTTCTCCATAAGTATTAAGGGGACGGTATGTTTCATCCACTGCCAGACGAGAGTCTTCAGGCAGGGTATATGGTGTCACTTCATATGCAAATGGCCATCTGTCAGAAAATGGACTTGATACTGGACGATAATCAATTGGAGAAGGTTTAAATCGCATAAACTTCATGTGATTTTGAATATATCTTCCATTTGTAATATCATCGATAATTTTGTCGTGGGCTTCTTGGGTGGAATACGTATAATCCTTTACCACTTCTCCTTTTTGCTTTTCGAGAAAATCTTTTCCACCTTTATCTTTGATTTCTTCCATCATTTCTTCTTGTTGTGCTAGGCCTTCAAAGGGAATATCCAACTTTTCAACAACATATGAAATACTTCCGTCAACAAAATTATGATTACTAAGTAAAACAGGAATCTTGATGTCTTCGAGGTTTTCGTCGACTTTTATACGCTCAGGTTGATCATCTTCATTTAAATAGCGATTATTTTTTTTATCCAAAATGGCTTGATCCAGTCCGACAAGTTCAGCTTCAGCTTCAGGATCGATTCCCGCAACCATAATATCGGTGCCGTTTGATAGTTCTCCATGAAAGTATGCTACACCGTATTCCTGACCGTGATTTCTTGCATCCCATCCTCCTACAGGAAAGTAAATTGAACCGCTATCCGTATCAATAGCAGCTCCTGTATTTGTTTTATAAATGATTTTCATACGATAGATACCGGGAGTCAGACTGCTTTTATCCACTTGGCCCAACACCGTGTTGTTATAGATCATGCCGATCATTGCGATAGGAGCAGCGATATCAACTTCATCCATAGCTTTGATCTTTTCGTATTGTTCGATTGATATACCGCCATCAATTCCACTAAGGTAGTTCGGCTCCAGGAGATTCTTTTCTTCTGTCACACTTCTTGAATCAGGAGGACGTACAACAATATGGTAAGATGATTTCCAACGCTTTTGCAGCTCATCGACGATTGTCCCGTTCGTTGCCTGTGTTATCCCGACAAGATAGCTCAACCCGATACTTAGTATGAGCACACCGACAATCAGTAAAATAAACCGTTCTTTGTTCCGCCACCAGGAATTCCATATAAATCTAAGCATGGGCTGTCAGCCTTTTCTGTTCGATGATTTCCGCGTCCTTCATTTTGATTTGGACCGATGCCCTTTCAGCAAGATCAGGATCATGTGTGACGAATATAACACCACAGCCTTTTTCCTGATTCAGTCTTGTGAGGAGGGTGAAAATGATTTCACCAGTCTCTGTGTCAAGGTTTCCGGTCGGTTCATCAGCAAGCAACCACTGGGGTTCATGAACGAGTGCACGTGCAATTGCAACCCGCTGTTGTTGACCACCGGATAACTGGGAAGGTAAGGAGTTCATTTTGTCACTTAAACCAACCTCTTTCAGCATTTCTTCGGCACGTTGTTTTTTATTGTATGGAACTTTCCTACCGAATAAAGGAGCCATGACATTTTCTAGGGCTGTCAGTGTTGGAATGAGATGAAACTGCTGGAAGATGAACCCGATGTGTTCGAAGCGGAAATCAGCGAGGTCTTTACTTTTCATTAAATTGATTTTTTCTTTTCCAAAGTGAATTTCACCAGTTGAGGGGAGATCCAACGTTCCAAGTAAGCTTAACAGTGTCGATTTACCAGACCCCGAAGGCCCAACAATAGATACGAAGTCTCCCTGTTCGATGGAAAGGTTGATATTGTTCAGTGCATACGTGCTGATGCCATCGCCTTCAAAAACTTTGCTAATATTTTTGCAAACTAGATTCTCCAAAAAATTTACCCCCATTTGCATTTTCGGCATTTTTTATATATTTTAAATATAACAAAAATTAACAATAATACATATAAATTCTAGTAAAATTTCTAAAAAAGATGGACAAGCTTTGTGCTTGTTCATCTTTTTTTAGGTTCTCTGCGCATATATGTAAAAATGAGGAATATTTCGACAAAATGTGTTACGATTTTTTATAGATAAATTTTCCAGAAAGAGAAAATGAGGGGTCTTCATGTTTGTAATTTTACGAAACGTTTCAACTGTACTTTTTCTGTTCATCCTTGCAGCAATGCCGTTAGGGATACATGATCAACAAGGGAAGATTGTCTTTGATTGGAACGTGATGTTTTCAACAATTCGGCAATTTTTTGAGGGCTTAAGCACCGGGGAAGCATGGACATATCGGCAAGGGGATCGGAATCCATCCATTATGGAAGATCTAGTGTCACCTTATTTTACGTCTTTTTCGTATCTACTAGTCTCAGCCATCATCGTCATCCTTCTTTCCATCTGGCTCGGGATTTTTCTTTCAAAAAGAACGAGAAGCTGGGTGGATGGGATTGTAGGATTAGCGGGGATTATTCCTGATTTCATCGTCGTCCTGCTTTTACAGCTGTTGGTCGTGTTCATCTATCAATCTACTGGTGTAAAAACGTTCAAGGTTGCTTCGTCTTCTGCTGGGGAGCCGGCCGTATTCCTTCCGATCTTGACGCTTGTTATCATTCCGTTATTCTACTTGGTTCGTAGTCTAGGAAATGCGACATCTGACGTCACGTCTGAAGATTATATCCTCATGGCGAAGTCGAAAGGGTTCAGCAAACGCTATATCAATTTCTACCACGTAACCTCGAATGTGCTTCCTACATTGAAAGCGGATTTACATAAAGTGATGAGCATCATGATCGGCAACCTTTTTATCGTCGAGTATTTGTACAATACACGTGGCATGACGACGCTGCTGTTTTTGACAATGTTCAGATTCGGCTATCAGTATAATCTCGTCATCTTCTGTTTGCTTGCGTTCATGACGCTATATTTTGTTTGTTTCTTCGTGTTAAGGCTGTTTATTGCCGCATTGGAAAGAAAGGTGTCATTCTAATGAAGAAAACGCCTAATTTATTTTTGATCACTGGACTTGTTTTGCTGTCCTTTTTCGTCCTTCTATCACTGTTTGGTCCGATGTTTGCTCCGTATGATCTCGATGATCGAGAGGAAGTGGAGTATACATCGACTGAGGACGGGGACTATGAATTGAATGTCGCACCTCATCCGCCATCTGCTAAGCATCCATTCGGCTCTGATAAATGGGGTTATGATATCCTTACGAAAATGCTTCATGGGGCTAAGTATACGGTTTTTACCGTGTTAGTCGTAGCTTCAATCCGTGTCGTCTTTGGGACGGCTTTCGGGGTGATGAATGCGGTACGCTCGAAACGGAATCAAATGAAAAAGACGAATTTTTCGTTGTTCAACGGCATTCCGATTTTCATCATCATTTATTTTGCGTTATTCGGAATCACTTTCAATTCGGATCTCTCAACCCTCACGTTGGTCATTCTAGAAGGGAGTTTGCTAGCTGTTCTAGGGATTCCTGGTGTTTATCATGTGATATACAATAAAACGATTGAATTGAAGAAGAAAACGTATGTAAGTGTAGCAAAGACCCTTGGTGGTAGCTCGATCCATTTGTCCAGAAAGCATATCTTCCCGGGACTGAAAGGGAATTTGATCATCCTTGTCGTAAGTGAAAGCATTCAAGTGCTGCATGTCATCGGCCAATTAGGGATTTTCAATCTTTTCCTTGGTGGAACGTATTATCAGACTAATCCGTTGCTCTTTTTTTCAATAACGAATGAATGGTCAGGGTTGATTGGTCAGTCACGGTCCTTCATATACAGCACACAATGGGTCATTCTTTATCCATTAGCGGCTTATTTATTATTCCTGCTTTCCTTCTATTTACTTTCTAAGGGATTGAATACACGAATGGAGGAGCAGCTGCGAAGAACGAGCCATATGTAGGAAAGGGAATCAAGCCTTTTATATCGAAGGTAGTTGTATAGTAAATACATTTGGAGGGCTTGCTATGACAAAATCAAACAGGACGATCAAGTTTTTGGAAACCGAACGGCTCTATTTAAGACCAGTGGAGGAAGAGGATCTTGATTTCATTTACACCCATGCTCTCTGGGATAAAGAGGGGCGGCGACTTACTGGAACACAATCGGTCTTCAGCAGGAAAGTCGTCTATGATTGGTTTGAACGGGTATCAACGGACAGTAGCAGGATCGACCTGTTGATTTGCATGCAGGACACGGACCAGGTCATTGGTGATATTTCGATGTTGGAAATTGATCATCAAAACCGGAATGCTGAAATGAGGGTATCGATCTTTGATCAGGCGTTCTGGGGTAATGGATATGGAACTGAAGCGATGGCTTTGTTCGTCAATTACGGTTTCAAGATGTTGAATCTCCATCGGATCAGTCTGGATGTGTTCGCCTATAATGAACGGGCAATCAAGTCCTATCAAAAGCTCGGATTTGTACAAGAAGGCATTAAGAGAGATCAACTCTTTTATGATGGGGAGTATCATGACTCGATCATGATGAGTGTGCTGGCAGACGAATTCATCAAGTAGTGTATACATGAAAATCTCGCACCAGCGATTGATGCGAGATTTTTTTTCGTCTATTTGTTTGTCGTATCTGCAAGTCTGACGAGTACGCGAGCCATATGGTGGCGTTCTTCATCATTCGCGACATTCCAGAGCTCGTTTAATACTTTTTCTTCGCGGTTACGTGGTTCTTCATGCTTGGCTAAGTAATCACCTACACGCTTTGCGCCTTTACGGAGACCTTCCTCATCCAGTCCAAGCTTTTCACCTTTATGAACTTGGTCACCTAAGTAATCTTTGAATGTTTCAAAGCTTTCCATGATATGGTCTTTCTTGTCTTCCGTCATCTGAGCTGCAGCATTTTTTGGATCATTCATTCTATCCACTCCTTTTGCTGTGTTAATGAACTAGTACCACAAAATGAAGGAAGAAAAACATTTTAGGAATATAATGGAGGAAAAAAGTTCTATGAAAAAGGTATACCTATTGTTCATGATGCTTTTCGCATTAGTCGGATGTACACCAGAAACCCAGAATTAGAACCTTATAAGGGAACCTCTTTGAAGATTTCTGTTGTGGGAGAAATACCTGAAATAAGGGAATCAGAGAAGATTCGTTTTCACACGATAGCATTCGATGAGTTAAGTAACGTGGAAGCAAAAGAAACGGATGCCGTGTTCATCATGCCTGAACACTTAAAAGAGGCAGCGGGACACCGGTTTGCTGAAGTGTACAATTCATTAAAAATTCCGATCTTCTTCATCGGTTCAGAAAAACACTTAGTTGCATTTACGTCAGGTGGATTGTCTTATGAGGATGCTTATGATCTGGAGAACAACGAGTATGCTTTCGGCAATTTATCCACTGAAAACGGGGAGAAGAGAATTTGGGAATTTGGACTCTATAATGATGAAGAAACGAAAGCGCATGTGCAACGCGTGTATACCCGAATATTTAAAGCGGTTGAGGAGATTAAGATAGGAAAAGAGGGATGACATTCGTCCTCCCTCTTATTTACATGCTTCGATTATTCGGATAACATCTGTTCCTTGTTGGGCTGTGACAGGAAGGGGAGCGCCGTTACGAATCGATTCAAAAATCTGTTCATAATACGCTTCATACTGCCCCGTTTCGGTCATGATGCGTTTGCCATCAGTGTATTCATCATTCGTGAGGATTCCGTACGTTTGCTCCTGATCCAGTCCCCAGCCTGTACTGCGAGGCATCTTCCCTTCACGGAGCTGGCTTTCCTGAGGGTCGGTTCCATACTTCACGAAACTCCCCTTCGTCCCGTGGACTTGAAAACGCGGTCCTGGCGAACGAACAAGAGCACTTGAATGGAGAATGACCTGAAGAGGATCATAATCAAGACGGAGATGGAAGTAATCATCGACTGTTGCATCTTCACGTTGTGCCTTCACATCAGCACCAACATGCTTCGGTTTATTCCCGAAGAGTTGAAGCGCTTGATCAATCAAGTGTGATCCGAGGTCGAAGAGGATGCCTCCACCTGGAACTGGTTTTTCGCGCCACCGGTCCCGTACATTTGGTCGGTATCGATCAAAGTGGGCTTCATAGCTCATCACTTCACCGAGTGCTCCTGATTCAATCAGTTTCCGTACGGTCAAGAAGTCGTTATCCCAACGTCTGTTGTGGTAGGGACTTAACACAAGCCCTTTTTCTTCGGCCAATTTCATTAATGCTTCGCCTTCTTCTGAATGAACGACGAAGGGCTTTTCGATGACAACGTGCTTTCCGGCTTCCAAAGCCTGTTTTCCTAACGAAAAATGATATTCATTCGGGGCTGTTATGACGACCAATTCAACCTGATCCGAATCAATCACTTCTTCGGGAGTCGGAACCACTTTGACATTTTCCATATCAGCATGGACATTTTCAGGCTTGGAAGTGGATACGAGCTGAAGCTCATACTCGGGTAAGGTACGGAAAAAAGGGGCATGGAAGACCTTCCCGGATAATCCGTAACCAATCAATCCAACTTTAACTGGGTTCATCGTGCTGCCTCCATTCTTGAAACAATTTCACGTTTCTACTGTAGCACACCCCAGTGTGGATTTTTACCTAAATGAATCAACAGGGTTTACTCTGGCTGTAGTCCATCATAGACTGCTTTCAAAAGCACGCCCTTTCTGTCGTGGCTCAGCTCCCAAACCATAGCGCCTCCCAAATTCTCAGTCTGGATGTAATCCGTTTTATGTTGGATTGATTCAGGGTCTTCATAGCTGATGAAGGATGTCCCGTTCCAGAGATAAGGAACCTTCGTTTCGTCATCCATGAACCGTTTATATCCTTCTTTGTTGAGATGCTTGTCCTTAATGCCATCATACGTCACACTTCCGCCGTCCAATACGAAGGGCTGGTGGAGACCGTTGTTCAACGGGGTGACAGCGTCATACTTCCGCCCGTAAAAAGGAATGCCTAGTACCATTTTTTCTTTCGGTACACCCGCATTGAAATATGCATTGACCGTATCTTCCGCACTCCATTTGTTCGGTGCATCTCCTGAAGTGGTATAGAGCGGTGCATTATGGCCTGTTTTCTTGTACCACTGACCGTTGATGTCATACGTCATGAGGTTGATGAAATCGACATGGCTGACGAGCTGGGCCATTTCCGTCTTTTCAAGGAAACTTGTACTCGCAGCGCCTGCGATGGTCAGCGTGTACTTTTTACCAGTCTGTTGTTCGTGCTGATCCAACTGTTTTCGGATTTCCTCCATCAACTTCGTGAAATTCTCCTTGTCTTCAGGTCGGTGTTTGTTATCGGACTCACCGCCGCTCACCGGATATTCCCAGTCGATGTCAATTCCGTCAAAACCATGCTCCTCGATAAAGGTGACTGTGCTGTCAGCGAAAGCTTTACGAGATGCTTCCGTAGCAGCGACATCCGAAAAATTTTCAGAATGACTCCAGCCACCTACTGAAATCAATGTTCGTAAATCAGGATGCTGGGCTTTCAATTTTTGGAGTTGTTTCAAGTTTTCAACGTCAACCTCGGGGTTCCCGAGTGCAACTTTCCCATCATCGGAAATTTTAGCGAATGCATAATTCAAATGCGTAAGCTTCTCCGCTTCAATATCCAGAACATCGAAACCTGAATAAGCGGCCCAGCCACCGTAATAGCCGACAACTTTCTTTTCAGAAACGCTTTTTGTATCAGAATCAGCTGCAGTCACGGTAAACACGGCTACAATTAATGCGAGGACACCTGCCATTACCATCAGTAAAAGTTTCTGGTTCTTCAAACTTACAGCCCCTTCACGTGAATAGAAATCTATTAAAGAAATTCGCTCGGAAATCATGCCGTACAGGGGTGCAGAGTGGTTTTGTCGTTTGGGATATTTTACTAGATACAGAGAAGGAGTCCATCCCTCGTAGGAGAAGAATAAAGATAGTAGATTTGGAGGGACTGGACATGAAAAAAATTCTGCTCACCGTGTTATTCATTTTCCTTATAGAGGGATGCAGTCAAAAAACGGTCGTACATAATGTCACGCTTGAAGAACATATATTATCTACGTTGGAAGATGGGGATGAAATTGACTTGAATGAGTTAACCGATTTCACATGGGATACGGCATACCTTTTCACGCCTTATACAACTCAGGAGTCGATCAACAAGCACCTTGGTGTAACGTTTAAAGACCCTTCTAACATAGACCACAGAGATGATATCTTCTTACTGATCTTTATGGAGGGCGGGGACGTAATCCAATACGCTGAAATCAGTCGCGAGCACGGTGATCTATCCGTTGTTGATGGGATGGAGATAAAGCCGGAGAAAGCCATGTTAAAGGTAGAAAATTAAAATGAAAACTATATGTTAAAAGTTTTGTTTCAATCAGCCGATATATAGGATAGATGAACTATATAAATCAGAGGTGACGGTGTTGAAACAAAACGAGCTGCAATTTAACGCATTACTGCAAAAGAACAAAATCATGTTGATCATGTCTGTCGTTTGTACCCTTTTAGCCACAGGGATTGATATTGGCTTGAAGGCGCCTTTATTGAACATTCTTGTCATATTCTTTGGTGGAGCTGCTCTAAGTGGGATTCTTGCATTCTCGTATATAAAGAAACGGTTTGTAACGAAAGCCCCTTACATTGCAATCATCGGGTTAGGTAGCATTTTAGCGACGATCATGCACACCTCACCTTCTGACCAGAATGCGTTTTTAGTCTATTTCCTGTTAGCATGCTCCATCCTTTACCTCGACCGAAAGATGTTTTTTATCGGTACCGCTTTTGGAATCAGTCTCGTCGTATCCTATTATTTGATGTACGGTGACAGGCTGGAAACCACGTTAGGTAAGACGATGCTGGTGATGCTGCTTGTCCTTGTCGTCTTTTACCTGCAAATGCTGATTGCAAAACGATTGAGTGATCAGATGGAATCCTTGCAGCAGAAGGTCGAGACCCAGCTTGAAACGGAAAAAGAACAGCGCAAACGATTGGATGCAAACACGAAAACGATTGCCGGAGACCTGCAAAACCTTACTGAAAATAGTGAGCAGAATCAGCATTCCTTCATTGAGATGAACCATGCCATCCAAGAAATTGCGTCCGGTACCCAGTCGCAAAGTGATTCCTTGAACAGTATCATGAACGCGATTGAAAATACGAACAAGCTCGTTTCACGGTTACAGGAGAATGCAGATCACCTTCTAAATCAAACGACTTACACAGGTGAGAGGTCCGAGCAAGGGACTGAGCGAATCGAGCAGTTGCACAAGCAGATCAACAATTTCAAAGAGCTCGTGAGCAAAATGTCAGATGATATGAATACACTATCGAAGCATATTGGTGAATCGGTTACATTCATCAATTCGATTCAAGAAATCACTGCTCAGACGAACCTGCTTGCCTTGAACGCATCCATTGAGGCGGCAAGAGCAGGGGAGGCTGGACGAGGGTTTGCGGTAGTCGCTGATGAAATCCGGAAGCTTGCGGATACGACAGAAAAAGCAGCTCTCGCCATTTCCAACAATTTGACCGAGATCCATAACAGTAATGGTCGGACACAAGCTCAAATGAAGAGCATCGCGGTGGAGATGGAAGAAAACATCCGAGAAACCGAAGAAACGAGCAAGGTTTTCAAGGATATCAACGAATCGGTACGGTTGTTGAAGGGTGAAATGGGCGAATTCCAAACGGTTGCTGGACACGTTAGTAAGGATATGTCCGATGTAGAAGGAGCCGTCAATAACTTCGCAGCTGTTCTTGAAGAGTCGACAGCGACGACAGAAGAGATTTCAGCATCCATCCACCAGCACACAGAACAAAATCAGCAAGTCGTCAAACAGATCGAGAAAATCAATAAACAGGTTGCAAGTCTTACAACAAAGGGCTAAATCACCAAGGCACTCTCTAAAGAGGGTGTCTTTTTCATATTCAGGGATAATCGATCTCCACGCCTGTCCAAACCATACTCACTTGTCCGCATACACTGGTAAAAGATTGACGAAGAAAATAACAATAAAGGTGATAAAATGAGTAAAGATTATTTGAAGTGGTCGAAGCTGCCGTACGGGGGAGAGGAATTTCCACCAGATAACCCGATCGATCCCATGGCGATCTCTTGGCCGACGTATTACATCAAACGGAGAGGGAAGCGTTTTTTCAGTCCAAAAGGTCTGATCAGATTTGATCTGAAGAAGCCAGAAGAGATTGATTGGGATCATGAATTGACACTCGTCAAGCGTACTCTTGAAAACGTGACGGATGAACAAGTAAAAATTGCGAAATACTGGGGGGCTGGCGCTGCGACGAAACAATGGACACCGATCATCGATAAATTGATCGACACGTATGGGTGTACGGCACCTTATGCGGCACGACTGCTCGCAGCTGTCCAAGCTGGGGTGAATGATACGTTCGTTGTTTGCTGGCATTACAAATATTTGTGGGATGTGGCCCGTCCTGTCCAGTACGATATCGAAATGCTGCCGATTCTATGCTCACCACGATTCCCGACGTATCCTTCCGGTCATGCAGCCGTTTCAGGATGTGTTGAAGTCATCCTAAGTTACTTTTTCCCTGGAGAGGCCGTCAGATTGCGTGAACTAGCTGAGGAAAATGCGATGTCCAGACTGTATGCAGGTGTTCATTTCCCGATCGATAATGACGAAGGGTTGAAGCTGGGAAGACGTGTCGGCGAAATCGTCGTTTCCCGTCTACAAGAGCAACGGGATCAACAGTATGCGAAAATCGATCATCCATTTACAGAATATATTGGCGCTGATCTTCTTCCGCCGCCGTATGAACAAGCGATGCCATATCCATTCAAGGATACGTGCACATCCAACAAAGTATGTGACGAAACCCGATCAGAAGAAGAAGCTTCTGAAGAAAACTCTTTTGAAGAAGAACTCGAATATGTTGCTAAGAAAGAATTGGTATCGGAAAAAGTATTGGATGAACGGCTCCTTGAAGCAATTCCGCATTCCCGCTCAATGCCACATCCGGTTCTATATATACCGAAACCAAGGAAAAGATAAAAGGAAACGCTCAGGCTGCTGAGCGTTTTTTTTCGTTATTTGGGTTTTCGGGGGGCGATATTCCGTTTTTGCTGTTATTGGTGTGCGAAAAAGGCTCTTTTGGGGTGCGATATTCCGTATTTGCTGTTATTGGGGTGCGAAAGAGGCTCTTTCGGGGTGTGATATTCCGTTTTTGCTGTTATTGGGGTGCGAAAGAGACTCTTGCGGGGTGCAATATTCCGTATTTGCTGTTATTGGGGTGCGAAAAAGGCTCTTGCGGGGTGTGATATTCCGTTTTTGCTGTTATTGGGGTGCGAAAGAGACTCTTTCGGGGTGTGATATTTTGTTTTTGCTGTTATTGGGGTACGAAAGAGGCTCTTGCGGGGTGTAATATTCCGTTTTTGCTGTTTTCACGGTGCGAAAGAGGCTCTTTCGGGGTGTAATATTCCGTTTTTGCTGTTTTCACGGTGCGAAAGAGACTCTTGCGGGGTGTGATATTCCTTATTTGCTGTTTTTACGGTACGAAAGAGGCTCCTGCGGGGTGTGACGTGCCCGCTGTCTCCACTTCCTAAACGATTTCTTTATTCCGTTAATGATGGAATCAAATAGAATACCATAAAACAGTCCAGTCAAGATTCGTAAGATGTATCCAAACCAGGATATGTCTCCACTCTCAGTCAGCATCCAACTTCTAAATGGTTCAGTGTATATAGCTTTCATTAAAATCGGTTCGATACCAAACAGAAAAAATATGAGCCCTTTATCATCGTACCCTAAATAATTATGTACACTGACAAGTATGCTTATTAGGGTCATCCAGAAGGTAAAAACCATATAATCCTCTCCTTATAAACATATTAACGATCTTATGAGTTCAACTCATGAAGACGTTCTACTGCTTCATCTTTATTGAACGAACTGAAATACCAGTAGTTCAAATCATCAATGATGCGATAATGTTGGCTTATCAGGTTTTGTTGTAATCGATATGATCCCCGTTTCTCCACTTCATTCCACCATACTTTTCCACCCATCGTTTTTTGAGTTGGTCTTTCAATTCGGTGTAGAGCAACCAAACGTATGACGTCGAGTGGTTCATCTCCTAAGCTATTTCGTAGCACTTCACTTTGTTCAAAAATGGCCACAACTGCAATGACAATGTTCCAACTGGCGTTTGTACGACCTTTCTCGATTTGGACTAATGTTTTCTTTGAAATTCCCAAAATATTAGCCATGGCATCTTGGGAAAAGCCTTGTTCTACACGTATCAGTCGAACTTTCTCAGATACTAATTGAATGACATCGACCCTGTCCATATGATGACCCCCTCCTGGTTACAAATAATACTTTTAGTGTAATATTACACTAAAAGTGTCGAATGTCAACTAACACCCAGCAAAAAAGAATCCAAATCAATGATTTGGATTCTTTCATGTCGACTTATTTCACTTGTGAAGCGTTACAGGTCTGGAAAAATGATTGGGCGGTTTGAATGAATGTGTTCAAGTCTGGTTCGAAAAGGTTATGGTCGGAATCTTCAAAGACGACGACTTCGGCGTGAGGGAGCGTTGTTTTATAGTTTTCAATCAACTCTTCTCTCAAAACAGCACCTTGTTTTCCACCTGCTATGATGAGTACCGGGCAGGTAATAACAGATAAGTCATCCCAGAACGTTACCAGGCTGGATTCCTTCTGCAAACCATGTAATGCTTCAGGTTTCATTCGCTCTGATAACGATTTCCCTCTCCAAGGCGGTAACTTTGAAAAGAAATCGACCCACCCATCAGGGAGCTGTGTATGGATGGCAGGGTAATCTCCAATGATCAGTCCGTCTAGTAAACTCGGATTTTTAACAGCATAACCAATCGTATAAGATACACCTCTTGAATACCCCATCAGGATAAAACGCTTCAAGCCCAACTCCTTGATGACAGCATCAATGTCGCTGATATGGTCATCTAACGTATACCCTTTGGCTGGTGTATCACTTTGACCGCGTCCGCGCAACGTAATGGTGACACAATGTCTTGGAGACAGTTTTTCCATGATCGGTATGTAATCTTCAACGGATTCGGAAAGCCCGGGTATGATGACGAATGGGGTTTCGGAGTTGTTTCCGCGATTCATCTCCCCGACATGTAAACGTACTCCGTTGTTATCAATCCAACGCTCATCATAATTTTTCATTCAACAACACTCCATTCGTATTTTTTAATGCATCAAAGGCCAGGAAAGCATGGACCCCTTTAGCAGAGTTCACAATCTGTGTAATGCGGAGGTCGACCACAAGTGATGCGTAAGCATAAGCTTCCGTGCGAGAAATTTTATAGATGGAAGACATCAGGTCCAGCATTTCCGATAAGGCGATCCACATCGCTTCATCCAGATCTTCATGAAACCCCATCGTCACCCACCCAGAATTTGTTTTTGCGCGAGGCATTTGGACATCAAGATCTTTTCGGACGTTGAATGTCATACTGACCTTCTCCATGGGGCATTCCAGTGCAGGACCGCTCACTTCACCATCACCCTGCGCAGCATGCCCATCCCCCGTAGAAAAGAGTCCACCTTTTACAGGGACAGGAAGATATAAGGTACTGCCAGCCTGAAGCTCTTTACAGTCGATGTTTCCACCATAAGCCCGCGGAATGAAGGTGGTATGTTCGCCGGCTTCAGGAGGAGGCATCCCCATAATGCCCATAAAAGGTGAAAGGGGGACACTAAAGTCGAAATTGCCGAACTGGCTTGTCGCTAACATTCTCTTTGAATCGAGACAAAAGTCATACAGGATTTCCTTTTCGTGAGTGACATTCATCCGGTCATTCCAATAGCTCGGAAAACCACCTGCCGATGTCCAGCCCCACTCACCGGGTATTGCTTCATTCACCTTGATTTCTAACGTGTCTCCCGGCTCCGCCTGTTTAATATAGACGGGACCGATCAGTGCGTGACCGAATCCTTGTCCTTTTCTATGGGGTTTTACCGAATCAAATTTTTTCCGAGGCATACCCAAGCCCTCTCGCTTTTCCACCCCCCAGCCTGCGTCCAACGTTTGAAAAATGACTGTATCTCCAGAATCAATCTCTAAACAGGAATCTAGGTTTTTGCTGAAAAAACCATGCAACGTATCTGCGTGTGGCGATAAATGATGAACCTTACCCAAATCATCCCTCCACTCTATTGGTTTTTATTACCTTATAAAGTAATATAAATTACCTTTTAATTAAAATCAACTACTTTTTACTCTTTGATATAAAAAAATTACTCTTTAAAGTAATGATTACCTTGAAGCACGTAACGTCATAATATGGTACAATTTTCCTTAAATAAGAGATTAGTAGATGAATGTCCTTATTGCCTAACAGACCAGAGGTGAGATAAGTGAACCATGCTCATTTTATAATTCCGAGTGAAACCGAGGAACATGAAGTGTTCCCTAAACCTAAGGATTACTTGTATTGGAAACCGTTGATGTCTTACTTTTTGAAACATAGTGATACAGTTGAGTTCCAGTGTTGGATGGACGAACAAGCGGTAGTACGTGAGGTTGAGAGCACTGTTAAAGACGGGGAAAGATCCGTTGATGGTTCAATGGTTATCGTGAAAACGGCTATTACACATGAAATAGAAGCTTACATAGTGAATCAATTCGTGTCAGCAGAAGGGAAGCTGAAATGGTTTTCTGTTTTCTTAAGTAGAGAGGACAGACCTTGCTTTCATGGAGAGCACTGGGGAACGGAATTCACAGCTTTCAATTATTCGAAAGAAGACATGGCATTCGTCCAATCTGTCGTTCCATCAGACACACAATTCATAGATTGGTAGGAGAGGGGGGACAGTACTTTGGCAAGAAACACATGTGAATCTTCCGGTGAGAAATTACCGCGCTGGTCCATCTTTAAAAGGACATTGATCAAAAAGCGCTATCCGATTGAATGTCCTCATTGTGGAAATGAACTCTATTTCACCGCTAAATCACTGAAGCTTTCATTTTTATTGATACCAATCATCCCTATTTTGTTCACGCTCTTATACTTATGGGACGTTCCTGAAAAGGTACTCGGCATCACGATATTTGCAGTCACGCTATCTTTATTGATTTTCTTTCCGTTCCTGGTGAAGTTGACCGACAAAGAAGAAAGTCTTTACTAATGAAACGGAACCCTTGTTCATCCGTAGAAAAGAGTAACAAATAAAGGGAAAAGCCTATATGTAGAGAAGGAGATTTTTATGACAGCAGGATTCTTAGCATACTTTATTATTTATTTTATTGTAGCAAGGTTGATCAGCTTTTCGAGTTACATTAGTTGGATGCCGACAAAGCGGACGAGTTGGATCCATGACGTCATCATTGCTGCAGTTTTTGCGTTCATCAGCTTACTTTTGTTGGGTTAGGAGGTTATTAAATGACAATTGAACAATTATCGAATCGATTTGTGACTTTCTCAAAAAAGGAATGCGCTGGGTCCAGTGATCTATACGAGTACCTCGCCATGAACATTTCAGAGGATGACGAGTTATTGAGGTTGTGTACGTATGCGCGAGAGGGACAGCCTGTTCCAAACCTTTTATTCAGTGCTGTGCATTATTTGTTGTTGAAAGGAACGGAGCATCCGCTGAGAGACTATTATCCGAGCATTGTCGCAGAACCGAAGCCGGTTGAATTCTCTTATCCAGCCTTCAAGGATTTCTGTAAGATACATAGAGATGCAATCACCCATCTTTTACAAAACAAGCTCGTTCAAACGAATGAAGTCCGCCGTTGCGCTTACCTGTTTCCGCTTTTCAGCCATATCTATGATCGGGTGAATAAGCCGTTATCGCTAATTGAGATCGGGACAAGTGCGGGGCTTCAGCTTTTATGGGATAAGTATCGTTATTCGTATGGAACGGGTGAGGGCTTTGGTAATGAAAAATCGAATGTCCATATTCACTCTGAAATAAAAGGAGACGTTCAGCTTCAATCGATGAACATTCCGCCTGTTGCAACGCGAGTCGGACTTGATCTTCATGTCAGTGACTTGCGCGATCCAGAAGACCATCTATGGTTGAAAGCGCTGATCTGGCCTGAGCATGATGAGAGAATTGAGCTTTTCGAGCAGGCTTCCCAATGCATTCAAGAAAACCAAGTCGATCTTATGGAAGGAGATGGAGTCGCTCTGTTAAATGAGGTGGTGGAAGAACTTCCGAAAGATACAGCCATTTGTATCTTTCACACCCATGTCGCCAATCAAATCCCTGAAGAGATGAAACGGACACTTCTTGAAAAGATAAGAAAGATTGGTGAGAAACGGGATGTTTTCCACATCTACAACAACATGTGGGACCGAAAATTACATCTAGATTCCTTCATAAATGGGACAGAGTACAACGAAATTATCGGTGACACAGACGGTCATGGCCGCTGGTTTGAGTGGAATTTGAATACCGCATATGTAGGAACGAGTAGGTGAAAGGTTTGCTGAAGGCTAAGAAATTATCAATAGGGGATAAAATCGGGGTCATTACACCCTCTACACCTGCTCCTGTAAACTTTCAAGAACGATATCGAAGAGGTTTAAACCAATTGGAGAAGATGGGTTTTGAAGTAATCGAGGGGAGATGCTCCAATCGATCCCAATCATACCGGTCGGCCTCCATAAAGGAACGTGTAAATGAGATAAATGATTTCATCCATAATGATGAAATTAAAGCAATCATCAGCACGATGGGGGGAATGAATTCAAACTCATTACTTCCTTATCTTGATTATGAACATTTGAAAAAGAATCCGAAGATCATTATGGGTTACAGCGATGTGACCGCCATTCTTCTAGCAATCTACGAAAAGACAGGTTTAACGACTTTTTATGGTCCTGCAATCGTCCCTTCTTTTGGTGAATATCCCTCCATGTTCCCTAAAGGGATGGAGTACTTCCATGATGTGATGTGTTTAACCAAGAAAGCCCCATATCAATTGGATGTCCCTGGCTACTGGACGGATGAAATGCTAGATTGGAAGACTCAAAATCGTGAGAAGGAGATGTATATAAATGAAGGGTGGACGAGTATAACCTCAGGAAAAGCGAAGGGAAGACTGATTGGTGGTAATCTAAACACGATGTCAGGGTTCATGTCTTCTGAATACTTTCCTTCAAAATTGGAGGGAGCCATTCTCTTTATCGAAGATTCTTTCAAAAACATGGCTACACAAGAGAGATTGTTCAGTATGTTGAAAGTAGCTGGAGTTTTTGACCAGATTGCAGGGTTGATTGTTGGTAAGCATGAACAATTCGATGATCAGAATGCGCCATTTAACCATGATGAATTACTCATAGAAGTAATCGGAGATTGCCAGTTTCCTATTCTAACGAACGTGGATGTTGGTCATACCTTCCCTGCGCATGTTTTTCCGATTGGTGTTGAAGTTGAATTGGATGCTACAAATAAACAAATCACATTTTTAGAAAATGGAGTTAGGGCTTAACTGTTTTTTGAAAGCAGGTGTAAAAATGGACTTGGTGAATTTCAAAAAGGATTTGGTTACATATATAACAGAGAAACACAGCGTACATACCATCATTTTATATGGTTCTTACAGTACCGGGGATTTCACTGAAGACAGTGATATTGATGTTCTCTGTTTTACCGATGTGGGGGAAGAAAAGAATGACACCGGTTTGTTCGAGGGCAAGCGATTGGATGTCTGGATTTATCCTGATGAAAAATTGCAGCAACCAGACCAATTCCTCCATGTGCATAAAGGAGAAATCCTGTTAGATGAAAAAGGTTTAGCTGGACCATTCTTGGAGGAAGTTGAGAGGATTTATGAGGAAGGACCATCTCAAATGAGCGAATCCGAAAAGGACTTTCTGAAAAACTGGCTAAGGAAGATGAACGAAAGGTCCAAACAGGATGATTTTGAAGGGAACTATCGCTATCACTGGATGCTGCGAGACAGTCTCGGAATTTATTTTGAGCTGAAAGGTGTCTGGTATCCAGGTTCGAAAAAAGCAGTTAGGTGGCTGGAGGAACACGACCCGACTGCCTATGCTCTTTTTACGGAAGTCTATAAGAAAGAGGTCGATCATCAGGCCATTGATCAGCTGTTGGATTATCTGGAAAAGCTCTGAAACCATTGAGGGGGAAATGAGTTGGAAAAATTGAATATGTCCATATTAAATCGTATTATGATCGGACTGTTTATGGTGTTGTTATTGATTATTTTAGGATATATAGCAGTTCAATTGGCTGTAATTGCGGAAGCACTCTTAACAATTAGAAATCACCTTTTTGCAATACGTCAATCTTTATAAAACATAAAAATGCGCATTCCCAATTATGGAATGCGTTTTTAGTTCAGGACATGAGCATTTCGTCTTCCATATAGAGCCTTTCGTCTAAAATGTGTATTAGTGTGAGTACCATCCTTGTATAGTAGGGTTAACAGAAAAGAGGGGGTTGAGACATGCGACTGAAAATTGAATATGATGCCAGGCTACCGGATGATTTGATGGTTTTACGGAGCAAAGAAGACAATGCCTACATACCAAAAGTGAATCAGATTCTTGCCGAGCCAATGGGGTTAGACATGATAATCAGTCAACAGGATACCAGCTTTTACCCCATTCAGACGGAAAAGGTGTACTTCTTTTTCACTGAAAAAAAAGGTGTATTTCTTAAAACCGAACAAGGTATTTTCAAGACAGATGAGAGACTTTATGAATTAGAGGAACGATTGCCTGATCACTTCGTCCGCATATCCAGGTTCGAGATCATCAACCTGCATTTTCTGAATCGATTCGAATTTACATTCGGAGGGAAATTCGTCCTTCACATGAGTAATGGGGAAAAGCTGTTCACAACAAAGACATACACAAAGGCGATCAAACAATTGTTATTCAAAAAAGGAGGTATGGTGGATGGAAAAAAATAAATGGAACCAACTTATACTTGCCGTCTCGCTCGCAGCTAATGTGATGGTAATCGTAACATGGGCCATTACAAAGCAACTCGGTAACTCCATCATTGATCCGGCTTATTTATTCAAGAATATGATAGCAGCAGCCGTAATCGTCGGAGGGAACATCGCTTTAGGATGGCTATATCATCGTCGGAGAAACCACTTTTTCATAGGAAGCGTTCATTTCATTGTTGCATTGATGTCATTTATCGGGGTTGGTGTATGGGCGAAGTGGTTTCCTGCAGATCTTTCGATTATCATTACTTCCGTGATCATGTTTATCTTCATTTTCGCGATCATATGGATTGCCCACTATTTCTATTGGAAAAACCAAATTAAAAAAATGAATGAGAAACTAAGCTAGAGGACTGCAGATGCAGTCCTTTTCCTATAATATTTAAACAAGAAGTGGTCGTTTGAAAGAGGAAATTATTATCTGTATATAGAAAAAAGTAACTGTAGATAAATGTCATGTCATAGCAGTTTTTAGGAGGCTCAACATTGAGAAGAATTTTACCAGGATCGATCCTTTCCTATACGCAATACGGTTACTTGAAGGTAGCAAAGAACGTGAAGACGAAATGCCCTCATTGCAGCAAAACAGGCGAATTTACCTTGAAGGCCAACTTTTATCAAGTGAGAAAGACGGGGCTATTTGCCGAGGGGGTATGCTCATTATGTAAGAAACCTTCTGAGTTTGTCATCATGCTTAAGGAACACCCCAATGAATCGATGAAGGAAGCGGATATTTATATTTATGACCCGATGGCATCTCAGGGGAGGCTTGAAAAACTGGAGCGGAATAAAAGCATGCCGATCGACCTTGTAAGATCGTACAGCTCAGCCTTGAATGTCAGTCAATCCCATGATAATTCAGCGACCGCTGTCATGTCGAAGCGGGTTCTTGAAAGTGTGCTGAAAAATTTCCTCGGGGAACGGACGCGTGATCAATCGTTATCCGAAAGGTTTGAACAATTACCCGAATACGTAGATTTGACCAAGCCGATCCAATCACTCAGTCACCTCGTCCATCCAGATAGTCCCTTTAATGAGATGCTTGAACTTGAGAGGGATGTGGACGACGAAACAGCCGTCCTATTGATGGAACTGTTGGAGGGCTTGATTGAATACTTGTTTGTCCTGCCTGAAAAGCTCGAATCTGTCCAGGATGAGATTGAGAAGAAGCTAAGGTAGCCAGTCAAGAGCCTTAGGTTCATGAGATGGTTTGGCTGATCGTATAATGTATGAAGTCAAAGAGGGAGCGGGGTGGCAGTACGTTGAAAAGAAAGCTTTTCATATTTGGCATTGCTTTTTTGGTCATCGTCATTGGTGTCTTCGGAAGCATGAACTCATTCTTTGTAAATGAGGCTGTTTTCTTTGGGTCCATCATTCTAGTACTGATCGGTATACTGATGCTCCTTTATTTGTTGGGTACGCTTTTTAAAGAGAAGTTTGAAACAGCCAACACCACCGGAAAAATGATGCTTATATCGACTGTTGCTGTTCTAATCATTGTAGTAGCTATGGTCGTGCAGGAATTCATTTGATATGAAAGAACGTCTAGGGGGAATCCTAGACGTTCTTTTGTTTATTTCGTTGTTGACTAATTCCAAACACCACCATCGCTAAGAAAAATAGTATGGATGAAAGCATAAGGGCGATGCCGTTCCATTCCCCGTTAAAAATCGTAATGTTTACGAGCGTAATCAGCTGCATCCAAATAATAATAATCACTAGTATGACAGAAGTATTCAATCTGCCCCCTCCAATCTCATTCAGTTCATCTATGTACCCCTTCTACCATATAATTGAAAAACAGATCAATCAAGTCGTAGTAGAGACCTTGAATTTAAAACTTTATAGTACCAACTTTGTTTTAGTTATGGTAAAATATATTGCATAAAGGCAAAACCTCTATTTTATTAGAGGTCATTTTTTCACCCTTATGTTTCCTTAGGGAAACATTTTTAGCATAGAGACACTTTAAGTGATAGGAGGTGTAAAAAGAAAGTGCTACAATCAATAAAAATAAATGGAGAAACTCTGCTTACATACTTGGTCATAAGTATGCGTGTCCTGTTTGGAGCGGGGTGGTCTTTAGCAGGAATTACCAAGATAACAGGTAAAGGATGGTTTGCTGAGCCAGGTGTCTTTTTACGTCAATACTTGGTGGATGTTCTAGGGAAGCCAGAAGTCCCTCTTTTTTACAAATGGTTTGTAGAGGAAGTTGCTTTGGAGTCTGTAATGGTATTGAATTACCTCATCCCGATTGCTCAAATCATTCTTGGTGTATTCATCATCATGGGATTCTTGACAATACCGTCGGTCATTATATGCCTTGTTATGCACGTGAACTTCTTACTGTCTGGCAATCTTAACCTGATCAGTATTGTCTTGTATACGAGTGGATTCTTGTTGATCATCTTCAGAGCACAATTGTATAAATTCAGTATCGATTATTATTTAAAAAAGGTGCTCATTCCGACACTCGACCGCACCTATCATGAGCCCTCTGTTCATTAAAGAGTACATCCCAAGGATGTGCTCTTTTTAATAAACTCGTAGATTGACCTAAAGAACAAAAACCGTTAAATAAGTAAAAAGTTGGAAGGTCAAAAGGATTTCATTGAAGAAGCGAGTCAGTGAAATTCAAATTAGGAGGTTATCATGAAAAAAGGAATAACGATCTTATCAGCATCACTTCTTTTTTGTTCACTGATCTCTCCAACAATGAATGCGAGTGCGGAAGCACCAGAGATGGCGGAAACACCAGGGATGAAGCAAGGGAAAGGCATCAACAGCTCCATCATGTACGAGCCGGAAAAGGATTATGACGGTGATGGATTGACGAACCAGCAAGAGGATGACTTAGGCCTCAACATCCTTGAAGAGGATACGGATTATGACCAGATTATTGATGGTATCGAGGTGGACAGATATGGAACAGACCCTGCTATTGCCGACACGGACGGTGACCATCTCGATGACGGAGATGAAATCTTTGAGTTAGGGCTCGATCCTCTTGATTCCGATGAAAATCAAAACGGAGTAAAGGATGGAATGGAGACAAGAACCGTTCCATTGATTGAAAATACGTTCGGTATCACGGGTGATGTGACCGGAGTCGGCTCGATCTATGGTCAGTATACGATTGAAGATAACCCAATCATCATTCTGAATAAAATGGATGCTGCTGAGACGTTTTACTTTGATACCCTCAACAAAGGATTGACCTTCAACCTCCAAATCCCAGTCCCACAAAGCATGAAAAGCCCAGTTCTATTGATGTATCGGATCAAATCAGGAAAGCTAGAGAAAATCGATCAACAGAAATTTGATCGCAAAAAAGGTTTGATTGAAACAGAATTCATGGGTGGCGGTACAGTTGTCCTTGCTGAAAGGGGAGCGGTCATGAAAGCTGTCATGCCATCAGATGTCGCATTGACGAAGCTTGAGAATCTCCCTCTCCATCAACCGATTCAAATTGCCAATATGCCGGGATTACGTATCAATAAAACAAAAATAAATGAAGTCATCAAAGACCGTAAAGGCAAAATCATCACAGAACCGAACGTCATCGTATTTGAAGAAATAAGGGAATTTGTGAATGAGCAGGTAGAAGGTACAGACGATGTAAAAAAGGCGTACTACAAAATCGACAAGGTGTTTACAAACGGAAAGAAGTCGTTTGCGACGATTTCCTCTGTCTCGACAGAATCAGGGAACCAGCCGACGATCATGCTTCACGGGTTGAACTCAAATACAGCCAGATGGGGCTTTGATAAGCTATGGGAAAATAGCGGCAGCAAACCGAAGGCGGACGAATATATTAACAGCTATGAAAGTTTTACAGGAACGGAATATGCGCTAGGGTACACATCCTCCTATGGCAACCATGATGTCCATTATTTGTACGATGGAGGAAACACCGCGCAACTAGGCTGGCAGTTGAATGTCGACTTCAATTATACTCCGAATGTCGATTTGTTCGGCTTCAACTATGAGCATAACGGGCACGTAGCTGAAGGAGCGGATTGGCTGAAGCACTATATCGGTGATCTCGAAAGCTTAGGATACATCAATTCATACGACGACATCAATCTAATCGGGCATAGTAAAGGCGGCTTGGTATCACGGTATCTCATAGAAAATCTCGGTTACGATTGGTATATCGACCGCTTGATGACTTTCGGAACGCCACATTTCGGCTCCGATAAATCATTTTTTGGAACGGACCTGGATCGCTTTGGCAGCGACCTTTGGGGAGCCGATCATGACGATCCATATTGTGCTGAGTTTACGAATGATCATACGTTCACCTTATATTTTGCTGTAGGGGCGTGGGATAAAGCGAGTATCCCGGACGCCATCGAAAACAAATGGATTGTTGCACCGAACCTGAATGGTACGCCGAATGATGTCAATTACAGCTACCATCAAGAGGTGACGGATTTATTCAATCAACATGGCATGTACTTCAGCTCGACTCCTGAAATTGACGACGTGTGGGTGAACATGGATTCCGCTCTCGGTTCTGACGATGATAAGATGGACAACAACGGCATCAGCCCGGGGACCCATCCGAAAGTGACCATGCATAAACGGTGGTACATTTTTGATGACGTATATGGAGACCACGGAAAAATGACCGAGCATGCCGATGCAGACAACGAAACCTACAAGGTTCTGTCTGGCCAATACGACTAATGAAAAACGGGGGGCCTGATCGCCTCCCGTTTTTTATGTATTTATCTCGCTCTCGTAAACCACCAGATGAAAAAGAGGATGACACCGATGATGAACCAGATCAAGAGCTTCACATGACGCTTTTCGGTTTTTTTATTAACAGAATTCGCTGCGATAAAAGACCCAACCAATACTACGGCAATCGCCATCCATGTCCAAAAGCCCACAACATACTCTCCTTTCTATACTTTATAAAATCCATCCATTGAATACCATGCCTACATTGATGATGAAGTGAAAGAGGATCGCAGGATAAATGCTCTTTGTCTTCAAAACGACAAAAGCATAAAAGAGACCTCCGAAAGCACTCAGCAAACTTAACAATATCGACATTCCAATGGAAAGATGCAGCAACCCGAAGCCGACACTCGTAATGATTACGGCATAGATTGTGGTTGTATGCTTCTTAATGCTTGATAACATGATCCCTCTCCAGATCAGCTCTTCAAGGACAGCATTGATAAGAGCGAAGGAGAATCCAAATAGAATAAGAGATTTAATGTAACTGTACTCTTGCAAAAAGAACACAGGAATGAAGATGGTCAAGGATCCAATTAGACCGTGTAACAGGAAAAAAGGTAGCTTAATTGTGTGCGATGGCATTGCTATCCGAGCGTTCCATTTCGGTAGGTAGGAAAAGATCCTCACCCGTTTCTTGTAGATGTAATGGGTAAGAACGAGTCCCATGATAATGATGATGAGCAAGCTCCTGTTTAGAGTCATGATTGTTAGCTAACTGGTAAATTATGATAATGAAACAAGCTTATCACAAGAACCCGATTATGGGAACGGATGCTACTTTTTACAAAATTTAGATTGTATCATCTGGAATTAACTGTTAAACTAAACCTATCTTGTTATGCAATATTGAGGTTCGTTCACATTACTATCTTGTTTTACAAGATAGTGAATCCTTAACAACGATAGGGGGATGGTTCTTGTCATCAAGCCAACTGTTAAAAGGTATTTTAGAGGGGTGTCTCTTAGCGATTATCGGTAAAGGGGAAACGTATGGGTATGAAATGATTGAGAAATTGAATGCATATGGTTTTTCGATGGTGAAAGAGGGAAGTATCTATCCGCTTTTACTCCGGATGAAGAAGGAAGGGCTTGTTACAACGACGCAAAAGTCACTTCCGTCAGGTGGTCCTAAGCGGAAGTACTATGCACTAACTCCTGAGGGGGAAAAAGAACTAGCGGAATTTCGTTCGAGATGGAAGACCATCTCAACCAGTGTTGACGATCTATTAGGGGAGGAAAAGTGAGTATGGAATTATCAGAGAAAAGTAGAACCTTTTTGGAAAATTTGAGGCTATACCTTGTAACGAGCGGAAAGAAAGAAGAAGAAATCGAGGACATCATCAGTGAGCTTGAAGATCATTTATCAGAAGCAGAAAAAGAAGGGAAAAATGTAGATGATATTGTGGGCCGATCTCCAAAAGAATATATGAAGTCGCTTGCGGATGAGCTCCCTATTGACCCAAAGGGGATCTTGAAATATGGCTTTCTTATTTTACTTGGTGCCTCCGCCTACATCTTGTTAGGTGATGTCATTCGCGGCGGCATAGAGTATTCCATGCTTGAAATGATCGGCTATCCGTTTGTTGTCCTGTTTTATATAGGGGTCATAGCTGTTACCTTCCGTCATATCGCAAGCTCCCAAGCGGATAAAGTAAAACAGTGGGGCTTATATAGCCTACTTGGTGTGACCCCGATAGCCTTGTTCCTCGGAATCATGTACCTGTCTGAAAACTTTACCATGCCGATGATTAAATTGAATGATGTCGGTAATACAATTGTAGCTGCTTTATCTATAGCAGTGTTCCTGTTCATTACGATTTGGACAAGGTCCTACATTTCTATCGTTGTTCCGATCATACTCTTCGTGCCTGAGCTGCTGTTGAAATGGAGTGGTCTCCCCGAAAAGACACAATTGATTTCATCAAGCATCATCATGTTCGTCGGGATTGGTGTTTTACTATTCTTTGAATGGAAAAAGCTGAATCGAACAGCTCGGAAGGTAGGCTGAATCCGTTATGAAAAAGCTTGTTAGACTATCGTTCATCTTACTTGCTGCTATCATTCTCGTAACAGGTTGTAATTCATATGTTTCTGATGATTATCAGGTTTTAGAGTTGTCACAGGTGGAGGATCTTCCTGATGTTTATCGTTATGTAATGGATTTGCAGGAAAGCACTCCTGAAGTAAAAGGTTATAAAATCTTTGAAGGTGATGGTGAGAGGAAAATCATCGTGATTGCTTCTGGTCAAGATGAAAAAGCGATTAAAATCCGAAGCTTCCATCAATCAAGTAAGGATACAGCTATTACCTTTCGACAGGTCAATCTTCCAACCGAACAACAGAATGCTTATCTAATCGTGCAACTAGAAGAGATTATCGGCGCATTTTTTGTAAAAGAAGAAGTGGACTATGATGAAATAAAATAAAGAAACTCCTGATAATGGTAGGAGTTTACCGGTTCATAGGAGAAAGAAGTAAAGGGAAATTCAGACTGGTTAAGTAAAAGGAGGAAACATGAAGCGACGACTTCCTTATTTTGCTGCACTTATCGTTCTGTCATTTTTATTGTTTTTTATTGTGGCCGGATTCTTCAAGACCGATAATGCCACAGACTCATTCCTGTTAGCAATGATCGTCAGCCATCTCATTATCGGTAAAAATCCCTGGTTGATTGAACTATTCCGTTTCAACATTTCGGATTGAGGTGAGGTTGTTTAGGGACCTCCCTATAAAAGAAAGGAAGAATTGATATGAAGTGGAAGCTGAGAATTCCTTTATTTATTTTTGTATGTGGGCTATTATCTGGCATCTATCAATATTTCCCTAGCATAACCCTGTTTCAATCCAATGATTTTCTCAGAAGCATGCAGTTCATTGGAAGCATTGTCGTCGTATTTTTCCTTCTAGAAAAGCTTGCAATCAATGAGAAGGTCGTACATGCGTCAGTGGGGATTGCAATTATTTTTGCAGGAGTGATGATTGATTACTTTTTAATATAGCATGGTGAAAGAAGATGCATTGTTTTGACTCATGGAAATTTAGAATTGTTGATCCCGTACATACACGATTAATCACGACATAATGCAAAACGCCAGCCCTCAGGCTGGCGCTTTTTACGTATTTAGGAGGATTTCTCGAGACGTTTTTGTTCAATTTTCTTCTCGATCTTTTCCATTTCTTTCGGGTTGTTGATGAGATTTTCACGGTTTTTTATGATTAATTCTTCGAAAGAAGCCTTACGTTTTCTCATTGGTATCAACTCCTTTAAAGATATTGTACCACTTAATCTTTTTTAATAATCAAAATAAATATTACAATTATATGAAAATTCACTCTTTATATTCATATTTCCTTAATGTTATTTCGGAATAATTGGTCGGGCTTTGAGGGTAGCGGGGTTAGACATTGTGTACTAGTCCCCCTCTCGAATTAGTACTATGTAGGGCTCAGTTAACAACGCTTACATTTTCTTAAAATAGTAAATTTTCTTCAATTAAAGGGTTTTTGAAAGGAGATTGTAGAATGATGTTGAATCCTCTGCCTAACCCGCCGAGTATGTCTCGGTCGGGAACTACATCAGAGGAGTGATTCAATGTTTAAGCGTTTCGCAGCACTTGCTGCATCAGCAACCCTACTCGTGTCCGCAGCTGCTCCAGCATCAGCAGCAAACTTTGAAGGAAAGGAAACGCCTTTCAACTATTCAAGTGAGCAACAGCTAGCTCCCCAAGAATTAATCGTCCATTTTAATGAATCGGTTACTTCTACATATGCGAAGGAGATCGTTTCCCAGTTTGGCGGAGATATTGTAGAGACGACTGAAGATTTTGTAGTGGTAAAAGTGAACGGCCAAGTCAGTGAAGCTGTCAAAGCATTCGAAGGACACAGCTCTGTTGAGTTTGCCGAGCCGAACGCAACGTTCCATGCAAGCTACACACCGAATGATCCATTTTACGCTTCAGAACAATATGCACCGCAAAAAGTAGAAGCAGACAAAGCTTGGGATATCACCCAAAGTGCTTCTTCTGTAAAAATCGCGGTCATTGATACGGGCGTCGATTACAACCACCCAGACCTGTCTGGAAAAGTCATCAAAGGATACGATTACGTCCAAGATGATAACGACCCGATGGATGAGCATTATCATGGGACGCATGTAGCTGGAATTGCAGCAGCAAATACCGATAACGGCATCGGAATTGCTGGGAATGCACCGAACGCGTCCATTTTAGCAATTCGTGTATTGGATGAAGGTGGTAGTGGTACATTGGATGATGTCGCACAAGGTATCCGTTATGCGGCTGATCAAGGTGCACAGGTCATCAACCTGAGTTTGGGTGGATTGCTTGGTACACAAACATTGAAGGAAGCCGTTGATTATGCATGGAACAAAGGATCTGTCGTCGTAGCTGCAGCTGGAAACGAAAGCTCAACAAAGCCTAGCTATCCAGCTTACTACTCGAATGCAATCGCAGTAGCGGCAACGGATCAAAATGATAATCTTGCATACTTCTCCAATTATGGAACGTGGGTCGATATCGCTGCTCCTGGTGTAAGCATTTACTCTACTATGCCAGGAAACGCTTATGACAACCTTTCCGGAACATCTATGGCAGCACCAGTTGTTGCAGGTGTTGCCGGACTACTTGCTTCCCAAGGTCGAAGTGCAGCTGAAATCCGCACAGCACTTGAAGAAACAGCTGATAACGTAACAGGAACAGGTGTCTTTTTCCAAAACGGACGCGTGAACGCATTTAAAGCCGTACAGCATTAATTGAAATATGAAGAAAACTCCCCTCTTTGTAGGGGAGTTTTTTATATAGAAAGCCTTTCATCTTTTTGGAAAAAGGGTTATGATGAATATGTGAAACATTTCACAAACTGTCTAAGGGGGTGAGGGTCATTCTTAATCGTCATATTTTGTCATCCATTATAGCCGCTATGATATCCGTCGTTTTGTTGCCTGTCTTTTTTCCGATCGAATTGTTTTTTGCTGAATGGAGAGGAGAAGGATGGCGCGCTTTTATCGATAGTATTTATTTTGGGACGATGGTGTACGCAACATATGGTGGTATAATCATTGGTTTATTCGTTATTCCAGTCTCTATTGTTGTGAAACAGATGACCAATAAATTGAGCACATCTCAACGTTTATGGAGCTCGTTCTTTTTACATAACGGATTTGCAGCGATCCCAGCTTTTTTCTTGTTTTATGAGTGGATGAGTTTAGCACCATTCTTTGTTGCTACCATCTTTTTTATCGTAAGTGAAGTGATCCATCATCTACATAAAATTGAGCGGCTCAGTCGTAAAGCAATCAGTATTGCGATTCTCCTTCCCATCGTTGTATGGGGGGCTTCTGGCATCCCGACATTAATTGAGGGCTATGAGGCTGATAAGGAATTAGCTCGGTTAAAAAAAGAAGGATACCCACAAGCTGTCATCTTGGTAGATGGCGAAGAATATTCTGGCTTCGAGCAACAGTCATGTTGGACGAACGTAGGGCCACCCACGTGTCGTGACGATTTCGAAGTCATGACCAAAACCAATCTTCAAGGCTTTGAAGGAGATGTACGTGCAGAACCTGGCAGTAATTTACGCATCCACTATACAAATCGTCCAGCAAAAACAGAAGTAAAGCTAATTTATTGGGATGAAGGCATGAAACAGGAGGAAATTCTAAGTGATTCTGAAGTTAGTCTGCCAAATCAGCCTGGTTTGTATCACTACTGGTTTGTCGGGACTTGGGAGAAGATGAGGACAAGCCTCTCTATCATTGTTGAGATTAAAGAATAATGCGAGATGCTTCAATTATGAACCTATTTGAGGCCGAAACGAACCAAAATGAAAATTTATGAACCTAGATCAGAAATTATGAACCTAGATTAAAAATTATGCACCGATTTGCAAGATTTATAGCCCAAAATAAGGAAGCTGACTCGTAAAAGAGTCAGCTTTCTTCTATTATATAAGTATTAGAGAAGGAGGGTTCAATAGGATGGAATATACGACGTCGTTGGAAGGAATCAAGCCGGAAATGCTGAAAGGGTTCTTTGTAGACTGGCCTTCACCGCCATCTGCTGAAACACATTTGGACATTTTGAACGGAAGTTATACAAGGGTGCTGGCTGTGGATCAAGAGAACAACCAAGTAGTAGGGTTCATAACCGCTGTCAGTGATGGTATACTATCAGCCTACATCCCTTTATTGGAAGTTTTACCAGACTATCAAAACAGAGGGATCGGCAGGGAGCTCGTTCAGAGAATGCTGAAAGAGTTAGAAGATTTCTATATGATCGATCTCCTCTGTGATAAAAATCTACAACCCTATTATGAAAAACTCGGTATGACAAAAGTCCAGGGCATGTGCGTCCGAAACTATGAACATCAATCAGGGCGATGACAGAAAGGGGTTTACCTTGAGAAAAAGAACGAAACTAGTTTCAGCAATCATCATTGGTATCATTGTAATCAGCGCGATTTATGGCATCAATCATTTTAGCAAGACGTGGCCGGCGAACGTGCTGAAGTTGCAAGAATCGGACTTTCCATTAGATGAAAAAGATGCGATCCGAGTGGCTGACAAATCGATCGAGGGATTTTTCAATCATCATTTCACGCGCAGTGTTGATGATTCGCCGTGGGATCCTATATCTGAAATAAAGACCGCTGAAGGTGAGGATGTCATCACTATTCAAGTCGCCCAGGATATGGGCGATCATTACCGCATCGAGTTCCGACACCGTGGATACATATGCAGACAACTTTTTATTAAAGTAAGCAAAGAAAACGGCCATATACTCGACAAGTCAAAAGGAACGAGTGACAGTGCTTTTTGCAAAGAAAAACGAAATTGAAGTCTTGATATGTAAAAAGTTCTATTTTCACTCGACCTTGAAGGAAAAGCGTCCGCCTAGGCGAAAAAGATAGTGATGTTAAATCTCGTTTGGGGAGGAAAACGAATGGCGGATGTAACGAATCTCATTCAGACTAAGGTAGAGGATCGGGAACTCATTATTGAACGAATTTTTGACGCTCCTCGTGAACTCGTTTTCAATGCGTATAAAGTGCCTGAGTATCTGAAGCAGTGGTGGGGTCCTAAAGGCTGGAGCCTGCCGGTTTGCGAAATGGACTTCAAGCCTGGTGGTGTATGGTTCTACTGCATGAAATGCGAGGATGAAGCACAGGGAGAGTACTATGGAATGGAGTCGTGTGGAAAGGCGTATTTTGAAGAGATTGAAGAACCTGAAAAAATCGTCGTCATTGATCGTTTTGCAGACTCAGAAGGAAATCTTGCAGAAAATATGCCTGCAGCCCATATCACGTATCAATTTGAGGACTATGATGGAAAGACAAAACTGATCAGCCGTACCCAATACGAGACGAAGGAAGCGCTGAAAACGGTCCTCGATATGGGAGTAATTGAAGGCATGACCCAGACGCTTAATCGACTTGAAGAGCTTCTCATGGAATTGAAAAAATAAATACGTAAGCGGAAGGAGTTGTTTCGGCAACTCCTTCTTTTTGTAGCGGAGCGTAACCCCTATATAAGCATAATCGTCTATAGTGAAAGGGGGGTGCCATGATGATAAGAAACAGGATACTCATGGTGATCGTATTCATAGTGATAATGACGGGGTGTGGGATGGATCTGGATAAAGATGGTCCTCCACAGGCAAACGTACAAGTGAAAGGTGAAAAAGTTGAAGCCATAACAGGGGTATTTCATTGGGAAACCGAAGGGTGGTTCTCGACGAGAGCAGTTGTGGTAGATGCTCCTTCATCATGGCAAATGGGAGAAAAGATGGAAGGGACGATGGTTGGGGAAGGGGACATTGCGACGATTTCATTTAGCGATGACTCAAATCCAAGGGTAACAGCGTTTGTATGGAAAGATGCCGAGCATGGTAAACGATTACCGATAACAGGTAACGAACTGAAGCTACCGACGGAAAGCGGAAAACATGTCATCGAGCTTACTGCCATATGGGAAAACGGAGAAGCTTCATACACCATAGTCGTCGACGTGAAGTAAATTTTACAAGAATAAACCTAAAAGGAGAGCCCATCATGAGCAGAGTGCCAGCATTAACTTTACCGAAGGAATTAGAACCACACCGGAAACAGATTTCACAAACCGTCGCACCTTACATAAGCGTAATCGCAAAAAATGAAAAGGCAAACATCCATCAAAGTAAATTCGGAGGCCATCCTTATCTTCCTAAGGAGGTTGAACATCCGAAAGATAGAAACGGAAAGCCGATGCTGTTATTGGCACAGATTAATTTTAAAGAGTTACCGAAATTAGATGATATGCCAGAAAAGGGGCTCTTACAGTTCTTTATCACAGCTGAAGATGACTTGATGGGGCTGGATTTTGACAATATGACGAAGCAATCGAACTTCAAAATTCTCTATCATCCAACGATATCGAGTGATCCATCCGGGTTAATCAGCGATTTTTCTTATTTGGAGCAGTTGAACACAGAGTTCTTTCCAATTGAGCGGGAGTCATCGTTATCATTCCAAATCGCCTATGATCCTGTATCGATTGAGGATTTCAGAGCGAGTACGCTGTTAGGTAAATCGATTGATTTTTCGTTTGATGCCAGTGAAGAAGATGAAGAATTGTGGGAGGCATATGCGGGAGCCTTTAGGGGGGAAGGACATAAAATCGGCGGCTATCCATTCTTCACCCAAACCGATCCAAGGGATGATGAAAAGTATAAGGAGCATGAAATTCTCTTGTTACAAATTGATACAGATGACGAAAACGGAATCATGTGGGGAGATGCTGGGGTGGCGAATTTCTTCATCAAAAAAGAGGATTTGCTGAATCTTCATTTCGAAAATGTACTTTATAATTGGGACTGCCATTGAAGGCATGTTCCTAAAAATAGACGAGTATCCATAAAGCGCGTCTATTTTTCATATTTTGGCAAAGTTTTTACCGATACGCCCGCTCGTTTCATCAAGATGGACATATTGTATGACTAACAACGAATAGGGGGTGTTATCATGTCAGGATATGGTTACGGCTATGGATATGGTTGCGGTAAAGGAGGATGGGAATCGGGCTTTGCACTGATTGTGGTCCTGTTCCTTCTATTGATTATCGTCGGAATCGCCTTTGTTGGCGGAGACAAAAAGGACGACGATTGCTAGATTAGATCTGAAGCAGTACGCTCTTTTGGATGTAACAAGCTGGAGAAAGCCCACTCCAGCTTATATTATTTATGAATAATATAGTCGAGCTTTAAGAAGATCATGAACAAGAGCCCGATGATCAAGCCGTTGTTGATTTGATTGGCGATATAAAATTCTCCAATCGTGACGGTGACGATTGCATATGTAATGACAAAGATCATGAGATAAGCGAATGATTTCCCTTTCAGGTCCATACATACCAGCCTTTCTTTAATGGAGTATTCTACCATTATACCAAAAGGAGGGAGACCGGTTTCGGTCTCCCTCTTCGTTATTTAAAACTCACGCTTTTCGACTACTTCTCGGTCCTGATCGAGAATGATCAGCTTACTCGGTTTGTTTTCTTTCGCCATCTTTTCAGCAAATTCAATTGCATCGGATTTCATTTCGAAGTGATCGACTGGGGCTGTATCTTCCAGAGTCACGTCCCAGCCTGTAACGTCGCGATCAGGTACAACTGTATATTCTTTCATGGTAAAACAACCCTCCAATTTGAGTGATTATATGACCATTCCCATGACGAATTGGAATAAAACATGTCCGAAAAAAGTATGGGTTGGGGAGGTTAAGGTTAGAATGGGGACTAACCAACCCAAGGGAGGAATGACGATGGAAGCGAGTATGAGCCTTGAAGAAGTTGTCCAGCAGATTTCTAACTTAGCAAGCGATGGAGAACCACCACGAAAAAAGCAGGTGAAAAAATCTAATCCAGAGCTGATGAGAAACGCGTTGTATTATTTTCCAAACTGGGATGCAGCGCTTGAGCAGAGCGCAAAGCAGGCCTAAAGATCCTCCAGACGAACTTAACAAAAATGAACACCATCCGATATGAAGGAAGGTGTTCATTTTTTTGTTTTTGAAACATGATTCATTTTAAAACGTAGGCATGAATAAGAGATTTTATAAAGGAAAGGAAGTTTTTATGGATTCGTTAATGACTTTAAGTTTATTAGTAGCAGTCGGTTCATTCTTTTTCCGGAAGAAAAACGAGAAAGCGAAGAAGGTTTTCAAATGGTCGGGCATTGCATTTCTTGTCTTTTTCTTCATAAACAGTGCGTTTTTCACAGATTATGAAAAATTAGAAGCAGAACAGGAGAAGAAAGAACAAGCAAAGATCCAAGCGGAAGAGGAGAAGAAAGCGGAAGAGGAAAGAAAAAAGAAAGCAAAAAAGAAGAAGCTGGAACAGGATAAAGATGAAGTGAAAAAGTTTGGTGGAAAAACAAAGGAATTACTTGCTGATGAAGAGCTGGTTACAGATGTGAAAGTGAGTTCGAAACTGACAAAAAATCTCGATGGCGAGTATGAAGTAGACGTCGATCTAGACGTTTCAGAAGAAATGTGGTCCGACATGAGTAAAAGTAAAAAGGATTCTAAAGTAAGGGTAATTGAGAAGAAGATCCTGGAAATAAATGATAAGAATTATGATATCAGCTTAACATTTTATAGTAATGAGATCGAGGATGTCGTGGCGGAAAAAGAGTATGTGGAGGAAGATGGAGAGATTGCCGATGACGTAGAAGACATCGTCATGGATGGAGCAGAGCTGAAATGGGTCATTTGGAGGTAACAATTTGAAAAACGGAGTATGACATATTTTGCATGCTCCGTTTTTTTGTTTGCCCACAAACAACCATATGGAAACTTCCGTTTTGTAACAATGCCCAACCTTCGTTCATATTTTGTTGAGGAGAGTTGTTGTAGGGAATTGGTCTCTTCAAATAGGTCATCAAGATCAACAATGATGGAGGTTATGGGGATATGACGGATTTTCATAAGGATATCAAGGATCTGAATGTTGGGAACTACAAGGCGAGCGAAATGGTACCGAGTGAACAACATCAAGATCCGAATGATGAACGAATCATCGTCGGTGCCTGTGTCGGCTGCTTCGGTTGCTTCGGCTGTTTCCGATGTTTCGGCTGTTTCCGTTGTGGTGGATGCGGACGTTGTGGCGGATGTGGCGGTTGCGCACGCTGTGGGGGATGTGCCCGATGCGGAGGCTGCGGTGGCGGTAGATGCGGCGGTTGCGGCGGCTGTGCTGGTGGAGGATCAGAGGAGTAAACGGATGAATAGAAAAGGAACCCCTCCAATAGTATGGATGGGGTTCCTTTTAACTTTGCTGCCAAACAGGGGATGTATTGAAGTTTGAATCACCAGCCGTGATGTTATGTTTATTTGTACCGTCTACATTGATGATGAAGATGTTCGAATCAGATCCGAGGCGCGATTCGTAAGCGATTTGAGTCCCATCAGGTGACCAGGTAGGACTGGCATCAAAAACGGTGTCGTTGGTTAAATTCATCTTATTTGACCCATCTGCATTCATGATGAAAATGTCGAAACTACCATCTTGATCGGTTGCAAAAGCGATTTTTGATCCGTCCGGAGACCAGCTTGCGGTACGGTTCGTTGAACTGTTATTCGTCAAATTGGTTTGGTTCGATCCATCACGGTCCATCACAAAGAATTCTCGAAAACCAGCTACAATTGATAGGAACAAAATTTTCGAGCCGTCTGGAGACCAGATTGGTGTACGGTTTGATGTGCCGTTGTTCGTAAGCCTAGTAACATTCGAACCATCAGGATCCATGGTGTAAATATTAAAATCCCCATCACGATTGGAGCTGAAAGCAATCTTCTTTCCATCTGGTGACCAGGTAGGTTCACGATCTGTTGCAGGATTCATCGAGATATTCGTCTGATTGGATCCATCTGCATTCATCTTAAAGATGTTGATACTCCCACCTCGATTTGATGTAAAAACGACTTTGGATCCATCCGGGGACCAGGAAGCGTCAAAGTCTAGAGACGGATTATTTGTCAGGTTGGTCTGTCCTGATCCATCCGAATTCACAACAAAGATATCTGAATTTCCTGCTACAATAGAAGTATACAAAATTTTCGATGCTACAGGGGACCAAACAGGATTTCGGTTGTTGTTTGAGTTGTTCGTCACATTCTTCTTTCCAGTCCCGTCTGGTCTGATCACATAAATCTGTTGAGAGTCCTCGTTTCTACTTTCATAAGCAATCAGTTTAACTTTTTCACCAATTCTAAACGAAACGATCTTGCAACAGTCTACTACAATTAATTGTCCTAGCCGATTAATTCCTCTTACACAGCACGTGAGGGCGTCTACACAAGCTAATTTGAGCACGAGCGGGTCTGGAAGAAACAATGTCACAGTTGTACCCGGCATCAAATGAGCAAGTTGTTCGCAAATACATCCCTTACATTTTCTTTTCATGAAATTCTCTCCTAATACTTATTCTTTTTTATCATATGGTATTTATTTACATAAGGCTTGTACGCTTGTCCTCACGAGCACTAATTTACCTGGAAAAATAAATACATTGACAGGATGAACCTATAAGAGTAATATACAAAACGTAATGATTACGATTTACACCTGAAATGTAATCGTTATTATTTTTTTTATTTGATAAATCGTAATGATTACGAATTGTATGAGACTTTATAAAACTATAAAAATAATGGAGGCGTAGAATATGGCTAAAAAATCTAAAATCGCAAAAGAAAAAAAGAGACAAGAACAAGTAGAGAAATATGCAGCTCTACGCAAAGAATTAAAGGAAAAAGGAGATTATGAAGCGTTAAGGAAACTTCCGAGAGATTCATCCCCCACACGTCTGCACAACCGTTGTCAAATTGATGGGAGACCACGAGGGTTTATGAGGAAGTTTAAAATGTCTCGGATCTCCTTTCGTGAATTGGCACATAAAGGGCAGATTCCTGGCGTTAAAAAATCAAGTTGGTAAACGAAGAGCACAAAAAAGTATGGAGGTTATTTATAAATGAAGAGCAACATTCACCCTGAATATCGCAAAGTCGTTTTTATGGATACAACCAGTGGATTTAAATTTCTATCAGGATCAACAAAGACCACATCAGAGACAATCGAATGGGAGGATGGGAATGTCTATCCTTTATTGAAAGTGGAAATCAGCTCAGATACCCACCCGTTCTACACAGGCAAACAGAAGTTTTCAGATCGTGGTGGCCGTGCAGACCGGTTCATGAAAAAGTACAACTTAAATAAAAAATAAGAAAGACCCTTTTACAGGAAAGAAGGGATGGTAATTCAATAATGAATGAACACCTTTTAGAAATGTTTGCAAGAGATGCGGTAGCTCAACTGCCAATTCAGCAACAGCACCTTTACCATTACATTGTTCAGCTAGAGGATCAGTTGGCTCAACAATCGGACACGGCAGAGCAATTCTTGGAATTGTTGAAAAAGGATTCACCTTACCTTCAGGCTGCAGAACACTTTGGTTTATCTCAAAAAGCGATCGTCGAATGTATGAAAGAGATTGAAGAAGAAATTGATTCCCATATAAAAATGAAGTCGAAATCTTTTCGATTATTGGACTGTACCGACTTGTTACAAAAGAGTGCCGAACAAACCGGAAAGCAAAAAGCTTTTCTCTTAGCTACGAGCAAATTGCCGAAAAATCAAATTCAATAACGACCATAAGAAAGATTTGGAGAGAGAGTTTATGAAAGAGTGGCTCATTGTAGGGGGAGGAGTACATGGATGTACAATTGCTACCGCTCTATTAAAGAGTAATAGAGTGAACAATGATCAAATTCAAATCATTGATCCATCTCTCAGACCGATGAACAGGTGGAAAGTACTTACAGAACGTATTTCTATGGAACATCTACGGTCGCCTGTTGTCCATCATATCGATACAAAACCATCTAGTCTCGAAGCGTATGCAAAGCAAACGAATCGAAAGAGGGCATTGCACGGCTATTATCAGAAGCCTTGCCTGGAATTGTTTAATGACCATTGCGATCATGTGTTGAAGGAAGTTGATTTAAAAAGCGTCTGGAAGTCAGCAACGGTAAAAGGGTTGGGTTTCAAGAATCATACGTGGAAAGTGACGACGGAGGAAGATGAACAAATCGTCTCAAAAAAGGTGGTCTTAGCAATTGGAGTGAATGACCAACCTAATTATCCAGGATGGGCAATCCCATTACGAGAACAACTGCCTGAAAGGGTTTTTCACATTTTCAAACAACCCATCCCTCCATCTATTTCAGGAGATCGACTTCCACCTGTCATAGTTGGCGGTGGAATTACAGCTGCTCATTTAACCGTTAAGCTATGTTCTGAAAGCAAACAGCCTGTGGTATTAATTAAACGTCATCCATTCCGTATCCATGAGTTTGATAGTGATCCAGGTTGGAATGGTCCCAAAAAGTTACGGAATTTCGATAAAGTAGAAGATCCAAATCAGCGAAGAAGCATCATTCAAAAGGAACGTTATAAAGGATCGATTCCGCGACACTTGTATATGAAACTCTTACATTTACAAAGAAAAGGAAAATTGAACATCATTACCGATGACATATATGAGGCTGCAGTAACGAGTAAAGAAGAGATTACCATACAGTTGAAAGCTCATCCTTCCATTACAACTTCAAGGGTCGTTCTTGCTACAGGGGCAAAAAGGTGTTTACCAGGCAAAAGCTGGCTGCTTCGAACTATACAGGCTCAAAACCTCCGTTGTGCTGAGTGCGGATTTCCGATTGTCAATTACAACCTGGAATGGGGAAAGGATTTATATGTTGCAGGAGCTTTAGCTGAACTTGAAATCGGTCCTGTTTCACGAAACATTTCTGGTGCCAGAAAAGTCGCGGAAAGAATTATTGGAAACTTATGAACCAAGATGAATGGATACGCACTCAATAACAGAGAACACTTTTTCCCCTGTACATATCCCATCCGAACATCCTCTTACACTCACCATCTTCCTAATCGAATCATTCTAGCAAATACATACACTCCCCTCATCCTGGCGGTAAAGTTCCGCCATTTTTCTTATCATATAAGACAAATTCTCGCTCATACAATCAGTAAGAATGAGGTTTTTGTAGGATAGGACAGCTCTCACAGTGAGGAGGAGCGCGTATGACCAAAATGACACCGACAATGCGTTTGAAAGTGAACCGTGATACGTTCTTTCTGCCGGATATGGCGGGTCGGGTGTATTTCCGAAACAACGCAGGATCTTTTCATATGGAGGGAGACTCGATCGATCGCTGGATTGAAAAACTAGTGCCGATGTTTAATGGAAACTATACGATGGAGGAGCTAACCGCCGGCCTCCCGGAACCTTATAAAAGGAGAGTTTACGAGATTGCGGAAGCTCTCCATCAAAACGGGTTCGTCCAGGACATCAGCAGCTACAAACAACATGGCTTGAAGGAGGACACCCTCACCAAATATGCGTCTCAAATCGGGTTCCTGAACAGTTTCGGCGGTTCAGGCGCTTATCGTTTTGAACAATATCGGAAGGAAAAAGTGCTCGCCATCGGCTCGGGGCCGTTCTTCCTTTCGCTCATAAATGCGCTTCTCGAGTCCGGACTTCCGACGTTCCATGTGCTCGTGAACGAGGAAGTCGCGACGAATCGGAAGCGCCTCGCTGAATTGACTTCCCATGCGCGAAAAACCGACCCGGAAGTGGCGATCGAGGTCGTTACGAAGGCGGAAGCGGTCCGCTCGTGGCGGGAAGTGATCGATCCTTTTGATACCGTCTATTATGTATCCCAAACGGGCGAGGTGGAGGAACTCCGAGTCCTTCACGCTGTCTGTCGGGATGAGAAGAAACGATTCATTCCGGCGGTCTGTTTTGAAAAAGTAGGAATGGCAGGTCCGTTCGTTGATCCGGAATCCGATGCGTGCTGGGAATCGGCATGGCGAAGCCTGCATCAAAGCGCATTCGTAAATGAGCACCCGGCCGGTCCGTATTCTTCCACAGTCGGTGCGTTGCTCGCGAACCTATGTGTGTTCGAAGGCTTCAAGACGATGACAGGCGTCAGCACTACCCCTAACCAACTGTATACACTGGACCTTTTTACATTGACCGGAAAATGGCACACCGTCAGACCCCATCCTAGAGTGACGGACTGCACCTCGATTGTAAAAGTCGAACAGTTGGATTGGAAGAGGAATGAAGATAGCGACTTGTTCCTCGCGTTTGGAAAGCTGACATCAGAGGTGACGGGAATCTTTCATCGATGGGAAGAAGGGGATCTCAATCAGATACCTCTGTCGCAATGTGCCGTTCAGGTGGTAGACCCGATCAGCGATGGACCGGCGGACCTTTTACCGGTGAAAAATTGCAGCGGACTCACACACGAAGAAGCCAGAAAAGAAGCAGGGCTAGTCGGCGTGGAAGACTATTGCGGAAGACTGATCGATTCGTTCCAACCTTCATATACCAGTGTCGGGGCAGGAGAGACAGCGGAAGAAGGCATCAGCCGTGGACTACAGAAATGTCTCCTGGAAAAATTGAATGGACACGATGAGCATTCCGTTGTCCCAGTAAAACTGGGTGATGTCACCGATGACCATTGTAGGTTTTACCTGAATGTGTTGGAGGAAACACGGGTATTCCTGGGTGAAGATTTGAGCGGGTACCCTGTGACATGGGTGAACGTCGGAGATAGTTGGTACGGAAGTGCAGGGATCAATGAGACGCAAGCACTCAGAAGCTGTCTTCAAAAAGCCATCTTAATGGATTGCCATGCGAATGCGATTTGTGCGGTAAACGTAACGGTAAACGAGGCTGATCCCCGAACGCTCGATGTACCACAACTGGAGATCGACCTTTCGAAGCTCAACGAAACGTGTGATGTGTACGAATTGAAGATGGAAGCTCTTTTCAAACAGGGTGAACTTGGTGTTTACGGTGTCCTCTTGCGAGAGGAGGCGGTTGAATGATGGGGACGGTTCTCGTGATTGGGCACGGCGTGCTTGCGGAATATGTGTGCAACCAGCTGGCAGGGCAATGTGAAGTGATCAGAAGGACTGAAGTGGAAAAAGAACGACCACAAGCAGATTTCGCCCTCGTTTTACATGACACATGGGTGCCGGCGGTTCATCAACAGACTGAAGAGATGCTCGACATCCCGTGGCTGAGAGGGTTCGTCGCGTTCGGGGAAGGCGTCATCGGTCCTCTTGTCCGACCGGGGGAAGCAGGTTGTTCCCAGTGCGCCGATACGCGGATGTTGATGGCGAGTCGCGACAGGAAAGAAATGTGGGACCTACGGCAGCAACAAATCTCCATGCAAGACCGGAACCCCGACGCCTGGGCCTCGAACTCAGGGTTGCTGCAAATGGCACACGTTATCTGTTCAGATGTGCAGAAGAGCATAAAAGGAGAGAAACCACATTCTGAAAACCATGTGTGCCTATTCAGTTTAAAAACGTTTGAAAGTTCATGGCGGTTCATCTTGCCAGATGCGATGTGTCCGAATTGCTCAGAAATTCCGGAGGATGCTCCGGAAGAGATGACTCTTGAACCGAGCTTGAAAGTGAACCTGGACACATACCGGTGCCGGCCGATGGGGGAATTGAAGGGAGCGCTCTCGAAAGAGTACGTCGACAACCGCACTGGGATGTTGAACTCGAAAGCGTATGATCCGCAGACGATATTCGCGGACGTAATTGTCAATCTGCCACTTTTCAACGGAAACGAGGGGACGGCTGGAAGGACGCATTCGTATGAACTGAGCACATCAACAGCGATCCTAGAAGCACTCGAACGATCATGTGGAATCGGAGCAAGAGGCAAACGGAGCGTGGTTCATGAATCATACCGGAACCTTTCAGACGAGGCTCTTCATCCCTTGTCCGTCGGGGTCCATTCTGATGAACAATATGAGTTGCCGAATTATTCCTTTAAAAAGTTCGATCCTGACCGAAAGATGAATTGGGTGTGGGGCTACTCGTTTTTACAAGAAAAACCGATTCTCGTTCCAGAGCTGCTCGCCTATTACAGCATGGGGTGCGGAGGCGGATTCGTGTTTGAAACGTCTAATGGCTGTGCGCTCGGTGGCAGTCGGGAGGAAGCGATCTTTTACGGAATCATGGAGGTCGTCGAGCGGGATGCATTCCTCCTCACCTGGTACGGGAATTTGAAGCTACCGAGGCTAGATCCGTACTCGGCGGACGATGAAGAGCTGAAGCTGATGGTCGACCGGATGCGTGAGGTTGCGGGCTATGACCTTTATCTGTACAACGCAACGATGGAGCATGGCATCCCTGGTGTTTGGGCGATGGCGAAGAACCGGAAAGAGAAAGGCATGAACATCATCTGTGCGGCCGGTGCTCATCTCGATCCGATCCGTGCGACCAAAAGCGCTGTTTATGAACTGGCTGGCATGGTGCTAACCTTGGATGAAAAGTTTGAAACGAACATAGCGGAGCATAGAAAGATGCTTTACGATGATTCTCTCGTACGTCGGATGGATGACCACGGCATGCTGTATGGACTGAAGGAAGCGGAGGAACGCCTGCACTTTTTACTGAAAAATGAAGAACCGATACAGACCTTCAAGGAAGCCTTTCCTCCCCGTCAGAAGTATTCCGATCTGACGGAGGAATTGAAAGAGGTAATGCGGACGTTCCACGAGCAAGGGCTCGATGTGATCACCGTCGATCAAACGTCCCCGGAAATCAGGCGGAACGGACTTTCTTGCATGAAGGTGCTCATCCCAGGGATGCTGCCGATGACATTCGGGCATCACCAGACACGAATTAAAGGGCTGGAGCGCGTGTTGAAGGTGCCAATGGAGCTTGGGTTTACGAAGGAACCGCTGACGTATGATGAGCTGAATCCGTTTCCGCATCCATTCCCATAAGGAGGTCAGCCCGTGAATCTCGATGAATTCCTTTACAAGCTCCATTATGACATCGATCACGTGAGCCCGCCCGACTGGGAAGTGGATTGGAACGACGCACCGCTCCCTTATAAGCTTTATCAAAACCTTCCTACCATTCCGCTTTCATCCGAGGTTCCCTTAAAATTGGAGCCTTCAGAAAAAGAACTGACGCTTGAGGATTTTGGGGCATTTCTCTGGTATGTGTATGGATTGAATCATGTCTCACAAACGGTTTATCCAGAAACGGAAGGGGTGATGCAAGCTCTCCGCCGGTTCGTCCCGTCCGGTGGAGGGCTCTACCCGAATGAACTGTATGTGTATGTGAAAATGGAATGTCTGGCAAGAGGTATTTACCATTACGATGTCGCTCATCACAGACTCGTGCTGTTGCGGGAAGGGAACTTTGACGACTATCTGGAAAAAGCGCTCGGTAATCAATGTGACCTATCGAGCTGTTTCGGAACGGTCTTCATCTCGACGATGTTCTGGAAGAACTTTTTCAAATACAACAACTTCAGTTACCGCCTTCAGGGGCTTGATGCTGGGGCAATCATCGGTCAGATAGAGGAAGCGGCAAAAAGGTGCAGGTACGAAACGAAGGTTTGCTATCAGTATCTTGACCGTGCTGTGAACCACTTGCTCGGATTAAACGAACAGGAAGAAAGCGTGTATGCGGTCATTCCAATTGGAAATGAGCCGATTGCACCTTCTTCAGGCGATGAACACATCACAGCCAATAGGTTGTGTCAGGAGCTTGAACCGATTGCACCTGAACATTACATCCATTCCAAAACCGTTCTCGAATTTCCGAAAATCACAAAAATGAATGAGGCTGCGATGCTGGAGGAGCATATCGTGCAGCCGTCAGATGAAAAAAGAGAACCCAATCACGAAGGTGGTCTCCCTTTACCTCATGTTGAACGGCTGGATTATGATTTTGCAGAAGCTTGTCATAATCGTCATTCCCCTGGAATGGATTTTACAATGGGAACGGTGACGCAAGACCAGCTGGGTACTCTTTTCAAAGGTGTCATCCATTCATCCAATCTCTCTATCTATGGCTGTTTTTATAACGTGGAAGGGTTGGAGGATGGCACGTATAAGTATGAACCCGAAACGCATTCGTTACACCAAATAAAAAAGGGCGACTTCCGGACGCATTTGCAATCCGGCATGTCAGCCCATAACTTGAATCTCTATCAAACCCCAATTTGCCTGCATATTGTCGGCAGCAAGCACGCCCATAAAGATGCGCTCGGATATAGAGGCTATCGCATCCAACAGATGGAAGCAGGCATCATTCTGCAAAAGATGTTGCTTCGAGCCTCAGCATTACGAATGAACGGTCACCCGTTACTAGGGTTCAACGTCAAACTGTGTGATGAATTGTATGGCTTTCAAAAGGATGAAACGTGTCTCATCCAAGTGCCGATTGGACCATCGCAGGCCCGAATTTCCTTACGAGGTAGCCTTCTCTAACTGTGAACCACTGTTGTTGACCCTTAACAGTTTCGCCTGAATCAAGCGGTTACGGACTGTAACCCCGATGCTGCTTGCTAGGAATGCTTTGATGAGTCCTACTGCGATAAAAGGATACACGCCAGCATAAAACGCTTCTGTCCAACTCATATCAAGAACAAACTTCAGCTGAACACAGCCCATGAGCAATGTAATGATCATACCTATCGTGTTCGCAACAAGAGCCCAAGTAAGATTGAATTTCGTACGCTCAAGAATCCAGCCTGTCACATAAGCAGTTACAATGAACCCGAAGATGTAACCGCCAGTTGGTCCGACCAAGACTTGGGCGCCACCTTTTGCTTCAGCGAAAACAGGTAACCCAATTGCTCCAAGCGCAACATAACAGATCATTGCAATTGCACCGTAACGACTTCCTAATATGGTAGCTGTCAGTCCGACCGCCAACGTCTGTCCACTAATTGGGACGACCGGAATGGGTATCGTAATTTGCGCGAAGATAGCCGTAACTGCAGCGAACATCGCGCATAGTGTAATCATTCTTACACGATCCAGCTTCAATGATGTTTGCAAAATAGTAACCTCCCCGATATGTTTACTAAATCCTATTAAAGGTTAACATAAAATTCTGTTTTCGTGTAGATGGTCTGTCATAGAACGATGGATATTATAAAGGAGGTCATCCTATGCCTTACTGTCATGTGGAAGAGAATGTCGCGTTGTATTACGAGGATGTCGGGGAGGGGGCGCCGGTCATCTTCATCCATGGCGTCTGGATGAGCAGCAAGTTCTTCAAGGAACAGAAGGATTACTTCAGCAACGACCATCGTGCAATTTTGCTCGATCTCAGAGGACACGGCGAATCCTCCAAATGTCATCATGGTCACACAGTCGCAAGCTATGCGAGGGATGTGCACACGTTCATTGAAAAGCTTGAGCTGAAGGATGTCGTGCTCGTCGGCTGGTCGATGGGAGCATTCGTCGTCTGGGATTACCTTGAGCAGTTTGGCGATGACAATGTGAAAGGGACTGTCATCGTTGATGAGCTGCCATCCGACTACAAATGGGATGACTTCCCGATGGGGGCCTTCGACTTCCCGACACTCATCCACCTCATGCGCGAAGTCCAGAACAACCGCACAGGGTTCCTGACTGAATTCATACCGCTTATGTTCAAAAATGACCTTTCCCAACAAGACTTCGACTGGATGCTTGAAGAGACGACGAAACTGCCTGAAGCAGTCGCAAGCGCCATCCTGTTCGACCAGACCGTCGTAGACTACCGTGAAAAATTTGAAAACATTAAAACACCCACGCTCCTCTGTTTCGGAAAGGAAGAAAAGCTGATCCCTGTCGCAGCAGGCGAGTACATCCAGGAACGGATGGAAAACGCCCAACTGACCATCTTCGAAAACAGCTGCCACTGCCCGTTTTTAGAAGAAGCAGATGAGTTCAACAAAACGGTGGCAGACTATATCCGAACCCTGTAAAACCGTGGGCATGTATTTACGAGTAGAGGTGAGAACAAGTATATAACATTATGAAACGCACGGGATTTCAAGACGAAATTCTTCGTGCGTTTTTTATCGTTAAACAATATGTACTGTAAATTGTTTGATCACTCATTTTTAAAAAAGTTTTACCCCATATTAGTAAGGGTAGAGCTTTTTGAAGTAGTTTATTTTTAATTGAGGAGATGACTTTGTGGGAAAATTAAAGATTGAAATACCAACGATATCTATTATTGGTTTACTAGCCCTATCCATTATTTTTGGGTGGTTTCGATATGGTTACGGACTATTATTACCCAAATTTGAAAAGGATTTTAACTTATCTGCCTCTACTTTAGGGGTCATTTCGAGTTTAACGTTCTTTACTTTTTTAATCGGAGCTCTTTGTGTAATCTTTTTCATTTCGAGAACAGGCTCACGTCCTGTGATTCTCGCAGGTATTTTTACAGGATCTGCAGGGTTGTTAATGGCTGGACTTACAAATAGCAGTATTCTCTTTACTCTTGGCTGTGCCATTGCCGGATTGAGCCCCGGTTTAACTTGGGCGTCTTTTTCAGAGAGTGTAAGCCAGCACGTGAAACAGAGGGTTCAGAACAGAGCTTTAGCCATCATTAGTACGGGCTCCACTCTAGGTTTAGTATTGATTACGACGTTCTACATTTTATCAAATGGAGATTGGAGACTCATCTGGATCAGTGGGGGTTTAATCGGATTTGCGGTCTTTCTATGGGCATTTAAATCTCTGCCGGGCTCTAAAAAGAAACCTAATCCACAGAGCGGAGAGAAAATAAATCTTAAACCTTTGCTTACCGAAGAAACAAAGCCGCTGTACATAGCATCTATTTTATTCGGAATCACTGAAGCCACCTATTGGACATATTCAGCAGATTTTGTGCAAGAACAATTTTCAATCAGTGGTGCAAATGCCATTCTCTTTTTGATTGTTGGTATAGGAGGATTTGCTGGTTTATGGGCTGGGGACTTCGTCAATAAGTTCGGATTTAAGGTAAGTTTTATTTTCACAATCCTTCTTTATTCACTCAGTATCGCGATCTTATTTACATCTCAAGCTTGGCTTCTTGTGTGTTTTTCTGGGTTATTATTTGGAGGCTCATTTATGTTATATGCTGCGTTCTTACCGATATGGAGTGCCAAGGCTTTTCCTGATACACCTGCGATTGGATTCGGTATCAGTATTATCCTCTTAAATATCGGAGCGATTATAGGACCCGCAGTATTCGGTGGGTTGTTAACGCTTCTAGAATATAAATGGATTTTTCTATTCACTGGAATAATCGCTTGTCTTAAAGTATTTGTATTACCTTCTACTAAGCAGAGTGGAAGAGCTATTCAACCCGAATGATACCTCGGAGGAAGAAACTGAGTAAGTACCTAATTTTAATAAATCGAGCTCATTCATCATCCATTGCGAAACCCATGAAGACTTCGACTGGATGCTTGAAGAGACGTTGAAACTGCCGGAAGCAGTCGCAAGTGCCATCCTGTTCGACTAGACCGTCGTCGACTACCGTGAAAAATTCGAAAGCATCAAAACACCGACGCTCTTCTGTTTCGGAAGGGAAGAAAAGCTGATTCCTGTCGCAGCAGGCGAATACATCCAGGAGCGGATGGATAACGCCCAACTGCCCATCTTCGAAAACAGCTGTCACTGTCCGTTTTTAGAAGAAGCAGATGAGTTCAACAAAACGGTGGGGGCTTTTATTCGAACCCTCTGAAACCAAAATTCGTGGGTGGTTTTAACTGGTGTAAAAAAATAGCATATAACATTTCTAGTGAGTAAGCTAAGGTGAAAAATGATACTGTCCCAACTATTAAATTAATTTTAACTTCCACTTCCTTCTAAGTGGAAAGGCAATGATAAGAAAAAGATTCAAAAAGTGAAGGAAACCGATAGCAAAACAATGGGAACTTTTTATGAAAAGTTCCCATTGTTGTTTGTTAAGTTTCAGTGAATTCTTTTTTCTCTTGAATTCTGTTCAAAGCTCCAAACAATAAAAAACCTATCAAACCGATCATGCCATATATTAACCATGGTAGAGAGGATAGATTAGGTATTTCCATGAGCCAGGTCCCGAGATAATTACCTATAGTTCCTCCAATAGCATATGAGAGACTAAATACTCCAAAGAAAGCACCGGTATCTTGGTACATACTAAACTCTGCTATAGCAATATCAGCGCCAGGTAAAACAAATGTTTCTCCTATGGTAAAAATAATGACACATAAAATCAACCACCCTAATGATGGTTCTAGGGGTATTAGAAAAAAGCTCAGTGCCATAATTAACATTCCAATTTGAATCATCTTTTTTGATTGTATAGAGTTGAAAAGGTTTCTAATAAAATACATTAATAAAAATCCTATACTTCCATTTGTTATGATTACCATACTAACCAGCTGTTTGTTATGTATTACATCAAAGAATTGTAAAGGCAAAGAAACGGTAAGTTGTGTATATAAAACCCAAAATAAAGTCATTAATGACAAAAAAAGCAAAAATGATTTGTGGACGTAAATTTTTTTGATGCTACTAAGTGCTTTTTCAGACGAATTTCCACTTGGTAGATAACGAAGATATAGTGAGATAAATATAGTGAGTATGAAATAACATAATGCTCCAAATAACAAAGGGATATTATCTCCAACTGGTATCAGGAGTCCCCCTGCAAGCGCTCCTATTACAGCTCCACTATTTAATGCTTGATTGAATAATGTAAAAGTGTGTTTTCTCTGTTTCTCTGACAGAAGTCCAATTATAGATTTGATAGCAGGATCATATAGTGCAGCTCCTACACCAGCCAAGAATGCCATAACACATAGGTAAATAAAATGACTTGATAAAGCAATACCAATATATCCTATACTGGTTATTAAAAATCCTATCAGTAACATGTATTTATGGCCTACCCTATCACTGATAAAACCCGTACAAAGAGGCAAAGTTTGATGTGTAATTAACAAGATAGATAAGATCGCCCCACCCTGCCAAATAGGTAAATCAATTAATTTTGTAAGGTATACGACAAAAAAAGCTAAGACAGAAAATCGTCCCACATTCATCAAAAAAGTCACTGATATTATTATCCGAATCAGGTTCAATTTTTGCACCCCTCCCATTAACCACCTAAATTATTTAGGTGGTTAATTTATGTATGTTATAATTTATCAAATGAATAAGAATTAATCAATCCTAAAATGATTTGGTGGTTAACATGAGTGGGAAAGAAAAACAAATAGCTTTTGGTGATTTAGAGATTGTCCGTCAGTTCTTGAATACATGGAGTATTCCAAATGATACAAGGGTAGCAACAGAACATCTAAAGTCCTTAAAAGATGTCGAGGCCTTTATAAAGAGGTATTTCACCAAAGAAAATGTACAGGTGGATCCTCTTGAAACAACAATTCAATTTCGTAATGACCTCCGTCACTTACTTGATCAAAATGATGAATACATACTTAATAAGTGGATTAACCAGTATCCAATAGGAGTAAGAATTAAAGAGGAAGAGGATGGCTTAGTCCTTGAACATATTGCACCAAAGACGATTTGCGGGCAATTATTAAAAATAGTAGTAGAGGCAGTGGATCGTGATAGGTGGAAGAGATTAAAAGCATGTCCTGATTGCCAATATGTCTTTTATGATCACACCAAAAATCAGGGAAGGGTTTGGTGCGGTATGTATGCCTATGGAGCAAAAGGAAGAGCATGTGGTACTATTGCGAAAGTTAAAAGACATCGAGCGAAGCACACTAAGAAATAAAGTATCATTAACTACCTATCACTTTTACTTCATAGTTCAATTAAAGGGGAAAAAGATTATACTTACCGAGTGAAATAAATTTTGTTGGGGAATTTCACCAATTAAATTAACATGGACTCATAAAGGTCATCCTTTACTCTACCTTACATCTCAATCAGAATACATTAGTATTGAAAGGGTTATAACGATCATGAACATTTTGGATGCTTTTAATGTTTTTTATAGGGAAGATACAATCTCAGATTTTTTAATTAATTGTTTCCAAGATACCAACGACTTTTTAGTTAGATTCCTAAGTGAAGCTGATATTTTAGTAGATGAACAAACAGTCTTTCAAGTGGATACAAGAGTAGGATTAGGTGAAAATATCGGAACGCCGGATATTGTTATTCGTGCGCTTTCTAATAACGAATTGAAGTTTATAATTGTAGAAAATAAGATGGGTGCAGCAGAGGGACACGAACAAACAATTCGATACGAATCTATAGAAGCAAAATTTCAGATAGCCCAGAAGTATAATGTATCCATAGAAAATATTGAATTTCATTATATTTTTTTAGCATTAGATACGACAGCTAGACCCCAAAATTCACAATTTATATTTTTAAATTATGATATTTTTTTACGAGGGGAATGGCCCTTACAACAAAAAACGCTGAAGTACATTTTTGAAGATTTTAAAAACAAACTGCAACATTTCTATGAGCCGATAAATAATCCATATGAAAGTCTTGAGTCAGACTTGGACCTAGATGGAATGCAGCTTAAGATATGCTGGCAGAAAGTCTTATTTGATGCTTTTTCCTCGAATGAACATTTGGTTTTAGATTGGGGAGAAGCTGGTGGAGCCGGTCGTAATAACTTCATATTCCTAATTACAAAACAAAATTGGACTAGTGAGCGATCTTTTCGAGAAGCTGGACTTAGGCAGACATTTAATGTTCATGTAGACACCTATATAAACATGTTAGATAGATCTAAAGGTGTTAAGGAGATTGGTGTGCGATTTGAGTCTTTTCCTTATGAACCACACAGTAAAATCAAAAATTCACCTGATTATGATACGTTTTTAGAAAATAAAAACATTTTTGGCGAGAAATTATTTAAATGTGCACAAAAACGAGGTGTTATCTCTAAAAAAAGAAATACCAAACTACTCGTAATGACTGTTCAAATTGAAGGAGCAACAATTCAGGAAAAAGTACATCATATCAAAAGACAATTTGAAGCAATCGAACACTGTATAGATTCAGTCATAAGTGAAATGAAAGCAGATCATTTAATAGATTAATATTCCTTACTATAAAAAATGAGGGGAAGTAACAACATTAGATTTTTGATGGAAGGAGGTTTATTACATGAAATACGATTGGAATGATTCTCCTTCAAATATAAGGGATTTTGTTTTCAACTTAATCAGTAAGATTAAACAAATTATCGATGGTAATTACATTGGATTTTATCTTCACGGCTCCTTAGCAATGGGAGGATTCAATCCAGATAGAAGTGATCTTGATGTAATTGTGGCCACAAATGAACAAATTTCAATTGAGAACAAAAGGAAATTAGCAAAATTATTTATATCATATTCAAATAATCCTTTTCCAATCGAAATTAGTTTCTTGAATAAAGAACAGTTAGATAATTGGAAACATCCTTCTCTTTTTGATTTTCACTTTAGTGAATATTGGAGGGAAAGGTATGAGAAGGACTTATCAAAGGGTCAATGGTCTTATATTAACGAATATATTGGAACTGACCCTGATTTAGCTGCACACCTTTACATACTTAACTACCGTGGGATTTGTATTGATGGAAGACCTATCGCCGAAATTTTCCCTACTATATCGCAAACCGACTACATCTCATCAATCAAGGGAGATTATCGGGAGTGTTTAGTCAATTTAGAAGATGATCCAATATATTGCTCGTTAAATATGTTGAGAGTATTTATGTACATTAAATCAGGGATCGTTGCATCAAAGCAAGAAGCAGGTGAATGGGGAATATCAACATTACCAGAAGAACTAAGCAGCACTATTCAAAAAGTATTGGTCGGTTACCGAAGTGAAGAGACTTCTTATAATTTTGACTCAGAAGAACTCCTAACATTTAAAAATTACATCCATCGGAATTTAGAGGAGTTATTGGAAGTATAGATTATTTGAACTTGCTACATTGATTAGCATAGTTTTACAACTCCCTAGACATGCCTAAAGCTTAACTAGTAAGCTTACCAGGCATGGATTTTTTTTACAGTTTTCTATATAATACGAGTAATAGATTCCGAGTTCGACATTTTTACATAATAGATTGCTATACATAGGAGGGCTAGAGGATGCAGCAAAGGAATGAACGGGGAAGGTTGATGGCGAATCTGTTCAAGGCTCGCTTCCCTTTTCTTTATATTTCCACGTGGGAAGAGGACCGTGCGCTTTCGCTCATTAAATCGATTGCGTCAAATGGAGCACTGATCAAGACGACACGAAAAGTGATGACGTGGAAGGTGACGACTGGCATTTCTGGAGACAAAAATGCAGGCGCGGATACGAAATCTGCATTGAAGGCATTGGAGTACATTGAAAAGTATCAGGATCCTGCCATCTTCGTCCTGCAGGATTTCCATATCTTTTTCGGAGGGGACAATCGTCAGCCGGATCATCAGATCATCCGGAAGCTGAGAGATATCGCGCTGAGCTTGAAGAAAAGCCCGAATCCGAAAAATGTCGTGTTTCTTTCACCGGTCCTGCACCTGCCTCATGACCTTGAAAAGGACGTGACGATCTTTGACTTTGATCTGCCGAACTTTGACGAAATTAAACGCAGCCTGGATGATCTGATCTATGTCAATGAACAGAGCGGACGAATTGGTTTTCATCTGAATGAAGAAGAGAAAGAGAAGCTGGTAAAGGCCGCGATGGGATTGACGCTATCGGAGGCGGAGAATGCATTCGCACGTGCCATGGTCGAAGACGGTAAGCTATCGGTCGACGATGTGGACGTTATTTTACAGGAAAAAGAACAGATCATTAAGAAGACCGGCATTCTTGAATTCGTGAACAATCAGCTGAACATGGAGGATATCGGAGGCCTTGAAAACTTGAAAAGATGGCTTCGGAAACGGAATAAATCGTGGCTTGAGTCTGCCCAGCAGTATGGGCTGCCTTCTCCAAAAGGTGTGCTCATCACGGGAGTGCCAGGCTGTGGGAAGAGTCTCATCAGTAAAGCGATCAGTGAAATGTGGCAGCTTCCATTGTTACGCCTTGATATTGGAAAAATCTTCAGCGGACTTGTCGGAAGCAGTGAAGAGAATATGAGGAAGGCAATCCAGACAGCGGAAGCAATTGCACCTTCAATCTTATGGATCGATGAGATTGAAAAAGGATTCAGCGGAACGAGCTCCACAGGAGATAGCGGCACGACCTCAAGAATTTTCGGTCATTTCCTGACATGGATGCAGGAAAAAGAAAAGCCGGTGTTTGTCATCGCGACGGCGAACAACATCTCCTCATTGCCACCGGAAATGCTCCGGAAAGGGCGATTCGATGAAATTTTCTTTGTCGATCTTCCGACGCATCGTGAACGGATTGAGATATTCAGAGTCCACTTGAATAGAAGATTGCAAGACCCATCTGTCATTGGTGAATTCCAGATTACAGAGGCCAATCTTGATTATCTCGCGAGCCTGACGGAAGGATTTGTCGGCGCTGAGCTCGAACAAGTCGTTATAAATGGTTTGTTTGAAGCTTTCTATGAAGAACGAAGTGTGAACTTACAAGACTTTGAGAAGGTATGCAAACAGTTCATTCCACTATCCGTCACCCAGGCGGAACAGATTAAGCGGATCCGCGATTGGGCGAATGTTCGTGCAGTAGCCGCAACACCACGTGAAGACCGTTCGGAATACACCGAAAACGATAAAGCGATGGAAGACGATGATGTGATGGCATCACGAGGCGGTCGTACAATCGACTTTTAACGAATGAATTAGGAAAGGTAGATGATCTGGTGAGTATCGAATTAGTGCTCTTACCTGTAGGTATCGCTGTGGCCCATTCTGTCGGTTCCCTGATTGAGAAGCATAAGGATGGGCAGGGGATGACGTATTCGATTAAAACGGTCATGAAACGTCAGCATTTATTACAGAAGGCGATCGAGCAATATGGGTGTGAAGTCCATGAAATGAATCAGCAAAACTATAAAACCCTTGTCGGCGATATCAAAATTCTCTTCCAACAAAACGAGAATGGGATTTTCGAAGCGATATTTGATGAAAGTGTGCAAGAAGAGGATGCACTGGATTTTCTAAATAACTTACATACGGAATACAGGTATTTAATTCAACAAGAAACTTATAACAAACTCTTACTGCAAGCGGGAGAACATGGGCTCGAGCTGGAATCGGAAGAGGTCCAGGAAGATCGATCCATTTTATTAACGTTCAACGTATCCCAATAGAATGGCAGGGTGAAAAATATGAACAAGAAAAAAATAAAAATCAGAATCGGTGAAGATGGTCAAATCTTTGCAGAGACAATTGGACTCAAGGGGAAAGAATGCCTGACATACATTGAGCAACTCGAAAAACTCCTTGATGCAGAGACAATTGATTCCAACTATACGGCTGAATACTATGAGACTGAAATAAATAGCACCCAACAGAACACCCAGTTGATCAGGGAGGAAGAGTAGATGGGGAAAATCACGAATAAAGGAAAAGTATGGGAGTGGAGAAATTCAATTTGGATGCTTTGGGCCCTCTTAACATTCGGATTTCTTAATTACGTCTCCTTTTACTATATTTCTTATAGGGTGCAGCAGAGGAAATGGGCGATTTCAGGGATTGTATATTCAATCATATTCATCATAGCCATTGCAACAGTGGACCTTGTACCAGAGGAGCATTGGCTGTCAGACGTTACGATAGGAGCTTATTTGCTTGGTTGGATCGTTTCTATCATTCACGTCTTCAGAGCAAGAACAGAGTATCTGATACGTTTAGAAGCAAGGCATACATATGGGCAACAAGAACTAAAGATATTGAAGACCAGAATAAAACAGGAATATACTTCGGAAGGATTTGATGGATCGTTCGAAAACTCGATGCCCCATGTTGAAGGAAACCTACAACACGACTCAGATAACACCATTGTGGTTAATTTGAACGAGGGGACAGAAGAAGAGATCGCGAATGTACCGGGAATCGGTGGTCTCTTCGCCAAAAAGGTTGTAGCTGTAAGACAACAAGAGGGCGGCTTCCGATCATTCGATCATTTTGTCCAAGCACTCTCGATCAAACCACATCTCGTAGAAAAAATCAGACCTCATGTCGTATTGCCGAGTCCTGGACGATCCGAACCTCAGCATAAACCGGCAGGTAGGATTGTGGATTACTGATGCAGCTAATCATCCATCGCTACATACCTGAAACGAAGGTGGAAGGGCCGGGCAAACGGTTTTGCCTCTGGGTGCAAGGGTGTTCGATCCGTTGTGAGGGCTGCGGGGTTCCATGGACATGGTCGAAGGAAAACGGCAATACGATCGAAGTGAGCGAGCTCTTTCATGAAATCGAAAAAAGCAAACGAAAGAATGGTATTGAAGGCGTCACCTTTCTCGGCGGAGAACCGTTCGATCAGGCGGAAGCGCTAGGAGAGCTCGCCGAAAAGGTGAAGAAGATCGGGCTGACGATCATGACATTTTCCGGCTATCATTATGAAGATTTACGAGAGCAGGAGAAATGCCAGAAACTGCTTGAATCGGCCGATCTATTGATTGATGGTCCGTTCGTAAAAGACAAACTCGATTTGAGCAGACCATGGGTCGGTTCCTCCAATCAACGGTATCACTTCCTGACGCCTGCCTATAAACACTTAGAGGATCAATTATCGAGCATCGAAAACAAGGTGGAAATCCGAATCGGAAGCGATGGACTCGTTTCCGTAAACGGCATGGCCACCCAACAAACCCTAGAAGAGCTATTCAATCGTGATGATTTCAAAGCGATCAAAGCGTCAGATGCAAAAGAAGGACCTGAGTGAACTCACTCAAGTCTTTCTTGGAATAATTATTGTTACCTAAAATAGGGAGGTACAACATGGCACATATTATAGGTACGTTGTACATATTATTCGGTACTTTATTGTTCTCATTTAATTATTTTGAGAGTTTTTATTCCAATGGATTAACCACCACAGTAAATATTGCAGTATATATCATAGGTATTTTTTATTTAATACGCTCAGCAATAAAAAATGTAAGATAACCACTATTAACATCTCTCTCTTTATAGAAACGTTTATTATGATCTTGTTGTCCAAAAAAGGCAGGAAAAGACAACCAGCTGTGTAAGTACCATTAAAAGGGAGTGAACGTGTAAAGGAGGGAAAGTGGTGAACAAGCTCCAGAAGATTTCAACGAATTTGTGGTTTGATTCTCAAGCGAAAGAAGCAGCAAACTTCTATACGTCAGTTTTTGAAAACTCCGAGATTGGAAGAATTACACGCTACGGGAAGGAAGGCTATGAAATCCACGGGAAGCCAGAGGGCACCGTGATGAACGTGGAATTCCAACTGAATGGGCAACCATTCGTCGCCTTGAATGGCGGTTCCCAAATCAAATTCAATGAATCAATCTCCTTCATCATCCATTGCGAAACCCAGGAAGAAATCGATTATTATTGGGAAAAGCTGAGTGAACGTGGAGATGAAAAGGCTCAACAGTGTGGCTGGCTGAAAGATCAGTTCGGAATTTCATGGCAGATCGTCCCGGCGGAATTACCTGAAATGCTCAATGACCCGGACCCTGAAAAAGCGAGCAGAGTCAGACAAGCCCTGCTCCAAATGAAAAAGATCGACATCGCAACGCTCAAACGGGCTTACGCAGGTGAAACCGAATAGGTATGAAGTAACGCAGTGGAACTCATAAGGGTACCACTGTGTTTTGTTTAGGGAACTTTTTCCACCTCTAACCGTAACAGTAATACTTACTCCATTTAAAAGAGGGGAGAGATCGAATGAAAAAGAGCTGTTTAATCGTTTTATGTTTCGTGTTGTTTCTAGCCTTAATAGGTTGCACGAAGCAAGATACGTTACCTTCAACCGAAGATAATCAACTTCAAAGTTTTGATGTCACAAACGAAACACTCGATCATTTATATGTATTTGGTAAAGTGTGGGGGTTTCTGAAGTACTATCATCCGAATGTTGCTGAGGGAGAATTTGATTTCGACCAGGAACTTGTAACCATTTTTCCTGAAATTATTAATGTAAAAAGTTCTACCGAAAGAGATGAAATTTTAACAGATTGGATACTTGAATTAGGAGAATTCCCAACAGAAAAAAAGAGAAATCAAGCGTCCGATATTAAAATGGAACCTGATTTAGATTGGATCTCTGATATGAACTTGGATTCCGAATTGGAAGCACAACTGCAAAAAGTAAGGAAGGGAAAGAGAACAAATAATCACCATTATGTATCCCTCGTTAGAAATATAGGCAATCCAACCTTTGAAAATGAAGAAGCCTACTTGTCCGATGATTATCCTGAGGTCGAATACCGACTGCTTTCCTTGTACCGATATTGGAATATCATTGAATATTACTTTCCTTATAAATATTTGATTGAAGAGGATTGGGACGCAGTATTAAAAGAATTTGTTCCAAAATTCATCGAAGCAGCGAATGAAAAAGAATATAAGCTTACAACCCTTGAGTTAATCACTAGAATTAATGATACCCACGCTCAAATCATATCGAAGGAACCTACTCTGAATGAGTTTTGGGGAGAAAACTACGCTCCAACCATTATTCAATTTGTTGAAAACAAACCCACTGTAACGGGATATTACAAGGATGACTTAGGGAAGGCTTCCGGTCTTGAAATGGGTGATGTTATAACGAAAATCAATGGTCAACCAATTGAAGAAATTTTGAATGAGAAATTAAAATTTATTCCCGCTTCGAATTACACAACAAAATTAAGGGACATTGCCACCAAATTATTAAGAACGACCGAATCAACCATAGACGTTCAGTACATACGAAACGGAGAAACGTTTAACACAAAATTGAAGACTTACAATCGAGAAAAGGTGGGTGCTGCCAACTTTAATTTGTCCCAACAGGATAAGGTAAGCTTTGAGCGAATTAATGATGACATTGCGTATATCTATCCAGGATCTCTGAAAAAAGGTGAAATAACCGAAACAATATCCAAACTGGACAATACGAAAGGATTGATTATTGATTTAAGGAGTTATCCGTCAGATTTTATCGTCTACACATTGGGAGAGTATCTCGTCCCAACACCGACACCTTTTGTGAAATTAACCAAAGGAAGTATAAAACAGCCTGGTTTATTTACCGAGAGCATGGAACTGAAGGTTGGGGAAAAAAACAAAAACGTCTACCACGGTAAGGTTGTGATCCTCATTAATGAACTGACTCAAAGTCAAGCTGAATTTACAGCTATGGCTTTTAGAAAAGCGCCGAATGCAACCGTGATTGGAAGTACAACGGCTGGAGCAGATGGAAATGTTTCAACATTTACTCTTCCTGGTGGGATTAAAACGTCCATTACTGGCATCGGCATTTATTATCCCGATGGAACAGAAACACAAAGAGTGGGTATTGTACCAGATATAACGGTCAAGCCAACTATTGATGGTATAAAAGAAAAGAAAGACGAAGTGCTGGAAAAAGCAATTCAATTAATAAATGAAGGATAAAAAACAAGGAGCTGGCACTCGCCAGCTCCTTGTTCAATGTATATCAGATTTCTCAACGACAAACTCACTCGCCCCGTTAAACTGCGCAAACCGCTCAAGCCCTTCTTCGATATGACGCTTCAACCGATCCGTCTCCTCGACACCAGGCTCGAGCTGCAACAACCGTACTTGCAACCGACCGGCCTTCCGGTCGACACTCGGATCCATCCGACCGATCAACCGATCCCCATACAAGATCGGCATCGCATACGGCCCGTATTTCCGCTTCGCCCGCGGCGTGTAGATCTCCCACTTGTAATCGAATCCGAAAAGATCCGAAATCCTTTCTCTTCTCCATAACAAATTATCGAGCGGAGGCAGGAAGGTGATCGCGTCATCAACAGATGCCCGCTCACCCCTGGCTGATCCGGTGAACCTTTCAAGTTCGGCCAAATCTTCAGCAAGGATGTAGTACGTCCGTTTCACGCCTTCGACATCAAGCGGAATGACGGTCCCGAGCTTCACACGACGTTCTACAGCGGCCCTCCGTTCTGCTGCGGTCATCTTTTGCCAGCCGAAACGCGAATCTCCCGGATCGAATACCCGGTAAGCCCTCAAATATTTCTCAATCAACGCTTCGCGCGCTTCCGTCTCGTCGATTGTTTTCGCTGCCTTGAGATACTCTGCCGGAATGCTTTTTTCTGTCAGGTCGAAGAATCGTTCCGTCCGTTCCCGATGCACGACCCGGATGATTCCAGCATCCATCAACAGATTCAACGCAAGCGAGGTTTCCTTCGTCTTCGGCATCTGGTTGTCCCAATACCCATGCACCCGTTTATCAGACACAAATGCACGAGATGGGAGGGGACCTTCTTTTTCCAAGCGGTCGTGTACCATTTTGACGACAGGGCCAAGATCATCCAATTGCGGCTGGACATTCGCCTGGATCCGTTTGCGCGTCGGCTCGAACAACGGATAATCCTCAACAGGAATGATACAGGCCGCATTCGCGAAGTACTCGAAAATCTTTCCATTTGAAAGGAGTTCATCCAACAGCTTCGGGTCATACCCCGGAATCCGTGCGGACAATACGAGGTGTTGATTCCGCTCCACGACCGAGACGGGATCGAGCTGGACACATTCCAACGCCCGCACCATGTCCAACACGGAACTCTCGTCTAGTCCACCTAACAGTTTTTGCTTATGTAGAAGAAATCTCCGGAGTGAGATCCGGTCGACAGGGAATGCTTTCATTGGCACAACCTCCTGAAACAACGATATTTTCCTATGATCATCATACCATTAAGAACGATCTTTCATATTGAACGAAGCAAGAAGAAAAGCGCTGATTCACTCAGCGCCTTCACCGATTTCTTCTACGATTTCCTCAAACAAAGAGGTTTCCTTGTTGGATTTTACATTCCTCATAAAATCGCGCAAAAACGCCACATAGTGCTCATCCCTTACCAACCAGGCGGAGTGGTTTCGTTTCACAAAACGCTCTGCTTCATGAAAGCTTGGGAAACTTCCTGGCAACGGTTCTCCATTCTTCTCGACGAACCAAACACCCGATTCATCCGCATAAATGAAGAATGAATCTTCATTCCGGTTTTCAAACAAACAGCCTTCTACCGTTTCCTTCAAGTTGTAACGGTTCTTGAACGCGTCCGGTCTCATCGGTTCGATCAAAAAGGCCGCCCGAGCATAAAGCTGATACGACTCTTCACTCATCGAGCATGCGGACGCTTTCGCGTGCCCGCCACCACCGAACTGTCCCGCCACTTCAGAAACATCCACATGATCATGGATTGTGCGGAAGCTGATCTTTTTCCCGCCCATGTTGAGGATTGTAATGTAATCGAGGTGAGGATACTCTGTACCCAATTCGTTTCCAAGCTCGGAGTGATATGATTCTGCATGGACGATGCCAGTGCAATGATCTCCGACAAATGTCTGGACGAGCTCACGTTTTTTTCTTCGTATATAGCGCTCAATTTTATCCTCTTCCATTTCAAGAAGCTTACGTTCAAACTCATCATATTCGAAATGCTCCGCCTCTTGAAGCCTCGGCACCATCTTCTCGACGAACTCATCAATTGACACCATGAAAAAGAGATCATTCAGCTGCTTCGCTTTGATGTTGTCATTCGCATCCCATTCCCACGTGTCGTACTGCCGAACGAGCTCAACGAATTCCTCCAATGCAGCAGAAGGCTCCAATAACCCCTTATGGACGAGATAGCCATATAAAAGGGAAGTCGCGCAAGCGAGGCGTCCATCACTATACTCGACCTTCACATAACCCCAGTCATAATCATTGAAATGGAGTGCCGTCTTATGATGATCGATCAGTTGAATACTCCCACCGTCTATAAAAAATGCATCCAGCGCTTCTTCATTCTTTTCATTAACGGAAAGATCCGTGATGAGCATATTCCATTCCTTATCCTTCTTCTCATTCAAATGCTCAAGAAACCGCTCCACCTGGTGATCCAGCCCCATCACCGAATTGTAGCGGACATCCACCTTATCACCGAACGCAATTTTCGCAACAATCCCGCATCCGACACCATCCAAATCATTATGCGTGAACAATTTGTACATAACCGTCTCCTCATGTATGTAAGTCTTAGCTGTTTTAGTTTGTTAAGAAAACGGGGAACTATTCGCACAAAAAATGAGTAAGTCACAATGGACCTGCTCATCTAAACGTATCTATTTAATACACTTTATCTCCATTAAAAATCGAGTTCTTCACGACAACATAATCGACATGTCGGAGGGCATCCAGGTTCGTGCCGCCTGCATAAGAGATAGCGGATTGAAGGTCCTGCTCCATCTCGGTCAACGTATCCTGAAGGGAACCTTTATGCTCGACATACATTTTCTTGCCCTCTACATTCTTTCGTTCGCCTTTTTGGTATTCGGAAGCGGATCCGAAATATTCTTTGACCAGCTTTCCATCTATCGTCATCGTTTCACCAGGGGATTCTTCATGACCTGCGAACAACGAACCAATCATGACCATGGAAGCACCGAAACGGATCGACTTCGCAACATCGCCATGTGTACGGATCCCGCCGTCAGCGATAATTGGTTTGATTGCCGCCTTCGCACACCAGCGAAGAGCTGCCAATTGCCAACCGCCCGTACCAAAACCGGTTTTAATTTTCGTGATACAAACCTTACCAGGTCCGATCCCGACCTTGGTCGCATCTGCTCCTGCATTCTCCAATTCTCTTACAGCTTCAGGAGTACCGACGTTCCCTGCAATCACAAACGTTCCTGGCAAATGGTATTTGATATGTTGGATCATCTCAATCACAGCAACGGAATGACCGTGGGCGATATCAATCGTGATGTATTCTGGTGATAGCTGTTCCTCTGCTAATTGGCGGATGAAACCATACTCTTCTTCTTTCACTCCGACACTGATCGAAGAAATCAAGCCACGCTCTTTCATGTTCTTGATAAAATCCATACGCTTTTCAGGCTGGAAGCGGTGCATGATATAGAAGTATTGATTTTCAGCCAGGTAAACAGCGATCTTCTCGTCGATGATCGTCTGCATATTTGCTGGAACGACAGGAAGCTTGAACGTATGCTCTCCGAGCGTCACTGTTGTATCACATTCTGAACGGCTATTTACCACACATTTTGCGGGAATTAACTGAATATCTTCATAATCAAATACATTTTCCACGATAAAACACCCCTAAACACGAATATTAATTAAATTTAATTAAATAAATGTTCGTACATAATCTAATGTAAATCATTATGAAGAAGAAGTCAAAGGAACATTTCGATAAATGTAAAATATTTCTTGACCTGAGATAGGAATAGGGGTTACATAAAGTAAAAAGGTTCAAACACACAAGAGTCGGACATCAAGGCATGACCTTTTATTTGAAAAGGGGCTAGCGTTATGGAAATCAAACAGATTTCAGAGCACATCTGGAGCTTGAAGACGTGGATGATTGTGCCATTCCACGTTTGGGTTGTAAAAGAAGAAGACGGGGTCACTCTCGTTGATGCTGGAATCGGGAAGATGGGGAAGGGGATTCTGAAGTTCATCAACGGAATGGATGCAGGACCTTTAAAACGGATCGTCCTCACGCACGGGCATCCCGATCATGTTGGCGCATTGAAGGCGATATTAAAAGAAAATGAAGTCCCCGTGTATGTACATAAAGCGGAAATCCCATATATGGAAGGAAAAAAGGCATATCCAGGCAGGAAAAAGCCGTCCGCCAATGTCACTGAACATCTCGTACAACCATTAATGGAAGACGAAGCAGGAAACCTCAACAAAATCGACAGCTTGGAACCCTATTGGACACCAGGTCACGCACCAGGCCATGTCGTCTACTATCACCCGGAAGATGGCGTCTTACTTGCAGGTGACCTGTTCACTTCGAAAAACGGAAAGCTCTACCGACCAATGCCGATGTTCACCTATGACATGGAGGAAGCGGTCCGAAGCAGCCGAATCGTAGGGGAACTGAAACCAAAACGCCTTGAAATCTGTCACGGGAAAGCGGTCCTGAATCCTGCGGATCACTTGGATCAATACATTGAGAACACATCGAATACCTATTCCATAAAGGAAGAGAATGTTTATAAAGGGTAAAAAACGGCACATGCAAAATGAATTAAATAAGAAAAATTTTTGATCTTAGGAACTTATTTGAAGGAAACCACTACAAATAGGAGAAGGTTAACAGAGTTGTCCAACATTTATTGGGCAACTCTTTTCTAAATTAAAGTTGGTGAGTAAATGAATGGACGAAAAAATATTAAAAGATAAAATAGGAAGCTTGAGTATTTGGACTAGAGGTGATCAAAGGGCACCTCATAAACCATTATTATTACTATATGCGCTTGCCAGATATCAGCAAGGTAGGACTCGGTATTTACCCTATATAGAAGTGAAAGATAAGTTGAAAAAGTTATTAATCGAGTTTGGTCCTCAACGACGTTCATATCATCCAGAACAGCCCTTTGTAAGATTAACGAAGGATGGGATATGGTCTTTAAATAAAGAGGTTGAAAGGGATAATATAAAAAATAACTACCTTATCCAAAATGAACTGGTTGGTGGGTTCAACGATGAAGTATGCCAATTGTTAAATAAGGATCCTAATCTCACAGAAGAAGTAGCTGATATAATCCTAAATGAACATTTTCCACAAAGCATCCACGAAGATATCCTATTGGCTGTGGGGCTAGAAATAGGCGTAAAGAAAAAGAAGATTAGGGATCCAATGTTTAGAAATAAAATATTAAAAGCATATGAGTATAGCTGTGCAGTTTGTGGTTTCAATGTCCGATTAGGAAACAATCTGGTTGCAATTGAAGCAGCTCACATAAAATGGTTCCAAATGGGAGGACCTGATAGTGAAGAAAACGGCATAGCATTATGTTCATTGCACCATAAGTTGTTTGATCGAGGAGTATTCACACTGACTAATGAAAGGAATTTAATCGTGGCTGAAGAGGCCCATGGAACACAAGGGTTTAATGAATGGCTAATGAGATATCACGGAAAACCAATTCGTAAACCAATCAATCCCATTTACCAACCAAAAGAAACTTTTCTGAATTGGCATGTTAGAGAAGTATTTAAAGGACCAGCACGATATCACATACAATAATTTGAATTTCTACATATTTAATAGTAGAAATAAATGATTTCTTATACTATTGTTTTAGTAGATAGATTAAGGAGGGGTTATATGACTGAAAAGACTGCAAAAGGTTATTTGGTCAAACTAGAAGGGCATGTCGTTAGCTTGAAAGGGGAGGACTCAGTTTCTCATCCAGAATTCATCACTAAGTTTACTCGATGGTTAGAGTCAGAAGGCATGGGTTACACTGGTTTTTCTGTTCAGGTAGATGAAGATGGTAACACGATAGAAGACATTGAGGGTTAATACTCAAAAATTCTTCTAATACATAAAGTACAAACACTAGCTAAAATATGAGCTAGTGTTTGTTTGTTAAGATGCGTAATAGTTATCTAAAGTTGTGTTAGTACCTTCATTACTTCGTCAAAACGAGTGAGGATAACCTAATTAATATCTATGGTTTTGTTTATAAAGGTAAACTTTAGAAAAAAGAAAAGAAGCGATTAGGGGGTAAACGGTGGATCTGGAAAAGCAAATAAAGATCTTCAGGTTTTTTGTAGCTGGAGCATTGGTGGTTAGTTTGATTGTGAATTTTACATTGTTTTCTAAATTAGGGCACGTAGAGTATCAACTTAATTCAGTCATTAATACACAACATGGCATTATGAGTGACGTAAATGATCAAACAAGTCATATCCAGAATGTATTGAACGATATAAAAGAGCAACAAAGTTGGATCAGCCCAATCAGAATGGATGTAAATTCAACTGATATTAAAGGTGGTCAAGCAGAAGCGACATTTGAATGGCAAGTAAAAGAGCTTCAAAAGGATTCTGAGGTCGTGTTTCATTATGCTGTTGGCGGGAGTGAGAATTTCACTTCGATTCCTGTAGAAAAAGCACAACAAGGGATGTTTCGAGTAAAGGTTCCTTTTGATGTTAAAGTAGAACCAAAGTGGGACGTTGGAATCGTTGATAACTCCCAACAAGAGAAATCTAAAAAAGTGCTAGAAGAGGGATATCGTCAATCTACTCTTAAGTATTATGTATCTGTATCCTATAGTGACATGATGAAAAATAGCGAGATACAGAGCGAAAATATAGGCTATTTAGGGTCAAGATATTATGGTGATTTACATGCTCATGTCTGGATAGAGGAGGAAACGTTCAACATTGAAATACTGAACCATGGCGTTCAGTCATCTCATGTGGTTGAAGAAGCATATCTTCTTAAGTATGAGGATAAGACTTTGTTAGGAAAAGAAGAAATTGAATTCGATGAATCGTACGATCCAGAGGATCCTAAGATGAGGAGGTTTCGATTGGATGGTGTAAAGCGATATGAAGACATGCGCATTGTCGTTCAGGTCGTATATAGTAATGGAGAAACCTTTGAAAAAGAAGTATATAAATAGATGAATTATAGGGTGAACTTTTGAAGCAATGGTTGCAAACAAGAACCATTGCTTTTTTCTGTAAATGCCTAGTTCAATAGAATCGTTTATCAACCTATCCCTTGTCATTCTGCTTCGTTTGTTTTCATACTTAAAGAGACTAACATAGAACGAGGTGGAGAGATGAAGTTTGGTAGTTTTGCAGGGAAAGTGGTAGCTGCTGGTGCAGCTGCTTTGATGGTTTTTGGACAGGATGTCAGTGCGCATGGTGATGAGGCTTCTGTGGCTGAAGCGATCCAGGATCAGCTGGTAGGAAAGCAGATCATCTTTGGGGATTTACATAACCACACAGGTTATTCTCCGGATGGATCAGGGACTCCGAAGATGGCCTATGAGAGTGCCAAAATGAATGGACTTGATTTTATCGCGATTACGGAGCATTCCGAAGGGTTGAATCTGATTGCGAATGAAGAAGAGGGTGTGAATACGCCGCTTCCATACCGTACGGAGTGGGAGGACATCCAGTATCAAGCGGAGCAGATTTCCGATGAATCGTTCACAGCAATCCGTGGATTCGAGTGGAGCGATCCGTATCAAGGGCATTTCAACGTCTGGTTCTCGAAGCATTATACCGATGTATTCCGTTCACCTGGAACGCCATCGATGAAGCCGTTCTGGAATTGGTTCCAGACGGATACGAGCTTGCGTGGTGGGAGTGACGGGATCGGTGGCTTCAACCATCCAGGGCGTGAACCTGGTAAGCTGGATGATCTCGCTTATGTACCTGAAGTGGATGACCGTGTCGTTTCCATCGAGGTGTTCAACCGGGATGATATCTATGAATCTACTTATGTGGAAGCGCTCGATAACGGCTGGCATGTCGGAGCCATCGGTGTATCAGACCACCACGGTGATAATTGGGGAGACCCGACGTTTGCACGTACCGGTATCATTGCTGACGAAAACTCTCATGCGGCGGTAAGAGCGGCATTGGAAAAGCATCATGTCTATGCGACACAGGACTCGAACTACCAGATGGTGTTCACAGGGGACGGTCAGATGATGGGTGCTGAGCTCACGACTGATCAGCCTGTCCAGTTGAATGTCGTCGGTAATGACCCTGATGCGGGCGAGTCCATCGTCAAAGCTGAACTCGTAACGAACGGCGGACAAGTTGTTGATACGTATGAACCGACGACTGCAGGTCAGTCGTTCGAGTGGAGTACGACAACACCCGCAACAACCGAGGATGCATGGTACTTTGTCCGATTGACCCAAGCAGATGGCGAAATGATCTACTCAAGTCCGATTTGGGTGAAGAAATAGCATAAAGCAGAAGAAGGCTGGAGCTGTCCAGCCTTCTTTTTTTAGTTCCTAAATTAATTAACAGATGAAATATGGTAAACTATTAACAGGAAATTATTAGCAAATGTTATTTTAACCAGGGGGTAAAAGGTGAATAGGGAAAAACTGATGAACATATTTGTTGTTTTTGTAGTGGTCGCGTTGGTGGTTAGTTTGATTATGAATTTCCAATTGATTTCTAAATTAGGGGATGTAGAGAATCAGCTTAATTCAGTTACAAACTGGCAACATAGACTTAAAAGCGACTTGGATGATCAAAGAGTACATATAGACCATGTGTTGGATGATATCAGAGAGCAACAAAGCTGGATCTCACCGATAAAAATGGATGTAAATCCGAAGGACTTAGAAGATGGGAAAGCGGAAGCGACATTTGAATGGCAAGTGAAAGAGCTTCAAAAGGATTCAGAAGTGGTGTTCCATTATACATATGGTGATAACGAAGACTATACCTCTGTCCCTGTGAAAGAGACCCAACAGGGGATGTTTCAAGTGGATGTTCCATTTGAGGTTAATGTAGAGCCTGAATGGTTTGTTCACATAACTGCAACGAGGAATTCTCAAGAAACGTCTAAAAAACAGATGGAAGAACAATCAAAAAAGGAGATGGAAGAGAATTCGCTCAAGTATTATGTATCTGTATCTTATGGGGACTTGGTGAAAAGCAGTGAGGTACACACTGAGCATCTCGGGTATCTCGGAACAAACACATATGGTACATTCCAGACAAATCTCATGTTGGAGGACAAGACGTTTAGTGTAATCTTAGCGAATCAACATGCCGATCATTCTACATATGAAATTGAAAAGGTATATCTTCTCAAATATGAGGATGGCTCCTTGTTAGGAAAAGAGGAATTGAAAACGGATGAGCAGTACGATCGAAGAGATCCGATGATACATTCATTTCAAGTGAATCAAATTAAGCAATATGAAGAGATGCGACTCGTGATACAAGTTGTCTATAACAATGGAAAAACCTTTGAGAAGGAAATTTATCAATCATGAATGCAAAAGAAGGTTGGAATCGTCCAACCTTCTTTTTTTCAGCATAGGGCAAGGAAAATCTGCGGTGTATAGAAGAAGCATAGGTTGAAGGTCGGGTAACAGAATCCGATGGTGATGAAGAAGTTGACGAACGCGACCCAAGCCAGTGCAACGCCGATCCCACCGAATGGAGTGAGGTAGAAAATTAACGTCCATCTGCCCTGGCAGCCCCAGATTCCGTTGATTCGTCCATCTGTTTCATAAATATCTAAGTAGTCGATGTCAGGTCGCGTTTGACCACCGAGCAGTGAATAAACTTGAGTCGCACTTTGCGGCTGCTGTCCAATTAATGCTTGAAGCTGGTTTTGTGGCATAGCCGATAAGGTCGTGAAAAGATTGACCAAGTTCTGTGGTGGTCCGCTCGTCGGTTGGGATAACGTCGGTAGAATTTGTTGAACCTGCTGTTGCTGCTGAAGAGTCAGTTGACCGGGCAATACGTTTGGTCCGGCTCCAGGAAGGCCACCAGGTCCCCCTGGGATACCTCCAATTCCCCCGGGTCCACCAGGAATGCCCGGAATCCCACCCATACCACCAGGTCCTCCTGGCATACCTGGGATTCCACCAGGCATGCCACCCATTCCAGGCCCACCCGGAATTCCACCAGGTAATCCGCCTAAGCCTCCTGGTAATCCCCCAAGGCCACCGATTCCGCCTGGTCCGCCAATTCCGAACGGTGGAAGCTGGCGTGCTTGGTATTGATTATGTTTCATAAACAATCCCCATTTCGATGTATGATGTCATATGCCACTATATGCAGCCCAGGGGATTGTGTGTTGACTCATTGAGGGAGTTAACTTAATCCCTCCTTCAGTATCCTTCTGACTTCTACAAACTCATTTCTATCTACTTGGTTATCAGGCTCTACCCAAGAAAAACCGTCATCTTTATAGCGGGGGAATACATGCATATGATAATGATCGACGTCTTTAAATAAACCGTTGTTTTGCATGATGGTTATACCGTCACAGTTATACACGGATTCAAGACCTTCGGCGATCTTTTGAGCTGCAAGTATAACTTCTGTAAGGCTCTTCTCGTCTAAATCTGTAAACTCTCGATAATGGGTTTTTGAAGTAACCAACACATGACCTTTGTTAATTGGATATTTATCTAAAAAACAACAGACCCATTCGTTATCATAAACTTTATAAGCATGCTCTCGTCCAGCAGTAATTTCACAGAAGAGACATGTATCCACGTTCAACCCTCCTTACTTATTTGTATATATTTTCCTGATTATAACATTGTAAAGTACCAAAAAAAGGACATTTCCTATTTAAGACGAATTTTTTAGCTATAACGATTTCGAGAGGAGATTGAACGGAATGAAGATGCTGGAAGCTGTTCCTGCATTACCAGTGAGTGATATGGATACGAGTATCGCGTTTTACCGGGATACGCTCGGATTTACCCTTGTTCATGAAGAGGAGGGGTTTGCTGTTCTCGGATGGGACGAGGTGCAAGTCCATTTGTGGCATGCGTATGATGAAAAATGGCGGAGGGTGGACCGGCCTTCTCCAGTTGTAACAGGCGCTGAATCCTTCCTGGCGGGGACAGCAAGCTGCCGGATCGGATTGGATGGCGTGGACGATTTGTACGCTAAACTCGTGTCCCATGAAATTATCCATCCAAATGCCCCCCTCTCGGATCAACCGTGGGGAAGTCGTGAATTCGGAGTCCTTGATCCAGACAACAACCTGATCACGTTTTATGAGTGGCGAATATCTGAGCGTTAGTTCAATGGAGGGGGGAAGAGGATGGCAACCTATATCGCTTTATTACGCGGCATTAATGTCGGGGGTCATAAAAAGGTGAAGATGGATCACTTGAAGGAGATTTTCAAGTCGATGGATTTTGAGAATGTCCGGACATACATCCAGAGTGGCAATGTCATTTTTGAAGCAGAAAATCAAGATCTCCCTAATCTGAAGGGAATGATTGAAACAGAGCTTGAGAAGGCGCTTGGATTTGCGGTGCCTGTTATCGTAAAAACGGCTGAAGAATGGCAGGCGGTGATGGAAGAGAGTCCGTTCGATGTAACGAGATTAAAAGAGGATGAAAAGCTGCATGTGTCCTTTTTAGCTGAAGAGCCGATTGCTGAAGCGGTCCAGAACTTGATGGACGTTGAGAGTGACATTGACGAATTCAAGCTTAATGGGAAAACCGCTTACGTCCTATGCCGAAAAGGCTACAAGAAAAGCGTATTCTCCAATACCTTCCTTGAAAAGAAGCTGAAAGTGGCAGCCACCACCCGAAACTGGAACTCCGTCATGAAAATTGCAGAACTTAGCAGAACCACTGTATAACTTGAATCATTTTGAGGTGTAAATATGAATGAAGAAATCGTTGTAGAAATAATTGATAAACTTAACTTAGAGGAGCTCGAACAGCTTTCGGAATTGCTGATTACAGTGGTCCATGATGGCGCTTCTATCGGTTTTTTACCGCCCATAGACGAAGAGGATGCGAAAAAGTATTTATACAGTGTAATCGAACCCACTAACTTGTTATTGGTGGCTAAAATAAAAAATGAAATTGTTGGTAGCGTTCAATTGCAATTAGCTACGAAGCCAAACGCAACACACAGAAGTGAAGTTGCGAAATTGATGACCCATCCAAAACATCGACGTAAAGGAATAGGGCTCTTACTCATGAATAAGGCAGAAGAGCTGGCAAGAGAACAAAATCGTTCATTAATGATTTTAGATACAAGAGAAGGTGATCCTTCAAACCTTCTTTATACTTCATTAAATTACACTGAAGCTGGTCGAATTCCAATGTATGCTAAGTCTGCTAATGGCGAGTTAGACACAACGGTTTACTACTACAAGTGTTTACTTTAGTAATAGATTAATATTGGTTAACAAAAAAGGAACATCTTCTAAGAAGACGTTCCTATTTTCGTAATTATATTTTTTCTTTTCGATGAAGTTCGAATCCGATTTCACTTAAGGCACTTTCAAGATTCGATTCGACCTGGAAATTATCCATGTCTACCTGAGAGCGAATGGCTTGCATGGCAATGTCAGGGCGAATCCCGGTTACGATCGGATGAACACCGACCAAATCCATCAGATTTACGATTCGCATCAGATACGTCACGACTTCATCATTCATGTGTGTAATCCCAGATAAATCAATTAAGATATGATCCAAGGATAGTCCCTGACTTTTGACTAAAGTCAGCTCCATGATCCTTTCCGCTCTGTTCATATCAATACTCCCAATGATAGGTAAAATCGCGACGCCCTTCGTAATCGGAACGAGCGGAGCAGACAAGTCTTCGATTTGCTTATTGGCCTCATCCAATTCCAATACGTAGGACAGTAATGAACTCATGGTTTGGAACATTCTCTTATGACGTTCTGATAATTGGAAAGGTTTCGTGTCCAATCCACAAATCGTCCCATAATTTCTACCATCTTCATAATAAATCGGGACACCTACAAAACTGCCACTTCCCAATTTCTCCGTAACTGCCAGATGTCTTGTTAACTCGCTTTGCGTAATATCAGGAATGATGAGTACGTCTTTCCCATGATCCACACTCACCTTACAATAGGTTTCTTCAAAAGGTAAGCTATCCCCTACAGATAATAACGTATCCTTTTCATTTACTACCTTAATGATTTCGTTCGTACATTTATCATTTTTCGCAATGAATAGCGTGTTAATGTCTAATAATTCACTTATTGAATGCAAAATATTTTCAGCAGCTTCATCGAAGTTTTTAGGTGTTCGGATTGTTTGGTGACTATAATCAGTTAAAGTGTTCATCTTTAGCTCCCTTTTGAAAAAATGCAATACCGTAATGAATTACCCTAATACTAAAGAATTATAACCTTTAAGTACAAAATAACCAGATTTAAGTATATCAGATTTAAAGAAAATGCAATTAATGAAAAATATGGATGAGAGCATAGGTGAATTTTCACTACTGAATATGAACAAAGTTAATAGATGAAATTCCAAAGGATAACAAGGGAAAGGACAATAAAAATTGAAAGTATATGGATGTACTGAAATCTATAGATGTTAACTAGATGTTAACCGATCTTCTGTTAAACGTGTAGGGTGTTTATTTAATAATAGAGAGAAGGAATTTATTATGTTGAGTGTTAAAACGAATACTGTCAAGGGTTATAAAATGAGGGATATTCCTTATACCATACTTAGAAATGAAGAGAGTTCTAAACGTTTGGCAATTCTATTACCTGGAGCAGGGTATACAGTTCAAGCGCCTCTCTTTCATTACTCGACTGGTATCTTTATAAATAAATCATCTGACGTATTGCACGTTAATTATCAATACAAAGGTTTATCTAATGAAGAAATCAATAAAGCAATAATATATGATGTGAACGCAGTCCTTGAGGATGTGTTATCGACACAAAATTATGAAACTTATTATGTTATTGCAAAATCTCTCGGAACGATTGCAATGCGTTCAGTACTAGAAAGAGATGACTTTTTAAACGCTAAAGCGATCTGGCTGACACCTTTAATTCAAAGAGATGATGTATTGGATGCAATGGTAAGAAGTGAAAATAAGGGATTGTGTTACATCGGAGATAAGGACCCTTGTTACATAGAAGAGAGATATACTAAAGTACTAGAAAATAAAAATATAACATCAAAATTAATTGCAAATGTGGATCATAGTTTGCAATATGAAGATGATGCCGTTGGTTCTATCGATGTATTAAAGAGTGTAATGACAGATATTGAACAATTTTAATTAAGAAAGTGCTTTTCAAGGAAGACGTACTTATATCTAATAAATAATGGATCCTCCTTCAATTTAAGTCATTCTAATCTCTTTTCATATGTACCTCCTTTCGATATAGTACTAGTATCATAGGAGAGGAAGATGGTTATGGATTGGGTGAAGAAAACCTTTCAAGAGCTGACGAAAGAGGAGTTATATACGATTCTGCAAAAGCGAGTAGACGTATTTGTGGTGGAACAGGAGTGTCCTTATCCAGAAGTGGACGGGCGAGATGAAGAGTGCTTACATATCTGGTCTGAATTTGATGGGGAGATGGCAGCGTATTGCCGGATCGTTCCACCCCTTCAAGAAGAAGACCATTATTCGATTGGCAGGGTCCTGATAACAAAAAAACACCGCAAACAGGGAATTGCCCGTGAAATGATGAATGTTGCAATTGACGTCTTGGTTCGGGAAATGGGTGTGAAGACGATAGCACTTCATGGCCAGGAGCACCTGCGTCACTTTTATGCTTCATTCGGATTTAAAGAAGTATCAGACGTATACTTGGAGGACGGGATTCCACATGTGGACATGCTGATGGAAGTGGAGGAACGGTAAATAAAATTTGATTTAACAAAAGGGGTATGTCTTATGCTTGTAGAGTTGAATCGTGAAGAATTCAGTAAGTGCAGGGATTTACTGAATCCTGATGGACAGTTAGAGGTTAAAGCGGTGGTTGAAGGTGTGAATCCTGGCCGGATATTTGTAGACGATCGCGATCTTCCAACATCTGGTCTTGTTTGGTTAGGAAACAATGATGGCTTTCTTTTTATAGGGAAGGAAAACAATGAAATCTTCAATCAATACATAAATCATCTTATAGACAACATCATTATTCCAGATGCTAAAGAGATCAATTTAAAATGGTTTGAAGCGATTGGAAATCACGATGGCTGGAACCATACGCTTGAGGAAGTATTTTCACACCGAAATATAGAACCTTGGAAACAACGGGTATATACTCTACAATCAGAAGATTACAATGAAAATTCAAAACCGTTGTTGGAAGACGGTTATCAGATTGTAAAAGCAGATGAAGATTTAATTGAGGACAAGCAATTGAATTCAGAATTACTACAAAGTAAAATTCTAGAGTTTTGGAATACCTCAGACGAATTTTTTGAAAAAGGGATTGGATATTGCGCTATTTACAAAAAGGAAATCGTCAGTGTTTGTATGTCTGGTTTCGTCGTAGATAAATTTCATTGTATCGATATTGAAACGAAGGCGGAACATCAAGGGAAGAAATTAGCGCAAAGCGTCGCCCATTTTCTTGTGAGGGATTGCTTAGATAATCATTCCGTACCTTACTGGGATTGTATGGACGAGAATAAACCATCAATCGCTGTTGCAGAGAATTTAGGCTTTAAAAATGTATTCAATTATAGGGGTTATGAATTTTCCCTTACATAAGATTTGGACAATGTTTAAGAGGGTAGGAGTTACCTACCCTCTTTACTATTGAATGATGGAGCTAGCCCATTCACTTAATTTCTGCTACAAAGATATAGGAAGCATTCCCTTGTGGCCATTCACAAGTAATCTCATAGATATACTGACCTTTTTTTTCAGGTAACGTTAGTTTGCTTTCATTGATTGATACTTCTTCTTTCTCCCCGTCTTCTCCCCATAAATGAACATTCAGTGATGGTTTCGATTCAGAATCATTAAAACGAATCGTTACCACTTTACCACGTTCAATCATCGTGGGTTTTAGATCCTTTGCTAGGATATGTGGTGGCTCATTGTCCATCCTCACAGTTTGTTCCGAACTCTGATCTTCTTTACTCCATTCATAGGAACCAAGAACCGAATGAAGGGACGAATGTTCCTTTGTTTGTAAAAGGATCTGTGGAGGCATTATAGATTGAATGGTTTTCGAATCTGCAGAAACCTGTGGTGTTTGTTGAGTCGAACATCCTGTGACAAAAATGAATAGGAGTAGTGGGAATAGCCAATTTTCTCTCATCGGTCACCTCTCATTAATGGTAAATAATGTAACTAAATAGTAGCACGAAATGGTTTAAAAGAGAACTTCTAATAAATAAGGGACGGTCCATATACGGGACAGTCCCTTTTTTTGTCTAGATTGTGACTGTTTTCAGACAACTGACAAAGGTTTGTCAAAAGTTTTTTGCGATTTAGTGACAACGTTCAAAGTTTCACAAAGTATCGCTATAACCCTGATAGAATAAGGGCAAGAACGTTAGATGATACTTAATTTTTATAGATTTACGGAAGAAGAAAGAGGGGAACGTGTATGAAACTCAAGTTGGCATTGTTTGCATTGATGATGTCTGTTCTCACAGTTTTGACAGGATGTGAACCACTGACCGTCCTGGATCCGAAAGGACCGCAAGCGGCACGGTTGGCGAGTGACATCTGGATAACAATGTTCATGATGGCGGGGATTGTCATCGCAGTCTGCGTATGGCTTGTGATCATGCTGGTGAAATACCGTGCATCGAAACAGCCTGCAGACTATGAACCACCACATATCGAAGGGAATCCGTGGGTTGAAGGGATTCTTGTCGGTATTCCGGTCATCATTGTCGCAATCCTATCTGTCATTTCCGTTCAAAGTAACTATATTGTGGAATCAGCTCCGAAAGGCTACGAGGATAAAGAACCATTGGTCGTTTATGCGTCGTCCTCGGATTGGAAGTGGCATTTCAGCTATCCGGAACAAGATATTGAGACGGTCAACTACTTATACATCCCAACCGATCGTCCACTTGAATTCAGGCTCTATTCCCATGGACCGATTACGAGTTTCTGGATTCCTCAGCTCGGAGGACAAAAATACGCGATGAATGACCATGTCACGACACTGCATCTAGCAGCTGATGTTGAAGGAGACTTCATGGGACGAAACGCGAACTTCAGCGGTAAAGGTTTCGCAGAAAACAAGTTCGACGTAACAGCGATGTCTCAGCAGGAATTTGATGAGTGGGTGAAAGAGGTCAAGGAAACAGCGGATCCTCTAACGGAAGAAAAGTTCGAGGAGCTGCTTGAGCCAGGTCACCTAGGAAGGATGACGTTCACCGGTACACAGCAACAATTCTTACCGGCACCAGAGCATCATCACGAAGGTGACAAGTACGAAGAACATGACAAGAATAAAGATGGTCATGAGGAAAAACAGGACCATCATGCAGCTTCCGATAAGGAAAGCGATGAAAAGAAACACAAGAACCACAACGAATAGACGAATTGATTTTTACCATTAACGATTTTTGAAAGGAGTCAAATCGTATGGAATTCTTTGAACGATTTGCCATACCGCATCCTAGTTTTGCGATTTATGCTTCCATGGTCGCTGCTGGTCTTACGTTGATCGCGATCATCGCAGGACTCACGTACTTCAAAAAGTGGGGCTATCTATGGCGCGAATGGTTGACGACTGTTGACCATAAACGAATCGGGATCATGTATCTCATCTCCGCGTTATTGATGCTGTTCCGCGGTGGTGTCGATGCGATCATGATGCGTGCCCAGCTGGCGGTTCCAGACAATACGCTGTTGGATTCGCAGCACTATAATGAAATTTTCACAACACACGGGGTTGTCATGATCCTGTTCATGGCGATGCCTTTCATCATATTCTTTATGAACTTTGTTGTACCGCTTCAAATCGGAGCGCGTGACGTAGCATTCCCACGTTTGAATGCGCTCAGCTTCTGGCTGTTCTTCATGGGTGCGATGCTGTTCAACATCTCATTCATGGTCGGTGGATCACCGGACGCAGGATGGACATCGTACTTCCCGCTCGCTGACGGTGAATCAGTCGGTTCGCACTATTACATGATTGCGATCCAGATTGCCGGAATCGGTACGTTGCTGACAGGGATTAACTTCCTGACGACGATCCTGAAAATGAGAGCACCAGGCATGACGCTTATGAAAATGCCGATGTTCACTTGGTCGATCCTAATCACAAGTGTCATCATCATTTTCGCATTCCCGGTATTGACAGTTGCACTTGCATTCGGAACGATGGATCTCTTGTTCGGGACACAGTTCTTTACACTTGATAACGGTGGAATGGCGATGCTTTGGGCCAACCTGTTCTGGGTTTGGGGACACCCTGAAGTGTATATCTTGATTCTGCCGGCATTCGGACTTTACAGTGAAATCATTTCGACGTTTGCGCGTCGTAACCTATACGGCTACAAGTCAATGGTCGGTTCAATGGTCTTGATTTCACTTCTATCCTTCGTTGTCTGGGCCCACCACTTTTTCACAATGGGTCAAGGCGCGTTTGCAAACAGCATCTTCTCCATTACGACGATGGCGATTGCCGTTCCGACTGGAGTCAAGATTTTCAACTGGTTGCTCACATTATGGAAGGGTAAAATCGAGTTCACGACACCGATGCTTTATTCGATCCTATTCATTCCGCTCTTTACACTTGGCGGGGTGACAGGTGTCATGCTTGCGATGTCAGCGGCGGACTATCAGTATCACAATACGATGTTCCTTGTCGCTCACTTCCACAATGTAATCATTCCTGGTGTCGTATTCGCGATGCTAGCAGGTCTCACATATTACTGGCCGAAGATGTTCGGCTTTATGCTCAATGAAAGAATTGGGAAGTGGACCGCGTGGTTGCTTTCGATCGGATTCGTGCTTGCGTTCATTCCGATGTATATCACAGGCTTGGACGGTCAGGCGCGTCGTATGTACACGTACTCTGAGTCTACTGGATTCGGTCCGATGAACATGGTTTCCTTCATCGGTGCAGCAATCATGGCTGTCGGATTCGTACTGATCGTGTACAACATCTACTACAGTGTCCGTTATGCTTCACGTGATATCGGTGCTGACCCGTGGGATGCGCGTACCCTTGAGTGGGCGACGCACACACCGGTACCGCACTATAACTTTGCGGTCACGCCTGAAGTTGCTTCCAGCGAAGCACTTTGGGATGCGAAGAAAAATGGACATCAGTTGTTTAAAGGCGAGTACAAGAAGATTCACATGCCGAACAACAGTGGTGTGCCGTTCATCATGAGCTGTGTGTTCTTCGTATGGGGCTTCGCGCTCATCTTCAGCTTATGGATTCCGGCCATCATCACGACGATCGCAATCTTCGTCTTCATGACATTGCGTTCATTTGAAATCGATCACGGTCATTACATTTCTGTGGAAGAAATCGAAGACACAGAATCAGAAATGCGAGGTGCGTAATTATGAAAATTGATCACTCGCTGCCGTTAGAATATAGTACTGAAGAAAACAGATTGAAGATCTTTGGATTTTGGATGTTCCTTGGTGCGGAAATCATGCTGTTTGCGACGCTTTTCGCGACGTATTTCACATTGGAAAACCGCACGGGGAACGGTCCGACCGGCGCTGAGATTTTCGTAATCACGCCGGTTCTCCTTGAAACGTTCTTGCTTTTGACAAGTAGTTTTACAATCGGACTCGGTATCCATGCGATGCGTCTCGGTCGCCAGAAGGCGATGCTCTGGTTCTTCGGAATCACGCTCGCGCTCGGACTTGGATTCCTAGGCGTAGAGATTTTCGAATTCTTTACGTATGCGCATGAAGGAGCAGGCATCCAGACGAGTGCGTTCACGTCGATTCTGTTGACGACACTCGGAACACACGGGGCGCACGTTACCGTCGGTTTGTTCTGGGGTCTCTACATCATGATCCAGGTGAAGAAGCGTGGACTCACGCCTGAAACAGGTAACAAGTCATTCATCTTCTCGCTGTACTGGCACTTCTTGGACGTGGTTTGGATCTTCATCTTCAGTTTCATCTACTTGAAAGGAATGTTGTAATATGAGCGAACTCTTTCCTCGTAAACAGATCATGGGATTTGTGTTCTCATTGGTGCTTACGGCAGTCGCGATGGGTGTCTATTTCTTCGACATGTCGTATGCCGTCGCGATGACGGTCCTTCTGGTCACGGCGTTCCTTCAAGCGGGCCTTCAGCTCGTCGTGTTCATGCACGCCGGTGAAACAGAAGATAAGGGTGCGATTTACGCGAACGTCTACTATGGCGTCATCATCGCCCTGTTCACCGTCTTCGGTACACTGCTCGTACTTGTATGGGATATGGGATAAATAGAATTTCACAAAGAAAGCAAGAGATTCCACTAAGAATCTCTTGCTTTTTTTATGGTCAGCTTTCCTTCTGAACGGTGCGCTGCACGCGATATTGTTTTTTATGTTCGAGGGCTCCTGTTCCTAATACGACACCTGTAACGATAAAGAAGAAACCGGCGAGCTGGGACAGTTGAATGGATTCCCCTAAAAACAACCATGCGCCCATTAAGGCGAAAAATGGTGTAAGGTTGATGAAGATCGCCGATTCACCTGCTCCGAGCTGATGAATCGCCTTGTTATAGATCATATGTCCGAGCCCTGTGGCGAGTATGGCTGAAGCGAAGAATACGCCCCACACCCAAATCGGTTTACCGGTAAGGGTTGAGATTCCATTCGGTTCAATTTGTAAACTGACGAAAAATAAGAACACGGCGCCTAAAAGCTGCATCCATCCTGTAATTAGACGGGCATCCATTGATTGGGTCGCTTTTTTGATGAACACGAAGCTGATCGCTTGTGCCACGACACAAAGGAAGACGAAAACATCACCTAAAGAGATTCCGTTCAGTGTTCCAGTTCCATTCAGAACGATGAAGGAAACCCCAACAAAACCGAGTAGAATTCCCAAAAACTTCAAGGGAGTCAATCGATCTCCAAGAAACAGGATGGCGGAAAGCGAAGTCATCAACGGAACAAGGCCCAATATGAGACCTGTGTTTGAAGCACTCGTCATCGTCAATCCGGTTGCTAAAAAGTAATGATGTCCTAAATAACCGGTTAGCGCACAGATGATGATATAGAAGATTTGTTTCGGGTTCACCTTCCGAAATTCTTTTTTCATTCCTAATATAAGCATCACGACAAAGCCGGCCGTTAGGATCCGGAAAGCTGTAATCGTAATCGGCGCAAAATAGTCCACTAATATTTTGATTGCAATGACATTGAAACCCCAGATAATCATAAGCAACAGCAGTAACAGATAAATGATCGGTTTTGCCAAAGCTATCATCTCTTTCTTTTGTGTGTTCGTGTGATAGTTGAGCTGAAATTATCTTCAAATCATAACACGAAAACGAAATCTTGACATACTTCAGGATTCTTTGGCAAAAATACACAAAAAGGAGGTTCTGCGAACGATGAGTGATAGAAAAAAAGGTGAAGAAGAAGCGGTGCATGCGAATGAAGAGATCAACAAGGCGATGCAGGACGGAACGAATGATACACTTGATCTGGCACCACTTTTAAATAGCGGTGGTACTCCGATTTTCATTGAAAAATCAGAAAGAAATGATGAAGTAAAATAATTATGGCAAACATCACATTCCTTAATGTGGTGTTTTTTTGTGTGTTTGCAGTGGTTATGAGTGCATGAAATCACAGAAACGAGAAAATGGTGCACTCATACAAGGGCTATGAGTGCATGAAATCACAGAAACGAGAAAATGGTGCACTCATACAAGAGCTATGAGTGCATGAAATTACAGAAACGTGAAAATGATGCACTCATACAAGGGCTATGAGTGCATGAAATCCCAGAAACGAGAAAATGATGCACTCATACAAGGGCTATGAGTGCATGAAATCACAGAAACGAGAAAATGGTGCACTCATACAAGGGCTATGAGTGCATGAAATCACAGAAAAGAGAAAATGGTGCACTCATACAAGAGCTATGAGTGCATGAAATTACAGAAACGTGAAAATGATGCACTCATACAAGGGCTATGAGTGCATGAAATCCCAGAAACGAGAAAATGATGCACTCATACAAGGGCTATGAGTGCATGAAATCACAGAAACGAGAAAATGATGCACTCATACAATTTGGTTAAGATTGGGAACTTTTTCAGCTTCTTAATCGTATATAAGGTGAGCATAAAAAAAGATTTGAAAACCGTTAGAAAGAGGGGGGAAAGCATGACAACACATGCTTTAGAGGTACGATCGTTGACGAAGGTCATTGGAAAGAAGAAGATCGTCGATGATGTCAGTTTCAGTGTGAATAAGGGGGAAATCTTTGGTCTTTTGGGTCCGAATGGGGCAGGGAAAACGACCATCATCCGTATGATTGTCAGTTTAATCAATCGTACAGATGGAGCCGTCATTATAGATGGAAAGAACCTTGATGAACAATTCAAAGAAACGATGAGTGAAATGGGTGCCATTGTTGAAAACCCGGAATTTTACAAGTATATGAGTGGATACAAAAACTTAAAGCATTATGCAAATATGGCACTTAAAGAAGTGTCAGATGAACGAATTAAGGAAGTTGCTCGATTAGTAAAATTGGAAGACGTGATGCATCAAAAGGTGAAAACGTATTCCCTTGGCATGAGACAAAGGCTAGGAGTAGCTCAAGCATTATTACATAACCCGTCATTGCTGATTTTAGATGAGCCTACGAATGGATTGGATCCTCAAGGGATAAGAGAATTCAGGGATTACCTACATACCCTTGCCAGTGAAGGGATGTCTGTACTGGTTTCCTCTCACCTTTTATCTGAAATGCAGCTGATGTGTGATCGTTTTGCCATACTCGAAAAAGGTAAGCTGATCCATATTTCATCCATGCATGAAACGACGGAGATCGATGATGCGAAAGAGGTCATTTTTGAAGTGGACAATTCTCAAGAAGCAGTGGATATCGTGAAAGAAAAAGTGGAAGCTTCAAGCTTCAAAGTGCTTTCAGACAACCAGTTCTCTGTCACAGTTAACAGAGCGTCGATCAGTACAATTAATCGACTATTGATCTCAAATGATATTGACGTTTATGGCATAAATACGGTAACCGCTACACTGGAAGACCGCTTTTTCGAAATTACGAACAAAGGTGCAAGGGAGGGGCAAATGCAATGATTTCTTTAATTCGAAATGAACTTATGAAAATATTCCAAAAGAAATCGAGCTGGATTTATCTCATCATCATTGTACTTGCGGTCATTGCAGGCGGAATCATTTACAATATCACTTCAGGTGAACCGAATGAGAATTGGCGGGCTACTATTGAAGCCGAGATTGAGCACTTACAGAAGAATGCAGAAGAAGCACCTGAAGAAGAAAAACAATATATTAATCAACGGATCAATCAACAACAGAAGTATCTCGATGAAAACGTTAATCCGGATGCGGTAAGTAACTGGCATTATATGAATAATGTTGTATTCGGCACGACTGTTCTCGTGACCCTTCTTGCTGTTATTATTTCCAGTGCGAGTGTTTCTTCTGAATTTGCAGATGGAACGATTAAGCAGCTGTTGATCAGGCCTCATCCAAGATGGGCAATTTTACTTTCAAAATATATCTCATTAATCATCTATTCACTAATTCTTGTTGTAACCATGATTGTTTCAGGATACCTTGTCGGTTTAATCATATTTGGAAATGGCGACTTTTCAGCTAAAATCTTTGAGATGGCTATAGAGGGACAGAAGGTAGCAGAGGTCGGGCCGCAGTTTTTCCTGAAGATCGCCTACTACCTACCAAGTCTATTGATCATTACGGCAATCGCCTTTATGCTGTCCACTTTATTTAAAAGTCAGGCTTTGGCTGTCGGGGTTGGAATCTTTGTCCTGTTTGTATCGTCCACACTTGGCGGGTTGATCGTCTTTTTGGCAGAGAAATACGAATGGGCAAAATATCTGATATTCCCGCATTTAGATTTAACGATCTATGCGCTGCAGGATAAGATTTTGGGAGACATTACACTACCAATCTCACTATTGGTCCTAGCCATGTACTATGCCGTATTCATGAGCCTGACGTTCGTCTTTTTCCAGAAGCGGGATATTAGTATCTAAACAGTCGCTTTTTGTAGTTTGTTCCACATACAGGGGCATTGATCCGAGAAGGATTAATGCTTCTTTTGTTTAATATCTATCGGTAGAGATCAACTTAAATTATTTATTACAAATAGGACTGAGGTCGGTTAAATAGAATGGAAAAAATCTTGAACCCTTCTGTAAAACTAAAATATTCGTTAGACCAAGATGATTATAAAAATATACTGGCTTTGAAAGAATGCTGCCTTGAAAAAGAAAATGTAACGCTGAAACTGGAGCTTGATTACAAATTAAGTAGATCTCTTAATGAGAGTATCGGTATAAATAAGATCAATGAATTTATGTTTTATAATGGGAAAACACTTATCGGCTATGTGGGGATCTGTCAATTCGGGAAAGAAACACTTGAAGTAAATGGGATGGTTCATCCTGAATATAGGAGACAGGGCGTCTTCACTCGTTTGTTTTCACTCGTTAAAGATGAATGGGATAAAAGGAAATCCCAGCAGATGCTACTGTTAAGCGACCGGAACTCTTCATCTGGCATTCATTTTATTAAAAGCACGGGTGCCCAATATGACAATTCAGAATACGATATGTTTTTGACAGGTGAAGCCACAGAAGTTACCACCCCAAAACCTTTAAGTCTTCGAAGAGCCCTTAATGAAGATGCAAAAGAGATTGCAAGACAAAATGCGATATACTTTCAAGTGAATTCTTCGGATTTAATACTCCCGGAGGAAGAAGAAAAGCACGGAACAGAGATTTATATGGCTGAGGTTGATCAATCGATTGTGGGAAAAGTTCATTTGGAAGTTCAGAATGATGTGGGTGGAATCTACGGATTAGGTGTCCTTCCGGAATTTCGAGGAAAAGGGTATGGAAGAGATCTATTGATGAAAGCAGTAGAGAAGCTAAAAGAAAAACAAGTTCAACAAATCATGCTTCAAGTTGCCGTGAAAAACAGTAATGCCCTAAACCTATATCGCTCTTGTGGATTCGAGGAGACTACTACGATGGATTATTACAAGCTAACGAAGTAACATCTTCCTGAATCAAAACCATTACTTGACCACCAGTATTTAAGGAGTGGTAGTGGATGAGATATTTATCGATGATTTTTATTTGTATTGCTTTACTTACGGGTTGTGCTTTTGGAGATAATCCGGAGAAGTTGAAAGAGCAAACAATTGAAGGGATGAAACCTTCAGTTAAAGGAAAATATGCAGTTTATGCATATTACAAACAACTTCCACCTAACCCAGCTGATACGGAACAAGTTAAGATCTATTATTCGATGGACGAAAGAATCCCTTTAGAAAAGGTTGAGACGTTATCGGTTGTCTCTATATCAAATGAAGACCTTAATCTTTTTAATATAGAAAAATCCCCATCATTTATCGTTGTTGACAAAACAGGAATTGTGCTTCAAACAACAGATATCGATAAGGTTATCGATTTTTTAAAGAATAATGATCCTGTTCGTATAGATTAGACTACTAGACGACGCTATTTTAAAGCACGCATTTTGGTAGGTAATGGACTGTGTTGCTGAGTAACGAAAATATTATACTCAAAATTATCTTGGAGGTATAACAATGAAAGTGAAGCGAATTGTTGCCAATATTGAGACGGAGGACATTTCAAAAGCCAAACACTTCTACGAGGATATACTAGGGCTTGATCAATTTATGGATCTAGGATTTATTGCGACTTACGGTTCACATGAGAAAATGACCACTCAAATCAGTTTCCTATCAGAGGGAGGTTCTGGGACACCTGTACCTGATTTCTCAATTGAAGTCGATGATCTAGACGCTGCGCTCACTCGTATAAAAGAAGCGAAAATCCCCATTGAGTATGGGCCAATGGATGAACCATGGGGTGTCCGACGTTTTTATGTAAGAGATCCCTTTGGAAAGCTAATCAATATATTAAAACATACATAATGAATGCTTTCATGAGTTCATTTATTAGAGGCTTTTATAAAATCTAAGTGAAGTCTTTTACGACTAGGATAAGGGTGGTTCATTTTGCCGATAAACAAGAATTTAGTAGGATTTGTATTCGTTTCTTTGTTTACATTAATCGTAGTTTCTCTTCTTATTATTTCCTATGGATACTTTAATATGAAAGAGATAAGTCTATTAACCTCAAAATGCTACGAAAATGGCGGGGAAGCCATATTAGAAATTCACAACAACATAACAGGTAGGTACTCATTTGAGTGTAAGAAATAATTATTACCCCTTTGGAAGATCGTCCAAAGGGGTGTTTTAATCTCTTAAAATTGTCTACTGGTTATTAGCTGAATGAGGATAATCTCTTTTTTACTCCTTTTAACACTTCTTCTGGCACTTCCTTCACCTTGATATCCTCACCTAGAAAAAGGAGCCAATTTGTCATTTCGGTCAATTCATCAGGATGCTCAACGTTGATATAAGACTTTAAAAGGGCTGTGGATTGGTATGGGTCCGTATAAGAGATTGAAACTTTTATCGGATGGTATTTCTTGAACTGGGCAATTGCTTTTGGACCCAATTCAAGGACAAGGTTGATTCCTTCTTCCTGCTTGCTTCGTTTATCTCCTATCTGTTTCCTACTTAACTTATTTTTCATCTGGTAAGGCTCGATATTAATGAGATTGTCGACAGGGAAGATTTGCTTCCTTTCTTCTTTTAAGTCATAACCTTCAATCAACCAAAAGCTTTTTTCATGATATAGATGCAAGAGGTAAATCGGATAAGACTTTATTTTCTTATCTTCTTTGATGGTAAGCATTAAATGGCGATCTACCAGAAGGATTTGGATGAGTCTTTCTAACATGGGATGGGGAAGATCTGTAAGATCAAGGAGGTCAGGATTATGCGGATTGGTGCCCGCGAAAAGCAAGATTTGATTTAAGAGAACAAGGTCATCTTGCTGGTTTTCTGAAATAAGCCCTAATAACTTTTCAGCTAATGACTGACGACTCTTTAAATAGGGGAGTTGTTGATTTCTTGTGGCCATAAAAGCAATAAATAGAGCTTTCACCTCATTATCAGTAAATTGAACATCAGGCAGCACAGAGTTTGGCATGACAGAATAACCACCATCTCTACCTACATCAGCGACGAGTGGCATCCCGATGGATTCAATTTCTCTGATATCTCGAATAGCTGTCGAACGAGAGATGTTAAATTCACGCATGATTTCAGAAATCGTAAAGTGGGCGCGGTTGTTGATATAGCGCATAATGATATTGATCCGTTCAACTTTTTTCATCTTTGCTCCTAAACAGTATCATTTTTTGACATGATTTAGGATTATGATAAACCTATCAAGCGAAGAAGACAATGTATTTTAAAAAATTAAAAATTGGAGGGTTTTGAGATGGGGAATTATATCCTTGAAGAAAAAGACAGCTTTACGGTCATAGGTTTAGGAACGGAGCTAAAAAGCGATTACACAGACTTTGCTGGTGTAAACAAGGAAAAGTCAGACTTTTGGCAAGCTGTCAGTCAAGATGGAAGGCTTGACACTTTGAAATCCATGGCCAAAAATGACTACATTTTTGCGGTGAACGAAGCAGTAAATAACAAGATGATGCATTATGCAGGAGTCATGACAGAGTCGCCCGCACCTGAAGAAGCCAGAGTGATCCAATTTCCTAAGGGTGAATACGTGGTAGTTAAAGGGGAAGGGAAGACAGCTGATGAACTGAGTATCAACCTTACTGGTATTGCCTTTGGTCAAGTGTTGCCAGAAGTGAAGGATGTTGCCTATGTAGGTGGGCCGAATGCAACGGTAGAGATGGGGCATCGAAACGGCTTCGTATATGGTGAAATGTGGATTCCTGTTGTGAGGAAGTAAAAACAAAAAGGAGAGATGCCCATGTCCTATACCGTTGATTTTAAAAATGTGTCTCCGGTAGGTTTAGAGTCCTCACCTGTAGTAGGAGCGCTCGCTGGTTTGCGTGCTAACGAAGCGCGGTACTTTATGAAAAAATATAAACATAAATTCTCGGTTGTACCGGCTAGTGAAAGCCAAGAAACCCTTGATTTTGTGAACCGAATTTTAAAGGAAGAACGGGATATTGAGTTTTCTGCCAAACCATTAGAAACGTCATGTTTTCAAGTGGAAAATATCAAGTTTGCCTACGTCTTCTTTGAGGACGGTCTAGGGGTTAATGTTATGTATACAGTTGATAATCCAAAGAAGCGAGCCGTAGGTTTCAAGCTTTCGGAGGGGATGGAAGTACCTAAGGAGCTAGAAGGGAAGTTTAAGTTTGCCAGGCAAAAGTCTAAACTAGCTGGAACGATTCGGGGCTCCTTTTTTGTAATCAAAGGAGAATATTAAGGTAAGAGAAAACTCCGAAATAGATTTAGCGTAGAACCCAATATACTGGCGTATCCCTAAAAGAATTTAGGATACGCTTGTTGTTTGTAAAGGTATTGTAAAGAACTACCATGCTGTTTCGGCTTACTTCCTCTTATTATACTAGTATAATGGAATTAGAGAGAGTTTTGGGGAAGGAGACAAAGAGTGTTAAAGAAAAAAGGGGTCAAATTTGGAATAGGATTACTTAGCATTCTATTAATCATTAATATCGCTGCTAGTTTTTACTTTTATGATTTAGCCATCAAGCGGGATGTGAAGGAATTTTTAGCAGGGAATAAGGACTTGGAAGTATCTGCAGAGGCGATGGATACTTTTCTTAACGGTGACTGGCGGTCCTGGTATCGTGCTCAGGACTTTGAAAGATGGGAGATTCAATCCGCTGATGGACTGAAGCTTCAAGGATACTTTCTAGAAGCCAAAAAACCAACTGAGAAGACCGTCTTATTCGCCCATGGCTATCTTGGAGATGGTCAGGATATGGGAATCTATGCTGAACACTATTATGAAGAACTTGGATACAATGTGTTGACTGTCGATTTACGTGGTCATGAAAAGAGTGAAGGCGATTATATCGGCTTCGGATGGCATGATCGATTGGATATCACACAATGGATTGATACGTTGGTTGAACAGCGAGGTCAGGAAACGGAAATCGTCTTACACGGTGTTTCCATGGGCGCTGCAACTGTATTGATGGCGAGCGGAGAAAAGCTTCCTGACAATGTAAAAGCGATCATTGCTGACAGCCCTTTTACAAGTGTTTATGATTTATTTGAGTACCAAATGAATCGTATGTATAACTTGCCTGACTTTCCACTACTACCGACGACTAGCCTCGTAACAAAAATGAAAGCAGGTTATTCATTCACAGAAGCATCCGCTTTGGACCAAGTGAAAAAAGCAGAGGCTCCGATCCTCTACATTCACGGAAATGATGATGTCTTTGTACCGACAGCGATGTCGAAGGAGCTATATGAAAATACGAAAAGTGAAGCAGAGTTCGTAACGTTTGATGGGGCGAACCATAGCGAAGCGTTCGTGAGTCATCGTGAGGATTATGAAGTAGAGCTAGAGGAATTCTTGAACAAACATATGGATTGATACAAAAAAGGTGCAGCTAGTGGCTGCACCTTTATCATTATATATGTAATGCGGATTAAAGCCTGTCAGACGGCGAAGTTTCTCTCATTCCTTTGTGGCTCTTTTCAAGCATTTCTTCCGTTGCTACAAAAAACATTCCAATAAGGAAGATGAACACTGCACCAGTCACGGTCCCAATTCCAATCGACATCAGAAAGCTGAAATCGCTTACAATCAAGCCGATTAAAAACATCATGATGCCTAATGAAAGGACGGATCCCCCAACAAATTTTGTAGCGTTAATTATTTTTGTTTTCGAATTCATGTTCCTCATCCCCTTTCTTCTATTATTGATTCTTTGTCACAATTTTGTCAAATACTTTTCGAGATTTGGACACAACTATTTCTTGAATACCACATCGATCGTTCCCTGTATCTTTTGTATTCCTAGTTTAAGTGGGGATAAGTGCTTTACCTTACCCTCAAATCAGCTATTTTTCACTTTTCAGGGGGGATAAGATCTTTATCTTACCTTCATTACTGTCTGTTCTCGGTTTTGAGGGAGGATAGAGCTATTATCCTGCCCTCAACATCAGCTTTTCCCCGTTTATGGGGAGGATAACGCCTCTATCTTGCCCCAATTATGGCTACCAACCATTTATGGGGGAGGATAGCCGGCGCGTCTTCACTGTTAATTAGTCCAATCCTACTACCCATCTCCCGCCTATACAACTTTCTTTCTAGTCCTCCTATATCTTTTGTTGTTCGTACTTTATACCTTTTGCAGAATAGCGTCGTTTTGGATTTATTGAAATAATAAAAGTATTCAAACGATTACGCTATGGGAGGCGGAAAGATGAAACGGATAACCATTTTGATGAGCTTTATGCTCGTACTTTCGACGTGGATGATGGCATTATCACCGGCATCGTCGGTAAGTGCACAGACAAACACGACGACTGTCAATGCCACGTTGGTTGAAAAGATGAAGGGGGCAACAGGACCGCTTGAGGTCATCATTACGTTCAATACGAACGACGCTCCGCAGGCTGAACACGTCGATCTTTTAAAAGAAGTAGGAATTACGAAGGGGCTTGTATTCAATGAGCTTCCGATGGCTGGGGCTCTTGCTACACCAGATCAAATCAACGCTCTTGCTGGAAAATCTGAAGTCCGCTCGATCTATTACAACGAAAAATTAGAGTATGAGAACAATACAGGTACTGCAATGACGGGTGTCGATGAGCTACGTAACGATGCTGACTTGACGAAGAAAAACGGTGGCATGCCGGTTTCCGGTAAAGGCATCGGCGTCCTTGTCAATGACAGTGGAGTAGATGGAACACATAATGACATCAAATTCGGTAACCACCTCGTGCAAAACGTACAAGGTGCGACGAACTTGAACGCATTGGTTGATGTTCTTCCGGTTACATACGTTGAGGATGTAGCCAATACTGATACAGATTCTGGACACGGGACACACGTTGCAGGAATCGTTGGTGGTAACGGTGCAATGTCCAAAGGGAAATATGAAGGTGTCGCACCTGGTGCTGACCTTGTCGGTTACGGTTCTGGGGCTGGAATCGCGATCCTTGATACGATCGGTGCATTCGATTACGCATTAACAAACCAAGCTCAATACAACATCCGTGTTGTGACGAACTCTTGGGGATCTACAAGTGATGCAGGTACGGACTTCGATCCGGAAGATCCGATCAACATTGCAACGAAAAAATTGTATGACCGCAACATTGTCGTCGTATTCTCAGCAGGTAACTCTGGACCTGGTGAATCAACGATTTCAGGTAACTATAAAAAAGCCCCTTGGGTAATAACAGTTGCAGCTGGTGATAAGCAAGGTGGACTTGCAGACTTCTCTTCACGCGGTGTGAAAGGGAAAGGCGGAACAGTGAAAATTGACGGTGAAGAGTTCGTATGGGAAGACCGTCCGACGATCACAACGCCTGGTAAAGACATCATTTCGACTAAAACGGTATCTCCACTGACAGCGCTTGGTGCAGATCAGGATGCAGAATATCTTGAGCCGGCACACTTACCGTACTACACGCACATGAGTGGTACGTCAATGGCAGCACCACACGCAGCTGGTATCGTCGCGTTAATGCTTGATGCTGATCCGACGTTGACGCCGATGCAAGTGAAGGAAATCATCCAAAAGACTGCAACGAACATGCCAGGATATGAGGCGTGGGAAGTTGGAGCAGGTTATGCGAACGCATACGCTGCTGTCGATATGATTTTGAATGGCAAAGAATACGGTGAAACTTTAAACTACACGAATGAATACAATGCGAACGTCGACATGAACGTTGAACGTGAGCCTGTCGAAGTGAACTACAATCCAGCAACGGCATCTTCTAATAAGATGGAGTTCAATGTGGAAGAAGGTTTGACTGAACTGACAGCTAAAGTGAACGCGAAGGGCGTTCTCGGTGAAACAGGGAACCCATTGAACTTGATTTTGACAGCTCCAGATGGAACACAGTATTCTTCAGGGATCTATCTTGTGTTCACGTTGTACACGGATCGTACCGTTCAAGTGACGAGCCCGATGGCTGGGAAATGGACGCTTGAATTGAAAGGTCTATCTGGTGGCCCGGCTGCACCTGAAACTGTAAAAGGTGAATTGGCATTTAAAAAAGCTGCAGGATTTACTGGGTTGAACGACATTGAAGGTCACCCAGCTGCGGCAGCAATCAAGACGGGTGTCAGCGAGCGCTTGGTTGATGCGAAGGCAGATGGAAACTACAAGCCAGACAGCGCATTGACTCGTGCAGACCTAGCGAAGTACTTGACGATGGGCGCGGCTGTCCGTCAAAACCTTACTGGAGCTTCATTTACAGACGTGAAGGCAGCTGATGCAGCTTACGTTCAAGCCGTTACGGCTGGTGGAGCAGCACTGAAGGATACCGATTTGAGCGATGCTGGAGTCATGCTTCCGACAGCTGAAGGAACGTTTGCTCCAAATCAAGCGGTGAACCGTGCAGAGTTGGCTTACTCACTCGTTCAAGCTTTAGGTCTTGAAAGTCAGGCGAAGGATTTGAACGATGATCCACTAACTGTCCAATATAAGGATGAGCGTATTGCGATTCAGGATGCAGATGCGGTACCAGCTGAATGGAGAGGGTATGTACAGCTTGCACTTGATATGAACATCTTGAATGCATACTTCGACGTGACACAAGGTCCATACGATAAGGAGCCGACAATCGTTGCTTCCTTCAATCCGGACCAAACCGTTACTCGCGGAGACTATGCTGTAGCAGTATCCCGTTACTACGCTTCCTATTTCCAATAAAATAGACATAATAGCAATGCTGACCCGTATCAGGCTCCCCCACCTGGTACGGGTTTTTATTCGTCTCCATACATTTTTATGAAATGAAAACGCTTTAGTAGCAAAGAATTCAAAAATATCATTGAATAAATATAATAAAGTATGTATGATTATTCGTAACCATAAGAAGATAGGAGAGGTGTTCAGTGGTATTTACAATGGAGGCGAAACAAACATATGGGGTAACATCATCCAATTTTACAGGTCAGGATTTTCTGGCCTTATCTGATTTCCACTCATCGGAAATCATGTATTTATTGGAGAAAGCCGTTCAAATCAAAGCAGAGCTGAAGGAGGGAATTCGCCGGAAGCCGCTTGAGGGGAAAGTGCTTGCGATGATTTTCGATAAGGCCTCAACCCGTACACGTGTTTCGTTTGAAGTTGGAGTCGTTCAGCTCGGTGGGGATCCGATTTTTCTCAGTACGAAAGATATCCAGCTTGGTCGTGGGGAGAGCATTGAGGATACGGCGAAGGTTTTATCGGGCTATGTGGATGGGATCCTCATTCGTACGTTTGCACATCGAACGATTGAACAGTTCGCTGCACATGCGGATGTCCCTGTGATCAACGGCCTGACAGATTTACACCATCCAACCCAGGTGATGGCGGATCTGCTTACCATACTCGAGCACAAAGGGAAGCTAGCTGGATTAAAACTGGGCTATGTCGGTGATGGTTACAACAACATGACACATTCGTTGTTAGAGGGTGCTGCAAAAGTCGGGATGGACATCACCGTTGCGAGTCCATTCGGCTATGAGCCCGATCAGATGATACGCGATCATGCGAAGCTCGTTGCGAAACAGAATGGAAGTTCAGTTGTCATATCGAACTCACCAGAAGAAGCGATTACGGATGCGGACGTCGTGGTGACCGACACGTGGTCCAGTATGGGAATGGAAGCTGAAGCAGATGAGCGAAATGAGATCTTCAAACCTTATCAGGTGAACGCGGATCTTTGCGCAAAGGCGAAGGACGACTATATTTTCCTCCATTGTCTACCGGCGTACCGTGGAAAAGAAGTGACCTCAGAAATCATTGATGGTCCACACTCGGTCGTATTTGATGAAGCAGAAAACCGTCTCCATGCGCAAAAGGCGATAATGGAAGCGTTAATGGGCGGGATGTGACAAATAGAGAAAGGGCGTAACGGCAGATGCAGTTACGCCCTTTTTTGTATGTTGCTTTTTAACGTAAAATAGAATACGATTTAACGTAATAGGAGGTGTGCGTACATGGAAACGCTCGAAGACATTCGATTGAATGTCCCCTTTTTACGGAAAAAAGTGCCGAATCTGACGAGTGCAGCCCGGTCAGTCGGCTTGCGTCCAGCGACGGTTTCGAATCTTTGTACCGGAAAGATTCCAGTTGGACGGGCTGAGGTGAAAACCCTCGTTGCGTTAGCGAACCTAGCGGATTGTTCGCTCGATGACCTCATCATAAGAGGCGAGAAGATCGACATGATCGAGACAGGAATTAAGACACTCGATCTGTTTGCACCCCTTGCAAAAGAAGGGACGATTGGTCTGGTGGCAAGGCCAGGGATGGGGCAGCTTGTTGTTCTTGCTGAGATCTTTTACCGGTTAAAAGAGGGGGGGTATACGACGGTACTACTGAAGCCGGAAGGGGATCATCCTGACCTTGATGAAAAGGAAGATTTCTATGAGCATGTAACGTACTCGATCGAGGAAACGTTGGAGAAAATGCGTAAACTGGGGAAAAAGGAAATCGCTTTTGCGACAGATCGCTCCCACGTGTTAACAGGTGAGCTTCACGACCTTCAGGATCGACTTCAAGAGGATGGGATTAAAAACATCACCACATTTCTCGTTGATTTAAAAGGAGAAGCGATGGATGAGGATTTACCATACGGTCCGCTCGAGACGTTGTGGCATTTCGATATGGACCTCGCATCGCGCAAGAAATTCCCAGCGGTCAATCCGATGTATTCGACCTCATCTGTGTTGGAGGGTGCCCATCTGGACCAGCATCACCTGACGATTCAGCAGCGTGCGCAGAAGCTTTTACGGCGATACCGGGAACTCCGAGCTCTCGTCAATGCTCGTGGGATGGACAGCTTACCAGATACGGAGCGCACAACCTATAACCGCGGAGAACGACTGGAAGCGTACTTGACCCAACCGTTCTATGTGGCCGAACAATATACCGGAGTAAAAGGCGTAAGTGTAAGCCTGAAAGATACTGTCTCAGATGTACAGAAAATCATGGATGGCACAACAGATGACCGTCCAGTCGACCAACTCACCTACATTGGAACCTTGTAAATATTCGTAAGTTGTAATCAGACCAGACGATGAATAATGACAAAAGAGCTGACAATACCCTGTCAGCTCTTTTTTAGATTTTTCTTTGGTCATAACCATACTGAATAAAATCCTTTTGATAAATGGTCCTTACTAAGTTCATTGTGTCTTGATCGTAGAAATTTTCATATGGGGGCAAAGATTGATAAAAAGACATGCTCGTTAATCTCATATTTGCAAAATTACGATTGTCGCGTGAATTCATTTTTTCGGTGACATGATGTGGAGATCTGATAATTTCATCTAATGGCGATGGGTTAAGCTGATACGTTTTCTCGATCTTTTTGATGGAGGGCGTGAATTCTTCTAGTTGAATAACGTTCTTGATGAACATCTCTTCTCCGTCAAGATACTGTTGTATCATGTGTCCATCGATATTTCCACGCTCAACACCTTTATTTCTTACCCGATACAAAAACTGTTTGAACGACAATCCCTGATCCATTCCGGGTGCCAACCTGTTTAAAATCCTTGGCGTCCTGAGGGTATGAAAGTACGAACTCACCGCTCTCGTATAAGGATTGCGTACGAGCTTGTAAACATCTTTTGTCCCATTCAGCAAGTGCTTCCGGATTTTATTCGTGTGATTCTTTTGTTGTTCAAATACTTTTATTCTGTAAGTATGAATGATTTCATCGTAATCTTTTGCTGTTTGCAACAAACCGTTTTGGTAGAAAAACCATTTGATAAGAGATGTACATCCACATTTAGGATTCCAGAAAAAAATGATAGGGAAATTATCATCATATAGGGGGAGCGGTCGGGTCATCATTTGATTTGCAAGCCTGCGTTTATGGGAATTATGCATTGTCATTCTGTATACCTCCACAAGGGTTGTCCAAATCTCGATTATTTAGGATATGCGCAACTGCAACCTTGTGTGAAGGGATCACCTATTTACTTCTCTCTTGTTTTTTGAAAAGCTGAAAACTGCCTTTCTATTTAATGGCATACATAACACTCACACCGAAAACTTTTAACTTCCCATCTATGAAAAATCTTTATTTTCAGAACAATGTCTGTTATGCTCTACATAAGTGAATATTTACGTAGGTAAAGGTGCCTAATTCATTGGAGGAAGTCTCTGATGGTTGGGCACCTTTTTGTTTTCTATGAATAATAAAGCAAAGAAGGTGAGTTGAATGAAGTTATCCTGCCGCTTACGAGGTGAAGTCTACCAGTTCGATTCGGTGAAAGAAGTATTGGCGAAGGCGAGTGAAGAAAAATCCGGGGATAAGATGAGTGGAATCGGAGCCAAATCCTCACTCGAACGGATGGCAGCCAAATACGTCTTAAGTGAACTCCAGTTGAGAGACATCTATGAAAACCCGATCATTCCGTATGAGACGGATGAGGTGACGAAGCTGATCTATGATGGACTCAGTGAGCCAATCTATAACGAAATCAGCAACTGGACGGTCGGGGAATTGCGGGAATACATCTTATCCCACAAAACGAACGGAACCCATCTTAAACGTCTGAGCCGCGGTCTCACGAGTGAGATGATTTCCGGTGTGGCGAAGCTCATGTCGAGTATCGACCTTGTGCTTGCTTCCCAGAAAATGAAGCATCAGGCGCACTGTAATACGACGATCGGTGAACCGGGAAGGCTCGCATTCCGTTGTCAGCCGAATCATCCGATCGACAATCCTGATGGCATTTTAGCCTCGATGAAGGAAGGTCTCTCTTACGGATCTGGGGATGCGGTCATCGGTATCAATCCGAACAATGAAGCGGTTGAGTCCGTGCATAAGCTGCTTTCAATGAGTCATGAATTCATAGAAAAGTGGGAAATCCCGACGCAGAACTGTGTGCTTGCTCATATTACGACGCAAATGAAAGCGCTTCAACAAGGTGCACCTGTCGCGCTTATGTTCCAGAGTCTTGCTGGTACGAAGGCTGCAAACGATGATTTTGGCGTTTCGAAGGAAATCCTCGATGAAGCGTATGAGCTCATGCGTGTGAAAGGAACCTCAGCTGGACCGAACTTCTTTTACTTCGAAACAGGTCAAGGGTCAGAGGTTTCACTCGATGCACACTTAGGTGTGGACATGCAGACACTTGAATCCCGCACATACGGATACGCGAGACATTGGCATCCGTTCATGGTCAACAACGTGTCTGGATTCATTGGACCGGAAACCTTATATGATGGGAAGCAGATGATCCGTTGTGATCTTGAGGATTTGTTCATGGGGAAACTACATAATTTACCGATGGGCATTGCTCCGACGTATACGAACCATATGAATGCGGATCAGAATGATCAAGAGATTGCCGGCATGCTGACGACGGTTGCCGGGGCGAACTTTTACATGGGTGTACCTGGTGGGGATGATGTGATGCTCAGCTACCAGGATACGAGCTACCATGACGATGCGAGTTTACGAGAGATGCTCGGACTCAGGCCGCTGGCTGAATTTGAAAAATGGATGGAAAAGATGGGGCTTATGGAAGATGGCCGATTGACCGATGCGGCTGGCGACCTCTCCATTTTTGATTGATTCCATAATCTTAACGTTAAAAGAGAAAGGGAGTGAACAAATGGACATTGAACAAATTGTCAAAGAAGTGATGAAGGAGCTGGAACAGAACAACACCTCAACAACACAACGGCCGAAGACAAGTACGAATGCTGATAAAACGTTCGACTATACATCTGAGAAAAAAGTGACGGTCGACGCTCCGAAAAACAAGGAAACGATTGAATCGGCCCAGGAGATTACACCTGCACGAATTGGGATCGGCCGCACAGGGACGAGGATGAAGACGAAGAACTACCTCGATTTCCGTGTCGATCATGCTGCCGCTCAGGATGCCGTCTTCAAGGACGTCGATGATTCGGTCCTGGAAGAAATGGACTTACCGATCTTGAAATCACGTGCAGCGAATATGGAAGAGTACTTGATGAACCTCGATTCTGGGCGAAAGCTGGATGAGGCGTCAGCGAAATGGTTGAAGGAAAACGGTACGAAAGGAAAACAAGTGCAGATCATCGTTTCGGACGGTCTCAGTTCTACTGGAGTGGAGCACACGATTCCCGATCTTCTGCCAGCCCTTAGGCAAGGTCTTGAAGGAAAAGGTATCTCAATGGGGAAACCTGTTTTCATCCGTAAGAGCCGAGTGTGGATTCAGGATGAAGTGGCATCAATCGTCGATTGCGATCTTGTCATATCCCTGATCGGGGAGCGACCAGGACTTGCCACATCACGAAGCATCAGTGCTTACTTGATTTACCGACCGGATGAGTCGAGTGTCGAGGCGGATCGTACCGTGTTCTCGAACATCCATGATGGCGGGGTTCCACCCGTTGAAGCAGGTGCGTATCTCGCAGACGTGATAGAGGAAATGCTGGAACATCGCGTCAGTGGTGTAAAATTCTCTCAGTTGAAGTGATTCGACAGAATTGATGGAAAATTGACATATATTCGAACCATGCTTATAATGTCAGGTAGTTTCTAGGCTGAACGAACCATTTAACGAATGGAAAGTAGGTGGAGGACACCTGATGAGTGCAACAATGTCAATTGAGTCGATTTGTCATGATCATACGAATCTATCAGAAGAAGAAATCAACAAGATTATCGAAGTCAGCCAGACGATCCAGATGACCGCTGATTTGTCCAAGGCGAACATCTTCATCGATTGTTTGATGAAGGATGGAAAACAAGCGGTCGTCGTGGCCGAGGCTTCGCCGACGACAGCAAAACCGATTTATGAAAACCCTGTCATAGGGATGAAAGCCTATGAATCTTTTGAACCAGCCGTTCTTTATTGCCTCAAATCCGGTAAGGCGATGACGTCGAACCGTGCCATCACGCAAGAACGGAAGCAGGTGGAACAGAGTGTCGTCCCGATCCGTGCCGACGAAGGACATGTGATTGGTGCACTCGTAATGGAGAAGGACATAAGTGATAAGCTTAAAGAACGTGCTGAATTGAAAGCGTTGTCAAGGACGGCTGAATCACTCAGTGACCTTCTGATGGATGTGTCTGATACGCATCCCGTCATTCCGGACCTCATCGAGGAAGCATTCTTTTTTGTTGAGGAAACTGGCAATCTTCTATACTCAAATTCTTCTGCCATCAATCTCGTTCACGGATTGACGGGGAAGGGGTGCCGATCCGGTGAAAATCTCGTAGAATTACTTCCATTCTTAGAAGAGATCATCCAGCATCCTGACGATTTGTTCGTCACGGAGAAGGAGATATTCAATAAGAATTTCAAGGTGAAGAAAATACTTTTACCTCAAAACGAAAAATACAACGGCATGTTCATTGTCCTTCGCGATCTTACGGATCTACGGGACAAGGAAAAAGAGTTGATCATGAAATCCGTTGCCATTCAAGAAATCCATCATCGGGTGAAAAACAACCTTCAGACGGTAGCAAGCTTGTTGAGACTGCAGATGCGGAGGGGGATTCCAGAAGAAAGCAAGGTCTATTTCCTTGAAAGCTTGAACCGGATTCTCAGCATCGCTTCGGTCTATGAAGTGATTCTCTCCAACAGCAGCATCGATGAGGTTGACATATACGAGTTGACCGTAAAAATCGGGAACATGCTTGTGTATGTCGAACCCCAGGCGGAGGCGAGGGTGAACATCGCCTTCGAGGGAGACAAGCTGACCATCGAATCGAAGCGCGCCGTCTCTGTCGCTTTGATCATCAACGAGCTGATTCAGAATTGTATGAATCACGCATTCAAAGGAAAATCATCTGGGAACATTCGGGTTACATTCCGGCAGGATGGTGATTGGATCAAAATCAAGGTGAAGGACGACGGGATCGGGTATGTCGCAAGTACGAAGCCATCGCTAGGGCTTGAAATCGTCAACATGATGGTCGAGCATGACCTGGATGGTGAATTCGATTTGAGAAAAGTGGAGCAGGGGACGGAAGCAGACATCACATTTCCATTAGAAGGAAGGATATGAATGAGTAAACGAATAGTGCTGGTGGAGGACGAATCCATCGTACGGATGGACGTGAAAATGATTCTTCAGGATGAAGGGTATGAAGTCGTCGGAGAAGCGGGTGATGGTGAAAAGGCCATCGAAATGGTGGACAAGCACAAGCCGGATCTGATCATCATGGACATCAAGATGCCGAAAATGAATGGACTGAAGGCGAGTAAGATCATCTCACAAAAATTCAATATTCCGATACTCTTACTGACGGCCTACAGTCAAAAGGATTTTATCGATAAGGCGAAGGAAGCGAATATCGTCGGGTATATCGTAAAGCCCGTATCGAAGGATCGATTGATTCCATCTGTCGAAATCGCATTGCACCAGGCGGAAGTATCCGAACAGTACCGCGAAAAGGTGAAGGAAGCGAACGACAAGCTTGAGGAAAGGAAGCTCGTGGAAAAAGCGAAAGGCATTCTCATGGAACGCTTTGGCTACAGTGAGGAAGTCGCGTTCAAGAAGATGCGCAACACGAGCATGAACAAGCAGGTGACCATGAATCGGGTAGCAAAGCACGTCATCAAGAAATATTCATCGAAAGAAGTGCAGACCATCAAGTGAATAACGTTTAGCAAAGGTGCTAGCAGAAGGTGGAAACACGCTTCTATGGCACCTTTTTGTCTTTTTTAGGTGTAAAAAAATGAAAAGGGAAGCGGGGAAATGGAATGGTTCTAATAGGAAATATCGTCATTTATATCATCATGATTTGTGCCGTCGCCGGTGCAATCGCCTCCATCAAGAACAGTGAGGATGGAATCGGCGGACAGTTCATGGAAGGGGTTCATGCGATCGGCCATATTTTCGTACCAGCCGCTGGTATCATGGCTTCGATCCCATATCTATCCTGGATGATCGACAAGTTCGTCGGTCCATTTTTCGAAAAAATCGGAGCGGACCCAGCTATCGCAGCAACAGCAATCCTGGCATCGGACATGGGTGGCTATCAGCTCGCAGAAGCACTTCAGCAATCGTATGAAGGCTGGATCATGGCGCTCATCGTCGGGTTCATGGCAGGGGCGACCATCGTCTTCTCAATTCCGATGGGTCTAGCAATGCTTGATCAGCGTGACCATAAATACATGGCACTTGGGATCATGTCTGGTGTATTGACGATTCCGATCGGGGTATTCATCTCCAGTATCATCATCACTGTGTCGAATGCCAAGGTAAGAGACGTCATCTCTACAAACACAGAATCAACGTATGAATTTGCAATCAGTTATTTGAAAATCTTTGCGAATCTGACTCCACTCTTAATTTTCGTCGTCGCGATCGCGGTCGGTCTTTATTTCCTGCCGGATCTGATGATCAAAGGATTCATGTGGTTCGGAAGGATTTTGGATGCGGGGATCAAGCTCGTGCTTGTGTTCTCGATCGTTGAAATTTTCACAGGAGTGTTCTCGACTGTATTTGGTGGTTGGGGCTTCGATCCAATCATGGCCGATGCGGACGATCAGTTCCGGGCGTTGGAGACAGCCGGGTATATCGGAATCATGCTTGCCGGTGCGTTCCCGATGGTGTACCTGTTACGTAAATTTGCAGCTAAGCCACTAGAGAAAATGGGTAAGAAGCTAGGCTTGAGTGCAGTTGGTAGTGCTGGACTTGTCGCAACGATCGCAAATATCCTTGCAATGTTCAAATTGATCCGTTCCATGCCACCGAAGGATAAGGTCATCAACATTTCATTCGGTGTATGTGCGGCGTTCTTGCTAGGAGACCACTTGTCCTTTACAGCGAACTTCCAGCCGACGCTGATCCTGCCGATCATCATCGGTAAACTCTCTGCAGGTATCATTGCAATCGGTGTCGCGTACTGGATTTCCGTACCGAAAGCGCGTGAGCTTGAGCGAATCGATCGTCAACAAGGTATCATTGGTGAAGACGAATATTTGGAGAAAGAAGGATTAGGAGAAAAGGAAGTCGCAGCAGCATCGGAGGCGAAATAACATGAATGAAGAAAAGAAGCGGTTCATCCAGGAGTTTGTCCCGGGAAAACAGATTACATTGAGCCACCTGATTGCCAACCCGGATGCGGATATGTTTGAAAAGCTTGGGATCGAAGAGTCGGGTGCGCTCGGTATCCTCACATTGACACCGAGTGAAACAGCAATCATCGCAGGGGATTATGCAACGAAGGCAGCTCATGTAAGCATCGGATTTTTGGACCGTTTTACCGGAAGTCTTGTGTTATTGGGGAGTGTTTCAGAGGTCGACATGGCCATGCAAGAGGTCAACCGTTTCCTATCTGAAACGCTCGGCTACACCCCTAGTCAAATTACGAAATCCTAGTTGACCACTTGATGGAAGGAGTGTCATTGGTATGAAGAAAAAGAAAAACCGCGGAATGCTCCTTGGGTCGATTGGAGCTGGGAAGTCGACGTTGACGAAAGCGCTGCTTGGCGAAGAAAAACAGGCGGTGAAAACCCAGGCGCTCGTCTATAATGACTGGATCGTGGATACACCAGGTGAATACACGGAAAACCCGATGTATTACAAGAACATCATGGCCACATCACTTGAAGTGACGCATGTGTTGTTCATTCAGGATGCAACGAAGAAAAAGACGATCTTTCCACCAGGGTTCAGCACGGGACTGAACAAGCTGCCGATCGGCGTCGTAACGAAGGCGGACTCTGAAAAAGCTGACGTAGAACGAGCCGTCAAGCAGCTTCGGAAGGTGATTCCGAAAGGACCGATCGTCATCACGTCGGCTCAAAATGGAGAAGGGCTTGCGTACATCCGTGACCTTGTCGGCTTCAACAAGCTGGAGGAAATGGAAGCATACGCCAAAGACCAAGCGTCAGATGAGCTCCTCTTCAATGAAACCCTTTACAAATAGGGGATTTTCCGTTACGATTTGAGTAGACGTAATAAAAAGAATAGTCAGGCAAAGGCGCCTTGTACATCTATCCTAAGCGGATAGATCGTATGAGGTGCCTTTTTTCGTTATTGAGAGTACGAAAACAAACATTTGAAACGGAAAAGGAGGCGATTGGGATGAGCCATGGGAAGACGGAGGAGATCATGAGTGCGGGCATTGATATCGGTACGAGTACGACGAAGCTCGTCATCAGCAGATTCACGCTCCGTAATACCGCTGGGAGCACCCATATGCCTCGTATTGAAATAACAGATACAGAAGTTATTCATCAAAGTCCGATATTCCGTACGCCACTGAAATCGGGAAACGAAATCGACATGGATGCAGTTGAACGGCTCGTTCTCGACCAATACAGGGAAGCGAATGTTCAGGTCGATGACATCCAGACAGGAGCGGTCATCATTACGGGCGAAACAGCGACGAAGACGAACGCTGAAGAAATGATCAATCACCTGTCTGACCATGCTGGAGAGTTCCTCGTCGCGACGGCAGGCCCGGACCTTGAAAGCATCATTGCCTCAAGAGGTTCAGGCGCACATGCGCGTTCGAAAAGGACGAATAAGGTGATTGCAAACATCGATATCGGTGGTGGAACAGCGAACGTCGCGGTCCATAAATATGGCAAATTGCTCGGAACGTGTACTCTCCATATCGGTGGAAAACTGATTGAATTCAAGGATGGAAAGATCTCATATATGGCGCCAGCGGTGAAAAAGATAGCCGATCGCCAAGGTGTCGACCTTGAATTGGAAGCACCAATGAATGAAGCAGCGCTAAAGGTAATCACCGATTATATGGCAAAAACGATCGCGAACATGCTGAAGCGCGACATCGCACCATACGAGCCCCTGCTTCTCGGTCATCAACCGGGCTGGGAGGAGGACATCGACATCATCATGTTCTCGGGAGGCGTATCTGAATGCATCTATCACCCGGAGAACTGTGACAAAACCGATATGTACGATGACATCGGCGTTCTTCTTGCCGAGTCCTTAAAAGAATCAAAGGACCTTGCGTCCTGGGAATGGGCAGAGCCCGATGAAACCGTCCGTGCGACGGTACTCGGTGCAGGGACTCAATCGACAGAAATCAGCGGTGCGACCATCCAGGTCGATGATCAAACGCTTCCGATCAAGAACCTGCCCGTCTATCGTGTTTCCTTTGAGGGTGATCTTCACGCCATTTTGGAAACGCTCTCACAGCAGGTAGCGGATGGAATCGACATTTACGACCCGAAGCATGAGGGGCAGAATTTCGCACTTTACTTGACGGAGCTGCCGCTTTTAGGATTCAAAGATATGCAAAAGTTGGCGCAAGCCCTTTTGGAAGCGGTTCAACAGAAACCGAAACAGCAGCCGCTCTTCGTCGTGCTGGAGCGGGATCTGGCAAAGTCACTCGGACAGACGCTGAGGACGATTAATCCGGATCAACAGGCGGTATGCATCGATCAGATCAATATCGAACATGGGGATTACCTCGATATCGGCAACATTCTTCAGTCAGGAGTCGTACCGGTCGTCATCAAGACCCTGACGTTCCACTAACGGAAAGGAGGCAGACAGATGAAACTATCTACAACGCATTTAGGAAATACATATCAGTTCTCCTCGTTGAAAAGTCTTTTTGCGAAAGCGAATGAAGAAAAATCAGGAGACAGACTTGCTGGGATTGCAGCGGAAAGTGTCCAGGAACGAATCGCCGCAAAGGAAATCCTCAGTGAACTGACACTGGGAGAGATCCGCAACAATCCACTGCTTTCACCAGAGGAAGATGAAGTATCACGAATCATTGAATCGCAAATCAATGAAAGAATTTATACTTCCATCAAAAATTGGTCGGTTGCGGAGCTGAGAGAATACATCCTTGCCAGTGAAACGACGGGGGAGGACCTGAAGCGGATCAGTCGCGGGTTGACGAGTGAAATGATAGCCGCCGTTGCGAAGCTCATGTCCAATCTCGACCTTGTCCACGCGGCGAACAAGCTGGAAGTGCTGACGAAATGCAACATCCCAATTGGGCAAAAGGGTGTGCTTTCCTCGCGGCTGCAACCGAACCACCCGACAGATAATGTCGATGGGATGATCGCTTCCTTGAAGGAAGGTTTATCCTACGGAATCGGGGATGCGGTCATCGGAATCAATCCAGTCGAGGAGTCGGTTGAAAGTGTGAAGAGACTTCTTCATGCGACTCATGATTTCATCAAGGAATGGAAGATCCCGACTCAAAATTGCGTGCTCGCTCACGTGACCGCTCAAATGAAAGCGATCAAGCAAGGGGCACCTGCGGATATGATTTTCCAAAGTATCGCAGGTACAGAAACGGCGAACCGTTCCTTCGGCATCGATGCGAAGCTCCTGGAGGAGGCAAATGAACTTGCGAAGGTCCAGGGTACCGGAACTGGACCTCAGAGGCTGTACTTCGAGACAGGCCAAGGGTCAGAGCTTTCGGCTGAAGCGCATCATGATATCGATCAGATGACACTTGAAGCGAGAAACTACGGTTTTGCCCGGTACTATGATCCGTTCATCGTCAACACGGTCGTCGGGTTCATCGGACCTGAATACTTGTACAACAACAAGCAGGTCATCCGTGCAGGACTCGAGGATCATTTCATGGGCAAGATGCACCTCATCCCGATGGGCGTGGACATCTGTTACACGAACCATACGAAAGCGGACCAGAATGATATAGAAGACCTTGGTGTCCTCTTGACGACAGCTGGGGTGAACTTCATCATCGCGACACCGATGGGGGATGACTGTATGTTGAACTATCAGTCGATGAGCTACCATGACGTCGCGACACTCCGAGAAACATTCAATAAACGTCCATCCCCGCCATTCGAGGCATGGCTTGAAAACATGGGCATTTTAGAAAACGGGAAACTGACGCGGTTAGCAGGTGACCCGACAATCTTTACCCGATAGGAGGTGCCGATATGGATTCACAAATGATTGAAAAAGTGACGAAGCTCGTCCTTTCGAAAATGCAGGAGCAACAAACTGCAGCGACAACGGAAACCGAAGAAGTGAAGATCTGGAACCATACGACGTCCAAACCGGATATCCGCCAGATCGAAACGGTCTCCTCACATAAGGAAGTGGAAGGGAAGGCGAAGTTCTCCTCCTTTCCGACTGATCAAAGAAAACCCGCTAAAAAGAAGCCGGTAACGTCACACATTCAGACGAAACAGGTGAAGGAAAAAAAGCCTGACACAGAAGAAGTCTCAAGGGACTTAAAGGAGCTGCAAAGCAAGACACCAGCCCGGATCGGTGTCGGACGTGCCGGCGTCAGACCGAAAACGAATACATGGTTGAATTTCCGATATGATCACGCAGCTGCAGTCGATGCGGTATATGGCGAAGTCGACAACAGCTTGCTAAAGGCACTTGATCTTTTTAAGGTGAACACGAAAGTGACCGACAAAGAAACCTATATCCGCCGTCCGGATTACGGTAGAAGGCTGTCGGATGAAGCGAAGAAAGAGATCAAGGAAAAATGCCAGCATGCCCCGCAGGTTCAGGTCATCGTCTCAGACGGGCTCAGCTCGAAAGCGATCGATGAAAACCTCGAGGATGTCTATCTCTCGTTGATGCAATCGTTGAAAAGCTTGGGGCTTGAAGTCGGAACACCGTTTTTCATTGAAAAAGGTAGGGTCGCTGTCATGGATGATGTCGGTGAACAGCTGCAGCCGGAAGTGGCGGTCCTCCTCGTCGGGGAAAGACCAGGTCTTGTAAGTGCTGAATCGCTCAGTGCGTACCTTTGCTACAAACCGAACCTCGAGACGATCGAGTCGGAGCGAATGGTAATCTCCAATATCCACTCTGGCGGAATTCCACCGATCGAGGCAGGAGCGTATCTCGGAACTGTTATTGAAAAAATCCTGAAATATGAAGCGAGCGGCGTTGCACTTGTGAATAAGGAAGCTTAGGAGGGAAACAGATGAGGTTAGAGCCGATTTATGCTGAAATACTCGCCAGTCGTATCATACCGAATGTTGATCCGATGCTTGCCAAACAGCTAAACATCAAAGAAAGCCACCGGAGCCTTGCGATGTTCACGATCGATATGGACGATGTTGGAACGACAGCGCTTGACGAAGCAACGAAGCGTGCTGATGTTGAGGTCGCTTATGCGCAAAGCTTTTACGCTGGTGCGAACCATGCATCCGGTCCTTTGTCAGGGGAGTTCATCGGAATCTTATCGGGACCGAGTCCTGATGAGGTGATAAGTGGTTTACGGGCTGTCGAACAGGTCGTCGAAAGTGAAGCCTACTTTGAAGCGATCAACCCTGAAAAGACACACAGCTTATATGCGCATGTCGTTTCGCGGACAGGAACGTTTTTATCAAAGGAAGCAGGGATTGAGCCTGGCGAAGCACTCGCCTATCTCATCGCACCACCGTTGGAAGCGGCTTACGCGCTTGATGCAGCGATTAAAGCCTCGGATGTGGAACTAGCCGCCTTTTATGGCCCACCGACCGAAACAAACTTCGGCGGAGGATTGTTGACAGGCTCACAGTCATCTTGTCAGGCTGCTGCAGACGCTTTCCGTGAAGCTGTACTGGAAGTGGCAAAAGCGCCAACACGATACTGAGTCCATATGAAAGGAGAGTGTACAGATGGAATACGATCGTGACCTGCAATCGATCCAAGAGATGCGAGATGCAGTCCAACGAGCAAAAGAAGCACAACAGAAATTCGAATCGTTCACACAAGAGCAGGTCGACCATATCGTTGAAAAAGTCGCTGATGCAGCTTATAAAGCGTCAGAACGACTCGCTGAAATGGCGGTTGCTGAAACCGGCATGGGTGTGGTCGAGCATAAAGTGATCAAAAACCAGGTCGGTTCGAGAGATGTTTACGAATCGATCAAGGATGAAAAGACTGTCGGAGCGATTGGTGAAGACAAACAGTTGAAGGTGACCGAATACGCCTCTCCATTCGGTGTTGTCGCTGCGATCATCCCGACGACAAACCCGACATCGACGGCATTCTTTAAAACGTTGATCGCATTGAAGTCCCGTAACGGGATCGTTGTCAGCCCGCATCCTTCAGCGGTCGAGTGTACCGTTGAAGCATTGAAGGTGTGTAACGAAGCCGCGAAGGAGGCGGGCGCACCGGATGGCATCATCGGCTGGATCTCAAAGCCATCGATGCCGGCAACAACCGAACTGATGAAGCACCGAGACGTCAACTTGATCCTGGCGACGGGTGGAGGCGGACTTGTAAAAGCTGCCTACAGCTCAGGGAAGCCAGCCTATGGCGTCGGACCTGGGAACGTGCCGGTCTATCTCGAGAAATCATGTAACGTCAAGAAAGCATGCCAAATGCTCATCGACAGCAAGACGTTCGATAACGGAACGATTTGTGCGACCGAGCAGGCAATCGTCGTTGATCAGAATATTAAAGAGATGACGATTCGGGAATTGAAGAATAATGGTGCGTACTTCCTTAATGAAGAAGAGAAGAGGAAGATGGAAAAGGTCATCTCTCCGACAAAAGGGAAGTTGAATCCGAAGATCGTTGGAAGACCGGCTGTGAAAATCGCTGAGATGGCTGGAATTGATGTCCCTGGTGACACGAGGGTATTGATTGCTGAAGAAGATCAGATCGGAAAAGAGATCCCGTTCTCGATTGAAAAGCTTTCCCCGCTCTTCCCCCTTTACACCGTCAAAGGGGAAGAGGAAGCGAAGCAGACGTGTCTAGCGCTATTGAATCTAGGCGGGAGAGGTCATACGTTATCGTTACACACTTCCGACCAACGCATCGCAGACATGTTCGGTAAGGAAATGCCGGTTTCTCGTCTCGTCGTGAACACACTTTCCAGTATCGGAGCAGTCGGCGGAACGACTGGATTGAAGCCATCACTCACGCTTGGGTGTGGTTCGTTCGGTGGCAACATTACATCGGACAACATTACGGCCCGCCATCTGTTGAACATCAAGCGGTTGGCATACGGGATTAAAGAAGTGAGCATCCCGAAACCGTCCAAACGGGTTTTACCAGAACGATCTGAGTCATCAACAAAACAATCGAATGACTTGGAAAAAATCGTCGAGCAAGTTTTGAAAAACGTGGATACGAGGAAGGTCGATGCGAAAGCGGTATCTTCCATTGTAGATAAAGTAGTAAAACAATACCAATAACAAAAAATCTGAGGAGGAATTTTAAATGGCACTTAACGGAGCATTAGGAATGATCGAGACAAAAGGTTTGGTAGCATCAGTAGAGGCAGCAGACGCAATGGTGAAGGCAGCGAACGTCAATCTTGTTGGAAAAGTACATGTTGGTGGCGGTATCGTTACGATTCTTGTAAGCGGTGATGTAGGTGCAGTTAAGGCAGCGACTGAATCTGGAAGTGCAGCAGCACAACGTGTCGGCGAGCTTCTTTCTGTACACGTTATCCCACGTCCACACAACGAATTGGACAGCATCCTTCCAAAAGTCGAAGCGCTCCAATCGTAAGCCCACTTGCCGAACGTTATCAGCAGTTTTGATAAACGGAAAGTGAGGTCACAGAGATGGATCGACAGAGTTTAGATCAGATCGTAAATGAAGTCATTGCACAACTGAATAAAAATGACGTGACAGAAGGAATTCCGATTGGTGTTTCCGCACGTCATTGCCATTTGGATCAAGAGGCATTGGAAACGTTATTCGGACCAGGCTATGAACTGACGAAAAAAGCGGACTTGTCCCAACCCGGGCAGTTCGCTGCCAATGAAACGATAACAATCGTCGGTCCGAAAGGGAGCATTGAGAAGGTCCGGATCCTCGGTCCATTACGGAAGGCGTCCCAGGTCGAAGTGAGCCAGACAGATGGGTTCAAGCTCGGTCTGAAGCCGCCGATCCGGGAGTCCGGGAATATCTACGGTTCTTCTCCTGTCACATTGGTCGGGCCTAAGGGCAGCATCTATTTGAAAGAAGGATTGATCATCGCTCAGGCACACATCCATATGGCAGAAGAAGATGCTGAAGCGTATAACGTCCAAGACGGAGAGTTCGTGAAGGTTCGCATTGAACACGAAGCACGTCCAATTCAGTTTGAGAAGGTACTGATCCGGGTTTCATCACGGTACAAGCTTGAAATGCACATCGATACGGATGAAGCAAATGCCTGCGCGGTGAGATCTGGAGCGAAAGGCAAATTACTGAAGGCAGGACAAGCCGATGCTTGATAAACAGCTTATTGAACAAATTGTCCTGGAGGTGCTTGACCGGAACGGATTTCGAAGTGGGGATGGGAAACCATCCTTGCTCGTCGTTTCGGCGACTGACTCAGAGGATGACGTGCATGAAATGTTGAACGAGCATTGGCATACCATTTGTTTCCAGCCAACGGAAGAGATTCCTGCCGGTGTGAAGGATGCCGTTTTTGTCGAGGTTGGACAAGACCTACTCGTAAAGGGAGCGATCGGCCTCACGGATACAGAGGAGAGTGCACTTTTTTCAAAATTGATGCTCGCTGAAGTCGATGTCCGTTTTGTACTGTCACAGGAGCTCGAATGGATGCTGACAGGTTCGAAAGAGCACGTGAGTCCATATGCAAGGATGCTTTATGAGCATTATGAAAAGCTCCAATCCTTTGGCGTATCTTTTACAAATGAAACAAGTACGATTAAGCCTGAGGTCCATTCAACACAAACGAATGGCGGAAAGCACGGTCCCTATTTTGATGAAAAATTACTAACACAGACCATGCTTGAGAAATGGAATGAACATGAAATCCATATATCCGATCAGACAATCGTTACTCCTTTAGCGAGAGATACGGCAAGAGAACGAAATATAGAAATCATAACAATAGAGTCATGAGGAGGGCGGTCCATGATATTAGGTGAAGTAGTCGGCAATGTTTGGGCGACGAGAAAGGAAGACGGTCTTACAGGCTTGAAATTCCTCGTTGTTCAACCAGACGCTTCTGATCAAGCCAAGCTTGTCGCTGTCGACCGGATCGGAGCAGGTGTAGGCGACAAAGTGATGGTGACGAGAGGAAGCTCATCTTCAAATGTGGAGGACCACCATCCATTACCGATTGATGCGATCATTATCGGGATCGTAGACGCCGTAGAGGTAGAAAGAGGTGAAGGAAATGGCTAAAGCATTAGGCATGATTGAAACGAGAGGCCTTATTGGATCGATTGAAGCAGCAGACGTTATGGTGAAGGTCGCCAACGTCAGACTCGTCAACCAGGAAAAGGTCGATGCTGCATTGGTTACCGTATTCGTAGAAGGTGACGTCAGTGCTGTCCAGGCAGCGGTCGAAGCCGGCAAGGAAGCAGCGGACCGTGTTGGAGAGCTTGTCGCCCACTATGTCATCCCTCATCCGGATGAAGCGACGCGTGAAGTATTGACGAAGAAGGAAGAAAAGATAGAGGAGCCGAAGTCCGCTAAAACGGAACCGGAGAAACCGAAAGCGAAGTCATCCGGCCGAGGTAAATCAGCGGGAGCGAAAAAGACTACTGAAGAACCGAAGGCGAAGGAAGAGACAAAGCAAGAGGAAAAAGAAACAAGCAAGACGACATAAAGCTTTCATACTGACTAAACACTTGGGAATGGAGGTTACATCATGGCATTCAAACGAAGAAAAATCGCAGTTGTCGGTGCTGGATTCACAGGCACGACTACAGCCCTCATGATTGCGCAAAAAGAACTCGGCGATGTCGTCTTAGTGGACATTCCTTCCATGGAGAACCCGACGAAGGGGAAAGCGTTGGACATGTTGGAAGCGAGCCCGGTACAAGGATTCGATTCCAACATTACAGGGACATCTGATTACAGGGATATCGAGGGTGCCGACCTTGTCGTCATCACAGCAGGTATTCCACGTAAACCAGGTATGAGCCGTGATGATCTCGTTGCCACGAACGGGAAGATCATGGAGGACGTTTCGAAGAACATCGTCCGTTATGCACCGGACAGCTACATCCTTGTCCTAAGTAATCCAGTTGATGCGATGACGTACGTTTGCTATAAGACGACCGGCTTCCCGAAGAACCGGGTCATCGGTCAGTCAGGTGTCCTGGATACAGCTCGATTCAATACGTTCGTTGCCCAAGAGCTCGGCGTATCAGTCGAGGATGTTTCCGGATTCGTACTTGGAGGTCACGGCGACAGCATGGTACCGCTTGTTCGTTATTCCTATGCGGGTGGCATACCACTTGAAAAGCTGTTACCACAAGACAAAATCGATGCGATCGTTGAACGTACCCGTAAAGGCGGCGGTGAGATCGTCAACCTGCTCGGTCAAGGAAGTGCGTATTATGCACCAGCAGCATCCATCGTTCAGATGGTCGAAGCGATCGTGAAGGATAAGAAGCGAATCCTGCCATCTATCGCGTACCTTGAAGGTGAATACGGCTATGAAGATATCTACCTTGGCGTACCGACTGTGCTTGGTGGGAACGGCATCGAAAGCGTCATTGAGCTACCATTGACGGAAGAAGAAAAAGAAGCACTCGACCGCTCAGCGGAAACCGTTAAACAAGTCCTTACAATTGTATAAAAAAGAGTGACGTAAAGCTTGAGGTAATGGATCCTCAAGCTTTTTTGTGTTTAATGATGAAACTTTCTTTTCGGTTAACCCGTAAGTAAATTAGGGAGTGAAGAGCATGAAACGTTTTTTCGTTTTATTTTCTGTTATGATTGTAGGACTGATCGCATGCACGAATGAGAATCAAAAGGACGAAGCAATTGATAAAGACGATGTAAAAGCATTCATAAAGGAATATAAAGGAGTACAATATACCATTGATGCTAAAGAGATCCCTGACGATTCTGAGCTAGCGGAACGATTCAAAGGGTATCTTTCGGAAGATGTTTATAAAAAACTCAGGGCGAACAGGTTCTATGGAAGGATTCTTCCGGTTGTTGAGAAGACAGGAAAAAACGTAGGCTTGGAAACGGTCTATCTTGAAAAAACAGGTGAGGATGAAGATGGAGCAGAAAAGTATGCGTATACGTTAGAGATAAAGTTTTACGATGAAAAGAACACCGATTATGTTAAGAGAAAAGGTCAACTGACCATCGCTCGAAAAGGTGGAGAATTCATCATTACACGCGATTGGGAAGCTGAGGCGAGATATGAAGGTGTACCTTTTTAATCTTAAAACGTAATAGAAAGAAACGAGGAATGGAAATGGAAAATGAACGTTTGATTGACTTGCGGAGGACGCAGTTTCTCATTTTGAATGCATCTGTGATTGTTGTGTTTTCAGCGGTGATCGTTGCGATCGCTTTAGACGTTACGTTGGCCGAATTCACTTTTGTTGTCGCCATCCTTACATTGATACAGAGTGCTCTTTATTTTGTTAAAGGTAAATCGTTCAGCGAGGTTTTTTCGAAAAAAATGAACGAGTTGATGACGTATGAAAAGGAACGAATGGGTGCTGAATGGAGGAAGCAGAGAAGGACAAATGCCATCATGCAGTTGTTTCTTGGGGCTGTATTCCTATCCAATTCCATCTTCCTCTATGATGATGAAATGTATGCGGATGTCGCGAATCTGTTCCCGTATATGTTCTATTTCTTGCTGGGGTTGATGGTGCTCATCAATGTGACAACGTTTGTCCACAACCGAAAAGTTGACCGAAATAAAATCAAGAAAGGCTATACATTGAGGACGTTCCTGCTCAGCTTGATTGTTGGTCTCGTCATCGTTTCCATCGTTAACTTTGTCGTCTTAACGACAATCCTGGATTAATTTTTTAATGATCCGAAGATAAGACTGTTCGTTATGGAGCCATTTTTCCCGATCGCGCTCAAATTCTTTCACAGCCGTACCAATTTTATATGGCTCTTTCAATTCTAGTAGAACATGTTTGGCTTTTTCATGAACAGTTTTCATTTCAGATCACTCCTTTCAATTATTATACACTTTTTTACATATTGCTGTTGAGCGGTTTGTGCTATAATAGGCGTTGACAACAGGTGCTATAAGCAGGTAATAAATTGGAGGTCATCATGGAAGATTTGTTGAAGCTGAAAGGTAAGAATATTGTCATCATGGGTGTAGCAAATAAGCGTAGCCTTGCGTGGGGAGTAGCGAAGTCCCTCTACCAGGCAGGAGCGAACTTGATCTTTACATATCGGAAGGAACGTTCACTTAAAAAGCTGGAAGAGCTTTTAACAGAGCATGACTTTGAAGCGAAGCTGTCGATCCAATGTGACGTGAATGAAGACGAAAGCATTCAAGCAGCATTTTCAAAAATCGGTGAAACAGTGGGAACCATCCACGGGGTCTGCCATTCTATCGCATTTGCGCATTCTGATGACCTGAAAGGAAAGTTCATTGAAACAAGTCGAAGCGGTTATGCGTTTGCGCAGGATACGAGTGCTTATTCGTTAGTTGCCGTCGCAAGAGCAGCGAGCCCTTATATGACTGAAGGCGGCTCGATTGTTGCAATGAGTTATCTCGGTGCAGAGCGAGTTGTCGACGGTTATAACGTGATGGGCGTCGCGAAAGCATCTCTTGAAGCGACAGTCCGCTATCTCGCTTCTGATCTAGGGAAGCAGAACATCCGCGTTAATGCGATCTCAGCTGGGGCAGTCCGTACGTTAGCAGCTAAAGGGGTTCCGTCCTTCAATGAAATTCTTCATAAAATTGAAGAAACCGCTCCTCTCCGCAGAAATGTCACTCAGGAAGAAGTGGGAGACATGACGCTCGCGATTTTGAGTAACCTTTCAAGAGGAGTGACTGGCGAAATCGTCTACGTCGATTCCGGATACAACATCATGGGATAAAAAGGTTAAAAGACAGCAAGTAATTCATCAGTGATTACTTGCTTTTTATATGGAGGCGTTTTTCATCAGGGTGATGAAAGACTTTTGGGGTGAATATAAAGGGATTTTTAATCTTCATAATAAACGCAAACAACTTATATACCTCTAAATATGGGGATAAAGGGGGAAGAAGATGGATACGAACAGCAATGCGATTATTGGTTTGGTTTTAAGTATTCTTTCGTTTACGGTTCCGATGTTCGGCATCATACTTGGCATTATCGGTATCATCGTATCAAAAAGAGGCATGAATCAAATAGAGGAAACCGGTCAAGGTGGTAGAGGGATCGCGAAAGCTGGATTCGTACTGAGCATCATTAGCGTGATCTTGCAAGTACTCGCACTGTTATTCATGTTTACAGTCGGTTTTTTCTGGATGTGGTAGTGGAAGAGCCTGAAATTCAGGCTCTTTTTTCAATTTCAAACCAGCTCAATATCAAATTCCTCAATCAAGTCCTTAAAAGCGGGTCGTTCATTTCCGTCGCGTCCTGTAACATGTTCAGCGGTTGCAAGGACGTTCAAGACAGCTTCCTCGGTCGCTTCACCTACTGCTCGAAACGCAGAATCCATATCTTCCTCGTGAATCGTCTGGACGGTTAGGGGAGATGCAGGCTTTTCATGTGGAATTCGCGTGGCAGTGGAAAAACCAATCACCACATCACCGCTTCCATTCGAGACAATCGATCCTGTTCTTGCAAGTCCTGTCACCGTCCTTTTGAGAATGCGGTTCAATTGTCGTTCAGAAACAGGAAGATCCGTCGCGACAACGATCATGATTGATCCTTTATCTTTTTCATCTTCATGATTGCTTAACCGTTCAACGAGCGTTCGGCCAACTTTTTTACTGTTAATGGTCAGATCCGCAAGGTTACCGAAGTTCGCTACGACAAGGACGCCGATCGTATATGTCCCATGCTCAAGCTCCATCACCCTTGATGCAGTGCCAAACCCGCCCTTCAATCCATAACAAAGCATCCCCCGACCACTACCGACCGATCCTTCTTTAACGTCCACAGTAGTGTTCCGAAGCGCCTCTATGACATGCTCTTTCTGAACCGCACGCTTGCGTATATCATTTAAAAACATGTCATTGCATTCACCGACAATCGGATTCACGGTCCCTGTCGTCCTTCCGATTTCCGGGTTTTGATCCAGCATTTCTTCTATTAATGCTTCTGCTGCTGTCCCTACACTTAACGTGTTGGTCAAAACGATTGGAGTTTCAATCGTGCCAAGTTCATTTAACTGAATAGTGCCCATCGTTTTTCCGAATCCGTTAATGACGTGGGAGGAGGCGATGACTTTTTCCTGAAAAAGATTTCCCTGATGAGGGAGGACGGCTGTCACCCCGGTCTGGACATCACCATCACTCAACGTGACATGTCCGACAGTAACTCCTTCCACATCCGTGATCATATTTCGTGGTCCTGTTCCCATTTCTCCAACTTGTACATGATAATCCCTGATTCTTTTTTGCTTCAGCATAATGCCCTCCGGTGTATGTAACGTTCTCTCTCTTTAGTATACGGGATAAGCAGCTTGAAACCCTTTCAAATAAAAAAAGAGCCCACCTAAAAAGGCAGGCTCCGAAAAGCTATTGCTTTTGCGTATTGGACATTGCACTCATTGCAGTATTAGCAATACCGGAAGCGTTATTCGTTCCGGTCATTCCAGACGTGCTTGTCCCTGTACCGCCCATAGCTCCAGTAGTACCCGTAGCATGAGTAGTTCCAGCAGTTCCTGCAGAACCAGTATTGCCAAGTAACTGGCTCAGTCCTGGGACCATCATAGCCAAGTTTTGCAGGTTCATGTTTTTCCCTCTCATCATATTGGAAGCGGCTGCACCGATTCCGATACCTGTGATCAGAGGAAGCCACATACTTTGTCTTTGACGCATGGAAGACACCTCCAGCCTAAAATGCTCTATTGGAAGAGCATTTATATTGTCCGTTACTGTAAGCAACTCCATACGATGAATGAATTTCCATTAACAATGTATAAAATACCCAACAAAATCTAATCCTAAATCCGACTAAATCTAAGGAGGATTTCTCATGGGAGTCAAATGGAGTCACAAAGCAAAATTCTTGTTACTATCAGGTGTACTTTGTACGTCACTCGTTGCATGTAACAATAACGATGACATGGACAATGGTAATGGTGACGGTGCTGAAACACAGAATATCAATGAAAACGGCGGTCTTATCAATGATGAGGATAACAACGGTGTAAATGGAAATAACCGTTTCGAAATCGCTGATAAAGCTGCAGAAAAAATCGCGAATTTACCAGAAGTTGAAGATGCAAACGTATTTGTTACAGATGAAAACGCGTATGTCGCAGCTGAGCTTAAGATGAACACGAAGGGTGAAATCACGCGTGACCTTGAGCGCAAAATTTCGCAACAAGTGAAGGCGACTGACCCTGACATCGATAACGTATACGTCTCGACAAACCCTGATTTCTTCAATCGCACAGGGGATTATGCCGACCGCGTCGAGCAAGGTGAACCGATTGAAGGCATGTTCGAAGAATTCAACGAAATGGCAAGACGCATATTCCCGAACGCTCGTTAATTCATAAGGAAAAACGCTTAAATGGTTGACTGGATAAAAAATCTGGTCAACCTTTTCCATTTCCATCTACTCCCAAAGTCGTAGTAAGGTTCATCCAGCTGGCGGTTTTCTCTTTTCAGAATAATGCGATATCATAGAGAAGCAGTTACAGAAAAGAGACAGGGGAGAGAAGCGGCTATGACGAAATTCGTATGTACGACTTGTGGTGTTCAGTATCCGGAAAGGGAGATGGAGCCGGAAAGCTGTCCGATTTGTGAGGAAGAACGACAGTACGTGAATCCGAATGGGCAGGAATGGACGACATTGAACGCCATGCGTGAGAGTGGAACGTATTCGAACGAAATTGTAAATGAGGAAAACAACTTATATAGCATCAAAACGACGCCGCAATTCGGGATCGGACAGACGGCGTATCTTATACAAGAGGACGGCTATAACGTCCTATGGGATTGTATTACATACTTGGATCAGAAGACGATCGATCAAATCAATGAGCTCGGAGGAATCGATGTCATTGCACTTTCCCATCCACATTATTATTCCGCGATTGCCGATTGGGCCGAGGCGTTCGATGCCCCGATCTATATCCATGGGGATGACGAGCAATGGGTGATGGAGCCGACAGAGAGGATTCAATTCTGGTCCGGAGAAAAGCTTGAGCTTGATAAGGGCGTTACCCTGAACCGACTTGGCGGCCATTTTTCAGGTGGGGCCGTTTTGCACTGGCCGAACGGGAATGATGGAAAAGGTCTCTTACTGACGGGAGACATCATCCAGGTTGTTGCCGATCAAAATTGGGTAAGCTTCATGTACAGCTACCCGAACCTCATTCCGCTGCCGGCGGATAAAGTTGCAGACATCGCAAGCCGTGTAGAGCCTTTAGCATTCAATCGAATTTATAATGCCTTTCATAAAATTGTACGTGAAAACGCGAACGAAGCAGTCCAACGCTCTGCCAGACGTTACATCGATGCTCTTGAAGGTAAGCATTTTACAACATAAGTACAAGGAAAAAGAGGCTGACCTGAATCAGCCTCTTATTTTGTCAGTTGTAGAAACCAGTCTTTCAGATCAACGTGACGGTTTGTAGCAGGACGTTCATCTGTCCCTACGACGATCATCGGGGCGAGGGAATCCTCCCAATACAGGGAGCCGTGACTTGCTCCACCGGCATGTGTCGGTGAATGCTTCGTCGCGAATTCATAGCCTGGCTTTGCATCCACGATGAGAAATCGTCCTTCCTGGGAGTGGAGAGCGCCGTACAATCGGGAAAGCGCATCCGGGTAATCGCCGCTTTTTATCTTTTGGTCTCCGTTGATAAAAAGGTCAAGGACTGTCGGGTCTCCTTCCATTTTCCACGATACACCGTATTCATCTTCAAGGTCTCCACCTTTACTGTAGCGGAGTCTTGTTTGACCCGATTGCACATGGTTCACTTCGTCATCCTTCCAAGCGATCCATCCGATTCGCTCATCAGACTCTAATCTTGAAAGCACATCCTCATAAGCGAGATCGTCATCCAACAGATAGATGTATGCCATCCGTTCATTTAAAGCGAGGACAAGCTGATCTTCTTTGCTGATTTGACCTGTACCGACCTCGACAGTGAAATGTTCACTTAACGAAGGTAACTTGATCAGCGCGTTGTCGTGCTTTTCCTTCACAGGGGTTTGCCCGCTATCTCCCATAATGACCCACACCACCTTCTCCTTCGCTTCCTCCCACGAGTCGAAGCTGTCTAAAAGCTTTTGTAATTCCTTGTCGACCTTTTCAATTCCTTTCAAGTCGTTTGCTCCCTTTTGATGTACCGGTTTATCCAGATCGGGAAGATAGGCTAACGTAAATGAAGGCAATTTTCCTTTGTGAACGAGGTTTTTCAGTTCTTGGACGGTGAAAGCATCATTCATACCAAAGCTTTGCCATGCTTGAGCATTCTTTTTATTTATTGGATCGTAGTGTGAAAGACTGCCGAGGACAAAGAGATCCGGCGCTTCAACGACCAGCTCCTCCGGCAAAAAGTTGAACCTCGAAAGAGCGCGGGGGACAGCTAGTGGATGCTTGATATCTCCACGGTAGATCATCCCGTTGATGGAGGCCGATTGTCGTCCGGCTCTATGCAGTTCTTCATGGACCGTTTGGACATTCCGGCTCAAATGGTGATGGTTCATACGATATACACCGTCTTTTATAGCGTTTTTAAGCCCGAGTCGTACGAGTTCCCCTCTCGCGCTGCCGTAATTGATAATTCGATTATCTGCTTGATCATACCAAACCAGTCCGGGAAGTTTATGCTCGTCAGCATACGTGCCAGTCAGAATCGTACTGTCGATTGTAACGGACATGGTTGGATACGAGCTGATCATCTCCGGATAATACGTTCCTTTTTCCATGAAAAATTGAAGTGCAGGAGCTCTTCCGCTCTGGATCGCTTGTTTCAACGGCTTATCCATTAACGAATCCACGACCAATACGACGACAGGCTTGGCAGTCGTCTTTTGGGAAGGACGGTCGTTCATTTCCTTCGCGTCGGTTGTGAACCCGGACCAATATACAGCTATTAATAGAAGTAAAAGTACAATCAGGAAGGTCAGCATTTTCCGTTTCACCTAGAATCATCCCTTAGTGGAAATCTCTTGTTAGTATATGGGGACAAGTTCCATCTTAAACAGCCTGTTATGGGTGCTCGTGGATTTATTTCGCACAAGGGGAGACGGGGCATATGATGAGGATGAGGTTTGAATTACAGGAAAGGGTGTCAAGCATGTTCAAAAAGAAAAAGCAAAAGGATTCATGGGGAGGACCTTTTCAAATGGGGCCTGGGATGTACGAGATGGACGAATCGATGTCCTATCAAATGGAAGAATCCATGCCGTATCATATGGAAGGACCGATGTCCCACCACCATCATCATGAAATGTACCACGGAAGTCCGCACTATATGCAACATCACCATCATCCTGGCCATCACTTGAAGCACGAAACGTTGATGCAAGTGAAGAAGTGGGTCGATTATGGAATGAAGGAAGCGAAGCATACGTCCTATCATCATGCGATGACTGAAGTGGCGGCAATCAGCTACCTGCTTGGTAAAGGGTATCCACCTGGGATGGCGCATCAGATGGTCGAGTCCTGGGAAAAGAACGAGAAATTGTATTAATTCGTAGCGGTTAGAGGGGGTCACCAAAATACAGGGGATGTCCTCTTTTTTTGTCATGAAACCTTCACAGGCGAAGCCTTGTTCGTTTAAAGATTTTTTTATACGGTTAAGATGGTAACAATTTCATGAAAAAGAAAAGGAGTATACATATGACTAAAATGAAGGTATATCTGCCATTGTTGGCATTGATGTTGATCATGGCCGCATGTGGGAATCAAGGGGAGGATCACGACGGCAATGGAGACGAAAAGCATGGTGAACATGAAAGTAACGGCGATGACATGTCCATGGAGGCTTTGGAAGTGAAGGTTGAAGGTCCGCAAGAAGTCAATCAGGGTGAAAAGGTCACGTTCACCGCGAAAGTGACGCAAGGAGACGAAACGGTTGAGGATGCGGACGAAGTGATGTTCGAAATCTGGAAGGAAGGATCGAAGAACGGCAGCCAAATGGTGAAAGCCGAACATGATGGGGAAGGGATGTATTCCATTAAGACGTCATTTGATGCGGAAGGAAAATACGTCGTTCAGTCCCATGTGACAGCACGCAGCATGCACACAATGCCGAAAAAACAGGTAACGGTCACGAAATCCGAGTAAATTGTCATTGGTTTGTACCATTCTTCCCTTGAATAGAGCGCCTGCACAGGGATACAATGACAATAGTGGTGCTGGAGAGGAGACTTCGTTTTGAAAAAAATACTTTCTATGCTCAGTATCATGTCTGTCCTTTTGCTGCTGGCAGCTTGCGGACAAGGCTTAGAAAAACCGGATGATTATAACTTTGAAGTCCAATCGTTTGAGTATACGAACCAGAATGGGGAGTCTGTCAGTCTGAAGGATCTTGAAGGCAAGGTTTGGATTGCGAACTTCATTTTCACGAATTGTAATACGGTCTGCCCGCCGATGACGAACCATATGGCGAGCTTACAGAAAAACATAGAAGAAGCAGGTTTGGAGAATGTCCAGATCGTTTCTTTCAGTGTCGATCCTGAGGTCGATTCACCTGAAGCGTTGAAGGCGTTCGGTGAAAAGCATGGTGCTGATTTTTCGAATTGGCATTTCTTGACGGGCTATGATCAGTCAGAAATTGAAGCATTCGCAAAAGAAAGCTTCAAGACGATTGTTCAAAAGCCGAAGGACAATGACCAGGTGACACATGGAACGGCCTTTTACTTAGTTGATCAATCAGGAACGGTCCTGACCCGTTATGATGGGATAAACCGCTCGAACGAGGACGACGAAGAAGTCATTCAGGATATCAAAGCACTGCAGCAGGATTGACCTGCTGTCGTGCTGAAAAGAAGGTGTTAGAATGTGGGATCAAATCACAACTAATTTTAGTTTCAGTCAGCTATGGAGCCCGTTTTTCCTAGCTGGAACGCTGATTGTTATCTTCCTATATATCATGTACACAGGGCCGTGGCTTTCGAAGGTCAAGAATGCTGAGCCGGTCATCTGGAAAAAGAAGGTGTCGTTCATCGCAGGCGCGATCTTTTTCTATGTCGGTTTCGGCGGTCCGCTTTATCTCATCTCGCACTTGATGTTCAGTATCCACATGGTGCAGATGGCGGTTTGTTTCCTCCTTGTCCCGCCGTTACTCTTGTATGGGACACCAGGCTGGATGCTGAAGCCGCTAATGGAGCGTGGCGGGTTCCTTCGTCCGCTCGCGGTGTTGACGAAACCGCTCGTCGCATTAATCCTGTTCAACATGCTGTTTTCTTTTTACCATTTCCCTATCATATTTGACTATCTGATGGTCAATTACACGGAGCACATCTTGTTCCTGGTGGTTCTATTTGTATCATCGCTCATCATGTGGTGGCCGATGGTTTGCCCGATTCCAGAGTGGGATACGATGTTCGGTTTGAAGAAAGTCGCGTACATTTTCGGGAATGGCGTATTGCTGACCCCAGCCTGTGCGTTGATCATTTTTGCTGATTCCATGCTTTATGAAACATACACAAATCCTGCGACATGGTCCTATGCACTCGGATTGTGCTTGCAGCTCGGTGGACCGGTTTCACCAGAATTGTACAGTCAGTTCGTTCCGATGGCGCCGCTTGAGGATCAGAAGCTTGGCGGAATCATCATGAAGGTCATGCAGGAAATTATTTACGGCGCCGTACTCGGTTATGTATTCTTCCAATGGGTGCGCAAGGAACGCCTGAAGGACGACGAAGAGGTCAACCGACTGCTATCAGCGAGAGAACCGGCTACTCGATTGGAGTAGGGCGTTTTAGTTGAGCTACGCTGAGATGCGGCCAGTTAAGCTGAATACGGCAAATCGAGTTGAGATGCACAATTGTAGATAATCTCGAATTTTTGTAGATAATTTTTGATTTTTGTAGATAATTTCGAAAATCGCTTCAAAAATCAGCCAAGAGCAGGTATCTTCAGTGAAAATGGAGAACCTGCTCTTCTTTTTATAGGGAGGATGATGAGTTTGTACTCGATTCGGGCAGAAAAACCCCAGGATTATGCAAAAATCAAGCAAGTGAATGACCTTGCTTTCAATCAGGAAAACGAAGGGAAGCTGATTGAAGCGTTGCGTTCGTCCGATGCCTTCGTACAGGAGCTTTCACTCGTGGCAGAAACGGAAGATGAAGCAATCATCGGACACATTCTTTTCAGTAAAATCGTCATCAAAACGGAACAGGGGTACGTACCGAGCCTCGCTCTTGCACCTATGTCGGTCACTCCTGCCAAGCAAAATCAAGGAGTCGGATCTGCACTCGTTGAAGAGGGGTTGAAGCAAGCCGGAAAATTGGGCTTTAAATCGGTAATCGTCCTCGGCCATCCAGAGTATTATCCGAGATTCGGTTTCACACCCGCGAGCGAAAAGAGCATCAAACCTCCGTTCGACGTTCCGAAAGAAGTCTTTATGGCCCTCGAACTGAAGCCAGGTGCTCTATCCGGCGTGGAGGGTGTCGTCCAATATCCCGATGCTTTTATGAATGTATGAAAAAAGGAACTTCAATTATGAAGTTCCTTCCCATCTAATGTTATTCAAACGTCTCCTGGATGTAGCGTTGAACATCCTCACGACTATTGAGCTGGTCACTTGTGAATCCTTCTCTAGAGCGGCTGTGATCAATCAGTGTGACATAATATTTCGTATCGGATCCGACGATTTTATCAAGTCCTTCCATGATCCTGTATAAATCGTCCTCTAGATAAGGGTTATCAGCTGTGAGACCACCTTTCTCATATTTCACAAAAAATCGGTAATCCACACAATCCCCTTGTTCATCTACCCTTCCGCATAACAACCCGAGTTCCTCTGCATGATGGGCTCCTTCAAAGGAATATCGTTCATTTTCTAAACTGTCCAGTTCTTCCTCCAATTGGTAGACAAGCTCAAAACTTGCTAAGCTTTCAGGATGATTCTTCTTTATAAGAACAGCCAATTCTTTTGCGTTGTTTATATTTGGAGAATTGGGAAAGAAAATCGGCATCTGATCATTTTCTTCCTTATAGTCCATCAAAATGCGAAAATAATTTATATCCGCCCCCGTCGCCTTAATTATTTCCACCAGATTGAAATACTTTTCTTCCCAGCCATTCTTAAACTTTTCCACCCCGTAATTCCCTTTTTCTTTTAAATTCAAGTAATACTCGATTCTTCCATCATCTAGCTTATGATACGTTACATAACTGAAATCGGAATGCCTTTTAAATCCGAGATCATTCATTTCAGATAGAAACGGTTTGATTTTCTCATACTCTTTGTGAGCTTTCTGCCCCAAATCATAATCGTCACTAATGATCTCAAAACCGTCACCTCGAAAATCCCTTTCGATCGCAATTCCGAAAATGAGCTCAGGCTTACGTTCCGGGGAAACCATGTGATAGATGTATTGGTCATTTCCGTAATGTAAATCGTTAGGCTCCTCAAGGTCAACCTTGAAATCATATTTCTCTTCTGTATATGTACTTAGCTTGGATTCAACTTCAATAGTCTGCATTTTTTCATATCCCATCGGTACAAGTGTCATTACCATTGGAACAAGTAATGACATGAACTTCGCCTTCATAAAAACCCCCTGTACTAAATTGGTTTCGTTTTCCATTTTATTTCTTTTTATTGGGTCTGTAAACCTAGTATCTCGATCCTACAAAGTTTCTAACGATTCATTTGCGGGTATCTTTATGGCAATAGGTTACCGTCAATCGAAGGGAGACGTTTTTATGTTCGATACAGTCACAGCAAAAGCGAAAACAAATCAGAAAGCAAGGCAGGCACAAAACGATGTGAAACCATGGATCCGTTGGTTCGGGCGGTTCGGCTATTTTGCAAAAGGATCGGTGTACATACTTATCGGTCTCTTATCGATGATGGCCGCAGCAGGCGTTGGCGGGAAGACCGCTGACTCGAGTGGGGCTTTCTCATCAGTTGCTAGCAAACCATTCGGGGAAGTGCTGCTTTGGATCGTGGCGGTAGGTCTTGTCGGTTATGTTTGTTGGCGGATGATCCAGACTTTCTGGGATCCTGAAAACAAAGGAACGAGCATGAAAGGCATATTCACCCGCCTTGGCTATTTCATCAGTGGTGTCGTGTACGGAGGTTTGGCGTTAAAAGCATCTAAAATCGCCATGCACGCAGGGAGTTCCGGTGGCTCAAAGCAAACCTGGACTGCGAAACTGATGAGTCAGCCTTTCGGTGTGTGGATTATCGGGATCCTCGGCGCATCCATCATCTCATTTGGACTGAAACAAATGGTTAACGGCTATAAAGAAAAATTCGCAAAGAAATTCAAAACAAGCGAAATGAGTTCAAAAGAGTTGAGGATCGGTAAGAAAATCGGAAAGCTCGGATTGATTGCCAGGGGAATCACCTTTGCGATCATCGGATATTTCCTTATCCAGACAGCGCTCACCGCTGATTCAAACAAGGTTGTCGGCCTGGATGGTGCTCTTGCTAAAATTGCTCAGCAGCCGTTCGGACAAATCATGCTCGGAGCTGTCGCAATCGGCCTTTTCCTTTATGGGGTCTTCCAGCTACTGAAAGGGAAGAACCGCCACATGGGACTTTATTAAAATCGGAAGCATGCCACTCCATCTGGAGGGCATGCTTTTTGCTTTTAAATGTGTGTAAATATCTGCTAGTAGTTAACGAGTTGGATTCCAACTATAATTAAAGGAAGGTCTTAGTAATAAGGAGAACAAGATGAAGTGGTTTAAAAAGAAAAGTAATCAACAAGAAGAAGTTTTCAAACAAGCATATATTCAAGAGCCACCTGACTTCGTTATCAATGGTGAGTATGACCTTTATTGTATAGGGGCTAATGGAAAAAGCCTTAATCAAGTATATCAAGAAAAAATGTCGGAACGTATGCAAATAATGTTAGAGGACCCAGAACTGGTAAACAAAAATTCTAAACTGAAAGTTGAATTTTTTAATGATCCTCCACTAAAGATGACGCTTCAACAATGGGTGGGGGATGAGGTTATCAAGAGTTCTGAGGTTCACGATTATACATTCCAGTTGCCTGATGAAGCTGGGATTTACGCATATGATATTCTCATTGAGTGGGAAGAAGGTTATGAAAGTTTTGCTTTCGTTGTTAAGATAAGCTAGAGGAGGGATTGTTTGAACAGTGACCGGCTTTATAATGAATTTTTACGTGTGACGAAGAAATTGAACGATGATCTCGAGATTACGCCTATCCTATATGGGTCATTAGGACTCGAAAAAGTTACAGGATTAACATTTTCACCACAGGACATTGATATTCTGGTTCCGTTCAGATACATTAAGCCTGAGTGGACGACGTTAGAGAAGAAGATGGAAGAACTGGGTTACACCTTGGTGGATCTTCACGAGCATAAGTTTTTGAAAGAGCAATTTGAGATCGGTTTTTCGTTTGAAGAGGATCTTTGGCCATTTGCAGGTATAGATCCGGGACAATTAACCGAAAAAAATGATAGTGGGACTATATATCGGTTATTATCAGCAAATGACTACTTGAAGGTCTATAAAAGATCATCGGAAGATGGCTACCGAAGGACGAAAAATAATGCGAAAGACTTTGAAAAGATTCACGTATTGGAAAGCATAGTACTGCACAATCGTGAACGGATGCAATGAAAAGGGGATGGAATATGAAAAGAAAGCATAGGAAGTATATAGTGGCAGGTCTCCTCCTATCCTTACTCGCCATGGCGGTTTTATCGAACCTCCACTTTCTCGAAAAAGCAAAACAATCCTGTATACATAACGATATGGAACCGGAAGTCCAAACAGACTTCTTAACAATCAACTGGACGGTTTCATGTAAATAACAAGGTGCGTTGATGAAGAACGCACCTTTTTTATATGTCTGTTATCATTTCAGCTGTTTTTCTGCATCAATAATCCATTCCTTGACGTCCTCCAACAAAGGCTCCAAGCTGTTCTCTTCAAAGGGTGATTGGATATCCGCCCCTCTAATCAACTCATTGAAAGGAAGTTTTCCGCCATTGAGGCACATTTCTAAATAGCTTTTCCATGCTTCCTCGTGAAAATTCAGTTGCTTTCTCCATAGCTGCACACTGCAAAAATGCGCAAGGTCATAATCCATAAAGTAGAATGGAGTCGTGAACAAATGGCCGATTTCATAGAAACTCGTTCCCGCCTCTAAAAACACATTGTCATCATAGTCCCGGAATGGAAGATAAGCTTGCTCGAGTTCTCTCCATTTTGACTTCCTCTCATTAATTGCAGCTGTCGGTTTTTCATACAAGTAGTGCTCAAACTCATCCACCGCACTTGCAACTGGCATATATAAGAAGGCACTGATTAAATGAATGTATTTGTACCGGTCCGTCTCTGCTCCAAAGAAGTACTCCAGCCAGGGCCATGCCAGACGTTCCATGCCAAATGAAAACACTTCAGCTGAATCATACGGAATAATGTATTCAGGAATGTTCCAATGTCTGGACATATGAAACTGGAATGCATGGCCCATTTCATGTGTAAAAACGCGAATATCATCAGGAATTCCATATAAATTCACAAAAATATAAGGCGATTTTTCAGGTCCAAGATATGTGGCGAAGTTTCCTCCGACCTTATGAGGACGTGGCGTGAAATCCAATTGATCATTAGCGGTCATTTCTTCAAAGAAGGACTTTGTTTCAGGTGAAAGCTCCGCAAACAATTTCTGCATATGCTGGAGGATTTCTCCACTTGGGCCTTTAAGAGAAGGGGCATCGTCACCAAAAAGATAGTTCTCATCATAGTGTTTCAATGATTCCACACCGATTCTTCGTTGTTGGGATTTTCGGAGGTCACATACAAAAGGGACTCCCAACGTCTTCACTTGGTCTCGGTATATCTTCAGATCCTCAGGGGTGTGACTGGTGCGGTTCATTCTCCGGTAGCCAAGCTCAGTAAAAGAGGAATACCCTAACTTTATTGCCATTGCATGTCGTGTGTGTACGAGTTCATCTAGGATTCTGTCAAACTGGTCTTCATGATCGGCGAAGAATTGATATTTCGCTTGATGGGCCATCTTTCGTATGTTCCGGTCTGGAGAGGTTAAGTGAGGCGTGAGTGCAGATAAGCTGAGTTCTTCGTTCTGAAATTCAATAGAAGCATTGCCAAATATTGCATGGTATTCCATAACCAATTCGTTTTCTTTTCGAAGGTCATCGTCAATCACAGGTGCGTATGTATTTTGTTTTAATGCTGCAAGACGAAACAATTGCTGCCCCCAATGGTCTTCGAGTTCATTTCTGAATGTAGCTGTCAAAAGGGCTTCGTAATAGTCCCCAACAAGCTTCATGTAACGAGAGTCATATCGGTTAATTTCGGCGAATTCCTTTTGAGCATGTACATCTTTCATATCCTTGTAGTGTTTCAGTCTTGCCTCGTTTTGCTTGGTTTCAAAAAGGAAACGTAGATCATTTAACTCCTTGAACCATTTTTCCTGTTCCGGAAATGTGGAAGCATGAGCAAAATCCTCTAATAAACAACCAAAATCCTCTTCTAATTGATCCATATCAAATTGAACACTCTTTTGATCAAACAAAAAATCACCCCTCTCCGTTATTACTTTCCATTGTATACTTAATTACTCTATAAAGTAAATAACATATTTTCTAGCGTAAAAATCAAATTAAGGATTGAGTAAATGCACATAGTTTGAAATAATTGTAAAAAAGATGATGAGGTGGGGTAGTGAAAGAAAATTTGAAGTTGGCTTGGATCGCTTCGTGGTTTGCTCTAGTGGGACAGCTTGTCTTTTTCATTGGTGTAGCAATCTATACAGGTGAATGGCGGTATGTGATGTGGAGTTTCATCGGAAGCATGACAGCAGGTATGACGTGCATGATCCATACATGGAAAAAACGAGCGGATGAAAGAAAGCTGGAAAACGTTTGATAAGACGCAAGGGAGTGGATCATGAATTTAGAAAACGTCAGGCCGAAAAAACGATCAAAACTGCGAATTACACTCGGGAAAATTTATTATACATACAAGCGTAAATGGATTTGGGTGCTAAAACATAAAAGCTATGCCAGACAACAATCCGAAGAAAGACTTTCCTATCAAGCAATTACACACTGTACTCCATTGCTCCGACAATTGAAAAATGTAGATATGTGGTACCAACACAACAAGATTATTAATCTACAGATTGCAATCAAGCAATTGGACGGGTTGATCCTTGAGCCCGGGAAGACGTTTTCGTATTGGCGAAGTATAGGAAAGCCAACTCGTCGTAAAGGGTACGTTGAAGGGATGGTCCTTCATTATGGGAAGTTTATGCCCGGTATCGGTGGTGGACTGTGTCAATTGTCCAATTTGATCTTTTGGATGACGCTCCATACACCTCTTCAAATAACGGAACGACATCGCCACAGCTTTGATGTATTTCCGGATAGTAACCGTACGCAGCCATTCGGTAGTGGTGCCACCTGTTCCTATAACTACATGGATTTACAAATACATAACCCATCAGCTAACACCTATCAACTGTCCCTGAAATTGAAAGACGGTTATTTAATAGGCGAATGGCGTTGTAGCAATCCCCAATTATACCGATATGAAGTATATGAAGGGTCTCACCACATACAGATGGCTTACTGGGGAAGCTACATCCGCAATAATACAATCCGCCGTAGAATCTATAATGGTCAAAACGTCCAACTTGACGATGAATTCATTGCAGAAAATTATGCCATCATGATGTATCAGCCTTATTTGGAACATACAGATACTAGGAACGCTAGAAGAAGATCGTAATAGTGGAGGTATTTTCATCGAGCAGTTGATTTGGTTCTGGATAATACCAGCCATCGTCATTGTAGTCGCTATCATTCTATTTATTTCATGGCTTGGTAATCAGAAAAAAGAATATATGATTTCATTTTCATTAATCACTATTGGGATTATCCTTTTTGTTTTTTATGCCTATACCCATTAGATAAGAGGGACTTCCTCTGATTGAAGGAGCGGTTGTATGAGTGGAATGGATTTGGGACTGATTGTCTATATTGTGAGTCTGATTGGCGGCTTTTTCGTAAGTTATAAATATGGTTCATTCATGATCAGGAAGACGGGGTTGTTCGTACCACAAACTTTTATTTCGTGTGCAATGGTCATCGCAATTGATGTGGTAGCGATCATCGCATGGGGATATTTTACGTGGGGTACGTCCGAGTTTGTATTCTTTCTGGGTATTGCCCTAGGGTTCGGTATCCTCGGGATCAGCCTGCTCACACTTATTACAATTCTACTTATTAAGCGAAAAAAACTCCTCCATACCTTTAATGAAAACGGGATTAACAATATGTAGGAAGCGAGATTAGGAGCTGCTAATGAAACATAACATACATCTATTGCTGCAAGCTGTAAAAAAGGAATGTGAACAAATATGTAGTCTCATAGACATAACGCCATTTGCATCTGGTGTGGAAAATTGTGTGTTCAGCGCGACGACTGAAGAATGGGGAACCGTCGTCATCAGGGTTCCCTGGGTACGAACGGAAGTGAATGGAGAAATCGAGTCCCGGAAAGGTCTGGAGAAAGAATATGAGTTAACAAAGCTTTGTTATGCTCAGGGGTTGCCTGCTCCAAAAATCTATGCTTTTCACAAAAGTGATCGCGTAGACTTTATCATTCAAGCGTTTATCGCCCATGAAGAGAACGTGGTGATCCTGAATGAAGAGATTGGAAGCTTTACGTATAGGTTACATAACATTGAGCCTTCAACCACGAGTTTTCTCCAAAACGCCCATCACGTCCTTCCACACAGAATTGTAGAACGGACGAAGGCAGCTGAGCAAGTGCTTGGTCATCGATTGCCTATCCCAGAGCCATCCGAGCTTGAAAGCATCTTTCAAGCTTTTCCGACCAAAAACAGGCTTTTGCATCTTGATATCAGACCTGAAAACCTGATTTTTGGAAAAAAGGGGATTAAGGCTGTATTTGATTGGACCAATGCAATGATTGGTGATCCGGTCTTAGAGCTGATGAGAATAAAAGTTTATGGATATCTCAATGAGGAGTTCGTGAAAGGATACACCCCTTTCCGATCTGAAATGGATCGTGTACCCGACTTAGTTAAATGGTTGTATCAATATGATACGACGGTGATGCTGACGTTGTTGTTCCTCACAGAACTCGATGATCACAAACAAGGGGAAGAAGCTCGAAATCGTCTTCTTGATCTCCACCGCAAAATTAAAATGAACGTGTAGAAAGGTAGATTATGAATCTTAATAAAAACACTCTAATTTATTCGGCAGTTGCAATTGTACTCGTCTTCATAGGTGCACTGTTTTTCTCAGACCGGACAGATCGTGTATATGGAAATGATGAAGACTCGATCATGAGTGTAATTCAATCCATTGATGGCTATAAAGGTCAAGCTGTCACGATCCTAGAAATCATTGATATCGATGACGAACGGATCGTTCCATTCCTGTTGAACAATGAACCCGCATATATCCAATTCTCAAAGAATCTAGACGGTAATTATATGTGGAACCATATTGAGAAAAGACAGGGCTCCTCCTTTTCTTCCTTCTTCCTGCATATCCATACCCATGACGTAAAAATCATGGTTGTGACGAATGATCAAAATGAAATTGCGAAGATGCAGGTAAATGTAAATGGACAGCTCGTTGAACAATCCTTTGAGGTCGGTAAAGCAACCGTATCCTGGCTGGAGATCCCCGTTTCGAAAGAAGGATATACGTTTAGGAATTATAAATATTTCGATCAACAAGGAAACGTCATTTATGAAGAGTAAATTTTTTCGTCGTATGTTTTCAAGAAAAATGCTGGTGGTCTTTACAACTCGTGACGCGGGCAAACTTTTGAAGGCAAAAGAAAATATAGAAGCTGCAGGGATTGTAGACTATCGTGTTGTCACTGGTGACAACACATCAATCCAATTTGCCGGGCCTGTTTTACATAAAATTAAAGTCTTCAAAAAGGATGTTTCTAAAGCGAAGGAAGCATTGAAGGCTATAAATAGAGAGGGGAGATAAGTTTGAAAAGCCTTTCTGTAATAGGAAAAGTGAACATGATAGTAGGAGCTCTCCTTATTGTTTTAGGGGTTGGCCTATTAATAAATGAGACGAGAAATGAAGCCTTCCAGTTTCCAGGCTCATTTGCAATCGCCTTTCTAACGCTCGGTCCCGCTATACTGTTGTCCTCTTTCTTTTTTAGGAAGAAATTACATCAATAATGGAAGAACTAGAGCTTATTTTCAACAAAAGGCAGTTTAATGGAATAGGTGGGGTGGGGGAACTGGGATGTATAAGACAATTAGTATGTTAATCGTGCTTATTATTATGATTGGATGTTCAGATGAATCTTTATCAGGACAGAAGCCACCAATAGCTACAATAGAAATCGGAAATGAAGAATATAGGACCACCCTTGGTACATATTGTTGGAAAAATACATGTGCAGATGCTGTTGGTCCATTTGAAATGTTAAAAGGAAAAACACCTATTCATGTAAGATCTGGGGAAACGATCTCGTTAAACATAGATTATAAGCCCAAACCAAATAAATTTCATCTTGTACAAATTGTTGATGAAAATAAAAAGGAAGTCCCGTTAAAAGATAATCAATTTACTGCCCCGCAAAAACAGGGGGTGTACTATTATTCTTATGGAGTTTGGTGGAAGGATGAACAAAAGAAAAATGGATCACATGGGAGTGCGTTTTACGCATTCGTCTTAAAAGTAGATTAGGCGGAATTCTTGATAAGTGGTCTTAATGTGTAAATTTTCAATATTTTATACACGAGTTTGTACTACTTAAGGTAAAGACTGTACAACCTTTTGAAAGGACGATATTATAAAGAAATTAAATACTTTATGTTTGGGATGCAAGATGAAATCACTTCTCCACTGAAAAAGGTATTATTGAAGAAAAAGGCACTTATAATATTAGGATTTACACAAATGAGGCTGAGGAAATAGAATTGAACTTTGCGTTATATTAAAAGTTCGGCGTATCCTTAAAGGGATACGCCATTTATTTTAGAGAAGATCCTCTTTAAAAAAAGAGTTTGAACGATTTGAAGACGATCGCCCACGTGAAAATGATGATGACGAGCGCAAACAGTAGGCTTAAACCAACAATTGGCCAGGCTAAACTAAATCCCCCATAAAAAGGAAAGCTCATTTTCTATCCCCTTTCAATGTTTCTTTATCCTATGAACGAATTAGCTGTTCAGGTCTAAATAATGAAGCAGATCCAAAGAAAAGGGCGGATGAGCTAAGACGAATGCTTTTATGAGAAACCCTAAATTATAAGGCTTAGAGGAAGGATCTCCCTCTAAGCCTTTTTGTGTAGTGCCACACAAATATACCTGTTAACCTTAGAATTATCTATTGTACTTTTTGCGAAATGTCCTCATTTTCAGCTGATATCTGCGAGCTTCACAGGTTGTTTGTCGTCGAGCCACTTGCTGAAATACTCTTCTGCTTCTGGTCCGATGACTGTTTTGAATGATTCGATTAATTCCTCGCGGGTACCTTGTCCGAATTTGTTCTTCTGATAATAGTCACGTAGAGCTTCGTTCATCTTATCAACTCCGATTTCCTGTTCAAGCTGATAGAACATATTCGTTGCGACTGCATAGATAAGTGGTCCATATTTATCCCGGTTTGAATCCATAAAATCCTTAGTCGATGACGTGATGCTATGTCCTTCTTTCGTTAACTCTTCAAATTCAGATGTCTTTTCCAGATAAAAATCAATGGACTCGTCTATGACATAAGGAAACTCTTCTTTCATATATTGCATCGTCGTATAGGTGGCCAAACTTTCATCAAGCCATGGGTCTTCAAAGGTATTGTTGCCAACTACTCCGTACCACCATTGATGTGCAATTTCATGTGTGATGGTAGTATGGAAAAAACCAGCTCCACTGCCATAATATTCGGTTTTGACCATCGTCAATCCTGGAAATTCCATACCGATAAGCGTTTTGTAGCCGGGGACGATCTCAAACTCATCGTACGGATATTCGCCATATTTTTCACTGAAATAACGTAAAACATTTTTCACATTATAATGATAAATTTTATGGCCGAATTTTGTCCGGTGTGTATACCAGCTCTTGATCTTAATTCCATTAATCTCATCATTTGAGTGCTCGTATGTACGATTTAAAACACTCATCATGAATTCCCGAACTTTTTCAGCTTTTACATAGAACGTTTTATTTCTGCCCTCTATTTCAGGATCTTTTCTTTCTGAACCCGTGCTTGCAATCTGATAGCTTTTCGGAACTGTGATTGTGACATCGTAATTGGCAGGATCATTATAGCTTGTGTCTCCAATCGGAATGAATTCACTCATGTACCATTCGCCATCGTTGAATATCGCTCTTGTCGGGAGCCATCCTGCGAAGTAAATGTTTCCTTCATTATAGGAGAAGATGCCGTCAGTACGTGGGACACTGACATCAAATGTCATCTCTACTTTTATTCTTTCGTCCAGCTCCCAATTTTCCTCCAATGGGATTTCCATCATCGTATCCTTCATGGAATAGTCGGCTTTTTCTCCGTTTACGGTGACTTCCTTAAAATCCAATCCTCCTGGCAATGGAGAATCGCCGAGATATCTTTCCCACGCTTCACCTTTAAGCGGTTTTAAATCCTTCAATTTGTTGGCTAGAACCTGAAAGTAAATCCGGTCTTGAACCTTACCGGTATCATTTTTCGTGTGGATCGTCATGGATACCTGTGCTGATTTCGTATGCGGTGCGACCTTCACATCAACCTTATAGGCCGTGTTCACTTCATCGAGCTTAGGTGGTAAGCCAAATACAGATCGTAATTGTGGCTGAGTGATAACGAAAAAAGTACCAATTCCTAAAAGCACTACAAGAAACAACCCCATAAATATTCGTTTTTTCTCCAATAATCTCTACCCCTATTTTAGTAATTTTTGGATATACCAATGTTCGACATATTCCAAATAATTCCTTTAACATTTTTTTATGTTTCAACAGAGGTGGATTAGTGAAAAGTAGATTACATGTTGATTCACATTACCTAATAAAGAAGGGAAAATTATGTTTGAATTTGTCATAAATCTAATAAAAGAGTTCGGCTTGTGGGGATTGCTTGTCAGTGTGGCGCTAGAAGCATCGTCCGTACCATTCCCAGGTGGGCTTGTGACGCTGACGTTCGGGTATTTTCTGAATCCGGGTATAGGAGAATTGATCTGGTACGCAATTCTAGCCAGTGTAGTTTACACGGTATTCAGTTATATTCCTTACGGGATCGGGAATAAATTGGAGGATAAATTGAAGGAGAAGACGAAGACGAGAAAGATTGAAAAGGCGCAGCGTTGGTTCAAGAAATGCGGAAGCTGGAGTATTGCCCTGACACGACCAATAGGCCTTGGAAACTATATTTCATACATTGCAGGCGTCAGTCGCGTGAATATGTGGAAGTTCGGAGTTCTCACCTTTATCGGCATTTTCCCATGGACGATGACCATGCTTTGGCTTGGAAGTACGGGGAACTTGAAATCGATTAAAGGCTTCCTTGATGAAGTTCAGCTGTATGGCTTTGCTGCAGTGGTTCTCGCTCTGCTCATTTATTTCTTCTATCGAAAAAAAGCCCATCAGACTTAAAAAAAGATTGACCGATCCATATCGGTCAATCTTTTCGTATGACAGAGAAGATATTTAAATCCAAATGCCTGGATATCCTTTGCAGCAGTTCTCCGCCTGCGGTACTGTTCCCCTTTTTATTAATTGCGGGCCCGATGATACCTACTCCATAGCGGCCCGGAACGGATCCGATCACACAGCCGCTCACGCCGCTTTTTACTGGAAATCCAACTTCCACCGCATATTTTCCAGCCTCATTATACATACCTGAAGTCATCATGATGGCCTCAATCGTACAGATGTGATCGGTCGAAATGATTTGTTCTCCAGTTTTCAATGAACGCCCGCCATTGGCGAAGAACACTCCGATCTTCGCGAGATCTGTGGTTGTCACTTCGATCGAGTTGATTCTGAAATACAGATCCAGTGATTCTTCAATGTCATGCGCAATCGCCCCTGTACTTTTCATGAAATAGGCGAGGGAGCGGTTGCGATCACCTTTCAATTTTTCGGATTCATACACTTCCTCATTCAATTTCAACGAATTGTTGTGTGTAATCTTCCTCAAGAGCTTCAGGACCCGCTCGAATTTTTCCTCAAGATCTTTTCCTTTGATCATGGCGGCAACCGCGATGGCTCCTGCATTGACCATCGGATTGAACGGCTTCTGGACATCATGGGCTTCAAGGTGACTGATTGAGTTGTAAAAGTCACCCATCGGTTCCATCCCCACATTCTGAAACACTTCTTCTTTTCCAAAGTCATCAAGTGCCATCATGAGACTGACGATTTTCGAAGCACTCTGCAGGGTGAATTTCATGTCGGAATCACCGGCAGAATAGATCTGGTTGTCCATATCAATGATACAGACGCCGAGTTTATTCTGGTCGACTGCATCTTGTCCAGGTATATCTTTAACGACCTCTCCTTCTCTTGAATAGGGCTTGCATTCAACGACAAGCTCTTCGAGAAGGTCGTTCGTCAATGTTTTCATGTTCCTTGCACCCCTATCTGAATAACATACCTAATGATTAGGATTCCACTATCCAGTTGATTTGAAACAATGGACAAAGTATCAATCCCAATCCTTGGAAGGAATTTTAGCGGTGGGTAAAGAAATAGAAGAGGCACATGCCAAAGAAGGAGGAAGGATATCATGGAGATAAGACATATAACAGAATCTGATGCTGAAGCTTTTTTACAATTAAACAAACAGCTGGACCGTGAAACGAAACTCATGCTTTTCGAGGCGGATGAACGGATGACGACCGTGGAAGAGCAAGCCAGAAAGATCCGATCGATTTCCCATGATCCTTACTCGACGATTTTTGTCATTGAGGAAGAAAAGAAGCTCATCGGATTCATTGTGGCAATCGGATCTCCGCAACGAAGGAAGTGTCATTCTGTGTATATTGCCACAGGCATTCTTCAGGAGTGGACCGGTCAGGGTTTAGGTACACTGCTGTTCGAGAGGTTGGAGCAATGGGCGAAGGAGCAGGGCGTGCATCGACTCGAGTTGACTGTAATGAAGCACAATGAAGCTGGAGTTGCGCTTTATAAAAAAGCGGGATTTGAAATTGAAGGTGTAAAGCGGCACTCAATGAAGGTCGACGGAGAGTTCGTCGATGAATATTATATGGCGAAATTGATCTAACGGAGGACAAGTTTTGGTAATTGGATTAATTCTTGTTGGATTGGTGGTATTCTTGGCGGGGTTCTTAACGCCAATAAGTGATTTATCCCAGCCGCGTTTTCTTTAACGATCTTCATCAGTGCTTTATTGATTACTCGCACAAAACAATTGAAGGAGGGGAAATCAGGATGAATAGAAGGAGGATCATAGGTTTTGTGTTCATCATACTCGGTCTAGTCGGCCTCGTCTGGTGGCACGGTACCTTGAGCGGAAGTGGGGGTATGGATGACAACCGAAACGTGCTGCAATATCTAGTACCGTATGGAGTGTTCATTCTTCTCACACTTGTAGGGGTAATTCTCTCAGCAAAACGCGGGAATTTACAGAGGTGAAAAGATGGGTTCGTAATGAAAGACAACTGGGTGATGAGAATGAGCCGATTTGTCTTTCATTAGGGTTATGAAGATCTTAACACCTAAAAAACAGGTGAGATTAGATCTTCATCTCTATGTAGAAGTTGGAAACTTAAATTGATTTGAAGGAGGTGAACAAATGGGGATTATCGCGATGCTTTTGATGTGGTTATTTGGAGGTTTTCTGCTCTTTTGTGTCATTTATTATGGCGTAAGAATGGGAATGGACTCATCAGATACAAGTGTTGAAATAAGAAAAATTCGTAAGCTATTGGAGAAGCAAGCTAAAGAACAAGAGGATAACAAGTAAAAGATATACATAGATCCAAAATGTCATCAGAGACCTCTAAAGATGGATTCGTTCAAAACGAAATCATTAGAGGTCTTTGCATATTCTTTTATTGCCCAGATTGATTAGATAATTCGAATGATTTCATAAAATAAGCTGTCGGCAGGAGAATACCGATCATGGATTCGATGATAGCGAAGAACCGGGCTGTTCCAACGGGTAACATATCCCCATATCCTACGGAAATCAATGTTTCACCACTGAAATAGAGTAAATTCAGAAGTGTAGGCTCAATCGGTTTCATAGTGGAAAGGTTTTGGACCAATACAATCTCCTTCATAGAAAGGAAGTAATACACTCCTGTAAAACCGAGCAGTATGCCACATAAAACGATGAACAAATTAAGGAACAATGGAAAACTGAAAGAGCTTTTTCGATACGTTTTGTTTGTGAAGAAGTAGATTAGATTGATCACAATAAAAACAACGGTAGCTCCCATTAAGAAATTGACCAAGTGAATCACCTCAATAGTATATTATCTTTTAAGGTGATGACTAAACTTGTTTTTTAGCTACTGCTGGATCAGTGAGGTGATGATTCAATGAAAAAAGCATTTGGTGGTATTCTCATTCTACTTCTGGTGGCAGTTGTACTCTTTCCAATCTATATCTTTTTAGTAGATCGAAGTGATGATGTCCACAAAACATTTGAAAGTCTTTCTGAGGCTCGGGGGGAAATACCAGACCATCATTTCAGCAATGCTCCTAAACTTCCAGAAGAGTATCGACTAACCAAAATCACCTATGATTGGGACGGTGATACGGCACCAATTGTAAAGGTTAATTATGAGACATCAACAGGCAAGACCCTTTCATTCATGCAAACCTCCAGCTGGTATGATGACGCTGATACGGAAATCATCCATCATCCAGACATCAAGGATATGACCTGGTTGAAAAACGGGACTGAGTATATCTTAAAATGGAGAATGACTAACAAGGAATCCTATAAATATCTGATATCGAACGATTTGTCTGATAAGGCATTATTCGTCACGGTTGCGGAAAGATTCAGCCAAAACTAAGGTGAACTCGATGCGTCCTCTTTCAAGAGGGCGCACTTTCCATTTAGAGGTAAAAATTGGAGTGATATGCTAGTATGTATGGAAGAAGGTGATACAGTTGGATTCCATTAAGAAAGGTTATTTACTGAACGCTCTTTCAGTTTTGATGATGGCGATAGGACCACTCCTTTCAAAATTCGGACTTTTGCACATCTCTCCGGCCAAAGCAGCGGTCATCAATACAGCTACAATCATCATCGCGAGTTATCTTTGGGGCGTATTCAGTAGGAAACGGGTTCGCTTTTACGTTGAAAAAGAAATCATTTGGCTAGCTTTATTCAATTCATTAGGTGTCATCTTTCTATTCATCAGCATGGATTTATTATCACCAGTTGAGGTTGGTTTTTTAGGGAGATTTTACACGGTGTTTGCCGTTTTCTTATCCGTTTTCATCTTGGGTGAAAAAATGCCCAAAGGAGAAGGTTCCTTCATCGTTCTTGCCATACTTGGTGCCTTTCTTTTTGTCAATAAAGGCGGTGTGTCCGAGACCTCAATTATGGGCAGTATCTTTGCTCTTCTTTATACATTCTTTTTTGCCCTTACGAATGTGTTCATTAAAAAAACGGTATCTGGTGAGAAAAACTCGAACTCGATTCTTTTCACGAACAATTGTGTGACCATGCTTTTCGTGCTCATTTATTCGGTTATTGTTGGAGAATTGTTTAACACCCAGCATCAAGTGGAGGGTGTGCTTCTTATCGTGCTATCGTCCATATTAACGGGTTTTCTAGGGACGATTTTGTTGTATGAAGCTCTGAAATATTTGCGGTTTTCCATTGCGAACGTATCAAGGGCAATGAGTCCAATCCTACTTGCAGCTATGTCGTACCCGTTCTTTCCAGTCGAGCTTACACTATTGAATCTCATCGGGGCAGGCCTTCTAGTCATCTCCATCCTGCTGCTTTCAATCGGAGACCAGCAAAAAGAAAAGCTTAAAAAACAGGCTTCTTAAATGATTCGAAATCCGCTTTATACATATACGCATGATATATATCTGTGGCGAATTGAACAATTTAGGAATATCAGTTTGAAAGGATGAATGATTTGAAGATTATTAGAGGAAATAGAAGCTTTGAATTAGAAGAATTTCTCAAGAAACCGTTGTTTGCTCATCTTTCAACTTTGGCTGATGAAGGACCTCGGGAATCTCCTGTGTGGTTTCATTGGGAGGATGAGTGTTTATGGATTATCGGATCGAAAACGAGTGACAGCTTTCCCGGAAGGATAGAGCAAAATCCAGCGTGTGCGATTGGGATTGTCGATTTCGATCATACAACAGGGAAGGTATTGCATGCTGGATTCAGAGGACATGCAACCGTCGAACCGTTCAATATTGATATTGCCAACAATTTATTCCGTCGCTATCTCGGTCCGAATAGACAGGAATGGGATCCTCGATTCACAACGCATAGAGAAGATGATATTCTCATTCGATTTGTCCCTGAAACGGTCGTAGTCCGGGATCAGTCCTTTCAGCCGAGTATATGAATCGGAACATGCGCTATATAATCATAATCACAGTGCTTCTTGTGGTTGGAGGCTGCATGGAAGACAGTACTCCTCTTCGGTCCCAAACGGAATCAGTCATCAATGAAACGTTTAATACGGAATTTGGTGTCATCGATCAGATTATTGTCCAGCGGAAAAATGGAGAAGACTTTAAAACATTAACAGTGTTGAATTCGACCGATTTTGCCGAAAAAATCAATTCCTCTCTTGTGGGGGACACAGATCAACCTGAAAGTGACCCCGATTATTACGTTACTTTTAAAACAAGCGAGTCCATGAAGGAATACAGTAAAGATCAATCCATAGCGGAAATGTCTTATTATCAGAGTTTGAACATTATGTGTTATGAAGAAAACTGTGTGGAACTCAACAATGGAGTGCACGAATGGATCGATGATGAGTTGAATGGGAAGGATGACTCCTGAAATTACTATGGGGCATCCTTCCTTTTTTGTATTATACTGAAAAGGAGTTTAAGAGCTGTAAAACGGGGGTTAGACGAAGTGGCAAACACGAAACTTTTTTCAGCAGTGCATCCTTTTAAGCCGATATCCGTAAATAAAGTATTGAAAAGAGTGAAAAGAAAAGGATTCATATATAAATTAGTGAAGATGGTTGAGATAGACGAGAAAGTTCATCTCTTTCAATTTGAAAGAGATGACCGCATTCTTCACTGTATTTATTTTGACCCTGAAGAGATGGGTTATGAGTATGGCGTTCTATTTGTTGAAAGCGACGAATCCTATCATACATTCTTAATACAATTATTTGGAAGCGGTCGTTATGCGGAAATGACCATGGATGTTTATCTCGATTTGGATCAACCGGTAGACATCCGAGCTAAAATTGTACAAGTCTATGAAGGTCAAAACTCTTCTCCAATCTGCCATATTTACGGTCAGAAAATGTGGCATGATCACGCATTTATCGTGGCGAATCGTGATGCATTGGTCGAGCTAAGGGGCGCGATTGATGTGGCTTTGGAGCATGATGAGTCCCGAGTGGTCTTTTTTCCGTCAGACGGTGAAGGATACGATTTGTATATCAAACAGGTTGATGAAGACTTTGATTGGGAAAAGATCGAATTACCTTATCATGACCGCGACGCTTACATCCCGGAAGGAAAAGAGGGATCACCACAACAGTTGTTTGAACGCTATAAAAAGAATTTTAGGAAGTAAACCATTTCTATTAAAAGAGAGGAATTAAAGCTTTGAAGTTTACAAAGGGGAAGACCGTTCTAATAATTATCGTGGGTATTGGATTGTTTTTCGCATTGAATCTCTTTGGTCCCTACAATTTGTTTGCAAAGGTGAATGCGGAAAACATCCTTGAAGAGCCACTCCTAGAAAATCATTTTAAAGGCATGGACGTCCAGGGGATCACTTACCAGGGTGATAATACATATTTAGTCAAAACTGCTACTGACGAATACATTGTGATCCAGGATTATTTTTCAGTGATGAATTATAAGTGGAAAATCTATGAGTATGACAAAACATTGGCGTATTGACAGGGTGGGGTAACTGGTATAAATTTCTAACCAGGTTTGTTTTTATAAAAAGATTATGAGAATGGGTGAGGGAACAAGATTAGTAGAGTTGATCCGTAAAGGGGGGATTCGATGAATCATTATTCGTCGGAAGAGAAAAACAGGATCATGAGACAAGGGTTGAAAGAACTTGAGGAACAGGGGTATATTTCATTCGAGGTGTACGACCAGGTCCGTGATGCGCAGAATCAGTATTACGTGGACATGCTTGAGAAGAAGAGAGCAGAGCTTGCTGAGGCCGAGAAGGTTCAAAAGACGGAAGTGCAATTTGAGGATGCAAAGCATGCAGAGCCTATTGAGTTTTCTAAGCCGAAAAAAGTAAAAAAACAGCTGTCACCTCAGGAAATACGTGAGCGGAACATTACTTGGTCGTTGAATTTGGGCGTCATCATGCTGTTGATTGGCGGACTCGTTCTCGCGACGAGTACGTGGGAAACGCTCGCAGATTGGATGAAAACAGGCTTAGTAGCCGCTGTATCCATCTTGTTTTTCGGATTGGCGTTCATTACAAAGCGTGTATTGAAAATCGAAAAGACAGCATTTGCTTTTCATGTCCTCGGTAGTTTGTTCTTACCAATTGTCATCTTATCTGCTGGATATTTTCAATTGTTCGGTCCATATTTCTCCGTGCAAGGAGAAGGGCGGTTTCTATTTGGCGCAGTAGGAACCTTGGCGATTTTACCGGTCTATTTATTACTTGCATCAAGACTATCGTCACGCCTATTCATTTGGTTTTCCTATATAACGTTCAGTGTTTTTGTCGGGTTTGCGATTGCTGCGATGTACTTGCCGGTTGATGGCTTCTATCTAGGGATCATGTTGTTCAATGCGCTTTTGATTGTGAGTTACAGGTACTTGAGGAACGATGAACGATTCAGCTGGTTGATGAAAGATTTCGTCCCTTACATACAAGTGAATCTCGTCTTATCTACTTTACTCATGCTTGTTTTCTATGATCAAGAGGTCTTCTACAGCTTCAATTTATTCCTTACGGCCATCCTGTATATGTCAATGATTTATGTGACAAATCGCAAGGAATATTACTTTGTCTTTAGTGCTATGCTCGTTTACGGCGTGTATCAATTGATCGAGAACTCGATCCTGGATTCATTCGGAAGCATCGGGTATGCCTTGCTCGGTGTTGTGTTCTTGATTTTACCAAATTTCCTGAGTGATCAAATTCCTTTAAAACGAATTTTCCGATATATGAGTGCAGTCGTTTCTGGGTGCGCATTCCTTTATATCAGTTGGGAAGGTATCCTATTACGAATGAATGAACCTTCATTCGCTTTATTGATGGCATATGTGATCATCTGGTTGAATTTTACGTATCTATCGAATGCAACAAATCAGCAATTATTCAAATACTTAAGTCCGATCTTCCTGTTCACAGCTCTATATGAACTCGTTTTATTAGGGCAAACGTGGATCGGATACGACACGATCATGTTCCCATTGTTTATCGGGGCGTTCATCGTCTATCTCGGTCTTGGCTGCTTTCTATCGGTCAAATTTTTTCAGTCGATCAGAGAATCTACACGCGATATAAGTCTTGCAGTAATGGCTGGCACTGTCCTATTCAACTATGCAGAGATGATCTGGTGGCAGACGGGAATTATGTTCCTGCTGTTCGCTTTCATTGGGTTGGTAGGACTACGTTTTGAAAAAAGAGAAACATTCCTGGCAACGATTCCGTGGATTCATGCTTTATCACTCGGTCTCGCTGTATTGGTGTTCATTGAGGAAATGTATCCTGATCGCAATGCTAATCAGCCTTTCGAAGCGATCAATCTCGTAGCTAGTGGCATTGTATTGTTACTCACAAGTCTAGCTTGGAAATCGCTGAAACGAAATGATCTTTCGACGAGTACTTTTTTTGCTTCACACCTTTTTTATTTCGTAGGTCTCGTACTTACATTCTCATTCGTATTCGATCATTTTCTCCGCTCTGCTATCGTTTTGGGTGGCGTAGGAATGGCACTGCTTTTATATAAAAGGCTGAAATGGTCTGCTTTGGCTTTTGTTGTCAGTATGTTGACGTTACTCTGGTATGCGACCGCCTTATTTGCAGTCCAGCGCGAATGGAGAATTACATTTGAAGTGTATGATACTTTACAGCTCAGCGGCGGCGGTGCCTTTTTACTTGTCATTGGATTACTTGTAGGACAGAAGGACCGCGGACTGATGAGAGGATACTATTGGATTGGACACCTTTATATACCTCTTGCTCTCCTGGTCAGTTATCTCTTTTATCAAGAGGCAGCAATCTGGCCGCTCTTGCTTGCAGTTGTCATTTATGGAGTCAGCGTCTGGAAGGCGAAAGCGGAATGGTTATTGAAAACCTTCCTTTATGCCGCGTTTACGTCAATGCTGTTAACGATCCAGGTGATCTTGGATCGACTTGATCTACATGATTTTGAACACTATTCGTTCTTCATTTTAAGTGTACTAATCGGATGCGGCTGGTTCATCTTTAAAGGCGAGTGGTCGAGGAGAATTGCTTACTATCTTGTTCCATTTTCAATCATAGGGATGAACGCGTTCCTTTCCGCTGTTCCTTATGAATGGGATGCCTTTGCGGTGATGATTGTCTATGCGGTAGGAACACTGGTCGTTATGCACAAAGAAAGATGGGATGTATTCTCCGTTGTACCGCTTATCCTTGTGTTTGCAGGAGTCGTAAGATACGGAGAAACGGTGTTGGATTATTATCCATTTGAACTGCTTACGTTCGCAATTCTAGCAATCATCATGACTGTTGTCGGACACGTCCTTTACAAATCCGTATATGAAAAACCGGAAGATAAGAAAGGCTTTGGTCGGATTGATTGGTACACGATTGTTGGTTTCCTCGGACTCATGGGCATGTATGCGTTCACAACGGAAGAACTTTGGGTACGGTTGCTGCCAGGCCTGTTGATTTCAGCGAATTTGTATTTCCAGCGGAATCGAATTCCGTATGTGCCGGCAAAATGGCTCATGTTCGGTGCTGTCGTGTATTTGCTTCAGCCGTATTACACGCTTATCCTGGAGCTCGATGTACCACAGCTATTCGAGCGTGAACTCTTCGTACTGCCTTGGGTCGGATTAGCGATCTATTTGAAAAAGGTTACGGCTCCAGAACGAAGGGTGATCGCCAACCGTATCCAGTGGGGCGTGCTGATCATCGTCTCGTTATTACTCGTCCAGGATGGCATGGCAAGCTCGACGGTGTATGATGCAATTATTGTCGGGACACTTTCACTCGCATCCATGTTAGGTGGTATGGCCTATCGGATCAAATCATTCTTTTTTGTTGGTGCAGGTGTGTTGCTTCTCAACTTGTTCCTGCAAACGAGACCGTTCTGGGGGAACATGCCTTGGTGGGTTTACCTGTTGATAGCAGGCTCGATTCTGATTGGTGTTGCAAGTTATAATGAGTGGCATAAACAGAAAACCTCAGATGGAAAAGAAACGCTGATTACGAAGTTAAATAAAAAAATCATACAAAAAATTAAAGCGTGGGAGTAAGACTGAATGAGCGCAGGTGAATACCAAATTCACTTGCGTTTCCTTTTATATTTTTACAAGGAGGAAAAGGATTATGGAAAAAGTACTACCAACGATTGAAACATCTCGGTTGACGTTAAGACAGGTCACACTTGAGGATACAAATGATCTGTACGCTTATTTATCAGATGAAGAAGTCGTAAAGCATATGGGATTGGAGCCATATGAGACGCCTGAGGACGTAATGGACGAAATCAATTGGTACTCAAAAATTCTCAGAGAGGGCAGCGGAATGAGATGGGGCATCACCCTTAAAGGTTCAGATAAGGTGATTGGAAGCTGTGGTTTTCTGAACCGGGCGCCTATGCATTTCCGAGCTGAAGTAGGCTTTGAATTGAGTAAAGATTTCTGGGGGAAAGGAATCGCTGGGGAAGCATTGGAGGCTGTCGTCCGACACGGTTTCGATCATCTTGAATTGGAACGGATCGAAGCGTTGATTGAACCTGAAAACGTAGCTTCCCAAAAACTCGTTGAGCGTCAAGGGTTCTTGCGTGAAGGTTTGTTGCGGCACTATGAATATACAAGTGGAAAGTTCGATGACCTCTACATGTACTCGGTTTTAAGAGAAGATGTTTGCGAGTAGAAGTGAGTTTGGGGTTCAGGTTCAAAAATTTGCAACTGGGTTCATAATTTCGAATCTGGGTTCATAATTTTTGAAAATATGTTCAAAAAGCCGCAACTAGGTTCAAAATCTCGCAAACGGCAAAGTATTCGCCGATAGCGTTACAAAAAGTATGTAACCGTCTGCAATTTTCAAACGTCTTAAGCAAAAAAGGGTGGGGTTCGATGATTCGGAGACTGCTTTTAATCATCATGTGTACTCTTTTTGTGATGACGGGTTGCAGCGAGAGTACAGGCGGCTCCTATGAAGGTATTGTTAAGGTGAACGGCAAGGAATTCATATTGAAAGGGGGAGGCGAGAACCCAGAATTCACAATCGGTCAAAAAATTGGTGAGATTCGGATGAAAGTAGACCCTGATGTTTATCCGAAGAGCAACTTCTCATCGAATATTGCATCAAAAGGAGCAGAACTGTATTTCTCGAAAGAAGACGACAAGATCTTAATCGTAAAAATCCAAGATGGAAGTTACATGGTATTTGTAGAGAGATAAACGAGATTAAGTAGGTGATTTTTAAAATGATCGAAATTAGAAACATGAGAGAAGAGGATAAGGATTTTATTCTAGACTTATCTTCACGTCTAAGCGATATCGAATATATGAGTTGGAGAGACCGCCAACAAATGCAGATGAAACAACGAGAAATTGTAAAAGAAGCAATCGACTCGAACACTTCAACAGAAGAGATCTTTGTTGCTGTCGATATCCACGGAACCCAAATGGGCTTTATCCATCTCACGGAGAGTCGTGATTATTTTACAAATGAGAAGCAAGCTTACATATCGTTACTTGCTGTTTCCAAGGAAGGTGAAGGGAAAGGGATTGCAAAAAGGTTGATGGCCCAAGCTGAAGATTGGGCTAAGAACAAGGGTTATAAACAATTGACGTTGAATGTTTTCTCTAGCAATGAAAGAGCGGTAGGATTTTATGAAAATTTAAGCTTCCATAATGAAGTTCAAAAAATGGTCAAAGAGCTGTAGAGTGCACCTTAATCCTTCACACATTTCTCCGGATTAAACGTGATCGGCTGCCATGGTTCGTTGCGTTGCTTTCTGAATTGTGCAATCTCGATATCGTAGCCATTGGTCAGTTCGGCGAAGAGGATCCGATACAAATAGCCATCGGTCCCTTTGAAATCAATCTGTTTTACGTATCCGTGCTGAACTATTGGATAGAGCTTGTGGATAAGCTTACACCAGTTTCCATACATTACTTGGACCGCTGCTTCGGCATCGTGATTCCAACCGTGATAGGGTGCACAGAGGAAATCCTCACCCTGAAGCTTGAAGTCCGCAATTTTATAGCGGGCTTTTTCCTTTTTCAAAAACATGAATCCGTAGTAATAGGCGAAAGTCGTGTTCCCTTGTATCGTGCCTTCAATCGTTTCAATTTCAATGAAATATCGGAGCTCGCCTGGATGGTCAGGATCACGCGTAGTTTGTGTCATTTTTATGAGGTTGATGTGTCCGATACCTTGGAATGAATCGTAAAATGCCTCGTAGTCCACTTTTTTCTGATACGAATCTGTGAAAAAGCTGTAAGCGACTGGGTAAGGAATTCGAGCTGATCCTACTGTTCCGCAACCTCCCATTTTCTCCCCTGAAAAATTGGCTGCTTCCCTCAGCACACTGAAATAATAAATGATCGTGTCGTCAGGCGTTGCCGTCAAAGCATACGGCAACTCTATTTCTTCTGGCTCCAACTTCAAATAGGGGTTGAAGAAAGAGTATTTTTGAATTTTGGTGTTCAATGCAGGATAGCAGGATGGCCGGAAATATTTTTGGTTGATATCGACGTCATGAAGACGAACATTCGATCCAGCTTCTTCAATTTTTACAGGTGTGGAATAGGAAGCCCCCATCACTAATCTTTCAACTGACATGACAAATCCCTCCCCAATTCATTTTATTGAACGATTGATGAAACATGTGAAGTTCATTGTTTTTTCTGAATCTTTGTGCTATGTTTTCTAAGTCACAAGCATGAGAGGAGTGATCATTATGAGAAAAGTCAAAGTAATGATTGAAACAAAAAGGGGCTCTGAGGATTAAGGTGAAAGGACATGTTTACCTGCCTTAGAGAAAAGACGTGAAAAAACATCATCATCGGAGGTAAATATGACACATATGACGTATACGAAACTATTGAATACAACTCTCGAAAAATATGTAACGAGCGGTGCGGAGGCAGCCTATGAGTACATATCTCGGTATGCCGGCGAAATGAATGAGGATCATGCACAAATCTATAATTTCCACTATTCTTTAGCGGCCGCTTCGGGACATGAAGAAGAAGCACTCACAATCATGAAAGAAGCTATTTTAGATAAAGGTCATTGGTACGCTTATGACTATTTGATTGAAGATGATGACTTGAATTCTCTTAGAAAATATGAGGATTTTCAGAAAATGGTCGAGTTGTGTAAAAGGCGAGAGGAAGAAGCAAAAAAAGCGGCTAAACCCAAGCTTGAAATAATGCATCCAGATATGGAGCAAAAGGAGTCGCCATTGTTGATCGCTCTGCATGGTAATCAAGAAAGTTATAAACGAACAAAGGAAAATTGGCAGTCAATCGTATCACAAGGTTATATTCTCGGGATGCCTCAGTCCTCGGAAATTGAATTCTCGGGTGGGTACTCCTGGGATGATGTTGAAGGAGGAACGAAGGAACTTCAAGGTCATTACAAAGAAATAATTGAACATGAAGCGATAGATAAGGAGCAGATCGTCTTAGGTGGATTTTCAGCTGGAGCACGTGTTGCCTTAAATGCCATTTTAAAAGGCTCAATCCCGGTAAAAGGGTTCATTTTCGTAGGGCCCTGGTTACCTGAAATTGATGAGGTGTCAGATGAATTGTCTCGTTTGGCGGAGATGGGCATAAAAGGCTATGTGATCTGTGGGGATCAGGATGAGGATTGCCTTGAGAGTACGGAACGGTTTGTTGAACTGCTCAAGGAAAAGAATATCCAACATACTTATCATCTCATAAAAGGTCTTGACCATGATTACCCGGAGGACTTCCACGAAATCCTGGACTCTGCCATTCAATTTATTACAAAAGGATATTAAAATGAGAAAGCGATGCGGATGCGCATCGCTTTCATTATTTTCTAGTAGTTTGAGAGCAGTCAGTCTGAGATAATAATAGGAAACAAGAAGAACTGGAGTTAACGTCGTGAAAACTATACTTGTCATCTTCATCTATACGATTCTCATTGCTGGAGGGATAGGAATATATATTATCGCGAATAACGATATTGATCATCCTGCGGCTTTTCCTTTTATACTTGGGTATGTCATTTTCCTGCTTCTTACCATTTTTGGAGCAATCATCATCATGGGATTCAACTTTCTAAGAATCGGATGGCGTGAAAAATTCAAAAGAATCAAGAACTTTTTGCTGCTCTATTGTGGACTAGTCGGCTTAAAACTGGCCATTTATTATACCTTTAAGCCTGAGTGGTTAACCTTTACCAATATCTTTCTAACATCACTAGGACTGGCATTAGGATGGGCATTCTTTGATTTACTCACCCTGAAAAAGAAGAAGGATTGGAGCAATCGATGGGATTAGCCTTTCATAATATGAAAAATTTAGAGAGCGGAACTAGAGCTAGCCATTAACATGGGTAGCTTTCCTTCTATTTTCTGAGTGGTTATAGGGTATTCTGACACCATTCTCGTAAATTTTCGAGAAAAAAGTAAATAATTGGTGATATCGATTCATTCCATTTTGTAGAAATTTCCTATTTAATTTATCCGGGTTGAGGATATTCAGGACGTCCTACCTACACAAAGGCACCAAAAACAGCTTCATTTATTAAAATTCAGAAGAAAATCGGAAAAAATTACGCATTTCTTGTAAAAGTTCGTTTGACGATATGCCTTCCAGATATTAGTATGACGATGTGACAAAATATTCAGAAAAATAGTAGGAGGCGACACAATGAGTACAAGTACATTTAATTCCCAATCCCAAAATGTGTTGGAACTGATCAAAGGACTTGAACTTGAGCAAGAGGAAAAGCACGTCACCTTAACTTCTGATGAAATGGCAGCGGCGGTATACCCATATTACATGTATTGGGAGCCAAAATTCCATCGTCATGATTGCGATCAAATCTTCTACGTACTAGAAGGTGAAGGGGTATTTGTCCTGAAAGACGATGATGGAAACGAAGAGAAATTCGATGTAACCGTTGGATCTCACTTTGTTGTACCGAAAAATGTATGGCACGGCATGTACTGTAAAAATGGCGATCGTGCACTTACGTTACAAGTAAATAAGAAAACAATGACGACTGAGAAGTTGGATGCGTAATTGAACGAAAAAAGGGACCGGATAACGGTCCCTTTTTTACATGAGGAAAATCATATAAAACCACACACCAATTAAGAAAAGTCCAACGATGCCATAGATGATCTTTAAAACCCAATGGGGAAGTTGGTGTACGACTTCTTTCGAGGTAGCCCCCGCCCAATTTTGGTTTTCCCAATCCATCTTTTCATGTTCTTCATCCGTATATTTGTAAGCTGCATAAAGCATGAAAATCCCAGCAATTAAAAAGAAATAAGGCCCAATGTGGGTCCAGAAAAATTCTTGAGTCATTATGCTTTTCCCCCTAAACGACTAATGCGTCCTTAAGCGTATCATAAAAACCATTAGGCCTAAAACTTGAGGGATTGTTGACAGAATTGAAAAGAGGTTATACGATATATCTCGAATTCGAGATAATTTATTCAGATATAGAGACGGGCCTGGATGTTTGGCTTTTTTTAAAGAATGAATATCTCGAATTCAAGATAATCTACGTTAAGGAGGAACTCATATGATTAAACATTATCCAGCAAATTCTAGATATACAGCTGATCACGGCTGGTTGAAAAGTAATTTCAGCTTCTCGTTCGCTAAGTATTATGATCCTGAAAATATGAACTTCGGACCGATGCGTGTCTTAAATGATGATATCGTCCAACCGTTGAATGGATTCGGTGCGCATCCACATAGAGAGATGGAGATCGTTTCAATTGTTCTTGAAGGGCAATTACAGCATGAAGACAGTGGTGGACATAAAGCGACCACAACGTTCGGAGGCGTCCAACGTATGTCAGCGGGCACGGGTGTCATCCATTCTGAGCGGAATCCTTCTTCAACAGAAGAAGTTAATTTCCTGCAACTTTGGTTTGAACCGGAGGTAGTGGGCGTAATGCCTTCATACGAACAAACAAAGTTTGATGTATCGGAAATGAAGAATCACCTCTTGCCTGTCGTGAAGAAAGGCTCATCATCCGATAAGGTTGCAGACATTAACCAGGACTTGACCATTTATTTATCTGATCTGAATCAGGGGAAAGAAATTACTTTTGAACCAGGGAAAAATCGTCGGATCTTCCTATTCGTCATTGAAGGAGAACTGAGGGTCAATCAGGAAACTACATTAAATAAGCGCGATTCAGCACGGATCACCGATATTTCTGAACTTCATATCCAATCAGGTACTGAATCTCGTTTCATGTTGATTGATCTACCATAAAAACAAGGAGGAGATTTAAGGTGATGATGAAAAATGAAATCGGTGCACTCATCCTTCGTGTCACGTTAGGGATCATTTTCTTTGTGCATGGTCTAATGAAATTCCAAGGTGGGATTGAGAATGTCGCAGGTTGGTTCAGCAGCATCGGCTTACCAGGGTTCATGGCGTACGTGGTAGCGATCATTGAACTTGTCGGGGGAATCGCATTGATCCTCGGTCTAGGGACACGGATTGTTTCCGCATTGCTTGCAATCATAATGGTAGTCGCAATCCTTAAAGTAAAGCTCAGTGCAGGATTTCTTGGTAATGGTGAATCGGCAGGTTATGAGTTTGATTTGGCCCTTTTAGCGATGTCAGTCTACCTCGGACTTAGCGGCAGCAAATTGTTTGCGGTTGACGATATGATTTTCAATAAGGAAAAAACAGAACTGAAGGAAACAGCATAAAAGTGTTTCAAAAGAGGGTGAGCGAGATCCATCGCCACCCTTTTTGTATTTCCTTTATTGCTGCTGGTTAAGGTCAATGATGAGTGGCACTGCAAGGGCGATTTTGTTCAACTCATCGTCAGGTGAATTGGTAAAACGAACGACATTCGGTCCGGTCAAAAAGGTCTTTCCTTTGTACTCAGGAAGATAACTATCCTTTTTATAATCAACGTACCGGATTCCATCTGGTGAATCATAGGTCCACCAACCTGTTTCGCCTTGGATTATTCCAATCTTTCCAGCCATCGTCAACACTTCCATTTCAAACCTCCAATTTGATGAGGAACGAATCACCGCAAACATCTCCCCATCCAGATGAAACAGCTCATAGCATTGTGAAATACCTGCTTTTTTCTTAATCGTGAACAATGGTTCCTTGTCAGCTGTTTTCACCACAAAACGTTTGGAAACGAAGGAATTGGTTCGTGAAATGGTGGTTACGAAATTCATGATTTTATTAAACAAGCCCCTGTTCATATCGGATATGGAAAGAAGCATCTCATCCTCAGTTGAAAAATAGAGGATTTCACTCAAAAAGCTGTTTCCATTTTTAACAACCATCGTATTATTCAAATTTAGCTTCGATTCTTCCATTAATAAAAACCCCCATGACGATTATACAGAAGTAAGTTCCAGAAACAAATGATTGGTAAAGTTTGGCGTCTAGTCCGATATGCGCCAGGTTTGTTATATTTCAACTGGAACGTAAAGAAAAGAATGGGGTTGTTATGACATGTTTTGGTTCGGAATTGGCCTCCTTGTAGCTGGTTTTACGATTTCAGTAGCTACATGGTTCAAATACAAAAAGAAACAGCATGAAGATTTTAATCACAGCAGTACAGTGGGCGATGATTGGATCACCTTCATTTTCAGTCTCCTTTTGGCGGTTCTTCCTTGGTGGGTTGCAAAGACAGTATTCATTTTGATCGGCTTCGGTCTCATGTTTATAGGAATTCTGGTCATAACAGAGTAAGAGGGGAGCATTCCCTCTTTTAAAGAAAATAAAGAAAGGGCTGACTCAAAAGGACGTTAAAATGTCCTTCATGAGTTCAGCCCTTTTCTTTTAGTCTATAAAGGATAGAAAGGCCATCTTTCTATCCCTCATTTGAGCATCTTTCGAATATGGGGGGCAGAAAAGGCCTTCTCCTCATCCTACACAAACACTTCGTAAGGATTTATCCATTGCAATCCGGTTTTCCGATTCAGGATCAAAGAAGTGACAGTTTTCCATATCAAGGCTAAGTGCTATCGGGTCACCAGGGTTTAAAGAAGTACTGCCATCCAGCTTTGCGATTAGCTTTTGCCCATTTATCTCAACATATAAACAGGTTTCAGCGCCCATCACTTCTGCGACATCAACCTTGGTCTGAAACGTCGCTCCAGTTGTTGCACCATCATCTTCATGAACAAATTCCGGGCGAATACCCAACTGGACTTCTTTATTTTCATAACCGGCTTCTCGAAGGGCAGTCGCTTTCCACTCCGGGACAGCGATCTTCCATTCACCCACATGTAAATCTCCATCCTTAAAAATTCCACTTAAGAAATTCATGGCAGGGGAACCAATGAAACCTCCGACGAACGTATTGTTCGGAAAATCATAAATTTCCTTCGGTGTGCCGACTTGCTGGATGACACCGTCCTTCATGACGACCATACGGGTTGCCATCGTCATCGCTTCGGTTTGATCATGGGTCACGTAAATGGTCGTCGTCTTCAACCGACGATGCAATTTGATGATTTCAGCACGCATCTGTCCACGAAGTTTTGCATCGAGATTTGATAATGGTTCGTCCATCAAGAAAACTTTGGCATCACGTACGATAGCTCGTCCCAATGCAACCCGTTGGCGTTGTCCGCCGGAAAGGGCTTTTGGCTTCCGCTTCAAATAAGGCTCAAGCCCAAGGGTTTGTGCTGCTGATTCCACACGACGCTTGATTTCGTTCTTGTCGATTCTTCTTAATTTTAAACCGAATGCCATGTTATCGAACACAGTCATATGAGGATAAAGCGCATAGTTCTGAAAGACCATTGCAATGTCTCGGTCCTTTGGTGCCACGTCATTCATCCGCTTTCCGTCAATATAGAAGTCTCCGTCTGTTATTTCTTCCAATCCCGCGATCATCCGTAACGTCGTGGATTTTCCACAGCCGGATGGGCCTACAAGGACAATGAATTCTTTATCCTTGATTTGTAAATTGAAGTCATCAACGGCTTTTTGTTCTTTCTCATAAAATTTATAGATGTGTTGAAGCTTTAATTCTGCCATACCTCTTCCTCCAGTTACGCATAGTTGACTTGACGGCATTTTGATAGGATTATCTAGGCTTTGATCTTTATTAATCAAGAAGCTTTACTTTAAAATCTTTTCTGCCTTTTCCTGTGCTTCCTTCAATGCTTCTTCAGCAGACATCCCATCGACAAAGACGCGGTCGAAGGCCTTATTGATCGCTTCGTTCTCGACTTGATTCCACTTTGGAAAGAGTGGGGTAGGGCGTGCAAAATCAAGCTGATCGACAGCTACCTTAAAATTCGGATTTTCCTTGAAGAAGTTCTGCATATCTTCTTTTGCAGACTTTCGGACTGGCAAATAGCCGGTTTCTTTTGACCATTGCGCTGTCACTTCAGGTTGAGTGAAATAGCTCATGTACTCGAAAGCTGCCTTTTTCTGTTCTTTTGTCGCACCCTTCGGAATGACACCGCTCGTGCCACCGATTGGTACAGATAGCTCTTCGCCTTCAAACTTCGGCATGAACGCAGCACCGATTTTGCTGCTATCCATTGGTCCCATGTCGGCAGTAGAGCCAGTCACCATCGCAGCCTTTCCGTCGTTCAAATCCGCGATCGTATCATACCAATACGCCCAACCTTCACCACCATAATGAACCTTACTTACTCGATCTTCATGGATCATATCGCCCCAGTGCTGGAGAGCTTCAATGGATTCGGGGCTATCGAGTTTCAGCTTGCTCGGATCATCTGCTAACTCAGCTCCGTTTGACCATGCAAGGGCTGAAAAGAACCAAGGATATCGAATCGGTTCGAAGCCGTAATTGACAGCCCCTTTATCAACGAGTTCATTTGAAACTTCACGTACGCCTTCCCAGGTTTCAATTCGAGCAGGATCGATGCCCTCTTTTTTAAAAATATCTTTACGATAGTAAAGAACTGGTACACTGCGGTTGAGAGGTAGTCCGTAGAGCTTTTCATCCTGGGAAGCAGCATCGACAAACCCGTCAACATAATCGGTAAGATCCATACCTTTCTCTTCAATCATGCCATCCAAGCTTTGGAGATGCCCTGAAGAAGCCAAGGTCTGCAAGGTCGGATCTTCCAATTGTACGAGCGCTGGTAATTGTTTGGATTGAAGCGCGAGCTGGAATTTATTCGTTATGGTCGGGTAATCTTTCATGAAGACGAGTTTTACATGGATATCGTCGTGTTTTTTATTGAAATCATCGGTGATTTTCTTCAAAGAGTCCCCAAGATTGCCACTCATTGCATGCCAAAATTCGATTTCGACTTTATCACCTGACTTGGAGCCTTCTGAAGACCCAGTTCCACATCCTGTTACAACTAAAAGCAAGATCATTGTTATAGCGAGCATCTTATTCATTGATTTCATAATGGTCGTTCCTCCTCTTAATCTTTCATACCTTGGTACATGACACCTTTGATATAAAGCTTTTGAAGCAGTAAGAACAGCATCATCACAGGTAAAACACTAATCGTATTGGCTGCCATGACGAGAGGCCATTGGATACCAAAAGCGCCATCCATCTGCACGAGTTCAGCTAATGCGAGCGAGATGGTTTTGACATCTTCACTCGTTGTCACGACCAACGGCCAAAAGTAGTTGTTATATTGGTACGTAAAAACGATGATCCCTAATGTCGCCATTGATGGAAGGGTAAGCGGAGCGACGATCTGGAACAATATCCGTAAATGGGAAGCTCCGTCCACCTTCGCCGATTCAATCAAGGATTTCGGCACTTGTCTCAATCCTTGATACATGAGAAAGATATTGAACCCCGTGACAGCACTAGGAATGACGAGTCCTTTGTAGGAATCCAGCCAACCGAGACTATTTAAAGTCAAATACGAGGGGATTAATGTCATATGTGCTGGCAAGAACATTGTAAAGATGAAAATGATGAGCAATAGACGTCTCCCTTTAAAATGGATGAACGTTAAAGCATAGGCTGCAAATAGAGCCAAAATGACAGACAACACAGAGGTGGTTACCGCATAAACGAGCGTATTCGAAATGTATTGAAGAAGATCGTGCTGTCTGAAAACCTCAACATAATTGGACCATTGTGGATTTGTAATCCAAAATGACATACGATCTGAGGAAGCCTCATCTTGGGACTTCAAGCTCGTAATGACCATCCAAAGCAAGGGAATGCTCATCAGGGTGCTGATGATGATCAACGCTGTATATCTGGTGATTTTCTGGAGTTGGACTGGCATGATCGGTTTCCTCCTCTCTTATTGATGAACCCATTTTCTTGAAACGAAGTATTGGACAATGGTAAATGTGACTAACAGGATAAAGATGACAATGGCAATCGCTGATGCGTATCCGATATTGAAGTACTCGAATGCATGACGATAGAGAAGGTAGACAAGCACCATCGACGAATTGGATGGACCCCCCTGGGTCATCACTGCAATCTGATCGAACGTCTGGAAGGCTTCAATGATCGCCACGATGACAACAAAGAACGTGATAGGCGAAATGAATGGCAGTGTGATGAACCGGAACAATTGCCATCGATTCGCTCCGTCCAGCTTTCCTGCTTCATATAAATGATCCGGAACCGACTGGAGAGCGGCCAGGAAGAACATCATGTAATAGCCGATGGCTTTCCATAGCCCCATGATGATGAGTGACATCAACACAGTGTCAGAAGAGGAGAGCCATTTCCCTTCCGGAAGTCCGATCGCACCTAAAATGACATTGAAAAGTCCTTCATCCACGTCATATAGGGACATCCATACAATCGATATTGCGATAATCGGCGTGATGTGCGGGGAAAACAGCAACATCCTGAAGAAGCCGATTCCTTTAAGGTTGGCGTTGACGAGTAATGCGAGTGCTAATCCGAGCACAACAACACCAAGAACATAGAAGGATGTATACACGCCGGTGTTAATCATCGCTTCTCTGAAACCTGCACTCTGGATAAGAGTTTCATAGTGTTCAAGCCCGGTAAAACGTGGTGGACTAAGCATATCCCAATTCAGGAGACTGAGATAAAAGGAGTATCCGATGGGATAGATCCAGAACACAGCAAGCAGGATGAAGGCTGGTAAAATGAATCCCCAGCCAGCGATATTCTCCTTTGAGAAAAATTTCCTTAAAGAGGATTTAAGCTCTTTTCTCCTAGAGGGAGAAGACGATTGAACTGGATAATCATAGCTTGTTTCATAGTTTTGCAACCTATTCCCCTCCTATTAGGACATTTCTTGGGTGTAAGAGTTCATCCAAAGCTCGTCCATCTGCATCAGGCAGCTGTACGTCGTGTATACGTGCCAATGTGGGCGCGATGTCGATGATTTCTGCTTCTTCTACTAAGCTTCCAGGTTTGAATGAAGGACCAGAGCCAATCATGAACCCTTTCAACATCGTATGATCCGGGGAGTACCCATGAGTTGCCTTGTACGTACTCGGCGCGGTCGTTTCCGAAACCTCTTCATCATCCTTTGATACATATCCGTCATCCAGTTCTATGATGAAATGGGGGCTGGTATCGATGCTGAGTAATCCTGTTTCATTGAATGTATCTTTCGAAAGGACTCTTTTAATGAACGGCAGTGTATTGAACAGATGTTTTACTTGTCCGTCGTCCTGTTTGTTTTCCGTCAACCTGTACAGATAGAAGCACCCGTCGTTGCTGACCGCTTTATAATGTTTATCCAGACCTTCCTGCACCAATAACCGGTTTGGATAAACGTTCGTATGGACGTCAACATGTCCATGATCCGAATAGGGGATGATGTCCGTTTCCTCAAGTCGACCTTGCTCCTCGAGACAAGTCAATAGTTCTCCAATTAAACGATCCACGTATTCCATGGCACAGAACACTTCTGGAGAGTGGTTGCCATGTACATGGAGCATGCTGTCGATCAACAGGAAGTGAGCCATGAGAAGTTGAGTATCCTTGTACTCTATGACATATCGTACGATTTCTTTTGTGAGCCAATCCTGCATATGGTTCAGTGAAAAGTCTGCACTCCATTTACCGTATTTGTTAATAGGAAGAACAGGCCTTAATTCATTCCAGAAAGATGGAGTGGAATACTTTTCGAACAATTTCTGATCATAATGTTCCGGGATATTATAGGCGATGTTCCTTGCTTCCCGGGTAACCGGCCAGCATATGGAAGCGGTCTTCTCATTCCGTTTGGCCAGTTGATCATAAATCGTTTCAACATGAACCAGATTTTCTTTTGAATCGATCTTATCCCCCCAATAATGGGAAATCTCCTGTTTTTCGTAATTATAAATCGAATTTCCGATCACACCGTGTTTTGATGGATGGCATCCGGTCACAGCACTTGTATTCGCTGTCCATGTGACGCTAGGGAAAGTCGTCTTTAATCGGGATACGAGACTGCCGGTACGAATGAGAGCACGTAAGTTGGGAATGTTCACGTCAGGATTGTCCAGATAATGCCCAGCCATTCCATCGATACAGATCAACAACGTTTGTTTCCTCATCACAATCGATCCTCCTTTACTCCGATTCCGTAGAGATCTTGTCCCAGTTCCAACAAGTTCTGGTACTTCTGGTCAAAAACGATATCTTCTGGAATCTCTCTCGCATGGTCCCTCAATAAGATGGTTGAAAGACCTGCCTTGCGCCCGCCTCGAATATCGGTCATCGGATTATCACCGATGATGACCGTTTGATGGGGGAGAAGGCCGAACCGTTCCAATCCTTTATGAAAAATAAAGGAGGCAGGTTTACCGATGACCTCCGCATCCGTATGGACTGTTTTTTGGATCGCAGCGACAATCGCTCCCGTTTCAGGAACATATTCTCCTGTATCAATCGGATGATGAAAGTCCAAATTTGTTGCGACGAGCTTGGCTCCTCGTTGTAAATGGAGAACTGCATCCTCGAGCTTCTGATATGTGAAATCGAGATCTCTTCCAACGAGTACAATGTCGCACGGATCGTCGACACCCTCGGATAATGAATGATTTTCCACCAATACACTTCTTGTAAGATGTTCAGAGCCAATCGTATACACACGGGATCGTCCGTATTTTTCAGTAAGATATGAACCTGCAAGATCAGTCGGACAGATGATCTGATCTTGATCAGCATGTATACCGAATGACTGGAGCTTTCGCGCAATCGTCGCTGCGTTCAACGTGGAATTGTTCGTCATGAAAGCGATGCTCTTTTCTGCTCTCTGTAAGGTATCAAGTAACTCCATGGCGCCATCCAAAAGCTTAGTACCAGCGTAAATTGTTCCGTCTAAATCAAAGAAAAATCCTTTAAACTGTCTCATAATTCCTCCGCTTTCTTACAAATCGATATTCCATAATGCCGGATTCCCGGATACGACTGCAGTCGCACCTGCATCAATGATTTCCAGGATCTCTTCTTTCGTATTCAACAGACCACCCACTACAAGAGGCGGTTCAATTTCTCGTTTAAGATCGCGGATGACACGGGGCATCAATCCGGGCATGATTTCCACGACATCAGGCTGATTCTGGTTAATCGAGCGTACGCTCATTGTGAAAGCCTGCGTATCGATGATGAAATTGTGTTGAATGGCTACTAGACCACACTCTTTCGCTTTTTTGATAAGCCGGCCTTTTGTTGTTACGATGCCTTCTGGCTGCACCTTTTCAGCTAAGAAATCCACAGCTTCATTGTTATTGGCAAGACCTTTTATCAAATCCACATGAAGAAAAGCAAACTTTCCAGCGGAATGAATCCTCTCGACGATATCGGTAATGTTCGTGAGGTTGCCACACATCATGGAAATGATGTCTACCTTTGATCCAATTGCATCCTCAACATGGTTCACATCACGTACGGCAGCGACCATTGGATTTAACTTAGTAATGTTGAACATCGTGATCCTCCTATTAAAAAAGAGAAAACCTCGGCATACCAAAAGAACATATGCAAACCTGAAACTGAATTGATCAGTTTCCACATATTTGCGTAATCCTTTTGACATGAACAAGATTTTCTCCGTATATTCTCCACCTGTCATGCGGGGCTATATTCAATTCATACCTTCATCCTACATAGCGTTTATAAAGCCCGTATTAATAGCGTTTAGTTCTTTTGTAAATAAAAAAACATGGATTGTAACATTCCATGTTAGGCGAGTACCTTCTGGTGATGAGTGCCGTGGTGGGCTATTGTACTTTTTTGATCCGCGCCCTTACCTTTTCTGGTCTTTTGTCATTTGAAAAATAGACGAATCCTCTAAAAAAATACCCGCATACGACCATTTTTTCATTTTTACACAGATAACCATACCCTATCCTGCCATGTTACATATAATGCAAGGACAAGCGTGGTCAAACAAAATTTTTATAGGAGGAAATAACTTATGACGATTTCACGTGATAAAGTATTAGGGCTAGAAGGTCATTATGTAAATGTTAACTGGGCAGGTCCAGAGTCTGGATTGGGGGTTCTTTTAGGCTGTCAGGAGGATTATTTGGCACTTCATTGTGAAGAAGGCGTCGTATATTACCAACTTGATCATATTAAAGAACTTTGCATCAACTCCGGTAAGCACCACAAAGGTAAGAAGGAAATGGATTATGTTAAAGCAGACTGTTTCGTGGACATGCTTAGACACTGGAAACATCGCAAGGTAAAGATCAACCGTGGAGGTCCTCACTGTGTAACTGGGGTACTGAGCGAGGTTTATGACGATCATTTGGAATTGACAGTCAACGACGATATCTTGTTCATTACAAACTACCACATCAAGAGTGTTTGTATGATTGATGAGTACTCCACAGGCAAATCTTCAGGCAAAAAGTCTTCAGGTAAGAAGTCCTCAGGAAAATCTTCTGGCAAGAAATCTTCAGGCAAATCATCTGGTAAGTCTTCTGGTAGAAAGAGCAGCCGAAGGACTTCAGGAAAATCTTCAGGACGCAGCTCTGGCAGATCTTCTGGTCGATGCTCAAAGGTTTCAAGCGCATTCAAAAAAGCGCGCAAATATGGAAACGACAAGCACATGTATAACGACCCGTACGGATCAACAGGATGTTCTTCAAAGAAATCTTATAAGAGCTCTTGCAAAAAGTACAAGCCATTCAAGAGAATCGATAATTCGTCAAGAGAACTGACAAGCCTTGAGAAAAAAGGCTGGATCAAGCTTTAAGCTTTCGAAGTATTGATGTAAGGCGACCGGGAGTACGTTGAGAATGGAAAGGAGGCGATAAGGATGTTCGAAACATTGTTTCTATTAATAAACGGCATTGTCCTTTATTTTCTAATCCACCCTACGAAGGACATGCTTCTAAGTGATGACAAACCTGAGCACACTGCAAAACAAATTGAAGTAGCCTCCTTATACCATGACCCGAAGGTACTCGTTGGCGATGACAAACTTAAGAACCGTAACGAATCACCAACACCCCTTTCAAATAAATAATTCATTATCCCCCCTGAATTTTTACCATCTATCCGACCGACCGTTCGTTCCATTGAATTTCGTACCGCTGTCTCAACCTACACCTCCTGATCTGGCAGCGGTCATGATTTTATAAGTTAACAAAAAGGAGGGATGAGCATATTGAATAACTTTGATAACTATATCGGAGAACAGGTTGAGCTGACAGCAAGTGGGAATATAAATCTTTCAGGCATTCTGGTAGATACCGGAGCGAATATCATCGTCCTGTACGATGGAAAAGATTTTCTATATATCCCTTTGGTCCATGTCCATTACCTTGATTTCAACTCCGATGATTCAGAATCGATTGCACAACCAAATCAATTACCGTCTTGGATTCAGGATAATGATTCAATCTCTCTAAGGAAGATCCTTTATAATGCGAAAGGTGTTTTTAGTGAAATCTTTGTAACGAGCAATCAATCCATCCATGGGTATGTAACGAATGTAATGAATGACTATTTCACGTTTTTCTCCCCTGTCCATAAAACGATGTTCATACCGTTGCAGCACCTGAAGTGGCTGATCCCGTATCCTCACAATCACCGTCCGTATTCACTCAGCAATGAAAATTTGCCTTTGACCCCTTCTGCCATACCTGCGTCACGCACTTTCGAAGAACAATGCAAGCGTCACATCGGAAAAGTCGCTGTCTTCGATTTAGGTAAGCATCCGAACAAAGTCGGAAAGCTCGTGAACGTTCAGAATGGGTATGTCGAGATCGTCATTGCCCGGAATAAGACGATTTATACGAATTTACAGCATATCAAATCCGTTCAGTTTCCATGATTCAATAGTAAAGGTTGCCCGTAAATATTGGCCAGATGATCCGGAGACGGGGAGGACAATACACATGGGACAACCTTTTTCAAATACATAGTCATTACGGGAGAAGATCTGAGAGATGACCTCGTAGATATCGGTTTCTGCTTTTAATATACGAAAGGATGACATCAGGTTCCTCATAAAACTGATCAATGGAATTGTGTAAATAGGGATCCTCTTCTACATAAGGGGCGATTTTTTGGTATAGCTTCTTGATTTTCTGTTCTTGATATTCCGGTGTAAATTCTTTGTCCAGTATTCCAGCCATCAAATCATGATACTGTTCACGGAAAGAGGAGATATCCAAGATTCTTCCCGTCAATGTATTATAGCCTTCAATCGGAATATAGTCGTATTCCATTTCGTCTCCATGGATATCACGTCCCCATGTTGCATCATAATCCCAGGGGATGATTTCAAAGAGTCCATTGTCGCTCCTTCGATACAGCGCGTAATTATGGATGAATCCGTCATAATTTTGGGTACAGACGACTCCTGCAAGCCAGCGTAAATATTTATCAACATTGACATAATTCTGGATTGCCGATTCGAATTCATCAGGTGGAATGGTATTGATCTGATAAATCAAATCCGCCAAGATTGCACGATCATCTGATGTTCCTTCCTTGCAGCTGTAACCTGATTCAAATCGCTTTTTCAATCCTTCTCTTATTGGACTGATGAGTGAGAAATTTGCGTTATCGTTTTCAGCATAGAAAATCGGTCCCTTCGGCAGGTTCCTCGTTTTCAGGAAATAACGATCAACGCTTTCGAGCTGAAGATAGACACCTTGGAAATCGTCATTGATTGTTATCAACACGTGATTTGATTTTGGTGAGAGCACACCGAGGGTTGAAAAGAAATCGAGTGAGAGTTTGTTACGGATTAAGGATTTATCAATGTATTCGGAGTTGATATGCAACTCTTTGATACCGGATGTGACGGATGGAAAAATGAACTGGTAGGATTTCTTTTTCACTTTACGGATATGAGCTCCACGAAAAAGAAAACCGATGTCATAACAATTATTGCCGACGGTTAGCGTGGCCTCAACAGGGTCCTCCGACCATATATCCTTCTTCATCTTTTTCAAGTCACTTGGATCCAATTCAATTTTATAAGAGGGTATATCTCTTTGGTTACTCATCCAATCTTCCTTTACGTTAAATTTACCTTGTAACACTATATGTAATAGAAGAAAGAGTGTATGGGGATTTGCACATGATCGAGAACTTTTCTTGGAAATCAACGTCTATACATAGAGCATATGGTCAACTCTTCCCGAAATGCGTCGGGTTTGGTAGAATCAGGTAGGTTGATGCTTTCTCAACAATCATTTAATATGCGTGTGTTATCCTAATAAAAGCGTTTATTTTTTAGTATGTAGGTGAAAAAATAATGGAGATCTTGATTTGGACTGCCTTGGTAGGCTTCATCCTATTTCTTTTCTATGGAATCGTGCCGACGGTCCTTTTCCGGACGAAATCCATTGGTTTGATAAAGAGAGGTCCCCACCGAAGGTCAGTAGCGTTGACATTTGATGACGGACCGAACCCAACTTACACACCGGTGTTATTGGATCTTTTAAAACAATACAACTGTAAAGCGACCTTTTTTGTCGTAGCTCAAAAAGCTGAAAAGTATCCAGAATTGGTACGACGTATGGTGAATGAAGGGCACACGATTGGAATCCACCATTATACGCATACGGATAGCTGGTTCTTAAGCCCATTTGCCACCAGACAGGAAATTCTGGATTCTACAAGGGTCATTGAACGGGTATCTGGTGTGAAGCCACGTTTTTATCGGCCCCCTTTCGGCCGCTTGAACATCTTTACGTATATGTTTGCGAAAGACTATGATATCGTGCTTTGGTCGTCCATCTTTCAGGATTGGAAGAAACAGGATCATGAAAAGTTGAAATCCAAGATGATGGATGGACTTGAAGAAGGAGCGATTTTCCTGCTGCATGATGATGGGGCAAATCCGAAAGCTGATTCCGACGCTCCCGATACAACGATCAAGGCATTAAGCCGCTTCATTCCAGAGGCATTGAGCATAGGATACGAGTGTGTCAATCTTGATGCACACCTTCAGGAAAAATCAGCTATGGAACAGAAGAGGATATTATGAATTTTGAGAACGTATTACATGCGATTCACACATATGGATATTGGATTATTTTGTTGACGCTGTTCTGTGGGATCGTTGGCATTCCTGCGCCTGAAGAAACCTTCATGGTTCTGATCGGCATGCTGGCAGCTCAGCTGCACTTGATGCTAAGCTGGACCTTGTTCAGTGCTTTCGCCGGCACCGTACTTGGTCTTGCCGTCTCATATGCGATCGGACGTTATTTGGGCGTGCCTTTTTTACAGCGGTATGGCCGGTATATCAAAATCACACCAGAGCTATGGGAGAAGGTCAGTGATAAGTTCCATCGATACGGGAAAACGACACTCCTATTCAGCCTGTTCATTCCAGGACTCCGCCAAATCGCACCTTATGTTGCTGGAACGAGCAGCTATCCTGTTGGTATTTATACGATTCTAAGCCTGATAGGGAGCTTGCTGTGGACGATTTGTTACATCATGGTCGGGTTCTGGATCGGTGATCGGTTGCCGATGCACTGGATACCATGGTTGAGTGTGCTTGCACTTCTTGCATTTGCAGGAATCTTCTTAATAAAAAAATGGAGAGTGAAAGGAGGGAGCAAAGCATGAAGAAAATACTTTTCCTACCCCTTTTCCAAATGCCATCCGGTCATCATCAAGTGGCCGATGCGTTGATTGATTCAATCCAGAATTCAGAAGAAGAAATCGAATGTAAGAAAGTCGATTTTCTAAGTTATTGGAATGTATCTTTAGAAAGAACAATCGGGACGATGTATTTGAAGTGGATCAGCTCTCTCCCGAAAACCTATCATTGGGTATATAAGCATTTCATGTATGAGACGAAGGGACAACAGGTCCCGTTCAAAGTGGATTACGTCCAATTACTCGGCTTCGAGTCGAAAATGCTGGAATTGATCCGTAAAGAAAACCCTGATTTGATTGTTTGTACCCATTGTTTTCCTTCTGCCATCATCAGCCGGTTGAAACGTCAACAACGAATCGACATCCCGACGGTCAATGTGTATACCGATTTCTTTATCAATGGGATCTGGGGTAAAGAACAGATCGATCTTCATCTGGTCAATGATGAAATGATGAAGAAAGAATTGATGGACAACCATCAAGTAGCGGAGGACCAAATTGCGGTTACAGGAATACCGACCAGTGAGGATATCGTGTCCTATACAGCACGTCATTTATCACCAAAGAAACACATCCTTGTAGCTGGCGGGAGCAGCGGTGTCGGGAATATGATCGAGTACCTGGAATCAATCAAGTCTGATTCCAAGTACCGATACACAGTGCTTTGCGGAAAGAATGATAAGCTGTTCAATGAACTTAAATCGTGGAATGTGCCACATATTGAACCACGTCCGTATATTGAGAGCAGGGCGGAAATGAACCACCTCTACGAACAAGCGGATGCTATCATCACAAAGCCTGGAGGAATCACAATCAGTGAAGCGCTGAAAAAGAGGCTGCTGATTTTCGTACACTCGGCTCTGCCTGGTCAGGAGCAATATAATTTAAAAGGCTTAAGTGAAAAGCAGCTCATTATTCCAATCGAAGAAGGCGAGTGTGAAACGACGATTTCAGGGGTGCTTGAGAATGAATGGCGAAGGAAACAGATTTTTCAACGGATGGACGAGTATCTGGCATCCACAGAGAGCTGTCCGAAGCGCGAAATTGTGAAACTCATCGATTCTCCGGCGATGTTGAGCGTTCAACCTGGATAATAGATTAATAGATTGAGAGAAGCATCCGAAAAGTTCGGATGCTTTTTATTGCTAGATAATGTTAAAATATAGAAAAAAGAGTAAGAAGTTGAGGGGGATTTTGTTGGACAAAGTGAGTTTTAAGATTATAGCAAGTGTGTCATTTATATCAGGGATTATATTGTTCGGCATCATGCACCATGCCATCGCAACCATTTCGCCAAATATAGGAGCATGGGATGCGCCAGGACGGTTTGGATTCATACTAAGTGAAATAACGGGATGGTTCCCTTATATCTTAAGCGTTTCACTCATGTGCGTCGGTATAAGTATGTTCTGGTATGAAATTTGGAGTCAGAAAACGGAAGACAACAAGTAGCACGTTATTTCATGTGAACGCTAGAGTTTTGGAAAAACTGGATTAGGATATTTTTGCGAAAAAATGGACTGAACTGTAAGCGGTACTCGTTTACAGTTTTTTTTTTATAGAAGAAAAATGATAAAAAACAAAACCGCTTGTGACCGTTCGTCGTCTAATCACTAAATCAAAGAGAGGAGGGGCTGGATGATCAAGAAGAAACCTTCCGAATTCATGTCGCGTGAAGATCGGTTGAACTGGCTGATGGATGAGTATGGGGATTCAATTGTTCGACTCGCCTATACATATACGAAGCAAAAGCAAATGGCTGAAGATATTGCCCAGGATGTTTTCATTAAATGCTATGAAAAGCTGGATACATTCCGGGAAGAATCCTCTTATCGGACATGGCTGTATCGGATTACCGTGAATACGTGTAAGGATGCATTGAAAAGCTGGTCTTATCGAAATTTGTTTTTTACGGACATAATCAGTCCAAAGTGGCTACGCCCTCACCGATCAACAGAAATTGAAATCGTTGTCGACGAAGAAAGCAGGATGATTTCAGAAAAAGTATTGGCCTTGCCGGTCAAGCTTCGTGAAGTGATCATCCTCCATTACTACGAGGAGTTAAGTACTGAAGAAGTAGCGCAACTGTTAAAGCTCAATCAAAATACAGTCAAATCAAGATTGTATCGTGGAAGGTTGCAGTTGAAAAAAATGCTGGACGGAGGAGAACGGTATGGAAGATAAATTGAAAAATCTAAAAGAAAAAATGAATCGTTCCAACTTGAAGGAAATCCGTTTTGACGAAAAACATAAGGAGCAAGTATTCCAATCGATAAAAGGGAGGGAGGAAGATCGCTTCTCGATACCAAACTACAAACGTAAATTTAATCTCGTATTGAGTGGTATGGTTTCATGTGCATTGGTTTTCGGTGCATTGTATTATTCAGCTGATCAGATCGGTTTCTTTAATGCGAGCCAAACGGGTGAGCAAGTTTCTGCTTCCTTTCAAACAGAAAGCAGTGAAGCTGAACATCGGGATCCGTTAAAGAATGAGGATGATCTGTTTTCAGCGCCGGACAGTGAAAAACTTGCCCAAGAGAATCCAGATCAGTTCGAGATTGTGAAAAAGATGTTCTTTTCCTGGGATCATATCGACAACGCTCAAGGGTCCTATTCGTATTCTTCCCACCCTGATGGAACTGTGACGAACGTGAACTTCCAGGTGGATTTTGAACGAAATAAAAACCTTACAAGTATCGAGATCACAAAGGATGAAAAAGTTCTTGAGAAGCAGATTTCTTTACTTAAGGATGATCAGGTCGTTTTGCAACTCCCTGAAAAGAAGCTGGTTACAACGAAATCAGCTGAGGACAATTTAGCTACTCAACATCAATATCTCAATATGGGTGGCCATGTGATAAGCAGCGAATGGTTTGTACTGTTGTTAGATAACTATGACCACTGGAGTTATCAGGAAAATACGAAATTCGGTATGCCAGTTTACGAAATCGAAGGAGACGTACCTGAATACAATGGCTCTTTTGGTCCCTTCAAGATGACGGTCTCTAAAGAAACGGGTGCACTACTTGATGCAGAATTCTATAAGGAGAATGGTGAAGTCGCCTATTTTATGAAAGCAGATGAAGTGAGATTGAACGAAGGTGTTGATCCCTCACTCTTTCATATCAATGTAGAAGATAGCGAAGAAGTGACGTTTGAAACCTTTAATGAAAGTACGATCGGTCATGGTGTTGAAGGGGAAAAACCTGGAGGGTTCGATACGAGTAAAGAAGGGAACTGAATCCAGTTGAGGTCAGCAATGGGCTTGCCCCATCGCTGACTTTTTTATTTTCCAATACACTTTACTCTAAAATGGCACAACTCTATACTTAAATTAACCTGCTTACGATTGATAAAGGAAGAGGAGTGAAGAATGTGGAAATAACGTATGAGATCGTAAAAGATGAAGATGTAGAATGCTGCAGGGAAGTATGCAACAAGCTGATGGCGTATCAGAAATCCCTTGCCCATTATAGGCCGGAGTTGTTTGATGATATGAATTTTGATACACGTATGCTCTCTTCTGTAAAAAGCTCAACACATAATTTTACCGTGGTGGCGAAAGCGGACGATAAGATCGTGGCCTACGTTTATTCCAACATCGCTCCAAAAGAAAACTATGATAACGAGTTTGCAACGTTCTTTGACCTTTCAACCGTCCGTAATGATGATGTCGGATGCCTGAGCAACTTTTACATAGAAGACGGGTATCGCGGGCAAGGAATCGGATCGGTCCTTTTTAACATGTCGATGGAATGGCTGAAGGGTTTCCCTCATGTTGAAGATTATTTCGTCTTTGTGTCGAATGGTAATGACAAAGCGCTAGAATTCTATCAAAATAAAGGCTTCCAATATAGCAATAAAGTGCTTGATGGGTTCATAACAACATTACGTTACGCTGATAGAGTCGAAGCTTCAAAGCCGCTTCAGGCGAAATAATACTTTCAGAGGTAGTCTTCCTAATGAAGCACGTTCTTTTACCTTCTGATGTTTATGTGTTAGGCCTGTGGATGATCCGCTAGGTCATGAATGCGATTTTGTCATTCAGGGAAAAAGAAACGAAGGTCTCCTCGTAAAACGTAGTCACATTTGTAAGAGGATCACATACAGTAGAAAAACGCTATGATAAAACCGTTTTGAGGGTAAAGAAATGCGTTTTATATGCCCTGAAAACACGGAAAACCCGATTTGAGGGTAAAGAAATGTGTTTTATGTGCCCTGAAAACACGGAAAATCCGATTTGAGGGTAAAGAAATGTGTTTTATGTGCCCTGAAAACACGGAAAACCCGATTTGAGGGTAAAGAAATGCGTTTTATGTGCCCTGAAAACACGGAAAACCCGATTTGAGGGTAAAGAAATGCGTTTTATGTGCCCTGAAAACGCGGAAAACCCGCTTTTGGGGTAAAGAAATGCGTTTTATATGCCCTGAAAATGCGGAAAACCCGCTTATGGGGTAAAGAAATGCGTTTTATGTGCCCTGAAAACACGGAAAACCCGTTTTGAGGGTAAAGAAATGTGTTTTATGTGTTCTAAAAACACGGAAAACCTATTTTGAGGGTAAAGAAACACTGTCAGGCACCGAAATGAGCTCGATTCGCTCTGCTTGTGTCGTTCTAAACCCGAACAAAAGAAAAGATGTTGACAGCATCACTTTACCGTGCTAAGATTCAGATAATTTAAAAACTGAAGATTTAAATGCAAGCTCTTATCAAGAGTGGCTGAGGGACTGGCCCGATGAAGCCCGGCAACCGTCAAACGTAGGTTTGAAATGGTGCCAAATCCTGCAAAGCGTAAAATGCGCTTTGGAAGATGAGAGAGACAAATTCGTTTATTTTGCCTCTCTGTCTTTACAGAGAGGCTTTTTGCGTTCTTGAAAAGAAAGGAGGACGAAATCGTGAGTCATCAACCATGTTACAAAACGGGAACGGTTACAATACCAAACTTCACTCTGGAATCGGGTGAAACGTTGAGCGAAGCGGAGTTGGCCTATGAAAGGTGTGGTCCTCCAGATGCTCCGGCTATTCTTGTTTGCCATGCTTTGACTGGCCATCATAGGACGATTGGAACTCCGGATGAACCTGGTTGGTGGCGTGGATTGATTGGGAAAGGTGGCTACATCGATACGAACGATTATCAGGTTGTTACGTTCAACGTACTAGGAGGTTGCAATGGTTCGACAGGTCCACAGGGCATAGACCCTGAAAAAGTGGAGCCATACGGTGTTCATTTTCCGCGATTAACGATCAGGGATCTGGTTGAAGCGCAATATGTCGGTCTGAAGATACTTGGATTCAATCGATTGAAAGCTGTAATTGGTGGTTCACTCGGTGGTATGCAAGTGCTTGAATGGGGACTTATGTATCCGGATTTTATAGAAGCCCTGTTTCCGATTGCCGTGACACCGACGTTTAGTGATTACGGGATTGCATTCAATCATATAGCCAAACAGGCCATCCTGCATGCGGGAGATCAAGGGCTGAGCATTGCCCGGATGATCGGGATGATGACTTATCGATCGGATTGTTTGTTCAATGAACGCTTTGGCCGCAATAAACAAGCTCATGGAGAAGATCATGACACGTTTGAGGTTGAGTCGTATTTAACCTACCAGGGTGCGAAATTGAACGATCGGTTCAACAAGGAAAGCTATTTGACGCTACTAGACGTGATGAATTCACATGATATCGGAAGGGGAAGAGGAGGTCTTGAGCAAGTCATTCATGGTTATCAGGTTCCAGTGTACGGCATCGGTTTTACCCGAGACCTCGTCTATCCGCCAGATGTGCTGGGGGCCTTCTTAACTGCGATCCAGCATGAGGGTGGGATTGCCGGGTATTACGAAGTGGAGTCTAAGTATGGTCATGACGGTTTTCTCGTCGAGTTTGAGAAGTGGGGATGGATTGTCAAAGAGAAATTGACTGAACTTGATGCATTGGTCCAGGAAAAACAAGTATAACGGTTGAGGAGTGAATGGAATGAGTGAAGAAAAGAAGTATCGCTTAGAAACAATCAGTGTACATGGTGGTTTGAAGGCTGACCCGGTGACAGGAGCAAGAGCATTGCCGATTTATCAATCCAACGCTTATAAGTTCGAGAATACGGATCATGCAGCAGACCTTTTTGCCTTGAAAGAAGAAGGCTACATTTATTCACGGATCCATAATCCGACAGTGACCACAGTTGAAGAGCGGGTTGCTCAGCTTGAGGGAGGAATCGGTGCGTTGGCGTTAGCGAGCGGAATGGCCGCAATTTCGACTGCCATCTTCAACATTGCTGAAGCGGGTGATGAAATTGTATCCGCCTCAACGCTGTATGGTGGAACTTACAATTTGTTCGCAACAACATTACCGAAGCACGGGATCAAAACACACTTTGTTGATCCTCAGGATCCTGAAAATTTCAGAAGCGCCATCACTCCTAAAACGAAAGCGATATTTGCAGAAACAATCGGGAACCCAGGCCTTCATGTGTTGGATATTGAAGCGGTGGCAAATATTGCACATGAAGCTGGCATCCCATTGATCGTCGACAACACGTTCGCTACACCATACCTATCTAGACCGATCGAGCATGGCGCGGACATTGTCATCCATTCTGCCACCAAATGGCTAGGCGGAAACGGTACGTCTCTAGGGGGCATTATCGTTGATGGAGGGAAGTTCGACTGGAATTCACCGAAATTCCCTGGTTTTACAGAGCCAGACCATAGCTATCATGGTATCGTCTATTCTGAAGCCTTGCCAGAAGCAGCTTTTATCGTAAAAGCTCGTGTCCAACTATTGCGAGACACAGGCCCTGCCATCAGTCCATATAACGCCTTTCAAATTGCGCTCGGTTTGGAAACGTTGCATGTGCGCATCAAGGAGCATGTTTCGAATACAAGAGAAGTCATCGCCTACTTGGAAAATCACCCTGCGGTTTCGTGGGTCTCGTACCCTGAGCTAACGGACCATCCCTCTCATCACCTTGCCAAAAAGTATTTGCCGAAAGGGGCTGGCTCTGTTGTTGTATTTGGGATTAAAGGCGGGAGAGACGCAGGTTCAGCCGTCATCAACAGTGTGTCGCTCTGGTCTCACGTCGCAAATGTAGGTGATGCAAAGAGTCTGATCATCCATCCAGCAAGTACGACGCATCAACAGCTGTCTCCGGAGCAATTGAAAGAATCTGGTGTCACCGAAGATCTCGTCCGATTATCAGTCGGGATTGAAAATGTGGCCGATTTAATTGAAGACCTTGAACAAGCGATTGAAGTGGCAACAGGCTTTTCATCCTTCAATACGAAGGTCGTTTAATGAACATTCAAGAAAAAGATCCTATTCCACTTATTGATCTCAGAAGCTTTCTCGTACTGGTCATTGTCGGTGTATCCATTGGATTCATTACTTGGTAAAAGGAGGGGACACGTTGGCGAATTTAAAAGTCGCTCTACTCGGTTTCGGAACGGTTGGTAGTGGGGTGTACGAAATCATTCAATCGCAGCAGCAACGATTGAATGAAATTTTGGGCCGGAAGGTTGAAGTGGTTGCAGTTCTTATTCAGGATGAAAAAAAGCAGAGAACCATAGGAGATAAGGTGCTTGTCACGTCTGACATTCAACGGATCCTCCAATTTCCTGATTTGGACGTGGTCATTGAAGCGATTGTAGGTGTGGAACCTGGTTATTCGTATTTGAAACAGGTGCTTGAAAAAGGATGTCATGTCGTGACAGCAAATAAAGAGCTCTTCGCTCACAAAGGGGCGGAGTTGAAGGCTTTGGCTACTGCAAATCAGGTAACGGTATCTTTCGAAGCATCGGTTGCTGGTGGGATTCCGATCATCGGTACACTGAACCAATTACTCCAAGGTAACCAGATCACGAAAATTGAAGCGATCTTAAATGGGACTTCGAATTATATTTTAAGTCAGATCCGGCAGAAGGAATGGTCTTTTCGTGAGGCTTTATCTGCTGCTCAAACAGCTGGTTATGCTGAAGCGAATCCATCCAACGACGTTGACGGACATGATACTTTTTTTAAAATCATCATTCTGGCTGAATTGCTGTTTCGAATAAAACCTGATTGGCGTTCCATCGTTCGGAAAGGGATTCGGCACATAACCTCAAGGGATATTCAACTGGCTGAAATCTTTGGTTTCAGGATCAAGCATGTCGCTACTCTTGTGTGGAATGACCGAAATGTTCACATCAGTGTTGAGCCGAAGGTCGTTTCTAGTGAACACCCTTTATATGAGGTGGAAGGTGTCGACAATGCATTGGTTCTCTCCGGTGACCTTGTCGGGGATATAAAATTGCAAGGTCCAGGAGCCGGAAAGTTCCCGACTGCAAGTGCAATCATTGAGGATCTTATCAACATCTACAAGCGAGTATCAGGAGAACGGTTACAAAATGAGGCTGTACTTGAAGTGGACAGATATGAAGAGAGATCGAGTTGGTTCGTCATCGGTAAAACAAATCAGCCGATTGCTGGTCAAGTGAAAGTGGAGAAGACAGTTCAACTGGACGGGACGATCCATACGGTTCGTTTCGTGAAAGCCACCCGAAGCGAAATTGAGAAGATAACACGAGAACATCAGAGCTTTGTTGCTTATCCGATTTCAGGCTCCTATAGTACGATTATCGACCAAGCATCTGTCACAGCTTGATTGTAACGCATACTGAAAGCGCCGTTCCTCATGGAACAGCGCTTAATTTTTTAAAACTCTCGGGATGAAAAAGGGAGGAAAAGCTTAATCCCTCGCTTATTGACCGGGAGAAACTTCATGTCAGCGATCAGATGGCTCACATATCCAGATAGACATGCGAGAAATAGCCCATCCAAGCCAACGGAACCTTCCAATTGCCGTGCAATGATCCCGAAAAAGATGATCCCAAGGATGGAATGGGTATAGCTTCGATGTGGAACGATGGATGCAACAATGATATAGATCCCTAAAAGAAAAAGCCAGTTTTCATTCAGGGATAGACCTGCAATAACGACACCGATACCTGTCACGAGCAACATGTGACTTTTTGTAATGAATGATGACAGGAGGAGGATGGCTGCACCAATGGCCATCCCGTTCCATTTTTCTGCTCCGGCCCCTGAGAGGAAGCTGTAACCGATCAGCAACGCACCAATGATTTGGGCTAATGTTTTAATAAGTGTATGTGAATTCGTCAGTTTATTGCTTAACGTTCCATCAACATCAATGTCTGGAACGAGAGCTGCTACCCCGGCACATGTGATGAGGATGCCAGTCGTCAATGGGTCTGCTTCAAGGGTGTTGGAGGTAATCAGACCTGCCACAGCACCAACGAGCAGATGTGATGTTCCTTTCATGCTGCTTCACCTGTCTCTCTATCTACTGGTATTTGTATAACGAGCAATATTCGTAATTTTATAGAGAGACGGTTTATTCGTAAATGCTTACAGGTGAAAATATGTCTATTTACTCATTTGTTTTATTGGATTTTCATTTTTCCAATCGCAATTCCCACAGGACCATTTCCAACAGGTATCACATCAGTAACCGTATTTGTTCTTGTACGAATAACGGAAACCGTACCATCATCCACATTGGTGACGTAAGCTCTACTTCCATCTGGAGTCATCGCTATTCCTCTTGGACCATTTCCAACAGAAATGGTCTTTATGATTGCTCTTTCTTTCGTATCAATGACCGAAACACTTTTACCTTCCAAGTTTGTGACGTAGGCAAATTTGCCATTTGGTGTGAAAGCGATAAGACGCGGTCCACTTCCAACTGGGATGGTATCAATAACAGTTTTTGAGGAGGTATTAATGACAGAGATCGTATCATCCACTGAATTAGCTACATAAGCGGTCTCCTCATCAGGACTTAATGCAATTCCAATAGGTTTTGTTCCAACTGTTATCGTGTCCAAAACCTGGTTTGTTTCCGTGGCGATCAGAGAGACTGTATTGCTGTTGAAGTTTGTTACGTAAGCAAGGTTGCCTTTTTTGTTGATTGCAACCTCAATCGGAGCATCACCGACTTTAACAGTATCAATTACACTATTTTTGACCGTATCAATCACTGAAACATTATCGCTTTCAAAATTCGTCACATACGCATGCTTATTTGAAGGTGTAATGGCAATACCTGCGGGGTTTTGTTCAACAGGGATTTTGGTAATCATGGTGTTCGTCTCTGTATTCATTACAGAGACGGCATTATCGCTGATATTTGGAATATATGCTCTGGTGCCATTTGATTCAATGGCCAATCCAAAAGGATTTTGACCTCCAGGTACGGTCTCCATGACTTTATTCGTATCTGTATTGATGATGGAAATTGTGCTGTCACTCGTGTTCGTTACATAGGCCATTTGCCTTTTCTTATTGAAAGTACCGATGGAAAGGGAAGTTACTTTGTTACAATTAAAGATGATCATCTTTCCGTTGCTCTTTACACCTGTAACGCATCCGGAATCTCTATTAAATTCTAAAAAGGTAATATTGATTGGCTCAGATCCTTTGAAACGAACATTAATTTGTTCTCCAGGCTGTAGCTTCTTGAATTGTTTACAAATACAAGATTGGTCTTTTGTTGACATATCCAAACTCCTTTTTATGGCTTGTATATCAATATATGTATTTTGGCAACAATCTGTATAGGCAAGCTTACCTTGAAAAAGTTACGTTTCGTTTACATCAGGACTTCAATATGGGAAGCTGTTGGTAGAATCGGAACGTGGGTTGATAGTGTAAGTCCTTTCTAAGTTGTGAGATGGTGGTGGATGATGTATTTATACTTGACAATCGTCGTAGTCGTGATTGGCATTCTGTCGCTGATAGGGACGTTACTTGTAGGGAGAAAAGTTAATAGAACGGTCGAAGAATATAAAAAACTGGAAAACCGTACGGAAGAAGAATTGAAGCGTTCTCATGAGTATGAAACAAAATCCGTTAGGTTGAACGTGAAAGTATTGACTCTCATTTATGGCTTCACATTCTTGATTACCATCATCGCACTAGCCCTATACTTTCGTTTTAGGTAGAAAAAAAGGTTTCGGAGGATTCAACCCGAAACCTTTTTTAGATTATGTGAGTGCTTCGTCTACAGCAGCAATGGCGTGAATCCTGGCTGTATCATAGACGGGGATGTCCACATCTTCAGGGTTGATGAGAAGACCGATTTCCGTACAACCGAGGATGATGCCTTGTGCTCCTTCAGCTGTCAGGTGATGGATGATACGTTTGAATTCTTGCCGTGAATTGGGATCGATCTTCCCCTGGCAGAGTTCCTGATAAATGACATGGTTGACGATGGCCCGATCGCTCTCGTCGGGTACAAGGACCTCCAGCCCGTTCTCTTCTAGTCTTGTTTTATAAAAATCCTGTTCCATCGTATATTTCGTTCCAAGAAGTCCGATCTTATTAAATCCGTCCATTTGAATGCGGGCGGATGTTGCATCAGCAATATGTATGACGGGAATAGTGATGTTCTTCTCAATATGATGAATGACCTTATGCATCGTATTGGTGCAGATGAGAATGAAATCCGCACCCCCTGCCTCAAGTGATCGGGCCACCTCGGATAGGTTTGCTCCAGCTTCATCCCATTTCCCTTCTGATTGGTATCGTTGATTTTCAGCAAAATCAACACTGTAAAGTAAGCATTTCGCTGAATGGAAGTCCCCTAGTCGCCTCTTTACCTCCTGATTGATAATCCTGTAATACTCTGCGGATGATTCCCAGCTCATCCCCCCGATTAATCCAATCGTTTTCATTGTTAACCTCCTAATTAATCCTTACCGAATTGGTGTTGTGACAATATCTCGATTATGATGTAAATAACTATACTCCATCTTCATATTAATCTATTGTGCAAAGCTACCTGAATATCCTGCAAAGTGTCAGGCACCATTTTAAACCCCTTGAGCGGAGCGGCTTTTGAAATGGTGCCTGACACGCTCAACGAAAAGGAGAGAGGTCTGTGGGGCAACAATTCGAGGCATTGATGCCGAAGCATGTTGAATTCATTGAACAGCAGCACTTGTTTTTCGTGGGTACTGCGCCATTGGCGGTGACCGGGCACGTCAATCTGTCGCCGAAAGGGTATGATACCTTACGCGTACTTAGTCCGACATCGGTCGCTTATCTTGATCTGACTGGGAGCGGAAATGAAACGAGTGGACATTTGGATGAGAATGGCAGAATAACCTTCATGTTTTGCGCTTTTGAAGGAGCTCCATTGATTTTACGTCTTTACGGTACCGGAAGGGTGGGCGTAAAAGGGTCTCTGTTGTGGGATCAGTATATCGAGCATTTTGAAATGATTCCTGGTGCGCGACAAATTGTAATCGCCGAGATCCACAAAGTCCAGACGTCTTGTGGTTTTTCCATTCCTTTTTTCAATTACGGTGGGGAACGCGAGAAGCTGAAGGAATGGGGCATGAAGAAAACCGAAGCGAACATACTGGATGACTATCAAGCGGAAAAAAACGCTTATACGCTTGATGGAATTGAAACACCTATAGGGAAAGTGATGAAGGAAAGGTGAGAGAGGAGATTGCGCTGGTAGTTGATTTAAAAAGGGTGCCCTCTGAACATGTGTGATGTTCTGGGGCACCTTTTATGTGTTTTGGGCTATAAATCTGTGGAATTGGTCTATATTTTGTAGAATCGGTTTATATTTTCCAAAATCGGTCTATAAATTTTTATTTTTATATGTTTTAGCTCAAATCGGTTCATAATTATACCTGGTGAGCTGGTACCTTCCTAACAGCTACTTAAATGTCTTTAACTATTCGTCACAATAGAGTTTTCCTTTTGGCTGATTCTCTGTCGATTCTCTGCTTTTTTTGACTTAACTTCTTTTTGCGCGGCTTTGAAAAAAGACGCCCCCATTAATAGGATCACCAGAGAAAAAGGCAGTGCAGTAATGATCAGCACATTCTGCAACCCTTGTGTACCTCCGAAATAGACAATGATTGCAGCCATCGTCGATAAAGTGAGTCCCCAAATGATTTTCACCCTGCTTGTCGGATTCAATGATCCTTCAGTTGAAAGCATGCCGAGTACGAATGTAGCTGAGTCCGCTGAAGTGATAAAGAAAATCGCAATGACAAAAACCGTGATAAATGACATCAATGTACCTAATGGATACTCTTGAAGGACACCAAATGTCGCCGTTTCTAATGCGAATTTCGAGATTGTTGCGATTCCGTTCTGTTCAAGATACAAGGCTGACACGCCAAATACCGAGAAGAAAATGAAACAAACGAGAGAAGGTACGAACAAGACTCCCAGCATGAATTCTTTGATCGTTCTACCTCTCGAAATACGTGCAATGAATATGCCGACGAATGGGGACCATGAAATCCACCATGCCCAATAGAAAATCGTCCAATTGTTGATCCAAGTACGATTATCCTCATTTAATGGTGCGATATTGAAACTCATGTTGAAGAAATTCGTAATGTAGCCTCCGATGCTCTGTGTGAACATATTCAAAATATATAATGTTGGACCGACGATGAATAACAGAAGCAACAACAAAAATCCAAGGCCCATATTGATATTACTTAGGTATTTGATCCCTTTGTTAATGCCCGACCATGCTGAAATAATGAACAAGACTGTAGAAACAGCTAGTATCAACAATTGGACTGTAAAGTTACTGGGCGTCCTGAATAAAAAGGAGAGCCCTTCATTAATTTGTGCTGTGCCAAAACCAAGGGTAGCGGCTACACCCATCACAGTAGCTACAATGGCAAGCGTATCGATCAGCTTTCCGAGTGTGCCCTTCATCTTATCTTCTCCAAACAAAGGGATTAAAGTTGCGCTGATTAATCCTGGATACCCTTTATGGAACTTGAAATATGCAAGAACAAGTGCCACGACTCCATAAATTGCCCACGCATGGAGTCCCCAATGGAAAAAGGAATACTGCAAGGACTCCAAAATGGCTCGATTCGAACCAGTCTCAGAAACCGGTGCGTTTTTGAAAGCATGAGAGATCGGTTCTGCCGTCGTCCAAAAAACCATCCCCATTCCCATACCTGCGCTGAATAGCATGGCGAACCATGTCGGTAGTGAAAATTGTGGCTTTTCATGTTCTCCCCCTAATTTGATCTTTCCAAAACGAGAGAAGATCAAATATACACAAAAAGCAAGGATAACCGCAATGATAAGTAGATAATACCAGCCGAACTTATCTGAAATCGTTCCAGTGAACTTGCTCGTCATTTTTTCCAGATGGGTTGGTGCGAACCCACCCCAAAGTACAAATATTGTACAAACGGTAACTGCATACCAGAATACTTTTGTTACACTTTTCATTCTTCCACCTCATAAGTATGTAATCTTTTTTTATTTCTCCATTCTAAAATGGTGTACTTCCCTTTCATTCCACTAGAATCATTAAGAAAAACCTGATTGAATAACGTTTTATCAATGAAATTTCTGGGAAAAGCGGGTAGCACGATTGATTTAAAACGGTAAGGTTGGACTTGATTTGTTCAAGAGACACCATAGAGGAGGGCTTCCAAATGGAAAATATAAAGACAAATAAATCGTTTTATTATGGCTTAGCTTTTGTGATGTTTGCATCATTTTTATGGGGTGTCACAGGTGGTCTTTCAGGTTTTTTGCTTGATCGAGGATGGAACCCCCTTGTAATTGCTACGTTCCGTGGATTGGTAGGCCTTCTCTTTACGTTGATTTGGTTGGTCAGCAGGAAAAAAGTGAACATAACAATCAATCGACGTCTTATATTGTGGTCGATGTTTGCAGGTGTGGGTATTGCAGGAAACTATGTATTTTATTACTTAAGTATCGCGGAAACAAGTGTAGCGATTGCAGCAACACTTATGTATACAGCACCCATATTTGTATTCATCATTTCCGCTATGTTCAATCTGGAAAGAGTAACAACGTTCAAACTCGTTTCGATCGTGATTGTGATCATAGGAATCGTATTATTGACAGGGTCCTATAAAAAGGATCTAGCCGACCTGAACTTATTTGGCATTTTAGCCGGACTTCTATCTGGCCTCTCTTATGCGATGTTTATTTTTGGTTTGAAAAACAGCTCCGAAAATGGAGATCAAATCATCGTATTGGCACTTGCTTTTCTTGTCCAATTTCTACTTGTGTTCACATATGCAGATAAACAACAAATTGTACAGGTTGTCGTTGAGTTCAAAGATATCTGGTGGTTCATACTGACGGGTATCGCCGGTGCTGGATTATCGTTCTTCTTTTACGTAAACGGACTGAAAAAGATTAATCCAGGAATCGCCTCGATTGTTGCCATGATCGAGCCAGTAACAGCCTCATTGTTTGGAGTCCTTGTACTAGGGCAATTCTTGTCACCCGTCCAACTCGTAGGCATGGCGATGATCCTGTTCATCATCACCTTCCTATGCAAACACACCCTCAGAAATGGAGAATAATAGATGAAGTGTCAGGCACCGATCAGAACCCCTTGCTGAACAAGGGTTCTGAATCGGTGCCTGACACCATTTCACTTCCCTACAGCCCCAACAGTTCTGAAATGGTGCCTGACACTATGAATTTTGTAATAATTCTGTAAAGTAAACGCTATCAAAATTATGGTACGATAATAAATGGTTAAGGGGAGAGGTTGTTAAAGGTGGAATACATAAGAAAACGTGCCATAGATAAAAAAGATAATATTATCTCAAAATATGGAAAAACGAAATAACTTGTTGCATTCTACTTTTTTAACTTCATCCCAATTGGTTTTTATAGACCAGAAATCAAAATTCCAATTGGAGGAGAAGGAATGAAGAAAAAGCTTTTACCGATTGCACTTGCTACGGGGATTGTATTTTCAGGAGCTGGACAAGCATTTGGCGCGACAGGGGATCAGATCATTGATACAGGGGATGATTACTTAGGGGTACCGTATCAGTATGGCGCACCTGTTGGCAATACGAGTTCCTTTGATTGTTCGTCCTTTACTGTAACCGTTTTCGAGAAGCATGGCGTCCATTTGCCGAGAACGAGCCGCGCACAAGCGACTGTAGGACAAGCGGTATCAAAATCCGATCTTCAGGTTGGAGATCTATTGTTCTATGATACTGATTTCAATGGCACAATCAACCATGTGACGATTTATGCTGGAAACGGAAAAATGCTCGGGGCACAGTCTTCGACAGGTGTTGCGTTCACAGACGCTTTTTCACCTTATTATTGGGGAGACCGGTTTGTGAAAGCAAGACGTGTCTTGAATTCTGTCACACCTGATACGAAAGTGGCCAGTGAAACAACATCCAACCACGCGACATACACTGTGCGCAGCGGTGATACACTATGGGGAATAAGCAAAAAATACAATATGTCTGTAACAAAGCTGAAGCAATTGAACAGTCTTTCATCACATATCATTTACCCTGGTCAACAATTGAACGTATCCGGGACAACAGCTCAAAACGAAGCACCGCAAGCTTCCACCTATACGGTGAAATCAGGTGATACGCTGTGGGGCATCAGTAAAAAATTTGGCACGACCGTAAGTGCTTTGAAGAATGCAAACCAGCTATCTTCAAATACGATCTATCCAGGTCAAACGTTCAAAATTCCAAACTGAATCGACTAAAAGAGGTTGACTCGAAACAATCAGTTCATACACCTTTATAACTACGTACCCGTTGTGATTTACAACAGGTATAGATGAAGGTGACCGACTGATTGGAGTCACCCTCTTTTTTTTGTTCATGAATTTCTCTCAATGAAAATATGAATCTCAGTAAAGGTCTTATTCATATTGGGGGAAGTAAAATGGCAATCCATACAGTGGTAACGGGGGATAATCTGTGGAAGATTTCGGTTGCATACGGTGTCCCGGTCTCGACTCTGAAGCTAGTGAACGGACTTGTTTCTGATGGACTCGTACCGGGATTAAATTTGTATATCCCTGATCAGGGACTACCGGAAAGATACTATCAGATCAAAGCAGGGGATACGTACTGGAAGCTTTCGCAACAGTTCAGTACGACCGTAAAAGCGATCGCCCTCAGTAACCCAGGTATATCTCCTGATAATCTGGTTATCGGAGAGCGGATCCGCATCCGGACGATGTTGAAATATCCAATGGAGTCCCTCGTTTTCATCGATGCCACCCAAACATCCAACTATCAGGAGATTTTAAGTCAGCTCTCAGAGAGTATGACTTACTTGGCCATTTTTACGTATTCCTTCACACGGGATGGTGCATTAATTGAAATAGATGATGCACAGATCCTCGAGATAAGTAAACAATTCAATGTGAAGCCGCTTCTTGTTCTTAGCAATTATGAAAAGAACATGTTCAGTCCAGACCTGGCAGGTGATGTCCTTCAAAGCGAAGAAAAGCGAAAGACCCTCATCAATAACGTAATAAATGCCGTCACTCGAAAAAAGTATGCCGGAGTAAGTATCGATTTTGAATTCGTCCCTCCAACGAGGCGGAATGACTTCACCTCCTTTTTAAGAGAGTTGAAAGTCGTGTTAGGGGATCGAATCCTGCAAGTCAATGCTCATGCAAAAATAAAGGACCTTCCTGATAACCGACTTGTCGGATTTCTTGATTACAGAGCAATCGGCGAAATTGTAGACATCGTATCCATCATGACGATCGACTATGGATATGCGATCGGCCCTCCTGATCCGATTGCGCCTACATGGTGGGTGGAGCAAGTATTGATGTATGCGACAGGACAAATCAACCGTCGTAAAATCATGATGGCCTTCAGCTTATACGGATATGACTGGTCGCTTCCAATCACTGCAGGACGGCCGGCAGAAATGCTTGCGGTTCAAACGGCACAGAACAGGGCCATCTCTTCCTGGATTCCTATTCAATACGATTGGACCGCACAGGCACCTGGATTTATGTACCGGAAAAATAACACAGAACATGCGGTCTGGTTCGAGGACATACAAAGTGTCGTAGCAAAGTACAAACAAATGGAGGTCTACAATCTCTTAGGAGCAACCTATTGGCGGTTACGGTATCGATTCCCACAGAATTGGGCGTATGTGAAAAAGAACATTCAAGTACTGAAATGAGCACACAAAAAAGAGCCTTCCACACACAGGAAGGCTCTTTTACCATTTAATTAGGTACTTTAACGTAATCGATTTCAAATCCTAAGTCTTCAAGCATTTCATGGTCTTTCGTGCTTTCTTGACCCGCAGTTGTCAAATAATCGCCTACAAAGATCGAGTTAGCGGCATAGAGCCCAAGAGGCTGGAGACTCCTCAAGTTCACTTCTCGACCACCTGAAATCCGGATCTCTTTTGTCGGATTGATGAAGCGGAATAAAGCGAGAACCTTCAAGCAATAACGTGGATCGAGCTCATGAGTCCCTTCCAGAGGGGTACCGTCGATCGCGTGCAAAAAGTTGACTGGAATTGAATCAGCATCGAGTACCTTCAAGCTTCTTGCCACATTTACGACTTCTTCTTTCGTTTCTTTCATTCCCACAATAACACCTGAACATGGTGAGATGCCTGCTTCTTTGGCGATTGAAACAGTTGAAACTCTGTCCTGGTAAGTATGGGAGGTCGTGATGTTATCGTGGTTCGTTTCTGCTGTGTTCAAATTATGGTTGTAACGATCGACTCCGGCTGCTTTCAAACGCTCGGCTTGTTCAGGTTTCAAGATACCAAGACAAGCACAAACCTTCAGATCGTAATTCTGCTTGATTTCTTCTACAGCCGAGACAACGGTATCGACGTCACGGTTACTCGGTCCTCTTCCACTTGCGACGATACAGTAAGTACCGACATTCAATTGATCGGCCTGAGCAGCGCCGTCGAGCAAGGTCTGTTTTTCTACCATCGTATAGGCATCAATCGGAGCTTTGGAGACAATCGATTGAGCACAATAGCCACAGTTCTCAGGACAAAGCCCGGACTTTGCATTCAGGATCATGTTCAGCTTCACTTTGTTTCCGTAATAGGTTTTTCTAATTTGATAAGCAGCATGAAGGAGAAGCAATAGCTCCTCATCAGGTGCATTCAGAATCGACAAAGCTTCTTCGTCGGTTATTTCCCCGCCGTCTATTACTCGATCAGCAAGTTGGTCCCATTTATTCATCCAGACACTCCTTTTAAGAATTATGCCGCTTTATTGCTGAATGTACGTGTCGTTTTTGAAATCGTACGTAACAGTCTAGGTGCGAACAAACCGGCAAGTACGGACAAAATTAAATCTTTTGGTAACGGTGCTACCATCCATCCCCACGCCATTGCATAAGAGAAGCCTTCTGGTGCTTCCAACCAGGTTACAAGTGCCATATACATCCAGTTGGTTCCTGCAATATAGTTGATCGCCATTCCGACTAATGCAGCAATGACAAAGCGTTGTTTGCTGTTGCTTTTTTCAACGATCTTCCCAGCTACATAAGCGACGAGGATAAATGATAGGATGAAGCCGAATGTCGGTTTCATAAGCATTCCGAATCCACCGGAAAATCCGGCAAAAACGGGTACTCCGGCTAATCCAATCAAGGCATATACTGTCATGGAGATCGCCCCGAGACGACTTCCTAAAATCAGTCCAGCAAGGACGCTAAAAAAGGTTTGGAGCGTGATTGGAACACTTCCAATGACAATCATGGATGTAAGGTTGGCGCCCACAGCCATTAATGCGGCGAACACCGCTGCTAGTGTAATGTCAATCGGTTTAAGTTTCATTGTGTTTCCCCCATTTTCTTTTTCTCTATTGAAGAATAGCCGAAAATCCACCTTTATGTCAACTTTGTATTTTAATAGGTTAACATTAAAATAAATGATTTAAGCAGTTGAGAAAAATTGGTATAATGTTAGCATTCTATCTACAAGGTTGAATGAAAGATACCGATAAAAGAGTTAAGATACTACAAACGACATCATGTTTATGGAGCTGAAGCGGATGTTTCTTGATTTATTGAACAATCTAGCGATCACAGCATCGTTTTTATTCATTGCTGGAAAGTTTTTTCAAAATCGCAATTTAGAGCGGGATAATACGGTTAGAATTAAAATATTACTAGGTTTTGGGGCTGGCGTGTTAGGGACTCTTCTTATGCTGAATTCCATTCACCCGAATGAAACCGTCATCGTGGATTTGCGTCATCTCGCTATGATTCTAGCAGCCGTATTTGGAGGTCCAATAGCGGGGGTACTCTCAGGTTTGATTATCGGGGCCATGCGCATCATCTTGTATGGCGTCAGTGGAGCTTCTGTCATTGCTGCTGCCGTTACAGCTGGAATTGGAATTTTAATAGGTTTACTGGCATTAGTAAGGTTTCCAAAGATACTCTATAAGTATTTGATTATGAATCTCATCTGTATCATGGCTTTTTCCGTTACGATCCTATATCTATTGAATGATGTGGTCCTAACAGGGAAGGTCCTGATCTATTTTATACCATTTGCTGTATGTGGAAATCTCTTTACGTATTTCTTAGCTGAATCCATTAAGAAGGCAAACGAAAACCATCGAAACATTAAATACTATAAGCTATTAGCGGAGAATTCCTCCGATTTGATCACGACCCACCAGCTTGACGGTACTTTCAAGTATGTCTCACCATCTAGTCGTACCATTCTGGGGTATGATCCTGATGAGCTGATGGGTAAAAATCCGTATGATTTCTATCACCCAGAGGATTTGTCCAAGATTTCGGCATCACACGATACAATACTCGATTCAAATCAAGACGATGTCGTCGAGTATCGATTCAGACGTAAAGATGGATCGTATGTGTGGCTTGAAACGACGTCCAAGAAAATGAGTGGTACTGGCATTGAAACGGACGAGCTCATTTGTTCATCAAGGGATGTCGATATCAGAAAGAAGCTCGAAAACGATTTGATCGACAGGAATAATGAGCTGAAACGGATATCGAATATGGACGGCTTAACAGAAATTTATAATCGTAGGTATTTCGATTACATGCTTTCGGAGGAATGGAAGAGAGCAGTGGAAAAGGGGACAAGCCTGTCCTTAATCATGTTCGACATCGATTATTTCAAATTTTATAACGATACATATGGCCATCAACAAGGGGATGAATGCATCAAAGAAATCGCGCATGTTGGTAAAATGGTCTTGAACAAACCGTACGATCTCATCGCACGATATGGGGGCGAAGAGTTTGCTGTCATCCTTCCGGACACATCTGAGAATGGGGCTCTAAAGGTCGCCGAGACAATTAGAAGAAGTGTACAGGTTCTAGCTATTCCCCATGTGAATTCAAAAGTGAAGCCGATTGTAACAGTAAGTGTAGGTGTCGCAACGGTCCAGCCAACGAAAGAGATGAATCATTTGCAGCTGGTCGTTCATGCTGATGACGCTCTTTATAAAGCGAAAAACGCTGGGCGAAACCGGGTTCATTTTTGCGATGTTGAGTCAGAAGAAACGAAAGATATCGTGCCACAGAGTTGATTTTCCAATTTAAAAAGCACACCTTTCCTGAACGGAGGGGTGTGCTTTTTAAATTGAAGGGGGAGGGAGAGGATAGACCGTTAATATGAATTGGAGGTTTTTCAATTCCACTTATTCATTTGAGAGATTTCTTGAGTGTTTAACCGTTCCAATAAACGTACGGCGTCGTCTTCAAAAATCGTTTGTTCAAGGTGTTGTTTCTGTACAAACCCCTCTTCAAACATATGCTGGATCAAATCCTTTACGGGATCGTAATAATGATCGATATTGAACAGTCCGAGCGGCTTCAGATGATACCCGATTTGATTCCAGGTCATCACTTCGAACATTTCTTCCATCGTCCCAATTCCACCTGGGAGGGCAATGAAAGCGTCTGCAAGTTCATACATCAATGATTTTCGTTCATGCATGGACTCAACGATTTTCAAGTCCGTAAGCTCAAGATGATCGACATTCTCATAAATTTTTCTCGTAATGATGCCAGTGGCTTTCCCTTGGTTTTCCATGACAGCGTTGGCGAGGACACCCATAAGGCCTGAGTTCCCTCCGCCGTACACAAGTTCAATGTTATGTCGGGCCAACAAGCTGCCAAGCTTTTTCACTTCATCCTGATAAACATTACTTGTCCCAAAACTAGACCCGCAAAATACACAGATGGAAGAGAACTTGTACACCGTAAACGACCTCCTTTAACACGCTCATATAAGTATATATGCCCAATATTAAGAGGATATGAAAACAGGTGTCAGGCACCATTTCAAACCTCAGTCGTATCATGGGTTTTTCAGGAGTGTCAGGCACCATTCGCCACCTCAGTCATACCATGGCTTCTTTGAAAGTGCCTGACACCATCCACCACCTCAGCTGTACCATGGCTTCTTTGGAGGTGCCTGACACCATTCAGCCCCTCAGTCGTACCATAGCATCTTTGGAAGTGCCTGACACTGAAGAAAGGACACTGCCAAAATGACATTGTCCGTTTTTCTTGGTATAGTAAATGAAGAGTATTAATGATAGGAAAGAGAGGAATCAGTTGATGAAGTTGTTGAATGAAATCCTTGATTTTAATGAGAAATTCGTTGCTGAGAAAGGCTACGAAAAGTACGAAACATCCAAATTACCTGATAAGAAAATGGTTATCGTTTCATGCATGGATACTCGCCTAGTAGAACTATTACCGAAATCCATGAACCTGAAAAACGGTGATTTCAAGCATGTAAAGAATGCAGGTGCGATCGTGTCCGATCCGTTCGACAGCGTCATGCGAAGTATATTAGTTGCGGTATATGCGCTTAATGCGGATGAAGTATTCGTCATCGGGCACCATCAGTGTGGCATGGCAAGTGTCGATCCTGGCAAGATGATTGAAGAGTTCAAAGGGCGTGGTGTATCAGAAGATACCATTGCAACACTTCGTCATGGAGGCGTCGACATTGAAAAATGGCTAGAAGGGTTCGACAGTGTTGAAAGCAGCGTGAAGGACAGCGTGGATGTCGTGAAAAATCACCCGTTACTTCCGGCGGATGTACCTGTGCATGGTCTTGTCATCGCACCTGATACAGGAAAACTTGACCTTGTCATCAACGGTTACGAAAACCAAGATCAATAGTATTTCTTTCTCATCAAAAAAGACTGGCTGAGAGGGTTTGCAAATGCCCCCGATGCCAGTCTTTCCTCTTGAATTTCCCAGATCTATCCCTCAACTATCAGCTCTTCACATGCCTTCCAAGGCTGGGTTCATCCTCTACGATTGAACGTACAAAGTGGACCGAATCCCATTCTTTATTCGAAATAATCTTTAATGGAGAAGCAGTTGGATAGCGTCGTTCATCGATTTCCTCCACGGTGTACCCTTTATCATGAAGTGAATGGATTTCCTCATACGTTTCCTCTAAATAATTCAACTTCTTCTCAAGCATTTCCCTTCCATTCGGTATATATCCGGCATGCGCACAATACATTTCCTTCACGTCATACGCAAGGACTGTCCTGATTGAATCCATGACTGTCGGAATCGACTCTTGCCACATCGAGATCTTCGGTTTCGGTGTGACGAAGAGATCCCCGGAGAAAAGTATGCCTAATTCTTCATTGATAAACACGAGATGGTCTCTGGAGTGGCCTGGAGTATGGATGGCCTCCCATGTATAGTGATCTGACTGAACGTTCGTTCGAATGGCGGCAGCATCAAATCCTTCTCTGCTGCCCCAAAATTCGTGCCGATAACTTGGATATTCACCTTTCCTTCTACAAATCTCAATTGACATCGGATGGATATAAATCCTTGCACCCTTCTCCCTTTGCAGCCATGCAGCATTACCCGTATGGTCCTCATGAAAATGGGTCAGTGCAACTGTGTTGATTTCTTTCGTTTCTAGAAAAGGAAGGATTGTGTCTTTACTGCTCTTTGGACCGCTATCCACAAGCATTCCATCGATATAATACAGAAAATAATTTAAAAACATATTTCCAGCGTTACACTGAACATGCAAGCTCTCTACGATTCCATGTTGATTGATTTTCATCATAAACCTACTTTCTGTCATCGTCGTCGTTATTCTCTTCCATAGTCATGGTGGAGAATCCTTTTTCAGGCCATAAGAAGATAATTACGTATTGAAATCTTACCTATAATCAATTAATATCATGTAAGGATTAGCATGGGTGAGCTAAAGGAAATCTTTCACCTATCCATTGTAAAAAAATGAGGGGAAATCATTTATTCCGCCTCTTTACATGGTTTGATTTAGAGGCGTAATATTATGTTCATCTCAATGGAAAAAATGATCCATAACGCTGAATCTGTTAAAAGCGGGGGACCCACATTAAGCTGTGATGGCTCATATGCCTCACTTGGGGTGAATCCTCTCATGTGTAGAGGTAGGGCGAGTCTCTTTACGCCCGAATCCGACAGCTAACCTCGTAAGCGTATAAGGAGAGGAGATTGAACAAGTGATCAATGTTGATTGACCACGGGTGTCTACCTCTGTGGTTTTTTGTATGCAAAAAAATTCATGATAGGAAATGTAAAATACAGCCAAAATAAGAACTAACAGCTAGGAAAGGAAATCGATTATGGCCACTCGACTAAAGCAAATCGGATTAATTGGACTCGGAAATTTCGGTGGTAGCCTATGTAAAGAGTTTGCTGAATTGAATACGGAAATCCTCGCAATCGACAGAAACGAAGACAGGGTCGATGCGTACTCTTCTATCGCTACCCATGCTGTGGTGGCCGACTCGACGGATGAAGGCGTTCTGAAATCACTGGGTGTCCGGAATTTCGATTTGGTCATCGTCTCCCTGGGGGATGACATCCAGTCCAGTATCCTTACGACGCTCGTTTTGAAGGAAATCGGGGTAAAGACGGTTTGGGCGAAAGCACAATCGAAGTATCATCGAATGGTTCTTGAAAAAATCGGAGCTGATCGGATCATCCATCCTGAACGGGATATCGCAAAGCGTTTAGCTCACCATGTGGTTTCGGAAAAAATCATTGATTATATCGAACTGTCTCCAGAGCATAGTATCGTAGAAATTTTCGCCACGAAAAAAGTGAATCGAAAAACGTTAGGTGAATTGGATATACGTGCAAAGTATGGATGTAACATCGTAGGCATAAAAAAAGGAGTAGAAATCATTGTTTCTCCTTCAGCGGACGTCGAGCTTCATGAAGGTGATACGTTGATTGTCATCGGAACGAACTCTGACCTGAACCGATTTGAGGAGAGAGGGTTGTAAAAAAACGAGCGCCCAAACCTCCTTACTTTAATTTTTAAGAGGAAGACCCCGGTAGTTTCTGATACTTTGGGGTCTTCCTCTTTTTTACAAGCGATTTTCATTCAAGTCAGGTATGATGGTAACAACGACCAGTTAATCCACAAAAGGAGGACGTAAATTGAATGATAATCGATTTTCCTGGCTCGAATCATATGAAGAGATGATTGAATGGGCAGATTCCCTTCATCAGCTTCCAGAAACGCTGTGGCTGGAACCGATCGCAGAAGGGAAGTGGTCCATCGCAGAAATCATCAGCCACTTTTATTCATGGGATCGTTTCATATTTGAAGAACGCTTATTGAAACTGTCATCCCAAAATTTCATTTCTGCAAATCCACAAGAAACAAATGAGAAAGCTGCGAAGTTTGCCAGGTCGGGTGTATCTCGAGAGGAATTACTTTCGATTTTCATCGACTCGAGAAAACAAATCTGTACGTATATAAAATCACTGCCTCAAGAAATACTTCAAACCAGCTTCCAAGTAGGAAACTCTCAATATACCATTCCTGAATATATCGAAGTGGCGATGGTCAAGCACGACCATCTTCACAGAAAGCAGCTCGAGGACTTTCTGGAAAAGAAACAAGTCTACATTTATTAAGGATTACGATTTCGAGCAAAACCTAACTCTTGAAGAGTATGCCTACGGGATGATGAAGGGCGCTATCTTGTCCGATTGTTTACTTCCCATGCAGCACGTATACCAGATTGGACGGCCCCTTCAATCCAACCGTGAAAGGAGGAAGTGTGTTCCCCAGCAAAATGAACCCTTCCTTCTGGCATTCTGATCACTTCTCCATAGTCTCTGAAATGGTAAGGTTTAAACAGAGTGAAACACCCTCCTGAGAATTGGTTTTGCGCCCAACTGAAGGATGCTCCTTGCATGAATGAAGAAAATACAACTGGGCCGTGGACGTAAGAAAGCATACGGAGAGCCTCATGGATCCTCAGCTGTTCGGGGAGAGCATCCCATAGTGCAGCGTTATCTTCCCAGCTGTAACTTCCAAGCATCACTCCTGGTCCCGGCTTACCAAGATCATGGCTCGGATAATAGGAAAATTGTAAAGGAAGGTCAGTGGTCAAGCTACCTCCGTATATTCCTTCCCCCTCCCAAAATTTATGATTGAACTCCAGCCCGATTTTAGTTGAAGGGACGTAATGCAGAGCTTGAATAGCAGACCTTTTGTAAAAAGAAAAAGAATGAGAGGGTAGGAGTCGGACAAATTGAAAAACAGAAAAAGGAATCGTCGTAATGACATAATCCGCTTGAACGAGATGATTTTGCCAAGTTCTCGAATCTCTGGTCGAGACCTCGACTTTTCCGCCTGACTGGTTAATCTGAGTTACGGTTTGATTGAAGTGTACGTCTCTGCAAAGCTCTTTCATGAAAGACCACGGAAGGAGATCATTCCCACCAGTGATTTCATAATAATCGATTTCTCCGTTGAAAATAGTTGATACAACGTCCGTTAAAATATCAATGAACGAAAGCTCTGGAAAGCCTTCAATCCCTAGCATTACTTGTATGAGATGAATGGTTGGTAAATCTAAAGAGTTGCCGAAAGGATTATTCCGAAGAAAGGATCCAAACGAGTAAGTATCATATTCTTCCTTCAATTTGATCTGCTCTTGTGGTGGGGCACGATTATATATATCGAGAAAAGGCTGTACGACTTCAAGGAAAATGTCTAATGCTGTTTTATTCCGGTACTCTTCTTTTACTGGACTTTTAAGTATGGAAGGGGACCGCTCATAGCTCGAACGCCGTGTTTTTACCCCGTTCACATATAAGTAGTCATTGGGCGTAGAGTTGATGAAGGAGTTGAGCGGAAGATTGAATTTTCTAATGTACTCGAGGGTAAGCTTATGCTCGCTGGGAATCCGCATAGCTCCGGCTTCTAAATAATTGCCGGTGGAGAAGGGCTTTCTCATTGTAAATACCCTGCCACCGACACGGTCATTCCCTTCAAGCAGAATGACCTGATGACCAGCTTGTTTTAATAAAGAACCAGCTACCAATCCCGCCATTCCAGCCCCAAGAATGAGAATTCGCTTTGCCTTACCTGTCCGATTCAGTCCATGTTTTATGATGGTCAACATATCTCCAGGATAGGTAGGTGTTACGTCCCGATCATTAATAGGGTTTTGTCGCATCTTCCTCCACCCCTCTTCATTTACGAATGTATTTCATAGGGCGAGGATTATGACTAATTTGCTCTAAGTCAGACCATATACCTATCGATGAAAATATCAGGAATAAGAAGGTTGATGAAGCAAGTGTTCAGCAAAGGACCTGCCAAACTTGAGGCATGCCTTTACATCTTCTTCATCAGGAGTAAGTTCGACTTTCAATCCATCCAAAACGATTTCAGCCCCAAGCTCGAAAAGCTTATCGCGTAAAATATCGACAGCTGCACCATATTGAGGATAAGCGGAATCACAAGAACCGAATGTTGCAGCACTTAATCCAGCCAGGTTCAAATCTTCCAGTTCATCATAAAAATCTTCGAGTTCATCCGGCAAGTCTCCATCTCCCCAAGTGTAGGAACCAAATAAGAGGCCATCATAATCCTTCAGTTCATGAGTTGTAATCGGATCAATATCGATCTGCTTTTTGACGATTTCAATATGATCACTGTCCAAACCTCTTTCAATAATATCTGCCATTTCTTCAGTATTTCCAGACATGCTGGCAAAAAGGATTAGTACGCGTTTCATTGTAATCACTCTTTCTATGTTGGATTGTTTAATTGATAACAATTATCATTATCAACAATATAATTGAGAGACGTTCTCAATGTCAACACCCTTTGTAGAATGGAACGACCGATGATAAGTGAAAAGATACATTGAAAAATTAATTTTTTGACCGTTTGAGACAAGCTTTATTCAGACATCCTAATAGATAAAGACAAAGTTGTGATGCTGTGGTTTTGGTTTGAGAAGGTCAAATTGAAAGGGGTATTGGGTATGAAACCTGAGAAAGCAATTGGGTTGATGCTCCAGTTTGGGATGTATACAATCGGCATCATCACAGTCACGATTTTGATTATGAACGCGGTCAAGTAGAAGAGGAGATGACAATTTGTGGTTGAACCTGACAAAAGGTCGGCCACATCTTTTTTTATTCTGAAAACCAGCGTTTTTTCACCTATTGATTGTCGGAAAATAGCTTTAATTAACTAAAGGAACTGTTGCTGTCTGACACGAACATAACATGTAAGAAAAGTGACGCAAAAATGGAGGCGATTATGGGGATCTTTCTGAATGTTTGTTCCTTCATCCTGATGATAGTTTGTGTCGTGCTGTTCTTGGTACAAGCGTTTTTTGAAGATGTACTCCCACCATTTCTTGATTATCGTTTAAGCTTTGGTCTTGTATTATTTACTTTTGTAATCGGTATCTTTGGTACAATAGGGGTGACCAATTGGAAGTCAGGTGCGAGGACCGTATCCACCGTTTTTATGACGGGTGCGTTATCTGTCGTGCTGACCTTCATCGTCTTCATCGGTACCTTATTTGGATAATGAATTGGAGTGGGATCGTATGTTTCAACAATCCGCAGATGTGGATTTATGTCCATATTCACCCGATTATGATCAGGAGCTTAACGACTTTTATTTACCAGAAGACCAATTACAGTTCACCGCCTATCCAAAAGAGATGATTGAAATGGCCTGTAAGGATGCGTCCCGCAACCCGGTCGTCATTCTTTCAGAAGGAAAGCCTATTGGATTCTTTGTTTTACAGTCTGGAGAACGTGTCAAAAACTACACAGACAAGAATCACTGTCTCTTGTTGATTGCTTTTTCCATTGATACAAAGTATCAGGGAAAAGGATTTGCAAAGCTGGCACTTGAACAGCTCTCCGATTACGTCAACGTGCATTTTCCAGATGTGCAGGAAATTGTTTTGGCAGTCAATGAGAGAAATCGTGCTGCGCAGAAGCTTTACCTGAAGTGTGGATTTGAAGACCATGGGGTTAGAAGAATGGGGAAAATCGGAATGCAGCTCGTTTTGACCTGTAGCGTATAAAAAGGAAGGATGATCCGATCGTATCGGGTCATCCTTTTTTTCGCGTTGAAGAATAGCGGCTAATCCTGGTTGGACTTATTCCGATGATAGAGTGTTTTTCAATATATTGAAAAATATACAAAATAGTTAAAAAATTATACAATAATTTGTCATAATATGGTATGTTTGTTTCAGGATGAAAGAAGGAGGGTTGTCTGATAAGTGTTGATGCATCTTAGACCTTCAAACATTATCTTTTGAGGGGGATGAAAGTGGGTAAAGTTGTGTATGAGGAGTATTTAATCAACGGGGAAACGATGGTCATTTTGCCTCACTATGACGTACATGGTCACTTGCATTCATTAATCGTCGAGACAGACCGTGAATTGATTATCCAGAAAAAGCCGCTGCAGATTATTAATGAGAGTTGTTTGTTCCATGGTTCGAGCTATAAAGGTCGTGTAGAGGGTGCGACCCATTTGACGAACTACAACCGGATGGTCCCAATCATGATTTGCAATCGAACAGGTATTTATATGTTCCCGACTCAATCGCCTAAATCAGAGGCGTGTCTATGGTTCTCCCATGATCACATTAAAGAAATACAACCACTCGATGCAGAAAGATGTTATGTCTTACTGGGTAATCAAAAGAGTCTGCCTGTGCATGTAAGCAAGGCAGCGATGGAATTGAAGGTTAATCGGACGGCCCAATTCCGCCATTTGATGAATCGGACATCCAACCAAATAAGAACTCCTGTTGAATCAGGAGATTTTGAACAATTCGTCGTCATGGAATCAAGCGGTGCATACGCTTTTACAGAGGAAAACGCTCAGCATCATTAAAGCTCAATCGTTTTTTTATCAGACCCACGGGATGATGTGTAGACAGCTACAGCAGATGTAGCTGTCTCTTTTTTCCGTAAATACGAGTGGTTACCTATCTGTAATGGAAAACACACCAATCATTTAAATGAATTTAATAATCATCTTCTAATATGTAAATAGAAAACATCATGAAACGAGATCAGTCACTCTTTTGGACACCATACTATGTTGGAGGAAGGTGGATCGTAGGATGCTGCAGTACTCTGTGAATGAGTGGGAATCGCACGGCCTTAATCGTTATGGCCAGGAAAAAAGAAAATGGTATTTCCAATGCCCAAACTGTTTACAGATCCAATCCGTTGAACAAATGTTGAAGGAAGGTTACCCACCGGATCTCGCATACTCCTATTGTATGAATTGTCATTATGAAGCGAAGAAAGGAACCTTCGGAAAAGGGAAAATCGTACAAGTGAATCAGAGTAACAAGATTGAAGTATTCGATTTTGCATGAAAAAAGAAGGGATTGGACCTAGAAGTGTTAATCTTAGGGTCCGGTCCCTTCTTCGCTTAAGATGAAAACTAGATTGCCCAGTTTCCATCTTTAAAGAGCTGGATCGTTTCTCCTTCATTTGTTTCAGCAGTGATATCCAGGTCTGCAGAACCAATCATGAAATCGATATGACCACGGCTTTGGTTCACGCCGATTTCTTCAAGCTCTTCTTTCTTGAGATGGCCGACGTCTTTTACAGACATAGTGATTGAGGTTCCGATTGCCAGGTGGCATGCCGCATTTTCATCATATAGCGTATTGTTGAAGATGATTCCCGAATTGGATATTGGTGAATCATAAGGAACGAGCGCTACTTCCCCAAGGAATTTCATACCTTCATCGATGTTCAACAATTGCTCCAGTGTCTCATAGCCTTTTTCAGCAGAGAAATCCACAACCTTACCGTCCTCAAATGTCAGGCTGAAATTGTCGATGATATTGCCCATGGCTGATAATGGTTTCTTACTGGAGACAGTACCATTGACACCATTTTTATGAGGAGTCGTGAACACTTCTTCTGTCGGAAGATTAGGTATGTAAGATGTTCCGAATGTTGACGTGTGACCACCGCCAATCCAGAGATGATCAGGGTGAAGATCAATCTTCAAATCAGTTCCTTCCGATCTGTAATGCAAGGACTTGAAGTGTTTTTCATTAAGGTAATCGACTTTTTCAGTCAGTGACTTGACGTGATCCTCCCAAGCTTTAACAGGATCTTCCTGGTCAATTCGGACGGTCTGGAAGATGGCCTCCCATAATGATTCAATCGCTTCTTCTTCACTCTTTTCAGGAAAAACGCTCTTTGCCCAACCAGCAGTAGGAACGCCGGCGATCGCCCAATGCGTGTCGCCATTCAGCTGTGCTTTTGAAAAGGTTTCAAGCTTTTCTCCTTTATCCTTTTGGACCCACATGAGACGTTCAGGGGAAACGCCTGTAAAGGCACTTGGATCATCACCAGTTATGTTCAATAGTGCATCGTTGTTCTCAACCAAACTGTTGAATTTATCGATGTCCCATTGTTGCAGGTTGTTTTTCAGTGTTTCTTCCGGTGCCTGTTCGAGGTGTACTCGGGAGGTTTCGGAATCATGCCAGTTGACGAATACGTGCTTGCATCCGTTCTCATAAGCATATTTCATCACTTTTCTCGTGAAATCTTTCGCCTCGAGCGGGGACATGATCAATAGTCGTTGTCCCTCTTGAATATTGAGACCAATTTTGACCACTAGTTCTGCATACTGTTCTAACTTCTCTTCAAATGTTTTCATAAAAAATACCCCTCCTTTAGGAAAATTTTATCATAGATTCATAGATGGTGTTAGGAATGAGATTTCAGTCCTCTTTTTAATAGAGGACTGTTATACTTTAGAAAGATATACCATAGATGGGAGAGAGGTGGAGAATTGATTTATAAGTCTAGAGGGAAGAACGAGTATTTGTTCATGTTTTTGTTCGCAATTCTTTTTATTGTTGAAAGCAGCTTAACTTATCGGATCATGATTGTAAGTTGTTATCTTTTCCTTGTATTATTTAGATACGAGTTCCATCTGTATGAGAATAAGGTGTCCTTTGAGACGAGGTGGATTAAGCTGCTTGTTTTCAGGAAGAGACTTCAGCCTGAACAGATTGAGAAAATCTCCTTTAAGCGTGTGGGCTGGTCATCAAAGTGTGCCATCATTCGGGTTAAGGGTTTTTTTCGAATTCGCCTCATCCTTTTTGAACCAGCGGGTCTTTATGAGGATCTTGAGCGATTTGCCATAAATCATCAAATTCCTATAGAAAAGACGAAGGATTATGAATTATTGATAAAGTATTATACATAAAAAGGATGGACAAACGAAACATTTCATCAAGAATTTCGTAAAAAGAAGGAGGAAGTTAGAGGGGGCGATCAGAAACATGCGGGTCTATAATAAGCTCGTCAGGGATAGGATTCCTGAAATCATTGCAAAATCTGGGGATGAATACAGAGCGGAAATACTCAGCGACGATGTTTACAAAACGATGTTAGAAGTGAAAGCAGCCGAAGAGCTCGAAGAATACCGTCAAGCAAATACGCGCACGGAACGTATTGAGGAACTTGCAGATGTACTTGAAGTCATTTATTCGTTAGCAGGTGCCAACGGTTGCTCAGTGGAAAAACTTGAAACCGTAAGGAAAAAGAAGAAGGAACAAAAGGGCGGCTTCTCCCAAAAGATTTTTCTTCAAGATGTCATAGAAAATAAAAAATAAAAACATCCGATTATTAATAAAAAATCCATACGAACGCCTTCAGTTCCTTCGGAGTGTCAGACACTTTGAAAGTAACCCGTCATATCAATGATCAGCTGAGGTGTCAGACACTTCGGAAGAAGCCCGTCATATCAGTGGTCAGCTGAAGTGTCTGACACTTCAGTAAAAATTGGTTGAAGGACATATGTGGATGGTAACGAAGTAGTTATGCGGCATAATTAAGAACATGGGGGGATTTGATGTCAAATCAAGCGGTAAAGAACGATTACATCACACGGTTAGCCAAATCCATCATTGCCAATAAGGTGGAAATTGCAGGACAGATCGTGAGCATGAGAAGTCAGGATATCGATACTGAAAATGATTTCTTTACAGAGGAATCTCTTTTAAGTAGAGCGTTAGATCTCATCCAGCTCATCGGGGATTATTTAGATAAGGATATTGAACATGATATCGGGGAAATCGTCAGCTGGGGAGCTGAAAAAGGTAAACAAGCTGTAGTGGTTGAAGCTCCGATCTCGGAATCGTTAAGGACAACACCATATTATCGTAAAGTGCTTTGGTCTTATGTTGCTGAATTTGCTGAGGAAGAAGATCTTTCACTGGACAAGATCATTGTAATTGCCAATCGCCTGGACGTCATATTAGACCAAGCTGTATATGGATATAGTAAAAGCTTTGTCGAATATAACATTGAAATTGCAGCAAAGTACCATGAGGCGGTATTGGAACTGTCTGTTCCCGTCGTACCTTTATTTGATGGAGTAGCCGTCTTGCCGATCATCGGGGAGGTTGATACAAACCGGGCGAAGCTTATTCAGGATCGAGCGATTGAACGTTGTGAAGAACTGAAGCTCGACCGGATCATCATCGATTTATCCGGGGTTGCCGTAGTGGATACAATGGTAGCAAATCATCTCTTTCAATTGGTGAAGACACTTCGCTTGTTAGGCGTGAAATCACTCTTTACGGGAATCCGAAGTGCCGTAGCCATAACTGCTGTAAATTTAGGGATCGAACTGAAAGATATGAACATATACACGACATTACAACAAGCACTCGATGCTTTGGGTTATGGAAAAGTACGAGAGGAAACCATTTATTAGATTATTGTGTTCTACCAAAACACGTTAGTTCCGAAACGGTACAGAAAAGTACATATTGAAAGGTTAAAAAATTAGCTATTGAAGGTAATCTTCTGTGTAGTCTTGACCCAACGTCACACGACCGATGCCTTCTTCGGCTAATTTTTTTTGTAATCGATCAAGTACGTATAGTGTCACCATTTCAGTCATATCTTCATGAGCCAGTTCATCAAGTAATTCGAAGATTTCCTCTTTACTCTTCACTTCTAATACGCCATATACGATTGGGTACATATCTTCTTCATCAGCTGAAAAATGATATTTGAATGTCTCGTATAAGTCATCTATCCATTGCATTACAATCACCTCGTTCCTTACTTTCCCCTCGAAAAATTAAGCTCATACATTTTGAAAAATACGGTGAAATATTGTAAAATAAACGTATAAAATCGAGTGAACTTCTCATAATAAAAAATGTTGTTGGGCTATAGCCAAGCGGTAAGGCAACGGACTTTGACTCCGTCATGCGCTGGTTCGAATCCAGCTAGCCCAGCCATACATATTAAAAAAACACCTTCAATGGGTGTTTTTTATTTATTAAAAGGCTCTGTTTGCTTTTATTGTTGATATTTAAAGGTTCAAATGGGACTGGCTCTTTACATTAGAGTCAGTCTCATCTTTTTATTAATAGTAAGATGGTACTCATTCCAGAGAATGGTAAAGGGATAGAAGGTTTTATCCAGAAGTGATGTAGAAAATGCGCGGATAGGTTAAACCTATCCATTTAAGGGGGAATACGATGGGAAAGTGGATCCATGCCGTCGTTTTCATGAGTATCATTGGAATCATCTTGTTTTTGTTCCAGGAAATGATTTTCCACCCACATTAGACACGGACCTGTTAGAGGAAGTGGAGGATGCGACCCATTTGATGGATACCGACAACATGCCTCTTACAACGGCTTATATAGCACCTTCAACAGAAGCAGCCCTTGAAGCTTTACCTTTTGAACTTCCTTTACCAGAAAATCTACCTTTTGATGGTAGTCCGTTCGAAGTAGTCGATTTGCTTGATATGAACGAAAAGGACGGTAAGGAGATCAGGGTCAAGTTGAAAAGTGTATTGAACGATGACCCTCTAGAAGGCTGGATTTCAGTTGAAGCGGAGGATGCAACAGGTTCTAGACTCCCAACTGGAATAGCTACCCCAGTCAAATTTTCAGATCAACGCACCGGCCATTTTCAGACGAACCAATCTCTTGAAAGCAGTATGCTTCAATGGACCGAGAATGATATCTGGTACACAATCACGTATTTGAATAAACAGGAAACCTATGATGTACAAAAGCACAAGGAAATTTTGGTCGATTTAGCTGAACAGATCATGGACCAGTTCAATAAACAATAACCGGCCAGTCCACTTAACCTTAGGCAGTCCCTTGTTGTAAGCGATTACGTATCCTTCAGAAAACTTTTGACAAATCGACCTAAAATCCGACATAATGAAATAAGAATCGAATATGCGAATGAAGGTCGTGGGAGAGTCGGAAGCCGTACACCGACACCGAAGGAGCAAGTTCCAAAAAGCCTTGGAGCAAATCTCTCAGGTAAACGAACTACGATCTGACGCATCTCTGGAGAGCGCGAGAGCCACCAAAGGGGTAGTAAGTAATAAACTCTCAGGTAAAAAGGACAGAGCAGGTGACATCACCTTCTTTGTCCTTTTTTTGCGCGCAAAAAATGAATCGTGTTTTTCATGACAGGGAAGAGTTTGGTGATAATCGTTTCCCTATCGGATAGGAGGCGTTAGATAAATGGGATATAACAGTTGTTTTGATATTATAGGTCCAATTATGGTCGGTCCGTCCAGTTCTCATACTGCTGGTGCTGTATGGATTGGTCGTGTTGTTTATGAATTGCTTGGGAAAGAGCCCGAAGAAGTAGAAATCCAATTGTTTGATTCATTTGCAGAAACGTATCAAGGTCATGGAACAGATAAAGCTCTCTTAGGCGGATTGTTAGGATACGACACAGAGGATGAACGCATCAAGCATGCCTATGCATTGGCTGAGGAGGCCAACCTTTCATATGACTTTACTTTTGCAGATTCATGTGAGGAGTTCGATCATCCGAATGTTGCTATCGTGCATGCCAAAGCGGATGGACGCTCCATCGTGGTCGGTGGCGCATCGGTCGGAGGCGGCCTTTCGAAGATCTTCCGTGTGAACAGCGAGAAGACGGATTTTTCAATCAGTACGACGGATGACCTGAAAAAGTTAAGAGAATCTTTCTCAGAAGCTGTTGGTCGATAATTGTGGAGGTGAATACGATGGATATTCAATCAACAATCGATTTAATCGATTATTGTGAACGTGAAAACAAAACCATTGCTGAAGCAATGATTGATCAAGAACAAGTGAGATCAGGGCGTTCAAGAGAACAAATCTTCGAAATGATGAAAGAACGCTTCTTGAAAATGCAAAGTGCTGTCCAGGATGGATTGAATGATGCATCCGAGGCACCGAGCGGGATTTCAGGCGGTGATGCCGTGAAGATGAAGAAATATATTGAAGCGGGAGATATGCTCTCCGGTTCAATCATTAGTGATGCTATGGCCTGTTCAATGGCGACGTCTGAAACCAATGCACGGATGGGTGTCATTGTCGCCACCCCGACAGCTGGAGCAGCGGGTATATTACCTGGTGTGCTGTTTTCGCTGCAAAAGAACACAGATTTGGAAGACGATGACCTTGTCATGGGCTTGTTTACAGCAAGTATGCTCGGGTATATTATTGCGAACCGCTCTTTCATTTCAGGCGCAGCAGGAGGCTGTCAGGCAGAAGTAGGTTCTGCGACAGCAATGGCAGCTGGCACCATTGTAGAATTGAAGGGTGGATCTCCCCGACAAGCCGTCCATTCCACAGCAATTGCAATGAAATCTCTTCTTGGTCTTGTATGTGATCCAGTTGCAGGGCTCGTAGAGGTGCCTTGCATAAAGCGGAATGTCATCGGGACGTCGATTGCATTTTCAGCTGCAGATATGGGGTTGGCGGGCATTGAAAGCCGCATTCCATGTGACGAAGTGATTGATACGATGTATGATATAGGTAAAGATATGCCAAGAGCCCTCAAAGAGACGGCTTTGGGAGGACTTGCGATCACACCGACTGGCCAAAAGGTGAAGGAACGACTGTTTTCAAAGTCTAGTTTGGTTGATCAACTCCGAGGAGGAAACGAACATGCAGATGACCGTAACGGAAAAAGCACTGCATCAACTGAAACTGCTGAAACTGGCGGAAGGTAAAATCCTTCGCATTGATGCCGAGATGATGGGCGGATGTGGGACGATGATGAAATTCAAACTGATTGAAGATGAGTCACGAAAAGGGGATGACGTCATCCAAGCAGCCGGAATTGATTTCTATGTCGACCTTTTTACAAAACGGAACCTCGATGATGAACTGACATTGGATTATGATGACGAAACAGGATTCATATTCGAATCGGAATGGGGTCCGATGGGCCTCGAATGTCATCTTGCATAGCAACGCAATTTAGAACTGTCTGGACCAGGCAGTTCTATTTTTTGGTCCTGGGAGACTGTATAAGACGAGTTGGATATTGGTAACAACTTTCATAGTGTTCTGTGATATGAACTCTTCGTGTATGCTTCGCTTCATTTCTGTTCAGGTTAGTAGAGACAACCAGGATGTATTGATAAAAGGAAGTGAGCCTATTTGGGACTGTTGGAGCAAGATCGGTATTATTTACAAATTGCCCTGGAAGAAGGGGAGATAGCGGAACAGGAAAGCGGTACTCCATTTGGATCGGTACTCGTAAAGGAAGATGGTACGTTGTATAGGCGGGATCGTAATCGCGTCTATCTCAAGTTTGATCCAACAGCACACGCAGAGTTGGAAGTGATCCGAAACAGTAGTAAAGACTTGCTGAAAGAAGGGGCAGGACGCCACTTCACGCTTTATACAACCGTTGAACCATGTGTCATGTGCACAGGTGCCATCTTTCATTCCAATATCGCAAGGGTCGTTTGGGCCTTGGATGATGACAATGTTGGTGGTTTCCGGCTCATGTATTCAAATCCTGAAACGAAACACCGGTTCAATGCGATCCAGTGGTCGTCGATGCCTTTTGGAGACCTAGCCGTCATCCAGCGTGACCGTATGCTTCGGTGGTGTGCTCAAAACAATTTGACGATGAGCTGGCCCGAAATCGACAAAAGAAGAAAAAGGACTCTTCGGGTTGATGAAGAATGTTTCCTTGTATGAGATCTTAAAAAACATTTAGGAGGTCTGTTCATGCAAGTGCAAACTTTGCTTGAAGAAATTAATCAATTATCTCAAGAGATCCAAAAGAAGAAGAAACAATTAGCAGAAATGAGAAAAGAAGTACCTGAACAACAAGTCGAAAATTACGTTTTCACAGATCGAGATCATGAATCTGTGACACTTTCTGAGCTGTTTTTAGATAAAGACGAGTTGATCGTCATTCATAACATGGGTGTAAGCTGTAATTATTGCACACTTTGGGCAGATGGATTCAATGGCGTATACCACCATCTTATTGAGCGTGCAGCATTCGTGGTCAGTACACCAGACGAACCTCGTGTGCAAGAAGATATAGCAGCAGAGCGGGGTTGGAAATTCCCGATGGTTTCAACGAAAGGGACAACCTTCAAACAGGACATGGGCTATGCCGATGGTGACTCTCCTCATCCTGGGGTTTCGACCTTCCGAAAAGATGAGAAGGGGAACATTTATCACCACGCACATGCGCCTCTGGGTCCAGGTGATGATTTTTGTGCAGTTTGGCATTTATTCGATCTTTTACCTAAAGGACAAGCTGGATTCGTACCAAAGCGAAAGATCAATCAGCATGTTCCATTGCAGTTGACGAACAACGTAGCTGTACAGGTCAATGATTATTCTGAGGCCGTTGACTTCTATAAAAATGTGATAGGCATGAAAGTAGAAAAGACGTATGACTCTGAAACGAAGATGTCAATGAACGGAACCAACCTCTTTATTGAAAAATCAAAGGGTAATGATGTGTTCTTTGAATTTTCAACGGATGATTTTGAGAACATGAAAAGCCGCCTGTTAGAAAACGGGTGCAAAATAACCGAGGAGCACAGCTCAACGAGCATTATGGTAAAGGATCCATACGGCTTAAATTTCCACTTGTTCGAAAGCAGTATTAAATAAAGGTTAAAGCGGACAGCCCTGTCGCAGGACAGGGCTGTTTTTTTGAGCGTTGGATTAGGATTATAGAAACTGGTGCATAAATTCGTGATATAGGTTCATAATTTTCTGTTTGGGTTCATAATTCTCCGTTTGGATTCATTTTTTCTGAAATAGGTTCATAATGAGAAAGCTAGACCTGAACCTAAACAATGAAAAAGGGATGACGCTGCTCCAGCAGTTCATCCCTTTATATACCATTATATATAGACGCGTGTTTCGTAAGGTTGAAGGTTCCATTCATCCTGATTTTCGTAATTTGAAAGGATGATTTTGTTATTCTTCAGTTCAGTAAGTTCCTTTGACTGCAACTTTACATGCTCAGCACTCAAATTCGTGACAACGAATGCTTTCTCGCCACCTAAAGTTCGGGTGTACACATAGAGTTGAGGGTGATCGGGCAACAATAAATCGTAGTTTCCATAAATGAGAACATCGTGATTCTTTCTTAGCTGAATCATTTTTTTATAAAATGCGAGAATCGAGTTTGGGTCGTGTTGTTGCGCTTTGACGTTCAGTGTTTCGTAATTTGGATTCACGCCGATCCACGGTTGATGTGTAGAAAATCCTGCAAAGTCTGAATCATCCCATTGCATCGGTGTCCTCGAGTTATCCCGTCCTGTCGCCCAAAGGATCTCCATCATTTCCTGATGGGTCTTTCCGTTCTCAATGCCTTCGTGGTAAAGGTTATGCATACCGACATCATCATAATCCTCTATAGATGGGAATTGGACGTTTGTCATTCCGATTTCCTGACCTTGATAAATGTATGGGGTCCCTTGCATGAAGAAATAACATGCGGCTAGCGCTTTCGCGGACTGTTCATGATATTCCCCGTCATCGCCAAAGCGAGAAACAGAACGTGGTTGATCATGATTTTCAAGGTAAAGCGCGTTCCAACCTCGATTTTCTAATCCTTTTTGCCAACCGGTTAAGATCTCTTTGAATTTGATAAGGTCAAAAGTATCCTCATTGTCTTTTTGCCAAAGCCCCATATGCTCGAACTGGAATATCATATTGAAGTAGCCCTCGTCTTCACCGACCCATGTTTCTGCATCTTCAATGTTGACTCCGTTCGCTTCACCAACTGTCATGATGTCATAACGATCAAACGTCTCCTGTTTGAGCTCAGTAAGAAATTCGTCGATTCCTTCACGGTTCATATGTCCATCGAAGGAAGGTACATATTCCTTGTTTTCTGGATTTGGCATGTCAGGGAAGCCCGGTACTTTTTTGATATGACTTATTGCATCGACCCGGAATCCATCAATGCCTTTATCAAGCCACCAGTTGATCATGTCATAAACATCTTGTCGAACCTGTGCATTCTCCCAATTTAAATCAGGCTGCTTCGTATCGAACAGATGCATGTAATATTCACCCGTCAATTCATCGTATGTCCAAGCGGATCCACCAAAGATCGATTCCCAGTTGTTCGGTTCCTTTCCGTTCTTTCCTGGACGCCAAATATAATAGTCTCTATAGGCATTGTCTTTTGATTTACGAGATTCAATGAACCATTCATGTTCATCCGAGGTATGATTGACGACAAGATCCATGATCAATTTCATTTTACGTTGATGGACTTCCTTCAACAGGGCATCGAAATCATCCATCATTCCGAATTCGGTCATGATGTCTTTATAATCGCTGATATCGTATCCATTATCCGCATTCGGAGATTGATAGACAGGACATACCCAGATGACATCAATACCAAGATCCTTCAAATAATCCAGTTTGGAGATGATCCCCTGGATATCGCCAATTCCATCCCCATTGCTGTCTTTAAAGCTTCGTGGATATATTTGATAGACCACACTTTCTTTCCACCATTGTCTTTTCATATTCTCTCTCCCCAGTGTGCTGTCTCATTTACTAGTTGTTTTGTAGGTTTTGTAGTGCAAGCGTTTGCATTAGTCATTTAACCATATGATACCGTTTTCTTTTTTAGAATGCAACGGAGAATCAGAACATCATAAAGGAACTAATTTACAGAAAATTCTACAAATCAATTTACATTTTTAAGAAAATTAAGTAATATTATGAATAAATGTTAGGAGGTGTTAAAAATATGAAAAAAGTTAAAATGTTTTTACTTGCGTGTGCGTGTGTTGTGGCAGTATCGGCTCCTGTTTCTGCAGGTGGAGTAACGCCGGATACTGGCGGAGTATGTCAACATCAAGAATGCTTTAAGAGGTAATAAAAGTAAATAACATTTTATTCATCAAAGTAGCCCCATTAAAACTTTAGTAAAGAGATGTATTATTGTCAGGAGGTGTAAAAATGAAAAAGCTGAAAATCTTCTTGCTTGCTTGTGCATGCGTTGTAGCTGTATCAGCTCCGGTTTCGGCGGCAGGTGATACAACGAATGGTGGAGGAGTTTGCCATTTCGAAGAGTGCTTTAAAAGATAATCTATTACTACATAAAAATAACTAAGGTTTATTTCGTCTTTCATCTTCCAATTTAATTTGGGAGATTTTTTTGTAATATAATCTCTATTCCCCCAAATTAGAGGAATGTTTCAGGTTTTTCTCGTATATAACCATAAAGGAAACTTATGTTGAACATTCCTCTATCAAAATGAACGCCTGACACAGGCGGAAAAGGTGGGGTTCTATGTCAATCTTGGATATGGATGCTTCGCAAATAGCTGAACAGATCAAAACTGGGAAACTGACTTCTGAAAAAGCAACTGCAACGTATATCAATCACCTGAAAGCAATCAATCCATCGATTAATTGTCTTGTGGAAAATCGTTTCAAGCTTGCTGAAAAAGAAGCTAAAGAAGCTGATCGTTTGTTAAAGGAAGGAAAAACGAAAGGACGGCTTTTCGGCGTGCCGATCAGTGTGAAAGAGTGCTTCAATGTTGAGGGCATGAAAACGACGGGAGGACTGATACACCGTAAGGATCATGTCGTTCAGGAAGATGCCGAGGTAGTCAAGCGGCTGAAATCAGAGGGAGCAATCATCTTAGGAAAGACCAATACGCCTTCATTATGCTATTGTCAGGAGACGGTGAACCCCTTATATGGTACGACGAACAATCCGTGGGATGTTACCTGTAGCTCTGGGGGTTCCAGTGGTGGAGAAGGGGCTCTTATCAGTGTTGGAGGTGCAGCTGTCGGGATTGGAGCGGATATAGGGGGATCAATTCGGATACCGAGTCATTTCAACGGTATCATCGGCTTCAAATCAGGGAATGGTCAAATCAGCCAAGAGGGGAATTATCCTTATATTGAATATGAGGAACAGCAGAGGATGCTTGGAATTGGGGCAATGGCCAAAAGTGTGGAAGACACACGTTTGATTAATGGAATACTTGCTGACAGTAAGACGAGAGAAAATGATCTATCTTCATTCGAACTGATTGTGCCACAGTTCTATCCATGTCCGTTAGGCGTAGAAACGGGGAGGCTCATCCGGACAATCAAGGAGGATTTTGAAACCGACTTTTCCATTAAAACGGATGAACCGCCGCATTTTTCCGACTCCACTCTCATATGGCAACAGCTCATGTCCCTTGATGGGGGAGTAGCACTACGAAAGCATCTGTTGGTGAATGACAAGCAATTAAGTCCGTATGTTGAATTTCTACGATCAAAAGTATCCACCTCGGACATCCATGCTTACTTGTCTTGGGCAATGATCGGAATGCGGTTATTCAAACCTTCGAGAAGAAGACTGAATCAAATAAAGGAGATTCTAAAGACAGGTGATGAACGAATTGGTCGATACTTGGATCGACGATTGATCGTCATGCCAGTTTATCATTCACCTGCTCCAACTCATGGAACGATTTATAAAGAAGTCTTCTCAATCCAAAAAACGTTCCTGCGATACCTTCCTTACATTTCGTATGGGAATGTTTGGGGTCTTCCATCATTAACAATTCCAGTCGGCGAGAGTGCGAAGGGACTGCCTATTGCTGTCCAAATCATGAGTGCCACTGGAAACGAGGATGCAATTTTCAAGTTCGGAGAGCAGTTGGAGAAAAAATATCGAGGCTATCAACGTTGTACAAAATACGACCAATCGGAAGATCAAAAGGCACCAGCTGCCCATTTAGCATAAAGAAAAAAGGGGGAATTCCCCCTTTTTTTCTATTATACCTTGAATAGCTGTATACCTCGATCTTCTAGGTAAGCGGCTGCTTTCAAGGCTATTTTTTCTTCAATACCAAAGATATGGTAGATTCTCCTTGCCCAATCATGACGGTTGGAGAAACGAGAAACCTCTTTCATATATGCATTTTTTCGCGTGATTGTATCATTATTTACGTAATAACAGTAGCGTGGCTTGAAAATGGTGGCGTTCAATCGGCGCATCACAGTATTTTCATTACGATCCTGGTGGGAAATATTGATCTCTTTGCTAAACTCATCCTCAGAACGGGATGACCAATCAATCTCTTTTTGGACGAATGATTTTCCATCCGAGTGGCGATCGATTTCAAACGTTGATTCCGAAATCTTACGAATGTATATTTCTTCACCCAATTTCCTGAATTTGATCATGTCGTGGTCTGCAAGGGGAAGGGGTTGAAACAAGGGGCAACCGTACCCGACATCGACATAGTAATCGTTGCCTCCGTATTGGACCTTTATGCCGATGTGACCACTATGGACCCTCACCAATGAACATTCGAACCCAAGTGAACGTAACAATCTTGAAAAATGGATGTTTAATGGATAACAGGTGCCTCCCCATCCTTTTTCGATAAAATTCCAAAGAAATTCATCTGTATCCGGCAGGAAAGAGTCCCTTTCCAGGTGATCTTCAGCAAAGTGGTATTTACTGAAGTTTTCATAGGGTATGGTATGTAGGTGAGCTTTTATGAGTGTCTTCAAATAAGCCAGGTCTGCCCGAGCTTTTGGAATATGTAATACCTCTAAGTAACGGTCAGTGGTCTCGCGAGTCAGAAGATGCTGGAACGTAATCACGACAACCTCCTTGTGATATCTTCTTGATGTATTGAAATGGTACTTATAAATAGCAGTTCATAAGCTTTTCGGTTTAATTCTACAATAAAGCCTTTATTCCTTTCTTGTCTATATCGTTGATCAATTGAATCACAAATTTTCACAAGATAAATGGGGGTAGGTTCGCTCGTAAAAACCGTCTTCTATGTCATCATATCCTTATTATTCACGACGGTTTCACTATACTTCAAGAATACCATGGAAACGATAGTTGTAGATGAAATCATTTTGCAAGGCTTGACGGTTGGAGGATGGGTGTTTTTTTGGGAAGCCATAATGCACGCACCTGTAAAATTCAGATATAAATGAAGGTCCTTATCCGATTATTTGATGTATAATAGTGGAAGTTACATGTGGTTATGGGGAGGAGTCGGGCAGAGATGTTCGAATACATATGTGTTGATTGTGAACGGATTGAATATGCCATCGATATCGAGTTGAAGAAACGCTGTCATGATTGTGGATATTACATGGAGTGTCGTGAGCCTGTCCAAGAATGACTTAAGGCCTCCACCTCCGCAACAAAAGGCTGCACTTTTTGTGAGCTTTCGACAAATTTCCAAGGTATTTCCTGGGTAATCCTTCAGGTATATGACAGGAAAGTACAAATCTTTCAATTACTCTTCTTCACTGGGTGCATCTAACCATGACAGAGCTTCTTTTATCAATGTGTTCAGTTTACGATCAATGAAGTCTTCTCCATACTTTTCTTTCGCTTCTTCCAATTGTGAAACCACTTGATCATCGAGCTTGATGATCGGTTTATCTTCCTCGAGTTCATTGTAAAGCTCTATTACTGCATCCAATCCTTCTGAAATCTGGTCAATCGACCGGCTCAAATCATTATATTCTCGTTTATTCGCTTTCATAGAATGTTCTCCTCTCTACATGATGCAATTGAAAAAGGTTGACCCGTTATGTATCAAATATCCCATCCAGGTAGTGTTGATACGTGTATTCGGGGCCAACCTCATTTTCCCGGGTGTAGGGTTATCTTCCTCCACCTAATTGTTGTTGAGCCATCTGAACAAGGTGTTTTGTCATTTCTCCGCCCACCGAACCCTTCGAGCGGCAAGTTGTATCTGGACCAAGTTTTCTTCAATTGGTAATATTAGGGGAATATAACCTCTTATACGAAGTGTTTCACCTTGAAAAAACATTATCCACGGTAAATGGTGGAAATGAATCTATTCTTTATAATGTCGTTCGATCTGTACCATGCAATTGAAAAAGGTGGCACCGCCTCCTATGTCGGAGAGGGTATCGGAGGTCAGCACATTGATTGAACAACGCCCTTTTTCCTTATCGTCCCACCATAGCCCCTGGGTTACCAGTAATCCCTTTTTCACATCATCTGTGACCTCCGCACGTAACGTTACCCGTCCTAAATGGTTATAGATCTTGACGGTAGAACCAGTTTGGATTCCTTTTGGTTTTGCATCTTCCGGGTGTATATAGACCACAGGTTTTTCTAGAGCTTGTAAGCTTTCCTGATTTGCAAAAGTAGAATTCAAAAATTGGTGGTTTGGTCCGCTCATAAGCTGGAAAGGATACTCTATGGTATGTTCATCAGTCTTCTGTTCAGGCGTTGACTGACGAACCTGGTTTCCAGACAGTTCAATTTTTCCGGAAGGGGATGGGATGAACTCGGGAAAAGTCGTCTCTTTTTGCAGCTTAAGCTTGACCCATCCTTTTTCCTTAAGCTTTTCATACGTCATCCCTGCAAGATAAGGACTAGTCGGGTTATCAAGTGCATCTCGAACCATGTCCTCCTCCGTGTCTTGAAAGCACATTTCTTCAAATCCCATCCATTCAGCCAGTTCTTTAAACAACGTGAAATTCGATTTGCATTCTCCCATAGGTTCCATAACAGGCGTACTCAACTGTACATAGAGGTGCCAATAAGACTTATAAAGATCGAGATTTTCGAAATGGCTCGTTGCAGGTAAAACGATATCAGCATACCGACAACTATCCGTTAAAAAGAGATCGTGGACAACCGTGAATAAATCGTCCCGCATAAGACCTTCCCGTACAAGTGTCTGGTTTGGAGCGACTTGAGCAGGATTACTGTTATAGATAAACAAAAAATGAATTGGATTTTCTTTATCTTGAAGTGCCTGACCAAGCTGATTCATGTTTGTAACCGTTGCGTTTGGATTCGGATGGAGGTCAGGTCGCTGGAGCTTATCTGTGTTCCATTCCGCGTATCCTGAATTCCCTTTTAAAGCCCCGCCGCCTCGTTTCCCCCATTGACCGGTGAGAGCAGGTAAGCTGGAAATGACCCGTGTAATGTTTCCGCCGTTCTTATAATGCTGCAACCCATTTCCTATACGGATAAATGATGGTGAAACCGTGCCGTAAAGGTCGGCTAATTCAACGATCTCAGCAATGGTAAGGCCAGTCTTTTCAGAGACGTACTCAGGTGTGTATTTTTCAAGATCTTTTTTTAAGGCATCAAAACCATTTGTATAAGTGTTGATGAATTCATGGTCAACTTGATTGTTTTTTATAAGCAGATGCATAAGCCCGTATGCCAAACAATCGTCTGTACCTGGATTCAATTGGTAAAAGTGGTCCGCCCATTTCGCGGTGCGGTTCTTATGGACATCGATAACGACGATCTTAGCGCCGTTTTTGCGAGCTTTATTTGCATAGATCACTTGATGCATGTTCGTGCTGATCAAATTACAACCCCAAATGATGATCAACTTGGAATGAATGGTGTCTTCAGGATCGATACCAAGCGACTTTCCCATCGTTCGCTTGTATCCCTCTGCTCCTGCTGCATTACAAATGGTGCGCGCAAGCTTTCTTGCTCCGAGGCGATTGAAGAAACGTCGATCCATTCCTTCACTGTTCAGAATGCCCATATTCCCATAGAAGCTGTAAGGCAAAATTGCATCAGGGGAATGTGCTGCCATCGTTGAATTAAGTTTCTTGGTGATGTGTTCATAGGCCTCTTTCCATGAGATCCTTTCAAATGAAAAGTCTCCTTTATTTCCAACTCTTTTGAGGGGATAGAGAAGTCGATCAGCATGATGGACCCGTTCAGGCATTTTCCTGACTTTATGACAAATGACTCCTTTAGTTACGGGATGTTCAGGATTTCCATCCACTTTTGTGATTTTTCCGTTCTCTTTCTCCACGACAAGACTGCATGTATCGGGACAATCAAGTGGACAGACGGAGCGATGGATTGTTTTCGAACTCATATGATCTGGCCCCTTTCAATATGTAAACCTTGATGTAATAAAAGATTAACATAAAAAAGAAGATGCCATAAGCAGTAAGTATGTGAGATAAAGCGAGAAACCACCTCGTTTATCTCACTTTTTTATAGCTACTATTCAGGCGAATTCGCCAAATTTATACCTCAATGTCGAGCAAAGCAAGTTTTCTTTAAGCACTCGTATAGTTCGTAAGAAACGGGAAAGCCTAATGGAAATGCTACATGAAAGGAGGGACAGGAGATGAATTTCAAAAAATACTTATTCGGTACACTTTCAGCTTTCTTAACAGTAGGATTGTTATTTGGATGTGCTGCTGGTGACGGTGAAGAAGAACAAGAGCCGACTGAAGAGCAGGAACCAGCTGAAGAAGAACAAGAACCGGCTGATGAAGAAATGCCTGAAGAGGAAAACGGAGAAAATAATGAAGGTTAATTGTAGGGAGGAGGCGCCTAGTAGGCACCTCCTTTTGTATTTACTTTGGGTCCGGCATTTTTCCGACATATTCTGAAGATGGACGAATGATACGGTTGTTTTCATTTTGTTCGTATACATTGGCGATCCACCCGACGATCCGGCTCATCGTAAATGTAGGGGTGAACAGATCAGTAGGAATCTGGAGCGCCTTCAGTATGGCGGCTGCATAGAATTCTACATTCGTGTATAGACGTCTTCCTGGTTTGTATTCATCAAGAAGCTCAATGGCAAGCTGTTCAACTTGATTTGCAAGGGCAAACCAAGGATCATCCTGGGTAAGGTTGGATGTGATTGCTCGTAAAGCTCGTGCCCGGGGATCCATCGTCTTATAGACACGATGACCGAATCCCATCAACAATTCACCATTCTCAAGCTTTTTCCGGATATAAGGTTCTGCTTTCTCGATTGAACCGATCTCCTCCAACAGGTCGATAACCCCAGAAGGTGCTCCTCCGTGCAATGGTCCTTTCATTGCCCCGATTGCCCCAGCAACGGCTGAAACCAAATCAGACTGAGTGGATGAAATGACGCGTGCTGCAAAGGTGGAGGCATTCATTCCGTGTTCCATCGTGAGAATTAGATAGCCTGTTAATGCTTTGACGTGAGCCTTTCTGGGTTCAGTTCCATGAAGCATATACAAGTAGTTGCTGACATGGTCCAAATCTTTACGGGGCATTATAGGCCCCATTCCATTCAATAGACGATATCGATAACAAATAATGGTCGGTACAAGAGCTGTCAACTGGATTCCTTCTTCAATCGTTGATGGCCATTGATAATCGGTGGTCCCTCTGGTCGAAAGCATCGTACGAATCACACTCATCATATCCATATTTGTTGGAAGTGAATGAAGAATCGACTCTTCCGTTTCCGATAGCACGCGGGCATTCTTCATCGATTGGATAAATGTATCCAATTCAACCGGTTGAGGGAAGCGTTGGTACCATAACAAGTACATAACCTCTTCAAAGGATTTATGTTGGGCGATGTCTTCTGCCCAATATCCTCGATACACAAGTTGGCCCTTTTCCCCATCTACAAGACTGATTCGTGATTGCGCAGTCACTACACCTGCAAGTCCTTCTTTCAACATGACGAACACTCCCTTGGTAATAATTTCTTGATTCTATTTTATACGGACCTTATCATTAATTCTAATAAATGATTTTCTGAAAATTGATAGGGAATCATAATTAATGGGAGGGGATTTGTTCATGCAAATTCGTTGGCTTCAGACGTTCATTATGGCTGCAAAATCTGAAAATTACAGGCTCACCTCAGAGCGGTTATTTATTTCACAACCGACCGTAACTGTACATATTCAGCAGTTGGAACAGACATTAGGTTGTCGGCTTTTTAGAAAAAGTGGGAGGAACATCAGTTTGACAGAATCAGGTAAACATTTCCTGCCTCATGCTGAAAAAATCCTCGAACAATACACGACAGGCCTGCAGTCTCTTTCCAGCTGGCAGCAAGGTTATGAAAGGAAACTCACGATAGCTGTTTCACCGTTGGTAGCTGCTTCAATTTTATCGCATATTGTGAAAGCCTTTATGAATGCACACCCTCATATCGAAGTGGTCATCCAAGTGATCGATTCGGTGGATATTGGGGCATATGTGGAGCGGGGAGAAGCACAACTTGGAATCTCAAGGGTAAAAGCGATGCAGAATGGAATATTTTGTGAAACCTTGTATGAGGACCCTGTCATCCTTGTTGCCCCTCACGATGGAGGCGATGATGAAACGAGCCCTCCAATCGATTTTCATGACCTTTTGAGGTCACAGGTCCTGCTCACACATAATCATCCGCTTTACTGGGATGATCTCTTAACATCTTTAAGGCAAATTAATCCACAAGTAAGGACGATGATCGTATCTCATGTAAATGTGACCAAACGATTTATTGAAGAAGGGATCGGTTTTTCATTCCTTCCTGTTACATCAGTCAAAAGAGAAATATTAGAAGGAAGAGTATTGGAAGTTCAAACGGGGGAATTAAAACTGCCGATTGCTCATACTTATTTGATTCAAAAAGACAGAACTGAGGAAACAAAACAGTTTATCGAATTCGTAGGTCAGTATTATATAGGCACTTAAGAAAAGCGATCCAAATTCAAACAAAATTAATGCAAAACGATTGAATCGGGTATATAATGAACACATATATTTAGAGACCCGAAATAAATGGCATTCTGGGTTGAGAGGAGATAGAAAAAGTGTGGAGAAACCGGAATTTCATTTTGTTGATGTTCGGTCTTGCGGTTTCAAGTACTGGTCTTTGGGTCGGAATTATCGGAAACCTTGAGTTTTTACAAAAAAACGTCGAATCATCCTTTCTACAAGCACTGATCATCCTTGCAGGCTTTCTTGTAGGGATCTTCCTTGCTCCAATGGCAGGAAGAGTGATTGACCGCAGTAATAAACGCAATATTTTGATCTATGCAGGTATTGCAAGATGTGTCGCAATCTTATTCATGTATCTTGCCATTGCAACGAATTCGGTCTGGTGGATGCTGATTTACACGTTCATCATCGGTATTTCAGGGACTTTTTCAAACCCTGCTATGCAGACGATGATCCCGTTGGTAGTCAGCAAAGGTCAGCTTCTAGCTGCGAATAGTGTGCATGTCAATATCTTCACTGGCGCAAGAATCGTAGGGACAGCGCTTGGTGGCGTCATGTTGGTCGGCATGTCCTTGTTTTCACTTTATACCGTTACACTCGTCTCTTATGTGATCTTACTCGTTGCAACCTTTTTCATCAGGGTCGATGAAAAAGAGAAGCGTGTGGATCAACAAAAAAAGAAAGAAAACTTCATCACAACCATCCAAGAACTTTATCCGGTCATACGGAAGAAAAGCATGGTCATCAACAGTATCCTTTTATTGATACCAGCCTTTTTGTTCATAGCAGGCTTCAATTTGATCGTCATCGAGATCAGTGAAATACAGAACACACCAGGAATTAAAGGGATTCTTTATACGACGGAGGGACTTTGTGTTTTCATCGGTACCTTCATTGCAAACCGGTTTTTCAAGGAAAACCCTAAATTCATCTACTTATCGATCATCACGTTCGTCATTGCGGCAGCTCAACTTTCGCTCGTCTTCGCAGATCACTTTATTCCATCCATTCTGACATTTGCGTTATTTGGGCTTGCAGCAGGGACATTGTTCCCAGTCGCAACGACAATCTTTCAGACCGATGTTCCATCAGATTTTCACGGTCGCTTCTTTTCCATCAAGGGGATGGTGGATAATATCATCTTTCAAGCTTTGATGCTTTTGACCGGTTTTCTTCTTGATACGGTTGGATTCAACATCATGGTCATCAGTTTCGGTATAAGTTCGTTCTTGTTTGTGAGTATGATTTTCCTTCGAAATACATGGACGGGAGGGCGAATGAAAGAAAAATCCGTCATGATAACCAAATAATCGTCAAAAAATTCACAATATAATATGCCAATTTGTGTATTTTAAAAAAATTTCCGAAAAATATATCTATGCCAAGAAACCCTTGTTTATCAAGGGTTTTTTGTTATATAGGTACTTGGTCATATAACAAAAATTACAATTTCTTTAAAATTCTTTAAAAAAACTTCTTGAATGCTCGAATTATTAATTTTATAATATTTTTAAATAATCAAAAAATAAAACAAAGTTCTCTCAATTTTGCAGAAGGAACAGACAAAATACGTCGGGGTATACAACCAAAGGGGGGTTGCTTGATTGGAAGAACTATTAAAAGTCCGAAATCTTAAAACCTACTTTTTCGACAAGAAAAAGACGATCAAAGCTGTTGATGGGGTCGACTTTAAAATCAATAAAGGAGAAACCTTAGCATTAGTTGGAGAATCTGGATGTGGAAAGAGCATGACTTCACTCTCGATTATGCAGCTAGTACCAGCACCATATGGGAAGATCGTTGAGGGAGAAGTCGTCCTCGAAGGTAAAAATTTGTTGGACTATTCAGAAAATGAAATGTGTAAGGTCCGTGGAAATGAAATCTCAATGATATTCCAAGAGCCTATGACTTCACTCAATCCAGTCATGACAATAGGTGAACAGATCATTGAAGTGATTACATACCATAAACGGTTACCGAGAAAAAAGGCAGTGCAACAAGCGATTGATCTACTGAAGCTAGTTGGAATACCACGTGCTGAATCGATCATTACAGAGTATCCTCACCGATTATCAGGTGGAATGAGACAACGTGTCATGATCGCCATGGCGATGAGCTGTGATCCGAAGCTTCTCATCGCAGATGAACCAACAACGGCACTTGATGTAACGATTCAAGCACAAATTCTGGATCTGATGAAAGACTTATCGAAAAAAGTGAACACGTCGATCCTTTTGATTACACATGACTTAGGTGTCGTATCTGAACTGGCTGAGCGGGTCATCGTTATGTACGCAGGCCAAATCGTTGAGCAAGCGAGTGTAGGGGATATCTTTGATGAACCGCTACATCCTTATACACAAGGATTGGTTGAATCCGTTCCTGATATCGATGGTGAAATCGGTCGCTTGAATCCAATCAAAGGAAACGTTCCGACACCGGATAATATGCCGAAAGGGTGCCGATTCGCACCAAGGTGTGCGCACGCTTTCGATCGTTGTTTCTCAGAAGAACCTCAACTACAAGAAAAGAAGTATGGTACTAGAACGGTCCGTTGCTTCTTGTATGACGATGATAAGGGGGCAGAAAATGCAAGGAAGGACCAATACTCTCACCGTTAACTCCAAAGAAGAATCAACTCAAGATACGATCTTAGAAGTTACAAACCTGAAAATGCACTTCCCGATCAAAGCGGGGATCATGCAAAAAACCGTTGGGCATGTAAAAGCTGTAGACGGCATCTCTTTCAAGCTACGAAGAGGTGAAACCCTTGGGATTGTTGGAGAGTCAGGATGTGGAAAGTCCACACTGGGACGAACGATCATCCGACTTTACAACCCGACGGAAGGGAACATCCAATTCAACAATCAAGATATCACATCTTTATCCGAAGGGGAGCTGCGTTCAACGGTCAGGAAACAAATGCAAATGATCTTTCAGGATCCATTCGCTTCCTTGAACCCTAGGAAAACGTTAGGGACAAGCATTATGGAACCGTTGAAAACCCATAATTATGGATCTGCTTCTGAAAGGAAAGCGAAAGTAGAGGAATTGCTTGATACAGTCGGATTGAATACTGCATTCGCAAATCGTTATCCTCATGAGTTCTCAGGCGGTCAACGTCAACGGATCGGGATTGCCCGGGCGTTAGCATTAAATCCAGATTTAATGATTGCCGATGAACCAGTATCTGCATTGGATGTTTCCATCCAGGCGCAGATCATCAACTTGATGGAAGATCTGCAGGAACAATATAACCTGACATATCTCTTCATCTCTCATGATTTAGGTGTCGTCCGACATATCTCTGACCGTGTAGGGGTCATGTATCTCGGAAACATGATGGAATTAGCTGAAAAGCATGACTTGTACAGAGAGCCATTGCATCCATATACGCAAGCACTCATGTCTGCTGTACCGGTTCCAAGGAAGAAAGGGTACAACAAACGCGAAAGAATCATTCTTTCTGGTGATCTACCGAGTCCATCCAATCCGCCAAAAGGGTGTGTCTTCCATACACGATGCCCAGCTGCAATGGATATTTGCAAGCAGCAAGTGCCGAAGTTCCAGGAAGCCCAGCCGAATCACTACGTTGCGTGTCATCTCTACGAATAGAGGTGTTAAGCATTTTTTACTAAGCGGAGGGAGGGAACAAAGTCGTTTTGTTGTTGCAGTCAACTTTTGTTTAAAAAATAAGGGGGTTTATTAATTTGAAGGTGAATAAGAAGTTTCATTGGTTCCTAGTATTAACGTTCGTCATGTCGTTGTTCTTAGCTGCATGTAACGCAAGCCCAAGTTCTGAACCAAGCAATGATGATGAAGGAGAAAGTGGCACTGATACAGAACAAGCAACAGATGAGCCGAAACAAGGTGGAGATCTGATTGTTGGTTCCATCGGAGCTCCGACATTGTTCAATGATCTATACTCAACAGATATCTCAAGTTCTGATATCTCCGGGTGGATATACGATGGATTAGTAGTGTTTGATGAAAATCTTGAGCCACAACCAGATCTTGCGAAAGAGTGGAAGACTTCTGATGATGGTTTGGTTTGGACAATTAAATTGCATGAAGGCGTTAAGTTCCATGATGGCGAGCCTTTAACGGCTGATGATGTTGTCTTCACATACGAAATTCCATTGCATGAAGACTACACTGGACCACGTGCATCATCTTTTGAAAAGATCGAAAAAGTTGAAGCTGTAGATGATACGACTGTTAAGATGACTCTTTCTGAGCCATACGCTCCTTTCATGGATTCTTTGACTTACGGGATCCTTCCAGAGCATATCCTAGGCGATGTACCAGTTAAAGAACTAGGTGAGCATGAATTCAACACGAAGAACCCAATCGGTTCTGGTCCATTCAAATTTGAAGAGTGGAAAGAAGGACAATACGTTAAAGTTACTGCGTTCGAAGACTATTTCGAAGGTCGTCCGAACCTAGATTCAATCACATACAAGATTGTTCCAGATGCTAACGCATTGATGGCACAAATTGCAAACGGTGATGTTCATCAAGCATCTGTACAATCTCCTGACTTAGAAACTGCTAAGAAGCTTGAAGAAGAAGGAAAGATTGTTTTATCTACCGACCTAGCTCTTTCTTACACTTACATCGGATGGAATCAAAAGAACGAATTGTTCCAGGATGAAAAAGTACGTCAAGCATTAACACATGCAATCGATCGTGAAACAATGATTTCCGCTGTATTGAATGGTGACGGGGAAGTTGCTCACGCACCATCCAGTCCACTAAGCTGGGCTTACAATGAAGATGTTCCGAAATTCGGATATGATGTTGAAAAAGCGAAGAAGATGTTAGAAGAAGCAGGATGGACTCCTGGTGACGATGGAATCCTCCAAAAAGACGGTAAGAAGTTCCAATTCGAAATCAAAACGAACCAAGGTAATAAAGCTCGTGAGCAAATCGCTCAAGTTGTCCAAGAACAGTTGAAGCAAGTTGGAATCGAAGTTAAACCGAAGATCATGGAATGGAGTGCATTCATCGAGGATGTAACGGCTCCTAACTGGAACTACGACGCTGTAATCCTAGGCTGGGCTCTTTCTGCAGATCCGGATCCAACAGCTATCTGGCATTCAAAAGAACGTGAAGCAGGCTTGAACTTCGTTCACTTCTCTGATCCTGAATTGGACAAGTTGATGGATGAAAACACGAAGGAACTTGATCAAGAAAAGCGTAAGGAAATGATCGCTAAGATCCAAGAGGGTATCGTTGAACAACAGCCATATACGTTCTTGTACTACCCGAACGATCACTATGCTTTAGACCCAAGCATCAAAGGATTTACACACCATCCGCGTAGCGAATACTACAACATTGAAAACTGGTGGATGGATAAGTAATCGAATTAATTCTGGGATGATGGATAAAGCGTTAATGGATATGCTTTATCCATCTCCTGTTTTATGTAAAGACTTTACCATTCATTCTCGCCTTTACATATCTTGACTACTCTTGAAAGTAGACAAAAGGGGGATTATCGTTGCTCTCATACATCATTCGTCGAACATTGATGGCTATACCACTTCTATTTGGAATTTCCATTCTATCTTTCGGAATCATTCATATGGCTCCTGGAGACCCAACTGCTTTGATGATGGATCCAAACATCAAACCAGAGGATATGGAAGCCTATAAAGAAAAATATGGATTGAACGATCCACCGCATATCCAATATTTAAAATGGGTTGGGAATATGCTCCAAGGTGACTTTGGACAATCTTTGATTAGACAGGGTACAGATGTATCTTACTTGATCATGGAGCGTTTACCGAACACATTGTTTCTAATGGGTGTATCGACTTTGTTAGCGGTGTTGATATCGATTCCATTTGGAATCTTGTCAGCTCGTAAGCCGTACACACTTACTGATTACTCTGTAACGTTCACTTCTTTCCTAGGTCTAGCAACTCCGAACTTCTGGTTAGGTCTTGTTTTGATCATGTTCTTATCTGTTCAGTTTGGGTGGTTCCCAACTGGAGGTATCGCTACGTTGAATGAACCATTCAGCGTTTGGGATCGTATCCACCACTTGATTTTACCTGCCTTTGTATTAGCGACTGCGGATATGGCAGCTTTGACACGTTATACACGTACAAGTATGCTCGAAGTTTTGAAGCAGGATTATATCCGTACGGCTCGTGCGAAAGGTTTCAGAGAACAAAAGGTCGTTTATAAACATGGATTACGTAATGGTTTAATTCCAGTCATTACAATATTCGGTTTGATGCTTCCATCTTTCTTTGCTGGAACTGTTATTGTCGAAAAGATCTTCAACTGGCCTGGAATTGGATTATTGTTTGTCGATGCAGCCTTCCAACGTGATTACCCGATCATCATGGCAGTTACCGTTATTACAGCAGTCCTGACGGTAATCGGGAATCTACTTGCTGATATCCTATATGCTGTATTCGATCCAAGAATTGAGTATTAAGGGGGATTATGATGTCACAGCCTGATAATCAATTACAACCTAACGTTCCCGTCCATCCAGAGCCACATGCACCTCTTCCGCAAAAGAAGCCTGACACATTGACTCGGATTGCGGTTGACAAGTTCATTAAGAACAAGCTGGCAGTGCTGGGTCTGATCCTATTAGTCATGATCATCTTAGCGGCTATCTTTGCACCTTTGCTTACACCATACGATCCTAGTAGCCAGCAATTATTGAAAAAGCTCACACCGCCTAATGGTGAGCATCTTCTAGGAGTGGACACGTTAGGACGCGATATGTTTACACGTATGCTCTATGGTGCTCGTGTTTCATTATTAGTAGGATTTGCTTCGGTTGCTGCTTCAATTTTCATTGGTACGATTGTTGGAGCACTTGCAGGTTATTATGGAGGAAAAATTGACGCATTCTTGATGCGTGTCGTCGATGTGTTCCTTGCATTTCCTAGTTTGTTCTTACTTATTACGCTTGTAACTATTTTCGAGCCAGGTGTAGATAAGTTGATTTTAGCATTTGCTTTGTTCGGTTGGACGACAACGGCACGTCTCGTACGTGGAGAGTTCTTATCACTTAGAACACGTGAATTCGTTCTTGCAGCGAAAACAATGGGTGTTCGAAGCTCTAAGATCATCTTCTCACATATTCTGCCGAATGCGATGGGACCAATCATCGTTGCCGCAACATTGAATGTCGGTATCATTATCCTGGCAGAATCAGCACTTAGCTATTTAGGATTAGGAATCCAACCTCCTACACCGAGTTGGGGAAATATGCTTCAGGATGCTCAAAACTTGACGATCATGTATACCGCACCATGGTATCCGATCTTCCCTGGAGTCATGATTCTCATTACAGTATTGGCGTTCAACTTTGTTGGAGATGGACTCCGTGATGCTCTTGATCCGAAAATGAAATCCTAGGGTTTAAAAGGAGTGAAAGAGATGGATCAAAGAAAAGGTGTACAAATCGATGATTTATTAAGACTGAAATTCGTAAGTGATCCTCAATTATCTCCTGATGGAAAACGTTTAGCTTACGTTGTTAAAGAGATTAACGATGATAAAAAATATCAATCTCATATTTATTTGATGGATGTTGAAACGAAGGATATGGTCCGTTGGACGAGCGGACCTTCCATGGATGTACATCCGAGATGGTCACCTGATGGCTCAAAGCTCTTATTCTTATCGAACAGATCTGAAAAGAAGATGCAGGCATTCGTCATATCTGCTAAAGGTGGAGAGCCCGAACAGGTAACAAAGGTGGAAAAAGGTATCTCCAATCCCTCATGGCATCCGGATGGCCAATCCATTTTATATGGATTCACCGTAGAGGAAGATCAGGATTCCGACGAAGCGTCATTAAAAGGACCTATTATTGTGGACAAATTGAAATACAAGGCGGATGGGGTACCAACTCTCACAACCCAATCATATGCGCATATCGCAATGGTTTCGTTGAAAACAGGGGATGTGCAAGTTCTGACTGAGGGTGACACAAACCATTATTACGCTAATTTCTCACATGATGGGAAAGCAATCGTTTATGCTCGATTTGCTGAAGACCAACCAGGTTCATATATGAAATCGAAAATTTATCTTCAGGAATTTGGTGGAAAACCAGTTGCTATTTCAACGCTGAATGGAACTGTTTCTCATCCTGTATGTTCACCAGATGGTCGTTATATCGCTTATGTCGGACATAATCAAAAGTACGGACCTGCTACTTATAATGAAATCTGGGTATACAATCGGGAAAAAGGGACCACACAATGTCTGACAGATAAGCTCGACATCCAGATAGGAGATGTGATGATCAGCGACTTGCACTCAGTTGAAGCATCTCCGAATATGAAATGGTGTCATAACAGTGAGAAGCTATATTTCCTGGCGAGTGAATTTGGTAACACGGAGCTTTATTCCATCGATCTGTATGGAAATGTTGAAAAGATTGTAGAAGGTGATCGTCATATTTTCCAATATGCAATGGATGATGACTCCAAGGATGTGTATTTAGCTGTAAGCACACCATCTCATCCGGGAGATTTGGTAAGACATGATATTAACAGCCTTTTGGAGGAACCGATAACGTTCCATAATGAAGACCTGTTAAGCAATATCACGTTGTCAGTCCCTGAGCCTATCCAGTATGCTAGCCAAGATGGAACAGTCATCCATGGCTGGATGCTGAAGCCGAATGATTTCGTGAGTGGAAAAAAGTATCCAATGATTCTCTATATTCATGGCGGACCACACATGATGTACGGGAATACATTCTTCCATGAATTCCAGGTGTTGACTGCCAAAGGCTATGCTGTCCTTTATCTTAACCCGAGAGGGAGTCATGGTTACGGACAGACCTTCGTGGATGGTTGCCGTGGTGATTATGGTGGAGGAGATTACCATGATCTGATGGCAGGAGTTGATCATGCTCTTGATTCCTATGACTGGATTGATCCAGAAGAGTTGTATGTTACTGGAGGCAGTTATGGTGGATTCATGACCAACTGGATCGTCGGAAGTACAAATCGGTTCAAAGCAGCCGTCACTCAGCGGTCAATCTGTAATTGGCAAAGTTTTTATGGCGTAAGTGATATTGGGTACTTTTTTACAAAGGGCGAAATCGGTGCTCATATGGAAGAAGACCCTGAAAAGCTCTGGTATCATTCACCGATCAGGCTTGTGAAAAACGTCGAGACACCACTTCTTATCCTACATGGAGAGAAGGATTTCCGTTGCCCGATTGAACAGGCAGAGCAATTATACATTGCTTTGAAGCACCAGAACAAGGCAACGCGACTTGTCCGATTCCCTGATGCGGATCACAACCTATCGAGAAATGGAGATCCATCCATGAGGATGGCAAGACTAGAGCAAATTACAGGATGGTTTGATCATTATCGGGTAACCCCACAAACATCCAAGATGGTAAATGTTCAATAACATAAAAGTCTGGTTCACCCCTTCGATGAAACCTGAAGAGGAACCAGACTTTGTTTATTATTTAGAACCTTCGTCGTAATATTTCAAGAATCAATATGCTACTAAATGAATTTAGTAAGGGGGAGAACCATATGGGGTGGTTTATCGTTGTCGTTTTACTTTACTTACCGATTCTTTACCGGATCCATTCCCGATTGCGAAAGCTAGAGGACGAGGTGAGACGCCTCAGACAATAGGACAACAGAATTCACAGACACTAAAAAGAATGGGATTTCCCCCATTCTTTTTAGTGTTATTATTTCACCTGCAATTGACGTTGAATGAAACCGATGGCTTCAAGTGCTTTTTGCAGACTGCTATATGTCGTGATGTCTTTGAAATCAATGCCAAGAGAAACGACAGTCTGAGTCAATTCTGCACGCATGCCGGTAATAATTGTAGTTACACCCAATAATTTAAGAGCATTGACGACCCGGAACAGGTTGTGAGCAACCATCGTGTCAATGATGACAATACCAGAAAGGTCAATAATCAAGTACGTGACCTTTAGTTTACTGCATTGTTCTAGCGCTTTTTCAAGTATAAAGTGTGACCGTTCTTCATCAAGTTCCCCGATGATCGGCAATACAGCCGCACCGTTACTTACAGGAACGATTGGCATTAGAAGTTGCTGGACATTTGCATGAGCTTTACGAACGACTTCCTTGTGGTCCGCAATATAAGCTAAACTGAAGCAATAAATACAACGGTCAAGGAGTGGATCAATGATTGAACAAATATCAATCACGTCCTCAATCGTCAGATGAACTTGCTCTGCTTCCTGTTTAAGGATTTGTAATATCGCTTTACGGAAAAAGCGCAACCCGTCCAATGATTCTTCAAGGGGCACATCTTCGTTGACAGCTAATTCTCCAGCTTTTTTGCTCCAATCCGTCACAAGTTCGAAATAGTATTTTTCATCGCCATAAACTGCTTCTCCTAAATAACGTACAAAAGTGGCAGTGAACTCCTCAGCTTCTTCTGCTGTCATAGAAGAAAAGGACCTGTTCTGGATCCTCTGGACAACCTCCGGATCTTCCACCATGCGTAACTCCATCGCAAGTTTGTTCACATCATACCGATTCTCTACAATCTTCTCACCTATGACTCTCAAATTCTCACGCATACGTGCTTCCTCCAGTAAATTCAGTTATAAGGTAAGTATACACGATTTTAATTCCGAAAATAAATATATAAGACAGCCTAGTACTTTCATAGTATAAAAGAGTACACAGTGAGAGGTGTTGCTCTTATGAAAGGAATTGACTGGCAAATGGTTGCCTTCGTTACCGTATCACTGTTCCAGGATCATTGGATTTATTCCAAGCTTCCCAGGCTTTATTTCTATGAAAATAATCATCCTGCATCTAACGATCAAAAGCACTAGAAGTGGTGATAACCTAGAAAGCGAGGCACAGTAATGACGTTCAGTGAGTACCACTATGAAAGACCAGATATGATTAAATTCAAGAAAGCATTTCTTGCATTATTGAAGAAATTCGAACAAGCCTCAAGTAAAGTTGAACAAAATGAAAGAATGAAAGAAATCGTGCAATTGAGAACGGAATTTGAATCGATGATGACCATTTGTTCAATTCGGCACTCCATAGATACAACGGATTCATTTTACAAACAAGAGAAGGATTTTTTTGATGAACAGGCACCTGTTTATGAAGGGTATGTAAATCAGTTTTATAGGAAGCTTCTTCAGTCTAAGCATCGTTTTTATCTTGAGGAGGAATGGGGCTCGCAGCTCTTCAGGATTGCGATGCTATCCTTAAATACCTACTCCGAAGAAATTATGCAAGAGATGAAGGAAGAAAACAAACTGACAACACAATACTCTAAGTTGATTGCTTCTGCTAAAATTGAATTTGATGGGAAACAACGGACCTTAGCCCAATTATCACCCTTCATTCAATCCAAGAACCGTAAAACAAGGAAACGGGCAAGTGAAGCGAAATATCATTTCTACGCAGAGCATGAGGAGGAGTTCGACCTTCTTTATGATCAACTAGTGAAGGTTCGTTCACGCATGGCACATAACCTTGGCTACTCGAACTTTATCCAGCTCGGTTATGATCGTTTATTAAGGGTGGATTATGGTGAATGCGAGGTTCAAAAATTCAGGGAGCAGGTGCTGAAACACATCGTGCCGATTTCTCAAAGGCTTTTCGAACGACAGAGAAGACGAATCGGCACACCAACCTTGACTTATTATGATTTACCGTTTAATTTTAAGTCGGGTAATCCGACACCGAAAGGGGACCCAGAGTGGATTATCAGGAATGGAAAAAGGATGTATGCAGAACTGTCTGCAGAAACTAATGAATTTTTCCAGTATATGAATGACAACGAATTGATGGATCTTGTGAACAAGCAAGGAAAACGTTCGGGTGGATATTGCACGTATATCAGTAAATATAAATCACCATTCATCTTCTCGAATTTTGTTGGTACCTCTCATGATATAGATGTTTTGACTCATGAAGCAGGCCATGCCTTCCAGGTTTATTCCAGCAGGCATCTGACTATACCAGAATATGCTTTCCCAACGCATGAAGCTGCGGAAATTCATTCAATGAGTATGGAATTTTTTACATGGCCATGGATGAGGCTGTTCTTTGAGGAGGAAGCACCGAAATACTGGTTCAGTCATCTGAGTGGTGCACTGACATTCATCCCATATGCAGCTGCTGTAGATGAGTTCCAGCACTTCGTGTACCAGAATCCAGAAATTTCTCCTGCAGAACGGAAAAGAGCATGGAGAAAGATTGAACGTAAATATCTTCCTCACCGTGATTACGAAGACAACGATTTTTTGGAGCGAGGTTGTTTTTGGTATCAGCAAGGTCATATTTTCAGAACACCTTTCTACTACATTGATTATGCGTTGGCACAGATCTGTGCCATGCAGTTTTGGTGTAAAGCCTATGATGATTGGGAGCATGCGTGGTCGGAGTATTTATACCTTTGTAGACAGGGAGGAAGGATGTCGTTCACTGAACTTTTGAAAGGGGCGCGATTGAACTCTCCTTTTGAAGAAGACTGTGTCCAGTCTGTGGTTGCACCTATTGTTGAATGGTTGGAAGAGATCGATGACGCAGCCTTATGATTCCTTAAAGGATAAGATTACAAACGTTGCAAACAGGGTACCCTACATAACAGTGTCTATACCAGAGTATAATGTTTAATTTTAGGAGGAAAAGAAGCATGAGTATTCATATTGGAGCAAATAAAGGCGACATCGCAGAAACGATTTTATTACCTGGAGACCCGTTAAGGGCGAAATATATCGCTGAGACATTTCTTGAGGATGTGACGTGCTACAACGAAGTACGTGGCATGCTCGGGTTTACAGGTACCTATAAAGGAAAAAGAATTTCTGTCCAGGGAACAGGTATGGGTGTACCGTCGATTTCCATTTATGCGCATGAACTGATTGACAGCTATGGGGTCAAGAATTTGATCCGAGTCGGAACATGTGGTGCTTATCAAAAGGACGTGAAGGTACGTGATGTCATCCTGGCAATGTCTGCCTCTACGGATTCATCAACGAACCGTCATCGTTTCGGAGGGATTGATTTTGCACCTACAGCCAACTTCGATCTACTCCATGATGCATACGGAAAAGCAGTAGAACGTGGTTTGGAAGTGAAGGTAGGAAACGTCTTTACAAGTGATACGTTCTATAATGATACGATGGATCTTGCTAAGCAGCTGGCTGATTATCAGGTGCTTGCGGTAGAGATGGAGACATCTGCATTATACACCTTAGCGAACAAATTCGGTGTAAATGCGCTTTCGGTATTGACGGTCAGTGACCATGTTTTCACCGGAGAATCAACGTCTTCAGAAGAACGCCAAAAAACATTCAACGATATGATCGAAGTGGCATTGGATACAGCGGTCGAACATACATCATAATAATAACGGGAAAAAAGCACTCGGACCTCGAGTGCTTTTTTTATTTCTAGCTTGAAAAGGAATATAGAAGATTTAATCGAATAGTATAAATGAGTGATTACTCACTTTTTTATTCCAGTAGAGAGGATGATGATTGGTGGTAAATGAAAACATCATTCAGCTGACGGATTTGATGAAAAGATTTGGGAAGACGACTGTCATTCATAAAACGACGCTTGAAATCCGGAAGGGAGAGATATTTGGGATGCTTGGTCCTTCTGGTGCTGGTAAAACCACGCTTGTGAAGATGATTGCAGGAATCGAAAAACAGTCAAGTGGTGAGCTGAAGCTATTCGATATGAAAATGCCGTCTGCCCAACCGATCCGGCATATTGGTTATATGGCACAAACCGATGGCCTGTACCATGACATTACCGGGGAAGAGAATCTAAGCTTTTTTGCCTCGATGTATCACCTGAAAGGGAAAGAGAAGAAGGAGCGTTTGGTCCATGTTCTTGATTTAGTGGATTTGACAGCTCATAGGAAAAAGCTTGTCAGACATTATTCAGGCGGGATGAAGCGTCGCTTATCACTCGCAGTCGCCCTGTTGCATGAACCAGATTTGATCGTGTTGGATGAGCCGACGGTTGGTATAGATCCGGTGTTAAGACAGTCCATATGGAACGAATTATATAAGCTGAAAAAGAAGGGGATGACGATCCTTGTCACCACTCATGTCATGGATGAAGCAGAAAAGTGTGACCGACTGGCGATGATGAGGGAAGGGAAAATCATCGCTGTTGGAACTCCAGAAGAATTGAAGCAGAATACTGACACAAGCTCGATTGAAGAAGCATTCTTGCATTTTGGAGGTGTTCAACATGCGAATTAAAGCCTTGACCATACGAATCATCAAACAGTTCTTCCATGATAAACGAACCTTAGCGATGATGCTTGTCGCCCCTCTGTTGATCTTAACGATCATATCACTGGTATTTAATGGGGAGGATGTTGTCCCAGTCATCGGTTCCGATCAACTACCAAAACCGATTGAGGATAAACTTAAAGAAGCAGATGTTGAATGGGAAGAAATAAAAGAGACTGAGTATGATGAGGCCTTTCAGGAAGGGATCCTCGATGCCTGGGTGACGATGGTGGACCAACAGCTTCATATTACTGTCGAGGGCAGTGACCCGGGAATGAGCCAGCGAATCCTAAGCCTCATCCAACGGTCTTTGCAATCTGAAGCTGGAGCGATGAAACAGCCAGAAATCGAGTATTATTACGGTTCAGAAGACATGACGAGTTTTGATAACTTCGGTCCCGTCTTGATTGGATTCTTTGCATTCTTCTTCGTATTCTTGATTGCTGGCGTTTCGTTTTTGAGGGAAAGAACAGGGGGAACGTTAGAACGATTAATGGCGAGTCCGGTCAAAAAGTATGAGGTCGTGTCAGGTTACCTGTTAGGATTCGGGTTCTTCACGATCATCCAGTCTGTTTTGATTGTATTCTATTCCATATACGTCCTTGATCTTCTTATGATTGGCGATTTTCTTTGGGTGTTAGTCATAACATTACTTTGTGCATTCACAGCTTTGACACTTGGAACATTACTTTCGGCTTATGCGCAGAACGAATTGCAGATGATTCAATTCATCCCGATTGTCATCGTTCCTCAAGTTTTCTTTTCAGGTTTATTCGATCTGGAAGCCATATCTGATTGGGTGAGCTGGATCGGACCATTGACCCCGCTCTATTATGCAGCAGATGCGTTGAGGGATGTTATGATAAGAGGACTGGGGTTTGAAGAGATTCGTTTGAACCTACTGGTCTTGTTCGGTTTTTCCCTTGTATTCTCAATTGCAAATATGATTGCACTGCGAAAGTATAGAAGCTTTTAGTACTCTTCAATAATAAAGGAGTTTTCCCATATGGATGTAAAAGGATGGGCTGATGAGTTTTACCAGCTGTTGGATGAAGAAAAAATGACGGAAAAGCAGAAGAAAATCGTGCAGGCTTCCATTGAGGTATTTGCTGAAAAAGGCTATGCGGGTTCTTCAACCTCTGAAATCGCTAAAAAAGCTGGTGTAGCAGAAGGGACCATTTTCCGGCATTATAAGACGAAGAAGGATCTGTTGCTCTCCATCGTAGCACCTGTCATGGCGAAGTTTATGGCTCCATTCATCATTAAGGATTTGCATAAAGTGTTTGATCAGGAATTCGTTTCCTACGAACAATTCTTAAGGACATTATTCCTGAACAGACTTACTTTCATTAAAAAGCACTTAGCTGTGGTTAAGATCATGTTGCAGGAAATCCCTTTCCATCCAGAATTGAAGCAACAATTCCGAGAAACGGTCGTCGACCACGTCGTGGATAAGGTAGAAGAGACGATCGTGGTTTTCCAGGAAAAAGGGGAGTTGATTGATCTTCCTCCAATTTCAATTGTTCGTTTCACGGCATCTTCGCTTTTCGGGTATTTAATCGGAAGATTCATCCTATTTCCTGAACATGAATGGAATGATGAACAAGCAGTAGAGCAAACCATACAGATGATTCTGTATGGTGTCCATCGTCGTCCGGAAACAGAAGAATAAAACCGAATGTGTTGAGGTATGTATGAGATAGAGGTGACCTATATGAACAAAAAAGTGATCATGCTTTATTTGTTTTCTGTCTTATCCTACATTTTAATGATTGTTGTCAATGCAGCAGCTAATTTGCTGCCGCTAAACGGCCAAACGACCGGTGAGATATCAAATCGATTTCCTGTTCTCTTCACTCCAGCAGGATATGTTTTTTCCATCTGGTCCGTCATCTATCTTCTGCTTGCAGTTTGGCTGGTCTATCTCCTTTTTCCGAAGAGTGTTAATCACAATGTCTTTCAAAAGACAGGTGTCTGGTTCATACTTAGTAGCCTGTTGAATACAGCTTGGATCATCCTTTGGCATTATGAGTATTTCAACTTGACGATCGTCGTAATGGTAGGGTTGCTTCTTACACTGATCATATTGTATTCCAAGATTCAACAGTCTTCAGGCAGAAATCTGTTAGACCGTCTTCCATTTTCGGTCTATCTTGCATGGATTTCCGTTGCTACCATCGTGAATACCGGTGTTGTCCTCCTGTATAACGACTGGAGTGGATGGGGGTTACCCGATGTCACATGGACGGTGATCCTGTTGATTGGTGGTACGTTGTTGGCGATTGGATTTGCTATGAAAAATGAGGACCTTGTTTATTCAATCGTATTCGCCTGGGCTTATATCGGTATTGCGGTGAAACAGAAAGACTATGAATCGGTTCAGTTTACAGCAGTGGGCATGGCGATTCTTCTAATCTTATTCGTAATTATCAGCTTCATTCGAGCCCGAAGGCCAAACGTGTAATCGTCGGAATATTGTGAAATATTATTGACTTTACTGTTCCTTCGTGTGTACGATAAATCCATAGATAACCCTCAAATGGACGGAGGAAGTTGGATGAACCATTTACAGGTATTGGACAAAAAGGGACCGACACCTTATGATGAGACGGATTTCGAATTCACCGAGGTCTTTCCTAGTTACCGTGTTGATTTACGAAATCCTAGGAATGAAATGCCGGACAAATTTTTCAATGCCAATCTGGTCAGTGATTGGTCACAGCTATCATGGGATGATATCGGTAAGCCTTATGAGGTGAAGACGGTATCTGTCGAGCGGATTGAATGGGAACGAGAGCATAGACAGAAGATGCCTGTGAAGACCTCATGGGAATATTTCAATCGATCGTTCCACGAATGGTTTGTAAAGGATGTTCCTGAAGAAAAATCAGAAGCGAAACGAGCATTGAAAGCGCATTTGAAGCAATTTAAGGCACGTGATGTGAAAGAGAGCATAGGAGATCTGGTTCGCTTGTCCTTGTGGAATTATGCACATCTTGTCGAGGACGGCATTTGGGATCCGCGTGGAAAGCGGGCTCTATTCGAGGGTTTGGATGTTGAGAAGCCGAATATTTTATTTTTAGGAGCGGCAGAAGGATATGAAGCGATGCAGCTGCAGGCGATGTATCCTGGAGGACAAGTTGTCATGGTTGATTATGATCCGTTCTGCAAAACGAATCGCTTTACTGAATTTCCAGAAACGTATCCATTCCTTGGTGTTAATCCTCAGACAGGTAGTCCGCGTGTATGGTATAAACATCAAATGAATATCGACTATGTGGTCGAGGATATACGTAACTTAAAATACGGAAAGGAATTTGATATCGTCATCAGCGTCGGTCTGTTGGAGCATGTACCTGATGCATATAAGGAAGAAATTCTCGACTTCCACCGACGCTTCTTGAAGCCAGGTGGTTATGTAATCATGACGACACCGCGTAACCAGTGGAAATCCAGGATGTATTATCATGTTATGGCCGATGTGATGAATCATACGTACCGTGAACTGATGGACATCCGTCAGATGGGACTATACGTTTACCAGTCAGGGTTCGATATCTTGAGGCATGGGTACATGAAGGTCCATAATGGGATTGTTGCAAAACCACGATGAAAAAAGATCTCTTCTTAATGAAGAGATCTTTTCATTTCTATTCGTATCTAGTTAAGAATTCCATTTCCGGTAATTTCAACCGTTACTTTTGCATTTATAGGGATGTTTGGGTAATCTTTTTCCCATTCAAGGTTCTTCCAAACCTTTGGATGAAAGGCCATCAATTCTCTGCCAATCCCGAGTGGATCACTATTTGCATCCTGAAGTTGCCTAATCATTTGGTTCATTTCTTTAGTTAGCATTGTGGATAATTTCCCCTCAAGTTTCTTGAATTCCTTTTTACTTCCAAGATTATCAGAAGGGTATTCGATAATATTCGCTTTTAAATTTACATCGAAATCAACCGTGAACGAATGGTTTGAAACATTATTTAAAGTCATATCACTTTTGCTTTTGTATACATCAATTGTAATATAATTTTCTATATCCTGTCGTTTATCCACATGAACTTTCCGAGAAAAGCGAAGAAACTTGTTGGTCTTGTTCATCAAGGTCAAAAGTAGAGTCGCATCATTTGTGTTAATGAATCCTGTCATCCGGTCATCGTTGAATAAAGCAAGTCCTTTCACTTCGATTTCAGGTACTTCTTCGTGTAAGACTAGATAGGGAAGTACAGGATCAGAACCTGGATCCATGAATTTTGAAAGGATGGCTTGTACATCAAGTCTTGGTAGAATAGAGTTTTTTTCACTGCTGATAATCAGTTCTTCAATATATTCTGCAACCAAAGTATTTCCTTTCCTTATAATTTCCAGATACTTTGCTGCTTCACCATTTGTGATAGCAATCTTCCCATTTAATGAACTGGAAGGTTCCCTGTAAAAAATATCCAAGTATGGATACAAGCCTTCCTCCCCAATCACTTCACTATAAAGATATACTCGCGTTTTAGCCCCTGTAAAAGAATCAGAGAGTTTCTTATCTATGTTCATACGTGTTTCTCGCATATTTTTTCCTACGCCAGATACAATTTCATTTTGAGGAGATCCGCCACCGGATTCGGCCCCACTTGCGACAAACCCTCTGATAATTACAGTACCCCTTACGTGCCCATTTTCTGTTCGATCTAAAGCAGCGGCATAAACAAGGCGTGCATCCTTTATAAGGTGTTGATCCCAACAACCAGTTAATAAAAGCAAAGGTAGAAGAATTCCAAATAGAAATTTTTTCACCTTTTATCACTCCGATCTTAATGACTTAAGAATTGAAATCAACAATAATAGGATAGGAATGAACGCTATGAATCCATAACTTACATATCCGATATACGTACTAATTTGTTCAATTTCAAACTTTGTGTTAGGGATTAAAGCCAAAGCAAAAGCAACAGAAGCTACAATGTAAGCAGAAGCCTTATGACCCTTCAATTTGAAAAGATAGGAAACCCCCTTGGATGCAAAAAGCAAATAGCTGATAAAAGAAGTTGCAACGATTACAATCCAGATTGAAATGAAGAGTAGATCGATTCTTTCTACGATTTTAAAGGTGATTGCCTTTAACATATACAAGACAGGATGTGGTATCAGATCTATTTCCTTTGGAGAGAAAAACATGAAGCTGATCAGAACCAGGAAAACGTAAATCAAAACAGTAATGCCATTGGCTAAACTTACTGCTTTCAATATTGAACGGTCATTTGCCTGTGTATATTTTGATAGGATTAACAACTGTTCGAATCCCAGCATTGAAATCAAGACAGAATGAGCACCGATAAATATTTTTAGAGTGCCAGCCTGGCCGATTGGAAACAAATATCGGTATTCAACAGATGTTGGAAAGGAAATCAATGTCAAGATGATCAGAATTGGCACCAATATGGTTACAAACATGAAGAACCTAGCAATAATGCGAACTCTTTCTTTGACAATATAGATACCTGCAAAAACCATCATCAGCATTAGTGCCCATTTCGGAGTATGGGGCAACACCCATAGCTTTAGAATGGATTGATATAAATCCAGAATCAACATACATATCAACGTTCCATAAATGATATATAAGGTACTGATCAATTTACCAAAATATTTTCCGGCCAGCTTCTCAGCAATCCCATAAATGGTTTCTCCTGGGTATTTTTTTATGAGACCCCAAATGATGAAAATTAATAGTTGGGATATAAAGCCTGCTATGAGGACGGAAATCCATCCATCGTTTTGGGATACTTGATGTACTGCAAAGGGCAGCCCTAAAACACCCACTCCGATTTGGGTTTGCAGGATCATATAAAACAATTGATATTTGGTAATCGTTTCTGCTTTATTTTTCATCCTTTTTCCATCCTCTAGATGGCCACTCCTGCCTCAAGTGTTGAGGGGATGCGTCCATCGGCCGAGTATTCATCATCCAGCGTGGTAATCGGAAGATGGTATCCTTTAGGTCTTTTAGATGGAATGGAGCAAATGGAGCGAAGTAAGGGTGTCCAAAAGGTTCCATCTTACATAACTGAATCAGGATCATCATCAAGCCAAATACGATACCGATAAAACCGAATAATGAAGCCAAAATCATGAGTGGAAAGCCTAATATACGGATTGTCGTCGTCATTTCATTCGATGGCACCACGAAAGAAGAGATTCCCGTGAGTGCAATGACGATAATCATGACATTGGAAATTAAATTTGCTTGAACAACAGCAGTACCAATGACGAGTCCACCTACGATACCAATCGTCTGTGAAATCGGACTGGGTAATCTTACTGAGGCTTCCCTCAGCAACTCTAATGTAAGCTGCATGATGAAAGCTTCCAATAACGGTGGGAAGGGAATGAACTCAAGAGAGCTTTTAACTGAAAAGACAAGCTCAATAGGAATAACTTCCAAATTGAATGATACAAGTGCAATGTAAAAAGCAGGTAGTCCGATTGCAATCAAGAAACTGAAGACTCTGATGGCACGGAGAAATGTACCGACAACCCATCTGCTGTTATAGTCATCCGGCGATTGATAGAAAGTGAAGAAATTAACAGGTAATACAAGTACAGTTGGACTCCCCTCCATCAAGATAATGACCCTCCCTTCCATCAAGTTGGCTGTAGCCCGATCTGGACGCTCTGTATTCAGAACTTGTGGAAATGGAGACAACGGATAATCTTCAATGAATTCTTCGATATAGCCGGGTGTTTGTATGGAGTCCGTATCAATGTAGTTCAGACGTTCTTCTATCGTATTGACCAGTTCCGGATCGGCCAGGTCTTTGATATACATAATCGCAAGTTTCGTATTCGTCGCTTTCCCTAAAGTGATATATTTCATATAAAGGTTAGGATTCTCGATTCGCTTTCGCATTAAATAAATATTTGTTTGCAAACTTTCAATGAATCCTTCATGGGATCCGCGGATGACATACTCATTCGTAGGTTCAGAAACACTTCTGAAATTAGTCTGAAAAACATTGACTAAGTAAGCGAAGTCCATATCCTCAGTAAAAATGGTACATTGCCCTTCAATCATTCCTCTGATGATTTTCATCAAATCGAATGAGTGATCAATTTGGGTTGTGTTTATCAACTCAGGAATTTCCCCACTATTCGCTTGCTGAAGCGGCTTAATTATGAAATCTTTCATCTTTTCTTTACTGACTAAAGAAGATATGAATAGGATGGTGAGTTTTTTGCCGTTAAACGTAAAGGTCCTGGATTCAACATCATCTGAGCGGAACAGGGCGTTCTTAATAAAATCTATATTCTCATCTAAACTTTGAAAAAAAGGTTTGGAAGTCGTGTTCAATTCGGATTGATAAGAATGCAGCGCTTTTTGTGATTTCGATTTAAGCGGTTTAGGAAATTTCCTTCTTTTCATTTGAACACTCACCCCCTCAAGAATTCTACTTATTAATAACCTTTCCATGTCAGCTAAAATTATCCAAAAAAACGAAGCATTTGTGTTGATATATATACTAAAGGGGGGTATAGTATATATAAAGAAGAAATGGAAGGGTGAAGGTTATGCCTGAACATGATTCACCGATCATTCCAAGAACCGAAGAAGAGAAGGTGAAGATCCAGAATCGATTGAAGCGGATTGAAGGCCAAGTCCGCGGGCTTCAGAAGATGGTGGATGAAGACCGGTATTGCATGGATGTGCTCGTCCAAATTTCAGCGATCAATTCTGCCTTGAAGCAGGTCGGATTTACGTTGATGGAAAGACATGCGAATACGTGTATGAAGCATACGATTGAATCTGGAGACGGAGAAGAATACATTGATGAACTGATGAAGATTTTCAGACAATTCTCGAAGTCCTAAGGGAAAGAAGGTGCAACCATGAGTGAAGCACAACAGCTCACACATCAAGTAAGGGAAGAAACGCTACCCATTTCAGGTATGACATGCGCAGCCTGCTCAAATCGGATTGAAAAAGTGCTGAACAAGATGGATGGGGTTGAAGCCTCCGTCAATTTGACGACAGAAAAGGCGAAAGTGAAATTCGATGAAGAGAAGGTTTCGTCAGATGAGATCATCGAAAAAATTCAAAAGCTCGGGTACGATGTTCCTTCTGAACGAGTTGAGCTTGATATCGAAGGGATGACATGTGCTGCCTGCTCCAATCGCATTGAAAAGGTAGTCGGGAAAATGGCAGGCGTTACGCAAGCCAATGTCAACCTGACAACCGAGGTTGGGAATTTTGAATATAAGCCTGGAATCGTTACCCTTGAAGATATTCTTACTAAAATTGATAAGCTTGGGTATTCGGCATCAGTCAAGAAAGACCGAGATACAAAGCAAGAATCGAAGGATCGGGAGTTGAAGAAGAAGCAACGAACACTTCTTCTTTCCATATTGCTTTCCTCACCACTTTTATACACGATGTTCGGACATATGCCGTTTGAGACTGGAATTCCGGTTCCTCATATCCTTATGAATCCGTGGATCCAGCTTTTACTTGCGACACCTGTCCAGTTTTATATTGGAGGACCATTCTACATTGGCGCTTATCGTGCTTTAATGAATAAGAGCGCGAATATGGATGTATTAGTAGCGCTTGGAACCTCAGCCGCGTACTTCTACAGTCTTGTTGAAACGTTGCGCTTTGCCGTACGTCCAGGGTATGAGCCACAGTTATATTTTGAGACGAGTGCGATCCTTATCACGCTCATCCTTCTAGGGAAGTATTTTGAATTCCTGGCAAAAGGGCGGACGACATTAGCCTTGAAATCGTTGCTGAATTTACAAGCGAAGGAAGCGACGGTTCTGCAGGATGGCCAAGAGAAAAAGGTTCCAGTCGATCAGGTCAATGTAGGGGACCATATCCTCGTAAAACCCGGTGAAAAGATTCCAGTCGATGGGAAGGTCGTGAAAGGGCAATCGTCTGTCGATGAGTCGATGATTACGGGTGAATCCATCCCAGTAGAAAAAAATGTGGATGAGGATGTCATTGGATCGACCATCAACAAAAACGGTTCATTGATTATTGAAGCGACTAAGGTAGGGAAAGATACTGCTCTTGCGGGTATCATCCGGATCGTGGAAGAAGCTCAAGGTTCAAAAGCACCTATTCAACGGATGGCGGATGTTATTTCTGGAATCTTTGTCCCGATCGTTGTTGCAATCAGTGTCATCGTCTTCCTCATCTGGTATTTCGTCGCAGCTCCAGGTGAATTGACAGCAGCACTGGAGGCTTCGATCGCCGTCCTCGTGATTGCATGTCCATGTGCCTTAGGCCTTGCAACTCCAACCTCCATCATGGTAGGGACCGGTAAAGGTGCAGAACAGGGAATTCTCTTTAAAGGTGGAGAATATCTCGAAGGTACGCATAAGATCAATGCTGTTCTGTTGGATAAGACAGGGACGATCACGAAAGGCACGCCTGAGGTTACGGATTGGATTCCTTTTTCAGAAGACGATCAGCTATTGAGCTACTTGATTGCTGCAGAACGAGGGTCTGAACATCCACTCGCAAATGCAATCGTCACCTATGGACAAGAACAGAAAGCTGATGGCTTGGAAGCGGATGAATTTGAAGCTGTACCAGGTCATGGTATTATTGCTAAGATCAATAGCCAGGAAATCCTGGTGGGAACGCGAAAATTAATGAAGCAGCATTCGATTGACACTTCTTCACATGAAGAGGATATCATCCAGCTGGAGAACGAAGGCAAGACCGTCATGTTGATGGCTTTGAATAACGAACTCGCGGGTCTGATTGCGGTTGCAGACACAATTAAAGAAACATCGAAAGAGGCCATACAGCAACTGAAGAATATGGGCATCGACGTTTATATGATTACCGGTGATAATGAGCGTACTGCCAACGCTATTGCTGAACAGATTGACCTTGATGGGGTCTTTGCAGAAGTCCTTCCTGAAGAGAAGTCTGAAAAAGTAAAAGAGCTCCAATCAAAAGGTAAGAAGGTCATGATGGTGGGAGATGGCATTAATGATGCGCCTGCACTAGCTCTAGCTGATATCGGTGTCGCAATCGGTACCGGGACAGATGTCGCCATTGAAACAGCTGATATCACCCTTCTTGGCGGAGACTTATTGCTCTTACGTAAAGCAATCGTTTTAAGTCAGAAGACGATGAAAAACATCAAACAAAACCTATTCTGGGCTTTATTCTATAACTCTGCTGGAATACCGATCGCCGCTCTCGGACTTCTTGCACCATGGGTAGCAGGGGCAGCGATGGCATTCAGCTCTGTATCCGTTGTTAGTAACTCTCTTCGTTTGAAGAAAGTGAAAATATAAATATTACATCAGAGGAGGAATTAAGGATGGAAAAAACATTACAAGTAGAAGGTATGACATGTAACCATTGCAAGCAGGCGGTGACCAATGCATTGGCTGAATTGAATGGTGTGAACGAGGTCGATGTTGATCTTGAAAAAGGCACAGCATCCGTTCAATATGAAGAAGGAAAAGTAACAGAAGAAGATATGAAAAATGCAGTTGAAGAACAAGGGTATGACGTAAAATAGTGATTGATGATTTGAGGGCTGTCGGGACTTTCTCGACAGCCTTTTTTTGTTGGAAAGCTCTGTTTTTTGATGGATTTTCCCTATTTAATGGTCCGAAGTCTTGTATTTCGCATTTTCGGAGTCAATTTTAGCCGAATGAAGCCACAAAACTGAAGATTTTCCTGTGGAAAACTTGAAAAGAACGCTTCGGACGAAGAATGATCTACAAAAATGAGAAATTATCTACGAAAATGGAAATTTATCTACCAAAATTAAGGATTATCTACGAAAAACAGAAATTATCTACAAAAATGAGAAATTATCTACAAAACTGAATGATTCACTTTAAGTGGTCTTACGTGGCCAGCCAGAGCCTACTCAGAAACAAGTACATCCTTCCGGGCATAGATTGGCTAAGAAGGAAGGTGACAAAATTGAATTACTCGGAATGGAGCGGGTATACAGGTTGGGGAGAGTGGCATCCCCGTTTTCCGATCGGTACAGATCCAGACGATGTAACCCAGATGATGTTCTCAGCACAAAGTTTCCTTGTTCCGACCCAAGAGCTCCAAGTGTTATTGGAGAAGGTGGCGACCAATAAGACGTTTGCACATGATTTGAAAAAAGCGGCGGAATTGAATCAAAATGATAAAGTCATCAAAATGATTAAATCCGCAGGTGTATATACGGATTTCAATATACGGATCAACCCTGATGGAATCAGGATTGCTTTCAAGCCCGACCATGCAAATGCATGCTTCTTCATTTCTTTATCGTTATGTTGGTAAACTCGAACTTTGGACCTTAACAACCAATCAAGTTTGGGAAAATCCATGCTGAATTACATGGTTTTCTTGCGTATAAATGCAATAACTTTCCCAATACAAAGGCTTCTGGACCTGTGATAGGATAAAAGTACCTTAAATAATTGGAAAAGGATGTGGGACAATGTCTAGAATGATTGTAACCGTCAAAAGAGGGAAGAAATGGGCCAATATTTTAGACGGGAATTACCGATCCTCGAGTACTCATCTGACACAGCAGGACGCTATAGAAGTGGCGAAGCATCGGGCACAGCAGAAGGGTTACGAGCATGTGATCTACCGAAAAGACGGAACAATCCGCGAGATTAATAAATATCTACCACTTACTATTCAAAAGTAATGAGTAGGTCTTTCTTACCGCAAATAACATAACGACAAAAGGGATCGGCATCCAGCCAGTCTCTTTTTTTATTGTCACAGTAATGGAAATAAAAGAAAGAAAAACAGGTCAAAAATCCAATGTGAAATGAGAGCTGGTAAAAGAGACTGCGTATATTCGTATAAAATTCCCCAGAACAAGCCTGCAACAAGTGCAGCTGCAACAAGCAAGAGGCTGCCGGATGCGATGTGGGCAGCAGCATACAATGTGACTGCAACACCGATACGGAAAACAGAGGAACCTGGGAGGGAGGATTGGACAAAGCCCCTCCAAAACCATTCCTCAGCAGGGATGATTAACACAAACACAAGCAGGGTATGCCAAATCGTCTTCGGCTGAATCAATCCGTACAGGGCTCCGAGTTCTTCAAAAAGGGTTGGAGCCATGGACAAGACGACTGTTTTCCCGAAGGCAAACAATCCATATAAGAAAACGCCACTTACAACGGCTAGGAAGATTTGCTGTGCTTTCGGAGCTCCTAACGAAGGTCGTGCTTTCCACCAGGCGTATAGCAAAAGCCCTCCTTGGACGATAGGGAACAGGAGCCAGAATTCGTCCTTTGATTGAAAAGCGATGCCAAGAATGAGCCAGGCAACCAATACTGGTAGGACTACTTTAAACATTTTCCCGGACCTCTTTTACCGGATCTTTAGAGGACGCCTTCCTGGAAGCTTTATATTTTGGTCTCCTCAAAAACATATAAATACCGAATAGGATTATCATGCCCCCTATGAATTGTTCAAGACGAACGGATTCTCCAAGTAGGAAATAGGCGAGAATGGATGCCCCGATCGGTTCTCCGAGGATGCTCATTGAAATGACGGTCGTACTAACATGTTTCAACGCCCAGTTGAAGATGGAATGCCCAAGCAAAGTTGGGAAGATCGCAAGCAGTAAGAAATAGATCCAATCCATCTGTGGATATGGCGCAAGGTCATAATCAAGGCTCAGACAATAAATGAAAAGTGTACAAGTCGCCATTCCATAGACAAGGAATGTATAGGTCATGAGATGAAGATGCTTCCTGAGTGTTTGTCCAAATAAATAGTAAACCGTCACGGCCACGGCGCCGAGTAGGGCTAACAAATCACCGAACAGCGCCATTCCACTGATCTTAAAATCCCCCCAGCTGATCAATACACTTCCGCTGATTGCTAAGAGTCCTCCAAGTAAAGCTTTCAAAGATAATTTTTCCTTAAAGAAAATATATGTGCCGACAAAAGCGAAAATCGGCTGCAATGCGACAAGGACCACCGAGCTTGCCACAGACGTGTAATTCAACGATTCGAACCAAAGAATGAAATGGACGGCTAAGAAAATCCCTGAGAATAGACAATAGAGCAGGTCTCTTCTAGTCAATCTCTTAAAATCGTTTCTGAAGTAGATCACCATTACCGGGAGCATAAGCAGGGTGGTGAATAATAGACGATATCCTGCAATGACAGGTGCTGGTGCTGATGATAATTTTACGAGTATAGCAGAGGTTGAAACAGATAAAACGCCGATAAAAATAGCTATGTATGGATTGATGAATGGTTCTTGTTTCAACTGGAAACCTCCTATCGAATGGATGCCATTACTGGTAGTTTAGCACTCTCCACCTGGTTGAGGAATGCTTTTTTCACTGAAAATAATAAGAGAGATTGCTAAACAAGCAGGGAATCAATGTCGATATTAAAGGTATATGAGCTCAATGTGGAGGCTAAAATCAATGACCATGACTAATCGATTGATTGCGATTTTCACCATTACGATGTTTGTCATATACAGTCTTTTCAGTTTCAATTCTGAAGGGTTTTCATATTTTGCCATCTCCAGTTTTGGGTTCCTGCTCCTGATCAGTATAGGATTTCTACGAAAGGGAGCGTTGAATGAATCGAAGCTGAAGCGGATGCTTGCCGTTTTTACAGGGATAAGTATCGTGACAGTTGGACTTGCTGAAGTTCTAAGGTATTTCATTCCTGTGGATTCAGGACCGCTACGCCTCCTTTCTGAGAGCTTTTGGCTCATACATATCCTGTCATTGGCAATCGGTCTCGGTATTATTTTGAAGAAGGTCCGGACGAATTTCCAATTAAGTTATTTGTTATTGGATCTCCATATCTCGATGACTGTTTTTGGTTCCATTCTTTATGTCACCTACCAAACATATGCAAGTTTGGATGACTATCTATATACCATTGTTTATCCACTGGGCACACTCTATGTTTTGTTCATATTGGCAACGTTCTTTTTGGTCATCGATCGCCCAATTGCGAGACCAGTCTTGAATGGTCTACTTGCTGGAATTTCAATTTGTACAATTTCAAATGTTGTCTTGTTGATTGACTCGATGGATGGTCAGCTCTTCAAAGAAAAATATCTCTTCTTATATGGATTAGGCATGTTTATAATCGCTTCTTCATTCATAAGAAAACAAACGAACCGAAGGAAAGTGAATCCATTATCAAGGATAAGCTATGGTCATTGGGAAGTGATCAGACCGATCATCCAATATACCGGTGTACTGGTTCTCCTTTATGTATTCATTTTCTCATACAGGGATCATAATGTTCTCTTTGCTGGGATGGTGGTGACGGTCCTGCTTGTCATTTGCAGGGATATGATCAGTATCGTTCAAAACCAATCCCTGATCAGAAGACTGAAGATTTTCAACCAGCAGCTAGAAAAGAAAATCGGGGAACGGACGAAAGAATTGACAGATTCTCATCATGATTTGGAAAATGCGTTTAAACAGATCGAATACATTGCTACACATGATCCGTTCAGTCGTTTGCCGAACCGTCGATCACTGGAACAAATGATTGATTGGAAGATTCAAGTTTCAAAACAGAACCAAACGAATGTCGGTCTCATAATTATCGATATCGACCGTTTGAAGCACATTAACGATACACTCGGTCACTCGATCGGTGACGAACTTTTGCTGCAGATTGTGGACCGGATTCAAGCGAGTATACCGGCTGAGCTGTTCTTCGCTCGTCATGGGGGTGATGAATTCTCTATCCTCATGGAAGGATTTCATGATTCAAAAGATATTGAAGACCTGACTAGGGAGATCATCAAGTCCGTCGAGCAGCCGTTTGTTGTCAATGAGAAAGAACTTACGATTACGTTGAGCATCGGGGCAGTGATTTACCCTGAATTTGCGAATTCATCTGAAGAGCTTATGAAGCATGCTGACCTTGCCGTATTCAAGGCAAAGGAAGTCCGGCAAAATAAAGTCGTCTTTTATGAGCCGGAAATGAATAATGAGCTTGTTGGCAGGATGGAAATGCTGAGTGATTTGCATTCCGCTGTAAAACGGAATGAATTTATTGTATTTTATCAGCCGCAGTTTGATATTTTTGATGGAAAGCTTTCCGGTGTTGAAGCCCTTGTACGTTGGCAACATCCAATCCGAGGATTCATATCACCAGGAGAATTCATTCCCCTGGCTGAAGAATTCGACTTGATCGTTCCCATTGATCAGATCGTGATGGAAACTGCGATCTCCCAATACATGGTATGGGAGCGTCAGGGAATTGCCCCACCGCGATTAAGTGTGAATCTATGTCCGCAGCAATTCAAAAAAGGGGACTTAAGCTCAAGACTGCGTGAGTTGATTGAGAAGTACTCGTTTCCAGCAAACAAGCTCATCATTGAAATTACGGAAAGTGTCGCCATGAATGATGAGGATTTCCTGACCGAACAATTACGGGAAATTTCATCGACAGGCGTCCAAATCTCCATCGACGATTTTGGCACGGGATACTCTTCATTAAGTTATGTGAAAAACTATCCGTTGAATCAGTTGAAAATTGCAAGACCTTTCATCACCGATGTCCCTCATAGCTCGAATGACATTGCGATGGTGAAAGCCATCACCGATCTCTCACACCATTTCAACTTGTCTGTCGTAGTGGAAGGGGTGGAAACCCATGAGCAGCTTGATTTCCTCAAGTCGATTAGCTGTGAAGAGGTCCAGGGCTTTTACTTCAGCAAGCCTCTTTCGAAAGAGGAACTGGAATTCGGATACTTACAAGCTGTAAGTGGGACTGTATAACAGGATGAACAGCCGGCCTGAGCGCTTCTATAAGCTCTTTGGACGGCTTTTTTATGTTCAAATGGGCTGGCATTTGGACGGTTGCTGAATACGATAGTAGTGGCTTTAAAGTTGTAAAAGAGTATGGTTTTTATTGAAAGTTATGGAGTAAGTGAATGTTTTTTTGGGAATAAAGGAAACAACAAGGTTCAATAAGGTGAGGAAGGTTCATATGATCGAGAAATCTAAACTATATGAAGTGTTGGATACGATGAGGCTTTCAAACGGTGCATACCTTGCCAGTCCCTCAAAACATTATTCCTACGTATGGATCCGTGATGTCTGTTATACCGCTTTGCCGTATTTGTATCGCAATGATGGCTTATATGAAGACGCCTATTATGCACTCTTGGATTTGTTTAAAACGTATGAGTGGAAAATCGATATTCATCGTTTCAAAAGACCAGTGTATCGGTATGAATACATTCATGCCCGTTATTCGACTGATTTAAAGGAGCTGCCCGTGGAATGGGGGCATGCCCAGCATGATGCGATAGGCAGTTTCTTATGGGGAATTGGCGCAGGGCTATCCAGAGGGAAGCGGATGATCCGGGATGAAAAAGATCGGGAAATCCTGCAAAAGCTCGTGGATTATCTTGAATGTGTCCAGTATTGGTCTGATGAAGATAACGGAATGTGGGAAGAGTATCAGGAACTTCATGCTTCCAGTGTTGGTGCATGCGTTGCCGGCTTGAAAGAAGTCCGTATGTTAGTCGACGTTCCAGATGATCTGATTAAAAAAGGAGAAGAAACCCTCCGCTTCCTCTTACCAAGGGAAAGTAACACGAAAGACACAGACCTGGCACTTCTTTCCTTGATTTATCCTTATCAAATCGTATCAAGAAAAACCGCTCTCATGATCTTGGATCGGGTGACCTCACAGTTGGAGCGGACCTATGGGTGCATCCGTTATGTAGGCGATCAATATTTCAATGAAGGTTCAGAGGCAGAATGGTGTTTTGGGTTTCCTTGGCTCGGCTTGTGTTATGGACAATTAGGAAACCTGGATAAGATGGAAGACTACTTGGAGAAAACCAAACGGATCATTCCTGAAAACGGGGAAGTTCCTGAATTATATGTAGGTGGGAAGGATATACCGAATGAAAATACCCCGTTGGCGTGGGCAGTTTCAATGTGTATCCTGCTGTTTGAGAATGCTGAATCACTGAAAATGGTGAATTTGGACGGTGAAGGTAAAGAGACCTCCCAGGGTTGATAAGGGAGTCTCTTTTTTATTGGCTATCTATATAATGACTTGAATGCAGTTGGTTTTCCATATAATAGGTTGTTGTGGGAGATAATGATATACTTGTTATAGAAGGGAGGAAGGAAATGTGGACTGGCTCTATGGCATTTTCCTATTTATTATTTCATTTTTCATTCTTCTATCCATTTTTTATATTGCAAGGACCTATTACTTGAATAAGCAGCTTGATCGGAAATATAAATTGATCAACTGTGGTGATTCAGGTCAAATCTTTGTCTTACGTACCTTGCAAATGGTATTGATTATCTTCTTCCCCTTGTTTGTGCTTTTTGATGATTTGCCCAATCTGCCGAGTATCCTTTACTTAGTGATGCACCTTGGTCTATTCATTACACAAATCTATTCCACAATCTATATGGGAATAGGTGAAAAAGGATTACGAGTCGGCATTCGCTCGTTTCCCTGGGAAAAAGTGGACCGTTGTGAGATCTTGACAGGACTACATGAGGATAATCACCTCTATCCTTCCGGTGGTATCGTGCAATTCATCATAGGGGAAAAAATTTATCGGGCTCAAATGAAGAAAAAGCAGTTTTCAGAGCTTGCTTCTTTTATGGAAAATCATGTCGAAACAGACACAGATTGACAAAAATATTTCAATTGAATGAAAATTAAAAAATATCAAAAAATACCCTTTTTTCTTGGTTGAAATCTGATACAATATAGTCAATCCAAAATAGGAGGGAAGCAAGTTTGGAAAAAATAAAACTAGGTCAACCTCCCCACTGTCACAAGCTTTCTTTTGATGGGAAGTCATTTAAAATCAAAGGATTAAGCAACATAGTCGTCCCACTATCGAAGACGGAAACGGCACAAATTGATATCCTGAACGAGGAAACAGGTAACTTGAACCTTGTCGGAAAAGACACTATTTTGGCTCAGATGGAATTACCACTCCGATATTGTGAAGTCGGTCAGGGGTGGGTACTAGACAAACTCTCCAAGAAAAAGAAGAAATCAGGTTAAAACAACAAAGACACCAGGGGCTGACAATCTTTCGTCAGCCCCTTTTTGAATGATTCGAACGTATGAAATGGACGATTTAAGTCAAGGTTAGTACTAGATTGTACGAATAATTCCTACCATTGCCATCATATGAGTAAAACAATATAAAAAAGTATTTGTCTTGTAAGGAGTGGATACAATGGGAAAAGAATCAAACAAGTCGAAGAAACAACCTGAACTGTATTCTGATTCAGCGCTTAATCCTGGGTACGAAACAGGCTCTACAGAAAATCCATCCCAGCTGTTTTATCTAGACGGTTCGATGGGAAATTCAATTGTAGATTTTGATGAGGAAGATCTGGATACAGGTGTCGATGCCATTACAGAGCAAGAAATCATGCAGCATAATAAGAATGAATAGGACGTATGAAAAAAGCCAGGTTGGGAGCTTGGCTTTTTTTGATACCTTGATTTTTAAACATGTTCCAATTTTCGAAGAAATGCATTCGAGTGATCCATACAATAAGGGCATGTATCATATGACTTTTCCAATAAGGAATGAATATAATGACTGTTAATACTGTCTTCACGATGCTGATGATCATAATGGGGTATGTTGCATGCGTCACAAACAAATGAGGATTGGTGAATGATTTTGGTTTGATGGTGAATGATGTATTTGGACACATTGAACCCTCCAGGGAATTGCCTTACTAAGTAGTTCGATGTAGCAAAGGGTTTTGGGGTAGGTCAAGAGTAATGATTTGGGCAATTACCCAGCACTCTCTATCTATCCGGAACATAGAATAGTCTGAAACCCATATGGAAGGGGGAGTGTGTCTTTGAACAATCGGCAAAATAACCCGCTTTCGTCTCTTTTGAAAAATATTTTAGGCGGTGGAGGGCAGCAACAAGGTCCCCCAAGTGGACCTCCATTCCCAACTGGAGGAGGACCTCCGCCTGGTCCACCACCAAAGTTTACACCTAATCAATCTTCAGCATCCTTGCAGGCAACCGCAAATGCAGGCACATATGCGGTCGACCCCGGTGCAATACGTCCTTGTGTAGGTAGATATGTTTACATTTGGCTTAGGGGCGGTTATTCGTATTGGGCATGGCTCACATTCGTAGGAAGAAGATCTGTGGCAGGATACCGTTGGACAGGATATCGATGGGTATATTTTGGGATTGATCGTAGACAGATCGTCTCCTTTGTCTGTTATTAATCGATCAATCATTTAAAATAGAGTAAGCACTCGATCATGATGTGGAGAGATTTATCTTCATCATAATCAGTGCTTCATTTTTTTGACTTCGTATGTAAGGCTGCTCCCTAGAACAGAATAGAGATTAAATCCCCTAACGTAAAAGGAGGCAACCAAATGTTCGGAATACGTCTACTCCCATGTTTCTTACTCCTGTTCATAACACTGCTTGGTTGTGTCCCTGATCATTCAAGGCAAGAAGATATCCGACCTGTCACAGTAATTGAAGTTGAAGCAGAAAACTGGCGCTTCAATAAAGAAATTTACAAAGTATTTGCTGGTAAACCCATTACGATAAACTTCAAAAGTGTCGAGGGCCATCATGGTTTTGGTATTAAAGGCTTTCCCGAATACAACATTGAAGGTGAAGGGTCGATGAAGGTTACGTTAGAGCCAGGTGAGTATCAAATTTTCTGTACAGTACCTTGTGGTGAAGGACATGACGATATGGTCGCTACGTTAATCGCTGTTTAATGGGAACAGTAAAAGGAGCTGACAGAGTCAACTCCTTTAAAACATTAATTATCCTGATACCTTCTATACTTTTCCGACAATTCTAAAAATGACTTATAATCATTGCGGGCCAAGGCTTCATCAATTTGGACTAGTAGCTTTTCTCTCTGGTGTTCAAAAAATGCCTCGTCTAAGATCAATTGGGCGGCAAGGGATACAAAAAACTGTTCAGCTCTCTTTTGTTTCTGTTGAGCCTGTTCTTTCATCTTAGCTTGAAATGATGAGGTGTGTTTGTTCATGAGGATTCCTCCCAAACCCTTTTAGTTATTATCTAAGATATGCAACCGGATGTCAATTAGTTTTCAGAATATTACATAAATTTATTTTTTCTAAAATCGAGGTCTGAATGTCAGTCCTGAAGAACAAGTATATTTTGATTGAAGATGTCCAAAATATACGTAACATCAAAGGACTGGAGGCTTGAACCGGATGGAAGACAGCCATTACTATGTGACAATGCAAGCAGGCGTCAGCAATGCAGAGGTTCGGAATGAGAAAGGGCAATCCAGCTACGATTTCGAGATTGTGGCGAATCAAGAGGAAGCTGCATTATTGAAGGATTTATTAGAAGAGGCTAAGAATGCTGACAGGATCGGTTATGAACATGCTCATTTCTTTTCCAATGTTCTTGATACCGCAGATCGTGATAACATGATTTATGACCGTCTGCTGAATCAAATCTATTTGACGATTTATGATCTAGGTACTTCCAGAACGAAGGAAGATATCGAACAAATGGGTATTTTGGAGAAGCTAAGAGAAATCAAACCGAGCCACAATCCGAACGATCCAACTGTAAAATGAAAACTGATGAAGCCCCCCATCATATATGGGTGGGTTTTTTCAATGAGATGGAATAACCGTTCACATAAGGAATATCATGAGAAACTCAAAAAATCCTGAGGATTCATGTATACTTATTACGAGTAATCTTGTTAACCTCAACGTTTAAGAAAGAGGAGGATCCACCTTGAAAATAAAAAATGCATGGCTGGCAATTCTATTGCTTGTTGCTGGTTTCGTATTCGGCTTTGGCTATTGGATTTCAAAGGGGCTCTTCGGATAAGTAATGAAGATCAGGATTAGGAGCAATCAATTATGGACGTCTCATTAATTAAGCGTCGGGAACGACTTACAAATACGACAATCCTTAGCATGACCCTATTCGGATGGTTTTTGGTCTTTTTCAGTCTCTTTAAAGTGGAACGCATACAGGGTGATTTATGGACCCTGGTCCTATTGATTGCATTCCTCCTCATGACAGAACTTTATCCAATTCCGGTCTGGAAAGGAATTACGACTCTCAGTTTCCCGCTGATCTATACATTCGTATTGATTTATGGAATATGGCTCGGTATCATCACGCTTGCCATTGTAAGTTTGACAGTCAACTTACTGAAGAAGAGGAAACAGCATGTCGTTTGGTTCAACCCTGGTCAGTTGGCGATCACCCTTTGGCTGACAGCAGTTCTCACAACGTTTTTCTTGGAACGATTTCACATCAATATTTCAGATGGCATAACGTATTATTACGTACATACAGCTTGCTTTACGTTCATTTTTTATTTGATCAACAATTTAATCATCGACCTTGTCCTCTGGTTAAAGCCCCAGCCATATGCTTGGAAAGACTGGAAGCATAAGACGTATCAGGAAACGGTGATCGTGCTAATATCGATTTCCTATCTTGTGTTCATGTTTGCCCTTGGGAATCAAAATCGTGGCGTCGTAGACGTTTTCTCTTACCTGTTTTTCTTTTCACCACTTGTTGCAGCATCCATCATCAGTGCTGTAATTAGTAATCAGCATCGTGAAAAAAAGAGATTGCAAGCTTTGGTGCGGCTCACCAAGGAGCTGAATCAAAGTCTGCCATCACATCAATGGGCTTCAGCAGTCGAATCAAGAATCGATGAGTTCATCCAAACAGATGCAACCTTGTTCCTTATCAAGTCAGAAGACCAAGGATGGAAGGTCGTCATTCAGAATGGAGGGATCATCACGGGCATAGAAGATGTCTTCGAAACAAGTTGGATGGAATCTGTTGATGAATCCATCCATTATAACGCTCGAAAACACATCCCGATTTGGTTGTCCGCCTACTTGTATCCATCCATCCGTTCAGTAATGATCACGCCTTTACGGGTGGAGAATGAAACTGTTGGTATCCTTTTAGTAGGAAGCGAAAAGAACCAGATCTATCAGTCCAATGATATTCAATTCCTATCGACACTTGCCAATCAATTAGCGGTCATTATCAAAACCAGAATGTTGTTTTCTGAAAGGGAAAAACGAATCCTGCTGGAGGAACGAAACCGAATTGCAAGGGAAATTCATGATGGTATCGCTCAGACCCTTGCAGGTGCGGTCATGAAGCTTGAGTCGTCCAAAAGGGTCAAAGCTGAGAGTGAAAAAACTACCCTTGTCAATGAGAGCATTGAAAAATTAAGAGGAAGTCTTGGGGAAGTACGAGAGTCCATCTATGCGCTCCGACCTGCACCGACGGAAAAGTTCGGTGTAGAGGAAGCGGTTCGTGCCAAGGGAGAAGATCTTACGAGAGATTATGGCCTTCCAGTTAAGATGAAAATAATCGGGGTCCCATTTGAAATCCCACCCCACATAGAGCAAAATGTTTACGAAGTTATTTCAGAAGCGATGCAAAATGCCGCGAAGCATGCTGAAGCTTCCAAGATCCAAGTCACATTCAAATACCGTAAACATGACTTGATCGTCAGAGTGAAAGACGATGGAAGGGGATTCCATTTGTATGAAGCGTTATTGAAAGCGAATACAGATGCGCATTATGGTATCCTTAATATGAATGAATTGGCCGATCAAATTGATGCATCTCTGAAAATCAATAGTTCGGAGCGATTTGGTACTGTGATCCTGATGGTCGTACCGATATCAAAGTAGGTAGGGGAGAAATACAATGATAAAAGTACTGCTGGTTGACGATCATGCAATCTTGAGAGACGGGTTGAAAAATATCATTGCAGTAGAAGAAGATATTGCCGTGGTAGGTGAACTGACTTCTGGCAATGAAGTTCTCGAGACGATCGAAACGACGAAACCTGATGTCATTCTTATGGACATCAACCTTCCAGATAAAAATGGCATCGAAATGACTGGACTGGTGAAGCGGCATTATCCCGAATGCAGAGTCCTCATTCTGACGATGTACAAGCATGATGAATATTTCATGTCAGCCTTGAAAGCAGGCGCAGACGGCTATCTATTGAAAGATGCACCTGCAGAAGAGGTTATTGAAGCGATAAATGAGGTAGCGAACGGTAATTCCATCTTGCATCCGAGTATGGCGAAGAAACTTGTAGATTACCACCAAAAAAAGAATCAACTGAATCAAAGCGTGAAGGATTTGACGGACCGGGAAAAAGACGTCCTCATTTGCCTCGTAGAAGGATTGAGCAATAAGCAAATTGCTGAACGTCTTTTTATCAGTGATAAGACAGTGAAAATTCACGTCAGCAATATCTTTAAAAAATTAGAAGTGAAAAGCCGGTCACAAGCGATCATTTTCGCTGTGCAAAATCAAATTGTACCACTACCATAAACGGTTGAAGGTGATGATGAAAGGATCTGAAATGATCCATTCACATCACCTTTTTTGTGTTGTGTGTAGCCTTTGAGAGTGGATGAAGGACAAATCAGAGCGGACAATATGCGGAAATGTCCTTCATAGGGGTGATGAAGGACAAAACGACAATGATAGGCAGGCAAAAAGAACTTCATAAGCCTGATGAAGATCCAAACGACAATGAAAGGCAGGCGCACCCATAGAGACGCTAACGCATAAGACAACTTCCCCCGATCCCCCCCCACCCCGCAATATATTTGTGACTATTGTTATAATTCTGAATTTTTAGTTGAAATCATATATGATTTTATATATCATAATTTTATGAAAGCGCTTAACTATAAATCAATGAATAAACAACAGTATGCGTACCAGTTGCTGCGTGCCAGAATCCTGGATGGCACATACGGACCTGGTTACCGGATCGTCATCGACCAGATTGCTAGGGAAATTGAGACAAGCGCGATACCTGTTAGGGAAGCTCTTCGTCAGCTTGAATCTGATGGATTAATCCAATTCAAGCCTTATAGTGGTGCAATCGTCACCCCAATCAATGAAAACGAGTACTTGGAAACATTATCAGTACTCGCAGTCATTGAAGGGTATGCGACAGCAATCAGTGGGCAGCACTTTCCGAAAGAGCGGATCCCTGATCTTCAGGCTGTCAATGCATCTATGAGACAAGCCTTGGAGGAAGTCGATTTCATTTCGTTTGGCAAACACAATCGAGCCTTCCATGCGCTGACGTATGAGTATTGTGATAATCGCTACCTTGTTGAGAACATCCGTACAACCTGGAAACGTCTCGACTCAATCAGAAGGTCTGGTTCGGCATTCATGCCCGTAAGAGCCAAAGAATCCATTGAGGAGCACGATGAAATTATTCGCCTGCTGGATGCGCAAGCTGAACCTCATGTCATTGAATCCTTTGTCAGAGAACACAAACTGAATACGGTCAAATCCTTTTATCATCAAAGACATTGAATACGATAAGGAGGTATCCAAGTCATTTCTTCACTTTATGCATGAACGAATTTACGAGATTGCCAATCTATAAAACATAAAAGGAGAGGAAAGAATGTCTAGATTTGATGAGTTGAAGCAACGAATGAGAGGATCCATCGCTCCAATCATTACGCCGTTTAAAGAAGACGATTCTCTTGATCTTGAAACCTTGAAAGAGCTGATCAATTGGCACATTGAGAGCGGGACGCATGGAATCTCTGTAACAGGTACGACAGGAGAACCAAGCTCCTTGACCCTCGAAGAACGTATAGAAGTGATGGAAACCGCCGCAAAGACTGTTAACGGTCGTGTTCCATTCGTGCCCGGAACAGGATCAACCAACCATCAGGAAACGTTATACCTCACCAAGAAAGCAAAAGAAATCGGTGCCGATGCCGCCATGGTCATCGTCCCTTACTACAACAAACCTTCACAACACGCCTTATACAAACACTTCAAAACAATTGCCGACACCGTAGATATTCCAATCATCATTTACAACATCCCAGGACGGACAGCTGTGAATATGGACGTCAAAACGATTGCCCGCCTTAACGAAGACTGCGAGAACATCATTGGTATCAAAGAATCGAATAAAGATTTTGAACATGTGAACCGGGTATTGCTGAATTGTGGACGAGATTTCTTACTCTATTCAGGCATCGAACTGCTCTGTTACCCAATGCTTGCAATTGGCGGAGCTGGATATATCAGTGCTACAGCCAACGTCATGCCAGGAAGGGTTGCTGACGTTTACAACTACTGGGCGAACGGAGATGTCCAGAAAGCGCAAGAGCTTCATTATGATTTGATGCCGCTGAATGATGTCCTTTTCAAGGATACGAATCCAGCGCCACTGAAAGCTGCGCTCGGTATGATGAACCGGATCAATCCTCAACTCCGTTTGCCGATGGACCTTCCGAATGAAGAACTTCAGAAGGAAATTCGCTCCGTCCTCGATCACTATGGTCTTTTATCAAAAAATGTAGGGAGTCATGCGTAATGAAACATGCTCGTTTTATCGTAGAAGGCAGAGAACAGTTTGGCATTTTTGAAGATGGCAAGATAACCGCTTCATCTGGAAAAGTGTATGAAGAGAAGGACATTGACGTGTGGCTTGCACCATTCAAACCGAATAAGATGATCGGTCTTGCACTCAACTATGCGGATCATGCAGATGAGCTAGGCCTCGAGAAACCGAAAGAACCTGTGCTTTTCATTAAACCGAACTCATCAATTGTGGGACATAAGGCGCCTGTTTATTATCCGGATGGTGCGACATACATGCACTATGAAAATGAACTCGCTGTCGTCATCGGGAAGGAAGGTCGCAACATCAAAAAAGAAGAAGCAATGGAGTATGTTAAAGGATATACGATTGCAAACGATGTGACGGTTCGGGATTTCGTCAATAACATGTATCGTCCGCCTGTACGAGCGAAGGGGCATGATACCTTCGGACCTATGGGACCTTACTTCGTTGATAAGGACGACATTCCAGACGTAAATAACATCGAATTACGTTCTTATGTGAATGGAGAGTTGCGTCAGCAAGGGAATACGAAAGACCTTATCTATGGAATTGAAGAGTTGATCGAGTTTATCAGTTCGTTCATGACACTTGAAGAGAACGATGTAATCTGGACAGGGACACCGAAGGGCATTTCACATGTCTACCCAGGTGATAAGATCCGACTCGAAATCGATTATTTAGGCGCGCTCGAAAATGAAATTTTAGATGGAAGAACGGAAAAGGTTACGGCAGGGGGTGCCGATCATGCAGAAACCAACCGTTAAGGATCCTGTCCAGCTCTATATTAATGGGAAATTCCAGGACGCTCATCAGGGGAATACGTTTGAAAATCTAAGCCCTTACTCAGCTGAAGTGTTGAATAAAGTAGCGGAAGGACAGAAGGAAGATATCGAATTCGCGGTTGATGCTGCGAAAGATGCATTCCGTAATGGTCCTTGGGGCTCGATGAAAGTGAGTGAACGTCTCACTTACATTAATAAGATTGCAGACTTGATCGACGAGCATATCGATGAAATTGCACATCTCGAGTCTTTGGATACCGGTCTTCCTATCAAGCAGACGAAAAAGATGACATCGAGAGCCGCTTCCAATTTCCGTTTTTATGCGGAGATGGTGAAAAATCGTATGGTCGGTGAGGCGTATCAAGTGGATGATGAGTTCCTCAATTACACGGTACAGAAGCCTGTCGGTGTTGCAGGGCTGATCACCCCATGGAATGCTCCGTTCATGCTGGAGACATGGAAGGTTGCTCCTGCTTTAGCGACCGGAAATACCGTCGTCCTCAAACCAGCTGAGTGGTCCCCGCTGACGGCTAATAAGCTTGCAGAAATCATTGATGAAGCAGGACTTCCGAATGGCGTTTTCAATATTGTACACGGCTTTGGTGAAACGGCAGGAGCGTCTTTAGTCGCACACCCTGATGTCCAACTGATTTCGTTCACTGGGGAGACGACGACAGGCTCAGAAATCATGCGTAACGGCGCAGCAAGCTTGAAGCGCTTTTCTATGGAACTTGGTGGAAAGTCGCCGATCATCGTTTTTGATGATGCCGATATGGAGCGAGCACTGGATGCATGTGTATGGGGGATCTTTTCCTTCAACGGCGAGCGATGCACTGCGAACTCACGGCTTTTCCTCCAGGAATCAATCGCTGACACGTTCATCGAGCGGCTAAAAGAACGTGTATCCAATATCGTCGTCGGAGATCCGATGGATATGGAAACAGAAGTCGGACCGCTAATCCATAAGGAACATTATAACCGGGTGAAAAATTACTTAGCGATTGCTGTCCAAGAAGGAGCCAAACTCTACCAGGGTGAAATACCTGCTGGACTTGAGACAGGGAACTTTGTTGCTCCGACCCTATTGTTGGATGTGAAAAACGATATGCGGGTCGCGCAGGAAGAAATCTTCGGGCCTGTTCTTTCGGTCATGACCTTTACCACCGAAGAGGAAGCCATTCAGCTTGCCAATGATATTAAATACGGACTGGCAGGTTACGTATGGACCAACGACATGAAGAAAGGGCATAGGGTTGCACAAGCTGTTGAAGCAGGAATGCTCTGGGTGAATTCACAGAATGTCCGTGATCTTCGTATCCCATTTGGTGGATCCAAATCTTCTGGTATCGGACGTGAAGGTGGTCACTATGCCTTTGAGTTCTACACAGAAATGAAGGTCATCCACGTCGCAATGGGTGAGCACCATATTCCGCAATTCGGTAAGAAACAGCTGACGTCATCTACGACACAAAATCATTCATAGACCTCCGATTGAATCATGATAAACAACCAGGAATGATTTTGTCGGCGACAGCTTTTTAAGGATCAAGATCAATAATTCAGGAGGGATCGATTTGGGCGCACGTACTGGTAAAGAATATATAGAAGGGTTGAAGGCGGCTAAAAACAACGTTTGGATTCATGGGGAGCGGGTGGAGGATGTCACCACCCACCCGGCTTTGAAAAATGTCGTCCAATCCATGGCACAGCTGATGGATATGCAGCACGAAAAACCTGATGAAATGCTCTATACATCCCCGAGTTCAGGGGAGAAGGTAGGCTTGTCCTTCATTGCTCCAAAAACGAAGGAAGACCTTGTGAAACGAAGTAATATGTTTACCGAATGGGCACGGCACACAGGAGGTATGATGGGCCGGACCCCGGATTACTTGAACACGAGTGTCATGGCATTCGGTACGGCGGAGAAGTTCTTTGCAGAAACGGATCCGATGTTTGGAGAGAATGTCAGGAAGTATTATGAATACTGTCGAGAAAATGATGTCACTTTGACACATACTCTTATCCATCCACAGGTCAATCGATCGAAGATGCAGCATGAACAAAAAGATCCTGGCATCTCAGCTCATATTGTTGAAAAGAATAAAGACGGCATCGTTGTAAACGGTGCGCGCTTGCTTGCCACTCAAGGTGGGATTACAGACGAAATTGTCGTCTTCCCTTCAACATTGAACAAAGCTTCGTCAGATGACGATCCATATGCGATGGCCTTTGCCATTCCGAACAATACGAAAGGCTTGAAGTTCGTATGTCGTGAATCGTTTGATGTCGGCCGTAATCAATGGGATCATCCTTTAAGCTCAAGGTTCGAAGAAAGTGATGCAATTGTCATTTTTGATAACGTCTTTGTACCGTGGGAGCGCGTTTTCGTAGCTGGAAGCTCAGAAATCTGTAACCGGACTTATGTGGAAACGAATGCGATGGTCCATATGACACATCAAGTCATTGCAAAGAATACGGCCAAGACGGAATTCGTTCTCGGGGTCATCTTAAGTATGATCGATGCAATCGGCATTGAACGGTTCCAGCATGTTAAAGAGAAAGCGTCCGAAGTGATGATCATCCTCGAAACGATGCGCTCTCACTTGTTCCGTGCAGAACAAAATGCATCCCTCGACAAGTATGGAAACATGACGCCGGACTTTGCACCGTTGAATGCCGCACGAAATTGGTATCCGAAAGTGTATCAACGTATGGTCGAAATCGTCCGTATCCTTGGTGCATCTGGATTGATGGGCACGCCGACACAGGATGATTTCAACAGTGAAGAAATCGGTGAATTCGTCCATCGTTATACGCAAGGCGGACAAATCGATGGATATGAAAAAGTACAGCTGTTCCGTTTGGCCTGGGATATTTCCCTCAGTTCATTCGGTGGACGTCAAGCCTTGTATGAGTACTATTTCTTTGGCGATCCGATCCGCATGTCCAATGTGTATTATGACGTTTATCAAAAAGAGCCGTATAAGGAAATGGTCAAATCTTTCCTTGATAGGGTAAAACCGACTACCGCTCAGAATGTGAACGTTTAAGGAGGCTTCAAACGATGGACTTTAACATTATCCGTATCGCCAGGGTCGTCATGCAGGTGACCGACCTTGATAAAGCGAAAGCTTTCTACGTCGATGCACTTGGATTCGTTGAGACTGAGCGGGACGATGAACATCTGTATCTACGTGGGATGGAAGAACATGTGCATCATAGTCTTGTATTGAAAAAAGCGGACAAACCGGGTATCCAGGCGATGTCTTATAAAGTCATGGAAGACAGTCATCTTGACCAACTCCATGAGCATTTCCATTCCAAAGGTATGAAAACGAAATGGATGGAGCAAGGAAACCAACGAGCTGTTGGAAGAACGCTGCGTGTCCAGGACCCATCGGGACTACCGCTTGAATTTTTTGCCGAGATGGAGAGTGCAGAACGTTTGTTGCAGCGCTATGACCTATACCGTGGTGCCCGCATCCAGCGTATCGATCATGTCAACTGTATGGTCCCAGATGTAGAAGCGGCCCAAGCATTCTATATGAATGAACTCGGGTTCCGATGTTCAGAATATACAGCCACTGAAGATGATCGTGTGTGGGCTGCATGGCTTCATAGAAAACCGACTGTCCATGATCACGCATTCATGAACGGCATCGGACCACGTATGCACCATGTCGGCTTTTCATTAAGTGACCCGATGAGTGTGATCCATTGCTGTGATGTTCTTGCATCAATGGGGTATGCACATTCCATTGAACGAGGTCCAGGACGCCACGGCTTATCCAATGCCTTTTTCCTTTATTTAAGAGATCCGGATGGTAATCGTATCGAGTTATATACAGGCGATTATTTGACGAGTGACCCCGATTTCAAACCGATCCGTTGGGATTTGAACGATCCAAGGAGAGCGACTTTCTGGGGGCATGCCGCACCGGATAGCTGGTTCAATGAAGCCACGGTCGTCTTAGATGTTCATACCGGTAAAGAAGTCAAAACAGGTGAGCCAGTGTTACAGCAACGAAAACCGGATTTCGTCACGTGATTGTTTGTGGTTTACAAGGCTAAGGGACTTTTTTAACATCCCTTAGCTTTTCTATATGGTGCGTTTGCAGGTGCATAAAAAAGGGCAACTTATGAATAGGAAGGGTCTGTTTTCAACTGGAAAACATCAACCTTACTCTCTTTGACAAAACCGATAAAAACACTGAAGAGAGTGTTACGGCTTGCACCTCTCCTTGTGCGTGATATGATTGTTTTAGTGGAAGCGATGGGTGTATTCGAACATGGCTTCAAAGAAGGTTACTATTGAAAGGAGTTTTTGACTTGGCAAAACAGGAAATCCCGACAAAACTTTCACCTGAACTTGTTGAATTTTTTCAGGGTGAAAAGCTGGTAAACATTGCAACAGTAGATGCAGAAACTGGAGCTCCTAATGTAAATGCAATTTCATGGGTGAAAAGTGTCGATGAAAAACGTATCCGTTTCTCAGTGACGAACAATTCAAGAATCGTTGACAACATCAAAGCGAATCCAGGTGTTGTGCTGAATATCATCGGTCTTGAAACCGTTTATTCCATCCAGGGAAAAGCTGAAATTCTTGAAGATACAATGGAAGGCGTAAACCTTAAATTAGCGAAAATCGAAATTACAGTAGAGGCTGTATTCGAGAGCATGTTCTGGGGGGCGAAAATCACCCAGGAGCCAGAATATGAAAAAACATACAATCCGGAAAAAGCGAAAGAACTAGATGACTCGGTCTATGCCGCTATGATGAAGTAACGCTTCACTGCCAGTTTTCACTGGCAGCTTTTTTTTACTGAATGACAATGTAGAATTTATGATAGAATGATACCAAACAGATGTTGAATTGAAGGGGTACATCGATGAGTGTGTATTGGGAGAAGTTCAAGTATTTTTTAACCGACCTGTCACAAGAGGATATTCTGAAATGGTTGGAAGAGTATAAAGATCTCGGACCTTTTCCGGGTATTTTTCTGCCTATGCTTGAAGCATTTCTTCCGATTTTACCGCTTGTGCTATTCGTTGCCGGAAACGCAGCAGCTTACGGATTTTTCTGGGGCGTATTGTTTTCCTGGATCGGTACAGTCTTCGGCTCCATATTCGTTTACATGCTCGTTCGCCGACTGGCACAACAACGATTCATGAAATTCATCGCAAACCATAAGAAGACGAAATCGTTACTATCGTGGGTTGAACGAAAAGGATTTGGACTATTGTTTGTCCTGTATTGTTTTCCTTTCACACCTTCAGCTTTAATCAATGTGGTTTGTGGGTTGTCAAAAATAAGTACGTTAACATTCGTTCTTGCGGTAAGCCTCGGAAAACTCGTCATGGTCTTTTTCATCTCCTATATCGGACATGATTTCTTTTCAATTATAAGAGAGCCTGTGAAGATGATCGTCATTGGTGCTGTTGTTGTTGTGTTATGGTTGATCGGTAAGCTGTTAGAGAGGAAGCTACATAAACCGTTGAAAACGAAAATATCGGAGTAACCTGCTCAAGATTATTGAATAGGGTAGAAAATAGGATGATTCTTTATGGAATTATCCTTTTTTAATGTTTGATAAGCGAACGATACATCGTCTTTAAAATAGAAGGTCTCGTAGAAAGGATGATCATTCTGTTTACCTCATTGAAAACCAAAGAGGAAGTTGAACGGATGCATGAAGCTGGTAGGCTTTTAAGCGACTGCCATAAAGAAATTAAAAAGTTAATCCGCCCAGGCGTAACGACCATGGAAATTGACGCATTTGTGGAAGAGTACCTTAAAAAACATGGTGCAACAGCTGAACAAAAAGGCTATCAAGGTTATCCTTATGCAACTTGTGCGTCAGTCAATGATGTGGTGTGCCATGGCTTTCCAACTACAGACCCGTTGAAAGATGGGGATATCGTTACGATTGATTTTGTGGTGAATTTGAATGGATGGTTAGCTGATTCCGCGTGGTCCTATGCAGTGGGAAGCATAAGCGAAGAAGCTGCAGATCTTATTGATGCAGCAGAAAAGGCGCTTTACAAAGGAATTGAACAAGCGAAGGTAGGGAATCGGATTGGTCATATTGCCAATGCAATTGAGACTTATGCGAATGAGAGGGGCTATTCAGTCGTAAAGGATTTCATCGGTCATGGGATAGGTCAAACCATTCATGAGTTTCCTATGGTGCCTCATTTTGGTCCTATTGAGCAGGGGCCGGTTTTGAAAGAGGGTATGGTTATTACGATTGAACCGATGTTGAATTGTGGGGAGTATTTTGTGTATGTAGAGGAGGATGGTTGGACGGCGCGTACGGTTGATGGAGAGCTTTCAGCGCAGTTTGAGCATACGGTTGCGATTACGAAGAAGGGGCCAATCGTGTTGACGAATCAATATCGTTGAGAAATTTCATATTGCTCCCCCTTAAGAGCTTGGTTGTTAGAGGTGGTTTACATGCAAGCATGACACCACCTCTTCCGCCAAGCTCCTTTTCGCTGCGCTCAACCATTTCATTTTTAAGGGGGAGCAAAGGAGCATATTCTATAAGTGGTCCCATTTGAAGGTTCGACAATAGAGGAAAAGAGTTACTCCCCCTTAGGAGCTTGGTCGTTAGAGGTGGTTTACATGCAAGCATGACACCGCCTCTTCCGCCAAGCTCTTTTTTTGTTGATATCTTAAAGAAAATAAAAGCGTCTGCCTGGAGCTGTTTGCTGTAAAATTATAAAGTTACTTGACAAAAATAAGTGATTAGCATATTATACTTACATAAAGTAAGTGTAAAGAAGTTAAGTACAAAAAGGAGAGGTTATTTATGGATATAGCACTACTACTATTACGAGTCGTCTTTGGGGTGACCTTTGCAGCTCACGGGACACAAAAGCTATTCGGCTGGTTTGGCGGTCATGGTTTGGCTGGAACAGGTGGTTTTTTCGAATCGATCGGTATTAAACCAGGCTATACAATGGCATTAATTGCAGGGGCTGGAGAGTTGATTGGTGGATTGCTTATCGCCTTTGGTTTCCTTACTCAACTCGGGGCTGTTTTGATGATCGTACCGATGATTGTTGCCATCATGAAAGTCCACGGAAAGAATGGCTATTGGATTTCGGAAGGTGGAATAGAATACAACATTGCCATCATAGCAGTGGCAATTGCAATCGGTCTTGCTGGACCAGGTATGTATTCGTTGGATGCGATATTTTAAAGGATATTTTCAAATCGTACGGAGAGCGGTCTTCTTAAAGAGGCCGCTCTTTTTTTATGCCCATAAGTTACTATTCATAACTAGGGTACATATGGCATTGGTGCTTCTATTTCAATTTCTGCTGAATAAGGTGTATATGACATCGTCTAATAGGAGGTTGCCCTTGTATGTATACGTTTCGGAAGTCTTATCATCCTTATGTAGGGCCATTCGATCCTTGTCCGCCAATTCGCGTGAAGTATTATGAAACACCCCCAAATCTGTATTTAGGTTATCAACCTTATGGTCTTCAGCAGTTTGATCCTTGTACAGCATTGAAGAAAGGTACACTTTGGCCTGCATTGTATGCTCCTTACACCAATCCATATAAGAATAGGAAGGAAGGTAGCGCCAATGACGGAGCGGATGTCTGAGGAGTTCTACAAATGGATGCAACAACTTCAAGAGGTGGATTTCGTGTTAGTTGAGTTGACCCTCTATTTGGATACCCATCCAGAGGATTATCAAGCCATCCAACAATACAATGAATACGCTCAAAAAAGTAAGACGCTTCGTCAGCAAATCGAGCAAAAGTATGGACCGCTTATGCAATACGGTCAAAGCTATTCAGGCTATCCGTGGAATTGGAATAAACCTCCATGGCCCTGGCAAATGTAAATTTCTTCAATGAAAAGGAGGCGAGAGTGAATCATGTGGGTATATGAGAAGAAATTACAATATCCGGTGAAAGTGAGTACATGCAATCCTCGTTTAGCGAAATATCTTATTGAGCAATATGGTGGAGCTGACGGAGAGCTGGCTGCCGCGTTACGTTACTTGAACCAGCGATATACCATCCCCGATAAGGTAGTGGGTTTGCTGACCGATATCGGTACAGAGGAATTTGCCCATCTTGAAATGATTGCGACGATGATTTATAAACTCACTAAGGATGCAACGCCAGAACAAATGAAGGAAGCAGGCTTAGGGGAGCATTATGCAAACCATGACGGCGCCTTATTTTATAGTAATGCCGCGGGTGTCCCATGGTCAGCTAGCTACATTGCAGCCAAGGGGGATCCGATCGCTGATCTGTACGAGGACATTGCAGCGGAGGAGAAAGCAAGGGCTACATATCAATGGATCATCAATATGAGTGATGATACTGATTTGAATGATAGTCTCAGCTTTTTACGGGAAAGAGAAATCGTCCATTCCCAACGATTCCGGGAAGCTGTAGAAATCTTAAAAGAAGAACGAGATCGGAAAAAGATTTTTTAATATATCCGTGACGGTTCATCTGTGTTCATTTTAGCCAACCGTTGCTTTGGGTTGGTTTTTTAATGGAGAGGGGGGTGGATGCATGAATGGTGGAGGGCAAATTGAGTTTTGTTTACATTGTAAACCAGTCAACCTATTCAGTACATGTGTAAGGTGTTTTCATTGTGGATGCCAGTGTTATGAAAGACATTTATTCTTTCATCCTACAATCGAATATTATTTCTATATTTGTTGTTCTTGCCGATTTCTTCATTGCACTCCATGCCCTATACCTCCTAGAAAAGGTAAAACAGGACCTACTGGGCCAACAGGAGCAACTGGAGCTACAGGAGCAACTGGACCAGCAGGTGGAACGGTTATTGTCACTTCGACTGGTGCAACAGGAAAAACAGGAGCAACTGGAGCAACAGGTGCTACAGGAACAACAGGATCGACTGGAGCCACTGGGACGCCAGGTGCAATTATCGTAGTAAGTATGACCGGTGCAACTGGAGCCACTGGAGCCACTGGACCTACAGGTGCAACGGGAGACACAGGGACAACCGGAGCAACCGGAGCCACCGGAGCGACCGGAGAAGTCGGAGCCCAAGGAGAAAAAGGGGACACTGGAGCGACTGGTGCTACTGGAGCCACAGGAGAAGTCGGAGCCCAGGGAGAAAAAGGAGACACCGGTGCCACAGGGGGCACTGGAGCGACCGGAGAAGTCGGAGCCCAGGGTGAAAAAGGAGATACCGGAGCCACCGGGGCCACCGGAGCGACCGGAGAAGTCGGAGCCCAAGGTGAAAAAGGAGATACCGGAGCGACTGGTGCAACAGGTGCGACCGGAGAAGTCGGAGCCCAAGGAGAAAAAGGGGACACGGGAGCAACAGGGGCTACTGGAGCAACGGGAGAGGTCGGAGCCCAAGGTGAAAAAGGAGATACCGGAGCGACTGGTGCTACAGGAGCGACCGGAGAAGTCGGAGCCCAAGGAGAAAAAGGGGACACCGGTGCGACAGGAGCAACTGGTGCGACCGGAGAAGTCGGAGCCCAAGGAGAAAAAGGGGACACCGGTGCGACAGGAGCAACTGGTGCGACCGGAGAAGTCGGAGCCCAGGGAGAAAAAGGGGACACCGGTGCGACAGGAGCAACCGGAGCGACCGGAGAAGTCGGAGCCCAGGGTGAAAAAGGGGACACTGGTGCGACAGGAGCAACCGGAGCGACCGGAGAAGTTGGAGCCCAGGGAGAAAAAGGGGACACCGGAGCGACTGGTGCTACTGGAGCAACGGGAGAAGTCGGAGCGCAAGGTGAAAAAGGGGACACCGGAGCGACAGGAGCTACTGGAGCAACGGGAGAAGTCGGAGCCCAAGGAGAAAAAGGAGACACCGGAGCGACAGGAGCTACTGGAGCAACGGGAGAAGTTGGAGCCCAGGGAGAAAAAGGGGACACCGGAGCGACTGGTGCTACTGGAGCTACTGGAGCCACCGGAGAAATCGGAGCCCAGGGAGAAAAAGGAGACACCGGAGCGACAGGGGCAACCGGCGCGACAGGAGAAGTCGGAGCGCAAGGTGAAAAAGGAGATACCGGAGCGACTGGTGCTACTGGAGTGACCGGAGAAGTCGGAGCACAAGGTGAAAAAGGAGCCACCGGGGCAACGGGAGCCACCGGGGAAGTCGGAGCGCAAGGAGAAAAAGGAGACACCGGAGCAACAGGGGCTACTGGAGCAACGGGAGAAGTCGGAGCGCAAGGAGAAAAAGGAGACACCGGAGCAACAGGAGCAACCGGCGCGACCGGAGAAGTCGGAGCCCAGGGAGAAAAAGGGGACACGGGAGCGACAGGAGCCACAGGGGCAACCGGAGAAGTCGGAGCGCAAGGAGAAAAAGGGGATACCGGAGCGACTGGTGCTACTGGAGCGACCGGAGAAGTTGGAGCGCAAGGAGAAAAAGGAGACACCGGAGCAACGGGAGCCACCGGAGAGGTCGGAGCTCAGGGAGAAAAAGGGGCCACGGGAGCTACAGGGGCAACAGGAACCACAGGAGCTACAGGGGCAACTGGACCAACGGGCTCAACTGGTATAACCGGAGCGACAGGACCTACTGGGCGAACAGGGAATACTGGATCAACCGGAGCCACAGGAGCGACAGGCCCAACAGGAGCTACAGGAACAGCAGGAGAGGCTGGACCGAAAGGAGCAACAGGAGCAACAGGCCCAACAGGAGCTACAGGGGAGGTTGGAGAAAGAGGTCCAAGAGGTCCACAAGGAGAACAAGGCCCAACAGGAGCCACTGGGGCAACCGGACCGACTGGAGCAACAGGAGCCACTGGGGCAACCGGACCGACTGGCGCAACAGGAGCCACTGGGGCAACCGGACCGACTGGCGCCACTGGAACAACAGGCTCAAATGGGCCAACTGGTCCAACTGGAGCAACCGGTCCCACAGGTCCGACCGGGGCAACGGGAGCGACAGGTGCTTCAGCTAGCAACCAATTTTTTTACTCCTATCATACTGGGACAGAAGCTGTTGCAAGTGGAGGATCAGTGACCTTTGATTTTAATGGTCCAAGTAATGGGGGAGCAGTGAGCCACACTGCAGGCACAGATACGTTCACCTTGAACGAAACGGGTACTTATAGGGCGATCTGGCGTTTATCTGTAATGGAAGCGAACCAATTTGCCTTACACCTAAATGGAACTCCTCTCGCTGGAAGTCGATACGGAGTAGGGACGCTTTCCTCGAACTACGGTACGACTACCTTTTCTGCTAATGCTGGAGACACCCTCACCCTTGTAAATGACACATCTACCGGGGGGAGTGTGACCCTGTCGAACAGTATGGGCGGGGATACCGACGGGACGTCTGCATCGATTACCATTTTCAAGTTGGTTTAATTTTGATTTACGAAGAATAAATCAGGTGGAGGGAGAACGAATGGTTTCAATCAGTTTATGTATGATCGTGAAAGACGAAGAGGCAACGATTGAGAGATGTTTGAACTCCGTCAAAGATGTCGTGGATGAAATCAATATCGTTGATACAGGCTCGACTGACCGTACCAAAGAAATCGTTTCCAAATATACAGAGAGGGTTTACGATTTCAAATGGGAAAATCATTTCGCTAAAGCACGAAACTTTTCTTTTGAACGAGCAACCAAAGAGTACATCTTGTGGCTGGATGCGGATGATGTATTTCTAGAAGAAGAACGAAGAAAACTAGCGGAACTGAAAGAGAACCTTGATCCTTCAATTGATTCTGTAACAATGAAATATATTCTCGGTATGGATGAGAATGGCAATATCACCTCGGTCATAAGAAGGAACCGACTCGTAAAAAGGTCAAACGGTTTCAAGTGGCATGGGATGGTACATGAGTACTTGGAGGTGGGGGGAAACATCCTTAACAGTGATATCTCATTGACCCACCTGAGTGAAAAACATGATCATGACCGAAATCTCTTGATCTATGAACAACAATTGAAGGAAGGAAATCCGTTAACAATTCGTGATTTGTTTTATTATGCAAATGAGCTGAAGGATCACCAACAGTATGAAAAAGCGATTGACTACTATGAGAAGTTCCTTTCATCAGGGAAAGGGTGGGTAGAAGACAATATTGTCGCATGTGGAAGACTCGCAGATTGCTACCATCATATGGGGAATCATGAAAAAGAATTGGATGCTGTCTTACACTCCTTCAAGTATGATATCCCTAGACCGGAGTTCTGCTGTAGACTAGGATACCATTTTTTAAACAAGGAAGAATATCATACTGCCATCCATTGGTATAAACAAGCCATTCAATGTGAAGTTGATGATGAGAATTGGGGATTCAAATCTCCCTCCTTTAATACATGGCTTCCGAATTTACAGCTTTGTGTTTGTTATGACCGGATTGGTGACTATGATATGGCTTACCATCATAATGAAATTGCATCCCAATATAGACCCAACGATCCATCTATCCTTCATAATAAGACCTACCTGGAATCAATATTGTTTACATCGAATGTGAATGCAGGGTCTGCAGATGGGTGCTAAAAAGAAAGTGTTGATCGGTTGCCCTATCCATCAGAAACCTGAAATTTTGAAACTCTTTCTAAAATCTCTTCAAACGTTGTATCTTTCAGAACTAGAGATTAGCTACCTACTCATTGATGATAATAAAAACAAAGAATCGAGCGATTTGTTGTTAGATTTCAAGAACAATAATGAGCGCGTCGAAATCCTACAATCAGTCCTAGTTGATGAATATATATGTGATGACATAACCCATCGGTGGAATGAGAAACTCATATGGAAGGTTGCTTTCTTTAAGAATTGGATGATAGAAGAAGCGAATAATCATGAAGTCGATTTCCTTTTTTTGCTTGATTCGGATATCCTGTTACATCCCAATACCTTAAAACACCTTATTAATTGTGAAAAAGATATCATTTCTGAAGTGTTTTGGACTAAATGGCAGCCTGAATCCGCTCCCCAGCCTCAGGTTTGGTTAATAGACGAATATACCCAATGGAGACAAGAACGTGGGGAGAACCTATCAGAAGAAGAAATCAATGACAGGTATCAAGCATTCATGGATATGCTTCGAAAACCAGGAGTTTATGAAGTCGGAGGCTTGGGGGCTTGTACGCTGATTAGTAAAAAGGCGTTCAGCTCTGGAGTGAACTTCGATCCGATCTACAATCTTTCCTTTTGGGGTGAGGACCGACATTTCTGTATTCGAGCAGCTGCTTTAGGTTTTACCTTATTTGTCGATACGGCTTACCCTGCCTTCCATGTATATAGAGAAACGGATCTTGAAGAAGGGAAGCACTTTCTGAAACGAACAAATTGTGAAGAAGGTTTTCCCAATATAAATTTGATAAGTGAAAGTGAGCCGAAGATAACCTTATCTATGGTTATCAAAAATGAAAGTGGAAAATTCTTAAGGAGAGTATTGCAAGAACATATTCATTACATTGATGAGGCAGTCATCATTGATGATGGAAGTACAGATGATTCAGCGGAAATTTGCAGGGAGGTATTAAGTGACTTTCCTGTTCGACTAATACAGAATTCACAATCGAAATTTAATAAGGAAATTGATCTAAGAAAACAACAATGGATAGAAACGATCCGGTCAGAACCTGAATGGATTTTAAACTTAGATGCAGATGAAATGTTTGAACCAAAGTTTAAGGATGAAATCAGACCTCTGTTACGAACTACTCCTTACGATGTATTATCCTTCCGTCTTTTCGATTTTTGGAGTGACACTCATTATCGTGAGGATCAATATTGGAAAGCACATTTGGGATACCGTCCATTATTAATTCGCTTTAACAAGGATTTCGACTATAAATGGAAAGAGGCTCCTGTACACTGTGGCAGATTTCCTAGCAACATCTTTTCTCTATACAATGGTCTTTCCGACTTGCGTCTAAAACATCTAGGATGGATGAGGCCGGAGGACCGTCTTGAAAAATATAAACGCTATATGGAAGCTGACCCTAAAGGGATTTATGGATCCCTTGAACAATATTTGTCTATCTTAGATGAAAATCCTCACTTGGTGAAATGGAAAGAATATTAATTATAGTCAGATGTATAGAGAGACACGTATAAAAAACTGAGCTGTAAATTCAATCGAATTCACGAGCTCAGTTTTATTGTTAAGCATTTTCTGGTCGATTCGTCGACCTTCTACCTTTGTTCTCTGTTTCTTTATTCTGTCCTGAGAGGACCCATCCACCGATCGCGATTGCAATCAAGATACCATAGAAGGTCAATTTCCAGCCTACGCTGTGGGTGAAGTGTTCATCAATCCAGCCAATATTAGGATGGGCGATTGTATGAATGACAAGCTTCACACCTACCCAGATAACAATCAAGTAAGCCGCTGTTTCGAGCCCTGGGCGCTTCTTCAATACTTTGGATATATAGGTTGCTGCTGTACGAATCAGCAACAGACCGATGAGACCTCCGAGGAAGATGACCGCAAATTGTCCACCGTCCATACCACCTATCGCTGGAAGTGGTGTTTCAGGCAAGGCGATGGCCAGCGCGACTGCTGCAAGAATGGAATCCACAGCAAACGCGATATCTGCAAGCTCGACTTGGATAACGGTTTTCCAAAACCCTTTTTTGTCGACGTTCTGTCCAACTTTGCCGACTTCATCTTCTTCCTGGTTCTTTTTCCGTTGTTTATAAAGATGTTTCACACCGATATAAATCAAGTACGCTGCACCGATTGCTTGCACCTGCCAAACATTGACGAGGAATGTAATGAGGAATAGGGCTGCAAATCGGAAGACGAAGGCTCCTAGTATGCCATAAAAGAGTGCTTTCTTCCGTTGTTCTTTCGGAAGATGTTTTACCATAACAGCCATGACGAGTGCGTTGTCAGCAGATAGCAAGCCTTCAAGCCCAACAAGGATTAAAAGGGTCCAAGCATACTCTAACCATAAAGATTCCACTGTAAAAACTCCTTTCAATATGGAAAAAGACTCGAATCCCTCTGAATGGTTCCAGTCAAAGTCTTTAAGAAAACGCAAAAAGACCTTTACCATTAGAGGCAAAGGTCTTGCTAACAACGTCGAGTTGCCGATAATGCCGAGAGAAAAAATCTCTGAAATGACGACATTATCGTGAAAGCTACTCCCCTTTGTAATTCTAAGGTAATTATACAAATTGTCCGAGTCTGTTGTCAATCAGGCAAATGTGTATACTACCGTTAGCGATACCCAAACAGGGTGCTTATTAAACGCTTTCGTTGGAAAATTCGAGGGGGAGTAGGATTTCTACAATCGTGCCGACATTAAGTTTACTCATGAAAGTCAGTTTTCCATTGTGATGTTCGATGATCTTGTAACAGATCATCAAGCCTAAACCAGTGCCACGTTCTTTTGTCGTGTAGAACGGTTGTCCCAGCGTTTTCAGACGCTGTTCTTCAATTCCACAGCCTTCATCTTGAATGGTGATTTTCACCATATTATTCGAATCTTCAACTATGGAGATGTAGATATTACCACCTTGCTCCATCGATTCGATGGCATTTTTCAATAAATTGATGAATACCTGTTTCAGTTGACTGCTTTCTGCAAGTATCGATGCGGTATCCGTTGAATAGTCCTCATGGATATTGACATTATGCATGATCGCTTCCGAGTTTAGGAAAGAAACGACCTCTTGCAATAGCTGTGTCGGATTCGCTTTTGATAATGCTGAGTGCTGGGGCTTTGCAAGCATAAGAAACTCACCCACGATGCCATTGACCCGTTCAAGCTCATCCAGCATAATCGTGCAATAATCATCATAACGATTATCAGTTATGGATTGGATCAATTGGATGAAGCCTTTTAAGGAAGTAAGTGGATTTCGAATTTCGTGCGCGATTCCTGCCGCAAGTTCCCCTAGGACAGATAACTTATCGGAACGGATCATCAATTCATCCAGCTTTTTTTGTTGCGTGATATCTTTAATGACGAGTACTGTACCATTGCGTTCTTCGTCTTCCAATATGGGTGTGATGGTGATATCCGCAAGAATCGGCTGTTCTTCCTTTCGTTGAATCCATTGGTTCCGTTCTTTATAGACCGCCCAGTTTTTCGTAGAATCATCAAATTTATCTAATTTCTTCGATGGATTGAAAAGGAGGGAAACAGGTTGTCCAATCAACTCTTCCTTCTCATAACCGAGTAGGTCGAGAGCTGCGAGATTTGCGAAGTTGATTGTAAGATCGCTTGTGATACTTAGTATGCCATCTCCGGCAGTATTAAGGATCATTTCGTTCTGTTGACTGATCCGTTTTACTTCTTTTTCGATTTTTTTCCGTTCACTGATGTTAGACAGCATGACGAGAATTCCTTTTTCCCCTTCAAAATGAATCGGCATTGCAGTCATTTCCACGTCAATTTGTTTGTCATCCAAACGTAAGATTTTTCCTTCTCTCCGTTTATAATGGAATTCAAGATTTTCTAGAGTCTCTTCGAGAGTAGCGATGCAATCATGATATTGTTCAGGGATCAGTGTCCATTTCGACCGTCCAATCAGTTCATTCCTGTCCCTAGCTTGAAACAGTTTGACGAATGCTGGATTTGTATATCTCAACTGATCATTAACATTAACGGCGATGGCAATAGGCGAGTTTTCAACAAGATTCCGATACCGCTCTTCACTTTGTTCAAGTGCAGCACGATATTCCAATTGTTCGGTAATATTTCGAGCGATGCCATATACTCCTTTGATTTTTCCTTGTACGACAATCGGAACAGCCGTCACTCTCAATTCAATCCGCTCGTCTCTTGCATTCATGATTGCACTCCTGAATGTAAGTGATTCTCCTTGCATGACTCTATGGAAGTTTGTAATTGCGTTAGCCTTGTAGTCAGGGGTGATATAAGGGAGGAAAGTACTCTTTTTCATTTGATTTTCACTATGACCGGTCATGATTTCCCCTGCTTCATTTACACTCGTAAAATAGCCATTGCTGTCCAGGGAGAAAATGGGGTCAGGGTTATACGTAAAGAACGATTTAAGATGCTCCCGATTCATTTCGAGATCATTCTCTTTCTCTTTCCGGTCCTGTATATCAATGCAGGTGCCAATGACTTGGACAACTTCTCCATTTTCACGCACAGGACTTAACGTAACAATATAGGACACATTCCGGTCGAATCCTTCATAAGAGAAAGCTTCACCGCCCCATGCGCGTTCATAAAGCTTCCCTTTTGCATTAGCAGACTTTTGTGGCATGAAGGCTTTCAATTCATTTCCAACAATCTGCTCTGTAGTCAAGTTCATCTTTTTAAGTAGTTTTCCTTCACAAAATGTATGGATGAAACGACCGTCGTCCGTCTTATGGAAGGTGAAAATCATACCGTTCACATTTTGAATGATATTTTGCAGATACTCTTTTGTGATTCCTTCTATGAGTGGTGTATCCATCCTTTCCCCCCTCTAGTTCATTATCAGCTATAGTAAAACTTCAATGTGTATCGCCGAAATCCTTTTTAAATATTGTAGATATAAAAGTGATGGACTTTCAGTAAGATTTCTTACATTTAGATGAGATATAAAAAGAACTGATTCATCACGTGATGATCAGTTCTTTTTTTTGATCTTTATTTGACTCTTGCGATCGTCAGGCCGTCACCGATTGGAATCAACAAACTTTCAAGTCTTGGATCTTCAGCGACCTTTTGGTTATAAGCTTGTAAAGCTCGCGTGTCTTTATCAGTCGTTGCTTCATTTAGAACTTCGCCACTCCACAGCGTATTGTCAGCTGTGATGATTGAACCAGGCTTTGAGAGTTTTATGCAAAGATCCAAATAATGGACGTAATTTTCTTTGTCTGCATCAATGAAGAAGAAGTCAAACTCGGTATTTTCTTTTTCAAGTTCTTTCAACGATTGGAGAGCCGGCCCGGTTTTCATTTCAACGCGGCCGTTGAAACCCGCCTCCTCGATGTGCTTTTTGGCCACTTTTGCATAAATTTCTTCCAGTTCCAATGAGGTCAAGCTTCCTTCTTCATTTCCACGGAGAAGACAAATTCCGCTGTAGCCTCCTAAGGCACCAATTTCCAGCATCTTTTTCGCGCCTGACATTTTGACAAGTAAAGTTAGTAATTTACCAGTCTCTGGAGATACAGAGATTGTAGGCATTCCGATTTCTATCATTTTATTTGTTATGTGGCCATATTCTTTGTCATCGGGAGTGAACAAGCTTTGAATATACGTTTCCACTTTCATCGATTATAACCTCCTTGATACTTATTCTTCAGATGGTCTTCTAACTTCTATACTATTTATAATGGTGAAACCTAAAACGATTCCAGAAAGAAAATGCAGTCGATCATTGCCAAATAACAAATCAGCGAAACCTAAAACATCGCCCCAGGCGAGAAGGGTGAAGTAATAAGCAGGAAAAAGCAGGATCAATAGCGAAGGAATGCCGAAAATAATCAACTTCCGCCAATTCAGGTGCCATGAATTCCGATTCCTGAGAGATTGGATATGTAAAGGGATTGCCATTAAAATACCGATGACGATCGGAAACAGAATGGAATAGTAAAATACAGGTGTAAGTAAGAAGTGCTTCTCTGCACGGATTTGAATCTGGGATTCCAATTGAAATCCCAACATGATTAGCACGCCATAACCAAATAAAAACAGAAGGTAACGGAGAGAGGAATGATTCTTCATAAGCTGACCTCCAAATTATTCTCACAACATTATTCGTAACGACTTGTAATCTTCTAACCTCGTTCACTTTTAAGGAGATGATCGCATGATTGAGAAAGGACCGTTTTATATACGACCATTGCAAGAGACAGATATCCCTTATATGACAAAATGGTTGAGTGATCCGGAAGTACTTGAGTGGTACGAAGGCCGAGATCAGGCTCACGATGCTGAGCGGGTCAAACAACATTTCTTTTCAGGGGCTGATGAACGTGTAAATAGGAATCTCATTCTTCTAGAAGATACTCCTATCGGTTATGTTCAATATTACCCCTTATCTGAAAAAGAAAAAAGGCTTTATGGATATATTGATGAGGAACCTATTTTCGGGATGGACCAATTCATTGGCGAATTGAAGTATCAAAACAAAGGAATCGGCTCGTCGTTCATCCTCTTAATCGTTGATTTCCTATTCGAGGAATGGGGGGCAAAAAAAGTTGTAATGGACCCGAGGAAACGGAATGAACGGGCTCTACGTTGCTACGAAAAATGCGGATTCAGACGAGTGAAAGAATTGAAAGCGCATGAAAAGCATGAAGGGAAATGGGAGGATTGCATTCTAATGGAGAAGACGAGAATTATAAACCTATAAAAGGGTTGCATCATTTTACCATTTATGTAAAATGGTCATACGTTCATGATTTAGGGGGATGGGGAATGATACGTTTATTAACAGAGCAAGATCATGCGAATGTCATGGAATTCCTAAGTGAGGAACCAGCATTGAACCTTTTTATAATCGGAGATATTGAGAACTTTGGTTACGAGACGTCGTTTCAACAACTATGGGGAGAATGGATTGGGGACGAATTGAATGCCGTATTACTACGTTACAATGAAAATTTCCTCCCATATTCAAGAGGCAAGTTCAATGTACATGGATTTGCAGAAATCATGAAGAAGCATGAGCAATTTCAGATCCTTTCTGGAAAGGAAGAGATCGTCAACCAGTTTGAAGGACTCCTCCCAGTCGGAAAGAAAAGGAGCATGTATTTCGCTGAACTTGTTGATAACAAGTCTCTTGAGAACGATATGGACCGTTCTGAAATCCAGGTAGCGGATGAGAACGACGTTGATAAAATTCTCTCATTAAGAACGTCGATTGAGGAATTTTCCGACTCTGTATCTTCACGTGAAGGGCTTATTCAAGCTATCCGATCAGGAAGTGGACGTACATATTTTATGACTGAGGACGACAAAGCGATTGCAAGTGTCTCCACCACTGCTGAAAATTCACTTTCTGCGATGGTCATCGGTGTGTGCACAGCAGCTTCGCACCGGAATCGAGGTCTAGCATCCAAGTGTTTGAGCATGCTCTGCCATGATCTTTTAGAAGAAGAGAAATCGCTTTGTCTCTTCTATGATAATCCGGCTGCAGGATCCATTTACAAACGTCTCGGTTTTCATGAAATCGGTCGGTGGACGATGTGGCACAAAGCTGTATAATATGCAAAGTTCTCTTCATATAAGGGTGCCCTAACATCATCTAGTCAGATGCTTAGGGTCACCCTTTTTTCTGTCTTATCTCATGCTCTCCTACGGTTAATGTTACCAAATTAATTTCGTTGCATACAGAACGAATGTTCGTATATACTAATTTTAAGGGAGGGAACAGCATGAGGAGAATGTTGATCAGAGCACTGGAACATAAAAAACCGATTGAAATCGTTTATTTGTCAGCTGATGAGACCATCACCCAACGAGTTGTCTGGCTGTCATCCATGACAGAAAAGACTGTGACCGGGTATTGTTCAATGAGGAAACAGACCCGTTCGTTCTGTGTTGATCGAATTCTCTCATGCCGTATTCTACCTATATCACGTGGCAATTCGCATACTGCCGGCTAAGGAGGGAGGATCTCATGTATGCAACAAAGGAAGAGAATCAGCTTATTGACAGATTCATCCTTTATCCGATGCTCCTTACGATCTTGAATCGGGACTTGTTGATTTTTCAAAAAGCACCACTCAAGTTTACACAGCCCTACGTGCTTTGGATTGAAGCGAAGATGAGGGAGATCACACAAGAGCTCCACCGAACAAGAATCGAAATGAAAAAACGAAATATCAAGGTGACCTTCCATCGGTATCATGAAGACACTTCTGAATACAATGTTTTCGTTCGCGGCTATCATGAAATCATCAAATATTCCAATTTCCACCTCCGTAATCAAGCTGAATTGTCCCTGCAAAAATTATTTTTAGGCCTCAATTGGCAAGAGCGAAACACCAAAAGCTCCTAAAGTGAATTATCAATACTTGCCAACATTCATAAACTACAAAATCACATGAAAAAATGAGATAATAAAGAATACGATTTTTGAGACGGAAAGGGGAATGGATATGTCGGTCCGATTCATGGTCGGAAGATCCGGTACAGGTAAGACTACGGTCTGTCTTGATGAAATCAGACAAGAACTACATAACGCTCCAACGGGCAAACCCATTGTTATGCTCGTGCCTGATCAAATGACCTTTCAAATGGAATACGAGCTAGCGAAAACACCTGGACTTGGCGGAATGATTCGTGCACAGGTGTTTAGTTTTTCCCGCCTCGCATTGAAAGTGTTGCAAGAGACCGGAGGGTTGACCCGGTATCATGTAAATTCAACCGGGATGAACATGTTGCTCAGGAAAGTTGTTGAAAAGCTGAAAAATGAACTGGTCATTTTTCATAAATCATCTGAGCAGAATGGATTTTATGAATTGCTTGAAGAGATGATCAAGGAATTCAAGAGGTATTGTTTAGGTGCTGGCGATCTTGAACAATTGGAAAATAAATTGCTTGATGAATCCGATGACAGAAGTCTATTGAAGGACAAGCTGCACGATTTACATATCATTTATCATGAGTTGGACAAGATCCTAGTCAACCAATATGTCGATTCCGAGGACTATCTTCGTCTGCTGGAAGAAAAGATGCCATCTTCCACATTCTTCGAGGATTGTGACGTATGGATCGATGGCTTCCATAGTTATACGCCACAAGAAATCGGTGTCATACGGGCGCTGATGAAAAAGGCGGATCGTATGACGCTTACGCTCACGATGGACGAGCCAACCGAACATCAACCATCTGACTTGGATTTATTCAGGATGACACACACCACCTATCATAAAATAAAAGAAATTGCGATGGAGGAAGGAGTGGAAATAGAACCGCTGCATGTCCTCGAACATACATATCGATTTGACCACTCCCCATCCATCAGGCATTTGGAAAACTATTATCATGAACGTCCGGTCATTCCTTACTATGGTGAATCATCTGTTCAAATAAGCGGTGCTGTCAATCGGCGTGCTGAAGTTGAAGGGGTAGCAAGGGACATACAAGAGCTCGTACATAAATCAGGCTACCGCTATCGGGACATTGCAATACTCGTTCGCGATGCTTCAACCTATTCCGATTTGTTGGAGACGCTATTCGAAGATTACGAGATTCCTTATTTCCTTGACCAAAAGCGATCCATGCTTCACCACCCTTTAATTGAATGCATCCGTTCAAGTCTTGACGTCGTCCTGCAAAATTGGCGCTACGATGCAGTCTTTCGTTGTGTGAAAACGGATTTGTTATTTGATGATGAGAAATGGAATACGAAAGAACTTAGGGAACGCGTGGATCAGCTTGAAAATCATGTACTGGCTCATGGAATCCATGGAAAGAAGCGATGGACGAGTCGTGAAAACTGGGTTTATCGGAAATTCAGTTCCCTCGATGCTGCCATAGGAACACAAACAGATGCCGAGCTTGAAAAAGAACAATTGATTAATCGTGCACGACAAATGATTGCGGATCCTTTAGCCCGATTGGAACGGGACCTGAGGGAGGCGAAAAATGGAAAGGAGCTATGCGAAGCCCTTTACCTCTATTTGGAATACCTGCAAGTTCCTCGTAAGCTGGAAAGCTGGCGCTTGAAGGCAGAAGAAAATGGTGAATTGAGCTTGGCGAGAGAGCATGATCAGGTTTGGAAGGCAGTCGTTGACTTGATGGAACAGATGGTCGAAATCGTAGGTGATGAACCGTTAAGCCTCGAGTTATTCAATAAGATGCTGGATACAGGCCTGGAGTCGATGCGCTTCGCACTCGTCCCGCCATCCATTGATCAGGTCCTTATCGGAAGTCTTGATCGATCTCGGTTTTATGATGTCAAATGCAGTTTCATCATTGGCGTGAATGATGGTGTTTTACCTGCGAAGCCATCCGAGGATGGCATATTCTCTGAGGATGATCGTGAGGCGTTGAAAACACTCGGGGTGGAAATGGCACCGACAGCAAGGGAAAATCTACTCGATGAAAATTTCTTGATTTACATGGCTCTCTCTAGTGCATCGGATTACTTGTACATTTCGTATCCATTAGCTGACGAAGAAGGGAAGGGGCTTGTCCCATCCATTCTTATCAATCAATTGAAAGAGTTGTTTCCAGAGCAGAATGAAAGACTGCTCATGCAGGAACCGAATGAAAGTGAGGAAGCGATTGAACGTTTCATCGCACGTCCTGGAAGAACCTTATCGTTCTTGACGAACCAGTTGCGCCATTGGCAGAAAGGGTATCCAATCTCAGCGGAATGGTGGCATGTATACAATTGGTTCGTGGATGACACCGGCTGGTCGAAAACAGCAGAACGGACAATACACAGTCTCTTTTATGAAAACAAGGCACAAAAGCTTACTGGTAAAACGAGTAAGGAATTGTACGGAGACCAGTTGAAAACGAGTGTATCCAGGATGGAAAGGCATCAGTCCTGTCCATTTTCCCATTTTGCAAGCTACGGACTCAAACTGGAAGAAAGACAATTGTTCCGCCTTGAAGCACCAGACATCGGACAGCTATTTCATGCTGCATTGAAAGAAATGGCGGATATCTTGAAGCAAAGAAGAATGGACTGGAGGGAGTTGTCTGCATCCGACTGCTATCGGATTGCAGGGGAAGTGGTTGAAAAGCTCGCTCCACGATTACAAAGCCAAATCCTTCTCAGTTCCAACCGCTATCAGTATATTAAGCGAAAACTGAAAAATGTCGTAGGGCGAGCCTCTTATGCTCTTAGTGAACAAGCTAAAGCGAGTGGGTTCTCTCCTGTCGGGCTTGAACTTGGATTCGGCATGAATGAACGTATCCCTGCTTTGAAGTACAAGCTGCAGGATGGTACGACGATGGAAGTGGTTGGACGGATTGACCGAGTCGATGCCGCAACGAAAGATGATGACCTGCTTCTAAGAGTGATTGATTATAAATCGAGTCAGAGAGGGTTGAACCTGTCTGAGGTCTATTATGGAATCGCTTTGCAGATGCTTACCTATCTGGATGTCGTTTTGACTTACTCAGACACGTGGTTAGGGAAATCTGCCGAACCAGCAGGTGTCCTGTACTTCCACGTTCATGATCCTGTCCATTCATCCAAAAAACTTTTGACTCTTGAAGAGATTGAAAAAGAACTTTTCAAGAAATTCAAAATGAAGGGGTACGTTCTGGATGATGAGGAAGTCGTAAAAATGATGGATAAGACGATTGATGGTTTCTCTGAAATCATCCCAGTCGCGACTAAAAAGGATGGAAGCTTCCGAAAAGGATCCTCGACAATGGAAAAGGAACAATTCGATGATGTCCGCTCATTTATACGGTCAAAAATCGGTTCGATCGGTTCAGATATCATGAATGGTAATATTGATATCTCACCTTATGAAATGCAAAAAAAGACTCCGTGCACGTACTGTTCATTCCGGTCGGTATGTCAATTCGATCACTCGCTGGAAGAAAACGATTATCGAATCCTGAAAGATATGAAAGAAGATGAATTATTCAATTTGTTCAAAAAGAAAGGAGGAGATGGAAATGCGTGAAGTTATCCCGAAGCCTGAAGGAGCCCAATGGACAGATGAACAATGGCATGCGATTACAGCTAGAGGAGAAGACATTCTGGTCGCAGCAGCTGCGGGTTCTGGTAAGACAGCTGTTCTTGTTGAAAGGATCATCCGTCGATTGACGGAAAAAGACGGTGTGGATGTCGACCGGCTTTTGATCGTCACCTTTACAAATGCAGCGGCAGCTGAGATGAGAAAACGAATCGGAGTAGCATTGGAAAAGGCATTGAAGGAAAGACCAGGATCGCTTCATATCCGACGTCAGCTCACGTTGTTGAATCGAGCCTCCATATCCACGTTGCACTCCTTCTGTATCGAAGTGCTCAGAAAGTATTATTATCAATTGGATCTGGATCCAAACTTCAGGATCGCTGATGAAACAGAAGTTGAGCTCATACGTCAGGAAGCCCTTGAGGAATTATTGGAGGAGGAATACGGTCGTGAAGGGAATGAAGCCTTCTATGACCTTGTCGATCGTTTCAGTGATGACCGGGCAGACCATGAAATTCAACGCATGATTTTAAGGCTATATGATTTCTCTCGTAGTTACCCATGGCCGAATATGTGGCTGGAAAACATGTTAGGGATGTATATGGCAAGTGAAGAAGTCGATACGATCGACGACCTCAGCTGGACAAAAGAGTTGCTGCAGGATGTGAATCTGCAATTGAGGGGGATGCTGGAAATCTTGGAACAAGCGAAGGAACAAGCTCTGGCACCAGGGGGCCCTTCTCCTTACTTCGAAACGATCCAGGATGATGAGCAGCAGATCCGGGCATTGCTGGATGCGGGCACGCAATCGTGGACTTCTCTGTACCACGCTTTCCAGTCCCTCAACTTTTCACGATTGAAGGCTTGTAAAGGTGAGGATTACGATGATGATCTGAAGGACCTTGTCAAATCAATGCGAGATCGTGTGAAAAAGCATGTGGATGGCTTGAAGGAGGATCTGTTCAACCGACGACCGGAATCATATGTAGAGCACATCCGTGAACTGGCACCTGTTTTACATACATTGGTTGGACTAGTCAAATCGTTCGATCAACGGTTCAAAGCGATGAAGAAAGAAAAAGGGATTGTCGATTTCTCCGACCTTGAGCATTATTGTCTTGCGATTTTGACGGATGAGCAAAGTACGGAAGAACGATTGATTCCTTCGAAAGCAGCAAAAGAATACAGACAAAAATTCATTGAAGTTCTCGTTGATGAATATCAGGACACAAACCTGGTCCAAGAGTCGATTGTCCAATTAGTGACAAAGGAACCTGGTCAGGGGTCCAATTTATTCATGGTGGGAGATGTGAAGCAGAGCATTTACAGATTCCGGTTGGCAGAGCCCTCACTTTTCTTGGATAAGTACAAGCGGTTTCAAGACTCAGACCCTGGAGAAGGAGTCCGTATCGATTTATCACGGAACTTCCGTAGTCGAAGAGACGTGATTGACAGTACCAATTTCTTGTTCCAGCAAATCATGAATGAAGCTGTAGGTGAAATCGAATACGATGATGATGCAAAGCTTCGTTTAGGAGCAGAGTTTCCGGAAAGTGAGCAATCCAGAACGGAACTAGCGCTCATCAATCGGAAGGACGAGGCAAACGATTCCGAAGAGGATATTGAAAACCTCCAGTCGATTCAATTAGAGGCGCGATATATGGCCACTCGGATCAAAGAACTGATCGGTCATAATGAACAACAAGAACCGTATCAGGTGTATGATGCAAAACTCAAAGCATATCGTCCAATCACTTACAGGGACATTGTCATCCTGCTTCGATCGACTGCAACGGCAGCCCCGACAATCCAAGAAGAATTCAAAAAGCAGGGCATCCCTGCCTATGCTGATTTATCAACAGGTTATTTCGAGGCTGTCGAGGTCTCCATCATGATGTCACTTTTACAGGTCATCGATAATCCTTATCAAGATATTCCTTTGGCATCTGTTCTCCGTTCACCGATTATCGCCCTCACAGGAGAAGAGATGGCAGAGGTGAGGATTGCGGACAAGGAAGGATCGTATTACGAAGCCCTTGTTGCGTATATGAATCAATCAAACAATCAAGCTGCCAGAGAAAAAGTAACCCATTTCTACAATCAGCTTCAACGTTGGCGGACAAAAGCCCGCCAGGGAGATTTATCAGATTTGATTTGGCAGATTTATAGAGAGACGGGTTATTACGATTATGTAGGCGGTATGCCTGGAGGACAACAAAGGCAAGCGAATTTACGAGCGTTATATGATCGGGCAAGACAGTACGAAAAGACCTCCTTTAGAGGATTGTTCCGATTCCTGAGATTCATAGAGCGGATGAAGGATCAGGGTAAGGATCTAGGAGCAGCACGTGCCCTTGGGGAACAGGAAGACGTGGTACGCATCATGACAATCCACAAGAGCAAAGGATTGGAATTTCCTGTCGTGATGCTTGCGAACTTGAATAAACGGTTCAATGAAATGGACTTGAGGGGCGGATTTCTTCTTCATAAAGAAATTGGTTTTGGAGCAAAATTCATGAATCCAAAACTTCGGATCAGTTATCCGACGCTCCCTCAGTTGACGATACAAAAGCGCCTCCGTATGGAGATGGTAGCAGAAGAGATGAGAATTCTCTATGTTGCACTGACACGAGCAAAAGAGAAGCTTATCCTTGTTGGAGCAGTCAAAGATTTAGACAAAGAACTGAAACAATGGCAGCTTGTCCTAGCTCGCGATGGGTGGTTATTACCTGATCTTGATCGAGCGACGGCAAAATCCTATCTGGATTGGATCGGGCCTGCCGTCATCCGGCATCCGAGTATGGATGACCTTCGTAAGCGGATCGGCGGTGGCCTCGTCCAAGTTGATAATCGTGCTGCAGAGGTTCAAGGACGTTGGGAGGTTCAGATCATCCCATCAGCAGAAATTGTTGTCGATGCTGAAGAGAAGGTTGATGAGCAGGCTGAGCGACTTGATAAGATTAAAAAGTGGGAAAAGGTTGAGGTTGAAGAAAACGACCAAATTCACTCCAAATTATCATGGGAATATCCTTATCAGCACTCGAAAAGACATATGTCTAAACAGTCGGTGACCGAACTGAAAAGGAATTTTGAAACGCGTGATGAATACGGAGACACGACCTTCATCAGCCAATTCCGTAGTACAATCAGCGAACGGCCTAGCTTTTTACAGGAAAAGTCGATGACCGCCGCTGAAAAAGGGACAGCTATGCACCTTGTCATGCAGCATGTAGCTACAAATGGAAATGTAACTCAAGAAACGATCAGAGAAACCATTGCCAAACTGGTGAATCAAGAATTCATGACTTCCGTCCAAGCAGATGCCATTGAAGTAGATTCAATCGAGGCATTCTTCAAGACAGACCTTGGCAGGCGCTTACAGCAGGCAAGCAAAGTTCATAAAGAGGTTCCTTTCAGTCTTGCTTTGCCAGCATCTGAGGCGTATGGAGATTGGAAGGGTGACGGAGAAGAGTCCGTGCTTGTCCAAGGTGTGATGGATAGCGTTATTGAAGAAGAGGACGGATTCATTCTATTGGATTATAAAACAGATGCAATCTCGCATCGATTTGAAAACTATGAAAAGGCGCGGCCTATTTTAGAAAAAAGGTATGCCTTACAATTGCAGCTCTATTCAAAGGCGATTGAAGCAATTTGGAAAAAGCCTTGTAAGGAGAAGTACCTATACTTTTTTGATGGCGGACACCTCGTAAAGCTGCCATAGAAAGGAGGATTCCATGAGGATACTGCATACCGCTGATTGGCATCTCGGAAGGACGCTGGAAGGTAGGAGCCGGTTAAAAGAACAAGAAGCGTTTTTAAAAGAGTTATGTGAAATCGTCGTCGCTGAAAAAGTGGATGTCGTGTTGATGGCTGGAGATGTTTTCGATACGGTCAATCCACCGGCGACAGCTGAGCAACTGTTCTACGAGTCAATGGCAGAGCTTACGAAAGATCATAAGTGCCAGGTGGTGATCATCTCTGGGAACCATGACAGCCCAGAACGACTGAGCGCGTCAGGTCCATTGGCAAAGATGCACGGCATTAGGATTGTTGGTCATCCGACAATCCGCCCTATTGAACTGGAGGTTGAAAGGACAGGTGAACGTCTGAAAATCGCAGGTCTCCCTTATCCTTCGGAATCACGTTTGAAGGAGCTGTTGTCTGATTCGTTTGATGAAGCAGCGTTACGTGACGCTTATGATGTACGTATTGAGAAGATCTTCCAAGAGCTTTGCAAAGGTTTTGACTCTTCAAGTGTAAATGTGGCGATGAGTCATATTTACGTAGCTGGAGGAAGGGAGAGCGAGTCCGAGAGGCCGATCCAGGTAGGTGGTGCCTATACAGTCACCGCCAATGCCCTGCCTCCGGGTGCTCAATATGTCGCACTAGGACATCTTCATCGCCCGCAAACGATCAAAAGGGCAGAGAGCGTAACCAGATATTCAGGCTCGCCACTATCCTATAGTTTTTCGGAGGCTGGGCAGACGAAATCTGTCACAATTGTCGACCTGAAACCTGGTTCCGAACCTGACTGGAGGGAAGTGTACCTTTCCAGCGGAAAGCCTTTAGTAAGATGGAAGGCTGAGGAAGGGTTGTCCCAGGTCCATCGATGGTTGGAAGAAAAGAAAGATTCGAATGCATGGATTGACTTGGAAGTCCATTTGCAAGATACATTAAGCATGGAAGAAATCCACAAATTGAGAAACGCCCATGAAGGGTTCATTCATATCAGGCCCGTGTTTGAAGAAATAGATTCAGCAATTGAGGGTGTGAGAATGTCGGAGCTGCCGATTGATGAGCTGTTTTCACGTTTTTATAAGCGACAGACGAACGGTGGTACCCCTGATGATGAGACTGTAAAGTTATTTATGGAATTAATCGGCGAAAATGAAGGAGGTGCGTGAGTATGCGCCCCATTCACTTATCTGTAATGGGTTTACATAGCTTCAGGGATAAACAGGAGGTTGATTTCCAAACCCTATGTAAAGGCGGGGTCTTCGGCATATTCGGACCTACTGGAAGCGGGAAATCCTCCTTGTTGGATGCTGTGACACTGGCATTATACGGTAAGGTTGAACGAGCAGCGAACACCATTCAAGGGATCATGAATCATGCTGAAGATCAGTTGAATGTAAGTTTTACATTTGAACTCGGTCACGCTACATCAGGTAAACGATATGAGGTTGAACGTACGTATAAACGATCCAAAAACGATTCTGTACGGACGAGCACTTGCCGCCTTATCGAAGTAGTCAATGGTGAACACATCGTATTAGCGGACAAAGAGCGTGATGTGACAGCAAAGGTTGAAGAGATCCTGGGGCTTACGTTGACGGATTTTACAAGAGCGGTCGTTCTGCCTCAAGGAAAATTCGCTGAGTTTTTATCCCTTAAAGGTGCCGATCGGAGACAAATGCTTCAACGATTGTTCCGCCTTGAACAATATGGAGATGTTCTCTACCACCGATTGAAGGTCAAAATGGACGAAACCAAAATGGAGTTGAAGGAGATTTCAGCTGAGCAACAAGGATTAGGAGAAGCTTCTAAGCAAGTTTTAAATGAGTTGAAAAAGAAGCTCGCCGATGCGATCCATTCCGTTCAGGTGCAACATACTAATCTCCAAAAGAAAGAAGTTCAATTTGATCATTACCGTCAGATTTGGAAGTGGCAGGAAGAGTTGAATGAGGTGAAAGGGTCTTTGGAGGAGTTGAATAAAAAAGAATCCGACATCAAGACCACTGAGGAAGCACTTCACACAGCACGGATAGCTGAATCCTTATTGCCGATTGCAGAAGAGCTCGATTCATTAAACACGGACCAAAAGCACTGGTCAGAATCCTGTGCAAAGTTGCAGGCTGAAACGAACGATGCTGTTGTAAAAACAGAGGAAACGAAGAAGACGCTGGATTCTATAAAAAAAACCAGAGCTGAAAAAGAGCCGGGATTATATGAACGCCTCCAAGAGCTTAAACAAGCTCTAGAGCTTGAAAATGAAAAGGATCAGGTGAGCGGACAGCTTGACCACCAAAAAAATGAACTGAAGAAAGAAACCGAGTCCCTTAAAGCCCTTCAAACCGAATTGGACCAGCATAGAGAGCGGAAAAAGCGGGCGCTTGTTAAACAATCTGAGATCAAACGGATGTTGGATGAAAAGGCTATAAGCTTAGATGATCGGAACAAGTTGAGGGATGCGGGAGCTCTGAAGAAGGAAATCGACTCCATCAGTAAGCAGAAAAACGAAATGACAGGGGAATATGAGACTGTCTCCCAAACTTTACGTGCTGTTATATCTGAAATTGATAAGCAAAACAAACATCAGTGGAAAGTGAAAGAAAATATCGCCTACCTCCGTAAACATACCGAGTCGATCTACAATCGTGTATGTGAACATGAACGTGTCATTGAAGAAGCAAAAAGTTCCATCGAAGGATCTTTACATGATTTGAAGGAACAACAGAGAAAAACAGAGCTTCACGCTTTATCCTCTCAAATTGCTGCTCAATTGAAGGAAGGGGAAAAGTGTCCGGTTTGTGGTTCGGATGATCACCCTGAACTAGCTATTCCACATGAAAATGAGATGGATTATTCCGCGATCGTAAAGGAATATGAAGAGCTGTTATCTTCGGTTAGAAGTGAAGAAGTCCAGATGGGGCACTGCAAACGAGATCTCGAATATTTATATGAAGCATTGCAGGAGTATATCCAGAAGGATGAGTTCGCAAGTGATGAAATTGCTGCAGCAAGGTTTGAGGAGATTCAGGAATCCTTCCATTCAACTGAAAGCCTGCACAACTATTTGAAGTTGTTGCAAACGGAAACGAAAGGCTTTAAACAAGACCTTATCGAGTTGAAAGAAAAGAAGGCGAAATATATTCTTGACTATTCCAACAGTGACAAGCAGCTGTTGGAACATACAACAACTGAAAAAAATCATGAAAGAGAACTTGACCGGCTTACCATCAAAATAAATGAGGCGGATGAACAGCTTCGTCACCTTCAGGAAAAGTGGAATGCCTCCTATCACATGTTCCCTTATGCTGAGCTTGAGGAACAGCAGAGAGAGATGGATCAACGGGAGAAAGATGTTTCAGAATTGAGTGCACGTTATGATAAGAGCGTGTCATACCTCCTTGAAATGGACGATACGATCTCGAAAGCGTATGACCACGTACAATCGTTAACGCTGAAAGTAGCGGGGATCAAATCGGAGATATCCAATTTAGAAAAAAGAGAGACCCTTATCCAAGAGAAACTGAAGGAGCGATGTGGGGAAGAATCGGCTTCAACCCTCATAACAAAGGTCCAAAACGAAATTGATGAGCTTAAGAACAAGGAACAAACGATCCATCAGTCATGGGAACAGCAAACGAGGAACCTGCAAAAGCTTGAAAAGGAACTTGAAAGCGCCCGCTCTACTTTACGACACTTAGGTGAACGTCTTGAAAAGGTTCAGGATCATTGGCGCAAGAAAGTAGCCGAAACACCCTTTGAAAGTACGGAGGAAGTCAAGGATGCTGTTAATACGAAACAACAGCTTGAACTATGGGAAGAAGAAATCAAGCGGTTCAATCAACAAAAGCAGCAGCATCTAAACGACCAAAGCCGTCTTCTGAAGTTGTTGAACAATCAAGAGGTGAGCGAGCAGGAATGGTTAAAGGTCCAAGAGGAGCTGAATCAAGCTAAAGAAGCCAAAGAAAAGGCTCTATCTGAAAAGGCAAGACTTGAAGGTGAGGTAGAGGACCTCGAAAAGAGAGCTGCAAAATACGAAGAATTGGAAACAGAACGGAAAGAAAAAGAAAAGCTTTCTGAAAGATTAGGGAAACTCCAAACAGTCTTCAGAGGGAACAGCTTCGTGGAATTCATTGCAGAGGAGCAATTGAACCAGGTGGCGAGAGACGCTTCCCAACGACTTGGGGAACTGACTAGACAGCGTTACGCGCTGGAGGTCGATTCTACTGGTGGCTTCGTTATACGTGATGATGCCAATGGTGGTGTAAGAAGACCTGTCACTTCACTATCTGGTGGTGAAACCTTCCTCACTTCATTAGCGTTAGCACTTTCCTTGTCTGCTCAAATCCAGCTGCAAGGGGAGTATCCATTGGAATTCTTTTTCTTGGATGAAGGTTTCGGAACACTTGATCAGTCATTATTGGATACCGTCATATCAGCACTTGAACGACTTCAAATGCAACGTGTCTCCGTCGGTGTCATTTCTCATGTACCTGAGCTGAGGGCACGATTACCACGCAAGTTGATTGTCGAACCGGCAAAACCGACCGGGGCAGGAAGCCAAGTTTCTATTGAAACCCTCTAAAAATGAACTGCACCCCCTGATTAGGCACAGCTAGCCAATGGAGGTGCAGTTTTTTATATTCTTCTATCAGCTATTCAAAACACGATCAATTGCACGTTCATGAGCTTCGACTGTCAGTTTGATCGTTTCTTCATCATGCGCTAACGACATTGAATAGCGGTTGAGAGGTTTCGTGTAGATTCCCTGGTTCAAAAGTTCATAATCCAATTTCTGACGGAGCTGATGGTTACATTTTTTCAAATCTCGATATCGCTCAACGTCAGATTCTGTGAAGAGAATATTGAAGATGCTCCCTGTTCCCACTGTTTTCATTTGGATTCCCTTAGCATGATAGCTTTTTTCAAGCTGGTTTCTCAAATCATACGTACGCTCAACGATTTTCTTCATATTGTTTTGGGATTCGAGTACCTTGATTGTCGCAAGTCCTGCTGCAAGAACAGTAGGGTGACCATTATAGGTTCCACTATGGAAAAGCACATCTGTCTTTTGTGTACTTGATGACCCTGTTGTCAGAATATCGCGGCCTTTGTTGGAAGCGCTGACCATCATGATATCCTTACGGCCACCGACAGCTCCAACAGGAAAACCGCCGCCCAGCACCTTTCCGAGAGCCGTGAGATCAGGTTTGATGTCATAGACGGCTTGTGCCCCTCCGAGTGACAATCTGAAACCTGTTTTTACTTCATCAAAAATCAGCAGAATGCCAAGTTCTTCTGTAAGCTTCCGTAAACCATGGAGGAAGCTTGGGTTTGCTGGGATGAACCCTCCTTGTACAGGTTCAATGATGACCGCACTTAGTTCGTCTTTATGTTCTTTGAGGATTTGAGCGGTTGCTTCTAAATTGTTGAATGGAAGAATGACGGTATTTTCGACATAGTAATCTGGAATGCCACTTGATTCAGGTACAGCCGATGGATGGTCTTCTGAACCTGCTTCTTTTTCATCAGGATTGATGCTTAAGAGCACCTGGTCATAGCCTCCATGATAGTGTCCTTCAAATTTAGCCAGTTTCCTTTTACCGGTGAAGGCCATCGCCATGCGGATCGCCAATTGTGTTGCTTCTAAACCGGAGTTGGTATAACGTACCATGTCAATTCCGGGATAAAGATCGATCAATTTTTCAGCCATTTCAATCTCTGTCTTGTGAGGCGTTCCAAAAATCGTCGTGCCCGCTTCAGCCATTTGTTCGTGGACGGCTTCAATGACGTCTGGATGCCCATGCCCCAGGATGAGAGCTCCGTAACAAAGGAGGTAATCAATGTACTCATTCCCATCTACGTCGTATAAACGGCTTTTAGAGGCCTTTTCCATGAACAGTGGATTGGGTGGAAAGTATTTGATATTAGCGGTGACACCCCCTGGGATGACCTGACAAGCTTGATCATAGTAGGAGGATGACTGTGTGGTCGATCTTGGTTGTCCCTTGGCCTTTTGCATTGTCATAATTCTCTTCACTACTCCTTAAATGATAGTCTTTGAGGATAATGTTCGTGAATATAGGGTCAAAACTGGTGAGGTGTTATTGGAATTCCTCATTTCCAAATTCATAAAACAAGGAATTTGCAACTTTTTATCGAAGATTAGCAAAACAATTGATTATTTATCGGTTACAATGGTGTGAAGCAGATAATTTTTTACTATTTTATTATTGGAAAAATATGATATGCACCTCATTTTCTGGTAGGATGAAAGAGATGTGCCTATGATAGGATCGTTGGAATGGAGGAAGAAGATTGGAACATCACGTACATGTTTGGAGAGGCTTATTCAAGCCGGAGGACACTTTACATAATTTAAGAGAATCCCAGTCTATCCATGGGTATCGATTAAGATTGTTAATCTTGTTATTCTGCAGTTCAATCATTTTTGGACTTGTTTTCTATATTTGTGCTGCTGAATGGCTTCAGATGCCGGAAGTGGTAAAGCTGAAGCTGACCGCTGAACAGGAATTTTCTGCTGCCATTTTAATCGGTATTGGTGGCGCAATCGTTGGATTGATTATCCCTTTTTTGATCATTGGCTCTATGACTCTTTCTTTTTGGGGATTTTTCCGTGATATCGGATACAGGAAACTATTCATCCTACATACGTATTTGTTTGTCATCATTCTGGTTGCTATCGCTGCTCATATTCCATATATGTGGGCTTTCGGCTCTACTGAAATCCTTTCCCCATTTGGAATCGGACCTTGGGTGAAAGCAGTGACCAATAATGTGTTTTTGACCACGCTTGCAGGATGGATCACCCTCTTCTCCTTATGGCATTTATATACGACAGTCAAGCTTCTCATGGAGACATCGTTGAAGCCGAAGAGGTATATCTATACCGTAGCAATCGGTTTGCACGTTACGTTCATCCTCATCCTTGCCGTGATCAACATGATGTATCATCTTCAGTTGAATGGGTAGAAACGGAGGTTTTCTAGTGAATCGATATATCAAGAGAGCATTGATCGTGCTTCCGATTGTGCTTTTCGTTATTGTGAATACGTATCTTTTCGTGTTGAATAAATCATTGTTTGCAAGTGAAAAACCATATGACGCTTATCAAATCGATACTCATGATATGAGGGATACAATCGAAATGACTGGCATCATCATGCCTGAAGAGAAGGAAGAATTCTTTTATGATGAAAGCTATGGCGCGTTAAAGGAAATCCTTGTAGAGGAAGGAGAGGAGGTTTCGGCTGAAGACGAAATCCTCGCCTACCATACGGAGAATTTAGAAGCTCGGATAACGGCTCTAGAAAACGAGGTAGAGGTGCTCGAAACGGAAAAAGACTACCACGAGGATCGAGAAACTTTGATCAGCAACCAGATTTTACAAGAAGAAAGTAAAGAGGACGATGAAAAGAACGAGACAACCATTTTCCTACTCGAGCAAGAGGAAGCGGAGGCTGCTTACCAGGCTGATCGAATTGACACGATCATTTCGAACAAAGAAAGTGAAATCACTCAGTTGGAGACGCAATCAGAAGAAGTTACCATTAAAAGCTCGATCTCAGGTAAAGTCCAGGAAGTAACCACGCAAAGAGGTGCAAATAAGGCTCCCCTTGTCGTTGTCGTGAATGATGACGATCTCTTTGTACAAGCTTTTCTTTCAGAGAAGGAAGCCCTTTTCGTTAATGAAGGGGATGAGGTGAAATTACAATCCGTCAAAGGTGAAGAGTGGGATGGCTTGATTACATCTGTCCAACCAGCACCTGAACATGAAAAGGAAGGCATGTTCAAGATAGAAATTGAATTTGTAGAGGATGACACAACCGAATTCCAAATCGGGCATACACTGAATGTTACTGTTAAGCCAGTCGTTGTTGAAGATGCAATCGCTGTAAAGCCTGAGAATATTCTTTATGAAGATGGTCATGAGTATGTTTTTGTCGTAGAGAATGATTATGTTGATAAACGAAAAGTCCAACTTGGCTTCAAGAATGATGAACTTGTCCAAGTCACGAAAGGCTTGAAAGCCGGGGAACATATATTAATGGAACCGAACCGCCTTTTAGTCGATAATATGGAAATTGAAGTGAAAGTTATTCCATTGAAAAAGGTCATAAAAACAAGCGTGGAGACGGAAACGGATTCAACCGAAACAGGAACATCGAATACCGATTCTTCCAGCACAGAGGATCAGGAGGAGTCTGAAGACACTGACAACGATTCTTCTGATACTGAGGAACAAAACGATGAGACGGAAGACACTGATTCTGAGTCAAACACAGATTCTCAGAATGATGGATCGGATAATACAAATACAGATACATCAGACACAGAAGAGCAGGATGATGGAAAGAAAAGTCGCTACAATAGTGACAAAAAGGATCGACAAAATATTCTTGACCCTCCTGCTGAAGAGAGGGATGAGGATAGCGGTCCGAAAGGATGAATGTCTTTAACGCATACAAAAAGGGTGATCGAACATCGATCACCCTTTTTACGTGTATTCCTTAAGCGACTGAAATCGGTAAAACGTACAACAGAATGGCAAAGAAGTGAGTCGCTGTCCCCGCAAGTACGAATACATGCCAAACAGCATGATGATACGGGAAAGCACGCCACACGTAAAAGATCGTTCCAACCGTATAGAGGATGCCTCCTAGGATGAACAGCATGCTCCCATCTGTAGGAAGAGCGGTCATAAGAGGCTTCCAAGCAAATACGGCAAGCCACCCCATGATGATATAGATGATGGTTGAAAGGAAAAGGAATCGCTTCACAAAGAAGGCTTTGAAAAAGATCCCGACAAGAGCGATCCCCCAGACGATTCCGAACAACGTCCAGCCTAAGGCTCCCTTAACGACAATGAAAAGGAAAGGTGTATACGTTCCCGCAATGAATACATAAATCGCTGCATGGTCAAAGATTTCAAACAAATCCTTCAATTTTCCCTCAGGAAAACTATGGACCAGTGTGGAAGCTGTATAAAGCAATAGCATGGACGCGCCATAAATTGAGAAGCTGACGACATGCCATACTGAACCATCCATCGCAGCCATGACCACCAATAAAACAAGGGCTACAACACTGAAAACCGCACCGATCCCATGTGTAATCGCGTTGACGATTTCTTCCTTACGTGTATACGTGTGTGTATTTGCCATCTTTATCCTCCTTCATCAAACAACGGCATTTGAACGAATTTGCTCATCACTGATCGTATAGGCGCTCGCCGATTGCTGCTTAGGGTCAAAGTAAACGATCAGCAATGTATCGGACTCTATAAGGTCTCCTTCATTCATGAGTGTTTCCAAATCAAATGGAAGTCTCTCAATCATAACATGCTTGTGTAGTTCCTTCTCCCCGAGACCAAGACTAGCAAAGGAATCTGAAACCTGCTCAGGGTGCTCTGCCAGGTATCGCAGGTAGGAGGACTGGGTCTGTTTATCCATCGTGAAGTCCCACCATGGTTTTCGTGGTTTATGTTTCTGCCTGATGAAGTAGTCATACTGCATCAACCCTTCGATGACTGTCAGATTGTCAACGCCATGATCAGACAAGAAGGAATGGAGACGCTTGAACAGATCCTCAAGTTGATGACCGATTCTCGACCATCCCCGTTTTTCCCAGTAATCTCCGAAAGCCTGGAAGAAGTCGAAAGCAGAAGGGAAGACATGATCAATCAAATAACTCACGGTTGTATCCATCCTGTGGTCATTCCAGAACTTTTCTAAGACATCTTCAACGCGCTTGATTTTGATGATTTCGTCAAAACTCAGGACGTTGTTCCCGAGGATTTCATATGGGGCTTTATCCATATAGACGTAGTCATGCTGCTCTGCTCGTAATCGTAAGCCTGTTCCTCGTAACATCTTCAAGAAACCAAGCTGGACCTCTTCAATCCGAAAAGCGAACACATCATTGAAGGTCTTGCGGAACGAATCGTAGTTTTCTTCAGGTAATCCTGCAATCAGATCCAGGTGCTGAACGATTTTTCCGCCATCCCGCACAGTTGTGACCGTTCTTGTCAGTTTTTCAAAGTTCTGTCGGCGCTCCACGAGTTCGTTTGTTGCATCATTCGTCGATTGAACCCCGATTTCAAAACGGAATAAACCTGGAGGTGCGTGTTCATTGAGATAGTCGATGACCTCAGGGCGCATGATATCCGCTGTGATTTCAAATTGGAAGACGGTTCCTTCAAGGTGTTCGTTGATCAAAAACTCGAACATTTCAAGAGCGTAATCTCTTCGGATATTGAAGGTCCGATCGACGAATTTGATTGTCCTGGCACCATTCTTCATCAGAAAACGAATCTCTTCTTTCATCATTTCGATATCGAAGTAACGGACACCCACCTCGATGGAAGATAGACAAAAGGCACAAGAATAGGGACATCCTCTACTCGTTTCGATATAGGTGACCCTTTTCGAAAGTTGAGCGAGGTCTTCCTCAAACCGGAAAGGAGAGGGAACCTTTTTCAAATCGAGCTTTGGCCGTGGTGCTGTTCGGTGAGGCTTTCCATCTTTCATGAAAGCGACACCTGGCACATTGTCAACCTCATCTCCTGATTCGATGGCACGAAGGAGATCCTTGAATGTTTCCTCCCCTTCTCCGACAACGATATAATCCACATGCTGAAGGCGTTCGATCCAGTGAGGGACGTCATAGGAGACTTCTGGTCCACCTAGAACAATTTTAATGTCTGGTTTTATTTTTCGTAGCATTTCAATGATCGGAATCGTTTCTTCGATATTCCAAATGTAACAGCTGAAGCCGATGACATCCGGATCTCGGGAATACAGATCGCTCACGATGTTCATGATCGGATCTTTGATGGTATACTCGGCCATCTGCACATCATATTCAGGGGCACAGTAGCTTTTCAAATAGCGAAGCGCAAGTGATGTGTGTATATATTTTGCGTTCAGCGTACTTACGACAACATTCATTCATTTCACTCCAAAGCTTGTTATTAACACCTTATTCTACCACATATCCGTTGGAATCTTTACATGTATTACTGGAAAAGAGGAGATTTTACTACCGGGTGGAAGTATATACATGGTAGTCGAGCGTAATGTTTTACAAAATATAAGCAATCTCTCATCATGATAGTATGATTTGACCATAAGGAGGATTTTGAAGTGGAACGTTTATCTGAAAAGCAGATTGAACAACAGTTAGAAGCATTAGAAGGATGGTCTTTGGAGGACGAAAAATGGATCGTGAAGAAATACCGATTCAAGCAGTATTTGGACGGAATCGACTTCGTCAAAAGCATTGCGGACCGATCTGAAGAAGTCCAGCATCACCCGCTTATTTCAATCGACTATAAACTCATCACTGTAAAATTGAGTTCCTGGAAGGCAAAAGGTTTGACTGACCTCGATTTTCAATTAGCAGCAGATTATGATCGGCTTTATCGATAGGTGATACATATGAAATTTTTAACGGCGGTATATAGAAATGAGACGATGATTGGCTTGTTGAGAGAGGACGAGCAAGTGGTGAATCTCACTGGGGCCGCTTCTGAACTCGGCATACCATTTCCTGTTACTTTATTGGAAGGGATTCAGCAAGGGGAGAACTTCCTTGAGCAGACCCGACAGCTGGTCGAACAGTTGAATAATCAGGACTTGCAAAATAATTTTACATTGTCTGTACATGACATCGATTTCCTTGCGCCGATCCCTCGACCAACCAAGAACATCTTCTGCGTTGGGAAAAACTATCGGGAACATGCGCTTGAGCTTGGTGATGAAAGCGACATCCCTGAGGTTCCGATGATTTTCTCAAAAGCACCAACATCGGTCATCGGGACGAATGAGACGATTCGTATCCCGACAGAGGTGACAACTGAAATCGATTACGAAGGTGAACTTGCTGTTGTCATCGGTAAGACCGGAAAGCGAATCAAGAAAGAAAGCGCTTATGATCATGTATTCGGATATACATTGATTAATGATATAACAGCCAGGGATTTACAGAGTAGACATAAGCAATTCCTGATTGGAAAGAGTCTGGATACCAGTTGTCCGATGGGTCCTGTCATCGTTCATAAATCGGCGATCCAGGATCCGCAAAAACTCTCGATAACGACTCATGTGAATGGTGAACGACGCCAGCAATCCTCTACGGAAATGATGATTTTCTCAATCGCTGATCTAATTGAGGATTTGTCAAAAGTGATGACACTCGAAGCGGGTGACATCATTGCAACCGGGACCCCAGCAGGCGTGGGGAAAGGATTTAAACCGCCGAAGTACTTGAAGGCAGGAGATGTCGTTTCGGTAGAGGTGGAGTCGATCGGAATCCTGAAAAACCCTGTTCAGAATGAGGTTTAATTGTCCCTTCCCACAGGAATTGTTTAGTGATGATGCTTTGGAAAGATGATCTACCAATAGACATTGCACACATACTATCAAATGTAAATGGAGGCGTTACGAATGGAAAAAGGGATTTTCATTAATAACGAATGGTCTGATCATGGTCTTGAAAAGGTCGAAGTTTTGGACCCGGCTACTGGTGAAGTCGTCGGGACAGTTCCGAAGGGCGGGAAGAAGGAGACAAGGAAAGCGATTGAAGCAGCACACGATGCATTTCCTTCCTGGTCAGCTCTAAATGCTTATGAGCGTTCAGCATATCTTGAAAAGCTCTATGACTTGATGATGGAAAATGAGGACGAGCTTGCACGGCTGATGACCTCCGAAATGGGGAAACCGCTCAAGGAATCCAAGGGCGAGGTCCAATATGCTGCCTCCTTCGTAAAATGGTATGCGGAAGAAGGAAAGAGGGTATATGGTCGAACGATTCCTGCATCGAAAGACAATAAACGGATGCAAGTGATTAAACAGCCTGTTGGGGTCGTTGGAGCGATTACGCCTTGGAACTTCCCAGCTGCGATGATCACGAGGAAAATGGCGCCGGCTCTTGCTGCAGGGTGTACGTTCGTCGTCAAGCCGCCGAATGAAACGCCATTGACGGCTGTCAGACTGGTGGAGCTCTGTGAAGAAGCAGGTTTCCCGAAGGGTGTCGTGAACCTTGTTTCTGGTAAGTCCTCGGAAATTGGTGAGGAGTTGTTATCCAATCCGAAAGTGCGGAAAATCACATTCACCGGCTCGACTGAAGTCGGAAAGGTATTGATGAAACAAGCATCCGAGCAGGTGAAGAACCTATCTCTCGAGCTTGGCGGGCACGCACCGATCGTCGTCCTTGATGATGCAGATGTTCCGTACGCAGCCCAGCAGACGGTCGCTTCAAAATTCAGAAATGGCGGGCAAACGTGTATCTGTGGAAATCGCATCTATGTTCAGGAAAGCATCTATGACGAATTCATCAAGCATGTCGTTGCTGAAACCGAAAAACTGAAGGTTGGTAACGGTTTTGAAGAAGGTACGGATATCGGGCCGATGATTAATAAGGAAGCGTATGAAAAAGTCGGTAAGCATGTGGATAATGCCGTCAAGCAAGGTGCTAAACTCGCTACCGGTGGAAAAGGGAAGGAAGCTGAAAACGGTACGTACTTCTATGAGCCGACCGTGATCATTGATGTTGAACCGAGCATGCTGATCATGAACGAAGAGACGTTTGGACCAGTTGCACCGATCCAAAAAGTGAAAACGGATGAAGAAGCTGTCAAATATGCCAACATGACGCCTTTCGGGCTCGCAGCCTATGTGTTCAGTGAAAACTACAGCCGTGGAATGAAAGTAGTCGAAGCATTGGACTATGGGATCGTCGGTTGGAATGACGGTCTTCCATCAGCAGCCCAAGCGCCATTCGGCGGAATGAAACAGAGCGGACTCGGACGAGAAGGCGGCATTGAAGGAATCGAAGCCTACCTCGAAACGAAATACATCTCGATTGGCATGAGAGAAGAATAATACTGAATTGAAGGATCGCCCCCTGGAGGCGGTCCTTTTTCAATATAATGAGAAGTGTCAGGCACCAATCAGGGAGCATACTGTTCCAAGGGACCCCGATTGGTGCCTGACACTATTTATTTTTCTGCCATACCGACGACGGCTTTTTTCTGGTTTTTATCAAGTAGCGGGGAAGCGACGAGCAGCATGGAAACGAGCAGGGTGATGTAGAGGCCGAAGGAAATGATATTACCTGAATTCGTCATCACATACAGACAGCTCATGACAGCAATAACGCCGGCAAGAGAGTCGAAATACCATTCCAGCGGTCGCTTGCGTAAGAGGCTGATCACTACGAGCATCGATAGGATCGGAGCGAGTAGCATAAGGTAGACCTGGAGCATCTGGTCGTTGGAAATTGTTATGATGCCCAAATCATTCAGTTCATTTGCGAGATTTCTTGTTTTGTATGGAACAAGGAATCCGGTTATCGTCACAGTCGTGAAGAACAGCGGAATTTTAAGCCATGGAAGGACAAAACTGACGAGCAGACCGAGGTGGAGAAACAGACGCAGATTCTTCATAGGTTATGCATACCTCCATTGATGACTTGCTACATCTAGACTTATTCAGCATTGTCCTAAAAAAGACCAACAGTTGATTTGTAGTAGCGAGGAGGGTTTAAATTTAGGAAGATAGACCGATTTGAGGGTAAAGCCATAAATTTCACAAGATTATACGCAGATTTTAAAATTTATACGCATATTCGCCATAAAGATAGACCAAAACAACATATAAAGAATTTCGTCCACAAAAAAAGCAGGCTGATAAAACAGCCTGCTTTCTCTTATCACTTATACACTCAATACATCTTTAATTTGCTCGATTGCCCAATCAAGGTCTTTTTTGTCGATGATTAGTGGAGGAGCGAATCGGATAACGGTATCGTGTGTCTCTTTACATAACAATCCTTTTTCCTTCAGACGCTCACAATATGGACGTGCCGCTTCTGTCATTTCAACTCCAATGAACAGGCCGCGTCCGCGCACTTCTTTAATTTTCGGATTCTCGATTGACTTCAATTCCTTCATGAAGTATTCGCCTAATTCAAGGGAACGTTCTACAAGCTTTTCATCTTCAAGAACCTCAAGAGATGCGATGGATACTGCACAGCCTAGTGGGTTACCACCGAACGTAGAACCGTGTGATCCTGGGTTGAAGACACCAAGGACATCCTTGTCTGCCGCCACACATGAAATCGGGAATACACCGCCGCCTAGTGCTTTTCCTAGAATGTACATGTCAGGTGTAACAGCTTCCCAATCACAAGCGAATTTCTTACCGGAACGTCCTAGTCCAGCTTGGATTTCATCCGCAATCATCAAGACATTTTCAGATGTACAGAGTTCGCGTGCTTCTTTCAGGAACCCTTCTGGTGGGATGTTGATACCCGCCTCACCTTGGATCGGTTCGAAAAGGAATGCAGCCGTATTTTCTGTAATCGCATTGCGCAATGCTTCAATGTCACCATAAGGAATCAGCTTGATGCCAGGAAGCATCGGACCGAATCCGCGCTTATATTCAGCTTCGGAAGAGAGTGATACAGCTGTCATCGTACGTCCATGGAAGTTACCTTCACATGCAATGATTTCAGCCTGGTTGTCAGCAACTCCCTTAACATCATATGCCCAACGACGAGCGGCTTTGATCGCTGTTTCTACAGCTTCAGCTCCCGTGTTCATTGGAAGAATCATGTCTTTGTTCGTAAATTCAGATACTTTTTCGTAAAATGGAGCCAGTTGGTCATTATGGAATGCCCTTGAGGTTAACGTCACACGATCAGCCTGCTTTTTCAAAGCGTCGATGATCTTCGGATGACGGTGCCCTTGGTTAACGGCAGAATATGCACTCAACATATCCATATAACGCTTTCCTTCAGGGTCTTTTACCCAAACACCTTCTGCTTCGGAAATGACAATCGGCAGTGGAAGATAGTTCTTTGCTCCATACTGCTCTGTCTTTGAAATGATCTGTTCTGTTCCATACTGGTCTGTTAGTTGATTTTGATTCATGTGCTCACTCCATTCTTGTCATTTGGTTTCGTCCTTATTATAAAGGATAATTCGTAAGCAATACACCCATATCTACGATTTCCCTTTCTGAATGCCATCTGATATGATAAAAATGATTGTGTACAGAGGAGGAATTGAATATGGCAGGAATGATTCATGCGCATGTCTCATCATGGGCTGTCGCACTTATTTTGTTCATTGTAAGTTATTTCTTATTGAAAGCTGGAAAAGAAAAAGGGCATAAGATTGTGAACATGATCCTTCGTTTGTTCTATGTTCTCATCCTTGTTACAGGTGGCTACATGGTTGTCTTGTATATGACCGGGGGCTTCCAAGCATGGGTGATTCTGAAAGCATTATTCGGAATCATCGTTATCGGTGGTATGGAAGCCGTAATTGGAAAAACAAAACGAGGTGCCTCTGCTGGAGGAATGTGGCTCATGCTGCTCATCTCCTTCATCATCGTCTTATACCTTGGATATGGCATTCTATAAGTAAAAAAAGGTTGAACGCTGACGAACTTTTTCGTCTACAGGGCGTTCAACCTTTTTTTTGCTTCATCACGCTAATCTTCGAGCCATCCCTCATTCAAAATGATCATGATGACTTCTTCGACCTTCTTTTCCTTCGAATTTTCCTCATAGTATGTATCAATTCGGTCTAACAGAACTTCCGGCTTGGAGACTGTTATATCCTTTGATTCTAAAGCCTTCACGAGTTGGAGGATGAACGCTAAACGTCCTTCTTCAGATAACGCTTCCCAATCATGACCTGACTTTTTCAGTATATTGGCTGGATTAGCTGCGGATTGTGGTTCCGTGTTCGACTCGTTCACTTGTGGGATGGTTACATGCTTTGTTTCATCCACGAAAAGGTCCGTTAATTCAGGGCTGACCGCAACCGCTGCTATACCGAATAATAATCCTAATGTAAGAATGCCAAATAAAAGATTTTTCATCCATCTCAGCCTTTTCTTTTCATTTGTTTACGTTACCCAGTATAACATTTTCTGATCGATTCGGTTTGTGAACATGCATTTCTAACTGAATCTGCACAAATGAATCCTATGAACCAGTAAACTTCAAATAAATGGAATATACGAGTGAGAAAACAGGAGTTTATACATACGCTGACCAATGAAGAGAAAGGAAGATGTTGTCGATAAGAAGAGTAGAGGTTTAGCATACTCGTTTTACAACGAATCCGAAGGAACTGAGGAAATATACCGATGAAGACGTACAATACAATGTATCAAACCATAGAACAACTAAATACGTTTATTGATAATCATGGATTAAGGAAGGAATCTAATCTCCTCATTCAAATCTTCACCAAGGATAAGAGATCTCGTGTAATTGAACTTCATCAGTTTCTGACTGAACGATTTCCAGACGCATGTATCATCGGGGCAACGATAGATGCGTTTTTTTGTGATGAAGTCATGAAGGAAGGGACAGTCGTTTCGTTCACAGCTTTCCAACGGACTCGTCCGGCCAGTATCTCAATCAACCTTACAAAGGAGATGGTCGGTTATGATTGTGGATTGAAAATCGGGAGCCAAATCATATCACCGGATACAAAAGTCTTAATATTAATTGGGACAAATCATATGCCGATGCATCACTCCTTATTAACAGCCATTGAAGAACATTATCCAAATGTCATTGTGGCAGGCGGAAACGCTGTACCTTTAATCGATGGCGAAGAATACGTGATAACCGATGATGGAATCCTTGAGAACGGTATTGCTGCTGTTAGTTTATCTGGTGAACATTTACGCGCCTCTTTATATGCATCCACAGAATGGAATCCCGTAGGCCGTTCGTTCACCGTAACAAAAGCTGAGAAAGAAAGGATTTATCAATTGGACGGTAAACCTGTTCAGGATATTTACCAAAAGTACCTTGGAGCAGGAGGCCTCATAGGTTGGAAAGATTCAGATATCCCTTTTCCTCTTATTATAAAAAGGGGAACATCCAAAAAGCCTCTTCCAATAAAAACACTTCATGAAGACGGTTCAATCACCGTTTTTGAAGACGTAGAAGAAGGAGTATCCGTTCAGATCGGCTGTGGCGATGCAAGACTTCTCTTGAATTCGTTTCATTTCATCACAGAGGTTTTACGAAAAGTACCTGTTGAAGGGCTTTTCATGTATTCGTGCTTATCACGGCTTCGCTTTTTCAAAAAAGGGATCGAGTACGAAATGAAGGCTGTCAACCAGCTGGTTCCAGTGTCAGGAGCATTTACAGCTGGTGAATATTATCATGAAGACGGGAAGAATGAAATGCTTTCCTATGCCTTGACCTTCCTGGCATTAGCAGAGGATGAAGTCTATCTCGAAGAATCCGATGTCCATCATGTGGCCAACAGTAATCATGAACTGAAGGAATTGCTTGCATTGTCACAGCTCATTAAGTCATCGACAGAGGATTTGGATGAGCTTCACCATCATCTGAAGGAGTCGGAGGAACGGTACAAGTCCTTATTTGAACATAATCCTGATATCGTATATTCCGTTGATATATATGGCAATTTGACGAGTTTGAATGCAGCGGCTGAAAAATTATTGGGCTATTCCAGTGAGGAAGTCGTCGGGAAAAATGCTTTGGAATTTTTGCGGACAGATGAAAGCGAACGTGTTCGTGAGTATTTCAAGCTTGCCCTGAACAATCAACCACAGCATTATACGACTGTCATCAAACACAAAAATGGAGATATGATTCTATTTGAAGTGGCGAACATGCCGATTAAGGTGAATGATCAGGTTGTAGGGGTGTATGGCGTCGCCAAGAATCGAACTGATCAAATTCTAGCTGAAGAGAAAATCACACAGCTTGCCTATCATGATAGCTTGACAGGGCTCCCAAACAGACTGCTTTTTCATGAAAAATTGAATGCATTGATAGCAAATGCAAAGGAAACAGGTGAAGCTGTAGCAGTCATGGTGATTGACCTTGATGGATTCAAGCTGCTTAATGATGGATTGGGTCATATGGCAGGTGACCAGATTCTAAAGCAGATCGCTAAGAATTTAAGCGGTGCGTTGGAAAAAGGACAAGTACTGGCTCGTTTTGCAGCAGATGAATTTCTCATTCTTATGCCACAGGCAAATGAGTTCGCCGAAATCTCAGCGCTGGCCAATAAGTTCCTATCCATCATTAAAAAACCGATTTATCTCCGCGGGAAAGAATACGTCGTTTCTGCCAGCATCGGAATCAGCCTGTTCCCACAAAGCGGCGAAGAGGATGAAACCTTGTTGAAGAATGCGAATATCGCTCTCCACCAGGCAAAAGCGGCTGGACGGAACAGTGTTCAATATTTTACGGATGAAATGAATCAATCTGTGAATGAGCGTCTTGAGCTGGAAAACCATCTTAGAAAAGCGATGCAACGAAATGAATTGGAGCTTCATTATCAACCACAGATCGATGTTTCAACGGGTGAAGTATTTGCTTTTGAAGCGTTGATAAGATGGAATCATACAAAGCGTGGTATGATCCCGCCGAACCAATTCATCCCGATCGCTGAGGAAGCAGGGCTCATCAATGGAATCGGTTCCTGGGTCATGAAAGAGGCGTGTCATCAAATTCAGCGCTTGCATCATAAAGGGATGGATCATCTTTCAGTTTGTGTCAATGTTTCAGGTAAGCAATTCCAACAACCTGCCTTCATTGAAGAAGTAGAAAGCTGCCTGGAAGAAGCAGGTCTGGATGCGCATCATCTCCATATTGAGTTGACGGAAAGCATGATGCTCGAAGACGTTGATCACAGCTTGGCGATTATGAATAGACTAAGAGATTTAGGTGTGAAGATTTCTGTCGACGATTTCGGCACAGGCTATTCTTCACTTAGTTATTTAAGAGAATTTCCAATCGACATTTTAAAAATCGACCAGTCCTTCATCCGTAATTTGAAGCAATCCAACCCTGATGCGGCGATTGTGAGGGCGATCATCACGATGTGCGAAGGCTTGAATATGACGGTTCTTGCTGAAGGTGTGGAAACAAAGGATCAATTAGCTCTCTTGAAGGAGTTCGGCTGCAATCAAATCCAAGGGTACTACTTCAGTAAACCCGTCAAAAGGGTTGAGATGGAACCATTGATAAAGAAGCAGAACATCATCTGAAAATGCAAGAGAGGTGACGCAAAGCGTCACCTCTTTTTACCTAATATAAATCTGTCCTGCGGTCTTCATAGACCGGGATGCGTTGGCGGATTTCATCCAATTCCTCAATGCTGATATCAGCGTACAACGTGGTCTCCGACTCTTCTGCTTCTGTGATGATTTCACCCCATGGATTAATTACCATGGAATGTCCACCGAATTCGTTGGCAGGATCAGAACCGATTCGATTACAAGCAACGACATAGCATTGGTTTTCGATGGCTCTCGTAATCAACAGGTTACGCCAGTGATCGTTTCTCGGCTTCGGCCATTCAGCCGGGATGAATAAGATCTTCGCACCTTCAAGCGCATGTTTGCGCATCCATTCCGGAAACCGGATATCATAGCAGATGAAACCTGCAGCGGGGTGGTCATCAATTCGGAAGTGACCATCGTCACTGCCTGAAGTCAGATATTGTTCTTCATTCATCAGTCTGAATAAGTGGACCTTGCTGTATTCTTTCACCATCTTTCCTTCGCGGTCGAAAACCATCATCGTGTTGAATACATCGTTTCCTTTTCGAACAGCTACCGAGCCAGCGATGATATTGACATGATAAGTAACGGCGAGGGAGGAGATGAACTCGATGGTTTTTTCTCCATTCGGATCTCCGATATCATCAAGATTTTTCAAGTCATAACCGGTCGTCCATAATTCTGGTAGGACGATGACATCCGCTTTTTCATTACACGCTTCCCTGATTTTCTTCGTTACATGTTCGAAGTTCAGTTGTGGATTCCCAAATTGGATATCCATTTGAATAACGGCTACCTTCAATTGGTTTACCCCCTTAAAAGTCAGTGTTCAATCTGTTTTCCTTTACTTTTCATCCTTTACACTTTAACATAAATGATTAGAATTTTCGTATAATTCTGTTTTGTCCAATGTACATTCGGAGGTGCTCACTATGGATCGTTTTCAGTATTCAGATTCACTAATACGTTTACCCGATCAGTTCTTCGCAAAACTTGTGAACAAAATCAAACCTTACTATGAAGCTGGTTACGACATGATCAATCTTGGGCAGGGGAACCCGGATCAACCTACTCCTGACCATATCATACGTTCCTTGCAAGAGGCTGCGGCTAATCCAACCTATCACAAATACCCGCCTTTCAGAGGCTTCCCTTATTTGAAGAAGGCAATTGCAGATTACTATAAGCGTGAATATGACGTTGATCTGGATCCCGAGAAAGAAGTATCCGTCCTTTTTGGTGCAAAAACCGGACTTGTAGAGGTCAGCCATTGCTTCTTGAATGAAGGGGACTGGGCACTTGTCCCGGATCCCGGTTATCCTGACTATGAATCTGGGATCGCTTTTTCGGGGGCTAAGAGCCACAAAATGCCCCTGGATCGAGAGAATGATTATTTGCCAGATTACGATCAGATTCCGGATGATATCCTCTCCCAGGCTAAGCTCATGTTCCTGAATTACCCGAATAACCCGACAGCGGCGACGGCTACACCCCAATTTTTCGAAGAGACCATTCAGCTTGCTGAGAAGAACAACTTCTGCGTCGTGCATGATTTCGCTTATGGAACAATAGGATTTGACGGGAAAAAACCGATCAGCTTTCTTCAGATCGAAGGCGCAAAAGACGTTGGGATTGAAGTTTATACGTTATCCAAAACCTTCAACATGGCTGGATGGCGCATCGGTTTTGCGCTTGGGAATGAAAAAGTGATTGAAGCTCTGAATCTGCTGCAGGACCATAATTACTGCAGTATTTTCGGCGGAATCCAAGAAGCTGCAGCGACAGCCTTGAATGGTCCCCAGGATTGTGTTTCAGATTTGTTGAAGCTGTATGAAGAACGGCGCAACGCCTTCATTTCAGGTTTAAGAGCACATGGATGGGAAGTGGATGCACCAAAAGGATCCTTCTTCGCCTGGATTCCTGTGCCTGATGGTTACACATCTGAATCGTTCACTGAACTTCTCATGGAAAAAGCCCATGTGATCGTCGCTCCAGGAAATGGATTCGGCGAAAATGGGGAAGGATACGTTCGCGTTGGCCTTTTATGTGATAAGGAAAGATTGATAGAAGCTGTCGATCGGATTACACAGCTGAAATTCTAAAAAAGGAGGCCGACTTATCTGATGGGCACAATTCCATCCTGCACGCATAAATTGTATGTAGAAGGATGGAGGGGTGAGCGAGATGTGTGGAATTACAGGCTGGATCGATTACAAGAATGACCTGACACAACATACCGAAACGATTAAGAAAATGGCTTCCACCTTAGGAAAAAGGGGACCTGATGCGACGAATCATTGGACTCTCCCTGATGTTGCATTCGGTCATGCAAGATTGGTTGTCGTCGACCCAGAGGGCGGGGGACAACCCATGCACAAATCCTATCATTCAAGGAATTATACGTTAGTTTATAACGGAGAATTGTACAATACGGAGGACATCCGCAAGGTTCTTTTGACGAAGGGGCATACCTTCCAATCGCACAGTGATACGGAAGTGCTTTTGACCAGTTATATCGAATGGGGCGAATCCTGTGTCGATCACCTGAATGGTATTTTCGCGTTCGCGATTTGGGATGAGACGAAGAAACACGTTTTCCTGGCAAGAGACCGTCTTGGGGTAAAACCGCTGTTTTATCGTGTTGGTAACGGTTCGCTCCTATTCGGATCTGAATTGAAAGCAATCCTTGCACATCCAGATGTGAAGGCGGAAATCGATCGCGAAGGCTTGCAGGAGATTTTCGGATTAGGTCCTTCACGTACACCAGGTCATGGCGTTTTTAAAGGATTGAGTGAACTGCGTGCTGCCCATGCGATGAAATACGATCGAAACGGAGTCAAAGTATGGCGGTACTGGGATGTTGAAAGCAAGGAGCATGTCGAGTCGTTCAATGATACGGTCGATCATGTTCGGTGGCTTTTGAAGGATGCCGTCGAACGACAATTGGTAGCGGATGTCCCGGTTTGTACGTTCCTATCTGGTGGGGTCGATTCGAGCGCAATCAGTGCATTTGCCTCACGCTATTATCAGCAGGAGGGGCGAGGTGCTCTTCACACGTATTCCATCGATTATGAGGATAACGATAAATATTTCAAAAAAAGTACCTTCCAGCCAAACTCTGACGGGCCTTGGATCAAAATCATGCGGGATTATCTAAAGACGATTCATCATACTTCTGTCATTGATAATGAGAAGCTGCTGCATTATTTAAAAGCAGCTGTCCATATGAGGGATTTGCCTGGCATGGCCGACGTGGATTCGTCCTTGCTCTGGTTTTGTGAAGAAATCAAGCAGCACTTTACTGTCGGTCTTTCAGGTGAATGTGCGGATGAAATTTTCGGTGGGTATCCGTGGTTTTATCGGAACGAGCTGCTGGAGAGAGAGGCGTTCCCATGGATGCACTCTGTCGATGAGCGGGCGTCGATTTTGCGTTCGGAATGGCAGAAAAAGCTTTCCTTACAGGAGTATGTCCAAAGTCGTTATCAAGCAACGGTCGATGAAACGCCGAAGCTTGATGGCGAAAAACCGGAGGAAGCCCGCCGTCGCGAGATGTTCTACTTGAATATGCATTGGTTCATGGCAACCTTACTGGATCGCAAGGACCGGATGAGCATGGGGGCAAGTCTTGAAGTCCGTGTGCCGTTTGCCGACCATCGAATTGTTGAGTATGCATGGAACATCCCATGGGAGATGAAGATGCATGAGGGCAGGGAGAAGGGAATCCTTCGAAAGGCATTGGAAGGGATTCTGCCGAACGAAATTTTATATCGGAAGAAGAGCCCTTACCCGAAGACCCACCATCCGGAGTATACGCGGCTCGTGACCGAATGGCTGTCATCCATCATTGAAAAGGATTCAGCACCATTGTTGGAGATTGTGGACCGGTCGAAGGTGGAGGAGATCATTCGAACAAAAGGCGAAGCGTTCAAAACGCCATGGTTCGGGCAGCTGATGACCGGACCACAGCTGATCGCCCACCTTGCCCAAATCAATACCTGGCTAGAAGACTATAACATCAATATTGTGGAATGAAGACTGGCGTGGGGCGCCAGTCTTTTTTTATGTTGTGGGTGTGGTTGCATGTTTGTGGTGCATAAATTGTGAACTAGGTTCAAAATTTCTGATCTAGGTTCAAAATTTCTGATCTAGGTTCATAATTTCAGAACTAGGTTCATAATTATTTGATTTGGTTCGTTTTAGTCCAATCTAGGTTCATAATTTACATCTAGAAGGAGTTTCCACGGAGAATGAAGAATTAATCGAGGAATGAATACGAAGGAGTGATGCAATGGAATTGATGAAACCGCTGACCGCTCTTCAGCTTATGGTCATGCTCAATAGAAGTCCCGCGAAAGATCCCCAACACGCGAAACATCCTCTCATAAAAACAAGACTGAAAAAGTTGATCACAGGCTATAAAGGGGAGGTCAGCGTTGAATACCAGCTTCGTTATTTGCCTTCTGATCAATTTGTCATTCTTCATGACGTTCGTATCCCTATCGGAGACAAGTATTTTCAAATTGATTTCCTAGTGTTATCCCGGTACTTTTACACAATTATAGAAGTGAAAAATATTTTCGGTGAATTATACTTTGATCCAGTCTTCAATCAACTCATTCGTAAAAACCAGGATGGATCGAAATCAGGTATCCTCGACCCGACAATCCAGGTAGAGACCCAGAAAAAGCAGCTCGAAAAATGGTTGAACAAGAATAAGCTTCCCATCGCCCCGATTAAATACCTCATAACCATCAGCAACCCGAAAACAATACTAAGTACTTCAATCAATAACCACCACATTTCAAACTGGATCATCCATAAGCATTCACTCCCTGAAAATTTTGAACAATTTACAGCCAACTATCCGAACGCAATTCTTACACACAATGAAATAAAAAAAGTCACTCGAAAGCTGAGAAAACAGAACGAGCCATTACTTTCGGATGTATTACAAATGTACAACTTTAAACCATCCGATATTCTCACAGGTGTCAGCTGTCCGAACTGTTACCTGGTTCCTATACCAAGACAAAAAAACCGGACAAGATGGATTTGTCCGGTTTGCAAAACAGAATCTCTTTCAGCCTATCTTTCAGCAATAGCGGATTATGGACTACTTTTCAACCAATCGTTCACAAACCGACAAATCAGAGCTTTTCTGGGGGTTGATTCCAGAACAACCATGTACAAGCTTTTACAAAGGATGAATGTATCCCTGAACGGAAGAACGTACACCCTCCCATTAAAAGAGATCTATCACCACGCCAACAAAGACTTTCCGGACGTACTCTAATCCACAGATCGTATCATCCTGAATTCCCCAGCTGGTATTCCGATTTTTCCTGTTGATTGGAAGGTTTCATCGTTCCATAGATCGTGGAGCTGTTTTCCTTCTTCAAATTCTTCGCCTAACACGACGCGTTTTTCTTCACCAGTAGTATTAATCAAAATTGCAATCGTTTCGTCTTCAAACCTGCGCTCATATACGAGTATGTCTACATCTTCCTGCGTCAGAAATCGAAATGTCCCATCCCCTTGCAAAGCGCGATGCTTTTTTCGTAGGTGAATCAATTTAGATACGAACCTGAACAGTTCGACATCCTGTTGTTCTTCCTCCCAGACCATGCACTTTCTGCAGTCCGGATCGCCCTTACCGTCCATCCCGATTTCGTCCCCATAATAGATACAAGGCGTCCCGGGGAAAGTGAGCTGGAAGAGGAACAGCTGCTTAACACGATTCTTATCACCATCAGCAATGGTCAAAATCCGAGGGGTATCATGGCTTCCAAGCAGGTTGAATGCGACATCGTTCACATTCATCGGATAAGCGACCATCCATTTTGTAATCTGTTCAGTAAACGCTTTTCCGTCTATCGTACCTTTTGCGAAATAATCAAGGACCGCGTTCGTGAAAGGATAATTCATGACAGCATCGAATTGATCGCCCTGTAACCAAGGCATCGAGTCATGCCAAATTTCCCCGAGGATATAAACTTCGGGCTTTATACTCTTAACGGCTTTTCTGAAGTCGCGCCAAAACGCGTGATCCACTTCATTCGCAACATCTAGACGCCAGCCATCGATATCAAACTCTTCTACCCAATATTTCCCGACATTCAATAGGTAATCACGTACATCAGGATTTTCAGTATTCAGCTTCGGCATGGATGGCACGAACGCGAATGCATCATAGGATGGGACAGGTTCTTCTTTAATCGGAAATTCATGAATATGAAACCAATCCTTGTACTTCGAGTTATCTTGGTTCTTAAGGACATCCTGGAAAGGTTCAAAGAAATAACCGCTATGGTTGAAGACTGCATCAAGCATGACGCGAATTCCTCGACTATGACATTGGCGAATGAGCTCCTTGAATGTTTCCTTGTCACCAAATTGAGGATCGATTTCAAAATAATCGATCGTATCATACTTGTGATTGGAATGAGCCTTGAAAATCGGCGTAAAGTAAATACCTGTAACACCTAGTGCGACGAGATGATCAAGATGATCGATTACCCCTTGAAAATCGCCACCAAAGAAGCTGTCCACTTCAGGTGACACACTATTCCATGGAAGCGTCCCTTCTGGATCGAGTGTTGGATCACCATTTGCAAAGCGTTCGGGGAAGATTTGGTACCATACCGTGCTCTTTACCCAGCTTGGGGCACGGAATACATCAATTGCATTCAGGAATGGAAAACAGAAGAAGAAATTCGTATCCTTTGGATCTTCATCTGAAAATCCTTTTTCTCCATATATGAGTGTCTCTTTTCCATCACTTAGTTCGAATCCATATCGTAATCTACGAAACTCCGGTTCTACTTCAACCAACCAATAATCAAACAGCTCATCAGAACCTTCCAAGTACATGGGTTTCTTCTGGTTCTGCCACTGTTCATCCTTCCATACATAAGGATCTCCATATATGAGGAAAACCTGCTCTAGATCATTCTTTTCAGTTCTTAATCGGATGTGGAGTGTAGTTTCAGAACGGGCATAGGCATAGTTATCTTTCGGGCGATGGTAGATTGCGGATTTCAACAATGGGAACACCTCTTTTTCAGCAGACTTATTTTAATCAATCATAATTTAATAGAAAAAGTTATGCAAACGGTTGCAGAAACTTTTTTCTCTATGTATAATCAAATTAATCAGTGCAAACGTTTTCACAAAAACATACGTGCTAAAAACGCCTATTAGGGGAGGTCAATTTATGTTAAAGAAGTTTTTGAATGTTTCATTGACTGCTGGATTGGCAGTATCGATGCTTGCCGCTTGTGGTCCGCAGGATGATGGAGAAGGATCATCTGAAAAAAAGGAACCAAGTGACAAGCCAGAAGAACTTGTTGTTTGGGAAGATAAAGAAAAAGGGGTAGCACTTGAACCTGCTATTAAGAGTTTCGAAGAGAAGTATGGCATCAAGGTCACTTTCCGTGAGCTTGGTATGGCAGATGAAATTCGTGAACAATTGCCTTTGGATGCACCAGCTGGAACAGGACCAGATGTGTTGACATTACCACATGACCAAATCGGTTCTATGGCAACGCAAGGCTTGCTTGCTCCGCTGGATGTAGATCAGAAGGTGATTGATACATTCACAGAATCTTCTATCCAAGCTCAAACATTCGAAGGAGAGCTTTACGGTTTACCGAAAGCGACAGAAACACCAGTCTTCATTTATAACAAAGCACTTATGGACAAGGCACCTGAAACGTTCGATGAGCTTTATACATTCTCAAAGGATTTCACTAAGGGTGGTAATTACGGATTCCTTGCACTTTGGGATAACTTCTACTTTGCAAATGCAATCATGGCTGCAAACGGTGGTTACGTATTCGACCGTACAGACGAAGGACTTGATGCAAGTAATATCGGTCTAAATAACGAAGGGGCCGTAGATGGCGCTGAATACATCCAGAAATGGTATGAAGAGGGCTTGTTCCCGAAAGGAATTGTTGGTGAAAACGGCGGTGCGGCGATGGATGGATTGTTCAACGAAGGTAAAGTCGCTTCTGTCATGAACGGACCATGGGCTTTCAAAGGCATGAAGGATGCAGGGATTGAGATCGGTGTCGCTCCACTTCCTGAATTGCCGAATGGTGAATATCCACAAACCTTCATCGGTGTAAAAGGATGGCATGTATCAGCTTATTCTGAAAACAAAGAATGGGCTACAAAACTTGTCGAGTGGCTTACAAACGCTGAAAATGCAAAGATTCGTTACGAAAAAACTGGTGAAATTCCTCCAGTCAACTCGTTGATTGAAGATCCGATCATTGCTGACAATGAAGGGGCAAAAGCTGTGGCAGTCCAATCGCAACGTGGTACACCTATGCCGAACATCCCTCAAATGGGTCAAGTTTGGGAGCCGATGGCGAACGCTCTTCAGTTGATCGTAACAGGAAAACAAGAACCGAAGCCAGCACTTGAAGATGCAACGAAAACGATCAAGCAACAAATTGAAGCGACAGGCGCTGGAAACTAAGACGTTTGAAAATGAGGCGGTACCTCCGAACCGGGGTACTGCTTCAACTTTATTAACCGACGTAAATAAAGAGCTTACCAAGCTTCACCTATCGCCAAAAGCTTGATCAATTGATTATCAGGATAGAAAGGACAAGGAGCATTTATGACTGACAAGACTTCAAAGGCAACGAAACATCGGAAAAGAGCATTGTTCTTGTCCCTCATTCCCGGTTTTGGGCAGCTTTATAACCGGCAATATTTAAAAGCCCTTGCATTCATCATTTTAACTTTCTCTTTCATCATTGCGTTTAAAGACTTGCTCAACATGGGTCTTTGGGGGATTGTGACCCTTGGGGAAAAGCTCCCTCGGGATCACTCCATTTTTTTGATGGTAGAAGGGATCATTGCAATTCTTGTCCTTGCCATTGGACTAGGTGTATATGCTTTGAACCTTTATGATGCTTATGTAAATGGGAAGAAGAGGGATTCAGGACTTCGGCTGCATTCCATCAGGGAGCAATATCGGAACGTCGTCGATACCGGCTTTCCTTATTTGATGCTTTCACCAGGTGTATTTTTACTGATTTTCGTCGTTATTTTTCCAATCCTATTCGTTATTTTGCTGGCATTCACGAACTATGATCTCTATCACTCACCTCCTGCTAAATTAGTGGATTGGATCGGCATTCAGAACTTCATCGATATTTTCAAACTGGATATTTGGAGAAAGACATTCTTCAGTGTCCTTTCATGGACGATTATCTGGACATTCGTCGCTACGACAATCCAGATCGCCATCGGGATTTTCTTGGCGGTGTTATTGAATCAGAAGGACTTGAGGTTCAAAAAGCTGTTCAGGACGATCTTAATTTTACCTTGGGCGATTCCAGCCTTCGTATCTATTCTCGTATTTGCTGGTATGTTCAATGAATCCTTTGGCGCAATCAATAATGATGTGCTCGCTTTATTCGGCATTGATCCGATTCCATGGTTGACCAGTCCATTCTGGGCAAAAGTTGCGCTTATCCTCATCCAGTCATGGTTAGGATTCCCGTTCATCTTCGCGATGGTTACGGGGGTACTGCAATCCATTCCAGAGGAACAATACGAAGCAGCTACTGTAGACGGAGCAACCATGCTCCAGAAATTCAGAACCATAACGCTACCGATGATTTTATACGCAATTGCACCGATTCTCATTACCCAATACACTTTCAATTTCAACAACTTCAATGTCATCTTCCTGTTCAATGGGGGAGGTCCGCCAATGCCGGGTCAGACAGCAGGTTCGACGGATATCCTTATCTCATGGATTTACAGTCTGACATTGGAGTCGAAGCAATATGCGAAAGCAGCAGCCATAACGATGGTCCTTTCCGTAATTGTCGTATCAGTTGCGTTATGGCAATTCCGCAGGACGAAATCGTTCAAAGAGGAGGATATGATCTAACATGAGCATGAAAAAACAGAAGTTGATCCGACTCACCTTATCCTATATCGCCATTTTCATTGCGCTTACGATCGTGATCTATCCTGTCCTTTGGATCGTAGGATCATCGTTCAATCCAGGAAACAGTCTGTCTGGATCAACGATCATTCCGAAGAACGCCACACTGAATCACTACAAGGAACTGTTCGATCTTGATCAGAGCAAATACTTGATTTGGTATTGGAACACATTGAAGATTTGTACAATAACGATGGTCCTTTCGGTTACGATGATTGCCTTGATGGGTTATACCTTCTCAAGATATCGTTTTGTCGGTCGGAAAAATGGTTTGATGACGTTCTTGATTTTACAAATGATTCCTAACTTCGCAGCGTTGATCGCCATCTATGTCCTTGCGGTGGTTACGAAGTTGATTGATACCCACTTAGCCTTGATTCTCCTGTATACAGGTGGATTGCTGCCAATGAATACATGGTTAGCGAAGGGATACTTTGATACCATTCCGAAAGAATTGGATGAGTCAGCTCGAATTGATGGTGCTGGACACTTCAGGATTTTCTGGCAGATCATCCTACCATTAGCTAAACCGATTTTAGCTGTCATCGCTTTGTTCAGCTTCATCACGCCGTTTGCGGACTTCATCCTTGCCAAAATCATTCTTAGAAGTGAAGAAAAGTATACGCTTGCAGTTGGCCTTTACAATCTTGTTGCCAAACAGTTCGGGGCTGAGTTTACGAAATTCGCAGCGGGAGCGGTATTGATTGCGATTCCGATTTCCTTGCTCTTCTTATCCCTCCAACGTTATCTGATCTCTGGATTGACAGCCGGGGGTACAAAAGGATAATAGGGAGTTTTGGCGCAACTTTTGAACATGCTTCCCTAAATCATGGTAAAATGAAACTAGAAGAACCAACAGGAGGATGCGTACATGGGAATTACGATTAAAGATGTAGCTAAACTCGCGAATGTAGCTCCTTCTACAGTATCTCGAGTGATTGCGAACAATCCGCGGATCAGTGAAGATACGAAGCGCAGGGTTCGTGAAGCGATGGATTATTTAGGCTACCATCCGAACTTCACGGCAAGAAGCCTCGCGAATCGCAGTTCACGTGCAATTGGAATTGTAATGCCGAGCTCAGCTGAAAAAGCCTTTCAGAACCCGTTTTTCCCTGAGGTTTTACGGGGAATCAGCACGAAAGCTCATGAGCAGGAATATACGTTATTAATGTCAACGGGTACCACTGAGGATGAAATATACCGGGCTGTTGTCGGAATGGTACAAGGGCGAAGAGTCGATGGTATTGTATTGCTCTATTCAAGAGTGGATGATCGGATCATGAATTATCTGTTTGAACAGAAATTTCCATTCACTGTTGTAGGTAAGCCTTATAAGCACGATGATCTAATTAATCACGTCGACAATGATAACTTCCGTGCTTCCAAAGAATTGACTGAGTTCCACATTCAAAATGGGCACGAGCGTATCGGTTTTGTAGGAGGAAGCTTAAGCCTTGTCGTAACGACGGACCGTTTGCTCGGTTATGAAAAAGCGTTGCAGAATGCAAAGATTCCTTATCGAAGCGAATATGTCATCCATGCTGATTTTGCTGTAGAAGAAGGACGTAAAGCCGTATCGTCCTTAATGAACTTGGATGACCCGCCAACCGCACTTGTCGTGACGGATGATCTTATGGCTCTTGGCGTTTTGAGGATGTTGGATGATATGGGCATGCGTGTACCAGAAGATGTCTCTGTCTCCAGTTTCAACAATGCAATGATTGCTGAACTGGCAACACCGTCTCTGACATCTGTTGATATCAACATTTACGAATTGGGGTATCAAGCAGCCGATACGTTGCTTCATTCCATTGAACAACCTGAAGCATCACCTCGAATCATCAAGGTCAATCATCATATCATCCGAAGACAATCGAGCGGAAAAAACAAACAATAAAAGATCAATTCATTCAGGGGCGACGCATACCAAATAGTTAAATGGTATGCGTCGTCTTGTTTCGTTATTGATATTGCGATGTAATCACGGACTCTCTGACCCCGCTGCGCCTCGATTTTCCTGAAGGATTTATCCACTAACTATGGAAGTGTTATGTTAACGAAATCCTGAGAGGTGTGCATCGATGTCGATTCATTCATTTCCGTTTCCGTTCTCCAAAGAAGAGTATGCGTATTCCAATAATTCTTCATTACTCGATCCACCATGGATGATTACGGTTACGGACGATTATAAAAAAGAGATTATGTTGAAGCGGAAACTGTTGCAACAAAATCATGACCGTTGCTTCAGATCGCTTCCGATATCACTGGAATCACAATGGGAAGTGTTGCGTCTCGTCCTACATCAATTAGCCGAGGCGTATCCTTCACATTTTTCACTTTCCCAAAACGGCAAGGAATTCAAGTTCCAGAATCATCTTTTAGAGGAAGAAGTGCAATTTGTATTCCGAGACAACGCTTCGATTGATTTGGAACCGTTGGATATTGTCGGCCGTCATGTACAGGAAGATCTCATATTGATGGGTGATCGTAGTGACGGATTATTTTTAGAAGCTGGTCAATTGTGTTTTCCATCGAATTGGTCGCTGACGTTCGTCCTCGGAATGGAATTTAAGTCCATTCATTACCCCGTACCAGGAATTAAAGACAGCGGTTTTATTGAAAAGGTGGAACGCTTCATTTCTAGAATCGGACCAAATACCGCATGGGAACGTAAAAATTGGTCGATTACCATATCGGAAAAGCTTGATACCCCACTGGAAACCTATGCGGATTGGGGGAGATTGAGGAAAGAAGTCACGCATGAGAATGCTGGAGAAATGGTGCATCTCAGAGTAGAAGTACAGAGGCTGTATCGTCTGCCAATCAATCATGACATCCTCTTTTCAATTCATACGTACCTTTTATCACTTGAGGAACTCGTGCAGCATGAGCAATGGTTAAAGATGTTTTATGAAAATATCAGGACATTGTCTTCTGATATTGCGGATTACAAAGGTATTTCTCAGTATAAAGATGAGGTCATTCATTTTCTTGAAAAAACAATGGATGACAAAGAGAAGATGATTCGATGAACAAAAGGACGATTATTTTAACAGATCAAGAGAATCGAGAACGAGCACAGTCAAGGAAAAGAGAAATTGAACAAGAAGGCTGTCATTGTACCATCTATCAGTTGGATGAACGAATAGAATTAAAAGAACTTCTTTCTAGCCAGCCTCTTGGAACGAAGGTGGTTATTCTGGCAGACGACAACGTGCAAACCTTACGCCAGCTTACAAAAGCAGTCGGGTTCACGAATAGGGACATCACAGTGGTTCAAGGAGAACATGAATCGTCGCGGATTTTCTGTTCCCAGTGTCATCACATACAAAAAGTTCCCAGATATCAGGAGTATCAATGTAGCAATTGTCAGAACCACATTGAACCTTCCGATCATTTTTCGGCTTTTCATCAAGCCTACCTGGGATACCCAGTTTTTAAATAAAGGAATGAATACGTCCATGCAAAGAACCTATCAACTTAGAGTAGTGAAAACAGAACAAGTCACCCCGACAATAAAATCTTTTACGCTGACTTCTGAGCGAGCTAAGCTCCCTGGCTTTGGGGCAGGGGCACATCTATCACTCAAGCTTCCGATGGGGCTCAGGCAATATTCCCTTATTAATGATCCGTTTCAGGAAAAAAGTGAATTCACGATTGCCGTGAAAAATGTGGGGACGAAGGAAGGGGGTTCGGCCTTCCTTCATCATCATGTCCATACAGGGGATGTCATTGAAGCATCAGGACCTGAAAATTTCTTCCCCGTCCGGACAGAAGCAAGGCACCATTTACTCTTGGCAGCAGGAATCGGAATCACCCCATTTTTATCAATGATGGCCTTTTTGAAAGGGATGAATCAGCCTTTTGAACTTCATTATTCAGGATCGAGTGAACATGAATGTGCGTTTTACTCCACCATTAAAGAAAACTATCCTGATGAATCCACCTTTTATTTCATGAAAAGAGAACAGAAAGAAAGAGAGCTAAAGAAGGTGCTCGAGGATCAACCCGTTGGAACACATATTTACATATGTGGGCCCTCATCCTTTATGGATACTTATCTTTCCTATTGTAAAAATCTTGGTTATCCAGATGAAAATCTCCACTCTGAGCGATTTCGACCGGCGAAAATCACACAGAAGCCATATCCCTTTTCGGTTACCGAAAAGAATACAGGGAAAACTGTTCAAGTCCAGTCAAACCAAAGCTTATTGGAGGCACTTCGTGAAGAGGGGATTCCGGTTCCGTATGCTTGTCGAATGGGTGTCTGTGGTACATGTGAAGTGAACGTATGTAACGGTGAAGTGATCCATCATGATACCTTTTTGACAGAAGATGAACGGAAGGAAAAGATGCTGACTTGTGTATCCCGGGGTAAGGGGCATCTCTCTGTAAGGGTATGAATCACTGCCTCAACAATCCTTCCAATACACGGCGGAATGGTTGCTTATTTCGGGCAGTTTCCATTTCGGAGAATGGACAGCCGACTTGTTTGATCCGCTCAAGGACGTCATGCATGGAATAACGTTCGGGCCTTACTTTTTCGTCCACTTCATGCCAATAGAGAGGAGTCGCGACGAGTGCTTCATCAACCCCTCTTAATGAATACGGAGCAATGATTGTTTTTCCTTCAGCATGCTGTAGAAAGTCAATATAACACTTCGATCCCCTGTTTTCTTTTAACCGCTCGATTGTGAAGTCACCGGGAAACTGATTCACCAGATATTCAGCAATGAACTTGGTGAACACCCGTGTGTCATCATAGGAAAAGGTATCCCGCTGTAGTGGGATATAGATTTGCAAGCCTTTGTTTCCTGATGTCTTGACAAAACCCTTCAATTCGAGACGGTCGAGGATTTTTTTGATTTCGATGGCGGCTTTAACGGCGAGATGGAAATGATTCCTTGATGGTGGATCCAGGTCAAACACGATTTCAGTTGGAAAAGGAGAATCAATCGTATTGAATGGAATATGAAATTCTAGGGCGAGTTGGTTCCCTAACCAAAGAAGGGTGGCAAGCTCATTACATACGATATAGTTGATTTTGTCATCTGATTTGGTTTGAACAAATTCCGGAGCATAATCCGGACAGTTCTTCTGATAGAAGAAATCATCATACATTCCATGAGGATAACGTTTCACAGTCAGAAACCGGTCTGATAAGAATGGGAGCATGCGCTTGTGGACTTCAATCAAGTACTGAAGATAGGCTTGTTTGGTGATGTCCTTCTCAGGATACAAAACTTTATCCAGGCTTGTAACTTGAATCGTATGTTCACCGATTTTCAATTCTCCATTTGCTTCTGAAGTGCTTCCCATGTGCAATCCTCCCAATGGATATCCAATCTGAACTGGATGAATCTCGGATGTCTTAACTGCATCTGGTACAATTCAAGAAACTCCAACTCCACACAGATTCGCGGGTTTACTGTGATCCGATTCCCGGTTTTACCCACCTGATTCTTTTTAACGATTTGAATCAACGCTTCCCGTTCTTTTCCTTCGAGTCCATGCGAAAATAATCCAATCGGCTGTACCTTGTCGTCCAGTAAAATTCCGACATGAACATACCCGTTCCCTTCATCAAATCCTATCACGATAAAAATGGATCGATAGAGTCGTTTGACCTTCAACCAGTCATTGGTGCGTTTCCCCGCCAGCCACAGACTATTTTTCCTCTTTGCGACCACACCTTCGCCTTTCGCATCCTTCACTCTCTCAAAGAGTTGACTCCCATCTTGGAATGAGGGAATCCATTGAATCCGGGATTGATCGTTCACAGACACCAATGGACAGGATAAATCATTCATTAAGGTTTCTAATTGATGCTTCCGTTCCCTATAGGGCTGATTCTTTAATGTTCTACCTGATAAAGTCAACAGGTCGAAAACGAGTAAAGTGGCAGGGGTGTTAGCTGCTCGTTCCCTGATTGTTGCTTCTTTTTTTAATCTTCCACGCTTTTGGATACTCGCGAAGGAAGCCTTTGTATCTGACTCTAAGATGCATAGTTCTCCGTCCAATAAAAGAGGAAGGCTATCCTTTTTGTTCCTTTGGATATCTTTAGCTTTTTCCATGATTTCTGGAAATTCCGTTGTGAGGGAACGGAGATTTCGGCTGTAAAGGTCGATTAGATTCTTATCAATATAAAGAAGGGATCTAAAGCCATCATATTTAATTTCAAAACACCAATCACTTCCTGAAGGCAGCTCAGAAGTGAGGGTAGGGAGCATGGGTTTGTAACGCATCATTCACTGCTCGCTTTTTTCTTCCGTGTCGTGGTTTTCTTCTTTTTCTTTTTTGGTTTCGTATCATCAATACTTGCCTGCAGGGCATCCATTAGGTCAACGACATCGGCTTTCGGACGCTGTTTGGCGACCTTGATTTGTTCGCCTTTCACCTTGCTTTGAATTGCTTCCATCAAGGCTTCACGATAATCATCCTTATAGTTTTCGGGGTCGAATTCCGTTGTCAATTGCTCAATCAATTGGACCGCCATCTTCAATTCTTTTTCGTTCAAATCGATCTCTTCCGGGATTTCAGGGACAAGATCAATGTTCCGCACTTCATCAGGGAAGTGGATCGTTTCAAGAAGCAGTCCTTTATCATACACACGTACGACTGCTAGATGCTGTTTGGAGCGAATCATGACTTTTGCTATTCCGATTTTCCCTGACTCTTCCATAGCCGTTTTCAATAAACTGTACGGCTTTGCGCCATTTTCACCTGGACCAATGAAATAGGAGCGATCGAAATAAATCGGATCGACTTCGGATAGGTGGACGAAATCCATGATTTCAATTGATTTGGTTTGTTCTTTTGCCAAGGCTTCCAGTTCATCCTTCTCTAACTCGACGAATTTGTTTGGTTCATATTCGTAGGCTTTGACGATATCTTTCTGTTCTAACGTTTCCTCACATGCTGTACATTTTTTCTCATATTTGATCGGACTATGATCCTCTTTATGGAGCTGTCTCATTTTAATGTCCTTGTTTTCTGTAGCTGCAAACAGTTTGATGGGGATGGTCACCAAACCGAAGCTGATCGAGCCTTTCCACATTGTGTGCATACCGAGGCATTCCCTTCATCCTTTTACTCATATAGTGAGCGTATAAGGCCAATTCCATAAATACCAGTTTTTACTAACACAAGGTTCTGTTAAAAAATTTTGTTGATATTGCAAAGCTTCATGCGGACGCTTTCCGCGGGCAACGCTTCAGCCTCCTCGACCTCGTTCCTCGCTCTGCGGGGTCTTCAGCTGTTGCTTTTCCCGCTGGAGTCGTCGCCTTACGCTTTTTATTTCCTTTCGTATTAACACTAAAAGCAAACAGAGCCAACAACAAAAAAACGGCACTTAATAGAGCCGTTTTTTGGAACGATCTTTAACTATTTACGATAATTCCACCGTTGACGTGGATCATTTGTCCCGATATATAGCTGGCGTCATCTGAGGCGAGGAATACATAACTCGGTGCAACTTCATCAGGCTGTCCAGGACGTCCCATCGGCGTATTTTTTCCGAACTCTCCGACATGTTGCGCATCGAAAGTGGAAGGGATCAATGGTGTCCAGATTGGACCGGGTGCAACACCGTTGACTCGGATTCCTCTCGAAATGAGGTTTTCAGATAATGATCTTGTAAAGGCGACCATAGCCCCTTTCGTACAAGAGTAATCGATAAGATGATCATTCCCTTTATAGGCTGTCACCGAGGTTGTGTTGATGATTGTGCTTCCGCTCTTCAGATGAGGGAGAACGGCTTTCGACATGTAAAAGCATGAAAAGATATTCGTCCTGAACGTTCGCTCCAGCTGTTCCTGGTCGATTTCTTCAATGCCATTCTTAGGATGCTGTTCCGCTGCATTGTTCACAAGGATGTCAATCGCACCAAACTCCGCCATGACTTGTTGAACGGCATTCTGACAAAACTGCTGATCCCCGATATCACCAGAGATCAGTAAGCAACGCTGACCTTCTTCCTCGACCTGACGCTTCGTTTCATTCGCATCCTCATGCTCATTCAGATAGAGGACCGCAACATCTGCGCCTTCCTTGGCGTACAAGATGGCTACCGCTTTCCCGATGCCGCTGTCTCCACCAGTAATGATCGCTTTCTTGCCTTTGAGCTTCCCACTACCCTTATAATAGGTATCTTCGGTTTGAGGAGTAGGCACCATTTCAGATTCTGTACCGGGCTGATGATCCTGATGTTGAGGAGGTTGTCCGGTTGGTTTTTCTTGATGAGGTGAATAAAGGAATTGTTGAAGCATATCGAGTATTTCCCCTTTCCTATTCATTCAATTAGTCAGTGTTTAATGTTCCTTATACTATTACCGTTTTCATGAAATCTAATCATTATGTGATTCGGCAATCAAATGGTTTGAAAGACCTATTTGATTGGGAAGGTTATACGTAGAAAAGAAAAGGAGGAATGGCTTTGATTATTGATAACGTTCGACTATATCGACCAAACAGGAAAGATGACCCCGAGCAAATTCATCATATCCTCATCGAAGATGGAAAAATATCAGAGATAAGGGAAGGTCGTTCTGCGGAACAAGGGGAGCACGTTTATGATGCGGATCAACGTACAATCATGATAAGTATCACAGATTCCCACTTGCATCTCCTCCGATATGGTCTGATGAAGACTGAACTGGATTTAAGAGGCGTTACTTCCTGGGAAGATTTGAAGAAAGAAGTGCGCGAATATTACCCATACATGGAAGAACACGATTGGATCATCGGCCGAGGTTTAGAGGATGACGATTTCACCGATCTGGATCATCCTTTGACGGCAAAGGATTTGGATGAAATCCATCTGGAAAAACCGATGTTCTTCATGCATCGGGATGGACATGAATGTGTCGTCAATCAAACGGTTCTAGATAAGGTGAAAGAGGAAGAGGAGTTTCTTGAAAAGGTGCCGGAGGATTTCGTTGAAAAGGATGAAAACGGTGAATGGAACGGAAGATTCAAAGACACAGCCGTCCATTACATCAAACGACATTTCCGTGCTAGACCGAAGGATGAAGCGAAGGATGCAATCGAGGCAGCTGTCCCATATTTGTTGAGAAATGGGATCACCTCAGTCCATACAGATGACCTGAACTTCATCAAAGATTATAAAATCTTGATGGAAAGCTACCAAGAGCTTGAGGATGAAGGGAAGCTCCCTGTCGATGTTTATCTACATTACTACATTTTCCAAAAAGAGGACTTGGAACATTTCCTAGATGAATTCGACCTTCGGACAGGTGAGGGAAGTGAGAAGGTGAAGGTCGGAGCGATCAAGATTTTCCTTGATGGGACACAAAGGCTACACACTGCGGCGATGCGGATGCCTTATAAAGACAACCCTGACACGGCAGGGGATCTTGTCTACTCTCAAGATGACCTCAATGCCATTGTTCGACTGGCATCTGAAAATGGCATGCAAGTTGCCATGCATGCATTAGGTGACAGGGCGACGGAGCAAGCTATCGAGGCTCTTGAACAGCCTGAGGTTGATGTCGATAAACTTAAACATCGTATTATCCATGCACAAACGTTAGGGCCGGATCTTCTCGATCGTTTGCGTGACCTTAAACCATATCTTGAAGTGCAGCCATCATTCTTGATGGATGAGTATGACCAAAAGGCCAAATGGGTAGGTGAGGATCTAGCACCATTCTGTGATGCATTCGGGTCATTGGAAAAGAACAACATCCCATATACGTTAAGCTCTGATGCGCCAATAGGTGACTTGAATCCATTCGTTTCCGTCTTTGCTGCTGTCAATCGGACGGATTTGAATCATGAACCTGAAGGAGGATGGGTACCATCAGAAAAGCTGACCGTCGATCAATCCTTTGAAGCTTTTACGTACACTCCACGTTTATTGGAATATACGGAAAAAATAAAAGGACGGCTAGAGGAAGGGTATAACGCTGATTTCTTGCTCCTTTCAAAGCACCCGAAATTAGCAGACGAAAAAGACCTGCACAACATTCGTGTTGAACAAGTATGGGTAAAAGGCAAGCGGGTCTATGCTGGAGAAACTGCAACAGTTTGATGAGCATTTTTAAACTCTCGAGTTAAGCCTCATTTTTTCTTAAGTCTGTTATAATGGCAGTAATAGTGGGATGAGGGAGAAAAAACAATGAAAAAGAGGCATGAATTAACGAGAGATGATGCGAACCAACTGATCGAGTTGTTCCATACTTATCACGAGACAATCTTGACTGAATGGTTGAATAGTGCATCCATATCAGACGATGATCCTTATCGTGATGAGATTACGATCAATGGCGGGCATACGATCCGCCTGATCGTAGCTTACATAAACGATCCGAACACGCAATTGATCGAGCAATTGACAAAGAAAATTGCCCGGGAACGAGTAGAGGCTGAAGTGGGCATCGGGGAGTTCATATCGAATATCAATCTCGGTCGTTCCATTATTTATCGGGTTTTCAGTCGTATTGATATATCTGAAGCCAGCCAGATGAAGTACTTGCTTGTCGTTAACGACTTCTTCGATCTCTATATGTATCATTCCATAACGGAGTATACGAGGGTAAAAGACTCGATCATTAATAATAAGACCCGCTTCATTCAAGAAATGCATAGTGATCGGTTATCCATCCTCGGTCAAGTAGCTGCCAGTTTTGCACATGAATTCCGAAATCCTCTGACATCGATAAAAGGTTTCATTCAAATGATTGAAAAGGAAGCTACCCCTGAAACGGCTACCTATTTTACAATTATCCAGCAAGAGCTTGAGAGTCTTGAAAAAAAGATCACTCAATTTCTATACTTATCAAAAATGAAAGGGCTGGACGACCAATCCGAATACTTTTCTCTTGATCAGGTCGTAAAAGGGATGCTCGAATTCCTTTATCCAAGGTTTCTGGATGAAAACATAAATGTCAACCATGAAATTGAATCAGGATTAGAGATGTATGGGGTAGAAGAACAGATCAAACAAGTACTACTCAACATCCTGAATAATGCTGTCGAGGAACTGACCGAAATTGAGGTAGACCGTATGGTGAAGGTTAGAGCACACCAAGAGGGTGACCTGATCCACTTGAATATTTCTAATAATGGGCCGATGATTCCTGAACATTTATTAGAGGACATTTTCGAACCATTTATCTCAACCAAACAATTAGGAACCGGCTTAGGTTTATCCGTATGCAAACAAATCGTCGAGAAGCACAAAGGTACGATACAGGTATTGTCTACGGATAATGAAACATCTTTCTCAATCACATTTCCAAAGCCATCTAAGAAAGGGGAACATCATGACAACAACGATTCATTACAATGCAAGTGAGCTGAAAGAAGCGATTGTACAAGACGCGGACATCCATAAAAGGAGACCTGTCTTGATCTGCAATTCCCATATAACCGGACTAGCTGTTGCGAGAGGATTGGGGAGGAAAGGTGTACCTATCATTGCGTTGGATCGCGAAGACCGAGGATTGGCATTTTCCTCTAAGTATGTCCTGCATCGTGGTGTTTGTCCAAATCCTGTCGTTGCTGAGAAAGCCTTCATACAATATTTATTGGACATCGGTCCTGCCTTCAAGGAAAAATGTATTCTCCTTCCATCGATGGATGAGTGGGCATTAGCTATGGCGAAATATGCGGACCAGCTTTCCGAGTATTATATTTGGCCGTTTTCTTCCTATGAGACAATCAATGAAATCCTGGATAAATCGTCATTGTACAAAAGAGCCAATGAGCTGGGCGTTCCCGTACCAGCATATGAGAGAGTCACAGAATCGAACCATAAACAGCTTCCAGTAGATCTTTCATTCCCGATGGTACTAAAGCCAATCAACAAACGAGCTTTCTATGATACGTTTCAGGAAGGGCTTTTCATTGCGAACAATCTGAAAGAATATGAAGAAATGACAGCAAAGGCCAAAGATGCAGGACTCGATCTAATTGCTCAGGAGTTCGTGGATGTAAACCGGGACGGATATGTCACGATTGTCGTTTATATGGACGGAGAACAGAATTTAAGAGGGGCACTGGCCGGGCAAAGGCTGGAAATCTATCCGCCTCGCTCAGGGACGACCTGCCTTGTAGAATCCATAGAAGCTCCTGAACTTACAGAACGTGCCGTTTCTGTCTTAAAAGCCTTTTCTTACGAAGGAATCGCTGAATGTGAATTCTTATATGATCAAAAAGACGGCGAATATAAATTGCTCGATATCAACACAAGGCCATGGAAGTGGATCGGACTTCCCATCCACTGCGGTGTCAATCTTCCCCATCTCCTTTATTGTGCAGTAAATGAAGAGCCATACACGAGCTTGAACCCAAAGGTCGGTGTAAAATGGGTTTATATGAACGATTACAAAAAGTTAAAGGAACAAAAAGAAGGATTATTTGATGGAGATATCCTCTCAAAAGAGGAATGGATGGAAATCCTGCAGCATCGAACCGATGAAAGCAGCTTGATCACGATGGCTGTGGAGTCGAACGATGATCCAGAACCTGCGTACCGTCAGCTTCAGAATGCCTTTTCAAAACGCTCTTATTATTGCCCATGCTAATGGTGAAATACTTACTTGAAAATAAAAGTGACCCGTTCGGCTTTAAACTCTCAAAGCCGGAACGGGTCATTTTTTTATGAAGCTGAATCCTCAACTATCTAATTAAAATTAACTTAGAATAATTTCTCAACACCATCCTCTTGTTTACCCCCATTCCCTCCATATTCAGGCAGGAAGTACACATTTTCTGCATAGCAATCCTGATGGAATCTGACTCTTATCCCCGTGAAATTCCATTCAAAAAGCAATACGATCATAACACCGCGGAATTAAAGGGAAGCATGCTTTTCGGTAGGATGTCGTTCAATGAATCGTTATGAAGGATTGCTTGAAAGCTATGAGCCACTCATTAAGAAATTGATCAAACGTTATGCCTACGCAGGAACATACGACGAACTTTTCCAGATTGGTCGTATTGCCTTGTGGGAGGCATGTGAGCGTTATACTTTGGGAAAAGGATCGTTCCCAGCTTATGTCCAGTCCTATATCAAGGGTAGATTGCTCCATGAAGTCCGGACTTATATGCGGAAAAGGGTTGAAGTATCTGACCATACAACAAATATGCAGACGATGTATGTGGTCCCTTACTTGGATGAATTGATTGTCGAGGAATATTTGAAGGGTCTTACCAAGCGAGAGCTGTTATATGTGAGATACGTTATGATCGAACAGGGGAGACAAAAGGATCTTGCTGAACGAGAAGGGGTTTCTTATGAGACAGTCCGTTCCTGGAGGAAAAGTGCATTGATGAAATTGAGGATAAAAGGAAAAACAATGAACAAGATATGAAAAAGCAAGAGGGAGACCTCGAAGGTCCCCCTCAATCCTTTTGTATAAAAGCTTATAGATGGTCCGTTTTCTTGGAATATTGCCTTGTACCTTTTTTGATATTGGCATCCTGCATTTCATTTTTTATTTCCTGACGGGCTTGATTATCCCGCTTTTTCTTATCGTTGTCTTTCGTATTGGACATGGAAATCCCTCCTTGTTGCTTAATCTTGACGTTAGTGGAAGGATTTATTCCGTATCAGGATCTCCATTCAAAAAGTATACAGCCAATGTTCCTGGTCCCGTGTGAGCACCAATGGCACAACCGATGGTATTCACCATCACGTTCTTCACATTCAACTGGTCTTCAATCATGGCTTTTAACTCGTTTGCTCGCGTGAGGTCATCAGCATGAGAAATTGTAATCGTCTGGTTTTCAAATTGGCTGCCACGCTCGTCAATCAGTTCCATCAGTCGAGAAAGCACCTTTTTGCTGCCTCTTACTTTCTCCAGAGGAAAAAGCTTTCCATCTTCCATATGAAGCACCGGTTTGATCTTCAATAACCCGCCTACAAAGCCGGCTGCTTTAGAGACGCGTCCTCCACGAACGAGATACTCGAGATCATCCACTGTAAAAATGTGTTTGATTTTGTCGATAAGGGTATTGGTGTAAGTGACGACCTGCTCTGTATCGGTTTTCTCGTCCCTTATTTTCTGAGAGACATAGTAGGCGATAAGCCCATAACCGAGAGAAGCACTCCTGGAATCGACGATCGTAAGGTCAAGATCGACGCCTTCTTCCACTAATTGATCCCTTACGAGACATGCAGTTTGGTATGTACCTGATAATTCAGAAGAGAGGGTTAGATAGATAGCCGGTTGATTTTTACTTGCAAGCTCTTCGAATAAACTTTTCATTCGTTCAGGAGGTACTTGGGATGTCTTCGGAACAGCACCGTCCTTCATCATGGAATACAGTGTGGATGGTTGGATGGTTTCCTTATCATAATATTCTTCATCGTTCACATGAACAACTAAAGGAAGTACCTCAATATTGTTTTCGTCAATGACATGTTGAGGCAAGTCGGATCCAGTATCCACAATTAATTGAATTGACATAGTCACACCTCGCAAAAATGATTACAAATTCATAACTTTTCTATAAGTGTAGCCTTGTCATCTGTAAAAAGCAACGTATTGTTTAAAAGGTGACAAATAACCATTGACAAATAGAAAGAAGATTTGTTAAAAATAGAACGTTCTATTAGGAGAAGAAGGTAGGGATTCGTATGGCGATCATTTCAGAATTGAAGAAAATAACGATCATCCTGCTTGGAGCGGTACTCGGAGCCGTTTCATTGAACTATTTCTTGATCCCGGCAAATGTATATGCAAGTGGATTTACAGGAATCGCCCAATTGCTGGCTAGTGTTTTAAAGGAGACACCGATTCCAGCTTCGACCGGTATTTTACTATTCATACTTAATGTGCCAGTGGCGATCCTCGGTTGGGTGAAAGTAGGAAAATCGTTTACGGTATACAGCTTTTTCAGTGTTGCTGCGACAACTTTCTTCCTCGAAGTCATTCCGATCAAAGTCATTTCAGAAGACATTCTTCTGAATGCAGTATTCGGTGGAGTGATTGCTGCAATCGGTATCGGTTTCACCCTTAAGTGGGGGGCTTCTACTGGAGGAATGGATATTGTCGCAATGGTATTATCAAGATTAAAGGACCGTCCAATCGGGATTTATTTCTTTACCTTGAACGCCTTCATTATATTGACTGCTGGGTTATTATATGGTTGGGAGAAGTCGCTTTATACACTTGTCACCTTATACGTCACCTCCCGTGTAATTGATGTCATCCACACTCGTCATGAAAAGTTGACTGTTATGATTATTACGAAGAAGGGCGACGAGCTGCAAAAGGCCATCCATGAAAAATTGGTACGTGGAATCACGAAAATTCCTGCCAAGGGAGGCTTCACGGATGAGGAAAAAGACCTGCTCATCATAGTGGTGACTCGATATGAGCTCTATGATTTGGAGCACACCATTAAAGAGGTGGACCCACATGCGTTCACCAACATTGTCAACACGACCGGAATTTTCGGGTTCTTTAGACAGGATTAGAAAATCACAAGGTCATGGTATTTTAACCAAGTCAAAGTACTAAAAAAGCTGATTCACAATCAACGTGGAATCAGCTTTTTTTGATGATCTAGAATTAATAGGCGTTTTGGAATACTTCTTGTACTTGAGGCACAATCGTGTCCCAGTCTCCGTCCATCGTTTTGTTGATGGTGATGAAATCTTGGAAACCGAATATGGATTCGACACCATCGATTTTAAGGAGTGCGGAAGCGACTGCATCATCCGGGTTATCCCCTTGACGATAGGAAAGCCTTCCCTCAAACAATGGTTGATTGGCTGAAAATTTCAAAGCATTTGGATTTGGTGTTGGGTCAATTGAGAATTCTACTGCCATAATGACAAAACTCCTTTCATTCTTTCTTTCAATTGTAGCAAACTTGGCCCTAAGACGTCAGTCAAAACGAAAATCCGTACCTTTTGGATACGACTTCATAAAAACCTAGTGAGTTGTAAAGGTGCTTCGTGACAACATTGTTGATTCCCGTTTCAAGTTCAATGGATTTGATGCCTGACCTTTCTGCCCAATAGACGACGTGGAGCAGAAGTTTCTTCGCAATTCCTTTGTTCCTGAACTCTTCATGCACATACAGTTCATTCAGCCACATATAATGGCCTCCACGGGCAAGGCTGACCCCGATATTGAAGAAAGCAGCTCCGACAATCTCATCATCGATTTCAGCAACGACGATATAGGCGGTCTCTTTGCTTTCCAGTGCAAGGTGGATTCCAGTCATGATCTGATCGAATGTGCCGAAATTCTCATTGCTGATACGCTGTCTTGTAAGTAATTCAGCCACCTGTTTCTTGAGCGAATCAGGTGTATCTTTTTCAAGTTCATAAACGTTCATGGTGATACCCTCCTATAACCCACTTTCCTATTTCCAGTTTATCAATCGTTTTCCTGCAAAGTAAGATGTGATTTTACAATTTTTTTATTTTTTACAAGGAAAAATTGGAACTTTTCACCTGGTTCGATCGTCTAAATAGGAGAGGCCATTCTGTGATGTACGAAAAGTCCCGGATTTGAACGAATACTATAAAAAGATTCGACGTAAAGGAGTTACATATGGCAAAGTCTTCTGTCCTTTTTTGGAGTGGAGGAAAAGATAGCTTGTTAGCACTCGACGTTATGCATCGGTCGGTTGAATACGACGTTGACTATCTGCTTACAACATATAATCGCCAGACGGAACGTGTACCGTTCCATGGCATTCACATCGATTTGATCAAATCACAGGCCAGTGCATTGAAAATCGCTCTAATCACGGTCCCATTACCCCCGACACCTACGAACGAAGTCTATCAGGAATCTGTATTGTCCACATTGAAGAACTTGAAAAAGAACGGCGTTGAAGCGGTCATCCATGGAGATCTATACTTGGACGAGCTCCGTGCGTACAAGGAAAGAATAACGTCTGATGCCCATTTGACCCCTGTATTTCCATTGTGGCAAATGGATTCGTCTGAGGTAGCATCAAAGTTTATTGAGGATGGATATAGAGCAGTCATTTGTGGGGTTGATCAAGCACGTTTATCACAAGGTTTACTTGGTCATTTTTATGATAACGCATTCCTGGAAAGAGTAAGGGATCAGATCGATCCTGCAGGTGAGAATGGTGAATTCCATACCTTTGTATTTGATGGTCCTATCTTTAATGAGCCTGTCAAATATTCGCATTCATCTGAAGTCCACACCTTATTTGAGCGTTATAAATTTTTAGAATTGAATTCTGATTTTCATTACGCATAGGAGGTTGTGTAAATGCCTACTTTGGTTTGTTTCGGAGACAGCTTGACAGCAATGGAAGAAAGCATTGATGGATCAGAACGTCTTACTCCCCGACTTAGACATCATTTCTCGGAGTGGACCATCGTCAATTCCGGAGTTCCGGGAGAAACAACGAGAGCTGCTTTAGCACGTTTACAAGACGATGTCCTTCGACATGCACCTGATCTTGTTACGATTCTTTTCGGATCGAATGATGCGAGTGAGCATAGGCGGATTGAAATTATGGAATTTGAACGGAATTTAGAAATCATGATCGATCGCATATCACCTCAAAAGACAATATTAATCAGTCCACCTCCTATCCGAGAAGCGGCTCAAGATAAACGTTCAAATGTAGAGCTCGAACATTATGTTGAAGTGACAAGGAAAATTGCTGCAAAACGAGGCTGTTATTTCATTGATTTATGGGAACATTTTTCACACAATGACCGATATGAGGATCTTCTTATACAAGATGGATTACATTTCAATGAGCAGGCTTATTTCGTCTTTTCCGAGCTCATCATTGAAGAAATCAAAAGCATACATGCAAAAGCTGTTTAAAGATTAGGCTCTGTTAAAGAATGTTGTTGAATTTTGAACAGCTTCAGGCGGACGCTTCTGTTTTCTTTAAATATCAACAATAAAAGCTAACACAAAGATTAAAAAAACAAGGGATTGACCTGTATGGGTCAATCCCGTTTATATGGGAGCAATTCAAATCCATTCATTCTCCGCCGATAGAAAGGTTTTGTGATCGTTCTTTCTGTGCGGCACGGTCAGCGGTAGACATCGTAGTTTGAATTTCTTTCTCATCGTTTCCTGCTACTCGCTCTGCCCCTTGTTGTATGGTTCGTTTTGATTTGCTTTTTTTACTCATAACCAAAACCTCCTTAACGGTAGTATCCCGCAAAGGACCAGACTATAAACTTTCCTTCAATGAAAGAAGATCCTCAAGGAAACATGCGATTCCATCCTCTTCATTCGATAAGGTTACACCATTGGCTATATTTTTCAATTCTGGAATCGCATTCTCCATTGCAATTCCATGTCCAGCATATTCAATCATCTCCAAGTCATTATCTTCATCACCAAAAGCGATGATCCGTTCCTGCGGGACGTTAAAATGGTCGGCTACGTGCTTTAAACCGACTGCTTTATTGAGACCTGCCCTTACGATTTCGATAATGTTCCAAGGTGCAGCCCAGACACGATGATCAATGACCTCAGCATGCTGATTTTTCAGCAACTCCCTTAATTCTTTCAAATGGTGGTCGTGTGGCCGGATGAGCAGGGAGGTGGGATCATGCTGCAACGATTGATGTAGATGACCGATTGTCATACTAGAGGACTCAATCATGAACGTATTCGTGATGAAGTCATCCTCATAATGGAGATACACATCATCAAGCACTTCTGCTATGACATTTTTCACTTCAAAATCCAGGCAAGTATTGACGATGTTATGTGCTGTATTAAGATCCAGTGGATTATGATGGGTTTTCCAGGTTGAATCCAACGGATGATGGATAAAAGCGCCGTTAAAATTAATAATAGGAGTAGTCAGTTCCAGTTCTTTGTAATAATGTGCACTGCCTCGGAACGGTCTTCCGGTCGATATGACGACATGATGGCCATGAGCGATTGCTTTCTTCAACACATTTTTAGTATGTAATGAAATTGTTTTATCATCTTTCAATAGTGTTCCATCCAAATCGATGGCAATTAAGTATGGTTTAGTCATAAATTGAACTCCTCTCTCTAACATACACGTATTACCAATTTTACCGATAGACCCAGAAATTGTCCATTACTGAAGAACTTAGGTTTTGTCGAAAAAAACAATAATGTGTTATTATATGAAACTGTACACATGGAATGGAGGAAAGTATATGGGAAACGAACATCACACAAGCGAAGTAAAAGAGGCGATCGGGAGAAAAGAAATTAAACGCCTTGAGTTTCGCGGAGGAGTCTTTGCAGCGACTATTCCTCTCGTATTTTTTATTGTTTGGGCCATCACATTGAGTACACAAGAGCTTGTTACCGAAGAAGGTCTTGTACTTGGGATGGTACTTGGTATTCTAATTGGTCTATTCTTTTGTAAATCGAAATGGTCGGACTATGCGCAATCCCTCTTTTCGGGCATGGCGCAACCGATCGGAGTCATTGCAGTCATTGCCTGGTTCTGGGCTGGAATGTTTGCCAAGCTTTTGTCTGCAGGAGGACTCGTCGATGGTTTGATTTGGTTAGGCTTTCAAACCGGACTTGAAGGCGGTTATTTCGTAGGTCTGACGTTCCTTCTTGCAGCTCTATTTTCGACAGCTGTCGGAACAGGATATGGAACCGTCGCTACATTCGGCATATTGATGTATCCAGCTGGACTAGTCTTAGGAGCAGATCCTGTCGTCCTATTGGCAGCGATTCTAAGTGGTGCTGTTTTCGGAGACAATTTAGCACCAGTATCGGATACGACGATTGTATCGGCTACGACGCAAGAAGCAGATGTACCTGGTGTCGTGAGATCTCGATTCAAATATTCAATTACTGCTGCAATTCCATCGCTTATCCTATTCATCATTTTCGGTGGTGGAGGTCAGACCGAGAACCAGGCGGTCCTCACGCAACTGGAACAGCAGGTATCAGCACAGGGACTCTGGCTGTTGCTGCCATTTGTGCTTGTCCTTTATTTAGCCTTAAGCGGTCATCATTTATTGACCTCTCTTACGTGGGGGATCGTTGCATCGATCGCAGTCATCTTCTTTACAGGTACTCCGCTAGAGAAAGTGATATCCATCCATAAAGAGAATGGTTCTGCTGTTGTAGAAGGTGCACTGATGAATGGAATCGGTGGTTATTTCAATATGGCGATATTGATCCTATTCATCCTATCTGCTGCTCATCTGCTTGAGGTTGCAGGCACGATGGAAGCGATCAGAAACTTCTTCCTTAAGCTGATCAAGAAGATCGTTCGCAGAGCAGAACTATCTATCTTTGCGATTGTTGCTTCTTTAAACATTTTCATAACGATTAATACAGCAGCTGAAATTGCTGCAGCACCATTTGTTCGTAAGCTAGGGAAAGAATTCAATATTCACCCTTATCGACGAGCAAACTTCTTAGATACAGTCTCCTCTTCCTTAGGATATATTTTCCCATGGAGTGGAGGAGTCTTACTGGCATGGGCAACGATAAAGGGTGCAGCGAAGGATTATGAATTCTTGACGGTCGTAGACCCTACTGATGTATTCCCTTATGTTTTCCAAGGCTGGGGACTGCTTATCGTTATGTTCATTGCAGCCTATACGGGTTGGGGACTACGTTTTACCGGTAAGAACGGGGAAGAGATTCACCCCAAGGATTATCGACCAGAGTAAATCCTGACATGGGTTTAATTTGCCATGTTTAGTGGAATGAAGAAAGGGTAAACATGAAAACATACTACTTGAGGAGGTTGACCTTAAATGAAAAACACTGCTAAAAAAGCCGTTGTGTCTGGTGTAGCTGCAAGTCTTGCAGGTGTTGCCACGTATTATCTCAAGGATCGTTCGAACCGAATCAAGATGAAGGAAATGTTTGCTGATCTATCGACAAGACTCAAAGATCGAAACAATCAGTACGACAACTCCAATGTTCCACTAGATAAAGCAGGAAAACCCCAGGACCTTGAGGATAGTAAGATGCTTGACGAAGGTGCTCAAACAAGCGTGAACTATTACAATAAGACCCAACAATAGTTTCATGAAAGAGGAGGGACCCGAAAACTCGATTCGGGTGCCCTTTTTCTTTTTGCATTCCACCGCTTTTTGATAAAATAAAGGAAATACATACCAGGCAGGTGAAATATGTTACAAATCCATACAGAATATGTAGAAGACGTCCCAGTACTGAATATCGTAAAGTCGGATCGAGCTGAACAAGCACTTCCGACATTGATTTTCTTGCACGGCTATACAAGCTCGAAGGAACAAAATCTTTCCTATGCCTATTTGTTAGGACAAAAAGGATTTCGAGTCCTGTTACCGGATGCCCCTCTACATGGAGAACGGGAATTGCCACATTCGGTGGAAAAACGGCAGTGGCAATTTTGGGATATCGTCATGCAAGGGATCAATGAACTGAAAGTCATTGTTGAATATTACATAAGCGAACAGAAAATTGACCCTGAGCGCGTATGTGTTGCCGGCACCTCAATGGGGAGCATAACGATGTTCGGAGCTTTGACACAATATGATTGGATCAAAGCCGGAGTGTCCATGATGGGTACTCCTAGTTATGTGAGGTTCGCCAATATGATGCTGGAGCAAATCCGAAAAGGGGATATGGAATTGCCTGTTCCCCTTACGGACCTGGAGCAAAAAGTAAGTGGTCTAAACATGTTTGATCTATCTGAAACCCCCGAACGTTTAGGTGATCGACGTTTATGGATCTGGCACGGGGAAGCGGATTCTGTTGTACCCTATAACCTCACTCGGGCTTTTTATGACAAACTCCTTCATGATGGGTATGTCAAGGAAGATCAAGTCCATATGGTGACAGACCCAATCGCCGGTCATAAAGTGACAAGGGATGCGTGTCATCAGGCAGTCCAATGGGTTAGTGAAAACGTATAAGAAAATGGAACCTGCTTTTATCTCTTCATAACCATGATGAAGAGTGAAAGCAGGTTTTTTGTATTTATAGATGGTTTTTACAAATGGTTGAAAACTTACCTCCCCACTTTTTCCTTCAATCAGGTATTTATGAAGTGAAAGGGGGTGAGGATATGGCAACGGCAATATTAGATGATACAAGATTAATCATCACGTTTGATGCTGGTCTAGATAGTGAAGGGAAACCCGTTATCAAACGTAAGACGATGAACAATGTCAAGAGCAGCGCAACACATGACCAATTGTTCGAGATGGTCCAGGCTTTGGCTCCACTCCAGCAATACCCTGTAAATCAGATTGAGCGGGAAAACTCATTCGATCTAAGTGCGTAATGGGAAATTATTAAATAGAAAGGAGGAGAACGGATGGCGAAACAAATTGAGCTTCTGTTTGAAAATACAGAAGGGAAGACGGTACGTATTTCACTTGATCAACCAGTAGAGCCTGTTGACACATTGGCACTCAATGCGGCAATGGACAAGATTGTGACAGACAATGTCCTTATTTCATCGGGTGGTGACCTGATTGCAAAGAAGGGCGCTCGTATTGTAGAACGTAATGTGACAGATGTTCCACTGTCTTAATTCATGATGTGAAAGGAAGGGCTTACGAGCAGCTCTTCCTTTTTGAAACTTGTATCACAAATTTCAAGGAAGGAGCAAGGGGATGGAACAATGGATATCTGTCATGAGCGAATTCGGTTTTCCTGTCATTGTAACGTTGTACTTGTTGCATCGGATAGAAGCAAAATTAGAAGCCCTGAATCAATCCATATTGAATCTTCCCAGCCAATTGAAAAGTTGATGCGGAATATTTTATGTCATGCTCCAAATGGGTTATACTAAGAGTAGAAACTGATTTGGAAGGGGTTCGTTATGGCAACAGAAGAAATGAAAGAAAAGATGATGGAAGCACTAGAAGAAGTTGAAGACCCGGAACTAGGCATTGACATCGTCAACTTAGGACTTATCTATGACGTGGAACTTGATGAAGAAGGTATGGCGAAAGTGACGATGACCTTAACAGCAATGGGATGTCCACTGGCTGGTACGATTGCAAACGATGTACGGAATGCTCTCATCGATTTCCCTGAAGTGAAAGACGTCGATGTGAATATCGTTTGGAACCCACCATGGACGAAAGATAAAATGTCCCGTTATGCAAAGATTGCTCTAGGGATTCAATAAACCTTTTATCACTAGGACTGCCCTTACAGAGGGCAGTTTTTTAGTATGGTTCCATTTTAAAAATGAAAGGCTGAGTACTCTTTGGTAAAATGAAAGTGGATTAACAGAAGGCGGTGTATATTATGGCAGTGGAACGCAGAAAACCGATACCGATTGGAGAAGCGGTAACGAAAGTACTGACCCATCCCCTTGAGCTCCAAACTGAAAACATACAAATTGAAATGGCACTGGATAGAGTTCTTGCGGAAGACATCGTTGCAGATCATCCAGTTCCACCATTCGATCGTTCTCCCTATGACGGATTTGCACTGAGAGCAGAAGATACGAAAACGGCCTCTTCAAAAAATCCTATCTCTCTTAAGGTTATAGAAGAGATTGGAGCAGGGGAAGTCGCTCGGAATACGATACATGCGGGACAAGCCATCCGGATCATGACAGGTGCTGCAATCCCTCAAGGTGCTACTGCAGTGGCAATGCTCGAGGTTGTCAAAGAATTGAAAGATGGTACAAGCCCATCCATTGAGGTCGGCCGTTCATTTGGAGAAGGTCAGAATATTGCTTTACAAGGTGAAGATACAGAGAAAGGGAAGACACTGCTGAAGAAAGGTACGGTCATTACACCCGGAGTGACAGCGTTGCTCGCCACATTCGGCTACGAAAACGTGAAGGTATATCGTAAACCTCGGATTGGCATTTATGCTACGGGTACGGAATTGCTTGATATAAACGAGCCATTACAGCCAGGTAAAATCCGTAATTCGAATGCATATATGATTGCTGCACAGATTCGAAGAATGGGCGGTGAACCCGTCTATTTCGGAAAGTTGGCAGATGATTTTGAAACATGCTTTGAAGCTGTCCAATCAAGCATTCAGGATGTAGATGCACTTGTGACCACAGGTGGTGTATCCGTGGGGGATTATGATTACCTCCCAGCGATTTATGAAAAACTAGGAGCTGCAACCTTATTCAATAAGATCGCGATGCGTCCAGGCAGTGTTACAACAGTAGCTGAGTATAAAGGCAAGCTCTTATTCGGATTATCTGGGAATCCATCAGCTTGTTTCGTCGGCGGTGAATTGCTCGTGCGACCATTCATCCGACTTTCAATGAATAGTAAGCCGTTCTTAGCAAAGACGATCGCTTCTCTAGGGCATGATTTTCCAAAACCGAACCCATTCACCCGTTTGGTAAGAGGAAAAGTAGAGTATACCACTGATGGACTTGTAGCAAGTCCGACAGGCTTGGATAAATCGAGCTCCGTCACATCGATAGCAGAAGCAGACGCGTTCATTGTATTACCAGGTGGTACACGGGGATACAAGGCTGGAGACGACGTGGAAGTCCTTCTGTTCAATAAAGATAGTGAAAAGGATCCTTGGAACGAATGATCCCAATTCTTCAAATTGTAGGTTATAAGAACAGTGGGAAAACGACTGTGATTAAAAATGTCGTCCATCATCTCTCAGAAGCAGGCTTCCGTGCAGGAATCATCAAGCATCATGGACATGGGGGCAAGCCGGATGTCATAGAACCGGAACGTTCGGATACTGCTCAATTTCGGCAATCTGGAGCATATGCTACTGCTGTTGAAGGTGATGGAGAGATTCACATCCAGTTCCAGTATCGCAATCCTTCTCCGTTGAAGAAAATGATTGAGCTTTATCTTAAGCTCCCTCTTGATGTCATTTTGGTCGAAGGGTATAAAAGGGCTGGGTATCCGAAGCTGTTGGTTGTACGGAATAAAGAAGAGTGTATTCATTTGCTGTCTTCTTCTCAAAATGTAATCGGTATCATTCATCACGGTATAGATGAAGCTTTTGAAGTAAAAAAAACGATTCCGACATTTCAAATGGAAGACCCACAATCTTACGTAGAGTTCATACTAGCAAAGATTGAAAATGGAGTGTAGACAAATGTCTGATCAATTTATGGTTACAAATAACGAAATAAAGGTAAATGAAGTTATAAATAGAGTTATCCATCCAGAAGCCGGGGCGATCAACACTTTCATCGGCACTGTCAGGGAATGGACAGGAGATAAGCGTACGCTTTATTTGGAATATGAAGCGTATGTTCCGATGGCTGAAAAAAAGCTGTACCAGATCGGTGAGGAGATCCAACAGAGATGGAAGGAAGCGAAGGTATCCATCGTCCATCGGATTGGACGTCTTGAAATTACAGATATAGCAGTCGTCATCGCGGTCGCTACCCCTCATCGTGCAGACTCTTTTGAGGCGAGTCGTTATGCCATCGAGCGAATTAAAGAAATCGTCCCGATTTGGAAAAAGGAGCATTGGGATGACGGTGAAGCCTGGATCGGAAATCAATTGGAAACAGTGGCGTATCCAAAAGGGAAGCCGGGAAAGGAGCAATTGGATGATTAAAGTATTACTTTTTGCTGGTTTGCAAGAAAAAGCCGGGAAAACCGAACTGACAATCAATAAAGATGAGATGACGGTTAATGAGCTTGTCGCCCACATTCGACAAAGCGATGAGAATCTGGAGTTGACCAATGTGATGATTGCTGTCAATGAGGAATTCGTTAATGATCCTGAACAGATCATAAAAACGGGCGATGACATTGCGTTGCTCCCACCAGTCAGTGGAGGATGATTTCTCACAATCCGCTAAAAAACGCTTGGATCGATTTTTACGGATCCAAGCGTTTTCGTATGTTCTTTACCATTTTTCATTACATGAAGAATAGAATCATCGGCCCGACGATAAAACAGTAGACAGCGAAATATTTCAGGTTTCCGCGTTCCATGATCCCCATAAGCCACTTTAACGAAATGTAGGAAGCGATGAACGAAATCAAGAAAGCAACAAGGTAAGGAATCAATAGTTGATCAAGCATCGGATCGTTCTTCAAGTCTCCAAAGCTTAGTAGCATCGTTCCAACGCTGACAGGGATATAGAGTAGGAATGAATAGCGTAGTGCTGTTTCCTGTTTCATCCCTCTTGCCATGGCCGCTACGATTGTTGCTCCTGAACGGCTGATGCCAGGAATCAAAGCAACAGCCTGGGCTAGCCCGACAATTAGAGCGTCTTTAACAGACAAATCTTGATCCTGCTTACGGCCTCTAAGATTTCTGATCAACCAGAGAGCAATTCCTGTCACGATCAAAGTGGCACCAATCACTTTAATATCCTTTAGATTCTCTGAGATGAAGTCCTCTGCCAAAATCCCGATTACTGCAGCTGGGATGGTCCCGATGATCAAATAGATGATAAACATGAAATCCGAGCGATACTCACGATTCCTTGTTTTCGTATAATTCAACCCATTGGAAGCGAGACGGATTAAATCGGCTCGGTAGATCACAAGAATGGCAAGCAGAGAAGCGAAGTTCATGAAAACTTCAAAGCTGAATCCTTTAATATGTATGCCAAGGATTTCTTCTGCTAATACAAGGTGTCCACTCGAAGAAATCGGAATTGGTTCTGTAATGCCTTGTACAAATCCGAAAAAAGCATATTTCAGCAAGGTAAACAATTGATCCATTTCTATGTTCCTCCAGTTAGAGCTCTGTTTGTTTTTTTCACATGTAGTCATTAAACAATAAAATTCGATGCGCGTAAAGAGACAATATTGTGAGCAATAAATTTTCGGTGTTTCCTTACACATATTCAAAATGGATGAATATCATGAAAATGTGAGGGGGGAACGTCGTGTCTTATGGTAAATATATGAAAGCTTTGAACATGCATAACCAACAGATGATGAAACAGTGCAAAAAGCACCTGCATCAATATGTACAATGCAATATGCTCGATGGGAAAGTATATGAAGGCTATGTTGAGAAAGTTGATAAACAGAATCTATACTTAATCGTTGAAGTTTCTTATAAAAAACAACCCGGTGGACAGCAAAGGAAATACATGGGGTTTCCAGATCCAGGTCTTGGCTTTCAGCGGATCATTTTGCCTCTGCATTTCCTTACAGCAATTTCCCATCTCCCATATTGAAAAAGTCACCGAAACAGGTGGCTTTTTTATGTGATTTGAATTTCCGAGCGTAATTTTTTTAGAGAAACAAGGCAACCATACATATGAAGGAGTGATGATTCATGGGACAAAACCATCAATTCAACCCGGGACAAAAGGCACCAAATAATGGGGTGTATGTCGAAATCGGAGAAACAGGCAGCATGGTGAATAATCCGAAAGAGATCAAATTACATGCGGGTGATTCTTTTCCAGAAACGAGTAATCACAATCGGAAATGGACATACAAGCGAAAGCCTTAGGAAAACTCTTGCTCCGAAAGTGACACCCTCTACTTCCTCTTGGTACTTTCCTGGTGCAGTGTGTTAGACTACTTGGAGAGGAGAGAGGATGCAAAATGATAAAAGTAGAAAATCTAAAAAAATCATTCGGTTCACTTGAAGTTTTGAAAGATATCAATGTGGAGATCAAACAACAAGAAGTAGTATGTGTCATTGGACCATCCGGTTCTGGAAAGTCCACTTTTCTCAGATGTCTTAACTTGCTCGAATCAATTACAGATGGGCATGTCTATATTAAAGGGATCGATATAACGAATAAGCAGACAGATATCAACAAATTGAGAACAGATGTTGGAATGGTCTTCCAACAGTTCAATCTATTCCCTCATAAGACGGTTCTTGAAAACATCATGGTGTCCCCTATAAAAGTTCGGAAGTGGGACAAGAAGAAAGCAGAAAGGAAAGCCAGAGAACTTCTTGAAAAGGTAGGGCTCAGTGAAAAAGCTGATGCATATCCAGCTTCCTTATCAGGGGGACAAAAGCAAAGAGTTGCGATTGCAAGATCTCTTGCGATGGAACCTGAAATCATGTTGTTCGATGAACCGACATCTGCTTTAGATCCAGAGATGGTAGGGGAAGTGCTTGAAGTGATGAAAGGACTTGCTAGAGAAGGGATGACGATGGTAGTCGTCACCCACGAAATGGGTTTTGCAAGAGAAGTGGCAGACCGGGTCATTTTCATGGATGAGGGATATATCGTTGAAGAGAATGTACCTGCCAAATTGTTTGAAGAACCACAGAACGATCGGACGAAAGCTTTTCTAAGTAAAGTACATTAATGATAAATAAAAAAACGGGGCTGACTTCATCGTCAACCCCGTTTTTTTATTGTTTACTCGGCTGTTTCGTCTTGAATGCCTGCATCCCCAAGAATGAAGACAAATACAGAGAAAATCAGTCCGATCACACTAGCTAGAAGCAAGCTATACTCGCCGCCTTGCATAGAAGACAATACATAAAAAGCCATGTTGCTCAATAGAAGAGCCCAGATGATTGTCCAAATATAACGCATTACGATCACCTCAGATTTAATATGTAGCATATATCCATTTCATATTGTAGCACAACTTCCCTTCTATCAAAACGATTTCAATAAACTTCCTAAAAAAGTTCACGAATTACTTGGATAACCCACGAGATGTACAATCCACCGGAAAATGGGTGTCTGACACGTTCTCTTTTAATTTTCTCGCATACATTAACTAAGAATGAACGTTTAAGGCGTGATAAACAATGTGTGGACATTCTCACCGTTTTTTCAAATTGAATGATCAATGTGTGATAACTCATATACCTGAACGGCCAAATGGGTTTGCCATCATTTTGATTGGAGATGTCAATCATTATGTAACGGATCAAACCAGCTCCTGGTTGCAACATCCAGAACGCTCAAAATTTCTAGATGATTTATGTTCGTTCGGTTATACCATCTTCTATTCCAACCTCTATGGGAGGCATTGGGGGAATGAGAGAAGTGTGGATTTATTGAATCGTATGTACCATACGATACTAAAGCAAGAAATCATCAATCCGAAGATCCATATCCTTGCTGAAGGAATGGGGGCATTATCCGCTCTGAAGTGGTTGGAAGGACATGGCGAGAAAACGAGATCAGCAGCCTTCCTGAATCCATGCTTAAGTCTGAAGGTTCATGGAGAGGCTGTTCGAGAGCAGAAGCTGTTTTATAAGAGTTTTCATCGTGAGATTTGCCAGGCGTATGAACTTTCCGAGCATGAAGCGGATGAATTCATCCAGAACCATAGGGGTTACCGATCGTATACGTCTAACAAACCTGTGAAAATCTGGCACAATATGCATGGATCTCCCTACTCGTTTATGAACCATAGTCGGGCATATGAGCATTTTCGGGATGAAATAGGGGCACCGATATCACTTTCGCTGCAATTATCCGGCAATAAACAGGATTTTGCACGGAAGGTGAAATTCTTCTTTCAACAACATGAGAAGGACTTATAAGGGTTGACGACAGTTCCTGCATATCTTACCGTCAATCCTTATGTCATTTACCACTGACAGTACATACATCTCTAGAAGACGTAACTTTTAGTTCATAAATCGAGATCCTGAAATAAGATAATAATAAGAATAATCTGGAGGGTCCTGAATAATGAAAAGAGTCTTAATCACAGGTGTTGCAGGAGAAGTGGGTATGATCCTTGCGAATGCATTCATTGATAAAGGTATTGATGTATACGGTGTAGACCATGTAAATAGAGAAACACATGAAGGGCTGGATCTGATTGGAAGAAATGCCCTTTTTCATTTTAACAATCAATCCATCTCTGAAATTGATTGGTCAGCAGAGGACCCGGTAGATGTCATCTTTCACCTTGCACAAAGTGTTCCGACGTCTCCACGTATCTCCGAAATAAAAAAATCCGTTTCACAATCTCTTTCGAATATGAAGCGTTTAGTCGCTTTTGCAGCTGAGAGTGGAGCCAAAGTAGTGATCATTTCGTCGACAGATGTATTCGGTCCGATTTTGACCGACTATGGGAAGAAAGATCTTGAACCAGCACCAAGAAGCTTATATGGCACGTTGATGTTGGCTGAAGAAACATTTCTGAAAAGAAACGCAAAAAAAGATAATGTCCCTTACCACATTGTCCGACTTCCTTGTTTAATGGGTAGTAATCATCCAATCAGTGACAAATGTCATGCAATTGATACAGATGACAAAGCAGGATTTACGACTGAAGAGAGAGAAAATAGTAAAGAAGTCATTATTACCAGGGAGGAGTTCATCGAAATCTGTCTAAAGATCATAAATGATGATCTGGACGAATCAATTATTACATTATTTAATAAGTAGCAAGAATCGTATATACTAGTAATAGTTTGAATTTGGTCAGTGTTGAAGGAGAGGAAAATACATGAAAATAGTGATCCCTTTCCTGATTGCGGTGTTACTGCTCCCTCTTACAGGATGCCAAAAGGCTTTGGGGAGCGGAGAATTAGAGAACGTTGGACTTTTGATTGAGGATACGATCAATGACCAAGGCTGGGGTACGAAGGGCTATAAAGGCTTGCTTAAAGTGAAGGAAGAATTTGACAATAAAGTATTCTATCGAGAAGAAGTGAAATCAAAAGCACAGGTTCTGAAGGCAGTCAGAGAATTTCAAGAAAATGAAGTCAATCTAATATATGGACATGGTAAATTGTACGCACCGATTTTCATGGAGATCAAATCGGAGTTTCCAGATATCCATTTCGTCAGTTTTAACGGAAAAGTAAGTGGAAAGGGCATAACAAGTGTCCACTTCGACTCCTATGCTATGGGTTATTTTGCAGGAATCATTTCAGGAGCCATGACAAAAACGGGACAAGTCGGAATGATTGCAGCCTTTCCTTGGCAACCCGAAGCAACTGGATTTAGAGAAGGTGCGAATCTTTACAATCCGGATGTTGAAGCTCATATTTCATTTGTCCGGGATTGGAGTAATGTCGATCAGGCTATGAGAATCTTTAATGAGATGAAGGAAAAAGGAGTCGATATCTATTATCCTGCAGGGGATGGCTATACTGTACCTGTTATCGAAAGGGTGAAGGAAGAAGGGGCATATGCGATCGGTTTTGTGTCAAACATGGCTGATCTCGGGAAACAAACAGTCCTCACAAGCACCGTTCAACATGTGGATCGACTCTATGTCATGATTGCAGAAAAGTACAATGATGGTACGCTTACATCGGGGAACATCCATTACGATTTTCAAGAGGAAGTCATTTCTCTCGCTCCATTCAGTGATGAAGTACCGTTAGAATTACAAGAAAAGCTGACCATTTTGATAGAAGATTATAAAAAAACCGGGAAGCTGCCAGCACCATAAGGAGGGAGAAAAAACATGAACCAGGAACGAAATATGAAATTCATGCAAATCGCAATGTCACGATTGCCAGAGGCGAAGCAGTTCATGGAACAAAAAGGCATTGAAATCACAATGGAAGATATTCAGCCAATGATGAATTTGTTAATGAACGTGATGAATGATGCGTATGAATTAGGCCGATCTGATGCGCAAGAAAACACTGAATAATACGTAAAGCGTAAAATCCATTACATATTCTTAAATCCTCCGTGATAATGCCACGGAGGGTTTTTTATATCTAAGTTATGTTAGCTTTTATTGTTCATTTTAATGAAATTAGACTGCGTAAGGCGACGACTCCAGCGGGAAATCAACAGCTGAAGACCCCACAGAGCAAGGCATTAATGATCTTCGACTAGCTGTTCAATATCTACAAAGCCTATAGATACATACTGTTGAAAAGGCTCTCTTGCTAACTAGACAAAAAGATCAATATGGATTAAAATTAGTACCAAGTCATAACATAAGATACTAAGGGGATTTAAAAGTCATACAAAAAGGGGTAATTGGATGAATGCAGGTATAATCGGAATTGGCAAATATGTCCCGGAACGTGTGATGACCAATCAAGAGCTTGAAAAGATGGTTGATACATCTGATGAATGGATTCGTACGAGGACTGGTATAGAAGAACGAAGAATTGCAAATGAAGATATGAATACGTCCCACATGGCGGAAAATGCAGCAAATGAAGCACTAAAAGATGCAGGTCTTGAGGCAAGCGAAATCGACCTTATTCTTGTTGCTACAGTAACAGGAGATTATGGATTTCCTTCTGTAGCATGCCTTATTCAAGAAAGACTTGGAGCAAAAAATGCAGTTGCAATGGACCTGAGTGCAGCATGTGCTGGGTTCATTTATGGTATGATAACAGCACAACAGTATATTAAAACAGAAACCTATAAAAATATCCTTGTTATCGGTGTTGAGAAGCTATCAAAAATTACAGATTGGGAAGACCGTAATACGGCTGTCCTGTTCGGTGATGGTGCAGGAGCTGCTGTCCTTGCTCCCGTTGCAAGTGATAAAGGGATTTTATCATTTGATATGGGATCAGATGGTTCAGGAGCGAAGTATCTCTTCCAAAATGGCGATCACTTGTACATGAACGGAAGAGAAGTATTTAAATTTGCAGTGAGACAAATGCCTGAATCCTCTATGAAGGTTGTTGAGAAAGCCGGGTTGAAAAAAGAGGATGTCGACTTCTTGATTCCACATCAGGCGAATATCAGAATCATGGAGGCAGCACGTGAGCGGCTGGATCTCCCGAAGGAAAAAATGGCTTCGACAGTCGGAAAATATGGCAATACATCCTCTTCGTCTATCCCGATTGCGTTAGTCGATGCAGTAGAAGAAGGCAAAATAAAAAATGGCGATGTGTTGGTACTCGTCGGGTTCGGCGGTGGTTTGACCTGGGGTGCCGTAGCATTACGTTGGGGAAAATAGTTGTAAGGAGCTGAAGTTACGATGAGCAATAAACGAGTTGTGATTACAGGACTTGGTACAGTCTCTCCAGTAGGAAATGACACAGAGACAACCTGGGAAAATATTATTAATGGTAAATCTGGTATAGGTGAACTGACACGACGGGATAAAGATCAATTTCCTGCTAAAGTGGCAGGAGAAGCAACAGATTTCGATCCAGAGCAATATTTGGATCGTAAAGATGTACGTAAAATGGACCGATTTACACAGTTTGCAATTGCTGCTTCCTTACAGGCTGTAAAAGATGCAGACCTGACGATCACAGAAGAGATTGCACCTCGTGTCGGTGTATGGATCGGTTCAGGGATCGGCGGAATGGAAACGTATGAGCAGCAGTTCCAAGTGTTCATGGAGAAAGGTCAACGACGTGTGAGTCCATTCTTCGTACCGATGATGATTCCGGATATGGCTTCAGGACAAGTTTCCATTATGCTAGGAGCAAAAGGAATCAATTCTTGTACAGTGACAGCCTGTGCATCTGGTGCCAATTCCATTGGCGATGCATTCAAGGCGATCCAACGGGGCGATGCAGACATTATGGTCACTGGAGGCTCAGAAGCCCCAATTACAAATATGGCACTTGCAGGCTTCTCATCTTCCAAAGCCTTGTCAACAAACCCGGATCCATCAAAAGCGAGTCGTCCATTTGATGCAAACCGTGATGGTTTCGTAATGGGTGAAGGTGCAGGGATCCTCGTGATTGAATCCCTTGAATCTGCGCAGAAGCGTGGCGCAAAAATCCATGCAGAGATTGTCGGATATGGTGCAACAGGAGATGCACACCATATTACGCAACCAGCTCCGGGTGGAGAAGGTGGTGTCCGTGCAATGAACATTGCCTTGAAGGATGCAGGCCTTAAACCGGAGAATGTCGACTATCTTAATGCGCATGGTACAAGCACGGATTTCAATGACAAATACGAGACCGCTGCAATTAAAACGGTCTTTGGCGACCATGCTCGCAGACTTGGTATCAGTTCTACAAAATCGATGACAGGACACTTGCTAGGTGCAGCAGGAGCCTTGGAAGCCGTGTTGTCTGTCAAAGCGATCCAAAATGACATCATGCCACCAACAATCAATTATGAAACACCAGATCCTGAGTGTGATCTTGATTATGTTCCGAACGAAGCACGACGTGCAGATGTGAATGTCGTCATGAGTAACTCACTAGGGTTTGGCGGCCATAACGTTGCGTTGGTGTTCAAGAAATTTGCTGAATAATTACCTAAACGAATGAAACCGGCTGTCGTAAATTAGCGACAGCCGGTTTTTTTTGTGAAAGATGGGTTTTTGACCGTACTCTTTCTACCTTTAGAATATTTACGATATTGAAAAGATTTGTAGATAAACCAAAACGTCCACTCAATAAATCTCCTTTATTCTTTTAGTTGAATGATCGACGTAGGAGGAGATGGACAAATGAAAAGATTTTTCATACTGGCATTAGGTTTGATGTTATTCATGACATCAGGGTTATCCCATGTAAGTGCGGAAACCGAAAGTGAGAAGGACGAACGAGACGAGGAGAACATATTGAATATTGCACATCGAGGTGCTTCCGGGTATGCACCTGAACATACACTGGCATCCTACTCATTAGGAGAAGAAATGAATGCAGACTATATTGAATTGGATTTACAAATGACAAAAGATGGTGAACTCATCGCTATGCATGACGAAACATTGGACCGTACGACCAATGGAGAAGGATTGGTGAAAGATCATACGTTGGAAGAAATCAAACAGCTTGATGCTGGCTCTTGGTTCAATGAGAAATATCCTGAATTCGCAAAGAAAGAATATGAAAACCTGAAAGTCCCGACATTAGATGAAGTACTTTCGAAATATGGGAAAGAAGCAAACTATTACATTGAAACGAAGTCACCAGAAGTTTATCCTGGCATGGAAGAAAAACTACTAGCGACATTGGAAAAGCATGGACTGATTGGAGAGGGTACAGACCCGAATAAGGTGCTCATCCAGTCATTCAGTCCGGCAAGTCTTAAGAAAATCCACGAGCTTGATTCATCCATTCATCTCGTTCAATTGCTTTGGTATACAAGTCCAGCGTCCATATCGGATGCAGAGCTTTCCGCATACAAAGATTATGCAATTGGACTCGGCATGAACCACAGTCAAATTGACGAGAACTATGTACAAAAGGTAAAACAGCATGGTTTTGAAATTCATCCATACACCGTAAACGAGAAAGAAGATATGAAAAAGCTGCTCAAATGGGGTGTAACGGGAATGTTCACGAATTATCCGGACAGGCTGGCACAAGTGACAGCTGATATGGAAAACGAGGATGATGATGAACAAGGTACTAATGAGGACGACCAATAAGAGTAATGGTAAGAGAGCTGATCATCAGAGATCAGCTCTTTTTACTTTACTGGCCATTTCATGGTATATCTTCATATCTCCACCCATATAGTGAAGTAACGTTGTACAAGCACTCAGATAGGGGATGGGGGCTTTGATATTTCGACTATTCATACTGATGATCGGATTCAGTTTTGCTGTTTCAGGTGGAGTGAGCTTGATTGCTTTTCTGAATTTAATTACTACTGGACATGGATTTGTCAACTATCTCGTTTTTGTTTCGACACGTATAGAATTCACGATTTTTTTAATCGGACTTGTTCTTATATGGGGGAGTATTTACCTGCCTTCACTGAGGAGAAAATCTGACGAATAACAAAAAAGTACAAACATCGACGGAATTTGGTTGTCCAATCGAATAAAAATTCTTACCTCTGACTATACTGATTCTAACAAACAGTAAATCCTGTAAAGTGAGGGGTATACATGTTGTACTTGAGAGATGTTTGGGTAAACTGGTTCGAAGGCGAAGAAAATGGTTACAATGTATGTGAATTTCATGAATGGCGTAAGGAGGACTTTATTGAACTATTGGATCAAGTGCCAATCATGAAGATGGATTCCGCTCTTCTTGACTACATAGAAAATGACTTGAGTGAATTGCCGAACGAATTGTTGGAAGAAGTCAAAAACAAAAGCTATATACGGAAGAACAACCAAAGGGAACAGATTGAGTATTGTTTCATTGCGACAGACGGTCGGAAATGTATGATCATCGATACGATGGGATACCGGATTCCAATCAGGAAAAGCAGGATGATTCCGAGGCAGGAACAGCTCGTTTATGAAATGGCAGAGGAATTAGATCCGAAACACTATTCGTTCGAAACGGTAGACCAATCACAGAAAGAATATCACATCCTTTCACCTGATCCAAACAGTATGAAAGGTCTGACAAGAAGAGAAAGACAATTGAAACAGCTTCTTTTCATGGCGCTCGATCAGATGTATTCAAGTGCGAATACGGCTGAAGCACGGTATTGGTATACAGAATGGTATCCAGAAAAATATTCTGCTATACAAGGGATGAGTTTCGAAGAGGCATGGAGAGCTTTGTATATGGAAGTAAGCCAAGGATGGACACCAAAACATCAAACCATATGTGAACGCTTGATAAAAGGACAACCTTACTTTGAGAAGATTTGGGAACTTGAAAAAGGCACACATGTCAATTGAATGTAAATGCTAAAGGGATGCGGTTCTGACCAGCATCCTTTTTTTTTCTGCCCAACGTAAACCATTAGACAGAGAGGTGACATCATCCATTGGATTGATTGAGCAAGACAATTTTTCACCAAGCACGTGAGTTGAAATCGGAAGGGGTACAAGTTTAAACTATGGACAAGATGGGTAAATTGATACCTGATACTTGCTATAGGAGGGAACAACAATGAGTAAAAAGGTACTTATGATTGTCACCAATGCAGATCAAATAAATGATGAAAAAGAAACGGGACTATGGCTCGAGGAATTTGCTGTACCGTATAACTTATTCGAAAAAGAAGGTTATGAAATTCACGTAAGGAGTCCGAAAGGTGGAGATATTCCACTTGATCCGAACAGTATTCCTGAAGAAAGAAGGGAAGAGTTCGATGAAGCCCGTGAAAAGCTGAAGAACACTCAGCCACTTTCTGAAGCAGATGCAGAGGAAGAGTATGATGCGGTATTCTTACCTGGGGGACACGGAACGATGTTCGACTTCCCGGATAATACATTGATGCATACGATCCTTTCGAAGGCTGCTCAAGTGGAAAAAGTCATCGGAGCGGTTTGTCATGGCCCTTCTGGTCTTGTAAATGTAACCCTTGAAGATGGAACTCCACTTGTAAAAGGAAAGAAAGTCAATTCCTTTACAGATGAGGAAGAAGAAGAAATGCAGCTTGTCGAAGAAATGCCGTTCTTGCTGGAATCGACATTACGCTTAAAAGGAGCAGAATTTGTCCGAGGTGAAAAATGGACTGATTTCTCCGTGCGTGACGGAAACCTGGTAACCGGTCAAAATCCGATGTCAAGCGGATCCACAGCTGAAAAAGTCATCGAAGCATTGAATGAAAAATAAGCGAAAATGAAGGATGATCCTTTTGGATCATCCTTTTTGTTGATGAAAATTATTTTCTGTAGTCGTAGCATTTTTCCATACAAGGGTTTGCAGATGCATCTGTGTCAGCTGCAACTATCCCTGTTGTGAAAGCAGTCGCAACTGCTAAAGCCATCAAACCAAATTTCAGTTTCTTCATTATTATATAGCCCCCTTTCTATTAACAGAATATTACGAACAAAATATACCATAAATATACATAAATTTACATATTATACAGTAAATTTATCGTTAAATGATTCGAAAGTAATATTTTTCCATGTATATCTCATAAAAAATGAGGGTGACCTAAAGGATAGGCTGCCCTCATTTTTTGTTATTTCTTTTTCCGTTTTCGTTCTAAGCCCATTGCACGTTCAGCCTTCGCAAGCATTTTGTTAGCGACGAAATTAGCCTTCTCTGCACCTCTGTCAAGGATTTCGTCTAATTCATCTTCAGAATTCAACAATGTTTCATACCGTTCTTGGATTGGTTTCAGTTCACTGATGATCGCTTCAGCAACATCATTCTTGAACTCTCCATAACCTTTATCTTCATACAATTGCTCAAGTTCTTCAATCGTCTTACCAGAACATAAGGAATAGATCGTAAGAAGATTTGAAACACCTGGTTTGTTTTCTTTGTCATACTTAACGGTCATATCTGAATCAGTTGTTGCACGCTTGACTTTCTTCATGATGGTTTTCTCATCATCAAGCAATGAGATATACCCGTTGACATTTTCATCTGATTTACTCATCTTCTTGTTCGGATTTCCAAGATCCATAATTCGCGCACCGACCTTAGGGATATGGACTTCAGGAATCGTGAAGATATCGTTGTATTGCTTGTTGAACCTTTCAGCTAAATTACGGGTCAACTCAAGATGTTGCTTTTGATCTTCTCCAACAGGGACGATATTAGTGCCATAAAGTAGAATATCGGCTGCCATTAATGGAGGATAAGTCAATAAACCAGCAGAAACGGCAACCCGGTTTTCCGATTTATCTTTAAATTGGGTCATTCTCTCAAGTTCACCCATATAGGAAATACATTGCATGATCCATGCCATTTTCGTATGGGCAGGTACTTCTGATTGGATGAACAATGTGGATTTATCAGGATCGATGCCGATTGCAAGATAGAGGGCAGCAAGCTTCTTGGAATTCGCCCTTAATTCAAGCTTATCCTGTGGAACTGTTATTGCGTGTTGGTTAACAACACAGAAATAACAATCGTGTTCTTCTTGATACGTAACAAAATGTTTCAAAGCTCCGAGATAATTCCCGAGAGTAGGGAACCCAGTCGGTTTCACGCCAGAAAATATGGTAGCCAATTTCACCACTCCTTAAGTTTGATATATAAAAAAACACGCTGCATTCGTCTTTTTGGGACGATTGCACCGCGTTGCCACCCATCATTATTCCTATCGATGTGATAAGAATCACTCTGAATCTGTCTGTGTTGAACAAACAGAAGTCCATTATAACGTCAGGACAAGACGTCAAAGCCTACTTGTAGGATCACGTTCGGTTTGATTGCTCAGAAGTCCATTCCACTATCACCCTTATCTGTTTTCACCAACCACAGACTCTCTTTAAAGGGAAGAATCGTGTACTACTCTTCTTCATCGCAAATAAACTGTGTTTTTGTTTATTTAGTATATCTAAATGGACGGGTGAATGCAATAAAGTTAAACAGGCTGTAATCCTTGAGATGATCTAGAAAAACATGAAAATTGGATTACTCGTCCATATCATTGGGAGATAAAAGTAAATATGACAGCCTTTAAAACGATTTCATATACATATTATTCTAATAATTTACCTAGAATCCCCATAAGCACTTGAAAATAAAATAGGTAAAAAGAACTATTTTTTGTCATGAAACCGTAATGAACAAGGGGATTTTGTAAAAAATATTAAAAAATCACATGCAAAATAGTGTGAAAACTTGTATAATACTAGTTGTGAACGAAATTCCTTAAAAATCTGACAATTTTTTCGGAACGCGTTTACCTATTTATCACCAATATTTAGGGGAGGTCATTTAAGAATGAGAAAGTCAAAATGGTCATTGCTTTTAACACTTACTTTGGTGTTGAGCATGGTTTTAGCTGCTTGTTCCGGCGGAGACGATAAGGACAAAGCAGGCGACGACGGAAAATCTGGCGGAAGTGGAGATGTTGCTCAGGAATTGAACGTCAACATCAATACTGAACCGTTCTCTTTAAACCCAGGACTAGCTAATGATACAACTTCATCAGCTGTTCTATTGCAAACATTCGAAGGTTTGACTCGTATCAACCAAGATGGTGAGCCTGAGCCTGCAATGGCAAAGGAAATCAAAAAGTCTGATGACTTGACTACTTACACATTCACACTTCGTGATGATGTGAAATGGACGAACGGTGACCCTGTAACAGCTCAAGATTTCGAATGGGCTTGGAAATGGGTGCTTGATCCTAAAACAGACGCTCAATATGCTTATCAGCTTTTCTATGTAAAGAATGCTGAAAAAGCTAAGAATGGCGATGTGTCTGTTGATGAAGTCGGCGTAAAAGCGCTTGACGAAAAGACTCTTGAAGTAACACTTGAAAACCCAACTCCTTATTTTGAAGAGTTGACTGCGTTTTACACATATTTCCCTGTAAACAGCAAGATCGCGAAAGAAAATCCTGATTGGTACCAAGATGCTGGCGAACTTTACACGTCTAACGGACCATTCAAGATGACGACTTGGGAGCACAGCGACAAAATCATCCTTGAAAAGAACGAAGACTACTGGGATGCAGGCGCTGTAAAACTTAACAAGATTACAATGATCATGGTTAACGACCCGAATACTGAATTGAACATGTATAAGAACGGTGAGCTTGACTGGGCTGGATCTCCAACAGGAAACATCCCTCTAGAAGCGATCCCTACTCTTAAGAAAGAGGGAGACCTTCAAATCAAGCCAATCGCTGGAACTTACTGGTATAAGTTCAATACTGAAAAAGAACCATTCAACAATGCGAATATTCGTAAGGCATTCGCATATTCGATCAATCGTCAAGCAATTGTAGAACAAATTACTAAAGGTGGACAAGTTCCAGCAATGGGCGCTGTACCTCCGACAATGTTCCCTGAAAACGAAAAAGGCTACTTCAAAGATAACGACGTTGAAACTGCTAAAGAACTATTAGAAAAAGGTATGGAAGAACTTGGTTATGATAGTGTAGAAGATTTCCCTGAAATCACACTTTCTTATAACACAAGTGAAGCACATGCTAAGATTGCTCAAGCAATCCAAGACATGTGGAAGAATAACTTGGGAATTGATGTATCACTTGAAAACGCTGAGTGGGCTGTATATATCGAAAAGCTGCACGCTGGAGACTACCAAATCGGTCGTCTTGGTTGGTTAGGTGACTTCAACGACCCAATTAACTTCTTAGAACTATACAAAGAAAAAGGCGGTAATAACGACACTCGTTGGACAAATGAAGACTACAAAGAGTTGTTGAACAAATCTGCTAAAGAAACTGATGCTGAAAAGCGTGAAGAACTTCTTAAGCAAGCTGAGCAAATCTTGATGGATGAAATGCCAGTATCTCCTATCTACTTCTATACTAATGTCTATGTTAAGAACGACAAAGTTAAAGATGTAGTAATCTCAGGACTTGGTGACGTTCAATACAAATGGGCTCACATTGAGTAATTTTTAACAATTGATTTGAAGTTGATACATTCATTGTTGAGGTATATGGGGTCTCCCCATATGCCTCAATTAATGTATGGAACTAATTAGCATTTTATGGAGGTGTATCCATTTGTTTCGCTATATATTAAAGAGACTTGGCTTTATGGTCATTTCCCTACTTGTCATCATCACAGCTACCTTCTTCTTGATGAAAGCGGCACCAGGTGGACCATTCACGGCAGAAAAAGAAATTCCACCGGCAATTAAAAAGAGTTTGAATGCTCATTATGGGCTGGATCAACCATGGTACGTCCAATATACGGACTATATCGTAGCCATTGCACAATGGGACTTCGGTCCATCTTTCAAATATAAAGGACAAAGCGTTAATGATATTATCAGTGACGGCTTCCCGATTTCATTTATACTTGGTATGGAATCTATATTCCTTGCAGTTGCTATTGGGATATTGTTAGGAGTTATTGCAGCACTTAAACATAATCAGTGGCAAGACTACGGGGCAATGGTCATCGCAGTACTTGGAATCTCTGTCCCTAGCTTTATAATAGCGACCGTCCTGCAATATTTCCTAGCAATCAAGGCAGGCTGGTTCCCTGTTGCGCGTTGGGAAGGTTTCATGTATACGGTACTTCCGGCAGTTGCCCTTGCTTCAACACCATTAGCGTTTATTGCACGCTTGACTCGTTCAAGCATGCTTGAGGTATTGAGCTCAGATTATATTAAAACTGCAAAAGCAAAAGGGATTAAAAAGAATGTCATCATTGTTAAACATGCGATCCGTAATGCTTTGATGCCGGTTGTATCTTTCATGGGACCTTTAGTTGCAGCGATCCTTACAGGAAGCTTCATCATTGAAAAGATTTTCGGTATTCCGGGTCTGGGACAACACTTTGTAACGAGTATTACGAACCGTGATTACACAGTCATCATGGGTGTAACAGTGTTCTACAGCGTGTTGCTACTCGTATCAATCCTTATTGTGGATATCATTTACGGCTTCATTGATCCGCGTATCAAGCTGACAGCTGGAAAGGAGGACTAAACGTGCAAGAACAGAAACAACAGTTACCAGATTCCTATTTTGAGAAAGTTGAAAAGAACTTCGAAGATTCCGAAAAAATTGCAGGGCCTAGTATTTCCTATTGGCAAGACGCTTGGCGTCGGTTCAAAAAGAATAGGCTTGCTATGGTCGGAATGATTTTGATCGGGTTACTCGCTATCATGGCACTTGCCGGCCCTTCTTTAACGCCCTATGATTACCGTACAAATGACTTGATGAACGCGAATATGGCACCATCAGCTGATCACTGGTTCGGTACAGATGAACTCGGACGTGATATCTTTACACGAAACTGGCAAGGAGCTAGAATTTCACTATTCATCGGTCTGACTGCCGCCGTTCTTGATTTGTTCATTGGAATCATCTGGGGTGGCGTAACAGGTTACATCGGTGGAAAGACGGATGAAGTCATGATGAGAATCGCTGACATCTTGATCGGTATTCCATATCTATTGGTCGTTATCCTCCTGATGGTTGTATTAGAACCCGGACTGATGACGATGATCATAGCAATGACCATTACAGGTTGGATAAATATGGCGAGGATTGTTCGTGGACAAGTCCTCGGTTTGAAGCAACAAGAATATGTTCTTGCTGCCAATACACTAGGAGCAGGGTTATCAAGAGTCATGTTCAAGCACTTGATTCCGAACACAATGGGACCTATATTGATCACCATGACTTTGACTGTTCCAACAGCTATTTTCACAGAAGCATTCTTAAGTTATTTGGGCTTAGGTGTACAGGCTCCACTAGCAAGTTGGGGTACGATGGCGAGTGAAGGACTGCCTGCTTTAACATATTATCCATGGCGATTATTCTTCCCAGCATTTTTCATCTGTCTGACAATGTTTGCATTCAACGTTATCGGAGATGGACTGCGAGATGCCTTGGATCCGAAATTGCGCAAATAACAGGGGTGAAATAACATGGAAAAAATATTAGATGTAAACAATTTGCAAGTTTCTTTCCAAACGTATGGAGGCTCTGTTCAAGCAGTAAGAGGAGTTTCATTCCACGTTAACAAGGGAGAAACATTAGCGATTGTCGGTGAGTCAGGCTCCGGAAAAAGTGTGACCGCCCAATCAATCATGAAATTGATACCGATGCCTCCAGGTGAATTTAAAGATGGTTCCATCATGTTCAATGGAGAAGACATCATTAAGAAGAATGATGTTCAAATGGAAGCGATCCGTGGTAAAGATATCGGGATGATTTTCCAGGACCCGATGACATCATTGAACCCGACAATGAAGGTCGGACGTCAAATAACAGAAGGCCTCATCAAGCATCAGGGAATGAAGAAACAAGAAGCAGATGATCGTGCGATTGAAATGCTTCGCCTTGTTGGAATCCCGAACCCTGAACAACGGGTAAATCAATATCCGCATGAATATAGTGGAGGTATGCGTCAGCGTGCAATGATTGCGATTGCACTAGCTTGTAATCCTAAGCTTTTGATTGCTGACGAACCAACCACAGCATTGGATGTAACGATCCAAGCACAAATTCTAGATTTGATGAGAGATCTTCAAAATAAGACTGGTAGTGCAATCATCATGATTACTCACGACCTCGGGGTGGTTGCGAATGTTGCTCACCGTGTAGCAGTTATGTATGGTGGACAAATCGTAGAAACAGGGAATGTAGATGAGATTTTCTACAACTCCAAACACCCTTATACATGGGGTCTGCTCGCATCGATGCCGAAAGTCAATAGCGAGTCAGAAGAGTTGCTCTCTATTCCTGGATCTCCACCAGACTTGAGTGATCCACCAAAAGGGTGTCCTTTTGCGGCTCGTTGTCCTCATGCAATGAAAGTGTGTGTGGATCACATGCCGGAAGCGACAGAGGTTTCAGGATCTCATAAAGCATCGTGCTGGTTGTTAGATGAGAGAGCACCTAAAGTTGAAAAGCCTGCAGAGGCATCGGTTGGAGGTGCAAGATAATGGCAGCAAAAGAAAAACTGGTAGAAGTTAGGAACTTGAAGAAACATTTCGACGTCGGTAAAGGCAAAAAGCTTAAGGCTGTTGACGATGTTACTTTCGATATATACCGAGGAGAAACATTAGGGCTAGTTGGAGAGTCCGGATGTGGTAAATCCACTACAGGACGTACGATTATCCGTTTATATGGTGCAACGGATGGCTCCGTACTTTTCGAGGGCGAAGATGTGCACGGCAAGAAGGACAAAGGGAAATTAAAGCAATTCAACCGTAAGATGCAAATGATTTTCCAGGATCCATATGCATCTTTAAACCCGAGAATGACTGTAAAAGATATCATTGCAGAGGGCATTGATATCCATGGATTGGCCAAATCGAAAGAGGACCGCCTCAATCGTGTTTATGAGCTACTTGAAACAGTCGGATTGAACAAAGAACACGCGAACCGTTATCCTCACGAATTCAGTGGCGGTCAACGTCAGCGTATCGGTATAGCCCGTGCATTAGCTGTCGATCCAGAATTCATCATCGCAGATGAACCTATTTCTGCACTGGACGTATCTATTCAGGCACAGGTTGTCAATCTGATGCAGAAGCTTCAACGTGAGCGCGGATTGACGTACTTGTTCATTGCCCATGACCTTTCCATGGTCAAGCATATCAGTGATAGAGTCGGTGTTATGTACCTTGGTAATATGGTTGAACTAGCCGAAAGTGACACGCTCTATGAAGAGCCGCTTCACCCATATACGCAGGCATTGCTATCAGCTATTCCTGTACCAGACCCAGAACTGGAACGAAGCCGTGAACGGATCATCCTGGAAGGGGATGTTCCGAGTCCAGTTTCTCCACCAAGTGGCTGCCGTTTCCGTACAAGATGTCCACAAGCGATGGATGTTTGTGCGAAAGTGGTGCCAAAGTGGCAGGAAGCAAGAGAAGGTCACTATGTGGCTTGTCATCTATATGATGATGAAGTAAAAGAAAATTAATGAAATGGATAGAACGATCTCGATTTTGGGATCGTTCTATTTATATACAAAGATTTTGCAGAGAATATTGTAATTTTTTCGAAAAGCCTATAGGATAGTAGATAGTAAGGAAAGCAGTAGGATAGGAATGAGGAAAAGATATGCGTATTGCTATAGTATTAGATAGTGGAAGTGACTATTTGGGTCAGGAAGAAACGATTGAAACATCGTGCCCTGTGCATGTTGTTTCCTTAAACGTCAATTTCAAAGGTGAAGAAACCTACTTAGATGGAATAACCATCACGCATGAGGAATTCTACGATAAGATGAGGAACGCCAAGGAATTGCCCAAGACAAGTCAGCCTGCTCCTCAAAAGTTTCATGATACATTCAAACATATTCTTAATGATGGCTATTCAATTATCTATCTAGGTATGGCTAGTGGCTTGAGTGGAACATATCAAAGTGCCAACGTCGCTAAAGAGATGCTATCTGAAGAAGAACAATCTAGACTTTTCTTGATTGACACAGGTACAGTATCTGCGGGTGTCATTTGTTTATTGGACTATGCAGATAAGTTGATTCAACAAGGAAAAACCGTTGAAGAGATTTATCATGACGTTGAAGAAAAGAAAAAACAAGTTTCAGGGATCATTTTACTTGAAACGCTTGAAAATTTGGTGAAAGGCGGACGGATCTCAGCAATACAAGGCAGAGTTGCTGGCTTCTTGAACATCAAACCGCTTATAAAAGTGAAAGATGGTGCTGTTGAAACCTTAGAGAATTTCCGAGGAAAGAAAAAGGGGATTCGAAAAGTGGCTGAAATGGTACAGGAATGGAAAGAAAATCATGAGGAACTCTTTATCGTCCATAGTTATCCATCACGACAAATGGTGATTGATTCATTCAAGGACCAATTCTCACTGAATTCGTTCAAGAAAATTCGCTATATCAAATTAGGTAGCGTGATCGGGACGTATGGTGGAGAAAATTCCATAGGGTTCATTAAGTATTAACAGTTCTGGCATACAGAACTGTTTTTTTATTGTTTATTTTTATAGAAGGAATCATCAGAGCTTGTGTATAATACTTCATAAAAACTCGTATAAATGGAGTGGAGGGGGTTTTTGGAAATGATTTTTTATCAGTATGACCCTGACATGGACCACGAGTTTGTCAGTAACCTTATCGACAGAGGCTTGATTAAGATTCCTGAAACATCCAGCATGAAGGGTAACCGAATCCAAGTAACTGACAAGGATGAAATCTTTTTATTTTCAAACGACCACGAAGAGGTAGGGCTCATTTGGCTTGTTATACAAGATCGGCATTCTATGGATGTCCATGGTTTATATATGGATGAACGCATTGATTCCGATCGTTTGAAAGGGAAATTCATGAGTTTTGCTGTCAAAAGGGCGCGGTATTTAAACCTAGATACGGTACGTTTCCATATGGATCAGGCAATTGAAGAGGGGACCCAGGTTGCAGATGGACTGGGTTGTGTCAAAATCCAGCTCGAAGGTCAAACGGTACATTGTACCCTGTGAGATATCAACTCGTTTGTTGAAATCTGGCCGTACTTTGATCCTGTTGGATTTTTTCATCCAATTTCCTAATTAATTTTACTGCTTTCTCATACGCCATCATCCGATAATGATGTTTTCCATCTGGTTCTTCATCCGCTTCATCTGCCAATTTGACGACCTTTTGAAGGGGACTCAACTTTAACGTTCCTTCTGGGAGATAAGAGTCTGTATGCAGTAAAATAGCAAGGGATATTTCTTTGGCCGTCTCTCTGTCCTCACCTAATTCGATCAATATTTTATGAGCTCGCTCAGCCCCTTTGATGGCATGAATATCATTGGCTCTGTATCTTTCAAAGTCCCATTGGCCATCCTCTCGATACCAAGTATGGTGACCGATATCATGGAGCAGGGCAGCTTTACAAGCAAGGGACGGATTGACATCGTATTCCTTTGCAAGCTTGAAAGCATGATAACTGGAGGCAATAGCATGCACGACTCCGGATCTTTGAATATGTTTTTGGGCTTTTGGATGTTCAAATAATTCCAATAGAGTTGGTTTATGCATTCGAATTCCTCCCTCTTTTGAGTATATTGTTCAAAAATATAGCATGTTTTTAAGTGCACTTCAAGTGAAATTGTCTTCCATATAAGTGACTTCCACGTCAAGGGAAATTTTCTTACAATAATCGCAAGTTTCTCATGTGGAAATGGAAATTTGATGAAATATGTGTCGAAAGTTACTTTTCATGAAATGAATGGTTTTTTATAATAGTAATTATACATTTACATCATTAGAGGAGGATCGGAATATGGGGATGTTAAAAGTCATCATGTCAGTATTTCTTCTATCTTTCCCACAATGGGAGATGGCAGAAGAGAAGCAAAACCATCAGATCTCATTACACCAAGGGATTCAATCTCATTTTATGAAAAGAGAACTCCCTGAAAATTTACCACGATTTGTTTATGATTCAGGATTGTCATTCGAATATCCCGATGCAGTTCGAGGCATTTATGTAACGGGGCATTCAGCAGGAGGAAGTCGATTTGAAAAACTCATCTCATTAATCAATACAACCGATCTGAACGCTATGGTCATAGACATTAAGGATGACCATGGGAATATCACCTACATACCAGATGAGGAATCCTCCTTACAACCATTCGGTAAGCCATTCATCAAAGATCCGAGGAAAATGCTTGAAACACTTGAAAAGCATCAAATCTATCCAATAGCACGTATTGTCGTGTTCAAAGATTCGATCCTCGCTAAGAAGAAGCCTGAGCTCTCCTTTAAGGATGGAAATACGGTTTGGAAAAATCGTCGTGGCGAGGCATTTGTCAATCCATTCATGAAAGAGGTTTGGGAGCATAATTTGGCGATTGCTATTGAAGCTGCGAAGTTAGGCTTCAGGGAAATCCAGTTTGACTACGTTCGGTTCCCTGAAGGGTTCGAGAAGCGTGATACGACTTTAAATTACAACATGGGGGATTACGCTAAATTGGATGTGGAGAATGTCCAAAAGCGTGTGACAGCTGTTACAGATTTCGTGGCATATGCAAAAGAACAGTTGGAACCCTATAATGTTGACGTATCAGTGGATATTTTCGGATATACAGCAACCTTACCAGAAGCACCTGGAATCGGTCAGAACTTCACGAAAATCGCGAGTCACGTAGATGTCATTTCATCTATGATCTATCCAAGTCATTGGACCTCATATTTTGGTATAGCTAAGCCTGATTTGGAGCCGTATCGTCTTGTAACGGAATATGCGAAGATGGAAAAGAAAAAACTTGCTGAATTGGAATCACCGCCTACGTCACGGCCTTGGATCCAAGACTTTACAGCATCATACCTGGGAGCTGGGAACTACAGAGTTTATGGGAAGGCTGAAGTCGAGGCACAGATAAGAGCATTGAATGAAAACGGAATTAAAGAATTCCTTTTGTGGGATGCCGGCAATACCTATACACCAAATGTGGATTATACACCTTAACGAAAGTATGAAAGAGTGTGATACCTTGTAAAGGTTCACACTCTTTTTTTATTCTCATCCCCCATTAATGTGGCTGACGATAAATCCTTAATTACGGCCGTCCCTTCCGACTTTATGCCATCCTGTTTGAGTGCTTTTGCTTTTATTCAAGAAGAATTTTGCGTTACCTCTTCCGAAGATTTTGGCAGCAGTACCATGTGTGATGATTCCCATCAGTGCTGTAAGGCCGATAATCGATAAGCCGAGTAGTGTCATATCAATGAAAAAGTCCATAGCCGATTCCTCCTTGTATGTAACATCCACAATTTTCTAATACTATCATTGTAAAAGAAGTTTCGTTCCGTGGAAAGAGGGGAATTAATATAGTGCTTATTTAACCCCGGTAACAAGCCTCTCATAAACCATCATTAAACGAAATTTACTCCAATATGAAGTTTGAATTTTCATTATTTTGCAATTAAATATATGTCAAAATCCAAAGCGAATCGGAGGTTATGTTATAATGAAAGGGAAGAATGGAAAAAGAAAGGATAGATCAATGAACTGGTACGAAAAATTAAACGAGTATTTTCCTGTAGAAGAAATGAAATCCAAGAAACACATGGAGCTATTGTTAAAGGAAAAAGGGGACGTTTACCATAAGGATGAAGGTGAGCATCATGTCCTCATGTACGCTGAATTTGAAGATTTTCTTTTCGTTGATTACATTTATGTATCAGGAGCTGCCCGAGGTCAGGGAATTGGTCGAAAGTTATTGGAAAAGCTAAAAGAAAAAGGGAAACCGATCATTTTAGAGGTTGAACCTGTAGATTATGAAGATACGGACACCGAGAAGCGTCAGCGATTCTACAAACGAGAAGGTTTCAAGCATGCCAAGTCGATCGGTTACCGACGCCGCTCTCTAGCGACGAACGAAATCAACGAAATGGAAATCCTGTATTGGGCACCGAAAGATGAATCAGAAGAAATGGTTTATGAAAGCATGAAGAAAACCTATGAAAAAATTCATACTTATAAGGATGTAGAGTTGTACGGCAAGTCTTATCAGGATGTAGATGATGTCTTAACATTCGAAGAGTGAGCAGATGAAAGGACGGTGATGGACATGAAGCGCCGTACTCGAAATAAGAAGAAGCGTGATTGGTTGAAAGACCTCATAAAAAATAAGCTTCCGGGCTGGACACCTAAACCGACAAAGGGACCAGCATCTCAATCGAAACATACTGCTTGATGAAGCTTTTGGCATTGTAAGACACTTGTACAGTCCAATAAAAAGGAGTTGACCATAACACCTATCAGAATAGGTGGCTGGTCAACTCCTTTTTTATTTGCTCTGTTAAAGAATGTTGTTGATTTTGAACAGCTTCAGGCGGACGCTTTTGAATATCACCATTAAAAACGAACAGAGCTCTTTATTTAAGCATTAAACTTCGATCAAATCCTCTTTGTATTTCTTTTTCAATTTCCTTTTTTGTTTTATGCGATCGAATAGCAGATAGATGACTGGAATGAAAATTAAACTGATTAATGTACCGAATAGCAATCCGAAAACGATGACGATGGCCATTGGCTGTTGAATTTCTGTACCCTCACCTATACCGATCATAAGCGGGATCAACCCTAAGATCGTTGTCAGGGCTGTCATTAAGATAGGTCTTAACCTAGCTTGTCCGGCTCTCACGACCGCCATTGCGGTTGAACCTGTCCTCTTCTTCAACTGATTGATGTAATCTACTAGGACGATCGCATTGTTTACGACAATACCTGTAAGAATCAATATCCCTACAAGTGAGCCTACCCCGAATGGTTGTCCGGTTACGAGCAGTCCGAACAATATACCGATAATCGTTAGGGGAATGGAAAACATGATGATGAAGGGATAAAAGAATGATTCAAATTGTCCTGCCATTACCATGTATATAAGTACAATGGCAAGGGCCAGCGCTCCACTCAATTTAAAGAACGCATCATTCATCTGTTGATTCTGACCTCCGAAGGAAACCTTGTATCCTGGAGGTAAGGAAACCTGCTCTTTAATACGATTCTTGACATCCTTCACCACATTACCTAAGTCCCGATCTAAAATTGATGCTGTGACACGTATTTCTCTTAGACGATCTGTCCGGTTGATTTGACTTGGGCCTTCACCTTGTTTAATTTCTGCAATTGTACCAAGCGTAACCAATTCACCTGAAGGGGACTCGATCTGTAACTCTTCAAGCTCATTCACCGTCTCAAGTTTAGAAGGATCGACTCTGAGCTGCACATCAACTTGATTGCCGCTACGGTTAAAGGTTGTTGCAACTTTTCCTGTTGTTGCGTTTTGGACAGCAACCGAAACTTGGGCACTTGTAAGTCCGAAACTTGATGCCTTCGCGCGATCGAGCTCAATCTCAATTTGTGGGGTTCCGGTTTCATAGTTCGACTCAATCTCACGAACGCCATCAACCTTACTGATTTCCTCTTGAATGTCATCCGATACTGCTTCGAGTGTTCTTAAGTCTGGGCCGGAAATCTCTAAGGAAATAGGAGACTCGGAAAAGCCATTGTCACTTGCTTGGACAGCAACCTCCGCTTCTTTTATGAACGCAAGCTCCTTACGGATTAATTCTGCCACTTGAACATCAGACTTTTGTCTTTCCCCGATTGGTTTCAATAAGATGCTGTACATGGCTTTGTTATTGTTCGTGCCAGCACGGATTGAGAAGTCATTGGAGCCTCCCACCGTTACATAATACAGGTCGATTGCTTCGATATCCTGAAGTTTCTCATCAATTTTTTCTGTAGTGCTGAAAGTCCGCTCTGAGGAGCTGCCAGGTGGCAGTTCGACTTGTATGCTCACATAGCTTTGGTCCTGAGCAGGCAAAAATTCCGTTCCGATAAAGGGGATGGCACCTAGTGAGATCATCAGGAGGACGAGAGTACTGATGATGACTCTTTTCGGATAACGTAAGGCCTTCCTCAATACATACACATATCTTCGCTGTAATCCGATATATTTGCTTCCGATTGTACGCTTTGTTTGTTTCTTCGCCATAATGCTGGATGAAAGCAAAGGCACAATAATCAATGCAGTGATCAATGAGGCAACCAGTGCATATGTAACACTCAAAGCAAGAGGTTTAAATAACTGTGCTGCAAGGCCGTCAACAAAGACGATCGGCAGGAATACCACAACGGTCGTCAAGGTTGAAGCGATGACGGCACCACCTACCTCCTTAGTCCCTTGAATGGCTGCATTTTTAAGGGAAATCCCTTTTTCTCTCAATCGATAGATGTTTTCGAGAATAACAATTGAATTGTCTACAATCATTCCGACACCTAAAGCCAATCCTCCTAATGTCAACACATTAAGTGTTTGACCGGAGAAATACATGAAAATGAAAGCAGTCATGACAGAGATGGGTATTGAAAAGCCGACAATCAATGTACTGCGTAAGTTCCTTAAGAATAAGTAGAGAACGCCAGCTGCAAGCAAACTACCGATAATCATATTGATGAGGACCGCTCGTATGGATTGTTTAATGAATTTTGCCTGGTTGAAGATGGTTTCGACTTTTACATCTTCGGACAATTCAAGGTTGTTCAGTTTTTCTTCAACTTTATTTGCGACGGTTACCGTGTTTTCGCCTGATTGTTTCAGAATTGAGATACCGATACTAGGCTCGCCATTCAAATAACTGATCTGGCTTGCAGTAGCAGTGGTCTCAGTTATCTCTACGATCTTCGAAAGCTCGACGACCCCACTTTTTGTAGGAATAGGGAGCTGCTTCAATGTGCTGATTGAATCAAATTCTCCAACGACACGAAGCGGGTACTCGAGACCTTCATCCTTTATTTTTCCACTCGGTAAGGTGATGTTTTCCCCTGCAAGCACTTGTCTAAGTTGATCGATGGTGAGCCCGTATTGTTTCAATACAGCTGGATCGACAGAGATATTCACAACCTTCTCTGTACCACCCTCAATTGTGACGGATGCAACCCCTTCAATGGAATCCAATACTGGTTTGATTTCGTTTTCCACCAATTTCTTGGCAGATACGAGGTCTCCTCCAGGGGCTTGGATGCCTAGTCTGACAATAGGCAGATCATTAGGATTAAAGCGGAGTACGCGTGGCTGAGGTGCTTCATTCGGTAGTTGTTCACGTACAGCGTCCAGCTGCTCACGCATTTTCAGGGCGGCAAAATCCATATCTGTCCCCCAGGTATAAGAAACGATGATTAGGGCTCCACCGGTTCGTGATACAGATGAGACACTTTCCACATTCGGTATCGTCCCCATGATATTTTCAATTGGCTGTGCTAATAATTTTTCCACTTCTTCTGGACTTGCGCCTTCATATGTAACCGTAACGGCTGCAACAGGAAATGTCAGGTCAGGGAAGAGGTCAACGGGTGTGTTTTTGACACTGACCGCACCTATGATCAACATGAAGAGGATGACCATTCCCATTGCAATTGGTCTGAATACGGAAAGTTCTGTTATTTTCATTACATCCACTCACTTTTTGATGCTTATTTTCGAACGATTTGTCAGTTGGTATTTTCCTTCTGTCACAACGAGGTCACCTGCTGATAAGTCTTCTTCTGCTATGTGACTCGTCTTTTTTCCTTGTTGAATGATGGTGATGTTTCTTTTTACTGCACGTCCATCTTTAACAAGGAAGACATAGACTTGATCTTCTTCATACAGGAGGGCCTCATTGGAAATGGTCAATGCATCCTTCGAGCGACCGATAGTGATCCGACCGGTTGTGACAGTGTCAGCACTTATCGTCTCTTTTATATCGTCAAGGGGGACAGCAACCGTATAGGAGCCTGTTTCATTCGGATCCTTTGGTAGTTCATCAATCTTGCTTTTGAACTGTCCAGGAATGTCATCGAATTCCATGACGATCTCCATCGACTCGGTGATTTCTTGAATTTGAAATTCATTCAATTGAAAGACAGCTTTCCATTCTTCGTCACTTGATACGATAGCAAGAGGGGAACCGGGCAGAGCTGGCATTCCCTTCTTGACTTGGATACGGTCGATGGTCCCGCTGATTGGTGATTTGATTTGAGTCGCTTGTATCGCTTTCTTGACTTCATTGACACTTTTTCGAGCTTGTTCCAACTGACTGTTGATGAGAGGAAGCGTCGTTGCTGTAAGCGAAGCTCCTGAACCTGTGAGCTCTTTAAGCTGTTCAAGAGAGGTAATGATACCCTGTAACCTGTTTTCGTCTTGTACTTCTTCTGGTAAGTCAAGACGTTCAAGCTCGTTGATTGTATCATCAAGAACAGATTCAGCCTGAGTTTGAGCTGCCTTTTGCTGTCGATTGGCTGTATAGATTTGGTTACGAGCATCTTCTAAAGCGCGAACAGCTGCCTGTGCTTGGGACAATTGTTGTTCGAGGTCTCGAGTATCCAAGGAAAATAACAATGTGCCAGCTTTTATTTGGTCTCCGTTGGCTACATGTATTTTTTTAACTCCAGTAGGGATTGTAGTTGTTATAGGAACCTGTTGGGAAGGCACTGTTTTTCCAACCAATTCGATTTCGTTTTGGAAGGTTGTTCTTTTTACTTCTGAAGTCGAGACCGGGATTGCGTTACTCGTTGTATTTTCACTTGTAATCTGATCTTCTGAACATGCTGTTAGTAGGACCAGAAGGGATAGGAACATTATTTTGACTTTCATTCATACTCACTCCATTTAAAGAAACATCGTAGCTAACCTTCATTATACGTGTTTGTATGCTATCCGTGTTGTTCGAGAGGTTACAATCTATGTACGAAATGTTGAAGGGCATAATTTTTTTTGGATTCTTTATATATTGAGTTTATGGTTTTAAAAAAATACAATAAGGGTATCACAGGTATATATTGTTCTCTTGACAATTCCAAGGAAGATGATAAGAATAATCCCTATACCCCCTATCATCCATATACAAGATGTAGTATAATATAAAATATGATTAAATAATTTTTTTAAAGTAAGATTCACTATAAATGTTATAAATCATGAAAGGAGACGAATTTCCTTATGGTTACACTATATACTTCTCCAAGTTGTACGTCTTGCAGAAAGGCTAGAGCTTGGTTGGAAGAGCACGAAATTCCATTTAAAGAGCGTAACATCTTCTCCGAGCCACTGTCGATCAACGAATTGAAAGAAATACTCCGTATGACAGAGGAAGGGACGGACGAGATCGTTTCTAAGCGTTCTAAGACTTTCCAAGAGTTAAACGTCAACCTTGAAACAATGCCTCTTCAAGAACTTTTCGAATTGATGAGTGAGAATCCTGGATTGCTTCGTCGACCGATTATGATTGATGAAAAACGTCTACAGGTCGGCTATAACGAAGACGAAATCCGCCGCTTCTTACCTAGAAAAGTTCGGACGTTCCAATTGCTTGAAGCACAAAAGATGGTTAACTAGACAACACCAAAAAAAGCTTTTGCTTTCCATTACGGTCAGCAAAAGCTTTTTTTTACTTTCTGATTTTAGTTGACGTTGGTTCTTGTTTTTACTCTATTGGAGAGCCATCCGAATAAAATTACGCCTGAAACGATGATGATGGTAATGAGGATCTCCAGGAAGATATTGTGACCGATAGCTGTTTGGATAATCGGTTCTTCTAAAATCATCTTTGCTGCGGTATATGCAAGAATCCCGGCTCCAAAATAGACGATGATCGGAAACCTTTCCATGAAGTGCAGAATCAATTTACTCCCCCAAATGATGATCGGTACAGAAACCAATAATCCGATGATGACGAGTAGAATGTTTCCATGGGCCGCTCCAGCAATAGCAAGAACATTATCAAGCCCCATCACGAGATCAGCAACAACGATCGTCTTAATTGCTGCAGAGAGCGTAGTTCCACTCTTTATATCCGCCGCACCATCGTCTTCGGCGAGAAGATTATAAGCGATATATACCAGAAGGATACCACCAATCAATAACAAATAAGGAATCTTCAATAGATAAACTGCGACAATGGTCAGTACGACCCTTACGACGATGGCTAAACCAGTCCCGAAAAAGATCGCCTTATTCCGTTGATGTTCGGGTAGATTTCGACTTGCAAGTGCAATGACGACTGCATTGTCACCACCTAAGACGATATCAATAGCGATGATGGTTAGTAATGCGATTATAAATTCTGTTTCCAAAAGGATTCCCCTTTCTATATATCCTGAGGGTTCATGAAATAATACAAGCAACTGACATTCGCAAACCCAAGATTTCCCTCAGAAACACTTGACGTTCGTAGCGAATCCACGTACAATTCACAAAAAAGTATGTACAAACAGTAGAACGTTGAAAGTATAAAATAGTTTTTTGAAGCAGTCAAGGTTAAGATGCACAGTTAACGGGCCTATTTTGAGCAAAAGCAAAAAATGGTCATGCATTTTTATTTCATTCCTCAACTATTTATCATAGAATAGAAGTACAAGAAACTCCAACTTTTAGATAAACGATTCAGCAAGACCCAAATCGGGAATACCTATAATAAGGAAGATAATTTTCACATTACAGGGGTTCAACATCTCTTCCAGGTATTAATCTGGATCGAAGGGAGAGAAACACCATGGAAATAGAACGTGTAAACGAGTATACGATTAAGTTTTTTATAACATATCACGATATAGAGACAAGAGGTTTCGATAAGGAAGAAATTTGGCAAAACCGTGAAAGAGGAGAAGAACTCTTCTGGGAAATGATGGATGAAGCGCATCAGCAGGAACAGTTCTCATTAGAAGGGCCGCTATGGATTCAGGTCCAAGCGCTGGATAAAGGGTTGGAGATTCTCGTTACGAGAGCATCCCTATCACAGGATGGTTCGAAATTGGAACTTCCGATCTCTGATGATAAGCAAGTCGACCTTCCAGTAGATGATAATATCGAGAAAATGCTTGACCATCACTTCAACGCCGATGACGATTCGGAGAATGCTGATGATGACGAAGATTATTTATCATTCATGATCCGTTTCTCTGATATCGAAGATGTAATTGCGTTAAGTCATACGATTGAATCTGATTCCTTCACTGATTGTCTGTATCATTATGAAAACAAATATTATCTGTACGTAACCTTTTATGAAACGTTCAGTGAATCTGAACAAGATGATGTGTTGAGTCAAATGCTTGAATATGGTGATGAAACAGAGCTTACTGTTTACCGTATAGAGGAATATGGCAAAGTGATTCTAGCTGAAAATGCACTGGAACAATTGAACGGGTATTTTCCTGAGAAGTAGTGGAACGCCGATTTTCGTCTGAATTTCGGCGTTTTCGTTTTTTACATCAATCATTGTTGCAGTGGTCATTTTTTATTTTTTAGGACTTGAGGGATTGTCGTCATGTTTAAGAAAACGTTGCAGGTTCTTTTGTTCATCATACTTATCGTTACAGTATTCATCCTGACCAAACCGTATTGGGAAAACTGGATTCTTGGTGCATTAAGTCTCTTTTTTACTTTTTCAGCCTTGTTCATAGGCATTGTAATCTTCCTTGAAAACCGACACCCTTCACAAACCTTGACGTGGTTTGTCGTGTTGGCTGCATTTCCGCTTGTCGGGTTCTTCTTTTATATGCTATTTGGAAGGAACTACAGGAAAAAGAAAATGTTCGACCAAAAAGCGTTGACGGATGAAGAAGCATTCTCAAGATTTGAACAGAATCGTCCGATCGATGATGCACAATTGCAAATGATGGGTGATCACCAGAGATTATTGTTCAAATTGGCACAAAGACTTGGTAAAAGTCCGATATCCTTCAATACGGAAACCAAAGTGCTTACAAATGGTGAAGAAACGTACCGATGGATTATAAAAGAATTGAGAAATGCTAAGGAACACATACATATGGAGTATTATATCGTCAGAGACGATAAGATTGGCCGAGAGATCCAGGAAGTCCTCATTGAAAAAGCGGAGGAGGGGCTGGAAGTACGGTTTTTATATGATGCTGTCGGCAGCTGGAATTTATCGAGAGGGTATATTGACACCTTACGTAAAGCTGGGGTACAAGCTGTTCCATTTCTTCCTGTAAAGCTCCCGCTACTGAATAATAAAATCAACTACCGTAATCATCGAAAAATCGTTGTGATTGATGGAAATCTTGGATTTGTCGGTGGTCTGAATATTGGAGATGAGTATCTTGGACTCAATCCTTCATTTGGATTCTGGCGTGACACTCATCTGATGGTAAGTGGGGAAGCGGTCCGGAGCCTTCAGTTGATCTTTTTACAGGATTGGTATTCAATGACTGGAGAAACTTTACTTGAGCCGAATTACCTTTCTCCGGAAATCCCGACGAAGGCAATAAGTGGCGGGGTCCAGATGATTTCAGGGGGACCTGATCATCAGTGGGACGTCATTAAGAAGCTTTTTTTCTCAATGATCATCTCCGCCAAAAAGTCGATATGGATCACTTCGCCTTATTTCATACCTGATGAAGATATTTTGAATGCGCTCCGTGTAGCGGCTTTAAGTGGGATTGACGTCCGTCTCCTGTTTCCTGCCAAGCCGGACAAACGATTACCTTTTTATGCCTCCAGGTCCTATTTCCCGAGCTTACTGGAGGCAGGTGTACAAATTTATGAATACAATAAAGGGTTCCTGCATAGTAAGATCATCATCGTGGACAATGAACTTGCCTCTATTGGGACGGCGAACATGGATATGAGAAGCTTCCACTTGAATTTTGAGGTGAATGCCTTCTTATATCGAACAGAGAGTACCATGGATCTAGTTGAGGACTACTTAATGGATCTTGAGGATTCGACTCAGCTCGTCCATGAATCCTTTGCCAACCGACCTTTCTATTACAAACTGATTGAATCGACATCGAGGCTGTTATCTCCGCTGTTGTAATAAAATATAAAAAGAACCTTCCAAACATTGGAAGGTTCTTTTGTTTATCTGGCGAATACCAACTGTATGAAATAATTCCATAAGAGGGGTGGTTCCTTGTTAACCGCTTTAAGAGAAAATGGTGAACTCCTTAATCTTGCTATTCCTCAGAAAAAATCGACACTTCTGGATATGAAGAATAACGAACAGTTCCGATGTCCGGTGTGTAAGAGAAAGATGATGATTCGTCTCGGGGAAAAGCGGATTTGGCATTTCTCACATGAAAAAGGCAGTATATGTCGTGCTGATTTTGAACCTGAGTCCATGTATCATTTGTTTGGGAAGAAACAACTGTACCAGCAGCTGGTAAATCAATCTCTAAATGTCGAATTGGAAACGTATTTACCGCACCTTAAACAGCGCCCAGATTTGTTTGTGACGAATCTATCTCCACCTATTGCCATTGAATATCAATGTGCAACGATTCCCACCGATCTCCTCTTCAAACGAACCACCACCTTCCTGAAAGCAGGTATTCTCCCTTATTGGATCCTTGGAAAGAAAAGACTTAACAACGTTTCAAATCATCTTTATCGCTTTGATGAGCTGTCTGTCCAAGCTCTCTGTTGGATTGAACGATCAAACTCTTCTCCCTTTCTACTGTATTATTGTCCTCTCACTTCAGCGTTCACGATGTTATATGGAATTTTCCCCTTTTCAACGAATACATTTTTCGCTTTACATGAAATATTCTCTTTAAACCGATTCAAACTTCCCTTCTTTTTAAAAAATCCATCTTTACGTTTTCCAAACGAGTTTGTAGACCTGTGGATCCAGAAATTGACCAATGCCAGACTTTATTTACATGTTAATAAACAAGCCTCAGTTATATCCTTGAAACGGATGTTCTTGAATAGAGGAATCACGCCTTGCCTTTTTCCGTTAGAAGCTGGAATGCCATTGAAACATGGGATATGGTTCGAGACACCAGCGTATGTTTGGCAGAGTGTCTTTTTGGTTGAAATCCTTCATCCATTTCCGTTAGATACTTCTTTTGAATTCAGAGATGTGTATAGAGGATTTGTAACTCATATGCCCATCTATAAAATCAAAATCCGTAAGGGATTGAATATGCCAGATAGCCATTTCTCCTATGCACTCATGGATTACCTTTGCTGGTTGAGTAAAATTGGGATCCTGAAGAAAACTGGGAAGGCAACATTCCGGAAGAAAAAAGAGATTCGATTTCCAAACACGATTGAAGGAGTGGAAGATAAGGTCAGACAAATGATTCTTTCGTGTAGATGAAGGATAATAGAGGTGGTGCTAGAATTTATATGTAGTAGGTATGTTTTGTAATTGATGAAGGATACCTTTACCATTGACCTGTAACCGTTAATCGGGAAAAGAAGGAGGATGTAATCATTATGGCAGAACAAGCAGTAAAATCACTTCCTAAAAGAGAAGAAATACCAGTTAAGGATACGTGGGATCTTGAAGCTATTTTTGAAACTGATGAGGTATGGGAGGCTGAATTCAAGAAAATAAAAGAGTTGATCCCTCAAATTGATCAGTATCAAGGAAAGCTTGGAGAATCAGCAGATGTTTTGTATGAAGCTTTACAATTACAGAATGAAATCACAATGCGTTTAGGAAAGCTCTATACATATGCTCATATGCGTTATGATCAAGACACGACAAATTCATTTTATCAAGGGTTGAATGACCGTGCTTCATCTTTAGCAACTGAAACGAGCAGCCACCTTTCATTCATTGTGCCGGAAATCCTTTCGCTTGAAGAAAGTATTATCCGCTCTTTCGTTGAAGAAAAAGAAGAATTGAAGCTTTATGAACATATGCTTGATGAAATCAATCGAAGTCGACCGCACGTCCTTTCCCAAAAGGAGGAAGCACTTCTTGCAGGAGTCAGTGAGGTTACAAACAGCTCCAGTAATACTTTTGGAATGCTGAATAATGCGGATATGAAATTTCCGACGATCAAGGATGAAAATGGGGAAGAAGTCGAAATAACGCATGGCCGTTATATCAGATTCTTAGAAAGTGATAATCAAGAAGTCCGCAAGAATGCCTTTGAGGCAATGTACGGTACGTATGATAAGTTCAAGAATACATTTGCTAGTACCTTGAGTGGGACGGTCAAGAAAGACAACTTTAATGCACGAGTAAGAAAATACGATTCTGCGAGACAGGCAGCGTTGGATTCGAACAATATTCCAGAACAGGTCTACGATAATCTGGTTAAAACGGTGAACGATAATCTTCATCTGTTGCATCGTTATGTGAGGCTCCGTAAGAAAGCTCTGGAGCTTGATGAGCTTCATATGTATGACCTTTATACCCCGATTGTGAAGGATGCTAAGATGGAAATTCCTTATGATGAAGCGAAGGAGCTTGTCCTGAAGAGTCTTGCACCGATGGGTGAAGGGTATGTCGATATCGTACGAGAAGGCTACGAGAAGAGATGGATCGATGTACAAGAGAATGTTGGTAAGCGAAGTGGTGCCTATTCTTCTGGAGCGTACGGAACGATGCCATACATCTTGATGAACTGGCAGGATAACGTGAATAATTTGTTCACACTTACTCACGAAATCGGTCACTCCGTGCACAGCTATTACACAAGGGAAACACAGCCATATCCATATGCGAACTATTCCATTTTTGTCGCAGAGGTTGCTTCCACGTGTAATGAAGCATTGCTGAACGATTACTTGCTGAAAAATACTGAAGATAAGAAGAAAAAATTATACTTATTGAATCATCATCTTGAAGGATTCCGTGGAACTGTCTTCCGCCAAACGATGTTTGCAGAATTCGAACAGTTGATCCATGAACGTGCGGCTGAAGGTGAAGCGTTGACACCTGAATTATTGACAAAGCTATATTATGAGTTGAATGAAAAATACTTCGGAGAAGATATCATCATCGATGAAGAAATTGGATTAGAGTGGGCAAGAATTCCTCACTTCTACTACAATTACTATGTCTATCAATATGCAACTGGATTCAGTGCTGCCGCTTCCCTTTCTAAACAAATTCTTGAAGAGGGAGAACCAGCAGTCGAACGCTACCTCGAATTCTTGAAGGCAGGAAGCTCGGATTATCCGATCGAAGTCTTGAAAAAGGCAGGCGTGGATATGACAAGCAGTAAACCAATCGAAGACGCACTATCTGTGTTTGAGGAAGTATTGGATGAAATGGAAAAATTGCTGTTTGAAGAACAATAATACGAAATCAAAAGGGCTGACATTCGTCAGCCCTTTTATATTTTGAAGCCTTTGAATTTATTCCGATTGTTGAAACGGACCAATAGATGGAAGATGGACAGAAAGAGTAGAGGGGTGGCGATGAACAAAGGGAAGATTTTTAATAAACCAAGGACGACAAGAACAAAGCTTACAAGCACGGCAAAGAGGCCGATCAACGTTCTATAGGTGACTGGCATATTATCCATCTCCTTTCCTTACTATCGTATGAGTGCTTCCTGAAAACATGCTTATGGGTAGCGGAAGATATAAAAAAGCCATCCTTTAAGAGGATGGCGATTGAATATAACGCCAGAACGTACCATGTTTTACAGGAACCCGCTCGACGATTTGTTGTAATGTCAGTTTCTTCATTTCGTTTTCCACTTCGCGATAGGAAAGGTTGTAGACCTCAGAAATTTCCTTTGTAGCAACGAATCCATATCTCCTCAAAAACTCTTCTAATGGAGGTGGAGAGCATTTTTCAGGTAATTCGCCAAGAAGTTCTTCCAGAATATGCACGTAAACATCATAGGAATACATCCCTGTTATTTTGATTCCTTCATTGGACGTATCACTGAAAAAAACGAGGGACGGAAGTTGATTGACTTCCATTTCTTGAGTGGTTTTCACGTCGCATTGGAATGCTTTCACAGCTGTTTCAGAATGTAGGTCTTTCTTGAATTCTTCTACATCCAAACCTGCTTCCTCCGCACAGCTTGTGAGGACGTCCAGCTTTGTGATGTTCTGCTTTTGCAAGAAGAGGACTTCTCTCAGTTTCCGTAAGAAAAGCATCCCGCTTGTTTTACCTTGTAGTTCTGCAGCTTTTACAGCTATTGATGCGATATAGGGAGTCTGAATTGGATCTTCAAACCAAACGTCACCATCACATGACATACCTGATCGATTGGCCGTAATCTCCCATTTCTTTGCGACATCTTCCTTTGTACACATCCCGTTTCGTTTCTGGACGACAGAATTCCAATAATCGATACGTCCGCCCATCAGATGTCTCAAGCGAAAATGGGTGCCGTATTCGATTTGCAGTTTTTTTATTACGGGTTCCAGCCCCCAGCATTCTGGACATAAAGGATCCACGAATGAATAGATTTCAATCGGTCGTTTCTTGGGAGAAAGAGGAAGTTCGCACTCTTCACATTCAGTTTCAGATGACATTTTTGTGTTCGATCCATTTTCAAGTGCCAATGGTTATTCTCCTTTCTCTCGTTCTTATTCAGGATGGTTAACCATATGATAAGCCGTCATCGTCAATCGGCTGATTATTTGTTCCTTATAGGGGCTTTCCAAATCTACTTCTTCCATCGCTTCTTTCATACATGACAACCATGCCTCAGCTCGTGTTTTTGTTATTGGAAATGGAAGATGTCTTGCACGTAACATTGGATGCCCATGTTCCGCCGTGTATAGCGTAGGTCCACCAAGAAATTGAGTCAAAAATTGTTTCTGTTTACGCATCGTTTCAGTTAAGTCATCCGGAAAAATCGGTGCTAGGTCCGGGTGGTGCTGCACGCGGTTATAAAAAGCTTCTACCAGTTTTTCAATCATATGTGATCCACCAATGTTTTCAAATGGTGTCTGTTGATTATCCATAAATTGTAACCTACCTTATTTTGTTCCAAGAAGTTCATACTTATTTTAGCAATGCTGTCCTTCATTCGGCAAACAATCTGATTGAGGGACTTATTTATGAAAGGTGAGTCAGTCGAATGCGGAATAAAAAAAGAGTGAACATGATGAAGACTTGAGCGTCTTCCCGTTCACCCTTACAGGTCTGAATTTATACGTTTAGATAATTGTGCATCACTTTCTTCACATAGTTGGTGGTTTCGTTGAATGGTGGTATTCCATTATATTTTTCTACATTTCCTGGTCCAGCATTATAAGCGGCAAGCGCTGTCTGGATATTGCCATCGAAACGATCGAGCATCTCACGAAGATACTTAGCGCCGCCCATAATATTGTCTTTTGGATCATATGGATTCTTGACATCCAGCCATTCTGCTGTCTTAGGCATAAGCTGCATAAGTCCCATGGCACCAGCAGGGCTCGTACTTAACGCATTATAATTCGACTCCTGCTTGATGACAGCATGGATCAGCGAAGGGTCAAGCTTATATCTTTCAGCAGCTTCATTTATGTAGTTGGAATAAGGTTTGTCATGTGTATCTGACTGTATTCTGTCCAGTTGCTGTGGCTTTTGGAGCTGCCCGAGTGCAAATGGCTTAGCAGATGAATGGATCATTCTCCGGTTCGTTACAGGCTGTAGCAAGGATTGTAGCTCTTGCTGGAATAAAGGATTCCAGGAAAGGCGCGGTAAAGAAGGACCGCTTCCATTATTGAATCGACGGATGGATTGAAGGTGAAGAAAGGATTGTATCCACTGGCTATTCATGATCATCCCTACTTTCTTAAGTACCCTCATCATACCAAATGATGTCAGTTCACAACAGTTGGAATTTCATTTAGGAGAGAGATTCTTTATGATCAAAAAAGCGTTTAATCTTATTCGGGGTTTCTCTCAAAGGGATTTGAAATTTCTGAAGCAATTCTTTAAATTCCTTTTCACCTTGTTTCCGGTTTGGAACCTCGAACTCCACTTCAAAATCTTCAACGCTTAAATATTTTGAATGGTCTAAGACAAGAAGACCGGATTCATATGGACGCTCATGACGTGAAGTCATTAAAGATCCTGAACAGTGCAGGCTTGATGGTTGAATTTCGAACGTCTTTTCGATGTGTCTTAATACTTCACTTTCTGGAGTCTTCGTTCCTTCAATCATATGACGTGCTTCATCTTCTGTCAGCGTGTCGCTGAACTCCATTAGATCTTCGCCATGAGGCTGTTTCAGCGTCAACGTATACGTGTTTTGTTTTTTCCTGATCCGGAGCGCACTTCCGTTTTTCTTGAGTGTATCGGCATCTGTATCGAAATAATAATTCGTTTGAGTTGTGAAGGATGTTTCAGGAATGGAAAAGTAATTCATCAGGTCTTGGAATTCTTCCTTAGTCAATAGGTTCTTCAGTTCAATTTCAACTTCTTGATTCAAAATGAGCACCTCGATTAGCAATTTTTCCGTGTTATTATCTCATATCCATAAAGGGTCTACAATTATTATCAAGCTGGAAAATATGATACACTTATAGTTGGTAATCAGATTTATACATAGGAGGACCATGATGACTACAAGACTAGAAGTGACATCAACTGAGATACAGGACAACATCATACAATTCAATACAAACAGTGAAAATCTACCTGAGAACTTAACATTGGAACCATCTGGACAAGTTCTTGTAGACTCGGATTCCCTATCATTCATTTATATATTAGAAACGGACGACAGCTTCATCTATGTGTCCATTCCAAAGGACCACTGGACCGGGCTGAAGAAAGTCATGGAGGAAGAGAAAGAAGCTGTCTTGAATCTATCGGACCATCAGACCATTTCATTAAAAGGTTTGAAGGATGAGATGGATTACCTTACACAGAACATTTCAGGGAATGCTAATTACGGAAGTGAAATGATGAGCAGTGTGGAGGAGATCTTCCAACCAGAGAAAGACTAGATCTTCTCTTCACTCAGATTTCCCGAATATTAAATTTCGGTGGTGGTAAGATGGACTGGAACGTTCTATTGAATCCTTATAAACAAGCAGTGGAAGAACTTAAAATCAAACTTAAAGGCGTAAGGGAACAATGTCTCATTGAAAATAAACATTCGCCGATTGAATTTGTCACGGGCAGAGTGAAGCCGATTGCAAGTATACTGGATAAGACGAAACGGAAGAACTTATCATTGGATGAAATTGAAACGGAAATCCAGGATATTGCTGGTATCCGTATCATGTGCCAATTCGTTGATGATATTTACGCTGTCATCCATCTGTTAAGTAATCGGAAAGATCTCAAGATCATTGAAAAGAGAGATTATATAACCAATAAGAAACCAAGTGGGTATCGTTCTTTCCATGTTGTTGTTTCGTATCCAGTTCAAATTGGTGAAGGTGAAAAGCATTTGCTCGTTGAAATACAAATTCGTACATTGGCGATGAATTTCTGGGCGACCATTGAGCATTCTTTAAACTATAAGTATTCCGGCGCAATTCCGAAGAACATCGAGAACCGGTTGCAGCGTGCAGCAGAGGCTGCATTCCGACTAGATGAAGAAATGTCGCTGATTAAAGGTGAAATTCAAGAAGCGCAAAAGATCTTTGAGCAGAAAGAGAAGCGGAAGCTTACATAATCGACACTAGTAAAGTGAGGATTTGATAGCCATGAAATTTTCGATTATATCAAAAGGTGATGAAACATCCGCAAAGCTTGAAAAACGGATCAAATCTTATTTGTTGGATTTCGACCTGTCTTGGGATGAGAAGGAGCCGGACATCGTCATATCCATCGGTGGAGACGGAACCTTGCTTCATGCGTTCCACCATTATATTGAGCGTGTCGATGAAACGGCTTTTGTCGGTGTGCATACTGGTCATCTCGGTTTTTATGCAGACTGGACGCCGGAAGAGGTAGAAAAGCTTGTCATACATATCGCAAAGACACCTTTCCAAATTGTCGAGTATCCGTTACTGGAAGTGACTGTAAGATATCTGAATGATGACAAAGAGAGCCGCTATTTGGCGATGAACGAATGTACAGTAAAGAGCGTGGAGGGCTCACTTGTCATGAATGTGGAAATTAAAGGTGAGGAGTTTGAAACATTCAGGGGAGATGGTTTATGTATCTCCACACCTTCAGGAAGTACGGCCTATAATAAGGCTCTAGGTGGAGCAATCATCCATCCATCCTTACCGTCCATCCAACTGGCAGAAATGGCATCAATCAATAACCGTGTATTCCGTACTGTAGGATCGCCGCTCGTCCTGCCTCAGCATCATACGTGTCTGTTAAATCCGGTCAACGATGTCGACTTTCATATTACAATCGATCATCTCTTTCTCCTGCATGAAAAAGTCAAATCAATACAATGCAGAGTAGCTGAGGAGAAGGTACGATTCGCCCGATTCAGACCGTTCCCATTCTGGAAAAGAGTCAAGGAATCCTTTGTAAAGGAATAATGAAAGGAAACGAGTAGAAGGAATATGAAGCAAACAGCGTTTTCATGGTCGGTCGATTTTTCTGAGGCGGGCATGTTATTGCGAGATTATCTCATCAGGAAGAAAATGATTTCCAGACAGGCATTGACAGACATCAAGTATAAGGGAGGCGCACTCTTCGTAAACGATGAGAGTGTTACGGTAAAACGTCGACTATGCGAAGGTGACGTTGTGAAGGTCGTATTCCCCAAAGAGGAAATCAGCCTTTCCATGGAACCTGTTTCAATCCCTTTGAAGGTTTTATATGAGGATGAACATTTCCTTGCTGTCAATAAGGCGCCTTGTCTGCCTACGATTCCTTCTCGGTTTCAAAACGATGAATCCCTTGCTCAAGGGGTTCTTCATTATTTTCAGGAGAATGGAATTCCATCTACGATCCATACGATCAACCGCCTGGACCGAGACACCTCTGGAATCGTCCTTTTCGCCAAGCATCGTTACGGGCATTCCTTGCTCTCCCGCCAGCAACAATCAAGGAAGCTCAACCGTACGTATGTTGCCCTTTGTCATGGTACACCCGCCATTGAAAAAGGAATGATCGATCGACCGATTGGCAGAAAAGAAGGGAGTATCATTGAGCGTTGTGTAACGGACGGGGGCCAGCAGGCGATTACACGTTATGAGCTGAAACAGAGCTATGAGGACTATTCCCTTGTGGAGCTGAAACTGGAAACGGGGAGAACCCATCAAATACGGGTTCATATGGCCTCCATCGGATATCCTTTGCTTGGAGATGACTTGTATGGCGGTGAGCGATCCATGATTGATCGTCAAGCTCTCCATAGCAGGACGATGCGATTTTACCACCCATTCAAAGAGAAAGAGGTAAATCTTGAAGCACCTATTCCAGATGATATGAAGAAGTTGATCCAAAGAGAAAGAGGATGACCCGAGCGGTCACCCTCTTTCGTTTTTTATATCAATCATCGAAAGATCTAAACTTTTCTTCAACGACCGGCATGCTTGATGGAACGGAGACGGTTGTATCTTCAGGATAACGATAGGCTGTTAAGCTGCCCCCGAACACACATCCTGTATCAATATTGATCGTATTGCCCGCACGGCGTGGTTCTTTCACTGGTGTATGTCCATAGACGATGATTGGATCACCGCCGTACTTCTTCGCCCAATCTCGTCGAATAGGCATGCCATCCTCATGTCTTTCTCCTGTAATATCACCGTAAAGGACGAAGGTCCGTACTCTCTTATGGGTATGGCCAATCAAGTCTTCTCTTATGCCAGCATGGGCGACGACTAATCGATTTTCATCAAGTTGTAAATAAAGAGGAGCAGCTTCAAACATTTTCTTGAAACGTTTAGAAACATCTTGTTTCTGCTTGGACGATAATTGATTGAACTCTTCTACAGTTGTCTCAAGTCCATGTTTGATCTGGACATTCCGGCCTAGGAAATAGCGATACAATTTGTCACAGTGATTCCCAGGAGAATACAATGCGGTGTCTTGTTTAACAAGTCGGTATACAAACTCAATCACTTTAATGGAAGCAGGACCACGATCCGTCAAATCACCAAGGAACACCAACTTCCTTCCTTCAGGATGCGATAAGTCTCCATCGTGATTTTGGTAACCGAGTTTTTCAATCAGCTCAATCAATTCATTGTAACAACCATGTATATCCCCAATGACATCGTATCTCATAATTTCACCTCTTGGTAATGATATCCGTATGAAGATTATTTATAAAATAACAAAAGTGGAAGGAAAAAGCACCTGCAGGCTGACCGGAAAATTCGATTACTCTTATTTTATGCTAGAAATCTGCTGAACTTGGAACGATTGAAGCTGTTTTGAGCGATTCACAAGCCCTTTTTTCTTTTTACTGGCCGATTTAGCATCGAAATGGCTTTGTACTCCGTTAAAAAAGGACGAAGCAGCAGTTTATCTACCAAAAATGAAGATTTATCTACGAAAAATTGAAATTATCTACGAAAATTCAGGATTATCTACAAAAATGAAGAATTACCTACAAAAACATATATTTATCTACAAAATGGATTTTCAGGTGGAAAAAAGTGATTCGAGCCGCCAAAACTTAAAAAGCACCTGCTTGAAGCAGGTGCTTTCTTCAATCAAACATATAATTCCGTGTTCGCGACCTGACATTCAATACAAGTCCGATGGCAATCATGCTGGCTAGGATGGAGCTTCCTCCATAACTGAGAAACGGCAATGGAATACCTGTAATCGGTAAAAGGCCGATTGTCATACCGATATTTTGGAAAACCTGGAAGGTGATCATGCCGATGACGCCTGCACATAAATAACTTCCGAACGGATCATTACTTTCCAAAGCAGTCTGGATGATCCGGTAAATTAATAGGAAGAACAATGAAATTAGGAAACTGGTCCCCATGAACCCGAATTCTTCACCGACAACTGAGAAGATAAAGTCGGTTTGTGGTTCTGGGATGGTAACATTTCCTCCTGTAAAGCCTTTCCCATATAATTGGCCTGATCCAATCGCTAACAGTGATTGGACAAGCTGATAACCTTCCTCTTGATCAAATTCATACGGTTGAAGCCAACCGTAGAACCGGTCAAGCTGATAAGGCTTTAAAAGATAGGTAGTGAAAAATTCCGTGAAATATAAATAGATTAATACTAATGACGTAATAACAGCTGTCAATAAGAACGACAACAGCAGTATGATTCGCCACCGAATTCCCGAAACTAACAATAAGCTTCCGATAATGGCAATGAACACCATTGTCGTCCCGAGGTCGGGTTGTTTGACGACAAGGAGGACAGGAGGAAGCGAGACTAAGGCGACCTTTCCTACGAGAAGGAAATCATCCTTTATGGTTCGATTCTTATATTTTTCATTGTGGACAGTGATCAAATTGGCGATTGTAATGATCAATGCGACCTTCATGATTTCAGAAGGCTGAAATGCTACTCCGCCATATCGGTACCAGCTGTGAGCTCCGTTGATGTTAGGAACAATCGCTTGAGGTGTACCTGCGTTCGGATCGACTAAAGGAATAATCGCAATTCCGAGCAAGAGAAACATACCAGCGCCATAGATATACCAGGACAACTTCAAGAATTGATCGAAGTCCAGGATCATCACAAATGCAATGGCTACGAAACCAACTGCATACCAGACCAATTGTTTAATGACAAAACTTGGTTCGTAGAGACCGACTGCACTATAGATCGCTATGCAGCTTGAACAGATCAAAAGAAATAAGATGAAAAGTAGGTTATAATCAATTTGTTGAAAAGGGGATTCTTTTTCTTGGTTTGTCATGCGTGCTACCTTCCTTACTTAGAAGTTCAATCAAAATCATAACATCTTTTTACTGAAGGAACTATGCATTTCATGAAAATAAATTGAAAACATCCCTATGAAAATTGACAAAGTTGAGTCTGTTTCTTAGGATTAGACTGTTACATAGTTGATTAAAATGATCAGTAACAATGTACCCTGAAGAGAGGGGGATCTAGATGGAACAAATGGAGGATTACGAGTTTCAACATGTCATTGATGCATTGGACAGGGAGGACATTGATCAGTTTCGTGCCGATTTTCTCGACATGCATCCATATGACCAAACGAGACTCTTTAGGGAACTAGGTGATGAACAACGTATCCGTTTATATGGATACCTTTCACCTGAGGAAATGGCTGAGATATTTGAGAATATTGACATAGAAGACACAAAGGCATACTTATTCGAGATGCAGCCGTTTTATGCGGCTGAAATGCTCGGTGAGATGTATGCCGACGATGCTGTAGACGTGTTGAATGATCTCGAGGCTGAACAGCTAGCCAGTTATTTGACGATCATGGATGACGAGGCTGCTCAAGAAATCAAAGAGTTGCTTCATTATGAGGAAAAAACGGCCGGAAGTATCATGACCACCGAATTTGTGTCGATTCGTGCCCACCAAACAGTAGTGGAAGCGATGCAAATCTTGAGGAAAGAAGCACCGGACGCCGAAACGATTTATTATGTGTTTGTCGTCGATGAAATGAAGAAGCTTGTCGGAGTCATTTCATTGAGGGATTTAATCATAGCTGATGAAAACACTTTCGTTTCGGAGGTCATGAATGATCGAGTCGTATCCATTTCGGTGGGGGAAGACCAGGAAGAGGCGGCGCGCATGATGAGAGACTATGACTTCCTTGCTCTACCCGTTGTTGATTTCCAGAACCATTTATTGGGAATCATTACAGTCGATGATATTGTCGATGTCATCGATGAAGAAGCATCTGAAGATTATTCCAAACTTGCCGCAGTATCCGATATGGACACCGTCGACCGAAATCCGATGCAGGCAGCGAAACGGAGACTGCCATGGTTGATCATCCTGTTATTCTTGGGAATGATAACCGCAAGTTTAATCGGACAGTTTGAAGATACGATCAACCAAGTCGCTATACTCGCAATCTTCATTCCGCTGATTGCAGGAATGGCAGGAAATACCGGGACTCAAGCACTGGCAGTAGCCGTCAGAGGAATTGCAACAGGAGAAACAGATAAACAAGATTTGAAAAGTCTCATCCTCAGAGAAGCCGGCACTGGTTTGATTACAGGAACAACCTGCGGAGTTGTCATTACCGTAATCATATACTTATGGCAAGGTTCGATTCATCTCGGTCTTTTGGTAGGAGTCTCCATACTCCTTACATTGATTGTCGCGACACTTGCTGGTGCTTTAATACCGTTGATGATGCATAAGATGAAAATCGATCCTGCGGTTGCATCCGGACCATTCATCACAACCATTAATGATATCATCAGTGTTCTGATCTATTTCGGAATGGCGACTGCCCTCATGAAGTACCTTATATGAAGAGGCTAAAAAAAAACCTTTGGAGACCGTGAAACGGCACCAAAGGTTTTTTCAGTCTACTTGAACGGAACGCTTGTCTTTCATGAAATTGTATTTCGTCCTTGCTCCTTTGAGCCATAACAACCCATTTACGATTGAAATGGTGACAATAAGCAGCCCGTCCCAAAAATAGAAGCTATTCAACTCATTCTGAGAGATTTGATGGAAGGTATTCGTAGCTACTGTGTAAAAACCAGGTGCAGAGTAAAAGACGAACAGAAGGATAGCGATACTTGCACCAATAGCATACAATCCTGTAAAGACTTGTACATAGTTTCGTTCAACTTGGTTCAGTTGTTCACGTAATGGGATTTCGCCGTGATTGATTCCTAATCTTTCTTTCAAAAAGAGTTTCGCATAATCATGTAAACCTGGAACATTAATCATATTCATAAGAATGTAGTAAAGATCCGTCCGTAAGAAAATCAGACAGTGCCATCCGAACCTGAAAACTAAGATGAAAGCTGTCAGTTCCATTAGTTGTGGATAAAAAGCAGGGTTGGATAATTGAACAATCAACGCGATGAACAACATGATTCCGTCAAAGAACATTCCCCCAAGATAAGGAATGTACCTCTGATTCTTTGGAATGGACCAAAGTCCTGTCATATCCGCTTCAACGACAAGCCAATATAATCGTAAGCTCAATCGGAAAGTAACCGGTATCCCGAGTCTGACTGCAGCGAGATAGTGACCGATTTCGTGGAGAATAGTCAGTCCCCAGGATAAAACAAAAAGTACCAAGAGGCTAAGGCCCATGGATTCAAATACGAACATATCTTCATAGGATGGTAACAATGCAGGCTTATAGATAAACAAACCGATACACGATAAAGATAAGATCACATAGAGGGGAATTGTGATCGGGTTATAAAAGACCATTCCTAATCTCTTCACGTTTTCATTGAATGGAACCGAAGTATTTTCTGCTTCTTCACAAGCTTCCCCATCAATTTCTGCAACGAGACCGATCTCCTTAAGATCAGTTACAAACTCACTAACATCCACATCGATCTCTCTTTTTTGGAGTTGGGTTGTAATTTCCTCGATGGTGTTTGTACCATCCAAGAGCTCGATGATTGCTACGGCCTCATAAGGAACTCGTATGAACGTACCTGTTATGGAGGAACCAACTGTATATTCATCTCCATCCTTCTGGACAGAGAGATCGACAGTCACTTTTGATTCAGGGGTAAGTATCATGTTAAACGACTTCTCTTTCCTTTTTTGATATGGTCAATAACGTTTCTAAATCTACTGGCTCTCCTGCTTCAGGAGTCCTGCTCCCACAGGTTGGACAATCATCGTGTTTTTCCCAATTGGTAATGGATGTCATCTGATAGGTGATCGTATCCAATTCATAAGTTGAGGAGTGGGGAGTACGATCCGCGAATCCTCCCAGATGCTTTGCGATCTCATTTGTTAATAGACCGGTCAAAATTGCGACATTAGGTGGATAAGCTGTATTCCGCTTCTCAAAAGAAACCCCATAGACAGACTTCAACTGGTGCTCGAATTCGCTGCTTTTTCGAAGTGAATCAATCAAACTACAGTCGTAACAGCCACCTTCATCAGAGATAAACTTCTGCCAAAGGATTGTTTTGTTTCCTAATCCACCTTGGAGGAAAGGCTTACGATTCTTCACGCATGCAAAATTGACCCATCTCGTTGAGAGGATAGTAGGTTGATCGATTCCATTCACGATGATATCTGCTTGTTTGACCAGTTCATCAATGCAGCTCGCGTTTACCACTTTTAAGTTATGTACTTCAATTTCTATGTCCTTATTGATTTTTTTTAGACGTTCTCCGGCTGCTACTGTTTTCAGCGTTCCGATTTCATCTTCTGAATAAAGGAACTGTCTGTTCAAGTTGCTTAGTTCTACCGTATCGTAGTCCAGCCCGATGATCTTGCCGACACCTAATCCAGCAAGGCTTGCAGTCAGCATACTGCTTCCGCCGAGACCCAAAACGAGCACGGTCGAATCCTTCAATCTTTCCTGAAATACGTATTTATTTGTTTGGAGATCAGCAAAATTGGAATAGTAATTGATGTTCGCTCGATACCGTTCCTGGTCATGATCACTCAAGGTAGCGATTCTCGTCCCATCGGCATCTTCTATTAGTTTATGTTCATCCAATTCTTCGATCATATCCATGACTTCCTGTTCGGAAACTTGGTGTTCAGCAGCAATATCAGTAATGGATTTTGTACCATCGAGGGAATGTAGAATTTTTCTGATGGTTCCGTCTGCATCTTCAATCTCAAGGCTGCCGTCCTCTAAACCGATTTGAATTTTATCTTCTTGTTCAATGATTGGGGTATAAATCACTTTAAATAACGGTTTCAACACACTTCCTCCTCATTGAAAAATATATGTCTGTAAATGAAAGTAGAAGGGCCAGTCCGATATGCCGTACTCTCCATTGTTGATTTATGTAAAAAAACGATGCTGGAGTGGAGTTTGGCTTGAGTCGGATAGTCCCTTCTACATGGATCCATTTAAGTTATTAATGGATTACCAGTTGTGACGTACAAGTGGTACTAGCTTTTCAACTTTTTTGATTTTGATCTTTTTCATAAAAAGTCCCTCCTTTATGTAAAGTTTCAAAATTCTATATCTTTTGTAAAAATATAGAACTTATATATTTATAATATTTTAAAAACTTACACATTTCAATATATTTCTTATAAAATCTCCAAAATATTTTTCGACACCTATATTATTAAATATATTTACATTTTGATGGTGGGTTTTCTTATCGCTTTTCCCTGGTCCTCATTTGGAAAGTATGTAACAATCGAGGTCAAAAGGTGTGTAAAACAGTTGACTATTTCAATGGAATAATCAATTGGACAGGGAGGTTGTTATGGAAGAGACACATTCATTCATGTCGCTATTCATTGTCGTACTTGTCGCATTCCTCACACCGATTGTATTGAATAAATTCAAGATACAAATCCTTCCGGTAATCGTGGCCGAAATCATGGCAGGACTCATCATTGGAAAAACTGGGTTTGATATTGTAGAAACCGACTCTTTGTTAAAGACGTTATCAACACTTGGTTTCATTTATTTGTTGTTCTTGAGTGGGTTGGAAATTGATTTTTCCATCTTTTCTTCAAAAACGAAAAAGTCGAACAAAAAAGATCCGAGTGGTATCGCACTCCCATTTATCATTTTCGGACTTATGATGGGTCTTTCATATGGCGTTTCCTGGTTGTTTGTATGGGCAGGATTCATTGATAGTGCTTTCCTGATGTCGTTGATTATAGCGACGATATCATTAGGAATCGTCGTTCCGACGTTGAAGGATGCAGGAGTCATCAAGTCTGAGCTTGGTCAAACGATCCTCCTCATTACGGTCATTGCTGATTTGGCTACGATGATTCTTCTTGGGGTGTTCGTTTCGGTCTATTCGCCAGAGGGGAAAAATACCTGGTTATTGTTGCTGCTCTTTGCGGCAGGATTGGCTCTTTATTTTATCGGAAAATATTTCAGGAAACGTTCTACATTTGAAAGCCTGACAAAAGGTACGATTCAAATTGATACGAGGGCCGTTTTCACCTTGATCATCGTACTTGTAGCGCTCTCTCAAAAAGTGGGGGCTGAAAGTATTCTCGGAGCATTTTTGGCTGGTGCACTCGTATCTTTATTGTCACCGAACCCATCAATGGTACAAAAGCTCGATTCCTTCGGTTACGGCTTCTTGATTCCGATCTTCTTTGTCATGATCGGTGTAAGGCTTGATTTATGGGAGTTGTTATCAGACATGCAAGTATTGATGTTAATGCCATTCTTACTGCTTGCATTCATGGTGACGAAGGTTGTTCCGGTTCTATGGTTGAAAAAATGGTATAAGGTGAATACGGTGTTGAGTATCGGTATCCTATTGTCTTCAAAATTGACGTTGGTCATTGCTGCTGCTGAAATTGGCGAACGGATGAATATAGTAGATTCGAGAATGTCTTCCGCAATCATCCTGGTTGGAGTAATCAGCAGTATAGTCGGACCGATTTTCTTCAAAAAGGTATTTCCTAAAACGAGTAAGGGAGAAAAGAAGACGATGGCGATTCTCGGTGCAAACAGTATTACATTGCCATTATCTAAAAAGCTGTATGAAGATTATCAAGTATCGCTCTATCATTTGAACTCGAACAAGCTGGATCAGCATTATTCAGAAGATCATTCATCTATTTATGATGTTCATCTAATAGAAGCTTTCGAGGTAGAGGAGCTTAAGCAAAAAGGAGTTTTCGAGACGGATCTGCTGCTCGTTTCCACCCATGATGATGATGTAAATGCTAACATCGCTATAAAGGCCAAGGAGCATGATATCGAAAGGATTATTGTCCGCATTGAAGATCATGATAAAGCAGAGCGTTTGAGAAATGAGAACATAGAAGTGTATTCTAAATTCGCTTCAACCATCATGCTGTTGGAGGCAATGATCAAATCTCCAAGCATCATGAAGTTATTCACCAATCAGGATAATATGTTATCTGAAGTTGTTGTGAACAATGGCGTCCATGCCGGAAAACCGATTAAACGCCTTGAATTTTTAGGGGATACCATCATTGCCCGTATCTTCAGAGACAATGAGTCGATCGTGCCGCATGGTGATACGGTTCTGAAAGTCGGCGATCGATTGGTTGTCACTGGTAGCAAAGATTGTGTGGAAAGGTTGAAAACGCATATCAATGCATCATGAATAAATGAACGGGAGTGATTAATCACTCCCGTATTTTTTCATAAGAAAAGAGAAAAAGGGAATCATTTTTATTGTACAGTGGATTCATGATATACTGTAATTAGGACTTGGTCATAATAACAAATCATAAGTAACTGAAAATAAAAATTTTCTAGGAGGTCGAATGATGGGTCTTTCATTAGAAAACCGTACATATGTCATCATGGGAGTGGCGAATAAAAGAAGTATCGCTTGGGGTATCGCACGTTCGTTGAGCGAAGCTGGTGCTCGTTTGGTCTTTACGTATGCAGGAGATCGTTTTGAAAAGAACGTTAGGGATCTTGCTGAATCATTAGATCGAAATGATTCTCTTGTTATTCCGTGTGATGTCACAGATGATGAACAAATCAAGGATGCGTTCACACGTATTAAGGAAGAAGTGGGTGTCATCCATGGTGTCGCGCACTGTATCGCGTTTGCGAAAGTGGAAGAACTGAAAGGCGAGTATCTCAATACGACTCGTGAAGGTTTCCTGTTGGCACATAACATCAGCTCTTATTCCTTGACGGCAGTTGCAAAGGAAGCGCGGGAACTCATGACAGAAGGTGGCAGTATCGTAACGATGACTTACCTTGGAGGAGAGCGCGTCGTCAACAATTACAATGTGATGGGTGTTGCGAAAGCCTCGCTTGATGCGAGTGTGAAGTATCTCGCAAATGATCTCGGGAAGGACGGAATCCGTGTAAATGCGATTTCAGCTGGACCGATCCGTACACTCGCAGCCAAAGGTGTTGGTGATTTCAACAGCATTTTGAAAGATATTGAAGAACGAGCACCATTACGCCGTACGACTACAACCGAAGAAGTCGGGGATACCGCGTTATTCCTGATGAGCGACCTGTCAAGAGGTTTGACAGGAGAAATCCTCCATATTGACAGTGGATTCCATCTTCTTGGGAGATAAATATAGTGAATTGAGAAGACCCTATTATCAATAGGGTCTTTTTTTTGTGCATAAAAAAAAGCTGACACTTTTAAGAAAGTGTCAGACAGCCGTTCAACGACTAGATTAGTCGTGAATACGAATACCTTGGATCTGGCGACAGTCAAGGATAACAACATCTCTGTTCCCATAATCTTGAATAAAAGTAGCACAGCAAGTTTCTTCATCGAGACATGAGAAGATCAGGTTATCCGTATCTTCCGTTTCGCCACTGACGATTGCGTCAACTTTCGTACCTGGACGAAGTTTTCGAAGCTGATCACAAATACATCCATCACACTTGGAAGCTCTCTTTTTCTTATTACAGCCGCACTCATTGTCAAATAAACTCATTTCTTTTCCTCCTTCTAGGACAGTTGTATGCACCCTACAATGCATATATTTAAGGGTTACTATACTATATTGACTTGGACGTGGATGTGAATGGGTCAAGACCTACTTGTACCAAAAAATGGATGTTAGCCTGTCCGCTTAAGTCTATTTCTACTAGAAAGGTATGTTTGTCCATACTCAATACCATTAATTAACATATATATAATTGAGCATCTTGTAAGATGTTTAATTTCTTATATAAAGGAGCAAACAAATGGCAACGTATGTGTTTTTACGAGCTTTAGAGGGTCAAACTCTTTCTGAAGTGATGATTGAAGGTATGGATGGCATGATTCTGACAAATGTTGTGCTTGTTCAAGCAAACGCTCAATATGCTATTTTCAACCAGGCTGGATCTGGCGGAATTGGTCAAATCATGGTTCCGATCAACAACATTTCAGGAATCATTATGTAACAGGACGTGAGACTCGGGATGAGTCTCACTCTTTCTTATACTTAAGGAAAGCAAGTATTTTTTTTGGAGCTTTCTTATTAATTTGGAGTGCTGACATGAAAAAGCTAACAATATTGTTCATTACAAAGCCGATGCAGCATCATATTGAACGTAGTACGTATTATCTTGGTAAAGAGCTCGAAAAATTTAGTAATTTGACATATCACCATGTGGATGGAAATCTACCAGATATCATTCGTCAAATGTCTATTAAACCCGATTTCATCCTATTCAATGATTTGAAACCGGATTACTGTCCATGGATGCGAAATGTCGATCAGGTCAAGATTCCAAAAGGGACCCTTGTTCATGACCTTCATTACCGTATTCCTAGAAGGAAGAGGATGTATCAGAAGGATCAGATTCCTCACCTTTTCGTTCAGTATCGTGAAGCGTTCTGCAAATGGTTTCCTGAATTTGTCGATCAAATGATTTGGCTTCCTCATCATGTACCTGCGGAAATCTACCGGGATTACTCATTCGAGAAAGACATTGACATCTTGATGATGGGAAGTCTCATTCCACATCTATATCCGCTTCGATTACGAATGTTCCAGAAGCTAAAGCTGCATCCAGGGTTCAAATATTTTGATCATCCTGGCTATAAAGGAATTCCAGCAGACAACAGATATGTCACCGGACCAAGATATGCGCAAACGATGAATCGAGCGAAAATCTTTTTAACCTGTGATTCAATTTATAAATTTCCAGTCCTGAAATATTATGAAGCACTAGCTTGTAGGACATTGTTGCTTGCCTCAGGTTCAGCTGAACTGAAGGACCTTGGGTTCATAGACAAAGAGACATATGTTGAAGTGAATGAAACGGATTTCTACGAGAAAATAATGTTTTATTTAAAAAACGAGAGTGAACGTAATCGTATTGCATTAAACGGGATGAAACTTGTCCAACAGAAGCATACGACTCAAATAAGAGCAAAAGAGTTGCTCGCACATATCCAACAAATTGTGAAACGATAAAGGAAGGACATTATTATGGGGATTACAAAGCCGAAAGTATCAATTATTATACCGTTTTATAATTGTCCATACGTTGACAGAGCGATTGAAAGTGCCCTGGCTCAAACGTATTCCAATTGTGAAATCATTGTCGTGGATGATGGTTCGACGATGCACATCGACCGAGTCAAACCATATACGAACAAAATCAACTATATTCGAAAAGAAAATGGCGGCACCGCGACCGCATTGAATAGGGGAATTGAAGCAGCATCAGGTGATTACTTCACATGGCTTAGCTCGGATGATCTGTATCACCCTGAAAAAGTCGAAAAGCAGCTTGAATTCATGCAGAATTTGAACGCAGAAATCTGCTACGGCAATTATTATTTGATGAATGAACAAGATGTAATAGATGGAAAACCTGTTGGGGTAGGGGTCAAGTCCAAATGGCATTTCCTTAGGGCGATGAGGTCCGGTTGTATCATCAACGGATGCACCGTAATGGCTCGGATCGACCTGCTGAAGCGTGCAGGTCTATTTGATGAAACTCTCCCTTTTACCCATGATTATGACTTATGGTTGAGGCTATCGTCATATTCTACTTTCCACTACCTACCAGAACCCCTTGTATATTACCGTATTCATGGGAATATGGGATCGAAGAAAAATAAAGCAGCCATAAATATCGAAATCCATACAGTTAAACGGAAGCATCGAGATATGATCAGCCGGTTAATCAACATGAATGCACCACAAAGGCAATCAAGATTCTTCCACAGGTGAACGATTGGAAAACATTTTACGTTTGTCCAATCTATTGATGTATAACCACATAGATTGATATCTAGATTATATAGAAAGGAAGAAAAATATTGGACACATCAAACCAGAACGGTCTGCCGCCCTTTTTCATGAATTCCATTCCGAAGAGCGGTACACACTTACTCAAGCAGATCCTTATGGGCATTCCGGGAATGCAGCACCATCCGGATAAAGGGATATTTGGACACTTTCACACACAACCCCCTAAGCAATTGAATTGGATCAGAACCCTTGATCACAATGAATTTGCAAATGGGCATCTCTATTATTCTCCCGAGTGGGAAGCGTTCTTCAACGAATTGAATATGAAGCAGATCTTTATCTTCAGGGATCCACGTGATGTCATCGTATCCTATGCCTATTTCATACCAAAACTCGAGATCCATCCCTTATATCCAACTTTTAATCAGCCAGGCTTTACCCATCGAGACAGACTAAAGTTCCTTATTGAAGGAGGAGATCCCATCACTTCAACGAAATATGAACAGCCCGATGTGAATAAATGGTTTACGAGCTTCTCAGATTGGATGGACCGGAAAAACATTTTTACAGTGCGGTTTGAAGATCTGACAACATCGAATGTGAAGAAGTATCAGGTTCTCCACAAGATGGTGAAATTCTTATGGGACGATCAACCTGTTCCGTATACACGTCCTGTGATGGTCGGTAAAATGGCCCTGAACATCAAGCCAGAGTCATCGCCAACGTTCCGTAAAGGAAAAAGTGGCGGCTGGCGTGAGGAATTCGATGAAGAACTGAAGCAGCTTTTCAAAGAAAAGGCAGGTCAACTGCTCATCGATCTCGGCTATGAAAAGGATTTAGATTGGTGAAACGGCACTTGGACAAGTGCCGTTTTTTCATTTTTATCCATTTTCATAGGGGGTTGTCTATGCTACCAAATGTCCACTACATAGTATAGAAATAAATGGAAAAGGATTAATTAAACATAATGGGAAGGAGCTTTGTATGAAGGTAGTAACGATTCTCGGAACGAGACCAGAAATCATCCGACTAAGCCTGATCCTGAAACAGCTTGATCAATGGGCAGAAAAGCATGTTATCGTGCATACCGGTCAGAATTTCGTTTACAACTTAAGTGAAATCTTCTTTAAAGAGCTTGAACTTCGTATGCCCGATTACATTTTACAAAATGAACAACAATCATTAGGTCAGCAGCTTGGGACAATGTTTACGCGAATTGAAGAAATCCTGGTAAAGGAAAAGCCAGACAAAGTCCTCGTATTGGGAGATACGAATAGTGCATTAAGTGCGATTCTGGCGGAAAGGATGGGAATCCCTGTCATTCATATGGAAGCGGGAAATCGTTGCTTTGATTTGAATGTGCCAGAGGAAAAGAATCGAAAAGTTATCGACGCTATTTCGACTTATAATCTCCCCTATACGCCGAACAGTAAAGAAAACCTCATCCGTGAAGGTGTTCCCTCTAATCGGATTCTATTATTCGGTAATCCCATCTATGAAGTCTTACTGAACTATCAAAACAAAATCGATCAAAGTACCATTCTAAAGAAATTGGATATCGAGCCTCGAAACTATTTTCTTGTCACGACACATCGTGCTGAAAATGTTGATGATCCAATCCACCTTAGAGAAATATTCGAAGGGTTGAACGCAATTGCGGAAAAATTCGATAAACCGGTCATTTGCAGTATCCACCCTAGAACAAAGAGCCGCTTGGAGAAGCAAGTCGGTTTGAAGCATCACCCTCATATCCGCTTTTTTGAGCCGTTCGGATTCTTTGATTTTGTCCACCTGGAGAAGCATGCCTTTTGTGTTCTAACAGACAGTGGAACGGTTCAAGAGGAATGTTGTATTTTCCAAGTGCCAACCGTAACGATACGAAACAGCACGGAACGTCCTGAAACAGTGGACTGCGGAAGTAACGTCGTGTCAGGGCTCGATCGTAGACGGATTGTAGATGCTGTTTCAATCATGGTGAACAATAAGACTGGCTGGGATTGTCCAGTTGGCTATCTTGAAAATGCTGTATCACAAAAAGTGGTTCAATTTATATTAGGAGGTCGCTAAACATTGCGAAACAAGACAATTTTAATAACGGGAGGAACCGGGTCGTGGGGCCATGAACTTGTCAAACAATTACTTGAAAAGGACCCGAAGGAGATTCGGATCTTTTCCCGGAATGAGGCAAGTCAGGTGCAAATGCAGCACGAGTTTGAGTATAACCCGAAACTAACCTTCATCATTGGAGATATAAGGGAATATCAGGGTCTGTCCAAAGCTACTGAAGGTGTCGATTATGTATACCACCTTGCCGCTCTAAAGCATGTCCCCATTTGTGAGCATCAACCCTATGAAGCTTTGAAAACCAATGTGCTTGGAACTCAGCATGTCATTGAAGCAGCGATTGAAAATAACGTTGAGAAGGTTATCTATATTTCTACAGATAAGGCGGCAAATCCGTCAAATTTCTATGGAATGACGAAAGCGATTGGAGAGAAATTGATTATCTATGCCAATCTGTTGAGTAAAAAGACGAAATTTGTCTGTGTAAGAGGAGGGAATGTCCTCGGAACAAATGGAAGTGTCATCCACATCTTCAAGCGCCAAATCGAGCAGAAAGGGGAAATCGGAATTACGGATAAGAGGATGACCCGTTTCTTCCTTACGCTACAAGATGCAATCAAGCTGTTGTTCAAGGCAACATACGAAAGTAAAGGTGGAGAGATCTTCGTCATGAAGATGCCTACATGCAAAATCCTCGATTTAGCTGAAGTATTAATTGAAGCTTCTGGAAAGAAGGATGTTAAAATCATTGAATCTGGTATACGTCCTGGTGAGAAATTGCACGAAATCCTTTTATCAGAATACGAGAGTAACACGACGGTATATTTTGATGAAGAATATTTCGTCATCCTGCCGACCATCGAACTGGAAAACTTGGATGCGTTTTACAGTACGTTCAAAAAAATCGACTTGCATAGCTACAGCTCACATGAATGCTTGATGACGAAAAAGGAAATCAAAGAGATGCTGCATAAAGGCGGGTTTTTATCATGAAGATCCTGGTTTTAGGTGGAAGGGGGATGGCAGGTCATGTGGTTACCAATTATTTGATCAAACTTAAAAGGTATGATGTGAGCTTTACACATCGCGATCGTTCCCTTAAGGAAGGAATCCATCTGGATGTCACCAAATTTGATGAAGTCAGAGCCTTGATCCAATCCACTAAGCCGGATGTCGTCATAAATTGTGTAGGCATTCTGAATGATCATGCTACACGAAATCTTCATGAAGCCATCAGAGTTAACACACTACTCCCTCATATCCTTTCTCATGAACTGTCAAGAATCGGAAGTAAATTGATCCATATCAGTACAGATTGTGTGTTCGAAGGGAATCGAGGGAAATATACGGAGTTTGATCCACCAGATGGTACAAGTACCTATGCAATCACCAAAGCGAACGGTGAAGTCATCACATCCCCCCATCTTACGGTTCGTACCTCGATTATTGGTCCAGAGCTGAAAAATGGCATCGGTTTGTTTCAATGGTTCATGAAGCAGACCGGCGATGTGAACGGATACGTGAAGGTATTCTGGAATGGTGTTACGACATTAGAATTGGCCAAAGCGATTCATGCTTTCCTCGATTCTGAACTTTCCGGCCTCTATCATTTGACTGCACCTGAAACCGTTTCAAAATATACCTTGTTAGAGAAGATCCAAAAGACGTTCAATAAGGATGATGTTACACTGATTCCTTACGACAAGGTTGCATGTGACAGGACATTAGTCAATACGAAGAATGAAATCCACTTTCATGTTGCCTCATATGATCAAATGCTTCAGGAGTTGCGTGACTGGATGAGAGAGCATGAAAACAGCTAGGAAACGAATCCTCATCACTGGAGGGAGCGGTTACACTGGTCGCCATGCGTTCAATTATGCAATGAATTCTGGTATGGAGGTCACTTGTATTGGAAGGAAATTAGACGAACAGGACACAGAGATAGCTAACCATTTTATTGCATGTAACCTCCACGACCTTGATCATATCAACCAACTAATGAAACAATACCAACCTGATTATGTTTTACATCTGGCAGGATTCAATGATGCTGCCTTATCTTGGACATCCCCTCATTCGTGCCTGACAACCAATGTCGTAGGGACTTTGAACCTATTGGAAGCACTCCGAAACCACTCTCCGAGCTCTAGAAGCTTGATTATCGGTTCAGCTCTACAGTTTCAACCTCACATTGAAAACCCGCCACATCCTTATAGCCTTAGTAAAACGATGCAGGTACTACTATCAGAAGCATGGCGGGATTTGTTTTCATTGGATATAAAAGTGGCGAAGCCCTCAAACTTGATAGGTCCTGGTCCTTCCAATGGCATCTGCTCAATAATTGCAAGGAAGATCACAGCTGCTGAGTGTTCAGGTGGATCTATCGATATCCATATCGATAATGGACTTGATCAACGAGATTTCATCGACATACGGGATGTAGTCGATGCATATTTCAAGATCTTGACAGCTGAGACTCGACAAATGTTTTTTGAGATCGGATCTGGAACGAGCAGGACGATGAAAGAAATGATGAGCTATTACAAGGGTTTGACTGAACAACCTTTCACTGTCAACTACAAACAAATGAAAGCAGCGTCCCCAGTAAAGACTGACTTGACCGCTATACAATCAATCGGGTGGACCCCGAGTTATTCCCTTCATACATCATTAAAGGATACGCTTTCCTACCAAAGGTCCCAAATATGAGAAATACAAATTCCATTCTATTGATTTAAAGTTGAAATGAGGAAACAGATATGTTCAAAAAAAATCCAAAGGTAAGTGTCGTCATACCCTTTTACAATTGTATGTTTGTGGGAGAGGCGATCAGGAGTGTATTGAGACAAACCTACAAGAACTATGAAATTATTGTGGTGGATGATGGCTCAACAATCAACCAACACCTCATCCATCCTTATTTGGATAAAGTGAAATACATCCAAAAACCAAACGGTGGAACTGCAAGTGCTTTAAATAAAGGGATCGATACGGCTGGGGGAGATCTCATCGCCTGGTTGAGTTCGGATGACATCTTTTTAAGAGGGAAGTTGTCCAAACAAGTTGCTGTCATGGAGGAAACAGGGGCAGATTTGGTATATTCGAATTTTAATCATATTAATGAACAGAGCAAAATTACGAGAAGGAATGTCGGCATCGTGTTGGATAATCGTTTGGATTTTTTGAAGCAGCTGCCAAAAAGCTGCCCGATTAATGGGAGTACCGTTCTCATAAAGAAGGATCTGTTCTCGACGATCGGATTGTTCGATGAGTCTTTGAAATATACTCAGGATTATGACATGTGGATTCGAATGGCTGGTAAAGCGCACATCCATATGATAAATGAACCTCTCATAAATTATCGCCTGCATGAAAAGATGGGATCGAAGCAACATGTCGAACATCAGTGGAAAGAAATCGCGATGATCAAAGAAAAATATCGTGGAATGCTTGCCAGGTTAATCCATTGTGAAGAACTCGGAAAAGGGGATGATTGTGATGACGATTAAGCTCACGGTCTTGTATGTCACATCGATGAGGAAGGTCATTCTTCATGGCTAAACAAAATCCAATTGAAATCAGTGTCATCATACCGACGTACAATAAATATCCTCAGAATCTATTGACGCTTTACTCCCTCGAGCATCAAAGCTTCGATCTCTCTAAGGTGGAAGTCATCATGATCGATGACGGCTCAACCGATCAAACGAAAAAGGTGCTAGAATCACATCCATTTCCATTTTCTTTCTATTACATCAGAAGTGAAAAAAATATAGGCAGACCTGCAGCTCGAAACCTGGGATTGAAGGCCGCAAGAGGTAACATCATCATCTTTTTGGATGCTGAAATCCTAGTAAGATCCAATTTTCTTCAGATTCACCACAGTTATCATCAACAGACGCCAAATCTTGTTGTCACAGGGATCATGTTCCTTAAACGTTTGTACTCTGTATTGTTTCCGGACTTTTCACAGAAGCAGTTGGAGGAGTGTAGAGAATTGATGATGAGACATCGTGGAATGGCGCAAAAATTCGAAGACTTTACGAATTCCCCTCAGGTGATCCCTCTTATTGAAAAGAGAGATATCTTCAGACAGAACTATACACGGATGAGCCTCCCTACTCATTTTGAAACGCTTTATAAATATCTCATTATTAACAATTACGGTTATAGCCTGACAAACTATCAAATCCCTTGGCAGCTGTTTGGAACAGGTCATGTATCGGTTTCTAAAAAAGCAATTGATCAGGTAGGCCCGTTTGCCGAATACCCAGGTTACGGTTGGGACGATTGTGAAATGGGTTATCGGTTATACAAAAACGGGGCCACTTATGTAACAGATCGACGACTGATTAGTTACCACCAAGAACACCCAGTTTTGACCAGTATTAAAGATGAATCCAAGAAAAACTATTATCGGTTTCAAGAGACGTATAAAGAGGTTGATCAGATGATCATCAGTCTCACTTTCTTACCACATCCCTACAATCTCCATGAAACCAATCAAATTTACATTCAATATCAACAATTGATGAATGAACATCTCTCAAAACTTCCTGTGATAAGAAGAACGTTCTATCTGATGTTACGAAAAATCGGTGTTTTAGCAAGCCAAAAGAGTAAACTTACAAACTTGAAACCAGAGTTAAGCCATGAGGATAGGAAGAAATTAAAAGATGAAAGGCTATTTCTGAAGAGCTTGAATCGTTATGAGCTGTTCATCGAGTGTTTTGAAAGGTTGGAAAACCTGTGAGAATCCTGTGATGGAAGTACTAATAAGGTGTTGATTGAAAGGATGCTATGTAAATGAAAATAACATTTGTTGCTCTCACTCTTTGTAAGGGAGGAGCACAAAGGATGCTGGTGGAGCTTGCAAATGGATTGGCTCGTAAAGGCCATGATGTCAGTTTCCTGATGCCTCCTCAAGGGGTAATTGAATACCCGGTTCAAGTAAAAGTCATACGAACGAGCGGCAGTATGATTACCGTAAATGATATTCCAAAGAGTGATGTAATCGTCTCCAACTTCTACACCTTGGTTCGAGTGTGTGAAGAAGCGAGTCATGCTGGTAAAGGTACCCACGTCCGAATTAGTCTTTGTTATGAACCGGTTTTTCTGCCAGATCATGAAAAATCGTTTCGAAGCTACCATCAAAGCAAGAATTTGATCGTTCTATCCAATTGGCAACAGCAGCTTATCCGATTAAACCATGGAATTCATGGAGAAATTGTTCCAGTGGGCGTCAGTGCGGCCTTCCGTAATATCAGGAAAAACAACCCTGGTAATGGCATCCGAATCAGTGGAATGCTGAGAATTCCAGAAGGAGGCTACTCCTGGCATAGAGAACAAGAGTACTTGATTGAAACATTCACAGCGATTAAACGTAAATTTCCGCATGTTTCGATCAATCTCATTACCCCGCCGAGTGAACTAAGGTCCTCTAATACCCTTCGAAGATATCATGCTAATCCGCTTTTCAATTCGCTTACTCCTCAAGATGATCAACAACTCAACCAATATCTGAACAACACAGATATCTTTGTAAGCTCTTCTACTTATGATACTGCCTCATTGCCTGGACTTGAAGCGATGAAATGTGGTGCAGCTTTGGTCACCGTTTATTCAGGAGGGAATATGGACTATTGCCGTCATGAGGAAAACTGCTTAATGTCATACAGATATGAGAACAAACTTGCTCAACATTTAACTACTCTAATCAACAATCCTGCTTTGCGTATTCGAATAGCACGTGAAGGAGAGAAAGAGGCTAGCAAATGGACATGGGCAAGAAGTGTCAAGTTGTTTGAAAGAGCAATCCAAACATTCATGAAAAGGAGGTAAGCGGATGGTCGGGAATCCTCATGGAGGAACATTAATCAATCGAATTGAACAATTGAATGGAAAAACTATCAAAAGTCTCACTAAAGTGAATTTGACTCCCGTTCAGCTGTCCGACTTAGACTGCATAGCAAAGGGTGTTTATAGTCCACTTGAAGGCTTTATGAACAAGGATGATTATTCTTCTGTTTTAAACAGGATGCGGTTGAAGAATGGCGTTGTTTGGACAATTCCAATCACCTTATCCATTTCAAAAGAGCAATCAAAAAACATTAGAGTTGGTGAAGAAGTGGCTTTGATGCATGAAGGCCTAGCTTACGGTTGGATGGAGGTAGAAGACATCTATGATGTCGATTTATTGGAGGAAGCAACACGGATATATGGGACAACCGATTTGGAACATCCCGGTGTAGCGAGGTTACTAGGAGGTCCTTCTCGTAACATCGGTGGAAAGATTACGATGTTCAGAGAAGTACCAACCCTTTTTCCAGATCATGCACGAACGCCTGTGGAAACAAGGAAACTTTTCGAAGACAGAGGATGGAAGACCATTGTTGGCTTCCAAACTCGAAACCCGATTCATCGGGCCCATGAATATATCCAGAAAACAGCATTAGAACATGTTGATGGATTATTCATCCACCCTTTAGTAGGAGAAACCAAACCGGATGACATACCCGCTGACATAAGGATGGCTTGTTACAACGTTTTGATCGAGAATTACTATCCAAAAGACCGTGTTCTTTTAGGAACTTTATCTTGTTCCATGCGATATGCTGGACCAAGGGAGGCTGTGTTTCATGCTCTTGTTCGAAAAAATTACGGTTGTACGCATTTCATCGTTGGTCGTGATCATGCAGGAGTAGGTGATTATTACGGGACATACGATGCCCAGCACATCTTTGAAGCATTCTCACCTGAAGAACTAGGCATTGTCCCGGTATGTATGGAGCACAGTTTCTATTGCCGAATCTGTGAGCAGATGGCGTCTTCAAAAACGTGCCCTCATGATCGAACAGCACATATCCATCTTTCCGGTACCATGGTGAGGAACATGTTAAAAAAAGGCGATGTCCCACCGAAGTACTTTAGTCGGCCAGAAGTCATTGAACAACTCCTTCAATATTATGGTCGACCAAAGGATGAAAAGTGATTAATGAGCCTGGATATCATCATTACATTCAGTGTGATCGGTCTCATGTTCCTTCTGTTGATGGTCAACTGGTATAGTGCAGAGATCATCGTATTAAGTGCCGTCATCCTGCTGATTTGGAGTGGCATCCTGACCATCCCCGAGGCATTCAATGGTTTCACCAATGAAGGGGTCCTGACAATTGCATCTCTTTTCATCATTTTATATACCATCCAGCAGCATCCGGCGTTTTTAAAAATAACCAGAATCGTATTTGGTAATAGTCAAACACTTCAAAGTGGCTTAGGACGTATGATGGTGGTGACCGGATCATTCTCAAGCTTCATGAACAATACACCGCTCGTCGTCATGCTTACGCCAATCGTAAAGAGATGGTCTGAAAAATATGACATTTATCCTTCTAAACTTTTAATCCCTCTTTCCTATGCGGCAATCATAGGAGGCATGTGTACATTACTAGGAACATCAACAAATCTCGTGGTGCATTCGTTACTCCAAAAGGAAGGTCAAGAAGGTTTTTCCTTATTTGAACTCGGTTTCATAGGGGTCCCTTTCTTTATTATCGCTTTCATTTATATGTGTCTCTTCGGTCACCGTTTGTTACCTGAACGGACTGTCGTTCATAGGACGGATTTACAAAAAAATCAATTCAATGTGGAAGCCATCATTACGGATGATTTTCCGTACATCGGTAAGACGATTGAGCAAGCAGGTTTAAGACACTTGGATAAAGGCTACGTCATGGCGATTTTACGCCAAGGTGAATGTATCTTCCCAGTTTCACCAACACAAAAAATCAACTCCGGCGACCATCTTTTGCTTATCGGAGAAGAAACCTGCTCTGAAGAAATTAAACGGTTCGATGGAATCATCATTCAACCGTTGAGCATGGAATTTTCACATCATGTTTCGGATTTACAGCTTATCGAGGCGACCATACCCAAGGACTCCTCTTATATTTCATCATGTATTAGAGAAATCGGTTTCCGTTCTGAGCATGGTGGAGTCGTTGTGGCGGTCTACCGAAAAGGTCAACGCTTGAATCATAAGGTTGGATCGATCCGGTTGAAGGCCGGAGACACGCTTTATATTTTAGCTGGGAATAGTGAAGGACGATATGAGCGGTCAACAAAGAATTTGGTTTTGTTGTCTACTCATACATCTGTAAAGGAGATACGGATAAGGGATTGGATTCCGATTTTTCTATTCGGTGGTATGCTCTTTACAGTCACGGTGGGGTTGGTAGAAGTTACCCATGCTGCAATTACCACAGCTATAATCCTGCTTTTGATAAAGAGTATCACATTCGATCAAGCGAAGGATGCGATCAAATGGGATGTTTTATTTGTCATCGGTGGTGCATTCGGGATTGCAGAGGCGATGATCAAAACGGGTGCTGCTCAATACCTTGCTGATTTATTAATAAGTCATATGGATAAGGTGACACCGTTTCTCTTGTTAGTCTCTGTCTATGCATTGACGAATCTATTGACCGAATTGATTACGAATAACGCAGCTGCTGTCATCATGTTTCCGATTGCGATGGCATTCGTCCAAGAGCTGTCAATGAACCCTGAGCCGCTTGCGGTTGCAATAGCCATTTCAGCTTCAGCCAGCTTTTCCACACCTGTCGGATATCAGACGAATTTACTTGTCTACAGCTCTGGCCAATACCGGTTCATGGATTTTCTTAAGGCAGGTATACCTTTGAATTTGATCGGTTTTGTCATATCCATGCTGATCATACCACTCATTTGGCCATTAACTTGAGGAGGAGATAGAGATGGGATCGAACCTATTTTGGCATCAACAGGATGTTTCAAAAAAAGCCAGACAAATCTTACAAGGGCATAAGAGCTTCGTCATCTGGTTTACAGGTCTTTCGGGATCAGGTAAATCAACAATCGCGAATAAATTGGATCGTGCCTTGTATCGGAATTCTGTTTCTACGTATTTATTGGATGGAGATAACATCAGAATGGGATTGAATAGTGATTTAAGCTTCAAGCCAGAAGATCGTGCGGAAAATATCCGTAGGGTAGGAGAAGTGGCAAGGCTGTTCGTCGATGCAGGTATAGTGGTTTTAGCGACGTTCGTTTCACCGTATAAGAAAGATCGTGAATTTGTCCGGAGCTTGTTGAACAAAAATGAATTCATTGAAGTTTATGTAAAGTGTAACATGGATACGCTTAAAGCACGCGATCCAAAAGGGTTATACAAAAAAGCTCTAAATGGCGAGATTGAAAATTTCACAGGGATTTCAGACCCATATGAACCACCAGAGAATCCGAATATAGTCGTGGATACGACAATGATGTCTGCGAGTGTTTGTGTAAAGCAAATCCAAAATTATTTATATAATAATGGTTACTTATCAAAACTTAAGAAATAAAAAGAGGCTGATCATTCTCAGCCTTAATTTATTAGGAATTATTCGAGGTCTTAGAGGTTAATCGTTCGTGTCCAAAATGATTGCGTCAATTTTACGGCAATCGACTAGGACGATGTTACTCTCTTCCCTTTCAAGTTCACTGTTACCGTTATTGTCTTCTTGTACAAATCTTGCACAACATGTTTCCGGGTCAAAACATAGAAAGACCAGGTCTTCAATTTCTTCCCCATTAACTAAGATTTCTTCTATCTCTGTACCTGGCTGTAGCCTTTTCAGCTCATCACATAAGCAACCCTCACACTTGGAAGGTTTCTTTTTCTTACCACAATAGTTGTCATCGAACAGACTCACATGAATCCTCCTTTCCAACATACTGCCTTATAAAGCGTGGCTAAGGTTATTACTATACTATGAGACTTGAAAAATACTGGGTAGGACAAAGCCTATAGACGTACAAAAATGGTTGTCTGCCTCTGTTGATCGATAAAAGTTCTTAGAATCTTGTTACCAAAAATTAAAACCAACATACCCTATAGAGGTGTTGGTTCTAATTGTTATTAATTCGGTTTCCAGGTGACTCTCCCGCAGGATTTGCAGCCCGTTTGTTCTGTTTTCTCAAAAAGATTCTTCTTTTGCTTCGTTGATCTTCTACGTTTCACTTGTTTATACAATTCTATGACATCCTTCTTGTTCAACTCCATCACTCCATCATAATGATAGTGTATCTTATTCGTACAAGATGAAGAAGGTGTACTATTTTCTATAAAATGGATTGATGATTTTTGTTTCGTTTTTTTTGTTCGTTTGCTTGAATGGATCCATTTTGGATGTCGGATTTGAATTGTTCATATATTTGAACGGATCGAATGGAGGGGCTTTTTTCTCCGTTTCTGGCCTCTCGAGAGAAGGCTTTTCCGGCCAGGTAGTATGAAGCTGGAATGAAGAAAGGTGAGGATTAATTGGTGTAAGGACTTTTCGAAGCAGCGACTCGTATGTTTCTGGAGGGATTGACGAAATATCTTGAGTAGATCCTCCAGATCCCCATTGAAGTACAAGGTAAGTCAACCATTCTGTAAGATCTTCAAGTCGATCAGGGTTCCAATAGATTTTCATGTTATTTGTAGGAATATTCATATGAAACATTTTAAAAATCCAATCTTTGGTTGATCGATAGGGACCAACTTTGTTTTCATAAGAAAATTGATAACCATCAGCCTCCACTAGAAGGAACAGATTTGGATCTTTTTTTTCAATCAAGGAGATTGTAAGATCGGCAGGACCTTCCTTAGATGACAGGGTAAGATCTGTATGCTTAAGGAGTTGATTCAGCCGTAAATTCTCTTTGGGGCTTAAGCCGATCACACATACCGTCTGACCATTCAAGTGACCTTTCAATTCATTATAGCGATTCTCCCAAACCAATCCCCAGAAGATGACAATCTGCTTCATCGCTTGAAGTTCATTTATAGGCAGTCTACATAGCTCTTTTCTATTAAAAAACACAGGATACAAAGCATTCCCTCCTCCAAAAATAGGCATTAATCTTTGTGTCATTAGCCGTCGTATTCCCATAGTATGTATTGAATCTTCAGTTCATGATGAAGAAAGGAAGGGAAACTATGAGTCATAAAAAGCACAAAATACCTAAAGCTCAGAATAGCTTACAGGATGAGTGTATACGCGTACAAAAAGTGTACGACTGGGTAACCGATGCACTTACCGTTCGTAAGACGGTTCTTTTTACCCGGGAACAGATTTGTGAAATTGAAGAAGCGATGGAAGATCCAAGTCGTCGCCCTTTACGTATCATCTGTGAACCGCCGGAAACACCACCAATTTTCCCTCTTAACAACAGAAGAAGTCATGACCATGATCATGATGATGATAGGCTTGAATTCATCTGCGAGCAGGTCGGAGAAAAGCGTGATGTAACCGTTTCGACGAATGGTGGATTTGTTGATGCGCAATTGGTGGAATTATTAATCAGTACGGATCTCAGAATTCTCGTTGTGGATCGCCACGGTTGCATCGTAACGAAGTCGAACATCAATGCATCTGTATTTGAATCCTTCGTACTTTGCTATCCTGACGGAACAGATCTGTTCTGTAAAGTTTCGAAGATCTTCTGCCGCATTCCTTCTGGTACAGTACTTCTTAATTCTCCAGCACCTGAAAGCTTCGATATCGAGATTACATTCTGTCTGGATATCCAGGTTGAAGCTGAAGTTAAACTGGAAGTACTTGCGAAGTTCTGTTCACCACGGGATAACGATCTGATCGCACCTGATGTCGTCGATCAATGTCCTAAGGTAGAATTTCCGCCACAATGCCCAGATATCTTCCCGCGACCTAACTGTGACTGCGCTGCTGAAGGGGAAGCAAGTGGAGAAACAGGGGAAGATGCTACACACTCTGGAGAGCTGGCTGTTCTCGTTAACATTTGCCCAGACTGCAGCTTAGTGGATAGTGAATTACGTGCAAGCTTCAGAGATGAAGATAACAGCGATGGAAGCGACAGCTTCGACTTCACGGCAACGACATTCGATCAAGATACACTTTGCTGTGAGAAGACGAAAGACGGCTTGAAGTTGATCATCAGTGGAGAAGGTAAAGTAGACGGTCGCACAGTGGATTATAACTTCGCAGTTGTAGATGGAGACTCAGGTACACAGTATCAGCTGCAGCTCATCGATCGCAGAGGCAGAACGCTCTTTGATTCTGATGTAGTCGAAGCAGAAGAAGGCGAAGTCAAGGTCGAAGATTGTGTCACATTCGATGACATCAAGATGAAGAGAGTATAATAGCCAAATTGAAGAGCGGGGTGACTCGCTCTTTTATTTTTTGGATGATCATTGCTTTTATTGTGGAGGTACACACTTCTACCAATAGATTGAGGTTCTTGTAAAGTCTGGAGGGGGATATACATAAGATAATGATAATAGGGATATATCCCGTTGAGGAGGGAGCCTCTATAATGAACCGACATAAAGAAATGAGTTACGATCGGCTTGTTTCTCGCACGAAATATTACCAAGAGAAATCATTGGAGCTCGAAAAGAAATTATTATTCGCAGAAGAAAAGATGGAACAACTGGAAATACAGCTCAAGGAAGCTATAGAAAATGATGACCTAAAGAATGAATTAGAGAAAAAAGAAGAAGAGCTTGAATCCTACCATCAAGAGGTTCATCGGTTGAAAATGTTATTATCACAATCCAATCAGGCTGCAATGGAGAAGAAAATCAAAGGATTTGAAGAGCTGTTAGAAACGGTGGAAAAAGAAATCAATGATAAAGAAAAGCAAATTGACAGCTACAGAAGTAAAATCAAAAGTTTGGAGAAAAGGGTCAAGGTCCAGAGTCATGCACCTGAAGATGTCCATTTGACTGAAGTCGAGAAAGAACACCTGCAGCTAACCGCTTATTTCAATCACAGTCTCATTTGCCGCAATGATGCGTCCTACGTCATCCATGGAAGCTTCCATATGACCAACAATGGAATGGAGAAGCTCAGTAAACCGATGATCTGTTTCCGCTTCCAGCCCATTGACTATACGAACCTAAAGGGAAAGATCAGTTCTATGGAACAGTCGAATGTAAAGGACGATAAGCAGGACGGTCTTCAATGGATTTATATAGAGAATGAATGGGCCCAACAGGCGAAAGAGAGAGGGGAAATTTGGATTACTCCTTTGCACGATCTTACAATTGCGCCAAATCAGACGATTTCATTGACCGATTTCCAAATTCCAATAAAGAAACAATTTGAAGACAATATTGTGATTGAAGCCTTCGTCTATTTTCAAGATCAGGATTTCCGTGTAAGAGCAATGAATCAGATCGCTCTCAATTTCTAATACCCGAAAAAAGTCATCATTTTTCGAATATTATATCAACAAAGCGGGTATAGAAATCATAAATAAACAATGGATGTAAAGCAGGTGATCCTTATGGGGTATGTACCACCATATATTTCTGATCAACGAATGATCTATGGAAGTCGAGATCAAGACGTATACTCTACCCTCAAATACAAATTAGAACCGGTAGAAAGAGCTCACTTCAAAAACGTATCTGAGAAAATGAATGAAATGGAACGGCCTGGAAGAATGAAGTCCGATCATCAGAAGCCGTTCCAAAAAATATTGACAGAATTAACAGGAAAAGGATCAAATGTGAACGAAATAGTATAGGACTGACAAAGGATCGATCAGATCGAATGTCAGCCCTATTTTTTTTATGTATCCTTCTGTGAATGGTGTGATGGTTCATGAATTTGATTCAATTAAATCATATTTGTTATTACTTTAATGGTCCAGTTAATGTCGGGTACTTGAATCAAGGTGAATATGGCGTACTGATTGATACCGGAATCGATCAGCAGGCGATGAAGAAAATTTTGCGACAGCTGAACGATCGTTCATTACCTCTCACTCATCTTTTTATTACGCATGCACATACTGACCATTATGGTGGTGCCCACTATTTACAGCAGCAAAAGGATATTCAAACCATCGCTCCTATGATTGAAGAGGCGATCCTTCAAAACCCTATTTTGGAGCCTATCTATTTATTTAACGGTAACCGTCCATTAAATGAGCTTCGGAACAAATTCCTTGAAGCAATGCCGATTCGCGTCGATCACGTCGTTTCTGAGGGGTTGTTTCTTTTTGGATCGATTGAATCCGAAATTATACTACTACCCGGTCATAGCATTTACCAGGTCGGGGTAAAGGTGGAGCAGATTCTATACGCCGCAGACAGCTATTTTGGGATGGAACAGCTTGAAAAACATCGGATTCCTTTTTTGATTGATGCAGATGCAACGTTAGCATCGCTTGAAAAACTTTTAGCCATGAACGGGATCGGTATGGTTCCAGGTCATGGGCAATATGAAGAAGATCCGACAAAGACACTCATATTGAATTATGATCATCACGTAAAAATCATTTCGAGTATGTATGAAATCCTGAATACGTATCCATTGGGATGTTCCTTCGAGGTATTCATGCAAGAAATGTGCAGAAGGTGGGAGGTCAAGCTTCCGAATTTATCTGTTTGGACACTTTATCGTACAGCGGTTTCTGCTTATCTTTTAAAAGGAATCGAAGATAATAAGATCCGCTATGAAATAAAAGATAATGTTCTCCACTTTATTTCAATTTAGCTTGTGTATGCTTCGTAATGAATAATTCGTCTGGAGATTGCCACTCAGCATGAAGGACGTCACCAACATGAACGATGTCTTTTTCCAAAAGCTTTTTCTTCAACCATGCCTCATTTCTTCCAAGTTCTTGTAGATTGTCATATACAATCTCACCATCTAGAATTAACGAGATCGGTAAGGTGACTTCTTCTTCAGGAAGTTCCATGTCTTCCCGCTTAACCATATCAACATTGGATTTTGGCAATACACTGACTGTTCCATTCGTTTCTAATATGGCATATTCCACATCATAAATCGTAAAGTACCCCTTCTGTCGAATCAAACCTTGTAACTGATTGATATCAAGCTTACTTTTCTTCAATGCTGGGTATACCAGTTTCCCTTTATGAATGACAATGACGGGCTGGCCTTCAAGCAGACCTCTGACCCCTTTCTTTTTCTGTGTCCAGAACTCAATCAAAAAAATAAGTAGTCCCCAAACGATTAGTGCATATAGAATCGAAAAAATATGTACATTTTCATCATAAATCGCATTCCCCAGCAATTCTCCCAAAATTAACGAAGAAATGAAATCAAAGGGTGTAATTTGCGAGATTTGGGTTTTTCCGAGCAGGCGAGTTACGATGAAAAGCCCTGCAAACCCCAATATCAACTCCAATGTCAATTGCATGAAGTCCACATGAATTCCTCCGTTTAATGACGTTCTACCTTCAGTTTGTTCATCGACAGGGAATAATAAACATGAGTGAAGTGGAAGGGAACGGGTAGGGAGGCGATTTTGTGCTTGTTTCGGAATGAGCATCAATTCGCTCTAAAATGAAAAAAACGACCTAGAATGGCCGTTTTTTTAATATAAATCAAATAGGTCTGACTTTTTTCTCCATTGCAACATGAGGGATACCTGCATCCATGAATATGTCTGACTTGGTTTCATATCCTAATTTATTGTAGAAGATTTCAGCATGGGTCTGCGAATGGAGTTTAATGTGCTGAGCATGTTGATCCGCTGCTGCTTTCTCAATTGCCTCCATTAATCGTTTACCGATACCTGTTCCTCTGTACTCCTTCAGGATACACACTCTCTCTACTTTAGCATAATCATCAATGAGTCTCAGTCTGGCAGCGCCGATTGCCTGATTGCAATCGTATACGACAAAATGGATGCTGTCCTTTTCATATTGATCAATTTCTTCTTCTTCAGGTACGTTCTGTTCTTGAATGAAAACTTTAGAACGGACAGAATAGGCGTCCCTTAATTGTTCATCATCTGAAACGACCTTCACGAGAGGCACTTTTTATCGGACCTTTCCGAGATGGAACGTTTCATAAACTGTCCATGAGCCATTTTCTAATTGATACAGTAACTGGAATCGATCAACAGTTTCTGTGTGATCAATATCCATCATTTTCAAAGATTCAAGGACATCATGGTGCTCTTCATCAGAAAGCTTCTGGGCCAGGGTGATGTGCGGAACAAAATTATATGGGCGCTCACTGTATAGTTCATCTTGGTGGAGCTGCTCATGAAGTTTCGTAAGTCGTTCCTCTTCTTTCACCTTAAAATAGATGACATTATTGACAGGGTGGAATGAACCTACCTTATACACATGCAAATCAAACGGCTGTATGTTATCCGAGATTTCATGTATGTGTTTTGCCATCTCTTTCAATTCATCTTCATCATCGACATCGAAAGGATCTTTTAATGTCAAGTGAGGAGCGATCAAAGCATAATGTGGATCGTATCGCTTGCGATATGAGTTAACAAGGTCTTGTAGTTTTTTTGATGGAAATATTGCAATACCGTATTTCATAATTTCCCTCCTCGTGCTTCATCCAGTTTCTTTTGATATTGAGCACCTTCATTATAGCAAATTTTCTAACTATTTCATACAGGTATTCAATGAACCGTCACTTACTCAGAGAACAAGAATTTTAAGGCTTTTGGTATATCCGGCTGCCAATAGGTCCACTTATGATCACCGTCAAATTCTTCATAATAATAATCAAAAGTTTTATTAGAAAATACACGGTTCAATTCCCTGTTAGGTTCGATGAAATTCTTCACCTTACCATTTGTCGTCTCCACTTCATCTTCATGCTTACCCGCTACATGGTAGATGGATAGAAGTGAAGGGTCCTTGAATGCAGACACTCGATCAAGCACACTATCGTCGACGTAAGGGGATTGCAAGGCAACTTTACCAAAAGTCCTTGGGTATTCCAATGCTGTTACCAGGGATACCGTCGCGCCGAGTGAGCTGCCGATCAGAGCCCGTGCACTTGCGAGTTCAAGGGTTGAGTATTGATCTTCAATATACGGAAGAAGTTCATTAACCAGGAACCTGACGTATTTTGCTTGTTGCTCACCTTCTGGATGATACTTCCTTCTGCGGTCCTGGACATCTTTATATGGAACTCCTACGATGATGAATTCCTCAATTGCGTGATCCTCAAACAATGTTTCAGCTGATCGATGGATTTTTCCCATATTGAAATAGTCTTTTCCGTCCTGGGCAATTAAAACGGAATACCTTAATAACGGTGTATAGGATGGCGGTAAATAAACGTGTAGTTCAATTTCTTCACCAAGAATATCGCTATGAATTGTTTGTTGTTCTCGTTTTCCTTTTTGCTGCATGGAACATCATCCTCCGATTTTTTTCGCTTTTTCAAACAAAAGGATTTATCTGAGATTGATTGTAACATAAATGTTATACTGTTTATAAGCAAGCCAAATGCGCTGGTATAGAGAGGGGAGTCGCAAGATGAAGAAACGTATACACAGTAAAGAAGTGAAGGCGGCAACAATGGAGCTCCTGAAAGAACGTGGAATCCGCATCATTGATGTTGCTGAAATCGTCTACGAAATGCAGATTCCTTATGCCCCGACATTAAAAATGGAAGACTGTATTGAGAGTGTTGAAGCCGTACTGGAAAAAAGAGAGATCCAACACGCCTTGCTAGTAGGAATTGAGTTAGATAAATTGGCTGAACAAAACAAATTGTCAGAACCGCTCCAATCCATCGTCGAAACAGACGAGGGTCTGTTCGGCATCGATGAAACCATCGCGATGGGAGCTGTTTTAGGATACGGAAGTATCGCCATCACAACCTTCGGCCATCTTGATAAACAAAAGATCGGTATTATTGAAAAATTAGATACGAAGAAAGGGAATGGGGTTCATACATTCCTGGATGATCTGATTGCAAGCCTTGCTGCAAATGCTTCCAGCAGACTGGCTCACCGCATCCGTGACAGAGAAGAAAACCTGAAAGAAGAAGAAATTCGAAAAAGAGATGAAGAAGAACGAATTGGGTAAATGGCCAATAGGGGACCTGAAATGGTATTTGGGTCCCACCCTTCAAAAATATAAAAAAGTCTATTGACTTTTAAGTAAGATGGAAGTATAGTAGTAATTGTCGTTGAAAACAAACGATCCGTTAGCTCAGTTGGGAGAGCGCTACCTTGACAGGGTAGAGGTCACTGGTTCGAGCCCAGTACGGGTCACCATACATACTAAATTTAGCCACTTTCCATATAGGGAAGTGGCTTTTTTATATTAACAATAGACTTATTCATCCGCTAAGTTCTACCGTTCAACTCCTCCTCAAAAATTGTCCAAATGATATAGGGAACAAAAAACATCCATAACAATGTGCCAACCACATCGTAATGGATGTTTTGATTACTCATCTAATTCATCCTAATATTCTTCTGTAAATAAATATGAGAGTTATGAAAGTGTTCAACAATAGAAGTCAGGGTATATTAGATTTACAATTGATGTGTAGGATGCTTAGGTGAAGGTTGAAAGTAGAGGAGCCAAAATGGAGCATGATTCTTGTATTTATTTCACTAAACGAAATATAGTGAGATACAATTTCTAAGAAATCTTTTTAAGTTCAACCCTTCGATCACGAAGCTGATTTGAGAGATGAAGATGCAGAAGACGGTCTAATTCTTGACTGCATTTCAATGTTTCTGTCGATGACATGCCGTATATTTTAGCGGTTTCTAACATTTGTGCACGCTTGCGCTCGATTGTCAATGATAACATTACCCTTCCCTCCGTATATAGAAAGATTAGCCTTGTACATTATCATACAAAAATAAAAAAAAGAAAATAGATTCGTCTAAAGTTCTTAAGATTCGACAGAAATAGAATGGGACTTATAATGAATCGACATTCATTTTCAGTACTGGTGGTGAAAGCATGAGTAAAGAAAAAGAAATGGAAAAGAAGAAAGGGCTTCCTCCAGGATCCCTTGTCTATGTAGGAGATGAGGAAGCCTCCAAAACAAAAATATCCATAATCGATTACCTTGGTGAGAATTTAGTTGAAAGGAAAATGAATCATATAAAGGATATCTTTCCATACACAGATTCCAATTCCGTTACCTGGGTGAATATCGAAGGTCTGGACGACATCAGCGTATTTAAAACGATTCGAGATGAGTATGGTGTCCATCCATTGTTGATTGAAGACATACTAAACACGGAACATCGACCGAAAATCAATATCTTGAATGATTACGTCGTTATGATATTGAAGATGGTTTGGTTCAATAAGGAAGAGGTCGAGATTGAAGAGGAACAGATCAGCATCATCATTAAAGACCAGACAATTTTCACGATTCAGGAGCGGGAAGGGGATGTACTCGAACCTGTCCGAAAAGCGATTCGCCAAAACCTAGGAAAGATCCGCCATATGTCAGCAGGGTATCTCGTTTATTCGATTCTCGATGCAATCGTCGACCAATATTTGATTGAATCAGAGAGGATCTCTTCAGACATCGAGCAGATTGAGGAAGATATGGTGATGAACCCGGATCAAACGGTCCTTCAGCAAATTTATTATTATAAAAACATCGGGATGCATTTACGGAAGATTGTCTGGCCTGTAAAAGAAATCATTACAGGTCTTGAGAAAACAAAAGTAATCGACTTGAATACAGGATTCTATTTGAAGGATGTTAGTGACCATATCATTCACGTCATGGATACCGTTGAAATGACGAGAACGATGGCTGCGAATTTATTGGATGTTTATTTTTCCAGTGTGAGCAACAAGATGAACGAGGTCATGAAAGTATTGACGATCGTTTCGACGATTTTCATTCCCTTGACATTTGTCGCAGGAATTTACGGTATGAATTTCATGTACATGCCCGAATTGGATGAACCTTATGCCTATCCGGTGGTTTGGGGATTGATGATTGCGATGACGCTTGGCATGATACTTTATTTCAAGAGAAAACGTTGGTTCTGATTATAATTAGACGATAGACTGATATAATGGGAGGAGTTTACATTCGAAAATTGGAAGTGGAAGTATGACGAAAGAAGATATTCTAACGGGGATTAAAGAAAAATCAACAATGAGACCACTTGTACTCGCAGCAGTCATCCTAGCGATGTTCATGGCTGCGATTGAGGGGACAATCGTATCGACTGCCATGCCGAGTATCGTAGCTGATTTAGGAGGCTTCCGGTTATACAGTTGGGTTTTCTCAGCCTATTTATTGATGCAGGCTGTCACCATCTTGATTTATGGGAAGCTTTCGGATTTGTTCGGCAGAAAGCCGGTTTTTACATTCGGGGTCAGCATGTTCATGATCGGGTCTTTCTTGTGTGGATTGGCTGAAACAATGGAAGCATTGGTCTTATTCCGGTTCATCCAAGGTTTAGGAGCTGGGGCGGTCATGCCTATTGCAACCACGATCGTCGGAGATATGTATACGATGGAAGAACGAGCGAAAATCCAGGGGTATCTTGCTAGTGTATGGGGAATATCAGCCGTTATCGGACCCGCCTTAGGCGGATTCATCGTCCTCTATTGGAACTGGTCATGGGTATTCTGGTTGAACATTCCCCTTGGTATCCTCGCTATATTAGGGACGCTTTTATTCCTTCATGAAGATGTTGAAAAGAAGAAGCATAATATTGATTATCTTGGTGCGTTTTTGATTTTCGCGGCCGTAAGCAGCCTGATGTTCGCATTGATTCAAGGTGGTGTAGCTTTCCCTTGGACCTCTTGGCAGATCTTTGGCTTATTCGGTTTTTCCGTTATAAGCGTCGTATTTTTCATCTTACAGGAAAAGAGAGCCCAGGAACCGACTATGCCCCTTAGCATATGGCAGGATCGATCCATTACGATTGCGAACCTTGCTTCGTTGACCAGTGGAGCGATATTGTTCGGTATATCCTCCTTTCTTCCGGCTTATGTGCAAGGTGTGATGGAGGAATCTCCTCTGGTCGCTGGATTTACGTTGACGACGATGTCCATAGGGTGGCCGATCGCCTCGACTCTAGCCGGAAAATTAATTATAAAATGGGGCTTCCGTACCGTTGCGGTCGGCGGGGGGATTGCACTTGTCATCGGGTCGGTTTTCTTCATGATGCTTGACCCATCAAAAGGTCCGATCTGGGCTGGAATCGGTTCATTCATCATCGGTGTCGGAATGGGGCTCTCGACAACAACCTTCATCGTGTCCATTCAATCTGCCGTTGATTGGAAAAAGCGAGGGGTAGCGACGGCTTCAAATATGTTCATGAGGATCCTAGGTAGTGCGATCGGTGCTACACTACTAGGTGGGGTTCTGAACAATAAGCTTCATGCTTATCTGCAAGAGAAAGGTGCAGATCTTAAGGAATCCTTATCGATTGATGCTGCCAATATCCTTCTTGACGAAAAACGTCGCGAGGAATTGAGCAGGGAGACATTAGCAATTCTGCAGGAAGGATTCAACCTTGCATTAGACCGTGTATATATCGGTGTGTTCATCCTTGCAGTTATTAGCTTCGTCCTTATCATTTTCCTACCGAAAAAAGACAAAACAGATCATGAAACGTAAAAAGGAGGTTGACATTCCGTGTCAGCCTCCTTTCTCTATTTAACATTTTTCTAAGAACTCAATACGATTGTTGAACGGATCAAAAAATGAGAATCGCTTCATACCAGGAATTTCGGTTTCTTCTTTGGTTTTGACACCTTCTTTGATGAGGTGATCTTTGACCTGCTCCAAATTTGAAATTTCAAAAGCAGGGTGTCTTTTACTTTGTTCGGTATGAGGCTCTGTACCGATGTGAAGTTCAATACCAGCAACTTCGTACCATAATCCACCGTTTGGTTTTAACGCGTCAGGTTTCTCAATTTCCTGCAAACCTAGAACACCCGTATAAAAGCTCCGGGCAGTATCCTCTTCACCTGTCGGGATACATACTTGGACATGGTGCAATCTTTCAAAACGAATTTTTGTCATGATAGCTTTCCTCCAATCATTTGATACATTAATTGTAGTAAAAGTAAAATCGTGATAACTCTCAGAATGAGTTTGACGGTAGACTTTGAAAATTTCCCTGCGAGTCTGACGGCTATCTGTGCTCCAATCAATGAACCGAGAGCTAGAGGGAACGCAATATTCCAATCCAAGTGTCCTGCAAAATAAAAGCTGACAAATGCTCCTAAACAGCTTAAGAAGGTATTGAACCGGGTATAGGCTATCGTTCTGAGATATGAAACACCCTGGTAAAAGAACAGATACATCTGAAAGGTCGCTTGCCCAGGACCGAACATGCCGTCATAGGTGCCGATGCCGAAGAGACCTGGGTATGACCATTTGGTAAGTCGCTCTGTCCCATCATCAACCTTTGGAGGTTTTTTCAAGAACGATAGGAGGAAAGCGAAGATCAACAGGCCGATTCCAATCAACAACATCGTCTTTTCAGATAGGGAGGAGGCGATTAATCCACCGATTACACCACCAGCAAGGCTGAATGGGGCTATTTTGGCAGCAGATTGGAATTGGACTTCCTTTTTCCTCAACAATACATAAAAACTTGAAAATGAACTGATCATATTTGAAAACTTATTTGATGCGATTGCCGTGTGGATTGGAACTCCCGCGACAAGCATGGCAGGCAGGTTGATCAAACCACCGCTTCCCGACAAGGTTCCGATGAACGTAGCAATGAAACCAATAGTGATTAATAATAGGAACATTACTGGTACCTTCTTCCAAGTGTTCTTATAGTGTTATCTTATGGCAGTATTCGTTATAATAAAATGACGAATAATTTATACTTTATGATAAGAAAAACTTATGGACCAAGGTGTGTGAAGAGTCATGCAAATGACGGAATTCCATGTACTGAATATACTCGCAGAAGAACTGAACATGCGGAAAGCTTCGGAAAGGCTTTATGTTTCACAGCCCGCACTTAGCCAGAGGCTTCAATCCATTGAACAGCGTTGGGGCGCGAAGCTGTTCATCCGTTCTCAAAAAGGGTTGACCTTGACACCAGCTGGTGAAAAGGTAATTGAATTTGTCAATCAGACCATACAGACAGAAGAAGAAATCAGAGACGAAGTATTGTCGATGGGAGATGTCGTTCATGGAACATTGAAATTAGCGGTCGCTTCCATCATCGGACAGTATTGGCTCCCGAAGGTATTGAAGGAATATGTCGATCGTTATCCGAATGTCAAGATATCGTTGGTTACGGGATGGAGCAGTGAGGTTCAGCGCCAGCTTTATCGTGATCATTTCCATGTCGGTGTCATCCGAGGATATCCGGATTGGAAAGGTCCAAAAGAACATTTGTTATCGGATGAGCTCCATCTGGTCGATACGAAGATCAGGTCACTTGGAGAGTTGGAGGAAACGACAAGACCGTTCATTCAATTCAAAAGTCACTCCACCTATTATCAGGAAATTCAGGACTGGTGGGTCAGACAATTCAAATCCTCACCGAAACGGACGATCGTCGTCGATCAGATTGAAACGTGCAAGCAAATGGCATTGAATGGGATCGGTTATGCGATACTGCCTTCCATCAGCTTGCCGAAACAGGATCCTCACTTCCATACGATTCCGATCATGAATGAAAAAAAGGAACCGTTGATACGGGATACGTGGATCATTTATAGTGAAGCGGCCCAACAACTGAAGCAGGTGAAAGCCTTCATCGATCTCATAAAAGAAATGAAGGAAAACGGTGTTACTTAACAACAGAAGGAAAATACGATAAAATGAATCCGATTGAAAGAGAAAATGAAGGAGGAAACGGATTATGAAAATGATGGATGCAAACGAGATCATCTCGTTTATTCAAAATAGTGAAAAGTCTACACCTGTAAAGGTACATATTAAAGGGGATATTGAAGGAATCGATTTCGGTTCGAACACGAAAGCCTTCATTACTGGGAACACTGGTGTCCTTTTTGGTGAATGGAAGGAAATCAAAAACGCAATCGAAGAAAACGAAGCTTCAATTGAAGATTATGTCGTAGAGAACGATCGCCGAAACTCTGCGATTCCTTTGCTGGACCTGAAAGGTGTACAAGCCCGAATTGAGCCTGGCGCGGTCATTCGTGACCAAGTTGAAATCGGCAAGAATGCAGTAATCATGATGGGCGCAATGATTAATATCGGATCCGTCGTTGGTGAAGGTACAATGATCGATATGAACGTGGTATTGGGCGGTCGTGCAACTGTAGGAAAGAATTGTCACATCGGTGCTGGGTCCGTGTTGGCAGGGGTCATTGAACCTCCTTCTGCAAAGCCTGTTGTTGTTGAAGATGGGGTTGTAGTTGGTGCAAATGCTGTCATTCTTGAAGGTGTGACAGTTGGTGAAGGTTCTGTTGTCGCTGCAGGAGCGGTCGTAACAGAAGATGTCCCTCCAATGTCTGTCGTAGCTGGAACACCAGCAAGGGTCATCAAGAAAATTGATGAGAAGACGAAAGGGAAAACAGAAATCAAGCAAGAATTACGCCAGTTGAAAGAAGATTAATTGAAAAAAGGAGAGGGCAGAAATGATGTCACGCGATGATCTCATCGAAATCCGCCGCTCTCTTCACCGTATACCAGAGCTGGGTTTTCAAGAAGTGAAGACCCAGCGCTTTTTGTTGAATCACATCCAATCGTTACCTCAAGAAAACCTTGAGGTCGTTGAATGGAAGACAGGACTATTGGTGAAGGTGCATGGAGCGAAACCTGATAAAACAGTGGGTTACAGAGCTGATATTGATGGGTTGCCAATTGAAGAGGAGACGACTTACGAATTTAAATCAGAGCATCCAGGCATGATGCATGCTTGTGGCCATGATTTCCACATGACTATCGCCTTAGGTGTGCTTTCCCATTTTGCATCAAATCAACCGAAGGATAACCTGTTGTTCGTATTTCAACCAGCTGAAGAAGGCCCAGGAGGAGCATTGCCGATCTTGGAAAGTGAGGTATTCAATGCCTTCCGTCCTGATATGATGGTTGCCCTGCATATAGCACCGGATCTGCCTGTCGGTACGATTGGGACGAAAGAAGGCTTATTGTTCGCCAACACTTCTGAGCTTTTCATCGACTTGACGGGGAAAGGCGGCCATGCGGCTTATCCGCATAAAGCGAATGATATGGTCGTAGCAGCAAGTAATCTTGTTTCCATGATGCAGACGATCGTTTCAAGGAATATCGACCCGTTGGACTCGGCTGTCGTTACAATCGGTAAAATCACTGGTGGGACGAAGCAGAACATCATTGCTGAGAAAGCTCGGATCGAGGGAACGATCCGGACATTATCACCAGAAGCGATGGGCAAAGTGAAGAAACGGATCGAAGCACTTGTTGCTGGTATTGAAACCGGGTTTGAATGTGAAGCTGAAATCGATTATGGTTCGAACTATTATCAGGTGGATAATGAACCACAATTGACTCGAGAATTCATGAAGTTCGTCCAGGATAGCAAGTATGATCTTATTGTAAGTGATAAGGCGATGACTGGAGAAGATTTCGGTTATTTCTTGAAAGAGATTCCCGGATTCATGTTCTGGTTAGGCGTCGATACACCATACGGCCTTCATCATTCAAGAATAGAGCCGAAGGAAGATGCTCTTGAAGTAGCGGTGAATTTGCTCATTGAGTACCTAAACTATAAATCGAATTAGAGTCCGAGTTAGGGCTCTTTTTTTTTTGGTTGAAAATGTTGGTTAAGGGGTTGAGGACCGAAATGAGTGTCAGGAATAGCGGAAAAGATCTTCATAAGGGCGATGAAGATCAAAATAAGCTCAGAATCCAGCGGAAAAGATCCTCAATAGGGCGATGAAGATCAAAATGAGCTCAGAATACAGTGGAAAGGATCTTCATAAGGGTGATGAAGGACAAAACACCCTCAAACAATAGCAGAAATGTCCTTCATACAGCGAATGAAGGACAAAACGATATCAAAATACAGCGGATGTGTCCTTCAAGCGTATTCATGTATGTGCATATCGCCTGCCACATACGGTTAACTTAAGAGAAAGTATGGAGGAGGTGGAAGGTATGCCACGAATTGGAGTAGAACATTCATTATCTGCTGTACAAGAGGCTTTGCAAAGTAAAGGATATGAAGTGAAGCAGCTTCAGCAAGAACAAGATGCCGCTGATTGTGATTGCTGTGTAATCACAGGACAGGATGAAAACGTAATGGGGATCCAGAATACCATGACACAAGGATCTGTCATCAATGCACATGGAATGTCAGCAGATGATGTTTGTCAACAAATCGACCAACGTTTCCAACAACAATAATCCATAATAAAAGGGAAAGGGATAGCTGTCAGCTATCCCTTTTTTCTTAGTCATCTTTTTTGACCCAATTGTCATTTTCATTCTTTGTGTATTTCTCTTTTACTGCACTCCATGCAACTTTGTGAGCCGTCTTCTCTTGATCATACTGTTCACTCGCTGAATTGAAAGCCTCTTTATAGATTTCTTGAGCGTGTTTTTTTAGTAGGTTATCCTTTACTTGGTCAGGCAGTTCACTTTTCTTATCGTATGGCATAAAAAAGTACCCTCCTTTTGATAAGAAGGGTACCCTGAAAGTTGGTCAGATAAACTTAGTCGTTGTTTTCGTTTTTGTGAATATAGACTTGATGTGGGAATGGGATTTCGATTCCGTTTGCATCAAGCGCTTGTTTCATTGCTTTACGTAATTCACGCTCGACAGCCCACTGCATATTCGTTTTCGCTTGAGCAATGACACGGATGACAACATCTGATGAACCAAGCGACTGTACGCCGACTACATTCGGTCCATCCACGATGTCCTCGTTGGATTCTGCAACACGATCACATGCCTCCTGCAGGACTTGGATCGCTTTATCAATATCATCATCGTATGAAATACCGATATCGACCAGCGCTCTCATGTTTCCACGAGTATGATTGCTCACTGTACTGATGTTACGGTTTGGTACGTAATGTAATGTTCCATCGAAACCACGAATATGTGTGGTACGTAAACCAGTTTCTTCAACAATTCCATCCATTCCGGCTGCAGTTACATAATCTCCAACATCAAGCTGCTTTTCGAGTAGGATGAAAAATCCAGTAACAACATCACTGACTAGTCCTTGTGCACCAAAACCAATTGCAAGTCCTATAACACCTGCACCAGCAAGTAAGCCAGCTATGCTGATGCCGAAGGTTCCCATTACGACAACAACCAATATGAAAATTAATACATATCCGTAGATGCTTTTAGTCAAACTTTTAAGGGTTTGTGCTCTTCCTTCGGACATGTCTTTCTTTTCTTCCAGCTTTTGAAAGGAAGAATTGATGATCCGGTTCCCAATTCCTTTTGCAATTCCATACACAATAAGAATGAGGATAAGTTTAATTGTTACGATTCCAAGATTTCTTAATACTTCTGCCCATTGAATATTAGCTATAATTTCTGGCAATTAACGTCAACTCCTTATTACATAATCGCTAGGCTAGTATCACTATAACGAATACAAGCGGTAAATCGCAATCGATATGTCCATTTATAAGTATATCCTTTGAGATAGTAGATGAAACACGATAAAATAATGAAGGGCAGGTCTTTTCCCGATTAGATAATGAAGAAATTGGGAATAGTAATCTTGTCGATGAGGCTATTTTAAATTAATTCTCATTTAATATTGACTATTAAAAATGGATTAACTATAATATAGCTGTAGATATAATGGAGTTAAGAAAGGGGAAGTAGCAGGACAAGCTTACCTGTACTTGAACCTTTTTTAATAAAATCTTTCATCTTTCAGGAGGTTTTACACAATGGCAGAACGTATGGTAGCAAAACAAGCACCGCGCTTCGAAATGGATGCGGTACTTCCAAACAAAGAATTCGGTAAAGTAAGCCTTGAAGAAAACATGAAAAATGACAAGTGGACAGTCCTTTTCTTCTATCCAATGGACTTCACTTTCGTTTGCCCGACAGAAATCACTGCACTAAGTGATCGTTACGATGAGTTTGAAGATCTAGATGCTGAAGTGATTGGTGTATCCACTGATACAATCCACACTCACCTTGCATGGATCAACACGAACCGTGATGACAACGGTCTTGGACAATTGAAATATCCACTAGCTGCAGATACGAACCACAAAGTATCTGAAGAATATGGCGTTCTTATTGAAGAAGAAGGTGTAGCACTACGCGGGCTATTCATCATCAGCCCAGAGGGTGAACTTATGTACTCTGTAGTGAACCACAACAACATCGGACGTGACGTTGATGAAACACTACGTGTACTACAAGCACTTCAAACTGGTGGACTTTGCCCTGCGAACTGGAAACCAGGTCAAGAAACTCTTTAATATTCAATCAGCAAATCTAGAGAAAGGCTGGCCGTCTGGTCAGCCTTTTTATATCGAAGAATTAATCAGAAAATTAAAACATTTATATGGGCATTCCTTATAACTCCTGTCATCCTGGCTTTTTCAACCTGTTAGAAAATGTGTGATGGACGAATAAGAGCAAAATTATGGTTATTTATTTCGGAATCCGTTATATTATGTATATTATGACTTTTTAAACAATACATAAAAAAGGCAGGTGTCTTCATGGAAACATTCAAACGTTTGAAAGAGTTTTATTGGCCTTATCGCAAGTATTTCTTCTTATCCGTTTTTTCTTTATTGTTCGTTTCAGGAATCACAGTCATCTACCCGATGCTGCTCCAATTTACAATCGACGAAGTCATTATATCGGGACAATATAAGTGGATACCTTACTTAGCGATCGGTTTCATACTCGTGATGATGATAAAAGGGACAGCGACGTTTTTTCATCAATATTTGGGAGATCTTTTCGGGGTCACGGCGGTATATAAATTACGAGAAGCACTCTATAAGAAACTTCAGTATTTACCGTTCAGATATTATGACAATGCGAAGACCGGAGACCTGATGTCACGATTGACTGCTGATGTCGAGGGGTTTCGGTTCTTTTTATCCTTCGGTTTCGCTCAAATCATTAACTTCCTCCTATTGGTTTCGTTCAGTTTAGCTGTCATGTTCTACTATTCGATTCCATTGGCTCTCGTCACACTAGGGATGCTGCCATTCCTCGCCATTGCGGTGTATCGATTTGACAAGCGTGTCCATCCTGCCTTCAGAGGGATTCGGAAATCAATGGGACGCTTGAATACAAAGGTGCAAGAAAACGTCAGTGGAATCAATACGATCAAGTCTTTGTCCAGAGAAGACTTTGAGATCGGAAAGTTTGTAAACAATAACAAGGATTATCGAGATAATTACTTGAATACATCCGATATTTGGGCGAAATACTTCCCACTGATGGAGCTGATCGGACATTTGTGTGTCGTATTTCTGCTTTCATATGGTGGGTATCTCGTGTTTGAAGGAAGCTTGCAGCCAGGTGAATTAGTGGCGTTCTTCAGCCTTGTCTGGTACATCATCTGGCCAATCATGATGCTCGGATTTGTCATCAACACGTTCTCCCAGTCCAAGGCTTCTGGAGAACGTCTTCTCGAAATATTGGATGAACCAGAGGATATTCAGGATGTAGAGGATCCTCTTGAAATGGAAACGCTCAACGGTGATGTCGAATTCGTAAATGTGACGCACAAATATGCAAGTGAAGATGAGCTTGCATTAAAGGATGTATCCTTCAAAGCCCCTAAAGGAACGACGATTGGGTTGTTGGGGGCGACCGGTGCCGGAAAAACGACGATTACACAATTGATTTCAAGATTCTACGAACCGATCGAAGGTTCCATACTCATAGATGGCAGGGATATAAAAGAGTATGCCATCAAGTCCTTACGGAAAAATGTCGGTGTCGTCCTTCAGGAAACATTTTTATTTTCATCTACGATACGCGATAACATCGCTTATGGAGATGCCGATGTCGCATTCGAAAAAGTCGTAGACGCTGCCAAGCGTGCACAAGCGCATGATTTCATCACGGAATTGCCTGATGGCTACGACACAGTACTCGGAGAAAGAGGCATGGGATTGTCTGGGGGGCAAAAACAACGCATCGCCATTGCAAGGGCGATTTTATCAGATCCGAGCATACTCATTCTTGATGATGCGACAAGTGCAGTTGATATGGAAACGGAATTCAAGATACAAAAGGCATTCCAGGAAGTGATGAAGGATCGTACGACATTCATCATCGCTCACCGTATCTCCTCCTTGAAGCATGCAGATGAAATTCTTGTTCTTGAAGAAGGCAGAGTCGCTCAACGAGGAACACACGATGAATTGATCAATCAGGAAGGTATGTACAGAAGAGTGTACGATATCCAATATCAAGATAAAGCTGCTATCAAGGAAAAGAAGACAGGTTGACGGGGGTGAATGAGATGGAGACAAAATCAAATACAAAGAAAAGGTTTCATTATTCGCAAGATCGAGCGATCGAAAAGCAATTCAATTGGCAACAGCTTTTCCGATTATTTGGATTTATGAGTCCATATAAAAAAAACCTGCTGCCTAAAGCAATCATCACGATGTTGATTACAACTGGAGTCCGTCTGGTCATACCGATCTTCATCGGGGTGCTCCTGTTCGACCATGCGATCAAAGATAAGGACGAAGGTCTGCTCGTACAGCTCATTGTCGGTATCCTTGGGCTATATATCCTCTCCTGGATAGCAAATACCTTCAGAATTAAATGGACCAATCAGTTAGGGCAATATATCATCTATGATATCCGTCAAGGTTTGTTCAAGCATATTCAGCGTTTATCGCATCGTTTCTTCGATCAGCGTTCAGGAGGCTCCATCCTCGTCCGGATCATCAATGATGTAAACTCACTTCAGGAGTTGTTTACGAACGGGGTCATCAATCTTTTGATGGACTTCATCCTATTGGTTGGTATACTCGTCATCATGTTCGTGCTGAGTCCTGAACTTACTCTTGCGATCATGATTGTACTCCCAATCATGTTCTTCATATCAACGAAGCTACGACGCAATATTCGAAGGTCCTGGCAAACTGTACGGATAAAACAAGCAAAAATGAATTCCCATTTGAATGAAAGCATCCAGGGAATACGCGTTACACAATCGTATACGCAAGAGCGAGAGAATATGGGCTTTTTCGAAGGTGTGAATGGAGAAACATTCGAAAGCTGGCGTGATGCAACCAAGAAAAGTGCCGTATTCAGACCGTTTGTTGAAATGTCGAATGCAATTGGAACAGCTATTTTGATCTGGTATGGTGTCCACCTTATCAGGAACGGAATGGACTATGGCGTATTCGTCACCTTTGCTTTTTATCTCGGTATGTTCTGGGAACCAATCTCCAGAATGGGGCAGGTATACAATCAATTACTAGTCGCGATGGCTTCCAGTGAACGTATATTTGAATTCCTTGATGAGAAACCGAATGTATCTGAGAGGAAGGATGCAATTACCTTCAAAGACATTGACGGTAAAATCGAATTTGAAGATGTCGAATTTGCCTATGATGAAAAGCGTAAAGCATTGGACGGAATCAATCTGACGATTGGAGCAGGAGAAACAGTTGCGCTTGTCGGCCACACAGGCTCAGGAAAAACGACGATTGCCAACTTGATCAGCCGGTTCTATGATCCTACTAAGGGTAAGGTGAAAATTGACGATGTCGATTTAAAGGATGTTAAACTGGATAGCCTGCGTCAGAAGGTAAGTGTCGTCTTACAGGACACGTTTATCTTCTCTGGGACGATTATGGAAAACATACGGTTCGGTAAGCCTGATGCTACTGATGAAGAAGTGATTCATGCTGCGGAAGCGGTAGGCGCAGGTGCATTCATTGAAAAATTGGATAATGGATATGAAACAGAGGTAGAAGAGAGAGGGAATGTCTTGTCAGTAGGGGAAAGGCAATTGATTTCCTTTGCACGGGCCTTGTTGGCTGACCCTAGAATCCTCATACTTGATGAAGCTACTGCAAGTATTGATACAGAAACCGAATTGAAGATCCAGAATGCGCTCAAGACGTTATTGAAAGGGCGAACAGCGATCATCATCGCCCACAGGCTATCTACAATCAGAGAAGCAGACAATATCTTCGTGCTCGATCATGGCACCTTGATAGAACAAGGAAATCATGATTCCTTAATGAAGCAAAAGGGAGAGTATTACGATTTAATCGTTTCCCAATTCAAAATGCTAGATGCGATGTAAAAAGGAGCTGACCTTTCGAGGTCAGCTTCTTTCATTTAGGTCTTACCAAATACATTATGCTCAACACTTCACAAACTTACAGATGGCTGTTAGAATGAATGGCGACAGATTGTGAATTTTGTCACAAACTAAGTTTTAAACTGAATTGTAACATTTCGCAACTTGTTCTCGTTTTCATGAAAATTGAATAAGGGTAAAGAACAATGTATGCACGAAAATGATTCGTTCGAGAAAATCTTGTAACAAATTTTGGGGGGATGAAAGATGCCAGAACTCGATAGCGCCATGTTAAGTCGATTGTTGACAAGTCTTACATTAGGATTCCATATCATCTTTGCAACGCTAGGTGTCGGAGTCCCCTTGCTGATTAGTGGAGCTGAATGGATCGGTATTCGTCGTAATGATCCACATTATCGACTTCTTGCGAGAAGATGGACAAGAGGGTTCGTCGTAACGGTTGCTGTCGGTGTTGTTACAGGAACATGTATCGGTCTTCAATTATCATTATTATGGCCGAGCTTTATGGAGGTAGCGGGTCAAGTTATCGGATTACCGTTATTCTTGGAGACGTTTGCTTTCTTTTTTGAAGCCATTTTCTTAGGGATCTATCTCTATACATGGGACCGGTTCGAGAACCCCTATTATCATTGGTTGATATCAGTGCCTGTCGTCATCGGTTCGTCGGCGTCCGCTTTTTTCATATCAACCGTTAATGCTTTTATGAATGCACCGAAGGGCTTTAAGCTCGATAATGGCAAGTTAACAGAAATCCAGCCACTGGTGGCGATGTTCAATCCGGCAACACCGACGAAAGCGGCACATGTCATTTCATCCGCCTATTTGACGTCCGCTTTTGTACTTGCAGCAGTTACAGCTTTTCTTATTTTGAAAAAGGGACAGACAGAGTATTACAAGAAGGCGTTACATTTCACCATGGTCACTGCATTCGTTTTTGCCATTGCTACGGCTATCATCGGCGATTTTTCAGGAAAATATCTTGCAAAATATCAACCTGAAAAATTGGCAGCTGCTGAATGGCATTTCGAAACGGAAAAGGGTGCGGATCTGATTGTAGGGGGAGTGTTGGATGAGAATGGTGAAGTAAAATATGCGCTTCGTCTACCTAAATTCTTGAGTATCCTTGCCCATGGCGACCCAAATGCTGAAGTAATTGGTCTTGAGGAATTTCCGAAAGAAGAGACCGCTCCATTGTTCATCCACTACCTTTTTGATTTGATGGTCGGTATCGGAATGTTTTTAGCAGCTCTATCAACCTTATACCTTGTCCTGCAAAGGTGGAACAGATCATGGCACCATTCGAGGGTGTTCTTGTGGGCAATTGTCGCTTCGGGACCTCTTTCTATGCTCGCCATCGAAGCAGGATGGATTTTTTCAGAGGTAGGGCGTCAGCCATGGATTTTATGGCATGTCATGAAGACAGTGGAGGGTGCTACGACAAGTGACCATGTCGGTGCGATGTTCCTCCTCTTCCTCGGTCTTTATATTGTACTTGGCTGGATCTGTACGGTTGTATTGCTGAAAATGTTCAAGGATAACCCGGTTGAGACAGAATTCGAGCAGATGGAACGGTAAGGAGGGCTAGTATGGAGATACAATTACTTGGTATAACCGTTCTTTGGATTTTCCTTTATGGGTATTTGATCGTCGCGTCCATTGATTTTGGTGCTGGGTTCTTTGCCTATTATGGAAAAATCACGAAGAGGGATCATATCATCAATAACATTATCAGTCGGTATCTGTCGCCTGTTTGGGAAGTTACGAATGTCTTTTTTGTCTTCTTCTTTGTAGGCTTGGTCGGTTTCTTTCCAAGCACGGCGTATTACTACGGGACAGCATTGCTTGTCCCAGGAAGTATTGCTCTCGTACTTCTTGCCATTAGAGGCTCTTTTTACGCTTTTGGTAATTATGGAGCGAAAGACAGTCACCTGTATACGTTTCTATATGGTGCGACAGGATTGCTCATTCCCGCTTCCTTATCCACTGCACTCACTATTTCAGAAGGCGGTTTTATTGTGGAAGAAAACGGGGCTGTGATTTTCCTTGTGGAAGAATTGTTCACCAGCTTCTATTCTTGGTCGGTCGTGTTGCTGGCAATCGTGAGTGTGCTCTATATAAGTGCAATGTTTTTGTCCTTTTATGCAAGTAAAGCGAAGGATTGGGCTGCGTTGGATTTGTTGAGGAAGTATGCCCTCTTTTGGAGTCCACCAACCATTTTAGCAAGCTTTCTTGTCTTTTTAGCATTACGTGACCATAATCTTGAGCACTTTAACAGCATGCTTGAATATTCCTATTTTTTCCTGATATCCTTTATCTGTTTTAATATAGCTGTGTGGTTTGTCTATCGGAATAAACGTTACGGAATGGCCTTCATATTTGTGATGCTGCAATTCTTTTTCGCCTTCTTCGGGTATGGTATTTCACATTTACCATATATTCTATATCCTTACATTACAATCGATGCAGGCTTTACGAATGAAACGATGGGTATAGCATTAGTCATAGCCTTTATCGCAGGACTTCTTCTACTCATTCCATCATTGATTCTTCTTATGCGTATGTTCTTATTCGATGCTAAATATGTAGAAGGAAGCAGGGAAAAATGATTCAGATGTATGGTACAATATGATGAGATTTAACGTTAATGGCAATTGGGGGAGTAATTGTGAAAAAGCAATTCGCTGTAATCGGTTTAGGACGCTTCGGTGGAAGCATTTGCCGTTCTCTAAGCAACAATGACATGGAGGTGCTTGCAATAGACAGTGATGAAGATCGTGTTAACGAATTCTCTTCTATTGCTACCCATGCTGTCATTGCAGATGCCACAGATGAAAGCGTTCTGAAAAGTCTGGGTGTGCGAAATTTTGATCATGTTATCGTTGCAATCGGTGATAACATTCAAGCTAGTATCTTGACGACACTGATCCTTAAGGAATTGGGTGTTGCCCATATTACGGTAAAAGCACAAAATGATTATCATGAAAAAGTGCTCAGAAAGATAGGCGCTGATCGTATCGTCCATCCTGAAAGGGATATGGGGCAACGGATTGCGCATAATATCATGTCGAATAACGTTCTCGATTACTTGGAGCTTTCAGATGAACACAGTATTGTCGAATTGATTGCAAGTAAGAAAATGCATGACAAAACCCTTATTGAATTGGATATACGCGCGAATTATGGTTGTAACGTCATGGCCATCAAACGGAACGATGATATTGTCGTATCTCCTCAGGCTACACATACCATCCGAGAAGGGGACATCTTGATTGTTATTGGTGCGGATAATGACATAAGCCGTCTTGAAAAGCATCTGTTGATGGAATAGAAAGCTTTCACATAAAAAAGGCTGCTCCTTTGATAGGAGCAGCCTTTGTCATTTCATTAAGATAAGTTGTTTGGGTCATTGAAATCAGTGTTATCAGCATTATTGTTTGATCGGTTAACGCTCATTTGATCGATCTTAGCATCCAAATTTCGAAGATGCTTAGCTGCAAACTCTTTTCCACCCAGTCCAAAGGATAGGCCGAACGCAAGGGCCAGTGCTCCAAGAATGAGGATGAACGCAGAATTGACAATGGAGTCTGCTACTCCGAGTTGATCAAGAGCCATGAAAAAGGCTAATACGATGATTGTATACTTTGCAACACTAGCTAACACTTGATAGCTTGGACCTTCAAGAATATTGAGAAGCAGCTTCTTGACAAGGTTTCCAATGTAGAGGCCAATGGCAAGAATGATAATCGCAGCAAATAATGCTGGCAGATATCCAATTATGGCTGCTGCAAGTGAAACAAGGAAATCCAACTGGATCAGTTCAAGAGCTTCTACTACAAACAAGAGCACTACGAAGATTTGAGCTACATAACCGACAATCTCAGAAAGGCTGACTCTTGATTCAGATGGATTCCATCTACCGATTCCCATGTGCTTCAGAATGGAATTGAACCCTAGTCGTTCAAGTAGGGAGGTAACAATGGAACGTATCCATTTTCCAACGAACATTCCGACCAAAATCAAAGCGATAGCGACCGCAATGTTCGGCAGCATAGTCAAAATGTCGTTCAGCATGGCGATGGCAGGATCGGATATGCCTTTAATATCCAGCTGCTCTAGTGCTGAAATGACCGTCGGAATCAAAATCAAGACAAACACGATTGTGCCGATGACAGAAGATAAGCTTGTTCCCTCAAAGAATTTCGAAAGGCCGAGACGCTCTGCAGCTCGTTCAGTCCCGATACTCTTCAAGAAGTTTGTCAGAATATCCCGGACGATCTTCGCCACAACCCAACCAATCAGGACGATCAGTGCTGCAGCAAACAGTTTCGGTAAGAATGCAAGAAGGCTTCCGATCATGTTTGCAAATGGTTCGCTTGTCCCTGTTATTTCAAGTGCTGATAGAACACCAGGTAAGAAGATTAATAGTACTAAATAGAATACGATTTTCGAAGCGTTATGAATAGCTTTACTTGCTTCTTCATCGCTCTTTGTGATGTTCCATTTCCTCAACAGCTTCTCTACACCTGTCCCTTTACTGAACTTTCTCACTGCCCAGCTAAGAACAGATGCAACAATCCAGCCTAATAGAAGGATCAATGCAGCCTTCAATACATTCGGCACCGTCGCAGTGATCGCTTCTAACATACTGACAAGCGGTGTTGCGATGAAACTCAAGCTAAGTATGTTGAAGAACATGATGAAGACGAAGACAAGAATCAAATAGTAGACGATTTTACTTACGATTTTTTCTGATGAATATTTCTTGTTTTGCCCTCTAAACAGTTTGTCGTCCACACTGGTCTTTTTTAAAGCACGACGGACGACACTTTCAATTCCTTTCGCGATGATCCAGCCTACAAGCAGGACCAATAGTGCTACGATCAGGTCAGGTAGTTTGCCAAGGTAGGCGGACCATTCCTGCATGATTGAGTTGTAGTTCATTTTGCCATCTCCTTTTCTATATGTTGATGGTATAACACTACCCTTCCTTCCGTTCGAGCTAAACATGGGAGTGTCGTGTATGAACTAGGCCGGAACTCTCATTTATATGTGCTGTATATGTGACCATTTGCGTTTGCAGTTGTCATTTTGTACCGTAAAGATACACAATCTTATTCCAAATTTGAAGAAAAGTGGTGAAGAGTGGAAATTTTTCTTATATATTTCTCGAAAATAGGATATTATTATTATATTAATCTCCAATTATCGACATCGTTATACAAATTAAATTAGTAATGTCCATGGGGAGTTGTAAGATGCCATATAATGCGAAGCAAGAAGCCATCACATATTACAGATCAGAACTTATGAAAATCATCCACACGATGAATCAGCCTGAACGGAAAGAAAAGCAAAGCGCCTTCAGAAATCTTTATGAGATGTTTGAGCGTTTGGAAGAATATTGTAGTCTTTTCCGATTGAATGATTTACATAAATTGACGGTGTTCCTTATCACCAAGATTGAATTGTTAAATGGACATGTCCGAATCAAGCCAGGTGATGAGCGTTTATTCATGAGTGGCTTACGTATGTTGTACAACGAATTGACGGATTATCAAGATTTCGGATCGAAGAGAAGAAAAGCGAGATTAACTGCACCCACAAAGAAGTCAAGGACGATATTCGTCTATGACCAGGATGAACTGTTTGTCAAATGGCTCCAGGACCAATTGGTTGATTCTGAATATCAGCTTATCGATCTATCAGTGAAACGTATTAATTTTGAAGCTCTGGAAGATAATCCGGACATCTTTATCATCAATTTTGCTGGAAAGCAAGAAGGGGAAGAATGGGTCACATTCATCCGAGAGCATTATTCCGCATCCTTGCCAATCATCGCTTTAACCACATCTGATCATCACCTGGAGCATATTGATATCCTTCAATACAACATTACACATATCGTTAAGAAACCGTTTGAACCTAGCCTGTTATTCGCGTATATGGATCATGCAATTAAGCAGAACAGGCTCGATGTGAATGTTTCATCAATGCGTACTCAAGATATGAAACATCAAAGAAATGAAATCGAAGCTCTCATCAAAAAGGAATGGATGAGGTTCCAACGATTTCAGGCAATGTTTTCTCTTATTTGGATCAAGGTTGATGGAATCTCAAGATACGACGTACTCAATCAATTGAAATTAAGCATTTCCCAGACGATTAGACCTTATGATGAGTTATATATCTGGTCCCCAAGTTCTTTGATGCTCTTGCTTCCAGTGACGCCGCTGGAAGGTGCTGTTGCTGTTGGAAATCGAATCATTGAAATGGTCGATTCAAAAGAACTGCCTTATGCCAAGGATGTGTACTGGGGAGCAATCCAAAGTGAAAATGAGTATAGTTCTTATGAGCAGCTTTTGGAGAGATTAGAAGCTGATGTAAATCCGGTAACATCTGTTCAAAGATCCATAATAATCCCAAGACTTGATGAAGGGACAAGGAACGAACACAATGAGAGGATAAAAGTTCTGCTCATTGACGACGACCTCGTTACATCAACCATCCTCTCGAATCATCTTGATGAAGAAAAATGGGAGCTTGAAGTTTGCAGCGAAGGAGTAGATGCTTTAGATCATACTCTCCAATACCTCCCAGATATCATCCTATGTGAGAGCAAGCTGAAAGACTTGGATGGATACTCTTTCTGTCTTCAAGTGAGACAACTGCCTAAGCTTGAGAACACGATTTTTTGTTTTCTGACTGAACAGGAGCTTAAGCATTACATTATTCGGGCGTTTCACATCGGCGCAGATGACTATTTCTTGAAACCTTTCTATATAGAAGAATTGGAAGTGCGTTTGCAAAGGCATCTTCACGTCAGGAGTCGGGTATAGCGATGAAGGTCTTATTCATTTATTTACTACTGATGGCAATCGGCTATATCTCACTAGTCATCTTAACAGTGTTCATTTATCTTGTTATTCGAAAAACGATTCGGAACCACTATGTAAGGAAGAAAGTCGCCTATTATCTTTATATTTATCCGAAAGTCATTCGACAAATTGAAGAAGGGGCAACACCGAGAATCATCGGGGTACATAGCAAGTGGAAAAGGGAAGTCCTCAGAAACGTTCTGATTGAGGCTGCGTCAATTTTCAAAGGAAAAGAAGAGATGGATCAGATTCATGTTTTATCGGATACGATCGGTTTGACCAAAGACCTTGAAAAGAAATTAAATGACAAGAAGTGGTGGATTGCTGCAGATGCGACACGAGTCGTAGGCCGTCTCAGGCTGAAAAGCTTGGCACCAGCCCTTATCCAAAACATCACTTCAGAACATTATGATCTTTGGGCTTCCTCGGCACGTGCTCTGAGTCATATGGATTATCATAAAGTATTGATTGAATTCATCTTTGAAAATGAAAAGAAACTTAATGAATGGTCGATCATCCGGATTATCGACATGCTGAAAGATCTTTCAGAAGAAAATGTGGAAATCATTATTGAAAAGATGGAATCGTGTTCTCCTTCATTAAAAAGTTTATTCATTGAAATTCTAGGTAAAAGTCGTGCCTACACAGCACTCTCTCATATTGAGAAATACTTGGATTCCCATGAAAGTGAATTAAGGGTCAAAGCCCTACGTGCACTTACTGATTTGAATATGACGACACGTCCTGAAAAAGTCATCAGCTTCCTGGAAAGTGAAAATTGGATCGAGCGGTTGAGCGCCACACTCGCGGTAAAGGCTTGCCGTCTTCGAGAGGGGATCACCCAACTTGTACCTTTATTAGCAGATGCGAATTGGTGGATTCGGTACAGGGCTGCTGAAACATTATACGCTTTTGGAACGATTGGAATTCGAAAGCTAGTAGACGTACAAAACCATCATGAAGATAAATTTGCTAGAGAAATGGCTGAACGAATTCTTTCAAATCAGTAAAAGTAGAGGGGGATGGGAATGCTTAATGAACTTTTTCATATATTCAATGTTTTCATTTTCGTGTATGTCATTATCGTAGATGGTTTTTATTTGATGCTCTTCTTCCTATCATTTAAGCAGATTCAAGAGTATTTAAAGCGATCTCCCTACAATGAGATAAAAGAATTCCGTCTATCGAGCCTCACAACACCGATTTCCATCATTGTCCCAGCTTATAATGAGGAGAAAACGATCTCAAACAGTATCTCGTCATTGTTGCAGATCAACTATCCAGAGTTCGAAATCATCGTCGTTAATGATGGCAGCAACGACGAGACGATCGAACGACTAAAAAATGATTTTTCTTTAATTGAAATTCCGATCATGGCCGTTCGTAAAAAAATCAAGACTGAAACAGTACATAAGATGTATCGTTCCACCAAACATCCTTCTCTACTGGTTATTGATAAAGAGAATGGTGGTAAGGCAGATTCATTGAATGTGGGTATCAACTTTTCCACCTATCCTTACTTTTGCAGTGTCGATGCAGACTCGATGCTTGAGCCGGACTCATTGATGAAAGCGATGAAACCGTTTTTCGAAGGTGGAGAAAACGTCGTTGCCTGTGGTGGAATCATTCGGGTCATCAATGGTTGCTCTGTGGAGAATGGCTATTTGAAAAAGGTCCGTCTACCTAAAAACAAATTGGCGATCAGCCAAGTCATTGAATATTTAAGATCTTTCCTTATGGGGCGGCTCGGATTGAGCAGTCTCAATAATCTTCTTATCGTCTCTGGAGCATTTGGCATCTTCCGAAAGCATGAAGTGCTTGAAGTAGGTGGGTATGATGTCGATAACCTAGGTGAAGACATGGAATTGATTGTCAGTCTTCAGAAATACCTGTATAAGACAAAAAGTGATGCAAAGGTGTTATTCGTACCAGACCCTGTTTGTTGGACAGAGGTTCCGGAGGATTTAAGAAGTTTAGCCAAACAACGGACAAGGTGGCAGGTGGGATTACTCCAAACATTGATCAAGCACAAAGATACGTTATTCAATCCTCGCTATAAATCGATGGGACTCCTTGCTATGCCATACTTCCTATTTGTCGAACTACTAGGGCCTACGATCGAATTGCTGGGCATGCTCTTTGTCATTGTAGGTTTATATTTTGACTTGGTGAACATCCCATTTGCGATTCTCTATTTCGTCTTCACCCTTGTATTTGGAGTTTTCCTTTCGGTTACGGCGATTTTACTTGAAGAATACAGCTTTAGAAAATACGAAAGAGTATCCGATCTCTTTCGACTCCTCTTTTATAGTATTCTTGAAAACTTTTGGTTCAGACAAATCAATGCTGTTTTCAAAACTTGGGGCTTCATACGATTCATGAGAAAAGATAGACGTTGGGGATTACAGAATCGAAAGGGCTTTTCACAAACGGACCAACAACAAGTCATGTAAGTTAGTGAGTAAGGGTGGATTCAGATGAAATATAGGTTTATCGTATTGATGTTTCTGACTCCGATGTTGATTTTGGCGGTATTGCCATTCTTATTATGGCAGCTGAAGGATGTCGAACATAAATCAATTCAGGTGATTGATAAAACAGTCCCAAAGAACGATTATCGAGAACACTTAGGGTTATTCTGGCTGCTTGATCATAGAAAGGCTGTAAAAGCTGATGGGGAGTATTACAGGAAGGAAACGGATTATTATGGATATGATCCGGAAAGCCAATCAGGAGAGACTGGGCTTGAAATCGAGAAGGAAGTTGACTTGATCTATGTAGCCGACACCTATGGGATTTATACAGAGGATCTCCGAGATAAACCGACGGGTGAACGGTCAAAGCTGATTTATGGAGGGCTTACGATCTTCGATTGGAATAAAATTATTGAAGCGAAAGATGAAGATGTTACTTTGATTTTAGAATTCAATTCAATCGCATCTCCAACAGATCATACGACCCGTTCAATCGTTGAAAAGGAAATGGGCTTCCAATGGTCTGGATGGATCGGGCGGCATTTCAAAGATCTTTCTAGTGATGAAATCCCTCCCTGGTTGATTCGGAATTACGAAAGCCAGTACAGAGATGATTGGCGTTTTGAAGGGGAAGGACTTACCTTCGTCCATGAAAGCGATCGGGTCGTCGTTTTGAATGAGGAAGATATTCGTGGACGGGTATTATTTAAATGGCTCGATCCAGGCGTTCAGCATTACCCTAAGGCAACAAACAGTCGTTATCATTATTGGTTTGACATCATCGAACCTGATGAAGATACGCTTATTGAAGCGGAGTATGAAATCGACATGGTGAAGAGTGGACGGACTAAGCTGGAGGAAAACGGGATTCCGACCCATTTTCCAGCAGTCATCCGTTTGCCGGATGAACGAAAATATTATTTTGCGGGGGACTTTGCAGACATACCAGTGGATTATAATTCGAGATGGACACTACCCGATGTCTTTTATGGAATTTATTCCTTCTTCCATCCAGATGAAGAATTTTTTTGGAAAAGTTACATCCCTATGATGGATCAGATATTGGAAGAGACTAATTCCAGCACGGATGGTTCTCTATAGAAGTAAGGAGCGTACAAGGTGAAACGATTGAAAAACTTTTCGTTATGGTTCATATTTTTAGCAACATTCGGCTTTGCTGGTGGAGGTTATTTCCTTCTATTCTTAATCGTTCCTTTTGAAGAATGGCTTGTCAATAAAGGAGTTTCACAAAGTCAAATCGACAATCTCCTCTCGTATTTCGTATACGGGTGGATTATTTTCGGGTTTTTGATATCCTTCCTATATTTCATATTTTTTGTTAAGAAGAATAGAAAGATTGTGAGTTATGTTCTGGTTTTCTTTACAACCTTGAATGCAGCTTTTGTTTTCTATTTATTCATGAATACGGACTCTGCAATTGTAGCGATGAGTAGAGGTGAGGTCGAGCAAACAACAGATCAGCTGACCTTTGGACCTTATCCGGATAAGGATTCTTTACGGAATCTGAAAGAAGAAGGCTATGATGGTGTCATTACATTATTAAGTCCGACCATAATCTTTGAGAACGAACTGCTTGATAAGGAAATGCAAAATGGGGAAGAAATCGGATTGAGCATTCATTCTTTTCCGATGCTCCCCTGGGTTGGAGATAACGGAGAATCGATAAATGGAATCGTCAACCTGGTGAAGGATAACCCTGACAAGAACTTCTATGTCCATTGTTATTTAGGTAAGCACCGCGTTGATCTCATCAAGCAGACGATATTGAAAAGGTTGGAGGGACAGACCGAAACTTCTTCAGAAAGTGCACGGATTCTTATACCATCGGAATTCATCCGTGGAAATGTCTATACCTATGATAGAGAGTCCATCATTCTCGGACCTTATCCAACACCAGAAGAATGGCTCAAACTGGTCAGGTTGAATATCGGGGAAATCGTCACCTTGCTCGATGAAAATTCAAGCCGTTTTATGGAGGAAAAGAAGATCGCTAAAGAACAAGGGATGCTTTTCACCCCTTTTACTTTGGACTCAAAGTCTCCTGATCCAAAGCAGCTGGAGAACATCAGCAATTATCTAAGAAACGCACCGCATAAAGTTTATGTACACGGTTTTTCAACAGAAAGGAAAATACGGGCATTGGAATTGATGCTCAGTAAAGGACTCCTTCCTGTTAAACAGGAGCTGTTATACGACGAGTTTAATAAGGACAGCCTAGATATTGTAGGGGAATGGCTTGTGTTAGGAGCTGGGCTGAGAGCCGAACAGGCTTCCGTGTTAAAGCAGGCTGGAATCAACACTGTCATGTATGCAGGGAATACGAAGGACTATGGCTCACATTTGATGGACGCAATCCTAAAAGAAAATTTGAAGTTGGAGTTTATTCCTTATAAAGGGAAAGATATCGATGATTTATACCAGCTAGCGTCCCATATTGCAAAATATGATTCTCAAACCTATCTGTATGGGTTGAAGGGAAAAGACAAAGCCACGTTACATAAGATGCTTGAAGGCATGTTGTATGGGGTGAAAGATGAAGAATTGCACGATTTGAAGGTTAAGAATGGAGCGTTTAACGTAAAGGCAAGAAAACTTCTGATTGGACCATCTCTTGAGAAAGAGGAGTGGGTTAAATATTTGGTTCGAAATGGTATTACGAAGATCATTATGATACAGGCACCGAGTGTTCAATCTGAGGAAATGATAACACGTCAAAAGCAAATTGCGGCCAATCATCATATACCATTCCAGATCCTCCAGATGGATGAACAATATAGTGAAAAACTGCTTGACCAATTATCAAACAGTGATGAAACCACCTATTTGATCGTACCGAATGAATTAAATGAGATGGTGTTACAAGACTTAGATGACTTTAGATAAAAAAAGACCTCCGGAAGCCCGGAGGTCTTTTATGTTGATATTTAAATTTCCATAATGATCGGCAAGATCATTGGTCTACGTTTTGTTTTCTCATACAGGAATGGAGCAAGGACATCGGTGATTTCATTTTTAATTTCTGACCATTGCGTAGTCCTTCTTTCCATCATTCCATTCAAATGTTTGGAAAGGATGCTCTGAGCGTCATTGATCAGATCTTCGGATTCTCTCATATAGACGAATCCACGTGAGATGATGTCCGGACCTGAGACGATCTTGAATTCTTTCATATTGATGCTCACAACTACGACGACAAGACCTTCTTCTGAAAGGATCTTTCTGTCGCGCAGGACGATGTTTCCAATATCTCCAATACCATTACCGTCGACATAAACAGAGCCGGATGGAATTTTTCCAGCGATTGATGCTTCATTCTCACTCAAAGCAAGAACTTCACCGTTATCCATGATGAAGCAATTCTTTTCTTCAAGCTCACAATCAATGGCAAGCTTCGTGTGCATCTTCATCATTCGGTATTCACCGTGAATCGGCATGAAATACTTCGGTTTCATCAAGCGGAGCATCAATTTCTGCTCTTGTTGGCCACCGTGCCCGGAGGTATGAATGTCATTGAGTGAGCCTGCGATGACATTAGCCCCTGCACGATAAAGCTGGTTGATGATTCTGCTTACACTCAATGTATTACCTGGAATCGGTGAAGATGAGAAGACAACCGTATCTCCAGGAATGATTTGAATTTGACGATGCGTACCATTCGCAATACGGGATAAGGCTGCCATCGGCTCACCTTGGCTTCCTGTACATAGAATGGTCACTTCGTTATCAGGCAGTCGATTGATTTGGTTGGCATCGATGAAAGTATCCTTTGGTGCCCTGATGTAACCGAGTTCTTGTCCGATCGTGATGGACGAATCCATGCTACGGCCGAATACGGCTACTTTACGATTATGCTGGACTGCTGCTTCGACAACCTGTTGAAGACGATGGATGTTGGAAGCGAATGTAGCAAAAATGATCCTGCCATCTTCTTTCCTGAAAATATCCTGGATGCTTTCACCGACTCGACGTTCTGACATCGTGAAATCTGGGACTTCACTATTCGTACTGTCCGACAGTAAACATAGCACACCTTCCTGACCGATTTGGGCCATTTTATTTAAGTTAGCCGGTTCGCCAACAGGCGTGAAATCAAATTTGAAGTCTCCTGTATGGACGATATTTCCTGGAGGTGTCTTTACTACAATTCCATATGAATCCGGAATCGAGTGTGTCGTTCTGAAGAACGTCACGGATGTCTTACGGAATTTGATGACGTCATCTTCTTGGATCTCATAAAGCTTGGCTCTTCGTAATAGGCCATGTTCTTCAAGCTTGTTTTTAACAAGTCCGATAGCGAGCTTACCGCCGTAAATCGGGATGTTGACCTGGCGGAGCAAATATGGAATTCCTCCGATATGGTCTTCGTGTCCGTGCGTAATGAATAAACCTTTGATTTTATCAACATTCTTCACCAGGTAAGTATAATCTGGAATTACATAATCGATCCCTAACAATTCATCCTCTGGAAATTTGATACCAGCATCGACAAGGATGATTTCATCCTGGAATTGAATGCCATATGTGTTCTTACCGATTTCGTCAAGTCCGCCTAGTGCGAAAACTGCTGTTTGATGGTTTTTTACAAATTTCATTTGTTATCGTGTCTCCAATTCAAAATCTTCTGATTGCTTTTCGTATTCAAGATGGGATCCAGTAACCTCTTGAACAAATTCGATATTATAGTTGCGACCTGCTAGTGCACTACGTACTGCTTGCACAGAATCTGCTTCCATATAGAGGCTTTTGGTTGCTTCACGTACAGGTACCTCAAACAGATTCTCCTGATAAAATACTTTAAAAATCATGCTTAACTCTCCTTACCGTTTTCAATTAAATTCATCTGCGTTTTATTATAAATGAATTCACCATGTTTTTCATGTTTTTTTCATCGATTATGAATTTATGATGCCGACTATGTAAAAATGGTATCTGAATACATAAGATACCAAATTAATGGACGCAAAACAAATGATTCGTGATTGGGGACATACTTGGCCTTCGGGTGTAGCCCCTCAAAATTCTCCAATGTTCTCTGATTCGCTCTTTGATTCGTTTACTCATTTTTGTTGATTCTCCTTTTCTCATACATTTCATCAAGTGGATGCTGCCAATAAAACAGCAAGAATCTGAAAGGGTTTATGACGGATGGCCAACCACTCCACATCACCTGATGTTATACTTAGTATGGAAAAATCAGAGAAGAATCATTGAGGTAATAAGTGGCATTCACGATTATGACCGATAATATTGGGCCATTGAACATGAGAAGGGGACGAAGATGAGATTATATATGGCATTGATCACTTTAAGCTTGATATGGGGTACTTCTTTCTATTTTATTAAAATCCTGGTCGAGGAGATCGGTCCATGGGGAATCGTTTTTCTTCGTTGTACATTAGGAGCATTTACGTTATTGCTGATTATTATATTTCAAAAGAGAAAGTTCCAGTTGAAAGAATTACCTTGGAAGGCCCTCGTATTGGTGGGTTTTTTGAATGCGCTCATTCCTTGGGGGTTGATTGCAATAAGTGAAATGAAAATTTCGAGCAGTTTAGCCTCGATCGTGAATGCTACCACGCCTATATGGACGAGTGTCATAGGTGTTCTCATCTTCTCTGTGACACTGAATTTTAAACAGTGGGCAGGAGTGATGATCGGTTTCCTTGGAATCCTTGTTCTGATTGACCTCGATCCGGTCCAGTTATTCAAGGAGGATTTAATCGGAATGGGGACGATGATTGCGGCTACACTTTGCTATGGATTCAGCTCACAATTTACGAAGAGACATCTTCAAGGTATAAGTGTTATGATAATTTCAGTCATGACCCTGTTGGTCGGCGCTTTGGGAAGCTTACTCATCATGACTTTTACAGGAGCTTCTCTCTCGGTCCAATCCTTTTCATTCGATATCATCGGAGCCCTGATTGGTTTAGGTGTTTTCGGGTCAGGACTCGCTTATCTGCTTTTTTATTACATGATACAAAAAGGCAGTGCAGAATTTGCGACATTCGTAACCTACCTTGTGCCGATTACAGCGATGGTGTGGGGATGGTTGTTGTTAGATGAACATATACCTCCACATGCAATTTATGGCTTATTGATGATTTTCATCGGGGTGTACCTGTCTACAAGGAAAACCGTCAAAAGCCATCAAGCAACTTCAAAGACAATCAACAAGAAACAAAGGGGTATTATATGAAGAATAAAATTGTATTTTTCGATATTGATGGTACGTTACTGGATCACCAAAAAGAGATACCAGTAGGAACGAGATCAGCCATCCAAGAATTGAGCGAACGACAAGTACCGATGATCATTGCGACCGGTAGAGCTCCATTCATGTTCAAAGCTCTCCGTGAATCACTCGGAATTGATGGCTATGTAAGTTTCAACGGTCAATATGTTTCTTATGAAGATTCTTGTGTTTATGAAAATCCACTTGATGAGTCAATTTTACAAAAGCTTGTCACACACTCTAATGAGTTCGACCACCCGATGGTCTTTCTGAATACGGAGGAAGGGAAGGCGACACATGATCAACATCCTCATATTCAGAAATCGATGAATGACTTGAAAATGCATCATCCTGCACACGAGCCTGATTTTTTCCGTGGTCGCTCGATTTTCCAAGCACTACTTTATTGTGAAAAAGCAACGGAAGAATCCTTCTATAAAGACGCTTATAAGGATTTTAATTTTATCAGATGGCATCAATATTCCATTGATGTATTACCTAGAACAGGATCCAAGGCAGTTGGTATCGAGAAAATGATCCAGCATCTCGGATATCATCAAGAGGATGTCATCGCTTTCGGTGATGGTCTCAATGATTTGGAAATGCTTGAATATGCAGGAACAGGAATAGCAATGGGGAACGGTAAAGAAGCTGCAAAAAGATCAGCAGACTTCGTGACTAAAGCTGTCGATGATGATGGAATCCGTCATGGTTTGAAGAAGCTAGGTCTAATCCGATAAAGTCAACCTATGTAAGAGGATTGGAGAGAAGATCTCTCCAATCTTTATTTAAATTACCAAACCCAAGAAGAACGTCCACGTGATGAACGCTTACGTCCAGAAGAACGTTTACGTCCAGTTGAGCGCTTCTTACCAGAAGATTTCGAACGACGCTTCTTGCCAGAAGACTTCTTACCAGAGGATTTTTTGCCAGAAGATTTCTTTCCGGAAGATTTCCAATCATGGTCATAATACTTGTCTTTCTTCTTACAAATACACTCGAATTTTTCGAAGTCATAACCAGAAGACTTTTTGTCGCGCTTCTTACGACAAGTTCTGCAGTCGCACTTTTTCTTCTTCTTATATTCATACTCGTAATATCCCATAGTTCAACCTCCTTTCCCTATTAACAATCTATTCAAGCTTGTCCTTGTCTGTCTGTACGATTGGAACATGGTAAACGCATATTTTTTGGCAAAATAAAAAAGACTGGCGTTATTTTCGCCAGTCTTCTTAATGCGAACTATGAAATTTTAGTGGTAATGTTATCGACCAATCGAAATCCCGTCCGGTCTTTCAAACGGATTCTCTTTGTTGATATGGTCATAGAACATTACCCCGTTCAGGTGATCAATTTCATGTTGGAAGACAATCGAGGGGAGACCTTTTAATTTCAATTCGATTTCTTGACCATCTACATCGACCGCTTTAACTTTGATCTTATGATAGCGGGGAACAAATCCAGGTACTTCTCGGTCGACTGAGAGGCAGCCCTCGCCCCCTTCGAGATAGGCTCTTTGAACAGAATGGCTGACAATTCGTGGATTGAATAAGGCATGGCTATATTCCATTCCATCTTCATCTTCAACAAGAACTGCAATCATTCGTTTACTGATGCCGATCTGTGGTGCTGCTATTCCGATCCCAGGTCGTAGATTATATTTGACGCTCATTTCAGGGTCTTGACTATTGACCAAGAATTGATGCATCTTTTTCAAGGTTTCCCGGTCTTCCTCAGAAGGTGGCAATTGTACCGCTTCTGCTCGTTCGCGTAAAACGGGTGCACCCTCTCTTACTACATCATTCATCGTAATCATATTTTCAACTCCTCAAATCATGCTGTCTTACTTTAAACGTTCCAAAAAGCATTGTGATTATTTTAACACAATTTTGTTTTTAAAAGAATATGTGCCCAAAACAGGAAATGTTCATCTTCCGTTCTAAAACCAAAGAATCGGTCATAATTTACTATTATCCTTGTCCTGTATAATTTTCCTTGTATAGCAATATGGAAACGTATATCATAAATATTTAGAGAAGAATTCGATAGGGGGAACCATGTTGTTCAGCAGAAAATCAGGTATCATCATGATTTTATTCACATTATCGGTGCTATTGGCAGGTTGTACAGCGGGGCAGTCAGTCGAGGAGAAAATGTATGAACATCTTGAACAGGCAGTCACTTTGGAACAAGGTTTTGCCGATGTGCAACAGCCACTTGTGGAGGCTGAAGAAAAGGAACAGAAGCTCTTCAGTGAAATCATGACTCTAAGTATGAAGGAGTTCGAACAGATCAAGAAAATGGCGGACGAAGCTTCGGGTTTAGCTGAAACACGTCAAGAGCTGCTTCAAAAAGAAAAGGAAAGTATAGATACAGCTTACGAAGAATTCAAATCAATCGAGGAAATGGTCGACCAATTAGAAGAAGAGAACCTGAAATCAATCGCAAAAGAACTTACTCAAAAAATGAAGGATCGTCATGAAAGTTATAACAAGCTGAATGAAGCTTACAGCAAAGCACTGAAAATGGATCTTGAGTTATATGCAATGCTGAAGAAGGAAGACCTATCACTGGATGAGTTGAAGGCATTCACTGAGGAACTCAACCTTCAATATGATGAAGTACTGAAAAGTCAAAACGAATTTAATGCATTGACAGATGAATATAATGAAAAGAAACAAACATTTTATCAAGAAGCAGGCTTCACAACTGAAAAACCGGATGCTGCTTGATGAGGGGCAAACCGATCTGAAAAGGTCGGTTTTTTATTTTTTCATCCAAAGATTTCGTCAATCCTAAAAAAGCCTATTGTAAAAGGGATGCATTGTAATAGTACAGATGGTTTTTCTATACTAATACAGAATGAATTACATCATGGTGGCCAACGCACTTAAGATCAGGGAAATACATAGAATAGACAATATGATTGACGTGTTTTGAGGATGTAGTGTAAACTAAAACCCATACGTAGTTGTACTAATGAAATGGATTATTTTTATTGGTACAGTTTTTTGTTTCTGCACCAGTATATACGATCGTCAGGAACGATTATTCAGCTTGGAAAAAGGGTAAAGCATGTTGTAGTCAGTTAGAAGGGAAACTTACGAAAACCTGTGGGTTTAGTCATGCTTTCGTACAAAAGTGGACAATCTAAGTATTGTGTATATATTGTCTGGTTGTTTCTAATAAAGACACATCATGCAACTTTTTAATATGAAAGGAAGAGGTGACCTTCATGGGTACAAAAACCCTAACACAAATTGAAGAGGAATTTGAAACATTCCAAATTCTGAACGAAGAAGGCGAAATTGTTAACGAGGATGCAATGCCTGATCTATCAGATGAAGACTTGCAAGAATTGATGACACGTATGGTCTATACGAGGATATGGGATCAGCGTGCAATCTCCCTTAACAGACAGGGACGTCTAGGATTTTACGCACCTGTAGCAGGCCAAGAAGCTTCTATGTTAGGAAGCCAATACGCATTGGATAAAGAAGATTTCATCCTGCCAGGTTATCGTGATGTGCCTCAAATCGTCTATCATGGACTACCGCTTTATCAAGCGTTCTTATTCTCTAGAGGACATTTTCATGGTAACCAGATTCCTGAGGGTGTAAATGTTATTTCTCCACAGATTATCATTGGTGCACAAATCACCCAAACAGCAGGAGTTGCGTTAGGACTTAAAAAACGTGGCAAGAAGAATATCGCGATTACTTACACAGGTGATGGTGGAGCCTCCCAAGGGGACTTCTATGAAGGAATCAACTTCGCAGGAGCGTTCAATGCACCAGCTGTATTTGTCGTACAGAACAACCGCTTTGCAATCTCCGTACCAGTAGAAAAGCAATCTGCTGCTAAGACGATTGCACAAAAAGCTGTTGCAGCTGGAATTCATGGTGTACAAGTTGATGGTATGGATGTTCTTGCTGTATACGCAATTACGAAGCAAGCTCGTGAACGTGCGATTAATGAAGAAGGTCCATCACTGATTGAAACGCTTACGTACAGATATGGACCACATACAATGGCCGGAGATGACCCAACCCGTTACCGTACGGAAGAAATGGACGACGAATGGGAAAAGAAAGACCCGCTTGTACGTTTCCGTAAATTCCTAGAAGGCAAAGACCTATGGTCAGAAGAGAAAGAAAACGAGGTTGTTGAAAAGGCGAAAGAGGATATCAAAGCTGCGATCAAAAAAGCAGACGAAGCGCCGAAACAAAAAGTTACAGACTTGATTGACATCATGTATGAAGAGCTTCCTAAAAATCTACAGGAGCAAATGGAAGAATATAAAGAAAAGGAGTCGAAGTAAGCCATGGCCCAAATGACGATGATTCAAGCGATCACTGATGCGATGCGCATTGAATTGAAAAATGATGAGAACGTTTTGATCTTTGGGGAAGATGTAGGTCAAAATGGAGGCGTGTTCCGCGCAACTGAAGGTCTTCAAAAAGAATACGGTGAAGATCGCGTCTTTGATACCCCGCTTGCAGAGTCTGGAATCGGAGGTCTTGCAATTGGACTTGCATTGCAAGGATACCGTCCAGTTCCTGAAATCCAGTTCTTCGGATTCGTATACGAAGTAATGGATGCGATTTCCGGGCAGATGGCTCGCATGCGTTACCGTTCTGGTGGACGCTACAATGCTCCAATCACCGTTCGTTCTCCATTTGGTGGGGGCGTTAAGACTCCGGAGCTTCACGCAGACAGTCTTGAAGGATTAATGGCTCAACAGCCTGGATTGAAGGTTGTCATCCCATCAACTCCATACGATGCAAAAGGTTTATTGTTAGCTGCTATCCGTGACAACGACCCTGTCATTTTCTTGGAGCATATGAAGCTTTATCGTTCTTTCCGAGGAGAAGTTCCTGAGGAAGAATATACGATCGAAATTGGTAAAGCGGATGTGAAAAGAGAAGGTAAAGATGTGACCATCATTACTTATGGTGCAATGGTACACTCTTCACTTAAAGCAGCAGAAGAACTTGAAAAAGAGGATATCCAAGCAGAAGTCATCGACCTTCGTACAGTAAGTCCGCTTGATATTGATACAATCATTGAATCTGTCAATAAGACTGGACGTGCAATTGTCGTACAAGAAGCACAAAAGCAAGCTGGAGTTGCAGCGAATGTCGTAGCAGAGATCAATGATCGTGCGATTCTATCATTAGAAGCACCAGTGTTGCGTGTAACTGCACCTGACACAGTGTTCCCATTCTCTGCTGCGGAAGATGTATGGCTTCCTGATTACAAGGATATTGTGGAGAAAGCGAAGCAAGTAATCGATTTTTAAGCGAAAAAGAGATGAACTCTCCAGTCAGAGTATATACAAAACAAGGAGGCGAACCCTGTGGCGTTTGAATTTAAACTGCCGGATATCGGTGAAGGTATCCATGAAGGCGAAATCGTGAAATGGTTTGTCAAGAAGGGAGACGAAATCAAGGAAGATGATATCCTTCTTGAAGTACAAAACGATAAAGCTGTCGTGGAAATCCCGTCCCCATATGACGGTACAGTAAAAGACATTAAAGTAGATGAAGGAACCGTAGCAGTTGTCGGTGATGTCCTTCTTACAATTGAAGCTGAAGGTTATGAAGGCGAAGAAGAGGCTGAAGAATCTGAAGCGAAAGAAGAAAAGAAGGAAGAAAAGCAAGAAGACAAGCAGGAAGCGAAAGAAGAAAAGAAAGATGAAAAGCCTGCTGAAGATGAAAAAGAAGAAACAAAAGCAGAACCGGCTTCTGAAGAAGATAACGATCCTACAAACCGTGTGAAGGCTATGCCATCTGTACGTAAGTATGCTCGTGAAAAGGATGTCAACATCAAGAAGGTACAAGGATCTGGCAAGAACGGACGTATCTTGAAAGAAGACATTGACGCTTATCTTGAGGGTGGACAAGAAACAACACAGGAAGAAGCGACTCAAGAAACTGAAGCGAAGCAAGATGAGAAAGCTGCAGATGCAAAACCAGCTGCTGCAGCGCAGCAACAGCTTGAAACACGTGAGAAATTGAAGGGTATGAGAAAAGCGATTGCAAATGCGATGGTGAATTCAAAACATACGGCTCCTCACGTTACGCATATGGATGAAGTCGTCGTGACTGACTTGGTCGCTCATCGTAAGAAGTTTAAAGAGGTTGCTGCTGATAAAGGCATTAAGCTTACTTACCTTCCATATGTCGTGAAAGCATTGGTTTCTGCATTGCGTGAGTATCCGATCTTGAATGCATCAATTGACGATAAGAACGAAGAGATTGTTCATAAGCACTATTACAATATCGGTATTGCTGCTGATACGGACGCTGGACTTGTTGTTCCGGTCATCAAAGATGCTGACCGTAAATCGATCTTCACGCTTTCAGATGAGATTAATGAATTGGCAAAGAAAGCGCGAGATGGTAAGCTAACAACGGATGAAATGAAAGGAAGTACTTGCACGATCTCGAACCTAGGATCTGCAGGTGGACAATGGTTCACTCCGATCATCAACCATCCAGATGCTGCAATTCTTGGTGTCGGACGTATCCAAGAAAAGCCGGTCGTTGAAAATGGCGAAATCGTAGCTGCTCCTGTACTAGCGGTATCCATCAGCTATGACCACCGCCTAGTAGACGGAGTAACTGCACAGAACGCCTTGAATCATGTGAAGCGTTTATTGAACGACCCACAACTATTGATAATGGAGGCATAAAAATGGTAGTTGGAGATTTTGCTGAAGAAATTGACACACTCGTCATTGGATCAGGTCCCGGGGGATATGTAGCTGCAATTCGAGCTGCTCAAATGGGACAAAAGGTGACGATCGTCGAAAAAGGCGATATTGGTGGAGTATGTCTTAACGTAGGTTGTATCCCTTCAAAAGCAGTCATTAATGCAAGTCATCGTTTCGAGCACGCGCAACATTCAGATGACATGGGGATTACAGCTGAAAATGTCAAGGTCGATATGAGCAAGGTTCAAGAATGGAAAGCTGGTATCGTCAAGAAGCTTACAGGTGGAGTAGAAGGTCTTCTTAAAGGTAACAATGTTGAAATTGTAAAAGGGGAAGCCTACTTCTCTGATACAAACACCGTACGTGTTACAAAAGATGAATATACTTCTCAAACGTACAAGTTCAAGAATTGTATCCTTGCGACTGGTTCCAGCCCAATCGAACTTCCGTCCTTCAAGTGGAGCGATCGTGTGATCTCCTCTACAGGAGCACTTGCTTTGACAGAAGTGCCGAAGAAGATGGTTGTCATCGGTGGAGGTTATATTGGAATCGAGCTCGGAACGGCATATGCAAACCTTGGTACTGAGGTGACCATCCTTGAAGGTGGTAAGCAAATCCTTCCTGGATTCGAAAAACAGATGAGCACGCTTGTTTCTCGCCGACTTAAGAAAAAAGGTGTAGAAATCATTACGGATGCAATGGCTAAAGGTGTCGAAGAATCTGACGATGGTGTCAAAGTGACAGCTGAAGTCAAAGGTGAAGAAAAGTCATTTGACGCTGATTATGTCCTCGTCACTGTTGGTCGTAAGCCGAACACAGAAGAACTTGGTCTTGAGCAAATCGGTGTCAAAATCAATGACAAAGGTTTGATCGAGGTAGACAAGCAAGGTAAAACTTCTGTAGATGGCTTGTACGCAATCGGAGATATCGTACCTGGTCCAGCTCTTGCTCATAAAGCTTCTTACGAAGGTAAAATTGCTGCAGAAGCGATTGCTGGTGAAGCTGCTGAAATTGACTATCTTGCGATTCCAGCTGTCGTATTCAGTGATCCTGAGCTTGCAAGCGTTGGATACTCTGAAGCTGAAGCGAAGGACGCAGGATTTGATGTCAAAGCTTCCAAGTTTCCGTTTGGAGCAAATGGACGAGCGTTGTCATTGAACGATGCAGAAGGATTCATGAAGCTGATTACCCGTAAAGAAGACGGTCTTGTAATCGGTGCGCAAATTGCAGGCCCTAACGCTTCTGATATGATTGCTGAATTAGGACTAGCGATTGAAGCAGGTATGACGGCAGAGGATATCGCGATGACGATCCATGCCCACCCGACTCTTGGGGAAATTACGATGGAAGCAGCTGAAGTTGCAATCGATCTACCGGTTCACATCGTTAAGTAATGAGTTGAATAATAAGCGAAAGGCTGTCGAGATTTTTCTCGACAGCCTTTTTTTATATGCTTCCTATAGTCAATTTGAATAAGCTGCTTCTAGCTCTTTCTGAATGGTATCCACGTTCCGCTCTCCTGTAACCCGTACCATTTCCTTTTGGCCATTCAATACAATGATTGTTGGAAACGTATCAATCTGATAATGCTTCACTAAGTCTACATCGTCCTTTTGAATGACAGATATTGAATTCAGCTTGTTCGGATATTTCTTTCGAAGTGATAACAATGCATCATAATAAAAGTGTTCGATATCCTGTTGTTTTTTCGAAGAAAAGACGAGTGTATGGATTTTATCTGCATCGAGATTCATTGATAATCGCTCATCGTTCGTAGTGAATTGACAGCTACTTAATACCATTATCATCATTAATGAGGCTGAAAGAAATCCAATGGATCTAAATTTCATGGAGTTCACTTCTTTCATCTATATGTTTCGAACGGTTAAGATGAGTTTAACATGGATTTGTGTCGATTCTTGCTTCGTTTCTGATTCGTAAATGAAATGTTACAGAATTGCAACTTTAGAGGTGAATTATTGTGGTCGTAATAGGAATGTAAACATCATATAGATATAAGGGGAATAGGACGAAGGAGGGAGGAATTTGTATACTGTCTTGATTCTGTCATCCGTACAGATGACGATTTGGAGCTTTTACGCTTTAGTCACCTATTTATCCCATCGTGATCCTTCTCTTTTCGAATATATCCTTCTGATCATCTTCTGTTATTTCGGCTATCTATTCGGAGTATATCTTCGTAGTCCGAAGATCTATTCTGGCGTATCAAGCTGTCTGGGGGCAGGAGCTTATTTGTTATACAAATATATGGTCACATAAAAAAATGGAGAGACGGATGTCTCTCCATTGTGTCCAGAATTCATTATTTTTTATTCAACTTATAGTCTTCCTTCAATGCCTTCATGATGGCGAATATGATGAAGATCAATATGAAGGTGAACGGGAAGGCGGCGATGATCGAAGCCGTTTGTAAAGCCGTCAAACCTCCAGAATAGAGCAGGATTGCTGCAGAGGCAGCAACGACACCGCCCCAAATGAATTTGATGTAGTTGGAAGGGTTCAAGCTTCCGCCTGTTGTCTGCATACCAAGTACAAATGTTGCTGAGTCGGCTGATGTGATGAAGAATGTACTGATCAGTAAGATCGCGATGATAGACATCACACCACCGAGTGGGAATTGTTCAAACAGACCGAACAACGCCACCTCAGCTCCCATTTCGGTCATGAGGGAATACAGTCCTGATCCTTCCATACGTTCTTTATAGACAGCTGATCCACCGAATACGGAGAACCACAGGCCACCAAAGATGGTCGGAACTAACAGGACACCAAGAACGAATTCTCGGATTGTACGTCCTTTCGAAACACGTGCGATGAACATTCCGACAAATGGTGCCCAAGCAATCCACCATGCCCAGTAGAACACTGTCCATGACTGGATCCAGCCTTGCTTCGTTTCACTATATGGTCCGAGTGTGAAACTCATACTAGGCAGGTTTTGAATGTATGAGCCTAGCGTCTGAGTGAATACGTCCATGATGAAGTTCGTAGGACCTGCGAACAACAGGAAGAACATAAGCCCGATTGCAAGGACGATATTCGTATTACTTAAGTATTTGATTCCTTTGTTCAAACCAGTTGAAGCTGACAGGATGAACAAGACGGTTACAACTGCGATGATGACTAATTGCGTGATCTTCGTGTTCTCAATACCATCAAAAACATAAGACAATCCACCACTGATTTGGGCTGCCCCGAAACCTAACGAGGTTGCGACTCCGAATACAGTTGCGAAAACAGCGATGACATCAATCAGGATACCAATAGGCCCATTGACTCGATCACCTAAAAGCGGCCTGAAAATGGCACTGATTAATCCAGGAGCACCTTTACGGAATTTGAAGTAGGCAAGTGCCAATCCGATTATTGTATATATGCCCCATGGGTGAAGTCCCCAGTGGAAAAATGCATATCGTAATGATGCACGGGCTGACTCAACCGTTTCTCCATTTCCGGATGGAGGATCATAATAATGATATAACGGTTCAGCGACACCCCAGAAAACAAGACCAATTCCCATACCGGCACTGAAAAGCATGGCAAACCAAGTGATAAGGTTATAGTCTGGTTCATCGTCATCATTACCGAGTTTGATTTTTCCATATCGGCTGAAAATCAGGTAGATGGAGAAAATCAAAAATGCGGTAGCTGACAATAAGTAGAACCAGCCAAATTTAATCTGTAAAAACTCTTGTATAGCACTCGTCTTCTCTTGGAGGCCATCTGGAGATAGTACGCCCCAAAGAATGAAGATGAATGCAATGATGAATGAAATGATGAATACTTTGTTGAATTTCTTCTTCATATTGTTGCTCCTTTCTTATATTTTTTAAAACACGTTTTCCATTGTACTGAAAAACTCTATCTCTTTTCAAGGATTTTGCTAGTCTTTTCATACTAAATTTCAATGTAGCTATACCCTATTTTGTACCTATATAACCAATCTATACGGGTTTTTAGGTGTTTCGCCTCTTTCTTTACAATTTTAGTCAATTTATACTTGTTGAAGATAAACAGAAAAAGGGGAGTCAACATGAAACAACTACTGATCTGGATGCTCGTCCTGGTGCTGGCGGGCTGTGCTGCATCACCTGCGAATGAGAAACCGGTTGAGCAAGACACAGAAGAAACAGAGGATCAATCTAAGGAAGAATCTCCAACTGAAGGTGAAGAAGGGGATAATGAAGAAGAGGCTACGGATGAAGAAAATCAATCTGAAGAGGAAGAAAAACCGACAGAAGAAGAACCTGAAATTTCATACACCATTAACCCTGCGAATTGGACGTTGAAAGCTGAAGGAGAAGCCGACTCAAAGGTCGTGTTATTAACGATTGATGATGCTCCAGATAAACATGCTTTGGAAATGGCTGAAAAACTGAAAGAGTTGGATGTACCTGCGATATTTTTTGTGAATGGGCACTTCATGGATACGAAAGAAGAGAAAGCGATCGTCAAACAGATCCATGAGCTTGGGTTCCATATCGGAAACCATACGATGACACACTCCAATCTATCCAAAATTTCAGAAGAGAAGCAACGTGAAGAAATCGTCCAATTATCTGGAGTAATTGAAGAGGTTACAGGAGAAGCACCAATCTTCTTTAGAGCACCCTTCGGTGTCAATACGGATTATGCTAAAAAGGTCCTTAAAGAACAAGGTATGACATTCATGAACTGGACCTATGGCTATGATTGGGAGAGGGAGTACCAAACCTCAGCAGCGATTGCCGATATTATGGTGAATACACCATTGCTAACAGATGGCGCCATTCTTTTGATGCATGATCGTACATGGAGTAATGAGGCTCTTGTAGAGATCGTGAAGGGATTACGGGATAAAGGCTATTCATTCGCCGATCCTTCCCATATCAAGTAATCTCTGCAATAAAAAAGGGGCCGCTTCTTTTAAAAGCAGCCCCTGACTATTACATTAGCGTTTATAATAATACATGACTCTTCCATTGAACAGATGAAGTTCTCCCGCCAGTTTTTTTGCTAAGAATTTGCAGAATTCATTCGCTTTTCCTTTGTCGCCATGAGTAGACCCTTCTGGAAGAACGATTTGGATGTGATCATTTCCTTGATTGCCTGTCCCCACGATTATGTATTGATAGTCTTCTTCAAGCCCTTTAAGCAAAAGATATTTTCTACCTTCTTGTTCCTGGTGTTTTACCTGATAGGGGAATGCAGCAGTCCCATATTCCCAGCTTAATTGCTCACCTGTTTTGGTAGTGATTTCTTTATAATAATGAATCAAATTCTCAACTTCATCCAATTGGATTGTTTGCTGCTTCGATTTCTCTACCAATTTCACATAAGCACTATTGGACACCTTTTTCACTCCTGTCTAAGAATTCCTCTTTTTTCTAATAGTATCATTAGCATTGTGAAATTGACAGTCAATGTGTATCTGAAAATGCAAGCATGGATTGTAACCGAACTGAAAAGAAAATCTCACGTTAAAAAGTTGTTATTTTATTGCTGGCTGAGTATAATTAATAATAATATTCAAAATATTCAGGAGGAGGGCGTGGTATGGATCTTTTTGACAAACTCTATGATGAAGACGAAACGGTAAAAGTACGGTTTGTAGGATTTACAACCGAACATGTCCGCTACGATTTTGGGATCGTGTATACGAATATGTTCTTTGGTAAACCGCTCGTCGTTTGCATGCAAACCGGGCGCTCCACATTAATGGATGCGGCCGATTTGAAGAACACCGAGAGTATTCAGAAGGCCTTCAAGATTCACTCGAAAAAGGAAGCTGAGGAACTAGCCTCATTCTTTGAAGAGTCACTCCCGTTCTCACCAATCGCAGAACAATATGATTAAAATCAACAGTGCCCGGCATTCCGAGAGAGAATGTACGGGCTTTTTAATTTGATCTCCATGCTCGCGAAGCGTAACGAAAACATATTCATGTAATATATGTCATACAATTTAGCCTTGACAATTTATATATGACATCATATTATGGTTGTAACGATACAATAAAGCGCTTACAACAAGTGCTGGAGAGGGGATGGACAATGGGCACAGTTATTTGTCAGACATGTAATTCTACAATTGAACATTTCGATGTTGAAAAGGTAACGACGTTATATTCCAACTGTCCTGACTGTAAGCAAAAGAGAAAAAGCGGTAAGAAAAACGCCTAGATATAGTTAAAAAACCGCCTCATTAAATGAGGCGGTTTTTCTTATTTCACCTAAAAGATCGGTTTGTGTTCCTTGATCACTCTGATCGTTTTCAGCGATTCATCTTCAGGACCTTGAACAGGTAAGCCTGCAGAAATGTTTTCGAAGATATAATCGATGTTTTCCTGAGTTATAATTTCTCCTGGTATGAAGATCGGAATACCAGGGGGATAGACCATTACAAATTCAGCGATGATCCGCCCCGCTGACTCCTCGATCGGTACACTCTCCGTATCAGCATAAAACGCATCCCGAGGGGAAAGCGATAATACTGGAATACCCGGTACGCTGACAGGAACAGCCTTCTCCACCTTGTTCCCTGAATGGTGATGCTCACGAGCTAATTCAGTAAGTGCTGAAATGAGCTGGTCTACTTCTGTTTCGGTGTCACCTGATGTGATGATACAAAGGATGTTATAAAGATCAGAAAGCTCTACTTCAATATTGTGTTTCTCCCGTAACCACAGCTCTACATCATAGCCTGAAATCTTGAGTTCCTTCACAGAAATAATGAGCTTGGTCGGATCGTAATCATACGTTGCAGGTGTACCTAAAATTTCTTTTCCGACGCAATGGATGTTCGGAATTTCATTGATGCGTTTCCGAGCTGACTCTGCAAGATGGATGGCTTGTTCAGCCAATTCTCTTCCATGAATGGCAAGTCTCCTTCTTGCTACATCCAATGAGGCTAGGAGGATGTATGAGGTTGATGTCGTCGTCATCATACTTAGAATGGATTGGACCCTCTCAGGAGAGACCAGATTCCCGCGCACATTCAAAATCGAGCTCTGAGTCAAGGAGCCTCCTAATTTATGAACACTTGTAGCGGCCATATCCGCTCCCGCCTGCATAGCTGACAGAGGCAAGCGTTCATGGAAGTGGATGTGCACACCATGAGCTTCATCGACTAAGACAGGAATATCAAATGAATGAGCGAGGTTTACGATTTCACGCAAATTTGCACTTATCCCGAAATACGTTGGATTAATGACAAGAAGCCCTTTCGCATCAGGATGCTGCTCTAAGGCTTTCTTGACAGATTGCGTCGTAATCCCATGTGAGATCCCGAGCTCTGGATCGATATCTGGATGGATGAACACCGGTACAGCTCCAGAAAAGATAATGGCAGACATGACGGATTTGTGTACGTTTCGCGGGATAAGGACTTTTTCACCTGGTTTACATACGGAAAGGATCATCGCCATGATCGCCCCACTCGTACCTTGAACAGAAAAGAATGTATGGTCGGCACCAAAAGCTTCCGCAGCAAGCTGATGAGCTTCCTTTATCATACCGTGTGGATGATGGAGATCATCCAATGGACCAATGTTGATCAAGTCGATGGACAACGCATTTTCCCCTATGAATTCTCTGAATTCAGGATCCATCCCCCGACCTTTTTTATGTCCTGGAATATGGAATTGTATTGGATTTCGTTTGGCATGATTCAAAAGACCGGTAAAAAGCGGTGTTGCGTTTTGAGACAATCATTACACCTCATTTATATGAATTTTACAATTTTCGTTCTATGATAAAATGATAAAACAAAACAAAGTATATCAAATTTACGTCGTGTTGTATGTAGTTTTTCTTTGGATTAATGGTATACCCTGATCATTGTGATTGAAACAGCGTTCTTTTCTAAAAACTAGAATGTCGGAGGGTCCAGGATATGAATTGGAATACGAAACTTACAAGCTTGTTAGGAATTGAATACCCGATCATACAGGGAGGGTTAGCGTATCTTGCCTATTCTGAATTGGCTGCTGCAGTATCCAATGCAGGAGGACTAGGACAAATCACTGCAATGTCCATGGCATCACCGGAGGAGTTAAGAGTTGAAATCAGAAAAGTGAAGGAGATGACGAGCCATCCATTTGGTGTGAATTTTGCCATTGGACAACATGGTCGGCCTTTTGAACATATGCTAGATGCAGCAATTGAAGAAGAAGTCCCTGTCATTAGCATGACTGGAGGAAACCCTACCCCCGTTTTCGAACGGTTGAAGGATACCGACGTAAAAAAATTGGTCCTTGTTGCTTCCAGGAGGCAAGCAATAAAAGCGGAACAACTTGGTGCAGATGCAGTCATGGTTGTTGGACAGGAAGGAGGAGGACACATTGGCAAGGATGATGTAAGCACAATGGTATTGACCCCGCAAGTAGTGGATGACGTATCCATTCCAGTTGTCGCGTCCGGTGGTATCGGTGATGGAAGAGGGCTGATGGCTGCAATGGCATTAGGAGCGGAAGGAATTGAAATGGGGACGAGGTTCATAGCGACGAAGGAATGTGTCCATGCACATGAGGCCTATAAACAAGCATTGATAAGCGGGGAAGAGACAGGCACTGTTTTAATAAAAAAATCATTGGGAGCCCCAGGCCGTGTTGTCAGAAATGAATGGGCTGACAAAATTATAGAAATGGAAAAAGAAAATCAAGGATATGAAAAAATGAAAGACTACATATCAGGTGAGGCGAACCAGGAATTTGCGATCCAAGGAAAATTGAATGAAGGCTTCGGATGGGCAGGCCAGGTGATGGGTAGAATTAAAGACACACCTACCGTAGATGAGTTATTTAACCGGATTCTTTCAGAAGCTGAACAAATCAGATTGAAATGGGGATAAAAGCAAGAGAGTTGTCAACCTGAAGCTTTTAGAATTCCCAACTTTCTTTTTACAGAGCCTAATATTCAAAAGACCAAGCAGGCAAACAGCCTGCTTGGTCTCTTTTTGTCTTTTACTCGGAACAATTTATAGATTTATTTCAATTGTGGTGATAAATACCTATACGTCCCTTCCAATACAGTAATATAATACATTAACTTTAAATGGATTCGTGTGATGCATAGATCCCGCTGGCGTATCGATAAAGAGGGAGAAGTGTATTGAATGTACGGTCCATTTCTGAAAGTAATCCTTCACCGTCTTGAAGTAATCGATCATCATTAGGAATGTGGATTCCACATAGCAGTTCGGCTTTTTTGATATCCCTAAGACGGGTAGTCATTTCAACGAATTTTTCCTTGTCAACATCACTGTTTCGAATGGCATCAGGCTTCGTATGATCAATCGACCAAACGAAATGTTCGGGAATTTGAGCGAGTATTTCATCTTGATTGTTAAGAAGCGTTTCTGCAAAGTCCTTTTTAATAGGAGATTCATAAATCACAGCGAACCATACGAACAGATGACTTTGGAACAATCCGATTTGAAAATGCGGTAACTTTTTATAACCCCGTTTACTGTTGGCGAATGCTACCCAGGTATCCTCTGGAGGATTCACGGTCCTTCGGGCATGTTTTGCAGTATGATAGTACATTTCATCACCAGTAGCTGCAGATAATGTTGGAGCGAAATACTCACCAAGTTGTTCAAGTTTAGGTCTGATTTGGGACTGAATCCCTTCCATTCTTGCTTCCAGTCCTTGTATCTTGAATACATTGAAATCCTCAGTTGTGAAACCTTTAAACGACATATGATTCACCTCTATTGATTGTTAAGCTGAATTCTACCACATCCGAGGAACCGATATCAAAATTGTAAACCAAGGCGTTAGAGCATTTTTGAAGAAGGGTGAGGGATGTAAAAAAAGAAGATGGAATATTTGTTTAAATATTCAGAATAGTATGTTTAATACAAGCTGGAAGTCCAGGGAAAGTAATAAAAGAAAAGGAGTGTGAGTTACCATGAAACAAGTGATTCAAACGCTGAAAAAGACGGAGGCAGAGCGACGAATCCCAGTTCTTCGATTAGAAATCGATTATGAATTGGCAACTCTACACGATGCACTCGTAGCAAAAGATCCAGAACAAATCAAAAGGTCGAAGAAAAAATTAGAACGATTGAGACAAGAAATGTTACAATTAGAGGCATAATAATTGTAAATTGGATAGAACGAACCTACAATAACGGGGTTCGTTTTTTGTGAGAAAATATATAACATACATAGAGGAGTGACAATGTGTCGACTGACTGGGAAAGAATATACGAACATGCGATTGAATGGGCATACGAAGCCGGTACGATCATACGGGATTCTTTCAGAAAACAATTGACCATCGAAACGAAATCCAATGCAGACGATCTGGTGACCAATATGGATCGGGAGGTCGAAAATTTCCTTATTGACAGGGTCAGAAAATATTATCCTGATCATCAAATCCTCGGGGAAGAAGGAAGCGGGGATGACGTCCAATCTTTAGAAGGGACAGTCTGGATTATCGATCCGATTGATGGAACGATGAATTTTGTGCATCAGCAAACGAATTTTGCGATTTCCATAGCCGTCTATCATGAAGGGATCGGCAAGGTTGGTGTCATATACAGCGTTGTCAACGATGAAATGTTCCATGCAAGGGCAGGGAATGGCGCATATTTGAACAAGCTCGAATTACCGAGACTTGAACATGTGGAATTGGATAAGTCAATTATCGCATTGAACGCAACCTGGCTTACGAATAATAAAAGGATGAATCCGAGCCTCCTCTTGCCGATCGTGCAATCGTGCAGAGGGACAAGGTCTTATGGTTCAGCAGCCATAGAACTTGCATTCGTTGCGGCTGGACGTCTGGATGCTTATATTACGATGAGACTTTCACCATGGGACTTTGCTGCAGGGAAAATTCTCATTGAGGAAGTCGGTGGGACCATAACCAACTTAGATGGCGAACCACTGAACCTTTTAGATCGGAATTCCATTTTTGCAGGTGCGTCTGATTTGCATGAACATATCCTTGAGAAATATCTTACGAATGGTGAGGGTTGATGCACGTAAGAAATCTTATCTCGGATGACCTCCCGATGATGGTCGATTGGTTCGTTGAATCACAGGACTGGATAGCAGAAGAAGGCTTGCTTTCATCCGAGATAGATGTACAGAGAATTCAAGTATGGATGTCACTTTATGAAAAGTATGAGGGAGAATGGCTTGTATGGTTGAAGGATGAAAGTCCGATAGGAATGACTTTCCATGTCTTATCTGCACCATCAAATCAAAAGCCGTGGATCGGGATGGTAATGGTCAATCCATTGTATAGACGGAGGCACTTCGGTGTTGAAGTTGTGGAACGTATCGTTGAACAGATTTCCAAAGAGGGTACTGACATCGTTTATGCCGCCAGTCCATTCAAGCGTCTCTCTTGGATAAGGTTTCTTGGGGCCTGCAGTTTCGAGCAGATCGGATTAGAGAAATCTCCAGGAGGAAAAGAGTATATCAAATTCGCTAGATCTACCTGATCATAGCTACAGGGAACTTGGAAGCGTGCTCGCCTCCTTGATCGTTCCCTGTTTTGCTTTTTGTTGATTACTTCCAAAGGATCAACTGTTATTATGGTCTTGCTCACGGAACCTTTTTTTCAATGTAAAACCGACCCCCATCAGGATGAAAGTGGCGGTTATTGCGATAATGGCAAGTGGTAGGCTTTTCTCGCCTATAGCTACGCCAATCAATGCGATGCAAAACGTTACGGATAACGATATTAAAATGAAGATGACGGATTGCTTGTTCATTGTTTACCCTCCTATCCATAGTGTATCGAAAAATGGAACAAAGAAAAAGATTTCATTTTATGCTATAATAGAAAAGTTGAAAAAGAACTCGTTTGACACGAATAAGTAGGGGATATTCCCCATATTAAGGAGAGATTTAAGTGAATCTTCGAGAAGAACTTCGAAACATAGCGATCATCGCCCACGTTGACCACGGTAAAACGACATTGGTCGATAAGTTACTACACCAATCAGGTACATTCCGAGACAACGAACAAGTCAGTGAACGTGCTATGGATTCGAACGATCTAGAAAAAGAACGCGGAATTACGATTCTTGCGAAAAATACAGCAATTAACTATAAAGATAAACGGATCAACATCATGGATACACCTGGACACGCAGACTTCGGTGGTGAAGTAGAACGTATCATGAAAATGGTAGATGGTGTCCTGTTGCTTGTGGATGCATACGAAGGCTGTATGCCCCAAACACGTTTCGTATTGAAAAAAGCATTGGAACAGAAATTGACACCAGTTGTTGTCGTCAATAAGATCGACCGACCGTTCGCTCGCCCAGCTGAAGTAGTGGATGAAGTACTCGATTTATTCATTGAACTAGGTGCAGATGACGATCAATTAGAATTTCCGGTCGTGTATGCATCAGCCCTGAATGGAACAGCAAGTACAGATCCGGACCCTGAAAAGCAAGAGGACAATATGTCAGCGATTTTTGAATCCATTCTAGAGCATATTCCTGCACCGGTTGATACAAGTGACGAACCACTGCAATTCCAAGTGGCATTGCTGGACTACAATGATTACCTCGGTCGTATCGGAATTGGTCGTGTATTCCGTGGAACGATGAAGGTCGGTCAGAGCGTTGCTTTGATGAAGCTGGATGGCTCTGTTAAGAAATTCAGGGTCACAAAGCTATTCGGTTTCCTTGGATTGAAACGGATTGAAATTGATGAAGCCAAGTCTGGAGACTTAGTTGCGGTATCCGGTATGGAGGAAATCAACGTTGGAGAGACGGTCTGTCCTGAAGAGCATCAAGAAGCTCTTCCGATTTTACGTATTGATGAGCCGACGATCCAGATGACTTTCCTAGTCAATAACAGTCCTTTCGCAGGGCGTGAAGGAAAGTACTTGACGAGCAGAAAAATTGAGGAAAGATTGAACCAGCAGCTTGAGACGGATGTAAGCTTACGGGTTGAGAACACGGATTCTCCTGATGTTTGGACGGTTTCAGGCCGTGGAGAGTTGCACCTGTCCATTTTAATCGAAAACATGAGACGAGAAGGATATGAGCTTCAAGTATCGAAACCTGTCGTTATCATCCGTGAAATCGATGGTCAAAAGTGTGAACCGGTTGAACGTGTCCAAATCGATGTGCCTGAAGAACATACAGGTGCAATCATGGAATCCTTAGGTGCACGTAAAGGTGAAATGGTCAACATGGTGAACCAAGGAAATGGTCAAGTACGACTAGAATTCTTGGTACCTGCACGTGGATTGATCGGATATACAACTGAATTCCTTACATTGACAAGAGGTTATGGAATCCTGAACCATTCCTTCGATAGTTACCAGCCGGTCATCCAAGGGAAAATCGGCGGACGTAGAGAAGGTGTACTCGTTTCAATGGAATCAGGTAAAGCGTCCCAATATGGAATTCTGAATGTAGAAGACCGTGGAACGATCTTCGTTGAACCAGGAACAGAAATTTATGAGGGAATGATTGTCGGCGAGCATAATCGTGAGAATGACATCACAGTCAACCTTACGAAAGTGAAGCAATTGACTAACATGCGTTCCGCAGGGAAAGACAACACTGTCTCAATGAAAAAACCTCGTGTCATGACACTTGAAGAAGCCCTTGAATACTTGAACGATGATGAGTATTGCGAAGTAACACCGGAATCGATCCGTTTGCGTAAGAAGATTCTTGATAAAAACGAACGTGAACGTCTCGAGAAGAAGAAGAAGCTGGCTCAGCAAAATTCATAATAAGAAAAGGAGACGGTACTGATGGGTGTAGATATTAATGAACGTCTTCAATTCTTCGCCAGGTTATACCAGGTCGATCAGAACCCTCAAATGGGGATGTGGTTCTTGTATCTTACAGTCCTATTCTTATCTATCCTCGTGTTTAAGTTAGGGTTTTCAAGAAAACTGCCGATCATTAAAGCAGCGATCGTCTATATTTTCCTGGCACTCGGGTGTACGATATTGACCTTTTTCGCCGTTTTCCTTCCTGTAACAGAAGGCTTGATGGTTGCAGCGGCTATATTGGTCATCTATAAGGTTCGATTGCACCAATCAAAGAAAGAACAAAGCGAGTCATCTTAGAATAAGGCTCTGTTTAAGGAATGTTGTTGAAATTGAACAGCTTCAGGCGGACGCTTTCCGCGGGCAACGCTTCAGCCTCCTCGACCTTGCTCTGCGGGGTCTTCAGCTGTTGCTTTTCCCGCTGGAGTCGCCGCCTTACGCTTCTATAATATCAACAATAAAAGCTAACAGAGCCTAAAATAAAGAAGTTTGATCGTTTTGAAGCATATTAAAAACAGCTCAGTTTCGAACTGGGCTGTTTTGATATCTACATATATACACAATAAGGGGGATGTAAAGATGAACTTACAAGACACCTTATACAATTGGCTCAGCATTAAAAAAGTCTATGAAGAACGTCAAGATGATATGGCAGCGAAAGATACCTTTGAATTTTTTGAAGAAATACTTCGAGACGATCATCATCTCGAAAATATATCGATCGACAAGAAACCGCCAATGTACATCGTCAGCTATACCATTGAAGGAGAAGAACAATCGAAACAATTTCCGATTGAATTGATCGATGCATTGTATGAGTCCATCGAATCTGAACCAAAATATAATTGATTTACCATGCTTCGTCTTCAGCTTGCTGGCTATACGTTATGAAATTACCTGAAGCTTTACGTTCTTCAGTACGTTCTTTAATCCTTGCATGACATGCTTGGCACATGTAAGTATGGATCGGTCGGTTTCTTAATTTTTTCGCCAGTGGGCTTTGGTCGTCAAGTTTTTCAATTTTATCACATAAAACACATTTGACACGCATATGATCCACCTCTTTCTAGGACCAGTATACCACGAATGAGCGCTACTGTATAAGCCGACCTGATTAGGAGGGTTCTGCTTATTGCTGTCGAATGTATGTAGTAACCAAAAGAATGAAATGTCACACTCTTACGGAAAAGGAGCTGGTTAAATGGCAACCAAACGCGCAACCACCTTGAATGAAAATCAATTCCAACACTTGCAGAAAGAGTGTTATGTGCTTGTCACAACCGTTGATCCTGCTCTTCATACACCTTACGTAAATGCGATTTCCTGGGTTTATGCACCAGATGTCGAAACAATTATCTTTGCGATAGACAGTCGGTCGAAGGCAGTGCAGAACATTAATGAGAATGAAAATGTATCCATTACTTTAATCGAAGATGAGACGACTTCCGTAGTAAATGGAACTGCAGAGGTGATGGAGGAGCAGATGGATGCTGTCCCGATCAAGCTCTCCATGATCAAGGTCCATGTATCAGAAGTGAGAGATGCCATGTTTTATGGAGCGAAGATTTCACAGCCTCCTGAATATGAAAAAACATATGACCCACAAGCTGCAGCAAGGCTCGATCGCCAGGTCATGACAGCATTAAAGAGACGTCCTTCATAACGTGACAAAAGGGTGCCCGTTGAATTCGGACACCCTTTTTTATGTGGTTTATTTTCTGTTATTTTGTTTTTTAAAGGTCTATTGTTGTTCCTTTACTCGGTCAGGCTCGGATGGCGTACTTTTCCCTTGTTTCTCCTGTTGATTTTGCAAGTCATTTTCTCGATCCTGAGGGAGATTTTTATCATTCTTTCGTATTGGATCAGGTTCCTTCTTATTGATTTGACCAGGGACTTCAGGAATCAATCTGCCGGTAATGGCCGCCAATTCTTCTAAGATTCCAGCCACCGGTTTCCCTTCGCCGATTTGTCTGCCCATTTCTCTTATACGTGAGAATAAATCCGGATCTGCTGTGATTGCTGCATTGGCTCCATAAGGATCATTCTGTAAGGCTTCTGCAACGCTATATTTTACTGACCCGACTCTTGAGCGATCTAGGTTATCATCAACATCTATCCCGACAATCGCATATTTGCCGAAGACGACTGCGGTCGCATCTTTGACATCAGGTACTTTCGTTGCTAGATCGACAAGCCTTTTTGAAATTTGACGTGAGCTCTTCCGTTCTTCTTGGTTATATTCAACGCTTTGTCTGACTTCGATCGGTTTTGTATCATCAGCGATTGTTTCATCTTGAGGCTCATTCTGACAAGAAATAAGGATCATGAAGAAAGACAAAATGATTAAACGAGGAAGTTTCCGCAAGGTTTTTCATCCTTTCATGAAAATCAGATTACGGTTATTCTTCGTTCAATCTTCTAACTTTATACAACCAGGCATACAATAATGTGCGAGGAAATACCGAACAAAAGCTGCCCCAATGACTTTTTCATCAGGCCAGCTTTTGTGTCAATTAAATTTATCTGATTTCGAGCCGTACAATATGTCGGATTGGTTCCTTTCGATTCGAGCCATCCCCATAGTAAAAGTGAACAGGACCATCTTCCTTTAAAGGCTTTCCTTCTTTTGAAAACCCTAAAATCCCAGCTTGGGCCTCCTTTAACGTCATTTCAACGGTTTCATCGTTGGAGGTATGCAAAATCACGTGTTCAGCATGATCTTCTGGTTCAGCATTTTCTAAAAATGGCATGAGGGGAATACCGTAAGAATTTGAGAACATTTCCTCTTTATCGTATTTCACCTTATTCTCATTCGTCATTGCCGGAATCTTTGCGCCCTCTTTTCGTTCTCTATCCCAATGCTCTGCTATCTGCTTTGTATAATGGTCTTCTGCCTGCAAGGGCTCTTCATCAAAGTAGGTATCAAGATTGACCTTCCGATCATCGAAGATCCATACTCCTGGGTCTAAAGTAATCGGATATTTGACATTTCCTTCTATAAAAACGATTGATTCCAACAAGATCACTCCTTATAAAAATTCCGTAATAAGTATATCGTTCCATCTTCAATTTGTCACATTAGGGTATAGTAACAAATAGAATGTGATTTTGGAGGTGTGGATGTCAGATGTATTGTGAAACAGATGAAGAACTGATGGAACTCGTTGAAAGGGCAAGGAGATACACGGATCAAGGGAAGGTCGCAAGCTATATTCCTGCATTGGAAAGAGCGAATCAAAACGATCTTTCATTAGCCTTGTATTACTCGAACGGCAAGTGTGTAAAAGCTGGTGACGTCGAAAAGAAATTCACTCTTCAAAGTGTTTCGAAGGTATTGACCTTAGCATTGGCAATCATGGACCGCGGCGAAGAGGAAGTGTTCAGTAAAGTGGGGATGGAGCCTACTGGAGACCCATTCAATTCCATCGCCAAGCTTGAAACACAGATTCCTGCGAAGCCTCTGAACCCGATGATCAATGCTGGAGCTCTTGTCGTAACGAATATGCTGACAGGTCATTCCGTACATGACAGATTAGGGCGGCTCCTGTCTTTGATCCATGATATGACGAACAATTCGATGATCGACATCGATGAAGAAGTAGCGCAGTCTGAATACGAAACCGCACACTTGAATCGCTCGCTTTGCTATTTCATGAAGCAGCATGGGATCATTGAGGGGGATATCGAGGAGTTGATGGATGTTTATACGAAGCAGTGTGCCATCCAGGTTACGTGCTATGATCTGGCCAGAATCGGAGTGGTTTTAGCCAATAAGGGGCTGGATCCCCAATCGAACAGAAGGATTCTGCCTGAGCGGATCGCCACGATCGTCAAGACCTTCATGGTTACTTGTGGTATGTACAATGCTTCAGGAGAATTTGCAATCCAGGTTGGAATCCCGTCCAAAAGTGGTGTGTCAGGAGGAATCCTTGCATTGGTACCACCTTCCATCGGTGTAGGTGTATATGGTCCAGCATTGAATGACAAAGGGAACAGCATAGGCGGGGTCAAATTGTTAGAAATGCTTTCTCAACGCTATGATTTGAGTATATTTTAGGCTCTGTTATCTTTTATTCTTGATTTTTAAGATTATTGAAGCGTAAGGTGGCGACTCCTGCGGGAAAAGCAACAGCTGAAGACCCCAACGAGTAATTAAGGATCTTCGACTAAAAGCCACCACGTCCTATGGTGAACATCGAAGCCACCACATCCTGTGGAAGTGAGGAGGCTGAAGCGTCTGTCCAGCTCCATCGCCTAGGTGCTCGAGGTCGCTTCGATTCCTTTCAAAACACTAATGGTGTTTTTTACAAGTAATCTCCAGCGCTTGCACTACAAGCATAAGGGCAACTAAGGCTCAGCCTTCGCTAAGGCTTGGCATCGCCAAGTTTTCTTTATCGCACCTGAACAAGGCGATTCCGCATTTCTTAACCCGCGGAAAGCGTCCACCTGAAGCTTTTCAAAATCAACACCATACTTTAACAGAGCCATATTTTTAGGCGTATCAGCTGATTTATGTTGCAATTTCAGGTTCAAAACGATAGTATTGTTAGTAGAGAGAGGCACTTGGAACGGAGGGATTCGATTTGTCGACTGAGATGGTTACCGGTCATCGTGAAAAGGCATTTGCTTTATTACAGGCTGATGCAGAGAAAATTCTTAAGTTGATAGAAGTTCAGATGGAAAACTTGACGATGCCGCAATGCCCTCTCTATGAGGAAGTACTCGACACACAAATGTTCGGTCTTTCTAGAGAGATTGATTTTGCAGTACGTTTGGATCTGATTGAAGCAGAGCAAGGAAAGGCTTTGTTAGAATCACTTGAACGTCAATTAACGGCTTTACACGATGCCTGGTCGAAATAAATAGATATTTTAGATAAAAATTCAAGCTGCTCATGACAGCTTGAATTTTTATTATATATAGACATTATTAAGAAGTTTGGGACCCAACTTTTACGATGTAGAGGAAAGTTAGTTATGGTACGATAGATGGGAAGGGGGAGGGGTTATCATGGACGTAATCTTACTCACCATTTTCCTTCTGTTTCCGGTATCCAATCTATTGCATGAATTAGGGCATTACATAACAGCACGCAGTTCTGGTATCCAAGACACTGAATTAAGGATTGGATACGGACCTGTCATATTCCATATCAACAATACCTTTTTGAATATGAAAGTGGGCTTGTTTTATTTTGCTGGGGCCTACACAGCCTGGAGTGGGACAAGTGCACTGAACCCAATACATCGTGTACTCATATCCATGAATGGGCCATTGGTCAATATGGTGGTAGCCGTGTATGGATGGGTTCTGTTACGTCGAGGCCCGTCCGTCGAGTACGAAATGACTCTCTCCATTTTTGTCATGATTAATCTATGGATTGCAGTAGGCAACCTACTGCCTTATAAGCTCTTTGGCAAGAGTTCTGATGGGCTTGTTGCAATAAAAGGCTTGTGGCAAGTTCTAAAAAGGATTTAGGTACGGATTGTCCACTGTTTTGAAGGGGAAGGAAGGAAAATTGTTATTTTACTCGAATAGTTTTCAATATTACCTTTTATATGGGGATGACCAACATGCTGAAAAAAATGTTTAAGAATTACGATTATGCCATGATTGCGATTGTCCTGATATTATGTGGAATCGGTCTTGTGATGGTCTACAGCGCAAGTATGATCGTTGCCGTCATGGAATATGAATTTTCAAGTGATCACTTCTTTAAGCGGCACCTCCTATGGGTGATTATGGGAATAGTCGTTTTCTTCGTGTTCATGATGTTGCCCTATAAAATGTACCAAAAGTTGATCATTCCGATAACATTGGGTATGTTGTGTTCCTTAGTGTTAGTTTTATTTGGAGAAGAGACAAATGGAGCGAAGTCCTGGTTTGAAATCGGAGGCTTTAAAATCCAGCCGGCTGAGTATGCTAAAATTGGAATCATCATGTATCTGGCGTCCGTCTTTTCCAAGAAGCAGAGCTACATATCTGATTTTAAAAAAGGGGTCATACCTCCTTTGACGGTTCTCGTCCTCGTCTGCGGACTCGTCTTCATTCAACCGGATCTTGGGAGCATGGCCATAATTGGACTGTCCGCTTCAGTCATCATCTTTTGTTCAGGTATGAAGTGGAAGCACCTGTTCATGATGATTGGTTTTATCGGTTCCGTCGGTTTCATCGCTTTTAAATTTTTCTTAAGTGCGGAACAACTATCACGTTTTACCGGCGCGTATCGACCATTCGAAGATCCATTAGGGGATGGCATGCAGTTGATCAATGGATACCTTGCCGTCGGAACCGGCGGGTTGTTTGGAAAAGGCCTTGGTCAAAGTATCCAGAAATATGGCTTTCTGTCGCATCCTCACACAGACTTCATCATTGCCATTGTCGCTGAGGAGCTCGGTTTTATCGGTGTGTTCGTCATACTTTTATTGTTGATGTACATCGTATTTAAAGGGCTTTATACAGGTCTTCACTGTAAGGATGCATTCGGCAGCTTACTGGCCATCGGTATATCCGGGATGATTGGTATCCAGACGATCGTCAATCTAGGAGCAGCATCTGGCATTTTGCCGATTACAGGTGTTACATTACCTTTTATCAGCTACGGAGGCTCTTCACTCATCCTGTTGATGATGAGTATGGGCATCCTTGTCAATATATCGATGTTTGTGAAATATCGGAAACAAAAGCAACCTCCGGCTGAACAATCTAATACTTCAATTAATCAACGACCAAAGCTAAAAGTCGTATCACAGCAACGTGTAACTCATTAAGGGAGGAATCACTATGCAAAAGAAAATCAACAAAATCCTTGTAGCAAACCGTGGTGAAATCGCCATTCGAATTTTCAGAGCATGTACGGAATTGGATATCCGTACAGTCGCTGTCTATTCGAAAGAAGACTCAGGATCTTTTCACCGCTATAAAGCGGACGAAGCGTATCTGATCGGTGAAGGTAAAAAGCCGATTGATGCATACTTGGATATTGAGGGGATCATTGAAGTTGCTAAGCGATATGAAGTGGATGCCATCCATCCAGGATATGGCTTCCTTTCTGAGAATATTCAATTCGCGAAAAGGTGTGGAGAAGAAGGCATTACGTTTATTGGACCTGAAACAGAACATTTACATATGTTTGGCGACAAGGTTCGTGCACGCGCTCAGGCTGTCGAAGCAGATATTCCAGTCATCCCAGGAAGTGACGGTCCGGTTGAAACAGTTGATGAAGTAAGAGATTTCGCGAAGGAGCATGGCTTCCCAATTATTATTAAAGCCACTCTTGGTGGCGGGGGACGCGGCATGCGAATCGTCCGTAATATGGCCTCGTTGGAGGATGCTTATGACAGAGCAAAATCTGAAGCAAAGGCCGCTTTCGGAAAAGATGAAATCTATGTAGAGAAATTTGTTGAGAATCCAAAGCATATTGAAGTGCAAATTATCGCCGATAATGATAGAAATGTCGTTCACTTGTATGATCGTGACTGCTCTGTACAGCGTCGACACCAGAAAGTCGTTGAGGTCGCCCCAAGTGTTTCCTTGACCGAAGAGAAACGCGAGGAAATCTGTGCTGCTGCTGTCAAATTGATGAAACGAGTCAACTATGTCAATGCAGGAACAGTCGAATTTCTCGTATCTCCTGATGGATCCTTCTATTTCATTGAGGTCAATCCACGTGTTCAGGTTGAGCATACGATCACCGAAATGGTGACGGGAATTGATATCGTCCAGACACAAATCATGATTGCAGAAGGACACCTCTTGCATGACAGCCCAATTTCCATACCTAAGCAGGATCAAATCAAGTGTCATGGTGTTGCCATCCAGTGCCGTGTTACGACAGAGGATCCAGCGAACAATTTCATGCCGGATACAGGAAAGATCATGGCCTATCGTACCGGTGGAGGGTTCGGTGTAAGACTTGATGCCGGTAACGGTTTCCAAGGTGCCATCATTACACCACACTATGATTCATTGCTCGTTAAGCTTTCCACTTGGGCATTGACCTTTGAACAGGCAGCTTCCAAAATGGTCCGTAACCTTCGGGAGTTCCGTATCCGCGGAATCAAGACGAATATCGCGTTCTTGGAAAACGTCATCAAACATGAACAATTCATGTCTGGAGAATACAATACTTCTTTCATTGATACGACACCGGAATTGTTTGTATTTCCGAAGCGTAAAGACCGCGGTACGAAGATGCTGTCCTATATTGCAAATGTGACCGTCAATGGCTTCCCAGGATTAGAAAAACAGAAGAAACCGGCATTCAACAAGCCTCGGATACCACATGTGGATTATACGAAGCCGTTCCCGGAAGGAACGAAGCAAATCCTCGACCAGGAAGGTGTCGAAGGATTGACGAAATGGATCAAGTCCCGAGAAGAAGTCTTGTTGACAGACACGACTTTCCGGGATGCTCACCAATCATTGCTGGCAACACGTGTCCGCACACATGACCTTCAACAAATCGCTGAACCTACTGCTCGTCATTTGCCTGAACTCTTCTCTTTGGAGATGTGGGGTGGAGCAACCTTCGATGTAGCATACAGGTTCCTGAATGAAGACCCTTGGAGCAGGCTGATCCAACTAAGGAAAAAAGCTCCGAACGTCCTGTTCCAGATGCTGTTGAGAGCATCGAATGCCGTCGGGTACAAAAATTACCCGGATAATGTAATTAAGGAGTTTGTTGAGAAATCGGCATCTGCAGGAATTGATGTATTCCGTATTTTCGATAGTCTGAATTGGATTGATGGAATGAAGGTCGCAATCGATGCCGTCAGAGAAACGGGAAAAGTAGCCGAAGCTACCATTTGTTATACGGGAGACATCCTGGATCCGAAACGTCCGAAATATGATTTGAATTATTATGTTTCCATGGCGAAGGAGCTTGAAAGTGCAGGAGCACATATCCTCGGAATCAAAGATATGGCCGGACTGCTTAAACCTCAAGCTGCATATGAATTGATTGCAGCCTTGAAACAAGAAATCGATATACCAATCCACCTCCATACGCATGACACAAGTGGAAATGGTATCATGACCTATGCGAAAGCAGTAGAAGCAGGTGTAGATATCGTCGATACCGCGATCAGCTCCATGTCAGGGTTGACCTCCCAACCGAGTGCAAACTCTCTCTATTATGCGTTGGAAGGAAGCGGTCGACAACCTAAGGTGTCAATCGGTAATCTTGAAGAACTATCCCATTATTGGGAGGATGTCAGAAAGTATTATCAAGGATTCGAGAGTGGCATGAATGCTCCTCACACTGAAATCTATGAGCATGAAATGCCTGGCGGACAATACAGCAACCTGCAACAGCAAGCGAAAGCTGTGGGGCTGTCCCATCGTTGGGATGAAGTGAAGAAAATGTACCGAAGAGTGAATGACATGTTTGGAGATATCGTCAAGGTCACACCATCTTCCAAAGTAGTCGGAGATATGGCACTCTTCATGGTCCAGAATGATCTTTCAGAAGACGATATTTATGAAAAAGGCGAGTCTCTTGACTTCCCGGATTCTGTCGTAGAGATGTTCCAGGGCTATCTTGGTCAGCCGTATCAAGGATTCCCGAAAGATTTACAGCAGATCATTTTGAAAGGTAGAGAACCTTTAACGGTCCGTCCTGGGGAACTCCTTGAACCTGTGGATTTCCAAGAGATGAAAGAGATGTTATATCACAAGCTGGATCGCCCTGTGACAAGCCATGATCTCATTTCTTATGCACTATACCCGAAAGTGTATATGGATCGGGAAAAAATGGTCGAACAATTTGGGAATATCAGTGTGTTGGATACACCAACGTTCTTTTACGGCATGCGGTTAGGTGAAGAAATCGAGATTGAGATCGAGCAAGGGAAAACGTTGATCGTGAAACTCGTTTCGATCGGAGAGCCTCAATTAGATGGTACGCGCACCGTGTATTTCGAATTGAATGGACAACCTCGTGAAGTTGTCGTCCGTGATGAAAACATCAAAACGAACGTTGTAGCGAAGCAGAAAGCTGATAAGACCAATGAAAAGCATATTGGTGCATCAATGCCGGGAACAGTCATCAAGGTATTGGTTGAAAAAGGCGAAAGTGTTAAGAAAGGTGACCACCTCATGATTACTGAGGCGATGAAAATGGAAACTACAATTCAAGCGCCATACGATGCTGAAATCAAAGACATCCATGTATCCAATGGAGAAACACTGCAAACTGGAGATTTGTTGATTGAATTAACGTAAGGTAATGATTGTCATAAATTGGAAACAAATAACATAAAAGAAGAGGGCCCGTTTGAAGCTAAGCAAATGCTTCGGGGTCCCTCTTTTTTTATTGAATATCATTTTTTTAAAATCATTCTTTCGGTTTAATTATCTATCCTCTAACATTTAAGACTTTCGCAGCAGGATCATGATGAGATAGCTTAAGGTCGCAAAGAGAATAGAGACGAAAAGCCCATGCATGAGTGCGATGAACAAGTTCAGTTTCGTAAAGATGATCAATGCTCCAGTCAAGACTTGCAAGGAAACGAGTATGGTCAATAGTGAAAACGATTTATAAAGCGGCTCGATATCACGGTAATATTTCCGGATTTGTAAGTAACTGAGAAGAATCCAAACAAACAATAGACCGGCCATGATCCGATGCGTATAATGGATGAGCTCCAGCTCATTCGTTGGTGGAAGGATCTGACCGTTACAGAGAGGCCAGCCGGAACACGCAAGGCTTGCTTTTGTATGACGGACGAGAGCTCCCGAGTAAACCAAGATATATAGATAAGTAAATAATAAATATATATTCCATTTAAAGTTGCGATCGATATGGAGAACGACTCTACCTTTTTCATTTTCATAAATTACAATGGTTAATAACACGACACTTGCAAAAGATATAAGAGAAAAACCGAAATGAAGTGCCAGCGCGAAGGAGGATTGACCCCAAACGACAGCGGCTGCACCCAAAAGCCCCTGGAAGATGATGAAAAAGACAGAAAGGATTGCGAGAACTTTCACCTCTCTTGATTTCTTAAACGTCTTCCAAGACCAGAGAGCAAGGGTGATTACCATCAGACCGAGAATAGCGGATACAATCCTGTGGCTGTATTCAATCATGGTTTCCAACTCGGGTTGTGAGGGAAGAACTTCTCCATAGCATAATGGCCAGGAATTTCCGCATCCTTCACCTGAACCGGTTGTTGTGACAACGGCTCCCATCAAGAGGACAAGCAGCATTCCGAAACTCGTCAATATCGCAAATGACTTTAATAGTCGATACATGTTGGACACCTTCTTTATATAGAATAACCTTTGTGTAGTTCATCAGGGCTTTAGATCAATTCATTATTACGTATGTTATCGGGATTGTCGAACTCATCCGGAATGGATTGTCGAATGAAGTCTAGAGTAAGTATACAAAACTAGTGAATTCGTTTATAATGTTAAAGGACAAATCGTGAATATCGTAACATAACTCTTTATGAGGAAGCATCACAAATGTGAACAACCATAGACAATTTGTGAAAAGTTATTTTCATGAGGTCCATTTACTGATAAATTAGAATAGGTGTTTTCCTATACTAGATGTTGTAAGATATGGAAATAGAGATTATTAAAGGAGGTGGAAGCATGAGCAAAACGAATACGACAACATATGAAGCATCAAGTCGAGTCATGGAGCCAGGGCCGTTGTCAGAAGCAAACCCTACAGGTACGTGGAAGGATTTCCTGACGCTTGCTAAAATGGGAATTGTCATGTCGAATTTGATTACGACATTCGCTGGATTTTGGATTGCATTGAAAGTAACCGATGCAAGCCTGTATGCACATATCCCGACTGCGATATTAACCTTACTCGGGGCAGCGCTAGTCATTGCTGGGGGATGTAGTCTCAATAATTACATCGATCGTGACATTGATCATTTGATGGAGCGTACCCATGAACGGCCGACGGTTACAGGGAAGATTGATGCAAATCAAGTGCTTTGGGTAGGGATTATCCTATCGGCAATCGGGACCGTACTACTGATGTTCGCCTCCTTGATGGCTGCACTTCTCGGAGTTATTGGACTGTTGGTGTATGTCGTCGTCTATACGATGTGGTTGAAGCGTAAGCATTCAATCAATACAGTCGTTGGTGGTATTTCAGGTGCGATACCTCCGCTGATCGGGTGGGCAGCAGTTGACCCGAATCTGCATATGACAGCATGGCACTTGTTCTTAATAATGTTTTTATGGCAACCTCCTCACTTCTTAGCTTTGGCTATGAAAAGATGTGAAGAATACCGTAAAGCTGGAATTCCGATGCTTCCTGTTGTTTCAGGATTCAAAATGACGAAGCGTCAGATGGTGGTATATGTTGCAGCGTTGCTTCCGGTAAGTTTGTATCTATACCACTTCGGATGGGTATACATCACTGTTGCAGCTGTACTAGGTTTAGGATGGCTGGCTCTTGGTATTTATGGGTTCTTTATGAAAGATGATATCAAGTGGGCAAGAATGATGTTTGTCTATTCCTTGAATTATTTGACCATCATGTTTGTGGTTATGATCATCGTCAATCGCTAAGGGTGATTGTACCCTTAAGCGATTACATATTTTCAAAGTGATTCATTGTTAGTACAACAGAGAAAGTGGGGTTTGATTTAGTGATGAAACGATGGCTACGATTCAGCCGCATCATTCCGTTACTCGGAATCATGATGCTAGGCTTAATGGGTTGCGGTAACCCACAGTTATCCGCACTTCAACCACAAGGTAAAGGGGCAGATGCCCTTTTCGACTTGATGATTTTAAGTCTTGCCATTATGGTTGTCGTCCTCGTAATTGTATTTATTCTTTTTGGTTATGTATTAGTTAAGTTCCGGGAACGTAAAGGTGATGACTTCATTCCGGAACAGGTTGAAGGGAACCACTTGTTGGAGGTTCTATGGACAGCGATTCCTATCGTACTTTTACTAGTACTAGCGGTACCGACTGTCATGACTACTTTCGATCTTGCAGTTAGTGAGAAGAGCGCTGAAGAGTCGAAAGATGGCGGGGACAAGGAAGGTCCAATGACGATTAATGTAACCGCTCACCAATATTGGTGGGAGTTCGAGTATCCTGACCAAGGTGTCGTAACAGCGCAAGAGCTTTATCTGCCAGTTGATGAAAGAGTCAATGTAAACTTAAGCTCAGCAGATGTCATCCACTCCTTCTGGATTCCGACGATTTCAGGAAAAATGGATACCAACCCAGGAGACAAGCTGGAGAACTCAATGTGGCTCCACCCTACAAAAACAGGTACATACCAGGGTGCTTGTGCGGAGCTTTGCGGTGACTCACATGCTCTCATGTACTTTAAAGTCAAAGTGCTTGAGCGCGACGAATTCGATGCGTGGATTGAAAGCATGAAGAACACGAAATATGAAGATGCGCCATCCGAGGTCGCTCAAGGACAACAAATCTTTGAAAAGAACTGCTTATCCTGTCACGCAGTCGGTGATAAAGGCGGAAATGTCGGACCGGCATTGACTGGATTCGCTGACAACGAGAAGGTAGCAGGTATTCTTGAACACAACAGAGAAAAAATCAAACTGTGGATTAACGACCCACAAGACGTTAAGCCAGGCAACAATATGCCGGACTTCAACTTCGATGAGAAGCAGTTAGACGCACTAACAGACTACCTATTGGAACTAAAAACCGCTGAATAAGCGTGGTTTCAGTCGCTTTAAAAAGGAGGTACTATCGTGAGTAACGCACATGCAGCGAATAAAAGCGTTCTATGGGATTGGCTGACAACAGTCGACCATAAGAAAATTGGAATCCTTTACCTCATTTCCGGCGGGTTTTTCTTCCTTGTCGGTGGGATAGAGGCAGTTTTAATTCGTATTCAATTGATGGGCCCTGAAATGACTTTCTTGACAGGGGACCTTTATAACCAAGTATTAACGATGCACGGAACGACGATGATCTTCCTGGCAGCCATGCCGGTCATCTTCGCCTTTATGAATGCCGTCGTCCCATTACAGATTGGAGCACGGGACGTAGCCTTTCCTTTTGTGAACTCATTAGGATTTTGGTTATTCTTCTTCGGAGGAGTGCTTTTGAACTTGAGTTGGTTCTTAGGCGGCGCACCAGATGCAGGTTGGACAGCCTATGCACCACTTTCTACACAATCTAGCGGACAAGGGGTCGATTTCTATGTCCTCGGTCTCCAGATTGCAGGTGCCGGTACGTTGATGGGGGGAATCAACTTCCTCGTAACCATCATCAACATGAGAGCACCAGGTATGACGTTCATGCGTATGCCATTGTTCACATGGACTGCATTCGTAACGTCTGGTCTTATTCTTTTCGCATTCCCGGCATTGACAATCGGGTTCTTCTTGCTCATGTTCGACCGTGTGTTTGAAGCGAACTTCTTTGATGCCAATATGGGTGGAAACGCCGTCATCTGGGAGCACATCTTCTGGATTTTCGGACACCCGGAAGTATATATTTTGATTTTGCCTGCGTTCGGAATCATTTCTGAAGTTGTAGCGACATTCTCTCGTAAGAGACTTTTCGGTTACAGTGCAATGGTATTCGCAACTGTATTGATCGGTTTCTTAGGCTTCATGGTGTGGGCTCACCACATGTTTACTGTGGGTCTTGGACCAGTTGCCAACTCGATCTTTGCTGTTGCAACGATGGCTATTGCGATCCCGACAGGTGTTAAGATCTTCAACTGGGTCTTCACAATGTGGGGCGGACGAATCACATTCAATACAGCAAATCTGTTTTCGGTAGGATTCATCCCGACTTTCGTCATGGGTGGGGTAACAGGTGTCATGCTTGCAGTCGCTCCTGCTGACTATCAATACCATGACAGTTATTTCGTTGTTGCCCACTTCCACTACGTTATCGTAGGTGGATTGGTACTTGGACTCTTCTCTGGATTGTATTACTGGTATCCAAGAATGTTCGGTATAATGCTGAATGAAACATTAGGTAAGTGGAACTTCTGGACATTCTTCATCGGTTTCCACTTGACGTTCTTCCCTCAGCACTTCTTAGGTCTGATGGGTATGCCTCGTCGTTATTTCACATATCCTGAGGAATTCCAGCTCGGTTCCTTGAACATGATTAGTACTGTCGGGGCAATTTTGATGTCGGTAGGTACAGTCATTTTCCTTATCAACCTCGTCGTATCCCATAAAAAAGGGGAGCAGGTTGGAGGAGATCCTTGGAATGGCCGTACACTTGAATGGGCGATTCCAAACCCGACACCGCATTATAACTTCCTGCAAACGCCACTTGTTCGTGGACTTGATGCATTATGGATCGAGAAAATGGCAGGGAACAAGAAGATGACACCGGCTGAACCAATCGGAGATATTCACATGCCGAACAATTCAATCCTTCCGTTCATCATGTCATTTGGTCTCTTCATTGCAGGTTTCGGTTTCATTTACTTCAATACTGCAGGCACGGCAGCGTTGATTGCTGTAATTGTCGGTATGGGTATTGCACTTGCTTGTATGTTCCTAAGATCATGGATTGATGATCATGGGTATCATATTCATAAAGAGGATTTACCGAAAGAGGATAAGGGGGTCGATGCATAATGGACGTAGGTGAACGCTTAACGGATCAGAACTTCCCTGAATCCCCTGAAAAGGCGACCCTTGAGGGCAAGAACAAGTTTTTAGGGTTCTGGTTGTTCTTAGGTGGAGAAACTGTATTATTTGCTACATTGTTCGGTACTTACCTTGGTTTGCGAAATTCATTCGGTAAAGGACCAGAAGCATCCGAAATTTTCCAATTGCCGGTGGTCTTTATCGCAACAATGATTCTACTTACAAGTAGTTTGACGAGTGTGTATGCTGTCCTTGCTATGAAGGAAAATAACGTTAAGAAGATGCAAACGTGGTTCTTTGTTACCTTACTTCTAGGAGTAGCATTCCTTGGACTTGAGATTTACGAGTTTGTGGAGTATGTCCATCACGGGCATACCTTTACCTCAGGAGCATTCGGCTCAGCGTTCTATACGCTCGTCGGATTCCACGGAGGACACGTTTTATTCGGAGTCCTTTGGATTGCAGCATTGCTAGTACGTAACAGAAACCGTGGGCTTACGCTATACAATGCGCCAAAGTATTACCTTTTCGCTTTATATTGGCACTTTGTCGACGTTGTATGGGTATTCATTTTCACAGTTGTTTATCTTATGGGAAAGGTGGGGTAATCGATGGCTAGTCAAGATCAAACGAAATCAGTCCATCACCACTCGTCCTTGCAGAAGAAAATCAAGCTTAAGCAGGAACGCCGTCAGCATAATGTTTCATTCGTCATGATGATCTTGTTGACCATTGTTGCGTTCGCTGCGATTGCCAGTGATGCAATCTCAAATAAGGTCGCTATCCTGTTCATCCTAGTCCTTGCTGGTGTACAAGTGTTTTTCCAACTCTATGTTTGGATGCATCTTGGTAACAAAGGGCATGAATTCCCGATGTGGGGCATAGCAAGTGGACTGTTGATTGCAGTCATCACTGTCGGTACCCTTATGGGATTGATCTGGTAATAACAGATGAGGTTGGCTCAAATGAGCCAACCTTTTTTATTTGCTCTAAACTTCGATAAGGATTATTAAGGTAGCAATGGTTGCTTTTCATTAGAGGAGTTTTAGAAGCAATGATGAATATAGTTCAAGGATGGGAAAAAGGGGGTAAGACGATGGAGATTAGAACGATTAATGAAGATGAGTTTGATGATTTTCTCAAAATGGGGGAATTCGCTTTTCAATACGAATTATCAGAGGAAGAGAGAAAGAAACGTAGATCCTTCTTGAAAGTAGAAAATTGCTGGGCGCTTTATGAGGATGGGGCAATGGCATCCAAGCTCACAATACACCCTTTTGAAATATGGATAGGAAATAGAAATTTCTCTATGGGTGGTATTGCAGGGGTAGCTTCCTGGCCGGAACACCGACGAAAAGGACACGTACAAAAGCTTATGAAAAAGTCATTGGAGGTTATGCGTGAGCAGAGACAATACGTATCAATGCTCCATCCGTTTTCGTTTGCTTTTTATCGGAAATATGGATGGGAGATGACGCATACGACCAAAACGTATGAAATAAAGCCTGAGCAGCTCCCTATACGCACTGCGAACATGAAGGGCAAGGTGGTGAGAATCCATCATGATATCCAACGCCTCAACGCCATTTATGAACGTTACGCCCAGAACTATAACGGAATGCTGAAGCGCACAGAGAAATGGTGGAACTTCTCGATCTTAGAAAATTCACGGGACATTGTTGCGGTTTATGAGGATGAAGCTGGCGAGGACCAAGGCTATCTGATTTACAATGTCAAAGATAATCTAATGGAAATCGAGGAGTGGATCAGCCTGACGCCACATGCGAAATCTACTATGCTCCAGTATGTCGCCAATCACGACTCAATGGTCAGAAAAATAAAAATACATCCTCCTGTTGAAGAATCCTTCGCCTTTTACATGGCGGATCCGAAAATCAAACAGGAATACAGCTCTTATTTTATGAGTAGAGTTGTGGATGTTAAGGGCTTCCTTGAACAATATCCTTTCAAGGGGGACCTGGAACGGTCGTTGATTTTCCATATTGAGGACACATTCGCTGAATGGAACAACGGCACATTCATCGTTAGAAGCGATGATCATGGTGGAAGGCTGGTGGACTATTACCCGCCAAAGGAAGGCATGCGTTGCAGTCAAGAACCGCAAAGAGGCATCCTATGTACGATAAATATGTTTTCGACCATGTTCTTTAATCATATGAAGCCTACTGAACTTTCTACAGCAGGTATGATAACCGGAAAGCATGATGAACTTTCCTATTTGGAAACGATTCTTGTGGACGAGCGTCCATTCTTATATGATTTCTTTTAGACAACATACTTTAACTGAGGCAAATAAAAAGGGTTGACCTCTCCGTTCCTTGAACGAGGTGAACCCTTTTTTCTTTAAATCTTGAAATTGGTTTTTACAATACCTGCTTCACGAGCTGAATTGAATACGATGAGAATCATTGGACCGATGATGAAACCCATCGGGCCGATTAGCTTCAGGCCTAGGTACATCGCAATCAATGTCGAGAGAGCAGATAGTCCGATATGATGACCCATCACTTTCGGTTCAACTGTCCTTCGTATGATTAATAAAATCACAGCCAATACAGCTAGCTTTGTTCCTAAAACAATATTCCCCACCAGCAGATAATAAATCGCCCATGGTCCAAGAATGATGATCGAACCGATAATCGGAATGAAATCGATGATCCAAATGATGAATGCCATTAATAACGCAACATCCGGTACAATGATATACAATCCGATCAGAGCAGCCAAGAAAATGACGATACTAACAAGAAATTGAGCTTTTAAGAAGCCGAAAACAACGTATGATAGTCGTTTTGACATAAAATGTACTTTTTCTGCGGTCTTCTCTGTGAGATGGGCATAGAAGCGGCGGTGCAATCTCGGAAATTCAAGTAAGAAAAGGAACAACGTAATCAAATAGACCAGGATGCTCACTAAGTAACTAGGTATAAGTGATACAATTGAAGTTAATGATTCAATGTAATTTTTCTCTAATAGTTTCCCTCGTAACGATTCCAAAAATTGATTGACCTGGCTGTTAATTTCAATAACGAATTCTTCAGGTAAATCCTGTGCGGCCTTCTCGAAATTCTTCTCGATGTCATCCCAGACATTGTTCACTTCTGATATATACGTAGGTGAATTTTCAACAAAGTCGATTGCTGAGGTTATCACTTTCGTCACGAGTACGTAGCTGCCGATCCCCATCAAGACCAAGAATAAGGTAAAAACGATAAATACTGAAAGGTTACGCTTGATGGATAGTCGATACTGAAACATTCGTACCGCGGGTTCGAGTATGAAGGCTGTCAGTATGGCGAACACAATAGGGAGAGAAATCGGTAGAATCCATATAAATGCCGCAATTATAATGATTGTAATAAGTAGATAGATGAGCCAGCGTTTCCGTGTTGTTAGTTGTTTCAATATAGTCCCCCTTCCCCCGAAAACTCCTTACTTATATTATATGTGTTATGTGAAATTATGAACAGCCATCTGTTCTAATAATCCACTTAATCCTTATCATTTTTGTCGACATAATAAATTTATAAACCTGTTGGCCTAAATCCGTTGGAAATAAAAAAAGTCTGACATAATGAGCCAGACCTTCTTCTTAATTGGAGTGATGCTTTTCAATTTCCTCTTTTAATTGATTAAGAAGCTTCTTACATGTGTTTACGGTGTTCTTTGGAAAGTCTTCATCGTATTCCACGCCATGAGGATAATAATGTTTGCCTAGGTAAGGTTCCATTACTTTAATCAATGCGTGGGATGTTTCGACTTCACCTTCCACTGCGACACATGGAATTCGCAGGTAGAAGACTTCACCCGTATCCATGTTTTCAAACTTGTGATCATATGTAATTCGTTCGTAATCCCACTGGCCAGCACGAATGAAACCAACTTCATGCATCAAGTGCTCAAGCATTTCGAAGTCAAGTACTTTACCGGCCAAGCCGATTTCTTCAAATTTCATGAGGTATCCTCCACATCCTTCGATAGGTTCTTCCTTCACTATAATAGTATGAAATGTCTTAAGATGCAATGTTTCACCTCTTTATTCGATACAAAAAATGTTCAAGCTTGAAAAGAAATTGAAAAATTGGTCAAACTAAACGGTGAAATGGAGGAGATAGAATGAAGAAATGGTTATTCGCCGTTTTATGTTTGGCAGCTGGATTGTTCATTTTCCATGCACCTGCGCATGCGCAAGGGCAATCTGTCCATATTGTAAAGTCAGGAGATACGTTATGGAAAATCTCAAAATGGTTTCAAATTGGATTATCAGAAATCATTAATGCCAATCCACAATTTGAAAATCCCGACTTGATCTACCCTGGTGATAAGGTATATGTTCCTCGAAAGCAACAAATTAAAGAGATTGAGCGAGAGGTCATCAAGTTGACAAATAAGAAACGAGCCGAAAATGGATTAGGTCCTTTGAAAGCGGATTGGCAGTTGTCAAGAGTAGCCAGATACAAATCAAATGATATGAAGAATAATGGCTATTTCTCTCACCAATCCCCGACATATGGTTCCCCTTTTGAGATGATGAGAGACTTTAATATACACTATTCCTCTGCTGGTGAGAACATCGCAATGGGGCAAAGTTCTGCACAGGCCGTTGTCAATGCTTGGATGAAGAGTCCTGGTCACCGTAAGAATATGCTGAGCTCGAATTATACGTACATTGGTGTCGGCTATGCAAAAGGCGGTTCAGGTCGATACTACTGGACACAAATGTTTATTAGAAAGTAGGTCGAAGTGTGAAGAAGCTAAAAGACATCATGACAAAAAATGTGGATTACTGTACGACACTAGACAATGTTTATGAAGCTGCTGTAAAGATGAAAAATGATCATGTAGGTGCCATTCCTGTTTGTGAGAATGATCAGCTGGTCGGGATGATCACCGACCGTGATATTGTGATTAGAGGAGTAGCTGAAAAGAAACCGAATGCTTCGAAGATAACCGATATCATGAGTGATCATATTGTAACAGGTACGCCAGATATGACGGTAGATGAAGCCCTCGATCTCATGTGCAAACATGAAATACGCCGCTTGCCGATAGTTGAACAAAATCGACTTGCAGGTATCATCTCCTTAGGTGACCTTGCCATGCATCGAGAATCAAATCAACAAGCAGGTGTAGCTCTGACGGATATCTCCGAAGCGGAACCCGATCAGCAGGCTCATCACTGAAACCAGCTTGTAGAGAACGCTATATGTTACTCTACAAGCTTATTTATTTCCCATTCATCTTTAAAGGTGCATTTGCGAGTATGAATAGAGGGACGATTGAATAAGATGGGAGTAGCAGGCATGTACCGTATGATAGACAACCTATCTGCTTTCATGTAATGTAAAAGTAATCATAGATTATCGGCAATCGGGGGAGGGTATAATGAAGCGACTTGGAATGATCATCGTAATTGCTTTCATCATGGTAGGACTAAGCGTTGTTTATGAGGACCTCTCAATGCTCCCTGATTTGAAGGAAAAGCGTTCCGCTTCCGATGAACAGATCGAGCAGGCCGAAGACCAATCCACAAATGCGGAGATGAAACAGCCGATCAAGGGTGTTCAACGCTACTTCTCCATGAATCAAGAGGAATTGATATCTGAACTTGGTGAACCTAATCAAATTGCTCCTTCCCCATACGGATATGACTGGTGGATCTACGATTTGGATTCTAGCCAATATGTCCAGTTCGGGATGGACAAAGGCAAGGTCGTCACCACCCTTGTAATCGGAAAAAGTGTGGATGTTTCACCTTTGAAGCTTGGACAGAAGCGTTCTGATATACCGAAAGATATAACGTTTAAGAAAAACGTCCAATTACGCGTGAAGGGAAATGACTATCAGTTCCAGCTTACCGATGAAGAACTACAAATCAGACCACTCGTCAAGATTGATGGCGTTTGGGCTCAACTATATTTCGACAGCTTCAATGATACGCTCGTAGGTGTTAGGTACATGGCTGAGGAGGTACTGGCTATACAAAGACCTTATTCACTAGAGTATCGAGGGGAATTGATTGAACAACCTGAATTGAACGCCAAGCAACAAAGCCGAATAAACGAAGCGGAAGAGAAACAGATCTTCACTTTGACGAATGTCATCCGCGAACGTTACGGACTGGTTCCCTTAAAATGGCATGAAGAGACGTCCATTGTAGCCTTTGGACATAGTCGAGAAATGAAGAAAGAGAATTACTTCTCTCATGATTCACCAATGTCTGGTGATCTATCTGACCGACTGGATAAAGGAAATGTGAAATTCATTCAAGCAGGGGAGAACATTGCAGCCAATTATATTGATGGTATAGAAGCGGTTATCGGATGGTTGAACAGTGAGGGACACAGGAAAGCAATGCTCAACAAAGAATTTACTCATCTTGGGGTGGGTGTATATGACAAATATTATACTCAGAACTTCATTGTTCCTTATTGACGAGGAAAGAGTGGCGAACAGGCCACTCTTTTTTGTTTGCAAATTTTATCTTGGGATCAGATAGAAACTCCCGGAGGCTGCTGCAACGAGGGTGTTTTTTTCATCATAGATCTTAGCCTCCGTTACAGCTGTTTTTGAGCCAAGGTGGAGAATCGAGGCTTTACAACGCAGTTGGACTCCTTTACCAGGTGCTGTATAATTCAATTTCATTTCTGCTGTTACGGCTACACGGTTTTTATCAATTTTCTTGTTTACAAGGGTACCCATGGCTGTATCTGCAAGAGTGGCTGTAAATCCTCCATGGACAATGTCGACGGAATTGTTTAGAAATGGGGTGATGGGAATGGTCATCTCCAGTATGTCATCCTCTACCGACATAGACGTTTGCATGAAGCTTGTTATGTAGGTTGTATAGTTGCCTGCATTCTTTTGTTCCAATCCGCTCAAAAGTTGATCGAGAACTTCCATGTCCACATTGGAGGAAGTATTGATAACTTTTTCAAGCTTTTCCATCAACCGATTTTTCATATCCATATAAGAACCTCTTTTCTTTTTTCACGTCTTTTAAGTTTATCAATGAAAAAATAAGTCGTGCAACTAGAAAATAGGCGAACATAATAGCGTCCCACGTTGTACTATATACTGTAGATTGAGTTGAACGTAATGGGGAGGCATTATAGTGAGTAAGCAAGCGAAGAACAACGAAAAGGTCGAACAATTCAAGATGTTTGTACGCTCACACCCTGGATTAATCGATCATGTTAAAAGTGGCAATCAATCCTGGCAGGAAGTTTTTACAGAATGGAATTTGCTTGGGGAAGAACATGAGCAATGGGGTCAATATATTGAGCGGAATATCGGGGTATCGTCAAAAAAGAAAGTGAAAACGAAAAGTAAGAATGTTAACGATCTATCTGTAGGAGAATTGTTGAACATGTTCAAGAACCTTGATATCGAGGAAGTCAGAGAATATGTGTCTCAATTCAGTTCAGCAGTGACGGGGATACAAGAAATGCTCCAACAATTCCAGTCAAAGGGACCGTCAAGGCCGCCGATGAACAATCCGTTTAATCATTACTTCAAAGATTAACATAAAGGGAGATAGAGGATGCGTAAAGAAGTCATTGAGTATCTAGATCAGCGTCCGGATCTTAAATTCATCATCCGCGAACAGCCGGAGTGGTATCGGAAGCTGTCCCGAAATCCAGCTTCACTGCAGGAGCTTGAAACCGAAGCGAAGTATTTCTACGGTCAAACTTTCGGACAGAAAGTAGATCGATTACACGGACAAATCGAGTCCATCTCAAGGCTGATGGAATTATTTGTTAAGCAATAAGGAAGGTTGACTCAGGTAAGAGGTGTTGTACTCTCAAGCTGTAAATCCGAACAGTTTGAGAAAAGCACTTATGAGTCAACCTTTTACATATGGGCATGAATTCTCTCTCGAAGTCTTACGGATATTAAATCTGAATCCAGTAAAACCTATCGGGTGAGGAGGTGCACGTATATGAAATTCAATCAAATCGGATCGTTAGGCGTCATACTTTTCGTGTTGTCAGGCTGTCAATTCACCCAGGACCGGAGCATCCAGCCTGTGCAAATCCTATCCAAACCAGATTCATTCCAAGCGATCGAAGTGACGAATACCACTTCTGAATTGACGATGACCGTAAGGCATATGGTCGCCAACGGGAATGTGTTCGTTGAATGCTATGTTCCCGGATTTACATTTACAGACAAGGGAAAATCAAATGATCCTAAAAAAGGGCATCTGGCAATCTCGATTGATCACCAGAAACCCTATCCTGTTCATAAAGCAGCATTCATCGTTAAAAATCTTTCAAAAGGAAATCACCATATCAAAATTACGTTGGTCAATGGAGAAGGAGAAAAAATCGATGGAATGGAGAAACAACTGTTCATCCAAATTCCATAAAAACACGTTCTCTAAGAGCTTAATTCTGAAATCACCTTTTTCCCGAAAGGATTCGGTGGATGTAACGGCTGGAACTTCTTCAGCAGATACTGGAGTATTTTTTCTTCAAGATTGATTTTCATCTCCCTTATCGCTTCATTCCCGAACAAGGTATTGAATTCAATGAAATAGATATGTCCATCTACAATCGCCAGATCAAATCCAGCATGATCGATATTTAATTCCTTTGCGACTTGGATCGTTAAATCCAAAGCTTCCTTCGGTATATGATCGTGTTGGACGACCCCGCCTCTGGCGATATTATTATGAAATCGCCCTTCACCTGAACGCCAGTAAGCGGCAACGATTTCATCTCCAACAACGCATACTCTGAGATCCCGTTCCATTTCCAGGTATTCCTGGATGTACAGGGTAGGATTATGCTCTGCATAGGCTAACAGATCCTCTTTCGATTCAATGAGGAATACGCCTCTACCCATGGAATTCCTAGGTTCTTTCGCGACAAACGGAAATGGGAAGGTGTCCAAAATGTATTGGATGTTCCTTTCAGACCTGCCCAAAATCTCTGTATACGGAACATGCTCAGGACAAATCGTCCAAAAAGCACGGGTCATTTCAACTTTATCGTAGCCGAGTTGAATGGTTTCTGGACTTGGAAAAATGGGTTTCTTCAATCCGTATTGGATGGCGTTAACTTGCCAGCCCTCAGGAAACAAAATAACGTCGGCTTCCTTCAGTTTATCAGTCTCTCTAAACATCAGTTCCGGTTTGATATATTGGACACCTGGTAAACCAATCGTCCGAAATGGATTAAATGTAATTAGTTTCAATTCGCTATCCCCTAAAGTATACTAAACGAGAAAATTATAGTTCCATTTTTATGTTGTGTCACTCCTTTTTGTGATGAAAATATGTGCAGTTTAGGTTGAGAACATGGAAATGCATGGGGTACATATGGCATAATGGGTGTAGACCCAAAGAAAGGGTGGAGGTGTAGTGAAATGCTAGCAACTTTAGAAGGTATAGAAATCTTGGACGGAGCTGATGAATTAGCCAAAATGGTCGTCCATTCCGATATAGCTCAAAATTATCTATCAGCAAAGAAAAAGCTGAAACAAGATAAAAAAGCACAGAAACTCATTTCCGAATTCATCAAGATGAAGGAAAAGTATGAAGAAGTGCAGCGATTTGGTAAGTATCATCCGGATTACAAAACTGTTTCCACAGACATCAGAGTATTGAAACGCGAAATGGATCTCCTTGATTCAGTGACCGAATTCAAGAAGGCAGAAAAAGAATTAGAGAAGCTTTTGAATGAAATAAGTGGATTGCTTGCCGGAAGGGTTTCAAAAAACATTAAAGTCCCGACTGGCAACCCGTTCTTTGATAATATGTCCTGTGGTGGAGGCTGCGGTTCAGGCGGCTCATGCGGTTGTGGATGATTGCAATGATAAGAGGTCTGACACATTTGGAATGGTCAGACCTCATTTTCAATCCATATAGATGCAGTTAATTCTTGAAACGGATACAATCATGACAAAGATTACCGCAACAAAACATCTTTTCGTTTGGGACATAAAATCGACAACGATAAACGAATGTCCTTCCTTCTTGGCGTACATAAATCATTTCGGATTGAAGCCGTTTTCCTTTCATGGATTGCACAGCAGCTTTTTCAAGAATTCGTTCTGCTTCTTTCTTGTGAATGGTTTCAGTAAAAGTCAGGTAAACAAAAGGAATTCCAGCCATCATGGCTTTTGAAATCGTTTCGATGCGCTCTTCTCTAGTCAAATGGCGATCGAAAGAAGTCCATACCGTTTCAAGGTCCACTGCCTCACCCCTTAACAAGAATGTTTGACAAACAATTGAATGGAACAGTCCTTCATGCTAGACTGTAAAAAACTGAAGCAAAGGAGTATGAAAATGCTGACAAATCGAACAGGTTTAGCGATTTGGCTTCACTCTTTAAAATACATAAAACAGCTTCGTAAATATGGAAATGTGCATTACGTATCGAAGCGGATGAAATATGCGATCCTTTATTGCGATACCGCCCAAAAAGAGCGAGTAATCGAGAAGCTTGAAAAACTTCACTTCGTCAAGAAAGTAGAGCCGTCCCATAAAGCCTATATCAAGACGGAGTATCAAAATGCTATGCCTGATAAGGCGAAGGAATACGATTATAAAATCGGATTATAAAGATCTATTGCCAAGCCGGGATGAGATGCTGCAACCGTAAGATTCCAGTTAAATATTGATAATACAAAGCGATTTCGTTAAATTCAGTGGATGGTCTTACTTCAAGGGTTTGGACTTCTTTACCATGCTTTTGAGCGCAGGCATTGAAAAGCTCCCAGCGTTTTGAATGTTCCTTTACGCCTTCACGGCATATGTAAATTGGCTGGAAGTTGGATTCGCCGGCCGGGTCCATTGTAATGGCCAATGAACAAACCTCTTGTTCTTTAATTACAGTCTTCAAAGCGATGAATCGTTTGACACGCTGTGCATTCGAATCCGCTAATTCAATCAGCTCATAAAGATCAGAATATCCTTCTCCTAATTCAATGAATCGTTGTATCATAAGAATCATTCCTTTCTGTTCATCCTTTACTGTAGCATGAAAAGGTCGAGGTGTGAACGAAGGAAGGGTGAGGATCTATAAAAAAGGCCCGCAGGTACTTTGCCTGCGGGCTGTTCCATATCCTTACATGCTAAAAACATCATTGAAATGTTTGTTTGCCGTAGGAACAGAACAATGGGAGAGGAGAAACCGGAGTTAAGCCTATGGGGAAATTAAGCTTACTCCGTGGTTCAACTAACAACACCACGTATGATGTTGTTAATCCTATTATTGTACAGTTCAAATGTGGTTATACACCTTATTTAAGATTTATACTTATTTGTGGTAGGATAGTGGAGGAAAATAAAACGACGTGAGGTAAGGTTAAATGAGAATAATCTCTGGTGAATTGAAAGGTAGGAGGTTGAAGTCCGTTCCAGGTTCAGGGACTCGACCAACATCAGATAAGATACGAGAATCCATTTTCAATATGATCGGTCCTTTTTTTGAAGGGGGCATTTCGCTCGATCTATATGGTGGCAGCGGCGCACTGTCTATCGAGGCTTTAAGCAGAGGTGTGGAACGTGCCATCCTTGTCGATGTAGAACCTAAGGCGATTGAGACAATCAAGGAGAATGTTGCAGCATTGGACTTGGAGGAGCGTGTAGAAGTATTCCGGAATGATGCTTACAGAGCTTTGAAAGCGCTTCGAAAAAGGGATATAAAGCTGAGGTATGTTTTTTTAGATCCCCCATATAAAAAGCAAAAGATCCAGAAAGAAATCGAATTTCTGGCAGAACATGAGCTACTTGAACCGAAAGCGATGATTGTGGCTGAGCACGATGCTCGTTTGCAGCTGCCAGATGAAATCGGTTCTTGTAAATTGATGAAGTATGAGCAATATAATAGTACGACAGCGGTAACAATATTTGTGAACGGGTAAGAAGGGAAGAGGTTTAATGAATAAGAAACAAGCAATATGTCCAGGCAGCTTTGATCCAATTACATATGGCCATCTTGATATCATTTCGCGTGGTGCAGCAGTCTTTGATGAAGTGATTGTCGTCGTTGCCAACAATCAGAGTAAACAATCCCTTTTCAGTGTTGAAGAGAGAATGGCGTTGATCAAGGAAACGACAAAAGACCTTCCAAATATTAAAGTGGATTCCTGTAATGGATTATTGATGGACTATGTCAGGACTACAGGTGCCAAAGTCATTTTGCGTGGTCTTCGAGCAGTATCCGATTTTGAATATGAAATGCAAATCACATCCATAAACAGGAAATTGGATGAATCAGTCGAAACGTTCTTTATGATGACCAATAATCAATATTCTTTCTTAAGTTCGAGTATCGTAAAAGAAGTGGCAAAATATCATTCCCCAGTCTCGGACCTCGTTCCGAAAGTAGTGGAAGAAGCATTGAAGGAGAAATTTTCATCCTGATCCTGACCATACATACTGATTCGTTGAAACACGATGATATGAACAACACCTTTTTCATCTTAAGGTGCGCCATTGAAGGAGCAAATAATAAAGTAAGCTTACGAAAGTCAAGGCAGCCCCGATTGTCAATAAGTGATCCCATGCCCCGTAAATCCATGAGATGGATGGATGTGAAGCAAAGGCTTCCACGACGGACCCACTTCCATTATGATTAGAATATAACGGCTTCCACAAAATGACTGTCAAAAATGCCGCAATGAACCCGTGGCAAACTCTAGCCAACAAAAACGGCCGGAACCTGATATCGGTTTCGGCCAAAATACTTGCCACTTGTGCCTGTACCGAAAAACCGTTGAAGGCTAGGATGAAGCTTACAATCGTAGCTTGCTGTAATAACATTGCATCGGATGTTTCACTAATCAAACGGCTGCCGAGTGTTATCTCAAACAAGCCGGATATGAATGGTGGAACGATTTCTTGAGAATATCCGAATAACATGAAGACGGATGTTAATAGTGTTGCGATTACCGTTGTAATATGAAATTCTGCTAGCATTCTGTTCAATACAGAAAATAAAAGGATGAAACCCCCGATCATTAGTAAGGTTTGTATAGAATGCTTGACGGCATCTCCCATCTGTTTTCCGAATGGCCGGGGGTCCATCTCCCTTACTTGATGCATTCCGTTCAACGCATATGTAATCAGGTTTCGTTTTGCCTTGGGTCGCCGTATCGATTTCGTTTGCATAGGTTCTTTGTGAAAACGCATGATAAACCCAACAAATATGTTTCCGAGATAATGAGCAGCGGCGAGCAGGATACCTAGCTCTGCATTATGGAAGAATCCTACGGAGACAGCTCCTAAGATGAATAAGGGATTTGAACAGTTCGTAAAGGATACTAGCCTTTCAGCCTCGACACGGGAGATTTCCTTTTCTTGACGTAAACGGGCGGTCAATTTTGCTCCCGCTGGAAACCCGGATGCAAGCCCCATCGCCCAAACAAATCCACCGGACCCGGGCACTTTGAACAGAGGGCGCATGATCGGCTCCATTAAAACACCGATAAATTTTACGACTCCAAAACAGATCAGCAATTCACTGATGATGAAAAAAGGAAGTAAGGACGGGAAAACGATCTCCCACCACATGGTCAATCCTTGCAATGACGATTCAAAGGCTGCTTTAGGAGATACCATGATGGAAACAGCGAATAACGTCGTCAGCCCAGCAATGATTACATTTTTTATCCGTGAACGGTACAATCTAAAGCCTCCTCATGAATAGGCTAGAATAGGTAGGTTAGAAAATAGGTTGTCCTTATCATTTATACGTATTGAATGAAAGAATAGACCAGCGTACTGCAGGGTTGCCAATCGTAAGGAGGTAAGGCTTTTGGATAAACCGAAAATCGGTCTGGCTCTCGGTTCAGGGGGTGCTAGAGGGTTTGCCCATATCGGTGTGTTGAAGGCACTCCATGAAGCGGGTATACCGATCGACATGATAGCTGGCAGCAGTATGGGGGCACTGGTTGGGTCCTTCTATTGTGCAGGACATGAACCAAAAACAATGATTAAAATGGCCAGGATGTTTCGCCGAAGATATTACATGGATTACACCGTACCGAAAATGGGTTTCGTTTCCGGAAATAAAGTCAAGCAGCTCATCCATGCTTTTACGCAAGGAAAGAGGATTGAAGAGTTGAACATTCCGTTTTCCGTCATCACTACGGATCTGCTTAGTGCTGAAAAGGTGGTCATCACAGAAGGTCCGATCTCTGATGCGGTAAGAGCTAGCATAGCTGTGCCTGGCATATTCGTACCCCAACGAATGGGAGACCGTCTACTCGTAGATGGTGGCGTGATTGACAGGGTACCGGTTTCCGTAATCAAAGAAATGGGAGCGGATATCATCATTGCAGTCGATATTTCCCACATTAAAGAAAATCCAGAAATCAACACGATATTTGATGTCATTATGCAAAGCATCGATATTATGCAACGTGAACTTGTTAAAGCCCACGAGATTACGACGGATGTATTGATCAGGCCTCTAGTAGAAAATTTCAGTTCCTCAGCATTTAAAGATATTGATGAAATTATAGAAATCGGAGAGATGGAAACGAAAGATAAACTCGTGGATATCGAAGCTGCAATACAAAACTGGAGGCAGAAGAATGAAGAAAATTAGAACACAGTGGCCATGGGCCGTCGTATTATTAGCCGTTTTAATCGCCTTTCTACCATTACCTTATTATCATACTCAGCCAGGAGATGCGAAGCTTCTCTCACCAATCATACAAGTAGAGGATGGAAACAAGGCGGAAGGCTCCTTTATGTTGACGACTGTTCTTGTCGGGAAAGCGAATGCTGCAGAGTTCTTGTGGGCGAAGCTCCGTGAATATCATGAGGTCTTCCCCGAGGATCATGTAAAGGGCTCTGATGAAACAGAAGAAGAATATGAGACTCGCCAACTCCAATTAATGCAAAGCTCTCAACACGCAGCCACGATTGTAGCCTATAAAGAAGCGGACAAAAATATCGAGATTACGAATAAAGGTGTATTCATTACCGGGGTCATATCCGGTATGCCAGCAGCTGACCATTTAGAAGTCGGTGATTTGATCACCGCATTAAATGGCAAAGAAATTAAGACAGCTGAGGAGCTAGTCAAACGATTGAAGGCGTTTGATGAAGGAGACGAAGTCGAGTTGACCGTCAAAAGAAATGATGGTGTCGAGAATGTCAAAATCAAACTGAAGACATTTCCGGAACGATTGGTCAACAAAGGGGATGAAGAAAGAGCGGGCATCGGTATCACCTACCCGGTGACATTTACAGAAATCAAAACAGATCCAAAGTTGAAAATCGATACGGCTCAAATCGGTGGGCCTTCTGCAGGATTGATGTTCACGCTCGAAATTTATAACCAGTTGACCGAGGTCGATTGGACGAAAGGGTATAACATAGCCGGAACAGGAACGATGAACGAAAAAGCGGAGGTAGGTCCGATCGGAGGTATCAAGCAGAAGGTCGTCGCAGCAGATAACGCAGGAGCAGAAGTTTTCTTCGCACCTGAAGGCGCAGGGAACTATAAGAATGCAAAGGAAGCTGCTGAAGACATTGGTACTGAAATGGAGATCGTACCTGTAAAAACCTTTAAAGATGCCCTTGATTATTTGAAAAATTTAAAAGAGAAATAAAAGAAAGGTGACAGATCGTCACCTTTCTTTGTTTATGTCTTTGTATTTAAACGTATTGGTGGTGTGGCATATTCATTTTTTAAGAGAGTGGAATGGTCTCGAGAAGGATATCCCAATGAATATGTAGCGCTTGCTTGGATGTCCTGTTCCAAGGTAGCATTTTCAAATTTAGAAAGTGTACTGACGATTGGATATTCCACTTGTTTTTTCATTTGGCTCAGGTAGTTCTGACCGCGTTCATTCATACCTAGTAATCGTATATATGGCGGTTTATCCGTCAAAGCCTTTTCCATCGTAACTTTCGTTGCATTCGTGAGAATATGTGTGCAAATCCGTTGTAAACGAGTCCAAGTATAACGTTTCGTCTTTACAGCCTCAATAAACGCTTTAAAAGAATCTGCTTTACGGATATATGCTTTCAGCCGGTTCTCAATACCTTCCGAACAATCGTATATCTCAGCAAGCTCTTCTACAGAAGCAGTTATAAGACGGTATTTAAGTAACGGAAAATAGTTTTCCCAGCTCAGAAATCCGTTGTAGGTCTTCCAATGTTCTTCTAACAAACGATACGTTGTGTCAGGAACAAATCTTTCAATTGAAGAGCGATCCCCATCACCTTCAAATAGAATTTTCCGAATCCCCGTTGCACTGGCAATATCGTGTTCTGTTCCTTCATCATGGTAACCTGCTCCAGTCCTTTTGACTGTATTTACAGACATCGAAGAATGTAAGCGACGGACGGAATCGACATAATGAAAACCTAATATATTGTTCGGTTTAGACAGGTCGAGCATCTCGCCTGAGCGGTTGGGAAGGGCTTCGAATGCACTGGAAACAGCAGCAGGATAGCTCATCCCAGTTTTTATGTATGCTTGAATCAGCTCATTGTATTCTTCTTCGTTATTGTTGATAAACTCAACCGAATCTAAGAAAGGCTGTATATTTCCAGATTCACTGCCGAAAATAACTTCATCTGTTCCCAATGCGTCCAATAGTGCGATAGCACCATAAGCGAATCGATCTGCGCGATGGGTAGCGTATGCATAAGGAAGTTCGATTACAAGGTCCACACCAGCTTCTAGAGCCATACGCGTCCTATACCACTTGGATACTAATGCAGGTTCTCCTCGCTGCAGGAAATTACCACTCATCACAGCGATGGTTACATCAGCACGGGAGACTTCCTTCGCTTGTTGCAGATGATACAAATGACCATTATGGAAAGGATTGTATTCTACCACTAGCCCTAATGATTTCATTTTTCGACTCCTTTTAGTTGTTTAAGGAAATGGGATTACGTTAAACTGTTAATACGCTCCATAAATATCGTTTCTATGATAATTTATTGTATCAAATTATCTGGAATAGTTAAAAACAACTGTAAAGAAAAAATGTTGACAATTTTTTTGTTGAAAGCTATAATTACTACTGTTGCCCTGAGGTGATGACAAATGAAATGGTCCATACAACAACTGAGAAGTTTTCAACGTAAAGGACTTGAGATTGATGAAACAATCGAGTTAGATTCAATACGAGATATTGATCCTGAAATTCGTGAATTGACACCAGTACACGTCAAAGGTCACGGTGAAGTCAATCAAAATCGGGCAGTATTTCATCTGACGATCAAAGGTGCGATGACGTTACCCGATTCGGTAACCCTCGCAGACGTTCTTTATCCATTCAACGTTCAATCGACTGAAATTTTTATGTTCGAACCCGATCATGGTATGGATGCGAATGAAGAGGACATCCATTTCGTAGAAGGAAATACTGTGGACCTGATCCCTTATATTCAGGAAAACATTTTGTTGGAAAAGCCGTTGAAGGTCATCAGCTCTGAACCAACGGACAACCCTCCAGCGCCGCCTTCAGGTAAAGGATGGGATGTCGTTGAGGAAGAACCGGATCAAAAGGAAAAAGTTGATCCACGGATGGCCGAATTGGCCAAATTCTTTGATAAAAATGATGAAAAGTGAAGAAGCGTCAATAAAAATTGACATTCTCTAACTGAACAATTTCCTCAAGGAGGTGGAAAACCATGGCAGTACCTTTTAGAAGAACCTCTACTACTCGTAAAAACAAACGTCGTACACACTATAAGTTGAAAGTACCTGGAATGGTAAAATGCCCTAACTGTGGCGAATACAAGCTTTCTCACCGTGTATGTGGCGAATGTGGCACATACAAAGGAAAAGAAGTAGTTGAAAAGTAAGTTTAAAAGACAACAAGGAGGATTCGTCCTCCTTGTTTTTTTATTGGGAAAAATAGGGTGGTGCCGAGATCCATCCTCCCCTCAAAATCGTCAGATAGCATATTTGGGGGTAAGATAAGAGGCTTACCCTCCCTCAAAAATTGAAGAAAGATAATTTGAGGGTAGGGTAACAGGTCTATCCTGCCCTCAAAATCGTCAGAAAGTACATTTGGGGGTAAGATAAGAGGTTTACCCTCCCTCAAAAATTAAAAAAGATAATTTGAGGGTAGGGTAATAGGTCTATCCTGCCCTCAAAATCGTCAGATAGCATATTTTGGGGTAAGATAAGAGGTTTACCCTCCCTCAAAAATTAAAAAAAGATAATTTGAGGGTAGGGTAATAGGTCTATCCTGCCCTCAAAATCGTCAGAAAGTACATTTGAGGGTAAGATAAGAGGTTTACGGACCATCATAAGGTAAGGATAATTTGCGGATTATCCTTTTCATTTTTCTAAATGCTACAACTTGATTTTAAATGGACCATGAAGATGTATAATGAAGAGAAGATATTCATTTGAGGGCGGGGGAGTCTTATGGCTAAAAACAAATTATTAGTAGAAGTAAAGGATGGAATTGGGTGGATTACACTTAATCATGCAGAAAGGTACAACGCGATAAATTACGAAATGATGGATCTGCTTGACGATGCAATCAACCAATTGGAGTATGATGATAACGCCAAAGTACTGGTCATTACCGGATCAGGCGACAAGGCATTCTGTTCCGGTGGTGACCTTTCTGTTTTTCATCAACTCTATTCTGAAGAGGAAGCTTTTACGATGCTTTCTAAAATGGGCAATATCTTATATAAATTGTTCAAATTTCCGAAACCGACTGTGGCATTGATGAACGGTGTAGCTGTTGGAGGAGGTTGTGAAATTGCGACCGCATGCGACTTTCGAGTAGCCGCTCCACATGTGAAGTTCGGCTTCATACAAGGGACTCTTGGTATAACGACAGGATGGGGTGGAGCGACCTTCTTGATGGAGAGGATCGGCAAGTCCGGTGCACTTGAATTGTTGATGAGACCCATCAAATTTAGTGCCGAAGAAGGGCGGCAACGTGGTTTTATCCATGAAATTGTCGGTTATGATCAATTAGATGGCTTTGAACAATGGATCCAACCGATGACAAAGGTCTCCGCCAATGTGTTGAAAGCGTATAAGCAACGTTGGTTGGATCATGTGGAAATCGATCAAACAAAAGAGAAAATAAAACAAGAAATTGAAGAGTGTGCCCGCCTATGGGCCTCTGAAGAGCATCATCAAGCTGTGCAATCATTTTTAGATCGCTCCTGAATCGTAAGAAACAGTTCCCCATGCATCTTTTACTAGATGGAAAGTCTATCTTTTCTAGTATCTGCATATGGTGTAGTAATAAAAGTAGACTTGTATGGAGGGATGAAGATGGGCTCCACACGCCAAGATGCATGGAATCATGATGAAGATCTGTTATTAGCTGAAGTCGTACTCAGACATATACGTGAAGGTGGGACACAATTAGCAGCCTTTGAGGAAGTGGGGAAGAAGCTTTCAAGAACTTCGGCTGCTTGTGGTTTCCGCTGGAACTCACTTATACGAAAGAAATATGATACGGCAATCGCCATTGCGAAAAAGCAAAGGAAGCAAGCCGCGTCTCAATCAGGTAAATCCAAGAAGAAACAACACCATTCAACAGAACAAGTGAAAGTGATGAATGCAACCTACCAGGCAAAACCACACATATGCATGGATGATGTAATCTGTTATTTGCAAGGTTTACAGGAAGCTGAAAAAGATACCCATACGATTTTGGAAGATTATCATCATATGAAGGAACAATACGAACAAGTTGTAAAGAAGAATGAAACACTCGAACAGGAAATGGAAAAATTGAAAGAGGAATACGATAAAGTCCATGAGGATTACAAGGTCCTGTTGAATTTCATGGAGCGTGCGCGGAAAATGGCGATAACAGACGATGATACAGATACTCCACAAGTGAAATTCCAAATGGATTATAACGGGAATTTAGAAAAAGTCGAAAAATGATCGATGATTTAAAGGTCATAGAAAATGCCTCATCCAGCTCATCACGGCTTACAACCGCATGAGATGGAATGAGGCATTTTTGTCTTGTCATTTATTTGTTTATGATTCAACTTCCATGGAAGAAAGATCAGTGTCTTTCAAAACCCCGCCACTCTCAGATGGTGACTGCTCATGGACACCTGCCGGATACCATACATAAGGGTTTTCTCCGCGGTCACGGTTTGGATTGTAAGTGACGGAAGTGAAGCCCATCTTATCCCAAAATTCACTGGAACGTTGGCGAGCATTGGTTTTCACTGGTAAATTGAAGGACTTCGCATAATTCACGAGAGCGCTTCCAAAGCCTTTCCCATGATAATCCGGTAATACCTCCAGCTTCCATAGCTCCAGGTAGTCCTGTGGTGGATCGAAGTATCGGTCATATTGCCCGTCAATTCGGTAAAGGCTCATTCTAGCAACCAATTTGTTTCCGTAATAAATGCCATAGAAAGGTGATTCACTATCATTCTCAATGATGTTCTCTTGCAAATCCTCAAGCATGGATAGCTCTTGAATGCCATATTCTTTAAATTTCTTGAATTCCTCAAGCGTTTTATAATTAACGAGAAGTCTTTCCACTTTATACATATATGCATTCCCCCTTGAATTACTCTCCCTTTCTATCTAACATTATTATATAATAAAATTACGAAAAATTCTGCAAAAGTGAAAAATTTCTGCAGAAAACTACAGGAATCTTGATGATTCTTGTTGAAAGTAGTAGATTGTAGCCCATAGGAGTAGGAGGAGATGGTTTTGAAAAAGATTCTAATCGCAAACAGAGGAGAAATAGCAGCACGAATTGTAAAGTCATGTGAGAAACTAGGGATAGAACCCGTTATCGTGTATTCTCAAGCGGATCGGGAACTCCCATATGTTAAGAATGCAAAAATCGCATATGAAATTGGGGAACCTCCCGTTGTAAAATCTTATTTGAATAGTGAACGTATATTGGAAATCGCAAGATCCGAACAGGTGGATGCCATTCATCCTGGTTACGGTTTTCTATCTGAAAATGCTGATTTTGTTCGACAAGTTGAAAACGCTAACATTACATTTATCGGTCCTTCGGCAGACGTGGTGGAAACCATGGGGGATAAGGTCAAAGCAAGGAAAACGATGCAGGATGCAGGTGTTCCTGTCGTTCCAGGCAGTGAAGGGGCCTTGAAGGACGTAGAGGAAGCCGTAAAGCTTGCTGAAGAGATCGGATATCCTGTCATGATCAAAGCGAGTGCAGGCGGCGGAGGCATCGGGATGCAGCGCTGTGAGGATGAAAAGACGTTGCGAACCGCCTTCGTATCGAGCCAAAACCGCGCAAAAGCATATTTCGGCAATGATGAAATGTTTATGGAAAAGTTCATTACCAACAGCCGACATATCGAAGTGCAGATTTTCGGTGATCACCAGGGGAATGTCATTCACTTGTTTGAAAGGGATTGTTCCATCCAACGGAGACATCAAAAAGTAGTCGAGGAGACACCTTCACCGTTTTTAAGTGAAGAGGTCCGCAAGCGTATTTGTGAATCAGCTGTTCAGGCAGGGAAGCATGTGGACTACACGAATGCAGGTACAGTTGAGTTTATCGTAGACGAAGAAGAGAATTTCTACTTCTTGGAAATGAACACCCGACTGCAAGTGGAGCATCCTGTCACTGAAATGGTTACAGGCCTTGATTTAGTTGAATGGCAAATCCATGTTGCCCAGAAGAACCCTTTACCGAAAGAACAGGGTGATATCCAAAAGGTTGGACACAGCATCGAATACAGAATCTATGCTGAGGATCCGTCAACATTCATGCCTTCACCAGGGAAGATCAATAACTTCGAATGTCCTGAACTGGAAGGGGTAAGAGTAGATACAGGATATGGTTCAAATACCCAGGTGACACCGTTCTATGATCCGATGGTTGCAAAAATCATTATTCATGGCAAGGACAGGAAAGTTGCCATTGAAAAATCGATCGACTTTTTCAATCAATGGAATTTAGATGGAATCAAACATAATGGCCCGTTGTTTAAGACGATCCTTAATGAGCCAGCATTCCAAAAGGGGCATTATACGACTCAATTTCTTAACCAAATCAATACAAAAGTAAACAATTAGGAGTGGATCAACATGAAGGAAATTACAGCATCAATGGCAGGCACAGTATTAAACGTATTAGTATCAGAAGGTGAAAATGTCACTGCAGGACAAGCTGTCCTTACACTTGAATCGATGAAGATGGAAATACCCGTTGAAACGACAGAAGAAGGAGAAGTCAGCTCCGTCAATGTCAATGTAGGGGACTTTGTGAATGAAGGTGACGTACTGGTCGTCATGAAATAAAAATGAATGAGCGCTCGTTCTCTCACTAGCAATGAAGGAGGATTCCAATGTTGAAAACGTATAATGAAACATTGCAAGAGACGAAAGCAAGAATTGAAGCCGGTGGTGCAGAGAAGTACCATGAAAAGTTGAAGGCTCAGAACAAATTGTTTGTCAGGAAACGTCTTGAATTATTGTTTGATGATGATTCCTACAAGATTGAAGATGCGAAATTCGCGAACAACCAGGCTGAAGGATTACCTGCAGATGGTGTCGTGACCGCTATCGGCAAGGTGAATGGTCAGAAGGTTTGCGTCATGGCAAATGATTCTACCGTCAAAGCAGGTTCTTGGGGAGCTCGAACGGTTGAGAAGATCATCCGTATCCAGGAGACCGCCATGCGTATGAAAGTACCGATGTTCTACCTGGTTGACTCAGCAGGTGCTCGGATCACTGACCAGATTGAAATGTTCCCTAACCGCAGAGGAGCGGGGAAGATTTTTTATAATCAGGTGAAGATGTCGGGTATGGTTCCTCAAGTGTGTGTCCTATTCGGACCTTCAGCAGCTGGGGGAGCCTATATTCCAGCGTTCTGTGATACTGTAATCATGGTGGATCAAAATGCTTCCATGTACTTAGGATCACCGCGGATGGCTGAAAAGGTCATTGGGGAGAAAGTGACATTGGAAGAAATGGGTGGAGCAAGAATGCATTGCAGCATAAGTGGCTGTGGCGATGTACTCGCTCAGGATGAGGAAGAGGCGATTGAATCTGCACGCCGTTATCTCACCTATTTCCCAGCAAATTATAAAGGTAAGCCTGAAATCCAAACTGGGGCTTCACCGGTAGAAGGAAGAAGCCTTTCTGAAATTGTTCCCGAAAACCAGAATGTGCCATTCGATATGTATGAATTTATTGATGGACTTGTGGATGAGGGAAGCTTCTATGAAATGAAGAAATTGTTCGCTCCTGAAATGGTTACTGGATTTGCGCGGATTGATGGTAAAACGGTCGGAATTGTAGCCAATCAGCCAAAGGTAAAAGGCGGCGTACTGTTCGTTGACTCCGCAGATAAAGCAGCCAAGTTCATTACATTATGCGACGCTTTTTCCATTCCGTTGTTGTTCCTTGCGGACGTTCCTGGATTCATGATTGGTACGAAGGTGGAGCGTGCAGGAATCATCCGTCACGGTGCCAAACTGATTGCTGCGATGAGTGATGTCACTGTACCGAAAATTTCAGTTGTCGTCCGTAAAGCTTATGGTGCTGGGTTATATGCCATGGCTGGTCCAGCGTTTGAGCCGGATTGTTGTATTGCATTGCCGACTGCACAAATCGCGGTCATGGGCCCTGAAGCAGCGGTCAATGCTGTATACTCCAACAAGATCAATGAGATCGAGGATCCGAAAGAACGTATGAAATTCGTCCAAGAAAAGCATCAAGAATATAAAGAACACATTGATATTTATAAACTGGCTTCAGAGATGATTGTCGATCAAATCGTATCAGCTGATGAACTTAGAGATGAACTGATCGATCGATTTGAGGCATATGAATCAAAAGAAATGGTATTTAGTGAGAGAAAACACCCTGTTTATCCAGTTTAAAATGCATTAGTGGAAAGACCGGCCGTAGTAGGTCGGTCTTTTTTTCTTATTGACACTAGTAGCTCTTAAAAAACAGTGATTTATAGGAAATTATGGTACGATGATAATAATGAAAATATAGGTAGAAAGTGGGGGATTTGTATGAAAATTGGGATTGTTGGTGGTGGCTCTGTCGGCCTGTTGTTTGCATCCTATCTATTGAAAGATGGTCACGAAGTTGTCGTGTATGTGAGAAGAAAAGAACAACAGAGACTCCTTGAAAAAAATGGACTTGACCTCCATACCCCGAATGGCACCTTTACAACATACCCCGTAGTCCAAGTGTTGGAGGATGCCGCCCCTTCTCAGCATGATCTGCTCATTTTAGCGGTGAAATCGTATCAAATCGATAATTTGATATCCGTCATTCATCAAAAATTCGAAAAAGCGAAAACGATTCTTTTCATACAAAATGGAATGTACCATCTACGAAGGTTAGACGAGTTCACTCGACATTCCATTTTCTTAGGGGTCGTTGAACATGGCACAATGAAAGAGTCGGATCATGCAATCCACCATACAGGAATCGGAAGAACGAAAATTGCACCATACATAGACGGGCATACGGGAGGAGTTGACTGGAATCGGCTCTCAACACCCGACTTTGAATTTATAAAGAACGATGATTGGTACGATATGCTGAGCCGGAAGCTGCATATCAATTCGGTAATCAATCCATTGACGGCTATATTAGGAGTCCGGAATGGTCAATTGCTGGAAAATGGTCACTGGTGCGATTTGATGAAAAGGCTAAGTAGAGAAAGTTGTCGTGTATTGAAAATACCGGAACAAGAAGGATGGAAGGATTTATTGGCTGTTTGCAAGAATACTTCAATAAATAAATCTTCCATGCTGAGGGACCTGGAGATGAAAAGAAGGACAGAATTGGAAGCCATTAATGGATTCTTACTGGAAATGGCGGAGCAGCAGCAAATGAGTATTCCAAATCATTTCTTTGTGTACCAACTTGTCAAAGGCATGGAGGGGGAAATGGAAAGAGGGGAATGGGATGGTTGATGTCTTTTTAGGATCGCTTGCAACATTCGTTACCTTACCGATCCTTGCCTGGGTGTTTGTCTATTGGGTGGCAAAGGGGATCACCCGCAAGAAGAAAACGTCCTTTTTGTTAGCGACGGATGTAACGACTTTTTTTCTGATTTGCTCTGTATTGGTGATCATGTATACGATTTGGAGCAAGAGTTTCATTTGGCCGTTGATCATTTTTTTGATAACGGTCATCATCAGTATTACTTTCGTCTATTGGAAACAAGATAAAGACGTGGGTATCTTTCGAATTCTTAAGACATCATGGCGGTTCAATTTCTTGTTATTTTCTTCAGGTTATTTGTTTCTTTGTGTATATGGCCTGATCAATCGAGTATTAGAGATCTGACGAAGCAAAATTGTTTCGTATCGTTGATCGGATTTGCTATACTCATAATCGCGAAGTGTCGGTGTGAAGTAGAAAGGAAGAACGTAATGAATGTGCTCGATTTACCTTTGAAAAAGAAAGACGACCTATACGCTGCATACCTATCTGGCGATTCAAGAGTATCCGGCTTATTCGATTATGACCCCTATGATGCAGGGAGTTATATTGATCGATGGAAAGAATTGAAGGAACGGAGCTTTCCAAGGGAAGAATTGTATAAACATCTATCCTCATATCACAAAAAGCTGCCCACATCCGAGAAGACGTGGATGAATATTGAAAAATTGAAAGATCCAGATTCTACGGTTGTCGTTACGGGCCAACAAGCAGGGTTGATGACAGGACCGCTCTATACCGTACATAAATGTTTATCAGCCCTGCTCTTTGCTGAACAACAGGAAAAGAGGATCGGATCACCAGTCATACCTATTTTTTGGGTAGCGGGTGAGGATCACGATTTTGATGAGGTGAATCACATCCATGTGTTCGAGGAGGGAGAAATCCGGAAGAAAAAGTTCTCAATGAATGAAGGGAAGCGCTCTGTATCGTATATTCCGCTTCCTAAGCCGAAATTATATGAATGGGTGGACGAAATCATTCATGCATTCGGTGAAACCGAACATACCCAGGAACTCCAAAAATCGTTAAGGACTGCAATTCAAGAAACGGAAACGTGGACAGAGTTCTTCTCTTATTTAATGGCTGGATTATTCAAAGAGTTAGGGATTGTCATGCTTGATGCCAATCATCCTGAGGTCAGACGGATTGAATCCTCATTTTTTGCAGAAATGATCAAAGATAATGATGCATTGGATGATGCGTTTAAATCAGGTGAAAGAAATCTTGTATCCCATGGATACTCTTCTCCAGTTGAATCAGAAGATGGTAATTCGCATCTTTTCATTGATGAGCAAGACACTCGAGTGCTTTTGTTCAGAGATGGAGAAAGACATTTCAGAGGAAAGAATAATGAATGTCTTTATACGATGAAGGAACTGACCGACCTTGCAATCCATCATCCGGACCGTTTGAGCAATAATGTCATTTCAAGACCTTTGATGCAGGAGAAGCTTCTTCCTACACTTGCTTTCGTTGCAGGTCCCGGAGAGATTGCCTATTGGAGCATGCTGAAGCCTGTTTTCCATTTACATTCCGTTAAAATGCCACCTGTTCTGCCAAGGCTTTCGATTTTGCTCATAGACCGGGTCACTCAGAAGCTGTTACGTGATAAAGATATTGATGTGGAGCAAGTACTGGATGCCAAAATTCCAGTTGAAAAAGAACAGTGGTTGACTCAACAGGATGACCCGGATATCGATTCTGAGTTCCTCCATACTGTGGAAGCTTTCCAACGGGAGCATGATCGTTTGAAGAATACAGCCAAAACCATCGACAAAGGTTTGGAGCCTCTAGCGGAAAAGAACTGGAGGATCATTGAAGGTCAACTCCAATTCTTGAAGGAGCGGATGAAGCGTTCCATTTATGAAAAATATGAAACGGAATTACGGAAATTCGATTACATTGAAAGCCATCTTATGCCTAAAAATCAACCACAAGAAAGAGTATTAAATGTGTACGAATTCATCAATCAATATGGGGAACAATTCATTACCGAGCTGGCATCGAATGAATTCAGCTGGAACGGTAAGCCTAAAGCGATTTTCCTTTGATTTTATGGCAACGTTCGCATCTGGACCTCGTATTTTGTAAATGGAATGCTGCGTTGTCTCGGGAATCAACAAAAAATGGATGGGACAAGTGGTGAACCGTTAGGGATTGTCCTTCTTGATGTCGTTTTATAGACCGCCAATGGTGTAATAAAATAGCGATGAAAAGTTACTGAAATCCTGCTGACGACAGCAGGATTTCTTTTTGTCTGAACGAATAATAAAACAAGTGGTGTAAAGTGGGGAGTTGTGGTAGACTTAGGGATGAAAGTGGGGAGGGGGATCCGTCTATGTTCATGGGAGAGCATTTACATACCATTGACGATAAGGGAAGAATGATCATCCCCTCGAAATTCCGTGAAAACTTAGGATCCACTTTCGTCCTTACGAGAGGATTAGACCAATGTGTTTTTGGTTACCCTCTTGAGGAATGGAAAATGCTTGAAGAAAAGTTGAAGGCACTCCCATTCACAAAAAAAGATGCACGTGCGTTTACCCGTTTCTTCTTTTCAGGTGCTGCAGAATGTCAACTTGACAAGCAAGGTCGTGTAAACATCGCATCCACACTACGACAATATGCAAAGTTGGAAAAAGACTGTGTCGTCATTGGCGTAAGTAACCGGATTGAAATATGGAATAAAGAAATCTGGGAAGACTACTTCGCTCAATCCGAAGACTCGTTTGGAGAAATTGCTGAGAGCCTTATGGATTTCGACCTTTAGTCATGGAAGTCATGTTGTTGGAACAAAGAAATTGAGGGACCGTTATGTTTGAGCATGAGACAGTTTTAAAGCAAGAGTCAATTGAAGGACTACAGATCAAGGAAGATGGCATTTACGTGGATTGTACAATGGGTGGAGCAGGTCACACCGAAGAGATTGCCAAGAGACTAACGACCGGACATGTTTATGCATTTGATCAAGACATGAAAGCAATCGAACATGCTTATGAACGATTAGCTCCATTCGAAGGTAAGTTCAGTATCATCAAGTCGAATTTCAGACACTTGAAGAAAGAACTCATTGAAAAAGGGATAAGTGGTGTTGACGGGATTTTGTTTGACCTGGGTGTTTCTTCTCCACAATTGGACGAAGCGGATCGAGGATTCAGTTATCACCAAGATGCACCATTGGATATGAGGATGGATCAGACAAGTGAACTGACTGCCTATCACATCGTGAATGAATGGTCCTATGAACAGATTGTCTCAATTCTATTCAAATATGGAGAAGAGAAATTCGCAAAATCGATCGCACGAAAAATTGAAGCCTATCGGGAACGGAAGGCAATAGAAACGACTGGGGAACTGGTCGATATTATTAAAGAATCCATACCTGCAAGAGCACGTCGTAAAGGTGGTCATCCAGCTAAGCGAACGTTCCAAGCGATCAGGATTGCTGTAAACGACGAGCTTAATGCGTTTGAAGAAGCGTTGCGGGATGGAATGGAAATGCTCAATTCTGGAGGAAGAATCTGTGTCATCACCTTCCACTCTCTTGAAGATCGTATTTGCAAAAGGATCTTTAAAGAAGAAAGTAGTGGGCCAGAGCTACCGCCAGGAATGCCCGCCGTTCCAGATGAATACCAGCCGAATATGACATTGATCACACGAAAACCAATCACCCCGGGTACAGGGGAGCAAGAGAATAATAGAAGAGCTCGTTCATCTAAGCTGAGAATTGCAGAAAAACGCTAGAAAGGGGAGAGGGGTTTGAGTAATCTTGCCCATCAAGTACAGAGAAAAACAAGTATACAAGAGCAACAACAAACAAAGCCCCAAGTAGCCAAGCGCACGCTGGCCAGGTTTACGAAAGGGGAAAAAGTTCTTTGGTCCATTGCTGGAATCATGTTCATCGCCGTATCCATCCTTGTGATATCAAACTATGCTGAAATCTATACGATAAACAAGGAGATCCAGGTGACAGAATACCAGATTGAGCAACAATCAGAAAAAGTGAATGACCTTGCCCTGCAAAAATCTGAATTAAGCGAACCATTACGAATCATGAACTATGCAGAAGAAAAGCTCGGCATGTCGATCAATGAGAAAAATGTGGAAATCGTCAATAACTGATTGGTGTGGTGGTTCGAATGATAGAAAAAAAGAATGCCAATATTAATAAAGGAGCAGTGATTTTATCTTTGATATTTGTCCTGCTCTTTTTCTTATTGATTGGTCGCTATTTTTATTTAGGGTGGACAGGTAAAGCAGAGGGACAGGATTTGAAGGTATGGGCTGAAGCCAAGTGGACAAGCTCAGACCAATTGGATGCCAAGAGAGGTACGATCTATGACCGGAATGGGAAGGCGATTGCCGAGGATATCAATTCTTATACTGTCATTGCGATCTTGGATGAAGACGCTGAGCATGTGGAGGATCCACGTGAAGCTGCTTCGAAATTAGCCCCGATTCTGGAAATGTCTGAATCGAGGCTGACTGATCTCATGAGCCGGGAAGCGTATCAAGTAGAGCTAGGTCCTGGAGGGAAGGAAATCAGCCATTCGAAAATGGAACAAATTAAAAATCTTGATATAGAAGGGATCACATTCAGAGCTGAAACGAAACGATACTATCAGAATCAAGATTTCGCCTCCCATATCCTTGGGTTCACTTCAGTTGATGAAGAAGGAAATCGCAAAGGCGTCATGGGTCTCGAAAAAGCGTTGGATGAGTATTTGCGTGAAGAAGACGGAATGCTGAAGTATCAGCGTGATCGTGAAGGCTACAAGCTTCCGGATCCGAAGGAAGTGATCAAGGAACCGAAGCATGGTGCTAGAGTTTACTTGACGATTGATGAAAAGATCCAATTGTTCCTTGAAAACGCGATGAATAAAGTGGATGAAGAATACAAACCGCACAGGATGATCGGGATTGTAGCAGACCCGAAAACCGGTCAGATTTTAGCGATGTCCAATAGACCGAGCTTCAACCCGAACATCCGTGATATCACGAATTATACGAATTATGCGATTGGTTCAGCATTTGAGCCCGGTTCAACGATGAAAGTCTTCACTCTGGCTGCAGCTATTGAAGAAGGTGTCTATAACGGTGGAGCTTTTTATGAATCCGGTAAATACAAAACGAAAGCCCATACGTATCACGACCATAATGGAGGAAAAGGCTGGGGAACGATCACATACGATGAAGGTGTCCGTCAGTCATCAAACGTCGCATTTGCAAAGATAGCAAAGGAACAGCTCGGATTTGAAAGGTTATATGAGTACTTGACCGAGCGATGGGAATTTGATGAGAGGACAGGCATCAATATTCCTGGGGAAACGGCATCGAAAATTCAATACAAATACCAATCGAATAAGATCACGACAGCTTTCGGACAAGGAAGTGCTATTACACCGATACAACAAATCCAGGCTGCAACGGCCATTGCGAATGGTGGAAAGATGATGAAGCCTTTTGTCATCGATAAGATCGTCGATGAGAATAACGGAGAAACCCTCAAGGACTATGAGCCTGAAGTCGTCGGGAATCCCGTTTCATCCGACACTGCCAAGCAGGTAAGGGATGTGTTGCGTACCGTCGTGACAGACGGTACAGGTAAGGTTTATGATATCGGCGGTTATGAAGTTGCTGGAAAGACGGGAACTGCTCAGAAGTACAAAAATGGTGAGATTCTCAAAGGCTGGAATGAACATATCTTTTCTTTTCTCGGGATGGCCCCGGCAGATGATCCTCGTCTGCTTGTCTATGTAGCGATCGACGAACCGAACCTCGATCGTTATGAACTTGGATCCCAGCCGGTATCCAAGGTGTTCAATCCGGTGATGAAAAGCAGCCTGCAATACTTGAACATTACGCCGGAAGAACATAACTCGACGGATAAGGAAGCAAAGGGGACAGAAATCGGCGATCTGATTGGCGAATCTTCAATTTCTGTAAAGAAGAAGCTTGAAGAGGAAGGGCTTGAAGTCCATGTGTTTGGAGAAGGGGACAAAATCATCAATCAAGCCCCATTCGCCGGCACAACTCTATTGAAGGGTGAGAAGGTCTTTCTCAAAACGGATGGAAAAATTAAGATGCCTGATTTGAAAGGGATGTCCCGCTCAGAAGTGTTACGTCTGGCGAATGCGTTGGAAATGAAAACACCTGAATTCACTGGTCGTGGGTATGTCACCCTGCAAAGCATCACAAAAGGATCCGTTGTAAAGGAAGGTGCAGCACTTGTCGTTGAGTTGAAGTCCCTGCAAGAAATCAAGAAAGCAAAAGAAGCCAAAAAGGATACTGAAAAAGCAACAGACAAGAAAGAGAAGAAGAACGACTGATCTGTTCTAGCTGTCTCTGTACAAGCATATATTTGAAAACGAGCTGAACTGCCGAGGAGGTTTGTCTAGTGCGTGTTTCAAATGTAACTGTACGGAGACGGCTTATTTTTGTGTTTGTAGCTGGTCTTCTCTTCCTATTGGTCATCATCGGTCGGTTAGGTTACGTCCAATTCGTGAAAGGTGATTGGCTTACCGGTCTAGCATTGGATTCATGGAGCCGGAACGTCCCATTCGAGCCCAAAAGGGGAGAAATTCTTGACCGGAATGGCGAGCCGATTGCGATGAACATCAGTGCGCCTACCGTTTTTGTTGTCCCTAAACAAGTGAAGGACCCAACTAGTACCGCTAGAAAGCTGGCAGCCTCTCTAAACCTGAGTGAAACTGAGGTCTACAAGACGATCACCCAGAGAAAGTCGATCGTCAATGTTAAAGGGGCAAAGAAAATCAGTAATGAAAAAGCGAATGAAATCCGAGCATATGACTTACCTGGAGTTTTTATCGGAGAAGACAGCAAAAGGCATTATCCTGAAGGGAATTTCTTAGCTCATGTTCTCGGCTTCGTCGGAATCGATAATCAAGGTTTGACCGGGCTTGAGCTTCAATATGATGAATATTTGAAGGGTCAGAAGGGACATGTATCGTTCTATACGGATGTACGTGGAAATCGGATGCCTTCCCTTTCTGATGAGTATCAGCCACCGACGGATGGATTGAATTTGAAATTGACGATTGATAAGAAAGTCCAATCGATCATCGAACGAGAGCTGGATATAGCAGAGGCGACGTATGCCCCTGATGGTGTCGTAGCCATTGCGATGGATCCGAACACGGGCGAAATACTCGGTATGTCAAGCAGACCAGATTACAACCCGGAAAATTTCCGTGAAGTCCCTCAAGAAATCTATAATCGGAACAAACCAGTCTGGAGCACGTATGAGCCAGGATCAACCTTCAAAATCATCACCCTTGCTGCAGCCCTGGAAGAAGGAAAAGTAGATTTGGAACGGGATCGCATCCATGATCCAGGTTCAATCGAAGTAGCAGGAAGGAAGCTGAGATGCTGGAAAAGAGGAGGACATGGTTCTGAAACCTATCTCGAGGTCGTCCAAAACTCCTGTAACCCCGGCTTTGTGGTGCTTGGTCAGCGCCTAGGCAAAGAGAAGCTGTTTTCATATATCAAGAATTTCGGATTCGGGCAAAAAACCGGAATCGATCTCCAGGGTGAGAGTACTGGGATCTTGTTCAATCTGGAAAGAGTAGGACCTCTTGAGCTCGCTACAACCGCTTTTGGTCAAGGGGTTTCTGTCACGCCGATTCAGCAGGTTGCAGCGGTTGCAGCGGCTGTGAATGGCGGACGTCTCTACACGCCTTATGTTGCCAAGGAATGGTTGGACCCTGATACGGGCGAATCGGTCAAGAGGATGTCGCCAGTCATGAAACGCCAGGTGATCTCCGAAGAAACGTCAAAGAAAGTACGGGAAGCTTTAGAGAGCGTTGTTGCTCAAGGGACTGGTAAAGGGGCATTTGTAGATGGCTATCGTGTAGGTGGGAAGACAGGTACCGCACAGAAGGCTGTGAATGGTCAGTATTTGAAGGATAACCACATTGTCTCCTTCATTGGTTTCGCACCAGCGGATGACCCTCAAATCGTTGTTTATATTGCCGTTGATAACCCTAAAGGGACCCTGCAATTCGGTGGAATTGTCGCAGCCCCGATTGTGGGGAATATCATAGAGGATAGCTTAGCAGCAATGGGTGTACCGAAAAGGAAAAATCAAATCGAAAAAGAGTTGACCTGGCTTGATCAGCCATTGATTACGATTCCGGATCTAAAAGGGAAAACAAGACAGGATATCCATAAAGCATTTTACGATTTTAAGATTGAAGCCGTCGGAACAGGGGATACTGTTATCGACCAAGCCCCTTTACCTGGTCAAAAGATGACGGCGGGTTCATTAATTCGGCTCTATATGGGTGACAAATCATCCGGAGAAGATTAAAATATAGGCTATAGTAGTCTGCGAAACATTGCAGTGTCTGACAGTCCGTCCCCTATTCACCTCTGCTATCCGATGGTCGGAGGTTAGACGAGGGATTGTCCGGCACTTTCTTTTGCATTTTAGGTTTGAATTAGGATTCTGATAAAGGATGGTTTTCGTTACATGAAGAAATTAAGCGCATTACTGGATTGGCTGAAGGTCTATCAACTGGAAAATGAAGCGGATCCAATGGTCACTGGAATTGAAATGGATTCAAGGAAAGTCGAGGAAGGGCACCTTTTCGTTTGTATTGAAGGTGAAAATTTCGATGGACATGACTATATCGACCAAGTGGTCGAAAAAGGAGCATCCGTCATTGTTGCAAATCGTATGGTGAATACGACTCTACCTGTAATACTTGTACGGGACACCCGACATACGATGGCTGTGCTTGCGGATGTCTTTTACGGACAGCCCACGCATGATCTGCAGCTTGTCGGTGTTACCGGAACAAATGGAAAGACAACGGTCACCCATATTATCGACAAGATGTATCAGGATCAAGGAAAACGTACCGGGGTCATCGGAACGATTGAAATGCGGATTAACAACAAGAAATATCCTGTTACAAATACCACTCCAGAAGCACCGTTCTTGCAGAAGGCCTTTGCAACAATGGTAGACGAAGAAGTGGATGGTGCCTTGATGGAGGTATCCTCCCATGCACTTGAGATGGGAAGAGTCAGGGGGTGCGACTTTAACATCGCTGTGTTCACGAACCTGTCACAGGATCATCTGGATTATCATGAAACGATGGAACAATATTTACAAGCGAAAAGTCTTCTGTTTTCGCAACTTGGTAATACATATGATAATAAGAATCAGAAGCTGGCAGTACTGAATGCGGATGACCCTGCATCAACTAAGCTAACTAGACTGACTTCTGCTCAAATCATGACGTATGGGATTGAGAATACTAGTGATGTTATGGCAAAGAACATCTCCATAACTGGTAAAGGGACGACTTTTTCCCTTGTGACGTTAGAGGGATGTTATGACGTCGAGATGAAGTTGATTGGAAAATTCAGCGTTTATAATGTTCTGGCCGCTGTTACAGCTGGAATTGGCGCAGGACTTGATGAACAAAAAATGATCGAGTCTGTCGAACAACTAGAGGGTGTTCCGGGAAGATTCGAGGTTATTGACGAAGGACAACCATTTACAGTCATAGTCGATTATGCCCACACTCCAGATAGTCTTGAAAATGTGTTAACGACGATTAATGAATTTGCAGAAGGGGATACACATTGTATCGTCGGTTGTGGTGGAAACCGCGATCGGACGAAAAGGCCTCTTATGGCGAAAATTGCAGAAAAGTATTCCGATCATGCCATCTTCACATCTGATAATCCACGGAACGAACCACCTGAAGCTATCCTTGCCGACATGGAAGCTGGTGTCGAGGGTGGCTCGTACACATCAATCGTAGACCGGAAGGAAGCGATTGAAACGGCTGTCCGGAACGCTGGCCCGAAAGATATCATCCTGATTGCAGGAAAAGGGCATGAAACCTATCAAACGATTGGAAATCAGACGTTTGAATTCGATGATCGTCAAGTCGCTAGAGAGGCGATCAGAAAACATCTCAATTCATAATTCAAGATGTTGTTATTATTGTAGTAACTTATTTTGCACTAGGAGGGGTCAAAAGATATGGAAACGGGTTTAATCGTTACCCTTCTCGCTTCATTTATTGTAGCTGTCGTTCTTTCGCCGATATTCATACCTTTCTTGAAACGCTTGAAATTCGGCCAAAGCATACGTGAAGAAGGGCCAAAATCACATCAAAAAAAATCAGGGACACCGACGATGGGTGGAATTGTCATCATTGTCTCTTTAATTGTATCGACCTTATTGATTTCCTTATATTTCGGGTTGTTCACAATCGAAATCATGATTTTGCTTTTCGTCACACTTGGGTATGGAATTATCGGGTTCATTGATGATTTCATAAAAGTTGTGATGAAACGGAATTTAGGATTGACGTCTAAGCAGAAGCTGCTTGGTCAATTGATTATTGCTATCATTTTTTACTTTGGTATGAAACAAGCTGGGATATCCACTGCATTATCTATACCTGGTACAGACTTATCCTTCGAGCTTGGATGGTTTTATGTGGTCTTGATCATCGTCATGCTGGTCGGTGCTTCCAATGCAGTGAACCTGACCGATGGGCTGGACGGATTACTAGCTGGAACCGCAGCCATCGCATTCGGGGCTTTTGCTGTCATTGCTTCAAGTAAATTAGACCTTGGTATCGCCTTGTTCTGTTTGGCAGTGGTCGGCTCCTTATTAGGATTCTTAGTCTTCAATGCCCATCCCGCTAAGGTGTTCATGGGGGATACAGGCTCATTGGCACTCGGGGGTGCTATCGCTGCAGTCGCCATCTTGACGAAAACGGAATTATTGCTCGTCCTCATTGGAGGAATCTTCGTGATGGAAACATTGTCTGTCATGATTCAGGTCGTATCGTTTAAAACGACTGGAAAAAGAATTTTCAAAATGAGCCCGTTACATCATCATTATGAACTAAGTGGATGGAGCGAATGGCGCATCGTCGTAACATTCTGGGCAGTTGGTCTGCTGCTTGCGAGTTTGGGAATCTATATCGAGGTGTTGATCTAAATTGAACCGAAAAGAGGAATTGCGTCATAAAAAGGTGCTGGTGGTCGGCCTTGCAAAAAGCGGATTTGCAGCAGCCAAATTGTTGAATAAACATGGAGCTCAAGTGATCGTCAATGATCGAAAGGACCTGGATGATAATCCAGAAGCGAAAGAACTGATTGAACTTGGCATGGAAGTCCACTGTGGGGGGCACCCTCTCCATCTGGTGGACAACTCTCTGGATTTTATCGTAAAGAATCCAGGGATCCCATATGAAAATGTTCTGATTGAAGAAGCGGTCCTTAAGGGCATTCCGGTATATACAGAGGTGGAGCTCGCTTCCTATCTGACGGATGCTGACATTGTCGGAATCACCGGATCGAATGGGAAGACGACCACAACCACGTTGGTTGGGAAGATGCTTGAAGGAGGTCCAAAAGAACCTGTTGTTGCCGGCAATATCGGGACGGTCTTATGCGAGGTGGCGGATCAAACGACGTCAAATGATGTTATTGTCGCTGAGCTTTCAAGTTTTCAATTGCTTGGAATAGAGGCATTTCATCCGAAAGTGGCGGTACTTTTGAATTTATTTGATGCTCATCTTGATTACCATGGAACGAAGGCTGAATATGGAAAAGCCAAAGCCCGACTATTCATGAATCAAACGAGCGAGGACTACTGTGTTTACAATGAAGACGATGATGATGTTAAGGATCTCGTCCAACATGTTAAAAGCATAAAAGTTCCATTCAGTACGAAAAAAACCGTTGAAAACGGAGTCTACATTAAAGAAGATACAGTCATGTTCCGCGATGAACCGATCGTCGGGATTGATGAAATCGTGCTGCCAGGGGAACACAACTTGGAAAATATTTTAGCTGCCATAGCCGCCTCGAAGCTCATTGGTGCATCTAATGAGCAGATCCGGAATGTCCTTAAAACATTCAGCGGGGTGAAGCATCGCCTTCAATACGTAACGACTCATGAAGGGGTCAAGTTCTTTAACGATTCCAAGGCGACGAACATCCTCGCTACCCAAAAGGCGGTCTCTGCATTCAGTGAACCTGTCATTTTGCTTGCAGGTGGTTTGGATCGTGGAAATGAATTTGACGAACTCATCCCTTCGTTATCAGGCGTAAAGACGTTGATTACTTTTGGAGAGACTGCACCGAAATTGATGAAAACAGCTGAACAAGCAGGAATAAACCAAATCAAACATGTTGATAATGTTGAAAAAGCCGTACCTGTAGCAATGGAATATGCTGAAGCTGGTGATGTGGTTTTGTTATCACCGGCATGCGCAAGCTGGGATCAATATCCTTCTTTTGAACAAAGAGGGGACATGTTTATTGAAGCCGTGCATAAACTTAGGTAACAGAGGTTGTTCAAACGCAATCGAGGGTGGAACTGTCTAGCCTGTTATTTTCACGGCGGTCAAACAACATGATTCTGGATACGTGACAGGTACCGCTCATTTCATTGCTAAACCCATGGATTTGAGGTGTCCTGTTTGCCTAAGGCTAAGAAAGCACCAGACTTTGTATTGGTTATCGTAACTATGACGCTGCTTGCGATTGGTATTATCACGGTGTATAGTGCAAGTGCACAATGGGCTGAAATTAAGTTCGACGATTCCTTTTTCTTTGCCAAGCGTCAATTGTTATTTGCAGGGTTAGGGATTTTCGCTATGTTTTTGATTATGCAGGTGGATTACTGGACTTGGTCTGAGTGGTCGAAGCTGCTTTTATTGGCGTGTTTCATCTTATTGATTGCTGTACTTGTACCTGGTATTGGAATGGTCAGAGGTGGAGCAAGAAGCTGGATCGGTGTCGGTGCATTTTCGATCCAGCCTTCCGAATTCACCAAACTTGCAATGATTGCATTCATGGCTAGATATCTTTCCTTGAATCAGAAGAAGATCACCTCATTCAAGAAAGGGCTTGTTCCTTCTCTTGGTGTTGTCATGTTGGCATTCGGGATGATCATGCTCCAGCCAGATCTCGGAACGGGTGCAGTACTCGTGGGGACATGTGTTGTCATGATTTATGTGGCGGGTGCAAGGGTCAGTCATTTTATAGGCTTGGGTTTTATCGGATTAATCGGTTTCGTCGCATTGATTATATCAGCTCCATATCGGATGAAACGGATCACCTCATTTCTTGATCCGTGGAGCGATCCTCTTGGAAGTGGCTTTCAGATCATCCAGTCACTCTATGCAATTGGTCCGGGAGGCCTTCTAGGGTTGGGACTTGGACAGAGTAGACAGAAATTCGGTTACCTTCCAGAGCCTCAAACGGATTTCATTTTCGCGATACTTGCAGAAGAACTTGGCTTCATCGGCGGTTCTCTCGTTTTGTTGTTATTCGGTTTGTTGCTTTGGAGAGGGATAAGGATTGCGCTCGGCGCTCCAGATTTGTTCGGAAGTCTGTTATCCATCGGGATCATCGGTATGATTGCCATCCAGGTCATGATCAACATTGGCGTTGTTACGGGTTTGATGCCAGTCACAGGGATCACACTTCCGTTTTTGAGTTATGGTGGATCGTCATTGACCTTGATGTTGATGGCTTTGGGTGTTCTCTTGAACATAAGCCGTTATGCCCGGTATTGATTGTAGACATTTCACCTTGATTCAATTAGACTTAAGGTGTGAGAAGGGTCTGAAGAGACCTGTATGTGAAATTCGGCTTGGCTGCTGCCAAGTTTATTTTTTTGCCCCCGTATCAACCAGTGGGGTATGTTAATACCAGCTGGCTATAGCTGGATCGTATTTATTTTACTGAAAATAACATGTTTAGCTATGGACATGGAAGGTGCATAGAATATTATAGAGTAGATAAGGTGGTGTCACTAAAGTGAAAGAATTGATTCATCAACTTGAAAATGCAAATGTAGGCAAGGTATCAGAGAATGAGCCTTTAGCAAAACATACAACGTTAAAGATCGGCGGTCCTGCAGATATTCTGGTGGAACCGGATTCGATTGATGATTTAAAGACCGTCATCTCAATCGTGAAAGAGAATGATGTGAAGTGGACCGCAATTGGTCGCGGTTCGAATCTTCTCGTATCGGATAACGGAATTGAAGGGGTGGTCATCAAACTCGGAAAAGGACTGGACCATCTCGAAGAAAATGAAAGCGAAATCCGCGTAGGTGGCGGGTACTCGCTTGTGAAATTATCAACGATTATGAGTCGAAAAGGAATGGCTGGTCTCGAGTTTGCAAGTGGAATTCCGGGATCCGTCGGTGGCGCTGTATACATGAATGCAGGAGCACATGGATCGGATATGTCGAATATTCTCAAGAAAGCCCATATCTTATTTGATGATGGGACAATGGAATGGCTGTCTTGTGATGAGATGGCATTTTCATATCGTACTTCCATCCTGCAGAGTAAGCCGGGTATCGTTCTTGAAGCAGTTCTTCAACTTCAAGAAGGGAATCGTGATGAGATTACTGCTGTCATGCAAAAGAACAAGGATTACCGAAAAGAGACACAGCCTTGGAATCACCCATGCTGCGGCAGTGTTTTCCGAAACCCACTGCCGAATTACGCCGGACAGCTAATTGAAAGCTCAGGATTGAAAGGGAAGACGATCGGCGGAGCACAGATTTCTGACATGCATGCCAATTTCATCGTGAATATCGGAGATGCTAAAGCACAGGATGTACTTGATTTGATCGACCTTGTCAAAGCGACAATTAAAGAAAAACACAACATCAATATGGAAACAGAAGTGGAAATGATCGGGCGGTGATATCCAGCTGAAGATGGGCAAATAAAAAAGGAAAAAGGATGCACAAAGTTGGATTAAAGTTCCATTTTATTATGCTATAATACATCTAAATCGTTGTGTTCATGAAGATGTTAGAGTGGACATGGTAATGTATGAACGGCATAGAAACGTTATGCCGTTTTCACTCTTTCTTGTCCTCGATAAATGGAGGAACGCCTATGGAAAACAAAAAAATTACAACTCTAGAAGATCGTATTCCGAAATTGAAGGAGCAGCGGAAGCAAAAGGCCAACCGCAGAATGATCTTTTATGTTTCCTTTTTCTTTCTCCTTATCCTTGTCATCGTTTATTTCCAGTCACCGTTGAGCCATGTGAAATGGATTGAGATCAAGGGGAACGAGGTCATTGCTGAGGAAAAGATCCGCTCACAAATCGATGTGACCACGGAAACGAGCTATTGGTCCGTCGAGCCTGAAGCTGTCGAAGCAGATATTGAGAAACTTGTCCAAGTTCAATCTGTACAAGTCGATAAGGTGTTCCCTAACAAAATCGTCATCAAAATCTCCGAATTCGATAAGGTTGCTTTCCTTGAAAAAGACGGGGCCTATTTTCCATTGCTCCAAAACGGTAAATCACTACCGAAGATATCAGCATCGACTGTGCCGACAAACGCACCGATTCTCGTCCGATGGGGAAAAGAAGAATTGATCGAGTCGATGGCCAATGAGTTGAACCTGTTATCAGAAAGCATTCGTATTCGTATATCCGAAATTCATCATGTACCTCAAGAAAATGATGAAAAACAGATTGTCCTCTACATGAATGATGGCTACGAAGTTCATTCAAGGATTGAAAATTTTGCTGAATATATGGAATACTACCCTTCTATCATTGATAAGCTTGATGGAAACAGGGAAGGAATCATATATATATCGGATTCACCACGATTTGAGCCTTTTGAACAGGAGGAAGGGAAGGGAAAAGCAAAGAATGAAAATTAGAGGGAAATATGTAATCTACTCACTTGTTTTACTCGTTACCGGTTTCATGATTTCCTTTTCCTATCACTATGCTGAACAAGAAAGAAAACATCCTACGAATGATCAGTGGAAGCGGGAGAACCAATTACGCTCATCCATTTTATCCATACAAAAAGAGAATCGATCGCTTCAGAAAGATCTTGAAAAAGCTCAGTCGATTGTTTCAAAGATGGAAGAGAAACTTGCCAATCAAGAAAAGAAGTCTTTCAATCTGGTGGAAGAAGTGAAAAAAATGCGGAAGGTTGTGGGACAAGTCCCTGTAAAAGGTCAAGGAATCGTCGTATCCCTTGAAGATCGTTCTTACATACCTGCAACTGAAAACCCGAATGATTACATCGTTCATGAAGAACATATCCGTATGGTGATACATGAACTTTATGTTACAGGGGCAGAGGCCGTTGCCATCAATGGGCAAAGGATTTCTCACACCTCTTATATCAATTGCGTCGGACCTGTGGTCAATGTAGACGGCATTAAGCATCCTGCCCCTTTTGTCATCTCTGCAATCGGCGATCCGGATATACTATGGAATTCTCTCAATCTCTCAGGTAATATCACTGATCAATTGGTGGATGATGGAATAGAGGTTCGTATGGAAAAGGAAGTAAACATTGAACTACCTCCATTCATCGCCCGGGAAGGATGACCACCAACTATGCGTAGACCACTCATACTCACAATAACGACAATCATTCTCGGTTTTATGCTCGCTGTCCAATTTCAGACAACCAGGGAACCGATCGTGAGAGATACGAGAGATATTTGGGAATTGAGGCAAGACCTTGAATATCAAAAGAAGCTCCAACAGGAACTTTACAATGAAATTGCGAAGTATGAACAATTGATTGACGAGTATTCGAAAGAAAACGCTGAATCTCAGGTGAAAGCGTTGGAAAAAACGTTGGAAGAGTTGAAAAAAGATGCGGGTTTAACGAAGGTTAGCGGTCATGGAATCATTCTGACAATCGAACCATTATTAAACGATGAAAATTTAGCAGGTAATGAAGTTCCACGTTTACAGCCTGAACTGCTTCGTCGTTTGTTGAATGAGGTGAACACCTATGGTGCGGATGAGATAGCGATTGATGGAAAGCGAATCATCAATACGTCTCCTATTCGTGAAGTAAATGGTAAAACGTATGTCAATGATGAACCGCTATCTCCTTTCCCAATCGAAATCAAAATCCTCTCCAAAGATTCCAACCGGTTACATACTGAGATGGTTACTTCTCAATCAGGAGAAGAGTTTGCACGTGAAAACCTATTGTTGACATCTGAGTTGGTGGATAATGTGACTGTTCCGCCATATCAGGATCAAATTCGGGTGAAATACATGGAAGAGAAGGGGGATTCTTGATATGTGGTTACCTGTTGTAGGATTATTGATTGGCCTCCTTCTTGGATTCATGTCAGACTTGCGTATTCCAGATGAATATTCAAGCTACTTATCCATTGCAGTTCTCGCTGCATTAGATACTTTGTTCGGAGGGATCCGTGCCCAATTGCAAAAAACCTTCGATGACAAAGTATTTGTAACAGGGTTCTTTTTTAATATTTTGCTTGCAGCAGGTTTAGCTTTTCTAGGTGTCCATCTTGGTGTAGACTTGTATTTAGCTGCCATTTTTGCATTCGGTGTAAGGCTTTTCAACAATATTGCAGTCATTCGACGATTGATCCTTTCAAAGAGTACGAAAGTGGATGGAGCAGAGAGAAATTAACGCAAAAAACTTGTAAAAAATAAAGGGAATGCTTGTTTGATGTTGAATACATTCCTTAAATACGGTTTTAAAGGGCAATAAGGCTTAAAACCTGCATAATTTCGTTGGAATTATGAGTGAAATAATGGACAATGTAATCATTCAAGTAAGAGTCGATAAATTAAGGGAGGTGCCAAAGAATGAACAGCAGCGAAGTTTTAATTAGCTTAGACATCGGTACATCCAATATTAAAGTGATAATCGGAGAAATGTCTGATGAGTCCTTTAATGTCATTGGAGTAGGAAACGAGAAATCAGAAGGTATCAAAAAAGGTTCGATCGTTGATATTGATGAAACTGTTCGTTCAATAAAAAAAGCTGTTGAACAAGCCGAAAGAATGGTAGGAGTCAAAGTGAATTCCGTCATTGTAGGAATTACCGGAAATCATGTCCAACTCCAGCCTTGTCACGGTGTTGTTGCCGTATCAAGTGAAGATCGTGAAATTCGTGATGAAGATATAACAAGAGTAATAGATGCTGCTCAGGTCATGTCCATACCTCCAGAGAGGGAAATCATCGATGTCATTCCAAGAGAGTTTGTCGTTGATGGACTTGGTGAAATCAACGATCCGAGAGGAATGATCGGGGTAAGACTTGAAATGGAAGGTATCTTGATTACTGGATCGAAGACGATTTTACATAATATTCTTAGGTGCGTAGAACGAGCCGGGCTTGAAGTAGCAGATATTTGTCTGCAGCCCCTGGCGGCTGGAACCGTCGCTTTGAACAAAGATGAACGTAATCTAGGTGTGGCCTTAGTCGATATGGGAGCAGGTTCTACCACGTTGACAGTATTTGACCAGGGCTCCATTCAATTTACGAAAGTGCTTCCAATCGGGGGAGACTTTGTTACTAAAGATATTTCAATTGGTCTTAGAACGACCACAGAAGATGCTGAACGTGTTAAAGTTAAACATGGACATGCATTCATCGACAATGCATCAGATGAAGAGACGTTTGAAGTTGCTCGTATTGGGTCTTCGAACGAACAACAATTCTCTCAGTATGAGCTAGCTCATATCATCGAGCCAAGGATGGAGGAGATTTTCGGCTTAGTCTTAGAAGAGCTCCATCGTAATGGATACCAGGAACTGGCCGGTGGATTCGTGCTCACGGGAGGCGTCGTTGCAATGCCAGGTGTACTGGAATTGGCAAGGGACGTCCTTAACCAGAATGTGAGGATTTCGATGCCAGATTATATTGGTGTTCGTGAAGCTCAATATACGACTGGCGTAGGATTGATACAATTCACCTACAAAAATGTCAAAGTGCAAGGTAAGGAAGTCGCAGCTTCCATTGCAGAAGATCATGTAGAAGAACAACCAGCTAAAAAACGAAGAAATACGGATCAGAGGGTAGAAAAAGAGAAACCAGGTGTAAAGAATAAAATGAAAGAATGGTTCGGAACATTCTTCGAATAAGCCCTCATGAGAGAAAACCAGTAGATTAGGAGGATCGCAAATGCTAGAGTTTGATATGAATATGGATGGCCTCGCAAAGATTAAAGTGATCGGTGTCGGCGGTGGAGGTAGTAATGCTGTCAATCGAATGATTGAAAACAATGTACAAGGTGTCGAATTCATCGCCGTCAATACAGATGCACAAGCTCTCAACCTCTCAAAGGCTGAGGTTAAGATGCAAATTGGGTCGAAATTGACAAGAGGATTAGGTGCTGGAGCAAACCCTGATATCGGTAAGAAAGCAGCCGAAGAGAGCAAAGAACAGATTGAAGAAGCTCTTGAAGGTGCTGATATGGTATTTGTCACTGCTGGAATGGGCGGCGGTACAGGTACAGGAGCTGCACCAGTCATTGCTGAAATTGCAAAGGAAATCGGTGCATTGACCGTCGGTGTCGTAACACGTCCATTTACTTTCGAAGGAAGAAAGCGCTCTACACATGCAGTGGGCGGGATTGAAACCTTGAAGGAAAAAGTCGACACGTTGATTGTCATCCCGAATGATCGTCTATTAGAGATTGTTGATAAGAATACACCTATGCTGGAAGCCTTCCGTGAAGCGGATAACGTTCTTCGCCAAGGTGTACAAGGCATTTCGGACTTGATCGCTGTTCCAGGATTGATCAACCTCGATTTCGCTGATGTGAAAACGATCATGACATCAAAAGGTTCAGCACTGATGGGAATCGGTGTTGCTGCTGGAGAAAACAGAGCTACGGATGCCGCGAAGAAAGCCATTTCCAGTCCTTTACTTGAAACATCCATTGATGGTGCCAAAGGCGTGTTGATGAACATCACGGGTGGATCCAATCTGAGCCTTTATGAAGTGAATGAGGCTGCAGATATCGTATCCTCTGCATCTGATGAGGATGTGAATATGATCTTCGGTTCCGTCATCAATGAAGACTTGAAGGATGAGATCCTCGTTACGGTCATTGCAACTGGATTTGATGAGGTCCAAGGACAAAGCAAACCTCAACAACAACGACCGAAGTCAAACGTGAATAATCAGCAGAGCCAACCCTCTGCACAAAAGCCTCGTGAAGAACAGCCAAGACAGCAAGAGAGCCAACGATCATCCAATTCGTCTCCTCAGACGGATATCAATGATACGCTCGACATCCCGGCATTCCTCAGAAACAGGAACCGCCGTCGATAAACACAAGAAGTTTAGAGCTGACACAAGTTATGTGTCAGCTTTTTTTATTGATCATTGATTCGTGAGATTCATTCTCCCTTTCTATCCACCGACAAAACCCCTCTCCTTTTTGCAAAATTAATGGGTCGTACACCCTATAAACCGACAGACAATCATAAATGCCTTACGCTATACTGAATGCAACGTTCCACTATAGAAAGGAGCAGCCAATGACGATATACTTGGATGTCATTTGGTTTCTTAATTTCTGTATCGATTTTTTATTATTATGGTTGACTGCAGTCATATTGAAAAGGCATATAACGCTCGGAAAACTATTTACTGGTGCATTCGTAGGTTCTTTATATGTATTGTTTCTATTTATGAATACTGACCTCGTCTATCATCCCGTCGTTAAATTCATCTATTCTGTCATCATCATTTTCATAACATTCGGTTATAAGCGTTTCACTTATTTTGTAAAAGGTCTATTCATGTTTTACTTTTCAACGTTCATTACAGGAGGTGGAATATTAGGTGCGCACTATTTCCTTCAAACAGAGGCGCAATTCACTGACAATGTATTGACAACCCGCTCTACCGGAATGGGAGACCCAATAAGCTGGTTGTTTGTCGTCCTTATGATTCCTTTTATGATTTATTTTACGAAGCGTAGAATCGGTGATGTTGTTGTACGCAAGCTCAAGTATGATCAAGTTTTGAAATTCGAATTGAAAATCGGTTCGATTACATTGCACGGGCATGGCCTATTGGACAGTGGAAATCAATTACATGATCCGATATCAAAATCACCTGTATTAATATTGGACGTGGCTGAATTTAGAGATCAACTTCCAGAAGAAGTCGTCAAGCATACAGATTATATGGATGCAATCGGCCAAATGGATAATGATACAAATCCATGGATGGACCGGATGCGAATCATCCCTTATCGTGCCGTCGGCAGCTCCAATCAATTCCTCATGGGTGTTAAAGCGGATCAAATTCAAATTTGGGAGCAAGGGATAAAGTATGAGACCAGCAATGTCATTGTCGGTCTTTCCTTCACAAATATTTCAGGGGAAGGGGAATATCAAGCAATTCTTCATCCGAAAATGCTTGCTGATTCTACTGTGACATCTTCGGCCTCATAAGAAAATCCAAAAACAGAGGAGGATATGGAATGACGAAGCTAAAACTTCGATTGACATTAATATGGTATAAGCTTTTGATCAAACTGGGTGTGAAGACAGAAGAGATCTATTACATAGGCGGAAACGAGGCTCTGCCTTCCCCCTTATCAAAAGACGAGGAAGCCTTGCTTCTGAAGAAATTGCCTAAAGGGGATAAAGCAGCCAGAGCGGTCTTGATTGAGCGGAATTTAAGGCTTGTCGTTTATATCGCACGTAAATTCGAAAATACGGGGATCAACATTGAGGACCTCATCAGTATCGGTACAATCGGACTGATTAAAGCGGTGAATACATTTAATCCAGAAAAGAAAATTAAGCTTGCAACCTATGCTTCACGCTGTATCGAGAATGAAATCCTGATGTATCTGAGACGCAATAATAAGACCCGTTCTGAGGTATCCTTCGACGAGCCTTTGAATGTGGATTGGGACGGGAATGAGCTTTTATTGTCAGATGTACTAGGTACTGAAGAAGATATCATTACGAGAGACATCGAAGCGAGTGTCGATCGGAAATTGCTCGTCAAAGCCCTTTATTCCTTATCACCAAGGGAAAAGCAAATCATGGAACTGAGATTCGGTCTTGCTGGTGGAGAGGAGAAAACCCAAAAGGATGTTGCAGATTTATTAGGGATTTCCCAATCTTATATTTCAAGGCTTGAAAAGCGGATCATTAAACGATTGCAGAAAGAATTCAACAAGATGATGTAACACGATTACGAAGACAATTTCAAAGCTTGTGCATAAAAATCCCTCCTGCGGAGATACTTAGTTTTGACAGTTACTCCCAATTGGAGGGGAAGATATGACACGAAATAAAGTTGAAATTTGTGGTGTGGATACATCTAAGCTTCCAGTTTTGAAGAACACAGAAATGCGGATTTTGTTCAAAGAAATGCAAAATGGTGATTTGTCAGCAAGAGAAAAATTAGTCAATGGAAACTTAAGATTAGTATTGAGTGTCATCCAACGATTCAATAATCGTGGAGAATATGTCGATGACCTGTTCCAAGTCGGATGTATCGGACTTATGAAATCGATTGACAACTTCGATCTAGGTCAGAACGTCAAATTTTCCACTTATGCAGTCCCGATGATCATCGGAGAAATCAGACGCTATTTAAGGGATAATAATCCGATCCGAGTGTCACGCTCATTAAGGGATATCGCTTACAAAGCGCTGCAAGTACGCGATAAGATTGTCAGTAAGGAGTCCAGAGAGCCGAACCCGACTGAAATTGCTCGCGAATTGGATGTGACGAAAGAAGAGGTCGTTTTCGCACTGGATGCGATCCAGGACCCCGTCTCTTTGTTTGAACCGATTTACAATGATGGGGGAGAGCCGATCTACGTCATGGATCAGATCAGCGATGATAAACAGAAGGATTATCAATGGATTGAAGAAATCGCATTACGAGAAGCGATGACACGACTAAACCAACGGGAGAAGATGATTCTTACTATGCGGTTTTTCCAGGGGAAAACCCAGATGGAAGTTGCAGAAGAGATCGGTATTTCTCAAGCACAAGTATCACGATTGGAAAAAGCGGCAATCAATCAAATGAACAAGAGCATTCAAAGCAGTTAAATAGGTGAATCGGCGCTGATCCATGAGGGTCAGTGCTTTTTTTGTTCATTTTAAATGAATTTCTCATATATTTTAGAGAGGAGCCTTGTATAACCTAGCACGTAATTTGAAAGGCGGGAGTAAACGGTGATAAAAATATCCGAATTTCAGGTAAAAGATGTTGTCAATGTTTCCAATGGTAGAAAATTGGGCCATATCGCGGACCTTGAGATCAATCTTGGATCAGGAAAAATTGAAGCGATCGTCATTCCAGGAGCCGGCCGTATGATGGGATTCATGCGAAAGGAAAATGATATTATCATCCCCTGGAGAGATATCGTGAAAATCGGCAAAGACGTAATCTTGGTCAGATTTGAAGATCAAGCGGAAAACCAACTGTCACCTCAAGGGTTCCATAATTCTACGAAAAATTAAAAGCTTGTATCCAATTCTCCAACAATTCAACAACTTGTGATAAAATAAGGGGAGCAATCAGAACAATCGACAGCCGGGTATCGATGTTCAAGGAGGGTTGAAAATGGCTGAACCGTTCCAATTAAAACATGAAACATTCTTTGATATTCAAATGAAATCAGATGTTGCACATAACCCAGTTGTAGCTGGATTTTCAACAAGGCATGGAGGATTCAGTGACAAGCCATTTCAATCCTTGAATCTTGGACTGCATGTGAACGACAATCCCAATGATGTGGTTCGGAATCGCATCAAACTTGCTGAGGCGCTAGGTACGACCCTTGACCAATGGGTCTTCGCCGAACAAGTTCATGGAAAGGAAATCCAAAAAGTCAGTGCTGGTGATCGTGGCAAGGGTTCAACCATAATGAAAACGGGAATGATAGGGAAAGATGGTTTGTACACGAAAGATCGCGACACAGTACTTGCACTCGCTTTCGCAGATTGTGTACCGGTCTTCTTCTCAGCTCCTGGTCATTCCATTGTAGGTATTGTACATGCTGGATGGAAAGGCTCTGTTCTCGGCATTGCACGAGATATGGTCGAGCTTTGGAAACAGGATGAAGGTATTCCAGTTGAGGATATCAAGGTATGGATCGGCCCATCCATCCAACAATGTTGTTATGAAGTTGATGAACGTGTCATCTCCAATGTGGACAAGGTGGCTGATTCTCGATATAGCCCATATACTCGGAAGGATTCTGAAGACAAATTCATGTTGAGTTTACAGCGGCTGAATCAGCAATTGATTCTTCAAACAGGGATTCCTGAGAAGAACATCCAAGTCTCAGATCATTGTACAAGCTGTGAAGTCTCGACCTTCTTTTCACATAGGAAGGAAAAAGGTCAAACAGGCAGGATGCTTGGTTTCATCAAGTTGTTATAGGTGGTGAAGATTAATTACATTGAGTATTCAAAATAACTTGCAGATGATAAAGCAGCAGATTGAGGATGCATGTCAACATTCCGGAAGAAATGCAGATGAAGTATCCATCATTGCTGTGACAAAGTACGTAAGCGTTGATACAGCTCAAGAAGCTGTTTCCGCAGGTGTGACCCACTTAGGTGAAAATCGGGATGATGGATTCTTACATAAATATGAACAAATTGACGGCAACGTCGCATGGCATTTCATAGGCACGTTGCAATCACGGAAAGTCAAGTCGATCATCGACAAGGTCGACTATATCCATTCATTGGACAGGATGTCTCTGGCAAAAGAAATACAAAAAAGGGCAGAGAAGAAAATCAAATGCTTCGTGCAAGTCAACGTTTCAGGGGAGGATTCCAAGCATGGCATAAACCCTGATCAATTGCCCGATTTCATCCGAAAGTTGTCCGATTATGATTCAATCGAGGTTGTCGGTCTGATGACGATGGCGCCTTTCATTGAGGATGAAGAAAGGCTCCGTTCATACTTCCGAGAAATGAGACGACTACAAATGGAGGTCCAGGCGATGAAGCTTTCCCATGCCCCTTGCCAAGAGCTCTCCATGGGAATGTCGAATGATTATGCCATTGCTGTAGAGGAAGGGGCAACATTTGTCCGAATCGGTACTTCACTTGTTGGAAAAGAATTTTAAGGAGGCTCACCATGGGTATAAAATCAAAGTTGAAACATTTTTTCGCTTTTGATGACGAACTTTATGAAGAAGAAGAGTATGGTGTAGAGTCGGAAGACGCTGGTGAAGAATATGAAACGTTGAGCCGTTCCAGAAGGGATCAGAAGAGCCAGAATATTGTAAGCCTTCAGAGTGTGCAGCAACAGGTAAAAGTCATGTTGCTCGAGCCGAGAACATATTCTGAAGCACAGGAGATCGCAGACCAGCTAAAGAACAGAAGAGCAGTGGTCATGAATCTCCAACGGATTCCTCTGGACCAGGCGAAAAGGATCGTCGATTTCCTCAGCGGCACCGTATATGCCATCGGTGGAGATATCCAGAAGCTCGGTCCCAACACTTTCCTCTGTACACCAGACAATGTGGATGTATCGGGTGCGATCTCCGAAATGGCAGGAGAACAATAGAAGAGAAAAAGGGTGGTAATAGAGAATGCTAGAAACGATTGCAATTTACGCGATCAGTGCTTATCGATGGCTGATCATCATTTACATTTTCATGTCCTGGGTCCCTAATGCAAGAGAATCGGCCTTTGGACAATTCCTGGGTTCAATCTGTGAACCGTTCTTATCCCAATTCCGTAAGATCATACCACCTTTAGGAATGATCGACTTATCTCCGATTGCAGCTTTGTTTGCTCTTTATTTTGCTGAAATCGGCGTTCGTTCCCTTTTCAGCATGCTGTAGGTGGAAGAAGTGTCGATATACGAGCATTTCAGACCAGAAGAGCAGCCGTTCATCGATCGGGTTATGGAATGGCGGAACATCGTCATTGACCAATACAGGATGAAAGTAACTAACTTTCTCGATCCGAGAGAACAGCATATTTTGCAAAGTCTAATTGGCAAGAACGATGACATCCGATTCAATATGTGGAAGGGGTACCAAGGCATAGAACGTACAAGAGCCTTGCTGTACCCCATTTATTATGACCCTCAGGAAAGTGACTTTGATGTTCAATGTCTCCAAATCGATTATCCATCGAAATTCGTCACTTTAAAGCATTCAGATGTTTTGGGAGCATTGATGAGCCTGGGGGTGAAGCGGAAGAAATTCGGTGATATCCTGTTGGGGGAAGGAATATGCCAGATCATCGTTGCTGCGGAAATTGCAGATTACGTCCGCTTGAATTTGACCTCCATCGGAAAGACAAACGTGAAAGTGGAAGAAATTACGACTGCACAGCTTCAACCGCCGCAAGAGGATTGGACCTTTGCTCAATGCACGGTATCTTCTTTACGTCTAGACACAGTCCTTGCGGAAGCCTTTCGTCTTTCAAGGTCTAAAGTATCGCCTTATATCACAAACAAAAAAGTAAAGCTGAATTGGAAAATTGTCGAACAACCTTCCAGTTTATTAGAGGCTGGGGACCAGATTTCAATAAGGGGACTTGGACGTGCAAAGCTTATCGCTGTTGAAGGACAGAGCAAAAAGGGAAAATGGAAAATATCGTTGGGTACAAAAAAATCCAGCTGAACAGCAGGAATCAATCTGTAAACTGTCGAAAAAGAAAGATAGTAAAGACATCGATACGGGGGTGGCGTCATGCCTTTAACACCATTGGATATTCATAACAAGGAATTTAATCGTGGATTTCGTGGATATGATGAAGATGAAGTGAATGAATTTCTGGATCAAGTAATCAAGGATTACGAGTCTGTGATCCGGGAGAAGAAGGATCTTCAAGAAAAACTCACGAAAATGGAAGAAAAGCTATCGTATTTTACAAACATTGAAGAAACATTGAACAAGTCCATCGTAGTTGCCCAAGAAACTGGGGAAGAAGTAAAACGCAATGCAAACAAAGAAGCGCGTCTGATCATTAAGGAAGCTGAAAAAAATGCAGACCGTATTATTAATGAAGCACTTGCGAAGTCTAGAAAAGTCATGCTGGATATCGAGGAATTGAAGAAACAATCTTCAGTTTACAGGACAAGATTCCGTATGTTGATTGAAGCGCAGCTGGAAATGCTCAAGAATGAAGATTGGGATCAACTCATGCCTCCTGAAGAAGAGGAAGAAGAGTATCAGCTTGATGAAACGAAAGAGAACGCCAACGTCACTTGACGAAGGGCTTTGAAATCCGATATACTACTTAAACAGTAAGATACGAAGACTAAGATGGGGACAGTACGTTTCAGGAGCCTTCCTAGCGAGTCAGGGCATGGTGTGAGCCTGGCAAGGATTCTGATATCGGAAAATCACCCCGGAGTTCCTGGCTGAAAGAAGCAGTAAGCCAAGGCGGTTCATTCACGTTACGAATGCTAAGTGGGTCATGATTGGTATTGGAATCATGTGCCTATTAGGGTGGTACCGCGAGCAACCTTCTCGTCCCTATATGGGATGAGAAGGTTTTTTTGATGGAATGAAACTAAAATGAAGAATGAAGATGGAAAGGCAGGAAAGACATATGAATTATAAGGATACTTTGTTGATGCCGAAGACAGACTTCCCAATGCGTGGCGGTCTTCCAAATAAGGAGCCTAAGATTCAGGAGAAATGGGAAAATGAAAAGGTTTATGAGAAGGTGCAGGAGAAGAATAAAGACCTTCCAAAGTTCATTTTGCATGATGGCCCTCCTTATGCAAATGGAGACATCCATTTAGGTCATGCTGAAAATAAAATTTTGAAGGATATCATCGTACGGTATAAATCGATGAATGGGTTCAATGCTCCGTATGTCCCAGGTTGGGATACGCACGGTCTGCCGATTGAAACGGCCCTGGCTAAAAAGAAAAAAGTCAATCGTAAAGAACATAGCATCGCAGAATTCCGAAAGATGTGTGCGGACTATGCAATGGAACAAGTGAAACTTCAGAAAGAACAGTTCAAGCGTCTAGGTGTCAGAGGGGACTGGGAAAATCCATATATCACCCTGAATAAGGAGTATGAGGCAGAACAGATCAAAGTGTTTGGAGAAATGGCGAATAGAGGACTTATCTATAAAGGTAAAAAACCTGTCTATTGGTCACCTTCTTCTGAATCGGCGTTCGCTGAAGCGGAGATCGAGTACAAAGATAAACGGTCTCCTTCCATTTATGTGGCTTTCCCTGTCAAGGATGGCAAAGGTGTGCTTGATCAGGATGTATCGGTTGTTATCTGGACAACGACACCATGGACCTTGCCGGCAAACTTGGGGATTTCTGTCCACCCGGATTACACGTATATTGTCGTGGAAGCGGATGGTCGTAAGTACGTCATCGTAGAGGACCTTCTGGAACACCTAACGACCGCATTAGAATGGGAAAATACCCAAGTGTTGAAAAAAATGAAGGGATCTGAACTTGAACATGTGGTTACAACGAATCCATTGTTCGATCGTGATTCCCTCGTCGTATTAAGTGATCACGTAACAACTGATTCAGGTACAGGATGTGTTCATACCGCACCGGGTCATGGTGAAGATGACTTTAAAGTCGGTAAACGCTATAACCTTGGTATCCTTTGCCCTGTAGACGATAAGGGCTATATGACAGAAGAAGCACCTGGATATGAAGGCATGTTTTATGACGAAGCAAACAAACCGATTACGGAGAAGCTGAAGGAGATTGGTGCTCTTCTCAAGCTGGAATTCATCACGCACTCCTATCCGCATGATTGGAGAACGAAGAAGCCGATCATCTTCCGTGTTACAGACCAATGGTTTGCTTCCATCGATAAAATCAAGGATCAGATTTTATCTGAAATCAAAAATGTAAAATGGTACCCACATTGGGGTGAAACACGTCTTCACAACATGGTCAAGGACCGTGACGATTGGTGTATTTCCCGTCAAAGAGCATGGGGCGTGCCGATTCCGGTCTTCTATGGTGAAGATGGCGAACCGATCATCACGCCTGAAACGATTGAACATATTTCAAACTTGTTCAGAAAGCATGGATCGAACGTCTGGTTCGAGTGGGATACGAAAGACCTTCTACCAGAAGGCTTCACATCTGAACATAGTCCGAATGGTACGTTCACGAAAGAAACAGATATCATGGATGTGTGGTTTGATTCAGGATCCTCCCACCAAAGTGTATTACATGAGCGTCCTGAGCTGGAGCGACCTGCAGACGTCTATCTTGAGGGGACGGACCAATATCGTGGATGGTTCAACTCTTCTCTTTCTACCAGCGTAGCTGTAACGGGTAAATCCCCGTATAAAACGATCATCACACATGGATTCGTGCTTGATGGTGAAGGGAAGAAGATGAGTAAATCCCTCGGCAATGTCATGGATCCGATCAAGGTGATGAAACAACTTGGAGCGGACATCATCCGCCTTTGGGTCGCATCTGTCGATTACCAATCAGACGTACGTGTATCCGACGATATTTTGAAGCAGGTTTCGGAAGTGTACCGAAAAATCCGCAACACCCTCCGATTCATGCTTGGAAACTTGAATGGCTTTGATCCTGCTCAGCATCGCGTGAAGTTTGAAGACATGAATGAATTGGATCAATACATGGCAGTGAAGGTGAACGATCTTGTCGATCGCGTGAAGAAGTCATATGATGATTATCAGTTCTTGAGCGTATACAATGCGATTCATAATTTCTGTACGATCGAATTGAGCTCGTTCTATCTCGACCTTGCTAAGGATACGTTATATATCGAAGCGGAGGATGATCATAAGAGACGGTCCATGCAGACGGTCCTTTATGACAGTGTTGTGGCACTTACGCAAATGGTCGCACCGATTCTCGCCCACACAGCTGATGAAGTCTGGGAGTATATCCCTGGTGAAAAAGAAGAGAGCGTCCAATTGACGAACATGCCTGAAGTGAAAGAATATGACAATGCAGATGCCCTGTTAGAAAAGTGGGACAAAATGCTTGATATCCGTGACGAAGTATTGAAGGCACTTGAAAATGCTCGTAATGAAAAAGTCATCGGGAAATCTCTTGCTGCCTCCATCAAGCTCTACCCATCTGCTGACGCTAAAACGTTGTTGGATGGTGTTTCCGAGCTGGATAAATTCTTTATCGTATCAGACGCAGAAGTCGTTGGTTCGAAAGAGGAAGCTCCTGAGGATGCAGAGGTGTTTGATCAAGTCGGTATCGTCGTAAAGGCTGCTGAAGGTGAAACGTGCGAACGTTGCTGGACGGTTTCCACTACAGTCGGGAAAGATTCTGACCATCCGACACTATGTACACGATGCGCAACAGTTGTCAAAAACAATTATTAATAAGTAGAACGGACCTTTGTGGTAAGTTCCTTAAGGCTGTCGAGAAATTTTCGACAGCCTTATTTTTATTATGTTAGGAGCTGTTTAATGTCCCTGAAGTCACAAAAAACGGAAAATGAGGGATAATAACGAGTGGTTCTCATACAAAGATCGTACTAAATCGGATCGAATCGATGGGTGTAAAAAGGCTGGCACTGGTCAAACTAATTGTAGGATTCTATTGGAGGGAAGCTGGCCATGAACTATGAACACTTGAAAAGACAGTTAGAGCACCGGAAAAGTGAAATTGAGCACGAGTTCGAACAGAACGATCATTATGGATTGAATCGTGGGTTTGCAAGTGATGTTTCGTCTGGTGAATTGTCGCAATATGATAATCACCCTGCAGACTCTGGAACAGAATTATACGAGCGGGAGAAGGATATTGCATTGAACGCACATTTGAAGGAAGAGCTCTCGGATATCGAGTACTCGTTAAACCAAATGGCACAAGGGACCTATGGAATATGTGAGGTGACAGGGAAGCAAATTCCGATGGAACGATTGGAGGCTTTACCGACCGCACGGACCATAAGAGAGGCGTCACCGAATCAGCAAATTTCAACAGATCGTCCTGTAGAAGAAGATGTCATCACTTCGATGGAAGAAAACTACTCTGAGGAAACGAACAATGAAATCAATGATCCAAACGCGTATTACGAAGTAGCTTCTTTCAACGAAAACAGTATGACCTATGAAGATTCATCCCTGATTGATAATGGTGATAAGACAGGATATGTAGAGGAATACGAGCAATTCGTTTCCACCGATATTGAAGGGTATACTGGAGCAGACCATGTTAATTTTGAACGGAATGTCCAATATGACGAATATATGAATGAACAATCCAACATCGATGAAGGTGAACAGTCATGATCCATGACTGTTCCTTTTCATAAGTTCACCGTAAAATCATTGGCACTTCTCTTGTTTCATTGTGAAACGACCTTTAATATGCTAAAATCAAACGGATAGAAATAAAGGTGGGGGAAACATGGAGAATGCTCGATATTATCTTCTAGCACTTTTTGTAATAATCGTCGACCAGTGGACAAAATGGCTTGTCGTCACTAGTATGGAATTAGGTCAGCAGATTACCTTGATCAAAGAATTTTTTTATTTGCACTCGCATCGGAATAGAGGAGCAGCATTCGGTATCCTGCAAGGGCAAATGTGGCTATTCATCATCGTCACGATCGTGGTCATCATAGCCGTTATTTATTACTTACATACAGAAGCAAAAGGAAATGCACTGTTAAGTACGTCACTCGCCCTGATACTAGGTGGAGCGATCGGGAATTTCATTGATCGCCTGTTCAGGGGAGAGGTAGTTGATTTTCTCGACTTTTACATTATCACATATGACTTTCCGATTTTTAATATTGCTGATTCCGCATTGGTGATTGGAGTCGGATTGATCGCAATCGCATTTTTATTAGATAGTAGAACGACTAAGGAGACATAATATGGAACAAGTATTAATAAAGGTGACTGAATCGAACAATCGTGAACGGATCGATAAAGTCATCGCCAGTGAACAGGAAGAAACATCCCGATCCCAGGTCCAGCAGTGGATTAAAGAGAATCGGGTAAAAGTGAATGGTGAGCTTGTAAAAGCCAATTACAAATGTACAGATGGCGATGAAATCATCATTGAAATCCCCGAACCGGAGCCTTTGGAAGTCATACCAGAACAGATGTCATTGGATATCGTCTATGAGGATCAGGACTTACTAGTCGTCAACAAGCCTCGAGGAATGGTCGGCCATCCAGCACCAGGTCATATGAACGGCACATTAGTGAATGGTCTTATGGCCCACTGTAAGGATCTCTCCGGAATCAATGGCGTTTTACGACCAGGTGTTGTCCATCGGATTGACAAAGACACTTCTGGTTTGTTGGTCGTCGCGAAAAATGATATGGCACACAAGCATCTTGGGCAACAGATGAAGGATAAGACGACGACGCGTAAATATGAAGCGATTGTCCATGGGGTCATTCCTCATAATAAAGGGACAATCGACGCTCCGATCGGACGTGATGTCCATGATCGCCAAAAGATGGCTGTCACGGATAAAAACAGTAAAGATGCCGTTACTCATTTCAATGTGATAGAAAGGTTCAGCCGTTATACGTTCGTAGAATGTATCCTTGAGACCGGAAGAACCCATCAGATAAGGGTCCACATGAATTATATCGAATTCCCTGTAGCTGGAGATCCGAAATATGGACCTAAAAAGACACTTCCGATCGAGGGACAGGCGCTGCATGCCAAGACGTTAGGGTTCATCCATCCTAGGACAGGTGAAGAGATGCAATTCACCTCTGAATTGCCGGATGACATGTCGACATTACTGGACGAACTTCGTCGAAATAATGCTTGACAGGCCTGGCAGGCTTTGAGATAATCAGTGCAACAAATTGAAAAGCACCTTTAAAATCAGTCCCGTGAGGCTGAGAAGGGAAACGGTTCGGTCGATGAGCGCTTTAGAAGAAGTGTATGCTCATGGATTGTCACAGCATAAGTCTACCCTCTCACAAATCACGGTGAGAGGGTTTTTTGATATCGTCCCAGGTGGACAGCGAAACCATATTAGAGAGAGTACAAAAATACGATAAGTCGATAAAAGGGGGGTGAACGGTTGTGGAACATACCGTATTGCTTGATCAACAGGCAATCAAACGGGCTTTGACAAGGATTGCACACGAGATCCTTGAACGGAACAAAGGGACTGAGAACCTAGTTCTTGTAGGCATCAAAACACGCGGAGTCTACCTTGCAAACCGTTTGAGTGAAAGGATAGAACAAATCGAGGGTGTACGTGTCAACAGTGGAGAAGTGGATATCACCTTATATCGCGATGACCTTTCAAAAAAGACGGACAACGAAGAACCGATGTTGAGAGGAACGGATATACCGGTTGATATCACGAACAAAACAGTGGTGCTCGTCGATGATGTCCTATTTACAGGGAGAACCGTCAGAGCAGCGATGGATGCAGTGATGGACCTAGGAAGACCCTCTCAGATCCAACTCGCTGTACTCATTGATAGAGGACACCGAGAGCTTCCGATCCGACCTGATTTTGTCGGTAAGAACGTACCGACATCTCGTGAAGAGATCGTCAGTGTCGATTTAAATGAAGTAGATGAAAAAGAACAAGTGATCATTCAAAAAAACTGATATGGCCCTTTTTAAGTCAGTCCCGTGAGGCTGGCAAAGGGGAGTGAGATGGCGAAAGTACGGATATACAGGAAATCTGTATACCTATGGACGACCACTTCATCCAACCTCTTTGCATGCCTGCAAAGAGGTTTTTTTTGGGCCTCAAAATCTGAGGAGGAATTGAATCATGAATCAAAAAGAAATTGGAATCCGTGAAGTACCTAACCCAGGAAAATGGTTGACTTTAAGCTTTCAACATCTTTTCGCGATGTTCGGTGCAACGATCCTTGTGCCGTTCTTAGTAGGTTTAAGTCCAGCTGTTGCCCTTGTGTCAAGCGGCTTAGGTACACTCGCTTACCTGTTGATCACCAAAGGACAGATTCCGGCGTACTTGGGATCATCCTTCGCTTTCATTGCGCCGATCGTTTTGGCGAAGTCATTAGGTGGGATGGAAGCAGTCATGGTCGGAAGTTTCCTCGCTGGACTAGTGTATGGAGGAGTCGCACTCATGATCCGGGGACTGGGCATAAAATGGCTCCTGCAAATTCTGCCCCCTATCGTCGTCGGTCCTGTAATCATCGTGATTGGTCTTGGTCTGGCAACAACTGCAGTTGATATGGCAATGTACATTCCGGGGTCGGATCCGAAGGTATACAGCCTGCCCCACTTTTCAGCAGCCTTGGTCACGTTAGGAATTACCATTATTGCAGCAGTCTTCTTAAAAGGCTTTTTCAGTCTGATACCGGTTCTAGTCGGTATTGTCGGAGGTTATGTGTACTCCTACTTCATCGGTTTGATTGATTTCACACCTGTCCGTGAAGCGCAATGGTTCCAGGTTCCGGACTTGATGGTTCCATTCGTTACGTATACACCAGTCTTTTCATGGCAGATCGCCCTGATTATGGTTCCGATTGCAGTGGTTACCATTACTGAGCATATTGGTGATCAAATGGTGCTTAGTAAAGTCGCCGGGAAGAACTTTATTGCAAAACCTGGACTTCATCGCTCGATCATGGGTGATGGTGTTGCCACAATGATTGCTTCCTTCTTAGGCGGACCACCTAATACAACGTACGGAGAAAATATCGGAGTCCTTGCGATAACTCGTGTATTCAGCGTCTTCGTAGTTGGAGGAGCGGCAGTACTGGCCATTGCGTTCGGCTTCATCGGAAAGATAACAGCGCTAATTGGAACGATTCCTACACCTGTCATGGGAGGGGTATCCATCCTCCTATTCGGTATCATTGCTTCATCAGGCTTAAGAATGCTGATTGATAACAAAATCGATCTTGGTGAAAAACGCAATCTAGTCATTTCGTCCGTCATTCTCGTACTCGGTGTAGGTGGCGCAACCCTCCAGATTACGGAGGAATTTCAAGTGGCGAGCATGGCGCTTGCAACGATTACAGGAATTGCATTGAACCTGCTCATTCCAGGGAGAGATAAAGACATTCACGAGGCTTCCATTTTTAGTGAAGTGACCGAAGAAAAATCGAAAGAACCTGCAGCATGATGTACCATCTTTTAAATAATGTCCAGAGAGGCTTATAAAGATGGGCTGTTAGTATAAGGACGACGAAATCAAGTTCGTCCTTCTGCTTAAACACGCCTAGACGATGTCCAAGGCGTGTTTTTTTTACAAACATTGAGTTGTTAGGAGTGATAGCAATGAATCATTTGCTTACGATTGATACGTTAAGTCCTACTCGAATCGAATATCTTTTGAAGCGAGCACAGTATATTTTGGATCGGAATTTCGATGTATCTGAACCTACCGAAAAGCGGTTTGTCGCAAACTTATTCTATGAACCGAGTACACGGACAAAATTCAGTTTTGAAGTTGCAGAAAAGCGTTTAGGGTTACACGTACTCAATTTTGAAGCAGAGGGGTCGAGTGTTCAGAAGGGTGAGTCGTTGTATGACACTGTACGGACACTCGAAGCAATCGGAGCAGAGGCGGTCATCATCCGGCATAATGAAGACAGGTATTTCCAGCAGCTGCAGGACGTTGGAATCCCGATTTTAAACGCAGGGGATGGCTGTGGAAACCATCCAACACAATCGCTACTCGATCTCTTGACGATTCAGCAGGAGTTCATCGTATTACAAGGATTGACGGTGGCCATCATAGGGGACTTAAGACATAGTCGTGTCGCTCGATCCAATGCAAGCCTACTGACGAAGATGGGTGCTAAAGTACTCTTTTCGGGTCCAGAACAATGGTTTGACACAGAAATGCCGAATGGAACCTACGTACCGATCGATCAAGCGATTAAAGAGGCAGATGCAGTCATGATGCTGAGGATTCAGCATGAGCGTCATGCCGATATCATGGATTTGACCAAAGAACAATACCACCAACAGTTCGGTCTGACGGTTGAGCGTGAAAGACTGATGAAGAATCAAAGCATCATCCTGCACCCTGCACCAGTGAACAGAGGTGTGGAGATCGCAGATGAATTGGTCGAATGCGGTCGTTCAAGGATTTTCAAACAGATGACAAACGGTGTAGCCATAAGGATGGCTGTCTTACAATGGGCACTACAACTCGAGGAGGTAAAAAACGATGGGATTACTGCTTAAGAATGCAAGGCTTTGGAATGGAAGAAATGATGGGTTGATTGATGTACTGATCACAGAATCCAAGATTACGGAAATGGCTTCAAACATTGATTCTGAAGGCCACGAGGTCATTGATTTGGATGGGAATCTTATCGCACCAGGATTTGTCGACTTGCATGTCCATCTGAGAGAGCCAGGAGGAGAACATAAGGAAACGATTGAAACAGGGTCGCTTGCTGCAGCAAAAGGTGGGTTTACGACAATTGCAGCGATGCCGAATACTCGTCCTGTACCTGACTGTGTGGAAACGATGCGTGATTTGCAAAAACGGATCAAGGATACGGCCGTAACTCGGGTGCTGCCGTATGCTGCAATTACAAAAAGACAAATCGGTAAGGATCTCGTTGATTTTGAAAGCCTCAAAGCAGAAGGAGCATTCGCATTCACAGATGATGGAGTAGGGATCCAAAATGCAGATACGATGCTGCAGGCTATGAAAAAAGCGGCAGAGCTTCAAATGCCGATTGTCGCACATTGTGAGGAAAATTCACTCATACATAGTGGGTGTGTACATGATGGGGAATATGCAAGTGAACATGGCTTAAACGGTATCCCTTCGGTATGTGAAAGCGTCCAGATAGCGAGAGACGTATTGCTTGCAGAGGCGACTGGGGTTCACTATCACGTTTGCCATATCAGTACGAAAGAATCCGTCAGAATTGTCCGTGACGCAAAGAAAGCAGGCATTCATGTGACCGCAGAAGTTACGCCGCATCACCTGCTTCTCTGTGAAAAGGATATCGTAGACCAGTCTCCAAACTATAAAATGAACCCTCCATTACGAAGTGAAGAAGATCGTAATGCCCTTATCGAAGGTCTGTTGGATGGGACGATCGATTTCATCGCGACAGACCATGCCCCTCATACAGAAGAAGAAAAGTCTGTCGGCATTGAGAGAGCACCGTTTGGAATCGTCGGTTTAGAAACCGCATTTCCGCTCTTATACACGTACCTTGTTAAACCAGGAATCTGTGACATGGAATTCCTGATTGACCGGATGACGAGCAAACCATCCGCCTGCTTCGGACTTCCCTATGGAAGAATTGAACAAGGTGCTCCAGCGGATCTTGTCGTAATTGACCTTGAGCATGAAAAACCGATCCAACCAGAAGCTTTTCTATCGAAGGGTCGTAACACACCTTTTGTTGATCGTATCTGTAACGGTTGGCCGATTCTCACTTTGGTAGCTGGAAAAGTAGCTTACAAGAATAGGAGTGTAATGGCATGATGAAGCGACAGCTGATTTTGGAAGATGGTAGTGTTTTTGAAGGGACAGCAATCGGAAGTGAACGTGAAACATCGGGGGAAGTCGTATTTACGACGGGAATGACAGGTTATCAGGAAACGTTATCAGATCCCTCTTATTGTGATCAGATCATCACCTTCACGTATCCATTAATCGGTAATTACGGCATTAATCATGAGGACTTCGAATCTATCGAACCTGCTGCTGCCGGCATCATTGTAAGTGAGGCTGCGAGTGAACCCAGCCATTGGCAATCGACAAGTACATTAGATGAGCTGTTACGAGTGAAAGATATACCCGGAATTGCTGGAATCGATACACGAGCATTGACGAAAAAAATACGCACCCACGGTACATTAAAAGGGAAGATATGCTCCTTGGATGTAAATGTTGATGAGGTGATTGAAGCTCTTCAATTCGCTTCCTTGCCGAAGGATCAAGTGCAAAAAGTATCGACGACTACCCCATATACATTACCAGGTAGAGGGAAGCGGGTTGTCCTTGTAGACTTTGGTGCGAAAAGAGGCATTCTTCGTGATCTGATTGAAAGGGGATGTGATGTGACAGTCGTCCGCTACAATGTCAGTGCTGAGGAGATTCTTCGACTCCAACCCGATGGCGTCATGCTAAGTAACGGACCAGGGAATCCGACGGATGTACCAGAAGCGATTGAAATGGTGAAGAACCTACTTGGGAAAGTGCCGGTCTTCGGAATCTGCCTTGGACACCAATTGCTAGGACTGGCTTGTGGAGCCAAAACGGTCAAGATGAAATTCGGTCATAGAGGTGTCAATCATCCAGTAAAAGATTTAGATCGTGATAAGGTCATGATCACTTCCCAAAATCACGGCTTCACTGTTGAACCGAACGGTCTTGAGGAGCTGGGGCTTATCATTACCCACACAGCAATTAATGATGGAACGGTTGAAGGATACCGTCATAGAGAACACCCGGCGTTCAGTGTTCAATTCCACCCGGAAGCTTCACCTGGACCGAATGATTCAAACGATCTATTTGAACAGTTCTTGACGCTGATGTCTACTTTTAAGAAAGCGGGGAATGCAGTATGCCAAAACGTCTAGATATAAAAAAGATTCTTGTGATTGGTTCGGGACCGATCGTCATCGGCCAGGCAGCAGAATTTGATTATGCCGGTACTCAAGCTTGTCAGGCTTTAAAAGAAGAGGGATACGAAGTCATCCTTGTCAATTCTAACCCTGCTACGATCATGACCGACACAACCATGGCAGATAAAGTATACATCGAACCATTGACAGTCGATTTCGTGAGCCGCATCATCCGAAAAGAAAAACCAGATGGCGTGCTCGCCACATTGGGTGGGCAGACTGGATTGAATCTAGCTGTGGAATTGTCTGAGGCAGGGATTTTAGAAGAACACGGGGTTGAACTCCTTGGAACGAACTTGAACTCGATTCAGAAGGCTGAAGATCGTGATCTGTTCAGGACACTGATGAACGAACTGAATGAACCGATTCCGGAAAGTGAAATCATACGTTCTTTAAGTGAAGCGAAGGAATTCGTCGAAAAGATCGGCTTTCCAGTCATCATCCGTCCGGCCTATACCCTGGGAGGAACCGGCGGGGGCATTGCGAACAACGAAGCAGAATTACATGAATTCGTCTCAAGCGGATTGAAATACAGCCCGGTATCTCAAGTTCTTCTCGAAAAAAGCATCGCCGGCTTCAAAGAAATCGAATATGAAGTGATGAGAGACGGAAAGGACGGGGCGATCGTCGTTTGTAATATGGAGAATATCGACCCTGTCGGGGTCCACACGGGAGATTCGGTCGTTGTAGCACCGAGCCAGACACTGACTGATCGCGAATACCAATTGTTACGAAATGCCAGCTTGAAGATCATCCGTGCGCTCGAGATTGAAGGGGGATGTAATGTGCAGCTTGCTCTCGATCCCAACAGCTCTAACTACTACATCATTGAAGTAAACCCTCGGGTCAGCCGGTCTTCGGCCCTTGCTTCAAAAGCGACAGGCTATCCGATTGCCAAGCTGGCTGCGAAAATCGCTGTCGGTTTTACATTGGATGAATTGAAAAACCCGGTAACAGGACGAACGTATGCGTCATTCGAGCCAGCCCTAGACTATGTCGTCACAAAAATTCCAAGGTGGCCATTCGACAAATTTGAAGCAGCCAACCGGACATTAGGCACTCAAATGAAAGCGACGGGTGAGGTGATGGCGATTGGACGAAATTTTGAAGAATCGTTATTAAAGGCGGTCCGATCGCTAGAGACAGATATCGATCATCTTCAAAGCTCCATAGATGCGACAGAGGTGGATGATTGGGAGGCAATCCTGAAAACCACGGACGATCAGAGGTTGTATAATGTCACAGAAGCGTTGCGGGCTAATGTTGAAATATCAACCATTTATGACTGGACGAAAATTGACCCGTTCTTTTTGAACAAATTGAAGTACATTACGGATATCGAGAAGAAGCTTGCTTCAGCTCCTTATCAATTGGACATTTTAAAAGAAGCCAAATTACGTGGATTTTCTGATAGGGAAATTGCCCGTCTATGGAAGGCGAAAGAAATCGATATCTTCACATTTAGAGAAGAGCACGGCGTATTCCCAGTTTATAAGATGGTCGATACGTGTGCGGCAGAATTTGATTCAGCCACGCCTTATTATTATGGGACGTATGGTCAGGAGAATGAGGTCGAGGCGAGTAAGAAGGATAGTGTCCTTGTTCTCGGATCAGGACCGATACGCATCGGTCAAGGAATCGAATTCGATTATGCAACGGTTCATACAGTTTGGGCGATCCAGGAAGCGGGATATGAAGCGATCATCATCAACAACAATCCAGAGACGGTGTCGACTGATTTCAGTACATCCGATAAGTTATATTTCGAACCACTTACGGTGGAAGATGTCATGCACGTCGTACGTGAAGAAAACCCAATTGGCGTCGTCGTCCAGTTCGGTGGTCAGACGGCAATCAATCTCGCATCTGAGTTAAGTGCTCGTGGGGTGAAAATTCTTGGCACAACATTAGAAGACATGGATAAAGCCGAAGATCGAGATAAATTTGAACGCACTTTACAGTCTCTTGATATCCCTCAGCCTCCAGGAAAGACGGCTACTTCTGTAGAAGGGGCGGTTCAGGTTGCGAGGGAAATCGGTTATCCTGTCCTTGTCCGTCCTTCGTATGTCCTCGGGGGCAGGGCGATGGAAATCGTCTATCAAGAAAATGAATTACTCCAATATATGGAAAATGCAGTGAAAATCAACCCTGAACATCCGGTATTGATTGATCGTTACCTGTTCGGTAAGGAAATCGAAGTAGATGCCATTTCCGATGGAGAGACCGTGTATATCCCTGGCATCATGGAACATATTGAACGAGCTGGCGTCCATTCAGGTGATTCAATCGCCGTCTATCCGCCACAAACGCTTTCGAGGCAAATGAAAGCTCAGATCATCGAATGTACGACAAAATTGGCGAAAGGCTTGAAAATCGTCGGTTTACTCAACATCCAGTATGTCATCTGTCAAGATGAGCTGTACGTATTGGAGGTAAATCCAAGGTCAAGCCGTACTGTACCATTCCTCAGTAAGATAACAGGTGTTCCGATGGCAAACCTGGCGACCAAAGCGATCCTTGGTGAACAGTTAAGCAGCCTAGGATATGAAACAGGCTATCACGAAGAGCCTGAAGATGTTTTTGTCAAAGTACCAGTCTTCTCTTTCGCGAAATTGCGCAGGGTCGATATTACACTCGGACCAGAAATGAAATCGACCGGAGAGGTAATGGGAAGGGACCGCACGCTGGAAAAAGCACTCTACAAAGGACTGATAGCTTCAGGAATGAATATACCGACATTCGGTTCTGTATTGTTCACCATCGCTGATAAAGATAAAGAAGAGGGTCTTTCCCTTGTTCGACGCTTCTACGAAATCGGCTATCAAATCCTTGCAACAGAAGGGACGGCGAACTACATCTCAGACCATGGTATCCCGGTTACCATCGTCAATAAAATCCAGGAAGGCACGCCAAGCTTGCTTGACCGTATCCAGCAAGGCGAAGTGCAATTTGTCGTGAATACGTTGACGAAAGGGAAACAACCAGCAAGAGATGGATTCAGAATCCGCCGGGAAGCGGTAGAGAATGGAGCGGTTTGTCTGACATCCTTTGATACAGTCAGAGCCTTATTGAATGTCATTGAATCCATGACGTTCTCAGCAAATGAAATGCCTTCCTTTGAAAAAAAGCAGGCAGGTGTCCTGCTTTGAGAAAGGAATTGACGACGATTGTTCATCATGAAAGGATCGCCGATCAGATTTATGAACTGACATTCACAGGGGAGCTGGTCACACATATGTCTGAGCCGGGTCAGTTCCTCCACATTCGTACAGGTGAACAGTACATGCCCCTTCTAAGGAGACCGATCAGCATTTGTGATGTTGATCTGGGTAAGAAAGAATGTACGATTTTGTATCGGACTGAAGGGGAAGGGACTCGATTGCTTTCGAAGAGAAGAGTAGGTGATCGCCTTGATGTACTCGGTCCTTTAGGAAATGGCTTTCCCCTTGATACGTTAGAACAAGGGGGGACCGCTCTTCTTATCGGGGGAGGAATTGGTGTGCCGCCTTTATATTACCTTTCTCGTAAGCTTGTCGAACGGAATATTCACGTCAAGCATGTCCTCGGATTTGCTTCACAGAAAGACGCCTTTTATATCGATAAATTTGAAATGCTTGGTGAGACGGTTGTGACCACCATCGATGGTTCTCTTGGGTTCCAGGGGTTCGTTACGGACTATGTGCTCGATGAAAACCCGTCTTATGATTTATTGTACACGTGTGGTCCAACCCTGATGATGAAGGCGATTGAAGAACAATTGAATCCTGAACGTGCTTATTACTCATTTGAAGAGCGGATGGGATGTGGAATCGGTGCATGCTTCGCTTGTGTATGTCCTGTAAAAGATGATCCAACTGGGAATGAATATCGGAAAATTTGTTCTGACGGACCTGTTTTTCCACAAGGAGTGATACAGCTGTGAGCAGAATGGACATGCAACTGCCAGGTTTAACGATGAAAAATCCGATCATGCCTGCTTCAGGTTGCTTCGGCTTCGGACGCGAGTTCGCGAAGTTTTATGACATCAGTCAATTGGGTGCTATCGCTATCAAAGCAACGACAGAGGAGCCTCGCTTTGGTAATCCGACTCCACGGGTCGCTGAAACCCCAGGGGGAATGCTGAATGCAATCGGGCTCCAGAATCCCGGTCTTGAAAAGGTGCTCTCAGACGAGCTGCCTTTTCTTGCGGGATACGATGTTCCTATACTAGCGAATATTGCAGGTACAAAGACAGAGGATTATGTCAAAGTCGCTGAAATGGTCTCAAAAGCAAAAAATGTCACAGCAATTGAATTAAACATCTCATGTCCCAATGTCAAAGAAGGTGGAATTTCCTTTGGAACCGATCCTTCTGTAGCAGCAGCCCTGACGAGGGCCGTGAAAGATGTTTCAGAGGTACCGATCTATGTCAAGCTCTCCCCGAATGTCACGGACATTACGGAGATTGCCAAGGCCGTGGAACAGGCGGGAGCGGATGGATTGGCGATGATCAACACCCTCCTCGGCATGAGGATCGATTTGAAATCTGAAAAACCCATCATCGCAAATCGGACAGGGGGATTGTCAGGTCCGGCAATCAAGCCGGTTGCGATCCGGATGATCTATGAGGTCAGTCAACGCGTCTCGATCCCGATCATCGGCATGGGTGGCATTACATGTGCAGACGATGTTTTAGAATACTTTCTAGCGGGTGCAAGTGCCGTAGCGGTTGGAACAGCCAATTTCGTCAACCCATTGGTTTGTCCTGAAATCATTGCTGATTTGGAAGAAAAGTTGTCTGAGAAGAAGATCGATCATATCAGTGAACTGGTCGGAAGGAGCTGGAAATCATGTTACAGCCTGTCATCATCGCGTTAGATTTTCCGTCCAAGGAGGAAGTAAACACGTTCCTCGATTCTTTTCGTGATGAACGATTGTTTGTAAAAGTCGGGATGGAGCTTTTTTATCAAGAAGGTCCTGACCTCATTCGCATGCTGAAGGAAGAAGGACATGCGATCTTTCTTGACTTGAAGCTTCATGATATCCCGACAACGGTGTATAAGGCTATGCAAGGTTTGTCCAAGCTGGGTGTCGATCTTGTAAACGTCCATGCAATGGGTGGAATTGATATGATGAGGAGGGCGGTAGAAGGTCTTGAAGAGGGAGCAATTCATCAACGACCGAAATGTATCGCTGTCACTCAGTTGACGAGTACGACGTCCGTAATGATCAACGATGAGTTATCCATTCATGGTTCTGTTGAAGAATCCGTAAATCAGCTTGCTATCAATGCAGAACGTGCAGGACTGGATGGTGTCGTCTGTTCCCCACTTGAAGTACCGCAAATCCGTAAGCACTGCCGTTCATCGTTTTTGACGGTAACACCAGGAATCCGCTTCGTGAAGGATGATGTAAATGATCAGAAACGAGTGACGACGCCTGGCGAAGCTCACAGGCTAGGAAGTGACTTCATCGTTGTCGGCCGTTCCATTACACACGCCTCTGACCCTTTTAAAACGTATCAATCAATCACGGAAGAATGGAGGTCCACCTATGAAAGAACAAGTCGCTAAACATTTACTTGATATCGAAGCCGTGTCATTACGTCCTGACTCGCCCTTTACGTGGTCTTCCGGGTTGCGCGCACCTATCTATTGCGACAACCGGTTGATTATCTCTTATCCTGAAATACGCTCTGAAATTGCAGATTTTTTCGTGGATATCATTCAAAGGCATTATCCGGAAGTCGATGTAATCGCCGGAACAGCGACAGCTGGAATCCCTCATGCTGCATTGGTAGCAGAACGTTTGAATCTTCCGATGGTCTATGTGCGATCGAAGCCGAAAGCACATGGAACTGGTTCTCAAATTGAAGGGAAATTGAAAAGTGGGGATAAGGTCGTCATTATTGAAGACTTGATTTCAACCGCTGGAAGTGCTTTGAATTCGATGCATGCCCTGAACAGAGAAGGTGTTGAAGTATTAGGATGTGCTGCAATTTTCACTTATGAATTACAAAAGGGTTTAGAAGCGATCAGCGATGCTCAACTTGAGGTGCAAACCTTGACGGATTTTAGTACATTAGTAAATGTAGCCGTAAATCAAAACCGGATTTCTGAGGACGTAATCGAGCATTTAACGGAATGGTGTAAGGATCCTCAAAGCTGGTCGAAAGAGGTTGCGAAATAAGTTTCTGGAGTGAGCATGATTGAGAAAGATGAATGGAGAAGAGTTTGATCAGCTAGTATCTTTTTTCGATGGGATGGCAAGAACGAGCTGGTTAAGTGCTGTACATGATCAACTGAAAAAACAATCAGGCAGCTGGAAGGACGCACGAGTCCTTGATATCGGATGTGGGACAGGCAGGCTTCTCCTCAAAGGGGTGGAAGAGGCAAAGCATCTGACTGGGGTTGATCTTTCCTCTGAAATGGTTAAAGCAAGTCAACAGAATTTTTTCCTACATAATCGTTCTGACAAATCTACTTTTCTAGTTGCTGATGCGTATGAATTGCCATTTGAGGATGGGCATTTTGATGTTGCCCTTTCTACATGTGTCATGTTCCTATTACCGGAACCTGAAATCGGATTGAAGGAAATGATCCGTGTCACGAAAAAAGGTGGTACCATCACGATGTTGAATCCGAGTATGAAGATGAATCAAATGAATGCATTCGAGTATAGTAAAAAACATCATATCAGCGGCTTTGAACAAACGACGTTATTAAAATGGTCAAATGTTTCAACAAGAAGACACCGGTACTCTGAGGAGGATATGATTTCCTTGCTCTCTGAATTGGGTGCTGAAAGAGTAAAAAACACAGAAGTCCTGGATGGTCTAGCGATGATTACATCTGCTGAAGTGTAGAGCACGAGTCGAATAAGTTGAACGTGAATGTCGTATTCTACCCAAGAAAGGAGGTTCTTTTCATGGGTAGAGACAATCACGGTCGTAAAAGCAACAACAATAAAAAGAAGATTTCCCAGGACCCGCACCAGGTAGGTGGGTTGAGTAAAGAAGAGGTCGAGCTTTCAAAGGAACTTACTGAAGCTTATGAACTTGAGGAAAAGCCAGGTTTTAAGCCGACTGATGTGAGCAGGAAAAGTGAATAAGAAAGATGAAAGCAGCCCCCCAGGAGGGAGCTGCTTTTTTGATGCTCACTTTTTATTTAACGTAGTGGGCATTAGAGCATGTTGATAATAAAACTGATGACGACGATTGCTCCAATGATCATTAAAATGGTGCGTAGCATGATTCATACTTCCTTTCTGATTACGAATTTTTGTATAAATCGTTATAAGATTCCTTAGAAGTATAATTCACTACTAAACGCTGAAATAAACCTGAGAATCGTAATATCTTAATTTCGTTGACGAAGTCGGTACACGAGATTCTCATCAGGCGTCACATGGATGGTCTTCTGATGATCATAAGTGACGAAACCAGGCTTTGCACCACTTGGCTTTTTGACATGCTTGATATGGGTATAGTCGACCGGAACGGAGCTCGATTGCTTCGCTTTGCTGAAATAGGCGGCGATGTTCGCGGCTTCCTTAAGCGTCGTTTCATCTGGTTCACGATCACGGATGACCACATGGGAACCGGGTATGTCCTTCGTATGGAGCCAGATGTCATAAGCATTGGCAAATTTGTTCGTCAAGTAATCATTTTGTTTATTGTTCTTGCCTACCCAAATGTCTACATCCGTAGAAGAACGATATCGTTCAATGGATGGTTTCTCATTTTTCTTCCGTTTCTGGACATTCTTTCTTTTCTTAAGGTATTTACCTTCTTCTAATTCCTCACGAATTTCCTCCACATCGCTGGCTGAAGCGGACTCCAACTGTTGAAGCAGGGACTCCAGGTAACGGATTTCCTGATTGGTTTCCTCGAGCTGTTTATGGACATGCTGAATTGAATTCTTCAGCTTGTTGTACTTTTTAAAATAGTGCTGTGCGTTTTCAGACGGGGTCTTTTGAGTATCTAATGGGATCGTAATCATCGACGCATTTTCATCATAATAGTTTGGAACTTCAGCTTTGTTCATTCCACGTTCCAATTGATAGATGTTTGCAGTGATCAATTCACCATAAAGCTTGTAGGTTTCGGCCTTTTCTGAGTTGGATAAGGTTGATTTGAGCTTAGGGATTTTCTGTTCATTCTTTTTCAATTCATTTCTCAAAAATCGTTCAAGGTCAGATGCCTGCTGCTTAACTCGGTCTCTCTCTGCCTTTCCGAAGTAGAACCGGTCCAGTAGTGTACTGACATCGTCGAATGTCGATGTCATTCCTTTAAGATGGCTCAATTGAATGACAGAAAAGTATTCCTTTCTGTCAGTTATCACCATCTGTGGTGTATACTCGTGGTTTTTCACTTTTTCCATCAATTCTGTAAAGGAACCTGCTAACGACTTTCGATTTCCGAGCTCCGAGCGATGAATGATTTCATTGGATACGAGAGGTGCAATCCCTTCGAACTGTTGGACGATCTGACGGTCGATTTTACCGCTGTTGAAATCCAGCTTCCGAAGAAACGTCTCTTCATCCGTTTCCAATGGGTTGATTTTCTCTTGGGATGGAGGAAACACGTATGGGCTACCCGGAAGCAGCGTACGATGCCGGTTTTGGGAAGGTGGAATATGTTTAACACAATCCACTATCAAATTGGTTTCTGCATCAACAAGCGAAATGTTACTATGTCTTCCCATGATTTCGATGATCAGACGTTTATGGGTGATATCTCCGATTTCGTTTCGGGAAGCAATGTTGAAAAGGATCATCCTCTCCATTCCCGGTTGTTCGATGCCATCAATGACGCCGCCTTCCAAATGTTTCCTCAGCAGCATGCAGAGCATGGGAGGGACTTTCGGGTTTTCATGCTGGTGTTGGGTTATATGAACTCTCGGATAACTGGCGTTGGCTGAGAGTAAGAGTTTATGGGTCGTTCCTTTTGATCGTATGACGAAAATAAGTTCTGTCGGGAATGGTTGGTAGATTTTTGTGATTTTCCCTTTTGTGAGGGTTTCGTTAAGTTCGTGTGTAATGGCTCTGGTCATGATTCCGTCAAAGGACATAGTGTGTTCACTCCAATGTATTAAACTACTTCATTCATTTGTTTATCTTTTTTTGCTTTCCCCTTAGGCTCCAGTAAGGAATGCGGTCACTTACACGCAAGCGTGACGTGACCTTATCCTTACCTGGAGCCTTTCACTTCGTTCAAAAATTTCATTTTTTAAGGGGAAAGCAAAGGTGCTTATTCGAAGTTGTACCCTTTTGTAAGTTGGTTTTGCAAGTCTAACATACATTACTTATTGGCGTGCTTTCCCCTTAGGCTCTATGGTGGTTCGCGGTCACTTACACGCATGGCGTGATGTTCCCTTGACCCTCCATAGAGCCTTTCACTTCGTTCTATAAATTTCATTTTTTAAGGGGAAAGCAAAGGTGCTTATTCGAGGTTGTACCCTTTTGTGAGTTGGTTTTGCAAGTCTAACATACATTACTTATTGGCGTGCTTTCCCCTTAAGCACTATGGTGGTTCGCGGTCACTTACACGCATGGCGTGATGTTCCCTTGACCCTCCATAGAGCCTTCACTTCGTTCAAAAATTTCATTTTTAAGGGTAAAGCATGGGTGCTGATCGTGCTCGTAATTATCCGTTCCATTATAGCATTTTTTGGGACAATCCTGAATATAGATGGCTTGTATAAGATGCTTTAAACGGGGTGGGAGGATGAAATGGTACTCGGTTTCTACAAGTGATGTAGAAAGGAAGCTCAAGACGGATCTTCAGCAAGGGTTAACGCAGAAAGAAGCACAGAAACGATTATTGGACAACGGTCCCAATGAATTGCGGCAAGAAGAACGTGTGTCTCCAATCATCGTTTTTTTATCACAATTCAAAGATTTCATGGTGCTTGTCTTATTAGCAGCGACATTGATTTCTGGCATTCTAGGAGAGTATATGGATGCGATCGCAATCATGTTGATCGTATTTGTTAATGGTATTTTAGGGTTTGTCCAAGAGCGGAAAGCTGAAAGGTCCCTTCATGCGCTCAAACAATTGGCAAGCCCGAAAGTCCAGGTTCTCCGTAACGGGTCATGGATGAGCATTCCATCAAAAGAAGTCGTTGTCGGGGATATCGTCCGTTTTACCGCAGGAGACCGAATCGGTGCAGATATTCGTTTAGTAGAATCCAAATCATTAAGTGTTGAAGAATCCGCTTTGACAGGGGAATCGATCCCTGCTCAGAAGAACGCTGAAGCAGTGCTCAAAGGGGATCATTCTCCAGGAGATCAAGAGAATATATGTTTCATGGGCACGATGGTAACGAACGGAAGAGGTACAGGGGTAGTAGTAGCTACCGGAATGGATACAGAAATGGGTAAAATCGCCCATCTGCTGACAAGTGAAGAGGGATTACAAACACCATTACAGCGTCGTTTGGAGCAGCTAGGTAAGATTTTGATATTGGTCGCCTTATTTTTGACTGCACTCGTTGTTGTCATCGGTGTTTTACAAGGTCATGATCTTTACACGATGTTCCTTGCAGGTGTGTCTCTCGCTGTCGCCGCCATACCAGAAGGACTACCGGCTATCGTCACCATCGCTTTGGCTTTGGGTGTTCAGAAGATGATCCGTAGAAGGGCGATTGTACGTAAACTCCCATCTGTTGAAACGCTTGGTTGTGCGACAGTCATCTGCTCTGACAAGACAGGTACATTGACGGAAAACAAGATGACGGTCACTCATTTGTGGAGCAGTGGGAAGAGCTGGCATGTGACCGGTACTGGCTTTGAGCTGACAGGGGACTTTCTTGGGCCAAACGGAAGGGTCGATCTTGAGCGTATGCCGGCATTGAAGCAATTGCTTACGTTTGGTGTCCTCTGTAACAATGCAAGTATTGAACAAGCAGGGAAAAAGGGGAAAGGTAACATCCAAATCCATGGGGATCCGACCGAGGTTGCCCTCATGATTGCAGGAATGAAGGCCGGGATAGAAGCATCAAAACTTGAAACAGCCTACCAACATATTGACGAATTTCCATTCGATTCAGAGAGAAAGATGATGAGTGTTATTGTAAAAGCTTCGGATGGTCAAAGATACATCGTAACGAAAGGTGCTCCGGATGTCGTCATTTCCAGATGTGCCCATATACTATGGAACGATCGTCAATCGCTCATGGATGAGCGGAGAAAGAATGACGTGCATAGAAAGATTGAAGAGATGGCAGAACAAGCATTAAGGACAATTGCCGTCGGATTTCGTCCTTTAAGGAATGGAGAAACAGTCTCCTCTGCTTTTGAAGCAGAAAGTGAGCTAACACTTATCGGGCTTCAGGGGATGATTGATCCGCCAAGGAAGGAAGCGATGGAAGCGATCCGGGAATGTCAGAATGCCGGAATCAAAACCGTCATGATCACAGGAGATCATATCCTCACAGCTAAAGCCATTGCACGCGAGTTGAACATGCTTCCTGAAAACGGCAAAGTGATGGAAGGAAAGACATTAGCAGCACTCACAATCGAAGAGCTTGAACAAGTTGTCGATGACGTCTATGTATTTGCGCGTGTATCTCCGGAACATAAGCTGAAGATCGTCAAAGCGTTACAAAACAGAGGGCATATCGTCGCGATGACTGGCGACGGTGTGAATGATGCCCCGGCCATTAAAGCGGCGAACATCGGAATTGCGATGGGGTTGACTGGAACGGATGTCGCAAGGGAGGCGTCTTCACTTGTCCTTTCAGATGATAATTTTGCGACAATACGAGCGGCGATTGAAGAAGGAAGAAACATCTACGAAAACATCCGGAAGTTCATCCGTTATTTGCTGGCATCGAATGTCGGAGAGATCCTCGTCATGCTATTTGCGATGCTGATGTCGATGCCGCTCCCTTTAGTGCCGATTCAAATATTATGGGTGAATCTGGTGACAGATGGTCTCCCTGCTATGGCGTTAGGAATCGATAGTGCAGAAGAGGATGTAATGAAACGTTCACCAAGAAAAACGAATGAGGGTGTATTTTCGAGAGGACTAGGCTGGAAAATCATTTCAAGAGGGTTCTTGATCGGTATTGTGACCATTATAGCGTTTGCGATTGCCTACTATGAAAATCCTGAAAATCTGGTCAGAGCCCAGACAGTCGCATTCTCTACTTTAGTAATGGCACAATTGATCCACGTTTTTGATTGTAGAAGTGAACGATCCGTCTTCCATCGAAATCCTTTCGGAAATATTTATTTAGTTCTGGCTGTCCTTTCATCCATTGCCTTATTAATTGTCGTTGTCTACTATCCGCCGCTTCAGCCGATTTTCCATACGACCAGCTTGAATATAAGAGAATGGATGTTGATTTTAGGTATGGCAGGTATACCGACATTTGCGCTCGCAGGGGCTCATCTCTTCAAGAGGAGAAAGCATGTGATGCTAAAGCGTCCGTAAGTGTAAATGGCACAAATGAATGATGGGGAAGCTGATCGTTTTCGGTCAGCTTCTTTTCGTGGATGTAAGACATACGAAACCATTCTCTTTCATATTCTTGTCCACTGTTGTAAAATTGTATAGAATAGTACAATGGAAGTGATAATGTGATGAAAAGTATGACGGGTTTCGGAAGGGCAGTCATTGAGGATGAACATTATTCCATAACGACAGAAATCAGATCAGTGAACCATCGTTTCTCTGAAATCCAGATCCGATTACCACGACAATTATCCATAATTGAAGATAAGATTAAACGTTGTATTCAGGAGTACATAATTCGAGGTAAGGTTGATGTTTGGATCAGTATCGATGGTGAACGTGGGATAGAAAGGGAATTATCGGTCGATTGGACGCTTTTGGATCAATATGTAGAAGCCCATAGGCAGTTGAATGAGCGCCTGCAAGCCGATGAAGAACTCCGTTATCAGCAATTATTGACCTATCCTAATATCGTTACGATTACAGAGCGGGAGCAAGTAACAGATCGATTTGCTGATCAAGTTCTGGAATCAGTCGAGCTGGCCAGTTCCAAGTTAATTGCAATGCGGGAGGATGAAGGAAAACATCTTAAAGAAGACCTCCTTACAAGGTTACAGGACGTCGAAAATATTCTAGAGGAAATCCGTGTCTTAGCTCCTGAAGTTCAGATCGGATATCGCGACCGGCTATATAAGAGGATTAAAGATTTTACAGACGGTAAGCTTGATCTGGATGATACCCGCGTGCTGACAGAGGTCGCAATTTTTGCAGATAAATGTAATATCGATGAAGAATTGACAAGACTTGATAGTCATGTGAGTCATTTCAGGGATATACTTGAAGAGTCAGGTTCGATCGGGCGGAAAATGGACTTTCTTGTGCAGGAAATGAACCGAGAAAGCAATACGATTGGATCCAAAGCAAATGATTATTCGATCAGTAAATACGTAGTGCAATTAAAAAGTGAAATCGAAAAACTAAAAGAACAGGTACAAAACATCGAATGAGCATGCAGCTTATAGGGTTGTAAGCTATGAAACTTGGATACGCTAGATATAGAGATAGCCAGGAGGGTAACCATGAACATAAAGTTGATCAATATCGGATTTGGTAATATCGTGTCTGCCAATCGTATCATTTCAATTGTAAGTCCGGAATCTGCACCGATAAAAAGGATTATTACAGATTCACGTACCCAGCATAAATTGATTGATGCGACATATGGGAGACGGACTCGTGCTGTCATCATTACAGACAGTGATCATGTCATCCTGTCGGCTGTACAACCTGAGACGGTGGCACAACGCTTATTGAATAAAGAGGATTTAACAGAAGAATAGAGATTGACTGAGGTGTAAGGATATCATGAAAAAAGAAAGAGGCATTTTGTTTGTGTTATCGGGACCTTCTGGTGTTGGAAAAGGGACTGTTAACCGTTCATTACGACAACAATGGAACGGATTGGAATTTTCAATATCTGTTACCACTCGTAAACCTCGAGAAGGGGAGCAAGACGGTGTGGATTATTTCTTCAAATCCAGAGAAGAGTTTGAAGAGATGATTAAACAGAACCAATTGCTGGAGTATGCAGAGTATGTCGGTAATTACTACGGCACACCTTTGCAGTATGTCGAACAGACATTGGAAGCAGGGAAAGATGTTCTGCTTGAAATTGAAGTGCAGGGAGCGTTACAAGTTCGAAAGCTTGTACCTGAAGGCGTATTTATCTTCCTTGTCCCGCCAAGCCTGGATGAATTACGTAACAGGATTGTAGGACGAGGTACTGAAACAGAAGATTTGATCAATAACCGTATGTCTGTTGCAAAAGAAGAATTGGAAATGATGGATCATTATGACTATGTGGTCGAAAATGATGAAATCCAAGCCGCGTGTGATCGTATTAAAGCGATTGCTCTAGCTGAACACTGTAAGAAGGATCGTATCAAGAAACAATATCTGAGATTACTGGAGGTAGAATAGATGCTTTATCCATCAATCGACTCATTAATGGAGAAATTAGATTCAAAGTATACCCTCGTCACGTTGTCAGCTAAACGAGCACGTGTCATTCAGCAAACAGCCTATGCTGGCACTGAGGATACAAAGTCAAACAAACCAGTTGGGAAAGCTTTAGAAGAAATCGTGGAAGGAAAATTAACCTTTGACATCAACAAACTACAAGGATAAACAACCTATCTGATAGGTTGTTCTTTTTTTCATTACTTGTAAACAGGACATCGTTGTTATAGATGCAACAATAATAATATTATGTCTACAAAACTGACGGGAGGTAGGTTCCCCATGACGGAAAAGAAAAAGGTTCTGTTATGTGTGACAGGCGGAATCGCTGTATTTAAAGCTGCAGGACTGACTAGTCAATTGAGGCAATCAGGATATGAAGTCAAAGTGATGATGACCCGATCTGCGATGGAATTCGTCACACCATTGACATTTCAAACCCTGTCAAGGAATCACGTCTATCATGATACTTTTGATGAAAAGGATCCATCTGGTGTCGCACATATTGATTTAGCGGATTGGGCTGATCTGGTCGTCGTCGCGCCAGCCACTGCCAATAGCATCGGGAAATTAGCGAATGGAATTGCAGATGACATGATTTCAACGACATTGTTAGCAACCACCGCTCCTGTGATGATTGCACCTGCGATGAATGTCCATATGTATGAACACCCTGCCGTATATGCCAACATGGAGCGACTAGCGAAATATGGCTGCAGATTTATTGAGCCAGGAGAAGGGTTGTTAGCTTGTGGATATGTCGGGAAGGGAAGATTGGCAGAACCTGAAGAAATTCTGGAATCGATTCATCACTTCTTTAAAGAACAGTCCTACAAACCGTTAAAAGGAAAGCATGTTCTCATTACAGCAGGACCCACGAGAGAATATGTGGATCCCGTCCGTTTCTTCACGAATCGTTCGTCTGGCAAGATGGGATATGCTTTAGCTGAAAAAGCCTATGAACAAGGAGCGGATGTGACCTTGATAAGTGGTCCGACGAATCTGAACGCTCCTTATGGTGTCGATTTCATACAAGTAGAATCAGCAGAAGAGATGTACAAAGAGGTCATGGAACGTTATAACAGAGCTGACCTTGTCATCAAATCAGCAGCTGTTGCCGATTATCGTCCTAAAGTGACGTACGATTCTAAAATGAAAAAACAGGATGGCAACCTCTCAATAGACATGGATCGGACAAAGGATATCCTACTTGAATTAGGAAAACAGAAGGAACATCAAGTCCTTGTAGGTTTTGCTGCAGAAACCGATGACGTTACCCGCTATGCCAAAGGGAAACTAGAGAAGAAGAATCTTGATATGATCGTTGCGAATAATGTGGCCCAAACCGGTTCTGGATTTGAAGGGGATACAAACCAGGTTCACATCTTCGGAAGAGATGGACATGAGTATGAAAGCTCATTACTGTCGAAGAAAGAGGTGGCCGAAATCGTACTGAGAGAAAGCGCACGTTATATGAAAGGATCAGATGAAGGATGATTGCAGGAGTGATTGTCGATGTTCCTGCCTTGGGAACAGACAAAATCTTCGATTATCGGATTCCAGATGGATTAGTCGATGTCATAACGGTAGGCATGCGAGTAATCGTCCCATTCGGTCCTAGAAAGCTGACGGGGTTCGTCGTTCGATTGACAGATACGTCTGAATTGAAACGGTTGAAACCAATTGAAGATATCGTCGATCCATCGCCTGTCATTAATAAGGAATTGATCGAGCTTGGTGAATGGATTGCCGAGAACACGCTATGCTTTCTTCATTCTGCCTATCAGTCGATGTTACCTGCCGCGATGAAAATGAATTATACGAAACGTTTGGAAACGACCGAAACGACGGAGCTTTCAAAATTCCCTGATGATATTCAAGCACTACTTCATTCAACGGATGGCATGCTCTGGTCAGAGGTATTGGAATTAGGAAAAGATCGTGCAAGGATCGTGCAGGATGCGATACGAAAAGGGGAAATCGAAGTCCGGTATGAGATCCGATCAAAAGGAAATAAGAAAAAGCAAAAGGTCGTCAAGCCTGTCGAACCGGTACATACATTGGAAAAAGTCCGAGATGATCTCTTGAAGAAGGCACCTAAACAAGCCACTGTTTTGGAATACATCATCAATAACAAGGTCGATAAGATTTTGACGAAGGATCTGGTTGAAAAATCAGGCTCTTCACGAGCTACAATTAAAAGCTTGATTGATAAAGGGCTTTTATCAGAGAGTGAAGAAGAAATCTATCGTGATCCCTATAAAGACCGTCAATTCGAACGGACGTATCCTTTAACTTTGACAGAAGAACAAAAAAAGGCGATATCCCCGATCCTTCAAGACATCAAGGATGGAAAGCATGAAACCTTTCTGCTCCATGGTGTGACGGGGAGCGGGAAAACGGAAATCTATTTGCAATCGATCGAGGAAGTCATCTCACGTGGAAAAGCTGCAATCATGCTTGTTCCTGAAATTTCATTGACCCCGCAAATGGTTCACAGGTTCAAAGGAAGGTTCGGCTCAGAAGTCGCCGTCCTTCATAGCGGATTATCGGTCGGAGAAAAATACGATGAGTGGCGTAAGATCCAAAGAAAAGAAGCAAAGGTTGTTGTTGGAGCACGTTCAGCAATTTTCGCGCCATTTACGGATATCGGAATCATCATTATCGACGAAGAGCATGAATCCAGTTACAAGCAAGAAGAAAACCCGAGGTATCATGCGAGAGATATCGCGATACAGAGAGGAATCTATCATAACTGCCCAGTGGTACTAGGAAGTGCAACGCCTACTCTTGAAACATACGCCCGTGCCCAAAAAGGCGTATATACCCTATGTACCTTGGAGGAACGGGTGAACAAAAGGGAGTTACCGACTTCTGAAATTGTCGATATGAGAGAAGAGCTTCGAGCAGGAAATCGCTCTTTGTTTTCTGCAGCATTATTCGACCGTCTGAAGGACAGGATTGAAAAAGGGGAGCAAAGTGTCCTTCTTCTTAACAGAAGGGGGTATTCCACCTTTGTCAATTGCAGAGATTGCGGGTATGTCGCTCAGTGTCCCCATTGTGATATTTCACTTACTTTTCATAAACGATCAAATACAGTGAAGTGCCACTATTGTGGTTTTGAGGAGAAACAACCAACCCTCTGTCCGCAATGTCAATCAGAGCATATTCGATTTTTCGGAACGGGCACGCAAAAGGTTGAAGAAGAACTTAATCGATTAATGCCGGAAGCGTCAGTGATTAGAATGGATGTCGATACGACAAGCAGAAAAGGCATGCATGAAAAGCTTTTGAATCGATTTGCCGAGAAGAAAGCGGATATTCTGCTTGGAACCCAGATGATTGCGAAAGGACTTGACTTTCCAAATGTCACACTAGTCGGTGTATTGGCGGCAGACGCAATGCTCCACTTGCCTGATTTCCGAGCTTCTGAACGGACGTTTCAGCTTTTGACACAGGTGAGCGGGAGGGCAGGGCGTCACCACCTTTCAGGAGAAGTCGTCATCCAAACCTATACACCGGAACATTATAGTGTTCAGCTTGCTAAGCAGCATGACTTCATCACCTTTTACAATCAAGAAATGCAAGTGAGGAAATTACACGAATATCCTCCCTTTTATTTTCTGGCACTTGTCACCGTTTCACATGAAGAACTGATGCAGGTCGTCGATGTTACAGAAAAGATTTCCGAACGTTTAAGGGGGACGCTGAGTTCCCAGGCGGTCATACTTGGACCTGTAGCCTCTCCGATCCCGCGGGTGAAAGATAGATATCGCTATCAATGCGTGATAAAATACAAAAATGAACCAAATTTAAAATCCACTTTGAATGAAATTGTATCCCATTATCAAAAAAGGATGCAGCAGAATCAACTGCAAATCAGTATTGATATGCATCCTCAAACGATACTTTAAAAGGCTATATGAAATTAGGTGAATGAAAATGAAAATCGTATTTATGGGTACACCCGATTTTTCAGTACCTGTCCTTCAAAGAATCATACAGGACGGTTATGAAGTTGCAGCTGTGGTGACACAACCGGATAAACCAGTTGGACGGAAAAAAGTGATTACACCGCCGCCTGTTAAACGGGAAGCGCTCAGACATGAAATTCCTGTCCTCCAACCGAAAAAGGTCCGAACCGAATTTGAAGACATTCTGGCTTATGAGCCGGATCTAATCGTGACGGCTGCCTACGGCCAAATTTTACCGAAGCAGCTTCTGGATCACCCGAAGCATGGCTGTGTCAACGTCCATGCCTCACTACTTCCTGAATACAGAGGAGGAGCGCCGATCCATAAGGCGATTGTGGATGGAAAGAAGGAGTCTGGAGTCACGATCATGTATATGGTCGAGAAGCTTGATGCAGGAGATATGCTAAGTCAAGTTCGTGTCCCTATAGAAGAAACGGACCATGTCGGAACGCTCCATGATAAGCTCAGTGAAGCAGGTGCAGAGCTGCTTAGTGAAACACTTCCGAGGCTGATTAAAGGAGAGATTGAACCAATCAAACAAGATGAGGAATTGGTCACATACGCTCCAAATATCTCGAGGGAAATGGAAAAGATCGATTGGACGAAGGATGGCGAAACGATCTATAACCAAATTAGAGGATTACATCCATGGCCTGTCGCTTATACCTTCCTGAACGGAAAACCGTTGAAAGTCTGGTGGGGAGAGAAGGTAAACGCACCGGAACAAGGAGATCCAGGTCAGTTGCTACAGATTGATAAACAGGGGATCACCGTTGCTACAGGAAACGAAACCGCGATCCGGATTACTGAGTTACAGCCTTCCGGAAAGAAACGTATGGACGTTTCCCAATATGTGGCGGGAGCAAATTTAAGTACAGATATGAAGCTTGGTGAACAATAGTGGGGAATGTACGTGAAGTTGCCACAGACCTACTTGTCAAAATTGAACGGTCCCAAGCATATAGTAATCTTTTGCTCAATACAGCCATCCGAAAAAATGGGTTTACCCCAAAGGATTCGGGGTTATTGACGGAAATTGTCTATGGGACTGTCCAACGAAAGAACACGTTAGACTTCTACCTGAAGCCATTCATTAAGAAGCCTTTATCCAAGCTTGATGATTGGGTCGTCGTCCTTCTCAGATTATCCGTCTACCAGATGCTTTACCTGGACAGGGTGCCGGATCATGCTATCCTTAATGAAGCCGTTTCAATTGCCAAGAAAAAAGGTCACAAAGGAATATCCGGGTTTGTGAACGGCGTATTACGGAATATTCAACGAAAAGGTGTACAACCCCTTGCATCAATCAAGGAAAAAACGTTACAATTATCGATTGAGCATAGTCATCCTGAATGGTTGTTAAAACGATGGATTCAACAATTAGGCGAATTAAAAACAATCGATATGTGTACAGTCAATAATCTCCCACCTTCTGTAACAGCTCGAGTGAACACGAATAAGACGTCAGTTGACGAATCCTTGAAGAAGCTTAAGGAAGAATCTGTTGAAGCTCAAAAAAGTGAACTTTGTCCAGATGGAATCAAAGTATTGTCTGGAAATCTGCCTCAAACAAATGCCTATCAAGCAGGAGTGCTGACGATCCAGGATGAAAGTTCGATGCTTGTTGGCTATGCAGTTGATCCTCAAAAAGACGATCGTGTACTGGATGCTTGTGCAGCTCCTGGTGGAAAGACGACACATTTGGCAGAACGAATGCAGAATCAAGGTGAAGTGACTGCGATCGATCTTCACGACCATAAAGTGAAGTTGATTGATGATCAAGTCGGACGTCTCGGATTGGATAATGTCCAGACGATTGCAATGGATACAAGAAAGGCTGCCAATCTATTTCAAGCTGAAACGTTCGATCGAATCTTGCTGGACGCACCTTGCACAGGGTTCGGTGTTATTCGAAGAAAACCTGATATCAAATGGGCGAAAACAGAGGAGGATATCAAGCGTATACAGAAGGTTCAATTCGAACTTCTCGAGTCTGTCGCTCGTCTTGTAAAACCTGGTGGATTATTGGTCTATAGTACCTGTACAATAGAGGAAGAAGAGAATCACTATCAGATCGCTCGATTTTTACAATCACATCCTGGTTTTGATTGGGATCAATCGTTTAAAGAACGGATGCCTGAGTCCGTACATCCTTACATTTCAGGCAATGGTGGAGAATTGCAAATCCTCCCTCAATATTTTGAAAGTGATGGTTTTTACATTGCGTGCTTACGTAAAAAGGCTTAGAAAAAGGCGGTGATGGAAAATGTTAAAACCGTTAACAGAAAAACAAACCAATCCCGATATTAAAACATCCATCTTCTCACTGGAGTATGAGGAATTGAAGGATTGGTTGAAGAAAGAAGGGGAGCCTTCTTTCCGTGCAAAACAAATTTTTGAATGGCTCTACAAAAAACGGGAATCTTCTTTCTCGGAAATGACGAACCTTTCAAAGGATTTTCGAGAAAAGCTTGAAAATGAATTCGTCATTACACCTCTGAAGACCCTTATCAAACAAGAGTCCAAGGACGGTACGATTAAATTCCTATTCGAACTTGAGGACGGCTACTCGATTGAAACCGTACTGATGAGACATGAATACGGAAATAGTGTCTGTGTTACGACACAGGTGGGGTGCCGATTAGGTTGTACATTCTGTGCGTCTACCTTGGGGGGACTGAAAAGAAACCTGAAAGCCGGTGAAATCGTTGCTCAAGTATTAGAAGTACAACGAGCAATGGATGAAACGGATGAACGTGTCAGTTCAGTCGTCGTCATGGGGATTGGTGAGCCGTTCGACAATTATGATGGACTGATGTCCTTCCTTCGTACCATCAATCATGATGAAGGTTTGAATATTGGAGCTCGTCATATCACAATCTCGACTAGCGGCGTCGTTCCGAAAATTTATGATTTCGCTGATGAAGGGATGCAGATCAATTTTGCGATCTCACTACATGCTCCAACGACGGAAATCCGAAGTCGTCTCATGCCTGTAAACAGAATGTATCCATTAGATGACCTGATGGATTCAATCCGTTATTACATTCGCAAAACAGGCCGCAGGGTTACATTTGAGTACGGATTGTTCGGAGGGGTCAACGATCAAGTTGAACATGCAGAATTACTTGCTGACTTGATAAAAGATATCAAGTGCCACGTCAATTTGATACCTGTAAACTATGTACCAGAAAGAGATTACGTTCGTACTCCGAGAAATCAAATCTTTGAATTCGAGCGTACCCTACGTGAGCGTGGCGTAAATGTGACGATCCGTAGAGAGCAAGGGCATGATATCGATGCAGCTTGTGGACAGCTTCGTGCTAAAGAGCGTAAAGACGAAACGAAGTAAAAATGAGGTGAGGAAGTTTGTTGAAGGCATTCTTTCAGACAGATCAGGGGAAAGTAAGATCCTTGAACGAAGACAGCGGGGCAGTGATTCCGATCTCTGCCTCGGATGTTTTTGCCGTAGTAGCCGATGGTATGGGCGGACATAAAGCAGGAGATGTAGCCAGCCAAATGGCCGTGAATTATGTAAAGGAACATCTAGATACATACATAAATGATCATGAAGATACAAAAGGGATAATCCATTCGTTGATTGAAGACGCTAATCAAGACATTTTCACATATGCGCAAGATCATCCGGATTGCTATGGAATGGGTACGACAATTGTCTTACTACGGGCAACCGAGGATGAGATACATATAGGTCATGTCGGGGATAGTCGTTGCTATAAAGTCACCCAAAATTCAATCGAGCAGCTTACAGATGATCACACGTTAGTGAATGAACTCGTAAAATCAGGACAGATCACGAGTGAAGAAGCAGAATATCATCCAAGGAAGCATGTTGTTCTAAGAGCACTCGGGACTGACCCTAAGGTCGAAATCGATAACCTCAAATACACGTGGGAAAAAGGAGAGTATATCCTCCTTTGCTCAGACGGTCTTTCAAATAAAGTGACCGCAGAGTCATTCGTTAAAGTCATTAATCAAGACGTTTCTCTTGAGGATAAAGTGGCCCGTTTGATCACGATGGCAAATGAAGCAGGAGGAGAAGATAATATTACATTGATCCTGGTCTATAATGATGTTGAGACTGAAGAGGGTGCTCTGACATGATCGGCAGAAGAATCAGTGATCGCTATAAAATCCTTGAGATCATTGGTGATGGTGGAATGGCTGTCGTGTATAAAGCAGAGGATTTGATCCTTGATCGAATCGTTGCTGTAAAAGTTCTGCGCTCTGAATACTCCACCGATGATGATTTCATCAGAAGGTTTCGGCGGGAAGCGGAGTCTGCAACCAGTCTGAACCACCCGAACATCGTCAATATCGTCGATGTTGGGGAGGAAGATCAACTCTATTTCATTGTGATGGAATACGTCGAAGGAAAAACGCTGAAGCAGATCATCCGGGAGAAAGGTCCGCTTTCACCGACTGAATCAATCGAAATCATGAAACAGATTTCCTCGGCCATTGCTCACGCACACGAACACCATATTGTTCATAGAGACATTAAGCCACATAATATTTTAATAGATAGGAAAGGGAATGCCAAAGTAACGGATTTCGGAATTGCACTTGCAGCCACGTCAGCTACGATTACCCATACGAACTCGGTTCTCGGCAGCGTCCATTATTTTTCTCCTGAACAAGCTAGGGGTGGAATCGCCAACAACAAGTCGGATATCTATTCAATGGGCGTCGTTCTCTATGAGATGGTGACTGGCAGACTGCCGTTTTCAGGAGAATCCGCGGTTTCAGTCGCGTTAAAGCATCTGCAAGAGCAGTTTCCAGATCCCAAACTATTCAATTCGGATATTCCACAAAGCTTAGAGAATGTCATTTTGAAAGCATTGGCGAAGGATCCGGCTAAACGATTTGATAGTGTACAAGAATTCCAAGAACAATTAGAAACGGTATTTGATCGGGCGAATGAACCAAAGTTTGAAATCGAGGATGACGAAGAGGCGACAAAAGTCCTTACACCGATCGGCAGTTCACATGAACAGGTGAAAGCTGCCCCTCCTTTGAAAAATGAGGAGAAAGAAGACCCGCCTAAAGAAAAGAAAAAGAAGAAAAAGAATTGGCTTGTCATCCTGTTGGCGATTTTTCTTTTGACTGGCATCGCAGGGGTTGCAGCACTCACCATATGGCCTGAAATTTTACAGACTGAGGATGTCCCGGTTCCAGATGTCATCAATATGCCTTACATAGAAGCGTATGAAAAGATCAAGGAGGCTGGTCTTGAACCGGAAAAAGAAGAACAGCCTAGTGCTGATGTGAAGGAAGGTAATGTCATACGGCAATCACCTGCGGCGGGTATAGCTGTAAAAGAAAATTCCAAGGTGAAATTGATCGTCAGCACGGGTCCGGAGAAATTCGAAGTTGAAGATTATGTCGGGCAGGAAGAAGACGACGTGAGAAGGACCAACGTCAATGATCTGTACAAAAGCGTAGAGACGACTAAAAGAATTGATGAAGAAGTCGAAGAAGGAGTCATCATCGACCAGTTCCCAGAAGCTGGAGAGATGGTCATACCAGGTCAAGAAGTCTTGATTTTGTATGTAAGCAGTGGGCCGCCACCTTTTGATCTTGCTGATCTTACAGGAAAGACCCTTGATGAAGCGAAGGATTATGCGAAAGAGAATGGATTGACCATTAAAGAGGCAAGCGAACGGGAATACTCCGAAGACATAGAGGAAGGCAGCATCATCCGGACAGATCCAAAAGCAGGTGAGTCTGTGCGCTCAGGTGATGAAATAACCGTAACCGTGTCCAAGGGTGTACCTGATCCGATTACGATGAAAGATCTTGTCGAGGTGGAAATTCCAGAAGAACAGAAAAAAGATGATAAAAAAGAAGATAAAGATACTAAAGATCAGAACAAGAAACAGGAACGAAGGGTCCGGATCATCACTACGGATGTTAATGGAGAGAAAACAATAAGAGATGAGACGATTACCGAAACGACGATGTTTGAAATTCCATTGACGATTGCTTATAACGGCGAAGGAAAGTATCAAGTTCTTGTAGATGACACAGAATACATCAGTGAAACCTTTACCTATGAAGAAGCGAAAAAATTCATGAATGGAGAGTAGATGGACTGCATGCCAAAAGGAACGATTATTAAAGCGTTGAGCGGTTATTATTATGTGAAAAGTGAAGGGGAAGTTTATCAATGCCGAGGGAGGGGGAATTTCCGAAAGCGGAAATTGACCCCCCTGGTTGGAGATGAAGTGGAGTTTGAATCGACGAACCCGACGGATGGTTACGTCTTGGAACTTTTCGAGCGGAAGAACGAATTGATCAGACCACCTATTGCCAATGTAGACCAAGCCCTAATCATCTTTTCGGCTCGTAAACCTGCCTTCAATACGCTTCTTTTGGATCGGTTCTTAGTGCATATCGAAGCCAACGAGATCCTTCCTGTCATTTGTGTGAGTAAATTCGATTTGCTTGAGGATGACGAAAAAATCCAACAGGAATTGGCGGTTTATCGTAAAATCGGTTATCAGGTCATCATGACATCATCCATTGATGAAATGGGTCTTGAAGAGGTCCGTGATGTATTCGAAGATAAGGTGACGGTCATCGCAGGACAGTCTGGCGTAGGGAAATCCACATTATTGAATACGTTGAACCCGAATCTAAATCTTGAAACAAACGAGATTTCATCCCATCTAGGTCGTGGTAAGCATACGACACGGCACGTCGAATTGATTCCATTCGGTAAGGGACTTGTCGCGGATACACCGGGATTCAGTTCACTTGAATTCGGAGACATGGAGCCTGAGGATCTTTCCATCTTCTTTCCTGAGATGCGTGATCGACGTCCAGAATGTAAATTCAGAGGATGCACGCATACCTCTGAGCCGAAGTGTGCCGTGAAAGCTGCGCTTGATGCGGGCGAGATTGCACAATTCAGATACGATCATTATGAGCAATTCCTTCAAGAACTGAAAGATAAAAAACAACGGAGGTATTAGACATGACGAAGATAGCACCTTCCATCCTATCTGCGGACTTTTCCCGCTTAGGTGAGGAAATTAAAGATGTAGAACAGGGCGGCGCTGATTATATCCATGTCGATGTCATGGACGGCCATTTTGTGCCAAACATTACAATCGGTCCGCTTATCGTAGAAGCCATCAGACCCGTTACTGAGCTGCCATTAGATGTCCATTTGATGATTGAAAATCCGGACCGCTATATTCCTCAATTTGCGAAAGCAGGGGCTGATATCATTTCCGTCCATGCAGAGGCATGTCCCCATTTACATCGGACGATCCATTTAATCAAAGAGCATGGCGTAAAAGCAGGAGTTGTATTAAATCCACATACCCCGGTTAACATGATCGAACATGTCATCGAGGATCTGGACCTTGTTTTACTTATGACGGTCAACCCTGGTTTCGGTGGTCAATCCTTTATTTCAAACGTGCTTCCTAAAATAAAGCACGTCGCTGACCTATGTAATGAAAAAGGCTTAGACATGGATATTGAGGTTGATGGCGGTGTAAATCCTGAAACGGCAAAGCTGTGCAGAGAATATGGTGCTAATGTTCTTGTCGCCGGTTCTGCAATTTACAAACAGAAGAACAGGAAGGATGCAATCGAAGCCATCCGTGGTGTATAATGAAGGACAACAAATGAATAAGAATGATACAACTAGGGGAATCTCCAAAATCAGAGATTGAGAGTGAAGTAAGTGCTTCAGACCCTGATGACCTGAACAGGATGATACCTGCGGAGGGAAGTTGACTTGCATTGTCTTTGGATGGAATCATAGATAGAAAGCAACTGTACCTCGGTGCAGTTGCTTTTTTGTGTGTGAAGACTCATATCTTTTAACGAATAAGGTTAAAAAATCCAGAGAAAAAGTTATTGTACAGCGTATTCGCGCAATGAAGGGGAGGATTTACATGAGAAACCGTAACTTGATGATTGCAGAGGTTGCAATCATGTCTGCACTCGGTATAATTTTAGGCTTTATCAAATTCAGCGGTCCTTGGGCCTTTGGAGGATCTGTATCCTTGGAGATGGTCCCGATCTTTATCATGGCATATCGAAGAGGTTTGTTCGCAGGGGTACTGACAGGTTTGATGATTGGTTTGCTGCAATTATTGATCAATCCTTATATCTACTATTTCCTACAAGTTCTGCTTGATTATCCTATCGCGTTCATGGTCGTCGGCTTAGCAGGTTTGACACGCCCACATTGGAATGATTCCTTCACAAAGAGAATTGCTTTCATTCTGATCGGTACGTTCATTGGAAGCCTTCTGCGACTGACGAGTCATGTCATCTCTGGAGTGGCGTTTTTCAAGGATGCTGCACCAGAAGGTTCTGACATATTCACTTATTCATTTGTGTATAACATTTCTTACATTGGACCTACATTCATCTTGACTGTTGTTTTACTCATACTATTGACGCAGGCAGCTCCGAAGCTCATCCATGGTGAACGTTGAGATGAAAGTGCTGATTGTATCAGGTGGTCCGGAAACGTTAGTGCCGGATCACTTCTTAGATGATGGAAGCGTAAGGTTCGTTGGAGTCGATGCAGGGGTGATCTATCTTCTTGATCGTGGTATTACGCCTGATGCTGGTTTCGGAGATTTTGATTCCATTTCGGAGAAGGAGCTTGAAAGGATCGAGCACGCAGGAATTCATTTGCATACGTTTGAAAAAGAAAAGGATAAAACCGATCTTGAACTCGCTATTGATTGGGCCCTTGAGCAGAAACCCAGATCCGTATACCTCTACGGTGCTACAGGAGGAAGGCTTGACCACGGAATCGTGAATATTCAACTGTTGACGAAAGGTTTTGACAACGGAGTCCATATGGAAGTGATCGATCGGAACAACCGGATCTTTCTAAAAATGCCAGGATCCTATTCCATCTGGAGGGATGATCATTTTCCTTATGTTTCATTCCTCCCATTTTCTGAACACGTCACGGGTATTACACTTTCTGGATTCAAATATTCCCTCGAAGAAGCGGATATGAAATGGGGGTCCACATTGTGTATCTCAAATGAGCTTGTAACAAAAAAAGGTACTTATTCGTTCAGCGGCGGCATAATTATGGTGGTAAGAAGCAACGACTGAGGGAATTTCACAAAACTCCGGGTACTATTTTTGAGTAGACGAATATACTTAAATAGAATGTTATTTTTCCGAGAAGTTTACAGGCGGAAACTAACGTTGGAGGAGGCGGAATCATGAAATTTTATACCATCAAGCTGCCGAAGTTTTTAGGAGGATTCGTTAGAGCGATCTTGGGGTCCTTTAAGAAAGGGTAACAGAAAAGCACCAAACGGGTGCTTTTTTGTTTTGTCTAAATCGATAAAGGAGCCCAGGTGGTTAAGTTTACTGATATCTTGGGAGATGAAAGAATGAAGACGCATGGAAGGTCCAAGCGTCCTCAAAATTGCGAAAAACGGAAAATGGGGGACGCAAGAAGAGTTCATGCGTCCTCATTATTCCCAAAAATAATAAATAAGGGACAGGAAGCGGTGCTTCCTGTCCCTAAAACGAAAAATGAACCCGGAATTGGGTTCATTTTTTACATTACAAAATTATACGCGCTCTACTTTACCTGATTTCAAGGCACGAGCAGATACATAAACTCGTTTCGGTTTACCGTCAACAAGGATACGGACTTTTTGTACGTTTGCTCCCCATTTACGTTTTGTAGTGTTCAACGCGTGAGAACGCTTGTTTCCGAAGCTTGTCTTCTTACCAGTAACAACACATTTTCTAGCCATGGTAAATGAACCTCCTTTATTGCAAATAAGAGAAATAATGCATGTTAATTTCCATATGAAATACTATCCTATATTAGCATGAGAGAAGTGAGATTGCAACATGGTTTATCAAGTTTATTTACTTGACAATAAATATGCATTTCATGATATTTTCTTTTAAAATGTTAGATATTATAGTAAAATGACACTAGTCATAGGTCATTAAATCCAAGGGAGGATTCTACATGTCTATAGAAATGAAAACCAAGTATGGAGAAATCGATATCTCAAATGATGTCATCGCTACCATCGCAGGTGGAGCAGCAATCGACTGTTATGGTATCATCGGAATGGCATCTCAAAAGCAAATCAAAGATGGCATTACAGAGCTTCTGGGGCGAGACAACTTCAGTCGTGGAATTGTCGTACGTCAAGAAGAAGATGAAGTGCACATAGACATGTATATCATCGTCAGCTATGGAACGAAGATTTCTGAAGTAGCTCACAATGTTCAAACAAAAGTGAAGTATACGCTTGATCAAATGCTCGGATTATCAGTTGATTCCGTCAATATTTTTGTTCAAGGCGTGAGGGTGACGAACCCGTAACGAGGAGGAAGAATTCGTGACAGTGAAGAAGTTAGGCGGGAAAAAGCTTTCCCAAATGTTTATCTATGGGGCGGATAACCTGAACAAAAATGTGAAAATGGTTGATGCCCTTAATGTGTTTCCGGTACCAGATGGAGATACCGGTACGAATATGAATTTGACGATCACTTCTGGTGTCAAAGAAGTGAAAGGACTGGATTCAGATGATGCAAGTGTAGTTGCATCATCATTTTCTAAAGGTCTCTTGATGGGGGCTAGAGGAAACTCAGGTGTTATTCTTTCTCAGCTATTCAGAGGGTTTTCTAAGGCGCTCACTGGAAAGAATGAAGTCGATACCAAGCTCTTTGCAGAAGCATTGGAGGCTGGTGTGGAAACGGCATACAAAGCTGTTATGAAACCGGTGGAAGGAACGATCTTGACCGTTGCCAAGGATTCAGCCAAAAAAGCATCCAAGGCAGCCAAAAAGACGGATGACCTTGTTTCATTGATGGAGCAAACGTTGAAAGAGGCAAAAGAATCACTTGATCGTACGCCGGATTTATTACCTGTATTAAAGGAAGTAGGCGTAGTCGATTCTGGTGGACAAGGACTCGTCACGATTTATGAAGGTTTCTTGGCTGTTCTTGAAGGAAAGGACTTACCTGAGGTCAGCATTTCTGGACCATCAATGGATGATTTGGTCAATGCAGAACATCATAAAGCTCAAATGCACATGAAAACAGAAGACATCCATTATGGATACTGTACTGAATTCATGGTGAAATTCAAAAAAGACAAAACGGATCAAAACCCGTTCTCTGAAGATGACTTCCGTAATGAGCTGAATGAGCACGGAGACTCTTTGCTCGTCGTTTCGGATGAAGAACTTGTCAAGGTTCATATACATACGGAAAAGCCGGGCGATATGCTGTCTCTAGCACAATCTTATGGAGATCTGATCAACATCAAGATTGAAAATATGCGTGAACAGCACACCGCGATTCTAGAGAGTGAAAAGCATGAACCTGAAGAGAAAGTTAAAGCACCTGAAAAGAAAAAGCCTTTCGGTATCATTACCGTTTCAATGGGCTCAGGTATTGAAGAATTATTCAAAAGTCTGGGTGCTACAGTCGTGATTGCAGGTGGACAAACGATGAATCCGAGTACGGAAGACATCGTGAAAGCAATTGAAGAAGCTCATGCTGAAAAAGTGATCATTCTTCCGAACAACGGCAACATTGTTATGGCTGCAGAACAAGCTTCATCCGTTGTTGATGAAGATGTAGCTGTCGTTAAGACGAAAACCGTACCACAAGGTATTTCAGCCTTACTGGCGTTCAACCCAAGCGCTTCATTGGAAGACAACCAGGAAAACATGTCTGAAGCTGCTGGAGAAGTGAAGTCAGGGCAAGTTACATTTGCAGTACGCGACACTTCTATTGATGGGGTGGAAATTAAGAAAGATGATTTCATGGGTATTTTTGACGGCAAAATCGTTACCGCGAAGAAAACCCAGAAAGAAGCAGTTGAAGCCCTCTTGGCAGATATGATCGATGAAGATGATGAAATTGTAACGATCATTTATGGTGAGGATGCGAATCAACAAGAGGCTGAAGCGCTTGAAGACTGGATTACAGAACGTCATCCAGATGCTGAGGTCGAAATTCACCCAGGTAAACAACCGATTTACTCTTATATCATTTCTGTTGAATAACGCTCATTCATATTCCTACCATGATCTTTCAATTGGACCGATCAGGTAGGAATATTCTGTATTAGGGGAAGTTAAACACAAATTACTATCTGCTAATTCTGGAGGAATGCAGAATGAAGTTCAAAAGCGTATTCGATATCATCGGACCCATTATGATTGGTCCTTCAAGTTCACATACGGCGGGTGCTGCTCGAATTGGACGAGTCGCACGATCCTTGTTCGGCCGTAAGCCGGATTGGGTACATATTTCATTTTACGGTTCCTTTGCCAAGACCTATAAAGGTCATGGGACCGATGTAGCGATTGTAGGCGGGATTTTAGATTTTGATACGTTCGATGAACGGATCAGTGAATCTTTGAAAATCGCTAAAAAAGAGAAAATCAAGGTGAAAATGACAGAAGAGGATGCCTTAACCGATCACCCGAATACTGCCCGTATCCGAATGGGAGATGAAAAAGGTGAAATTGAGGTGGTAGGAATTTCAATCGGAGGAGGAAAGATTGAAATCACAGAACTGAACGGTTTTGCACTCCGATTGTCAGGGAACCATCCCGCGCTTCTTGTTGTTCACAATGATCGATACGGAGCGATTGCCGGTGTAGCGAACCTCCTTGCGAAGCTCGAGATCAATATCGGTCATATGGAGGTCGGAAGGAAAGACGTAGGAAGCGAAGCACTGATGACGATTGAAGTCGATCAGAACCTTGAGGATTCAGTGCTGGTAGAAATCGAAAAGCTGCCTCACATCATTAAAGCGACGAGAATTCATGATTAACGAGAAGGGTGGTAATCAGAATGTTCCGAAATGTCAGTGAGTTAGTTGAATTAGCTGTTTCAAAGGATATCCCGATTTCAGAAGTAATGATCCTGCAAGAAATAGAAGTGACCGGGCGGGATCGGGAGACCGTCGTAGAGCTTATGGAAAAAAACCTTGATGTCATGGAACAAGCTGTTGAAAGAGGGATCAAGGAAGGTGTCAGATCACATTCGGGCTTGACTGGCGGAGATGCAGTCCTTTTGCAGAAATATATTGAAAGCGGAAAGAGCCTTGCTGGAAAGACGGTATTGGATGCAGTGAGTAAGGCTGTGGCGACGAATGAAGTGAATGCGGCAATGGGGACGATATGTGCGACACCGACAGCTGGTTCTGCAGGCGTGGTCCCTGGAACTTTATTTGCATTACGTGACAAATTGAATCCAACTCGTGAACAGATGGTACGATACTTGTTCACATCAGGGGCATTCGGTTTTGTTGTCGCCAACAATGCTTCCATTTCAGGTGCTGCTGGTGGATGCCAAGCGGAAGTGGGTTCTGCTACCGGTATGGCAGCTGCCGCAATCGTCGAATTGGCTGGGGGAACACCTGAACAATCTGCACAGGCGATGGCGATTGCATTGAAGAACATGCTTGGACTCGTCTGTGATCCTGTAGCCGGTCTTGTTGAAGTTCCATGTGTGAAACGGAATGCAATAGGTGCAAGCATCGCAATCACAGCTGCGGACATGTCTTTAGCAGGCATTACGAGCCGTATACCATGTGATGAAGTGATTGATGCGATGTATAAGATCGGAGAGTCGATGCCGACAGCATTGAAGGAAACTGCACAAGGAGGGTTAGCGGCAACTCCGACAGGAAGAGAGCTTGAAGCGAAAATATATGGAGTGCCGTTAAAGAAAAAATAATGGATTTGAATCAACCTGTTATTCATGTAAAAGGGATCGGTGAAGCTAGAGCGGTAGAGCTCGCCGATTTGAACATACACACCATAGAAGATCTGCTTATGTATTTTCCTTATCGATATGAAGATTTTCAGGTGAAGGATTTAACTGAGCTTAAGCAAGACGAAAAAGCAACGATAGAAGGGAAGGTTCATAGTGAACCTTCTTTACGCTATTATGGCCGTAAGAAATCAAGGCTGACGGTAAAAGTCCTGGTTGGCAAATATTTATTGACTGCTGTCTTTTTCAACCGTGCCTTTTTGAAGAAGCAATTCACGATCGGACAGCCGGTTACGATTACTGGGAAATGGGATCAACATCGTCTCACGATTACAGGACAGCACGTTACATTCAGCCATCAGGAAAGTGAGGAAACGATTGAACCCGTCTACTCGGTTAAAGGGGATTGGACGGTAAAGCGGGTAAGGCATGTCATCCACCAGGCTTTACATCAATACGTTCAGCACATTGAGGAAATTTTGCCAGAGGAACTCAGAAGACAATACAAATTAATAGAACGGAAGCAGGCTGTCCAGTGGATCCATGTTCCACAAAGCCACGAACATTTAAAACATGCGAGAAGATACTTTGTATACGAAGAACTCCTCATGTTCCAGTTAAAAATGCAATGGTGGCGAAAGCAGGAAAAAGAAAAGACAGATGGAAAATCGCGTGCACTTGATCAGGAAAAAATCCAAGCCTTCGTCCATTCGCTCCCATTCCCATTGACCGGAGCGCAACAAAGGGTTACAGATGAAATCCTTACCGACCTTCGTTCGCCATACAGGATGAACAGATTACTCCAGGGGGATGTCGGTTCTGGAAAAACGATCGTCGCTGCCATCAGTATGTTTGCACTCGTTACAGCTGGCATGCAATCTGCCTTGATGGTACCAACTGAAATACTTGCCGAGCAACATTATGAATCGATGAAAGATTTGTTTGAAAAGCTAGAGATTAAGGTGGAACTCCTTACTAGTTCCATCAAAGGAAAACGTCGAACAGAAATCCTGCAGCGGGTCGTTGAGGGTGAAGTCGATATTTTGATCGGTACGCACGCTCTCATCCAGGAGGAAGTTCAATTCAAAAACCTTGGACTCGTCATTACAGATGAGCAACATCGCTTCGGTGTGAACCAACGGAAGGTTTTCCGTCAGAAAGGGATTACACCTGACGTGTTGTTCATGACGGCTACCCCAATCCCTCGTACATTGGCCATTTCCGCATTTGGTGATATGGATGTGTCGACAATCGATGAAATGCCAGCAGGACGCAAGCCGATTGAAACGTATTGGGCTAAACATGATATGTTGGACCGCGTTTTGGCATTTGTTGAGAAGGAACTTCGAAATGGTAGGCAAGCTTATGTGATTTGCCCACTGATCGAAGAATCCGACAAAATGGATTTCCAGAATGCCGTCGATGTCCACGCGCAACTGCAACAGTATTTCACAAATTTCAATGTAGGTTTGATGCACGGACGTCTTGCAGTAGAGGAAAAGGAAGACATGATGACGCGTTTCAGTAAGAATGAAGTTCACATACTTGTTTCCACGACAGTAGTAGAGGTAGGGGTGAACGTTCCAAATGCCACGGTTATGGTCGTGTATGATGCAGAACGCTTCGGTCTTTCTCAATTGCATCAGCTTAGAGGAAGGGTAGGTCGTGGGGATGCCCAGTCCTATTGCATTCTTATCGCTGACCCTAAGACAGATGTCGGGAAAGAACGCATGCAGATCATGACTGAAACAAATGATGGTTTTGAACTCTCACAACGAGATCTGGAACTTCGTGGACCAGGGGACTTTTTCGGTAAAAAGCAAAGCGGTCTGCCTGAATTTAAGGTTGCCGATCTTGTCCATGATTATCGTGCACTTGAAGTGGCAAGAGAAGATGCTGCGAAAATGGTCAATTCCGCTGCATTCTGGGAAGAGGATACGTATGCCTCTCTCCGTACTTGGCTGTTGAGTCAAGTGGAACACTGGGAAGAGCTTGATTAGCGGCTAATCCTTGAAAATCGGTTTTAATCATTATATACTACTTTTAGTACCTACTCATAAGAGTAAGAGATGGTGAAGCAATGAAGAGAAATAAGAAGGAACGTCAGCAGTTGTTGAAAGAGACGATCCTGATCAATCCTTTCATAACAGATGAAGACTTGGCCAATCGTTTCGGCGTCAGTGTCCAAACGATCAGGCTCGATCGATTGGAACTTTCCATACCTGAATTAAGGGAAAGGATCAAGAATGTAGCTCAACAACAATTGGATGAAGTGAAAGCACTCTCCATTGAAGATGTAATCGGTGAAATCATCGATCTGCAACTTGATGAATCAGCAATTTCGATCTTGGACATCAAGAAAGAGCATGTTTTTTCCAGGCATAACATTGCAAGGGGCCATCATTTATTTGCACAGGCAAACTCACTAGCTGTTGCCATCATCAATGATGAGCTCGCTTTAACTGCAAAATCGAACATTCATTTCACCCGCCAGGTGAAAGAAGGCGAACGGGTCGTGGCAAAAGCTTCTGTTAAAGAACACATGTCAGACCGCACAATTGTCCAGGTCACCAGTTATGTTGAGCAAGAAAAAGTCTTTGAAGGTGTCTTTACAATGTTCCGTTCGAACAAAAGCAGCACAGAAAGGACGTAAATGGAAAATGAAAATTGCAATTGATGCAATGGGAGGCGACCATGCACCCGAACAAATCGTACTGGGTGCAATGAAGGTGGTCCAGGAATATAAAGAATTAGAAGTGGTATTGGTCGGTGATGAAGCTGAAATCAATAAATACTTGACCGATTCCGATCGAATCTCGATCATACATACGAATGAAAAAATAACGAGTGAAGACGAGCCAGTCCGAGCTGTAAGAAGGAAAAAGGATGCTTCCATGGTCCTCTCAGCTGTGGAAGTGAAAGAAGGAAGAGCGGATGCGTGTATATCCGCTGGAAATACCGGTGCGTTGATGACGACTGGACTGCTTCATGTCGGCCGTATAAAGGGAATCGACCGCCCTGCGCTATCACCCACACTGCCTACCATGGATGGTAATGGGTTTGTATTATTGGATGTCGGCTCGAACATGGATGCCAAAGCAGAGCACTTATTCCAATATGCCTTAATGGGGACTGTCTACAGTCAAAAGGTAAGAAACATCGATCGCCCAAGGGTTGGTCTGCTAAACGTCGGGACTGAAGAAGGCAAAGGAAATGAGCTTTCCAAAAAAGCTTACACGATGCTAAAGGAATCCGAGCATATCCATTTTGTCGGAAATGTGGAAGCGCGTGATCTTCTTGATGGCATTGCAGATGTCGTCGTTTGCGACGGTTTCTCTGGAAACCTTGTCTTGAAAACGATTGAAGGAACAGCTATGTCGATCTTTTCAATGTTGAAGGAACAATTGATGAGCTCAATGAAAAGTAAATTGGCAGCAGCGGTCTTGAAACCACAATTCAAGGCACTGAAAGCAAAATTGGATTATAGTGAGTATGGGGGAGCCGCTTTATTCGGCTTAAGAGCTCCTGTCATAAAAGCACACGGATCCTCGGATGCAACTGCCATCTTGAATGCTATTCGCCAAGCACGCCATATGGTCGAACATGACATGGTCGATATTATTACTGAAAAAGCTTCAAGGCTGGAAGGGAATGAAGGATGAATGGGTAAAATCGCATTTTTATTTCCTGGACAAGGATCCCAGCAGGTGGGAATGGGACAGGATTTAGCGGAAAAGAACGAATCATCTGAAGCGGTGTTCAAAAAAGCGGATGAAAGACTCGGTTATGCGTTATCCGATATCATCAAGAATGGACCGGAAGACAAGCTGACAAGAACTGAGAATACGCAACCAGCATTATTGACTACGAGTGTCGCCATTTTAGAGGCGATGGGAAAACACGACATCAAGCCGGATTATACAGCAGGGCACAGTTTAGGTGAATACACTGCACTTGTCGCTTCTGGAGCACTTTCATTCGAAGATGCTGTTTATGCGGTAAGAAAACGCGGGATGTTCATGGAAGAAGCTGTTCCCGCTGGTAAGGGAGCGATGGCTGCAATACTTGGTATGGAAGTTGATGCGCTTCAAACCATTACGAACCGTGTGACAGAGGAGGGGGATTCCGTTCAATTGGCGAACCTGAATTGTCCGGGGCAAATTGTCATATCAGGTACGAAGGAAGGCGTCGAGAAAGCTTCTGAAATCGCGAAAGAAGAAGGCGCAAAGCGGGTCATCCCTTTACAAGTTAGTGGTCCATTTCATTCAGAACTCATGAAGCCCGCTGCAGAAAAGATGGGTGACGTACTGGATGAATTGACGTTCTCGGATGCAGCTATTCCTGTCATCGCTAATGTCACTGCTAAACCTGTAACGGATGCTGAAGATATCAAATCAAAATTGATAGACCAAATTTATTCCCCTGTCAGATGGGAAGAAACGGTACGGTATTTATTGGATGAAGGTGTGGACACATTCGTCGAGATCGGACCGGGTAAAGTACTGACAGGTCTTGTGAAGAAGGTCCACCGTCGTGCAACGACGATTTCGATATCTGATTCCGAATCGTTGGAAGCAGCAGTCGAAAAGTTGAAGGAGGTATGATTTAATGCTTACTGGTAAAACTGCCTTAGTAACAGGGGCTTCAAGAGGAATCGGTCGTGCAATCGCACTTGAACTGGCCCGTCAAGGGGCTTCAGTCGCCGTCAATTACTCAGGAAGTGAAGAGAAAGCCCGAAAAGTTGTCGAAGAAATCCAGGAGAACGGAGGAAAGGCATTCGCGATCCAATCGGATGTAGCTAGCATGGACTCTGTGACTTCAATGATAAAAGAAGTCATATCTACGTTCGGCTCACTGGATATTCTTGTAAACAACGCAGGTATCACTCGTGATAATCTGTTGATGAGGATGAAAGAAGAAGAATGGGACGCGGTAATCAACACGAATCTGAAGGGTGTCTTCAATTGCACCAAAGCCGTGACTCGTCAAATGATGAAGCAGCGTTCTGGACGCATCATCAATATCGCTTCTATTGTAGGTGTATCGGGTAATCCAGGTCAGGCAAACTATGTTGCTGCAAAAGCAGGCGTAATCGGACTCACGAAATCGACAGCCAAAGAATTATCAAGTCGAGGAATCACCGTCAACGCTGTTGCACCAGGCTTCATTGAAACCGATATGACTGACGCACTTGAAGGTGACGTAAAAGATGAAATGCTGAAGCAAATTCCTCTATCAAGACTTGGACGACCTGAGGATATCGCAGCAGCCGTTAGATTCCTTGCTAGTGATGAGGCGAGTTATATTACGGGGCAGACTCTACACGTCGACGGCGGCATGGTGATGTAACTTAATATGAGGTTTAAAAAGTATCCGATGATAAACGTCGAATTTCATCGTTACTTTTCTTAAAAGCTATTTAATTATTTATTGTTGATTTCAAAGGAAACAATATGACTATTCAACAAAACCTAAAAGATTAAAACAATCACAATTTACGAAGTGGTGTACATCTCGTATAATGATTTGAGAGGAGGTGAACGGACATGGCAGACGTTCAAGAGCGTATTACGAAAATCATCGTTGACCGTTTAGGGGTTGATGAGGAAGAAGTGAAGCTTGAATCTTTTTTTAAAGAAGATCTAGGTGCAGACTCTCTAGATGTTGTTGAGCTTGTTATGGAGCTTGAAGATGAATTCGACATGGAGATTTCTGACGAAGATGCAGAAAAAATTGCTACTGTTGGCGATGTAGTAAATTACATAAACAGCCATCAATAGTTTGTCGGGGTTGACCCTTACCGGTCAGCCCTTTATCTAATTAATGAACAATTGAAAGGGATTATGGAGGTCACTATGTCCAACCGTACATCATCAAAGAGATATTCACGAACAAAACGTAGACCTTTTACAAAGGAAGAATTGACATTACGGTTCGATTCTTTCCAAAAGGAATTGGGAATACGATTCAATAATGAAAAGTTGCTTTTTCAAGCTTTTACTCATTCATCGTATGTGAATGAGCATCGAAAACGTCCGAGTGACGATAATGAACGCCTCGAATTTTTAGGAGACGCAGTATTGGAATTGACGATTTCACAATACTTGTACAAGAAATATCACAACATGTCCGAAGGTGAATTGACAAAATTACGTGCAGCCGTCGTTTGTGAACCATCTCTTGTGACATTTGCACATCAATTGAAATTCGGAGATCTTGTATTATTGGGCAAAGGTGAAGAAAATACCGGAGGTCGCACACGACCAGCATTACTTGCCGACGTATTTGAAGCCTTCATCGGTGCTCTGTATCTTGATCAAGGGCTTGAAGTCGTTGAACAATTCCTTGTCAAATACGTATATCCTAAAATTAATGAAGGTGCTTTTTCCCATGTGATGGATTTCAAAAGTCAATTGCAGGAATTCATCCAGCGTGAAAACCAAGGAACATTGGATTATCGGATTGTTCAGGAAACTGGTCCGGCTCACAATCGTGAGTTTACATCTGAAGTATATTTAGGAGCACAACGTCTAGGTGTTGGACATGGACGTTCAAAAAAGGAAGCTGAGCAGCAAGCAGCTCGTGAAGGACTGCAAAAGCTGAACGAACAAAAGAATGGATGAAAAAGGGTTGCCCCCGAAGAGCTGTTCTAGATTACTAGAACAAGCATCTCGGCAAGGCAACCCCTTTTTATACTTTGGCTCTAAAAAGCTTCAGGCGGACGCTTTTTTATTTACCAGACCCTATCCTTATTTGCTGTTTTTACGTAACTCACTCAGTTCTTGAATGATACCTTCTGTTTCACTCACGCTGAAATGGTCTTTTTTCATGACGAACTCATATAGATCCTTCAATTCTTCGTACTGATTGACGTCGAAATCTTCCGGTCGCATCACACCTGTATTGACAACTTGCATTTGTTTTTGCATTTGTTCGAGCATGTAAGCCATGTTTTCGTGACTTTTAACACTTAAATTCACCGAACCATCCTTTCTTCTAATCCATGATCATTTTCATTGTAGCATGAATGGACGAGGTTGCGGAAATTGTCATCAGTTCTTCTTCAGCCTCTCTCTTTATGGTAAACTATATGAGTATGTGTTCTGGAAGAAAAGCGACTTTTTTCAGCTGTTCGATTCAGAATGCATCTTTTTGTTTGAAATTAATGAAGGGGGATTCACCATGTTCCTCAAAAGACTGGATGTCGTTGGGTTCAAGTCATTTGCTGAACGGATCGGCATCGAATTTGTCCCGGGTGTTACAGCTGTCGTCGGACCGAACGGTAGTGGAAAAAGTAATATATCAGATGCCGTTCGTTGGGTGCTTGGCGAGCAATCAGCAAAATCACTCCGAGGAGCGAAGATGGAGGACATCATCTTTGCAGGGAGTGACACACGGAAACCGTTGAATGTAGCCGAAGTGACATTAACATTGGATAACGAGGACCAACATATTCCAATTGAATATAATGAAATCAGTATTACCAGGAGAGTGTACAGGTCAGGTGACAGTGAATACCTGATCAATAAACAACAATGCAGGCTAAAAGACATCATCGATTTGTTCATGGATTCTGGTTTGGGCAGAGAGGCCTATTCGATTATTGGACAAGGGAAAGTCGAAGAAGTGCTTAGCAGTAAGCCTGAAGACCGACGGAGAATTTTTGAAGAAGCGGCTGGTGTCCTGAAATACAAGACGAGAAAGATAAAAGCCCAGCAAAAGCTCAAGGAAACAGAAGAAAACCTGAACAGGGTCGAAGATATCCTTTATGAGCTCGAAGATCAAGTCGAACCTTTGAAAATGCAAGCATCTATTGCAAGGGATTACTTGGATAAGAAGAGTGAACTTGAAGTCATTGAATCAGCCCTGATCGTCCATGAGATCGAAGACCTACATAAGAAGTGGGAAGCAAAGTCAGAAGAAATCGAACGTCTGAAAAATGAAGAAAAGAAAATCGAGGCTGACCTGCAAGAAAAGGAATCTACCATTGAAAAGGTGAGAGATGAGCTTTCTGCATTAGATGAGTCGATTGATGAGCTTCAGGATGTCCTCTTGAATGTGAGTGAAGAGCTCGAAAAGCATGAAGGTAAACGTGAAGTCATGCGGGAGCGGAAGAAGAATTACCATCAAAATAAAGAACAGCTGACTAAAAACATAGCTCAGTATAAAGAGAAGAAAAAGTATGTTGAAGAGCAGTTGACTAAGGAACAAGCCTTGCTTGATGAATACGGAAAGAGTTTGCAACAGCTCAAGTCGCAATTGAAAAAAGAAGAAGAACAGCTTGAACTGATGGATCGTAACATTGAGGAAGAGCTAGAACAATTGAAAAGTGACTATTTCGATTGTCTCAATGAACAAACGTCGATAAAGAATGAAATCCGTTATTTAACCGAACAGTTGGACCAGCAGTCCAATAAATCAAGTAAGCTTGATGAACGGAATGAACAATATCTTCAGGAGCGGAAAAGGGTTGCTGAAAAGAAGGAAGAACTTACAAATCGACTGAAAGAAGTCCAAAAAAACCTTCAAGTTCAGATGGAAGGGTTCATGAAGCAAAAGAAGAAGATTGAGCATGAAGAAAAAGCCTTGTCTGAACAGGAATCAAAGCTTTATAAAGCCTATCAGTTCATACAACAGTTCCGTTCAAAAAAAGAGATGCTTGAAGAGATGCAAGAGGATTACAGTGGGTTCTTCCATGGCGTCCGTGAAATTTTGAAGGAGCGGGGTAAACGCCTCGAGGGCATAGAAGGTGCTGTTGCTGAACTTATTACGGTATCGAAAGAACATGAAACCGCAATGGAAACAGCACTTGGTGGCGCAGCCCAGAACATCGTGGTCCATACGGAGGAAAATGCTCGGACCGCGATTGCATTCCTTAAACAAAAACGTCTTGGTAGAGCGACCTTCTTACCGATGTCCGTCATTAAGGGTCGTAAATTACCGTATCAAGAGGAAGAGAAAATCTCGTCCCATCCATCCTTTATCGGTGTTGCTTCCAATCTTGTCAGCTTTGAGGAAAAGCATCGCAACATTCTTGAGAACCTATTAGGTAATGTCATCATCGCCAAAGACCTGGAAGGGGCTAATGCGCTCGCGAGAATGCTGAAGCACCGTTTCCGGATCGTCACGATTGAAGGCGATGTCGTTAATCCTGGCGGGTCCATGTCTGGTGGAAGTAATAAACAGAAGAACAGTCCACTCTTATCCCGGCAGCGAGAATTGGAGACCATTACTGAAAAACTTTCTTCCATGGAGGTTCAGACTGAGCAGCTTGAAACCGATGTGAAGAATCGGAAAAAGGAATTCCAAGCGCACAAAGAGCATTTGGATGATCTCAGAGGGAAGGGTGAGCAGTTAAGGCTCCAGGAGCAACAGCTTAAAGGTGAGCTTCGTGAAATCGAACTGGAAAGCAAGAATATCGATGAACACCTTTCCTTATATGATCGAGAAAAGGGTTCTTATGTATCCGAGCGTAAAGGGACGGAGGAAAGGATTTCGAATCTTAAAGAGTCGTTACGTTCCTCTGAAATAAAGGCGAAAGAGCTGGAATCTGAAGTAGATCGTTTAACAAACCAGAAGAATAATCAACAAACGACGAAGGAAGAGCTAAAAGAGGCGATCACTTCCTTGAAAGTCCAGCAAGCACAAGCGGAAGAGCAATATGCTCATTCCAGGAATACAGTCCAGCGACTGGAACAAGATTTGAAAGAGACAACGAAGCTCTTGAATGAAGCTGAAGAAGAATTCTGGTTGTTGGAAGAGGCTGTCAATACAAGTACAGCTGATGAAGAAGCGCTTGATGAACAGATCATCCAGCATCGTAAGGATAAGGATGCAACGATCCGTCTTATCAGTGACAGACGAAAAGAACGGGTCACCAGGCAGGAAGAAACTGAAAAGCATGAACTTGAATTGAAAGAGATGAAGCGCATCCATACGCAAATGACCGATGGAATCCATCAAGAAGAGGTACGGATGAATCGATTGGATGTCGAACTAGAAAACCGCCTGACTCATCTGAGTGAGGAATATCATCTGACTTATGAGCGAGCGAAAGATAAATATACATTGACGATGGAGCCGGAAGAAGCAAGGACGAAAGTGAAGCTGATTAAGCGCGCGATTGATGAACTCGGAACGGTCAATCTAGGGGCGATCGACGAGTATGAGCGTGTATCTGAACGCTATGATTTCCTTACAAACCAGCGTGATGATCTGAATGAAGCAAAGACGACACTTTACGGAGTAATTTCAGAAATGGATGAAGAGATGACCAAGCGATTCAAGGAATCATTCTTCCAGATCCGCGGTCATTTCAAAACGATTTTCAGTGAATTGTTCGGAGGTGGACGAGCAGACCTCGAGCTGACCGATCCGGAAGACCTGTTGAATACGGGAGTGAATATCCTTGCTCAACCTCCAGGGAAGAAATTGCAGCACCTGGCTTTACTTTCAGGAGGGGAACGGGCTCTTACGGCAATCGCTTTACTATTTGGAATCCTGAAAGTACGTCCTGTACCATTCTGTATTCTTGATGAGGTGGAGGCCGCACTGGATGAAGCGAACGTTAGCCGATTTGCGAAGTTCTTACGGGATTATAGTCAGGAAACACAGTTCATCGTCGTTACCCACCGGAAAGGGACGATGGAAGAAGCGGATGTACTCTACGGGGTAACCATGCAAGAGTCTGGCGTCTCCAACCTCGTTTCTGTCAAATTGGAAGAAACGAAAGAATTAGTTACCACGTGACATTAGGAGGATTGTTATGAGTTTTTTTAAACGGATGAAGGAAAAATTCACGACTCAAAGTGAATCAGTTACAGAGAAATTCAAGGAAGGTCTATCTAAGACGAGGAATTCCTTTTCCAATCGTGTTAATGAACTAATCAAAAACTATCGGACAGTCGACGAAGAGTTCTTCGAAGAACTTGAAGAGATTCTGATTGAAGCTGATGTAGGTGTCACGACTGTAATGGATTTGATTGATGAACTGAAGGATGAAGCAAAACGTCAAAATATAAAAGATACAGAAAAGCTTCAAGTCGTCATTTCAGAGAAACTCGCTGAATTCTTGCAAAAGGAAGACGATAACGTAGCATTGAATGTTAAAGAAGGGGAATTGACGGTCATTTTGTTTGTCGGTGTGAATGGGGTAGGAAAGACGACTTCCATCGGGAAACTGGCACATAAATTGAAGCAAGAAGGTAAGTCGGTCATGATGGCAGCAGGAGATACGTTCCGTGCAGGCGCAATCGATCAATTGCAAGTGTGGGGAGACCGTGTCGGCGTCGATGTGGTCAAGCATAGCGAAGGCTCCGATCCTGCCGCTGTCGTGTACGATGCCGTCAAATCTGCTAAATCCCGCGGCGTCGACGTGCTCTTATGTGATACGGCAGGACGTCTACAGAATAAAGTCAATCTGATGAATGAATTGGAAAAAATCAAACGTGTCATCGGTCGGGAAATTCCTGGTGCACCACATGAAGTCTTGCTCGTAGTCGATGCAACCACTGGTCAAAACGCCATGAGCCAGGCTAAGACATTCAGTCAGGCGACGGATGTGACAGGACTTGTGTTGACGAAGCTTGATGGAACCGCTAAAGGAGGAATTGTCCTGGCAATCCGGCATGAACTGGATTTGCCGGTCAAATTCGTAGGTTTGGGTGAGAAAGTGGAGGATCTCTATGAATTCGACCCTGACCAATTCGTATATGGCCTGTTTTCCAACGTCTTATACGAAGACCCCGAAGAGGATAGTCAATAGGTAGCCGGACAGGCTGATCCATATGGGTCAGCCTGTTATTGTGTCTTTATCCAGTGCCTGACACTGAAACGGAACCATTGATCCATCTGATGTCTCAAGAAGTGTCTGACACCACAAAATCGATGTTAAGAAAAAAACTTGACAAAGGTTTCTATGGGGTGTAGTATGATTAGACGTAAAGGCATTTCGCTTAACAAGGGGTGGAAAGAGTGCTGGAGAAAACGACACGGATCAATTTTTTGTTTGATTTCTATCATGCGCTTTTGACTCCAAAACAGCGGAATTACATGGCGCTTTACTATCTTGATGATTTCTCCCTCGGAGAGATTGCCGAGCAATATGAAGTAAGTCGTCAAGCTGTCTACGACAACATTAAACGAACAGAATCAATGCTCGAAGAATACGAGGATAAGCTGGGGCTTCTCGAAAAATATCACAGACGCCAGCAACTGTTGACCTCATTACGTCAGCAGATTGAAGCTGAGAAGGATAAGAACAATTTCCTTGATACGATCAAGCGTATCGAGGATTTGGATTAGGAGGCGGCATACTATGGCATTTGAAGGTTTAGCCGACCGACTTCAACAGACACTTCAGAAAGTCCGCGGTAAAGGGAAAGTCACCGAAGCGGACGTTAAAGTCATGATGCGAGAAGTTCGACTGGCGTTATTGGAAGCTGACGTTAACTTTAAAGTCGTAAAGCAATTTATCGCAAAGGTCAAAGAGCGAGCAATAGGTCAGGAAGTTCTTGAAAGCTTGACCCCGGGTCAACAAGTCGTCAAAGTGGTCAATGAAGAGTTGACAGAATTGATGGGCGGGGAACAGAGCAAGATTGCGACTTCAAACCGTCCTCCGACTGTCATCATGATGGTCGGTTTACAAGGTGCCGGTAAGACGACCACTACTGGAAAGCTTGCCAATCATCTGCGTAAGAAGCACAACCGTAATCCTTTACTGGTTGCGGCCGATGTGTACCGACCAGCAGCGATCAACCAGCTGCAAACACTTGGAAAACAGCTCGGAATGCCGGTTTTTGACCTTGGCACTGATACCAGCCCGGTTGAAATTGCCAAGCAAGGAATCGCAAAAGCGAAAGAAGAGCACCACGATTACGTGATTATCGATACAGCCGGACGTCTACACATTGATGAAGGACTGATGGACGAGTTATCACAAATCAAGGAGCTTTCTAAGCCGGATGAAATCCTGCTTGTCGTGGATGCGATGACAGGTCAAGATGCGGTGAATGTTGCGCAAAGCTTCCACGAACAGCTCGGGCTGACGGGAGTCGTATTGACGAAGTTGGATGGAGATACACGTGGTGGTGCCGCGTTATCAATCAAATCCGTCACCAATACCCCGATTAAATTCATCGGTATGGGCGAAAAGCTGGATGCGCTTGAACCATTCCATCCTGAAAGAATGGCTTCACGCATACTAGGAATGGGCGATGTCCTATCGCTGATTGAAAAAGCCCAAACGAACGTCGATGAGAAGAAAGCCAAAGAGCTGGAAGAGAAAATGCGGACGATGAGCTTTACCTTTGAAGATTTTCTCGAGCAGCTCACCCAAGTAAGAAGCATGGGACCACTTGATGAACTGCTTGGAATGCTGCCTGGCGCTGGACAGATGAAGCAACTGAAAAACGTCAAGGTAGACGAGAAACAGCTTAATCACGTTGAAGCGATCATCAAATCGATGACGAAAGGTGAAAAGCTTCAGCCTGAAATCATTAACGCAAGTCGGAAGAAACGTATCGCGAAAGGGAGCGGTCGTTCAGTCCAAGAGGTCAATCGCCTCTTGAAGCAATTTGAGGACATGAAGAAAATGATGAAACAAATGTCCAATATGCAAAAAGGTAAGAAAAAAGGCGGAATGGGCAATTTCAAATTCCCATTCAAATAACCATGTTTTGAACGGTAATCCATACCGTGAAAATATCAAACTCAAAAAAACTATTTCTAGGAGGAATTATAGATGGCAGTAAAAATTCGTTTAAAGCGTATGGGAGCAAAAAAATCTCCATTTTATCGTTTGGTGGTAGCAGACTCACGTTCACCTCGTGATGGACGTTTCATCGAGGAAATTGGTTACTACAACCCAATTGCAAACCCGATCGATGTGAAAATCGACGAAGAAAAGGCACTTGAGTGGATGCTTAAAGGTGCGAAGCCTTCTGACACTGTCCGTAACCTGTTCTCCAATGCAGGTCTTATGGAAAAGCTGCACAATGCAAAAAACCAAAAATAAGTAAGGTGTGACGATAATGGAAGAGTTAATCGAAACAATCGTTAAAGCTCTTGTCGATCACCCAGAAGATGTACGCATTGAAGAAGTCAAGACTGATCAATCCATCACCTACCAGCTCACTGTCCATAGTGAAGACATGGGGAAAGTGATAGGCAAACAAGGGCGTATTGCAAAAGCGATCCGTACAGTCATCAATGCTGCAGGCACGAATGAAAACAAAAAGATAAATCTTGAAATCGTCTAAGAGGTGGGGGAAACCCCGCCTTTTCTTTCATCTGCGTGAAAAAATCACAGGCCTCGTCACGGAAACATACGGTTGTGGAGCAGTCTCGGGGCTTTAACGAAGGGTCTCGCAACTTCCGCTATACCTTTTTATAGAGACCGTCCATTCTGAAACGGGTTTAAGGAAATTCCGCATAGGTTATACTCATTTTTATCAAGATAGTAGAAAAAACAATAATGGGGGTACAAAGATGAGTGAGTGGTTGAATGTTGGTAAGATTGTGAACACACATGGCATAAAGGGAGAAGTTCGTGTCATTACACGTTCAGATTTTGCGGATGAAAGGTACAAAGCAGGTTCAGAGCTCTATCTTTTCCATCCTCAAAAAGCCGAGCCGGTTCAACTCACCGTTCGTTCCCATCGGAAACATAAACAATTCGACCTGATCGCCTTTGAAGGATACCCAAATATCAATGATGTTGGACCATTGAGAGATGGTGTCCTGAAAGTGAAAAAGGACGAATTGGAAGAACTGCCGGAAGGTGAATTTTATTATTATGAAATCATCGGATGTGACGTTTATGACCAACAAGGTCATGAAATCGGCAAAGTAAAAGAAATTCTCTCTCCAGGGGCGAATGATGTATGGGTCGTCCAATCGAAAGAGGACAAGAAAGAATTCCTCATTCCCTATATCGAGCAAGTCGTGAAAGAAGTGGACCCGGAGAATAAGCGGATTGTCATTGAACCTATGGAAGGATTACTCGAATGAAAATAGATATTCTAACCCTCTTTCCAGAAATGTTTACCGGAGTTTTGAACAGTTCGATCTTGAAAAAAGCCCAGGACAAAGGCGCTGTCGAATATCGGGTAACCGATTTCCGTGATTTTGCAGAAAATAAACACCGTAAAGTCGATGATTACCCATACGGTGGTGGCGCAGGAATGGTGTTGACCCCGCAGCCATTATTCGATGCGGTAGAAGCTCTCAAGGGCGATACGAAACACGAAAGGCGTCGGGTCATCTTGATGTGCCCCCAGGGTGAACGACTTACCCAAAGAAAGCTCGAAGAACTATCAGAAGAGGATCATTTGATCTTCCTCTGTGGACATTATGAAGGGTATGACGAGAGAATCAGAGAGCACCTTGTAACCGATGAAATTTCGATAGGTGATTATGTACTGACAGGGGGAGAGCTTGCGTCGATGGTCGTCATCGATGGTGTGACACGTCTGCTTCCTGAGGTATTAGGAAATGAAGAGTCGGCGAAACAGGATTCCCACTCTTCAGGTTTGTTGGAACATCCCCACTATACCCGTCCGGCTGATTTTCGAGGTATGAAAGTTCCAGATGTCCTTTTATCGGGAGATCATGCCAAAATCGAGAAATGGCGTCAAAGGCAATCTCTTAAACGCACCTATGAACGCAGGCCGGATTTGATTGAATTTGAGAATCTCTCGACAGAGGAACAGCGATTTTTGAAATCTAGTAAAGAAGATGAGGAATAGGGAGCATAAAATCTTCTGAACATATTGCCTCATAGGCGTCAGTATGCTATGATATTCTTTGTGGCTAATGTCACTTGATTACGATGTTCCGCTGTTATGATGGAAAAGGCATAAACAAGAGCATTTGTAAGGAAGGAGGAATACCCGATGCAACAACTACTTAATGATATTACAAAAGAGCAGTTAAAAACGGACTTGCCTGATTTCCGTGCTGGTGATACTGTGCGTGTTGACGTGAAAGTTGTCGAAGGTACACGTGAGCGTATCCAGGTATTCGAAGGTGTAGTCATCAAGCGTCGTGGATCTGGCATCAGTGAAACTTTCACTGTACGTAAGATTTCTTACGGTGTTGGAGTTGAGCGTACTTTCCCTGTACACTCTCCAAAGATTGCTAAGATTGACGTTGTACGTCACGGTAAGGTACGTCGTGCGAAGCTTTACTATCTACGTGCTCTACGTGGAAAAGCTGCGCGTATCAAAGAAATCCGCAGATAATAACGACAACCATTATGCTAAAAGGAGCTTGGAGACAAGCTCCTTTTTCATACCTTTTAATCAAGGAGTGTTATCGTTTCGACCAGCGCTTCTCCTTCTTAGTGATCCTTAGGATTTCTATTGCTTGGTTGATAGAAGTAATAGTAGTATAGAAGTGGAAAATGAGAAAAATGAGGTGGAGAAATGGCAAAGGGGAAGAGCGAATCTTGGGAATGGGTCAAAGCCCTGGTCATCGCTTTAGCAGTTGCTGCCGGTATCCGGTATTTTTTATTTGCACCAATTGTTGTGGATGGAGAATCAATGATGCCGACGCTTCATAATGGTGATCGAATGATCGTAAATAAAGTGAGCTATGATATAGGAAAGCCTGAGCGGTTCGATATCATCGTCTTCAATGCACCTGAAGGAAAAGATTACATAAAGAGGATAATTGGTTTACCAGGGGATACAATTGAGTATAGGGACGACACATTATTCGTTAATGACCAAGAAGTACCTGAACCATACTTGAACGAATATAAACGTTCGATGCCAGAGGGTAATTTAACATATGATTTTCAATTGAATGAAAAGATCGGTCGGAAAACTGTACCTGAAGGACACGTTTTCGTCTTAGGGGACAATCGACAACATAGTAAAGACAGCCGAAACATTGGGGCAATTCCGATGGACACGATCATCGGGAAAGCAAATGTGATCTTCTGGCCTGTCGATCATTTCAACGTAATAAAGTAGGTGAATGAAATGCAAATTCAATGGTTCCCGGGGCATATGGCGAAAGCCAGGAGACAGATAACTGAAAAGCTGAAGATGATCGATGTCGTATTTGAGCTTGTCGATGCCCGAATTCCTTTGTCTTCACGGAACCCGATGATTGATGACATCGTTGGGAACAAGCCAAGATTAGTCCTGTTGAATAAATCAGATATGGCTGATCCAGCAGTGACAAAACAATGGCAGGATTATTTTGCAGAGAAGGATATAAGAACGGTTACAGTCAACTCCAAAACTGGACAAGGGCTGAACAGGATCTCTGAAGTTGCAAGGGATCTAGTCAAAGAGAAATTCGATAAAATGATTGAAAAAGGAGTCAAACCGAGGGCTGTCAGAGCCTTGATCCTTGGTATTCCTAACGTAGGAAAATCGACTCTCATCAATCGATTGGCAAATAAGAAAATCGCGAAGACGGGTGACCGACCAGGGATAACACAACGTCAGCAATGGATTAAAGTTGGAAAAGAATTGGAGCTTTTGGATACACCCGGAATATTGTGGCCGAAATTCGAAGACCAAACGACAGGCTATCGACTTGCGGTAACGGGGGCCATTAAAGATGAAATCCTTGATTTCGGTGACATTGCTTTCTTTGCGATCCAATATATGAAAGAAGCCTATCCAGACCGACTGATTGAACGCTACAAATTGGAGGATGTATCAGCTCCACCTCTCGAGGTTTTCGAAGAAATAGGAAAGAAGAGAGGTTGTCTCTTAAAAGGCGGAGAGATCGACTATGAAAAAGCAGCTGAAATCATCTTGAGGGATATCCGTTCTGAAAAGCTCGGTCCTCTATCATTTGAACGACCGTCTGATTTTTAGATCGTGAACGTAGACCTTGTTATTCAAACTGACAAGGTCTATTTTTCTATACCGGTTGAAGAGCATGAACCAAAGAATACAACAGAATTATAAGGAGTAATCATGAAGGATAAATCAATCAACGAAATCCGAACCCTCCTCAATCAACATGAAGGTGAGCTGACCAGAAATCAAAAGATCGAGCTTGAGCAGGATCCTCGGAAAGGTGTACAAGCACTATGGAAACAATGGTGCAAACGGAAAGAGCAAGAATCATTGAAGCATGAACGATACATAGAAATGTCAAAGCACGAGCAAGCATGTATTTCTAAAGGGTATAGGTATATTGCAGGGGTGGATGAAGTTGGACGGGGGCCACTTGCAGGCCCAGTTGTAGCCAGTGCCGTCATCCTTCCTGAAGATTTCCAGATCATTGGGCTGGATGATTCGAAAAAGCTGAATGAAAAGACGAGAGAAGAGCTGTATGAACAAATACATGCTCAGGCGATTTCAATCGGAATCGGAATGAAATCAGCCGAAGAAATTGACCGGATCAACATTTATGAAGCAAGTAAGGCTGCGATGATGGAAGCGATAGAAGATTTGACTGTTCGTCCTGAATACCTTTTGATCGATGCAATGAAACTACCATTGACGATTCCACAGGAAAGTATCATCAAAGGGGATGCAAAGAGCAATTCGATCGCAGCCGCATCCATCATTGCGAAAGTGACACGCGATCGATATATGCAAGATCTTGATAAGAAATATCCTCACTATTCCTTCAACTCGAATGTCGGTTACGGAACCTCCCAGCACCTTGAAGCATTGAGGATACACGGGATCACTGAGGAGCACAGGAAGTCATTCGCTCCGGTTTCTGAAATCAGTGGCAAACAATTGACAATCTTTGACGATAAATAATGTAGAGAACAGAATCATGAAGAAGGCGTGATTTGATGAAGGCATTGCCAGTAGAGTCGATCCTCCAGCAGATTGGACGATACCATTCGAAGATCGAATTAAAACCAGGTCAGGTGTTCAGCGGTAAAGTTTTGACGCTTTATCCGAATGATATGGCTCAAATCCAACTTGCCGGACAAAGGATGAATGCCCAACTGCTGACCGGACTCACACGAGATAAGACGTATTGGTTTCAAGTAAAACGTAACCCGAATGGCACTGTCCCTCTCTTATCTGTCGTAGAGAATGGTAGACGGTCTGATCCGCCAGTACAGGCTTTAGGCATTAAAAAAATGAATGCTGACATGCGGATGCTGGTGGACCATCTTGTACGTGATCAGCTTCCAATGACGAAAGAACTCGTTAGAAAAGCTGAACAGTGGCTGGGGCAGGTTTCCTCAAAGGATAAAGGGATGATGGCAATCAAAACGATGCTCTTAAAAAACCTCCCTGAAACCAATGCCGTATTCCAAGCCCTATACCACGTCCAGGATGAAGCGCCTTTGACTTCAGATCTTGAAAGCCTGAGTCGGATGTTGAAAAATTTACAAGGTACAATGGGCGGAACGCTTCCTGATGTTGAAGGCGTTATACAACGCTTAAGCAGTCGGCTTGAAAGTCCACCCTTGTTAGAAACGTTGAAACAACTGGTGTTCTTATATCACAAGGCAGGAACGACTGAAAATATGAAAGCACAGATCAAGGACATATTTCGCGTCCTTCAATTACCGATGGCGTCGAAGGGAGAAGTCCAAGTCCTCGAATCACTAGCGTCAAATACAGAACGTTTGTCTGTTCTTGCAGAACAACTGAAGCTGCCCCTTCCTCCTTCTAAGGCAGAAAGCGTGATTCGGGGCAAGCTGGATGGTTTGAATTCACAAGAATCGAATTTGGTCAAAACCTATATTGATGGAAACGTGAATAAACCACAATTGCCATTGATGGAACTGATACGTGGTTTGGGTTTGAGAATAGAGAGGGACCTTATCCAACAGAACATAGCCGACCTGGAGAGAACCCCACAACTGAAACCTGTATTGATGGATTTGTTGTCAAAAGAGCTACCGATGAATATAAGGGAAAAGGTTGAGGCCCTCCTTCATCGGCTTACCGGTCAGCAGCTGCTCCATACCAGTGAAAACCAGACAGTCAACACGTTTTTTTATCAATTGCCGATCCAGTTCAAAGAATGGAAAAGTGATCTGGTTCTGAAATGGGATATGAAACGAACGCCTACAGGTGAAATTGATGAAAATCATAGCCGGATCTTGTTTTATCTCAACCTTCAACATTTGAATGAGACAGTCATTGATATGAACGTACAAAACCGCATCATTACCCTTAAGGTAATTAATGAACATCCAACGATAGAAGGATTGATTCCTGTATTCAAGGATAAATTGAAGGGTTCGTTGGAGGCTCTTGGGTATAGCTTGACAAGCATAAAAGCTGAACAACCATCCACAAAACACAGTCAGACATTCCAATCGAAAATGATTGAAAATCCTTTTAAAGGAGTGGATGTCACAATATGAATCGAGAACAAAGAAAATCAGCAGTAGCTTTGAAGTATGACCAATATGCGACTTCAGCGCCGAAAGTTGTCGCCAAAGGTAAAGGGGAGACGGCCGAAGAAATCATGAAGCTTGCCAAAGAAAATCAAGTGCCAATCCAGGAGGATCCTAGTCTCGTCCATCTTCTTTCCCAATTGGAGATTGATAAGGAAATCCCGCCGAATTTGTATCAGGCGGTTGCTGAAGTTTTTGCTTTCATATATCAGCTGGACCAGTCTTCGAAACCGAATGCGTAATAATGCATCGCTTATCACCACATACTATGGGTACATAGTGAGGTGAAACAGATGAAAAAGAATGCACTTGAAGTACCGGGGTGTGAGCAAGCTGTACAAGGCTTCCGTGAAGAATTTGCAGAAGAATTCGGAATGTACCGACCTGCAGCTGAGCGAGAATCCATCACGAAAAAGTTAGTTGATCAAAAGCAGAAAGAGGAGCAATAAGAAAAAACGCCACCATGGCGTTTTTTTGTTGCACCTTGCCAGTTTTATCATCATTCTTCCAGCTTTTATGTGATAGTACCCTTAAATTTCAGCAATAATCGCGTTTTTCATAGGATTTCAACCGCAACGGTAGACATGAGAGCGGTTTATTTATACAATAAGAACGGTGTTGCATAGATTAGACACATGATAGGAGGATGGAGAATGAATATCCACGAGTATCAAGGAAAAGAGCTCTTGAGAAAGTACGGAGTATCTGTTCCGAACGGAAAAGTTGCATACACGCCGAAAGAGGCTGTAGACGCAGCAAAAGAACTCGGTACTGAAATCAATGTTGTTAAAGCACAAATTCACGCTGGTGGACGTGGAAAAGCCGGTGGTGTTAAGGTTGCCAAAAATCTTGATGAAGTACGTACATATGCTGAAGAGATTCTAGGCAAAACACTGGTGACACATCAAACGGGACCAGAAGGTAAAGAAGTAAAGCGCTTACTTATCGAAGAAGGCTGCGATATCCAGAAGGAATATTATGTTGGCCTTGTATTGGACCGTGCAACTTCACGTGTCGTCATGATGGCTTCAGAAGAAGGCGGTACTGAGATTGAAGAAGTAGCAGAAGAAACACCAGAGAAAATCTTCAAAGAAGTGATCGATCCTGTAGTCGGTCTGACTGCCTTTCAAGCTCGTCGTTTAGCATTCAACATCAACATCCCGAAAGAACTTGTGAACAAAACTGTAAAGTTCATGATGGGCTTATATACTGTATTTGTTGAAAAGGATTGCTCGATTGCAGAAATCAATCCTCTCGTAACAACAGGTGATGGAAATGTAATGGCACTCGATGCGAAGTTGAACTTCGATCCAAATGCTTTGTTCCGTCATAAGGATATTGTTGAATTCCGTGACTTGGATGAAGAAGACGAAAAGGAAATCGAAGCTTCCAAGCATGACCTCAGCTATATTTCATTAGATGGAAATATCGGTTGTATGGTTAATGGAGCAGGGCTAGCGATGTCAACAATGGACATCATCAAGTATTATGGCGGAGACCCTGCTAACTTCCTTGATGTTGGGGGCGGTGCAACTGCTGAGAAAGTTACAGAAGCCTTCAAGATCATCTTGTCTGATAAAAATGTAAAAGGTATCTTCGTTAACATCTTCGGTGGCATCATGAAATGTGACGTCATTGCTGAAGGTGTCATCGAAGCTACGAAACAAGTTGGATTAGAGCTTCCACTTGTCGTACGTTTGGAAGGTACGAACGTCGATCTTGGTAAGAAATTATTGCAAGAGTCTGGTTTGAACATCACTGCAGCTGAATCTATGGCAGACGGCGCAGAAAAAATTGTTTCATTAGTCAAGTAGGAAGGTGGGGAAATTACGATGAGCGTTTTCATTAATAAAGATACGAAAGTTATCGTACAAGGGATCACTGGTTCTACAGCCCTTTTTCATACGAAACAGATGCTTGAATACGGAACTCAAATCGTCGGCGGAGTGACACCTGGTAAAGGTGGAACAGAAGTTGAAGGTGTTCCTGTATTTGATACAGTAACTGAAGCAGTTGAAAAGACGGGAGCAAATGCATCTGTCATTTATGTACCAGCTCCATTTGCAGCGGATGCAATTCTTGAAGCTGTTGATGCAGAAATGGATCTTGCGATTTGCATCACTGAGCATATTCCAGTAATGGATATGGTCAAGGTCAAGCGCTACATGGAAGGCAAGAAGACTCGCCTAGTAGGACCGAACTGCCCAGGTGTCATTACTCCTGAAGAGTGTAAAATCGGGATTATGCCAGGTTACATCCATAAGAAAGGACATGTCGGTGTCGTTTCTCGTTCGGGAACATTGACGTATGAGGCTGTACACCAACTTACTCAAGCAGGCATCGGTCAGTCAACAGCTGTCGGAATCGGTGGAGATCCTGTCAACGGTACAGACTTCATTGACGTCCTCAAAGCTTTCAACGAAGATGAAGACACTTATGCAGTCATCATGATTGGAGAAATCGGGGGAACTGCAGAAGAAGAGGCTGCTGAATGGGTGAAAGCAAACATGAAGAAACCTGTCGTCGGCTTCATCGGTGGTCAAACTGCACCTCCAGGAAAACGTATGGGACACGCTGGTGCCATCATCTCTGGTGGTAAAGGTACTGCGGAAGAGAAGATCAAGACAATGAACGCTTGTGGCATTAAAGTGGCTGATACGCCATCTGTCATGGGTGAGACATTGATTTCTGTATTGAAAGAAAATGATCTACTTGAAAGCTGCAAGACAGTAAAATAAGAAACTTACAACCAATGGGACTGACTCACAAGAGTCAGTCCTGTTTCAATAACTCCAGTTTTTTAAAATGGCTTTGTTAACTTTAATTAATGAACATAGAAGCGTAAGGCGGCGACTCCAGCGGGAAAAGCAACAGCTGAAGACCCCGCAGAGTGAGGAACGAGGTCGAGGAGGCTGAAGCGTTGCCCGCGGAAAGCGTCCGCCTGAAGCTGTTCAACAACAACAACCACTAACAGAGACAGAGCCTTTCTGATAAAACATAAAAAGTAAAAAGAGGAAATTGGTACATACTTATCGAACGAATGGTGAAGGTGTTAAAGACAACCAGGTCCTTGATACTACCATCATTCCATTCCACCATACTTACATGCTAGTTAAAAGAAAAAGGAGAAGCGCTTGTTAAACCAGGTAAAGGATCGTCTAGTCTACTTGTCGAGCTATGTGGGGCTTGGTAGAACGCAAATGTTACATTTGATGAGAGAGGATGCTCACTTAAGTAAGGTGTTCAGCATGAAGGCCGAGGATATCATGAAGAAGTACCACATTCATGGAACCAAGGCAAGTCATATAGTGGATGAGAGGAATCAGGAACACTTTCTATCGAGAATAGAAGGGTATAAAAATGAAATGATCCAGGTTCTGACGATTATGGATCGGGCATATCCGACACTTTTGAAAGAGATTTATGATCCGCCGCTCGTTTTATATTTCAAAGGCGATGTAAAGTTATTGTCACAACCGCTTATGATCAGTTCTGTCGGTACCAGATATCCAAGTGAGAATGGAAAAAGAAGCCTTGAGAAAATTTTAAGTCCATTGATTGAATCGGGGTGGACGATTGTAAGTGGATTGGCTTACGGGATCGATTATCTTTCACATAAACACGCACTTCAATTGTCAGGTAGCACGATTGCGGTATTAGGAAGTGGATTTCATCATATTTATCCTAAAGAACATATCGGGATGGCAGAGGAAATCGCTTCGAAGCATCTTCTCTTATCTGAATTTCCTCCAGGTCAAAAACCAGCCAAATGGCAATTCCCTTTACGTAATCGGATTATAAGTGGACTTTCTAGGGGAACATTGATTATAGAGGCCCGTCGGAAAAGTGGATCGTTGATCACAGGGGATCAAGCCCTTCAACAGGGAAGAGAGGTTTTTGCTGTACCAGGATCTATTCTTGAACCACGTTCAGAAGGTACGAACCACCTTATTCAACAAGGCGCAAAGCTTACCACATGTGCCCAAGATATCCTTGACGAGCTCGACTGTGTTACCGCTAACGTTTGACAAACCAACTTCATTTATACAATAATAGGGAAGATTTTAAAATAAGAGAAAAGGGGGAGACAGATAAAAATATGGCTGATTATTTAGTAATAGTAGAATCTCCCGCTAAAGCAAAAACGATTGAAAAATACTTAGGAAAAAAATATATCGTCAAAGCTTCAATGGGACATGTAAGGGATTTACCGAAAAGTCAAATGGGTGTAGATGTGGAGGAAAACTTTGAACCCAGGTATATTACAATCCGAGGGAAAGGTCCTGTTCTGAAAGAGCTGAAGACTGCTGCAAAGAAAGTTAAAAAAATCTATCTGGCAGCCGACCCGGATCGTGAAGGAGAAGCAATTGCCTGGCATCTTGCCCATAGCCTTGAAATAAAAGATCACTCCGATTGTCGAGTTGTTTTCAACGAAATAACGAAGCAAGCGATTAAAGACTCATTTAAAAGACCACGTGCAATCAATATGAATCTTGTCGATGCTCAGCAAGCTAGGCGTGTATTGGATCGTCTGGTCGGCTATAACATTAGTCCATTACTATGGAAGAAAGTCAAAAAAGGGTTGAGTGCGGGACGTGTTCAAACGGTTGCATTGCGATTGATCGTCGAGCGGGAAAAAGAAATTCAAAACTTCAAGCCTGAAGAATATTGGAAGATCAAAGCGGTATTCGATAAGAAGGGTGAAGAATTTGAAGCGTCCTTCTTTGAGCTGAATGGGAAGAAAGTGGAGCTTTCCAATGAACAGAATGTTCAAGATGTTCTGAAGCATGTAAAAGGTGACACTTTCAAGGTTACTTCGGTTCAAAAGAAAGAACGGAAAAGAAATCCTGCGAATCCGTTTACAACATCCTCTCTTCAACAGGAAGCAGCAAGAAAGCTGAACTTCCGAGCGAAAAAGACGATGATGCTGGCTCAACAATTATATGAAGGGATTGATATCGGAAAAGAAGGGACAGTCGGTCTGATCACGTATATGAGAACCGATTCCACCCGTGTGTCCGATGTCGCTAAGAACGAAGCGAGACAATATATTGTTGATACGTATGGCGAAAAATATACGACCAACCGATCTGGCGGAAAGAAGTCGAATAATGCGCAAGATGCGCACGAAGCCGTTCGACCGACCTCGACCTTACGAGATCCGAAAATCGTCAAACAATTCCTCAGCAGGGATCAGCACAGACTTTACAAGCTGATCTGGGAACGTTTCGTCGCAAGTCAGATGGCTCCAGCTGTGATGGATACGATGGCAGTGAATTTAGACAACAATGGCGTTGTATTCAGAGCAAATGGATCGAAAGTCAAGTTCCCTGGTTTCATGAAGGTTTATGTAGAAGGGAACGACGATAATAAGAAAGAAGAAGACAAAATTCTCCCTGAATTGAAAGAGGGAGATATGGTCGATACGAAGGATATTGAACCGAGTCAGCATTTTACACAGCCTCCACCGAGATATTCAGAGGCGCGGCTCGTCAAGACGATGGAAGAACTCGGAATTGGACGACCATCTACATATGCTCCGACTCTTGATACAATCCAGCGTCGGGGGTATGTCGCCCTTGATGCAAGAAAGTTCGTACCGACGGAGCTTGGCGAAATCGTATTGGAGCTCATCCTTGAATTCTTCCCAGAGATCATTAACGTTGAGTTTACTGCTGAAATGGAAACGAGCCTGGACCACATTGAGGAAGGGACAGCAGAATGGAAAAAAGTCATCGACGACTTCTATAAAGAGTTCGAAAAGAAACTGAAGGTTGCAGAAGAAGAGATGAAAGAAGTGGAGATCCAGGATGAACCTGCCGGGGAAGATTGTGAAAAGTGCGGCAGTGAAATGGTCTATAAAATGGGGCGCTATGGAAAATTCATGGCATGCTCGAATTTCCCGGATTGCCGGAATACGAAACCGATTGTTAAAGAAATCGGTGTCAAATGTCCAAAGTGTAAGGAAGGGAACATCGTCGAACGTAAGAGTAAAAAGCGTCGGATCTTTTATGGCTGTGATCGCTATCCGTCCTGCGACTTCGTTTCGTGGGATAAACCGATCAGCCGTCCATGTCCGAAATGTGATAGCTTACTCGTTGAGAAAAAGTCAAAGAAAAGCACGACGGTTCAATGTACGAACTGTGACTACAAAGAGAAACAGAATTAGGGTGATTGAACGTGAATGTACAAGAAGTGAATGTGGTAGGCGCAGGATTAGCTGGTAGTGAAGCAGCCTGGCAAATGGCAAAGCGCGGCATCCACGTCCATCTATATGAAATGAGACCGAAAAAACAGACACCAGCACATCATACAGATAAATTCGCCGAGCTCGTGTGCAGTAATTCATTGCGTTCTAACGCATTGACGAATGCCGTCGGTGTGCTGAAAGAAGAAATGAGACAATTGGATTCTGTCATTATTCAAAGTGCAGATGACTGTTCCGTACCTGCCGGGGGAGCTCTTGCAGTCGACCGGCATGAATTTGCAGCGAGAGTGACGGAGAGGGTCAAAGGACATCCGAACGTCACCGTCCATGATGAGGAGATTAAGGAGATTCCTGAAGGTCCCACGATCATCGCAACCGGGCCGCTCACTTCCAAAGATCTCTCTGATTCCTTAAAGTCATTGACGGGCGAGGAATATTTATACTTTTATGATGCCGCAGCTCCAATCATTGAAGTAGACAGCATCGATCGAGATAAAGTATATTTGAAGAGTCGTTATGACAAGGGGGAAGCAGCATATCTCAATTGTCCGATGACTGAAGAAGAATTCGATCGCTTCTATGAGGCATTGATCAGTGCAGAAACAGTCCCTTTAAAGGAATTCGAAAAAGAAATCTTTTTCGAAGGCTGTATGCCTGTTGAAGTCATGGCGAAGAGAGGGAAGAAAACATTGTTGTTCGGACCAATGAAACCAGTTGGTCTTGAAGATCCGAAAACCGGGAAGACCCCTTATGCAGTCGTCCAATTAAGGCAGGACAATAAGACTGGAACCCTTTATAATATCGTCGGTTTCCAAACGCACATGAAATGGGGTCCGCAAAAAGAAGTCGTCCGATTGATTCCAGGTCTCGAAAACGCTGAGATAGTAAGATATGGTGTCATGCATCGTAACACTTTCATCAACTCACCGAACTTATTACGTCCGACCTATCAATATAAGGAGCGGGATGATCTGTTCTTTGCGGGTCAAATGACAGGTGTGGAAGGTTACGTTGAAAGTGCAGCCTCAGGATTGATTGCTGGATTGAATGCCGCTCGGCTTGTACAAGGTGAAGAACCTTTGACCTTCCCGATTGAAACGGCGTTAGGAAGTATGGCAGAATATATTACGACAGCGAACCCGGATAATTTCCAACCGATAAATGCGAATTTCGGATTGTTCCCTCCTTTGGAAAAGCGAATCAAGAACAAGAAAGAACGCAACGAAATGATTGCTTCCAGAGCATTGGAAACAATTCAGAATTTTTTAACAAAAGTGTGAATATATATTGTCAAGGCCTCTAAGTTGTGATACGATTTAGGGGTCTTTATGCTAATTGTAACACTATTCAGAAAATAGGTAGTTGATGTTGGATGGAAGAAGAGATCCGGCTGTTTATCGAGTATCTTCAAATTGAGAAGAACTGCTCATCTCATACAGTCGTTAATTACCGTGTAGACATCGAAAATTTCGTAGATTTCATGAAGCAGCAAGGCTTAGACCATTTTGCTGCTGTTTCTTATGTGGATGTCCGCGCATTCTTGACAACACTTCATGAAAAGAAATATGCCAGAAAAACTGTGGCCCGGAAGGTCTCTTCATTACGAAGCCTGTACCGGTTCCTTTTGAGAGAAAAGAAGTTGAATGTGAATCCATTCCAAACAGCATCGTTTCCAAAGAAGGCAACTCGACTCCCCAAATTCTTTTATCAGGAAGAACTTGAGGAGTTGTTTAAGGTTGCAGACCGATCGACACCCCTTGGGCAGCGGAATCAGGCATTGCTTGAGATTCTTTATGGCACGGGGATCCGTGTCAGTGAATGTGTGGACCTGTCGATCAAAGATATTGATATGTCCATTGAGACAATTCTGGTTAAGGGTAAGGGACGTAAAGAAAGATACGTCCCAGTAGGGAGTTATGCACTTGAGGCTCTTGATCGCTATCTGAATGATGGGCGTAAGACTCTAATGAAATCCAAAATCCACGATTGCTTGTTTGTGAATTATAAAGGCGATCCTCTAACAGCAAGAGGTGTAAGGAAAATATTACAGCAGATCATCCGTTCCACATCGTTGACGATGAAAATCTCTCCCCATATGATGCGTCATACCTTTGCCACGCATTTGTTGAATGAGGGTGCTGATCTACGTGCTGTACAAGAGTTGTTGGGCCACTCCCAACTCTCGACAACTCAAGTTTATACACATGTTACGAAGGACAGGTTGAAAGAGATGTATAATAATTTTCATCCTAGAGCTTAAAAGTTATGTTTAGTAAGAACATTTAGGGGAGGAGGTTGGTAGGATGGGATCATTCCATGCTACGACGATATTCGCAGTACGACATAATGGTGGTTTCGCCATGGCAGGAGACGGACAGGTGACCTTCGGAAATGCAGTGGTGATGAAACATACCGCACGGAAAGTACGTAAACTTTATGGTGGGAAGGTACTGGCTGGTTTTGCAGGTTCAGTGGCGGATGCATTCACTCTGTTTGAAAAGTTTGAAGGGAAATTAGAAGAATATAATGGAAACCTCCAACGATCAGCTGTCGAATTAGCGAAAGAGTGGCGCGGTGATAAGATATTACGCCGCTTGGAAGCGATGTTGATTGTAATGAATACTGAAACAATGCTTCTCGTTTCAGGAACAGGTGAAGTGATCGAGCCTGACGACGGTATTCTTTCAATCGGTTCTGGAGGGAATTATGCGTTGGCGGCAGGTCGAGCTTTAAAACGGCACGGGGAACATCTGACAGCAGTCGATATCGCCAAAAGCGCCCTGGAGATTGCGGCAGATATTTGCGTATATACCAATGACCAGATCGTTGTGGAACAATTAACTTGAAACGGGGGAATTTGACACGATGAACATGCATTATACACCGAGACAAATCGTCCAACGGCTTGATCAGTTCATTGTCGGCCAGAAAAGTGCAAAGAAAGCAGTTGCTATTGCACTGAGAAACCGTTACAGAAGAAGCTTGATCGATGAGTCGATGCGAGATGAAGTCGTACCGAAGAATATACTGATGATCGGCCCTACCGGGGTCGGTAAGACCGAAATTGCCAGACGTCTTGCTAAGATTGTAGGCGCCCCTTTCGTGAAAGTGGAAGCGACCAAATTCACTGAGGTCGGTTATGTCGGTCGTGATGTGGAATCGATGGTCCGTGATCTTGTTGAAACATCGATCCGGATCGTGAAAGAAGAAAAGATGGCCTCCGTGAAGGATCGAGCTGAACAGAATGCCAACAAGCGCCTTGTCGAATTGCTCGTTCCCGGCAAAAAAAACGAGCAGAACAACTACAAGAATCCACTCGAAATGCTATTCGGCAACCAACAACAGAATGACAGTTCGAATCAGAACGATTCAGAACAAGATCAAATTGCCACAAAACGGAAACAGATCGCTCATCAACTTGCTCTAGGTGAATTAGAGGATCGTTATGTAAACGTTGAGGTTGAGGAACAAAATCAAAACATGATGGATATGTTCCAAGGCTCGGGTTTGGAGCAGATGGGTATGAATATGCAGGATATGCTCGGAAATCTGATGCCGAAGAAAAAGAAAAAACGTAAACTTACCGTAAAGGAAGCACGGAAAGTCCTGACGCAGGAAGAAGCTCAAAAACTCATCGATATGGATGAAGTTTCCCAAGAAGCTGTTATACGAGCTGAGCAAACGGGTATGATTTTTATAGATGAGATTGATAAAATAGCCGGAAAAGGCAGCCAATCAGCAGATGTTTCACGCGAGGGCGTCCAACGGGATATCCTGCCGATCGTAGAGGGATCGACAGTAGTGACTAAATATGGACCTGTAAAAACGGATCACGTATTATTCGTTGCAGCAGGAGCTTTCCATATTGCGAAACCTTCCGATTTGATTCCGGAATTACAAGGTCGGTTCCCGATCAGAGTGGAATTGAATAGCTTGACTGTCGAAGACTTCGTTTCGATTCTAGTAGAGCCAGATAATGCACTTACAAAGCAATATGAAGCTCTTTTGAAAACGGAAGGTATAAACATAGAATTTTCTGACGATGCTATTCGTAGAATTGCAACAATTGCAGCAAATGTAAACCAAAATACAGATAATATTGGAGCCAGGAGATTGCATACGATTCTGGAAAGGCTTTTGGAAGACTTATCATTCGAGGCACCAGATATCACACTCGAGACAGTTACGATTACTCCTGAGTATGTAGATGAGAAATTAGGAGCAATTGCAAAGGATCGAGACTTGAGCCAATATATCTTATAACTTAGGAGGACTTACAAATGAATCTATTAGAGAAAACAAGAAAAATCAACGCTTTATTACAAGAGTCTGGTGGTAAACCAGTTAACTTTAAAGAAATGGCTGGTACGCTTTGTAATGTCATCGAAGCGAACATCTTCGTCGTCAGCCGTAGAGGAAAGCTGCTAGGGTACTCTCTCGTACAGGAAATTGAAAATGAACGTATGAAAAAAATGTTGGTGGATCGTCAGTTCCCTACTGAGTATACGAAAAACCTTTTCAACATTAATGAAACTTCCTCAAACTTGGATATAAACAGTGAATACACTGCATTCCCTGTAGAGAACAAGGACTTGTTCAATGAAGGCTTGACGACGATCGTACCAATCGTTGGAGCAGGTGAGCGGTTAGGTACGCTCATCCTTTCAAGGCTGAACGATTCCTTCCAGGATGATGACTTGATCTTAGCAGAATATGGTGCTACGGTTGTCGGAACGGAAATCCTCCGTGAAAAAACGGAAGAAATTGAAGAAGAGGCGCGAAACAAAGCAGTCGTGCAAATGGCAATCAGTTCATTATCTTATAGCGAGCTAGAAGCGATCGAGCACATTTTTGAAGAGCTTGATGGTAATGAAGGATTGCTCGTAGCAAGTAAGATTGCCGACCGAGTTGGAATTACGCGTTCTGTTATCGTAAACGCTCTTCGTAAGCTCGAGAGTGCAGGCGTGATCGAATCCCGTTCATTAGGAATGAAAGGTACTTACATCAAAGTATTAAACGATAAATTTTTGCATGAACTCTCAAAACTAAAAGCAATGTAATTATTGCATCCAATGTATGACAAAGACAGACCACATGATGTGGTTCTGTCTTTTTTTTTTATGGTTTTTAATACGTTTTAATTCGTGGAAAATCAATCGTCATCTTCAATGGTTCAACTAGGTAATTAGAAGTAATTTGCAAATTTTGTCGAAAATTTAAATGAAAAAGGAGGGATACGTGTCATTTTAAGGAATTTATTAATAATGTATTCGTACTAAAACGATATAAGCAGAAAGTCCCGTGTCGATTATGGGGCTTTATATCGAAAAAAATCGAAATGTTGGAATTTTCATAGACAGTTGCTGGTTAATTCTATAAAATACATCTGAAAGGAACTTAGCAATTGTTGGGTATTAAGGAAAATTTACTATTAGGAGGGCTGAAATGTTAAATTCAAGCACGATTCGACATCTAGAACATGCGTTGAATGGGCGGACGCTTAATCACAAGATCATCGCTAATAACATAGCTAATGCAGATACTCCTAACTACAAAGCAAAATCCATTCAATTTAAAGATTCATTAAATCAATCTATAAAGGCTACTCGTACAGATGACAGCCACATTCCTTTTTCCTCTGAATCTGATAATACTCCCTTATATCGCGTAAAAACAAACAATCAAACATCCTACTCACATAACGGCAACAATGTTGATGTTGATAAAGAAATGTCAAAGCTCGCAGAAAATCAATTGTATTATCAAGCATTGATACAAAGAATGAACGGAAAAATGAGTTCAATCAAAATGGTATTAAAGGGTGGAAGGTAGATGAGTTTGTTCAATTCAATACATATCTCTGGCTCAGCACTGACCGCACAGCGACTGCGCATGGATGTAGCCTCTTCGAATATCGCGAATGCAGAAACAACGAGAGGGAGACAGGTTGAGGGTGAATGGGAGCCTTACCGAAGGAAGATGGTTGCTTTCCAACCTAAAGGTCAAGATTTCCAATCCATTCTATCGAAGGCGAAAGACGGTAGTCCAGGACAAGGGGTAGTTGCGACTGAAATACAAGATGATCGTGAACCGTTCAAGCTTGTATACCAGCCTGAACATCCTGATGCGGATGCTCAAGGATATGTTAAGATGCCGAATGTCGATCCGTTAAAGGAAATGGTGGATCTCATGAGTGCAACACGATCCTATGAAGCGAATGTTACGGTGATGAATGCAGCAAAGGGCATGTATATGAAAGCTCTCGAAATCGGTAGATAAAGGTGGTTATAACATATGGATCCAATTAATGGGATTCTTCCAGGAGTAGCATCTCAACGAATTCAAGCTACACCGGACCATGCGAGGACACAATTGGCAACATCATTCAAGGATATGCTCAAACAAGTGAATGATGCGCAATTGAAATCGGACCAGGAAACCAAAAAATTGATTACTGGAGAAACCGATAACCTGCATAATGTAATGATATCTGCAGAGAAGGCAAGCATTACATTACAAACAGCAGTTGAAGTTAGAAATAAAGCTATTGAGGCTTATCAAGAAATCATGAGGATGCAAGTATAGTTTTTCGTTAATCTTTTCTATTCGTACATAAAGCTTCGAATGGCTAATATGTTTTATGTCCATTGAAAATTCAATTATTTTCAGTGGGTGACGACCGGGGGATAAAATGAACGAGAAGATCACGTCATACAAAAATCAAATGTTGCATTATTGGAAGGAACGTACAACTAAACAACGAGCGTTGATTCTGGGTTCGATCATTGGATTGTTCACCATCGTTACAATATTGACAATCATCATTTCAAATGACCGATTTGTTCCATTATACAGCGGATTATCCCCTGAGGAGATTGGACAAGTCAAAAGCAGCTTGGAAGCGAAAGGGATAAACTATGAGATTTCCAGCAATGGAACAATCATCAGTGTGCCTGACCATCAAGTTGATGCATTGAAGGTGGAGCTGGCAGCTGAAGGTACCCCGAAGAGTGGTGCGATCAGTTATGAATACTTCGGAGAGAACAATGGCTTCGGAATGACAGATAAGGAATTCGGCGTTTTAGAGAGAGCCGCAATGCAGACTGAGCTTCAAGAATTGATTGGTAGTATCGATGGTGTGGAAAATGCGAAGGTCATGATCAACCTTCCGAAAGAGAATGTCTGGGTTACAGATACAGAGGGGACTGCATCAGCATCAGTCGTACTCGATTTGAAACCAGGATACGACTTGAAACAACAGCAAGTGAACTCCTTGTATCATCTTGTTTCGAAGAGTGTCCCTTCCTTACCCATAGATAATATCGTCATTATGGACCAGTATTTTAACTATTTTGACCAAAAAAACTCAGAACAGCAAACCACAACATTGACAGTCTATGAACAACAAAAAACAATTAAGCAAGATATCGAGCGGGAACTGCAGCGGAATCTTCAACGTATGCTGGCTACGATGATGGGTCGCGACAAGGTGATCGTCTCTGTTACGACAGATATTGATTTCACGAAAGAAAAAACACAAAAAGATCTTGTGGAACCTGTTGATCCTGACAAGATGGAAGGGATTCAACTGAGTGTCGAACGTATCAGGGAAACCTATACCGGAGGCGGAGCCCCTCCAGGAGGTGTAACAGGTTCAGGAGATGGTGACATCCCTTCCTACCAAGGAGAAGACGGAGAGTCAGGGGATTACCAAAGGATCGAAGAACGAATTAACAATGAAGTGAATCGCATACATAAGGAAATTGAAGAAGCGCCGTATAAAATAAGGGATATCGGAATTCAAGTGATGGTCGAACCTCCTACTCCTGAAGAAGTCAATTCATTGCCGGCCGAACGGATCGATGATATTGAACAGGTATTGAGCAGTGTCGTCCGAACGACGATATCGAAAGACGTTGCAGGTGAAATCACCGACGAAGAAATCAGTGAAAAAATATTCGTAACCGCACAACCCTTCAACGGTAAACCTGAAATGCCGGAGCCTGCCAGCTCTAGCATGCCGAACTGGGTGTATATCATAGGTGGGGCGTTAGTACTTCTGATCGTCATACTCATCATCCTGTTAGTTAGGAAAAGGAAAGAAAAAGTGGAAGATGAACCTTATCGAAGCGGTAGCTATGTAGACTATCAAGTTGAAGAAGTGCCGGATCTACCTCAGCGATCTGAAGAATCAACTCGGAAACAGCAGCTTGAGAAATTGGCCAAGGACAAGCCGGATGAATTTGCGAAATTACTTCGATCATGGCTTTCTGATGATTAGGGAGGTGGATTTACAACGTGGCTAGGGGTTTTCATAAATTATCAGGCAGAGAAAAAGCGGCGGTACTATTAATCTCGTTAGGTCCTGATGTTTCAGCACAGGTATATAAACATTTGAGTGAAGAAGAAATCGAGCGGCTTACGCTTGAAATATCAAATGTAAGAAAGGTCGAATCTGTCGTCAAAGAAGAAATCATCGAAGAGTTCCATCAGATTGCATTGGCTCAGGAGTACATCACTCAAGGGGGAATCGGCTATGCGAAGACCGTCCTGGAAAAAGCCCTCGGGTCAAACGAGGCGTCCGCTATCATCAATCGCTTGACCTCCACCTTGCAAGTGAGACCGTTTGATTTTGCACGAAAAGCAGATGCGGGGCAGATTTTAAATTTCATACAAAACGAACATCCACAAACGATTGCATTGATTTTATCTTATTTGGACTCCACCCAATCTGCACAGATCCTTTCGGAATTACCACAGGAAGTGCAGGCTGATGTCGCGAAACGGATCGCTTTGATGGACCGTACACCGCCGGAAGTGATTACAGAAATCGAACAGATTTTAGAACAAAAGCTCTCAACCTCGGTAACTCAGGATTTCACACAAGCTGGTGGCATTGAAGCTGTCGTCGAGGTTTTGAATGGTGTAGACAGAAGTACTGAAAGGACGATCCTGGATGCATTGGAAGTACAGGATCCAGATTTGGCAGAAGAGATCAAGAAGAGGATGTTTGTCTTTGAAGACATCGTTACATTGGATAACAGATCCATTCAACGGGTCATCCGGGAGATACCGAACGAAGATCTACTCCTCTCGTTGAAAGCAGCAAGCGAGGAAGTTAAAGAAATCGTCTATCAAAATATGTCCAAACGGATGGTGGAAAACTTCAAGGAGGAAATGGAATACATGGGTCCTGTCAGATTAAGAGACGTAGAGGAAGCTCAGTCACGGATCGTTTCCATTATAAGAAGACTAGAAGAAGCTGGAGAAGTTGTCATTGCACGTGGCGGAGGAGACGATATCATTGTCTAGAGTAATCAAGTTCTCTCCGCACGTCGAACGAAACGATTCAAAGCCTGTTGAAATTCAACATGTTTTTCAACGTCCGCAATCAAGGAACGAAAACGTCCCAACACCAACGGTCGATCTTCAAAAAGTGCATGAAGATGCAGAACAAATCATCAAGCAGGCGAAAGAAGAAGCCGACCGTCTAATGAGCGAGGCTCAAATAAATTTCGAAATGAAAGAGCAAGCTCTCCTTGAGAAAGAAGCTTCGATAGATGAAAGAATAGAAGAAGCTCTGGCCCAAGCGCACCGTCAAGGATATGAAGAAGGTTATCAGCAAGGCAAGGACCAGAGTGAAACAGAATACAAGCAGTATCTTCATGAGGCGAGAGACATCCTATCACAAGCACAATCTCATTATGAAGCTAAGCTTCTGGAAGCAGAGCCGGAATTGATCCGGTTAAGTGTCCGCATCGCTGAAAAAATCATTGGACAAAAGCTTGAAGAGGAAGAAACCTGGAAAGGCTTCATCTCTGAAGCTTTGCATCAAGTGAAACAGGAAGAGGAAATCAAGATTTTCATTTCTCCACAAAATTACGATCGAACGCTTCCTTTGACTACAAAATTATCAAAATCCCTTGATTCTGATATTGTCTTATACCCAGATGAAACTCAATCCGAACAGGGATGTCTGATTGAAACACGTTATGGACAGATTGATGCCTCCATCAACAGTCAATTGGATGAAATGGAAGCAAAATTATTAGAAATTGTGGGTGAGGTCCATGGAAATCGCTCCAATTCTGGAAGCCATCAATAAAATCGATTCTTATAAACGCTATGGAAAAGTCAACCGAGTAATCGGCTTAATGATCGAGTCGAAGGGACCAAAGGCTTCAATTGGAGATGTGTGTTACATCCATACTGGTGAGGCGGTCGACAGACGAATTCCGGCAGAGGTTGTCGGATTCAGGGAAGAAAACGTACTTCTCATGCCTTTTACCTCCATACATGAAATTGCACCAGGAAGCCTGGTGGAATCGACCGGGAAGCCTCTTCAAATCAAAGCGGGTAAAGCTCTGATCGGCAAAGTGCTTGATGGTCTAGGGAAGCCTTTGAACGGTACTGAATTACCTGGTGGACTGTCCCCACAATTGACAGAATCCAGTCCTCCAAATCCAATGGAACGGCCTCGCATCACTGATCAGATTTCCTGCGGTGTAAGAGCGATCGATAGCTTCCTCCCATTAGGAAACGGCCAAAGGGTCGGTATTTTTGCCGGCAGTGGGGTTGGAAAGAGCACGCTGTTAGGTATGATCGCCAGACAATCCAATGCGGATATCAATATCATCGCCTTGATTGGTGAACGTGGACGAGAAGTAAGAGAATTCATTGAGCATGATTTAGGTGAAGAAGGACTTCGAAAGACAATCGTGGTTGCAGCTACATCCGATCAGCCTGCATTGCTGCGTATCAAAGGAGCATTGACAGCGACCACTCTTGCTGAACATTTCAGAGATCAAGGGATGCGCGTCATGCTTATGATGGATTCTGTAACAAGGGTAGCTATGGCACAAAGGGAAGTCGGGTTGGCAGCTGGTGAACCACCAGCAACGAAAGGGTATACACCATCTGTTTTCGCGTTGCTGCCGAAACTTCTGGAAAGATCGGGGACAAGCGAGAAAGGAAGCATTACCGCGTTCTATACAGTCCTCGTAGATGGTGATGACATGAATGAGCCGATTGCAGATACGGTCAGAGGAATCCTGGATGGGCATATCGTCCTGGATCGGGATTTAGCGAATAAGGGACATTTTCCTTCAATCAATGTATTGAAGAGCGTAAGCAGGGTGATGAATAACATCGTCGATAAGGATCATGTAAAGATCGTATCGAAAGCAAGGGAATTAATCGCTTCTTACGCAGAATCTGAAGATCTTATTTCCATCGGAGCCTATAAAAAGGGAACCTCAAAAAAGGTGGACGAGGCAATTGCATACTATCCGAGGATCATGGAGTTTCTTCAACAAGGTACAGAAGAGACGGTAACTGCCTCCCAGTCAATTGAACAACTAACCAAACTCTTTCATGAGGAGCGTTGACGATGGCCTTTCAGTACAGGATGGATCAAATCATAGATTACAAGAATCATGAGAAGGATCGCACACATAAAGAATTTCTCGAAAAACAAACTCATTTTGAAGAGATTGGCTATGAACTCTTTTCTCTTTTAAAGAAGAAAGAGGTATTGCTAGAAGAGCAAGCCAAGCGTATTCAGGATGGAGCACAAATCAATACCATACAAAGTCTTAGCCGCTATATCCATCGCTTAGAGGAACAAGAAAGAGGTTTGCAGAAGCGACTGCAACAGGCACGAAATCAGATGGATACGACTCAAGACTTGTTATTGGAACAGACCATCGATGTGAAGAAGTACGAAAAACTGCGGAAACGACAGTTTGAAAAATATCAGCACGAGATAAAGATGGACGAAACCAAACATACAGATGAACTAGCAGTCTTAAGATATTCTTTTAATGAAAACAGGTGAGGCATCCTTGGAGAAGAAAACGAATAAAGCCCTATGGTTCTTACTCGTCATCGTCATACCGCTATTGTTCGCTGCTTCCTTATCTGTCATCATCCTATCACTGATGGGTGTGAATCTGATTGAGAAAGGGAAGGGCTACGTTGCTGCTGTCCCTGTGGTAGCAAATTTAGTGGAAACTGCCGATGTGAAAGAACGGTCCAACAAGGAAATGGTTGCTGCATTGGAAAGCCAATTAGAAACGTTACAAGCCGAAGCGGATAAAGCTGAAAAAGAATTACTGCAAAAAGAGGAGATAATCAATCAACAAAAATCCGACATTGCCGGCTTAAAAAAGCAGCTGCAGCAAAAAGAGGATAAGGATGAACAACAAAAACAAGCGATGGATGATGTCGCCGAAATTTACGGAACGATGCCTCCGGGAAACGCGGCGAAAATTTTCGAAAGCATGAAGAAAGAAGAAGCTGCACTCATCATGACAAGGCTTGATGCTGATGCACAAGCAAATATTCTAGCTGAAATGGATCCTGCAGTTGCAGCAAATATCACAAAGCTCCTCACTGAATAAACAGATGGGAGTCCAATGGAACTGAAAGGGGGTGTGACAATGACATCAATGCCATCAGTCATGATGAAAGTGGCAGCAATAGGTGGAGGAAATGCGAAGCCATTACGAAATGCTGAGCCGAAAAACGGATTGTTCAATTTAATGGTTGCTGAAAACTTATCCATACAAGTCTTAAATACGCCAAAAGATAACGAAAAATTGGACACTATGCTTGAGGAATTTCTAGTCTCGTTCAATCAAGAGAAAGGTACAGAGATCGGCATGGAAGAAATGCTCCACATGCTGAAGGAAGAGTTGGAATCGATTGGCCTACCCGTAAACTATGATGACCAGCTTCCAGAAATTCCTGTAATCCATCAAGCTCTGTTGAAACAACCTACCGCGCCGATTGCCCAAGATGGAAAGAGAGATGCTGTAGAAATGAATAATACCATTCAGCAGATCGCTCAGATTCTTAAGGGTAACACTACGGGGACTCCTTTGTTGGAAAAGGTACGTGAATTCCTTACGAAAGCTGATCCAGATCGTGTTGTTCAACATATGCGTGAGCTTGTTCATAAAGTGAAAGCTTCCAACCCAGGACAATTGAATGAAAAGAGCAGCTTGGCGATGACAGCACAAGGTGCTGAGAAAAAAGCAGCATTCAAAGAATTGATGAATTCACCTCATGTTCAACACCGGACATTGTTGGTGAAAAACGCAATCGGAAATGGTGTGCAACCGGTGGAAAAAAGTGATGAAAACCCTAAAACGATCCATGTTGAATCTACGAAAGTGCAAAAGGTTTTTCCATCCACTTCACCAAGTCTTATGAGTAAAGTGGAACAATTCGTCCTCCATGCTCCACAAGCGAATGAACCACCAACTCATTTTATAAAGGATTTGACCAGTCTTTTTAACCGGGGAAGATTGCTGACATTGCCAAACGGGAGTACTCAGATCTCCATAAAGCTTTTTCCGGAAAATCTAGGTTCCCTTGACATTCAAATCACCCAACGAAATGGGGAAATAGCAGCCAAGATCATAGCATCTACCGTGCAAGCAAAAGAACTCATCGAAACAAACCTTAATCAACTTCGTCAATCCTTGCAAGGACAGAATATAACAGTCAACCATATCGAAGTAAGCAACCAGGTGAATGACTGGTTGAATGGTGAGAGGGAAAAGCAGAACCACCACTCCTCAAAGAATGGCCAAGGTGACCATCAGGAAAATCAGGATGATCAACAAGAGCAGACCTTCCAACAATGGATGGATGAAATGAATAAGGAGAGGGAGGGATGAGCAGATGGTAAATCAAATTGACCCTAGTCTATTTTTACCCGATTCACAGACCCGGAAAACCGGGGGAAGCAATCTAGGAAAAGATGATTTTTTGAAAATCTTAGTGGCGCAATTAGCCAATCAAGATCCACTCAAGCCGATGGAAGATCGTGAATTCATTTCTCAAATGGCCAACTTTTCAAGTTTGGAACAAATGGTCAATATGAATCAAACCTTGAGCAATTGGATGACACATCAAAATAATGGTCAACTTCTTCAATATAGTGAGTTGATTGGTCGGAAGATTGATTGGGTCGATTCTGAAACTGGGGCAGATCAACAAACTGGTGTGGTGGCCAAAGTTCACTTTGAACGCGGAGAAACCGTCATCGAGTTGGAGAATGGCACGAAAGTTACGCCAGATCAAGTGGTTACGGTATCCAAATAATGTTGGAATCGAGGTGAACAATCATGCAGCAAGTCTATCAAAAACCGTTTACATCAACCCTCCCGACCAACCGTAACATATCGCCAAATAAAACAGTACCAACAGGTGATTTCCACAACCTATTGAAACAACAGGTCAATCACTTGAAAGTTTCCAAACATGCCAATGTAAGGTTAGAGGAAAGAAATATCCACATTGATTCCACTACATGGGAACGAATTGGAAACAAGCTGTCAGAAGCAAAACAGAAAGGTATCAAGGATTCACTCGTCCTTGTGGGAGATGCCGCACTTGTCGTAAGCACAGTCAACAATACGGTTATCACTGCAATGGATCGTAACGAAGTCTCGGATCATATCTTTACGAATATCAATGGCGCGATTGTCATGAATTAAATGGAATTTGAGCTGGACCTTATGGAAGCTCACTTGAACTGCTGACTGATTGATGCAGTTAACTTTTATAAAAAGAAAAGGGGAAATGGAATGCTACGTTCAATGTACTCGGGTATAAGTGGTATGAAAAATTTTCAATCGAAACTGGATGTATTAGGTAATAACATCGCGAACGTCAATACATACGGATTCAAAAAAGGACGGACGACCTTCAAAGATCTCGTATCCCAGCAAATTTCCGGAGCCAGTGCACCGAATGGCGGAAGAGGAGGGGTGAATCCGAAGCAGGTCGGATTAGGATCACAGCTCTCCACAATCGATACGATCCACACGCAAGGGAGCCTTCAAACGACAGGTAGACCGTTGGATTTATCCTTATCCGGAGATGGATATTTCCTTGTCACTGATGGTACGAATGAGTATTATACGCGTGCAGGCAACTTCTATCTGGATCAGGCAGGTACACTCGTCAATTCAGACGGTATGAAGGTGCTTGATTCAGACCAGGCGACAATCACAATTCCACCTGAAGCGGAAAGCTTCAGTATCGGAAGTGACGGGAGCGTCACCTACATCCTTGATGGTGAATTGAATGAGGATCAGCAACAAATCGGGATTGCGAAGTTTGCAAATAATGGTGGATTAGAAAAGGCAGGCGGCAATCTCTATCAAGCGACAACGAACTCTGGAGCTCCTGAAATTACAACGGCAGGACTTGAAGGTGCAGGGGATATTGTAGCGGGTACACTCGAGATGTCGAATGTCGACCTTTCAGAAGAATTCACCGAAATGATCGTAGCACAACGTGGATTCCAAGCAAATACACGAATAATCACAACTTCGGATGAGATCCTCCAAGAACTCGTCAATCTAAAGAGATAAAGTGAGGTGGATTAGAGGGTGATCCGTTCCAATGGATGGCATTTGAAATTCTAAAATTAACGGATCATTCTCTCCTATTATGATTGAGCTCACCAAATTGAATGGCCAGCAATTCACGTTAAATGCAATTTATATCGAACAAGTACAAGCATTCCCTGATACGACGATCACGCTTACGAACGGCAGGAAATTTGTTGTCCGCGACTCCGTATCAGAAGTGCGTTCATCGGTGAATGAGTTTTACAAAGAGATATCCATTTTAGGAAGTCCGATCAAAAAGGGGGATGCAGATGAAAGGTAACTTGATCAAAACGATGTTGGTGATGATTACCGCGGTTTCTGTCATTGCCGTTGCTGGTGTGATCCTCTACCTCAACCTTGCTACAGGGGACAAGAAAGCAGCTGATGAATTATCTGCATCCGATATTGTGAAGCTATCCGTCGATACGGATGAAATTATGACAAACTTGGCTGACGATGGATTTGCCAAGGTGACCTTCCGAATCCAGGTGGATAATGTAAAGGCGAAGAAAGAATTGGAAACCAGAATGTTCCAGGTTAGAAACACGATCATCTACCAGATTTCTGCTACCAAAGCTGAAGACCTCCAGGGGCCGAAAGGGATTGAAAGGCTTGAACGGAGTTTGAAGGAAACCATCAACGGGTTCCTTGAGAATGGTAAAGTTGTTCGAGTGTTTACAACAGAAAGAATCGTCCAGTAACAAGTTAACAACAGGAGCCAGACAGGAGCAGGAAAGGGGTGAGGCTTATGGCTGAAGTACTCTCACAAAATGAAATAGACGCGCTGCTTTCGGCGATTTCCACAGGTGAAATGGATGCAGAAGAACTAAAGAAGGAACAGACGGAAAAAAAGGTCAAGGTTTATGACTTCAAAAGGGCATTACGATTCTCGAAAGATCAGGTCAGAAGCCTTACAAGAATCCATGAGAACTACGCAAGATTACTGACAACCTTCTTCTCTGCTCAGCTTCGTACATATGTTCAAATACAAGTTGCTTCTGTAGATCAAATACCATATGAAGAATTCATCCGCTCCATACCGAAAATGACGATTTTGAACTTGTTTGAAGCACCGCCTCTTGAAGGAAGGCTGTTGATCGAGGTCAATCCGAACATCGCCTATGCCATGTTGGATCGCGTTTTAGGCGGACAAGGCAAAGGGATGAATAAAATAGAGAATTTGACAGAGATCGAAACGAAGATTATGAATCAACTTTTCGAAAAAGCGCTTGACTCCTTTGGAGAAGCCTGGGGAACGATCATAGATGTCGAGCCGGAAATGCTGGATTTTGAGGTGAACCCTCAATTTCTACAGATGGTATCACCGAATGAAACGGTAGTCGTAATATCCTTTACGACGACAATCGGGGAGACGAGTGGAATGATCAATATTTGTCTACCTCATGTGGTAATGGAACCGATTATTCCAAAACTATCCGTTCATCATTGGATGCAGAAGAAGCAAAGGGAAAAATTACCTGAAGAGGTTGAAAAGCTTGAAAGTCGATTGAAGAGTGCCATGCTTCCTCTCACAGCTGAATTGGGACGCTGCAGCATATCCGTACAAGAGTTCCTTTCGTTATCTGAACATGATGTACTTGAGCTTGACCAGAAGATATCCGAACCATTGGTTGTAAGTGTGCAAGGTAAGAACAAATTTATTGGCCAGCCCGGTAAGATGAAGAAACAGATGGCGATCCAAATCATTGATGCCTATAAGAAGGAGGAATTTAACGATGAGTGATATGCTATCCCAAGAAGAAATTGATGCCCTCTTGAATGGCAACAAGGATACGAGTTCCGATCAAAATCCGGAAGAACAGTTATCCAGTATTGAGGAGGATGCCATCGGTGAAATAGGGAATATCTCGTTTGGAAGTGCTGCCACAGCGCTGTCTACATTGTTGAATCAGAAGGTGGATATTACGACTCCGAACGTAACAGTTGTGAAGCGTGATGACTTGTCCGATGAGTTTCCTAGACCTCATGTCGCAGTCAACGTCCGGTATACGGAAGGATTCGATGGATCGAACCTTCTCATCATCAAAACGACAGATGCACAAATCATTGCTGATCTGATGTTAGGTGGAGACGGAACGAACCCACATGGTGAATTAGGAGAGCTACATTTAAGTGCTGTCCAGGAAGCAATGAACCAAATGATGGGGTCTGCCTCTACTTCCATGTCGACTGTTTTTAACAAAAGGGTCGACATCTCTCCACCGAGTATTGACTTGATGGATATCAATTCGGATGAAGGAACAGACAGTATTCCAGAAGAAGAAACGTTGGTGAAGGTGTCCTTCAAATTAAAAGTAGGGGATCTCATTGATTCTAAAATCATGCAATTGTTCCCGTTAGAGTTTGGAAAGGACCTTGTCGATCAACTCATGAACCCTAGCAGCGATCAGGAAGTGGTTGAAGAAACGCCAGCACAAGAAAAGCCTGAAGAGACGACCTCGTCGAGACAAGCCCCTCCGGCTCCTCAGCCTGAATCACCTGTGACAGGCAGGTCCGAATCGACTGAAGCCTATCATTCTGCTGGAGGACCACAACAAGAAAGATATATGGATAAACGGAATGAAAATGTCCATCCTGCTGCATTTACGGACTTTACACCTACCGAGAGGGTTTCTGTCGATAGCAGGAACCTGGATATGCTTCTCGATATCCCATTGCAAGTAACGGTAGAGCTTGGCAGGACGAAACGTTCAGTCAAAGATATACTTGAACTTTCTCAAGGGTCGATCATAGAGCTCGATAAACTGGCTGGTGAACCGGTTGATATACTTGTAAATCAGAAATTGATCGCTAAAGGCGAAGTTGTCGTAATTGACGAGAATTTTGGTGTCAGAGTTACAGAGATTATTAGTCAGAGAGATCGTTTAGAAAAATTACAATAATAGAATCCAGGGGGAATAACAAAATGGCTAACCGTATTTTAATTGTGGATGATGCAGCTTTCATGAGGATGATGATCAAGGATATCCTGACAAAGAACGGATATGAAGTGGTTGGAGAAGCAAGTGATGGTGCTCAAGCCGTTGAATTATATAAAGAGCATCGCCCTGATCTTGTGACGATGGATATCACAATGCCTGAAATGGATGGGATTACTGCATTGAAAGAAATCCGTGGTATGAACCCTGAGGCAAAAGTAATCATGTGTTCAGCTATGGGGCAGCAAGCGATGGTCATCGATGCGATTCAAGCAGGAGCAAAAGATTTCATCGTAAAACCGTTCCAGGCTGACCGTGTCATTGAAGCAATTAAAAAAACATTAGAAGCATAAGCAGGTGCTTTCCTTGAGTTTCAAATTACGAATTGTTCTCCTCTTAATGGCCTTCATGTTTGGAGGAGCAACAGACATCTATGCGAATACATCTGCTCCTGAAGAGAAATGTAAAACCGTGTATGAATGCTCCAATCAAGACGGAGAGGGAACAGGAAGCGAAGAAATACAAGAGACGCCTGCTGTTCCTGGTACATCCAATGCTTCAACGATTGGTACTACCTTTAAAGTCCTTTTCGCACTTGCGTTTGTCGTGGCTCTGATGATTATAATCCTGAAGCTTTTACATAAGCGGACCCAGGTCATTCAGCAAGGAAAAGGCATTCAGACACTCGGTGGAGCGATCGTAGGAAATCAACGCTCTGTTCAATTGGTCAAGGTTGGTAATCGGATCCTCGTGGTAGGGGTAGGAGAGAATGTTGAACTGATCAAGGAAATCGATGATGAGGATGAGGTGAAGTCGCTGCTCAGCCATCAAGAGCGTACCAGTGCTGCCTCTTCTGATCATGCTAAGGCCGGTTTGCTTGGATGGTTGGATTCTTTAACGAATAAAGAGTACCGTTCATCAGCTGGGGATTTCAAGAATGTGTTGAGAAAGCAATTGGAGGATTCAAAGCAAGAGAGGAAAGCCATGATCGAATCAATGAAAAAGGAGAAGGACAATGGTTGAATTACCAGGAATTAGCACAGATTTATTCAACGATACACCAGAAAATGTCGCTACCACTGTAAGACTGCTGATTCTGTTGACCGTCCTGTCCCTCGCTCCGGCATTTCTTGTTCTGATGACTTCTTTCACCAGAATCATTATCGTTCTATCATTCGTAAGAAACGGTTTGGCTACACAACAGATGCCGCCCAACCAGGTCCTTGTCGGCTTGGCCTTATTCCTTACATTTTTCATCATGGGACCCGTTCTATCGGATGTGAATCAAGAGGCGGTAACCCCTTTTTTACAAGGTGAACTATCACAAGAAGAGGCGATGGAGAAAGCGAGTATGCCGATTAAAGAGTTCATGGCGAAGCATACGAGACAGAAGGATCTCGCTCTATTCATGAACTACACGGGTGAAAGTCGACCGGAAAAAATAGAGGATATCCCTTTGACGACCCTTGTCCCTGCCTTTGCAATAAGTGAATTGAAAACGGCATTCCAAATGGGCTTCATGATTTTCGTACCTTTTCTAGTCATTGATATGGTAGTGGCTAGTGTATTGATGGCGATGGGGATGATGATGCTGCCACCGGTCATGATATCCTTGCCGTTCAAAATCTTGTTGTTTGTACTTGTAGACGGGTGGTATCTCATTGTCAAATCGTTGTTGGAAAGTTATTAGATTAAGAGAAGAAGGTGCTGAAAGCAATGGATTCACAATTTGTCATTTCATTAGCTGAGAAGGGCGTGTACACGACGTTATTGATCAGTGGTCCGCTTCTTATCCTTGCTTTAGCCGTTGGTTTGTTCGTAAGCATCTTCCAAGCAACGACCCAGATCCAGGAACAGACGCTTGCTTTTATCCCGAAGATTGCAGCTGTCTTGATTTCGTTGATATTTTTCGGACCATGGATGCTGACACAGATGGTGACATTTACACACGAACTATACAGCAACATTAATCAATACATTGGGCTGTAGCAGCATATGGAGTTCTTAAATGCTCTTCCAGCCTTTCTCTTGGTTTTAGTCCGTGTAACCGGTTTTTTGGCTGCCGTTCCGATATTTTCATACAAGAATATTCCTGTCATACATAAGGTCGGACTTGCAACCATCTTGTCCTTTTTCATCCTGTCCACCCTCCAAATGCCGATTATTGCTGTAGATGGAGGCTACTTTCTACTCATTATGAAAGAATTGATGGTCGGGTTGAGTATAGGATTCGTCGCTTCCATCATCCTATATGCCTTGCAGGTAGCGGGAGGATTCATCGATTTACAGATGGGTTTTGCTATTGCTAATGTTTTCGACCCACAGACAGGTATTCAATCACCCCTGATTGGTCGCTATCTCTATATATTTGCGATTCTGTTCCTTTTGACAATTGATGCTCATCATATGATTTTGAATGGAATTTATCAAAGCTATCAATTCATTCCGATTGATGAGCTCATTATGGTCGTCGGAAACGGCGACGTTGCACGACTCATCGCAGACGCTGTCGTCACGATGTTTTATGTTGCTTTTCAGATGGCTGTACCGGTCGTCGGCTGCTTGTTCTTGGTTGATTTAGCTTTAGGGATCGTATCAAGGACAGTACCGCAGGTCAACGTGTTCATCGTCGGTTTGCCTTTGAAAATCGCTGTCAGTTTTTTCGTGTTGCTGCTTGTTCTCCCATTACTCTTCCAAATGGTTGAAACATTGAACGTTGAAATGCTCGAAGCGATGAGGAAAATGATGAGATTGTTAGGTGGACTTTAGGATGAATTACCGTTCATTGGACCTTCAATATTTTTCACAAGAGAAAACGGAGAAAGCAACTCCGAAAAAACGGCAAGAAAGCCGTAAGAAGGGGCAGGTGGCCAAGTCCAGTGATGTAAATACCGCCATCATCCTCCTAATCGTATTCCTGTTCCTGTGGCTGATCGGACCATACATGCTCGACTCGCTTCTTGCGATCTATCACAAAAGCTTCAGAGAGTTCATTCATTTTGATGTAACGAACGAGAATACCCAGCAGGTGATGTCAGCTTTATCCTTTGAAGCTGCCAAAGTCGTCGCTCCAATCCTGCTTGTCTCGTTGGTTGCAGGTGTTGCAGCTAACTACCTTCAAGTGGGTGTGCTATTTTCCACTGATCCTTTAAAGGTAAAATTGGAACGAATCAACCCGTTGAAAGGGTTCAAGAGGATTTATTCCTTGAGAGCGATTGTCGAGCTGTTGAAGTCCATATTGAAAATTTCTCTTGTCGGTTTCGTCACATTCGCAATTTTGTGGCTGAAAAGGGAGGAAGTCCTAACCCTTTCATTCGGTACTGCCGAAAATGCTCTCGTGGTCATCGGAATGCTGACAATCCAGATGGGTCTTGCTGCATCCGTCCTGTTGATTTTCCTCGCCATCCTTGATTACCTCTATCAGAAATATGACTTTGAAAAGAGCATCAAAATGAGCAAGCAGGATGTGAAGGATGAATTCAAAAAATCAGAAGGGGACCCCTTGATCAAGTCCAAAATCAAGGAAAAGCAAAGACAGATGGCGATGCAGCGTATGATGCAGGAAGTACCTAAGGCAGATGTCGTCATTACGAATCCGACCCACTTTGCTATTGCACTTAAATATGATGAAGATGCGATGGATGCACCTGTCATTGTTGCAAAAGGTGTGGATTATGTCGCTTTGAAAATAAGAGAAGTCGCAAGGCACCATGAGATTGAAACTGTAGAGAACCGCCCCCTCGCAAGAAGTCTTTACGATCAAACTGAAATAGGAGATACCGTTCCGGAAAATCTATTCAGAGCCGTAGCTGAAGTTTTAGCGTATGTCTATAAGCTGAAAAAACTTGTTTGAATCGATACTGGGCGCATCTTATGAAAAAGAGAAGGAGAGTACAACTGATGAAGCCAAGAGATCTGACAGTCCTACTTAGCGTTATATTAATCATCACGATGTTGATCATACCGCTTCCAACTTGGATGCTCGACTTCCTTATCATCACGAACATCTCGTTAGGACTATTAATCATCCTTATAGCAATGAATACGAACGAGCCTTTACAATTCTCGATTTTTCCATCTTTACTGCTCCTCGTGACCCTATTCAGGCTCGGACTGAATGTATCGACGACGAGGTCGATCCTCAGTCAAGCGAAAGCAGGTAACGTTATTGATACGTTCGGTTCCTTCGTTGTCGCCGGGAATGTGTTAGTTGGGTTTGTCGTATTCGTGATTCTCATCATCATCCAATTTGTCGTCATCACGAAAGGTTCAGAACGTGTTTCCGAGGTCGCTGCAAGGTTCACGCTCGATGCTATGCCAGGTAAACAAATGAGTATCGACGCAGATTTGAATGCAGGTCTTATATCTGAGCGTGAGGCTCGCGAAAGAAGACAAAAAATCGAACAAGAAGCAGACTTTTACGGGGCGATGGACGGAGCGAGTAAGTTCGTGAAAGGTGATGCCATTGCCGGTATCATCATCGTTATCATCAATATGATCTTCGGAATCATCATCGGTATGGTACAGCAAGGAATGCCGTTAAGCGAAGCATCGGAAACATATACGCTATTAACAGTTGGAGATGGACTTGTCAGTCAAATACCAGCTCTCATCATTTCCACAGCGACAGGTATCATCGTAACGCGTGCTGCATCAGATGGTAATCTTGGACAGGATATCACGAAACAATTGCTTGCTTACCCGACAATGTTATATGTCGCTGCTGGTACGGTCTTCCTGCTGGGGATATTCACGCCGATCCAGGATGTTTTCACTTTGCCGATTGCGATCTTGTTAGCTGTTGGCGGGTTTCAATTAAGCCGTGTCGAGAAAAAACGATACGAAACTGAAGAAGAGGTTGAAGAGGATATTCCGACCGAGGAATTCAAAAGTCCTGAAAGTGTCGTAAATCTTCTGCAGATGGACCCGATTGAGTTTGAATTCGGCTACAGTCTTATCCCGCTTGCAGATACAAGTCAAGGCGGCGATCTACTCGATCGGATCGTGATGATCAGAAGACAATTAGCTTTGGAGCTCGGGCTGGTCGTCCCTGTCGTTCGAATTCGGGACAATATCCAACTCCAACCAAATGAGTATCGAATAAAAATCAAAGGGAATGAGATTGCAAGAGGAGAATTGCTCCTAGACCATTATCTCGCCATGTCTCCCGGGGTAGACGATGAAAGCATCGAGGGGATCGAGACGATCGAACCCGCTTTTGGACTTCCTGCTTTGTGGATTTCAGAAGAGTTGAAGGAAAGAGCGGAAATGTCAGGTTATACGGTCGTTGATCCACCGTCCGTGGTATCGACGCACTTGACGGAGATGATCAAGAAACATGCCCATGAGCTTTTAGGTCGTCAAGAAGTGAAACAGCTTGTCGAGCACATGAAGGAAACACATGCAGCATTGGTTGAGGATGTGACACCGGAGCCGTTGACGATCGGTGAGATCCAAAAGGTCCTCTCAAAACTATTGAAGGAAAACATTTCAATCAGGAATTTGCCGGTCATCTTCGAAACTCTTGCCGATTACGGTCAGCTGACCAAGGATACCGATTTATTGACAGAATACGCCCGACAATCGCTTGCAAGACAAATCTCCAAACAATATAGTGATGAACAATCCAAGCTGAAAGTGATCACGTTATCCGGCACTGTGGAAAAAAGAATTGCAGAATCAATCCAACAAACCGAACATGGGAACTATTTGGCGATGGACCCGAATGAATCTCAAGCGATATTCGATTCAATTACGAGTGAGATCAAGCGTTCGAATGAAGTTACGCCGATCACTGTCCTGTTATGTTCTCCTGCCGTTCGGATGTATGTAAGACAGCTGATTGAAAGGTATCTCCCGGATGTACCGGTGTTATCGTATAACGAATTGGAGCCTGATTTAGAAGTACAAAGCATTGGGGTGGTGAATCTGACATGAAGGTAAAAAAATATATTGCACCTACCATGCCGGAAGCTATGAAAAAAATCCGGAGTGACTTGGGTAAAGATGCCGTCATCTTAAATTCAAAGGAAATCCGTACTGGTGGTTTCCTCGGTTTTTTCACCAAACCGTCACTTGAAGTAATTGCCGCATTGGATCCTGAACCACTTTCACCTTCTTCTCATGAGGAGGAACGGAAGCCCGTTTTCAGTTCTGCTAAACCGGTAGCAGTAGAAAATTCTGTTTACACAAAACGTCCACCTGTTGGAACAAAAGTTGGTATGACAGATCGTTCGGTCCCTGACAACTCTCCACATCTTCCGAAGCAAATCTTGACCATTGATGAATTTCTTACTGTTCAAGGCGTCACATCTGATCTGAAGTCCATGATCGTGAGTAAATTGCTGCGTCGGTGGTATCAAGAAGAAACAGAAATGAAAGCATCAGAGAAGCTTCAAGGATGGCTGAGAGAGGAACTTTTGTCCATCGTTCGGGAAGTGTCTTTCGGAGGCTTCGAATACAAGAAGAAAATACTGAATTTGATCGGACCGACCGGTGTTGGGAAAACGACGACAATTGCTAAAATTGCAGCTGATGCAGTCTTGAACAAGAAGAAGAAAACAGCATTGATTACGACGGATACCTATCGGATTGCAGCAATTGAACAGCTGAAGACATATGCAGAAATATTGAATGTACCATTGGAAGTCGCCTACAACCAGGACGATTTCAAGAATGCAAAGGATAAGTTCAAGGATTATGATGTCATCCTTGTCGACTCTGCAGGGCGGAATTTCAAAAAAACACGCTATATCGATGATCTCGAACAGATGTATCAATTTGATGAGGATATGGAGAATTATCTTGTATTCTCACTGACCTCAAAATATACAGATATGATCCAAATTGCAGACCACTTCAAGAAGATACCGATTGAGAAGCTCGTGTTCACGAAAAAGGATGAAACGGATTCATATGGTGAAATCTTGAATTTGATTTATAAAATGGAATGTGGAGTCGCTTATGTAACCTTTGGTCAAAATGTCCCTGATGATTTGACAGAAGTTTCACCTGAGAAGATTGTAGACCTTATTTTGGGAGAAATGACCCATGTATGACCAAGCTGAGATGCTGCGTAAAAGATTGACTTCAAGTGTAAAACCAGCGAAAGTATGTGCCGTTGTAAGTGGGAAAGGCGGCGTAGGGAAATCCAATGTAACGCTTAATCTCGCCCTTTCTTTAATTGAGTCGGGCTCCAAAGTTCTCATATTGGATCTTGATATCGGTATGGCCAATTTGGATATCCTTATGGGTGTCCATTCCAAGAACCATATTGTCGACATGGTCGAACAAGAACATTCGATATTAGAAATGATTGAAACGGGCCCAGGTGGAATCGAGTATATAGCAGGAGGAAATGCACTCAATAAGCTATTCGAACTCACTCCATCACAGTTTAATCACTTTGTAGAACAAATCAAAATTATTCAGGAAGGCTATGATTATATTTTCTTGGATATGGCAGCAGGAGCCTCAAAGGATGGTCTGAAGTTCATTGCTGCGGCGGATGAGGTTCTACTTGTCACTACTCCTGAGCCGACCGCGATCACAGATGCTTATGCCATGATGAAGCATATACACGCAGTAGTGGAATCCATCAACGTTTCGGTCATTGTGAATCGGATGGAGAACAAACATGAAGGAGAGGATGTCGGTCTAAGGATCCAACATGCGGCTGAACGTTTTCTTCAAAAAGAAATTCGCGTACTAGGAGGCCTGCCGGAGGACCGCCAAGTCTTTACAGCTGTGAAAGCACAAACGCCATATCTTATCGGTGCACCGAATGCTAAAGTGTCTCTCGCTATGAAACGTTTGGCCTCAACCTTTGGCAATGGAACGGATGCATCAGCCCAAGTGGGCGAAAGTTTTTTGCAGCGTTTTACTCGGTATTTTTCAAAAAAGCGGGGTGCCAAATGAATAAGATCAAGGTATTGGTTGTGGATGACTCGGCATTTATGCGGAAAATCTTGACGGATCTCCTTCAGGATGACCGCTCAATTGAAGTGGTTGGTACCGCTAGAAACGGACAGGATGCACTGGAGAAAATTCCACGATTTAATCCGGATGTAATCACTTTGGATGTTGAGATGCCGGTCATGGATGGACTGGAAACACTAAAGGAAATCATCCGATTGCATGGCCTGCCGGTCATCATGGTCAGCAGTGTAACCCAATCAGGTGCTAAACAAACAATTGAAGCGATGCAACAAGGAGCGATTGACTTTATTCCGAAGCCTTCGGGTTCAATCTCGCTTGACATACATAAAGTTCAAAACGATCTTATAGAAAAAGTGAAAACTGTAAGCGGCATTACGGTAAAGGATTCCTCTCCATCCATCACTGCAATAGAAGATCCGGTCACGATCAATCAAAGGGAAAGAGCTTCACGAAACGAAGAGGGCGATGGAAAGAAGCTCATTGCAATAGGAACGTCTACTGGGGGTCCAAAAGCTCTTGTAGATGTGATCGCAAACCTGCCGAAAGGAATAGCGTCTCCTGTCCTCATTGTGCAACATATGCCTGTCGGTTTTACGAGGTCTCTTGCAGAACGGCTTAATAAATTGTCAGAATTGCATGTGAAAGAAGCGGAAGAAAATGAAGAGATTGTAAATGGTACAGTCTATATCGCCCCTGGTGGTTATCACTTGAAGGTAAGAGAGAACGGCGACCGGATCTATGTAGAACTGGACGAGCATACTCCTCCTACAAAAGGACATCGACCATCAGTGGATGAAATGTTTATGAGTATTGCGAAGTTGAAAGGTTATCAGAAAATCGCAGTCATCATGACTGGTATGGGAGCTGATGGCTCAAAAGGTCTTCTTTCTTTAAAAGAGGATGGCAGGACGATTGCGATCGCTGAATCAGAGGAAACATGTGTCGTGTTTGGGATGCCTAAGGCTGCAATTCAAACGAATCAAGTGGACGAAATCGTAAGAGTGGACGAGATCAGTCATAGGATTGTCCACCATTTAAATGTAGGGGGTTGAAACAATGGATATGAATCAGTATTTGGATGTGTTTGTCGATGAGAGCAGGGAACATCTCCAAGCAATACATGAAAATATGGTAAGGCTTGAAAATGATCCTGCTGAAATATCAATTGTAAATGAAATATTTCGTTCTGCTCATACATTGAAAGGCATGTCTGCCACGATGGGATTTGAAGATTTGGCGAATCTGACACACCAAATGGAAAATGTGTTAGATGCAATCCGTCAAGACAAGATACAAGTTTCCGATCTTACCGTTGATACGCTATTCGAATCGGTGGACCTGTTGGAGGAAATGGTTGAATCAATCATCTCGGGCGGCGATGGAAAACGGGATGTAGAAGGAATCGTAAAAAAACTGAGTTCAATTGAAAAAGGGGAGGAAATCCCTGAACAGCAAGGAAGTGCTTCCTCCAACACCCTCGGTGATGAGTTGGATGAATTCCAGAAATCGATCCTACAGCAATCAGTCGATCAAGGATTACATCCATTTACTGTAGACGTCCAACTGGAGAAGACTTGCATGTTGAAGGCTGCAAGAGTGTACATGATTTTTGATGCAATCGGTCAATTGGCTGAAGTGATTCACTCCTCTCCACCAGTTGGTGACTTAGAAGAAGAAAAGTTTGAGGATCGTTTTACTGTGACATTGATCTCCTCACAGGACCCAGAAGAAATCAAAGCGAAAATATCAAGTGTTTCAGAGGTCGACTCGGTGAAAGTGAATCCACTCGATCTCTCTACCCTCGATGGTACCTCTGAAAATGAATCGGAAGCGGCGGCAACGGTTGAAGCCGTAAAGTCTGCAGAGACTTCAGAGGATAAAAGTACAACGTCTGAAGACAAGAAAACCAAAGCGACAAACAATAAAACAATGCGTGTCAATATCAACCGTCTTGATGTTCTCATGAATCTCTTCGAAGAGCTGGTCATCGATCGAGGAAGATTGGAATCCATTGCAAAAGACTTGAATCATCATCACTTGACAGAGACAGTGGAACACATGACGAGGCTGACCAGTGATTTACAGGATGCGTTGCTTACCATGCGGATGGTACCGATCGATCAAGTATTCAACCGTTTCCCTCGAATGATCCGTAGTTTATCGAAGGAATTAGGAAAGAAAATCGATCTTGTCATCACCGGTGGAGAAACAGAGCTTGATCGTACAGTGATTGATGAAATTGGTGATCCACTCGTCCATCTGTTACGTAACTCTGTGGATCACGGTATTGAATTACCTGAAAAAAGACGGAATGCGGGTAAACAGGAAGAAGGGACGATTGCCCTTACAGCCTATCATAGTGGAAACCACATCTACATCGAAATCGAAGATGATGGTGGAGGAATCAATAGAGAGAAAGTTTTACAAAAGGCGATTGAGAACAATATCCTCGACGAAGCGACAGCACAAATGATGGATGATCATGAAATTTATCAACTGCTGTTTGCCTCAGGATTCAGTACAGCAGATACAGTTTCTGATATCTCAGGCAGAGGTGTTGGGCTGGACGTCGTCAAGAGTAAGATTGAATCACTCGGTGGAACGATTTCTGTCACATCCGTACCTGGTAAAGGGTCTAAATTCTCAATTGAATTGCCACTTACTTTATCGATCCTTTCCGTCATGCTGATTAAAGCAGGTGCAGAGATTTATGCCATCCCTCTTTCCAACATTGTAGAAAGCATCATCATTCCGAAAAGCGCTGTGATGAAAGCTCATCATATGCCTGTCATTGATTTTAGAGGCAAGGTCGTGCCGCTCGTTTCATTAAAGGATACATTGGGTGTAGAGGCGACAGAGGAAGATAAGGAGAACCATTCGATTGTGGTCGTTCGAAAAGGGGATAGTATGACAGCCTTGATCGTAGATGATTTCATCGGTCAACAAGAAGTCGTCTTGAAACCATTGGGTGATTATTTGAAGAATGTTTTCGCCATTTCAGGAGCAACCATTCTTGGAGATGGAAAGGTTTCTTTAATACTAGATTGTAATGACTTGATCAAATAAGGGAGGATTTCAAATGTCTGAAATGAAAACAGTAGAAACAGAGATCAAAGCAATCGTATTCCAGCTTATTGATGAAGAGTATGGAGTTGATGTCCATCAGGTCCGTTCGATTGAACGTCTTCAAGAGATTACCAGAGTTCCACGTACTCCAGCTTTTGTAAAGGGCGTCATTAACCTCCGTGGCGTTGTCACCCCCGTTATAGATTTGCGGAGCAGATTTGATTTGCCTGAAGCAGAACATACAGATGAGACGAGAATCATCATTGTCAGAGCAAATGAACTTGAAGTCGGGATGATCGTTGATTCAGCAAATGACGTCATTGATGTTCCTACGAATACGATCGAACCAGCACCGAAGGTAGTCGGTGGGATTGATGCCGAATATTTGGATGGTGTCGCAAAGCTAGAGAATAGACTATTGATTCTTCTTAATTTGGATAAAGTATTGAATCCGGAAGAAATCATTGCGTTAAGGGAATTCAAGGAGAAAGGTGAATGATTACTCCCGAAAAGCTGACCGATTTCCATAAGGACATTCTGAAGGAGATCGGAAATATTGGAGCGGGAAACGCAGCTACTGCATTGAGTCAATTGATGAACAGGACGATCGACATGAAAGTCCCATCCGTGAAGATGGCTCTCTTCCATGAAGTGACTGAACTAATCGGTGGAGATGAAACGGTCGTTGCAGCAACCTTCTTCCGTGTCACGGGTGACGCCCCTGGTAATATGTTTTTCATCCTGCCTTTGCAGGAAGCAGTCACTTATCTTAGGGAACTCACTGGTGATTCGGAAATCGAGGAAGAATCAATTTTTTCAAGTGAGCTTGCGCAATCCGCTCTTCAAGAAACGGGAAATATCCTTGCAGGATCCTATTTATCCTCATTTTCTGATTTTACAGGATTGAAGCTCTATCCTTCTGTTCCTTTTCTCTCAATTGATATGGCTGGTGCTGTGCTTTCTCAAGGTCTGGTCGAATTATCCCAGGTCAGCGATTATGCAATCCTCATTGATACTGAATTGAGAGGTGCCGATAATACCCAGTTAGGAATGGATGGGCATTTCCTATTGTTACCCGACCCTGATTCATTTGAAAGAATTTTTCATGCTTTGGGAGTAACTTAATGAACAAAACGATTGAAATCATCCAGGTGAAAATTTCAGATTACCAGCTTGCAAAAGCACCTCATCATCTTAAAACAACAGGCCTCGGATCGTGTGTAGGTGTCGTGATCTATGAACAGGCGGCTAAGGTGGCAGGTATGGCCCATGTGATGCTGCCAAGCTCAACGATGGCAAGAGAAGTTTCGTTCAACTTTGCAAAGTATGCAGATACAGCACTTCCGGCAATGGTCGATGAAATGGTCCAAACCTATCGTTTACGACGGGATTCACTCGTTGCTAAAATTGCTGGTGGGGCACAAATGTTTCAATTCAGTGGGAAGAGTGAAGCGCTCAGAGTCGGACCGAGAAATGTGGAAGCAGTGAAGGAGACCTTGCATGATCTTGATATTCCGGTTATTTCTGAGGATGTGGGAGGCAGTAATGGCAGGACGATCACGTTTGATTCAGAAAATGGGATTTTACAGATCCGTACGATCCACAAAGGAATCACGACCATTTAATTGTAGTAGCTGTATGCGGAAGTATGACGACAAGGAGGGATTGGATGCGTAAGGGGACCACATCAGAAGCGAGTGTATATTGGGACAGCTGGTCGAAATACAAAGATAAAGAATCTTGTGAGGCGTTATTGGAGATGCATTTGCCTTTGGTCCAATACCACGTTCAACGAATCGCTGTCGGCTTGCCGAGGAATGTCAATAAGGATGAATTACGTAGTCATGGCCTGATGGGTTTGTATGATGCAATCAACAAATTCGACCCATCAAGAGATCTCAAATTCGATACATACGCTTCTTTCAGAATAAGAGGTGCGATTCTGGATGGACTTCGCAGGGAAGATTGGCTGCCGCGTTCATTAAGGGAAAAGACAAAGAAAATCGAAATGACGATTGAGCGGCTGGAGCAGGAAAGGATGCGCTCTGTAAGTGCTCAAGAAGTTGCCGAAGAGATTGGATTACCAGAAGAAGAAATTCTTACGATCATGTCTGAGAGTTTTATGGCGAATATCCTCTCTATCGATGAAGAAAACAAAGACAGCGATGCAAACGAGAAAATCGGTTATACAATTGAAGATAAAAAGGTGGATACACCTGAAAGTCTTATGTTGACAAGCGAACTCCATCATCATCTAACAGAGGTTATAGATGATTTGAATGAAAAAGAACAGCTTGTTGTCAGTCTCTTTTATTATGAAGAATTGACACTCACAGAGATCGGAGAGGTATTGAACCTTTCTACTTCTAGGATTTCACAAATCCATTCGAAAGCATTATTCAAGCTTCGAAATGTATTAAATAAATACTTGGTTTCCTGAGGAGGTCCCGTATGGGAAAGGATCACTTATCTGAATACATTGATCTGGAAATGAGGGCTCAGAACATGGAGGCCGTTCTCATTCCTTTGACCAAGATGGAAGAGGCTTTAGAACTTGATGATATTCTCCTATTTCTACAAGAAAACCATATCGTCCATGGAATTAATACCAACGCCATTGAACAGGTACTCGAGGATGTGACAGCATGGTCAGAACCTCTCGTGGTGGCTGAAGGAACCCAGCCTGAACAGGGGACACATGGATACATAAGACCGATTCTGTCTGCAGATGATGCTCAAGAATATACAGGGGAATCGAGATTTGTAGATTTGAGATTGACGACTAAGATCCATTCGGTTGTAAAAGGAGAAAAGATCGCTGAAATCATCCCCCCTACAGAAGGTAAGGATGGAATCGACGTAACTGGTGAAATCATCAAGCCGAAGCCCGGGAAACCAATACATATTAAAAAAACACCCAATATCATAGTGGATGAAGAAAAAGGCCATATCTATGCGCTCACAAATGGACAAGTCAGTTATCAGAAGCGCTCAGTCTATGTCTTTCCTGTCTATGAAGTCCAAGGGGATCTCGACCTTAAGACGGGCAATTTATCGTTTACAGGTAATATCCATGTACATGGGGATATCCCTTCAGGTTATACGATCACCGCAGATGGAGATGTAAGGATCGCGGGCTCAGTGGAAGCTTCGACCATCAAGGCTGGCGGTTCCATTTACATCCGGGATGGCATTGCCGGTCAAGGAAAAGGAATCATTGAGGCAGGCTGTAACATCCATACAGGATACATTAATCAAGGAATCGTCCATGCAGGGGGAGATCTGCATGTCAATCAAGTCAACCATAGCACGCTACAAATCAATGGAACAATATATTGCCAAAAGGGTAATGGAATCATACACGGTGGGACGATTACATCTGGAGGGTCCATACATGTGAATCAGGCGGGTACGGAGTTGATGACCAGAACCCAGTTCTTTTTCGGTGTCCCTCCATCTGTCATTGAAAAGTTCGAACATCTCTCAACTGCACTAGCGGAAGAGGAAGAGAATTTGAAGAAGCTTGAAAGGCTGAGGGAAAAACTTGAACGGAAAAACCCTGATGAGTGCTCAACCCAAGAACGTGTCCTTCTATTGAAAGTCAAGAATACGATCAAATTGACTCGTGATAAAATCAAAGAGTTGAAATTGGAATATGAAATTGTCAAACAAGATTTCATTGATGTCCAAGACCATTCTTTGTTTGTCAACGGCACCATCCATCCAGGTGTAGAAGTGACATTCGGTAAATATAAGAGGGTGTTGACCTCGGAATACAAAACGGTCGAGCTGATACTGTCTTCAGGAGAAATCGTCATTCAAAGTCAAAATGAAGAAAAGTTTGAAGGTCGAAACTCATTGGTAAGGAGGTAAAAATGACTGAATTCCTATTAGGTGTCAGTTTTTTCATTCATCTAATAACAATCCTTTCCATCATCGTCATATGGAAAAAATCAGAAGCAGCAGGACATGAGGATGTCAAAAGGATGAAAACAGAATTGGAGGATATCCTCCTGGCCTATACAACTGAAATGAAAGAAGAGAATGATGCCTTCATTAAAGAACTTCAACGTATGAACAACAGTAAAGAATCGAATGGACATATTGCAGAAAGAACAAACACGTCCAATGAAAAGGGACCTGAAGAAAAAACGCCAGAAAAACAGGGAAATCAGTCGGATCCTATTCATTATATCCCCCCTTTCGATGATACGGTCGAGGAATTCGGACCTTCACTCTTGTCCCAGGTCTTATCATTAAAAGATCAGAACTATTCGATAGATGAAATCGCAAAAAGGGTGAATAAAGGGAAAGGTGAGATCGAGCTACTCATAAAATTTCATCAAGATAGGCATTAGGTACTTGCGAGATCATTTACGAATGTGTTATATTTATTCTCGGTGTTTAGATCACATCACACACGTTCGTGGATTCATTCATTGGTGCTTATCATGAAGCTTGTCTTCTTCAATAAGTTGTGAATGATGAGAAGCGGACGGAGGAAAAAACCATAGGAGGTGCCATTCATGGCAGTTATTTCAATGAAACAATTGTTAGAAGCTGGTGTTCACTTCGGTCACCAAACACGCCGTTGGAACCCAAAGATGGCACGTTACATCTTCACAGAGCGTAACGGCATCTACATCATCGACCTTCAAAAGACAGTTAAGAAGGTTGAAGAAGCGTATAATTATATGCGCGACATCGCGGCGGACGGAGGAAAAATTCTTTTCGTCGGAACGAAAAAGCAAGCTCAAGAGTCTGTTAAAGACGAAGCTGTGCGTGCAGGTCAATATTACATCAACCAACGTTGGTTAGGTGGAACATTGACAAACTTTGATACGATCCGTAAGCGTATCAAGCGTTTGAAGGATCTTGAAAAAATGCAAGAAGACGGAACGTTCGATGTCCTTCCTAAGAAAGAAGTTATCCTTCTTAAAAAGGAAATGGATCGTCTTGAGAAATTCCTAGGCGGAATCAAAGACATGAACGGTCTTCCAGATGTCCTTTTCGTTATTGACCCTCGTAAAGAGCGCATCGCTATTGCAGAAGCACGTAAGTTGAACATTCCAATCGTTGCAATCGTCGACACAAACTGTGATCCAGACGAAGTGGATGTTGTCATCCCAGGTAACGACGATGCAATCCGTGCTGTCAAGCTATTGACTTCGAAAATGGCAGATGCAGTTGTCGAAGCGAACCAAGGTAACGCTGAAGAAGCTTCTACTCAAGAAGAGGAAGAAGAAGTAAAAGCGTAAAACAAAATTGTACTCATTAAGGGTGATAGAGGGGAACTGACCCTTTATCACCCTTTTTAAACAAAGGCTCTGTTAAGGAAATAGAAGCGTTCGCCTGAAGCTTTCTACAATCAACAACATTCTTTAACAGTGCCTAAACAAAAGGTATGTGAAAAGCAATATTGATTTCTAATTCCTTAGAGATCATAAAGCGGACAACCTTTCAAGTGGATCAGATTTGAAACCAAAGCTTATGAAGCTACATATTTTAAAGGAGGAATTTACTCATGGCAGTTACTGCACAAATGGTAAAGGAACTACGTGAAAAAACTGGCGCAGGTATGATGGACTGCAAGAAAGCTCTTACTGAAAACGATGGTGATATGGACAAAGCAATCGACTGGCTTCGCGAAAAAGGCATTTCCAAAGCAGCGAAGAAAGCTGACCGTATTGCTGCTGAAGGTCTAACTCACATTGAAACGAAAGGTAACGAAGCTGTTATCGTCGAAGTCAATTCTGAAACTGACTTTGTTGCGAAGAACGATTCCTTCAAGCAATTGATCGTTGATATCGCGAAACACCTACTTGATACGAAGCCAGCATCTGTTGAAGACGCTCTGAAAAAAGAAATGACTGGTCAAACGATTTCCGTTGAAGAGTACATCAACAATGCAATTGCAAAAATCGGAGAAAAAATTTCTCTTCGTCGTTTCGCAATCCTTGAAAAAGAAGACCAAGACGCATTTGGTGCATACCTTCACATGGGTGGCCGCATCGGTGTTCTTTCTGTCATCGGTGGAACAACGGATGAAGAACTTGCAAAAGATATCTCTATGCATGTAGCTGCTGTAAATCCTCGATACATCAACCGTGAGCAAGTTTCTGAAGAAGAAGTAGCTCGTGAGAAAGAAGTATTGACTCAACAAGCATTGAATGAAGGAAAGCCTGAAAACATCGTTGAGAAGATGGTGGCTGGACGAATCAACAAATTCTTCGAAGAAATCTGCTTGGTCGATCAAGGCTTCGTTAAAGATCCTGATCAAAAAGTCGGGAAGTTTGTTGAAAGCAAAGGCGGTACTGTAAAAGGATTCGTACGTTACGAAGTTGGCGAAGGAATGGAAAAGCGCGAAGAGAACTTTGCTGACGAAGTAATGTCACAAGTCAAGAAATAAGACGATTTGATCATCGTTTATTTCTAGCAACATCCACAGGTGAGAAAGGGGGACACGAGACGTACGTGTGCCCTCTTTTTCAAGGACGAACGGACAATTAACCCAAACGCTGATGGAGGGAAAAAATGAGTACGCCGAAATATAATAGAGTCGTATTAAAATTAAGCGGAGAAGCACTTTCAGGTAGTGTTGGTTATGGGATTGACCCGGCCATCATCCAATCCATCGCAAAGCAGGTAAAAGAGCTGGTGGAAATGAATGTTGAAGTCGCAGTCGTGGTTGGCGGCGGTAACATCTGGAGAGGAAAAGCTGGAAGCGAAATGGGTATGGACAGAGCTACAGCTGATTACATGGGCATGTTAGCAACGGTCATGAATTCACTTGCTCTTCAAGATAGCTTAGAGAATATTGAAGTGGAAACTCGTGTTCAAACCTCTATCGAAATGCGTCAAGTAGCTGAACCTTATATCCGCAGGAAAGCAATCAGACATCTTGAAAAGAAACGGGTCGTCATTTTCGCAGCAGGGACCGGAAACCCCTATTTCTCCACAGATACGACAGCAGCGTTACGAGCAGCAGAAATTGAAGCAGAAGTCATCCTCATGGCGAAGAATAACGTTGACGGGGTTTACACTGCTGATCCGAAAACAGACGAAACAGCTAAAAAGTACAATAGCTTGTCTTATCTGGAAGTATTGAAAGAAGGTCTGGCAGTAATGGATTCCACTGCATCATCCTTATGCATGGACAATGACATTCCATTGATCGTATTCTCGATTATGGAAGAAGGAAACATTAAGCGCGTTATCGAAGGCGAAAATATTGGAACTGTTGTGAGGGGGAAATAAGATGTCTAATACGATTATTCAACAAGCAGAAGAAAGAATGAAGAAGGCTGTAGCTGCTTACAAAAGGGAGCTCGCGACTCTTCGTGCTGGACGTGCAAATCCGTCCTTATTGGACCGTGTAACGGTTGATTATTACGGTGCTCCAACACCATTGAATCAGATGGCGGGAATCTCTGTGCCTGAAGCACGACTTCTTGTCATCCAACCGTATGATAAATCCGTCATCGGAGATATCGAAAAAGCGATTCAGAAAGCGGAGCTAGGATTGACGCCATCCAACGATGGTGATGTTATCCGTATCGCCATTCCTGCGTTGACAGAAGAGCGTCGTAAGGAGCTTGTAAAGCTCGTCAAGAAATACACAGAAGAAGGAAAAGTAGCAGTAAGAAACATCCGTCGTGATGCAAATGATGAGTTGAAGAAATCAGAGAAAAACGGTGACTTGACTGAAGATGAGTTGCGCCGCTATAACGATGAAGTTCAGAAACTTACAGATCGTTTCATTGCTGACATTGATTCAATCGCAGACGATAAAGAAAAAGAAATCATGGAAGTATAGCATGATTCAAGTTAAAATAAGATAAGAAAAAGACCCTCTTTTTCATAGAGGGTTTTTTGCACATAATAAACCTGAACGCATCCATCCTATACGACGGTGATGTGTAAAGGAATACGTCATACATATAAAACGGAAGGCTGTCCATAAGGAGTTGGGCATTCTTATCACCGGATCTATTCTCTCTGGGGGAGACGATATGCTAAATAAGTTTACAAACTTGACGAAAATGAACAAAGAGTCCAATCAGGGCGTTCAACTTGATCTTTCACGTGTTCCGAAACATGTAGCAATCATCATGGATGGGAATGGACGATGGGCAAAGAAACGTGGCTTGCCACGAATTGCGGGGCATCGTGAAGGAATGAAGGTAGTAAGGAAGATTGTACGAAGAGCAAATCAATTAGGTATTAATGCATTGACGATGTACGCTTTTTCAACAGAAAATTGGAAACGCCCGAAACCAGAAGTCGAATTCATTATGAAGCTTCCTGAGCAATTCCTTGTCACCTATCTTCCTGAACTTATTGAAGAAAACGTTCAAGTCCGCATCATGGGAGAGGAAGAAGGAGTTCCATCTTATACATTGAAGGCTGTTCATGAAGCTGTAGAACGCACCAAACATAATGATGGTCTTATTTTGAATTTCGCTCTCAATTATGGAAGCAGATATGAAATTACTTCTGCTGTCCGTAAACTTGCCTTAGAGGTTGAGCAAGGTAACCTACGATCAGAGGACGTCAACGAGAAGATGATTGGTTCCTACATGATGTCTAATGATATAGGTGATCCTGAATTGTTGATTCGGACAAGCGGGGAAATACGACTCAGCAACTTCATGCTCTGGCAGTTGGCTTATACTGAGCTCTGGTTTACGGATGTGTACTGGCCAGACTTTTCAGAAGCTGATTTCGATTCAGCGATTCACGATTATCAAAATAGAGGCAGAAGGTTTGGTGGGGTATAACCCTAGGAGGCTTATATGAAAGTACGAGTAATAACAGGTGTTCTTGCAGCGCTCATTTTCCTGCCGATCGTATTCATCGGTGGAGGTTGGTTCTATGGTGTCATGGCACTGTTAGCTGCAATCGGATTGAAAGAATTATTAAGAATGAAAGGAATTCGGCTGAAACAGTTCCCAGGTATGGTTGCTTTAGTGATGGTCATCATCCTCGTCATACCAAAGGGTTTCATCGATCTCCCATATAACCTGAATACGATTAAGATCGATGCCATCATCATTGGGTTATTTGCAATGTTGACTTGGACGGTCATTACGAAAAACATTTTCACCTTTGAAGATGCGAGCTTCGTCATCTTATCCACACTCTACGTTGGTATTGGATTTTTATATTTTAATGAGACGAGAGCCCTTGAAAATGGAGTGGAGAGCTTGTTCTTCGTCCTCTTCATCGTATGGGCGACAGATACCGGGGCTTACTTTTTCGGAAAAGCCTTCGGTAGGCGGAAGCTATGGCCAGTTATCAGTCCGAACAAGACGATAGAAGGATCTCTGGGCGGATTGCTCTGTGCGATCATCGTGGCAGTTATCTTCCAGATCTTCTTCCCGATCTATTCTGCATTTGTCGTAGCCATCATTGCGGCGGTTGTAATCGGCATTTTCGGTCAAATTGGTGATTTGGTTGAATCCGCATTCAAGAGACATTATGAAGTAAAGGATTCGGGTACGATCCTTCCAGGACATGGCGGGATACTCGATCGATTTGACAGCATTATTTTCGTACTGCCGATTTTACATATCGTACAGCTGCTGTCATAGTTGTCATTGCATTGTTAGGAGTAGGAGGAACGCATGAAATCTATCAGTATTCTAGGCGCTACCGGATCAATCGGAACGCAGACGTTCGACGTAGTCCGATCACATCCAGAGCAGTTTTGTGTTACATCATTCTCTTTCGGTAAAAATTTGAAGCTGGGTAAAGCATTAATTGAAGAGTTCCGCCCAAACGTCGTTTCAGTTTCAACGAAAGAACTGGCAGAGGAATTAAAAAGGACTATCTCTCATTCTTGTCACGTATATTATGGAGAGGAAGGACTGTTGGAGGTTGCTACGGATCCAAAATCAGACATTTTGATCAATGCTGTGATGGGGAGTGTCGGTCTTGGGCCTACTCTTGCAGCCATTGAAGAAAGAAAAACGATTGCTCTTGCCAATAAAGAAACGTTGGTAACAGCGGGTCATATCGTCATGGACCGGGCCAAACGTCTTGGTGTTTCCATTCTACCTGTCGATAGTGAGCACTCGGCCATCTTTCAGTGCCTGAATGGAGAGAATAAACGTGAGATGAGTAAAATGATTCTTACAGCTTCTGGAGGAAGCTTCAGGGATAAAAGCCGCAGTGATCTTGAAGGTGTTACGGTAGAAGAAGCGTTGAATCATCCAAACTGGTCGATGGGCTCAAAGATCACAATCGATTCAGCAACGATGATGAATAAGGGCCTCGAGGTTATTGAAGCCCATTGGTTCTTCGGGACAAGCTATGAAAATATCGATGTCGTGCTTCATCGCGAAAGCGTCATTCACTCCATGGTTGAGTTTGTCGATGGCAGTGTGATTGCACATCTAGGAACGCCTGACATGAAGGTGCCAATCCAATATGCGCTCACGTATCCGAAGAGACTTGAAGTCATGGGTGGAAAAAGGTTAAACTTGGTAGAAGTCGGTTCGTTGCATTTTGAAACGATGGATATGGAACGATTCCCTTGTTTACGCTACGCATATGAAGCTGGAAAAGCTGGGGGAACGATGCCTACAGTGCTTAATGCTGCCAATGAAGCAGCTGTTGAAGCATTTCTGAATGGTCAAATTCCTTTCTTGGAAATCGAATCATTGATTGAACATGCATTGGAAGTACATGACGTCATTAAAGACCCATCGCTTTCAGATATCCATGAAGTGGATGTCTCGACTCGTCGATTTGTACAAACACTTATTGTGTAAAGGTGGTCACATATATGAACACGATCTTTTCTATCATCATCATTTTCGGAGCGCTTGTCTTTTTTCATGAGCTTGGCCATTTGCTTCTCGCGAAAAGAGCTGGAATTCTTTGTCGTGAATTTGCGATTGGATTCGGTCCGAAAATCTTTTCCACTAAAAAAGGAGAAACGCTTTATACAATTCGTCTCCTACCGCTAGGCGGATTCGTCCGGATGGCTGGTGAGGATCCGGAAGGTATAGAAATTAAGCCAGGTGCACGTGTCGGGATGGTTTTCGATCAGGAAGGTAAAGTGAAGCAGATCATTGCCAATCAACTTACGAGATATCCTGATGCGAAAGTCGTTACAATCGAAAAGGCAGACCTTGAACATGATCTGGTCCTACGAGGACATGTGTCCGAAGAAATGACAGAAACTTACCCTGTCCATCCTGAAGCAGAATTTATCCAGGATGGGATGCCGATGCAGATCGCACCATACAATCGTCAATTTGGCTCAAAGTCTCTATGGGACCGTTTCTTGGCTATCTTTGCAGGTCCGTTCATGAATTTCCTGCTTGCATTCGTATTATTGACGATTTATGCCGTCACGCAAGGCATTCCTGTCGATCAAAGCAAGCTTGGGGAATTGGACCCTAAAGGTGCAGCCTACCAAGCTGGACTGCAAGAAGGCGATCAGGTTTTATCTGTAGATGGTGAAGCAGTCAATACATGGAGAGAGCTCGTAACTGTTATCCAGAGCAATCCGAATGAGGAACTTCAATTCACGATTCAGCGTGATGGAGAAACAAAGAACGTCATGGTTAAGCCGGAAGAACGTAAGGGACAGGATGGAAAAGCAGAAGGATTCATCGGTGTTTACATGCCAACTGAGGTTTCTTTCCTTGGCTCCTTAACGTACGGTGTACAAAAGACAGGAGAACTTACAGTTGCAATCATACAAGCCATCGGCCAATTGGTAACCGGACAAATCGCTTTCGACAATCTATCTGGTCCAGTGGGCATCTACAATTATACAGATCAAGTGGCGGATGAAGGTGTGTTCGTCTTGTTCCAATGGGCGGCATTTCTAAGCATCAACCTCGGAATCTTCAATTTGCTTCCGCTCCCTGCTCTTGATGGAGGACGGCTGACATTCCTTGCAATTGAAGGAATCCGCGGGAAGCCATTGGATCCTCAGAAAGAAGGACTCGTCCATTTCATCGGGTTTGCGTTATTGATGCTCCTGATGATCGTCGTTACTTGGAATGATATTCACAAATTTTTCATCAATTAATGAAATGGAAATGGTCTGACTCATAGATTTATGTTGTGAGTCAGACTTTTTCATTTTCCAACCTATTCCTTCCATCTTCAATCGTTTTGGATAAAACGGTTGATTTTTCTGTTCACTACCTTTTAAATTAAAGAAGAGTATCATGCGATGAACTTGAAAATACATAGATGCAAGTAAATCAGAACTATAAGTGAAGAAGGTGTCATAACGTGAGACAAAGCAAGTTTTATATACCAACTCTTAGAGAAGTACCAGCAGATGCAGAAGCAAAAAGCCACCAGCTACTCGTCAGGGCGGGGTTCATCCGCCAAAGTGTATCTGGTGTCTATTCTTTCTTACCGCTTGGTAGGAGAGTGCTTAGGAAGCTTGAAACCATCATCCGTGAAGAAATGGATGGAATCGGATCGCAGGAAGTCTTGATGCCCGCGCTTCAACCATCTGAGCTTTGGGAAGAATCAGGAAGATGGCGTACATATGGTCCTGAACTCATGCGTTTGAATGACAGGCATGACCGCACATTTGCATTAGGTGCTACCCACGAGGAATTGATTACAAGTTTGCTTCGAGATGAAGTCAAATCGTACAAGCGCTTACCAATGGTCCTCTATCAAATCCAGGGGAAATTCAGAGATGAAAAGCGACCAAGGTTCGGGCTGCTAAGAGGCCGTGAATTCATCATGAAGGATGCCTATTCATTCGATATGGATGAAGATGGCCTCGATCAGAATTATGATGAAATCTTCAAAGCCTATCAAAATGTTTTCAAGCGTTGTGGACTTGACTTCCGTGCGGTCATCGCTGATTCAGGTGCGATGGGTGGAAAAGATACGCATGAATTCATGGTATTAGCTGAAATTGGTGAGGATACGATCGCTTATTCAAATGAATCTGATTATGCAGCTAACGTCGAGATGGCTCCGGTGAAGATCAGCTATACGAAGAAAGAAGAAGAACAGAAGGATCTTTCAAAAGTACACACGCCTGACAGAAAAACGATAAAAGATGTAGCCGACTATTTAAATGTTTCTTCGGAGGATTGCATCAAATCCCTCCTTTGGATGGTGGATGACCGACCAGTACTCGTTCTTTCACGAGGCGATCATGAAATCAATGATATAAAAGTGAAGAATGTAATGGATGCTGAAACGGTTGAATTGGCAACGGAAGAACAGACAAAAGAAATCCTCGGTTGTGAAACGGGTTATATCGGACCGATCGATGTACCTGAAAGTGTGACCGTCATTGCAGATTATGCTGTTACGTCTGTGGTCAACGGCGTTTGCGGTGCGAATGAGCGGGAAATGCATTTCGAAAACGTAAATCCAGAAAGAGACTTTACCGTTGATCGATATGAAGATTTACGGTTCATCCAAGAAGGAGATCCTTCTCCGGATGGTCAAGGCACGATCGTCTTTGCGAGAGGTATCGAAGTCGGACATGTCTTCAAGCTGGGTACACGATACAGTGAAGCGTTAGGAGCGACGATCCTCGATAAAAATGGTAAATCATCACCAATCGTCATGGGCTCCTATGGAATAGGTGTATCAAGGACCATGGCAGCTGTCGTTGAACAATTGCATGATGAGAATGGGATTCTTTGGCCGACTTCATTAGCGCCATTCGATGCCCACTTGATTTGCGTGAATCCTAAGAATGCCAGCCAGTCCGAAAAAGCTGAGGCGCTTTATAACGATTTGAAATCTCAAGGTTTTGATGTGTTATATGATGATCGTAAAGAAAGAGCGGGTGTGAAATTCACAGATGCAGATCTCATCGGATTACCGATCCAGATTATCGTAGGAAAACGGGCTGATGAAGGGATTGTAGAAGTAAAAGAACGTAAGACCGGAGAAAAAGAAGAAATGTCAATTGATGAAGTCAATGCATTTCTAAGAACGTTTTTCAGTAATAGATAAATGACCTGGGGCTGACAACGTTATGATTCGTCAGTCCCTTGCCTTTGGCAGCATGGGTGAGACTGTGTAAACAGGAATGAAAGGAGTACTGTCCTAGATGGAAGATCTTGAAATCCGGAAAGAACGTCTGACACTTTTGTTAGACCAGATCGGATTCCCTGAAGAGAAAAGGTCCTTATTTGAAGGTGGCTATTTACAACGACTGAGCATTCAGAAAGAGAAAAAGAAATGGACGTTTCACATTGTCTTGAAATCGCAGCTGCCATTTGAAGCATATCAGTTAATGATGACTTTAATGAAGAAAGCATTCCATTCCATTGCTGAAACGGATTGTATGATTCATTGTAGTGAACCAAACCTCAATCCTGAGCTTTTTGGCGGGTACTGGAATATGTGTATCAATCAGCTCCAGAACCAGTCACTTCCTGTACTGGATATCTTGATGGATAAGTCGCCTTCCTTGGAAGGAAACAAAGTCACCGTAACTGTCTCAAACGATGCACAATCGATGCTGTTTCAACGTAAGCTCGCACCTGCACTCGGTTCCACCTTCAAGAAATTCGGTTTTCCTGCTCTTATGTTTGAAACCAAAGTGGAACAGAACGAAGAAGACTATCAAAAATTTGTCGAGCAGCGTGAACAGGAAGACAAGACCAAAGTGATGGCCGCTTTGATGGAGAAAGAAAAAGCAGAGAAGAAGCTTGAAAATGGAATTCGTGAAGAGAAGCTTAAAATTGGATATGGCATAAAAGATGAACCCGTACAGATCCAATCAATCGTTGATGAGGAACGGAAAGTGACACTTCAAGGCTATGTGTTCGACGCAGAGACACGTGAGCTGCGAAGCGGACGGACATTACTGACGTTCAAGATTACGGACTATACGGATTCAATCTTAATTAAAATGTTTTCGCGTGATAAGGAAGATATCCCTAAGCTCCAAGCCGTGCAAAAAGGCATGTGGGTCAAGGTGCGCGGTGGAATTCAAAACGATACATTCGTCCGTGACCTTGTCATGATTGCAAATGATGTTGAGGAATTGAATCCGAAACAAAAAGTGGATGAAGCACCTGAAGATGAAAAACGTGTTGAATTACACCTGCACACACCAATGAGTCAAATGGATGCTGTCAGTTCCACCTCTTCATTGATTGAACAAGCAGCGAAGTGGGGGCATCCCGCTGTCGCGATTACCGATCATGCTGTAGTCCAATCCTATCCTGAAGCTTATTCAGCTGGGAAGAAGCACGGAATTAAAATATTGTTCGGACTGGAAGCGAACCTTGTCGATGACGGTGTCCCGATCGCCTATAACGACCAACACAGGAATCTTGAAGAGGAAACGTACATTGTATTTGACGTCGAAACGACAGGTTTGTCTGCGGTCTACAACAAAATCATCGAGCTGGCCGCAGTGAAAATCAGAGGTGGAGAGGTGATCGATAAGTTCGAAGCATTCGCTAATCCTCATCACCCATTATCGCCAACAACGATCGAATTGACAGGAATCACCGACGACATGGTTGAAAATGCTCCTGAGATCGAAGAGGTCCTTAAGGATTTTCATTCATTCATTGAAGATGGAATTCTGGTTGCCCACAATGCAAGCTTCGATATGGGGTTCTTGAATGTAGGTTTCCGAAAGATCGGTTTAGGCGAAGCGAAAAACCCGGTGATTGATACGCTTGAGTTGGGAAGATTCCTTTATCCTGAATTCAAAAACCATAGGCTGAATACGTTGTGTAAAAAGTTTGACATCGAGCTGACGCAGCACCATAGAGCGATTTACGATGCCGAGGCCACTGGGTATCTACTGTTGAAAATGCTGAAGGACAGTTTAGAGAAGGGGATCACCCACCATGATCAATTCAATGATCATATGGGTGAAACCGGGTTCGAACGAACAAGACCGTCCCATTGTATCCTCCTGGCTAAGAATCAGGAGGGTTTGAAGAACATTTATAAATTGGTCAGTGAATCACATGTCAACTACTTTTACCGTACACCACGAATTCCTCGGTCAAAACTTAAAAAGCATCGGGAAGGTGTTCTCGTAGGATCAGGTTGTGATAAAGGAGAAGTCTTTGAAGGGATGATGCAGAAATCTCCTGAAGAAGTCGAAGAGATTGCAAGATTTTATGATTATCTGGAAGTTCAGCCTTTAGGCAATTATGCCCATCTGATCGAAAAAGAGCTTGTACAAAATGAGCTTGCATTAAAAGAGATCGTCACAAATATCGTGAAGCTCGGTGAGAAATTAGGTAAGCCCGTTGTGGCTACAGGCAACGTCCATTACTTGCATGAGACTGATAAAATCTATCGTAAAATCCTGATCGGAAGCCAGGGGAATGCTAATCCGTTGAATCGCCAAAAACATCCCGACGTCCATTTCCGTACAACGAATGAAATGCTGGATGAGTTTTCATTCCTCGATAACGAGACGGCAAAAAAGATCGTCGTCGAAAACACGCAGGCGATTGCTGACCAGATCGAAGAAGTAAAACCGATTCCGGATGATCTATATACCCCGAAGATTGAAGGGGCAGATGATGAAATTCGTAACATGAGTTATGAACGGGCAAGGAGCATCTATGGGGAAGAGCTCCCTAAGCTTGTTGAGGATCGACTGGAAAAAGAACTCAAGAGTATCATTGGTCACGGATTCGCAGTCATTTATTTGATTTCACATAAACTCGTCAAGAAGTCTTTGAATGATGGCTATCTTGTCGGCTCCCGTGGATCTGTCGGGTCCTCATTCGTTGCAACGATGACGGAAATTACGGAAGTGAATCCATTACCTCCACATTACGTCTGCCCATCCTGTAAAAAGTCGATCTTCTTCGATGATGGCTCAGTAGGATCTGGGTTCGACCTTCCGGATAAAGATTGTGAAACTTGTGGCGTTCCTTATACGAAAGACGGACATGATATCCCGTTTGAAACCTTCCTTGGATTCAAAGGAGATAAAGTTCCGGATATTGACTTGAACTTCTCTGGGGAGTACCAGCCTCGGGCCCATAATTATACGAAAGAATTGTTCGGTGAGGATTATGTCTACCGTGCAGGAACGATAGGTACAGTTGCTGAGAAAACAGCTTATGGTTATGTGAAGGGATATGCTTCGGATTACGACATCCATTACAGGGGTGCAGAGATTGACCGGCTTGTAAGTGGTTGTACAGGCGTAAAACGGACGTCAGGACAGCATCCTGGCGGAATCATCGTTGTTCCTGACTATATGGATATATTTGATTTCTGTCCGATTCAATATCCTGCTGATGATAAGAACTCGGAATGGAAGACTACCCATTTTGATTTCCACTCCATTCATGATAATTTATTGAAGCTGGACATACTCGGGCACGATGATCCTACGGTCATCCGGATGCTGCAAGATCTTTCCGGCATTGATCCAAAGACAATCCCGACAGATGACGCAGAGGTCATGAAATTGTTCAGCGGTACAGAATCACTAGGCGTGACTGAAGAACAAATCCTTTGTAAGACAGGAACCTACGGTATACCTGAGTTTGGAACTAGATTCGTACGTCAAATGCTCGAAGATACGAAACCTAGCACTTTTTCAGAATTGGTTCAGATTTCGGGTCTGTCACATGGGACGGATGTTTGGTTGAACAATGCAAATGAGTTGATTGCCAACGGAACCTGTGAACTGAAAGACGTAATCGGTTGTCGTGACGATATCATGGTGTACTTGATCTATAAAGGATTGGAACCGTCTCTTGCGTTTAAGATCATGGAATTTGTCAGAAAGGGAAGAGGACTTCAGGACGAGTGGATCGAGGAAATGAAGAAGCACGATGTACCGGATTGGTATATCGAATCCTGCAAAAAGATCAAATACATGTTCCCGAAAGCCCACGCTGCGGCCTATGTATTGATGGCTGTCCGTATTGCCTATTTCAAGGTCCATCATCCGATCTTGTTCTATGCTGCTTACTTTACGGTAAGGGCTGATGATTTTGATCTTGAAACGATGATTAGAGGATCGATGTCAATTAAAAACCGGATTGAAGAGATCAATCAAAAAGGATTGGAAGCTTCACCGAAGGAAAAGAGTTTGATGACTGTACTTGAATTGGCATTAGAGATGTGCGAACGCGGATTCAAGTTCCAAAAAGTCGACCTGTACAGATCGTCAGCATCAGAATTCATCGTAGATGGGGATACACTCATCCCACCATTCAACGCAATCCCTGGATTGGGGACAAACGCTGCAATCAACATCGTAAAAGCACGCGAAAACGGGGAATTCCTATCCAAGGAAGATTTGCAACAACGAAGTAAGATTTCGAAGACTGTGCTTCAATATCTTGAAGATCAAGGGTGCCTCGAAGGTCTTCCAGATGCAAATCAGTTATCCCTCTTCTAGCACCTTGCTCAGTTGCAATAGTATCGATGTTTATGGTATATTGAATTTGGAAATACTAGTGAATAGGTCGTCGGAAGGAGTGGGTGCCAGCCCACTCTTTCATTTATGTTTGATCTTTTTTTCTAGCGGATGATTCTATTACGAAAGAACATGTTAACGTTTTATTGATAAAGGAGGACCATTCATGAGTCAGAAGGTGACAGAGATAACAGAAGAACTCGTCACACCCATTCTAGAATCCATGGACCTTGAACTAGTCGATATCGAGTACGTGAAAGAAGGAAAGAACTGGTTTCTAAGGGTTTACATCGATAGTGAAGATGGCGTTGACATCGAAGAGTGCGGTAAAGTCAGTGAGCAACTAAGTGAAGAGCTTGATCGGGTTGATCCGATTTCTCAAGCTTATTTCCTTGAGGTATCTTCACCCGGGGTGGAACGCCCTCTGAAAAAGGAATCAGATTTCCAAAAGGCGATTGGAAAACACGTTTATGTGAAAACGTATGAGCAGATTGATGGCCAGAAAGAATTCGAAGGCACGCTCACGTCCTTTGACGGAACTGAATTGAAGATTGACATACGTATCAAAACGAGGACGAAAACGATTACGATACCGTACGAGAAGGTAGCCAGCTCAAGACTAGCGGTATCATTCTAAATAAGGGGGAGAGTCAAATGAGCGATTTAATGGATGCACTGACGGTTCTTGAGAAGGAAAAGGGAATTAGCAAAGATGTTATCGTGGAAGCGATTGAAGCTGCACTCATCTCTGCCTACAAAAGAAATTTCCACCAAGCTCAAAATGTCCGCGTGGATTTCAATCAAGATACAGGAAGTGTAAAAGTATTCGCAAGAAAGAATGTTGTAGAGGAAATTGAGGATAGTCGACTTGAAATTTCGGTTGATCAAGCGAAAGAGATGAACCCTCAATATGAAGCTGGAGATGTTGTGGAATTAGAAGTCACACCGAAAGACTTCGGCCGTATTGCCGCTCAAACAGCAAAGCAAGTCGTCACGCAACGTGTCCGTGAAGCGGAAAGAGGCATCATCTATTCCGAATTCATCGATCGGGAAGAAGACATCATCACGGGTGTCGTCCAACGTCAGGACCACCGTTTCATGTATGTTGACCTTGGGAGAGTAGAAGCATTGCTCCCTACATCCGAACAGATTCAATCGGAATCCTATAAGACAAATGACCGAATCAAAGTGTTCATCACCAAAGTGGAAAAGACGACAAAAGGTCCCCAAATCATGGTTTCTAGAACACACCCTGGTCTCTTAAAACGATTGTTCGAATTGGAAGTGCCTGAAATCTATGATGGTACAGTTGAGATCAAATCGATTTCACGTGAAGCAGGTGACCGTTCAAAGATTTCCGTTCATGCAGAAGATCCTGAAGTCGATCCTGTAGGATCCTGCGTCGGACCAAGAGGACAACGGGTCCAAACCATCGTTAATGAATTACACGGTGAAAAAATTGATATTGTCAGATGGTCAAACGACCCTGTTGAATATGTAGCAAATGCATTAAGTCCATCAAAAGTACTTGAAGTCCAAGTGAATGAAGAAGAAAAAATGACCAGAGTCATCGTTCCTGACTATCAGCTATCTTTGGCAATTGGTAAGAGAGGTCAAAATGCTAGATTAGCTGCTAAATTGACAGGTTGGAAAATTGACATCAAGAGCGAATCTGAAGCGGTTGAACAAGGATTGTATGATCCTAACCAACAGCCTGCCGAAGAACCGGACACATTTGAGGAAGAACTGGAAGATTAAAAGGAGAGAGAAACGATGAAAAAGCGGAAAATACCGATGCGAAAATGTATTGCTTGTCAAGAACACAAGCCGAAAAAGGAACTGCTTCGCATTGTCCGTACTCCGGAGGGAGAAGTTTCGATCGATCTTACCGGTAAAAAGTCTGGCAGAGGTGCTTATATTTGTAATCAGGTCTCATGTCTGGAATTGGCACAAAAGAAAAATGCATTCCAAAGTCAACTATCCGTTCCGATTTCTGATGAAGTTTATGAAGAGCTGAAGGGTCAGTTGGAGAAAGCGAAAAGCCAATGAAGTCATCATGGACCTCCTTATTAGGCTTAGCCAATCGTGCAGGCAAATGCGTCTCAGGTGAAGAACTCGTACTTAACGAAATCCGGAAGCGTCGTGCCAAAATGATCTTGCTAGCCAATGATGCATCCGCCAATACAAGAAAGAAAGTAATTGATAAATGTACTTATTATCAAATTCCTTATTATATCGTTCCGAATCGATATGAGTTGGGAAATGCAATTGGGAAAGAACAACGGGTGACCGTTGCTGTGATCGATAATGGATTTACGGAGAAATTGAAAACCTTAATCGATCAATAATACTGGGGGTGACCAAATGAGTAAGATGCGCGTTTATGAATATGCGAAAAAAAATAATGTGCAAAGTAAAGATGTAATCCAAAAGTTGAAAACAATGAATATAGAAGTATCCAATCATATGTCTACGATCGAAGATACGACAGTGAACAAGCTGGATGCTGCTTTCCAACCAAAGAAGAATGAAAGCAAGGAGAATTCTCCTTCAAAGAAACCTGCCAATCAATCAGACCGACAGAAAAGTAACAAACCTGAAAATCGTAATAACAACAGACAAAATAGCGACAACCGGGGATCAGGTCGACCTGATCAACGTCCTGGGGGTAATAAACAACAAGGGTCTAACAACAATAACCGGGGCAACCGTAAACCGAACAACAATGATAACCGAGGAAACAATCGTCCCAATAAAGGTAGAGGCGGAAGGAACAACCGTTCTGGTAACAACCAGCCTCAAACACCTCGTAGAGAGCCTGTAAAGCCTAAGATGCCTGAAAAGATTACATTCGAAGGTTCATTGACGGTTGGAGAAATGGCAAAGAAGCTACACATCGAATCCTCTGAAATCATCAAGAAATTGATGGGGCTCGGTGTAATGGCGACCATCAACCAGGAGCTTGATAAAGAGACGATCGAGCTTGTAGCGGCTGACTTCAATGTCGAAGTCGAAGAAGAAATCATCATTGACGAAACGAATTTCGAAGAAAACGAAATTGAAGAAGATGAAAGCAAATTGATGATCCGTCCACCTGTCGTGACTATCATGGGACACGTCGACCATGGTAAGACGACGTTGTTGGATTCAATTCGAAAAACGAAGGTTGCTGCTGGTGAAGCAGGCGGAATTACGCAACATATCGGGGCTTATCAGATCAAGGAAAACGACAAACCGATCACCTTCTTGGATACACCTGGTCACGCAGCATTCACAACGATGCGTGCGCGCGGGGCACAAGTTACCGATATTACGATTCTAGTCGTAGCCGCAGACGATGGTGTCATGCCACAAACGATCGAAGCGATCAACCATGCGAAAGCAGCCGGTGTACCGATCATCGTTGCTGTCAACAAGATGGATAAAGAAGGTGCCAATCCGGACCGTGTCATGCAGGAATTGACAGAGCATGAATTGATTCCTGAAGACTGGGGTGGAGAAACGATTTTCGTCAAGCTTTCTGCAATCAGCGGGGAAGGGATTGATGAATTGCTAGAAATGATTCTTCTTGTCGCTGAAATGGAAGAGCACAAAGCAAATCCAGAACGCTTTGCAAACGGTACGGTCATTGAAGCGCAATTGGATAAAGGCCGCGGGCCTGTCGCTACACTCCTTGTACAAGGTGGGACGCTTGAAGTCGGTGACCCGATCGTTGTCGGTAATACGTTCGGTCGCGTACGTGCGATGGTTAATGATCTAGGCCGCCGTGTGAAAAAAGCGGGTCCATCTACGCCTGTGGAAATTACCGGTTTAAACGATGTTCCTAATGCTGGTGATCAGTTCAGGGTCTTCAAGGATGAAAAGAAGGCTCGTTCCATCGGTGAAGCTCGTGCCAAGCGTCAAATCGAACAACAAAGAAGAGAATCCTCTAAACTGAACCTGGATGATCTCTTCGATCAAATTAAAGAAGGAGACATCAAGGAAATCAATGTCATCCTGAAAGCAGATGTACAAGGATCGGTTGAAGCACTTGCCAGCTCCTTGCAGAAGATCGACGTAGAGGGTGTGAAAGTCAAAATCATCCATACCGGTGTCGGTGCTATTGCTGAATCCGATATCATCCTGGCATCTGCATCAAATGCAATCATCATCGGCTTCAACGTTCGTCCGGATAGTAATGCGAAACGAACAGCAGAGGCTGAGAAGGTTGACATTCGACTGCATCGAATCATTTACAACGTCATCGATGAAATTGAATCAGCGATGAAAGGGATGCTTGACCCTATTTATCAGGAAAAGGTCATCGGTCAAGTTGAAGTACGTACAACCTTCAAAGTTTCAAAGGTTGGTACAATTGCCGGCTGTTATGTAACGGAAGGTAAAATCACACGTGAGTCAGGCGTGCGTCTCATCCGTGATGGAATCGTTGTTTTTGAAGGTGAAGTCGATACGTTGAAACGTTATAAAGATGATGCGAAAGAAGTCGCAACAGGATATGAATGTGGAATCACCCTTGAGAAATACAACGATATCAAGGAAGGCGACATCATCGAAGCTTATGTGATGGAAGAAGTAGAACGTAAATGATAGGGAGTTTGAAGTGTGAGTGTCATATCTATGACGCTCACTCTTTGAAAGAAAAACGTTCTGTCGTGAAGAAAGTGATTCAACGGCTTAAGAACCAATTCAATGTAGCAGTTGCCGAAACAGATCACCTTGAACTGTGGCAACGGTTCGAGATTGGGATCGTAACCGTTTCAAAGGATAAACAAGTGGTAGAAAGCGAATTGCAGCAGGTGCTGAAATTCATTGATCGCTTTGAAGAATTTGAAGTAACATCTTACGACATCGAACTGTTGTAATGTAGGCTTTCGAAGGTTCGACAGTAGCGTCATTTCCTATAGCATCATCCTACGGGAACGGGTAGACCCTATTCCTTTTAAGATGAAATGAGGTGTATTTATGAGTAATGTACGAGCAAATCGTGTAGCAGAACAAATGAAGAAAGAACTCGGTGAAATCCTCGGCCAAAAGATCAAGGATCCCCGTGTGGGCTTTGTAACGGTCACCGCAGTAGAAGTAACCGGTGATCTGCAGCAAGCGACTGTTTTCATTTCCGTATTCGGTGATGAGGAAGAAAAGGCGAATACATTAGCCGGGCTTGCAAAAGCGACAGGCTTCATTCGTTCTGAAATCGGAAAACGTATCCGTCTTCGGAAAACGCCTGAAATTCTGTTCCAATTCGATCATTCTATCGAATATGGCAACAGAATCGAAACACTATTAGATGAGATCAATGATAACCAGGAATGACAAATGAAAGGGATTGGCCTGTTCTATAATAAATACCTGATGCCTATCACAGGATGGTACACACTCTCCTCATGTGGGAGAAAGATAGCTGAAGGAGACAGGTCCGATCTCTTTTTCATTTCTCAAAATTGCAGTTGAGATTTGATGAGGTGGATGAAATGAAAGAAGCAGGAATAATCCCTTTACATAAACCTAGTGGAATGACGTCCCATGACTGCGTCGTCAGACTTAGAAGAATGCTTAAGACAAAGCGGGTCGGTCACACAGGGACACTCGATCCTGCCGTTTCAGGGGTTCTTCCAATCTGTATCAATCGCGCAACCAAAGTTGCAGAATACATGAGCGCATATAACAAAACGTATAAAGCGACTGTATCACTTGGTACATCTACGACAACTGAAGATCAAACCGGGGAAGTGTTAGACCAGGTCCCTGTTGACCCAAGTATGTTCCAGGATTTAGACCAAACCTTGAATCGGTTCCGGGGTGAAATTGAACAAACCCCTCCAATGTATTCAGCTGTCAAAGTGAACGGGAAAAGATTATATGAGTATGCAAGGGAAGGCATCGACGTTGAAAGACCTACGAGGAGGGTGAAAATTCACTCCTTGGAGCTTATCGGATCATTGAAGAAAAACGAGGAGACAGGAAATATCGAATTTCCAATTGAAGTCACTTGTAGTAAAGGGACTTACATACGGACCCTTGCGGTTGATATCGGGAAAGCATTCGGGGTGCCAGCGCATATGTCTTCCCTGGTACGTACCAAGTCTGGTCCGTTCACATTAGAACAAACAGTCACCTTTGAACAGTTGGAACAGAGAATAGAAGAGAAGGAAGGGCTAGGTCCATATCTTAAACCGATTGAGATGGCTTTATCCCTATTCCCCTCAGTCGTCGTCTCTGAGGAGACGGAGCGTCAGATCCTCAATGGGGCACTATTGAAAGAGACGAAAGAACTTTCCAACGAGAGGACTGCCGTTTATAATGGACGTGGAGAGTGTCTTGCAATCTATAAGCCCCATCCTGAACGACCTGGATGGGTGAAACCAGAAAAGGTGCTCAAAATTCAAGAATAGAACTTAGGTGGTAAATTGAAAACGTATAGGATCGACCACACCCAGCTCGAAGAACAAATGTCATTAAAACCGGCTGCTATGGCGATCGGGTATTTTGATGGAATCCACATCGGGCATAGCAAAGTCATTCAAACGGCGAAAGACATAGCGGATCAAAAAGGGATGGAATCTGCTGTCATGACTTTCGATCCTCACCCTTCCGTCGTACTCGGTAGAGAACGTACCGAAAAGGATTATATTACGCCTATTAAGGACAAAGAAACACTCATCGGTAAGATGGGAATCGACCGCTTATATATCGTTACTTTCAGTAAAGCATTTGCGTCTTTGACCCCTCAGCAATTCGTAGATGAATTCATCATCGGCTTGAACGTCAAGCATGTCATCGCCGGTTTTGATTTTTCCTTTGGAAAGAAAGGGGAGGGGACCATGGAAACCCTTCCGTTCCATTCACGTGGGAAATTCGAACAAACCGTTGTTGAAAAAGTCTCGATTGAAGGAGAAAAGGTGAGTTCGACCTTGATCCGGTCCCTCATCGAGGGAGGGCAAGTAGGAGACGTTCCAACCTATCTCGGAAGACGCTATCAAATTCGCGGAACCGTCATTCATGGTGACAACCGTGGTCATACCATCGGTTTTCCGACCGCGAACATCCAATTATCGGATACGTATAAGCTGCCCAAAACAGGTGTGTATGCGGTTAGAATGGAAGTGAATGGTGAATGGTACGATGGTGTATGCAATGTTGGCTACAAACCGACATTCCGGGATCAGCAACCAGATAAGCCCAGTGTCGAGGTCCACTTGTTCTCATTTGACGCCACCATTTATGGAGAAGAAGTCACTGTCGAGTGGTGTGAAAACATACGAAGTGAACAGAAATTTTCATCCATTGATGAATTGAAGGAACAAATTGCGAGAGATGTTGAGACTGCCAAAAGAATCTTACAAAATTCATAGGTCTTAACGGTTGCATTCAAACTCGAAAAGTTGTATCCTATTATTTGTACTATACGTACAGAACCGCTTCTTGGCACGACGAGTCACCGACGTGTGCTCGGAAGATGGGGATTAATAAATGAAGGAGGTGAACAGGATGGCTATTTCACAAGAGCGTAAAAACGACTTGATCAAAGAGTACAAGACTCATGAGAACGATACTGGGTCTCCAGAAGTACAGATTGCTATCCTAACAGAGCAAATCAACGAATTGAACGATCATTTGCGAACTCATAAGAAAGATCACCACTCTCGTCGTGGTCTACTAAAAATGGTTGGTAAGCGTCGTAATTTGTTAACGTACTTGCGTAAGAAAGACGTAACGCGATACCGTACTCTTATCAACAAACTTGGTTTGCGTCGATAGTCACCAAAAAGCGGGGTTTACTCCCGCTTTTTTATTAGCTTTAAAAACTTGAAGACGATACTGAAAGCAGATGTATGTCGGATGCATACATAATGTTGAAGATGATTACATATTGGGTAGTCCGCTTTTTGAACATCTGTTTTTGGGTTATAATAGAACAGTGTAACCTTATAATTCAATGAAGTTTGAGAGGAGTTCTCACTGAAATGGAACAAAATAAGCATGTCTATTCCATTGATTGGGCTGGCCGCAAGCTGACCCTTGAAATTGGAAATTTAGCTAAACAGGCCAATGGAGCCGTAATGGTACGCTATGGAGATACAGCCGTACTCTCGACAGCGACCGCATCGAAAGAACCGAAGAATTTGAGCTTTTTCCCGTTAACAGTAAACTACGAAGAGCGTCTTTACGCCGTGGGTAAGATTCCTGGTGGATTCATCAAACGTGAAGGACGCCCTAGTGAAAAGGCTGTTTTAGCATCCCGTTTAATTGACCGTCCAATCAGACCTTTATTCGCTGACGGGTTCCGTAATGAAGTACAAGTAGTCAGTACAGTCATGAGTGTTGACCAAGACTGCTCATCTGAAATGGCCGCAATGTTCGGTTCATCCTTAGCACTGACCATTTCTGATATCCCGTTTGAAGGACCGATCGCAGGTGTGGCTGTTGGTAGAATCGATGGAGAGTTCCTAATTAATCCTACAGTCGAACAAAAGGAACAAAGTGATATCAACTTGATCGTCGCTGGTACAAAGCATGCCATCAACATGGTTGAAGCAGGCGCACAGGAAGTCCCTGAGGAAGTCATGCTCGAAGCGATCATGTTCGGTCATGAAGAAATCAAACGATTGATTGCGTTCCAAGAAAAGATTGCTGAAGAAGTTGGCAAGGACAAGATGGAAGTCAAGCTTCACACACTTGATGAAGAATTGACTGAAGAAGTGTCAGGTCTTTTCCTCAATGATGTAAAAGAAGCGGTAAAAGTAGTGGAAAAGCATGCTCGTCAGGAAGCATTAGACCAAATTGCTGTCAAGTTGGCAGAGCATTACGAGGAAGATGAAGAAAAAGCTGCTGAAGCGAAAGAAATCCTACATATGCTTATCAAAAAAGAGGTAAGACGCCTTATTTTGAAAGATAAGCTTCGTCCAGACGGACGTAAGGTTGATGAAATCAGACCACTTTCATCTGAAGTAGGATTATTGCCAAGAACACATGGATCTGGATTGTTCACTCGAGGGCAGACCCAAGCATTGAGTATTTGTACGCTTGGAGCTTTAGGCGATGTCCAAGTTCTGGATGGGCTTGATATTGAAGAATCCAAACGATTTATGCATCACTACAATTTCCCACCATTCAGCGTCGGCGAAACAGGCTTCATGCGTGGACCTGGGCGTCGTGAAATCGGACATGGTGCATTAGGAGAACGTGCACTTGAAGCAGTTGTGCCTTCTGAAGAGGAATTCCCTTATACGATCCGTCTCGTAAGTGAAGTGTTGGAATCCAACGGCTCGACATCTCAGGCAAGTATTTGTGCAAGTACGCTGGCGATGATGGATGCTGGTATTCCGATTAAAGCACCTGTTGCTGGTATTGCGATGGGGCTGATCAGTGATGGAGAAGATGTGACCGTCCTTACAGACATTCAAGGAATGGAAGATCACCTCGGAGACATGGACTTTAAAGTGGCTGGAACGAAAAACGGTGTTACTGCGCTACAAATGGACATCAAAATTTCAGGTATCGACCGAGATATCTTGAAAGAAGCGCTTTTCCAAGCCAAAGAAGGACGAATGACGATTCTAGACTCCATGTTAAGTACATTGGGCGAATCCAGAACTGAATTGTCTGAATATGCACCGAAGATCCTTACAATGAAGATCAAGCCTGATAAGATTCGTGATGTGATCGGACCAAGTGGTAAGATCATCAACAAGATCATCGAAGATACAGGTGTCAAAATCGATATTGAACAAGATGGTACCATCTTCATCGCTTCTACAGATGAAGCCATGAATCAAAAAGCGAAAGAAACGATCGAAGATATCGTACGAGAGGTAGAAGTCGGAGAAATCTATCTTGGTAAAGTAAAACGAATTGAGAAATTCGGAGCGTTTGTTGAGCTATTCAGTGGTAAAGATGGTCTTGTCCACATTTCAGAGCTTGCTGAAGAAAGAATCCCTAAAGTTGAAGACGTCGTCAAAATCGGGGATGAAGTCCTTGTCAAAGTAACTGAAATTGATAACCAAGGACGGGTCAATCTATCACGTAAAGCTGTTCTTAAAGAACAGAAAAAAGCACAGGAACAAAAGTAAGAGACGGATGTTCAATCCGCCTCTTTTTTTTGTTTTTAGTGTTGATATTCAAAGAAAACAGAAGCGTATGGCGGCGACTCCAGCGGGAAAGCAACAGCTGAAGACCCCGCAGAGCGAGGAATTAAGGTTCTTCGACTAAAAACCACCACGTCCTGTGGTGAACGTCGAAGCCACCACATCCTGTGGAAGTGAGGAGGCTGAAGCGTTGCCCGCGGAAAGCGTCCGCCTGAAGCTGTTCAACATCAACAACCTTCTTTAATTGAGCCTCTTGTTTAAAATCATAATTCCATTCAACGTTCATCCATGGATCGTTCTCCCGGCTGTTCTAACATGTCCTTCCGTATCATAGCTTTACTGTAGGAAGGAGGGAAAACGGATGAAGAAGATGATGACGTTGTTAAGTATTATGTTGATTGTACTCATTTCATACATAAGTGTCCAAAACCCATTGACGGATGACTATTTGATGAATTTGAAAAATGGTGCGACTACGGTTTCTGTCATGACAGATAAACAGAATCTTAAAAGTGAAATCATCGATTACGCAAACAAGCATGATGTTAAGCCGATTGATGCGCGGATCGACCAAGTATGGAAAGCGATTCCGGGATATAACGGTTTTATCGTCGATGTAGATGCTTCATACAAGAGAATGAAAAAGAAGGGGAAGTTCGACGAATCCTTGATCGTATATAAACAAGTTCAGCCAGCCACATCTCTTGATGATCTCCCTCCTTCCCCAATCTACAAAGGGAATCCAGAAAAGCCGATGGTTACCTTTCTTGTGAATGTCGCATGGGGGAATGAATATCTTCCTGAAATCCTTGAAACGATGAAAAAACACAACGTCCATACGACGTTTTTCCTTGATGGATCATGGGTTAAGAAGAACCAGGATATGGCCAAGATCATTTATGAAGAAGGTCATGAAATCGGGAACCATGCTTACTCCCATCCTGATATGAAACAATTATCGAGAGCCAGAATCAATGAAGAGATAAAGAAGACGAATGACATCATTGAAAGTACGTTGGATGTTACTCCTAAATGGTTTGCGCCACCGAGCGGTAGTTATCGGATGGAAGTGGTTGAAATAGCTGATGCTCTTGAAATGAAGACGATCCTCTGGTCAGTGGATACCGTCGATTGGAGAAAGCCCGATCCAAATGAAATGGCATCACGAGTGGTATCAAAGGTTCACCCTGGTGCTATGATCCTGATGCATCCGACACATTCGACTGCTAAGGGATTGGAACAAATGATCAACGGTATTCGTTCAAAGGGGTATTCGATCGGGACCGTCTCTCAATTGATGAGCGAGAAACGGATTGTGAAAGCAGACCAATTCCCTGAAACCCGTAAGTAATTGTCGAACGAAAAGTAAAATGGTATAGTGGTTCTATATACAGAACCAAAATACCTACATAACTTTCCTGTTTTGATTTTAGGAGGAGACAGATTGATAACGAAACATACTTGTAAGAATGGTGTCCGGATCATTACTGAAAACATCCCAAGCGTCCGGTCAGTAGCAATCGGTGTATGGATCGGCACGGGATCTAGGTTTGAAAACAAATCCAATAACGGTATTTCCCACTTCTTGGAACACATGTTCTTTAAAGGGACGAAGACGCGTAATGCAAGAGAGATTGCCGAGTCCTTCGATTCGATCGGCGGTCAGGTCAATGCCTTCACATCGAAGGAATATACCTGTTACTACGCTAAGGTATTGGATAATCACGCTTCTCGTGCGCTTGAGACGCTAGCAGACATGTTCTTCAATTCAACCTTTGATGAAGATGAACTCGTAAAAGAAAAAAATGTTGTCCTGGAAGAGATCAAGATGTATGAAGATACGCCGGATGATATCGTCCACGACCTATTAAGCCAGGCGACCTATCACCATCATCCGTTGGCTTATCCTATTTTAGGGACAGAGGATACATTGAATACTTTCAACGGACAGACGTTACGAAACTATATGGAGGAATTTTATACTCCTGATAACGTCGTCATTTCAGTAGCTGGTAATGTAGACGATCAAATCCTCAAGGAAGTTGAGAAGCATTTCGGTACCTACACATCAGCGAGTGAAAAACCCGTTGCAACAAAGCCATCCTTCTGTACGGACAAGAAAGCGAGAAAGAAAGACACTGAGCAGGCTCATTTATGTATCGGTTATGAAGGATTGTCCGTCGGTGATCCACATATTTTCGACCTGATCGTCTTGAACAACATTTTCGGTGGAAGTATGAGCAGCAGATTGTTCCAGGAGGTAAGGGAACAGAAAGGACTTGCCTACTCCGTATTTTCTTACCATTCCGCCCACCTCGATACCGGTGTGTTCAACATTTATGCCGGAACTGCCCCAGGTCAGCTTGATGAGGTGTACGATACCATTTCAATGATTATTCAATCATTGAAAGAGGATGGCGTTACCGAAAAGGAAGTTGCAAACTGTAAAGAACAAATCAAAGGAAGTCTCATGCTGAGTCTTGAGAGTACCAATAGTAGAATGAGCCGTAATGGGAAGCATGAACTTCTGTTGAAAAAACAACGTACGTTGGATGAAATTCTTCAGAATATCGATGCTGTCTCGAAAGAACAGGTCGATCGCTTAATCCATCAAGTGTTTACAGAGGACTTCTCAAGCTCTTTGATCAGTCCGAGTGGAGAGTTTCCGGCTCGTTTCCCTCAGTAATATCACTTTAAAAAATGATTCATGTCTTCCCTTAAAGTCATAAAAAGGGAAGGCTTTTTTCTTTCTTTTTGGCTCTGTTAAAGCTTGTTGTTGAGGTTGCTTTTCCCGCTGGAGTCGCCGCCTTACGCTTCTTTTTTCTTTAAATATCAACATTAAAAGCTAACAGAGCCTTCTTTTAAAATACGATCTTTTATTTTGGGGTGAAATCTCTTCCGAAGTGGACATATATATAGTAGAAGATGTCGGTGGGAGGGATGAAGATGAGATTAAGTGAAATTCTCGGAAAGGAAATCATCGATTATACGAAGGGTGAAAAATTGGGTGTCTTATCTTATGCAGAATTCATCATTGATGAACAAGGAGGATATATACATACCCTGCAGATTCCGATAACGGAATGGAATGGACTACGTAAAAGGAAAAATATCATCCAATTCAGGTGGAATAAGATTTATCGTGTAGGGGCTGAAACGATCCTTGTTGATCCTTCGCAAGCCGATTTTCAATCCGAATATAAATAATCACCATGGCAGTATGTTCTTCATATGATGTTGAAGAATCAGCACTCAAGTATATTATTCCTCCGTAATAAACGATGAATGAGAAAGGGGAGGAACGATGTTAACAGGAATTAAAGCAGCCATCATAGGCGGAGACGCACGCCAGCTTGAAGTGATCCGTAAGCTGACTGAACTTGATGCACAATTGTATCTCGTCGGGTTCGATCAACTGGATCACGGTTTCACAGGGGCAACCAAAATGGATTTAGATGAACTCCCAATCCAAGAGCTGGATGCCTTGATTCTACCCGTCAGTGGCAGTGGTCCGAATGGAGAAATCGAAACCATTTTCTCCAATAAGAAGATTCAATTCTCAGAAGAACTGTTACAGAAAACGAAGCAGGCTTGTACGGTCTTTTCAGGTATTACGAATCCTTTCCTGACAAAGTGTACATCAAATGCAAACCGTAAACATATCAAGCTATTTGAGCGCGATGATGTGGCAATCTACAATGCCATACCGACTGTAGAAGGTACGATTATGATGGTGATCCAACATACGGATTTCACCATCCATCAATCCAACGTCATGGTGCTAGGTTTCGGAAGGGTAGGATTCACCGTTGCAAGGACATTTGCTAATCTTGGTGCGAATGTTTCTGTAGGAGCTCGAAGATCTGAGCACATCGCTCGTATAACTGAAATGGGATTCAAACCGTTTTATCTGACCGAGCTCGAGAAAGAAGTGGAGTCGGTTGATGTATGTATCAATACCATCCCAGCACCGATCATTACCCAAAACGTCATATCGAAAATCCCATCTCATACCCTTATCATCGACCTTGCCTCCAAGCCTGGAGGTACGGATTTTCGTTTTGCAGAGAAAAGGGGCATCAAAGCACTGCTTGCTCCAGGTCTACCTGGTATCGTCGCACCGAAGACTGCAGGGAAGATCATTGCAAACGTTTTGACACAGTTACTTATGGAAGAAAGGAATTAAGGGAAGGGGCAGGGAGAATGAAACTAGAAGGTAAGCATATTGGATTCGGTCTGACAGGGTCTCATTGTACGTACAATGCTGTCGTACCACAAATTCAAAAGCTCATCGACTCTGGGGCGAAAGTGACGCCATTTGCTACCTATACGGTTCAAAATACGACAACCAGGTTTGGCGAAGGAGAAGACTGGATCAAAAAAATTGAGGAGATGACAGGGAATGAGGTCGTCAATTCAATTGTCAAAGCAGAACCGTTCGGTCCTAAAACACCTTTGGATTGTATGGTCATTGCTCCATTGACAGGAAACTCGATCAGCAAACTTGCCAATGCCATGACGGACTCACCAGTATTGATGGCAGCCAAGGCGACGCTGCGGAACTTAAACCCTGTTGTTTTGGGGATTTCAACGAATGACGGTTTAGGTTTGAACGGGGTCAACATCATGCGTTTGATGTCCACAAAGAACATTTATTTTATCCCATTTGGGCAAGACGCACCTGAAGCGAAGCCCAATTCCTTAGTGGCTCAGATGGAGCTTTTGACTGATACGGTAGAAGTCGCGTTGGATGGTCAACAAATACAGCCTGTGCTACGAATATATTAAGGGATGGACTATCCACAACGAAATACCTGATAAATGAACCAAAATCATACCTCTGTACTCAATGATATGGTAAAATGAATGACAATATGACCAAGTTATTTCAGGAGAAACGATCTTGTTTCTCCTTCTATCGTTCATAAGGAAGTACCAATCATCGGAAATTTGACTATGAAGCGATCATAGGTTGAAATAGGATAAGGTATACCTTAGTGATCGATGCACGATCAAGAGGAGGGACATTCTTTGAATACGAACCAAGGATATAACGTTGCAGTCGTTGGGGCTACTGGAGCAGTAGGCCAACAGATGTTGAAAACATTAGAAAAAAGAGATTTTCCAATTGCTTCTCTTAAATTATTGGCAAGTAAACGCTCAGCTGGTAAGAAGATGATGTTCAAGGGAAATGAATATTTGATTGAAGAAGCGACACCTCAAGCGTTTGAAGGTGTACAGCTCGCACTGTTCTCAGCTGGAGGTGCAATTTCCAAAGAGCTTGCTCCTGAAGCTGCCAAACGAGGCGCTATTGTCGTTGATAACACAAGCGCATTCAGGATGGATCCGAATACTCCGCTAGTCGTACCGGAAGTGAACGAGTCCGCCTTGAACCATCACAACGGCATCATTGCCAATCCGAATTGCTCAACAATTCAAATGGTCGTGGCTCTTGAACCGATCCGCCAGAAATATGGGTTGAATAAGGTGATTGTTTCAACTTATCAAGCAGTGTCTGGAGCAGGGGCGAAAGCAGTTGAAGAATTGAATGAACAGACGAGGTCGATTCTCGATGGAGAATCGTTCACTCCAGAAGTCTTACCTGTTTCAAGTGATAAGAAGCATTATCAAATTGCCTTCAATGCCGTTCCTCAAATTGATAAATTCCAGGAAAACGGCTATACGTTCGAAGAAATGAAAATGATCAATGAAACCAAAAAGATCATGGGTATGGAGAACCTTGAAGTATCTGCTACATGTGTTCGTCTACCTGTTGAAACCGGACATTCGGAATCCGTCTATATTGAAGTTGACGAAGAGAATGTGTCTGTGGAAGAAATAAAGGCGTTGCTAGCTGACTCACAGGGTATCGTCCTTCAAGACGATCCTTCGGAGCAATTGTATCCGATGCCGGCAAATTGTGTCGGTGAAGATGCTGTGTTCGTCGGACGCATCCGTAAAGATCTGGATCGAGCAAATGCATTCCACCTTTGGGTCGTTTCTGATAACCTTCTGAAGGGTGCTGCGTTGAATTCCGTTCAGATCGCAGAAAGCTTAGTGAAATTGAATTTGTTGAAATAAAGTAAAGAAGGTGCAAGAATGAATATCGTCGTTCAAAAGTTTGGCGGCACGTCATTGAAGACAGATGATGGTCGGAACCGGGCCGTCCAACATGTTGTGAATGCTGTAGAAGATGGGAAAAAAGTCGTCGTAGTCGTTTCAGCAATGGGAAGAAAAGGCGACCCGTACGCGACGGATACATTATTGAGTCTGATCCAGGGAAATTCTACATCAATCAGTCCGAAAGAGACAGACTTGTTGATGTCCTGTGGCGAAGTGATTTCTTCCGTCGTCTTTTCGAACCTTTTAAAGCAAAAAGGGTTAACATCGATCGCATTCACAGGAGCTCAAGCCGGATTCAAGACAAACAATGAACACCTAAATGCGAAGATTCTTGAAATGGATACTGATAGAATTACTAAAACGTTAGAGGAACTGGATGTTATCGTCGTTGCAGGATTTCAAGGACAATCCAACGAGGGAGACGTAACGACTCTTGGAAGAGGAGGAAGTGATACGTCTGCAGCAGCTTTAGGAGCAGCGCTTGGCGCTGAGGTGATCGACATTTTCACGGATGTTGAAGGCGTGATGACGGCTGACCCTAGGATTGTCAGGGATGCAAGGCCGCTAGATGTCGTTACGTATAATGAAATATGCAATATGGCTTACCAAGGGGCGAAAGTGATCCATCCAAGGGCCGTAGAAATTGCAATGCAGTCCAAAGTACCCATCCGGATCCGTTCGACCTACAGCGACCATCCTGGTACGTTGGTGACTAGCTCGACTACTGGAGGAGCAGGGCGTGATATCGAGGATCGGTTGATCACTGGTATCGCTCATGTACCCGGGGTAACCCAGATCAAGGTTCAAGCACCTGAAGGAGATTATGAATTCCAGTCAAAAATCTTCAAAGCGATGGCAGAACGGCAGATCAGTGTCGATTTCATCAACATCAGCCCTAGAGGTGTCATCTATACCATCAATGGTTCCTTGACGGATGAGGCAGTTACCATCCTGAAGGAATTGGGGTATGAAGCGGATGTCCACCGGAACTGCGCAAAGGTTTCTGCTGTAGGAGCAGGAATTGCTGGAGTACCTGGGGTTACGGCGAAAATCGTTGAATCCTTATCGAAGCAAGGGATCAACATCCTGCAATCTGCCGACTCCCATACGACCATTTGGGTCCTTGTTGAAGAAGAAGATATGATTAATGCTGTGAATGCTCTTCACCAAGTCTTTGCACTGGAACAAAGAAACCAATATTAAATGACGACTAAGGAGGAGAAATCGTAATGGATTTTGGAAACGTATTGACTGCAATGGTGACGCCTTTTGACCATAAAGGGAACATCGACTTTACGAAAACGGAAAAGCTCGTCGAGTATTTGATCGAAAATGGATCCGATGGTCTCGTTATCGCCGGGACGACAGGAGAGTCCCCGACATTGACGAAAGAAGAAAAGGTAGCCTTATTCAAGCATGTCGTAAAAATCGTAAATAAAAGAGTGCCGGTCATAGCAGGAACGGGTAGTAACAACACCCATGCTTCCATCGAATTGACAAAGCAGGCTGAAGCTGCTGGCGTAGATGCTGTGATGCTTGTCGCACCTTATTACAACAAACCGAACCCACAAGGTATATACTTACATTTCAAGTCCATTGCGGAATCCACGAACCTTCCTGTGATGTTGTATAATGTACCAGGACGTTCCATTGTGAACATGACGGTCGATACCATCGTCCGATTATCTGAAGTGGATAACATTGTTTGTGTGAAAGAAGCAAGTGGAGATCTTGAACAGATCACAGAAATCATCACGAAGACGAGTGATGACTTTAAAGTATACAGCGGTGATGACGGATTGACACTCCCTACTCTTGCTGTTGGCGGAGATGGAATCGTGTCAGTTGCATCCCACGTAATCGGAAATGAAATGCAAAGTATGATTGCCGCCTATCGTCAAGGTGATGTGAAGACAGCGGCTGAATGGCATAGAAAACTACTGCCGGTCATGAATGAAATGTTCTCAGCTCCAAGTCCAACGCCGGTTAAAACGGCGCTGCAAATCATAGGTGTAGATGTAGGCGGAGTCCGCTTGCCGCTTGTTCCATTGTCTGAACAAGAGAGAGTGCGACTTACGTCATTGATGAACGGATTTTCAAGAGTGAAATAACCAAATCATTTTAAAATGAAAAACGTGTCTGTCCTGAATGACGCCAATGTTTGTGATGTTGGCCATCCAATCAGTGACAGGCACTTTTTTTCGTTACAGGATCTGTTAAAGAAGAAGGATGATTTTTTAAAAACAGCCCTCCTTTTGAGCTTAACAAGAATGTGATTCGAATGGATAGAAAGATTCCGATTAAGACAATACTAAAAGGAGACGAAAGTTTGTCGTGAAAGGAGTCTATCATGAACGAACAACAGAAAACGAACAAGGATGTTACACCTACACAACCTGCTCAACCCTCTCAGCCTTCTCAACCGAAAAAGCAAGACGGATCCAAAAAGGATTCATCTAGTTTAATCAACAAAATACAGCAGATGGGGCAGACGAATGTCCCGCAGATGGAACAATCGAACATCCATTGCATGACGATCGTGGGCCAGATTGAAGGCCATGTCCAACTGCCACCGAATAACAAAACAACGAAATATGAACATATGATCCCTCAGTTGGTAGCGATTGAACAAAACCCGAAAATTGAAGGGTTGTTGGTCATTTTGAATACCGTCGGAGGGGATGTTGAAGCAGGCTTAGCGATTGCAGAAATGATTGCGTCCCTATCCAAACCGAAAGTATGTCTTGTGCTTGGAGGAGGACACTCGATCGGAGTCCCGATTGCCGTTTCCGGTGACTATTCCTTCATAGCTGAGACAGCAACGATGACAATCCATCCGGTCCGATTGACAGGGCTCGTGATCGGGGTACCGCAAACCTTCGAATATCTGGATAAAATGCAAGAGCGCGTAATCAGCTTCGTTCTTCGACACTCGAATATCGAAGAAGAGAAGTTCAAGGAATTGATGCTTTCCAAAGGAAACCTGACAAGGGATATCGGTACGAATGTCATTGGAGACGATGCAGTAGCATATGGGCTCATCAATGAAGTAGGTGGGCTTGGAAAAGCGATGAAGAAGCTGAATGAACTGATCGAGGCAAAACGCCCGAATGAAGAAAAGGATCTGATCCAATGATTTTATACACATCAATGCCACATGAACTTATTTTCCAGGCAGAGAATTCTTCCTTCGAGAATCATTCCATGATTGAAATGAACGGTATTCCGTTGATGGTCGAGCGGTTGGATAATCAAGATTGTCGCATCATACGGATGATGAGCACAGACCCGGCACATTACCTGGATGAAGCTTTACAGCCTGGAACAGTGTTGAAAATGGGGTTCAGCTTTGATGAAAATCCGTCTAGTTCCATCTAATCCTATGTGATATAATAACACTACTCAAAAGGGGTTGACCTATGAGTGTACAGCACGTCCTTTTCCATTGAGATGCCGGAAACGGCGGACGTCCTGCTCATCTACAGGGTCAACCCTTTTCCGCTACATAAAAGGATTTCTCACAACTACCATAAACGAACATGAATACACATGAGAGGTGAAAACATGGGGAAGCGCAAGAAAAAGAATAAAAAGTCTGCAAGCTGGAAATCCCAGCTGTCCTTCGAGGTGTTCGGATTAGCGCTTTTGGCATTGACCATGATAGCTGCTGCGGAATTCGGCAAGGTCGGACGAACCTTTGCAAATCTCTTCCGCCTCCTTGGAGGGGAATGGTATGGGGTTCTATTACTAGGGGTATTCGTCTTAGCCATTTATTTGATTTGGAAACGAACATTTCCGACTTTCTTCACGCGCCGTTTGGGAGGTTTATATTTGTTCGTGTTCGGTCTTCTGCTCCAAAGTCACGTGAAACTGTTTGATCTGCTTTCAAGAAACGGTGAGTGGAAAAATCCTTCTGTGATTCAAAACACGTGGGAACTCTTTTTACGTCATCAAAGTGCAGAAACAGGTGGAGCTGACCTTGGCGGTGGAATGATCGGGGCCGTCGGTTTTGCATTTACATATGTCTTATTTGCACCAGAAGGAACACAAGTAATCATATTCTTCATGTGGATCATCGCCATTTTATTGGTGACCGGCTTATCCATGAAGGATTTACTTGGCAAAGTCCTCGTACCTCTTAAGGATTTCACAGTGAATACATATACGGATTGGAAAGATCACTTACAGGATCGAAAAGAACAAAGGCAGGCTGAACGCAAGAAGGAACGAAAGACACGAGGAAAGCGCACGACGAAAGAGGCCACGGTACAGCCTGAAACGTCGAATGAGACAGAAGAATACTCTGAACCGATTATCCAGGATTTCACCGAAAATGCTTATCAGGAGTCGTTTCAGTTTGAAGGGCTCGAGAAAGAAGAAAAGGAACAGGAAGAAACCGATAAGAAGCCGAAGGTTGAACAAGCGAACGACTCGAAAGCAACTGCTTCTGTGGAGGAACCTTCCAGTACAGGTTTCTCAATCGCTGAAGTGGAAAATGAATCGTATGAGCTCCCACCATATGATCTGCTCAGTCGTCCGGTCAAATCAGGACAGCATCGCGAACGTCAGCATGTATCCGAGAACACGAGAAAATTGGAACGGACCTTTGAGAGCTTCGGGGTTAAAGCAAAGGTCGTGAAAGTCCATTTAGGACCTGCCGTCACCAAGTATGAAGTCCAGCCTGCAATCGGTGTGAAAGTAAGCAAGATCGTTAACCTTACCGATGACCTTGCATTGGCTTTGGCAGCGAAGGATTTGAGGATTGAAGCCCCTATACCGGGTCGTTCCGCCATTGGTATCGAGGTACCGAACCAAGAAGTAGCGATGGTATCCTTACGGGAGGTCGTTGATACGAAACGGAATGACGTCAATGCCAAGCTGACGATTGGTCTAGGCCGCGATATTTCCGGAGAACCGATTTTGGCCGATTTAAGTAAGATGCCTCATTTACTGATTGCTGGTGCGACAGGAAGCGGGAAAAGTGTTTGTGTCAATGGCATCATTACAAGCATCCTGTTGAAGGCCAAACCGCACGAAGTGAAAATGATGATGATTGACCCGAAGATGGTTGAGTTGAATGTCTATAATGGTATTCCGCATCTACTTGCTCCCGTTGTCACAGAGCCGAAAAAAGCAGCTCAAGCTTTGAAAAGGGTCGTAAATGAAATGGAAAGACGATATGAGTTGTTTTCACATAGCGGCACAAGGAATATTGAAGGGTACAATAATATGATCAAGCGTCAAAATGAACAATCAGATGCGAAACAAGCCTTGCTCCCTTATATCGTCGTCGTCGTCGATGAGCTTGCAGACTTGATGATGGTCGCTTCAGGGGATGTAGAGGACGCGATTACCCGCCTCGCACAAATGGCAAGAGCTGCCGGCATCCATTTGATCATTGCTACGCAAAGGCCTTCGGTGGATGTCATAACCGGTGTCATCAAAGCGAATATACCATCCAGGATCGCTTTCAGTGTGTCCTCCTCCACAGATTCCCGTACGATTCTGGATATGGGGGGAGCCGAGAAGCTGCTGGGTAAAGGGGACATGTTATTCTTCCCGATTGGTGCAAATAAACCGACACGTGTCCAAGGTGCTTTCTTATCAGATGAAGAGGTTCAAGACATCGTCGATTTTGTCATCAGTCAGCAAAAAGCGAAATATCAAGAAGAAATGATTCCGACAGATGTACCCGATAAAAAGGTGGATGACGTAGAGGATGATTTGTTTGATGATGCTGTAAACCTTATTGTCGAAATGCAAACCGCTTCCGTATCCATGCTACAACGTCGCTTCAGAATCGGGTATACGAGGGCAGCACGATTAATCGATGCGATGGAGGCAAGAGGAATCGTCGGACCTTATGAGGGGAGTAAGCCGAGAGAAGTGTTGGTTTCCCGTCAAGATCAAGATGCATCATCCAGTTAATGATTCCAGTTGAAAAATAAAATTCAGAGTGTTAAATCCCTAAGGATTTGGCACTCTTTTTTGTTATACAAAAAATTCTTTAACAGGGGCGATGAAGGACAAACCGACATGAGGATAAAGCGGAAATGTCCTTCATAACGGCGATGAGGATCAAAAAGTAAAAATTAGGATGAAAGAATCTTTAAAAAGCCATAAATCACCCCCATGGATGAAACTAGGGAATAAGGAATGAACAGTGGATGTTGCCTGTTACGCACATTCATTCACTATTCTGAAAATAGAAACTATTACCATTCGTGTCCTGCGATTTCCTTGATTCAGAAGGAAAAGAGTGTCTTATTTGAAACATTCGTGTAACATTTTTTCGTAATCTGTAAAAATAGTATTTATTTATCGATGTAAAAATGATATAGTATTGTCGAATATTGTTAAATTAAATAGATTAATCGTAGTTTTGAGGTGAAGACGTGTGACCATTAAAACGGACCATCGTCTATTATACTTGCAAGTAATAGATCGATTGAAACGAGATATTGAAGCTGGAAATTATGAGGAAGGAGAACGGCTTCCGAGTGAGTTTGAGCTTTCTAAACAACTGGGGATCAGCAGGGCCACACTTAGAGAAGCCTTAAGGATCCTTGAAGACGAGAATGTCGTCGTCAGACGGCATGGTGTAGGCACCTTTGTCCGTTCAAGAGCAGTCTTTTCTTCAGGTATAGAAGAGTTGTTCAGCGTTACCGAAATGATTGAACGCGGCGGGAAGAAGCCCGGGACGTTCTTCTTGGAATCAGAAACGAGGAAAGCATCAGACGAGGAAACTCAACGCTTCAACCTTGGGGATAGAGAGGAACTTGTTGTTGTCGAACGTGTCCGTACCGCGGATGGACAACCTGTGGTGTTTTGTCTCGACCAGATTCCGGCTCGCCTGATGCCTGAACAAGGGAAAGCGAAGGAAGAGGAATCCTTATTCAATCTACTTGAAAAGGAATCAAACAGCCGTGTATTGTATGCGGTTACACATATTGAGCCGGTTGGCTACCATGAAAAGATCTCTGAAATCCTACAATGTCAGGAAGAATCATCACTGCTCGTCTTAAAGCAGATGCATTACGATCAGAATGATCAACCTGTCTTGTACTCACTCAATTATTTCAGAGCAGATAAGTTCGATTTCCATGTTGTCAGACGTCGGGTGTAAGGCCTTTGAATTACATTAAGGGGGTGGAAGCTGGAGCGGTCGATTTCTAAATACGTGTTTACACTATGAAACTTTGAAAATAAATAAAGGGGGAAGAATTGTGAAAAAACGTTATGGATTCATGCTTTCTATGGTTTTAGCAGCTGGAACTTTGCTTTCAGCTTGTGGTGGCAGTGACACGACTTCAGGGGATGGAGAAAAGAAGGACGACAAGTTTAAGGTCGCAATGGTAACGGATACAGGTGGAATTGATGACCAATCCTTTAACCAATCTGCTTGGGAAGGACTTAAAGAGTTTGGTAAGGAGAACGGTCTTGAAGAGAAGAAAGGTTACAACTACCTTCAATCAGACAACCAAAGTGAATACCGTCCGAACTTGAACAATGCGATTAGACAAGGATATGACCTGGTTTTCGGTATCGGATTCTTGATGACAGAGGATATCAAAAAAGTAGCTGAACAACAAAAAGATGGCCAATTCGCTCTTGTTGACAGTGTCGTCGAATTGGATAACGTTGCAAGTATCACGTTCAAAGAGCACCAAGGATCATTCCTTGTCGGGTTGGTAGCAGGTCTACAAACAAAGACGAATAAGATCGGATTCATCGGTGGCGTTGAAAGTGCACTTATCAAGAAATTTGAAAACGGTTTTAAAGCAGGAGTATTGACTGCAAATCCAAATGCTGAAATCTTCCCTCAATACGCAGGGGACTTCAATGATGCTGCAAAAGGAACAGCAATCGCTTCAACTCTTTATGGTAAAGGCGCAGACATCATCTACCACGCTGCTGGTGGTACTGGTGCAGGAGTCTTCACAGAAGCAATCAACCGTAAGAAGAATGGCGAAGATGTTTGGGTAATCGGTGTAGACCGTGACCAGTTCGCTGAAGGAGTCTATGACAAAGCAAACAACAAGAGTGTCACTTTGACATCCATGGTCAAGCGTGTTGATACGGCTGTATTCCAAGTTTCTAAGCAAACGAAGGAAGGGAACTTCCCTGGTGGAGAAATCATCGAATTCGGTCTTGAAGAAGAGGGTGTAGGAATCGCTCCTACTAAAGACAACGTATCTGAAGATGCATTGAAGATGGTTGATGAATATAAAGAAAAGATCATCGCTGGGGAAATCGAAGTACCTAAGACGGATGAAGAATTCACATCATTCGGTAAGTAAACCATATAAGCTCTATACAAAGGCTGGTAGGTACTACTGGCCTTTGTTCATGTCAATTGACCATTCCTTCTTATTTGGAATTAGGGGGATCCCTGAATAGAGCAAGTGAAGGATTGCGTACACACGTAGGATTATCCTTTATATGCTCCAGAGGAATTAATAGCGGATAGACATGAAAAGAGTTTGCTTGAAGGAACTACAGGTGTAGGAGTGATACATTTGGAATACGTCATTGAAATGCGGGATATACGTAAAGAGTTTCCGGGCATCGTTGCCAACGATAACGTAACCTTGCAGGTACAAAAAGGGGAAATCCATGCACTATTAGGTGAAAATGGAGCAGGGAAATCCACGCTGATGAATGTTTTGTTCGGTTTGTACCAGCCAGAACGGGGAGAGATCAGAGTCCGTGGTGAAAAAGTGGAAATCACGGATCCAAATATAGCAAATGAATTAGGGATCGGCATGGTTCATCAGCATTTCATGTTGGTCGAAAATTTTACGGTTACAGAAAATATCATACTTGGTCAGGAACCGAAACACCGTGGACAAGTCGATATCAAGAAAGCGGCTAAAAAGGTTGAAGAAATCTCGAGACAGTACGGTCTTCGAGTGGACCCATATGCAAAGATCGAGGACATATCCGTCGGTATGCAACAACGAGTGGAAATTTTGAAAACGCTTTATCGTGGAGCGGAAATCTTAATTTTCGATGAGCCTACTGCGGTGCTGACTCCACAGGAAATCAAAGAATTGATTCAAATCATGAAACGATTGATCGCCGAAGGGAAATCGATCATTCTGATCACCCATAAGCTGAAAGAAATCATGGAGGTTTGCCATCGGTGTACGGTCATCCGAAGAGGAAAAGGAATCGGGACCGTCAATGTCGCAGATACGAATCGTGATGAGTTAGCCTCGATGATGGTCGGGCGTGATGTATCATTCACGACTGAAAAGGAACCGAGCACTCCTCAACAGGATGTACTGGTCATCAAGGATCTCGTCGTGAAAGATTCTCGAGGTGTAGAAGCTGTAAAAGGACTTGATTTGACTGTCCGAGCAGGAGAAATAATCGGAATTGCCGGTGTTGACGGGAACGGACAAACCGAACTGATTGAAGCGATAACGGGATTAAGGAAAGCCTCCAAGGGGAGTATCAACCTGAACGGGAAAGAAATCACCAATCAAAAACCGAGGAAGGTGACCGAAGCAGGGGTCGGTCATATACCACAGGACCGTCATAAGCACGGGCTCGTCCTCGATTTTTCGATCGGTGAAAATATCGTGCTTCAAACGTATTATCAAGAGCCGTTCTCAAAATATAAACAACTTAAGGCCAATCAGATCTTCAAAAAAGCGAAGGAATTGATCGATCAATTTGACGTCCGAACACCGAGTGTTCATACAGAGGCCAGAGCACTCTCTGGTGGGAATCAGCAAAAAGCGATCATCGCAAGAGAAGTGGATCGTAGTCCTGACCTCCTGATCGCGGCACAGCCCACGCGTGGACTTGATGTCGGTGCAATTGAATTCATCCACTCGAAGCTTATTCAAGAACGCGATGCAAATAAAGCGGTCCTGCTCCTTTCCTTCGAACTTGAAGAGGTTATGAATGTCAGTGATCGGATCGCGGTCATCTATGAAGGAAAAATAGTCGCAATCGTCGATCCAAAACAAGTGTCTGAACAAGAACTAGGATTGATGATGGCAGGTTCAAAACAATCCACGAAGGAGGACGTCTAGGTGAAACTGCAACAAGTTCTATTCAAAATAAGTGTACCTGTAATCGCAGTCGCACTTGGTCTCCTTGTCGGTGGAATCATCATGTTGACGAGTGGATATAATCCGCTCCTCGCTTATCAAGCGTTATTCAGTGTGTTAGTGACGGAACCCTATTTTATCGGTGAAACGATCCGTCAGATGACACCATTGATTTTATCAGGGTTAGCCGTTGCATTCGCATTTCGAACAGGATTGTTCAATATCGGTGTTGAAGGGCAGCTTCTTGTCGGTTGGCTTGCATCAGTCTATGTTGGAATCGCCGTAGAGGGCGTATCGGCATTCATCCATATTCCACTTGCGATATTAGCAGGAGCTCTCGCTGGAGCCCTTTGGGGTCTAGTCCCAGGATATCTGAAAGCTCGGTTTAAAGTTCATGAAGTTATCACGACGATCATGATGAACTATATTGCGCTACATGTTACGAACTCGATTATCCGGACATTCTTGTTGGCTCCAGGAGAGCGTACGGGAGAAATCCAGCCATCCGCTTCTTTATCTTCGATGTTTTTGCAGGAGATGACGGACTTCTCTAGGTTGCATTATGGAATTATCGTTGCCATTCTTGGGGCACTGCTCATGTGGTATTTATTATGGAAGACGACAACGGGATATGAATTACGGGCCGTTGGATTCAACCAAAATGCTTCCAATTATGCAGGAATTAACGTACCGAAGAACATCATCCTCTCCATGTGCATTTCAGGTGCATTCGCCGGTGTAGCAGGAGCGATGGAAGGTCTCGGCACATACCAGTACATGACAATTAATGCAGCCTTCACAGGGGTAGGATTCGATGGGATTGCCGTCGCCTTGCTTGGTGCGAACAGTGCAATCGGCATCATTCTTGCTGCCGGATTGTTCGGCGGTCTAAAAATCGGTGCTCTCAATATGCAGGCAGTCGCTCAAGTTCCGCCTGAATTGATTACGATCGTCATTGCACTGATTATTTTCTTCGTTGCATCCAGCTATCTTGTTCACTGGCTACGAAATCGCATTAACAAAAGGGGGAAAATCTAGATGGATATCATGCAGATTCTAGGCATCATCATACCAACTGCCATCTTTGCAGCCACCCCTCTTATTTTAACTGCGCTCGGTGGAGTGTTCAGTGAACGATCTGGTGTCGTCAACATCGGATTAGAAGGCTTGATGATGATGGGAGCCTTTGTCGGTGCAGTCTTCACCTTTTATGGAGAAACATGGGGATTCGGAAGCTTATCACCGTGGTTTTCATTTCTTGTCGCGATCATCATCGGCGGAGTGTTCGCACTTTTACATGCCGTAGCGAGCATTACGTTCAAGGCGGATCAGGTCGTCAGCGGTGTTGCGTTGAACTTCCTTGCAGCAGGCTTGACAATCTTCCTCGTGAAGAAAATCTTTGATGCCGGTCAAACACCGTACTTGAATGAACGGATTTTCAAATCGGATGTTCCGGTATTATCCGACATTCCGATCATCGGTCCGTTGTTGTTCGGAAGTGCCTATGTGACGTCATATGTTGCAATTGCTTTGGCGATTGTCGTATGGTTCATCATCTATAAAACACCGTTTGGACTTCGCCTCCGTGCTGTCGGGGAACATCCAATGGCAGCGGATACGATGGGGATCAACGTTACGAAGATGCGCTATGTAGCTGTTATGTTGAGTGGAGCTTTTGCTGGATTAGGAGGCGCAGTCTATGCGACATCCATTAGCGGAAACTTCACACATTCAACGATTGCAGGTCAAGGCTTTATGGCCCTTGCTGCTATGATTTTCGGGAAATGGCACCCACTTGGAGCATTAGGAGCGGCATTGTTCTTCGGATTAGCGCAATCGCTAAGTATCACGGGGCAACAAATACCGGTGCTTCAAGACATTCCATATGTATTCTTGCTGATTTCACCTTATGTTCTGACCATCCTTGCTTTGGCAGGATTTGTAGGTCGGGCAGATGCACCGAAGGCAATCGGTAAGCCTTACGAAAAAGGAAAACGATGATTGATAGAGAACTTCTCTTTATGAGGAGTTCTTTTTTTCTTTTCGCCTTTTTATAAAAGGCTCTTTTCGGACGAAATCTAGAAGCGGTGACACAGAGGCAAGTTTGATTTCAACTACAGACAGTCGCTTTCCGCGAGCAACGCTTCAGCTTTCTCGGAATTAAAACCGCTTCCTGCGGGATCTTCAAGCACGAGCCTGCGGAAAGCGTAGTGTATTTCCGAAGCGGTAGAATATCTCGCAGTTTAAACCAATTGCCAGAGTTAAAGAGCAACAACGTCTGCGAAAAGAGCCCTTAAAAATGACTGCTTCTTACGTTGAAATGAAGAAACAAAAATCGAGCTTGACCGATGTATGCTGCTTTCTTTTTCGGAGTATATATGAATGTGTTCATGTTTCCCGTTCCAATCGGGTAAGCTATTAAAAAAAGAAGGAGAGGTCCAGACTATGCCCAAAACGACAGATCCTCGGGTAATACCGTTAAATGGCTATACGTTACATCTCATAGAAACGGATAAATATAAAACAACGACATTTTCCATTCAAATCAAGCGGAAGATTGAAGAAGAAAATGTGACAAAACGTGCGTTATTATCACAGGTTTTGAAATCAGGTACGAAGTCGTATCCCTCCTCGGTACATATACACAGATTGTTGGAGGATATGTATGGAGCAGGCTTCGTCACATCTGTCGGGAAGAAAGGTCCATATCAAATCATCACGATACGGATGGATGTTTCCAATGAAAAGTTCTTACTTGATCAAACACCACTCTTGGATCAATCCCTTTCTTTTCTTGCTGAAGTTCTTCAAAACCCGCTGAATGACGGGACACGTTTTGATGAGAAGAACGTAAGGAAAGAAAAGAGAGTACTGAAACAGAAGATTCAATCCATTTATGATGATAAGATGAGATATGCGAATAAGCGGTTGATTGAAGAGATGTTCAAAGGTGAAAGATTTGCAATTCACGCATATGGACAAGAAGAGGAAGTTGATACGATCACAGCTGAAGATCTATATACCTATTACCAGGATGTCATCAAGAACGATGAAATTGATTTTTACATTGTTGGAGACATCAATGGCGATGAAATGTTGAAGTCTGTCGAGTCGAAATTCAATTTAGGGGATCGATCGCATGATAATCAGCCCGATGCTGAAGCTCCTGTAAGGAAAGAAAAAGAAAACATTATTTTTGATGAACAGGATGTCAAGCAAGGAAAACTTCACATGGGGTACCGTACTTCCATTACGTATGCCGACCCGAAATACTACGCCATGCAGGTGTTCAACGGCATTTTCGGAGGTTTCTCCCACTCGAAGCTTTTCATCAATGTTCGTGAAAAGGCAAGTCTTGCTTATTATGCAGTTTCAAGGATGGAAAGTCATATCGGTGCGATTTTTGTCATGTCAGGTATAGAATTCAAAAATTATGAAAAGGCCGTTACAATCATCCGGGAACAAATGGATAAGATGAAATCGGGAGACATAACAACCGGGGAGCTTGAACAGACGAAGGAAATGCTCCGAAATCAGATCCTTGAATCGGTTGATAATCCGAATAGTTGGGTTGATCTTCTCTACCATTCCAAGCTCAGCGGTGTTGAACGGACAATTGAGGAATGGATCGAAGGCATCATGGCTGTCACGATGGATGACATCATCGAGGTTGCCGGTACTGTAACATTGGATACGATCTATTTCCTGAAAGGGGAGGGTCAGTGATCATGGAACAAGTCCATTTTGATCTATTAAAAGAAACGCTCTATTCAGAGACACTAGACAATGGCCTGCAGGTATATATCCTGCCGAAACAAGGGTTCAACAAGACCTATGCTACGTTTACGACCAAATATGGATCCATTCATAATCATTTTACACCGCTAGGAGCGGACGAACCGATAAAAGTTCCAGATGGTATCGCTCATTTCCTTGAGCACAAATTGTTTGAAAAAGAAGATGGAGATGTGTTCCAGGATTTCAGCAAACAAGGAGCATCCGCCAATGCGTTCACATCCTTCACTCGAACAGCCTATCTGTTCTCAAGTACATCCAATGTCGAAAAGAATTTGCAGACGTTGATCGATTTTGTGCAGGAGCCTTATTTCACGGAAGAAACAGTGGAAAAAGAGAAAGGGATCATCGAGCAAGAAATTGAGATGTATGATGATAATGCAGATTGGCGTGTTTATTTCGGCACGATCGAGAACATGTTCCACCATCATCCAGTCAAAATCGACATTGCTGGAACGGCGAAGTCGATTGCAAAGATCACAAAGGATGATCTCTATACGTGTTATGAAACCTTCTACCACCCGAGTAATATGCTGTTGTTCATAGTTGGTAATGTAGAGCCTGAAGAGATTATGACCTTCGTGCGCGAAAATCAGGCGCAAAAGGAATTTGCTCCACCTGAGAAAATTGAACGATTTTTTGAGGATGAGCCCCAGGAGGCAGCGAAGAAGAAGTCGGTCATCAAAATGACTGTTCAGACACCGAAATGCATGATTGGATTCAAGCAAGCCAATACCGGAAGATTCGGTGATGAACGTTTGAAGTACGAACTCGGCATGAATCTGCTTTTGGATTATCTATTCGGTCAGAGCTCTGACAACTATGAGGAGCTTTATAGTGAAGGATTAATCGATCAGTCTTTCTCATTCGACTATACCGAGGAAGATGATTTCGGATTCTCCTTGATCGGCGGGGATACGAGTGACCCTGACCGTTTGACGCAACGAATCATGGAAATGATTGAAGCCGTCAAGTCGAAAGGAATCGACGGTGCAACGATCGATCGATTGAAAAAGAAAAAAATCGGCAGCTTCTTACGTTCGATGAATTCCCCTGAATACATCGCGAATCAATTCACACGTTTCCAGTTCGGGGAAATGAACCTTTTTAAAGTAGGAGAAATGTACGATCAGATATCGAAAGAAGATCTTGAGACGATCCTGAAGGACCATTTTACAGAGAAATCGTCTACAAGTTGCCAGATAAGACCGAAAAGTGTATAGTATCTCTTCTTGGAAAGAAAGGAGACTGGCGATATAGAGTCAGTCTCTCCGTCATTTAGATTCTGATTAGTGGGAGGAGTTGACAAGATGGGGAAGACGTATGCCTTGATTACAGGAGCAAGTGGGGAAATTGGACAAGCCATTGCAAGGGAATTGGCTTTACAGGGTCATCATTTATATTTGCATTATTATCAGAACAAACAAGCTGTTGAGCAATTGCAATTCGAGTTATCCTCAGATGTCGAATGCAGATTGATCAAAGCAAATCTTGCCTCGCCAGAAGGACCTGGGCAACTCGTTGAACAGCTTGAACAAGCCATCGATGTCCTTGTCTATAATTGTGGAAGCTCCCATTCAGGATTGATGACAGATGTTTCGGACAAGGAATTGGATAGTATGGTCCAGCTCCAGCTGAAGAGCCCGTTTCAGCTTTTGCAACGAATCCTGCCTTCAATGATTACGAAGAAGCAAGGCTCGATTGTGATGATCACGTCCATCTGGGGGCAGACAGGTGCCTCGTGTGAGGTGCTGTATTCAATGGTTAAAGGCGGCATGAATACGATGGTGAAGGCTCTGTCGAAAGAGATGGCACCAAGCGGTATTCGAGTCAACGCTGTAGCACCAGGAATCATCGCCACGAAGATGAACGAGCATTTAACCGATGAGGAGCTGGAAGCAATCTCTGAGGATATACCACTCGGGCGTTTCGGTTTACCTGAAGAAGTCGCCGATGCTGTCGGATATCTCATCTCTCCGAAATCATCCTATATTACTGGACATATCCTGCCTGTAAATGGTGCATGGTACTGTTGAACGGATAAAAAACAGGTGCATAATTTCTTCGAGCATGAGACATGATAAGGCGTGAACGATTTTAAATTTCTAGGAGGGACTGCACATGTCTGTTCTTGATAACTGGGAAGAGTGGAAAGGTTTTCTCGGTAGCCGTTTACGTCATGCTGAAGAAAAAGGGATGAAGGGCGAAGCGATTACAGAAATCGCCACTGAAATCGGAGGCTACCTTGCTGAACAGGTTGAACCGAAGAATGCTGAAGAAAAGGTGCTTGCAGACCTTTGGAATGTTGCTTCTGAAGAAGAGCGTCACTCAATTGCAAGCATGATGGTCAAGCTCGTTCAAGATCGTAGAGACGAAGAATAATAAGGAAAAATGCTGATCGGAAGCGGTCAGCTTTTTTCATTCAAATGGGATTTGTTCACGGAATTCGGTTTTTAATTATTGGCAAGTTTTCTCTTATTTTTCTTTTCTTAACGGTAAAAATCATTTATCATAAAGGAAAAGGATGTCGGAAATTGGGGAAAAGAAGAAAGGGGTCTGGTCATGGAAGCACAAGAATGGTATCTCGAGTATGAAATACATAAGAACCGCCCAGGGCTCTTAGGTGATATTTCCTCATTACTCGGTATGCTTGGAATCAACATCATCACCATCAATGGTGTCGATAATATGAGACGTGGAATGTTGCTGCTCGTACATAACGGGGAACAAGTCGAACGTCTGAAGACGATTCTGGAAACGATGGATAACATCACGATAACAAAAATGAGGAAGCCGAAGCTGCGGGACCGTTTAGCCGTAAGGCATGGCCGATACATACAACGGGATGCGGATGACAAGAAAACGTTTCGATTCGTGCGGGATGAGCTAGGTCTTCTTGTCGACTTCATGGCTGAATTGTTTAAAGTCGATGGTCATAAACTGATTGGAATACGTGGAATGCCAAGGGTCGGTAAAACGGAATCGATTGTTGCAGCCAGCGTATGTGCAAATAAACGCTGGGTTTTCGTTTCATCCACCTTATTGAGACAAACGATTCGAAGCCAGTTGGCAGATGATGAATACAGCAATGATCATGTCTTCTTGATTGATGGTATCGTCTCATTGAAACGATCATCGGAAAAGCATTGGCAATTGATACGCGAAGTGATGAGGCTTCCTGCAACGAAAATCGTCGAGCATCCGGATGTATTCGTGAGGGAATCCGAATATACAATGGATGATTTTGATTATATTATCGAGTTGCGTGACGAGCCAGACCAAGAGATTACATACGATGTCGTAGAGACAAACGTCACATCCTTTGATTTTGAATAGTGGTAGGTGGTAGTATGACAGAATTGGGTCAGCGCCTGAAAGAGGCGCGAATGAGCAAGGGTTTATCGTACGAACAATTACAGGATAAGACTAAGATCCAGAAGCGATACCTTCAAGCAATCGAAGAAGGACAATATTCCATTCTACCTGGAGCCTTTTATGCAAGAGCATTCATTAAAAACTATGCAGAGGCGGTAGATTTAGATCCGGACCAGCTTTTTGAAGAGTATGCGGGTGACTTGCCTGCCACCGATCAAAAAGAGACGGAATTTGCACCACGTTCATCACGTAATTCAACAAACGTACCTAAAGACAGTAAAATTGCAAAGATTCTTCCTCTCATTTTCACAGTATTACTGCTCATCGCATTGTTAGTCGCGGCATATTGGTTCCTAACGAGCAAACCGGATAATATCGGTTCAGAACCGAACCAGGATAATGTCGATCAGTATGAAAGCGAGGAAGGGCCAGAGCAGTCCGAGGAACCACCGGAGGAATCAGATCCGAACACAGATGAAGGGAACACAGGCACAGATGATTCCGGACAGGATGAAGAAGGGGCTGAAACCCAGTCTGAGGAGGAAGAACCTGTCCAGGAACAGAAGCTCGATGTCGTTTCCAGTGAAGGAATTGTCACCACTTATGCGCTTTCCGGAACCGACGAATTCAACGTAGAGTTGAAGACGAAAGGAAATGCGTATATTGATGTGAGGGATTCGAACGGGCAATTTTTGAAGCCTGGAGGGAAAGAATTTAAATCCGGGGAGACCCTCACATATTCACTGGAGAAAGAATCTCAAGTGACGTTCAATATCGGCGCTACCCAAAACGTGGATATCACGGTCAATGGCAAAGCATTGTCTTATGAAACATCGCCATCCGATCGTGCTCATCAGAAGATTGTCATAACGTTTGAGAAGGAAGAAGAACAGGCACAATAATGAAAGACGGGTTGACTTAAGGTATGATTTCTTGGGTCAATCCTTTTTGATTCCCGTTATGTCCTGCTGACGTTTTATAGCTGGAGTAATGTGGTAAAATAGACATGTTGCATGTTGACCATCGACAGGAGGCTTTTATGAATTTACCTAATAAAATTACTTTTTCACGCGTATTAATGATTCCGATTTTCATGATCTTTTTACTTGTCCCTTTTGAGTGGGGAAGTGTGACTCTCTTTTCGGGAGAGATTCCGACACATCATTTCATTGCAGCTCTGATATTCATCATTGCCTCGTGCACGGATTGGATTGACGGGTATTATGCGAGAAAGCTCAACCTCGTCACCAATCTTGGTAAATTCCTTGATCCATTAGCTGACAAACTGCTTGTTACAGCTGCACTGATTGGATTGGTGGAATTGCAGCTTGCCCCGGCCTGGATGGTGATTCTGATCCTGAGCCGTGAATTTGCGGTCACAGGACTTAGACTGATTGCTGCTGGTGACGGTGATGTAATCGCTGCAAGCCAGCTCGGCAAACTGAAAACATGGATTCAGATCATTGCAATTGCTGCACTCTTACTTCATAACGTTCCGTTTACAGCCATTTCGTTCCCATTTGCAACCTTGGCACTATGGGCTGCAACATTGATTACGGTTTTTTCTGGATGGGATTATTTTATGAAAAACAAGCACATTATGCTAAAGTCGAAATAAGCGTACCTACATGCGGGTGGCCCACAACATTTGTGAAGCATTTTTGGGGTCACCCCTTCTACTTTTTCCAGTAAGCGAGGTGTATAGAATGAATGCAGAAGTCATTGCGATTGGTTCCGAGCTTCTCCTCGGACAAATTGCGAATACAAACGGACAATTCATCTCCAAACATTTGGCAGAAGAAGGGATTAATGTTTATTATCACACCGTCGTCGGTGATAACAAACAACGGCTCATCGGAAGCATTGAAACAGCAGAGAAGAGATCCGACCTGCTCATCTTTACAGGAGGACTCGGACCGACAAAGGATGATTTGACAAAAGAAACCATCGCTGAGCATCTAGGAGTTTCCCTTGTCGAAAATGAAGAAGCAATGGCCTTGATCGAAGGGTACTATGCGAAAACGGGTCAGACAATGTCTGAGAACAATAAGCGACAAGCCCTTGTTTTTGAAGGAGCGGAAGTCCTACCTAATAATAATGGAATGGCTCCGGGGATGGCGCTTCAACAGAATGGAACGACTTATGTGCTTTTACCTGGACCGCCTAAAGAAATGCAGCCGATGTTCATGAATTATGTCATCCCTTATGTGAAAGGGGCATCCCAAGAAGACGCACTCATCCATTCAAGAGTTCTGCGATTTTATGGGATTGGCGAATCGGCACTTGAAACCAGAATCATGGATCTGATCGATAAGCAGACAAATCCGACCATTGCTCCTTTGGCAGGACATTTTGAGGTGACGCTTCGTTTGACGGCAAAGTGTGATACGAAAGAACAAGGGGAAGAGATGATCGATCAGCTCGAAAAAGAAATCCTTGATCGGGTCGGAGAATATTTCTATGGATATAATGAAACCACTCTTGCAGCTGAGGTCATGCAGAAATTACAAGATACCGATCAAACGTTAGCATGTGCGGAAAGCTTGACGGGAGGTTATTTCGGTCACGATCTGACGAAGCTCTCTGGAATCGGTCAGGTTTTCCTTGGGGGAATCATCTGTTATCAGAATGAAATTAAAAGAGACCACCTGAAGATTCCACAAAGCGTATTAGATAATGAAGGAGCAGTCAGCGAAAAGTGTGCAAAACTGATGGCTGAAAATGTCCGATCCCTTTTCGATAGTGATTACGGTATCAGCTTCACTGGTGTCGCTGGTCCGAATGATATGGAAGGGAAATCGCCTGGAACAGTCTTTATCGGAGTTGCTTCTGAATCGGGAACGAATGTCTACCCGCTTCAACTTGCCGGTGGGCGTAATGCAGTGCGAAGCCGGACCGTCAATTATGGACTCTTCTACCTCCTGAAGGAATTGAGTGGAAAGGCATAAACAGGATCTTTTAGCCGAGCTGTTCACAGGAAAGACCTAAAATCGAAAAAGGCGAATGAATGTTCGTAAAAAGTGTTGGCAAATGCATTGAAAAAAGGTATGATGAGATTAGTTAATTTAGAGGAGTGATTTCATGAGTGATCGCAAAGCTGCATTAGATATGGCATTACGACAAATAGAAAAGCAATTTGGTAAAGGATCTGTCATGAAGCTCGGGGAACAAACAGAAAACCGCGTTTCCACGACTTCAAGCGGATCACTCTCGCTAGATATCGCACTTGGAGTAGGTGGATATCCACGAGGAAGAATCATCGAAGTATACGGACCAGAATCCTCTGGTAAAACGACAGTAGCCCTCCATGCAATTGCAGAGGCGCAACGCAACGGCGGTCAAGCTGCCTTCATCGATGCGGAACACGCACTCGATCCGGTTTACGCTGAGAAGCTCGGAGTCGACATCAATGAATTGCTGCTTTCCCAGCCGGATACAGGGGAACAAGCGTTGGAAATCGCGGAAGCATTAGTCCGAAGCGGTGCGGTCGACATTTTGATCATCGACTCCGTAGCTGCATTGGTACCGAAGGCTGAAATCGAAGGGGAAATGGGTGACTCACACGTCGGTCTACAAGCCCGTCTGATGTCCCAGGCACTTCGTAAGCTTTCCGGAGCGATCAGCAAGTCGAAGACGACCGCGATCTTCATTAACCAAATCCGTGAGAAAGTCGGAGTTATGTTTGGAAATCCAGAGACAACTCCTGGTGGACGTGCGTTGAAGTTCTATTCATCCGTCCGTCTGGAAGTACGTAGAGCAGAAACATTGAAGCAAGGAAACGACATGGTAGGTAACAAGACTCGTATCAAGGTCGTTAAAAACAAGGTTGCTCCTCCATTCAAGACTGCTGAAGTCGATATCATGTATGGAGAAGGAATCTCCAAACAAGGTGAGATTCTCGATATCGGTTCAGACATCGATGTCGTTCAAAAGAGCGGCGCCTGGTACTCCTTTAACGGCGAACGTCTCGGTCAAGGCCGTGAAAACGCCAAGCAGTTCTTGAAGGAAAATGAAGCGATCGAAAGTGAGATCTACAAGTCGATTCGTACGTACTATCAAATGAGTACGAACGAAACGGCAGCTGCTGCTGAAACAGAAGAGGAAGAATCCGATACACTCGTTTAATTAAGTATATGAAGATACCCGGTAAACCGGGTATCTTTTTTTATGCAAAAAGATGTAATTTGCAGTTTTGTAGATAAAATCTCGTTTTGGTAGATAAATCATAATTTCTGTAGATAATTCTAAATTTTCGTAGATAAACTCGGATTTTCGTAGATAATTTTGATTTTTTGGTAGATAATCGGCTGATTGGTGAAAATAAGCGTGCCTGTGAAAGGAATTATTCTAAAAGTGGAGAATAATTGAGAAGAATTAACGATTTTTAGGACAGGAGTGGTGCTAATGAACCAAAAAGAAGTACAGATTCCATTAAGTTTGCTTCAATTATTGGCCTTTCAACGCAGGCTACCTCAAAACTCTCTCGTTTTACCCCTCTTAGATCAGCCAATCAACAAACTTAGAGCAGGTTTTAAAGGTGAGAAGTCAGTAGAGTATCAGCTTCGATATTTACAGAAAGACAAATATCACATCTTCCACAATATACGCCTACGTATCGACAACACATACTTCCAAATTGATTTTTTACTTATATCCATTCATTTAATCATAATAATGGAGGTGAAGAACATATCGGGAACTTTATACTTCGATCCGGTATTTGAGCAGATCATCAGAAAAAAGCAAGATGGATTAGAAGAAGGGTTTGTGGACCCGACGAAACAATTGAAAAGACAGGAAGTGCAGCTCAAAAAATGGCTGGAACAAAATAATCTACCTGTTCTTCCTATTCGGTCTTTCGTAGCAATAAGCAACCCCAAGACCGTTCTAAAAACATCTATAAAAAACTATGGAATATCCAACTGGATTGTACATAATTCGGGAATTGCATTTAAGATTGAAGAAATTGAAAAACAATTTTTCAAGTCGAGTATTACAACCAAAGAGTTGAAAAAGGTTGTAAGGAAACTTTTAAAGGAGGACGAGCCACTAAAAGTTGATTATTTAGAGAAATACAACGTAAAGAAGGAACAAATCTTAACAGGTGTCCAGTGTCCAAAGTGTTTCCACTTCCAGATGAAAAGAACTAAAGCTTCTTGGGAATGTCCGGCTTGCTTTTACAATTCCAAAACAGCATACGAGAGTGCTGTTGTTGACTATGGTCTATTATTTAATCAGCTGGTAACCAACAGACAAATCAGAGACTTTCTAGGTGTAAAAGCAAGGACCACGAATTACCTTCTGAAGAACATGGGAATTCCCTTGATCGGAAGAAAGTATCAGCTAACCCATTCCATCATCTATCATTATGCTGCAGACAAAGAGGTTTGAATTCTCCTCCCCCTCTTTTTGAGAACACAATCCCTTTCATCTATTCACCACCATTACAACACCCAATAAATCAGAAGAAAAAAGTCCATCCAACTGGAAGAGTAAGTGCGTTCTGTCAGCTCTTGACATTGAAAATGGACAACTATACAATTAGGTTATATTGTTTGATTACTTTTACAATTGTTAAACAATGAATCCGCTGTATGTGAATAGCTAGCTTATGTAACAACTATTCAATTTTACAACCAACAATTAGATAGCAAGAGGAGGTGATAGGTATGGAAAACATATTTGTCTACATCTCCAGTTTGCTTGTCTCTGCAATCGTGTTTGCAGTTGTTGGATATCTTGTTCGTAAATCCATTGCGGAAGCGAAAATTTCGAGTGCCGAGCATGCAGCGAAGCAAATCATTGAAGATGGAAAACGTGAAGCTGAAGCTAGCAAAAAGGAAGCATTGCTCGAAGCGAAAGACGAGATTCATAAGCAACGAGTTGATGCTGAAAATGAAATTCGTGAACGCAGATCAGAACTTCAAAAACAAGAACATCGATTGGTACAAAAAGAAGAGGTCCTTGACCGTAAAAGTGAAACCTTAGACAAAAAAGAGGAATCATTAGAAAAAAGGGAGGATTCTCTCACCAAAAAACAACAACAAATTGAAGAGATGGAAAGCAAAGTGGAGCATGTGTTGCAGCAACAGCAACTGGAACTCGAACGATTATCTGGAGTTTCACGCGATGAAGCGAAGCAGATGATCATGGACCAAGCGCAGTCGGAAATCGACCATGAGCTTGCCGCTATGATCAAAGAGCGCGAAAATCACGCGAAAGAAGAAGCAGATAAGAAGGCGAAAGAGATTCTTTCTCTGGCCATCCAGCGCTGTGCTGCCGATCACGTTGCAGAAACGACAGTCTCAGTCGTCAATCTGCCAAACGATGAGATGAAAGGTAGAATCATCGGACGTGAAGGACGAAATATCCGTACCCTTGAAACATTAACGGGGATCGATTTGATCATTGATGACACACCAGAAGCCGTCATTCTATCAGGCTTCGACCCAATCAGGAGAGAAATCGCAAGAATCGCTCTGGATAAACTCGTTTCTGATGGCCGAATCCATCCAGCTCGCATTGAAGAGATGGTGGATAAATCTAGAAGAGAAGTGGATGAGTATATCCGTGAAATCGGTGAACAGACGACCTTTGAAATGGGTGTACACGGATTGCATCCTGACTTGATTAAGGTCCTTGGACGATTGAAGTATCGTACAAGCTATGGTCAGAACGTATTGAAACACTCCATGGAAGTGGCTCATCTAGCCGGTCTGATGGCTGCTGAGCTTGGAGAAGATGTCACAGTAGCCCGCAGAGCAGGACTACTCCATGATATCGGTAAAGCGATTGACCATGAGGTTGAAGGAAGCCATGTTGAAATCGGAGTGGAACTTGCCGAGAAATACAATGAACATCCTGTTGTCATCAATAGTATTGCTTCTCACCACGGAGATACCGAACCGACTTCCATCATCGCTGTACTTGTTGCCGCTGCGGATGCATTATCTGCTGCAAGGCCTGGTGCACGGAGAGAGACGCTTGAAACGTACATCAAGCGACTTGAAAAGCTTGAAGAGATTTCGGAATCCTTTGATGGAGTCGAGAAGTCATTTGCTATCCAAGCGGGACGTGAAATCCGCATTATGGTTCGACCGGATATGGTGGACGACATCGCGTCACACCGCTTAGCAAGAGACATCACGAAAAAGATCGAAGATGAACTCGATTACCCTGGACATATCAAAGTCACCGTCATTAGGGAAACAAGGGCAGTCGAGTACGCAAAATAAAGTGGCGATTTTCGCCGCTTTATTTTTTTTGGAGCTCTTCCTAACAATTTTTACAAATGAGGAAGAGTGCATTGGACACACTAAAATGGAAATGGCATAGTAAAGGAAGCATTCATTACTACATAGAAGGAGTCATATCATGAGAATTTTATTTGTAGGGGACGTTGTAGGTTCGCCTGGACGTTCCATGATTGAAAATTACTTGCAAAAACTGAAGTCTAAATATCAGCCGACACTCACAATCGTGAATGGCGAAAATGCAGCGCACGGTCGCGGTATTACGGAGAAAATCACGAAAAATTTGAAACAGTGGGGTGCGCAGGCGATAACAATGGGGAATCATACATGGGACAACAAGGAAATCTTCGAGTTTATAGATGATGTACCTCAGATGGTCCGCCCTGCTAACTTTCCTGAAGGAACACCTGGACAAGGCTATACGTTCGTAAAAATCAACGATATTGAAGTAGCCATCATCAACTTACAAGGCAGGACATTCATGCCGCCGTTGGATTGTCCGTTTCAAAAAGCAGATGAAATCATTTCAGAAGTGAGCAAACGTACACCTCATATCTTTGTGGATTTTCATGCGGAAGCTACGAGTGAAAAGCAGGCGATGGGATGGTATCTCGATGGCAGGGTTTCGGCAGTGGTCGGGACACATACACATGTGCAGACATCAGATAACCGTATTTTACCTGGTGGGACGGCCTATATTTCCGATGTCGGCATGACAGGTCCGTATGACGGGATCCTCGGAATGAGTCGTGAAGCTGTACTCAAAAAGTTCCTGACAAATCTACCCGTCAGGTTTGAAGTCGAAAAAGGTCGGGAACAGTTAAGTGGAGTCGTAATCGATTTACATAAAGAGACCGGTCGAGCTAAATCGATTAAAACAATCCAGATCAATGAAGATCATCCTTTCATTGATTAGGGCCATTTTGTACGAGGAAGTCAAGAGTAAGCCAATCATACATGTGTTGACCATGTCTTGGCTCCAGGCAGGTTTTTTTGGGCTTGTATTCAAATGTTCTAACTCTTTTCAACCTGTGGAGAGTCCGAGGAACTAAGGATCACTCCTGCGTTTCCACACTGTTTTGCCTAGATTTCTTTACACGTGTGTTGGATGCCTTTTCAGCATATGAAGGTTCTCGACGTTGTGGAAAAGGCTAGGTTCACAGTATAAGGGCATCTACGGTTCAGCCTTCACAACGTTCGGCTTCACCTAGATTTCTTTACACGTGTGTTGGATGCCTTTTCAGCATATGGAGGTTCTCGACGTTGTGGAAAAGGCTAGGTTCACAGTATAAGTGAAACTAAGGCTCAGCCTGCGTTACAACTTGCCTTTGCCTAGTTTTCTTTACAAAATAGTAACTTAGGAGGAATACAAGCTCATATCGTGAATATAGTAAAAGTGGTAGGATATCAATAAGGAGGTACAAATCATGGAAATATTAAAAGTTTCAGCAAAGTCCAATCCAAATTCTGTAGCTGGCGCACTAGCTGGAGTCCTCCGTGAACGAGGGGCTGCCGAAATTCAGGCGATTGGCGCTGGTGCCCTGAACCAAGCCGTGAAAGCAGTAGCAATTGCACGAGGATTTGTTGCACCCAGTGGAGTTGACCTCATTTGTATCCCTGCATTTACAGATATCATGATTGAAGGAGAAGAAAGAACTGCAATCAAATTGATTGTAGAACCTCGATAAGATCCTGATGAGGATGACACGGTGCTGTCTGTCTGGACAGCTTGGTCATCCTCTTTTTGCGCCCTGAAAAAGGAGCAAGGATAAGGGAAAGAAACTTGGCCGAACCCCATAGGACCAAGTTTTTTTAATTTCTGAACGAATTTATCCGTTCTTCTCCTGGTTCCTCAAGGATTTTCCATGGACAATGTAGAAAACATTGAGTGGGGAATGAAATTTGTATTTTCAGAGTTTAACAGCAATTAATGTTACCTATACTAGTAATCCGGCGCAGTCTTTTGCATATTAGGATTGCTTTTTCAGGAGGTCGTAAGCTGACATGAGAATATTCGATGCCCATTGTGATGCACTTTTGAAACTGTGGCGGGACCCGAGCCTTACGTTCAGAAGCTCAGGTGAGCTCCAAGTTTCCTATCAGGGTTTGAAAAAAGCAGGAGCGAAGGTGCAATGCTTTGCTGTATTCGTGCCAGATGATAGTATTGGGGATGCTCGATTCCAAGCAGCGCTTGATATGATCGACATCTTTTATGAAAAAATCGTCAGGCCGTACCCTGAAATAAAAGCTGTCTTCACAAAAGAAGACATCGCCAACTTGGCTGATCATGAAATCGGCGTCATGTTGACACTGGAAGGGTGTGGTCCAGTTGCAAACGATCTTGTACGCTTGAAAACGTTGATTCGATTGGGGATCCGTTCTGTCGGGTTGACATGGAATTATGCAAATGACCTTGCAGACGGTGTTCTTGAAGATCGACAAGGAGGCCTTTCAAACCTGGGGAAAGAAGCGGTTATGTTACTGGACAGCGAAAATGTTTGGACGGATGTTTCACATTTGACGGAAGCAGGATTTTGGGACGTAATGGAGCTGACAGACGCAGTCATTGCCTCGCATTCCAATGTACAAGCGTTATGTGATCATCCGAGAAATTTGAATGATCAGCAAATCAAAGCGATCATCAACAAGGATGCTGTAATGGGGATCACCTTCGTACCTTATTTCTTAAGTGATCATTCACCTGTCCATATTCCTGAAATCCTCAAACATATCGATTACGTCGCAGCGTTAGGCGGTGTGAAGAACATTGGGTTCGGATCGGATTTTGATGGTATTTCTGAAACGGTAATAGGCCTTGATCGCTACTTTGGCTATGAGCGGCTTGTCAATGAATTGCTGAAGCATTATTCCGAAGAGCAGGTCAAAGGTTTTTGCTTTAATAATTTTTATGATCGGGTCTGTTTTTAGTATATTTGGAATAGTCCGATTGATGGAAGAATTTTCACTAGAATACTTGCATTTTTATAATGTTAGGTCTATTATTGTAAACGTTATAAACCATTTTTCTTCCCAAATTTTAGAGGGTTTTTACATATTCCACGATTTGGTTGCAAGAACGTTACATTATGATGATTTGAAATAGGATTGGAACATAAGAAGGGGTGGAGTTTTAAATGGTAGATCAACTTTCATGGAAAGTTGGCGGACAACAGGGTGAAGGAATTGATAGTACAGGTGAGGTATTTTCACTTGCTCAAAACCGTTTAGGTTATTACCTCTATACTTACCGCCACTTTTCTTCTCGTATCAAAGGTGGTCATACGAACAACAAAATCCGTGTTTCCACTAAGGAAATTGGTGCAGTTTCAGATGACCTTGATATTTTGGTTGCATTCGATCAGGAAACAATTGATGTAAACTACCACGAATTACACAACGAAGGCATAATCATCGCAGACTCCAAATTTAATCCAACAGCTCCAGATGACTGTAAAGCCAAGTTGTATGCGGTGCCATTTACTGAGATCGCAAACGAATTAGGAACTTCATTAATGAAGAACATGGTTGCAATCGGTGCTACGAGTGCAATCTTAGGTCAATCGACCGAAGAATATCGTGAAATCGTGCAGGAAGTATACGGCCGTAAAGGTGAAAAGGTCGTTGAAAAGAACATGGAGGCACTGAAACAAGGTGCAGAATATTTCAATGAACAAGCGGGCGGTCCGATCGAGCGTCTCCAGCTTGAAAAAGCTGACGGTAAAAAACGCATGTTCATGATCGGGAACGACGCAATCTCCCTAGGATTCCTTGTTGGTGGCGTCCGTTTCATGTCTGCATACCCGATCACTCCTGCATCCGAGATCATGGAGTATATGATCAAACACCTTCCAAAGTATGGCGGTACCGTCATTCAAACGGAAGATGAAATCGCTGCAGCAACGATGGCGATCGGTGCAAACTATGCTGGTGTACGAACGATCACAGCTTCAGCTGGACCTGGTCTATCGTTGATGATGGAAGCAATTGGACTTTCAGGCATTACCGAAACACCATTGGTCGTCGTTGACACCCAGCGAGGTGGACCATCGACAGGTCTTCCGACGAAGCAGGAGCAATCTGATTTGATGGCGATGATCTACGGAACTCATGGTGAAATTCCGAAGGTCGTCATGGCACCGAGTACGGCAGAAGAAGCATTCTATGATGCAGTAGAAGCACTGAACATTGCAGAAGAATACCAATGTCCGGTCATCCTGTTATCTGATCTTCAGCTTTCTCTTGGAAAGCAAACTGTACAGCCATTGGATTACAGCAAGACGGAAATCCGCCGAGGTAAACTCCAATCAGAGGAACTTCCTGAGCTGGAAGCGAAAGAATATTTCAAGCGATATGAAGTGACGGAAGACGGCATTTCACCACGAGTATTGCCGGGTGCTAAGAATGGTATCTACCATGTGACAGGTGTTGAACACGATCAGACAGGTAAGCCTTCTGAAGTATCTGCAAACCGTCAGGCACAGATGGATAAACGAAATCGTAAGTTGTCCAACCTGAAGTTCAAGACGCCGGTCTATAAGAATACGAAGCATGACGATGCGGATCTATTAGTCGTCGGTTTTAACTCGACAAGAGGTGCGATCGAAGAGATGATTCCACGTCTTGAAGAGGACGGCTTCAAAGTGAACCATGCTCATATCCGTTTGATTCATCCGTTCCCGACTGATGAGATGAAAGAGCTTGTCGATTCCGCTAAGAAGGTTGTTGTCGTCGAAAACAACTCGACTGGACAACTGGCAAGCATTATGAAGATGAACCTCGGTAACCTTGAGAAGATCCATAATGTATTGAAATACAACGGCAACCCATTCTTGCCTTCAGAAATATACGCAAAATGCAAGGAGCTGTTATAAGATGGCAACATTTAAAGATTTTCGTAACCAAGTAAAGCCGAACTGGTGCCCAGGCTGCGGAGATTTCTCAGTGCAAGCTGCGATTCAACGTGCATCTGCGAATATCGGTCTTGAGCCAGAAGACTTGGCTGTCGTTTCAGGAATTGGATGCTCCGGGCGTATTTCTGGTTATATCAACTCATACGGGTTCCATGGTATTCACGGACGTTCGCTTCCGATTGCTCAAGGTGTGAAGATGGCGAACCGTGACCTGACTGTCATCGCATCTGGTGGTGATGGGGACGGATTCGCAATTGGAATGGGGCATACGATTCATGCAATCCGTCGTAACATCGATATCACATACATCGTCATGGACAACCAGATCTACGGATTGACGAAAGGGCAGACGTCGCCACGTTCTGATTTCGGATTCAAAACGAAGAGTACGCCGGAAGGTTCAGTTGAATCATCGATCTCGATCATGGAAACTGCTTTGACGGCTGGAGCTACGTTTGTGGCACAAAGCTTCTCGAGTGACCTGAAAGAATTGACATCCTTGATTGAGCAAGGGATCCAACATAAAGGATTCTCACTCATCAACGTATTCAGTCCTTGTGTCACTTACAACAAGGTCAATACGTATGACTGGTTCAAGGAAAACCTTGTAAGTCTATCCGACATTGAAAACTATGATGCACATAACCGCATGGTTGCCATGCAGACTTTGATGGAAAACAACGGGCTGGTCAAGGGATTGATCTATCAAGATAAGAATAAAAAGTCCTATCAAGAACTTGCTCATGGTTATAGTGACACTGCACTATCCAAAGCGGATCTCTCTATTGATGAAAAGCAATTTGAAGAACTGATTTCAGAGTTCATGTAAACAACTTGAAGCTGAAAACCTCATCTGAAAGGATGAGGTTTTTTGTTTTTCGGGGATTGCCCCTGCTTTCGCACCCCGAAAACGGAGAAATAACGAAATCGCACCCGGCAAGCTACTGGCTGTCTTATTTTGAATTGTCCTTGTTTTCAGGTATAGTTTAAGAAGGTAAGCAAAAAATGAAATGAGGTACACATCCAGCATGTATGCGCATGTGTACATGTCAGGAGGACACAACTTTACTCTTGAATATTGTCATGATACAATTTTTAAGGGTAACTTATTGTGAACTTTAAAGGAGTGTTCATCTTGAAAGGAAAAATGAAAGCGATTGTAAAACACCATCGTGATAAAGGTGCACGACTCGAGATGGTGGACATCCCTCAAATAAACGAAGACGAAGTTTTGATCAAGGTAAAAGCAACGTCGATTTGTGGAACTGATGTACATATTTATGCTTGGGACGAATGGTCCGCAAGCCGAGTGAATCCACCTTATGTGTTCGGTCATGAATTTGCTGGTGAAGTTGTGGAAATTGGTGAAAACGTTACCAATGTGAAAATCGGGGATTCTGTTTCAGCAGAAACGCATATCGTATGTGGCGAGTGCCCGCAATGCCTGACAGGGAATGCACACATTTGCCGTAATACGCAGATCATCGGTGTCGATATCGACGGGTGCTTTGCGGAATACGTTGCTCTTCCAGCTAAAAACCTCTGGGTTAATGATGCTGAAATGCCGATGTCTGTCGGCTCTGTACAGGAACCGATGGGGAATGCAGTCCACACGGTACTTGCTGGTGATATAGCTGGAAAGACCGTTTCAATCATCGGTTGTGGACCGATTGGATTGATGGCTGTCGGTGTTGCAAAAGCGGCTGGTGCTTCCAAGGTCATTGCCTATGATCTCAATGACTATCGTCTGGACCTTGCTAAAGAAATGGGTGCTACGACGATCGTCAACTCTAAAGAACAAGATCCCGTACAAATTGCAATGGATCTGACGGATGGCAATGGCGTAGAGGTTGTTTGTGAAATGTCTGGCCATCCGGTCGCCATCGACCAAGGATTCAAGATGTTGACGAACGGAGGCCGTATGTCGATTCTGAGTCTACCGGTAAGACCTGTTGAAGTGGATATTACGAATGACATCGTGTTCAAAGGGATTACTGTACAAGGGATCACTGGACGAAGAATGTTTGAAACGTGGCGTCAGGTTGCTGGATTGCTCGAATCCGGTCAAGTCGATGTCCAGAAAATGATCACGCATGAATTACCACTTGAAGACTTCGAGAAAGGCTTTGATCTCATGCTCGAAGGAAAATGCGGAAAAGTCGTCCTTAAACCTTAATTTTCGTTTTATGAAATTCCAATTGAATAAAATGAATTCAAACTTGATAGGAGGAATGGATTGTGAAAGGTTTTGAGTATTTACAAAACGAATTAGATGAGATGAAATCTGAAGGTGTGTTCCGTGAACTGATTCCTTTAGAAACGGAACAAGGCTCTAAAGTCGTAATTAAAGGAAAGGAAGTCATCCAACTTTCATCCAACAACTATCTCGGCTTGACAGACCATCCACGAATGAAACAAGCAGCCCTTGATGCAGTTGAAAAATACGGTGTCGGAACAGGCTCAGTCCGTACCATTGCTGGTACACTCAGCATGCATGAAGAGTTCGAGCAAAAGCTGGCTGAATTCAAGCATACTGAAGCTTCACTGGTTTTCCAATCTGGTTTTACTACAAACCAGGGAGTGCTTTCCTCCATCCTTACGAAAGAAGATGTCGTCATCTCTGATGAATTGAACCACGCTTCAATCATTGATGGGATCCGTTTGACGAAAGCAGCTCGAAAAATCTATAAGCACGTTGATGTAGAAGACCTTGAGAGAGCATTGAAGGAATCCTCAGATTATCGCGTGCGCCTCGTCGTAACGGATGGCGTATTCTCAATGGACGGAAATATCGCACCATTACCTGAAATCGTAGAACTATGTGAAAAGTACGATGCTATTCTCATGGTAGACGATGCCCATTCGAGTGGTGTACTTGGACGCAACGGACGTGGTTCTGTCGACCATTTCGACCTAAACGGCCGTGTGCATATCCAAGTTGGTACTTTGAGTAAGGCGATCGGAGTTCTTGGTGGATATGTCGCAAGTACACAAGCGTTGAGGGATTATCTAATCCATAAAGGACGTCCGTTCCTATTCAGTACATCCCATCCTCCAGCTGTCACAGCGGCATGCTCTGCAGCGATTGATGTCCTTCTCGAGGAGCCTGAATTGATCGATAAACTATGGGATAATGCTAAGTTCTTGAAGGATGGACTACGAAACCTCGGCTTTGATACAGGTAAGAGTGAAACGCCGATTACACCTGTCATTGTCGGAGATGCTGCTCTTGCTCATAAGCTATCGGACAAGCTGTTCGATTATGGCGTTTTCGCACAAGGGATCGGATTCCCGACAGTCGCGAAAGGTGCAGCTCGTGTCCGTACGATCGTGACCGCACAACATTCGAAGGAAGAGCTTCAAGAAGCACTTGACGCGTTCGAAAAAGCTGGTAAGGAACTCAACATCATTAAATAAATACATTCAAGAGGAGGCGAATGCCTTCTCTTTTTCTTTTTGTAGATCATTTCTCATTTTTGTAGATGTTCGCTCATTTTTGTAGATAAATTATCCTTTTCGTAGATAATTCCTAATTCTCGTAGATCATTCTTGATTTTTGGTAGATAAAATCTCAAAAGGGCATCTTCAAGCTTTAAATCTTCAGAATATAGTCAAGATGTACCGCAATATGGTCAATCTACACGGGATTTGTTATAATAAATGAGTTATATGTATTCATTTAAAGCGTAATGGAAAAGATGATCGGTATTTCGTGTATGAACGTATAGAGTCAGTAGAGCAGTAAGGAGTGAACCAGTTTGAAAACAGAAGAAAAAGACTACTCCAAATACTTTCAGACAACCTATCAACCCCCTTCATTAAAAGATGCAAAACGTCGGGGAAAAGAGAAGGTGCTCGTCCATAAAGATTTTACGATTGATGAGGATATGAAGAATCTCGGTGTCGGGAAAAAATTCATGATCCGTACATACGGCTGTCAGATGAATGAACATGATACAGAGGTCATGGCTGGAATATTAACGGATATGGGTTTCGAAACGACGACAGACACGAATGAAGCAGATATCATCCTGCTTAATACGTGTGCGATTCGCGAAAACGCTGAAAACAAAGTGTTCGGTGAAATTGGCCACCTGAAATCCTTGAAGGTTGAAAGACCAGAATTGATTCTTGGTGTATGTGGCTGCATGTCCCAGGAGGAATCGGTCGTCAATAAAATTCTCCAGAAACATCAGCATATCGATCTGATATTCGGCACACATAATATCCATCGTCTGCCTCAGTTGATCAAGGGTGCCATCTTCAATAAAGAGATGGTTGTAGAGGTATGGTCGAAAGAAGGCGATATCGTCGAGAACCTCCCTCGTGTCCGTAAAGGGAACATCAAGGGATGGGTCAACATCATGTATGGCTGCGATAAGTTCTGTACGTACTGCATCGTTCCTTATACGAGAGGAAAAGAGCGAAGCCGCAGACCGGAAGACATTATTGAAGAGGTAAGGCATCTCGCTCGGAACGGGTATAAAGAGATTACGTTGCTCGGGCAGAATGTCAACGCATACGGTAAGGATTTCGAAGACATGGAATACGGCCTCGGTGATCTAATGGATGAAATCCGTAAGATCGATATCCCTCGAGTACGATTTACGACGAGCCACCCGCGTGACTTTGATGATCATCTCATCGATGTTTTAGCAAAAGGCGGAAACCTTGTCGAGCATATCCATCTCCCGGTCCAGCATGGTAGTTCCGAAGTCTTGAAGCTGATGGCGCGTAAATATTCACGTGAGCATTATTTGAATCTTGTTGATAAAATCAAGGCGAAAATACCGAACGCGGTCTTTACGACGGATATTATTGTCGGCTTCCCGAATGAGACGGATGAACAATTTGAAGAGACGTTGTCCTTGGTCAAAGAAGTCGAATATGACATGGCGTTCACGTTCATCTATTCACCAAGAGACGGTACACCTGCTGCTAAAATGAAAGATAATGTGCCGATGGAAGTGAAAAAAGAGCGTCTTCAACGATTGAATGATGTGATGAATGAAATTTTCCTAAAGAAAAACAAAGCTTTGGAAGGCGAAGTCGTAGAAGTCCTAGTCGAAGGAGTAAGTAAGAAAAATTCCGAAGTATTGACTGGACACACACGTACAAATAAAGTTGTCCATTTCCGAGCACCGAAGTCCTTGATCGGGGAACTCGTAAATGTGAAAATTAATGAAGCGAAAACATGGAGCTTGAACGGAGAGCTCATGCAAACAGTAGAGGTGAATCAATAATGGCAGAATATACTCGAGAGCAAGTAATTGAAAAAGCGGAAGAACTTGCAAAAATGATTTCTTCTACAGAGGAAGTCGACTTCTTCAAGCGTGCAGAAGAGAAAATCAATGAAAATGACAAAGTCCACAAGTTGATCAGTAAGATTAAAATGTACCAACAAGAGGCTGTCAATCTTCAACATTATCAAAAGCATGAAGCTTTGAAGAAGGTGGAAGAAAAGCTGGATGCCCTTCATAAAGAAGTGGATTCCATCCCGATCGTTCAGGAATTCAAACAATCCCAAACGGATGTGAACGATTTGTTGCAGCTTGTTACATCGACCATTTCCAACACAGTGACGAATGAAATCGTTCGAGATACAGAAGGGGACCAGTTAAAAGGCATGACTGGTTCAGCTCTGAAACATAAACGTTTCTAATACGAAAAGAGGTTGACCTGAAATTAGGTTAGCCTCTTTCTTCTATTAAAGTCACCTTAAATCGTCTAAGGTTGAAATTGAAAAAGGATGACAACATGATAAAAAAGAGCGATTCTGTCCGCCATATTGGAGAAATGCAGACATGAAGGATAGAAAAAGGGCTGACTTAGGGACGAAATAACGTCCTTATGAGTCAGCCCCTTTTTTTACCGTTTTCCATATTTTCTACATAGTACATATCAACCTACAAATCATCATTCAGAACGTCATTATCCTGGAGTTTAAATTTCACATACCGTACTAAAACAATCCCTTACAAAAAGGAAAAAAAGATACCATAAATTCCATGAAAATCTCATAGACTGAACTAACGGGACATTATGAACGAGTTAATAAAAATTTTAAGCACACTAGTCATTCGCCCTGCATAGGATGAATTGAAGATTGGAAGAGGAGGGATTTAGTCACATGGCCAAAAACGATAACAGCTTCAGAGAAATCATAACGAAAGCGGTTTGCGGCAAAGGTCGAAAGTTTTCACAGGCCACCCATACAGTTACACCTGCTCATAAACCGTCGAGTATCCTCGGCTGTTGGATCATCAACCACAATTATAAACCTGTGGAGAACGGTAATTCGGTAGACGTAGAAGGCAGCTATGATATTAATGTTTGGTACTCCTACAATAACAATACGAAAACAGAGGTCGTCACGGAGACTATCCGTTATAAAGATTCGTGTAACCTGACAAAGAGAGATGAGCATTCCCTTGGCAAACACCTTGAGGTGAATGCAAGGGCGATTCAGGAGCCAAATACATTAGAAGCAACCATCTCACCGAATGGGAACAAGATTCTTGTTCAGGTGGAACGTGAATTCATAGCTGAAGTAATCGGGGAAACAAAAGTATGGGTGCAGGTGAACCAAGACGGCGTCATCGAAGAGTTTGAAGATGAAAGCTGGGAAGACGAAGTCGACGGAGAAGATTTCGAAGACCTCGATCCGAACTTTTTATTAGGTGATTTGGAAGAGTAGTCAAACAAGGAGGAAGAACACTTCTTCCTTGTTTTTTTATGTTCGAACGCTTAATTTACGTTAACAAGTACCTTATCAAACTGGTAATGATAAGGAATAGTCCGACGAAACCATATGCTGGGAAAAGAAATAACTTCGTCACCTTAATTTTCGCCCTATAGGTTGCGTCATCTCTACGAGCGATCGATTTGAAGAAAGGTTTTGAAATTGTAATCATCCATACGGAATCCAACCATTTTGCCAAAAACAAAACAAATGCAATATAAATCAGTGCCTTGATCCATATAGGGGGGATGACAAATAACGCACCAGTTGTCATACCAATGATTTGAAGATAGCTTAAGACGTTCGATTGATTGCGAATGAACGTCTTTATGAACAATTCACTGACGCCATTTTCAGCTGATCTGTTTTGAAATAGACGTTCTGAATGGCGGAAGAGTAACGGTCGCTTGCGATTGAAGGTCGTCTCTTTTGGAACAAACTCTGTAACCGTTAAAATCATTTTGACGTGTTTCAGTTTCTGTTTCCGATCCAACTTAATGAAATATGGCTCGAGTGCCTTGCGCTGGATGAATCGTCGAAGAAGCAATATGATGATTATCTGAAAACTACTCGTAATTAGGATTAATAGTAAGAAACCGGATTGGACAAACTCAATCCCTCCGACTACGATAATTCCACCAAAAAACAGAAAGAACGCGAAGTGAACAGTCCCTTTCAGGAGGATGTTTGAAATCTGATCCATCCATATACGTACAGTGAGAATAAGGAGATGTGCGGAACTTATGAATACCCAAATAAAAATTACACTACTCCACTTGAATTGATAATGATTGATGAGTAGTGGGGCGAAAAGCATCATAATAAGAAAAAGCTTTAAGACCTGAAGTAAGACAGAATAAATAAGTGACGATTTTTTTAAACCGTACACACATTGGCGATTTTGTAAAAGAAATAATTGGTCTGCTTCCTCGAGAAATGTGCGAAGACTACCTATCCAACAAAATAAATATAGTACAATGAAGGTCAGTTCCAGGGGAATCCCGAGCAGCCATTCAGGTGTTTCCATCCACCATGATCGATAGCTTGCGAGTAAGATGATTGCCGCTGGAATAATAAGATAAACCCAGATCGTCCAATCTATAACCGTTTTGACTGCTTTCCATTGGAAATGCCAATCCTGCTTTAATCTCTTGAAAAATAAATTAAAGCCTGTCATCTGATTCATCCCTCGATAAGATGTTGTAACAATCAAAAAGAGAGCCTGCTGGAAGGTTCGCTTTAATTTGTAAGTCGGAAAGTGTTCCATCTGCAAATAACGTTCCTTCTTTCATCAATAGAAAACGATCACAGTATTTTTCCGCTGTATCTAAAACGTGAGTGGACATAAGAATTCCTGCACCCCGCTTTTTTTCATCATTAATGAAACGTATGAAATCCCTCGTAGCATTTGGATCTAAACCAATAAATGGTTCATCTACTATGTAAAGGTCAGGCTGTATCAGAAAGGCGAGCAAAAGCATTCCCTTTTGCTGCATTCCTTTCGAAAATGTATTCGGCAAGTCATGGACGACACTTTCAAGTTTGAAAACACGCAACAGATGTTCCGTTCGACGGCTTAAATCTTCATCACGAATCGACATTACAGAAGCGGTAAAATCGATATGCTCCTGAAGAGTCAGTTCATCATAAAACATCGGTTGTTCAGGAACGTAAGCATATGTATGATGATCCTTTATTGATATCTTGCCGTTCAATAGATTGATAATGCCGAGTATGGACTTTATGGTTGTACTTTTACCAGCGCCATTCGCTCCTATAAGCCCTACAAGCTCTCCAGTTTTCAACGAAAAGCACACGTCCTTCAATATGGCATCACTGCTATACCCTGCACGTTGAATATCGACCTGTAACAATGACATAGACAATCTCCTCCTGATGTGTTTACGTATCAAGACCTGCAAAGGTTTCCAGAAAAAGAGAAAAAAGAGGGCAGTGAAAGTACGATTCAACTCTCTCATCGTATTGTCGAGATATGCTATAATGAGGTGAAGAATATAAGTAAGACGGAGGACTGACATGGCTGAGTATACTCCAATGATCCAGCAATATTTATCGATTAAGGCAGACTATGAAGATGCCTTTTTATTTTTTCGTTTAGGCGATTTTTATGAATTGTTCTTTGAGGATGCTTTAAGGGCATCTCAAGAGCTTGAAATAACATTGACAAGTAGAGACGGAGGGAAAGGGAACCGCATTCCGATGTGCGGGGTACCACACCACTCCTCACAAAATTATATCGGTCAGCTGATCGAAAAAGGCTTTAAGGTGGCCATTTGTGAACAGGTAGAGGACCCTAAAGTAGCGAAAGGTGTTGTGAAACGGGATGTCGTCCAGGTTATTACACCAGGGACGGTTATGGAAGGGACGCTTCTCGATGAAAAAACGAACAATTACATTGCATCCATTACCCCATTAGATGAAGGATATGGAATGGCGATCTGCGACATTTCCACAGGACAGAATACGGTGAAAATCATTCCTGAAGATTTAAAGTCCGTATGTCTTGAGCTTCAGTCTTTAGCGGTGAAAGAAGTCATCGTGCCAAAGGATATGGATGACGAACAAGTGAAGATGCTCGAAGAGTTTTATCAATTTACGGTTTCCAAAGAAGGGGAGCCTGTCATACCGGAAGATCTACATACGATTACAGAAGATTTAAGCAGTCATGCGCTTAAAGATACCGGTAATCAGCTCATTTCTTATCTAGTCCGGACACAAAAGCGTTCCCTCGAACATTTACAGAAATTCGAAACAGTCGAAGCAACGGCGTATATGAAGATCGATCCGAATTCGAAACGGAACCTCGAGTTAGTGGAGACCTTGCGGCAGAAACAGAAGAAAGGTTCGCTTCTTTGGCTGTTGGACAAGACTGTTACCGCAATGGGTGGCAGAGTGTTGAAGCAATGGATCGAACAGCCTCTCTTGGATCGGCAAGCGATTGAAGAACGGTTATCCATCGTGGAAAGCTTCATGAAGCAGTTCTTCAACAGGGAACAAATTCGTGAACAATTGACTGAAGTGTATGATTTGGAACGTCTTGCGGGGAAAGTGGCTTATGGGAACGTCAATGCAAGGGACTTGATCCAACTGAAGCGATCGTTACAAAAGGTTCCTGCAATCAAGGATCAGCTGCTCGATATGGATCATGCCGGGCTCCAACAACGTTCGAATGAGATGGACCCGTGTACCGATCTTTGTGAGATCCTCGAAGCCTCCATTCATGAAGACGCTCCGATCTCGATCAAGGAAGGGAACATCATCAAGGATGGCTACCATGCTGGACTTGATGAATATAGGAATGCAAGTGTCAATGGGAAATCGTGGATTGCATCTTTAGAGCAGTCGGAACGTGAAAAGACGGGGATCCGTTCGCTGAAAATACGGTTCAATCGCGTATTCGGATATTATATTGAAGTGACAAAAAGCAACCTCCACCTCGTCGACGAGGAACGTTACGAGCGGAAGCAAACACTCGCAAATGCGGAACGGTTCATCACACCTGAATTGAAGGAGAAGGAAGATATCATTTTACAAGCCGAAGAGAAATCGGTTGAACTTGAATACGAGCTCTTTTTACAAATTCGAGAGCAAGTAAAGTCGTTCATTCCTCAATTACAAAGACTTGCTAAACAAATCAGTGAAATTGATGTACTCCAAGCGTTTGCGGTCGTCAGTGAATCCGGTCAATATCGTAAGCCGATCATATCCCAGGAAGGTCGTATTCGCATTGAAGGCGGGCGTCATCCAGTTGTTGAACAGATGATGAATCGTCAAGATTATGTTTCAAACGATGTTCATATGGATGATGAACGAGGAGTCTTACTGATTACAGGGCCGAACATGGCTGGTAAAAGTACGTATATGCGTCAGGTTGCATTAGCCTCGATTCTCATGCAGATTGGTTGCTACGTTCCTGCTGAACACGCGACACTTCCGATTTTTGATCAAATTTTCACACGGATTGGAGCGGCAGATGATCTGGCAGGTGGCCAAAGTACTTTCATGGTCGAAATGATGGAGACGCAGTATGCACTGACACATGCGACTGAACGAAGCCTGCTCTTGCTGGATGAAATCGGTCGTGGAACGTCAACGTATGATGGGATGTCGCTAGCACAGTCGATCATCGAATATATCCATGACAATATCGGTGCAAAGACACTGTTTTCAACCCATTATCATGAGTTGACAGTTCTTGAAGAAAAGCTCTCACGTCTGCATAACATCCATGTCAAAGCGATCGAAGAGGACGGGAAGGTCGTCTTCCTTCACCGTGTTGAAGATGGAAAAGCGGATCGAAGTTACGGAATTCATGTTGCAGAGTTGGCAGAGCTTCCTACAGAGCTCATTGCTCGTGCGAATGAACTGCTGGCAGACTTCGAATCGGAGAAAAAGCAAGGGCGGCCTGTTGAGAAGGTTGAATCGAAGGAAAGAGATTCAGAAGGGCAGTTATCCTTCTTTGAACCGTCAGATGTGAAGAAGCAGGAAAATAAAAACACGGCACCACACCCTGCTTTGGAAAAACTGAAGAAAATGGAGCTTCTGTCTATGACACCTCTTGAAGCGATGAATGCGCTGTATGAATTGCAATTGTCCATCAAGCAAGAGAAACAGGAGGATTCCAAATGGGCAAAATCAAACAACTAGATGAACTCCTGTCGAATAAGATTGCGGCAGGTGAAGTCGTTGAGCGGCCAGCATCCATTGTGAAGGAACTTGTTGAAAACGCAATTGATGCAAATAGTACTCGGATTGATATTGAAGTGGAAGAGGGCGGATTATCACGGATTACGGTCATTGATAATGGAGATGGAATTGAAAGTGATGACCTGCTGACAGCGTTCCAACGGCATGCAACGAGTAAAATCAAGCATGAAAATGATCTTTTCCATATCCGGACGTTAGGATTCAGAGGTGAGGCTTTGCCGAGTATCGCTTCTGTTTCGAAAGTCGAAATGAAGACGTCGACTGGTAAGGATGCGGGTAATCAGCTTTCCATACACTACGGGAAGGTCGTCAATCAACGGAAGACGGATAGTCGAAAAGGGACGACCATCGAGGTCACCCATCTTTTTCATAATACGCCAGCGCGATTAAAGCATTTGAAAACCGTCCATACTGAATTAGGAAACATAACCGATGTGATCAACCGTCAGGCAATGGGGCATCCGAAAGTCGCTTTCCACCTTAAGCATAACGGTAAGACAGTCTTGAAGACGCCTGGTAGTGGCGATCACTTGCAAGTCATTGCGGCAATCTACGGAATGTCTGTTGCAAAAAAGATGCTGAAAGTGAAAAATGAAACACTGGATTATAAAATTGAAGGCTTTGCTGTAAAGCCAGAGATCAACCGTGCATCTCGCCAATATGTTTCCCTGTTCATTAACGGTCGTTACATCCGGAATTTTAAAATTTATAAAGCGATTGAACGAGCATATCATACGTTACTTCCAATCGGTCGACATCCGATCGTCGTTCTTTCTATCGAGCTCGACCCGATTCTCGTCGATGTCAATGTCCACCCAGGAAAATTGGAGGCGAGATTCAGTAAGGAAGAGGAATTATCTTCTGCAATTGAAGAAGGGATCAAGCAAGCCCTGAAGGATACGGAACTTATTCCACAAGCGCCAAGTAAAACGTTCACCGCAAAACCGAAAACGGAACAGTCCACATTTCAATTTGATACATCACGACAGGACATCATCAGTCGTTTTCAGCAATCAGACAACGATAAGGATGCTTTGAAGGATGAATCTATACGTTCTTCGGTTGATTGGAAGAGAGCCGAGGAAGCGGTCCAAGACGTTTCAGAAGAGGATCACGCTCTATTTTCAAAAGAAAGTACAACGGTATATACCCGAGAGAATCGAGAGGTGGAACCTGAACAAGACAGGTCAGCAGTAGAAGATGTTCCTCACGATGCAGAAACATCCCGTGTTCCGTCAATGTATCCTGTTGGCCAGGTCCACGGGACATATATCATTGCGCAAAATGAACAAGGGATGTATATCATCGATCAGCATGCCGCGCAAGAACGGATCAAATATGAATACTACAGGGAAAAGGTAGGACAGTATGAGCATGAAGTTCAAGAATTGCTTGTACCATTGACTTTCGAATTCACGCATACGGAGGCATCGATCATCCGAGAACATCAAGAACAATTGGCCTCTATCGGAATCTTTCTAGAGCCATTTGGTGGGAACACCTTCATCGTCCGTTCGCATCCACAATGGTTTCCAAACGGTGAAGAACAAGAAACCATTCAAGAAATCATTGACCAAGTGTTGGCTGATAAGAAGTCGGATATTAAGAAGCTTAGGGAAGATGCAGCGATCATGATGTCGTGTAAGGGCTCAATTAAGGCAAATCGTCATCTGCGGCAGGACGAGATGGAATCGTTGCTTCATACGCTAAGGAAAGCAGAGGATCCATTTACATGTCCTCATGGTCGTCCAATCATCGTTCAGTTCACGACCTATGAGATGGAGAAAATGTTTAAGCGTGTCATGTAAGGGAAGGTAAGTTGGAGGTATGGAATGAAGCCAGCACTAGTTGTAATCGTCGGACCAACAGCCGTCGGCAAAACCAGAACAAGTGTCGAAATTGCAAAAGCATTCAAGGGTGAGGTCATCAACAGTGACTCGATGCAGGTGTACACAGGATTAGACATTGGGACCGCAAAGATCAAGGAAAGCGAAAAAGAAGGCATTCCTCATCATCTCTTTGATATCAAAGATCCGATGGAAGATTATTCAGCCGCTGAATTTCAAGAGGATGCCCAGCAAAAGATAGCAGAAATCCATCAGAAAGGCAGCCTTCCCGTTATGGTCGGTGGGACAGGCTTGTACATACGTGCTGTCACTCATGATTATACGTTTACGGAAGCTTCTGCCGATCCTGATTACCGAAAAGAGCTGGAAACATTCGTTTCTGAGTACGGTTCTGAAGCCCTTCATGACAAATTGAAGGCGATCGACCAAAAGAGGGCATCAGAAATACATCCGAATAATGTACGTCGCGTCATCCGAGCACTCGAGATTTACCACACACAAGGATACCTCGATCAAGAAGAAAATGACCAGGAGAGAGAGTCACCCTACAATTTGATCACCATCGGTTTAACGATGGACCGTGATGAGCTATATGATCGAATCAACCGTAGAGTGGATCTGATGATTGAGGAAGGGCTTTTGGATGAAGTGAAAACTTTGTATGAAGCCGGAGTAAGAGGAACACAGGCTGTTCAGGCGATCGGGTATAAAGAGTTATACAGTTATTTCGAGGGAATGTGTACCTTAGAAGAAGCGATCATCAAATTGAAAAGAAATTCAAGAAGATATGCAAAAAGGCAGCTAACCTGGTTCCGCCACCAAATGGACGTGGAATGGTTTGATGTGACAGGTGGAGCCATTAATGAAAAAATTCCATCTATTTTGGCTTTTGTGGCAGGAAAGCTACGTCTTGAATCGAATTAATGTTATGAACGTTTATTTAGGAGGCCTATACACATGAAGCAATCCATTAATATTCAAGATCAATTCTTAAACACCTTAAGAAAAGAGAATGTCTACGTAACGGTTTATTTATTGAATGGTTTCCAACTTAAAGGGTTGGTTAAAGGGTTTGATAATTTCACTGTGGTTTTAGAGTCTGATGGTAAACAACAATTGATTTACAAGCATGCGATTTCAACCTTCACGCCTCAACGAGCGGTTGAGTTCTCTTCTGAAAATCCAAATAGTTGATTCTATTCAAGGTATGACATACTGCCTTGTTATCAAATAAAAAGGGTTGACCACAGGTCAATCCTTTTTTGGTTGCATTTCTTTTGTCAGCTTGTCGAAATACGATCCTTTTCCAGGTAAGCGAGATAGCGTTTCAGTGTAAGAGGTGTCTTCAACCCGAATCGATATTGGACATCCTGAATATCATGATTTGCTTTAAGTCCCTCATAAATGGCGGTTCTTCTGAAATGTTGACTTGAAATTCCTTTTCTTAGACCAGCTCGTTTCACTTCCTGACGAATCATCTTCTGAATCGCGATTTCTGTCAGTCTTTTCGGACGATTCTCCTCATAGTTCCATCTATACGTCAATCTTTTGAAATCAAATGCGACAAAAAAGGGGTCAGCACTATATTGCGCGGGTCTGACTGCAGCAGGTATCGACTCATAATAATGATAGAGCATCTCACTTTGCTCCTTGGTCAATTGGATGACCCGCTCCGGCTCAGCCACGCCAGGTTCGATTTTAAGCTCATGCTGGATAAAGGAAAGGTGCCTCATTTCAATCGCACTTACTTCATGGAGTGTGAGGCCATGGTCCAATAACAGTGTCAAAATTCCCAGGTTTCGTTTTGAGAGGTAAGGGTGCGCTTTCAGTTGATTTTCGGTTAGACCTGTTTCCGTCGGTACTGTTTCAATAAGTCTTTGCCGTTCATCCTCTGTAATGAACATATCTTCTGTAAATGCATCCTCTACGAGACGGTCCAATGTAATCGAAGCGACTGGATTGTGGGGAATTCGTTTCATCAAAACCAAATACTGATGATATTGCTTTAAGACACTATATACGCGTTTTAAGGTACGGAACGAATAAGAACGTTCTTCCATCAAATAATTCAGATAAGTTTGGATGAAATCAGTTTTCAGTACTTCAGGATCTTCGTAGGAATATTCGTTCACTCTGATCCATGCCAGGTAATCTTCAAGGTCATATTGGTAACGCTTGACCGTCGACTCCCTTCTTCCCCTTTTTTCTAAATCCAATATGAATTCGGTTGCCCATACTGGTTTTTCATTTTGATCCATACTCATCCATCGCCTCCAATCTGGGTTAATCTCATTATAGCTTTTTTGAGGATATATGCATAACCACCCACGATAAATCACACGATAAGGAAAAAAGTCCGAGGTGGGTTGGATGCTAAAGAAAATTGTCGCCGTCCTTTTCGTTCTGCAGCTGCTAGCAGCATGTAATTTCATCGATGCTGAAGAGGGTCAGGAATATTATTCTGATCCGACGCAGCAGAATTTCCAGACGAATAAGAATGGCTTGGAAGATACACCGATTGTGAAACGGACTTCTGCTGAAACGGCGAATGCACAGGAGCTTGTACAATTGGCTGAACAGGTAGAGGGCGTCAAGAATGCGAGAGCGATTGTCAGTGGTATCTACATCGTCGTCGGAACTGATTTAAAAGAAGGTGCAGAGGAAAAACAAACGGTCAAAGCGGTCTATGAACGTTTAAGCGGCCATAGTCATGGAGCGAACGCGTTAGTGACGACGAATGAAGAACACCTGAAGACTTTGGATGAATGGGGTAAGGCGATCACCTCACGAAAAATTACGGAAAATATCGATATCTACAATGGTTTAGGTGTGATGATCAGTGAAATCAAGCCGAATGAAGATCTGAGAATCCGGAAATCGAATCCATCCAAGGAATATCTCGACCGCCACCAGCTTCCTGATATAAAGAAATGACCCTGATTGAATCAACAGGGTCATTTTTTCTGTTGACAACTTGTATATACAAGTATAAAATTAAAACCATCATGTATATACAAGTTATTTTTGAAAGCGTTTTTTTAGCATTTTATTGAAATCGTTTTCACTGAAGAGGAGGAGAACATCATGAGCGTTAATCGTGAAACTGTTTCAGAAATTATTGAAGCTCTTGGGGGAAAAGAGAATATCCATACAGCTACTCACTGTGTGACACGGCTTCGTCTTGTGTTGAATGACGAAGATAAGGTGGATAAAGAAAAACTGAATGACATTGATATTGTTAGAGGTTCATTTTCGACGAATGGCCAATTTCAGGTTGTCATCGGACAAGGTACAGTGGATGAAGTATATAAGAAGATGGTTGAAATAGCCGGAATCGGAGAGGCATCGAAAGAGGAAGTGAAAAGTGCTGCTTCGCAAAATTTGAATCCTTTGCAGAAGGCCGTAAAAGTCCTTGCTGATATCTTCATCCCGATCCTGCCTGCGATCGTAACTGCGGGTCTCTTAATGGGATTGAACAATATCCTGACAGGACCGGGCATCTTCTATGATGAACAGTCTGTCGTCGACGTTCATGCGCAATGGAAAGACTTTGCTGATATCATCAACATGATTGCCAATACGGCGTTCGTCTTTCTGCCAGCACTGATTGGTTGGTCCGCGGTCAAACGATTTGGTGGTAGCCCATTGCTAGGTATTGTACTCGGGTTGATGCTCGTCCATCCTGGACTTTTAAATGCTTGGGATTACGGAAAGGCATTGGAAGAAGGTAATATTCCAGTATGGAACCTATTTGGTCTAACCATTGAAAAGGTCGGTTATCAAGGTCAGGTACTGCCCGTTCTCGTTGCTGCCTACGTCTTGGCTGCCATCGAGAAATATTTGAACCGCAAAGTACCAGATGCGTTCAAATTGCTGATTGTTGCTCCAGTCACATTATTATTAACAGGCTTTCTCGCTTTTACGGCAATTGGACCGGTTACCTTCATGATCGGTAATGCGATTACTGACGGATTTGTGAATCTGTTTGATCATTTCGCAGCATTAGGTGGACTTATCTACGGAGGATTTTATTCATTACTAGTCATCACAGGTATGCACCATACGTTCCTTGCAGTTGATATCCAACTGATCACTAGTACAGGAGGAACGTTCCTATGGCCGATGCTCGCATTATCAAACATTGCCCAAGGATCTGCAGCGTTAGCGATGATGGCGTTGACGAAAGACGAGAAATTGAAGGGTCTTTCCTTCACTTCGGCAGTCTCTGCGTATCTCGGAATTACAGAGCCGGCGATGTTCGGGGTTAACATCCGCTTCAAATATCCATTCATTGCGGCGATGATCAGTTCTGCCATTGCTGGATTGATCCTTACGATCAACAAAGTGAAAGCCACTTCGATCGGTGTCGGCGGAATCCCTGGCTTCCTTTCCATCCAGCCTGGTTCATGGGGCGTATTCTTCATCGGCATGGCAATCGTCTTGATTCTGCCATACATTCTGACGTTTGGATACGGCAAAGTGAAAAAACAATAATCCGGAACAATTAGAGGGAAGATCGATGTGTACATCGATCCTCCCTTTCAACTGTTTGAAAGAAAAGATTCTTAGCAAAGAGTAGAAAGGATGTCGTTATGTCTACAGCTTGGTGGAAAAACGCTGTCGTCTATCAAATCTATCCAAAAAGCTTTAACGATACGACAGGAAACGGTGTTGGTGATTTAAGGGGTATCATCAACAAATTGGACTATTTGAAAACGTTAGGTGTCGATGTCATTTGGTTGACCCCTGTATATGATTCCCCTCAAAAAGACAACGGATATGATATAAGGAACTATTATAAAATCCATGAGGAATATGGAAGTATGGAAGATTTTGAGCAGCTGCTGGAGGAAGCACATGAACGTGGCATCAAGGTCATCATGGATCTAGTTGTCAATCATACCTCCACGGAACATGAATGGTTCCAGAAAGCTTTATCAGATCCCGATAGCAAGTACCGCTCGTACTACATCTGGAAGGAAGGGCAAGAAGGCGTGCCTCCGAACAATTGGCAATCCAAATTTGGAGGTCCAGCGTGGGAATATGACAAAAAATCTGGAGAGTATTATTTACACCTTTTCGATGTGACTCAGGCTGATCTTAATTGGGAAAATCCTGAGTTACGGGAAGACGTTTACGAGATGATGCATTATTGGTTCAAAAAGGGCATAGATGGCTTCCGCCTCGATGTCATCAATCTTATCTCGAAGGATCAGCGTTTCCTTGATGATGACGGAACAGTACCTCCTGGTGACGGGCGCAAGTATTATACAGATGGTCCTCGTGTACACGAATTCCTGCATGAAATGAATCGGAAGGTCCTATCAGATTATGATGTGATGACTGTCGGGGAAATGTCGTCAACAACGATCGAGGACTGCATCCGTTATACGAATCCGGAAAATCAAGAGTTGAACATGACCTTCAACTTTCATCATCTGAAGGTGGACTATCCAAACGGTGAAAAATGGACAAAGGCTGACTTTGATTTCATTAAGTTAAAAGAAATCCTCTCAACCTGGCAGGTTCAGATGCATGAAGGAAACGGATGGAATGCACTATTTTGGTGCAACCATGACCAGCCACGCATCGTCTCCCGATTCGGGGATGAAGGGGAATTTCGTGAAACATCTGCCAAAATGCTAGCGACAACGATTCATATGATGCAAGGTACACCTTATATTTACCAGGGTGAAGAGCTTGGGATGACAAACCCTAACTTTGAGGATATCTCATCATATAGGGACGTTGAATCATTGAATGCCTATAAAATGATGAAAGAACAAGGTAGAACAGAAGAAGAAATCATTGAGATCCTGAAACAAAAATCCCGCGATAATTCAAGAACACCGATGCAGTGGGATGATCAACCTCATGCTGGTTTCACAACTGGTACACCATGGATCGATGTGGCTCAAAACTACCGTGAAATCAATGCGGAAAGGGTCATGCAAAATAAAGATTCAGTCTTTTACCATTACAAGAAACTGATAGACCTTCGGAAAGAATACGATGTCATTACGAACGGGTCGTATGAATTACTACTGCCCGATCATCCGAGAATATTTGCGTACCTTCGTGATAATGGGGAAGAACAATTACTGGTCATCAATAATTTTTATAAGGAAGAAACGGAATTTCATCTTCCTGAGAATGTTAGTTTGACCAATTATGAATCTGAAATTCTGATTTCAAATTACTCGGATTCCAATCAGCGATTCGATCGGATCCAGTTAAGACCATATGAATCCATCGTTTATTACCTGCGTCCATCATGCTAGACTATGAATGGTGATAAAATTGAAGACAAATAAATTTCTGCCGATTTATAACGACTTGAGAGAAAAAATCCGTAATAAGACGTACCTTCCCGATCAAAAGTTACCTTCAGAGAACGAGTTAGCTGAACATTATGGGGCTTCGAGGGAAACGATGCGGAAAGCACTGAACCTTTTGGCGCAAAATGGTTTTATCCAGAAAATCAAAGGAAAAGGTTCCATAGTTCTCGACATTGATAAGCTGAACTTCCCGGTTTCTGGCCTCGTAAGCTTCAAGGAGGTTGCTCGTAAGCTCGGTAAACAGGTAAAGACGGAAGTGAAAGAGCTGAGCTTAGATGAAATGGATGAAGATTTAAGACAGAAGCTACAGGCCAAGCCAGATGAAAAAGTATGGAAAGTGATTCGCACAAGAGAGATCGATGGAGAAAAGGTCATCCTGGATAAGGATTATTTTCTTCAGAAGGCCATTCCGAGTCTCACGAAAACGATCTGTGAAAATTCGATATACGAATACATCGAACAACAACTCGGCTTAACGATCAGCTTTGCGAAGAAAGAAATCACCGTTGAAGAAACAACAACAGAGGATGAACAGCTTTTGGATCTTGGCGAACATACTCACGTCGTCCAGGTGAAAAACTATGTTTATCTCGAAGATGCGAGTATTTTTCAATATACGGAATCCAGACACAGATTGGATAAATTCCGTTTCGTCGATTTTGCAAGACGAACATATGGAACATGATGTTTTCATTTGAAGGGGCGAATTTTGCCCCTTCTTTTTTATATAGGCATTTGTCACACATTTAACCACTGGGCGTATAATACACAAGAATCATAAAGTGAGGTGAAGGTCCATGCAACAAGCGATCAGCCGAAACGCGAAAAGCCAAATCAACGTTGTTCTAAATTCTGGCTCTCCTTCATCTATTTCGAAAAACGATTGGCTGACCGATTCCCAAGACCGTGAGAAGCATGCACCACTTAAGAAGATTCAAAAAGAACTGGAATCACTCGTCGGTATGGACGAATTGAAAGAGCTGATTAATGAAATTTATGCGTGGTTATATATAAACAAATGTCGTGAAACCCAGAACCTGAAAACAGGCAAACAAGTGCTCCATATGATGTTCAAGGGGAATCCAGGAACCGGTAAGACGACGGTAGCGAGGATGATCGGGAAGCTGTTCCATGAAATGAACGTGTTATCGAAAGGACACTTGATTGAAGCAGAACGAGCGGATCTTGTTGGTGAATATATCGGACATACCGCACAAAAGACGAGAGACCTGGTGAAAAAAGCGCTTGGTGGGATCCTTTTCGTCGATGAGGCCTATTCCTTAGCCCGTGGCGGTGAGAAGGATTTCGGGAAGGAAGCGATCGATACACTTGTCAAAGCGATGGAGGATCAACAAAACGATTTCATCCTGATCTTAGCGGGCTATTCCAATGAGATGGATCATTTCCTTACCTTGAACCCAGGTTTGCCTTCAAGATTTCCGGTTGTCGTAAAGTTTCCGGATTATTCTGTTGAACAACTGATGGAAATTGCGAAACGGATGATTAAGGAACGAGAATATAAATTATCGATCGATGCAGAACGGAAATTACGGTCTCACCTTCAATACATCCGCTCGAAAGAGGGCAGTACGTTTTCAAATGGACGGTATATCCGAAACCTTTTGGAAAAATCGATGCGTAAACAATCGATGCGTTTATTGAAGGAAGGAAAAGTCGATCGGGATTATTTGATCATGATTACGGAGCGAGACTTGCATCTAGCAGAAAGCCCCTGAATTTGATAAGATGTAGGCATGTATAAAGACGGAAATGTCACATGATAGGGTAAGGAGAAAGCCTTACCCGATAAAGGCAGGGGAATAGATTGACGGAAACGCAAAACGAAAGAACATTATTGGTAGGGTGTCAGTTATCAAACAAGAGTGACACCCTATTTGAATCTTCAATGAAAGAGCTTGCTGCACTAACCAAAACCGCCCAGGGTACTCCGGTCATGGAGGTGACCCAAAAACGGGAACGCATCCATCCGGCCACGTTGATTGGTAAAGGGAAGGTCGAGGAAATAAGAGCTTTGATCGAGGAAATCGAAATCGATCTTGTCATCGTGAACCACGAATTGACGCCGAGTCAAATGCGCAATTTGGCAGAGGCGTTAGAAGTGAAGGTGATTGACCGTACGCAGTTGATACTCGATATTTTTGCACAGCGGGCAAAATCGAGGGAAGGTAAGCTTCAAGTCGAGCTTGCACAACTTGAATATCTTTTGCCTCGTCTTTCTGGACAAGGAGCACAGCTCTCGAGGCTCGGTGGCGGTATCGGGACGAGAGGACCCGGGGAAACGAAGCTCGAAACCGACAGAAGACATATCCGGAACCGTATTACGGATATAAAGAATCAGTTGAAAACGGTAGCCTCCCATCGTCAACGATACCGTGAACGAAGAAAGTCGAACCAGGCTTTCCAAATCGCTCTTGTCGGTTATACGAACGCTGGAAAGTCGACCTGGTTCAACGTCTTGACGGATTCGGACGCATATCAGGAGGACCAATTGTTTGCCACATTGGATCCCATGACACGGAAGATGAAATTGCCGAGCGGTATGTTGACCCTCCTGACGGATACAGTCGGTTTTATTCAGGATCTGCCGACAGGACTGGTTGCGGCATTCCGTTCGACATTGGAGGAAGTGACCGAAGCTGATTTGATCGTCCATATGGTGGATGTGGCAGATCCGAACAGGGACAAGCATCAAGAGACGGTGAACAAGCTTTTGAAAGAGCTTGGCGCTGATAAGATCCCGATGCTGACGGTGTTCAATAAGAATGACCTGCAGCATGAAGCATTGACAGACTATCAAACATTATCCGTCTCGGCTCTACGGACGGGTGATAATAAGAAAATGTTGAATACAATCGAAGAGATGGTCAAATCCTCCATGGTCCCTTATCACATTCTCGTTTCCCCAGAGCAGGGTAAATTGTTGAGTGAGCTGCAACGGCTCACCATCCTTGAGGAACGACATTGGATGGAGGAAGACCACGTTTATCGGTGCAAAGGGTATGCACACCCGACGTTACCGATTTATGATCGAATTAGACCATTGATTATGCAGGGAGATACAGACGACGAATGAAAGCATTTGAACAGGATAACATCGAGAACATTTTAGCAGAACGATCAAAAAGTATTGAGGGAAAGATAAGACCGATTCATGAGAGAATTGAACGGATCGAACTCGTCAATCAAGAAAAAGTCCTTACTGCTTTTAGAAACAATAAGGTGAGTGATTTTCATTTCACCCCGTCGACCGGTTATGGTTACGATGATACAGGACGAGATGTATTAGAAAATGTCTATGCGGAGGTGTTTGGAGCTGATTCTGCCATTGTCAGGCCGCATATCATTTCGGGTACCCATGCGATTTCCATTGCCTTATCAGGGGTGTTGAGACCTAAGGATGAGCTGCTGTACATTACAGGCAAGCCATACGATACACTGGAAGAAATCGTCGGCATTCGTGGCGATGGACGAGGTTCCTTGAAAGAGTATGACATTACCTACCAGGCGGTCGATCTTACTCAAGAAGGACAGATGGATTTTGAAGCGATCAGCCGCAACATCCATGAGCGTACGAAAATGATCGGGATCCAACGGTCTAAAGGCTACTCCGATCGCCCATCGTTTACCATCGAACAAATAAAAGAAGCGATCATTTTTGTAAAAGAGATTAAACCGGATGTCATCGTATTCGTAGATAATTGTTACGGTGAGTTTGTCGAAATCGAAGAGCCCACCCAAGTAGGTGCAGATTTGATTGCAGGATCCCTGATCAAAAATCCTGGTGGAGGTCTAGCCAAGATCGGTGGATACATCGCTGGACGGGAAGACCTTGTTGAGCTTTGTGCATTTCGATTGACTTCTCCAGGATTAGGTAAAGAAGCAGGGGCATCCCTAGATACGTTATTGGACATGTATCAAGGCTTTTTCCTGGCTCCTCATGTTGTCAGCCAATCTCTTAAAGGAGCAGTGTTCACGGCTGCTTTATTGGAGGATCTCGGATTTGAAACAACACCAAAATGGGATGCACAACGGACTGATCTCGTCCAATCGGTCAAATTCCATGATTCTGATTATATGGTGCGATTCTGTCAATCGATCCAAAAAGCCTCCCCAGTCAATGCGCATGTCGTACCTCATCCCAGCTACATGCCAGGGTATGAGGATGATGTCATCATGGCTGCAGGTACATTCGTGCAAGGATCAAGCATCGAATTGTCTGCTGATGGTCCGATCCGTACACCTTATGAGGCTTATGTTCAAGGCGGGCTCACGTATGCGCATGTGAAAATCGCTGTAAAAGAAGCGGTGAAAGAACTGGCAAAGAGCGGTTTAAAACTGAATTTATAGGGTATTAACTAAAGAGAGTGTCTGAATCCACTCTCTTTTTCTTTTGGTCAAAAAATGATGTTAGGTTTTCTTACATATGTTTGACACAAAAGCTAACATTAGCATATAATGTTGGTAATCAAGAGAGGAGGGACAGATATGGGAGATCACATAAGAAGAAATATGCCTCTATTTCCCATAGGGATTGTAAAGCAACTGACAGAATTGACAGCACGACAGATCCGGTATTACGAAGAGCATGGGTTGATTATGCCTGCTCGATCTGAAGGAAACCGGCGACTGTTTTCGTTCAATGATGTCGATCGATTGCTTGAAATCAAGTCTCTTCTTGAACGTGGCGTTAACCTTGCAGGTATTCGTGAAGTTTTTGAAATGAAAGAAAAAGGTATGCATGGGAAAGACCCTGTATACAAGACAGAACCAACCGAAGGCGAAATCCACAAATATCTCAAAAAAGAACTCTATCAGGCTGGACGCTTCGGTAAAACTTCACTCATACAAGGTGAACTATCACGTTTTTTCAATTGAGGCAAAGTTGAACATAGGTAGTCATGATTTATTCAAATAATTTAGGGAGGCAACAATTCATGGGTTCGAAGTATTCAAAAGACCAAATCTTTAAAATGGTAAAAGAAGAAAATGTACGATTCATCCGTTTGCAGTTCACTGATTTACTAGGAACGATCAAAAACGTTGAAATTCCGACGAGTCAGCTTGAAAAGGCGCTTGACAACAAGATGATGTTTGATGGATCTTCTATCGAAGGATTTGTACGTATTGAAGAATCCGATATGTACCTCTATCCGGATCTTGACACGTTCGTCGTCTTCCCTTGGACATCTGAAAAAGGGAAAGTAGCACGCTTGATTTGCGACATTTATAATCCTGATGGTACACCATTCGAGGGTGATCCTCGTGCGAATTTGAAGCGTATTCTCAAGGAAATGGAAGAGCTCGGCTTCACAGATTTCAACATCGGTCCTGAACCGGAATTCTTCTTGTTCAAGAATGATGAAAAAGGTGAACCAACACTTGAATTGAACGACAAAGGTGGTTATTTCGACCTTGCACCGACGGATCTTGGTGAAAATTGCCGCCGTGACATCGTGTTGGAGCTTGAGGACATGGGCTTTGAAATTGAAGCTTCTCACCATGAGGTTGCTCCTGGACAACACGAAATTGATTTCAAATATGCTGATGCTGTCACAACTTGTGATAACATCCAAACGTTCAAGCTTGTGGTCAAAACGATTGCACGTAAACACGGCCTGCATGCAACATTCATGCCTAAGCCATTGTTCGGTGTAAATGGCTCTGGAATGCACGCAAACATGTCTCTCTTCAAAGGGAAAGAGAATGCATTTTTCGATGAGAATTCCGAAACGCAATTGAGCGAAACAGCAATGCAATTCCTTGCAGGGGTCGTGAAACATGCTGAGGCGTTCACTGCAATTACCAACCCGACTGTAAACTCCTATAAGCGTCTTGTACCTGGGTACGAAGCACCTTGTTACGTCGCTTGGTCAATGCGTAACCGTAGTCCGCTTGTCCGTATTCCAGCATCACGTGGCGTAAGTACACGTATTGAGGTTCGAAGCGTCGATCCAGCTGCGAACCCATATCTCGCAATGGCGGCTATGCTTGCTGCAGGTCTTGATGGAATCAAGAACAAGATGGAAGCGCCGAAACCAATTGACCGCAACATCTATGCAATGGATAAAGCTGAGCGTGAACAAGCAGGTATCAGTGATCTGCCAGCTACATTGAAGGATGCACTTGAAATTTTCCGTCGTAATGAAGTTATGACTTCTGCACTTGGTGAACATGCGACAGAACACTTCATTGAACTGAAAGAAATCGAATGGGATATGTTCCGTACACAAGTTCACCCTTGGGAGCGCGAACAATACATTCAACTCTATTAATAAATAGCCCAAAACCTCCAGCACAATCTGTGCTGGGGGTTTTTCTTTTTAAGAAGAAGGATAATACCCATTTCTGTTTAATAAGTAAAAGATTATGTGTAGATATAGAGGTGGCGAATGAACGTTAGAAAATCGTTGGTGGTAACTGGATTAGTGATGCTGGTTGGTGTTCTTACTGTGTTTGGGACCCTTAAAGAATCTTCTGTCCATCAGTTCCCGGTCCCGATCATTTCTCAGATTGAAGAAAAACACGATGATAAAGGAGTCTCCTATCGATTTAAAGGACTGAACAGATTGTACGTACAACACGTTAAATTGTTCGGGTGGGAGGAAGTAGAACGGCTAGGCTCGAAAGGGATTTTTGAAAAGGACGGAAAGAAGGTCGCAGTCACAACCTATAAGGATGGTTTTCATTTAAAAGCGAGTGCGCAATGATGCAGATGATTTTTAACCCATTACGAGGAAACCATTGTAGTTAAATAAAATAAGAAAAAAATCGATAATGGGAATAGTTGGGAACTTTCCGAACGTTGATACGTAGATGAATAGGAGGATTCTTATCAACGAAAGGAGAGTTTAGTATGGATTATGGATTACTCATCATCGGAATTCTTCTTCTGGTGGTTTCATATTTGGTCGGTGTAAAGAAACAAACCTGGTTGCTTGCTGGATTTAATGAGAAACACATTAAAAACAAGTCTTTATTAGGCAGGATTACCGGATCTGGATTCTTTCTTCCGCTCGGTTTGATTGTCATTATGAATAGTATTTTGGATTATGCAAATGAAGGAACGGTGCTACTGGTAAGTATGTTGCTGTTACTTACTGCTGTATATCTTTTTATTAATAAGAAACTGATGGATTGAGGATAAGAGTGAAAATACAAAGGAGATGAACATTTGAAAGCATTGTTTTTTCTGTATGAAGGCTATGTAGATTGGGAAATCAGTCCATTGTCGTACATGTTAAGTGTGTCTGACATCGATATTGATACGGTCGCTTTAACGGATGAAGTCACTCATCAAGGTAAGTTTAAGATAAAACCTGATCTTACGATTGAGGCGTGTGATCCATCAGGTTACGACATTTTGATCATACCTGGAGGAGATCCTGCACCACTTGATAAAGATGAGCGTCTTTTGGATTTCATTCGTAAATTTGATGAACAAGGAAAGTATATTGCTGCAATCTGTGGGGCTCCAACGTTCCTTGCGGCAGCAGGAATATTACGCGAAAGAAAATACTCGACATCCATTGGTGGAATTGAATATCTTCATTATTTTGATGAAAGATTCAAGAGTGAAGCAGACGTAACCGTTTGTGAAAATCTTATTACTGCTGAAGGGAATGCCTATGTCGAGTTTGGTATTGCAGTTGGTAAAGCCATGAAAATTTTCAAAGACCGTGAAGATGAACTAGAAACCGTCTTATATTTTAAAAACCAGCTTAGAGGATAATCGTAAGATATACTTACGAAACAGGTATAGGTACATAAAGGATCTTAATGAAAAAACGCACATCATAGACTGTCAGCTGATTGAAAAAAGAAGCGGAGGTTTGTTGATGACAAAAGCGCATATGAATCGAAAGGTTGATGGATTCCTTAGGAAATCGACAAAGTGGAAGGAAGAGTTTGAGCAGTTGAGAAGAATCGTGCTGGACTGTGAGCTGACAGAAGATTTCAAGTGGATGCATCCCTGTTACACATTCGAGGATAAAAATATCGTCTTGATACATGGGTTTAAAGATTATTGTGCACTTCTTTTCCACAAGGGGGCCTTGTTGCAGGATCCCGAACAGATTCTGGTCCAACAGACAGAGAATGTACAGGCTGCCAGGCAGATCCGGTTCACTGAAGCGAAAGAAATCATTGATATGGAACCGATTTTGAAAGCGTATATATCTGAAGCGATTGAAATTGAAAAAGCTGGTTTGAAAGTAGAAAAGAAAGCCGAATACCCAATTCCTGAAGAACTTCAGAACAAATTCGTTGAACTCCCTGCCTTGAAAGAAGCTTTTGAAGGATTGACCCCAGGACGGCAAAGAGCATACATCCTCTATATTTCCAAAGCCAAACAATCCAAAACCCGAGAGGCAAGGGTTGATAAATATGTCCAGCAAATCCTTGATGGTAAAGGTTTGAATGATTAAGAGGTTCTTAGACAAAAAATATCATTACTTCCACCTAAAGAATGAAAGTTGATTAGGCTCTTTTCATACAATACATCTGAGGTGAAAAAAATGCCGAGAATAAAATACACAAATTCGGATGTAGCCTTAATGGCAAGGATGATGAGAGCGGAAGCTGAAGGCGAAGGTAAACAAGGTATGCTGTATGTTGGGAATATAATCGTCAATCGTGCTAATGCGGATTGTTTGGATTTTACAGAGGTAAGGACGATTCCACAAGTCATTTATCAAGTGCAAGGAGGGAACTACTCTTTTGAAGCTGTTCAAAAGGGTAATGTTTTTTATAACAGAGCGAGGTCTGCTGAGAAAAGATTAGCAAAAAAGAATTTGGATTATTGGAGAGAACACCCGGCGAAATATTCGCTCTGGTATTTTAACCCCTATGGTCCTTGTCCTTCCACTTGGTTTGGTCAACCTTTTGCTGGTCAATACAAAAACCATTGTTTTTATGAACCGGCAGCTGGTACATGTGCAAGTGTTTATGTCTGATTGCATGTATGAAACTTTAGAGAAAAGCCAATTCCTTAACAAGAATTGGCCTTTTTTCATTTGGAAGAGTATGTGGTTTGTGTAAACGGGCTTATGAGTTCCACTTCCTCTGTGCATTAGATTTGGATGAACGGCCATGTATTGTGTAAACTAACCATTGATGAATTTATAAACGTAAGAATGAAAGGTGCGTATTTGTCATGAGAGCTGTTCAAGTAACGGGATATGGAGATCTTGATAAATTAGAAATCGTTGAAAAACCGATACCTGAGCCGAAAAGCAATGAAGTCCTCATTGAGATTAAGGCTTGTGCGATTAATAACACTGAAATCTGGATGAGGGAAGGAGCCTATGGGACAGGAACGAAATCAGGCTGGAGACCAGAGGGTGTGCAGTTTCCAAGGGTGCCTGGTTCGGATATTACCGGTCGGGTCGTGAAAATAGGAAGTGAAGTTGATGAAAGTAAGTTAGGGGAGGATGTCGTTCTATTCCCATTTACATCAAGTGGTAAGGCAGGGGAAGAACATATTTCAGATGACATGTCTTTCATTGGATCTGAGTACGATGGAGGATATGCTGAATATGTTGTTTGGCCAGCAGACCTCTGTTATGAAATGCCTCTAACTGACTATATCGACAGTGCGGTTTTCTCTGTCAGTGGGATGACTGCATGGCATATGGTTGAACAAATTCAGGCTAAACCAGGAGAAACGGTAATGGTGACCGGTGCGAATGGTGGGGTAGGTTCATTGAACATCCAAATCGCTTCAAAAGTATTCGGTGCAAATGTGATTGCGATCGTAGGGGATTTAGCCTTAGCAGATAAAATGAAGGAACTAGGGGCCACCCATGTCCTGTCTTATAAATCTGACAATCTTAGTGAGGAAATATTGGCAGTGAACGGGGGTCCAATTGACTCTGTTTTAGATGTGGTTGGCGATGCGCTTTTTTCAACCTCACTGCAAGTATTGAAGAAAGGCGGGAAATTTTGTACGTCTGGATCTGCAGGTGGTCAAAAAACGGAGCTTGATTTTAGAACCATGTATTTAAAACACATCACTTTATATGGTTCCGTCTTAGGAACAAGAGAAGATTTCAAGAAGATGCTCAACGCGATTTCAGAAGGCAAAATTAAACCGGTTATTGATCGTACATTCCCGTTGGAACAAGCCAGGGAAGCACAAAGTTATTTCAAAAATTCAGGGAAGCTGGGAAAAATCGTATTACTTCCATAAATATAAACGTTTAGTAAACCGCCTCGAATAGAGGTGGTTTACTTCGTTTCAGAAGGATTTTAGAAGGGATGTGCCACTTTTTGTATAATAAGTTAGGTATGCAAATGTCTTATTAAACCGAGTCCATTAAATTAAATCAGGGAGAGTATTGATGAACCTTAAAAGCATTGTTATTGTTTTATCCGTTTGTTTAAATCTTGTGTTCGGTATCGTTTTCTTGAATGATGTTAAGAAAGAGGGTCCTGTCGAAGTCGGCCTCTCATTTAAAGAAGCAGTCAGAACCGAAAATTATGGGTCTGTTGATCGTCTTATTGCTGAAGGACGAAATCAGCATATTACTGAGGATCTCTTAATTAAGGTTAATGGATTAATGAGTGGTGGGACAAGCTATAAAACTTATCAATTGCTGAAATTTGATAACGGTGAAATGGTTCTACTGAACTTAACGCCAAACAAAAAATTTGAAATACAGAATGTTGTGATTGTTCCAGAAGAGCAGAAATCGATATTTGAAAATGAGTAAGGAGCACCCAATGTTCAGAGGGTACTCCTTTAGATTATCCTTCATTATGATTCACTATGGTTTTCCTGAAAAGATTTGTTCGAAGGTGCAAACCATCCAAGTAAGGCGATCCCTACCAGAACTCCGTAGAATATAAGTGTCCAAGCTGTACTATGAGGGAAATGATGGTCCAGAACCCCAATATCTTTATGCGCAAGTGTAATGACAGCGAGCTTGACTCCGACCCATGCCACAATCGCATAGGCTGTTGTTTCTAAAGCAGGGCGCTTTTCAAGAAGTTGCACGAACCACGTTGCCGCATATTTGATCAGGACAAGTCCTGCAATCCCACCCAGTACTACGACGATGAATTGTCCACCATCCATACCGCCAAAATCTCTAAGAGGGGAATCTGGAAGGCCAAGTGCTAGGGCAACAGCAGCAAGTATAGAATCGATCGCAAAAGCCAAATCTGCTACGGCGATCTTTCCTACTGTCGGCCAGAAGCCTTTCCCGGCAGCTTCTTCTTCCTCTTCTTTATGGATGTTTTCATTTTTCTTCCCAAATCGAGCCTTTATGACGTGCTTAAGTCCTAAGTAAAGAAGATATGCAGCCCCAATTGCTTGGATTTGCCATACATTTGCAATGAAAGAAATGGCGAAAAGAGCTAAAAACCGGAAGGCGAACGCCATAATTATGCCATATCGGATCGCTTTTTCCTTTTCATCATCTGGTAAATGCTTGGCAATAACAGCAAGTACAAGAGCGTTATCCGCAGATAATAATCCTTCTAAACCAATTAAAATCAATAATGTCCAACCATATTCCAGCCAAATCGAATCCACAAAAAGACTCCTTTCTAAAAACAAAAACGATTATGTAAGAACGGCGGTAACTTTCAATTCCTACCCTGTGATTATATTACCACTTTTCAATGATCTAATTCACGCTATAACCCTTAGGCATCCTAATTTTTGTAATGAGTAAAAGAGTGATCAAGTTTATAGATATCGAAATAGGATCTATGATTTTTGGTTCTGACTTTTACGATATATTCATCCTTCCCGGTTGATATATGATAGGTTTTTCCTTCTGATAAATAGATTTTTTTGATAGGGCTATTGTCGTTGATGATCTCAGATTTCATTGTTGGATCGGAAAGGATGCTCCTAATTTCGCTGTCTTTTTTGGATAGGGTATGATAAAGTTCCTCTGGATTCAGCCAAAACAATAAACCAGCTATAAGAATATAAAACAAATACTTTGGAATTCGCCCCTTTTTCAACTCGACCGCTCTCCATTCTTTACTATTTTCTAGTTTCTCCTACCTATTATCATCTATTGGTTGAAAAATTGATAGATACATATGGAAATAAAATGAAATTATGTGATGAGATATTTATCATTTTGGAGAATGGCGTAATTACGTGTCAATGATTGATGTTATAATCTTCTGTAAGTGTTAGATGTTAATATTTTATAGATTTCTGGAGGAATCATGAGTTTACCAAATTGCGATTACTGTGGAAGTTCATTCAAATGGACAACGATATTCAGGAACATCTGGGGGAGGTACAAACCAATAACATGTGTGAATTGTGAAAGTGAAAATCATCTGAAATCCCGATCAAGAGTCTTGATGGCCGTAATTTTCACCATCTCCATGTTCATTTTAGGTTTTGCCTTTGCCAGCTTTTCATTTGAAATCAGGTTACTTTTAGTGGTGTTGGGCAGCATATTCATTTCATTCTTCATTCCATACCTCATAAAATACGAAGTTTGAATAAGGGGAGATTTTGGTGATCTATGATAAACATAAGAAGACGATAACGACGGAGAGACTTGTTCTACGAATGTTCAACACTTCTGATGCCGATGCGGTTACAAGGCTTTGCAATAATTATAATATTTATAAAAATACATTGTACTTACCGTATCCGTACGCTAAAGAGGATGCGCTTTCTTGGATTGCACGGCATAAGGATCAATTTAATGCTGATCGATCGTATGAATTTGCGATTACAGATAAAAGTACAGGTGAATTATTCGGTGCAGTCGCGTTGACGAACAACCAAACCTTTCATAATGGTGAAATCGCTTATTGGATCGGGGAAGAATTTTGGGGAAGAGGCTTCGCTACAGAGGCCTCAAAAGCGATGATACATTTTGCTTTTCACGAAAAGGACTATCATAAAGTATTCGCTCGTTTCTTCAAGTCCAATCCTGCTTCCGGAAGAGTGATGCAGAAAGTAGGTATGAAAGAAGAAGGTATATTAATTGACCATGTTAAAAAGGAAGGTCGATTTGAAGATCTTGTGTATTATGGGTTAATTAATGCCAGATAAAAAAGCACCTGGATAATCGGATCCAGGTGCTTTTTTTAAATTCCTATATACCGTAATACATAACAAAATAGGTAGCAAGACATAGGATGGACCCGGTGAGTAATGGTCCGAAATGCAAGGACAACTTTTCTCGTCTCGCTTTATAAGAACCCTTGGATTGTTCGGTCCGACGAGAAGCGAATTTGGTGAACAGATCTCCGTCGGAGCTTAAGATGAAAGCAATGACAATGAATAAGGATGCCCCGATGAACAACGTGCTCATAAAATCAGCAGCAAAGTATAATGACAGCACATAGAGAAATCCGATTTCAATAGATAAGACGAGTACTGTTAAACCGATGTATCTTAGCATTTTATCCTCCCCAGGTAATTCCTCGATTGTTCTCATTTCTCTGCATTCCCTTAATAAAACCTTTGCAATTAAAAAAGCTCACCGATCGCTCGATAAGCTTTCGTCTTACATCTGCTATCAGTGAATGGTCCGGTAGACACCGATTACTTTACCTAAGATGGAAACGTGCTTCAGGATGATCGGTTCCAATGAAGCATTTTCTGGCTGTAATCGAATATAATCCTTCTCTTTGAAGAAGCGCTTAACGGTTGCTTCGTCATCTTCAGTCATCGCAACGACAATATCTCCATTGTTGGCGGATTGCTGTTGTTTCACGATCACCATGTCACCATCATAGATTCCTGCCTCAATCATACTGTCCCCTTGGACAACTAATGCGAATACATTGTCATCTCCGACCATATGATCTGGTAAGGGGAAATATTCTTCGATGTTCTCGATGGCTGTTATCGGTTGACCAGCTGTTACCTTACCGATGACGGGTACATTGATGGATTCGCTTTTCGGGATTGTTGTATCCATATCCTCTGTGATGACCTCGATTGCTCTCGGTTTCGTTGGATCGCGGCGGATAAGCCCTTTTTTCTCTAAACGGGACAAGTGTCCATGTACGGTTGAGCTGGAAGCGAGTCCGACCGCTTCACCGATTTCACGGACAGATGGGGGATATCCTTTATGTTTCACTTCAAACTTTATGTAATTGAGTATGTCTTGTTGGCGCCGTGATAATTTCATTCTGTCCACCTCATTTCTCCTCTGTTGTTGAAACAAGTATACCATGTGTTCGGCGAACATACAAACATAAGTTCGAGAAAAACGGTTGACAAGAACGCCTGTTCTTATTACAATGAAATCAACAAATGAGAACAAATATTCGTATCGGAGGTATTTGTGATGGAAAAGAGAAGACAGGGCGGTTGGTCTTTTGTTATCGTATTGGTTGTCATCATTGCGATTATGGGAAGTTATTCATATGTGAAAGCGAATTCAGAAGAAAACATCGACTATATGAATGTGAAAATTGAAGAAGGTGACACCCTATGGGCGTTATACTCTAAATATAAAGAACACCACACCTATACGAACGAAGGGTTCGTCCAATGGGTTGAAAGAAATAATGATGTTCGGGCAGAAGCTTTGAAGCCGGGGGATACAGTCCTCATACCAGTCAAAATGGATATGAAACAGGTCGCTTCCAAATAGCAGGAAGGTGTATATATGAACGCAGTCATCTATTGTAGAGTCAGTACAGAGAAAGAAACACAAGCATCATCTTTAGAAAGACAGGAAGCAGAATTATATCGTCTCGCAAAAGAATTCCACTTCAATGTCGTAGAAGTGGTACATGAAAAGAAGAGTGGTTTCGATATTGATCGTGAGGGAATTCTGAAGGTTCTCGATTTAGCCAGGGATGGATTTGTGGATGTCCTCCTTGTACAGGATGAAACGAGGATTGGCAGGGGAAGTTCGAAAATCGCCATTCTTCATACGTTAAGTAAATATAATGTCAAATGCTATACAATCAGTGAACATGGTGAACTCCAGTTGACAGAGGCCGATTCGATGGTACTTGAAATCGTCAGTCTTGTGGAAGACTACCAGCGGAAATTACATAATGCTAAGATCAGGCGTGGAATGAAAAGAGCTGTGGATGAAGGATACCGTCCGCAACAAAATTTGAGCAATCTGACAGAAGGTGGGCGCGAAAGGAAGGATGTGCCGATTGAAGAAATCGTGCGACTCAGGGAACTGGATCTGACCTTTCAAGAAATTGCAACGACATTGAAGGGATTAGGTCATGATCTTTCAAAGGCCACAGTTCATAGAAGGTATCAGGAATATATGAGAGACAAGTCAGAATCGCCATATTAGAATTTCATTCCCAAATACGTTAAACTAAGAGAAGCACACAAGATAAAAGGAGTTTAACGATATGCTACCGAAACATAAAATAGATCGGATTAACGAACTTTCACGTAAATCAAAGGGTGAGGGATTGACTACCAAAGAGAAAGAAGAGCAGAAAAACCTTCGTTCGGAATACTTGAAAGCGTTCAGAGGCGGTTTCAAGAATCAACTCAAATCTGTGAAAATTATAGATCCGGAAGGAAACGATGTAACACCTGAAAAATTGAAAAATGAAAAGAAACGGGATCAATAATCCCTTCTACAAGCCTGATTTGAGAAATTTTCAAATCGGGCTTGTTTTAGTATTGCGTCCTTTCTAAACTCTGGTATACTGTTATATAACACCAGCCAGAGGGAGTGGATAAATCGATGTTTTCCATAACAAGTCCAGCCGTAAAGTTGTATAAAGAGGAATTGGGATTGAGCGATGGGGATGCTCTGCAGCTGTTCTGTCGATATGCCGGAAGTGAATCTGGATTATGTATCGGAGTTGAACAAGGATATCCACAAAAGGATGATTACGTTCAAGAGATTGATGGCATCCGCTTCTTCGTTCGACCTCATGAAGTGTGGTTCGTTGAAGAGATGACGATGGATTACGATGATTCAGTCGAACACTTCAGTATTGAATTACCGAGTATTGCATAGTAAAAGGATCAACGCCTGTACCATAACAGATGGTCGGGCGTTTTTTATTGGTATCAATCGTTGATACATAAGGAATTTTTCGACTATTTACCGTCAGTCTTGTGAATTTGACCTGGAGAGTATATCATGAGTAGGGAATGAAAGAATAAGGGTGTAATGAAGAAAGGATGAGCGCTGTGTCAACTTCTATTGAGCAATTGTCAATAAACACAATTCGTACATTATCCATCGATAGTGTAGAGAAAGCGAACTCTGGACATCCAGGCATGCCAATGGGTGCTGCCCCGATGGCATATCAGCTGTGGAGTAAACATATGAACCATAATCCGGCAAACCCTGATTGGTTTAACCGTGATCGGTTTGTACTTTCAGCTGGTCATGGATCCATGCTTTTATACAGTCTTCTCCATTTATTCGGTTATGATGTTTCTATGGATGACCTCAAGAACTTCCGTCAATGGGGAAGCAAGACACCAGGTCACCCTGAATACGGAGACACTCCAGGTGTCGAAGCGACAACTGGACCTTTAGGACAAGGAATTGCAATGTCCGTTGGTATGGCAATGGCTGAAAGACATTTGGCAGCTACATACAATCGTGAAGGCTACAATGTCGTTGATCATTATACGTACAGCATTTGCGGAGATGGTGATCTGATGGAAGGTGTTTCTTCTGAAGCAGCTTCACTTGCTGGTCACTTACGTTTAGGTCGTTTGGTTGTTATGTATGATTCTAATGACATTTCACTTGATGGCGACCTTCACATGTCATTTTCTGAAGATGTGCAGAAACGATTTGAGGCATATGGCTGGCAGGTCCTCTATGTAGAAGATGGAACGGATCTTGATACTTTGGATAAAGCGTTGGCTGAGGCGAAAGCGAACACGGATCAACCGACTCTTATCGAAGTAAAAACTGTTATCGGACATGGTTCTCCGAACAAATCCGGAAAATCAGCTTCTCATGGAGCTCCGCTTGGAACCGATGAAGTGAAAATGACGAAGGAATCCTACAAATGGACATTCGAAGAAGACTTCCATGTACCAAATGAAGTTCGTGATCACTTTAACGTCTTGAAGGAAGAAGGGGCTCAAAAGGAACAACAATGGAATGAACTTTTTGAATCCTATAAAGAAGCTTATCCGGAGCTTGCAGATCAATTGTCTAAAGCGATTAAAGGTGAACTTCCTGCAGGATGGGATGCTGAGCTTCCTCACTACACAACAGAAGATAAGCTTGCAACGCGTGCTTCTTCTGGTGAAGCATTGAATGCAATCGCTAATGCAGTACCTCAATTCTTTGGTGGGTCCGCTGATTTGGCAGGATCGAACAAAACGATGATGAAGGATAAAGGAACATTCTCTAGAAATGACTACAGCGGTCGAAACATCTGGTTCGGTGTACGTGAATTCGCGATGGCTGCAGCGTTGAACGGAATGCAGCTTCATGGTGGATTGAAGGTTTACGGTGGTACGTTCTTCGTATTCTCCGACTACCTACGTCCAGCGATGCGACTCTCTGCATTGATGGGATTACCTGTCACGTATGTATTGACCCATGACTCTATTGCAGTAGGGGAAGATGGTCCGACCCATGAGCCGGTTGAACAGCTTTCCTCATTACGTGCAATGCCGAATCTTGGTGTCATCCGTCCAGCAGATGGAAAAGAGACAGTGGCAGCGTGGAAGATCGCGTTAGAAAGTGAATCTAAACCGACCGCTCTCGTTCTGACTAGACAAGGTGTTCCAACCCTTGATGGAACGAGTGAAGAAGGGGTACGTAAAGGGGCTTATGTCGTCTCTCCAGCAGAAGAAGGCCCGGCAGACATCCTGCTCCTCGCTTCAGGATCAGAAGTTTCCCTCGCAGTGGCTGCGAAAGAGGAACTTACGAAGGAAGGTATTCATGCATCTGTTGTAAGCATGCCTTCTTGGGACCGTTTTGAAGACCAACCTCAAGATTATAAAGAGAGTGTCATCCCTAAAGCGGTTAAGAAGCGTCTTGCAATCGAAATGGGTGCGACTCATGGCTGGCATAAATATACGGGTGATGAAGGAGATGTCCTCGGAATCGATCGTTTCGGAGCATCTGCACCTGGTGAGAAAGTCATGAAAGAGTATGGCTTTACTGTAGAAAATGTTGTTGCCCGCGTTAAAGCATTATTTAACAAGTAACTTGCAAATATACGTTAAAGGATCGGCTGGGAGGTCGATCCTTTTTCAATGGATGCTAAAACCAACTGCATTCTTTCTTTTTAAACAGACAATATTCATAAAAAATTTCAAGGATATATTGAGTTTAAATTGGAATGTATAGTACACTAGTTCTAGACAACGAGAAGGGAGAATTTTTACCATGGATTGGATGTATGTCGTTGTGGGCTTAATCGCTTTGCTCGCTGGAGTTGCGATTGGCTTTTTTATCGCCCGCAAATATATGATGAGTTATTTGAAGAAAAACCCACCAATCAATGAAAATATGCTACGTGTTATGATGATGCAGATGGGTCAGAAACCATCTCAGAAGAAGATCAATCAGATGATGCAAGCAATGCAGAAACAAATGAAATAGATGGTGGACAAGCACTCAGGAATTGGGTGCTTTTTTAAATTGAGAGGAATCAGCTATACTAGAGTGAAAGAAAGTGTTCAATTGATTACTTCATAAAAAGGATTTGGTTTTATGTCAGATCATCCAACAGTCCGAGTATTGCCGTTACATACCATTCACTTTGAGGACTACCATATCATTGATGTTCGATCCCCTGGGGAATTTGCTGAATTCCATATTGAAGGCGCGCATAGTATACCGATCTTCAATGATGAGGAGAGGGCTGAGGTAGGTACGACGTACAAACAGGTAGGGAAAGAGGAGGCTAAAATGCTCGGTCTTTCTCTCGTAACCCCTAAGCTCGTTTCGATTGTGGAGAAATTGAAAGAGTTGAAGCAGGCCGAAGACAAGCCATTCCTGATTTATTGCGCAAGAGGTGGTATGCGAAGTCATAGTGTGGCAACTGTAGTAAATTTGATGGGAATGACGTCCTACCAGCTTGAAGGTGGCATCAGAGCTTATCGCCAATCGATCGTTTCTGGTCTGACAGGTTATGCCGCAAAACCCAAGCCGTTTTTCGTTATTGAAGGATTGACGGGAACAAGGAAGACTGATCTTCTTGAAGCTCTCGAGGATGAAGGATATCCTGTTCTTAATCTTGAAAGGATGGCAGGGCATAGAGGCTCAATCTTCGGTGAAATTGGAACTGTGGGAAAGTCCCAGAAGATGTTTGAACGGGAGTTGTTCAACCGCCTAACAGAAATCGGGCACACGGACTATTACATAATCGAATCCGAAAGTAAGCGGATCGGAAAAGTCCTTTTGCCTGATTGGATTTTAAATGGAAAAGAAAAAGGAACAAGATTGTATATTGACTATCCGTTTGAAAAGAGAGTGAAAACGATTTGCGAAACGTACGAGCCAGAACAGTACGAACCTCAAATTCGTGAAGCACTCCTCCATTTAAAAAAGAGGATGGCACCTGATTTATTCAATGACGTGTTGGATTGTTTCGATCGGCAAGATTATCATCAGGCTGTAAGATTATTATTGGAACAGTATTATGATCCAAGGTACCGGTATACGGCGCGCCACTATCAATCAGAGCCCATAAGGATCCTGATGGAGGATCTTGAGGAAGGGCTTGCTGAAATAAAACGGCTTTTGGATGGTTTTAGCCAATGGGAATTCAACTATCATTTGTCATGAACAAGGACGAAGTACCAAAACGTTATTTAATGTTCGAACTATAAACGTGTGAGGGGTTGGAGCCGATGGGTGAGATGATGCTAACGCTATTCAGGGAGTATCCTCATATTGCCGTGATTCTCAGTATTTTAGCGAATATTCTCATTGCCATTTCCGGTGTCCTTCCTAGTTACTTCTTAACGGCGGCCAATATCTATTTTTTCGGTTTTATAAATGGAACGATCATCTCGATGGTTGGTGAATCTCTCGGGGCGGTCATTGCTTTCATCTTCTATCGGAAAGGTTTCAGGCGATTTTCTCGTAAGAAATTGAACCGTTATAGACAAGTGGAACGTCTAATCAACATAGAGGGAAAAGAAGCATTTTTTATGATATTGTCCCTCCGGCTCATGCCATTCATGCCTTCCGGGGTCGTAACGTTTTTTTCAGCAATTGGTGTCGTCTCATTGATGACTTTTTTCTTAGCGAGTACAATAGGGAAGCTGCCTGCATTGATCATGGAAGCTTTGGCGGTACAACAAGTATTGGAATGGACGACAGCGGGCAAAGTCATCCTGGCAGGTGTCAGCCTGATGCTTTTCTATAGTGTATGGCAGTGGTCGAGAAAGAAAGCGAATTAGATAATTGTAAAGGTGTGACAGAATGAAACGACGTACAACAGTAATCAGCATCATGACTACCATAGTATTATTGGGAGGATGTGCTTCCATTCCGAACCCGTTTGCAGAAGAGGCGGATCCAACGGAAAAAGAAACACCTGTAGAGGAGAACCAGGGTGGAGAAGTACAGGACCCAAATGAAGATCAAGATGAAGGGAAGGAAAATCCTGAAGAGGAGACTGAGACTGATACCGGTCTACCTGACCCTGAAGAGACGGTGACGGTAACAGCAGATGGGAAGAAGGTTATAACCAACGTTAACGATCCTCTCGTCCTTGTGAACAAGGAACGTAACCTGCCTGCAGATTTCGTCCCTGAGGATCTGGTCATTCCTAACGTACCATTTCCATTCACTGAAGATCTTCCGAAAAAACAACTTCAAAAAGTAGCAGCGGATGCAGCTGAAGCGCTATTCGATCAGGCAGAGAAAGATGGAATCCCATTGTTCGCCCAATCAGGTTATCGTTCCTACGACCGGCAAGAGGCGATCTTTACGGCGAATGCGGAACGTGTCGGTGAAGAGGAAGCAAATAAGTTCAGTGCCTTCCCTGGACAAAGTGAACACCAAAGTGGGCTGGCGCTTGATGTAACTTCACCTGAAGTGGAGTTCAAATTAGTTGAGCAATTCGGTGAGACTGAAGCGGGTCGGTGGGTGAAAGCAAATGCCCATAAATACGGATTCATCATCCGCTATCCGAAGGGGAAAGAAACGATCACGGGTTATCAATATGAACCATGGCATTTAAGGTATGTTGGAAAAGAACATGCTAAGCGAATTCATGAACAAAATATGACACTTGAGGAATACTTGGGTGTAGAAGTTGAACCTGTCAACTCTTCGCAGTAAACTTGAATAGAAGTAGCCATATGAGGGAGAGGAGTTGAAGCTGTTGGCAGCTGATCTGAATTTGTTCTTAGCGTTCGGAGCTGGATTTTTATCTTTTATTTCACCTTGTTGTCTCCCGTTGTATCCAGCGTTCCTTTCCTATATAACTGGAATGTCGGTCCATGAATTGCATGATAAAGGCATATTGAAAAAACGTGCATTACTACATACCACGTTGTTTTTACTCGGATTTTCAACGATTTTCGTCTTCTTGGGACTGAGTACTTCATGGTTTGGAACGTTTTTCTTTCAATATAAGGATTTGATCCGTGAAGTCGGAGCAATTCTTATCGTCGTGTTCGGTCTCGTCCTTCTTGGGGTTTTCAAGCCGCAGTTTCTGATGAAGGATCGTAAAGTGACCTTCCGTAAACGTCCGACGGGCTATATCGGTTCGGTCGCCATCGGAATGGGATTTGCAGCCGGATGGACGCCTTGTACAGGACCAATCTTGGCAGGGGTCATCTATCTTGCTACAACGAATCCTGGCCAGGCGATGTTTTATATGCTGGCCTATGTTCTTGGATTTTCAATACCGTTTTTCATCATGTCCTTTTTCATCGGACGGATGAATTGGATCAAGAAACATAGTCATAAGGTGATGCTAGTTGGCGGATACATGATGATATTCATGGGAATCTTTCTTTATTTCGACTGGATGACAAAACTGACATCATTCTTATCGAACCGTTTCTTTAACGGTTTTTACGGATTTTAAGGTCAAAATAGAGTGGAGCTTCCAGGGAGAGTCCTTTCGATGGACCTCCCTTCACTCGTGTGTGATGAAGTCATTTGACCTTTGTTCTGCATTTGTTATATCGTTAGAAGAGATAATAACTACATATTGATAGAAAGGATCGAGACGATGCAATCCAATGATATTATTTTAAAGACGACCTCAGCAATCATCGTCTTTGTCATACTTGCGTTTTCAGTCAACTTGTTCTTAGCCGGACATAACGCACCTGGTGGTGGTTTCATCGGGGGACTAATGGCTGCAGGAGCATTTATCCTCTTGTACATTTCGTTTGGCTTGAAAACGATGAACAAAGTATTGAAGGTCAATTTCCGTTATTTCATAGCAGTCGGTTTGATGGTTGCGTTCTTGACCGGAATTGGGTCTTTCTTCTTCAATGAACCGTTTTTAAGTCATACTTACGGTTATTTCCATCTACCGTTGTTAGGAAAAACTGAACTTGCTACTGCGATGTTTTTCGATCTCGGGGTATACTTGACCGTTATCGGTGTAACGATGACAATCATCCTTTCAATAGCTGAAGATCGCGATGGGGAACAGCTGAAGGAGAGCAAGTAGTGTGAACTTCTTGGTCATTGGCAGTACGATCATTGCCATAGTGATGGCGAGCGTGGTCCTGGTCATCCGTCTGAAAGCGGCGCAGAAACCAGCCACGCTCAAAAAAATCATTCTACCCCCGATCTTCATGTCAACCGGGTTCCTCATGTTCCTATATCCTGCTGCTCGCGTTTCCTGGAGTGAGGCACTTGAGGCATTTGTTGTAGGAATGTTGTTTTCACTTTTACTCATCCGCACATCGACTTTTGAAAAGAGGGCCGATGATATTTATTTAAAGAGATCGAAAGCATTCATATTTATTTTAATTGGCTTATTGCTGTTCCGGATATTGATGAAGATCTATTTTGGACAGCGTATATCAGTGGAAGAGACGAGTGGACTATTCTTCATTCTTGCGTTCGGGATGATTGCACCATGGCGGATTGCCATGTACTACAAATTTCGGAAGATGCAAGCTGTAGCAAAAGGATGACCGATTATGAAAAGGACCAGCTTCTTACAATAGAAGCCGGTCCTTTTATCATTCAACCCAAGAGCTTTTCATAAGGCTCGAGGTCGATGTTCTTCTGATTCAATTTTTTTATAAGGAATTTATGATCTCGCTTCGGAGTCGCAAGGATATACCCTCGAATGATCAAATCTTGATCGATGGCATCCACTTTTTCCTCGATCGCCAGTTCTCCGATTTTACCAGCGATTTTATCTCTTGCAACATCCCTGAACAATTCAGGTACGGGCTGGACGAGCTCTTCAAGCAATACCTTTTGCTCATCCGTCCAAAGATGCCGCGTCTCTTTAATATAGTATTCTTGCCAATCTAATATCGATTTTCCATCTTCTTTCGGTAGGCGCTTGAGGAATTTCCGAAACATGAAATAGCCGCCGATTGCAAACATTGAAATTAAAAAAAGCGTCCACAATACGATGAACCACCCAAACCAACCTTCTAACATACTGCCACCTCAGCTTGTCGTTACATTCTTTCATTATTATACTAGCACATGAAAACGTAAATCAAGTACAGTAAGATACTTCTCGGGTTCGATCCCTCCATTTGGAGGAAACCATAAAATAATTATGTAAACTAATTAAAAGTCTTATGAACCTATTTGGGAAAAAATGAACCTAGATCAAAAATTATGAACCTAGATGGGAAATTATGAACCTAAATCAAAAATTATGAACCCAGTTCATAATTTTTGACCAAATGACGGGCTCAATCAGGTAGAAAGAGCTGACCGTAGTCAGCTCTTTCAACTTGAACAACCATAATGAGTAGAAGTTCTTATATTTAGCGATAAAAAAGATAAAAATTTATTCATCATCAATGTTTGGTATCGGTACTAAATTAAAAATTTCACCTGATCGGAAATGTTGAACTAAATCTGATAACCAATGATAGTATTTCTCCGATTCAACTAAAAGACTTAGACTATATTCAATTTCCTCTTTCACTTCATCATGGAGATCGTTTTGAGCGAGCAAGTCGTTCAACTCGTTACGTGTCTCCTCAATCGCGTCAAGGTTGATTTTCACTTCACGCTCCCACATCTTGCAAAAGTATTGAATGAATAGTTTGAAGAAATCCTTCTCTGAAACGAATTGGTCTCTTCTTGAGCCTTTTCGCCATGTTTTTTTCATCATATCAATCTCTTGGAGTGCTTTAACGGCTGTACTCATACTTGGTTTACTCATTCCAAGCTCGTCCTTCATTTCGTCGAGGGACATGGAGTCTTTCCGGAAGTACATCGTTCCATATAACTTCCCGACAGATGGGGTAACACCATATAAATCCATCGTCTCAGCTATGGAACGGACGACATTGTTTCGTGCTTGTTCAAGCGCTTCCATTTGTTTTTGCTTATCCACTAGATCGATCACCTTTCGTTGTCAATACTATATTTAATACGTTTAAAACGTTCAAAATATATTTTATATAATTAATGATACAGGTCTCAGTATGAAAGTCAAATCAGCCTTTTTCTAAAGGTTTTGCATTTGCACGATAAATTAATCTTTGTTAGTATAAAAAATGTTCAAAACGTTAAATAAAAATTTAACAAAATTAACGAGGAGGGATCTGATGGAACGACTAAAGATGTATATCAACGGAGAATGGGTAGATTCCGAATCCGCTGAAACAAGAGAAATCATTAACCCTTTCAATCAAGAAGTGGTCGCAGTTGTTACTGAAGGTGATCAACGCGATGCACAAAAAGCAATCGAAGCAGCACGCTCTGCATTTGATGAAGGGGAGTGGGCTGCAACTCCAGCTAACGAACGGGGATACAAGCTCTTCCAAGTTGCTGAGAAGATCCAACAACAAAAAGACGAACTTGCAAGATTGGAAAGTTTAGATACTGGTAAGACGTTAACGGAAAGTCTTGCTGATATGGATGACATAACAGAAGTGTTCCGATATTTCGCTGGTTTAGCAGATAAAGACGGCGGTGAAATGATCGAATCACCGATTCCAAACTCTTCAAGTAAGGTCGTGAGAGAGCCAGTCGGTGTTTGTTCACAAATTTCACCATGGAACTATCCATTGCTACAGGCATCATGGAAGATTGCGCCTGCATTGGCTGCAGGTAACACGATCATCATGAAGCCAAGTGAGATCACACCACTTACGACAATAAAAATTACAGAGATTCTTGAAGAGGTCGGATTTCCGAAGGGTGTCGTCAACCTTGTACTCGGACCAGGTGCGACAGTCGGACAAGAAATGGCTGAAAACCATGACGTCGATCTCGTTTCGTTCACAGGAGGAATTGAAACAGGTCGTAAAATCATGAATGCGGCTTCCGGTAACATGAAGAAAATCGCCTTCGAATTAGGAGGGAAAAATCCAAATATCGTATTTGCTGATGCGGATTTTGAAACGGCAGTCGACCAAGCATTGAATGCAGTCTATTTCCATGCTGGTCAAGTATGTTCAGCAGGATCCCGACTACTTGTAGAGGATTCCATCCATGATGAATTCGTAGATGCTCTTGTTGAACGTGCAGAGAAAATCCGTCTAGGTAATGGCTTTGATGAAGATACGGAATCAGGTCCTTTAATTTCTGCAGAGCACCGTGCAAAAGTAGAGAAATATGTTGAGATTGGTAAAGAGGAAGGTGCGAAACTGGTCGTTGGAGGTAAACGCCCGGACAATCCAGAGCTTCAGGACGGCTTCTTCTACCTGCCGACGATCTTTACAAATTGTGAAAACGATATGCGTATCGTACAAGAAGAGATTTTCGGTCCCGTATTAACGGTTGAGCGTTTCAAGTCAGAGGATGAAGTTGTCAAACGGGCTAACAGCACGACGTATGGTCTTGCTGGAGCAGTGTTTACGACGGATTCCAAGAAAGCTGAACGAGTTGCGAACAAACTGCGACTTGGTACAGTTTGGATCAACGATTTCCATCCTTACTTCGCGCAAGCGCCATGGGGTGGCTACAAACAATCCGGTATCGGTCGTGAACTAGGTAAACAGGGACTTGAGGAATATACAGAAGTGAAGCATATCTTTGAAAACCATGCTCCTGAACCGGTTAACTGGTTCAAAGGATAAATAACAGAAAAGAGAAACTTTATCACATCATAGGAGGAATTCAGCAATGGCACTAAACATGAATATTGAACACATGAACAACTTCCACACTTTCGAAATCCCTACAGTAATCAAGCACGGAATCGGTGCAATCAAGCATGCTGGGGAACAAGTGAAAAATTTAGGCGTATCAAAGGTACTACTTGTAACAGACCCTGGAATTTATGATGCAGGGGTTACGAAGCCTGTAACGGATTCGTTAGAAAATGCAGGAATCGAAATCGTCGTCTTCAATAAAGTCGAGCCGAACCCTCCTGTCCGTGTTGTCAACGAAGGATCCAAACGATTTTTAGAAGAAGGCTGTGACGGTCTTATAGCAGTTGGTGGCGGTAGCTCCATGGATACGGCAAAGGCAATCGGTGTAGAAGCTGTACACGGTGAATCAGTACTTGAATACGAAGCAGCGGAAGGTAAGAAGCCGCTATCGAAACGTATTCCACCATTGACTACAATTCCGACGACTGCAGGTACTGGTTCTGAAGTGACGCAATGGGCAGTTATCACAGACGAAGATCGTGAATTCAAGTTCAACACTGGAGGCCCATTAATTGCTGCGCATATGACGATCATTGATCCAGAATTGCATGTATCCATGCCTCCACACGTGACAGCAATGACAGGTGTCGATGCACTTTCTCACGCGATCGAGTGCTACACGATGCATTTTGCTCAACCGGTCACGGATGCTGTTGCGCTGATGGCAATTGAATACGTTGCAACATATATCCGTCGAGCATATGCAAATCCAGAAGATGTTGAAGCACGTTACGGAATGGCTCAAGCGGCTATGCTTGCTGGTCTATCTTACGGTAGTGAATCAGCAGGTGCAGCACATGCGATGGCGCAAACACTAGGTGGAATCGTTCCGGTCGCCCATGGTCAGTGTGTAGCAACAATGCTTGGACCTGTCATGGAATATAACTGGAAAGGAAACCCTGCTAAATTCGCTCGCATCGCAAAAGCAATGGGTGTGAACACGCACGGTATGACTGAAAATGAAGCTGCTAAAGCAGCAGTGAACGAAGTGTACAAGCTTGTTGAAGAAATGGATATTCCAAGTTTGAAGGAACAAGGTGTACCAGAAGATATGATTCCTCGTCTGGCGAAGGAAGCAATGAAGGATCCTCAAACAGTCGGTAACCCACGTAAGCTTAATGAAGAAAGCTATAAGTGGATCTACAACCGCTGCTATGATTTGACTCCGAAAACTGTTTAATTGATATAACCGTAAATTGTCCCACGCAAGGACTTGTGCCACTACAGGCACAAGTCCTTTTTTATGAATCGCAGAACAAACATCACCTTCAAACCTTGCCAGGAAATACCTGTAATGCCGAATGGTCATCGTCCCACTCAATATACGGGTCATTAACATACAATAATGTATCTTATAGAAGGGGAGGTTTGGAAATGAGCTTGTTCGATTCGGATTGCAATGACAAGAAGCGTAAAAAGAATCGTTGTGAAGGATGCGTGTGTGATCAATTAAAGGACCTGGAACCTGGTACACCTGTGTTCGTCAGAACGATCGCAGGGGGCCTCAAATCGTCGATCAAGGGAAGATTTTTGTGTTTTGATAAGGAAACGTGTTGTGCTACCTTTTCAGAAAGGGTTTTCAGCACAGATATGACAACGGTGATTGATTGTAATGATATCGTTTCCTTAGCGATCGGAAATGATGAATATATGGAAAACATGAACAGAATCATGAATGACGTCTATGAAGCACTAAGGAGATTTACTCCACCAAGTTGATGGAAGAAAGCGGCTGAAAATCAGCTGCTTTTTTAATTTGCCTATTTGTGTGTTGTAGGCAGAAAATGGGATGGTGCTATCTTATGGTGGGGGAGGGGAGTGATAAATGCGTGAGGATGCGGTATAATGTACAATTACGAACAAGTACGACTCGGGAGGCTTCTGATGAGTAAAATATTTGAAACGACAGTCTCAATTAATGGAACGTTGATAGACGTTTGGGAATACTTCATCGCTTTAGAGGAAAATGGTTCGGAATGGATGGGCATCAGCCAATCGCTTGAAAAAGAAACAGATGGGGAAGTTCATGAAGGTTCGAGGTTTGTCTTCTATGCAAGAGGTAAAAAGCAAACAACTACAATTACAGAATTCGAACCGATGAAAAAGGTGACGTTGACTTCGGTGCAAGGGGATTTCAGAGCTGATTACACCTATCATTTCATCAATGCAGCTGAAGCAACGGATGTGAAGCTGATTGCACACTGTGAAGCAAAAGGGATCATGAAGCTGTTGTCGCCGCTTATAAAGATGGCAATCAAGAAATCTGATCAGCACCATTTGGAAGCAATGAAAACGGCATATGAAAAAAAGAGGGTGACCTAATCGGTCACCCTCTGTGTTTTTTTATGTATTGGCGGGACTGTGTGGGAATCGAACCCACCGGAGACGGCACGCGCCTCCCGAGAGGTTTTGAAGACCTAGGCGGACACCAGTACCGCAGCCAGCCCCAAGTTGATTACAGATTATCATTATAAACTCGCTTCGACAAAATATCAAATACTTTGACCTGAAGGCAGAAAATTGTTGAGGACTATAGTCAACAGATTGCAAATTATGACATCTTTCGTGAAATTAAAAGCGAGACAATCCGTAGTGTAGAGTACCTTGCCTATTGAATTCTGATCTGGAACTGGAGGCCAGGATTCTTTTTATTTACCTATTGATGAAAATGTCGATTTATATTAAGCTTGAGAAGCGTGTCGAAAAATGACATTGTAACAATACTGAAACAATGTTATCCCCAATTCTATAAGTTATCCACGATAGAAAAATAAATCTCATATATATAGGATATTTATACAAAAAACGAGCATTTTAATTCCAAGCAAAATTATCCACAACGATCTGGAGTTTTCCACGATTTCCTCCTGCTCTTAAAAAGTCAGCGTTTAGAGACATTTTGTTATGTTACAGGAATGCTACAAAGTTATCCCCGGTTACCCACAGTTATCCACCAAAAGATAACCCTTCTCTAAAACACTATAATTTGAGAAGATTATAGGCACATTGTACTATTGTCGTTTGTCCTGTGTCAAAATCATGTCTCAACGAAATTGGTGAGATATAATTATGAAACATCCCTTTTTTGATATATCATAGAGTAAAAGATGTTTTAGAAGGGAGCTGGCAGGATTGGCGAAACTCGGGTATGCAAGAGTAGCGGCAGGTCGAGAGGCACTTCATGATCAAGTAGACGCACTGAAGGAATACGGATGCAATAAGATTTTTACCGATGATAAAACAAGTAAAAATACAGACAAAGATGGTTTGAAAGCGATGCTGGATTATGCAAGAGAAGGTGATGTCGTCGTTGTATTGAAATTGGATCGCTTAGCCCGCAGCATCCAGGAGCTTCAACAGACCACTGATGAGTTGAGAAGCAGAGGCATCGACATCATTTCTTTGACCCAAAACATTGATACGTTATCCAAACAGAAGGACGCCCTATTTGATTGGATTGATATTTTTGCAGAGTTCGAGCGGGAGTTACATAGTGAGAGAATCAAGCTTGGAATTGAAAATGCGAGAGAAAAAGGTGTCAAGCTAGGGAGGACAGAGGCCGATCTATCCCTGAAAGAACAAGCATTTGAGATGTATTGTTCAGAAGATCATACGATGAAGGAAATAATAGAAGAAACTGGACTGAGCAGAGCGACAATCTATCGATATATTGATAAGAAGAAAGCGGAGAAGTAAGCCGATTTGTTGCTTCTCATCCTTCCAATCGATAAAGTAGAAAAAGAGACACAAGACGGCAGGTGAAGAACATGTCTGTGAATTATTTTACCATTGGTATGGCAGGCCATATCGATCATGGGAAAACGACACTTACGAAGGCATTGACGAACGTCGATACGGATCGATTGAAAGAAGAAAAGGAGCGGAACATCTCCATTGAACTCGGTTATGCACCGTTTAATCTGGGTGAAGGGTTTCAAGTGTCCATCATTGATGTTCCTGGCCATGAAAAATTCATCCGTCAGATGATTGCTGGTGTAGCTGGCATCGATTTCGTGATATTGGTCGTTGCAGCAGATGAAGGGGTCATGCCGCAAACGAAAGAGCATGCACAAATATTGGATTATCTAGGTGTAGAAAACGCTGTCATAGCTGTCACAAAAACATCCAAGGTTGATCAAGAAATGCACCTCCTCGTTGAAGAGGACATCCGTAGTGAATTTTCAGGGACTGTTTTCGATGATGTTCCGATGTTCTTTGTAGATAGTCTATCTGGTGATGGAATCGAGGAATTGAAGGAAGGGATCATCCAACGTCTTCCACGTGTGGAGCAAAGGAATTCAGCTGGGAAATTCAGAATGCCGATTGATCAAGCCTTCACGTTAAAAGGAAAAGGTGCAATCGTCAGGGGGACGGTGTTTGAAGGAACGGTGAATACTGGTGATGATTTGTTTTTACTCCCCGGCATGGAAACTGTCCGGGTCAGGCAGCTGCAAGTGCATAAAGAGACAGTAGAGACAGCCTATGCAGGCCAAAGGACAGCGATCAACCTCGGAGGAATTTCTTCAAAAGAGATTGTTAGGGGAGACATCCTGACAACGAATCCAGCTTTAAGGCCTACAAAAACGATCGATATCGTCCTCCAGGTAAATGGAGAATTGAGTTATAAACTCAAGCAGCGTTCCAGAGTCAAATTACATACAGGTACATCAGAGGTTATGGGAACGATTGTCTATTTCGATCGTAATGAGCTTAGTGAGGGTGAAACTGCAAATATCCTTTGTCAGTTAAGGCTTGATGAGCCTGTCGCTGTGCTCCGTGGAGATCGCTTCATCATCAGGCGTCCTTCTCCTGTTGAGACGATCGGAGGAGGCTGGATTCTGGACCCACTCGGATCTAGATATCGATTTGGTTCTGAAACGATAAAGATGCTTCAACAGAAAATGGAAGGTTCGGTAGAGGAGCGGATCTCGGATGCAATTGAAACACGAAAAGTCATCTCCACCATCAAGCTGAGTGAAGCGATCGGTGCATCAGAGGATGAAACGACCGAAGAATTAACAAAGATGGTTGATAAGGGAGCTGTAGTATACCTGGAGCCTGACGTCGTAACGTTACAGACACTGGTTGATCAAGCCCGGGATAAGTTGATGAATGAATTAAAAGCATTCCATCAGCGATACCCGATGCGTTTGGGTCCTGGTAAGGCAGAAGTCGTGCAAGAACTGAAGAAGCATTATCCAACGATGTTAATTGAATATGCCATTTCAGATTCACTCAGAAAGGAAGCTGTTGTCCAGCACGGTCCTTACTTGAAAGCTTCGCTTCACGAGCCGGCTTTTCCAAAACAATGGGAGAAAAGGATGCGCAATGTCGTCGACCGACTTCAAGAAGGCGGTATCAAGCATGAAGGATTGGCTGAAATGGTTCGCCAGCAAGATATACCAGAAACGTTTCTCCCAGAATTGGAAAGATATTTGCTTGAAACAAACCGCGCCATTATACTCGAGGACGGCACATTCGTGCATATGAATGTCTTCGTCGTCTCGTTGAGAAAATTATATAAGCAAACCAATAATGAAAGCTTCAATGTCCAGGATGCAAAGGGGATCCTCGATCTATCAAGAAAATATTGCATCATGTTTTTAGAGAAACTAGACTCGATGGGATTGACGAAACGGATTGAGGACCAACGGAAGTGGGTGAATCATAAGCTTGGACAATATATCGAAACTGAATGAATCCTTTTCGGTAGGATTCTGGACGCCTTACCTGTACACGCAACGAGGTAATGCGACGACTGCAAAGAGAATCATCTCAGGTCTGCAGGCCGAAGGGCATCATGTAGAAGCATTCGCATATGAGGAAGAAAAGTGGACGTCAACGATTCAAAGCAGGATGACAGCCTGCGATGTGTACCATGTCCTTCATTTCAATCGTTTCGCAGCCTGGATGAACGAACGGAAAGAAAGATTGAATAAACCTTATCTCGTCACATCTGGCGGGACAGACGTGAATGAACACATGGAAGAATCGCATTCGAAAAGATTACTTGAGGATGCGGAAGCGTTAACCGTCTTTACTCAAGAATCCGCTCAGCGCGTTTTGTCGGTTTACCCGCAATTCAAGGAGAAGCTCCATGTCATTCCACAAAGTGTGTACATCCCTGAAAAGAATGAAGCACCTACAGTTTCATTTCCGAAAGGATCTCCTAACGTCTTGTTGCCCGCTGGATTACGCGAGGTGAAGGATGTCTTCCATGTGTTTGGATGCTTGGAGAGACTTCAAAAAGTGTATCCTGCGTTGAAGTTCATGATTGTCGGTGAGTCCCTTGATTCTGAGGTGTTAGCTCGCGTCGAACAGTTGGAACAAGAATTTTCATGGTTTCACTATGCAGGGAGCATGCCGATTGAGCAAATGACATATGTTTATGGATGGGCGGATATCGTGCTGAATACTTCCATTTCAGAAGGACAATCGATTGCCATCATGGAGGCCATGTATTATGGTGTCCCCGTCATTGCAAGGGCAAACGGAGGGAATAAAAGTCTGATTTCTCATGGTATGAATGGATACATATACGAAGACGAAAGAACTTTTGAGCGTTTGTTCGTCCAATTGCTGAATAACCGCAATCTCTACCAAACGTTTTCTGAAAAAGGAAAAGAAATCATTTCAAGAGAGTTTTCGGTGAAGAAAGAAATAGAAAACTACATGAAGATCTATAAACAACTGATGAGGTGAAAAATGATGAAGAAATTGATGATGGCAGTGTTTGCAATGCTCTTGATGCTAGGTCTGGCAGCATGTGGAGGAGCAGATGAAGAACAAGGTGAAGGAAATGGTCAGAAGAAAGAACTGACGATTGGAGTCATTCCTGCACAGACAGAAGGTGAAATGCAAGGAGCTATGGATAAGCTTGAAAGTCTCCTTGAGGAAAAAATGGAACGAGAAGTGAAGATTGATACCTATCCGGATTATAACGGGGTAGTAGAAGCGATGAATTTTAACAAAATCGATATGGCGTTTTTCGGGCCATTGACTTATGTCATTGCCCACGAAAAAAGCGGGGCCGAAGCAATCATCACGCAATTGGTTGATGGAGAGCCATTCTATCATTCGTATATCATCACCCACAAAGACAATGGATTTGAAACGTTGGAGGACTTCTTGAAGGATAGTGAACAATATGATTTCGCTTTTGGTGATCAGAACTCGACTTCCGGATCATTGATTCCAAGCATCGAACTTGGTGATCGTGGTGTTTTCACGAATGAAGATGAACATAAATTCAATACGGTCCGCTATACAGGATCACACGATGCCACAGCTTTGGCTGTCCAAAACAAACAGGTGGACGCTGGGGCAATTGACAGCGCGATCTATAACCAACTTATCGAGTCAGGTAAAATTGATGAACAACAACTGAAAGTGATCTGGAAATCCGATAAGCTGTTTCAGTATCCTTGGGCGGTGAACAAGGAAATGGATGATGAAACTGTTGAAAAATTACAAGAGATCTTCATCGACATTGATGATAAAGAGATTTTAGATGCATTTGGTGCGTCAGGTTTCACAAAAGCATCTAATGAAGATTATGAAAGCATTCGACAAGCAGCGATCAAGCAGGGAGTCATTAAGGAGTAGAAAGAAATGGCCTGGTTTAAACGTCGTCATATCATCACGACATTTTTATTGACGTTGATCATTCTGATCAGCATGAAAGCGATGGAATTCGATTTATCCAAGTTTCGTGATTTCCGAAACATGATTGAATTTTTATCAGGATGGTTTCCGATCAATACCGAAATTATCCCGAAAATGATAATGGAAAGCCTTGATACGATGGCGATGGCGTTCCTGGGGAGTTTTCTCGGCCTCGTCATCGCGTTGCCACTCGCGTTTGTAGCGGCTCGGAATACGAGCCGTTCTCCTTTTTTGTATGGATTTTTCCGAATCGGCTTGAGCTTTCTTCGTTCCATACCAGAGATCGTATTCGGATTGATTTTATTAACCGCACTTGGGCTGGGCCCTTTTCCTGCAGTTATTGCAATCATCCTTCACAACATAGGAGTACTCGGTAAGCTAATTTCCGAATTGATTGAAGCTGCGGATGTTGGTCCTCAGGAAGCGATGAAATCCGTAGGGGCAAGAAGATGGATAGCGAACCTGTTTTCCATTCTTCCGCAAATATGGCCCAACGTGTTATCCCACTACTTTTATCGTTTTGAAGTTGCAATCCGCACATCACTCATTCTTGGGTTCATTGGGGGAGGCGGAATCGGCCAGCAGCTGTTCAATCATTTTAAAACATTCCATTATCAGGCGGTGGCGGTCGATGTCATTTTGATCATGATCATGGTCATCCTTGTCGATTTTGCTGGTAGTAAAATAAGGGAAACGGTGATTTGATGGGTAATGAAGCAATCATCCAACTACAGAACGTTAGCGTACAATACCCTCAATCCGAGCATGTAGCTGTCAACGATCTAAGCCTAGCAATGGAATCCGGTGAATTCATCTGTGTGTTAGGTAAAAGTGGTGCGGGTAAATCAACGATGATCCGTTGTTTGAATGGTCTACAACGACCAAATGAGGGTAAAGTATTGTTTGAAGGAAACGACATTACCGAATATAAAGAAAAAGCTTTACGTGAAGTGCGGACAAACATGGGAATGATCTTTCAGCATTTCAACCTGATTCCGAGACTATCTGTCATGCAAAATGTGCTGACGGGGACATTCGGTAAGCGAAACGATTGGTTGAACTTGATTGGTTACTTTTATAAAGAGGAAAGGGACGAAGCGCTTAAAGCGATAGAAGCCGTCGAGTTAGGTCAGCATGTCCATAAGCGGGTGGAGCATTTGAGCGGAGGCCAGAAACAACGGGTGGCAATTGCGCGTGCGCTCCTTCAAAAACCAAAAGTCTTCCTAGGCGACGAACCGGTCGCAAGCCTTGATCCGGGTACGGCAAACCGGATCTTCCAGCTCATCAAACGGATTCATGAAAAGCATCAGCTGCTTACATTGATTAACGTACACGATGTGACTTTGGCGAAGAGGTATGCAACCAGGGTTCTTGCGTTAAAAGATGGAAAGCTCATCTTTGATGGGAAACCAGACCGAGTGACCGACGACATATTGGAAACGATCTATGAAGAATAAGAGAAGAGTGATCGATTGATCACTCTTCATTTTTATTTACCTGCATATAAGAAGTATTCTTGTTTTTCTTTAACAGTTCCGATGATGGAAGTCTCAGATATATCGTGTTCCTTCATTAATTTCACGTATTGTTCAGCTTCATCTGTAGGCATGCTGATCAGAAGCCCCCCGGACGTGATCGCGTCGCAGAGCAGCCATTGTTCAAGCTCTGACAATCCATCATATTGTACATCTTCAGCAATCCAGCGATGGTTCGCCTTCGTACCGCCTGGAACAAAACCACGTTCAGCAAGTTGCATCGTTCCTTCAAGGACCGGTACATCGTTCAAGTGTACTTCCATTGAAACGTTGCTTCCTTTCGCCATTTCGGATGCATGACCGAGCAAACCGAAGCCTGTCACGTCTGTAACTGCGTTAGGATTGAAATCCGTTAGGAGTTCTGCTGCTGTTTTGTTCAATGTCGCCATTACTTCTGAAACGCGCTCGAGCTGTTCAGTGGTCAATCCTTCTTTCTTGATGGCTGTCGTTTGGATACCAACACCGATTGGTTTCGTCAAAACGAGGGCATCTCCTGGTTTTGCTCCGACATTTTTGAAGATCCTATCTGGATGGACGACACCTGTAACCGATAAACCGAATTTTGGCTCGTTATCATCAATGGAATGTCCACCAGCGATGACGGCACCGGATTCCTTCACTTTATCTGCCGCACCTTTCAGGATTTCAGCAAGGATATCTGGACCAAGTGATTTGATCGGAAAGCCAAGTATGTTCAAGACGGTTTTTGGTTGACCTCCCATCGCGTAGACATCACTTAATGAGTTGGCTGCAGCGATTTGCCCGAACTGATATGGATCGTCAACGATTGGCGTAAAGAAGTCGACTGTTTGAATGATTGCTAAATCATCTGTCAGCTTATATACTCCTGCATCATCAGACGTATCTATACCGACAAGTAGGTTTGGATCTTTTTCACGTTCTGGTAATTGACGCAAAACTTGCGCCAGGTCTTCAGGACCGATTTTGCATCCTCAACCACCTTTTGACGATAAGGTCGTTAATCGAATTTTTTCTTCCTTATTCAATGAAAGCACCTCCTATCCATAGTATAAACATCTTTTTTGCGATTTGAGAAATAATATACTAGAATGAAGATAATTCAGAAAACGAAATATTAAGATTAAGTTAAAAATGATGTTGATTTTTTCGAAATTCACTCCCTTTCCGCGGGCGAACCGCGAGCCTCACTTCCACAGGATGTGGTGGCTTCGACGTTCACCACAGGACGTGGTGGGTTTTATTCGAAGATCCTATGTGATAATTGACCCACATGTTTGCTGCGGGGTCTCGCCTGGCTCGCTGTTCCCGCAGGAGTGTCGTAAATTTCAGTTCAAAATCAACTTCATGAATAACTAATTATTGTAAGTTATAAACTTGAGGAGGAATTTTAATGAGTTACAAAGTATCAGTCGAATTCTGCATGCAGTGAAACTATGCACCAAAAGCCGCGAGTTTCGCGGAAGAGCTATTCAATCATTTCCGTTCCGACGTGACATCTCTTGATTTGATTCCAAGTTCCGGTGGCGCATTCGAAGTCACAGTGAACGGGACGAAATTGTACTCAAAGCTTGATACGGGTGAATTCCCTGACAACGACAAGCTATTTGCTGATATTGAAAAATTGAACCGATAATCGTGACACCTCCTGAGGATTCCCTGGAGGTGTTCTTACGCCTTTAGAGGAATGATGGGAGTGAATGAGATGAAAGAACAACTACGTTTATTACCAGCCGTACATATGATCCAGGCAGATCCACGTTTCAAAATGGCTGCTGAAGAAAGTGATTTTACAGAAAGCGGGCTGACTGTAATCGTCCAGGATATCCTGAATGATTTACGGGAGCGAATCCTGAATGGGGAATACGTGGGTTGTGAGACGAAAGAGAAAATGATCGATCTCATCTTTCAGAAGATTGGAGACCATATAACAACGAACGGTAGCTTTGAATTAAAGCCTGTCATCAATGCAACAGGAGTCGTCATCCATACCAATCTAGGTCGTTCGAGATTGAGTGAGGATGCTCTTAAGCAGATGAATCGAGTTGCAAGGCATTATTCAAACCTTGAATACAATCTCTCGGAAGGGAAGCGGGGTTCAAGACATGACCTAGTTGATGGTCTCTTGCAGGACATCACGGGAGCAGAGGCAGCGATGGTCGTCAATAACAATGCAGCTGCTGTCTTTCTTGTGCTAAGGGCTTTAGCAAAGGACCGGAGTGTTGTCGTATCTCGTGGTGAACTCGTTGAAATTGGTGGCTCATTCAGGGTGTCTTCTATTATGGAAGAGAGTGGTGCCCATTTGACAGAAGTAGGAACGACCAACAAGACACATTTGCATGATTATGATGCTGCCATTGATGAATGGACAGCCATGCTTATGAAAGTCCATACGTCCAACTTCAAAGTCGTTGGATTTACAGATTCTGTACAGACAGAAAAGTTGGTAGAACTGGCTTCCCGCTATGAAAACCTTTTGACATATGAAGACCTTGGGAGTGGAGCGCTATACGATTTTGAGAAAGAGGGGATCGGGGATGAACCTCTTGTCAGTAAAGTGATTGCGACAGGAGTTGACCTCATCACGTTCAGCGGAGACAAGTTGTTAGGAGGACCGCAATGCGGTGTGATTGCAGGAAAGAAAGCGTTGATCGATAAGCTGAAAAAGCATCAGCTCGCTCGAGTGCTCAGAGTCGACAAATTTACGTTGGCTGCGCTGGAAGCGACCCTAGTTGCGTACAAGTATGGACAAATTGATGAGATTCCTACTGTCCGTGACATTTTACGCTCAGCTGAAGACATAAAAATACAAGCAGAACGTTTCATATCAAAAGCATCAAAGCTGACAAACCTCTCAATGGACCTGCTGGAGAGTACATCTAGAATTGGTGGGGGCACAATGCCTGAGGTTGAGCTTCCGACATATGTCGTTTCGGTCCGGCCTGAGCGTCTGACGAGTGAGGAACTGTTCAATGCGTTACGGTCTGCTGAAATACCCGTCATTGGACGAATCAAGGAAGAGCAGGTCATTTTGGATCTTCGGACCGTCACCCAAGAAGAGGAAGATGAAATTATCAGAACGTTAGAATCCATTTCGGTTTAAAGACAATCATATTGGGTATAAAAAAACCGTAGAAAGACTTTTTTGGAAAGTACGATCTACGGTATATTCGCATACAATCTGCTAACTTGGGACCTTACAAATGGCCCCCGTGCTTTTGGCGTGTATGGTTTCGATTCTTCACTTTCTTTGAACCATCTAATGGTTCAGGCTGACCATGATTATCGCCTTTAGGTGCATTTTTCCTTTGATCCTTTGATGTATTTCGCTCTGTCATACAGAACCCCCCTTTATAGGTAGTATGCTGGAGTCGAATGAAGGATATTCATGACCTGGATGGAATAAATCAGTCGATCCTGTCTCATATTAATGACAGACCATTATGAAAGGAAGAGGGATTCTCATGCCGTATCATAAGGATAAACAACAAGCGTTCCAGGCTGCTCAACAAGGCTATGAGCAAGCGATCAAGGCGAATGGAGCCGCACTTGAGAGTTCGGCAGACCCTGATTTTGCAGCAAAAGAGCAAATGTTTACCCAAGAATTGAATGAAGCGCTACAGCAGATTGATAATGCATTGGAAGTCGCAAGTGAACACCAACGTGCACAATTGCGTCAATACCAGGAAGATCTGTACAATTTACGTAAAGACCTATATTGATAAAAAGAGGAAGGGTTGTCATTCCAAATGATGACACCCCTTCGTTTTTTCATTGATTTTTTTTGCGTTTTTTATTGTTTTGACGTTCAGCTTCTGTCAAAGGTTCATTAGCGAACTCATGGTCGAACCCGGTAGGCTGTTGAATCGCTTGTTTATCTGAAGTTGCTGGGTTCACTTTACCTCTTTTTGGTTTAGCCAATGGATTTCACCTCCACGAATTTAGTGTGTTTCCAAAGCATTGAACACATACATAGTGAAATTCTTGAAAACACATGGGCATAAGAAAAACTTATGAACATACATAAAAATATTGAAATTTACTTATATAGTGGTCTATACTACACTAGTGTAGAAGGAAGGATAAAACCAATAGAAACACAAACAGTAATCTTTCGACAGCATTCCAGTAATTGATGTATCATGGATAGGAGAAGGAGGTTTTTTGCATGAGCACAAACGATGTTTATAATGCAAAAAAGACATTTGATGCGAACGGAAAGACGTATCATTATTATGACTTGAAAGCGCTTGACCAAGCGGGAGTCGGAAACACATCCCGTCTACCTTATTCTGTTAAGGTATTGTTAGAATCTGTTTTACGTCAATATGACGGTAGAGTAATTGACAAAGAACACATTGAAAACCTTGCGAAGTGGGGAACAAAGGACGTTAAAGACATTGATGTACCTTTCAAACCTTCCCGTGTCATTCTACAAGACTTCACAGGTGTTCCAGCTGTTGTTGACCTGGCATCATTACGTAAGGCAATGGCGGATATGGGTGGGTCACCAGATCAGATCAACCCTGAAATTCCAGTTGATCTTGTCATCGACCACTCTGTACAAGTTGATAAGCACGGAACGGACGATGCGTTGAAATTCAACATGAAACGTGAATTCGAACGTAACCTTGAGCGTTACAAATTCTTGCGTTGGGCACAAACGTCCTTCGACAACTACCGTGCTGTACCACCTGCAACAGGTATCGTACACCAGGTAAACCTTGAATACTTAGCCTCTGTTGTTGGTGCTCACGAGGCAGATGGAGAAACAGTAGCATATCCGGATTCTCTAGTCGGTACAGATTCCCATACGACAATGATCAACGGAATCGGTGTACTTGGCTGGGGTGTAGGTGGAATTGAAGCGGAAGCAGGAATGCTTGGCCAGCCATCTTACTTCCCGGTACCGGAAGTCATCGGTGTGAAATTGACTGGTGAAATGCCTGAAGGAACGACAGCAACAGACCTTGCATTGAAAGTGACGCAAGTTCTTCGTAAGAAAAACGTTGTCGGTAAGTTCGTCGAATTCTTCGGACCAGGCCTTGCAGATATGACGCTTGCTGACCGTGCGACGATTTCCAACATGGCGCCTGAGTACGGTGCAACTTGCGGATTCTTCCCGGTTGACGATGAAACCTTGAACTACATGCGTTTGACTGGACGCTCTCCAGAACAAGTCGAGCTGGTTGAGAAGTATACAAAAGCAAATGGAATGTTCTACACACCTGGAACAGCTGATCCAGAGTTCACAGATGTTGTTGAATTGAACCTTTCTGAGCTTGAGCCGAACCTATCTGGACCGAAACGTCCGCAAGATTTGATTCCACTTTCTGAAATGAAAGATGCGTTCAACCGTGCATTGGTTGCACCAGCTGGAAACAGCGGATTCGGTTTAGAAAAAGACGAAATCAACAAGTCCGTTGAAATCAAGCACCCGAACGGTAAAGTTTCCAACATGAAGACTGGAGACCTAGCGATCGCTGCAATTACAAGTTGTACGAACACGTCCAATCCTAGTGTTATGCTCGGAGCTGGACTCATCGCGAAAAAAGCGGTTGAGAAAGGCCTCGAAGTTCCTGAGTATGTGAAAACAAGCTTGGCGCCAGGATCCAAGGTTGTTACAGGTTACCTTGAAGAATCCGGTTTAATGCCTTACATGGAAAAGCTCGGATTCAACCTCGTTGGTTACGGCTGTACGACATGTATCGGTAACTCCGGTCCATTGGCTGAAGAAATCGAAGAAGCAATTGCTGAAAGCGATCTTATCGTATCTTCTGTCCTATCTGGTAACCGTAACTTCGAAGGACGTATCCACCCGCTTGTAAAAGCGAACTACTTGGCTTCACCGCCACTTGTTGTCGCTTATGCTTTGGCTGGTTCCGTCAACTTCGATCTTCAAAAGGATTCATTCGGTAAAGATAAAGACGGAAATGACGTGTACTTCAAGGATCTATGGCCAACTACTGCTGAAATCAAGGAAGCGATGGATGACGCTGTTAAGCCTGAACTGTTCAAGAAAGAATATGAGCGCGTATTCGATGATAACGAAGAGTGGAACGATCTCGATACGACTGAAGAAGAGCTATATAGCTGGGATGACGACTCTACGTACATCCAAAACCCACCATTCTTCCAAGGCTTGTCTAAAGAGCCTGGCAAGATTGAAAGTCTCAATAACATGCGCGTTGTAGGTAAGTTCGGTGACTCTGTCACAACGGACCACATCTCTCCGGCAGGGGCGATCGCAAAAGACAGCCCTGCAGGTAAATACTTGATGGATAACGGCGTCAAGCCTTCCGAATTCAACTCATACGGTTCTCGTCGTGGTAACCATGAAGTTATGATGCGTGGTACGTTTGCAAACATCCGTATCCGTAACCAAATCGCCCCTGGAACAGAGGGTGGATGGACGACTTACTGGCCGACAGAAGAAGTCATGTACATCTACGATGCTTGCATGAAGTATCAACAGGATGGTACTGGACTTGCCGTACTAGCTGGTAAGGATTACGGAATGGGAAGCTCCCGTGACTGGGCTGCGAAAGGTACAAACCTTCTTGGCATCAAGACAGTCATCGCGGAAAGCTTCGAGCGTATCCACAGAAGTAACCTTGTATTGATGGGTGTATTACCGCTTCAATTCAAGGATGGAGACAGTGCTGAATCACTTGGATTGACAGGAAAAGAAACATTCGATGTCGACATTGATGAGAATGTGAAGCCACGTCAATTGTTGAAAGTGACTGCAACAGATGAAGAAGGGAACAAGAAAGAATTTGAAGTTGTTGCTCGATTCGACAGTGAAGTTGAAATCGACTACTACCGTCACGGTGGTATCCTTCAAATGGTTCTCCGTAACAAACTTCAAAACGCTTAAATGTCAACAAGACGAGCAGCTCCACAAAGGAGCTGCTTTTTTCATACATAGAGGAGTGGAATTTCTGTGAAGAGAGTCACCTTAAGTCTCGTATTGTTCATTTTCGCGCTTGCTGGATGTGCCGGTCATGAAAGCCCCGATACCTATGAAGTAACGAAGGTCATCGATGGTGATACGTTCAAAGTGAATTATGAAGGAAAAGAAGAAACCATTCGTCTTCTGTTGATTGATACACCTGAAACGGTCCATCCAAGAAAGCCTGAACAGCCTTTTGGAAAAGAAGCAAGTGATTTTATGAAAGATAAGTTATCCGGAGAATATGTACGTTTGGAATTGGATGTATCGGAGCGTGATAAGTATGGTCGGATTCTTGCATATGCATATGATGCAGAAGGTGAAATGCTGAATGAACAATTACTTCGTAAGGGATTAGCTCGTGTCCCATATATCTTTCCGCCAAACACGAAGTATGTTGATCGGTTCCAGGAAATCCAGAGAGAAGCTCAAAAGAAAAAAGTTGGAATATGGAGTATAGAGGATTATGTAACTGACGAAGGATTTCAGACCACTGAAAACACTAATGAAAACGATCCATCACAGTGTAAAATCAAAGGAAATATCAACTCAAGCGGAGAGAAGATCTATCACCTCCCAGGTGGTTCATCGTACGAGGTAACAAAGCCTGAACAAATCTTCTGTACGATTGAGGAAGCGAAAGATGCTGGCTTCCGACCTGTAAAAAGGTGATTCACAAGTCCCGGTAACCCTGAATTTTCGCACATCCTATAAACTTTCAGATAATTTGAATAAAAAGATTTGGAACTGGGAAGAATGATCATAGAGATCATTGTGCGAGGAGGGTACATATGCGTAAGGGCAATAAACGATCATTCAAAGAACTCGTTCTGGAGAATAAGCGCGAGCTGCTGAAAGATCAAGAAGCTATGGAACAGATTGAAATCAGATTAGAAAATCGGCATATGAAGAACAATTGAAAACAGGAAAACCTGTTTTCTTTTTTTTCGCAGATTAACGTAAGCCCTCAAGGAAAATGGGAAGCCTATGTAGGAAGGGAGCTGATGAAATGAGTAATCCGAAACGTCACCCGAAGGATTTCGTACCCAACCACATCGGCACGCAACAAAAGGCTGCTGGTGGAAACAAAGGGAAACAGATGAGCAATAAATCCGATGAACAACCGGATTATGTCCCTCCAAAGGGTTAAGTGAAGAGTATGTGGCTTTTACGCTACATGCTTTTTCATTTTCATGGATCCTGATTAGTCCAAGGATCTGGATAAAACAGGGTAAAAAAGATGGTCAAAAGCCCTCTTGAAATACGGTTAACATTCGAACCCTATGGATGTACGACGGGGAGGAATGGAAGAAATGACAGTTCAAGCAATGATTCAACCACTTGAAGTGACAAACAGAGATAAAAACGATCCATTCTATCGAAAGCTCGAAATTCATATGCAGCGTCTCGGGCATCTCATTCCGTTCAAGGAACAATTGAACTGGGATCATCCGATTACGAGCATTGAGCTTGGGGATCTAGAAACATTGAAGAATTTTAAGAAAAAGACAGCCAAAAATGATGGTGTACTGCTTTTATATGCGAAATTGACAAAAGGAACGATATATCAACATATTATCCTACATCCGAACAGTACCGGAATCTATTTACCTTTCCGGTTTGAGGATCCTTTTTACATGACGATTGGAAGTAAGAAAATATGGATCGGCTCATCCGTCCGTTTGCTTGAAGAGCTCGGGTGGTTGGAGTTGACGATGGCTGAAGAAGAAGATCAATCAATCGTCTCCTTCTGGAAAAACATGAAAGAAGCGTGTGAAACTTCAGTTGAGCATACGACACCGTTCATGCTTCAAACCTCATAATAGACATCCTTGAACAGACTGATCCGATTCGGGTCAGTCTGTTGTATTTTCAGGAAGCCTAAGTACGGAAGGAAGGGGAGTGAATGTGATATAATGGGACCGATTGGGAATTGCAGGTGGTGAACAAACATGAAGAATGCACATCGAGACCGAAAGAATAAAATAACGGACTGGATCGATGCTCTAAACAAGAAGGACGTTTATCCTCCGAATGTAGAGATCGATCTATTAAAACAGCTTCAATACGTGGAACAAGCGTTTTCTGCGGAAGAAGCTTATGAATTAATCGGAAAATTGAACGCCATGATCGTCAAGGTGAGAGTGGATCGAAGGCATGAGATCGATGATGCCATAAAGCATCGGGTTGAAATCGCATTGTCGCATGCCCGACAGGACACACTTGTGAATGATGTCGTTTACTCGGTTTATACCATGAAACTGAGACGATGGTTTGAAAAGATGGAATTACCTGTTATAAGAGAAACGGATAACGTGCCTGCTAAGCGTAAGGCTGCAGAGGACCTTATTCAAACGGCAAACACTGTCCTTGAAAACGAAGAGGAAATAGTGGCTCTCGCCAATCAAGCCCTCGTTTCAGCAAAGGTGATTGGTGATGTCGACCGTATGGATTGGATGAATTCGAGATATGGAGAGATTGAACACGTATTCCATGTTTTCCGTCGTCTTCGTGAGGTGACAGAGGAATACAGGTCCTCGTTATCCGGATCCTTCCATCCATCTGCCCTTCAGACAGAAATGAAGGAAAGAATCACAGAGATCCGCTCGATTCAAAGTGAATGGATGAATGAGGAACAAGAACAAAAGCAAGGTAGCACTGCTTTAATGCAGTTGAACGAAATGATCGGTATGGAAGAAGTGAAAGAACGGGTCCATAAGCTATACCAATTCTTGCAATTCCAAAAGCATCGGCAGCAACATGGCTATCAAATGAAGGATGAATTGAGTCTGAATATGGTTCTGACAGGACATCCAGGCACAGGTAAAACGACGATTGCGAGGTTGTTGGCAGCATTGTATCATGATCTCGGAATCCTTCCGAACAGTAAGGTGACTGAAGTTGATCGTTCACAGCTTGTGGGTGGATATGTCGGTCAAACAGAAGAAAATACGATGAAAGTGATTCAACAGGCTGTTGGAGGTGTCCTGTTCATTGATGAGGCATACACCTTGAAACGAGAAGGTTCATCAGGTAATGACTATGGGCAAACCGCTATTGATACATTGGTTTCAGCGATGACGAGCAGTGAGTATGCAGGAAAATTTGCTGTAATCCTCGCGGGATACCCGGAAGAAATGAGACAGTTTCTTCAAATGAATCCAGGACTGCAAAGTCGCTTTCCAGAAAGCAATCATATTTACCTTCCACAATACTCGAATGAAGAATTGCTTCAGATTGCTGAGAAGGTGGCATTTGAAAATGATTACACCTTCACAGAGGATGCACTTCTACGGTTAGAGGAAAAAATTGATTATGCCCGTGTGGATGATTCGTTCGGTAATGCCAGGACAGTACGGAACTTGGTTCTGGATGTCATCTTCCAAAAAGGGGCGAACATTGAAACGGTAGAGGATGCAACGACTGAGGATTTCACGACGATTGCAAAAGAGGATGTGAAATTACAGGAGCCTACCTTTGATGAAGATCCGGATGAGCAGCTGAAGCAGCTTGTAGGGATGGACAAAATAAAAAATGAAATGGAATCTCTAAGCGCATTTATTGAGGTCCAGCAATTACGTCGTGACAAGGGATTACCTACCGTACCCATCCAGCTCCATTCTGTATTTGTTGGAAATCCGGGTACAGGGAAAACGACGGTAGCATCAATTTATGCGAATTTGCTTAAGAAAAAGGGCTTCTTGAAACGTGGTCACTTGATTGTGGTTGGAAGATCGGATCTTGTTGCTGGCTATACGGGACAAACTGCAATCAAAACGAGGAAAAAGGTACGGGAGGCGCTTGGAGGCGTTCTTTTCATTGATGAAGCGTATGCTTTGTATAATCGTCAAGGTGCGGATTTCGGCAAGGAAGCGATTAATACCTTAGTGGAAGAGATGACCAAGCATAACGAAAACCTCGTCGTTATCCTTGCGGGCTATCCGGAAGAGACGAAACAGCTCCTAAATAGTAACCCAGGGCTTTCTTCGAGATTCAAGAAATTTTTCCATTTTGAGGATTATTCAGTAGCTGAGCTGATTGAAATCATGAAGAGGCATTCTCAGAAGTACGGTTATGTATGGGGGGAAGATACGGTTTCTTATTTGGAGGAATCGCTCACTGATATCCACATTGACGGAAATGGACGCTTCGCAACCGATTTGATCGATTTGACGATCCAGCTCCAAGCGCAACGGGTGATGCATGAAGCATTGACTCCAGATGAACAATCTTTGAACCGCTTGGAGAAAAAAGACTTCAAACAAGCGATACAATTGATGGAATAAGGAATGATTTCATGACAGTAACAAACACTGAAATAGAAGTAAGGTATGCAGAGACAGATCAGATGGGTGTTGTGCATCATGCAACGTACCTCGTCTGGTTTGAAGTAGGTCGCACCCAATTCATAAAAGACCTGGGGTTCAGTTATGCACAGATGGAGGAAGACGGTGTCCTCGCACCCGTCACTGACATTTCCATTTCGTATAAAAAACCTTTCCGATATGGGGAGACCGCTCGGATAAAAACATGGTTGGAAGAATATTCAGGCGTAAGGGCGATCTATGGGTATGCCATCTATAATGAGAGCGATGAGCTCTGCATTACTGGGTATTCCACACACGTCCTGGTTGATAAAGATTCGTTCAAACCACTTATCATGAAGAAGGTGCTCCCAGAGTGGCATAAGGCTTATACGAAGGCAGTGAAAGGGAAATCGAAGGGATAAGGACCATATGGCATTTGGGATCAGGCGTACAGAATTGGAAGCATGGAAACGAAAGGCTGAACAGAATGAAATCGCTTTTCTGACTCATTATTGGATTGATCCAAGATTCCCCGAATATGAAACAGTGACGAAGGTTGGGTGCAACGATCTTGATAAATTGATTGAATGGGGAAAATCACATGGCTTGAGGAAGGAATGGATCGATCACCATTCCGGTTATCCCCATTACGACCTTCTCGGTGAACGGCAATTGGCGATTTTACGAGCTGAAGGACAGTTTGAACAGATCCAACGGTTCAATTTGGATAAAAGAGTAGGAAACGAATAAAAAAAACACAGGATTTCACCCTGTGTTTTTAACATCAATCATGATCTTGTCCAGAATACTCGAAAGAGATTTCATCATATTTACGGCTGTATTTGATTTTAAGGTCATGATCATCAAAATACCAGATGTCCTTTTCTTCAATGAAGAACGTGATCCCATCAGATTCAAACGTCTTTGCTGGTTCAAATGGGGACTCTTTTGAAATACCGAGTGAATATCCAGATTGGACGGTACTACACCCTCCGACCCGTGCGAAGAATCTGACATGATCGCCCTCTGATAGATCGAGTTCATTGATGAACCATTGCACTGCTGGTTTCGTTATCGAGAATTCCATAACCGATCCTCCTATTCTCTATTGCGGACTTACTCATAGAACATATAAGTTGAATTCAATGTATCAACACGTACTTAGGATTGCAACTCATATGCAAGTGTGGGCCTATTTTATATTACAATAGTGGTAGATTGACCTAGATTGAGGGGATATAATGAAAAAATACAAGTGGATATACCTGATCCTCATCCCACTAATCGTTATGATTGGTTTTCTTCTTACGACGAATCAAATTCAGGACCAGCCTGAGTCTGACCCGGTTATCGGACCGATTGTCACTGAACCCTCCAACGATGAAGAAGAAAAAACCAAAGATGACGAAAAGCAGAATGACGAAGGTGAAAAGAAGGGTAAGAAAGATGATAAGAGTGAGGAAGTAACGGAGGCGGTCATTGAGGATATCCATATCGTCGGATTAGGGGATTCCTTGACGAAAGGTTCTGGTGATAAAACGAAAGGTGGTTATATCCACCCCGTTTCACAATACATTCAAGAGAATTCAGAAGACCCTGTCAGCATGAAGAATTTCGGCATCCACGGTCTGCCTAGCGAAAAGCTGGTCAAAAAAGTCGATAAAGAAAATGTCCAGGAGCACATCAAAAGTGCGGATCATGTCTTCATCACGATCGGTGGTAATGACATCCTGAACATTATTGAATACAATTTCTTCAGTTTGAATATGGACTTGTTTGAAACAGGGAAGGAGCGGTATCGGAAGAACCTGTTCGTTATTGTTCAGACGATCAGGACATTGAATCCCGATGCAAATATTTACTTGATCGGGTTATTCAATCCTTTCCATAACTTCTTCCAGGATATAAAGGAGATCGATGGGGTGATTGGAGAATGGAACGATACGGCCGAAATGGTTGCAGAAATTAACGAAAAGACGTATTACATCCCGATCGACGACCTTTTCACCGATGAGGATAGCGACGCGCTCTTCTCCAATGATAAATTGCACCCGAACCAAAAAGGGTACAGTAAAATGGCGAACCGTATCCAGGATTATGTACAATTGCCAGAGGAGGACTGATCCTCCTCTTTACATAATGAAGGTGATACCGAAATATAAAATAGCGGATATCCCTACTGCGATCAACGCGGCTTTAAGCTTGAACCTTGCGTATTCCATTACTTGAAGGTTTAAGATTCGACTGATCGTATTGATATCATCACTCAACGGGGACGCGAACGATCCGAAGGTTCCACTTGCAAATACTGCTCCGATTACGAGTGGTAATGAAACATCTGCCATGGAGGCCATCGAAATCCCCAAGGGCATGATGATACCCCACGTCCCCCAGGCTGAACCGATGAAATAGGAGACAGCTGATCCAAATAGGAAAAGGATCGGCGGGACAAGTATGGCTGGTATCCAGGAAGCATTTTCAGTGATGAATGCTGAAAAACCGAGATCCTCAGTAACAGATGCAAGTCCCCAAATGATTGAAAGCAGCAGAATGACGGACATCAGATTGTTACCTCCGAAAACGAAGCTTTCAATCAACATCTTTAATTCGAAATTCTGAAAAAGGTAGAAGAGGACTGTCAATAACGTCGTAATCAACAAGGCGATGACCATCGCATCTAAAACGTTCGCCTTGATAAATGCTTGGAAAAAACCAAAGCCTTTTTGAGCCCCATCATACCAGGTTAGAGCTAGCGTTAGGATGATGACGACGAATAGAGGAAGCAATAAATTCAATGGTTTTGACGGAAGGTCGAGTGAAACTGCTGGATCACAATTATGCCAATCATCTTCGTCCTTCTCATCGGAAGGCTCCTCTTGTTCTCCATCAGAAGAATGATGAAAGAAACTAAGATAGATCCCTACGAGGAAGATTGAGATGGCAAAGAAATTGAAGGGTATACTTTGGATGAACAGTCTGTATGGATCTCCTTCTAAATTTTGATTATGAAGACCGAGCTCAATGACTGAAACCATATAACCGACAAATGCGGTCGCAATCGGAATCAACACAATGATTGGAGTTGTGGTGGTTTCAATGACAAAGCCTAATTCTTTCTTAGTCATACTCACACGTTTCATCAATGCCCGCATGATCGGGCCGATTGTGACGAATCGGAAACTTGGAGCACTGAATGTTCCGAGTGTTGAGACATATGTTAGGAGTATAGCTTCCTTTTTCGTATCGACTCTTTCCGAAGCAGCTTCAACAAAGCCCTTGATCCCTCCGGCGATTTTGATCATACCGACAAGACCAGAAAAAACATAAAGGAAAACGATGATTTTGATGTTGTTCTTATCAACCAGTGCGGTTACAAGATAAGTAAGCATCGTTTCTATACCGCCGATCGGAGAAGGATTACTCAAATAAGCACCCGCAATCAGACCGACAAGGATACCTGGTAGTACTTGTTTCGTAAGCATGGCTATGGGAATGACTACTAAGAAGGGGATGATGGATATCCAATTTCCGTCCATGTAAATCACCTAAGTCCTTTATGATGTGAACTTTTATAGCTTGCGGATTCAATTGCATTTTATACTTTAGAAAAAACGGAGGGGAACACGATGATATTAGTACAAGACAAGTTGATGGAACAGAAGGAATTACATATCGGAATGGAAGATCGGGGCTACCAATTCGGGGACGGCATCTATGAGGTGATCCGTATTTACAACGGTTGTTTTTTCGGTATGGATGAACATTTGACACGTCTAGAAAGAAGTGCAAGGGAACTTCAGATGAGCCTGCCCTACGCAAAAGATTTGTTGAAAAAGCGTTTAGAGGATCTTGCAGCTGTTAACAATGTAAAAGACGGACAAGTTTATTTGCAGGTGACAAGAGGGGTTGCAGAAAGGACACACCACTTCCCGGATCACGCGGACGGTGTTCTTATCGCTTATACGAAAGAGGCTCCAAGACCTTATCAAAAAATGGCGGACGGCATCGGGGTCATCACGACAGAGGACATTCGTTGGTTGAGATGTGACATCAAGAGTCTGAACCTGTTGGGGAATGTGTTGAGTAAACAAAAAGCGAAGGATGCAGGGTGTGATGAAGCGATTCTAATACGGGACGGGATCGTCACGGAAGGAAGTTCATCCAACGTCTTCATTGTAAAAGAGGGTGAATTGGTGACTCATCCCGCGGATAACCTGATATTGAATGGAATAACACGCAATGTTTTGTTCAAGATTGCTGAAGAATCCCAGCTCAATGTCGTTGAAAAGAAATTTGGAATGGATGATTTATTGAATGCAGATGAAGTGATGATTACAAGTACAACAATGGAAATCACTCCTGTCGTCACCATCGATGGTAAACCTGTCCAAGACGGTAAGCCTGGTCCAATAACGAAACGATTGCAGGAAAAATTCAATCTCCGTATCCATGAAGTGCAAAGTGTTGAAAATTGATTTCTTGTTTTTCTGATACAACCATGATATATTTTAATCTGAATGAATAACCGGTAGCTCATATAATGAACGTAAACATGGTGAGGCACTTCCGGAACCGGGAAGTGCTTTTGTATGTCTTGAATCTCCAATTGTTTACGGAATTGAAAACAGTGGAACTTTCAATAATAAGAGCAAAGGTACTAAGCAAGGCAATGTTAGTCACTCGAATGGACATGAGTTCATATAGATTCGTATAATGACACCTCTTAAACGGGGGAATGAAAATCGGATGACGTTTGAGTTGAGCCGAACGTCACTTACTTTTTACATGCTAACGCTGCCTTCAATTAAAAAGGAGTTAGATGATTTGACAACATTTAAAGATTTAGGAATTGAAGCACGTACATTGAAAGCAATTAATGACATGGGATTCGAAGAACCAACCCCGATCCAAAGAGATGCGATTCCAGTCGCGCTTAAAGGAAAAGACTTGATTGGTCAAGCGCAGACCGGAACAGGGAAGACTGCAGCATTCGGAATTCCGATGATCGAAAAAATCGACAAGGATCAAACAGGTGTTCAAGCGTTGATTGTAACACCGACGCGTGAGTTGGCGATCCAGGTCGCAGAAGAATTGAACAAGATCGGGCATCACAAACGCATCCGCACATTGCCGATCTATGGCGGACAGCATATTGGATTGCAGATCAAAGCATTGAAAAAACGTCCGCAAATCCTCGTTGGTACACCAGGACGTTTATTGGATCACTTGAATCGAAAAACGATTCGATTAGGTGAATTGAAAACCGTCATTCTAGACGAAGCGGATGAAATGTTGAACATGGGATTCATTGACGACATCAAAGCGATTCTTGGTCAAATCCCTGAAGAACACCAAACGATGCTGTTCTCAGCAACAATGCCAAAAGCAATTCAATCCCTTGCGAACCAGTTCATGAAGGAAGACCGGGAAATTATCCGCGTAAAAGCGAGTGAGATGACCGTTACGAAAATCGACCAGCGGTATGTGAAAGTTCATGAAAAGGAAAAGTTCGATGTCCTATGCCGATTACTCGATATTCAGGCACCAGAACTTGCCATCATTTTCGGCCGTACGAAGAAACGTGTAGACGAAGTGACGGATGCATTGAACAAACGTGGTTATTCAGCAGACGGAATCCATGGCGATCTCTCGCAGCAAAAACGTGACCGCGTTATGAAGAAGTTCCGTACTGGCCGGGTGGACATCCTCGTTGCAACAGATGTTGCTGCTCGTGGAATTGATATCAGTGGTGTTACACACGTATACAACTTCGATATTCCTCAAGATCCAGAAAGCTATGTACACCGGATCGGACGTACAGGTCGTGCTGGAAAAACAGGAATTGCCATTACGTTCATGACATCCCGTGAATTCGATCACTTGAAGACAATTGAACAAATCACGAAGAAAAGAATGGAACAGATGACGATTCCGACGACGGATGATGCATTGGAAGGTCAACAGCGTATGGCTGCGGACCAATTGACGAATTCCATCAAAAATGAAGATCTGGAGTCTTATTATAGTGTCGCAGATGAGTTGCTTGCACAATACAACCCACGCGACTTGGTTGCAGCAGCGCTTAAAGGATATACGAAAGAACCGGATAAGACACCAGTTGATATTACACCAATCAAACCATTGGATTCCAAGAAAAAATCCAACAAAGGTGGCGGCGGTCGACCATTCAACAAAAACAATAAAGGGAAAGGTGGACGTCCTCCAAAGCGTGGAGGCGGCAACCGACCTCAAAACAACCGTTCTGGTGGAAGTCGACAAAACCGTTCTCACCGTTCTTACAAGCAACGGGTGAAATAAGAAAATTTAAGTAAAACAGGAAGTGATGCTTCATGAAAAAAATCCTCCTGTTAGCGGATACGCATATACGAACTTCTGGGAAACTTTTCCCAGAAGTTCTTTTAACAGAGATGGAAAAAGCAGATCTGATCTTACATGCAGGAGATTTCATTGAATCAAGTGTAGTGGAAGACTTGATGAAGTTTGCTCCAGTCGAAGCTGTATATGGGAATGTTGATTCCGAGGAACTGCAGGAAAAGCTTCCGGATAAGAAAGTTGTGGAAATAGAAGGTTTTCGGATCGGACTCGTCCATGGTCATCTCGGAAAGGGAAAAAGCACACCGGAACGGGCTTTGCGTTCATTCGAAGGCGAGGCAGTAGATGTCATTGTGTTTGGACATTCCCATATTCCTCATCATGAAGAGGTGGATGGGATAACACTTTATAATCCAGGATCAGCGACAGCCAAACGATTTCAAAAGAATTATTCATATGGTTGGCTGACGATTCATGACTCCCTCCAAATTGAGACACACTACTTTTAGTAATGTGTACAGGAGGGATGATGTGTGACGTTGAAACGTGAACCACACATTTATACATTCGAAGCGAAGGATGGAACAGATGTCACCATTCGCCCCGCGGATATACGTGATGCCGAGCAAATCATCAGTGCTGCTGAATCGATTGTTAGTACCCGTTCGTTCATCCAAAAGGAAGAGACACGTTCGCTTGAGGAAGAAAAAGCATTCATCACTGATATGAAGCTTTCAAACAACATGTATTCCGTTGTTGAGGCTGAAGGTAAGATTGTGGGCATCGCCCGTGTGATGAGAGGCGAGCTCGAAATGAAACGCCACTGCGGTGTTTTCCGTACCTGGGTGACCGAAGATGCGCAAGGGAAGGGAATTGGGACGAAAATCATGGCCTATACACTCGATTGGGGCCGGAAAGAAAATCTTCATAAGATTTGGCTGACAGTCTTTTCAAACAATCCGATTGCTTCAAAATTGTATGAACGCTACGGTTTCGTGTATGAAGGGACCCAGAAAGACCAGCTATGTATTAAAGGTGAATTTGAAGATGAAATTTACATGGCGTATTTCTTTGATCAGAGGGATCGTTGCTGATCACCCCATAATAATGATTAACCAAATGAAATAAAGCTTGAAAAAGACACGGACTGAGGGGTGATCAGTGATCACTCTCAGTCCGTTCATCGTTCATTCACTTTCTGTTTTATGGAGAGCGACTTGGTCCCCCATATTTTCCCGTTCGAGTAGGTCACGGATGAACCGTTTCTCTTCTTCTGTCACTTGATCAGATATGAGATGTCTGCTTTCCAACTGTTCAAGTGCTTCATGTTCTGCGTATAAGGCTTGACGGATTGCACGAGCCGTCGATTCTTTCCTTAATTCTGGCTCTTTTTCATAAAGGCTTTCAAGACGCTCATTCAATTCTTTTAATTCTTCATCGTATTGATTGACCAGTCGGTTGAAGACGATTGATGATAACGTTCCTTCCGCTGTCATTTTCTCAAGTTGTTTACGTCCTGAGTGATAGCGGTAAATTCTGCTTTGAATCCGGTCGTATTCCAGCTTCTCATCCTTGGTCGCTTTTTCACCTAAAAGTGCCACGAGCGGTTTGATCGTCAATCCTTGTACGATTAGCGAGAAGAAGACGACCCCAAATGCAAGCATCAAAATCTCCTCACGGAAGGGAAAGTCGATTGGAAGACTGAGAGCAAGCGCTAAAGATAAAGAACCCTTCAGACCACCCCAGTTGAAGATATGCTTCCACTTCTTGGGTAATGATCGGATAAAACCAATGGATGTATAGACAGCGATGCTTCGTGCCACCACAACGATCCCGATTGCGGCAAGAACTTGAAGCCAGTTTACCGCATCGAATATTCTCGTGATTTCCAAACCGACAAGCAGGAAGACGAGAGTGTTCGCCACAAGAGAAGCGACAGCCCAAAAGGTCCGGATACTTAAGCTCGTTGTCGGGCTCATACCGATCTTTTTCCCGAAGTTACCAAAAATGATACCGCTGATAACAACAGCAATTACGCCTGAAACGTGAAAGGCTTCTGCTACGAAAAAAGATCCGTAGAACAAAAGCATGGAAAAGACGATTTCCAATGGATAATCATCAAAGAATGTTGTAAGGCGTGAGAAGAAGTAACCGAATGCACCTCCCACGAGTAAACCACCGAGTACGACCTTCAGGAATTCACCTAGGGCGATACCGATTCCGCCTGCTCCCGCATCCAATATCGCATCAAATTGGTAGGCTGCAATCGTGAACAGGACGACAGCAAGTCCGTCATTGATAAGACTTTCTCCTTCCATCACAGTTGAAATCCGATGGTTAACGCCCATTGATTTGAAAATGGACAAGACACTGATCGGGTCTGTAGGGGCCATCAAGGCAGCAAAGACCAGCGCTGCCTGAATTGATAATCCGAGGAACAAAGCGGTCATCCATCCTGCTGTCACGAACGTAATGAATGTTCCGACAACGGCCAGCAACAAAATCGGGAGCTTGTTCTCCTTCAAATGTGAAAAGGGCAGGTTCAGCGTCGCTTCACCTAGCAGGGTTGGAAGGAAAATTGATATGATTGCAAAATGAAAAAATTCGTCTTCTGCAAAGGTTTCCTTCAACTCTTCCAACCCGCTATATGGCATAATCCCAATCACGACACCGATGACGACGAGGGCGATCGGATACGGCTGGTTCCATTTTTTCGCAACAGCAGTAATTCCAGCGGCAATCGCTAATAATAATAAGACCAGTTCAAATTGTGATTCCATACTAACTCTCCTCTCCCATCAAATTCTGACAAGTCATTTTGCTATTTTCAGTGTTACCAATATCAACCTATCCAATGTCATTCCCTTTCTTTATATCGAAAAAAACACAATGATCTTAAAGTGACGCACAGAAGTTGGCAAATATGATAAAGTAAGATTAAAACAAGAAAAAATCAGGTGTATAACATGACAACGAATGAACAGAACAAAAAGATTCATTGGATTGATCGGTTGTATCAGCTTGCAGGACATTTATCTGAAAACAACGCGGATCAAGCCCTTCTACATAAAATTCATCAGCTTGCCCAAAAAGCTGATTCAGAAGAATTGACTGTCGCTTTTTGTGGCCATTTCAGCGCCGGAAAGTCGAGCATGATCAATAAATTGATGGGAGATGATCTCCTTCCGTCTTCACCGATACCGACGAGTGCCAATATCGTCGCGATCAAGGAAGGGGAACCAAAGGTAGTCCTCACAGATCAGAAAGGCACGAAGGTATCCTATTCTGGAGAAATCAATCTGGAAGAAGTAAAGAAAGCCTCTAAAGACGGTGAGGCGGTAAAGACCATCGAAATTTATAAACACCATCCATTCTTACAGGACGACACGACCTTGATGGATACACCAGGAATCGATTCCACAGACGATGCACACCGGATTTCGACTGAATCAATGCTACATCTTGCTGATGTCGTGATCTATGTTATGGACTACAATCATGTCCAGTCTGAATTGAATTTCAATTTCACGAAGGAAATGCAGGACCTCGGAAAAGAGGTTTATCTCGTCATTAATCAAATCGATAAGCATAATAAGGACGAATTGTCATTTGCCGATTACAAAAAACAGACCATTGATGCATTCAAGCAATGGGGTGTACATCCGAAAGCAACCTTCTTTACATCATTGAAACGTGAGAACCATCCTGAAAACCAATTGGTTCGATTACAAGAGGAGTTAGAAAGGATCAAAACGGATAAGCACACCTTCATTCACCAAACAATGGATCGAATGACTTCTCAAATCATTAACGATTATTTAGAAAATAAATATGCGGTGGACGAAAACGCGCAACTTGATGGCAATGACAGCTTGAATGACATCCAGGATACAGAACAAGCCATCCAGGAGCTCAACGCACAAGGTTCGACAGTTGAAAAGGAATTTCAAACAGAACTGAAGAAATTGATTGAAAATGCCAGGGTGGCACCTTATGAAATAAGAGAACTTGGAAGAGCCGTATTGGAATCATTACGGGAGGATTTCAAGGTAGGTATTCTCTTTTCCCGAAAGAAAACGGAAGAGGAACGCGAAGCACGTATCGGCCAATTTGTTGAGGCTGTCAATGAAAAGACGAAAACCGAGCTTGAGTGGCATTTGAAGGACGCCTTGCAAAAGCAATTGAAAAAGCTGAATGTCCATGACTCACAAATCGAGAACGACATATTGGAAATGGAGCATCGATTTTCTGAAGAGGACGTAAGACGTCTTCATCAAAAGGGCGCGACCTTTAACGAAGCTTATGTGCTTCAATACAATCGTGATGTTGAAGACGATTTGAAGAAAAGATATCGGAAAACGGCTGTTACCTTGTTTGAATCGATGAAGAACAAATACATGGAGGAACAAATCGAGCCTCAGAAACAGCAACTGCTAGAAAAGCTCGAGAATCTTGAAGGAAAACGCAAGGAAGCAGAAGCGGCCAAAGCTGAAAGGAACAAATTCGTAGCTGAGAGGGAAACGCTTCAATCCATACTACAGGCGGTTGAAAAGGTTCCTGGTGCTGAAGAATGGTTGAAGGAGATCAAGGATCGGCTTCAAATCACTGAATTGGAAGGGGACTGGTTAAAAGCAAAAGGTCATGAAGAACGAGCTTCTCTCCAACCATCCGATGATGCTGATCGCCTTCCACAGGCTGAGCCAGTTTCAAATCGTGATGTAGAGCTAGCCGCATCTCAGCTTGATAGAGCTTCTGATCTTCTTTCAGGCTGGGATTCGTTACGTGATTTGACAAAAAGGATGTCGGAACGATCAGAGAAGATAAGAAACAACCAGTATACGATTGCGTTGTTCGGTGCTTTCAGTGCTGGGAAGTCGTCCTTTGCAAATGCATGGCTGAAGGAAAGTGTCCTCCCCGTGTCTCCAAATCCGACGACGGCGACAATCAATAAGATTTTACCTGTGACTGAAAACGATAAGCACGGAACCGTCAAGATCGAAATGAAGTCAGAGGAGGTCGTACTTGAAGAGGTCAATCATTCTTTACAGCGTTTTGGTGAGAAATGCGAAACAATAGAACATGCACTCCAATTGATCCAAAGACTTGATACCGAAAAACCTGACCCTCATTACAACTTCCTGCAGGCTGTCGCCAAAGGCTATCCGTCGATGAAGGATTATCTAGGCTCGGAGCAGATCATCGATCATGAAAACTTTGCTTCCTTTGTCGCACAGGAAGACAAGGCATGCTTTACGGAATCGGTTGAGCTCTATTATGACTGTGAGCTTACCCGCCAAGGGATTACTCTCGTTGATACCCCTGGAGCGGACTCCATTAATGCGCGTCATACATCTGTTGCATTCGAATATATCAAAAATGCTGATGCGATCGTATTCGTTACTTATTACAATCATGCATTTTCAAAAGCTGACCGTGATTTCCTGATTCAATTAGGACGAGTGAAAGATACATTTTCAATGGACAAAATGTACTTCGTTATCAATGCAGCTGACTTGGCCAGTGATGACGAAGAGCGGGAAGCGGTAGTCGAATATGTAAGATCACAGCTCAATGCATATGGAATACGGCATCCGAGAATGTATGCATTATCCAGTAAGGAGGCCCTTCTAGAAAGACAAGGGAACAAGATCGGTGATGCATCGATGTTCGGTACATTTGCTGAAGCGTTCCAAACCACAACGATCAAAGAACGGGATGAAATATTACGCCAACAAGCTACTCAACTGCTTGAAGCAGGAAGGGACCGCTTAACAGAGTGGATTCGAAACGCGCAGGCTGATACGGAGCAGCAAGCAGCTCAAAGGCAGAAGCTAAAGGCGGATCAGGCACGCTTGACAGAGCAAATTAACGCAAGTACGACCAAATCCTATGAAAAAGCTGTTGTTCAAGAAACGAAAGAACTTCTTCATTATGTCGTACAGCGGTTGATGCTTACCTTCAATGATGAATTCAAAGTCGCTTTCAACCCGTCGGTCCTTTCGCAGAAAAACATCGGGAAAGAACAGCTCCAACGATGCCTGGATGAATTGTTGGAATCAATGGCGTTCCAGCTTGCTCAGGAATTGAGAGCCACGACACTCCGTATAGAGAAAAGTGTCAATGAGCAGCGGCTTCAATTTTACAAAATGGCAGCTGAATTCACTGCTGAACGATGCCGTTATGAATTTATGGAGCTGGAAGAAACGAGACTTGATACACCAGAGGTGGAACCTCAATGGTCTGAACAGACACGTGCTCAAATGGTACCGTTGTTAAAGCGTTTCAAAAATCCGAAACAATTCTTTGAAGGAAATGGAAGGGACATCTTACGTGAAGAGCTTGCAGAGACCTTCAAGCCAGAAATGCAATCCTTAGTAGACGAATACACTGAGAAATTCACTGGTTTTTACCAAGAAAAGCTAGTAGAAGAGTTGGACAATTTGAAAGAACAGCTGCAAACAGAGTTAGAGCAATATTATAATGGATTGCTCGAATCATTCGGTTCAAAGGAACAGTTGGAACGTATGCAAAAGATGGAAGCTGAACTTACAAGTATCATTAATCAAGAGGCACAGGTCAAGCATGACTGACAAACGTTTTCACTGCTGTGCAACATGTGTCCATTTCAGAGTTGATAAGAGACCGAGATCCATCTCCTATTATTGTGAGCGACTCGGTTATGAGACGAAACCAGATTATACGTTCAATTGTTGGACACCCAAAGAACATGTGAAGAAATTGATGGATAAGGAAAAAAGATAAGGAGGCTGCTCAATGTCAGTACATCAGGAAATCTCAAAACATAGCCAGGATCAACATGATAGAGTCCGCCGATTCTCTGAATTGGATGCTGCTCGTGAAAAGTGGATCGAAATCGCGCTGCAAAAATGTAGGGAAAAAGAAGACTTCGCAGATGCCCTTGATGAAATTAATGCAGTTACGGATCAAATCAATGAATTGGCCCGGAAAGGTATCGTACCTCAGCGGAAGAATGTTACGAAGGAAATGGTAGAAGAATATTGCAGAAAGCAATAAACCTGAAGAGGGTGTGATGGAAAACATCGCACTCTTTTTTTACGAAGGAGGAAATACCCTTGAAAGAGATGAATGAACTGAAGTCGATCGATCAAGTCAATGCATTCATTGACGAACATAAAATGGCTTTTCTGTATATCTCAAGAACGAATTGCAGTGTATGTCACGCCCTGCTTCCACAGGTCCGCGAGATGCTGATGCAATATGCAACCCTGCAAATGGGCTATGTGAACGCTGATGAGGTGCCAGATATTGCAGGTCATTTTTCGATTTTCACCGTACCGGTCCTGTTGTTGTTCGTGGAAGGAAAGGAAATGATCCGTGATGCACGTTTCGTCCAGATGGATCGCTTGGAATCCCAACTGGACAAGATTTATCACTTGCAGGAATAAAAAGAGTGGTAAAAGCTCAATCCTTTAATAAGGAGTTGAGCAGAATGTTCATCAATACATTGTTCGGATTATTGGTACCGTGGATTGCAGCGTTATTTTTGCTGAAGAAGGATTTGAGGATTTTTCTATTAACGGCTCCCTTTGCTGCTGTCGTTGCATTTACCTTTGATGTTCTCGGCATCTACTTTCAATTTTGGCGGATCGATCCGAAAAACGAAATAGAGATGTTTGCAGCGTTGCCGATGTATTTAGGCATATATCCAATCTTGACTGCATATTTGTTTTACTTCATCAAAAGGACAGGACGTAATCCCGCCTTTTGGATTCTGATCTTCAGCTTATTGACAACCGTCATCGAATTTATAGGTGTAATGATCGGAATGGTCCATTACTATAACGGCTGGACCATTGCTTGGACGTTCGTCTCATATTTACTTGCCTATATCGTTTGTTACGGTTATTTCAAATTATTGAAGAAGTATGTCGATATATAAAAAAACGAGCAGAAATCTGCTCGTTTATTTTTTCTTTAGATTTTTAATGAATCGTTCTAAACGATCCAGTCCTTCTTTAAGTTGATCAATATGGTAGGCATATGAAATTCGGATATAGTCGTCTCCTAAATCGGAGAATGCAATTCCAGGTACGACAGCGAGCTGTTCTTTCTCTAGCAATTGTGTAGCGAAATCCCAGGAGCCCATTCCAAATTCCTTGATAGATGGGAACAAATAAAACGCTCCTCCAGGTCGATGGATTTCAAGACCCATTTTCTCCAACCGGTTACATGAATAGGCCAGCCGTTCTTCATAAATCTTCCGCATCGGGGCCGCGTCGTCCTTTCCAGCGGTTAAAGCTTCTACTGCAGCTGCTTGGGTAATCGATGAAACACAAGTCACATTGTATTGATGGACCTTCAAAATATGCTTGGAAATCACAGCATCAGAAAGCAGGAATCCGATTCGCCAGCCTGTCATGGAATGCGATTTCGAAAGTCCGTTGATGACGATCGTCTTTTCCTTCATCCCCTCGTAAGTCGCAATCGACTGATGGCTCTGGTCATAAGTCAATTCACTGTAAATTTCATCAGATAAAACGAAAACGTCTTTATCATGAAGGAGATCAGCAATCTCTTTCAATTCTTCTAGCGATAACGTCATACCCGTAGGATTGGAAGGGTAGGGGAGGATTACGCATTTCGTCTTCTCAGTAAGATGCTTTTCAATTAAGGATGCGGTCAGTTTGAATTCCGAATCTCTTGTATCGACATGGACAGGCTTTGCACCACATAAACGGATGACAGGCTCATACCCTGGATAGACGGGAGCGGGTAAAATCACTTCATCTCCCTCCACAAGAATCGTCCGAAGGGAAATATCAATTGCCTCGCTTGCTCCGCTCGTTGCAATGATTTCCTCTTCAGCACTGTATGCCAAATGGTATTTTTCTTTAATAAATTGTTGGATCGCCTTCCTCAATTCGATAGACCCAGCATTATGTGTATATGTCGTTTTGTTCGCATCAATTGCGGTTTTACCTGCTTCCTTCACATGTTCGGGTGTCGGGAAATCCGGAAGTCCGAGCGTCAGTGAGATCGCCTCGGGATAGGATGAAACCTTGTTGAAGAACTGTCTGATACCGGAAATTTGTATGTCTTTCACTCTAGGATTGATCCATTGCTCCATTGAAATATGACCTCTCTTTATTTAGCAATTAACGATTCTGAATCTATCTGAAGTTTAATTGTTTCTGTTTACGACGTCAATGAAGCTCGCTCCATTTGTCATCAATACTCGCAATTCGATACAATGTAGGAAAACGAAAGAGAGCAGGTGAAATGATGAAGAACATCGTATCAGTAGATTGGTTGTATGAGAATCTTGAAAATGAAAATGTCATTCCGGTAGACTGCAGATTTTACCTGGACAATAAGGATCAAGGTCAGGAAGAATACCATGATGCGCATATTCCAGGCGCGCATTATGCGGATTTAGAGAAGCATTTATCTGGAACCGTTCATGAACATGGCGGACGTCATCCGTTACCAGAGCTTAATCAATTCGTAAACTTCTTGGAGTCGATTGGGGTCGATGAAACGAAAACGGTTGTTGCCTACGATGCCCAAAATACTGCAATGGCAGCTCGACTCTGGTGGATGCTGAAATACCTTGGACATGAGAAGGCTTATGTTCTCGATGGAGGATTCCAGGCCTGGGAAAAGAAAAATTATCCGTTGACTGAAAAACTGCCCGAAACAGAAAAGACGACTTTCAATCCGGATATTCAATATGATATGGTTGCTGATTTGAATGAAGTGAAGGATGCTACAGAAAATGATGACATCGTATTGGTTGATGCACGGGATGAAGCTCGTTATCTAGGAAAAACCGAACCGATCGATCCAAAAGCTGGACATATACCGAGCGCACTTAATCGCTTTTTCATGGAAAACATTGAACAAGGGCAATGGGTGTCTTCCAGCCAGTTGAAGGAACGTTTTGAAGAACTGACCGACAAGCCTGTTATCAATTATTGCGGTTCCGGTGTAACCGCCTGTGTAAATGTGCTGGCACTTGATGAAATCGGCAAGAAAAGCAAATTGTACATCGGAAGCTGGAGCGACTGGAGCTCCTACGATGAGAATCAAGTTGAGACGGAACGAAAATAATTGACTAAAATTTCACGTACCGTACTTATAGTTAATAAATAGTGATTGATCGAAAAGAACTTCATTAGGGTGATGAAGATTAAAACAGCGCCCATATACCAGACAAATGACCAGCCTTCACCATCAGGCTGAAAACTTTTTACACAAAAGTTTAATAAAATCCCTATTATGGATTGCCAATCCCTTGGAATCGTTGTAAACTCATTTTGGCTTTATTATTATTTCGAGTTTTTTCGGTTCAAAGGGGTGATCTCTGATTGACATGGGAGGTACTGAATGTCATCGGCACGATGGCATTTGCAATAAGTGGAGCCATCATTGCGATGGAAGAGGATTATGATCTGTTAGGTGTTTTGATTTTAGGATTGGCTACTGCATTCGGTGGTGGAATTATCCGGAATATCTTGATTGATGTGCCAATGTCGACATTATGGGAGCAGGATATCCTTATAAAGGTGACTGTATTGATCATTATTGTCGTCTTTCTCATTCCGGACAACTGGATTCTGTTCACCAAAGGCTGGCTGAATTTCTTTGATGCAGTCGGATTATCAACCTTTGCGATCCAGGGTGCGCTGTATGCCTATGCAGCAGAACACTCATTGGCACCGATCATCATGGCGGCGGTCATGACGGGAACAGGCGGAGGTATTGTGAGAGATTTGTTAGCTGGACGGAAACCGACAGTCCTTCGCTATGATATTTATGCGGCATGGGCTATTCTTGCCGGCGTCTTCATTGGAACGGGAATTGTTGATAAGCCGTGGGAATTGTATGTCCTCTGTGTTGTATTGATTACATTGCGGCTATTTTCCGCTAGGTACCGTTGGAAGCTCCCACACCGATACTTGCAGACACTATAGATGATAGAACCACAGCTTTCGAGAAGAAAGTTGTGGTTTTTTCTTTTGCATGGGTGAAGCTGGGGGTTGTCTTTATCTTTTCACTCGGCAGGAAAAGGGCATGATCATATGGAATCTTATAGAAAAATATCTTGATTGGGGGCAAGGAATGATGAGGGAATTAAAGGTGTTCCAGGAAGATCGTGTCGTTTCTGCAACGGATTTTACAATGAATGTTTCGCTGGATTTTTTTAATGAACGACTGAAAATAGAAGACTATCGTGGAAATGTAGAATCAATTCATAAACAAATTGTACGACTGCTCGAAGATCATCCTTTTACAAAGGTCATCGTGAAATCCAGACAGGAAGATTGGAAGCATTTTCTTACACTTGGATATCAATTTGAAGCGATCTTCACAGGGTTTTTCAATGGAAACGATGCGTATTCCATGGCCATGTTTACTGAAAATGCCCGTCGAACGAGTGAATATTGGGTATATGAAGATGAAACACTCCAACAGGTTAAAGAGCTTTCACGATCATTAGACGTTCCTGCAGATCCCAGCTATACGATTCGGAAAGCGGAAGCATCAGATGCGGCAGCCCTCGCTGATCTGTATCAAGCCGTGTTTGAGATCTATCCGACACCGATGAATGATCCCGATTACATTCATAAACTCATCAATCATCATTCCATCTTCTACGTTGCTGTTTATGAAGGCAAGATTGTAAGCGCAGCTTCCGCCGATATCCATTCGACATATAACAATGCTGAACTTACAGATTGTGCGACATTACCGGAGCACCGCAAGAAAGGTCTTATGAAAATGTTGATCGCCAAACTGGAGCACGAGTTGAAGGAGCAACAGATCTATTGTGCATACTCCATTGCACGTGCACTTTCCTTTGGTATGAATGCTGTATTCCATCAACGCTATTACGAGTATAAAGGCCGGTTTACGAATAATTGCAACATTTATAACAAGCTTGAAGATATGAATCTATGGGTTTGTGATTTGTCTCGCAGAAAGTAGTGCCGAAAATCCAGCACTCATATGATGAATTTTGGGCATCTTGTATCAGGGGAGGGATTGGTACATGCTACTGGATGTGACCAATACAAGAGAAATGCTCCAAGCCATCTTAAGTTCGATTGATGAGGGGATTCATGTCATCAACAACGAAGGGATTACCGTATTTTACAATGAGATTGCCTCAATGCATGACGGTGTACCTGTCGAAGATGTATTAGGCCATCACCTGCTCGATGTTTTCCCGACTTTCTCGAAGGAAACGAGTACATTACTGAAGGTAGTGGAATCTGGTGAGCCGATTTATAATCAGCATCAACGGTATCCCAATGTAAAAGGAAAACTGATCACGACTGTCAATACAACGTTGCCTATCATCGTTCAAGGTGAAATTGTCGGAGCGGTTGAAATCGCAAAGGATTTCTCAAAAATCCAACAGCTATCCTGGAAGCTTCTTGACCTGGAAGCGCGTGTCAAAGGCTCAAATACAAAGGATAAACCGAAGGAATATGAAAACGGTACAAATTTCAAGATGAATGACATCCTGACGCAAAACAGTCTTTTTTTGAAAGTGAAGGAGATGGCACTGAAGGCTGCTGAATCCTCTTCTCCTGTGATTGTATATGGTGAGACAGGGACTGGAAAAGAACTGCTTGTCCAAGCGATCCACAATGCCTCTGACCGAAGCAGACGGTCCTTTATCGCCCAAAATTGTGCAGCCATTCCATCCTCGTTGCTTGAGAGCATTCTCTTTGGAACTGCTAAAGGAAGCTATACGGGAGCAGTAGACCGACCGGGACTTTTTGAGCTGGCGGATGGGGGAACGTTGTTTCTGGATGAGTTGAACTCGATGCCTCTCGATACCCAGGCAAAGCTGCTACGGGTCCTGCAGAACGGGAAAATCCGCCGAGTTGGGAGTACGTCTGAAAAAAGCGTCGATGTACGGGTCATCGTAGCGATGAATGAAGATCCGAAAGTTTGCATTGAAAGAGAAACGTTAAGGAAGGATCTTTATTATCGGTTGAATGTCATCTTTTTAAAGATCCCACCACTCCGGGATCGTAAGGAAGACATCCCATTATTGATGGATCACTTCATCCAGCGATACAACTTCAAGTTTGGTAAACTGGTCATTCGTGTTTCGGATGAGGTGAAGCACTTGTTTAAGGAGTACCAATGGCCAGGTAATGTACGTGAGTTGGAGCATGCAATCGAATCAGCACTGAACCTAATCACGGAAGATACATTGACACTTGAGCATATTCCGATCCATTTAATCGAAGCATCAGATGTCCCAGGTGAGGAGGTCCGTATCCCTTCACTCCGTGAGGCCATATCAGACACAGAGGAAAAATGGATCAAAAAAGCGATGGATGCGACAAACGGGAACATCCAAAGAGCTGCAAAGTTACTCAAAATCCCACGACAAACGCTCCAATATAAGCTGGCGAAAATTACTGAAAAACACACTGCCGAAAATTAGGCGGTGTTTTTCATTTTATGGACGTTTTGAAATGAATTGCCCCCCCCAGGATCCCTATCCTTGTAAATTTCAACTAGTCATTCACCCTTTTCTGCCTAGTCTTCATATGATGTAGAAGCTATTGTTTTCAGAAATATAAGAATTGGCACAAAACTTGCATTAAATAATGATGAGCAGAACTTTTACTGGGGGGAATGACATGAAAGAGTTCACGTTTAAACCGAAAAGGCATTGGAAGGATGTCGAGCTTTGGAAAGATGTTACGGATGAGCAGTGGAACGATTGGCTCTGGCAGCTGACCCATACAATACGAAATGTCGATCAGCTAAAGAAAGTCGTTAATCTGACGCCAGAGGAAGAGGAAGGCGTACGAATCTCAACGCGTACGATTCCGTTGAACATTACACCTTATTATGCGTCACTCATGAACCCTGACGATCATCGTTGTCCGATACGTATGCAGTCCGTGCCAATCTCAGCAGAAATCAATAAAACGAAGTATGACCTAGAGGATCCTTTGCATGAAGACGAGGATTCACCGGTTCCAGGTCTGACGCACCGTTACCCGGATCGCGTACTTTTTCTAGTGACAAACCAATGTTCCATGTATTGCCGGTATTGTACGAGACGTCGTTTCTCTGGCCAGATCGGCATGGGTGTACCGAAGAAACAACTGGATGCCGCCATCGGGTATATTGCTAACACACCTGCCGTAAGAGATGTGTTGATTTCAGGTGGGGATGGGTTGTTAATCAATGACAACATCCTAGAATACGTATTGAAGAACTTACGTGCGATCCCACATGTTGAAATCATCCGAATCGGTACACGTGCACCGGTCGTGTTTCCGCAGCGTATTACGGAAAACCTGTGCAAGATTCTGAAGAAATACCATCCTGTCTGGTTGAATACACATTTTAATACCTCGATTGAAATTACCGAAGAATCGAAGAAAGCCTGTGAAATGCTGGCTGATGCAGGTGTGCCGGTTGGGAACCAGGCCGTTATTCTGGCGGGAATCAATGACAGCCCTTACATTATGAAAAAACTGATGCATGATCTCGTTAAGATCCGGGTCCGCCCTTATTACATTTATCAATGTGATTTATCAGAAGGAATTGGTCATTTTCGAGCACCGGTTTCAAAAGGGCTTGAAATCATGGAATCACTGCGTGGTCATACATCCGGATATGCGGTTCCTACCTTTGTCGTCGACGCGCCTGGGGGAGGAGGCAAGATTTCCGTTCAGCCGAATTATATCATCTCGCAAAGTGCCGATAAGGTCGTCCTACGAAACTTTGAAGGGGTCATCACCACTTATCCAGAACCAGAAAACTATGTGGCTGGGCGGGCTGAGGCATACTTTGATGAACATTATCAAATCACAGAAAAACCGAAGACGGTTGGAATTGCAAGCTTGATGCGGGATGAAGCGTTCAATCTAGTTCCTGAAGGGTTACAGCGGTTGAACCGACGTAAAACGTATCAGGAGGATCCCGACCACTCCTCGCTGAAAGACCGTCGCTCGAAGCGTGATGAAATGATTGAACGGAAATGGCAAGCCGAACAGAACAAAACGGCTGGAGACTAAGGGGGAATTCGATGCAATGTATGTGGTGTGAATCTGAAAAAGCAAGTCAAGGTGCAGCTACAAGTTACTGGGAGCTGCCAGACGGGTCCCGTGCGATTGAAATCAAGGCTATTCCCTCGATACAGTGTCCGGATTGCGGCATGGAGTATCAAGAAGAGTCTTTGATTGAAGAGATTGAGGACCAACTGATGCTGATTGATACAAAGCCTCTGCCAAACTCATTGACGTTTAAAGAACTTATGGATGTTCCAAGATTTTTGAAGAAGAATTATTTCAAGCTTTAGGAAGAATGGCTTCCTTTAAGGAAAATAAAACAATCTTAAGCAAATGGAAGGGAGCAGATGAATGAGCTGCTTCTTTCCTCATCGGAAAGAGGTGTACACCGCCATGACCAACAAATCACATCTCATCAAACCGTTACTTGGCGCATCCTACCCTGAAGTGGCATATGGAAAAGGCATCTATCTTTATGATACTGAAGGCAATCGTTATTTGGACGGAGCCTCGGGTGCAGTTACAGCCAATATTGGGCATGGTGTCGGCGAAATCGTCGAAGCGATGAAGGAGCAGGCGGAAAAAATATCGTTCGTCTACCGTTCTCAATTTACAAACCGTCCAGCTGAGGAGCTTGCAGAAAAGCTCGCCCAAATTGCGCCAGGTGACTTGGATTATGTCTTTTTCGTAAACAGCGGTTCCGAAGCGACTGAAACAGCTTTGAAAATTGCTGTCCAATACTGGCAGGAACAAGGCAGACCAGAGAAGAATCGGATCATTTCGCGCTGGACCAGCTATCATGGAATCACTTTGGGCGCATTATCCATGTCTGGGCATGTTTTAAGACGTAACCGATTCAGTTCATTATTGGCTGACTATCCTGCTGTTTCGCCACCTTACTGTTATCAATGTCCGTTCTATGACACCTTCCCAACCTGTGGGATGAAGTGTGCAGAGGAACTGGAGACCGCCATACAACGGATCGGACCAGACAAGGTCGCAGCATTCATATTTGAACCGATTATCGGAGCAGCAGGAGGGGCAATCGTTCCACCCGAGCCTTATTATGCGCGAGTAAAAGAGATTTGTGATCGGTATGAGGTGCTCTTGATTGCGGATGAAGTGATGACAGGCTTTGGACGTACTGGAGCCGGTTTTGCCATGGAGCATTGGGGGGTTCAACCGGATATCATGGCGTTAGGAAAGGGATTGAGCGGTGGTTATACGCCGATTGGAGCGACAATGGCTTCCGAACGAATCATCAAAACGATTGAAAGTGGATCTAGGGTGATCATGAGCGGACATACATTAAGTGGTAATCCGCAATCTGCGGCGGTGGCGTCAGCCGTTCTCAGCTACATGAACATCCACCAGGTTACGGACCGTGCAGCTGCCTTTGAACCGCTCGTTGAGCAAGAGTTGAGACAGATCGCAAGCCGTTATCCTGTCATCGGGGATGTGCGTGGCAAAGGACTTCTTTGGGGGTTAGAATTCGTCAGTAATCCAGATACGAAGGAATGCTTCCCGATCCAAACCTTTGTGACAGAACGAATCATAAAGAAATGCTTTGAAAAAGGGTTGATTGTCTATCCGGCAATCGGTGGGATCAACGGGACATCTGGAGATGCAATTATTGTCGCGCCACCACTAACCATTAATAAAGAGGAAATCAAACTATTGATGACAATCCTGGAAGAAGCGATCGCTGAAATCAGTCATGATCTCGATCACGACGGATTGTTGCAGCATCGTTCAATCAGTTAGGAAGGAGGAGGTGAACGATGGAACCGAAAATCCCTTCAAAAGTAGTGGAAATGAAGGAAGTAGCAAAACTGTTCAAGGACGGAATGACGTTGATGTGTGGTGGATTCGGAGGTGTCGGTGCACCACCGGGTCTCGTGAATTTAATACTTGATACAGGTGTAAAGGATATAACACTCATATCCAATGATGTCGGTTTTCCATGGATCGGACCAGGCAAGCTTGTCACAGACAAAAGAATCTCACGTCTGATCGCTTCCCATATCGGCTCTAACCCTGAAGCAGGAAAACAAATGCATGATGGCGAACTTGTAGTTGAGTTTTATCCCCAAGGAACGTTAGCTGAAAAGATAAGAGCAGGTGGCATGGGTCTTGGGGGGATCCTGGTCGATGTGGGAATAGGAACATTGGTTGAAAAAGGGAAACAGAAGGTAACGGTTGATGAGCGGGAATATATGATCGAACCGGCACTCACTGCGGATGTTTCCATCGTCTTCGCGAAGGAAGCCGATATTTATGGCAACCTGACTTTCGATAAAAGTGCAAGGAACACGAACCCTCTTGTGGCGACAGCAGGAGACATTACGATTGTTGAAGCGGAAACCATCGTGGAAGCAGGCGAATTGGATCCTGAATGTATCGTAACGCCAGGGGCATTCGTCGATTATGTCGTACCGAGTAAAGGGGTGGATTGGAAATGGGTCTGGGAGCTGAAACGCGCAGACGGATCGCTGAACGTGCCGCCCAAGAAATAACAGAGGGGATGATCGTTAATTTAGGTATCGGCATTCCGACATTGGTAGCGGATTACTTGAAGCCAGAGCTAGGTGTGATGCTGCACACCGAGAACGGCATCCTCGGGATGGGACCTTCACCTGAATACGGAACGGAAGATGGGCATCTATCGAATGCGGGAGGATATCCGGTCACGCTCGTTACAGGAGCATCCTATTTTGATAGTGCGATGGCCTTCGGAATCATTCGTAAAGGGTACCTTGATATGACGATTCTTGGAGCTCTTGAAGTGAGTGAGCAAGGGGATATCGCCAATTGGATTGTGCCCGGAAAAAGAGTCCCAGGCATGGGTGGAGCCATCGATCTCGCACAAAAAGCGAAAAAAGTGATTGTCCTCATGAACCATACGAATAAGGATGGCTGCTCGAAAATTGTTCAAAAGTGCCGTTTACCTCTTACAGTCCAAAAAGGTGCTCATATGATCATTACAGAGATGGCGGTTTTCCAAATCGACACAGAAGGCTTACAACTAATTGAAATCATGCATCCTTATACGCTTGAAGAAATCGAAAGCGCAACCGAAGCATCCTTTACTGTGAGCTCTGAACTCACGATCAATTCGTGAGTTTTTTCCTTTATTCATAAAGGTCAGAGCTGACCATACATAATGCAGAGGGGGAACGAGTCGATGAAGATCAAACAATGGATTGAGGAAAATAAAACGGAAGCGATTGAATTCTTACAAAAACTAGTACAAGAAGATAGTGTACAGGGAAATGAAGAGGGAGTCCAAATGCTTGTTAAAGAGCATCTCGAAAAGATCGGACTTGAAACGGACTATTGGATACCTGAAGATGATGCGTTTTTGAATCATCCTTATTTCTGCTCGACCCGAAAGGATTTTTCCAGAAGCCCTAATCTTGTTGGCATATGGCGTGGGACAGGCGGAGGAAAATCAATCGTATTGAACGGTCATATCGATGTCGTTCCACCAGGGGACCTGAATCAATGGGAGGCAGAGCCCTATAGCGGGCATATCGAAGACGGTAAAATGTACGGTCGAGGGGTTACGGACATGAAGGGTGGGAATCTCGCTCTTCTTTTGGCTGTTCAATGTCTGAAAGACCTCGGTGTCACACTGAAAGGGGATGTGTTGTTCCATAGCGTCATCGAAGAAGAAAGTGGTGGTGCAGGAACATTGGCGGCGATCTTAAGGGGATACACAGCGGATGCGGCTCTGGTACCTGAGCCGACGAATATGAAAATCTTTCCAAAGCAACAAGGGTCGATCTGGTTTCGCTTGAAGATCAATGGTTTATCAGCTCATGGTGGGACAAGGTACGAAGGGGTTAGTTCCATCGAAAAGTCGATTCCGGTCATCCAGGCCATTCAGAAATTGGAAAGGGAGCGGAACAAGCGTGTAGAGGATCCGCTTTACCGGAACACCCCTATTCCATTGCCTATCAACATCGGGAAAATAGAAGGGGGAAGTTGGCCATCCTCTGTACCGGATGAAGTGCTCATTGAAGGACGGATCGGAGTAGGTCCTCAAGAAACGCTGGAGGAGGTAAAGGCAGAATTTGAACAGGCAATCGCTTATATCGAAGACCAATGGCTGCAGAAACATCCCGTCCAAGTGGAATGGTTCGGAGCTCGTTGGCTGCCTGGTTCGATTGAGGTCGAGCATCCCTTGATGGGAATCCTTCAAAAACACTACAAAGACGTAGTCGGCAAAGAACCTGAAATCGAGGCTTCTCCATGGGGAACAGATGGAGGACTGCTTACTCAAGTTGGTAAAACGCCTTCAATCGTATTTGGACCAGGTGTGACCTCCTACGCCCATTACCCAAATGAATATATTGAACTTCAGAAGGTGTTTCAAACAGCAGAAATTTTCACTCATGTCATCTATGAGTGGTGTGAGGGAGAAGGATTATAGCATTTATAGAGGGGTGACATTGAACCTTGGTGATGAAGGTTATTGTCAGCCTTTTCTGTTGTCTGCTCCTACCAAATATTAGAATTTATGGTAGGATGGATAAGAGAGGGGTGTCGGAGTGGCAAAAAGCATTTTATTGAAAAAGGTTCTTCCTCTTTTGCTGATCATCGTTATTTTCGTTTTTGTTCAAAGAGCGATGACAACGGATGAAATCGAACCTGTCGTGGTAGATGAAGAGCATTTCCTTATCCTCAATACATATGAAGAAGCGAAGTTTTACAACCGTATCTTATCCAGTTGGTCGGAACAACTTGAAAAAGCAGAGCATTATGATTTAATGAAGCAGCTTGGTGCTCAGGAAATACTTGTACTCGGCACGAAAAGAACGATCCAATTGCATGAGGCATGGAGCATGCATAATAAGATCTATTTGTTATATAGCGTGAATTTAATTCATAGAGATCGGACCGCTCGGGATATACCGAGTCTAGAGGTGAATAAGGTTGGGCTGAGACATGATAAAGGGGACCAAGTGGTCGTCTCGGCAGAAACGTTCCATGCACATCCGGAAGCGTTTAAGGAAATCGACTCCACTAAACCTTTCGTTTTTGACGGAAGAGTGTACCGTGGTTTGTGGATCGAGCCCGATATAGATGAAGGGTTCGCTACTGTCATGGATTGGGAGCAAACGTCGAAAGAAACGTTCCAGGACAGATTGAAAGATGTAAGCCAAATTACACTTTCTCAGGTAACCTTGACCAATCATAAAAAATCAAAGAGTCATAAAGTTAAAGATATCCCGATTGAAATGGCCTTTTCAAAAGGTGATGATCCGATTACAACCTATGAAATTGACAAAACCGTTCAATTGGGTGAAATGATTGCGGTGCATATCGATCATTTAGAAATCGGCGTGGATGGAAACCGCTTGGTTTATAATATGAAGCCTGATTCATTCAAATATAATCTACTTCTCTATACGATGGAAGGGAACAAATTGAACGACATACCGTTTGCTGATGAACATGGTGAGTCATCCGTTAGAGTCATTGATTTAACAGATCACAAAAAGCCTGAGTTGAGTTTCAGCATCAGAGGGGCACTCGTTCCGAGCGAACGGGAATACACCTTTCGATTTACTGAAGAGGATATTAAGCGTTACAAAGATTTTGCAAGCACCAATGAGCGGACACTTTTTGAAGAAATGTATTCAAATGATACCGGAGACAACATTACATTGGTTGATGTCTTTCATCCGAATACCCATGACAACATCCACCTTTTGTTCAGAATGAGAATGGAAGAAGAATACCATGATACACCTAAATTCCCGTTTCGGGATTATTCTGTCGTTTTAGAAGAGCGTAAAAACAACCCAACAGAAGGTGATACCGATCCATATCCATATGTCGAAGTAACGGATAAGGACGGAGAACGTATCGAACTCTTATCGGTATGGGAGATTATGCCTGGTCATGAATTTGGAATCGCCATGAAAACCGAACAATTCATCCAATCCGGAGGTCTCTCTTTCCGTCTGTTCCACTTTTCAGATCGGATTGAATTTCAACCGAATGAGGTCAAAATTAAACTGGATCATTCCCACTAGATTTATGCTTCAAGGAGGTCAACATGAAAAAGGCTTTACCCGTCATCATTGTAATCGTCCTATTCATTTTACTAGGACAGCAGTTACTTAAGGAAGAACAAACGAGCTTTGCAGTCGATGAAGAAGCGTTCACAGTGTTTGATACGTATGAGGAAATCCTAATGTACAGCCGTTTCTCGTCAGACCATTATTGGGCTCTTTTGGAGAAAGCGAGGGAGTATAATCTGATTCATAGATTTGAAGATAAAGTATTTCCGCTCAATCAAACGCACCGTACGATACAAATCCATGAGGTGTGGAACGCGGATAATGATTTCTATCTATTGTACAGCATTAATCTGCTGCCTAAAGATGAAAATCCAAGCGATGTTCCGTACATAACGATGTCAGACATCACCGTTCATAATGCAGAGGACCAGCAGGCAAGCCTATATATTCCTTATCAAAAGGATAAGGACATGTTCAGAAATAGAGATGGGCTCGTCTATGATAATCGGTTTTATAGAAGCCTGTGGATTCGTAGTGAGATCGATGGAAGCTTTTATACATCGATTCATGAATGGGAAGGCATTGATTACAAAAATAAACCGATTGATTATCGATGGGTAAATGCTGTTGAAAAGGTTACGTTTGATAACCTGATTCTGACTGCCCCTCAAACAGACATTCAAATGGATCCGATCCAGCTGGATATGACGTTGACCGATATGGATGAACCTCTGGAAGTAATTGAATTAGGTAATGAAGTGACATTGATGCCAGGTACTTCAATCAAGCTAGAGCGTATCGAATATGGACTTCGGAATACAAAGTTATATGTAGAACTAGGTGATAATGAACAAGAGATCCGCCATTTGTCCTTCATGGTAAACAGTATGGCATGGGATTCGTTTATTGAAACGGATGAGAATGGTGATTCGTATTTAAACCTTTGGAATGAACTTTCTAATTTTGATCAATCGAACATCCTGTTTACCGAAGCGCTCGTACCTGAGGAGAAAGAGTTGACTTATCAACTTACTGAACAGGATATGAATGCGTATAAGGAAATGCTTCAAAATGGAGAAACGACAATGATGAAATTGGAAAAAGAATTCGGAACACTTGATGACAAGCTCACCTTTAAAGCTTCCCATCTCGACACGATGACTTCGCCTGAGCGTGAAGAGATCGTATTAGCAGTCGATATAGAGGGGGATGCTCAGAGCCGCTATCGTTCCTGGTTCACCAACTACGAGAATATTCGAAATGATCCTGAACGTTTTAAAAACCGAAATAACCTTTCGTACATTGAAGTAACGGATGAAACGGGCACACCTGTTGATTCAGTAAGAATTATGGGACATGGTCGTCAAACGAAATTCCGTTTTTCCAAACAGGACTTCATGGAGAAGAAAGAACTTCATTTTCGCTTCTTCCATTTATCAAAACAGATCATTTTAGACACGGATATGACTACAATCCAAACGCAAGGAGGGACATCGTGAGAAGGAAGCAAACCCTACTTAAAATCATTCCCTTGCTGCTCGTTTTGGTCGCTTTTCTATTCTTAAGTGACAAGTTGAAGGAAAAAGAACGTACATCCTTTACGGTCGACAATGAGAAGTTTAATGTAGCCGAAACGGAAGAAGAGCTGCACAAGAGATTGACGAATGAAATCAGGAATTTCCACCCTGAATTGATGCTGAAATTGGATCGATATAATCTTCTCACGGATATCGAAGGTGTGGATGTTCAGATCATGGACGGTCAGCGTACATTCCAAATCGAGTCAATTTGGAATGAAGGAATGCGTCTGCTCCTTACGTACAGCATTGAATTATCTCCATTCGATCAAGAACCAGACGATGTTCCCCACCTTACGATCGACAGGCTGACATTTGGAAAAAATGAAAAGTCGATTGAGTTGCCTGTTGAAAATTTCGACGGAATACCCCAGCGCCAATTCCGTAGCGATGGGGTCGTCTTTAAAAATAAAATTTATCGGAGAGTCATAGTTGAATCGTATTGGCACGAGGATACGATGCAAACATTGATGAGCTGGGTAGAAGGGGATCAAACGGGTACCGATGAAATGACACGCATCGATCAAGCTATAAAGCAAATCAATCGGATTGCACTGAATGACGTTTCTTTTCACCAGAAATCCAACGATGAATCCGTCACGAACATTGAGAAAATCGACATTCCGTACAAGATGCAAGGTTGGAATCCTGTTTTAGCAAAATACCCGATCGATCGAGCGCACGTAGTGACTCCTGATACTCAAATCACCTTTGAGGAGTTTGAGATACGGCTACACCAAAGCCGCATTTATTTGGAGCTTGTTTCACCACATGAATTGAATGAGCTTGAATATAAAATGAATGGTGTCATAAGGACAGACAGGATCATGCGTGATGAGAATGGGCGTGATTATCTTGAGTTACCTCACTTTTTGAGACTGGATGAAACGAATGACGAGGTAGAGATGGAGATGCTTTCTGGAATTTTCAATACGGATGAAGAGATACGGTTTACCATTGATGACGAACTGGAAGCCTTTCGGAAAGGGCTGAAAGAGGGAAAGAGTCGATACCAGGTTGATCGTAGGATCGGGGAATTAAATGATATCGAATTTGAGTTAAGCTACTTGGATAAAGGAGCACACGGACCGTCAGACAACGTTTATGGGTTCTTCTTGAAGACGAAGTCAAATATGTTCACAGGAAGGAACCTTTATTTCGAGAACTATACCATCTATCAAAAAAATCTTGAAGAATACCCATATTCTAGGGATTTCGGTCGATACATGCCGTTCTTTGAAGTGAAGGATCAAAATCAGAATCCTGTAGAGTTTAACACGCTCCACTCGGATTCTGAAGGCCAATTTTTCGCAGTAAACAAAGATCGATTCAATCAGTTGGAGAAAATGCACGTACGTCTTTTTAACCTTCCTAAAAAAGTAGCTTTTTCTGGTGAGCGTAAAGTTACCATTAAAATGGAATAAGTGGTTCATACATTTTGACAGCATAAATACCGTCCCTCCTGAATAGGTATGAACGTATTCACCATGAAGGAGGGAAATCGATGGACTACAAACAGTTTGTCCAGTCGTTCCAGGATGAGGTGATCAACGGAAGGTGTTATGATAAATTTCTTGACTATTGCCATGAAGATTTCACCTACAAATCCAATGAAGAGAACTGTATCTTCGGGTTTGAAGCTTTTCGAGACCAAATGGAGCAGTATTTTGATGCCTTTCCTAATCTTACCTTCCAAACAATCAATATGTTTCAAGATGGAAATTGTATCATCCAATACTGGTGTGCCAAGGGTAAGCACAACTACAATAATTCACGTATACCTGGAAAGCCGATAAAATTCCATGGTTTTTCCCTCTTCCGTTTCAAGGGAAGAAAGATCTACGAAAACTATGTGTGTTATAACGAATATGATATCCTGAAACAATTAGGAATCTTCCAAAACGTATAAAAGCCCCCGTATTGGGAGGCTTTTTTATTTTCCTTTAACTTAAGAACGGGTTCTTTTGAGAATTCGCCCTTGCAATGAAGGTTTCTTCGTTCTCAATCAAACCGCATGCGGCACATTGCACTCGGTATTTCGAGCCCTGATAAGGAATGTGGAACATGTCCAAATTGTCATTGGAGTACTCTTCGACGATTTCTCCTGATTGCGGATCCATTTTGATCCCTTTTGGAATCTGTTCAATCACGTTAAAACGGGTCCTGTTCGTTTTGCAGCCAGGACATAAGTATGGTCCACTCATACGAACACCTCCTTTTGATAATGTAACCATTCCAATGCAGAATTATGAGGTAATAAACGTCCATACTAAAGGATTAAGGAGGGATCGATCTCAATGGGTAAACAAAAAAAGGGCAACCCGAACGCTCAACGAAATAACAATGCAAAAAAGATGGAACAACGAGCTGAAAAAGCGAATATGCCGAACTTCGCTGAAATTGAATCAAAAAAAATGGAAAGCGAATAACAAGGTGTTGAAGGGTTGACGACATTTTCGTCAACCCTTCAAATAAATTAAGAAAATTCATACTTCTATATTGACATCTAAAAATCCGTTTGATAAGTTGTTAGTAACAACTGTTTCTTATAACGAACAGCGACATTATTTAATTAAACTAAATATCGGTAACATATTTTTATTTTTTTAGCATTATGTTCTATATAAAGAACAAAAAGAACAGGCTGTGAGGAGGTAGTCATGGAAGAGCTTAAAATGAATGAACAAATGACATTACATGCTAAAGGAAAAGAGTTGAATCTGAATGATTTGAAATCTGCCCTCTTTAAAAGAAAGATTATGATTTTTGTCATTACTATGTTTTTCACACTGTTAAGTGCCTTGTACAGTTTTTATACATTCTACACGGTCAATGAAGCGTCCACACGCATTCTTGTGAAGGCCTCACCCGAAACGATGGAAACGTTGCTTGTCATGATGGATGAGCCGGTAGTATTAAGAAAAGTTGTTGAAGATTTGAACCTCTCAATGTCACCTGAGACCCTCTCCAACAAAATCTCAGTATCCACAGTAAATGAATCTCAAGTGGTCAAAATTACGGTTAGTGATCGTGATCCAGTCTTGGCTGCTAAGATTGCAAATAAAACAGCTGAAGCATACCAAAGCGAAATTCCCCAGTTATTTGGATTCAACAACTTTAAATTACTTTCCACAGCTGATGAACATAGCAGCAAGTCCTATATCAATTTTGATCTCTTCAAGAATTTATTTTTAGGTATCATACTTGGATTATTCATCTCTATCGGTATCGTTTTTATATTGGATAGTCTTGATCAAACGTTCAAAACTGAAACAGAAGTCGAAAACATATTAGGTATCCCTGTTGTTGGATCGATTTCAAGCTTCAAATCAAAACAATTCAGGACAAGCAATAGAAGAGGGTGAAATTCATGGGTGTTATGAAAGAACGACAGAAATATCGTAGATTGACCTCACAGTCCGTAGAAGAATTTCGGACGTTAAAAACCCATCTACTGTACTCTTTAAAAAGAAGAAACAGCAAATCTCTTTTGATCACCTCGCCTTCTAATCAAGATGGTAAATCATTTATTACTACACATCTTGCAACTGCTTTCGCAGAAGAAGGAAAAAAGGTTTTAATTATCGATGCAAACTTTAGAACCCCTGCCCAACATCATTTCTTTCAAGTGGAAAACCGAAAGGGTCTTACAAACATTTTATGTGGTGAAAAAACGATCGAAGATACGATCCAAAAGACAAACATATACTGCATCGACTTGTTGCCGAGTGGTCCTAAACCACCTAACCCGCCTCAATTGTTAAGATCAAATGTAATGTCTGACGTGATGGAATATGCATTTTGGAATTATGAAATCGTATTACTGGATTCTTCAGCCATTCTGGAAGTTTCCGATGCTGAAATCATCTCCAATTTATGTGAAGGCGTTCTACTCGTTATTTCGCAGGACAAAACGAAGGTACAAGAAGCGAATGAAGCAAAAAGGATATTGGAACTTGCTCATGCGAATGTAGTCGGAATCACCATCAACCGAAAAGGGTGAACTTTTATATCCTATCGTTCTTTATAAAGAACAAAAGGTGATGTCTCCTTGCCGTTATCAATGGAGGCACTCGGGCATGCTGTGGGTTGAAAAACCTTAGACGCTGGTCGTCGAAAGTGTGTTGTGAGGATGGGTTGAATGCCCTGTTTCATTTGTTTTCGATGTAGAAAGAGAAGGGAGTGATTCCTATTACTTATAGAAAGAGAGTTTCGTTATTCAGCGTACTTGATACTGGGCTGATTCTGTTTTCACTCTTCATTGCATTCATGTTGGTTTCTGAAGGTCCTGTACCTTTTTCACATATAAGCATAATAACCGGGATCTTGTTAATCAGTTATCATATTTCTTCCTACCATATGAACCTCTACAAAACAGCTTGGGAGTATGCAAGCACAAGGGAATTGATTGTCCTTCTAAAAACCTTCCTAATGTCAATGTCAAGTACATTTGTGCTGCAGATCATTGTTTTTCAATTTATTCATATTGAATTGGTGATTGTCGCAATGATGAGCATGAGTACATTGATTGGAGGTTTCAGACTACTGTGGAGGATTTTCACAAACAATTATATGACAAAGAGAAGTAATAAAAGGACTTTGATCATTGGTGCAGGATCGGCAGGAACTATGATTGCAAGACACCTGATCAATAACCAGGAAACCGATCTGTTACCGATTGCATTCGTGGATGATTGTGTGAAGAAACATCACCTCCACATTTATGGGATCCCAGTGTTGGGCGGTATGCGCTCACTAAAGAAGATCGTCGATGAATATAACATACACATGATTATCATTGCTATACCTTCACTAAGCAAAGCTCAACTCAATCCGATTATTAAAGAATGTGCATTGACGAATGCAAAAACTCAAATTCTTCCAAGACTTGAAGACATTGTCTCTGGAAAGGTTTCATTCAACCAATTCAGAGATATTGAAGTGGAAGATCTTTTAGGAAGGGAACCTGTTGATCTCGATATCCATACCATCGCGAGCACAATTACAGGTAAAGTCGTATTAGTGACTGGAGCAGGTGGTTCCATCGGATCAGAAATCTGTAGACAAATTGTAAAGTTCAAACCGAGACAGTTGGTTCTACTCGGGCATGGAGAAAACAGCATTTATACTATTCACCAAGAGTTGAAGGGTGGGGCTGGGAATCAAGACATTATTTTGACCCCTGAAATCGCCGATATACAAAATGCGGAAAAAATGATGAAAGTGATGAGCATGTATGTTCCTGATGTCGTCTATCACGCTGCTGCCCATAAACATGTGCCTATGATGGAGCGAAATCCAGATGAAGCGATAAGCAATAACCTGATCGGTACTTTAAATGTAGCCAAAGCATCAGATCAATGCGGAGTCCATACGTTTGTTATGCTGTCTTCCGATAAAGCAGTCAACCCCACAAGTGTGATGGGAAGCACAAAACGGCTGGCTGAATTGGTTATCCAGGATATCAATACACGTAGTCGAACAAACTTCACTGCTGTTCGCTTTGGTAACGTTCTCGGTAGTCGGGGAAGTGTCATCCCCTTATTCAAAAATCAGATTAAGGACGGAGGGCCTGTGACCATAACCCACCCGGATATGGTCCGTTACTTTATGACGATTCCTGAAGCTTCGAGGCTCGTCATTCAAGCCGGGGCCTTATCCAAAGGTGGAGAAATATTTGTGTTGGATATGGGAGAACCAGTAAAAATTGTCGACTTAGCTACCAATTTGATTCGCTTAACGGGTTACTCACTAGACGACATAAGGATCGAGTATACAGGAATTCGTGAAGGCGAGAAATTATATGAAGAACTATTGAATGAAGACGAAGTATCAAAGGAACAGATCCATCCTAAAATCTATCTTGGGCGTACATCAGCCATACAACTAAAAGAAATCGAAGATCTGATTAAATCCTATAAAGATATGGAAAACAATCGATTACGTGAAACGTTACTACAATTAGCCAACAAGAAAGCTGAAAGGGAAGTCGAACTACAAAGGTCAAGTTGAGGAGGGAATTTCACCTTATGAAAGTAAAAAAAGCAATCATTCCTGCAGCAGGACTTGGGACCAGGTTCCTACCTGCTACAAAAGCCATGCCAAAAGAAATGCTGCCGATCGTGGACAAACCGACTATACAATACATCATCGAAGAAGCAGTGGAATCTGGGATAGATGATATTATCATCGTGACTGGAAAAGGGAAAAGAGCGATTGAGGATCATTTTGACCATTCATTTGAGCTTGAACAGAACTTATTTGAAAAAGGTAAATTCGATTTATTGGAAGAAGTGAAGAAATCTTCTAACATTGTGGATATTCACTATATTCGCCAGAAACAGCCCCTTGGGCTTGGACATGCCATATGGTGTGCGAGAAAATTTATCGGTGATGAACCATTTGCAGTATTACTAGGAGATGACATCGTAAGGGCTGATCGCCCTTGCCTCAAACAACTGATTGAGCAATACGACCAGTACGAAGCCTCTATCTTAGGTGTTCAACCCGTACCGCTAAATGAGGTGTCCCGATATGGTATCGTAAATGGAACAAAGAAAGGAGAAAGGCTGCACGATGTTAATGACTTGATAGAAAAACCGGAAACATCGCTTGCTCCTTCCAATCTGGCGATCCTCGGGAGATATATTCTCAGTCCTGCCATATTTGAAATTCTAGAGAGGCAAGCACCTGGCTCAGGTAACGAAATTCAATTAACGGATGCAATCTCAGAACTCAACAAGTTTGAGAAGGTTTATGCTTATCAATTCGAAGGAACACGACATGATGTAGGAGAAAAAATGGGATTCATAAAAACAACGATTGAAATGGCATTGGCTCGGCCTGAATTGAGGAATGATCTTATGGTCTACCTCACGGATATTCTTGATCATCAGCTCATTGATGTGAACTGACAACTAAAAAATTTGAAATGAGGATGTATACCATAACTGGTTACATCCTTTTTTCAATTGAGGGTGATCCGGATGGCAAAAAAAGTACTTTTCACAGCGACTGTCGATTATCACTTCCTAGTCTTTCATCTACCGATCTTACGATGGTTCAAAGATCAAGGTTGGATAATCCATATTGCTGCGAATGGTCATTTAACAATTCCATACGTAGACAGAAAGTATGACATCCCGTTTGAAAGAATGCCTCTGAAGTGGAACAATGTCAAAGCATATCAAAAACTCAAGTCATTACTTGAGGAAGAGAACTATGATTTGATTCATACTCATACCCCTATTGGTGGTGTGCTTACAAGGCTGGCTTCCATGCAATATAAAAAGACGCCAACTAAGGTAATCTACACCGCACATGGTTTTCATTTTTGTAAAGGGGCACCATTAAGTAATTGGCTTCTTTATTATCCAGTCGAGAAATTTCTTGCTCGGCATACAGACTGTTTAATTACGATTAATGAAGAGGACTATCGAATCGCGACTTCTCGAAATTTCAAAGCTACAAGAATTCATTGGGTTAATGGAGTAGGTGTGGACACTAAAGCGTTCAAGCCAATGAGCTCAACTGAAAAACGGGTGATGAGAGCAAAATTCGGCTATCAATCGAATCAAAAATTGATGATCTACACAGCAGAGTTCAATAAAAACAAAAATCATCAAATGTTGATAAATGTATTGCGTTTCTTAAAAGAAGATAGGCCAAACATTAAATTATTGCTCGCTGGCGATGGTCCTCTGTTGGAGCAATGCCGAAATTATGCCAAACGATTGGGCGTAGCTTCTGAAGTTGATTTCTTAGGCTATCGGAATGATATTTCGAAAATCGTCCCAATGTGTGATTTAGCTTTATCCAGCAGTTACAGAGAGGGCTTGCCGGTCAATATCATGGAGACGATGGCATGTGGCTTACCGGTGATTGCAACTCGTAACCGTGGACATGTTGAATTAATAAAGGAAGATGAAAATGGATATTTAGTGGGTTGTAATGATACCAAAGCGATGGGAGAGCGAATAAAGCAAATTCTAAATGATTCGGACCTTCAGTTACGGTTAGGACAATCTGGTAGGAAAATGATCGAGAATAAATATTCAACCGTATCGACATTAATGCAATATAAGAGGATATATGAAGGAATCATGAGGTCAGATGGGGGAATTGAATGGAAAGCCCAATGAGAGTGCTTCATACTGTAGTGAACATGAATCGTGGTGGAGCAGAAACGTTACTGATGAATCTATATCGGAGAATCAATCGTAAGACAATACAATTTGATTTCTTGACTAGTCGGGAAGGGATATTTGATGACGAAATCCGGAAATTAGGTGGCCGTATTTATCGAATTCCTTATATCACTGACTTAGGTCCTATAGCATATCAGAAAGCTCTTGAACAATTTTTCTCCTCAGATATGAAATACCAAATTGTACATTCTCACATGGACAAGATGGGCGGATTGATTTTAAGTACAGCAAAGAAGAGCGGAATTCCGATACGGATTGCACACAGTCACAACACAATGAGTGAAGGGAATAAGCTGCAACAACTCTTTAAATGGTATGTCGGGAGAAGAATTCTTAGTGATTCTACCCATCAAATTGCTTGTTCGAAAGATGCTGCTAGTTGGCTCTTTTCCAAACAGGCTGAGAATGCGTATATTCTTAAGAATGGTATCGAGACTAAAAAGTTCAAATTCTGTGCACTAAACAGGTTGAAAAAGAGGTTCGAATTACAGTTGAGGGAAGATGATTTTGTAATTGGGCATGTAGGCAGATTTAACCAACAAAAGAACCATAACTTCCTTCTGGATATCTTTGCAAAGGTGAAAAAAGTAATTCCTAATGCGAAGCTGGTTCTGGTCGGTGATGGTGCATTGCAAGGAGAGATGAAGGCACGTGCGGAGGTTATGAAAATTGAAAAGCATGTACTTTTCACGGGTGTCCAGGAAGATATCGCTTCTTATCTTCATGCTTTCGATCTATTCCTATTTCCATCCTTACATGAAGGATTGGGGATTGCCCTGATTGAAGCTCAAGCGGCAGGATTGAATTGTATCGTTTCAGATCAGATTCCCAAAGAAGTGGATTTGGGAATAGGGCTTATACATTATACACCATTGGATGATCCTTTTGAATGGGTTAAGAAAACCATTCATTTTCAAAACAATCGTTTTCCGCGCTCAATTTATCAAGGCAAAATTATAGAGGCTGGATATGATATTCAAAATGTCACCATGGAAATGGAACGTTTCTACCTTTCTTTAAAAGGAGGCAATCATGAAAACGTTGACGGTGTTTACGCCAACTTATAATCGAGCTTACTGCCTTCATAAATGCTATGAAAGCTTAAAGAGACAAACGTGTAAAGATTTTAAATGGCTGATCGTTGATGATGGCTCGACAGACCGAACAAAAGCACTGGTATCTTCTTGGCAGGAAGAAGATCTTGTGGAAATCATCTATGTAGAACAAGAAAACATGGGCATGCATGGTGCCCACAATACTGCATACGAAATCATCGATACTGAACTAAATGTCTGTGTCGATTCCGATGATTATCTTACAGAAGAAGCGGTAGAAAAAATACTATCCTTTTGGAAGGAAAGTGGGGGAGAGCATGTTGGTGGGATCATGGCACTCAATATTTCTCCAGAAGGAAGAGTCATTGGAACACCTTTTCCTGCTTCATTAAAGACTTCCACGCTATATGATCTCTATCAAAAACATCATATACGAGGAGATAAGAAGCTGATCTATCGGACTGAACTAACAAAGCGATACCCGTATCCCATCTTTGGTGCTGAAAAGTATGTCGGTCTGGATTATAAATATCTCAAGTTGGATCAGGAATTTGAATTGTTAGTTTTGAATGAAGCGATTTGTGTGGTCGAATACCAGGAAGATGGATCCTCAAAGAATATGTTGTTTCAATATCGCAACAATCCAAGGGGATTCTCCTTCTATAGGAAGGAATTGATGAAGCTCCCATTCGCGACCTATCGGTTCAAATTACGACAGTCTATTCACTATGTATCTAGCAGTTTACTCGACCGGAACTCTCACTTCATCAAAGAGAGTCCATCGAAATTCCTGACACTCATATCAATACCTTTTGGACTACTTCTCTACTATTACATCATTAGTAAGACGACGATCGCAAGAAAAGAATATGTGAGTAAGATGCGATCTTGGAAGGATAGTTAGTATGGGCATCTTGTGGGTTAATCTAGGTCTTGTTTACAGCTTTTCATTATTAGCCCGATATTTTTCGTACTCCAAGTCTCATTTTGAAAATAAGCCGAACATGTTTTTTGTTCTGAGTACGATGCTTTGCCTCATTCTTGTTTCTGGATTGCGTTCCAATATTGGTGATACCTATTATTATATGCATGCTTTTGTCGTCAACGAATTTACATTGGAGACGATATTAGGGCAAAAAGATATCGGTTTCGGCCTTTTACAGATGATTATTAAGCAATATACGAATGATCCACAGGTTCTTATCTTCTTATGTGCTCTCATAACCAACCTACTGATCGTACTTGTTGTGTACCACTATTCGAGATTGATTGAATTGAGTTTATATATTTATATCACAAGTGGCCTCTTTCTTGTTTCCATGAATGGTATAAGACAATTTGTAGCAGCCGCGATCCTGTTTGCTGGCACGAAATTCATATTAAATGGTGACTGGATCAAGTTTCTGATGGTCGTTTTGTTCGCATCGGCTTTTCATCAAAGCGCCCTTATCATGATACCGGTTTACTTTGTAGTTCGTACCAAAGCTTGGTCAAAAGCTACCCTATATATTATCCTTGGCTCTTTCGTGTTTGCCATCGGATTCGAACAAACTTCTTCCTTGTTCTTCAAAATAATTGAAGATACTCAGTATGGTCACTATGTAGAATTTGAAGAAGGTGGCGCAAACTATATCAGGGTCGGAATATATAGTTTGCCGATCATTGCAGCATTTTTAGCAAGAAACAGATTAGGTCAAATTTTTCCGTATAGTGATTACCTTGTAAACCTTAGCATCATCGGATTGGTATTCATGATCATATCCACACAAAATTGGATATTTGCCAGATTCTCCATTTATTTCAGTCTATATCAATTAATTCTCATAACGTGGATTGTGAAATCCTTCCGTCATCATGATCAAAAGTTTGTTTATTATTTAATCTTAATTTTCTATGCCCTATTTTTCTATTATGAACATGTTGTCACGCTTAATGTATTTTATAAGAGTGACTTTATCCAGTTTTAAGAGAGTGGAAGGCATGAGGTGATTAATCATGGATAACGTAAAATATTCCATCCCTAAAAAAATTCATTATTGCTGGTTTGGTGGTTATGAAAAGCCGACGATCGTGAGTAAGTGTTTGGAAAGTTGGAAGGACAAACTTGATGGGTATGAGCTGATCGAGTGGAATGAAAGGAACTTTGATATTGAGTTCAACCAGTATGTAAAGGAAGCTTATCGGAAGAAAAAGTATGCGTTCGTAAGTGATTACGTTCGATTATATGCATTAAACACCATCGGGGGAATTTATCTTGATACGGATGTAGAAGTGTTGAAGCCATTTGACGACCTCTTAAATCATCAATCATTTTGGGGTTTTGAACAAGAGAACTTCATTGCTACTAGTACATTTGGAGCTAAGAAATCACACCCGATCATCCAACAATTACTTGATTCATATGAGGAGCGCCCATTTGTTCTGGAAAATGGAAAGTTTGATAGCTTGACCAATGTGGCTATGATAACCAGAACGTTTCAGTGTATAGGTGTTAAGTTGAATGGAGCCTTTCAGGAACCTACAAGTGAAATTACGATCTATCCGCAAACCTATTTTTCCCCATATGATTACATCAATTGCAGGTATTTCACCAATGACGAAACATACACAATCCATCATTTCCATAAAAGTTGGTTAAAGCCCAGTGAGAGGATGAAAAGTACACTCAAGAAATCCTTGTCGAAGGTAATAGGTGGAGATAATCTCCATAGAATGCGTACCTTCGTGACAGAAAGCAGGAATCGATCATGAAAAAAGTGTTGATATCCACATTCGATCTAGAAGTAGGAGGTGTTGAAAGAAGCCTCCTCAGTTTATTGAACCATTTTGATTATGAATCCTATGAAGTTGATTTGATGTTGTATAAGCAACAAGGTGATTTTCTCCAACAGCTGTCTCATAAGCCCACGCTGTTAGAGGAGGTCCCAGAATATGCCACCTTTAGACAAACCATTAGTGACACCCTTAAACAAAGGTATTTCCATATCGGCTTGGCAAGATTGATGGCGAAAAGTATGGCATCATATGCCGGCAGGAAAAAAAGATTGGAAGAACCCGGGTATTATCAAATGCAGCTGATGTGGAAATTATCCTTACCCTATCTTCCGGACTTGGGCAGAACGTACGATGTAGCGATCAGCTACCTGTGGCCCCACTATTTTGTTGCCGATAAAGTAAAAGCAAAAAAGAAAATCGCATGGATTCATACAGATTACTCGACCATTGATACGAATACACGCATGGATTTGAAGATGTGGAAGAATTTCGACCACATTATCGCAGTGTCCGAAGCCTGTAAAACATCTTTTATAAAGAAGTATCCCGAGTTAAGTGGGAAAGTCATCATCATGGAGAATATCACCTCACCAGATTTAGTAAATACACTGGCAGATCATGAGGAAGCACAGGAAATGAAAAATGATCCTCGCACCAAATTGTTGACCATAGCGAGACTTTGTCATCAAAAAGGAATTGATAATGCCATTAAAGCGATGAAACGACTTCGAGATAAAGGATATGAAAATGTAGCCTGGTATGTCGTAGGTTATGGTGGAGATCGAGGAGAATTGGAAAAACTGATTCGTCATCATGGTCTTCAAGATTCATTTTACCTCTTAGGAAAGAAAACGAACCCATATCCATACTTGAGAGCATGTGATATCTATGTTCAACCATCTCGTTACGAAGGTAAAGCCGTAACCGTCCTCGAAGCACAAATCATGGGAAAACCCGTACTCATCACAAATTACGCGACAGCAAACAGTCAACTGAAGCATGGAATAGACGGTTACATTACTGATCAAGGTGTAGACGGTATTGTCCAAGGCGTCGAGGAACTATTGTCAAACCACACGTTATGTAATGAATTGATAAAGAACACTAAAAAAAGGAGCTATCGTAATCAAAGCGAAATCAAGACATTGTATCAATTGATTAATCAATGATCATATCATTTGGAGTTGTTGCCCGATGAAAAGGATATTCGACATCATCTTTGCAATCGTCCATCTCTTCCTCTTTTCGATTTTGCTAGTGACGTTATATTTCTTAGTAAAAGTAAACATGGGGAAGCCTGTAATCCTTAAACAGCAACGTCCGGGCTTGTATGGTATGCCTTTCTATGTATACAAGTTTCGGACGATGACAAATGAAAAAGATGAAAAAGGGCGATTACTTGAAGACAGCAAACGGTTGACTTCATTCGGGGGTTTTCTTCGCAAATATAGTCTCGATGAACTCCCACAACTTTTCAACGTATTAAAGGGAGATATGAGTGTTGTCGGCCCAAGACCACTCTTAATGGAATATCTCCCATTATACAGTGAGGAGCAAATGAAAAGACATGATGTACGACCAGGAATTACCGGTTGGGCACAGGTCAATGGACGGAACGATCTTTCCTGGGAAGATAAATTCAAAATGGACACATGGTACGTCAAACATCAGTCCTTTAAGTTGGATTTAAAGATTATCGGAATGACAATTGTAAAAGTGCTAAAGGCAGAGGGAACAGCGAAGAAGGGACATGTTTCCACTGAAAAATTCAAAGGCTCCATTAAAAAGGGAGTGTAAATATGGACATCGTCGTGATAGGTAACGGAGGCCATGCTAAAGTCATACTTGATCTCATAGAAGCTGCCGGATTATACCGTGTGATCGGATATGTTGATGAAAAGTATGAGCGAACATCCTTTGAACAAGGTGTTTTTTATACCTCTTTTCATTCATTGGATTTGAAACGGCTCTCTCCTGAATGTAAAGTCATCATTGCCATCGGTGATAATCTCACTCGAAGGAAAATATACAAGAAATTAGCACTCTCAGAAGAAAAGTTTGCCACACTGATTCATCCGACAGCAGTCATCAGTCCACGAGCTTCCATCGGTCCGGGGTCCATCATAATGGCAAACGCGGTCATACATGCCGATGCGAACGTTGGAAGCCAAACGATCATCAACACCAATTCAGTAGTAGAGCATGACTGTCAGATCGGAGATTTTGTCCATCTTTCTCCTAGTGCCACTTTGACGGGTAACGTAACAATTGAGGATGATGTGTTCATTGGAGCAGGTTCAACAGTGATTCCTAGTGTATCCGTGAGAAAGGGTTCAATTATAGGAGCAGGGTCGATTGTCATCAAAGATGTTCCTCCAAACCGGAAAGCAGTCGGAAATCCAGCCGTTGTATTGGAGAAAAGGAAAGAGGGTGCATAACATGTCAGTACGAGATAAAGAAAAGATCTTTCTGTCTCCTCCACACATGACAGGTAATGAAATGGAATATGTCCAAGAAGCTTTCAATTCGAATTGGATTGCTCCATTAGGACCGAATGTGGATGCATTTGAAAAAGGGATAGCAGAATATGTTGGAGCCAAGGGAGCGTTAGCGGTCAGTTCAGGGACAGCTGCCATCCACTTGGCTCTTTCATTATTAGGCATCGGAGAAGGAGATACGGTATTATGTTCAACGTTGACGTTTGTTGCCAGTGCGAATCCAATACTCTATCTAGGGGCTGAACCTGTCTTCGTGGACTCGGAGCCTGATTCATGGAATATGTCACCGGCAGCACTCGAAAAAGCAATAAGAGAAGAGATGAAAAGAGGTAAAATTCCGAAAGCGATTATTGTCGTCCATATCTATGGACTAGTGGCTGATATGGATAAAATTTGCGAAATCAGTAAGAGGTATGGAATACCCATCATTGAAGATGCGGCAGAATCACTCGGATCAACGTACAAAGGGAGACAAAGCGGATCAATTGGAGATTTTGGCATTTATTCCTTCAACGGGAATAAGATCATTACCACATCTGGCGGCGGGATGTTGGTTTCGAATGATATCGAATCCATTGAGCGAGCACGATTTTTATCAACCCAGGCAAGGGATCCTGCGATTCATTATCAACATAGTCAAGTAGGGTATAACTATCGAATGAGCAATATCCTTGCAGGTATAGGTCTCTCACAATTAAAGGTGATCAAAGAAAGAATTAAACAGAAGAGAACAGTTTTCGAACGTTATGTCCATGGCTTTCAAGGTATCCCAGAAATTACATTTATGCCCGAATTAGAACAAACGTATTCGAACCGTTGGTTGACCACGATCCTTCTTCAACCTTCTCGGGGACCAGGGAGTCCTTCTTATATCTTAAATAAACTAAGAGACGAACAAATTGAAGCAAGACCAATTTGGAAACCATTGCACCTACAACCATTGTTCAAAAAGATGCGTTTTTATACGCATTTCAATGATAAGAGTGTCGCAGAAGGCATTTATGCAAATGGGCTATGTCTTCCTTCAGGATCAAACCTGAGCCTAATCCAACAGAGAAGAGTGATTGATTGTATACTTGGTTGTTTCATGTTAAGGGTTAAGTCCGGTTGATCAAGTTTCCTGATGGCCGGTTACGACTAAAATAAAATGGGGTAAAGCTATGATCGGGAAAAATATTATTGGTCTTCGTAAAAAGAAAGGACTTTCATTGACGGAATTAGCTGAAAGGGCGGGGATCAGCAAATCATATTTAAGTAACATCGAACGTGATGTGAATACCAATCCATCCATCCAGGTCTTGCTTAAACTCGCTCATGTTCTGCAAGTAGATATCGCAGACATCGTGAAAGACCGTAAGGAGACGACAATAGACAGAGAAATGGAGGAACTAATCAGAGCGTTTAAGCAATCCGGTGTGAAAAAAGAGGATATTGAGGACTACCGTAAATTGATTGATTTTATCCAATGGCAAAAGGAGCACGACGGGAAATGAGCAGGGGGTGAGTTGAAATGTCAACGGTGAGTATCGTCGTACCCATTTATAATGTTGAACGTTATCTGAGCAGATGCCTTGAAAGTATTAAGAATCAAAGCTATAAGAACCTGGAAATCATCTTGGTGGTGGATGGAGCAACAGATGGGTCTTTAAAAATTGCGAAGGGATATGAAAATCAGGATAGCAGGATTAAAGTCTTCCAAAAGGAGAACGGTGGACTGTCAGATGCAAGGAATTATGGAATGGGAAAGGTTACTGGAAGATATACGATGTTCGTAGATAGTGATGATTGGTTAGAAATGAATATCGTGGAACGATTGAAAGAAACCTTGGAAGAACATGAGGCCCAAGTGGTCCAGTCCGCTTTCTATTATACCTATGATCATTACATGCTTGTCGATGAGAGAGAGAGGAAAATCGGTTCTCCGCCGGTCAAATTGAACAATCTTCAGCTTATGAACGAATTAATCCGGAATAAACTTGTGAAAAACTTCGTATGGGCAAAGTTATATCAAACAGAATTAATCAAAAATATACCTTTCAAGAAAGGGGTCATTTTTGAGGATATGTACTGGAGTTATAAGGTCATGAAGGAAGTTCAACAGTATGTAATCATCAATGAACCCTTATATCACTATTACCAGCGATCCAGCAGTATATCAGGTACTTACAGTCCGAGGAGTATGGATTTAATCTATGGTATGAAAGAGCGACATACTTTTTTGAAGGAACAATATCCTGATTTGGTCTACGAATCATCAAGGCATATTCTTATGGAATACCTCAACCAGTATCAAAGGCTATTCTTACATTCACATGGATATAGAAAGACAAAAAAACATCGAGATGAGGTCCAGAAACATATTGAAAATCATCGAGATTATTATTTGGATCTGTTAAACGAAGAAAAGGATATGATCTTGATGTTACGTATGTTCCTAATTCACCCATTACTTTATATGACTCTAATGGTAGTGAAGAAACTCTTGAGCCGGCTTAGAATCCTGCAAAAAGATGAACCATTGACTATTGTGAAGCAAGATGCAAGTTAATTGAATAGACATCTCCAGTGCTTGGTCTGCTTCCATAAATGAGGAGGCTTTTTTTATGCAATCGATACTCATACAAATACGCTCCAGACTTAAAGAGATTTTAGTACTGATGGTTCAACAGCTGATGATGCTCTTTCCTATAAAGAAAAATAAATTGTTCTTCTATAGTTATTATGGTGCTCAATATGGATGTAATCCGAAGTATATAACAGAGTATATACGAAAGCATTATCCAGAAGATCATTTCAGATTGGTGTGGGCGTTCCATCAACCAGATGAGAAACCTAATTTACCTGGTGTTAAGAAAGTGAAGACGATGTCCCTTTCGTACTTTTATGAACTTTGCACCTCGAAGGTCATTATCACGAATTTTCGAACGACAAACCTTTTTAGAAAAAGAAAAGGACAATATTATATACAAACATGGCATAGCTCAATTCGTTTAAAAAAGAGTGAGAAGGATACGGAAGCTTCCTTGCCAACCAAGTATGTCAAAATGGCTGTTGAAGACTCTGAAAAATGTGATTTGCTCCTATCAGGAAGTCAGTTCAGTTCAGAGTTATACAAGCGGGCGTTTTGGTATGACGGGGAAATTTTTGAGCACGGAACTCCTCGAAACGACTTGCTGGTCTGTCATGACCTTACAGAAAGACAGAGGATTCTAAAAAAACTAGACCTGTCCGAAAAGGACAAGGTCTTATTGTTTGCACCTACCTTTCGAAATCATCATAAAGTAGACATTTATGATTTGGACTATCGACTCATTCTAAAAACGCTTAATGAAATTTCTTCGGCGAATTGGAACATATTAGTCAGGTTGCATCCCCATCTTTACAATGAGGGTGCTCATTTAGCAATGCCTGAGAAGGTAACAGATGTATCAAAATACGATGATACTCAAGAGCTATTGAGTATAGCTGACATACTCATCACAGATTATTCCTCTTTAATGTTTGATTACTCTTTGACAAGGCGCCCTTGCTTTCTTCATACACCAGACTTAAAAGAATACCTTGAAAAGGAAAGAGGACTTTATTTTCAAATTTGTGATTTGCCATTTCCTCATGCATTAAACAACGAACAATTAATCAAGCAAATGCAAGAGTTTGATGATGGGATCTTTCAGCAAAAATTGGAGCAGTTTATGAAAGAAACGGGCTCATATGAAAAGGGTGAAGCATCTTACAATCTTGTCAAAAAAATCGAATCGATCTGTTATCCCGCAAGTAATCTTCAGACGAATCAATCCAAACCGATTCAGATCCAATAAAAAGTTTTAAGGTGGAAAGTCAATGTACAAGTATATTCCAGTAACTGAGACTGTAAGGATCAATAAAGAAATTCCAGTCATGAAACTACCTTTCATTTTGTATCGATGTAAACCGCTCATGCCTCAGAAAATAGTTAAACAGATGAAGGTCGTTTTGACATATCTAGCTCTGTACATGAAAAAAGATTATGGTGAGCAACACCTACCGATTAAAGGAGATGTAGCTTTGAAGGTGGGGGATGGCCATCATAAAGTGATTGACCTGAGTTCAAATCGAATTTACACCCTTTTTCGTGAGCGTGATAAAAAACTTGTCCTCGATCAATTGGGATTTGAAAATCATAGCGGCATGTATGAGGAGATCATCTCGATTAATTGCTCTGCACATATTATTGAAGCCATTTTTTACAATGGTCATCATCCTGATCTATGTGATCATTCTCTAAAGTATTTAAAGAAACTCAACAAGATGTTTTTGAACCTCCTATTGGAATCAGAATTAACTTCAATTGACGAAATCACCTATGTAAGAAAACTTCGAAAACAGTGCCTTGAACTTCTTATGAGAAACCAGAATAAAATGACGAGCCATCAATTTCGAATGATTAAGGAGTTCGTTGACGATACGTATGCACAATTCATGGAATGTGCATACGATGCAACAATCGATTTGACATTGAGCCATGGGGATGTGAAACAGGAAAATATCATCGAAATGAAAGGAGAATACAAATTAATTGATTGGGAGTTTTGCAAGTACCGTAATCCTTATTTTGATCTTCTCAAATTCATTACGAGGTACCCGATGTTTTCTCCTTTAATGACTCAAATCCACCATGAAGAAGCACACAACCTGAACAATACCTTAACGAATCGATCACGTTATTGTCTATTATTCTATTTGGAAGACATCGAGTTAAGATTGACTCAGTCAGAACATCGAGCATTTGCAAAGGATATCTCTAAAATCATCAGATTCATAAAAGTCATGAAAGAGGATCGACCATTTAGGGATTTTTAAACGCCTTTAACGTACTTTTGGATATGAACAAATTTTGAAAAGGTGTGAAAAGAATGATGGACATCTTAAACAAACTGAAGACTTTGTTCAATAAAAAAGAAAAGAACAAGATGATCCTTCTTTTTATAATGATGATCATAGCAGCTTCAGTGGAAACCCTAGGGATTGGTTTAATCGTTCCGTTCGTCAATATCATCACTAAACCTGATTTTATCAAGGAGAACGTCGTATTGGACAACATCTATACGCTTTTTGGATTCCAAACGTATACGTCCTTTGTCATTTTTTCAGTCGTTTGTTTACTGATGGTATATGTTTTGAAGAACGTTTATCTTTACTTTTTCAATCACATTCAATTCAAGTTCATTCTGAATCAAGAGGTAGTCTTATCACGAAAACTATTGTCTCAGTATTTAAGAAAACCTTATGTATTCCATATTGAGCAAAACTCTGCCAATCTTAATCGAAATATCAATAGTGAAGTATCAAAAGTGTTTCAAGGAATCATTATCGCTGGTTTTCAGCTTATAACAGAGGTGCTGGTCGTTATTTGCATCCTCGGATTGTTATTATTCGTGGCACCTTTAGCAACAGCTACAACTGTTCTTATAATGGGGAGTACAGTTTTTATCTTTTTCATCTCTTTCAAGAAAAAAATGAACATGATGGGAAAACAATACCAAGGAGTAAGCGGACTGGTAATCAAGTGGATCAACCAGGCTTTAGGTGCACTAAAAGAAATCAAAGTGAATGGTAAGGAAACCTTTTTCCTAGAGGCGTATACAAAACATAGCCAATTGAAGGCAGATACAACAAAATACAAAAAAATAATGGAACAAGTTCCACGGTTGGTAATCGAGTCTATACTCGTCTTTACTGTTTTACTTACAATGTTGATCACATTCTTCCAATATTCAGATACTAGTCAGATGGTAACAACTATGGCATTGTTCGCGATGGCAGCCTTCCGTCTAATGCCTTCCATAACACGAATACTAGCGTTGTTAACGACGGTACGTTACAATCAGCCAGCTCTCGATGTTGTTTACGAGGATCTTCTAAGCATGAAAGGTGATTCAACAGCGTCTGAGGATAATATAAAAGATGTAAAAGCCTGGAATGAAAAGTTCTTTACGAACGAAATACGTTTATCAGGCATTTGCTTTCGATACCCAAATCAACAGCAGCTAGCATTAAAGGATTTATCGTTGTCAATTCCTATCGGTGGATCCGTAGCAATCATCGGTCCTTCTGGATCAGGGAAGTCGACTTTATTGGATGTCATGCTCGGCCTGTTAGAGCCTGAATCAGGTTCCGTAATCATCGATGGGAAAAAACTCCGCTCTCAAGAAAAATTATGGAAGAAAAAAATCGGTTACATTCCGCAATCCATCTATTTAACAGACGATACGATAAGAAATAACATCGCATTTGGTATCTCTAAAGAACGTATTGATGATCATAAAATTTGGAGAGTACTTGAACAAGCTCAGTTGAAGGATTTTGTAGCAGGGCTTCCAGGTAAACTGAATGCTACGATTGGTGAAAGGGGAGTTAAACTATCAGGAGGGCAAAGACAACGGATCGGTATAGCCAGGGCCTTGTATCATGATCCGGAAATATTGTTCATGGATGAAGCTACCTCTGCACTTGATGACTCCACAGAAAAAGAAATCATGCGTGCAATTGATGGTTTAAAGGGAGACAAGACATTAATTATCATTGCACATCGGTTAAGTACAATCGAAAATTGCGACCTTGTCTTCAATATTAACGACGGCAAACTCGTATCAACAACAAAAAAAGTGAATATGATAAGCAGTTGATTATACTGCTAAACACCCCCGTATCGGTGGTGTTTTTTTATTTTCTATAGAAGGAGTGGATTATATCATGCTCGTACTCGTAACCGGGGGGACTGGATATATTGGAAGTCATACTTGCATTGAATTGATCAATGAGGGATTTGAGGTGGTGATTCTTGATAACTTATCGAACAGTTCATTTGAAGTCATACATCGTATCAAAGAAATAACAGGTAAGAAGCCTCATTTTATTCATGGCGATCTCTTGGATGAAAAGGAACTCCAAAAAGTGTTCAATGTATACGACATAGAAGCCGTTCTCCATTTTGCAGGTTTGAAAGCAGTAGGGGAGTCGGTCCATTTTCCACTTCGTTATTATCATAACAATGTTACAGGTACACTGAATTTGTCTAAGGCCATGCAAGAAACTGGAACAAAGAAGATGGTTTTCAGTTCTTCAGCTACTGTTTATAGTTTGCATGGAACTCCCCCTTTCAATGAAGAAACACCTTTGGGAGCGATGAATCCCTATGGAAGAACAAAGCAAATGGTAGAAGAGATGATGCATGATCTTTATCATGCGGATCCTGAATGGAGCATTTCTCTTCTAAGATATTTCAATCCAATAGGAGCACACCCAAGTGGATTGATAGGTGAGGATCCTCAAGGTCTTCCGAATAACCTGATTCCATATATCACTCAAGTCTGCGTCGGGAAACTTCCGTATTTGAACATCTATGGGAATGATTACGATACACATGATGGTACAGGGGTAAGAGATTATATCCATGTTTGTGATCTAGCTCGAGGTCACGTGTTAGCACTAAAGGACTTGTATAACAAGAGAGGCGTTTCAACTTATAACTTAGGTACTGGAAGAGGATATAGTGTCATGGAAATCGTTGAAACCTTTGAACGGATTACCGGAAATCGGATTCCATATCGATTCACGGAAAGAAGACCTGGAGATATACACGTTTGTCTTGCCGATCCGAATAAAGCAGCGCTTGAATTAGGCTGGCAAGCAGAAAAAGATTTGACGGAGATGTGCAAGGATACATGGAAATGGCAGAAAAACAATCCTGATGGTTATTCCACCGCAAAGAAAGTAGTCGTTACAAGCTGATTTGTCCCGCTATGTTCGTTATTAAGAATTAAAAAGCACGCCACTATATCGAAGAGGGTGATTGTATGATCCGTAAATTGAATGGGGAGCTTATTTCGTATATCCATAATCGAAAAGTGAGTTTAACGCACATTGAAGAGGATATCGGCTTGTTGAAAATCGACAATCAAACCGTGGGGAAATGTCCATTTTCATATACGAAATCGGAGATTGAAAAGGTAGAACAGATGGCAAAAACCAGAAGGGTATACATTGAAGACGATGAGGTCTTATATAAAGATTTGTCAGTTGGAACGTTAATTGACTACAAAGGGTAGGTTTGAATATTAAAAATGAAGCATTGCGAGTCTTCAATATGACTTGCAATGCTTCATTTTGTTTCTTGTTTCTTTTTCCACTTGTTAAATTCCAAAAAGTCTTTGAAATCATCTTTTGATATTCCGGATGCCATCGCTTCATGAACAAGATCGAGCCATTCATCGTCGAGCGATTCATCATCGTTTGTTTTTGCAGGTTCGTCTAACAAAGCTTCCAATGGAACATGTAGAACTTTCGAAACCTTCTCCAGGAACTGTATGGAAGGGTTTGATTGAATATTACGTTCAATGGAACTTAGATATGATTTGGCTATTCCAGCTTTCTCAGCTAGTTCGGTTAAAGATAAGCCATTTCGATTTCTGTAATATTTTAATCGGTCTCCTATCATAATTAACTCCTTAAATCCTTTATTACTACTCACAAACCATTATATCATATTTATGTACCATAAGGTTAAGCAACTAACTTTTATTACTTACTTGACCTGTTGAAAGAGTCTTTATGAATGATCGGACTTCAGCTACCGTAAATCCTTGGCGTTTCGCTTCCTTAATTAAATTTACCCATTGCATGTCCAGGTTGTCAGATTGACTTCTCTCACTCATTAGAGATTCCCTCCTTCGAACACTCTCCCTCATGGTAGTCCAGCCCTCATAGTATAAGAACCTTAGATCTGTGACTTTGCGTCCCCGCTTTTCAACGGGTTTGCCGTTTAACAGAGAGGTTGTCCGGATTTTATCTTATTACTATGATATGACAGAGATGATACAAAAGTTGTAGTTCCGCGTAAGAAAAAACTTCTATTTTTGTCGAATGGACATAGAACATCCGACAAAATGCCCTGTTAATTCCCTTTAACTACCTTTTACTTCCCCTTTAGTCGTAATGTTAAAACCTTTATTTTCCAATCGAGCAACCTATTATTTTCGAATCTTTTGTATTTGCGTGGTCTGCTTTACAAAAGGAATGATACTCGTTATAATAAAATTCCTGCATTGTTAGTGACACGTTTATGTCTTAAACCGATGTCATGACATAGGGAACCCTAGATCTCAATCTGGACGTCATGCCGTTATTCGGAAGACGAAAGGATTGATGCGGGTACCCACCTGCCAATAGTGGGTTTATGAGTCATGAAGTGTCACGGCAAGTGCGGGATACATATAACATTTACAAAGTGAGCCGGCTTCTATCAGAATTACATGGAGGCTGGCTCTTCTTATTTGTAGGATATGATACAATTGGATTGGGTATGTCCATTGCAAAGGGGATTTTATGATGAAAAATCGATTTATAATTATAGATGGATTCAATTTGTTGAGCAGATGTTATTTTGCAACGAGCTATGGTCGAGAGGACCATGAATTAACGACGAACAGCGCAGGGCTATATACGAATGCACTACGGGTGAAGATTCAGAAGCTGCTTAATCTCATTGAGGAGTATGAGCCTTCTCATTTTGCGATTGCATGGGATGTGAAGCGGGAAGAAACCCTTCGCCGACAGCGATATGCAGATTATAAGGATACAAGGAATGAACTTCCTGAACCATTGATCCAACAATATAATACAGTCACAGAAGTATTTGACATCATCGGCATTCCGCAGCTCACGATCAGCCCTTATGAAGCGGATGATATTATGGGAACCTTATCAAGGCGGTGGTCGGAGGAAATGGATGGCGATTGCTTCATCTACAGCAACGATCGCGACCTACTTCAACTACTGACCGATAAAGTATCACAAATCATTGCAAAGAAAAAAGAAGAAAATCCATATACACTCAAACATTTTACTGATGAATATGGCATCCAGCCTAACCAGTGGATTGATGTGAAGGCATTACTTGGAGATAAAAGTGATAATATCCCTGGTGTCCATGGTGTTGGTGAAAAAGCTGCATTACCGATGATCCAACAATATGGATCTGTTGAAGCGATTTATGAAGAAGAAGAATTGGACCCGATTTTCAAGAGATACAGGAAGCAGATTGAGGCAGGCCGTGATATGGCGATACTAAGTAAAGAACTTGTCACAATTGATACGCAAATCCCATTATTGAATGAAACACCTTGGGATGGATTTGCGATGAGGCTGGATCGAGAAAAATTGAAACAGGAAGTGGATCGTCTCGAATTACGGATCAGAATGTAGAAAAGATAAAAGAGCTGACTAAAAAGTATGGTAAAACGTCCTTTTTAGTCAGCTCTAATTTTTGTAATCATATAAGAATAGGCCAGACCATAAGGTCCACCTCATTCTTTATTCAGATGAATCGCTTCACGAGCCAGTTTATCAGCGTTTTTATTTTGGGAGCTCGGAATCCATTTTATAAAAAAGAGATCCAGTTCATCTTTCAGGACGAGGACCTGTTGAAGTAATGGCTGATAAAGATTTTTCTTCACGTATTCTTTTTCGACTGCTTGTTCCACGAGCTGTGAATCTGTTCGGAAAGACACGATTTGATAGCCATTTTCAATACATATTTTCAATGCATGGATAAGTGCGTGATATTCCGCTTCATGGTTGGTCATTCTTCCCAAAGGGATGGAAAAAGATTTTGCACCCTCCGGTGTCCCTTTTATGAAAATTCCGGCGCCTGATGGACCTGGATTTCCTGAGCTTGCACCATCTACATAAACATCAATCATACAATCACCTGTTATTATTGATAAGGTTTATTTTAACATACAAGTTGGGAATAGCTACTACCGTATCTGAATGTAGACCGTTCACGGTCTGTTTGTTTTTGATCTGTACGAAGTTTTTTAAAAGAGGATGATCTTTATAGGAAATGATTCTCGTCATCCTCTTTATAAAAAGGAGGTTCACGCGATGAGGCTGGAGAATAGTAGAGTGATGGCATTGGTTGAAAACGATTTTGAAGACCTTGAGCTATGGTACCCCGTATTGCGGTTACGTGAGGAGGGGGTGACCGTCCATATTGTCGGTGCCGAAGAGAACAAAGAATATAAAGGGAAATACGGCGTTCCGGCAGTAGCCGACTACAGTTATGAAGACGTAAACTATTATGAGTACGATGGCATTCTTGTCCCAGGTGGTTGGGCTCCAGACAAACTTCGTCGAGATAAAAAAGTCATTGAAATCGTACAATATATGAATGACCAGAAACGAACAATCGGGCAGATCTGTCATGCAGGCTGGGTATTGATCTCAGCGAATATCCTGAAAGACAAAGTGGTGACGAGTACGCCAGGAATAAAAGATGATATGAAAAATGCAGGTGCAATCTGGCGAGATGAAGCCGTGACGGTCGATGGACATATCGTTTCCAGCCGCCGGCCACCGGATTTACCGGATTATACGCGGGAGCTCATCAAGGTGCTAGAAGAAAACAACCGAGATTAACCACTCCTTCGCGGGTGGTTTTCTCTTTTATTCGTGGTATATGGTTTCTTTTTATCAATAAAATAAAACTAGAAAAGGCATACTGAAAGTAAATGAACACACAGGAGTGAGACAAGTGGAAAGAAGGGTTGTGACAGAAGAAATTGAATGGACATTAAAGACGTATTGCAGGGATTGTTTTGTATGTGAAGCGTTTAAAAAGGACTATGGGAAGAATTACGCGCAAAGCTTTTGCAACCGAGATTGTTCAATCGGTAAAAGACTTCAGATGCTTGGGGAATCATTATCCTCGAAAAGAGTAGAAGGATAACGGATTTTCTGTTACTTTTGCTCCACATCCTCGCATTTATGGTAAAATAAACGTATCATTTTCAGATAGAGGGTAGGGCAAAAGATATATGCATCATAACTCGACAGGAGAATTCATCCAGTTTCTGAGTAGCAAAGGCTTCCACCTAAGCGATGATGACATCGCGTTCATCTATTTTGGGAAAAAGTATACGGATGCACCAGATGAGCTGGTCAACGTTGCGATTGAAACGACGTTGAAGGTACAAGTCTCATTTGATGGAAGCTATTACATCGCTTTGTTAGAGGCGATGAAACAATCGGGTGCTCAAACTCAATATGAAGCGAAACGATTTGTGCGTAGGGAAGAGATCGTTCCGAATACATAAGAAGAACAGCATGAAGGCTATGCTGTTTTTTACATTTTTAAGCCAAAGATCTTTAAGGGGTTGAGAATAGATGCTCGAATCGATTGAAACGTTTGTAAAGGGAAGGATGCAGGGGGATTCAACGGGCCACGATTGGTTTCACGTAGACAGAGTTCGGAAGTTAGCCCTGCATATCGGGGAAATAGAAAGAGCCGATTTGATGATTTGTGAGACGGCTGCACTGGTCCACGATCTAATTGATGATAAGCTCATTTCCGATGAAGGGGCTGCTTTGGATGAAGTCGTTCAATTACTTCGGAATAATGGAATGAACTCAGATGATTTGGACCATGTTGTAGAAATCATCACGACAATGTCGTTTAGCAGTAACAGTGGAGCAGGGATGAGCACACTTGAAGGGAAGGTCGTCCAGGATGCCGATCGATTGGATGCTTTAGGTGCAATCGGAATCGCAAGAACATTTATGTTTGCGGGCGCAAAAAGTGAGGCGATGTACAATCCGGAAATTGAAGCTCGAACTGGAACGATGTCCAAAGATGAGTATCGTGAAGGGGAAAGTACCGCCATAAACCATTTCTATGAGAAATTATTCAAGCTAAAGGATTTGATGAATACAGAAGAAGGCAGACGAATAGCAGACAATCGTCATCGCAATATGGAACGGTTCGTAGACCAATTCGTAACAGAGTGGGACGGAAAGGATGTCGAATGAATAAGAGGATGACCACCAGATCATCCTCTTCCATACATTCTTATTCAGCTGGACGCGGTCCCGCATCCATGTCGGAGTTTTCTTCTGTCATGACAGGTTGAACAGTTACGTCCTCATATACACGAACTTGACACGATAGACGAAGACCCTCTTGAATCCCCTTTTTAGAAAAGGCTTCTTGCTCAATGTCAGTCAGTTCTCCGAAGTCACCGTTCTCAACTTCGACTCGGCAAGTGGTACATTTCGCTTTTCCCCCGCAACGGTGGAGGATGTTGATTCCATTGTCTTCAAGAGCAAGGACGAGCTTTTTTCCTTCTTCTACTTCAAATGTTCCATGGTCTGGTACCGTAACTTTTGGCATGATCTTCCTCCTTTAGAGATTGATTCCTGTTTATTATACTATACCATTACCTGAACCATACAACGCTAAACCAGTGAAAGGAAAGATGACTGATGGAAAAAACACTTGATCATATCGGTATTGCAGTCCGTGATTTAGATGAAGCGCTCGAGTTTTATATTGAAATACTTGGAGGTGAGCTTGAGCATCGCTATACAAGTGAAACCCCAGGTGTTGAAGTACATGTGGCAGCGGTAAATGTGAATGGGGATCTGATTGAACTCCTACAACCTACTTCCCACTCATCACCTGTCGCTCGGTTCATCCGGCAAAAAGGAAAAGGGGTCCACCATATCGCATACCGGGTCCCAGACCTGCCTAAAGCCATTGAAGAAAGCCGAAAACAAGGAATCCGTTTTCTTGAAGATACGTATCGAACGAATCAATTAGGCAGAAGACTCATCTACCTGAATCCTGCCTCCACCCAAGGAACCATTATCGAATTTTGCGATTATCCGAAGCGATGATTCTGCTATAATGGGGAAGAATAGAAAGACAAAGCATGCAAAGGAAGTTGAATAGATGAACACTTTAGAAGTCGGAAACATTGTAAATTTGATTGTAGCCCGAAAGACAGAGCTTGGTTATATGCTCACGAATGCAAAACGAGAGGAAGTATTTCTCCATCATTCTGAAACGAATAAAGAGCTTGAGGAAAATGAAAAGGTCCAGGTATTCCTTTATCACGATCACGAAGGTCGGCTAGCTGCAACGACTACGATGCCATTCATTGATATGAACAGTATTGCATGGCTTGAAGTTGTTGGGGTCCAGCCGAAGTTAGGCGTCTTTATGGATATCGGAATCAAAAAGGACGTTCTTTTGTCTAAGGACGACCTCCCGAAGGGCCGGACTTTATGGCCGAAGGAAGGTGACAAGCTGTATTGCGGGCTAAGAACCGATAAAAACGGTCGACTGTTTGCGGATCTTGCTACGTATGAGGAAATTGAAACCCTTTCTGAGCCTGCGCCTGAAAGTTTGCGAAATCAGTACATAACAGGATATGTGTATCGATTCAACGAAAATGGCGCGCTCCTTTTCACAGATGATCGATATATTGCTTTTTTACATGAAGACGAAGGGGATAAGCCTCTTCGGATCGGACAGCGTCTTCAGGTGCGTGTAACGTTTATTCGAGAGGATGGCCGGGTCAATGTATCCTTGAAAGCCCCGAAGGAAATTGCGTATGAGGAAGATTCCGAACGCATTCTCCAATACATTGAAGAGCAAGGTGGATCCATGTCTTTGAACGATAAATCAAATCCAGATGAAATCAAGCAAGTGTTCGGGATGTCGAAAGCCGCGTTCAAGCGTGCAATGGGGAAATTACTGAAAGAGAAGAAAGTGGAGCAGACACCTGAAGGCACAAAAATAAAATAACCAATCGTATATGAAAGTGCTTTCATTTTCAAAAGAGTATTGTTATCTTTGAAATGGAAGGCACGATTGACCGTGCTGTCGTATAAATAGAAATCGTGAAAAGGTGGAGGAACGTCAAATGGTTGAAAATACGAAAGTGAAATCAGACATTGAGATCGCCCAAGAGGCGAAACTTTTACCAATTCAAGAAATTGCGGAACAGTTGGATCTGACGGAAGAGGAATGGGAACCATACGGGCGTTACAAGGCAAAGATTTCATTAGATGTGATGGATCGGTTGAAAGATACGAAAGATGGAAAAGTGGTGCTCGTAACATCCATCAACCCTACACCTGCAGGGGAAGGGAAATCTACCGTAACGGTCGGCTTAGGACAAGCGCTGAACAAAATTGGGAAAAAAGCGGTGATCGCTTTACGTGAGCCATCACTTGGTCCGAGCATGGGAATCAAAGGTGGAGCGGCAGGAGGTGGATACTCCCAGGTTATGCCGATGGAGGAAATCAATCTTCACTTCACTGGAGATATCCACGCAATCACGACGGCTAACAACGCGTTATCTGCGTTAATCGATAACCATATCCACCAGGGGAATGAATTGAACATCGATTCACGCCGGATCGTTTGGAAGCGTGCGATTGATATGAACGATCGAGCGTTGCGCAATGTCGTAGTCGGTTTAGGTGGTGCTGTCCAAGGTGTACCACGTGAGGATGGATTTGATATTACGGTCGCATCAGAGATCATGGCGATCTTCTGCCTGGCACGCAACGTCCGTGACTTGAAAGAACGCTTATCTCGCATGGTTGTTGCCTATGATGTGAACAAAGAACCGGTTACGGTAAAAGATTTAGGTGTAGAAGGAGCCCTGACGCTTCTGTTGAAAGATGCAATCAAACCGAATCTTGTGCAGACGTTAGAAAACACGCCAGCTCTCATTCATGGTGGACCATTCGCGAATATTGCCCATGGATGCAACAGTGTCATTGCAACCAAAATGGCTTCAAAGCTGGGCGATTATGTCGTTACTGAATCCGGATTTGGAGCAGACCTTGGAGCTGAGAAGTTTTTAGATATCAAAGCGCGGTACGGTGAAATCGATCCGAACCTCGTTGTCGTCGTTGCCACAGTCCGTGCTCTGAAAATGCATGGCGGGGTCCCGAAGGATCAACTTGAGAAAGAAGACTTAGGGGCATTGGAAAAAGGGATGGTCAACCTCGAAAAGCATATTGAAACGGTTAAAGCATTCGGTTTGCCATTTGTCGTTGCATTGAACCACTTCGTGAAAGATACGGATCGTGAAGTGGAATATGTGAAAGAATGGTGTGCAAAGAAAGGTGTAGAAGTAGCCGTAGCAAAAGTATGGGCTGACGGTGGTAAAGGCGGCGAAGAGCTCGCTCAGAAGGTCGTTGATATGATAGAGACAGCTGAGAACAACTACAAGCCGCTCTACACATTGGACCAACCGCTAGAGGAAAAGATCGAAACCATTGCAAAGACAGTCTACGGTGCAGAAGGCGTCGATTTCGCCAAAAAAGCGCAAAAACAATTGAAGGAATACGCTGATCTCGGGTGGGATAACCTTCCTGTTTGTATGGCGAAATCCCAATATTCCTTATCAGATGATCCAACGTTGCTTGGACGTCCTGAAGGGTTCCGAATTCAAATACGCGAGCTGAAAGCATCCATCGGTGCAGGGTTCATCGTTGCACTCACGGGTAACGTCATGACGATGCCAGGTCTGCCGAAAAAGCCTGCAGCACTCAACATGGACGTTTCGGATGATGGAAAAGCTGAAGGTCTATTCTAGAAATTAAATTTGAGAGGACTGACATTCGAGTCAGTCCTTTTCATATATGTAGATCAATTCACAAGAACTTCAATAAGTTTACCTGTTATAATGAATTTAGAATTCAAAAGGGGGTAATCGAGTCGTGAAAGCACTAGTGGTGATCGATTATACAAATGATTTTGTTGCTGATGACGGTAGATTAACGTGCGGTGAGCCTGGTCAAGCGATTGAAGCGCGTATTACAGAATTGACGAAAGCTTTTGTAGATGCAGGTGAGTTTGTCGTTTTCGCAGTAGATGTACATGACGAAAATGATCCGCATCATCCTGAAACCAATCTGTTCCCGCCTCATAATATCCGCGGTACTGCGGGACGTAATCAATATGGAAGTCTAGGTAAGTTGTATGAAGGCGTGAAAGAGCGGGTTTATTGGATGGATAAAACCCGTTACAGTGCTTTTGCAGGGACAGATCTTGAATTGAAGCTCCGTGAACGGGGGATCCAGGAACTTCATCTCGCGGGCGTTTGCACGGATATTTGTGTTTTGCATACAGCAATTGATGCGTATAACAAAGGGTTTAAGATCGTTGTCCATGAAGATGCGGTTCAAAGTTTCAATCAATCTGGTCACGAATGGGCACTCGATCACTTTAAAAACACTCTCGGTGCAGAAGTTGTAAAGGCGGCTCAAGGAACGAATGCCAGCAAGTAATTTTGAAAACGTGAAAAAGGCTCTTGATGTTGTTTTGGAAGACTGGTCGCTTATGCAGAACACCACAGGTGATGAAGGAGCGGAATGGGCAGAGCGGTTCGAGCGTCATTTTTATGAGATGATCGAGGAGCTGCATGATTGGTATGAAAATATGGAGCAAAAACCGAACCGATATGAAGCCTTGGAGTCTATGCCAGAAATCGTTGAAATCCAAGAAAAGCTTCCCGGTCCATTAGAGTTGAATTTTCTGACTGAACTTGAAGATATGTATGATGGAGTGGAAAAGAAATCATACGATTGAAAAAACCTGATCTCTCTTTTTTGAGATCAGGTTTTTTTATGTCTTGAAACGTTCAACTATACACCAGGCGGGATATATAAGTTAAGGAATACGAAAACAGAAAGATTACCGACGTCCACTAACATGTGAGAGTAAACGGACCACCTCAGGCTCCCGGTTTTGTAACGGATCATGGCCCAGATGATGCCCATGACGAAAAGCGATATGTACATTTGATACGAACGGTTTGCAAGGGAAAAGACTCCCCACATAAGTGGATGGCTCAATACGAATAAAATCGTTGAATAGGCAACAATCAACCAACGCGGAAACGTTTGGCCTGCATCAAGCAGTAAGCCGCGCCAATATCCCTCTTCGAACCAAGGATTGATTAGTGCGAAGACGAATAGGAAGACTGTCCATTTTGGATAGTCGATTAAAAGATTCAGATTCGGGAGCAATATACCCAATGAGGGAAATACTCCGATCGCTAAACCGATGATCAGCCATTTTCGGAGCATTTTTGGCTTTTTGAACCAATCCCTTATATTTTCATTCGGTGCGAAAATAACTTTTACCAAACCCGTCAATCCCCAATAGGATAGAGCTGTGATGAGCCAGCAATAATCAGGATAGGTTTTGTAAGTAAGTGTAGCAATGAAATGAACAAAACCGATTATAAATAGTGGGGATAATAAGACCATTGTACTGGTACGGTTGTTAAGATAAATAAGCTCACCTCATAACATTAGCATTAGTTGAATTGGTCCCACCCGTAGGCAATCAACCTGTGTTCATTTCCTTCTAGCCTCTGGTGGTCGTCTGCTATAACAATTCCACCCATCTTCTCATAAAAATGTTTCGATGTATTTCCTTCAAGTACCCAAACGACCATCGATTGCCAGCTGCGTCCTACGAATTCCTCCTGTGCTTTTGCGAACAAGTTCCTTCCGATCCCTTTGTTCTGATACTCTTTCAACAGATACATCGCATAGATTTCAGCCTCGAAGGGGAGTTTCTTTGAACGACTTTTCCCCCCATTTATAAATCCGACGATTTTCCCTTCGGCTTCTGCTACATATATGAACGAATCTGCTTGTGCTAAATTTTGTCTCCATTGCTCCACCTTATTTTCAACAGAGAGGGATTGCAGGAAGTGATCTGAAAACACCCCCTGATAGGTCGTTCTCCAGCTTGAAACATGGATTTCAGCGACTTGTAATACGTCGTCATAGTTGGCTCTTCTTATCAAACTACCACCCCTATCTACTAAATTATGGAATAATTAATACCAACTATGATACCCTGAGAAACAGAGTTTGCAAAGAGGTATATGGGAATTAATTGAGAAAAAATTAGAACTCTTCCATCCCAGTTGCTAAACATGCAGCTGGTTTTTTGTTTAATCCATGATTAGCAAATTGCTCGCCAGTTGAATAGGATATACCATGCATGACAATCGCCTAGCGTCCGACAAGAAAGAGGGAATAACATGTTTGATACGATAGAGCCGGTCAAAGTCATCACGATTAAGAAGGAACAGGAACACGTAAAGGTGTCTTATCCGAAAATTGTCAATATGAAAGATAAACAGGTCGAACAAGCAATCAATCATAAAATTCGTGAGCTGGTTATGTATTTGGAGGAGGAAGGGAATCTGCCAGACACGACAGTCGATATCCGTTATACGGATAAGGTGAACCGAAATGGTGTCTACAGTGTGGTCTTTGTTCTATTTTATTACACTGAACATGCCGCCCATCCGATGGAAATCCAAAAGGCATTGACGTTTTCAACGTTGACAGGGAAGTGCTATTCATTTTCAGATCTCTTTCAACCGAACAGCTACTATAAAACAAGGTTGACCCGTTATGTGAAAGGGTTCGTAAAAGATGAAAACATCCAGCTGATCCATGAGATACAACCTGTATCCGATGAGCAGGAATTCTATTTAACAAATGATTCATTGGTGCTCTTTTACCAGTTGTACACGTATACCCCTTATGTCTATGGTTTTCTGGAAGTCCCGATCCCTCTAAATGATGTCCGATCGATGTCTACCATTGACAGTCCAATTCGACAATTGACATCGCGGTAGCGTATAAGCCTATTCAGACGCGGTTCCCAAAGCATGTGGAAACGTCTGAATGGGTTTATGATTGTGATTTTACAGGCTTATCTATATGAGGAATTTTAGGAGAAAGCAGGATTTGTGATACAATAGACGTTATGGATAAAGTAAATTCCGAACGTCTGTAGTTAGGAGTTCGTCATGATTACATATTATCATTTGCAGATGACTTTCATACCTTCCCTGGATGAACGAGGGAAATTTCTAATATGGGTGACAAAGCCTGATGGAGAGCCGATGTCCATTAGTCGATCACGGTTTCAATGGCTTCTCGGTGAATCCGGGCTTTCGCATGCGTTCACAAGCGAAACAGGAGAAAGCAGGAGTCTTGTCCTCGAATGGAATGAACAACATCATGAGGTGGAAGGCCTCCTAGTGGACATGTGGCGGGTCTATTTATACTTGCAACAGCCTGTGGCGAGTACGACAAAAGGTTCGTTTTTCTTTGGCGAAAGTTTCACTTATTGGGAAACAATCGCACGTAGTCTTGAACTGTTAATCGAAAACAATCACTACCACCCGGCGATTTATGAGTTTTCAAAAGAGAAACGTCATTATGCCTATGCCCAATGGATGATTGGACGACAAGCATTGAGTAGCGGCATTCAATCAGATTGGCTGAAGACCGCTTCTCCTCTCATTTTTTCTTTTGAACATCTTTCCACATTCCCTATCCGTGAATGGCAGAATCTGATGATTGATATTTGGGCGGACCAAGTGGTGAAGGTACTCATCACCTCCCGTCCTCCGATTGAATTGGACGAGACGTCAACGGATCAATCAGATTTGATGCTCCGATGGGAACGAGCTTTGCTGACAACGAATGCCAGCTTCTTTCATATCGTCGATCAAAAATCAGAACTTCAAGACCTTCATGTTCTGATCAGGGAAGTGCGCAAATGGCATGCCCCGTTAAGTGATGAGTCCTATCGATCAAGAGTAAAGGGACTTATACAGTTCAAACAACAGTTCATCCAAACCGGGTACACGGTAAATTCCATGGATATCAAGTGTTTTCCGGTGCATGATGATGATCTTAACAGATGGACGATTCAACTCTATATCCAAGGTGATCACCAGGGTGAACCGTTCCATTTACCGTTGAATGATACAAATATCATCCGTTCCCATATAAAAAACTGGGTGGATGATCGGATGAATTATCTTGTTCAAATGGATGATTCCCTGTATCAAACTCAGAGGTTATTACGTCAAACCGGTTCAGCAGACATTAATTTAGATACACTTCGGACGTTGCATGAAAATGAAAGTGTCCTGAAATCAATGGATATCCAGCTTGCTTTTCCGGCTGGATTGTCACTGAAATCCCTTCATCAAAAGGACGTACAGGTCTCACTCCGTGTCGATAACAAGCATGGTGACGGAATCGGATTGAGCAGCCTGTTGGATTTTAATTGGCAGATTGCAATCGGGGACATCGAACTTTCTGTCGAAGAATTCAAACGTCTTGTTTATCGTCAGCAGTATGTCATACAGAAAGACGATACGTGGGTCATGCTGCCGAAGTCCAAGATTGAAGAGATATTCGAAGAGATCAATCAGCTTGAACCGATTATTAAGAGTAAAGCATCTTTTTCAACTCTGGTTGGTGTCAATTCCAAAAGCAACGAATTCGATTCTGATATTGATTTAAAGATGGATCGTGAAGTCCAGGATTATTTGGAACATTTTCTGAAACCAACAGAAGATGCCTATGAAATCCCAGACCAATTACAGGGGGATCTCAGACCTTATCAATTGAAAGGCTTCCAATGGCTGCGTGCACAACGCGATAAACGCATTGGGGTTTGTCTTGCGGATGATATGGGGCTAGGAAAAACCATCCAAGCCATCACGTATTTGCTTGACCTTGAACCACAGTCTGAACCGCATTTAATCGTCTGCCCGACTTCTGTACTAACGAATTGGAAGCAGGAGTTGGAACGGTTTGCACCAACCCTTCAGGTGCTAGTGCATCATGGAGCTGAACGCGCGAAAACGCAAGAGGCCTTTTACAGTGAGATGGAAGGTATAGATGTTATTGTGACAAGCTATGCCTTATTGTTAAGGGATCAAGAGCTCTTTGAAGACCTTAAATGGAATGCGATTATTCTTGATGAGGCACAAATGATCAAAAATCCGACCACAAAGCAAAGCAGACTCGTCCGATCTTTGAAATCAATCCACAGGATTGCATTGACAGGGACGCCGATGGAAAACAGGCTGGAAGAATTGTGGTCGATTGCAGACTTCTTGAATCCTGGCTATCTCGGGAATAGGACTACGTTTAACCAACAATTCATCAGACCGATTGAAAAAGAAGGGAAAAAAGAACGTATTGATGTCTTGAAAAGGTTGATTCAGCCGATCTTGTTAAGACGGTCGAAACAACAGACGTCGATTGTAGACGAATTACCTGAGAAGACAGAGACGAAGATCCATTGTCCTCTGACGAAGGAGCAAGCGTCACTCTATCAAACAGTCGTCGATCAAATCCGTGAAAAGCTATCATCCACCCAAGGGATGGAGCGGCGAGGTGCGATCTTAGGCGGAATTACGAAGTTGAAGCAGGTATGTAACCATCCTTCCTTGCTCACCTGGGATGATCCAGTAGTCGCTCATTCTGGTAAAATCCAAACGTTCATGAAGATATTGAAGGAACAAGTGAAGGATGGAGAGAAAGCCCTCGTATTTACCCAATACGTAAAGATGGGGGATTTGTTGAAAGAAATGCTTACCCAAGAAATGAAGAACCTCAAGGTGTTTTTCCTTCATGGGGGTATACCATCTCAAAAGCGTGCTGAGATGCTGAAGGATTTCAAAGAGACGAAAAGCAAAAGATGCGTATTCATCCTTTCGATCAGAGCGGGGGGAGTGGGATTGAATTTGACGGAAGCCAATCATGTATTCCATCTAGATCGATGGTGGAATCCTGCAGTTGAGAATCAGGCCACTGATCGCGCATTCCGAATTGGCCAGCAACAGAACGTAAGTGTGTATAAAATGATTACAAACGGTACGCTTGAAGAGGGAATTGATAAGATGATCGAGCGGAAATCCCACTTGACTTCCCAAATTGTCAGCCATGAGGACCAATGGGTTACCGAGATGAGCAATGAGGAACTGATGGATCTGATCCGTTTGCGAGAGAAGGTGCTGGATACATGACTCGAGTCAATCGAAACCAGGGTGTTACAACAGTCCAGCAATGGTTGAAACAATTCTCAAGCCAAATAGACTTCAATACCTTCCAAAACGGAATGCGTGAATATAATGAACAGCCCATCCATTCTTTCAATATTTTTCCGAATCATTTTGAATGTGTGTTAGAAGATGAGGAAAAGGATTTACAGTTGAAAGGCTTTTTCCAGCTTAACGATGGTCTACCAATATTGAAGAGTTATCAAATCGACTGTCCTTGCTCGGATGAAGCAGCCTTTTGTAAACATGGGGTATGTGCCACGATGTATTTTATCCTGGATGGATTGGACCGTTCCCGTTCTGCTGAACGCGACAAGCATGAAAATAACACTGCTCGTGATACACTGATCGAAGCGCCTTTAAAGCGACTGAAGGCAAACCTTGATTCGACAGACCTGACGTTGTTGACTCTGCATGAAAAAAGAGGGAGTCGTCAAATCAAAAACCAACCCTTCTTGAAAGAAGTGGATCAGCGAATACGTGAGGTCCTTCATGACATCCATCAAAGAAACCATAAATGATAAAAGAAAAAGGTTGATCTGTGCTTAGTAGATAAGCGTTACAAATCAACCTTTTTCAGCTTATGGTCACGTGCATCATGCTGTTTGTTCCTTCAAGGTAGGAGGGACGATTTCATAATAAGCTCTGTTATAAGTAATTACCTGCTGACCTTGGACGGTTACGATCCGATCCTCTGTAATGCTGATGATCCTGCCTTCAACCGGGAGCTTTTTCATGGCATCCACTCTCCTTTTTGGTTTTGGAATGAAAATAAGTATGATAGCTATATAGTCCTATACCCTTTTTCATCCGAATATGAACATAAAAAGTTGATAAAAAACAGAAAATTCCGACTATTTTACCGTCAAGAAGCTCTAAGATTATAACTAGCACAAAGGATATGTTATATTTTTTGATAGAATGAAAGTGTTCAGGAAAGGAGATTTGATCGATGAAATTACGTAGTATTGAACCGACCCCAAGCCCGAATACGATGAAGCTGATTATTGATGAAACACTGCCTAGCGGAAAAAATATGAATTTTAAATCTGACCAATCTGATGAAGCACCTGCTCCCCTTAATGATTTGTTGAAAATTGAAGGCGTGAAAGGACTTTATTATGTTGCCGATTTCATCGCCCTTGAAAGGAACGCGAAATTTGACTGGAAGGTTATCTTGCCGAAAGCAAGGCAAGTATTAGGGGATGAAAGCGCAGAAGTACAACACACAGAAGAGCAAGAGGATGAAGATTTTGAAGAGGTTAAGGTCTTCATTCAGAAATTCCGTCGGATTCCTATGCAAATCAAGCTCATTAAAGGTGAAACGGAGGAGCGTGTCGGCTTGCCAGAGCGCTTCATGGAAACGGTGATGGCAGCCCAAAGTGCTTCTGATAATGTCGTCATGGAACGGCAATGGATTGAACAGAGCCCTCGTTATGGAGACATGGACCAGGTAGGAAATGAAGTTGCGGAAGAAATCAATGCCGCTTATGACGAGGCAAGACTTTCTGCATTGAAAGAGCAAGCTTTTGAACAAAATACGAACGACATTTCCAAACGGAAGCAATCCTACAAAGTGACGATTGATATGATGGAACAGCCTGATTGGAAAGATCGTTATGCCGCTCTCGAACAAATGGAGCCGACAGAAATGGATCTCCCTGTGCTTGAAAAAGCATTGGATGACGAGAAAACGTCAATTCGACGTCTCGCAACCGTATACCTTGGTATGATTGAGGATCCAAAGGTTCTGCCATATTTGACGAAAGCCTTGAAAGATAAAAGTGTCACAGTACGCCGCACAGCAGGCGACTGTATGTCCGACCTTGGATTAAAGGAAGCGATACCTGTCATGATCGAGTCATTGAAGGACAAAAACAAACTTGTCCGTTGGCGTGCGGCGATGTTCCTATATGAAGTTGGCGATGAATCTGCAATTCCAGCTCTGAAGGAAGCGAAAGACGATCCAGAATTTGAAGTTGCCATGCAAGTGAACATGGCCCTTGAACGGATTGAGGGTGGAGAAGAAGCGAAAGGTTCGGTTTGGAAGCAAATGACGGACTCGATTCAGAAGGGGAAGTAATCATACTGAATTGATGTTACAATAAGCACATGATAAAGTTAAAAGTAGACGAATAAATTGGAGGTATGTTCCATGTCGATGGCATATGAAGAATATATGAGACAACTTGTACAACCGATGAGAGATGAATTGACGGAAGCAGGCTTCAAGGAGCTCCGAACGCCTGAAGAAGTGGATGAATACATGGAAAATGCAGAAGGTACAACACTCGTAATGATCAATTCGGTGTGTGGGTGTGCTGCAGGTCTTGCACGTCCGGCAGTCCGTCAGGCTGCCCAACATGAAAATGCACCGGATCATTTTGTGACCGTTTTCGCGGGTCAAGATAAAGTGGCAACATCCGTTATGAGAACTTATTTCATGGATGTTGAGCCTTCTTCACCTTCCATTGCTCTATTGAAAGGGAAAGAATTGGTTCATTTTGTGCCAAGGGAAGAAATCGAAGATCATGAGCCTGAGGATATCGTCCAGAACCTAGTGAATGCTTTCGAAACGCACTGCAAATAAGGGCATAACTTAAATGATAACCACAACGCTGTTGACCCTATCAAATTGTGAATTTGGTAGGGTTTTTTTCATACACTCATGTATAAGTTCATTGTTTTTGTGAAATGAGATGCATGCCGACATATAAGGAGTGATTGTTTTGGCTACACCGATCATCAAAGCAGAAAATCTTAAGAAAACATTCAAAGGTAATGTAGAAGCAGTAAAAGATGTATCGTTCGAGGTGAAGGAAGGGGAGTTTTTTGCCTTCTTGGGGCCCAATGGTGCCGGGAAGTCGACGACTGTACAAATGCTTACTACGCTGCTTACTCCTACCTCAGGACAAATTACGGTAGCAGGATATGATACGGAGAAATCGCCAGAAAAAATCCGTCAAAACATCGGGGTCGCCTTGCAGGAAACAGGAGTAGATCCGAATTTGACTGGAAGAGAGCTTCTCATCCTCCAATCAAGGCTTTTCGGATTGACCGCCTCTCAAGCGAAGGCACGTGCGGCTGAATTGCTTGAACTTGTTGATTTGACAGGTGATGCCGATCGTCAATGTGGAAATTACTCAGGAGGCATGCGTCGTCGTTTGGATCTCGCTCTGGCCCTAGTACATAGCCCGAGAGTCCTTTTTCTTGATGAGCCGACCACCGGGCTTGATCCGATGAATCGGAAAGCTGTCTGGGAAGAAATCCGACACTTGAACAAAGAAATCGGTACGACGATTTTCCTAACGACGCAATACTTGGAGGAGGCAGATCAATTGGCTGATCGGATCAGCATCATAGATAAGGGGACGATCGTTGCCACAGGTACTGCTGAAGAATTGAAAAATTCAATCGGTGTTGATCTTGTCACCCTCCAGTTCGAGTCCAGGGAAGATGCGCTTACTGCTAAAAGATTATTTGATCAAAAAGCAGACAATATCATTGACTTGAAGGAACAGCTGCAAATCTACATTGAAGATGGTACCGCTCAACTTCCAGAAATCATCCGTCAGCTCGATGAATCCCATATTCCATTAATCAAATTGAATGTTGCGCCTCCGACCTTGGATGATGTCTTCTTGAATGTAACAGGCGAACGTCTGAAAAAGGCGCAAAGGGGTGTGGAGCAAGCATGAGCAAAGCCTCTTTCTTTGTAGAGACGTATCTACATACGAAACGGAGTGTTTTAGTTACGCTCCGTAATCCTTTCACGTTCATCCCGAACTTGTTGATCAGCTTGTTTTTTCTATTCGTTTATGAAGGAGGCTTGAGTGGTATTTCATCGCTTCCGGAGTTTGAAGGGGCGAACTATCTCGCCTTCATCATACCGGTATCAATCGTATCCGCAGCAATCGGTGGGGCGGGTGGAGCAGGTCAATCCCTCGTCCGAGACTTGGAAAACGGATATTTCTCAAAGCTCCTCCTTACACCATCATCGAGGCTAGCCATTGTCCTTGGGCCGATTATTGCAGGGATGCTCCAGCTGTGTATACAGACGATCCTCATTCTGTCTGTCGGTCTGCTATTGGGCCTCAACGTTGCAACCGGGTTTGCGGGAATGATCATGGTGATTTTGCTTGCGATTGGATGGGGGCTCGCGTTTGCGGGTTACTCAGCAGGTGTGGCGTTGCGAACGAAAAACGCACAAGCGGCTCAGGCTGGCACGCTCATCTTTTTTCCGCTCATCTTTTTAAGTACGACATTTGTCCCTTATGAATTGATCGAAGCGCAATGGCTGAAAGTAGCCGCGACAATCAATCCGACAACCTACATTTTTGAAAGCATGCGAGCGGTTTTGATTGATGGATGGATTTGGGAGGAACTTGCGAAAGGCTTAATTGCTATCGTCGTCATTTGTGTGATCACGATAACCTTTGCTGCCGTTAATGCAAAGAAAGCCGTCAGCCGAGGCTGACGGGAGCTTCAGTTAGTCTGTAAAGAAACCCTGTGTTTCTTCACAGGCTTTTTTATTGAATAATAGCTGAAAAATCCACTTTTGTAGATAAATTCTTATTTTTGTAGATGATTCTTTGTTTTGGTAGATAATTCTTCATCTTCGTAGATATTTTCAAATTTTTGTATGAAAATCTTCATTTTTCGTAGATAATTGCTGATTCAAACGATTTTAGCCCCAAAAGGGTGTGAAATTGAGGATTTTTCGTATTCTTTCGTTCATATTAATCCCTAAAGCAAGTTTTTTTGAAGAAATCTAAGAAATACACAAAGAAAAGCTGTCGAGCAAGGTAGTCTCGACAGCCTGACAGTGTGATCTCAGCCACTTTTATGTTGTTGTAGGTCTTAACTCGTTCGCCTTAGTTTTGGAAGCCACCAGTTCCAGTGACCCATCAGTTTCATGAGAGACGGGACGAGGACCATCCTGACAAGGGTAGCATCAATGAGGATCGCCAGAGCAATCGATACACCCATCTGTTTGACAGGTACGACACCGGTGAACGCGAAGGCTCCTGTAACGACAATCATGATCATTGCAGCAGAAGTGATGATTTTACTCGTTGCCGTAAGACCCATCAATGTCGCATAGTCATTATCCTTCGTTTCATGATAATACTCCTGGATCCTCGAAATGAGGAAAACCTCGTAATCCATGCTTAATCCAAATACGATTCCGAACGTAAATACCGGTATCATCAATCCTATACCATCCGTTGGATCAACGAAGTGTCCTTCCTGGAAGATCCAGACGACGATGCCGAATGTGGCACTCAGGCTGATCACATTCATCACAATGGCTTTTAGCGGGATGAAGAGGGAACGGAATGCGAACAACAGGATGATATAGGTGGAAATCAGCACAAATCCGATTGCATAGGGTGCTTTTTGATAGATTTCATCAAAAATTTCTTGAGTGAATTTGCTGTTACCGCCTAATATCAGTTCGAAGCCATCATGTTTACCGTTCCAATCGCGTACCCAATCTTGGGCTTGATCTGAAGTGGTATCCACATTCAGGTACACTCTAAATAACGACTTATCCTGTTGGACGAACGTATCAACAGCCTGATGAACGCCACTTGGTAAGGTTTCTTGTTCCACCATCGGTAGGAGTTGGTCGGCTTTTAAATCTGTCACCGAAAAGAGTGACTCGACTCTGTCAACAATCTCTTCTTGAGCGATTTTCGACTCCAGTTGTTGTAGTTTTTCAAGATGATCGTTTGAAAGCATTTGGTCGGCCTCATCTAGTTCCACAATCATCGTAACAGGATAAAGCTCCTTTTCACCGAACGTTTCCTTGAACGTTTCAAAAGCCTGACGGGATTCGTACGATGGCGGCAACGATTCTGCCTCTGGTATCGTCAGGTTCAAGTTTGCAAGCGGTGTGATGGCAGTCACGAGGATTACGAGTGCAAGCAGGAACATCGTAACGGGACGGTTCATGACGAGTCTCGCAAACCGGTACCAATTACTCGTCTTCTTTTCTTGAACTTTAAAAATCATCCATTTGTTGACCCTATGTCCTAAAACTCCTAGCACTGCCGGCAGAAAGGTAAGCGCACATATAACGGACAAGATGACGACAGCCATTCCACCAATGGCAACGGTTTGGAAAATATCAATGTCGATGAACAGCATCGAGGATAGTCCAAGAAATACACATAAGCCTGAAAATGCGATGGATCTTCCAGCTGTTTGAATCGAGACTTGAATGGCAGCCTCTATTGAGCCATTCTTGATTTCTTCACGGAATCGATTCACGAGCAAGAGTGCAAAATCGATTCCAAGAGCAAGACCAATCATAGGTACGACATTCAGAAGGAAGATTGACATATCCAGCTGGAGGCCAAGGAAATATAAAACCCCGAAAGCACTGATTACACTGATAATTCCGATGAAGAGGGGGATCAAGGCAGCGACTACCCCTCCAAATGAGATTAAGAGGATCACTAGTGCTGCAGGGATACCGATCGCTTCTGCTCGCTTCAGATCATTCTGACTCGCTTCATTCATGTCCTCTGAAACGACTGGTCCACCCGTCAGGCTAGCCTCAAATCCTTCTTCGTCCTTCAATCGCTCTCGGATTTCCTCAATCGAATCCTTCAAATCATTAAAACCTCTATCAAAACCAAGAAGTATGTAAGCGGTACGCTCTTTTGTCATATCGGTATTCTGATTGGGCGATGTGATGCTTGTTAAATGGACAACGCCCTCGAGATTTTCAATCGTCTTCCGCACGAAGGATTTGAAGGCTTCAGAATCCGCATCATGCTTATCCGATTGAATGATAATCGTCATGGAGGATTTCGGTTGATCAAATTCTTCTTTCAATATTGTTTGTGTTTCGTTGTAAGAACCTTCTGTTTCAAACCCGCTTCCTTCCAGGATTGAAGGTATTTTGAAGGCAAAGAAGCCAAGAGCTACAGCCAAGACAATCCAAAAGGTGATGACGGATTTTTTGTATCGATATAAAAAAGTGCCGACATTATGTAAGGTCCTGTTATTCATTTTTTCCTCCCATTTTCCAAATTCTTGCCTAATTTTATTATACACTTCATTCCATTAGAGATGGTGCTTTCCTTTTGTGGGATGTTTTCTTTTTATAAATGTTCACATTTGGACAGAAAAAGAGGTGACCGATGTATGCCTGGATGGCTTACGGTCACCGACAATGAGTTCGGCTGTATTTTAACATGCAAAAACATTCACTCAATAAACCTGTATCCCCCCAGGAGGTATTGAGCAGAATGGCATGATCACAAATTAGTCTTTACCTTTTCCCCCAGCACAAGTACAACCTACAATTATCAATAAAATGAACAATACGACGATGATGACGAAACCATATCCGTCCCATCCACCATATCCGTCGTGATAACCATGATGCATTGGATAACAGTGATCATATCCATAATCCATCATTTCTTTTTTCTTAGGCATATATTTTTTCATCTTTTCCAAGAGAATTCCCCTCCAATATTTGATATAATCTGGTCTGTCATACTACCAAAATATGTACAATTGCCTTATTGGCAACGGGGACACTCGTGGAATTTTTGTGTACAAACCCATTTTAAAAGAGGTGCAGGATGATCATTACAACAGGAGGAAAGGCAAGAAGTCACTTGCGTTCCAGAGCAAGAGAGCTTGGGATGGAGCTTGGAATCAAATACATCGAGCGGAGCAATCAATCGATTGAGAAATTACTGGAAATGACAGGAGAAGGGATCGTGGTTGTCGAAAAGGAACGAATTAAATTATATGCACAGAGTGATGAAGACCCGATCTTCTTTCATCCGAATTCCTCGATGTTCAGAATCAAACGGCTGCAAAAAGGTGAAGACGATCCACTCATCCGGAATACTGGCTTGCAGGAAGGTATGTCTTTCCTTGACTGTACACTTGGCTGGGCATCAGACAGTATCGTAGCAGCATATGTGGTCGGTGAGGGAGGGAAGGTCGTCGGTATAGAGGGGAGTCCGACGATTTCGTTATTGACGAAAATAGGATTAAAGCTTTATCAGCATGAAAACTGGAATATGGTACAAGCAATGCGTTCCATTGACGTACAAGAAGGGAACCATCTTCCATACTTGGAAAAGCTGGAAACAGACAGCTTTGATGTTGTTTATTTCGATCCGATGTTTGAGGAATCCATATTGTCTTCTGATGGAATCAATCCATTGAAGAAACATGCAATCTATGAAACGATGACAGAAAAAGGGATCGAAGAAGCAAAGCGTGTCGCACGAAAACGTGTCGTATTGAAAGATCATTGGAAAAGTAAACGCTTTGAACGATTCGGATTCAAAGTGGAAAAACGCAAAACCTCGGCTTTCCACTTCGGTCATATTGATCTGGTGTCAGACACTTCCGACAAAGACTGTTAATCCAAAGGTTTCTTGAGGTGCCTGACACTTCACTAACAGAAGGCAGGGAAAATGATGAAGGAAACGTGGAAAGCTTACAGGGAAATGGACCGTAATGTATGGATCAGATTTATCGGTGAGTCGATAAATGGGATAGCCTTTATGATGCTGTTACCGTTCTTGGCCCTTTATTTGAAAGATCGAGTCGATCATATTTGGGAGGTCGGAATTGTAATGGGGGTATCCCCATTAGCATCTGTCATAGGGACGATGATTGGTGGCCGGCTGGCTGATTTATACGGTAGAAAGCCATTGATGGTTGGATCCATGGCGGGAAATGGCGTCGTCATGCTCGGGTTTGTTTGGTTCGATGATTTTTGGTCTTTCGTCGTCTTGTCACTTTTGCTTGGATTTTTCAATTCGTTGTTCCATCCAGCAGCAAGTGCGATGGTCGCAGACGTAACGGAACCGGAGAAGCGTACGGAAGCTTTCGGCCTCCTCCGTATGGGGCATAATATCGGGGCTGCAATCGGTCCACTTATAGGCGCATCCGTCGTGCTTTTCTCGAAATCGATCATCTTTATGATTTCAGCGATGAGTATGTTTTTTTATGCGTTGATTGTCATCCTTTGGATCAGGGAAAGTTTACCCAAATCGATTGTGAAAGCGGAATCTGACAAGGAAAAAACGCAACCTGAACCAGATGAAAAGCTGCCTAGTCCATTCCAGGTCATGGTAAAGGACAAGCTTTTATTGATATTCATCCTAACGGGTGTCGTCATTTCGATGTCCTTTACACAGACGGAAGGGATGCTCCCGTTACACTTCGATCAAACGATGCCACAGTTAAGTGATGCCCAGAATCCATATACCTATATGCTGGCGTTCAATGGCTTGTTGGTGGTCCTGTTCCAATTCCCGATTTCAAGGTGGGCAGGGGCAAGAGCGATTGGAAAAGTGATGCTTTATGGATGTGTTTTATTTGGCTTCGGCTTACTAGCTGTCGGATGGCTCCCACAAGTGTTCACGGCTGTTGGAATGAGCTATTGGCTGATCATCGTCATTTTTCTGATCATTTACGGGCTTTACACGTTAGGGGAAATGCTCATGTCACCTGTCCAAATGACATTCGTCGCGAATCTTGCCCCCGAAAACTTACGCGGTACATATATGGGAGCTGCAGGACTGCAATGGATTTTAGGAGGAGTGACGGGTCCACTGCTTGGAGGATTTCTGTTTGATGTCGGCTTGGGTAATCTCCTTTTTACGATCTTAGGAGTAGGCTGTATTGTTGCAGGCGTCATTTATTTATCAATCGATCGCTGGGTGGACGAGCGTCCGGACAATCAGGAACCTATAACGGAAACAGTTGTGATTGAAAAATGACATGAATAGTAGGGCTTTCTGATTCGTTGTCGAAACAGAAAGTAGAGAATAAATCAATTTAAGGAGATGTGTAAATATGATTGATTTAAGAAGTGATACGATAACACGACCGACTGAGGAAATGCGACGAGCAATGTATGAAGCAGAAGTAGGCGATGACGTTTTTGGAGAAGATCCTACTGTACGAAAATTAGAAGAGAAGGCTGCTGAAATACTAGGAAAAGAAGCTGCGTTGTTTGTTACGAGCGGCACACAGGGCAATCAAATCGCTGTATTGACTCATTGTCAACCAGGAAATGAAGTGCTACTCGAAGAGGATGCTCACATCTTCTACTATGAAGGGGGAGCGATTTCTGCGTTTGCCGGTGTCCAGACACGTACGATCAAAGGATATCGTGGTCAAATCAACCCGCATGATTTAAAGAAGGCCATCAGAGGAGACGATATTCATTTTCCAGAGACAGGTCTGATTTGTATCGAAAATACCCATAATCGTGCAGGCGGAGCAATCGTACCAATTGAAAACATGTGTGAAATCCATCAGATTGCAACAGATTTTAACATCCCTGTTCACCTGGATGGTGCAAGACTTTTCAATGCTTCAGCTGAACTGGAGATGCCCGTGTCTACCTTTACACAACACACGACAACGGTACAAATCTGCTTGTCGAAAGGATTAGGTGCACCCGCTGGCTCCATCATCGCTGGGGATCAAGACTTCATTAAACGTGCACGTAAATGGCGGAAACGTTTGGGGGGAGGACTGAGACAGGTCGGAGTACTAGCCGCTCCAGGTCTAATTGCCTTGACAGAGATGGCTGAACGATTGAAGGAGGATCACGTCCGTGCAAGGCGATTGGCGGACGGTCTGAAGGATTTACCTGATGTTGAAATTTTGAACGAGGTAGATACCAATATCGTCGTCGTCGATATCAGCAATACGAGCAACTCTGTTGAAGAGCTGTTGGCAGCTTTGAAAATGCAGGGAATTTTAGCCGTCCCATTTGGACCAACTACGATCAGACTGACGACTCACCATCACATCACAGACGAAGATATCGATCAGACGATCAAGACTTTTCATCAATTGCTTCAAACCGTGTAAACATTGAAGTTAATATACAATTTAGTAAAAAAGGACTTGCCAAAAGCAGGTCCTTTTTGCTATCATATTATGTCGTAACTGGTGTTGTACCTGCAATACAATACTAATGAAATAGGTGATTCAACATGACAAAACCATATCGCGTATTACTTTATTACAAGTACGTTCCCATTGAGAACGCAGAACAATTTAGAGATGAACACTTGAAATTTTGTAAGGAGCTCGGCTTGAAGGGCCGTATCTTGATTGCTGATGAAGGAATCAACGGTACGTTGTCCGGTCCGGTTGAAAAGACGGACGCTTATATCGAAGCTCTAACAAGCGATGAACGATTTAAAGATACTGAGTTTAAAATAGATGAAGCAGATGGACATGCTTTCAAAAAGATGCACGTCCGCTATCGTCCGGAACTCGTAAACTCTGGTGTCCTGAAAGAAATTAACCCGAATGTCACAACAGGGAAACACTTGTCACCTGAAGAGTTCTACGAGGCGATGAAGATGGATGATGTCGTAATCATCGATGCTCGTAATGACTACGAATATGACATCGGACACTTCAGAGGAGCGATTCGTCCGGACATTCAGACATTCCGTGAATTACCGGAATGGATCAAGAAAAATCGTGAAAAATTTGAAGGTAAAAAAATCCTCACATATTGCACAGGCGGAATTCGTTGTGAGAAATTCTCTGGATTCCTGAAAGAAGAAGGATTTGAAGACGTAAACCAGTTACACGGTGGAATTATTAACTACAGCAAGAACCCGAAAACGCAGGGTCAATTATACGACGGAAAATGCTACGTCTTCGATGAACGAATTTCAGTACCAATCAACCAAGTAGAGGATAAGGTTGTCGGGAAATGCTACTACTGCGGTAAGCCAGAGGATCGTTACGTAAATTGTGCGAACCCAGAATGTAACCTGCAGCACGTTGCATGTCCTGAGTGTGAAGAAGAGCATATGCGCTCTTGCTCAGATGAGTGTCGCGAACACCCACGGAACCGTTATAAAGCAGCAATGCAACAACAAGAAGCATAAGAGAGCATTAAAGCACTGCATAACCTGCAGTGCTTCTTTATTTCACTAAAGAGGTGTCAGGCACCGTTTCGAAAGACTGTTGTACCAACGGGTCCGAAACGGTGCCTGACACTTTCAAGCAAACTTTTTGATTAATTTCGTTTGATTTTGGTAACTTAAGAAACAAAGGAGTGATTTGAAGATGACACAACCAAACGTTATTGTTTATTCCCAGCCTTCCTGACCCCCTTGCCATATGGTGAAAGAGTTTCTTTCACATCATAATGTCGAGTTTACACAGTACAATGTGGCAGAAAATGCGGAGGCAAGGGACGAAATGATCGAGAAGTATGATTCGATGTCAACTCCGACGATCATTATCGGTGACCAGGTGTTGACTGGCTTTGATCCCGATAGACTGACGAGAATATTAAATCTAGCGTAAAAAAGGGCGGCATTCATGCTGCCTTTTTTATGGACGATAATAATGTTATGTAAACAATGCTCATGATTGGAAAAACATGCATACACTTCCGTTAAACTCCTATTGAGACAGACATTAGGGGTCTCTTACAATATATAGGTGTAGTGGAACCTAGGAGGTGTAAACATGATAAGTAATGTGATGAAAGTGTTACTTGCTATTACCCTTTCTGTTGGAACAGTCGTATCATTGCCTACAGAGCAAGCAAGTGCGCATACGAAGACAGTCCAAGTAGGTGATCGCTATGGACAAGTATGGAGCTTGCAAAATCGTCTTCAACAGATCGGTTATTATAAATCTGATGTAGATGGCATTTTCGGTCCGATTACGAAAAATGCTGTTATCCGCTTTCAAAGGGATCATGGACTAAAAGCTGATGGTATCGCAGGCCATCAAACATTCCAAACACTTTATAATGCGACATTCAGCAATGAAGAGATTCAGATGATGGCTCAAATGGTTCATGGTGAAGCACGTGGCGAGCCTTTTAAAGGGAAGGTCGCAGTAGCTTCTGTTATTTTGAACCGAGTTGACTCATCCGATTTTCCAAACACAGTTGAAAATGTATTGTTTGACAGTCTCGCATTTACTGCAGTAGCTGATGGGCAATACAACATGAAGCCGAATAAAGATGCTTATCGCGCTGTGTATCACGCAATTCGTGGTTGGGACCCATCAAAGGGAGCAACATTCTATTTCAACCCGGACACAGCCACATCAGATTGGATTTGGTCGCGTGATCAAATCGTCAAAATCGGAAAGCACATTTTTGCAGAATAATAAAAAGAGATGACTCAATGTCATCTCTTTCTTTATTCAATCGTACATCCTCGTTCGTCTCTTTCTAAAATCCATTGGACCGCCTCAAAAAGCGTTTCCGCGACATAGTCTGCCTCAACCATGTCCGTCCCGATAAAAATGGTTTGCGTACCCGCTTTTTCTCCTGCCTGGATATCTGTTATCCGATCACCGACCATATAACTATGCGGCAAATCGATCTCATGTTTATCAGCGAGAGTCAAAAGCATCCCTGCGTCTGGTTTTCGACATACACAGCCCGCATTCGGTTTATGGATACAAGCCTGGATTTCATGCACATATGCTCCTGCTGCTTTCAAGTCTTCCTCCATTTTTTCATGGATGTCGTGAAAGTCGTTTTCGGTTAAGTATCCAAGACCGACTCCGCCCTGGTTCGTAACTACAAATACGGAATATCCCGCTTCATTCAACAATCGAATGGCTTCACCGGCTTTCGGGAACAATATCAGTTCATCCGGTCGATTCACAGGACGCTCATTCTGATTGATGACACCATCACGATCGAGAAAAACAGCCTTTTTCATGTTCGCTCAACCTCCTTGCTACATACATCATACCCACATTCAGCAATAACATGTGAAGATTGGCTTGTTTTTTGGTAAGATATACGTTGGAAAACTTACAAAAAGGTGATTGCATATGACAAATGAAAAAAACAGCTATGAGGTTTTGCTTTTTTATAAATACGTAACGATTGATGATCCAGAATACTTTGCGCGTAAGCATTTGAAATTCTGTAAGGAGCTTGGCGTGTTAGGACGTGTCATGGTCGCAATAGAAGGACTGAATGGTACGGTTTCAGGAACGCTGGAACAGACGGAGGCGTATATGGATGCCTTGCATGCCGATCCTCGCTTTAAGGATATGGAGTTCAAACGGGAAGCTTCAGAAGGGCACACCTTCAACCGGATTTCTGTAAAAGCGAGAGATGAAATTGTTTCCTTGCGACTAGAAGATGATCTAGATCCGAATGAAGTGACTGGAAAACATCTTTCCCCAAAGGAATGGAAAGAAGCGTTGGAAGATGAAGATGTCATCGTGTTGGACGCACGGAATGATTATGAATACGACATCGGCCACTTCCGTAATGCAATCCGCCCGGATATCAAAGCATTCCGTGAGCTTCCGGAATGGATCAAAAAAAACCTTGCAGATAAAAAAGACAAGAAGATTCTGACCTACTGTACCGGTGGGATCCGCTGTGAAAAGTTCTCCGGGTACCTTGTCAAAGAAGGTTTCAAGAACGTCAATCAGCTTCACGGCGGAATCATTAAATACGGCCAGGACCCTGAAACAAAAGGACAGTATTTCGACGGAAAGTGTTTCGTGTTCGATGAACGTTTGGTGACAGACATCAACCAGACCGAAGATCAGAAGGTTGTCGGTAAGTGCCATCATTGCGGAAAGCCTGCTGAACAATTTGTAAACTGTCCAATTGATGAGTGTGACAAGTTACACATTACATGTGATGCGTGTAAAGAGGAGTATGAAAGCTGCTGTTCAAGTGAATGTAAAGAAGCCTACATGGCAAATCGATAAGAAGAGGTGATCCGATGGCAACGATTGAGGTCGGGGATATGGTGACAGCGTCGTACAAAACAGGACGTTATATCGGAGAGGTCATTGATTTCAAGCCGAAGCTTCAAAAAGCGGTTGTGAAGGTGTTAGCTGTACTTGTACATCCGAAACAAGGGGATCTGCATGCACCGAATCAGGTTGATGTCCAATTTTTCCACGAACGCAAGGCGCTCGCCTATACAGAAAAAGCGCTGGTTCCGTTATCAAACATCAAACGATATGAAGGAGAAATTCCTGATTATCAGTCATCCTTGATGGAAGCCCTTCACAAGCAGATGGATGATTTGAAGAAGGAAGACAGTGACTTTGCAAAGGCATCCTATCAAAAGCTTGAAATACTAGTGAATGACTATCAAAAGTAAATCTATCGAACCGTGTCAATTAAAGATTGATGCGGTTTTTTTCTATTGTGCATACTGGACTTTCCTATTAAAACATCCAAATCTCTTAAAAAACGAATTCTATTTTGATCAGCTTGTACATATCCATAGGATATAAAGCTAAATGGAAGGAATGGGTTTGGATGAAGCACAATCGACTCCTCTATAATTTGAAAAAGTCGAACAAAGAGACGTTCGTGAAACGTGCAGGTATGTATACGGTCATTGTATTGCTTCTTTTCATTACTGTTTCCATTCTTGCATCGTCTTTCTTTGAAAAGAGATTCCAATCCAGTTCAATGAAGGGGACATTGAACATTTTTTCAACGGAACAATTGGTCACCTTTATGGGGACAGTCAACCCATATTTCCAGCAAGGCTTGCCTCAATCTTACGTACCCCCGTCAATCCAAAGCTTATCATTTGAATTGGCAACGAACATCAAACCAGGAGACATCCGCTCCTTGTTAGGGAGGGAGCTGCCCGGTTTTGCGATCTTTGATACAGAAATCTTGGTAGCTGGAGAGGGGACCGATTATACGAACTTACCGATTGAGTCAGCCCCACCTCTTGATGTGTTATTGAAAGAACGTGAGGTTGCAGAAGAAAAGCTAAAGGTTGAAGATAATAATGATAAACCTGCTCCTAAAATGACAACGAATGGCCGGAAGGTTGTGTACGTCTATCAATCTCATTCGTATGAATCGTTCCTTCCTTTGCTGAAGGGAGTAAAAGACCCAGATGATGCGACTTCTCCAAATTCAAAAGCGAACATGATCAGAGTAGGAGAGATCCTCACGAACGAACTGGAGCAAAAAGGGATTGGCACTCTTCAAGATCGGACGAATATGGGAGAAAAATTAATCAACCGCGGCTGGGAGCATGCACATGCATATCAATTATCACGAGAAATGGTTACTGCTGCTTTTGCACAAAACAAAGACCTGACTTATTTATTCGATTTACATCGAGATTCTCTGCGTAAAGACAAAACAACTGTCGAGATTAATGGTAAACCTTATGCCAAACTATTTTTCGTCATAGGTAAAGGTAATCTTGAACATGAGAAAAATGCACGGTTAGCAGAAGAATTACACTATTCATTGAATAAAAAGTTCCCTGGTCTGAGTCGAGGTGTCTTTTTAAAGCCAAAAAGCGAAGGAAACGGCGTATACAACCAAGACTTATCCAACCGGGCCATTTTGCTAGAGGTCGGCGGAGTGGATAACAATTTAGAAGAAATCCACCGATCCTTAGAAGCGTTCGCAGACGTATTCGCAGATTATTATTGGAAAGCTGAAAAAGTAAATGCAGGAGGACAATAACCCATGTCGAATTGTTTAAGTGACGTAAAATCTTCACATTATTCTCACACTTTGGTTCATCCACCTATGAGATAATGACATTACGAAATCACTTAAACTGAGGTTGAATGCTGATGCCGAACTGGTTAAGGAAAACACTTGTCGTACTGATTACGGTATTTACGTTAGGAACAGTCACACCTCCGCCACATCTATTGGCAGAGAGCGATGAAGGAGCAGCAACGAAATCGAGTGCTTCCATCGACTTTGAAGGTTTCACAAATGATTATGATGAAACCGGTGAATATAGTGAACCAGCAGAACTCCTGAAAAAACCGTGGCAGGAGATTGCTGCTACATACGACAACACTGAGGAATTACAGGAAGCATTTATCGCTTACACCGTTCATCAAGCGACAGAACAGACGAAAGAGAAATTTGGTGAGCGAATCGAGGCTAAACGCGGGGACGAGTTCCGTACTGTCATTTTGCCGAAAATTGAAGAGACGATTGCAAAATTAAGTGAACAAATGGATGATATGGCCTTGAGGAATTTGACCATTTCAGAACGTCCGGCCAGCGGAACGGGGGAAAAGATCTTCCACATCAAGAATGAAATGACAAAGAAGGATGTTTTCCGGTTGCATGTGCGAAGGGAACACCCTCCAGGACAGGGCTACTGGTTTACGTTCCATTATCATGATGCTCGAGACGACTTCGCGAGTCATCATGAACTCGGAAGCATCTACTGGGACAAAAATACGCCACCAAATTGGATGAGTTAAGCAACCTATATCTAGGTTGCTTTTTTATTGAGCAAGGCGTTCGATTTAACATTTCGACCTCGATTTCATAATGCTATAATTGGTACAAGCTATAAAAATTTGAATGGAAGAGAGGGATTTCATGGAACAATACCTGGATTTGTGCCGACATATTTTAGAAAATGGTACAAAAAAAGATGACCGCACGGGAACTGGAACGATCAGTGTATTCGGGTACCAGATGAGGTTCGACCTACAAAAAGGGTTTCCGATGGTCACCACGAAAAAGCTCCATTTAAAATCGATCATTCATGAACTGCTTTGGTTTCTAGATGGCGATACGAATGTCAAATATCTTCAGGAAAATGGCGTTCGGATCTGGAACGAATGGGCGGATGAAAATGGAGATCTCGGTCCAGTTTACGGAAAGCAATGGCGTTCCTGGACGAAACCGGATGGTGGAACAGTCGACCAAATTACGCGAGTCATCGAGGAAATCAAGCGAAACCCCGACTCGAGAAGACTTGTGGTCAATGCTTGGAATGCGGGAGAACTCGATGAGATGGCTCTCACCCCATGTCACTGTCTGTTCCAGTTCTATGTGAATGACGGCAAGTTATCGTGTCAGCTTTATCAGCGTTAACAGTTGAGCGCCTTTACAGAGTAATCTGTATTGAAAAACTCTACTAAACGGGGAAACTCTCTCAGGAGACAATCCCGTGCTAAACTTCCAATGAGGAAGTAATGCCGAACGACTAGAGCTATTCGCTCGTAGGGTGTAAGCGATTGACACTCGAAACGTAGAGCATCCTTTTTTAAGGGATGATGATATAGTCTAATCTGCATGGTGACATGCAGCAGTTCATAAGAGAACGGGTCATGACTAGCGAGCATGGTCGAATATTTTGTCAGCTGACACATTCTTAGGAGTACCATTTAACATTGCATCCTATGCATTACTAACGATGATGATTGCACAGGTGTGTGACCTCGAACCAGGTGAGTTTGTACATACGTTCGGGGATGCGCATATCTACTTGAATCATATTGAGCAGGTTGAATTGCAGCTCACAAGAGAACCGCGTGAGCTTCCAACAATGAAAATCAATCCGGAAGTGAAATCGATCTTTGACTTTAAATTTGAAGATTTCACCCTTGAAAATTACGATCCACATCCACACATTAAAGGAGCCGTTTCTGTATGATTTCTTTACTTTTCGCGATGGATAAGAACCAGGTAATTGGAAAGAACAACGATCTGCCGTGGCATTTACCTGAGGATTTGAAATGGTTCAAACAAGTGTCTACTGGACACACCATTATCATGGGTCGCAAAACCTATGAATCGATCGGTAAACCTTTACCGAATCGTAAAAATGTCATTGTAACCAACGATAAAAACTACACAGCAGAAGGGTGCATCGTGACCCATTCAATTGAAGAAGCGTTGCAGCAAGATGGGGATGAAATGATCGTCATCGGTGGGGCGAAAATTTTCGAACAAGTACTTGATGATGCTGATCGTCTCTACTTGACTTACATTGATCATGAATTTGAAGGGGACACATTTTTCCCTGAATTTGATGAATCAGAATGGAAATTAACATCAAAAGAAAAAGGGATTAAAGACGATAAAAACCCTTACGACTATTATTTCTGTATTTATGACCGTAAGACAGACTGACATCAAGTGTGTATCAGAAGGTGTCTGACCCAAGTCAGACACCCTTCTTTTTCTTTTAAAGGAGTGAAAACATTGTACATAAAGGACTCATTATACGGCACATTTGAGCTTGAACCCGTGTTGGCGGATTTAATAAACTCCGATGCTGTACAACGGCTGAAGGATGTCCATCAAAACGGAGCGAGTTATCTCGTCAACCCGAAATGGAAGAATACAAGATTTGACCACTCGGTAGGCGTCATGTGTTTAATCCGACTATTAGGTGGTAGTTTGGAAGAGCAGATTGCAGGGCTTCTCCACGACGTATCTCATACGGCCTTTTCCCACGTTGTGGACGATGCTTTGAAACAAAAAGAAGAAAACTACCATGAACTGATCAAGGACAAGATTGTCCTACAATCGGATATACCGGTCATCTTGAAGAACCATCAGTTTGATCTGGAGCCAATTTTAGATGAATCGAAATGGGGAATTCTCGAACAGCCTGCACCACACTTATGTGCTGATCGTATTGATTATACACTGAGGGATCTCTATGAATATGGAGAAATTACAAGAGCAGAGGTGGAGCAGTTCATTGAAAGCATGACATTATTCGATGGCAGGATTCATCTGAAAGATGATTATGCAGCAGAATGGTTTGTAGAAGTTTATTATCGGGAAGTATTGGATTTCTTCTTACACCCACTGAACATATACAGCAATCATATGATGGCAGAACTTCTGAAAGCATCACTTGATCTAAACATCCTTACGGAGGATGACTTCATGTTAACCGATGAAAAACTTCTAGAAAAATTGAAAGACTCAACTAATTCAGATATAAAAAGGATGCTGGACGGCTTGACAACGAACGTTCAACTAGAATATGCGGACGTAGATTATGACATTTCAGTAAAAAAGAAGATGAGGCTGATTGACCCGGATGTCATCGTGTCGGACACGAGTATACCAATCAGTGAACGCTCAGAAAAAGTGAGAGCGATGAAGGAAACAGCTCGGAAAAGATCAATGGAAGGTACAAGAATCAAAGTAACAACATAAAATTTCACGTACCGTACTAATATTAAAAATATTAACTTATCTTTTATAAAGAAATTGACTCAAACTACTTTGAATTTCAATCGATTTTTTGTAAATAATTTAAATTTCAGCAATACCCATAAAGGAAAGGACATTCGGAAAAGCATCACAAATCGTAGAGTTGGATTCAAAGGGGGGGTTGGGTTGGAAGTCGTTTATGAAAAGGGGTTTCGATATCTCAAGGATCTGACGTATTTTACTTATCATGAAGCGATGTCTTGTATTTTTCCTCTAATCATCTTTACGAGCTTGTTTTTGACTGATCAATTAAAAGCTTACATAGCAATCCCACGATACGATATGCTGTTACTGATCTGTGTAACGACTCAGATTCTCATGCTTGTCACACGTTTTGAATCAATAGATGAACTGAAAGTCATCTGTGTGTTCCACTTAATCGGTATTTTATTGGAATTATTCAAAGTGAATATGGGATCGTGGTCCTATCCAGAGGAAGCCTATTCAAAATTGTATGGCGTCCCGTTATATAGCGGGTTCATGTACGCAAGCGTCGCCAGTTATTTATGTCAGGCATGGAGAAGGCTTGACGTGGAGATTAAGGAATGGCCAAATTCGATTATGACCATCGTTCTTGGGGCAGCCATTTATCTGAATTTCTTTACCCACCATTATACGGTCGACATACGCTGGTGGTTGATTGCCCTGCTATTCATCTTGTTCTTTCGGACACGTGTCCTGTTCCGGGTAAGAGGCCATCTTTATCAAATGCCCATCACTCTTGCTTACTTTCTTATCGGGTTCTTCGTGTGGGTCGCTGAAAATATCGCTACATTCTTCAAAGCGTGGCACTATCCTTACCAACAGGAAGCGTGGTTAATCGTGGATTTAGGAAAACTCAGTTCCTGGTTCTTACTTGTCATTGTGAGCTTCCTAATTGTTGCCCAACTTAAAATGTTGAAGCAAGAGAAGGGTTGATCATATAACGGGAAACAACCCTTTCATGCTGATGAATCTTTTTTGCCGTTCATCCGTACATTAAATGGAAGAGGGTTGGACGTACAGGATATAAGCACGTCGATCTTCATCGATTTCAGCAGCAACCTTTTCATATTCATTACCCTGCAATTGGATATAATCAGATCCAATGTAACCGAGAACCTCTTCGTGGTTTTGACACGCAATGGTGTGAAGAATAGGGGAATCAACATATTCTTTCCATTCGCGAAGTTCAAGTGTGACATATTCATAAGTAGGCGCATCGTCAAATACTTCTTCTTTTGAGTCAATCGATAGGTAGATGACGAACAAGTCGGATTCATATGCTGTGGAGGTCTTCGAGTAGATTTGGTTGTTCTTAATATAAAAATCACACATTCGTCGAGCGAAAAGCTCGCCTGTGGTCAAACCTTCGTAATGATAGAGAGCTGGAAAGCCGTTTCTTTCATCGAATAGCCGATATTCCAATCGATCTGTGAGTGTATTCATTGCATTCACCACCATAGTAGAGATAGTAAGATTATATAAGAGGAGGGAACCTGATGAAAGGGTCAAAAACAAAAAAACTCATGACAGGGGTATTATCCACTGTCGTAGCGTCATCCATGACAGGATGCAGTCAACAAAGCCTTCCACCTGAACCTGATGATCCAGATTGCAATGAGTGGGAATGGGAAGCAGATGAGGGTGTATATGAATGCGAAGATCGGGATTCAGATTATTATGGGCATTACTTCTATGCAGGCAAGTATTATAAAACGAAAAATCTATTGAAGAAAAGCTCTGCCTATAAGAAATATCGTTCCAGCAAAAGCTTTAAAGGTGGATTCGGATCCGGTTCAAAAGGAGGGTTCGGCGGATAATCGTGTTTGATCAAGAGCGTCATAACAAAGAACGTGATCAATTTTACAAACAATTCGATGAATTTTGGGCTGATTTAAATGGAGAAGAATATGCGTTATATGATTGTTATGGGATGACAAGAGGCGAAATTGATGAAATTCGAAATGTGACAGAAAAGGTCGGGCAAATTTATATAAAAATAGCTGGTTTGTTACGCAACCTTGACGACGAAACGTTGTTACAACTTGATCTTCCAGAGGAAGTACTTCCATTTATCCGCATGAAAAGCCTTGCAGCAGAGATGTTGATAGCAAGGGTGGATCTTGTGAAAACATCTGAAGGTTTGAAAGTGCTGGAAGTGAACGCAGATACGCCGACTTTTGAAAAAGAGGTATTCTGTATAAACCGTCAAGCAGCAAGCCATTTTGGTTTTGCAGATCCGAACGATGGGTTTGAGGAAAGACTTGCAGAGACGATACATATGACCGTAATAAAAAGCATCCAAGCCCAACATAAACCTGCCGACGCAAATATCGTATTTACCTCCCATGAAGACCATGAAGAAGATCGATTGACCTCACGTTATCTGATGGAAATCAGCCAGCTGGAAGCACGATATGTCCCTCTTCATAAGCTACAGTTCTGGAAGGAAGGTGAAACGAGCCTTTTACTAGATGATCGGGGTGAACCGATCGATGTATTGTTCAGACAAACATATCCATTAGAACATCTTATTGATGATCGAGATCCAATGACCGGAGAGCGTATTGGAATTGACCTGTTGAGGCTCATCCATGACAAAAGCGTCATCTGTTTCAATCCTTTGTCAGCATTCCTTCTCCAATCGAAGGCGGTCCAGGCTGTCATTTGGGGACTTCATGAAGAACAGCATCCTTTCTTCGATAACGAGGAACATGATTGGATTCACAGCTATTTCTTACCGACATACCTGGATGAATCCCCATTTCTCGAGAAGGGACTTCCGTTTGTGAAAAAACCAAGCTATGGGCGGGAAGGGGATACAGTAGAAGTCTTTGATGGTGAAGGTAACTTGCGAAATGCAGATGAGAACAAAACCTATCATGATTCAACCCCTGTCTATCAGCAATATGTGCCATTACCATCAACAACCATCAAAACGACAAAAGGATTACAGGTCGGGCACCTCTTGATCGGCAGTTTTTTGATAAAAGGGAAAGCAAGTGCCATCGGGCTACGAGCAGGAAACGAAATCACGGATAACAAAGCGTACTTTTTGCCTTTAGGTATGAAAGGATAATAAAAGAAAGGATGACGTTGAATGGAACTATTATGGAACTTTTTGACCTACTTCATTGTAGGCTTAGGACTTTTGATTGTTGGAATATTACTATTTGAAGTAACGACTAAAAATAAAGAATTTAAATTGATTGCAGAAGGAAACAAAGCTGCAGCCTATGCGCTGGGAGGAAAGGTCATCGGGCTTTCAATTGTCCTTTATGCTTCAATTGCGAACTCCATCAGTCTTTACGATATGGTGGTTTGGGGAGCTGTTGCCATTGTCGTTCAAATCCTGGCATTCTATATCATTGAATGGTTGACACCGAAATTCCATATTACGAAAGCGATTGATGAAGATAATCAAGCAGTCGGGCTGTTCTTGCTGTTTGTCTCCATCGCACTCGGACTTACGATTGCAGGCTCCTTAACGTATTGATTCCATATTTCAAATCCTTGCTTCCTCTATGTGTATGATATATCATTACCGCGTAAAAGATAGAACTATCATAAAGATTGAGGGGTAAGTAAAAGATGACGTTAAAAGCGAAAAGTGTAAGAGAGTCAAGGACTGTAAAGAGCAGTCACGTACTGCCTCCAGATACGAATACACATGGTACATTATTCGGTGGTAAATTGATGGCCTACATTGATGATGTAGCGGCTATTGCTGCAACCCGTCATGCACGTCAACATGTGGTTACTGCTTCTAGTGATTCGGTTGACTTTCTGCATCCGATAAAGGAGGGATATTCCGTATGCCTTGAAGCCTTCGTTTCTTGGACACATCGTACGTCAATGGAGGTTTTTGTAAAGGTCGTTTCGGAAAACCTGCTGACTGGAGAGCGGAAGTTATGTGCTTTATCTTTCCTGACTTTCGTTGCAGTCGATGAGAACAGTAAGCCGGCTCCTGTTCCTGGTGTCATACCTGAAACAGAGGAGGAAAAGTGGTTATTTGATGGTGCCCCGAAGAGAGCAGAACGAAGAAGGAAGCGAAGAGACGAAAGTAAGCAGCTGGCTCAAAAATTCGGTACTGAAAAACCGTGGGAAACAACATAACCAAAAGAAGGTGACCTAATCGGTCACCTTCTTTTTACTTCATCTTAATTGAGGCTTTTCTTTCAATGCAGGAAGGATGTCCATCCTTTCAATTTCTTTCTTCGTATTGGACGTTCCTAACGTATAGATCCACTTATAAATTTCGAGCAACTTGGAATATGTGACTTGTCGATCCTGATCCACTTCAGATTCTTTAAAGTGAGCTAAGGACCAGAAATCCTCTTTCTCCGCATCTTCAGACGAATTGAAATCTTCGACAGCAGCTTTGAAATAATATAATTCTTCATCGGTCGCTTCAATTTCAAACAATTGCAATTGTGCATCAGTCTTCATAGGGTATAGGTCACCTTTTGGAGATACAAAATACGTATTCCGTTCTTTCAAGTCAACCACCTCTTTAGTAAATGTCTTATACATACAAGTTCCACATTAGCCGGAAAACGAAACGTTCACCGTACATCTGAGTATAATCGACATCAAATCAAATATATTGACAAAAAAACAGAATTTTTACAAAAATGAGCAGGTGAAATGCGGTATTTGTCTAATAATGTATAAAGAATAAAACCAGTGAGGTATCCGTATGTATTCCAATCGTAAAATGACTTCTCAAACTCAAACCCATGATTTACAGCAACTGCTTCAATCATCCATGTATCAGACCTTATTCGAATTGAATGATGATGCGATTTGGGCCATCGATTTGGAAGGTATGATCATCAACGTAAATAAAGCCGGAAAATCCATTATGCGAAAGATGAAGGAGCATCCGGTTGCCCTAAATGAGTTGATTATTTTTCATGATGAAGAAACATTTTTTAATGGAATGCACCTACGTGACACACAAAGGTTGAAAGGGATTATCAAATCAGAAAGTAAAGACAACATGATCGATATAAGCAGTATACCGATTCTTTACGATGGAGAAGTGATCGGCAGATTTGTTCAAGCGAAGGCAGTGGATGATGAAATCTCTCAAAAGAACGATTCGAAGGTAGCCAACACATACTGGGAATCCTTCATTAACCATTCAGCAGATGCAATCGGGTTATTTGATCTAGACGGGAATATCATAAAGCTGAATCAAGCTACTGAAGACATTTTTCTTTATTCCAGGGAGGAGCTGATCGGCAGCAAAGTCGTTACGATTCCCGATGAATCCTATCGGAAAGAAGTCGAGTTCCTTCAACGAAAGGTGAAATCAGGCAAATCCGTTGTGGAATATGAAACTGTTCGAAAACGTAAGGATGGGAAGTTGATAGACGTCGCAATTACCTATTCGCCGATCTATGATGAAGATGGTGAAATGATCGGTATGGCCAACATTCTTCGGGATATAACAGAGCGTAAGAAATCTGAGCTTGAATTGAGGGAAAGTGAAGCGAAGTATCGTCTTATTGCTGAAAATACGGCAGATATGATCCGAGTCATCACGGTCGACAACGAAATCATCTATATCTCACCTTCCCATCAGATGATTCTCGGAAAAGAAGTGGAAGACTATCCATCAGGAGATGTATTCGCCAACGTCCATCCCGATGATCGAGAGGAACTCTCTACAAACTACAATGAAATGCTTCATAAGAAACAACCGATTAACATTGAATTCAGAGAACGGCACTCTAATGGAAATTGGATTCCTCTAGAAGCAAGATGTATGCCTGTCTTGAATAAGAAAAATGAAATCACCTCGATTGTCATGGTCGTACGAGATTTAACGGAGAGAAAGGACACTGAGGAACTGTTGCGGAATTCTGACAAGTTAGCTGTAGTAGGCCAATTAGCAGCAAGTATTGCCCACGAGATTCGTAACCCTTTGACCTCTCTTAAAGGATTTTTACAATACTTTCACTCGAACGGTGATGAACTGTCAAAGAATTATTACGAGCTCATGTTATCAGAAGTCGATCGGATTAACATGATTGTTAGTGAGTTCCTACTATTAGCTAAGCCACAAGTTTCAAAATTCAAAGAAACACAGCTTGATCATATGTTGACGCATGTGTTGACCTTGATTGACAGCCAGGCTCTAATGGAAGGGATCGAGGTGAATGTTGATATGGATGAGGATTTGCCTGCTATATTTTGTGATGAAAATCAATTGAAACAAGTATTATTGAACTATACGAAGAATGCGATTGAAGCATGTTCTTATGGCGGAAAAATCCAAATCTCTTTGCGTAAGAATCAGAAACATATCCATATCATTATTGAAGATAACGGTTGTGGGATATCTGAGGATGACCTGGATAAGATCGGGACACCCTTTTTTACGACGAAAGACAACGGAACAGGACTTGGTCTGATGATCAGCAAGAAAATCATTTCCAATCATGATGGAACGGTCACGTTTGAGAGCGAAATTGATAAAGGCACAAAAGTGACAATCTCATTACCCTATCAGTAATGAATTCGGTGATTGTGGTGGGGGCAGGTGATGGGGATAAAAATGAAAAGGTTGACCGATTGGACTTTGTTTCCAGACGGTCAACCTTTTTGTCATGTTATTCAAGTGGCTTCAGGTTTTCGGTTCCATCTAAGGACAAGATCATTTCTGTAATAAGTGCAATCTCATCCTCAATGTCTTGAAGACTTGCGGTCTCGACAGGGGAATGCATGTAGCGTAATGGAAGGGATACAAGGGAGATCGGTACACCTTTTCCGGTAAGGCGCATACGATCTGCGTCAGTTCCCGTCACACGTGGAGTCAGTTCATATTGAAGGGAAATGTTGGATTTACGCGCGGTCTCCTCAAGCAAATTATTAATTTTGAAGTGGATCGGAGCACCTTTTGCCAGTACAGGCCCGCCATCCAAACGAATATCGCCATGCTTGTTCTTATTAACACCTGGATAGTCGGTTGCAAATGTGACATCAATTGCCAATGCAAAGTCTGGTTGTACTTGCGAAGCGGCAAAATAAGCACCGCCCATGTTCGTCTCTTCATTCACTGTACTGACTGCATATATTCCGACCTTCGGATTCTTTTCAGAGAGTCTCTTAAGGACTTCGGCAACGATGAAAGCACCAGTCCTGTTATCGAGACCACGACCGCTTATCCGGTTGTTTAGGAGAAATTCTACACTCCGTTTATAGATGGCCAAGTCTCCGATTTGAACATATTCTTCCATTTCTTCTTTCGTCTTAGCTCCACAATCTATGTAAAGATCCTCAAATCCATAGTCATCACGAATCCCACCATGATGTTCGGCATTTACGCCAATGACACCTGTTATCGTCTGCTTGCTTCCAAGTATTTCGACTTTCATGCCGATGGCAGGTTTATGACTGATGCCTCCAAGCTTTGTAAAATGTAGAAACCCATTTTCATCAATGCGGTTGATCATAAAACCGATTTCATCACAATGACCAGCAAGGAGAACCTTGAATGGTGCATCAGGGTTTACAACACCGTACGCGTTACCGACGTTATCGGTTTCGATTTTATGTGCGAATGGTTGGACATAATCCATCCACTTTCGCTGAATCCCCATCTCAAATCCAGATGGTGAAGGGGTTGATAATAACTCTTTCAAAAATTGCTGTGAATTGTATTCCATATCGTACCTCCTCATATCAGTTATCCCCCTACCATCATAACTTTAAAATCGTTAAAACACAAAGCAGATCGTAACCACACACCCATTTTGACTTATCTGAGCGGTTGTCCGGAGCATGATGCGGTTTCTTTCATATCGTAATATGAACGTTTCTGGGATAAGGGGTGGGATAATGGAAGCGAAACCGTTGAAATATGTGGCAATCGGTGACTCATTGACTTTGGGAATCGGGTCTATGTTCCGACCGGATTTTGTAACACTATATATGCAATCCTTGGAAGCTGCCTGCAACCGGAAAGTTGAAAAGTCGACGTTTGCAAAAAATGGAGCGACCACAGCCAAGATACTCAGATTATGTGAAAAAAGAAAGGTAATCAAGGCTATAAAAGAGGCCGATGTCATTACAATAACAGCTGGTGGAAATGACTTGAAGAAAGTGGCTCGGAAATACATGACGTCGAAAGATCATACCATCATCAAGCGGGCTATCGAGAGGAGTATAAATAATATCCATAAGCTCCTTCAGGAAATCAAGTTTATCAAGAAGGGCCAAACAAAACCTTACTTCATTAGAATAGTGGGTCTTTATAATCCTTATCCGAAATTAGAATTCAGTGAAAAGTGGATTCGTTTATTCAATTCGAAAGTGAAAAAAGTGGAGACGGAACATATAAAGGTTGTTGATATATTTGATGTCTTCAAGAGTGAGGGAAGGAGAGTACTATCATTCGATGGTCTACATCCGAATAAGGATGGGTATAAAATGATCGCGGAAGCCCTAGATAAAAAAGGTTATTTACCATTAACAGATGAAAATCTACGAAATGAACCATTTCCTTATCAAAAAAGCTGATAAAAATCAAAGCCGCAAGGCAATCGATTTTTACCAGCATTCAAACATATCAAGATGCAACAATGGCATCCGATTGTGCTTTACTGATTTCAATATGATGAATGGTAATTTCAGGTCTTGAACCAACGCGGATGTTTACACCGGTTTGCCCCAAACCTTCACTGATATAAAATGGTTTATCATGCATATATAATAATCCCTTGACCATATTCATCCGAGCCAACTTCCCCATCTTTACTAGATGATAAGGTTTCGGCCAATGAATCTGGCCATTATGAAAATGACCGGAGAGTAAATAATCAAACTGGGTCGAATTCATTTCCAGAACGACATTCGGGTCATGTGTCAAAACAAGGTTGTAATCAGAATCCTTTAATCCGTCATAGGAAGCAGTCAAATTACTATTTCCAGTTCCGTAATCATCAATTCCGATTATGTTCATCTTAACACCGTTCATTACGATCTGTTTATGCTCATTTCGTAAGGTTATACAACCATGGTTTTGCAACGTTTTTTCCAACTGCTCGAAATGTTTCCCTTTCAATACATAATCATGATTGCCGAATACGGCATAGATGCCATGTTTGGGATTGAGCTTTTGAAAGATATCGAGATAGGATGGAAGCTTCTTTAATGTGCGTTTCCGATCCAAGAAATCACCTGTTAATGCAATCAAATCAATTGGTTCCTCTTTTAAACGATCATATAGCTCTTCCGGACTTACTGAGATGTTCTCCAAATGCATATCAGAAATTTGCAGAACATTCAATCCGGTAAGTGGTTTTGCCTGTTTTTTCTTTATGTGTACCTTTTCCAATTTGATATCTTTCGTGTTCTTGTGGGCTTTGAGCAATGCAACGATTATACCGAGAAAAAATAAAAAAGCAATTACGTACAAGCCAATCCCCTCCCACATACAATTATAGGAAAATGAGAGAGAATTGGAACCGGTAAATGCTGGGATAACCTTATTTATTCAGTTTATAACGCTGACAAAGCTGATTCTTCGACATCATTAAATATTGAGGTTCTTTATTGAATAATCGTTTGTTTCCACTCCTGGTCAACAATGATATAGGCAGCAACGCAGATAGTTTGAACAGCTTATACCATCGATTATGAATCGAGTGCGGCTCGAACCCAAGCTTCCTACACCCTTTATTCAATAATGTAATGCCGATGATTCCTTTTATTCTGTCGTGTTGATGGTGAGTCTCCAAGTATTCCGCTACATAGGGTAACGACGACTGGATCTTTTTATATAAATAGATGACTTTCTGGAAGTCATTTTCGATATTGTAGATGTCTTTCAAGATACGGACATTATGCAGATGGATCTTAACCAGTACATCATTTTTCTTGATCTGTGTCCCATCAGAAAGTACGATTGTTCTTCCTTTATAACGAGTTAATCGGACACGAAAGATACATTCACTCGCACCTTCTTTTCGATCTAGATAAGTAAGCCGTGTGACCATGTAATAGACAGGATCCAACAAGCTCCAAACTGTTATCGCATAACCTCTGATGAACTCCATATTCGTTACTCCTTTTACAAATTAAGCTTTCTCGTCATTATTGTTCTCCGCACAACCTCTCTGTAAAAGAGGTAATAACAGGATAAAGAACCACCTGTATGAATTGACGATATTCACCAAACAATAAAGGAAAAATGGGTTGGTGGAGATGAAGAGAGCTCTGATCATGCCATTACTGAAAATGAATTCCGGTCATCATCATGTGGCAGATAGTGTCGTACAAGTAATAAGTGATCATTACAAGTGTGAAAAGATCGAACTTCTTTCTTATACGTTCGGTAAGGGTGAATCCATCCTTTCCAACGTGTATTTGAAGTGGATCACATTCAGTCCCTCATTTTACAGCTCTGTATACAGACGAATTGCACTTCCATCCAAAGAAGGAAGTGTGCCGTTCAAGTTTTATGAAAAGCTCTTTTTGAACAACATGCGAAAAATCCTCATGGAGTACCAACCGGATCTTGTCATCTGTACACATGCCTTGCCATCCTTTCTATTGCAAAGCATGAAAAGGAGAGGAGAAACCCACGTTCCCGTGCTGAACATTTATACAGATTACTTCATTAATGATCTTTGGGGAACAGATGGAATCGACCTGCATTTCATCCCAGATGAACCGTTTGTTGAACGCTTGAAAAAAAAGAACGTTCCAGAAGCAAATATCATGACGACTGGAATACCGACGGATCCAGCAATAGGTACAGTTGACCGGAGAACACATAAAAACAAGGCTAAATATAAAATAATCATCTCTGGGGGATCTCAAGGAACTGGAAGGATCGAACGGTTCATTCATATGTTAAAACCTGGCGGACGTATCGATTATAGGGTACTTTGTGGAAAGAATAAGAAGCTGTACGAAAACATCAAACAAATGAACAACAGAAATATCCAAGCCCATTCTTACATCGAGGACAAAAGTGAACTGAATGATCTTTATGAAGAAGCGGATGGAATCATATCCAAGCCTGGGGGTGTGACAGTTACAGAAGGCTTGATGAAACGACTCCCAACGTTTATTTATGACTTCTTGCCTGGTCAAGAAGAATATAATTTCATCTACCTACAACAGCAAAACCTGGTACAAGATTTAAGGGATTGGAGATGGATTGAGGAACAACTTGTCCAATTCTTAGATGATGGAAAATCATTTGAAGCACTTCAAGATGCGATAGAGGACTATCATACCCGACGGACGACTCAAGAGATTTTACAAACTATATCGAACAGTATCAGCAATCATGAAAGAGAGAAGATTAATGCTAAGTGAAGAGAAAGGTTGGATTTGATGAAAATTTTCAGGGCTAGAGGAATGATAGTAGTGTTTACAGCAATCCTGCTCCTTTCGGGATGTAAAGAGGAACCTCAATCAGAATCGAAGAATACGATATCGACAAAGGAACTATCGACAGCTGAATCCACATCGATTGAGAAAGAAATCAAAAAGATGAAGGGCGTTTCTGATTTAAGATTCATTCATTCCAAAGACAAACTGCTCGTAGCCATTAAAGTTACGAATATGGATCGGTTACAGCTTGATAAGATCCAGAAAAAGGTGAAAAAGAAGATGAATTCGGAATACCCAGAGATGGATATTACGGTTTCAGCAGATAAGAAAATCTTTATGAAGATAGAAGAACTAGAGGCGAAACATGCTAAGAAGAAAATGTCCGAAAGGGATATCCATAAAAAAATCGTGTCATTGATTAAACTTTCAAAGGATGAAGGTTGATCGAAAAATATTATGTAAACAAAAAGTCCATTCTACATAAGATCTCAAAATACGCTTCAATAGCGTATAGAGGGACAAGTGATAGAAGGGGCTTTTTCTTATGGGGATTGTTTTACAACTTATAAAATATACTGCACCTATCATAGTATTGATTGCATTTTTCGTGCTTGGGGACCATCTCAGTCATGAACCAGAGGAGATAAGAAACTGGATCATGTCCTCAGGTGTATTTGCACCAATCTTTTATGTCCTGGTTTGTGCGATCAGACCTTTTTTCTTTTTTCCATTCCTCATTCTAACGGTTACAGGTGGTTTGGTATTCGGTCCCATCCTAGGAATCATCCTCACGACCGTTGGAGGAGTAATCGGGGCATCATTCTCATTTATTGTGGCTAGAAAATACGGAGATTCCTTGAAAATGAGGAAACGGGAAAGATGGCGCCGTCTCGAAAAGAGAATCGAACAAAAAGGATTCCAATATATCTTAATTTTACGTGTATTTCCGTTTTTGAATTTTGATCTAGTAAGTTACGCATCCGGATTGTCATCTGTTCGTTTTAAACCTTTCTTCCTTGGTACTTTATTTGGCATGTTACCCGGAACGATTGGATTGAATTTGATCGGCGATTCCATCGTCAGTGGTGAGTACATTCGTATGCTAGCTTTTTTAGCAGTATTCATGATCATTGGCTTTTTAGCCTACAGATTGGTTCGAAAATGGAAAAGATGACCAAGAAGTGGCGGTCATCTTAATGGATTACATTCGTTTCCCAAGTAGAAAGATCATAATATCCTGAGTCGATTTTTCTCTTTTCACGGTTCAGCAAGCAATATAGTTCCTGTGGGATATCAGGAGTAAGTTTATGATTCAGGTCCATTGAATCGTCAGGCGAGTACACGAGGATTGAAAAAAGCTTCCTGTTGAGCATATCCATCCCTGTTATGGTGATGAAATGGAGGTCCCTTGTGCGGAATGTATAGAAAATACGGTATAATTCCATTGTTATCATCCTTTTTACAACTCATTATCGCCAATAGTCAAACCCCGCATACAAAGTAAAGACGAAAGGAGCTCTGCACATGCAGTATGAATTTATCATGACGATTCCTTACCGTAATGCTGATTTGTTTATGGAAAAGCTTGCGGTGGGAGGATACTATAACACATATTATGATCAGCCAATCAACGTTTCAAAAAGTGATAATGGTTACGAATATACTGTGGAACAAGAAGATTTAGTGGATTTACATATCATCATTAAAACGGAATCGCCCTCCAACATGACAAAACAATTAGCAGATTTACTTAACCAGGATCCTGAGAAAATAGAATTTAACCCTTATGAACTGGAAGATTGGCAGCAAGCGTTTCCGCGTATTGAAGTGAACGAAGAGTGGGAAATCATCACCCAGCAGAATGAACCCACACCGGGGAAAAAACAACTTTTCTTAGAATCCATGGGTGGATTCGGAACAGGGGCCCATGAAACGACGAAAGATTGTTTGCGTGTGATTTTTAATGAGGATTTCACGTCGAAAACGGTGATGGACATCGGGACAGGCTCTGGGATTCTGAGTATTGCAGCAGCAAAAATGAATGCTCGAAGGGTGATCGCATTTGATGTGCAACCAAGTGGAAGAGAAGTACATGAAAATGCGAGACTCAATGCAGTAGATTATATAGAGGTCCATCAGAAGGACCTGATTGGGGAAGAAATAGAGTGTGGAATCAATCCAGATTGGGTCTTTATCAATATCGGTATGGAAGAGACGATTCAAATTCTAGAGAGACAACAATTCTTTAACCATACTGTTGAAAACTTCCTCATTTCAGGTTTGGTCGAATGGAGTCATGAAAAAGTCATTGCGTATTTCAGACGCAATAGATATGAGATTGTGCAAAAGAGAATGAATGAAGAATGGGTCACACTCCATTTTAAGAAAGGTCAGGGTGGATAACATTCCCTTTACAAGACCGATCGACTTTCTGTTATATTCTCATAGAGATGAAGTAGTTATGGGGGTATATCAATCGGTATGAAGTTGATCTTATTCGTCATCAGTCAGGCTTCCATCATATTTGGAGGCGTACTCTTGATGTATTGGTTCCTCTTTACGGATGAGGGGAAACGATTTTGGAGAACAAAACTGAAGAACTTGAATATGCAGCCTTTGGATGAGGAAGAGAAGGAAATTCATCCGAAGGGATTGAAGGATTTTACGAGGATCATCCAGAACAGCTCCATACTATTGAAGCTAGCTCTAGGGTCCTGGGGAGTCTTTTTTATCACATTCATCATGATGATCCTTTACGCAATTTTGACGTAATATGTGATTTAGTGGATTGAATGTGAAAGGCCCTATAAAGGGCCTTTTTTTATTGACCAAAACGATTCAGTTTTTCATAAAACTCCTTTAGGAATTCAAAGAATATCTGTTCTGATGGGGCCAGTTCCCGATTTTTCGGTATGATGATTCCTACCGTCCGTTTCACATTCGGTTCGATCACCTCAATTGCGACAGTATCGCGATCTGGCCGTTCATGAAGGGTGATTTCAGGTAATAGGCTTACACCAAGACCTGCTGATACGAGACCCTTGATTGTATCCACATCTTCTCCTTCAAAAGCAATTCTTGGGTTGTATCCGACCTGCTGGCAAGCCCTCATCACAAGATCTCTTAAAACATATCCTGATCGGAACATAACAAATGGGTCGTGACGAAGCTGACCTAACCGCAAATGAAGTTCACCAGCCAATTCATGTTGAGCTGGAAGAAGTGCCAGAACCTTTTCAGTGAACAAAATGTGCCCTTTTACATCGGTTTGTTTACCAGGTACAGGGGAAACAAAGGCGAGATCGATATGGCCTTGAATAACGGCAGTAGTCAATTCACTAACCGTACCCTGTCTTAATTGGAATCCGATCTGAGGGTGCTCTTTTCGGAATGCTGAAATGACAGAAGGGAGCGTCTTGGCAGCAAGGCTGGTCGGGAAGCCGAGACGAATCGTTCCGGTTTCTGGATTGAGGAATTCATAAACCTCTTGTTTTGCCTTTTCAATCTCTAATACCGCTAATTGAGCACGCTCTAAGAATATCCTGCCGACTGGCGTCAGTCTTATGTTTCTCCCTTCCCGGAAGAACAACTTCACCCCAAGCTCCTCCTCCAGATTGGCAATTTGTCGACTTACAGCTGATTGCGCAACGTGCAAAGACGCTGCTGCATCACTTACATGTTCCATTTCTGCAACTTTAATAAAATAATTGATTTGTCTTAGTTCCATCATATCAACCCTTGTAAGCGCTTAATCTCAAAATGAGATCAATTCGATCTAATTTATATATTGAAAGCATAACAGAAAACCCATAGTATTAAAACTAACCTTTTGTCAGAAATTTTCGAACGATTAGCAGAGTCCGGACCGTTTCTCCATTCATGGGTTCGGGTATATCTGATTTACGATAAATGCTAGGGGTGATTCGATGTTACGAACAGGACTGCCACAGAAACAGGGTTTGTATGATCCGAAGTATGAAAGTGATGCTTGTGGAATCGGTTTTGTTGCACAAGTAGATGGAAGATCAACACATCAAACGATTGTAGATGCGCTCACAATCTTATGCCGTCTGGAACACCGAGGCGGGCAAGGAGCTGATCCTGATACAGGGGATGGAGCAGGAATCATGATCCAAGTTCCTGATCAGCTCTTTCGGAAAACTTGGAATGAACTTCTTCCGAAGCAAGGGGACTATGCTGTCGGCATGGTATTCCTGCCGCAGGAAGAGGCTTTACGTAAAAAGATTGAAGAATTGATGGAACAGATAATCGAAGATGAAGGACATCAGCTCTTAGGTTGGCGTACGGTACCTGTTGACGAGACGATTGTCACCTCTACCGCAAGAACAACGATGCCGTATATTAAACAGGTGTTTATAAAGAAGCCGGAACACACACATACAGTTGAGAGGTTCAATCAATCGCTCTATCTGATCAGAAGATTGATTGAAAAACGTATTCAGTCCCTAGAAGGGATTGGCTCTGGTCCCTTTTATATCGCGAGTTTATCCCCGGATGTCATTGTCTACAAAGGAATGCTCACTTCTTATCAGCTCGACCAGTTTTATCTCGATCTCGCAAACCCTTTGACAACATCCATGTTTGGGATGGTGCACTCCCGATACAGTACGAATACGTTCCCGTCCTGGGAACGTGCTCATCCGAATCGTATGTTGATGCACAACGGAGAGATCAACACGATTACCGGAAATGTCAACTGGATGAAAGCCCGTGAAAGTGCGGCTGTTTCAAGTGTGTTCGGAGATCGACATAAAGACTTGTTGCCAGTCGTTTCAGAGGACGCAAGCGATTCTGGTATGCTGGATCAAACCTTCGAATATCTCTACATGAACGGGAGATCCCTTCCGCATACAGCAATGCTGATGGTGCCTGAAGCATGGGACTTCAATGACCAGATGACAGATCCTGAGCGTGCGTGTTTCGAATACATGAGCTGCATCATGGAGCCGTGGGATGGTCCTACAGCTTTAGCTTACACAGATGGAAAACGAATTGGCGCATCCATCGATCGGAATGGTCTTCGACCAGCACGTTATTATTTGACTGATAAAAATACCATCATTTTTTCTTCAGAGGTAGGCGTTCTCGATATACAGCCGGAAAAGATCATTCAAAAGGGACGTTTGGCTCCTGGGGAAATGATCCTTGTGGATTTAGAAAAAAATCAAGTTCTATTGAATGACGAGGTCAAAAGGGAGGTCGCTGTTCAATACCCTTATCGAGATTGGTTGAATGAGTCTCTCGTCCAATTACATGTCCGTACAGACAAACCACGGTTAGAGGGTATGATCGACAGCGAAATGCTTACCTACCAACTTGCCCATGGTTATACGAATGAAGAAATCATGAAAAACATCCTTCCGATGGTGAATGAAATGAAGGATCCGATTGGGTCAATGGGAAATGATACACCTCTTGCAGTTTTGTCCAATCGCCCTCAGCTTTTATTCAATTATTTCAAACAATTGTTTGCTCAAGTAACAAACCCGCCGATTGATGCCATCCGGGAAAAAGCGATTACGTCCACCACCTCGTACATCGGTGCGAAAAGCAATGTATTGGATGAAGGTCCACAGCATTGTAAGCGAATTCGATTGTATACGCCTATTCTCAAGAAAGAAGAGTTCGAGGAAATCATCCATAATGGACATAACGAATTTCGATCGATTAAAATTTCAACCTGTTTCAACGGTAATCCGGCCGGGCTGGAATCCGCATTGGAGCAAGTGTTCAAACAAGTGAAGCAAGTGATACGACAAGGTGTATCTTTAATTGTACTTTCTGATCGAGACATGAATAATGAACGAATCCCGATTCCGTCTTTACTTATGGTGAGTGGTCTCCATCATCATCTGGTAGAAAACGGACTACGGACGAAAGCAAGCATCATTGTCGAAACTGCAGAAGCAAGAGACGTCCATCAATTTTCGATGCTCATTGGTTACGGGGCTGATATGGTTTATCCGTATCTTGCTTATCGTACGATTCAAAGCTTGATCGAAGAGGAGCACATCACAGATTTCGATTACGTTGAAGCGGTAGATCGATTCAGGGATGCCGCTACTTCAGGAATCGTCAAAGTCATGTCCAAGATGGGAATCTCGACAATCCAAAGTTATCGAGGTGCCCAAACGTTTGAAGCAATTGGTATCTCAACTACGGTCATAGAAAAATACTTTAGAGGGACTTCATCTAAATTAGGTGGTATTGGGCTCCAAACCATTGCTGAAGAGACGATTAAACGGCATAAAAGGGCGTATTTTGAAATCAATCCATCGCTCGAGACAGGTGGAGATATGCAGTGGAGAAGTACGGGTGAACACCATTCATTCAATCCTAAAACGATCCATCTGCTGCAGCACGCATGTCGAACGAATGATAAAGAGCTGTACAAACGTTTTTCTGAAGCCGTTAATACAGAAGAAATAACCTATTTAAGAGACCTGTTGGAATTTGATTCAAAAGGCGCGACACCTATCCCGATTGAGGAGGTTGAACCCGTCGAATCGATTTTCAAACGATTCAAGACAGGTGCGATGTCTTACGGTTCATTAAGTAAAGAGGCTCATGAGATCCTTGCAGTTGCAATGAATCGAATCGGCGGAAAAAGCAATAGTGGTGAAGGGGGAGAAGACCCTGACCGCTTTATTCCGGAAGCAAATGGAGACAGTCGTAAAAGTGCAATCAAGCAGGTTGCCTCTGGAAGATTCGGTGTCAATAGCCATTACCTTGCGAGTGCGGAAGAGATTCAGATCAAGATGGCGCAAGGCGCAAAACCAGGAGAAGGCGGACACCTCCCAGGAAAGAAAGTCCACCCTTGGATTGCAGAAGTACGAGGCTCGACTCCTGGAGTCGGGTTGATATCACCTCCTCCACATCACGATATTTACTCGATCGAGGATTTGGCTCAGCTGATCTATGATTTGAAGCATGTTAATCCTAAAGCGCGAATCAGTGTGAAACTGGTCGCAAAGTCAGGGGTCGGTACGATTGCTGCAGGCGTTGCAAAAGGGAAGGCGGATGTCATCCTCATCAGCGGTTATGAAGGCGGAACAGGTGCTTCACCGAAAACAAGCATTCGACACGCTGGCTTACCTTGGGAACTAGGCCTAGCAGAAGCGCATCAAACACTTGTCCTCAATGATTTGCGAGACAAGGTTGTACTTGAAACAGACGGGAAGCTGATGAACGGGAAAGATGTCGTCAAAGCAGCACTCTTAGGAGCAGAGGAATATGGTTTTTCTTCCGCCCCACTTGTCGTGCTTGGATGCATCATGATGAGAGCCTGCCATCTTGACACATGTCCTGTAGGGATTGCAACTCAAAACCCTGAATTACGGAAAAAATTCATGGGAAAACCCGAGCATGTTGTCAACTACATGCGATTCATCGCAGAAGAAATGAGAGAAATCATGGCTTCTCTTGGCGTGCGAAAACTTGATGAGTTGATTGGAAGAACGGATCTTCTCAAATTAAAGGACAACGCACACCCTAAGGCGAAGCAACTGGATCTTACACCACTTCTGCTCCAAATGAGTCATGATTGGAAAGGAAAACGTAGACCTTATCGAACGGAATACAATGAAAATCATCTTGATACTGCTCATCTCATTCCAGATACAATTGAGAATATCATTAATAGACAGCCTGTTTCGTTATCCTATCCGATCCGAAATACAGACCGGGCTGTTGGTACGCGATTAGGCTATGAGATCACTGAGAGGTACGGAAGCAAAGGTCTTCCGGAAAATACAATCCAACTTACTTTCAATGGATCAGCTGGTCAAAGCTTTGGGGCATTTATCCCGAAAGGTCTGAAACTGAAGGTGATTGGTGACGCAAACGATTACGTCGGAAAAGGATTATCAGGGGGAAGTATTATTGTGGCGCCGCCCCGATTTAATACACTTCAACAGATGGATGAAGTGGTCATTGGTAACGTCACGTTATTTGGGGCAACCTCCGGCAAGGCATTCATCAATGGTGCTGCTGGTGAACGTTTTGCAGTTCGGAACAGTGGTGCTCATGCTGTAGTTGAAGGTGTAGGAGATAACGGATGTGAATACATGACTGGTGGCCGTGTACTCGTACTAGGTTCAATCGGAAAGAACTTTGCTGCAGGTATGTCCGGTGGAATCGCATATATATGGACGGATGATGCTAAACAAGTCAAGCAGCGGTGTAATCCAGAAATGATTCTTTTCGAAGAGTTAGGCGAGAATGAGGAAATAGAGCAAGTTAAAGCGATGTTATATGAACACATTCAATCCACTGGTAGCCCAAGAGCGAAATACATCTTGAATCACTGGAAACAATCAATCGGCAAATTTATTAAGATCATACCTGAAGAATATAAACGAAAACTTCAGCAGGACAAAGATAAGCATGGTAAGTCTTCAAATGATATAGCATCACTTACTAAATAAGGAGGGATCGTATCGTGGCTAATCCTAGAGGATTCTTAGAATATACTCGCAAAGAGAGGGATGAACGCAATCCGATCGAACGCATCAACGATTGGAACGAATATACCCTCCGACACGATGATAAGGATTTGAAAGAGCAAAGCGCAAGATGCATGGACTGTGGAACGCCATTCTGTCATACAGGGATGGAATGGGAGCGGTCTTCGATCGGATGTCCAATCAATAATCTTATACCTGAATGGAACGAACTCGTCCATCAAGGAAAATGGAAGGTAGCTCTTGATCGTTTAGAAATGACGAACAATTTTCCTGAGTTTACGGGGAGGGTTTGTCCTGCACCTTGTGAAGGGTCATGTACTTTAGCCATCAATGATGACCCTGTAACAATCAAATCCATCGAAAATGAAATCATTGAACGAGGATTTGAAAACGGTTGGGTTACTCCTACGCCACCCTCCTTCAGAACAGGGAAAAAAGTTGCCATCATCGGTTCAGGACCAGCGGGATTGGCTGCGGCAGATGAACTGAATAAAGCGGGTCATAGCGTGACTGTTTTTGAACGTGATGATCGTCCTGGTGGACTTCTTATGTATGGAATCCCAAATATGAAGCTTGAAAAGGAAACCATTGAAAGAAGGGTTAAGCTACTCGAAGAGGAAGGCATTACGTTTACTTGTAATACCGAAGTCGGAGTCGACATCAGCCGTGAAAAGCTTCAAGAAGAATATGATGCTGTCATCCTTTGTACAGGAGCTCAGCAACCCCGAGATCTGCCTGTTAAAGATCGTGACAGCAAAGGGATCCATTTTGCAATGGACTATCTTACAGACGCTACGAAATCGTTGAACAATGATGAGGAGCCAACCATTACAGCTGAAGGTAAAGATGTGATTGTCATCGGTGGAGGAGACACAGGGGCTGACTGTGTGGCCACAGCATTACGTCAAAAGTGTAAAAGTGTCGTGCAGTTCGGTAAACACCCTGAACTGCCACAAGATAGAGCTTCGGATAACCCTTGGCCCCATACACCGATGACCTTTTCATTGGAGTATGGCTACGAAGAGGCGTTCAAGCAAACGAAAAAGGATCCACGCGAGTATGAAATCATGACACAGTCCTTCAACACTACAAGTGAAGGAAACGTCAAGTCGTTAAAAACAATCCAAGTCCGAAAAGAAAAGGTAGATGGCAGGATCATCACGAAAGATCTTCCAGGAACGGAAAAGGAATGGCCAGCACAGCTTGTGTTGATCGCGATCGGTTTTACTGGACCTGAGCGTGAAATACTTGAACACTTCAACCTCGAAACGACAGAACGAGGTATGGTTTGGACGGAGCCTTCTACTTATAAGACGAGTATTGAAGGCGTCTTTACAGCAGGCGATGCGAGGCGTGGACAAAGCCTCGTCGTCTGGGCTATCCGTGAAGGAAGGGAAGCGGCATCAGAAGTAAACAAATACTTGAACAGCTTGAGTCATTCGGCTCAAACTGGCTGAGTGAATAGAAATAAAATACTGCCTTCTTGGACATCATAAACGAAATGATTTCTTATCCAAGGAGGTATTTTCATGGGAAGAGGCAAAAACTTCGAACATAAGCGTCAGGGTACGATTAACCGTCCCCCAAAAGGGAATAAAATAGCCCGAGAAGAATTCGCTCGCGATGAACCAATCGACCTGCAAAAGCAGGAGGATGAAAAAAACGAACGTTGATGAAACGAACTGTTGGTGGTGCATGTTTGAAAAACATGTGTCACCTTTTTTATTGTATATAAACAATAACAGCTAAAAGAACTGACACCAATCGTTTGCAGGAATCGTGAAAAGGGAACAGAAGAGTATATTTGTGTAAGCAATGAAACACTTGGAGGGATTGCATGTCAATGATCAACCAACAATCTACAAACCTCACTCAACAGTTCAAACAAATTCGGGAATTTACAGAAGAGATCGTGTCTCCACTTGAAACTGAAGACTTTGTCATTCAATCAATACCTGACGTAAGTCCGCCCAAATGGCATCTTGCCCATACGACCTGGTTCTTCGAAACGTTCATACTTGTCCCCTATAAAGAGGGATTTACAAGGTACAATGCTACATACGATTATTTATTCAATTCCTATTATGAAACACATGGAACACCTTATCCGAGGCATGCCAGGGGGTTGTTATCCAGACCTTCGGTAGATGAAATTTTCAAATACCGGAATTACATCAATGAACATATGACCGAGCTATTGGAAGGATGCAGTCAAGAAACGTATAGACAAATTCAACCGATCCTTGAAATAGGACTCCACCATGAACTGCAGCATCAAGAATTATTAATTACAGACATCAAATACAATTTCTCTATCAATCCATTGAAACCGATTTACCAAGAATTTGAACAGGATGATGACAACGCAATGGATGTTCCAGGTTTAGAATGGATCACTTTTAACGGAGGAGTTGTTGAAACAGGCAGTTCATCAGAGGGTTTTTCATTCGATAACGAACGGCCTGTGCATAAGTCCTATCTGAATGACTATGCAATTGCCAATCGGCCTGTAACGAATGACGAATTTCTATCCTTTATAGAGGACGGAGGGTATGAAAAGCCTGAGTACTGGTTGTCTGAAGGCTGGTCAGCTGTTAAAGAACAGAATTGGAAGGCTCCTTTATATTGGGAGAAACGAGATGGTGAGTGGTATACCTTTACCATGCATGGCATGAAAAAAGTAAGTGAAAATGAACCAGTCACTCATATCAGTTTTTTTGAAGCGGATGCATTCGCTCGATGGGCCGGTTATCGGCTTCCGACTGAAACAGAATGGGAACATGCAATGAGAGATGTTCAGATAATGGGCAATTTTGCTGATCAAAACCGTTATCATCCTTCTCCCAATTATGAAAGAAAAGGACATCCATCAATTGTCAAAGCCTTCGGGGATAACTGGGAATGGACCTCAAGCCCTTATGCGCCATATCCACAGTCCAAACCACTAGAAGGGACGTTAGGTGAATATAACGCGAAATTCATGTGCAATCAAATGGTCCTTCGTGGCGGTTCATGTGCAACCCACTCCACACATATCCGATTAACTTACCGGAATTTTTTCCACCCGGAAAAGAGATGGCAATTCAGCGGTTTACGCTTAGCGAAAGATCTTTAATACCTTTTAAGGGGGCTGGACAAGTCTACAAACCTTGTTCAAGCCCCTTTTTGCCTTTATCAGGACAAGACCCCATACCAAACCCCTTTCACTTGAATTTAATAAATAGAAGAGAAATGTGATTCAAGTGTAAAGGAGATAAAACATGGCAGACCTACAATTGTTTCCCACTCCAATGATCCACACACATAGTTACCGCAAAGAGATTCCTTATGGCGTCCGCATGATTCATGCAAATCGAATGTGGGAACTAGGGTTTAAAGGGAAAGGGGTAGTCGTTGCAGTGTTGGATACGGGGTGTCAACCAGACCATCCAGACCTTCGTGGCAGAATCATAGGTGGACGGAATTTCACCTCTGATCACGGTGGAGATCCTCGAAACTATTCAGATAATCACTTCCATGGTACTCATGTTGCTGGTACGATTGCAGCGAATCTGAATGGATTCGGGGTAGCAGGTGTAGCTCCAGAAGCAAGCTTGCTCATCTTGAAGGTGATTCATGGTAGTGGAGCAAGTTCTTACGATAGTCTAATCCGTGGAATCAATTATGCAATTAACTGGCGAGGACCCAATCGAGAAAGGGTTCGCGTAATATCTATGTCTCTAGGAGGACCAGTCGATGATCCAAGGTTACATGCCGCTATAAAACGAGCAGTCTCAAAAAATATTCTTACTGTATGTGCTGCAGGAAACCTTGGGGATGGACAGGCATATTCATTTGAGAGGACATATCCAGGATTCTATCCGGAAGTCGTTTGTGTCGGAGCTGTAACGGAGGATTGTACACCTGCTGCTTTCAACAATACAAATGATGGAATTGACCTGGTCGCTCCAGGGGTAAACATTGCTTCTACTTACGTTGGTGGAAAATATGCCAAAACATCCGGTACTTCAATGGCCACCCCGCATGTGTCCGGTGCAGCCGCACTTTTGATACAGGGATATGAAACTCAGTTGAGGAGAAGGTTGACCGAAAGGGAAATCTATAACTTACTTATCAATAACACACAAAGATTGGATTTTGATCGATCATCTGTAGGGAAAGGATTACTCGATCTATCCAAAGGGATTAAAGGAAAACATTAAGAAGTATAGGGCAGGACTCGGTATCATTCAGTCCCATAAGCTCTATACTTTTTATTTTGCAGAAAAGGGTTTCCAGGAAGATGTGTCGAAAGGCTTGTGGGCATACGGTTCATTGAAGGAGGAGAGATGATGTCAAAGCCGATAGCTGTTGCCGTCATTCACGGTGCCGGCATCCAGAGAGAAGACTTTGCGGAGATCATGATAGATCGGCTCAAAAGAAAAATTTCGAAATTACAAGGACAATCCGGCCAACGTGATGCTTTCATATTTCAGCCGATCTATTGGGGAGAAATCTTCCATGATAAGGAACGGAAGCTGTGGGAATCCGTCCAAGAAGGGGGAGAACTCGATTTTTTAACAATTCGGAAGTTCATCATTGAATTTTTAGGTGATGCCATCGCATATCAGCCTACAAATGAGCACTTTGAAAATTATGAACGTGTTCATGCCATCTTTCGAGATACGTTAGAACGTTTAAGTAAGAAAGCCGGTGAAAAAGCCCCCTTGGTTGTTTTGGGTCATAGCTTAGGGACCGTAATATCCAGCAACTACTTTTATGATCTGCAGAAAGAAACAGATCCGTTACCTTACATCGAACAATGGAAAAAGGATGCAAGCCCACTAATGAAAGGAGAGACATTGGTTCAGTTCATCTCCCTCGGCTCACCTCTAGCACTATGGAGTTTACGGTACGTAGATTTCAACAAACCGATCCAAGTTCCTTCAGAAGCCTTTAAAGCAATGTACGAAAAAGGGAAAGGTGGCTGGTGGAACATTTATGATCGGGATGATGTACTGGGATACCCATTGAAGTCGTTAAATCAATCCTATGATAAGGCTGTCATGAAAGACATCGAAATGAATGTCGGTAACTGGGTCTCCAGCTGGAATCCCGTTTCCCATTTTCATTATGTCAAAGACGAACAGGTTATCGCTTTCATTGCAAAGAAACTGTTGGAATTACAGGCCTCATTATCCGATTGACAATGAGCATATTTCTTAATCACCGATTTACTTTTCTATATAATGAGCTTAATTGAAGAAAAGGAGTGAATCTTGGAATGATTACAAAAATTGAAGATACCGTACAATTACATAATGGTCTTGAAATGCCTCGGCTTGGTTTTGGCGTGTTTAAAGTCGAAGAGGGCTCTGAGGTTGTAAGTGCTGTTAAGACTGCTCTGGATATCGGCTATCGTAGCATCGATACGGCCGCTATCTATAAAAACGAAGAAGGTGTCGGAAAAGCGATAAATGAATCCGACGTCCCACGAAACGAATTATTCATCACAACAAAGGTGTGGAACTCTGACCAGGGTTATGAAAGCACACTGAACGCATTTGATACCAGTCTTGAGAAGCTGGGTCTCGATTACGTGGATTTGTATTTGATCCATTGGCCTGTTGAAGGGAAATATAAAGACACATGGAAGGCAATGGAGAAGATCTATGAGGAAGGCCGCGCCAAAGCGATCGGTGTGTGTAATTTCCATGTCCATCATTTACAAGATCTGATGAAGGATGCCAATATCAAACCGATGGTCAATCAAATTGAATTCCATCCAAAATTGATCCAGGAAGAGGTACGTGCGTTTTGTAAGCAAGAGAATATCCTCGTTGAAGCCTGGTCACCATTGATGCATGGTAAATTGCTCGATCATCCGACCTTAAAAGAGATCGGTGATAAATACAAAAAGTCTCCAGCGCAAGTCATTTTAAGGTGGGACTTACAGCACGACGTCATTACGATACCAAAATCGGTAACACCTGCTCGAATTAAGGAAAACGCTGATCTCTTCGATTTTTCTTTGACAGAAGAGGAAATGGATCAGATTGATGCTATAAATGAAAATGAACGATTCGGACCAGACCCAGACAATTTTGATTTTTAATTGAATGAATGTTTTAAGATGCTGACTTGATGGATAGAAGTCAGCATCTTTTTTTAGGCTCTATTAAGTATCGTATTGATTTTGTTAGCTTCATGCGGACGCTTTCCGCTTCTATTTTTCTTTAACAATCAATAATAAAAGCTGACAGAGCCTTTTCTAAAAATTAGAGCTGATGGTCAAATCTGGTATGATATAATAAATATTGACCAGGTGGTCAATACCGTGGAGTGGGGGATGATCATGAAAGCGATCGAGGTGCATCATCTTACGAAGTATTATGGCAAACATCGTGCAATCAATGATTTAAGCTTTACTGTTGAAGAAGGGCAGGTTTTTGGTTTTATCGGCCCAAACGGTGCTGGAAAAAGTACGACAATCCGGACATTGTTGAATTTTATTTTCCCTACGAAAGGTTCTGCAAAGCTTCTCGGAAAGGACATTGTTACGGAAACAAAAGCGATAAAACAAGAAGTCGGTTACCTTCCATCCGAAGTCCACTATTATGAGAATATGAAAGTCAAAGAATTACTTCAGTATTCAGCTAGATTCTATCGAACGCAAGCAAATAACCGTGTCCGTGAACTGACTGAAAGGTTGGAACTTGATGTCAATAAAAGGTTTGAAGATCTTTCTTTTGGCAATCGAAAGAAGGTAGGGATCGTGCAGGCTCTGCTACATGAGCCCCGTTTGTTAATTATGGACGAACCGACAGGTGGACTTGATCCACTGATGCAGCATACATTCTTTGATATCTTACTTGAAGAAAAGAAAAAAGGGGTAACGATTTTCTTTTCCTCCCATATTTTGAGTGAAGTCCAAAAAATGTGTGATCGAGTTGGTATCATCAAAGAAGGAACATTGATTGCGGACGATTCAATTGAAAATTTGACAAAAAATCAATTCAAAAAGGTCCTGGTCCTTCTTGAAGAAAACCAGGAACTAAAGTTGTCCATCAACGGAATTATCCAACAGGAGCAGATTGGACAAACATTAAGCATTCTCTTCAGAGGAGACGTCCATGAGTTGATTACGGCTCTGGATAAAGCATCCTTCATCGATGTTGTCATCGAAGAGCCCTCTTTGGATGAAATTTTCATGCACTACTATGAATCAGATGACCAAAGGAGGGAGCACGATGATCTTTAAGCAAGAATTCAAATGGAACGTAAAAGCTTTAATGATTTGGTCGATTATTTTAGGTGGCCTCGTGTTCTTAATGATGCAGATCTATCCTGATTTTGCGAAACAACAAGGGAACTTGGAGGCTTTATTGGAAGCGTATCCAGAGGGGATCAAGAAGGCGTTTAATATGGATCGGTTAAGTATGGGAACGGTGCTAGGTTTTTATGCTATTGAAGGTTATATGTTGATTACGCTGATTGGTAGTATTTACGTTGTTCTCCTCGCTGGAAATATTCTGGCGAAAGAAGAAGGGGAAAAGACGATCGAATTCCTGTTATCGAAACCGATATCCAGAACGTCACTTCTGAGTCAGAAGTTAGCGGTCGTCATCCTGAATATCGTGTTATTCAACCTTTTTGTTTCCCTGATTAATGGAACAGGATTTTTACTAGTCGATGACGGAACGTTTGAATGGTATCCATACGTATTGATGTCTGTCGCACCGATCTTGTTGCATCTGACCTTTGCTTCTTTCGCTTTCCTACTTTCCGCTATACTGAAAAAAGGCAGGCAAATTCTATCCGTTACCGTCGGGGTTGTTTTCATTACGTACTTTCTACAGGTCATTTCGAGTGTTTCTGAGAAGTTGGAGGGATTGAAATTCTTAAGTCCTTTCGTTTATGTCGATGCAGCGGACATCATCATCGATGAGCGTATAAAGGGTGTTTATTTGCTGATTATGCTTACAATCATGATTTTGAACATAACCGCTACGTTCCTCATCTATCGAAAAAAGGATATAGCAGTGTAATAGAGGAGGACTTTATGAATCCAGCTTTTGAAAAATTGCCAGAAAGGAAGAAACAAAAGATCCTGACTGTTGCAATCGAAGAATTTGCAATGAATGGATATGAGAACGCATCCACGAATAAAATGACAGAACGTGCTCAAATTTCCAAAGGGCTATTATTTCATTACTTTACGAACAAAAAAGGGTTGTACCTTTATCTGTTTGAGCATGTGATGGGATGGGTCTCCAATGAAGTGATACGACGTCTCGAAACGTTAGAAGAAACGGATTTCTTCGAGAGAATCAAAAAAACAGCAATGCTGAAAATAGATGTCTTCTTGCATCATCCAGATGAATACCACTTCATGATGAAAGGGATTCTTGAACCAACTGAGGAGGTAAAAGAAGAGATTCAGGCGATTCTTCTAAACGTAAACCGTCAATATTCCCGTTACAACGACGAATTATTGTTTGCCTACTTGAACGAGGATGATTTGCGGGTAGGATTGACGAAGGAATTCGTTGTTGAATACGTGATGAACGTGATGGAGCAATTCTCGAACTCGATCCTGAAGCAATATAAAGGAAAGGAAAGTGCCTTACTTCATCAGTCTGAATCGTTGCTAAAACGGTTGGATATGTATGTAGATGTTCTGAAATATGGTGTATACCGGCCATAATGTTATAATGAATGAGGTTAGGGAGTGACGATTCGTTGCTCCTATTTCTTATCGTGGAGGTCAATATGAAAGTTTTCGCTAAAAATTTCTTGAACGGGATCGTGACAGTCGTCCCAATCATTCTTGTCATCTATGTCGTCATAAAAGTGTTCGAGTTTTTAGATAACATCCTAGGTCAAACCTTCCGTGGTTTACTTAAGGAGGATTATGTCCCAGGTTTGGGTCTGCTAGCTTCAATTCTACTTATCACACTATTAGGCTGGTTGTCCAAACAGTATATCAGCGGAAAAGTTGTCGAACTTTTAGACAGGTGGTTGGATCGAATTCCTCTTGTTAAGAGTTTGTATTCCATCATCAAGGATACGATAAAATCCTTTGCAGGAGATAAAAAATCCTTCTCAAAAGTTGCGTTGGTCCATATTCCAGGTACCAACATGAAGGCAATCGGCTTTGTCACGTCCGAAGAAGTGGAAGCAATCGCTGATCCATTGCAGGATCACATTGCTGTGTATGTCCCTCAAACCTTCCAGGTTGCAGGGATGACATTTCTAGTACCGAGATCAGACGTAGAAATATTGGAAATGAAGGCCGAGGACGCAATGAAATTTGTCTTGTCAGGCGGAATGAGTATCAGAAGAAATGAAACAGTCAAAAAGGAGGGCTAAGCATGCTTGAGCCTGTACCTGATTTGCTGAAGCACAATCTGAGAATCGTTTTTGTCGGTTTCAATCCTAGCCTGAAGTCTAGTGAGACAGGCCATAATTATGCGAACCCGACGAACCGGTTCTGGAAGATCCTTTATCATTCCGGGCTCACAGACAGACAGTATAAACCTGAAGATGGTGCACGATTAATGCATGAATATGGGTATGGTTTTACGAACATCGTCTCAAGGCCAACAAAGGAAGCAGCTGACATAACAAAAGAAGAGTACCAGAAAGGTAAAATAGAGTTAAAAGCTAAAATGCAGTATTTTCAACCCAAAGTGGTGTGCTTTGTAGGAAAAGGTGTATATCAGCAATTCAGCGGAAGAAGACAAGTGGATTGGGGATTCCAAGCAGAAACGATCTTACCAGATATACAGGAATTTGTGGCTCCTTCTTCTAGCGGATTGGTCCGCATGAAAGTAGAGGATGTCATAAGCATTTACCACCAGCTTGCCAAAAAAATATCGTCATATTGATGTTGTTATAGTGTGTCGATTGGTTTACCAACCGGTTAGAACGGATAAAGTATAGTAACATACTGTTGGAGGCTAAGAAGGATGGTAAACGATACAGATCGATCCATTATAGAAAAATGCAAAGAATGTCGAGATCAATGTTCAGATTGGCTGGAAAAAAATCAAATTGATCCGGATTCACATACCATTGACGATTGTACCATGTTGATTTTAGAATGCTATGATATATGTTCCTACACAGTAACAGCATTGAGCCGCGAATCACAATTTGCCAAAGAACTGTGCCAGTTAGGGGAACTGATATGTGAAGCATGCGGAAATGAATGCAATAAGCAGGAGAGTCCATGTACTGTTGAATTAGCAGAGACTTGCTATGAAGTTGCAGAACGATTCCGGAATCGTTTGTTCTAAAGAATGATGACTTGTATATCGTTTTGACGAAATAATGTCAACTCAGTTTGGATAAACAAAGGGACAGACCATGTGGTCTGTCCCTTTGTTTATCCTGTTAACCTCTCAGATCGATGCGATGTCCTGAAGTCGGATGCTGTATCTGTTGTTGTGTTTCCTGTAAATCCTTCAGCATCACTGTGCTTTGTGCAGCTTGTTTCGCTAGATTGCTATCCAATAGATTCATGTTTAACGTATGTCGCAATTGAGACAGGTTCTTAGCCATCATGGATGATAACGCTAAATCAGACACCTTCCACCTCCTAACGCATCCTTATTTCTTTTATCGGATGAGAGAATTCATTTTGAAGGGTCTGTTTGTGCAGCTAATGCAGTGGATTGATCCTCATATTTTTTTTGAAGGAAACGCAATCTGAGATATAGCGTGACTGCTCCACTTGTTAAACCTGTACTTAATCCGATCCAATACCCAAAAGGACCGAAGGATGTATCGTTCGCCAGGACATAACCTAGCGGCAAACCAATGACCCAATAGGAGATCAGTGCCATGATCAGCGTTACATTAACATCCTTATAGCCTCTTAAGGCTCCTTGAATCGGTGCAGCAACCGCATCGGATAATTGGAAGAAAATTGCGTAGATCAGAAAATGTGCCGTCAAGTCCAAAACAGCCTTGTCCTTCGTATAAAGCCCTGCAATCTCGTCGTTAAGGAACCACAGAAATACAGCAGACGTTAAAGCGAACACTACTGCAATTCCGATTCCTAATCGACCGTATTGTTTAGCATCGCTTGTTCGTTTTCCTCCAATTTCAAATCCGACTGCGATCGTCAGTGCCATTGAAACACTTAATGGGGCCATATAAAGTAAGGAAGCAAAATTGATGGCCGCTTGATGTGCTGCAATCGTAATTGTGTCAAATCGACTCATCAAAATCGTGACAGCCGCAAATATGCTGACCTCAAAGAAAATGGAAAGTCCGATGGGAATCCCAATCTTCATAACTTCAATCCACTTACGGATCGAAATCCGATAAAAGCGATTGAATACCTGATAAATCGCAAAAGGCTGAACGCGATGTACGACAAAAGCAGCCACAAAAAAGATGAACCAATAGGTAATCGCCGATGCATAACCCGCGCCGATCCCCCCTAGTTGTGGAAAACCGAATTTCCCAAATATGAGAAGATAGTTAAAGAGTATATTAACAGGCAGTGATAGAAGAGTGATGAACATCGTTATTCTTGTTTCTCCTAATGCATCGATAAAGCTTCGTAATGCAGTATAAATAAATAATGGTAATATACCTACCGAAAGACCAACCAAATAATGCTTCGCAATATAGGAAACATCAGCCTCCAGATCCATTGCACCTAAAATTGGGGGAACAACGATAAAACCAATCAAAAAGATGAGGAACGAGAGAAAAATGGCGAGATAAACGGTTTGTAAGACAGAAAAAGATACTTCCTCACTTTTCTTGCCCCCGATCAACTGAGCAACGATGGGGGTTAAAGCCATCAAAATCCCACTTAATCCTGTGAAGACGGGTACCCATATGCTTGATCCAATCGCAACTCCTGCCAAGTCTTCCGCTCCAGCACGTCCACTCATGACTGTATCGAAGAAATTCATAGCTAGCAGTCCGACTTGAGTAATCAATATCGGTAATAGAATCGTCATGAATTGACGTAGCTTTTCACCTAACGTATACGTTTGATACATCTGTCATACCCCGGTTTCTATCTAATGATTTGGTCATTATATCATAATTTGGAGATCTTCAAGCAATCTATTTCCTTTCTGACGGTTTGAAATTTATAATGGATAACATGTTGAAAGGTGGTATGAACAAAATGAAAGCAAAACAAATTCGCTTAGCAACTCGACCAAACGGCATGCCTACATATGAGACATTCAAATGGACCGAAGAAACTGTAGCTGATCCTGCACAAGGAGAAGTTGTTTTGAAGTCTCTTTATGCTTCTGTCGATCCTTATATGAGAGGCCGAATGAACGATCGTAAATCGTATGTTGAACCATATGAAGTTGGGGAAGTCATTGCTGGAGGTGTTATCGCTGAAGTGGTGATGACGAATAGCACCCAATTTGAAGTCGGTGATATCGTCATCGGTAATTTAGGTTGGGCCACTCATCAAATCGCCCATGAAGATTCACTTCGAAAGATCGACCCGTCTAAGGGACCATTGACAAACCACCTAGGCATACTTGGAATGCCAGGGATTACAGCTTATTTTGGATTGCTCGACATCGGAAAGCCAGCCGCAGGGGAAACCGTAGTCGTTTCTGGTGCTGCAGGCGCAGTAGGGACAGTCGTCGGTCAAATCGCCAAAATCGTTGGAGCGAAAGTCGTCGGTATCGCTGGTACTGAAGAAAAAATTTCGTATTTGAAACATGAATTGCAATTTGATGAGGTCGTCAATTATAAATCTGAAAACTTCCAAGAGGAATTAAAAGCAGCTTGTGCAGATGGAGTAGACGTTTATTACGATAATGTAGGCGGTACCGTTTCGGATGCTGTATTACGACTTATAAACAAATACGCCCGCATCCCGGTTTGTGGACAAATCGCCTTATACAATTTGGAAAAACCGGATCTCGGTGTGAGGGTACAACCAAATCTCCTTGTTAATAGTGCATTGATGAAAGGATTCATCGTATCCGATTATGGCGCGCATTTTGAAGAAGCCATAACAGACCTGGCCAAATGGTTGAAGGAAGGAAAGCTTCAATCGAAAGAAACGGTTCTTGAAGGATTCGAGAAACTTCCTGAAGCCTTCCTAGGATTATTTAAAGGAGATAATATCGGAAAGTATCTTGTAAAGATTGCAGAGCCATCTGAATAATCATATGAAAGATTGATCCCATGCCAAAAGGGATCAATCTTTTCTTGATAAGTTGATACATAAGGAGAGAGAAGATCATGGATTGGAACACTATCAGTTATTTCATCCTAGCTTCCGTTTTACTTACCATTACACCCGGACCGGATTTCATGTTCGTATTTGCTCAAAGTGTCTCTCATGGTAAGCGTGCCGGTTTCGCTACTGGGCTCGGTTTATGCACAGGACTGATCGGACACACGCTTGCAGCAGCCATCGGCATTTCTGCAATTATTTATCAATCAAGCGTTGCTTTTACGGTTATAAAAGTGGTCGGTGCCGTCTATCTTTTATATCTTGCTGTCCAAGCATTCCGTGAAAATGCACAACCGGAACAGCAAACTGTCAAACGTTATACCCTTATGGCTTTATACCGGAAAGGGATATTAATGAACATACTGAATCCGAAGGTTTCCATATTCTTTCTAGCTTTTCTTCCGCAATTCGTCCATGTAGGAAACGGTTCTGTTCCAGCTCAAATGATTCTGTTGGGTGTGTTATTCATCATACAAGCCTTGCTCATTTTTGCATTGTTGTCTTTCTCAGCTGGAACAATTGGTGAAAAGCTTTGGAACAATCCCGTAATCTTAAAATGGATCAATCGTATGAAAGGACTTGTATTTGCCTTTTTCTCAATACGACTACTATTTGAACAAAAATAAGAAAGGGGATGGACAAATTGGCGAAACGATTAGGAATCGGATGGGATGTCGGAGGATGGATGGGAACGAAGCAAGGCATCGCAGCTGCTTATTTTGATTCGTCCACAGATACTTTTTCATGGATCGGACAACCGAGAAACACGAACATCAAACATCATAAGGAATGGTCTCCGGAAGGAATCATAGATGCGCTTGATTCATCGGTTTCGTTGGATGATTTTGAAGACATCGTTGTTGCCATTGATGCTTCTCTCGGATTTCCGTTAAAGTTTCAGCAACTTGTCAATATGTCCAAGTCAGAGTTGGACATTCCACCTAAAGAAATTTATAATCCGTTCGCTTATCGTGAAACGGAACGACATATCTTTGAGAAATTCAATAAAAAACCATTATCGGCAACGTTCGATAAACTAGGCAACAACACAACGCTTGCATTATCGTATGCATTATCCTGGACTGCCAATCACGACTTTAAAATCATTCCTCAACAGGGATCCAACGATGAATCAAGATCGATTATCGAGGTATATCCAGCTCTTATAAAGGAATCAGAACAAGGTTTCAAAAAGGAAGGCTTATTGGATCTCATTCCAGCGGATCTCCCAAAGAAATCGGATGCGTATGATGCATCCATCTGTGCTTTGTTAGCGCTTCTATTTAAAGGAAATGGCGATCTTATCGAGAATGTAATGTTAACCCATCCACCTGATGAATTCCCATATGTGAAAGAGGAAGGTTGGATCTACTATATCTGAATCGACAGATGTTGACTATAGTCCGCAACCCATTTGTCATTATTTCTGCACTTTTTCAGGCTATCTAATTGCAAAATTGCTGGAATTGGGGATGAGAGAAGTTGAAAAAAACACGGTTATATAAGAGAGATCAAGAGTCGATCGGATACATTTTTCAATATGCTGAGTCAATAGACTATCATACGTATTATGAAAGACCTGCAACGCTCTCATTAATCCCTGATGTCGAACGGAAAGATGTTCTAGATGCAGGCTGCGGTACTGGATGGTATTCAGAATGGTTAGCGAAACATGACGCATACGTAACGGCTATCGATTCAGATGAAAATATGGTGAAAGAGACCAAAGCGCGCATCTTCAGCAGGGGGAACGTTCTTCAAGCTGATTTGAATCAACCGTTAGGAGCGTTAAAAGATCATTCATTTGATCTGATTATTTCTTCATTGACGATGCATTACATAAAAGATTGGGAAAAACCAATGAAAGAATTCAATCGGATCCTCCGAAATAAAGGACGGCTGATATTCTCCGTCATCCACCCTTTTCTGGATTACACACGATTCCCAAACGAGAATTATTTCTCACTTAAACAATTGACGGAAGTACAGGCATCGGCAAAATATAATAACGAGATAAATCTTTATCTTCGCCCTTTGAATGAGATCATAAAACCTTTATATTTAAATGGATTTATCATTGAGAGAATTATAGAACCTCTACCTACTGAAGAATTTCGCAGGGTACATCCGAAGGAATACGAAGATTTAATGAAACACCCTCATTTCCTTTTTATAAGAGCACAAAAAATGACAAGTTTGTAAATTGGGCGACCCTGATCATTAAGAATGTCTAATGGGTCGCTTTTATCTGTTTGCATTTGCGATGACGATTTGAATGTCATGTTCCTTCAAAAGCTCGTGATACCGTTTGCCAGGATCATTGTGGAATATGACGATATCGATCACATCTAAATCAATACTCCTGCAGTATCCCTTATGACCAATGATGGAATCTTCGACAAGCACAATGACTTGATCACCACATTCAGTCATCCTTTTCAAAACGAATGCTTCCTCTTCACTCGAGTGATAAAGACCAGCAGAGGTGAATCCGGTGGCTCCTATAATGACATCGTCCACGTAAGACGTATTGAGTTCTTCGATCAATGAAGCACCAAACAAAAATTTCCCCCGTTTGTCCAACAATCCTCCTAGTAACCGGACATTTGCATGACTATTCTTCGAAAGTATATTCACCTGTTCGATTGAATTGGTTAAAACCAAAACATCATCAATCTCCAATAGATGAGACAAATATTGAACTGTTATAGATCGGTCTAACAGTAGGCGGTCGCCAGACTTTATAAGTGATAATGCAGACTTTGCTAAAGCGCGTAATTCTAAGGATTGAAATTGTTCTTGGGAGTCGACAACAGTTGGTGGAAGAGGGGGGACAACCAATTTCGCTCCACCCCGGGTACGTATGATTTCATCATCATCCTCAAGCCGCACGAGATCCCTTCTGGCCGTATCACGTGATATCCCGAATAAATCAATCATTTGATTGATGGAAATACGTTTATGCTTCTTTAAATACGCTTTGATTTCAAGCAAGCGTTCGTCTTGATACATATAAGAATCCACCCTAGCTTCGTTTTCATTCATTATAAGTGTTTTAAGGCAAACGGGCAATGCATATAACGCTTAAAATGACTTAAAATAATTGAACTTCACTTTCCTTAAAACAGCTTATTTTTGCTTAAGGATAAATAAGTGGTAAAAGTGTCATATAGTAAGTGTAGAGTAGAGGATTTAAGGAATCTTCTAAAGAATGTATGATATACAGAGCTTTAGGGGGGAGTGCGAATGAAACATCCGATTTATGAAGAAGAACAACGATTCAGTGTATGGTTTGTTGTTCTAATCCTCATTCTAGTTACAGGACTTATGTGGTTTGGAATCATCCAACAGATCATCTTTGGTATTCCGTTTGGTACAAATCCTGCTTCTGACGAAGGATTAGTTGTTTTATGGGTAATCTTCGGAATTGGTTTTCCCATCTTTTTTGCATTCATCCGTCTGAAAACTGAGATATACGTAGATGGAATTTATGTTCAATATTTTCCCTTTCATTTTCGTAAGCGGAGGTTTGAATTTGATGAGATCAAAACCTTGAGAGTAGAAACCTATCATCCACTTAAAGAATTTCTAGGCTATGGCCTCCGTTTTAGTTTTAAAGGTGTGACCGCATACAATGTAAAAGGGAAACAGGGAATACGAATTGAAATGATCGATGGAAAGAAATACTTGATAGGGACCCAAGAACCAGAAGCAATCAAAGAAGTCTTGCAATCCCTAAATATAGACGTCAATAATTAAGCTATACGTACTGCCTTTCAATTAGAATCGTCGTATTAGGTTAACAAAAAACAGATTAATTAACAACGGATCATATACTCGGTATACTAGTATTTGAAGTAATAAATAGGGGGATAAGCATGAAGCAAATCAAAAGTGAAAATGATTTCTACAACCTCATTGGTCAAAATACTCACACGGTAATTAAATTCGAAACCGATTGGTGTCCGGATTGCAAACGATTGGATATGTTCATCGGTGAAATCATTGAAGAAAATCGTGATAAAGAATGGTACCAAATCAATAAGGATGAGCATCCTGAAATCGCGGAGAAATATGAAGTGATGGGGATTCCTAGCCTGCTCGTATTCAAGGATGGGGAGAAAATCGGTCATCTACACAGTGCTAACGCAAAAACCCCGGAATCTGTACGAGATTTTCTAAAATCGCAATAATAAACAAAACGGTTGATCTGAATGTGATTGAAACATTTAGGTCAACCTTTTTATTTTGATTCATGGGCGAGTATCCGTATCGTATCTTCAATTTTCCAATACCTTATTAATAAATGGTGGATAGGTTAGGCTATTTCCGTAACATGAGGAGGGGATTTTGGTGGAGAAAAAGAAGAGAAAAATCGAAAAACAGGATGAGAGTATCGTGAAGCCGCATTCTAAAGAAAAAGAGGAGCGAGAAATCAATCCTTGGGATGCGATGTGGGGAATCGGAGTAGACCGGGATGATGAAATCGAAGTGGAGAATACTGATGAGAGCAACGAGACAGATGAAGATAAAGAGGAAGAAGATACACGGGATTTCTGGTTCAATTGGTAACCCATCAAGCTGAAGAAGCTATCAAAGGCTGATTCAGCTTTTTTTGTGTACAAAAAAAGCTTGTAGAGGGTTTCTCTACAAGCTTAACCATTTAATTAAAAGATAATATGTGCCATGAGGACAATTACCGGTAACGTAATCAATGTTCTTTCAAGGAAGATCAATACAAGATCCTTGAAACTGACAGGGATTTTCGAGCCAAGTAACAATCCTCCGACCTCGGACATGTAAATCAACTGTGTGACAGATAGACACGCAATGATGAAACGTGTCATTTCGCTTTCTACAAGCTCAAACCCGATCAATGCTGGTAAGAACATATCAGCAAATCCGACTACCATTGTTTGAGCTGCTGCCGCAGCTTCTGGTACTTGCATGAGTTGTAGTAATGGAACGAAAGGTGCTCCAAGCCATTCAAAGAAAGGTGTTTCTTCAGCTACAATCAAAGCGACTGTTCCGATCGCCATTACAATCGGAATGACACCCATCCACATATCAAGGACGTTTTGTACACCACCCTTGAAGATTGCTTCAGAACTATTTGTTTTGTCCGCTTTACGGGCAGCGGATTGCAAGCCCCATTTCAAGGAAGACATCCCTTCAGGTATATCCTCACTCTTTTGTACATCAGACTCATCCACATACGTATCTTTCTTACGTGAAAGCGGTGGTATACGCGGCATAATCAGTGCTGCAGCAAGACCAGCGAGCACGATAGTCAAGTAATAGGGACCAAAGTAAGCATCCAGTTCCATTTGTTTGAGGACGACAATCGTGAAGGTGATGGATACGACAGAGAATGTGGTTCCAATAACGGCTGCTTCACGCTTCGAATAATTTCCTTCCTCATATTGCTTACTCGTCAACAGGACACCGATTGTCCCATCTCCTAACCAGGATGCAAGACAGTCAATCGAGGACCGGCCTGGCAATGTGAAAATCGGACGCATGATCTTGGTGAGTAGTGCTCCGAATAATTCAAGTAAACCAAAGTTCAAAAGAAGTGGAAGGAATAAACCAGCAAACAAAAATACAGAAAATAATACCGGTATGAGACCTTCGAGCAAAAGACCTCCTGTAGCATCAGACCATACCTGCTCTGGTCCGAGCTTGTATAAGGTCATTATTGCAAAAATCATGCCTAGAATTCTAGCAATAACCCAAACTGGTTTTACATGAAGTAATGATTTCAAAAAAGGACGATCCATAATGTAGGAAGGTTTTGCAATCGTTGCTATCAATGTCAGGATGACTGTCAATGTAATGATAACCGTCATCAAGGTTGGCAGTGTTCCTTCCAACACCCCTTGAATCCAATCAGCAAGAAGTGCAACAGGTATCGTGACTTCTCCTGCGTAACTGATCGGTATCATGAATAGGAAGATCCCAATCAGTGAGGGGATGATGAACTTGATATAACTTGCTGTACTAGGTTTAGAATACGTCTGTTCTTTGTCCATTTGCTAAGATCACCTCTACAATGTTTTTTTCGTGTTGACGTTATGTTTGGATTAATTACTAGACTACCACAAAGATACCTACTTAGAGAACTGTATAAACATGTAAAACTGTGTATTTCTCATAGAAAGGCATATACCTGTGGTGTAAAAGTTTTACTATAAAATAGTAATGCATATGGATGCAAAACTAAAAACGAAACAGCATAATTATAACATACTTAAATTTTCAAAAAAAGATGAAATTTCGAGCAAAACCTACGGAATTCAGCAAGAAGTTCAAAAAATTCACCACTTGTCCCTATCAAAACTCGTCCAACTACATAGTATGTAATGAAAAGAATATTCTTATGGGTATTCTTTTAACGACCTGAAGGAAGGAGGATGTCTTCATGGGTTACGGATATGGAGCAGGATTTGCTTTGATCGTCGTTTTGTTTATTCTCCTTATTATTGTGGGAGTAGCGTTTGTAAGCTACTAGGAGAATCCTAGGCTTGCAAAGGAGTATTGGACTCCTTTTGCAGCCTGATCTTATATAAAAAATTTTATCCAACTTATCTTTAAGGGTTGGCCTATTTGGCAGTAAGGCGAATTCAGCGCAATCTTGAAAAGGTTGTTTAACCAAAGTAAGGAGCCTACCGATGGGTCTGACTCTTTTCTTTTTAACAGATCGTTATTGATTCTGGCTTGCAATCGCTTACTACCATAGGAGTGTCTTGATTTTCCATAATAAACGATGACAAAGGAGTGGAGACATGCCATCCATTATTTTAGCTCCAATAAAAATATCCTCTGTTAATGACGGAAACGTTAACTTCGGAGATTTGTTTTACAACTCACCTGTATCGACCTCGAAGGCCGTTACTGGATCAGGTGGAGGGAATACCGGAGATTTTTCTCAAGTGAATAATTTGTTCAGTGCAGTTATTGCCATTGACCCAGATGTGTCAGATAGCAATAATGTCGGAAATGTATAAAAGAAGAGGGCTTACCCAGAAAGTTAACGACTTCACACACCAAGCGATGTGAGATGTCTTTCCAATCAGGCAAGCCCTTTTATCATTCACCAGAATCTTTTATCTGTACTTTTTTCTTTGGTCGATCATCTGTTAATAGCCGGTACAACCGAATGTACAGAACGCCCTTCTGATAATAGGCATCAATCGGATCTTCACGGACAGAGTAAGGGAGGCTGATTTCCCGCTCGAATCGTCCTTGAAAAATTTCATCCTGTTTAAGTGACATTCCATGAGTTTGTAAACTTGTATTTCCGATTAATTTTACTGAGCTCTTGTATACATAAACCTCGACATCATCAACATTATTCAAACCTGGTAAAGAAATAAGACAAAGCAATTCATTGTCAGATTCATAAATATTAACTTGGGGGCTCTGCTTTTTTGGTTGAGAATCAGGAAAAAAGCTCTGGTTCATGTATTTATCAGCAACTTGTTTCCATTCCATCATTTTAGACCAAGTATCCATAAAATCGCCTCACATGATTTTTGCAATTGGTTACCGCGGTCCTGAGAGCGGCACAAGAGGACCTTCATACGGCTGTTCCACTACACTACCGAAAGGATTTTCAATAGCAGGTGCCGGACCAGTGAAACCTCCCGAGTTGGAGAGATAAGAAACGGGTTTAATTACTCCACTGGTTCCGATTTGTAGAACAGAAGAGTTGGACAGTCCATCAATACGGATTGTTTGAATTGATATGCTCTGGTTCACATAGACATTCATTTCCAGACCCTCCTATTCATAGGGATCGATTGTAAACTGGCGAATATGTTTGACTCTCGCTTCACTGCAAACATAATCCGTCTTTCCCACACGCACGACAGATGAGGCTGCAACCCCGATGATGTTAATTGACTTGACATGGATTGCCGGTATTTCTTGGATGGTATTTACAGGAATGCATTCATATTGAAAGGGAGGGAAAGGAGCAGTGAACATCGGGTACATCTCAAATTCATGTTCACCTGGATCATATGTGGATTCCTGTCTTTGAACTGCAAGGGCCTTTGAAGAGGGCGTAAGTAATCTTGCATCCCCAATCTGGACAATTGATGCGGAAACCAAAGATACAATTTCCATCGTTTGTACAATAGAAGTCCGGTCCATAATCCTATTCCTTTGAGAGCGGGACGAGAGGTGTACCGATTATCAAAGACTCTGGGGGGGTATCAAACATGGACTGACAATTGATGACCTCGCTATCTCCAACCAGAACCATCGCGGACGTACCAAGGCCAATGATTCGAATATCTCCTACGGAAATATCACGGTTGATTACATTAAGTTCCATCCTGTTGCCCTCCTTGGAATTTCTTACGTTCGTTATTCATATATATTTCAATTCCGCTTAAAATATCTTTCTTTATCTGAGTCATGATACGTTCAGCCTCTTGTGCAGGGTTTCTCTGGGCGTTATCTTTTTTGGCAGCCATCATATAATGAGGGAGACGCACGCCCATCTGTTTTTTTATGTCTTCAATGATCAATTTTTTCTGTGAATCATCTAAATGGAATTTGGCTTTCCGTTCTTCCTTATTGATGTCATTGAAAATATCATGATTTAGATAATGATCGACTCCTTGATTGATCCAGTTATACATCTCATCGGTAAAAGGAGTATCGGGTGGTTTTTGTTGATTAACTTGAAAATTGCCTCCGTTCACACCGAGGTCTTCAATATTTTCAAAGCCATTTCCACCAGGTGTCAATCCGATGTTCAACGTTCCTTCAAGCGTCTCGATTTTCAGTTGATCAAACTTGTATTCAATAGAGGTATGAGGGGCATTTTTCAATTGTATCAATTCGTTCTGGAGGGAGGAAAGCAGGTTTTCGAATGAGTCAGATTTTGCTTGCAACTGCCTGACCAATTCTTCCAATTGCTGTATCCGTTGGTGTAAATAATCCAAATTGTTCAAGCCCTTCACCTCCTTATTTCTAACCTATGCGGAATAGAGGAGGATTTAACACAGACTACGCACAAATATATGAAACAAGTTATAGGGATGAACAATCTAGCCTTGGTTACCGATGTTACTTGAATCGATGACATCCGAGTCGATTGTATGCGTAACACTGTAACCGTTATTGACTTGTAAGTAATCCCCTGTATTGAAGGAGCCAGCCCCAGCAAATGTTTTCGTTTGACTTTGAGGTGCCATATGATACACATCTCCGACATTGAAAATAGCCGTACCTGATATTTCGTTGATTTTTATGGCTCCAACCATGGCAGGCATACATAAAACATCCTTTTACTTTCGCGTGGTTTACTTCAACATATGCGTATACCTAATGGAATGTTAAAAGGTACCTCTTCCAACCATCATGCATACACTACAATAGCAAAACCGCCTATATGATCTTTACAGAAAGGAGAGGATCATTTGCCTTCCATCATATTAGCTCCAATAAAAATCAGTACAGTTGAAAGTAATGGTACGGTAAACTTTGGTGACACCTTATACATTTCACCGAAATCCACCTCAAAATCAGCAAGTGGTTCAGGTGGCGGAAACACGGGTGACTTCATGCTTGTCAACAACTTCTGGAATATGACCAATACATTGGATCCGGATATCAGTGATTCAAATAACCTGGCGAACTTCTGATGGTAAGTTAAGGGAGGAGATGTGAAAAGTGGATTTTTTGAAAAACCAGCTGAAAAACCTCTTTAATGATGAAAGATTTGATCAATTATTGAAATCGATCGATCAGCACTTGGAGCACTCTTTGAAGGAATTCGACCATCATTTAAGTCACTTCAATAACAATTATTTTTTTCATGTAGACAGTGCGGAAACTGAAGATGAAGTGATTATCCAGGCTACCTTACCTGTGGGGAATGACGATAAGGTCCATCTGGATATGGTCAACCACCAGCTACGAATCCTGATTCAACGATTTGAAACCGAACAAATCCAGAATAATGAAGGAGAAATATTGAAAAAGGAGAACTATTCCAAACGGATTGAAAGGTATTTGCCTTTACCTCCGAACGTAGCACCTGAGAGCATCAAAGCCTCGATGTCTGGGAACCGTCTGACTGTCAGAGTTCCTAAGGTGAGCAACCAGCATTCGAATATCATAGAAATTGATGAGGAATGATCGATTTTACGTTCATCTCAAAAGAAAAGACGATAATTGAATACCCATATATGAAACAAGAGATCTAAGAGGAAGCACCACTTCCAAATAGATCTCTTTTATTTTATGGATGATGAAGCGGAACCGGCATCTCCATATGGACGAGCGGTGCTGAATAGATCGTCAGTACAATGAAACACAAGGCCCCGAAGATAAGTACACCTTTTATCTTTAATGTCAAAATGCTTGATCCAAATCTTCTATGCAAGTAAAAAAGGTTCATTGTCAGTACAGTAAAATACAAAAGCAGTAGGAAACGAATCAGCTGGTGCCAATCGTGTACCGGTATCATTGCACCGAACATCACGCCCATCATACCTCCCATGATCCCCGTAAGCATACCTTCTAACGCAATAATGTAGTGGATAGGGGATCCACCAATAAGTCCAATAACAGCTCCAATCAACATGGAAAGTAAAGTTACATAAAAGAGGTTTTCATGAAAGAAGAACATAATGAAAAAACCTGCCGTCAAACTAGTTACCATGGTCGTGGACATAACTATACTCTTTGCTTCCATAATATTAATTGCCTTTCTGAATTTGATGGTGATTAAAAGTGTATACAACAACAGAATAAGCAAGATGTAAACAAGTAAAACTGTAGAAAAAGACAATTTCATCGACTCCCTCAATATTTTCCTTCTCATACTTATGCTTCTAGCTGCTGGTACATGTATAACTCGTTTAAGAAAGAGAGACCCTCCTTTTGAATGGAGGATCTCCCTTTGTCTTTTTTAACGTATTGATTGAAACCACTCGCCGAATTTTCCTAAAGGTTGTTTTTTTCGATTTACTGCTTCAAGAGCTGCTTTCACATTGATGACTCCGTTTCCTGTATATTGATCTCTTCCAGGTTGTCCTACATCATCGGTTGTATCCTCAATGATTTTGATAATTTCAGCATTACTCAGCTCTGGCTTATAGGACCTCAGCAATCCGGCAAGTGCCGCCACATGAGGGGTGGCCATCGACGTTCCAGATAGAGACGCATATTGTCCCTTAATATACGTACTGGCAATGTCTACTCCTGGAGCTGCAACATCAATATAATCCCCATAATTTGAGAAATCCGCCCGATTCAGCCTCAAATCAACTGCGGCCACGCCGATTACATTATCAAACGCTGCGGGATAGCTGGTTTGATCCGTATTTTCATTTCCAGAGGCTGCTACCATGATTACATTTTTATCATACGCAAAGTCAATCGCTTCTTTAAGCGCTTTTGATGCTTTATAGTTACCAAGACTCATATTTATGACATCTGCACCGTTTTCAACAGCCCATCGTATTCCTTGCGCAACATCAAACGAGGTACCGTATCCATCCGCATTCATGGCTTTGATTGGCATGATACGGTTATACCACGTCATACCAGCTGTCCCAACACCATTATTGGTCTCTGAAGCGATGATACCGGCAACATGTGTCCCATGTCCGTTGTCATCAATCGGCAAAGGAGAGTCATTCAACACATTATACCCATCAACCAACCGTTTGGAGAGATCAGGGTGCTTTAGGTCGATGCCAGTATCTATGATCGCAATAAGTACATCTTCATTTCCTCTTGTAATTTCCCAACCTTCTTCCGTTCGAATTGCTGGCAAATTCCATTGGTATTGCTGATAGAGCTCATCATCGGTTTCATTCTGTAAATAGATATAATTCGGCTCTGCAAACAAAACATTATTTTTGCTACTGAAATATGTGACCATCTCTTGGGTGGATTGAGATTTGGATTGAAAAATATAAGTAGCATCCAACTCCTTGGATACATTTCCGTTTATTTCGGCTGAAAGCCTTGTCAGTTCTTCCTTGGTTGGTTTCACTTTAAAACGGACGGTCACTTCACGATCGCGGAAATGACTGCTCACTTTTGTTCGATTATGCTTGATGACTCCGATGGATGGGCTTGTATCTAGTTTTTGTACAAGATCTTTCCCATATTGGATGGAGTCCTTTTTTACAAGGTGATTTGACTGCTTCGTACCTAATTTTTCAGGAAGAATCCTTTTGGCAGATTGATCTTCATTAACAAGCGGTGCTTCCACTTTATCTGCCGGCAGGAACAGGATGACCCCTGCAATCAACACTAATAATCCGATTGATAATGCCCAGTTATTATTTTTCATACATCTTCCTCCTCGAACGTCTATCAATAGGATGCGTCGTTCAGAGGAAAATATGAATAAGCTTCAAATTACAGTTGGAGGTTCTTGAACTGTAATGTAATTGTTATCTTTGTATTCTTATCATTTTGAAATTTACATTTGTACCTTCATATCAGTCATTCATGAATTCACAAAATACGAAAATTTTTAATAATTGATGCAAATATTGCCAAGTGGGATTGGTATTCATTCATCATTGGTTTTAAATCATTTTTCCATGGGGAATAGACCCACTGTATTAAGAGACCATTCAGCGTCCTTCTACTAACATTCAATGAAAGGAGACGTGTACGTAAACAACCAGAGGAAGCATGAGGTGATAGCGTGGCGGACAAGCCTATCAAAAAGGTCATGAAAAAAGCTGCAAAGAAAGTGATTGACAAAGCGCCATCGCGTTTGAAAGAGGAAATGAAAGAGGAAGCGATGGATCATGCGGTGGAAAGGATAGAGGATCGTGTCCAGTCAAATGCAAAAACCACTGCAACCCATATATCCAGAGTGAAGGAAGAAAACGCTGAAAAAGCTCATCATCGTGCTGAGAAAGTGAAAGAAAATCTCCAAGAAGTATTACTTTCTGCTAGGGAGAAGCTTAAAAAAGTGAAAGAAGCCGGAAACGAGTTTCAAGAAAAGATGGCTTCCGGCAATGAAACAAATAACAGAATAAAGAGTACAAGAGACATTAAAGGCGTGCGAGATATAAAAAGTTCTACTGAATTGAAAAGCTCAAGGGATATTCCATCAGCAACATCGATAAAAACACTCGGTTCTTAACCTGATCGAAAGGAGAATGTCATATGGCTGTTCAAAAAACAACTGATAGTTCAAGTTTGGCAGAGGTAATCGACAGGATATTGGATAAAGGAATTGTAATTGATGCTTTCGCTAGAGTTTCTGTAGTAGGTATTGAAATATTGACAGTAGAAGCGCGTGTTGTTATTGCAAGTGTTGATACGTGGTTACGTTATGCAGAAGCCGTCGGACTGTTGCGTGATGAAGTGGAAGAGGAAGGGTTGCCTTCTCAATCAAATGAACGGAGAAATGCTCAATTCAGTGTTTAAGAGTTAAGGGTGGTCCATTATGTCAAAGTTTTGGGTCACCCTCTCTATTCTGAAAAACGATAGCAGACTGGAGGAGATTATGGAAATTAAGAAGATTATGGATCATGTCGCGGATTTCTTTCATGAGCATGTAGCCCCTCCACATAAATTTACTTCGGTAGAAGCAAATGGTGATGATGGATGGAAGGTCACGCTTGAAGTGATTGAAGAAAAAGAATACATGAAGAAATATGCAAAGGACGAAATGATTGGAACCTATGAAGTCTTTATAAATAATGAGCAAGAGGTCACCTCATTTAAAAGACAAGACGTTCGGTTCCGAAGTGCTGTGAATGTATGAAGAAGGAAGGGTGACCATTAGGAGGCTCCAATGACTGCATTGAAGGAACGGATATACAAAGATTCACGAACATTCATTCAAGACCGTAAAACAAATCAGTTGATTTCACGCTCCCTTCAATACTTACGGGCTGGTTTTCCAGTTCATTTCACAGGTCCTACTGGAACGGGTAAAACGTCCCTAGCTCTTGAACTGGCGGAGAGACGAAGCAGACCAGTAAGACTCATACACGGTCACACCGAATTGAACAACAAGGATTTGATTGGTAATTATACTGGCTATACCACAAAGAAGGTCATCGATCAGTATGTCCGCTCGGTATATAAAAAGGATGAAACCGTGTCAGAATCATGGGTGGATGGACGCCTGCTTGAAGCAGTTAAGAATGGATACACATTGGTCTACGATGAATTCACGCGTTCACGACCCGTTACGAATAATCTCTTCCTCTCCATATTGGAGGAAGGTGTTCTCCCATTGTACGGAGTGAAGCAGACCGAATCTTTTTGCAGGATTCACCCTGAGTTCAGGGTGATTTTCACAAGCAATCCTGAGGAATATTCCGGCGTTTATCAAAGTCCGGATGCTTTACTTGATCGGATGATTACCATGTACATTGATTACAAGGATATTGAGGCGGAGGCAACAATCCTTACAGAAAAATTCGGTATAAACAAACAAGAAGCCTACTTAATTTCGTCTTTAACCTCTAGACTGCGTAAGAATCAAAATGGCCCGAGTATCCGGGCATCCATGATGATTGCGCGAATTTCAATTGAAGAAGATATTCCGATTGATGGTGGCAATGAAGAATTCCAACAGTTATGTATTGATTTATTATGCTTTCCGATAAGCAGGTCCATTGAATCTGAAGATCCTTTTTCTGAAGCAGAAAAGACAATCTTAGAACTTCTAAACAATTTGAAATAAGGGAGAGGAACGATATGGAACAGAAGGATGAACTCGGAATCTATTTGTTTTGCGGGATCCAAACAGATCAAGAGGATGAGTTTGGTACGGTGGAGATTGAAGGACAATCAAGGAATATTTTCACCATTCATTATAAAGATGCTGCGATGGTAGTGGCTGAGGCTCCATTGAAAATTTACCATCCGAATAAGGAAAACCTTATGTTCCACCAGAATACCGTTTCTGAAGTAATGAACCGTAACGACACAGTGATTCCAATCAGCTTCGGTAATATTTTCAAAACACGTGAAGATGTGAAAGTACTCTTGGAAAATCTTTATCCGCAATTCAAAAAATTGTTCCCGGAAATCAAAGGGAAAATGGAACTTGGATTAAAGGTGATAGGCAAGAAAGAATGGCTCGAATCAAAAGTGAATGAATATGAAGACATTGTGAATAAAGCAGCATCAGTAAATAACAAATCTGAGGCTGCCAGTTATTACGAGCGAATCCAATTAGGAGACTTCGCCCAAAAAATGGTCTCACAAATTCAACAAGAAATAATTGCGGAAATCTATGAACCGCTGAAGGATACAGCTGAAGCTGCAAGGAACAATCCACCGCATGGTGAGAAAATGTTGATGAATGCTTCGTTTCTCATTGATCGGAAGCAAGAGGGTATGTTTGATGAGAAAATAAATGCTGCCCATGAAAAATGGAAGGATAAAGTTGATTTTAAATATACAGGACCTTGGCCAGTTTACAATTTTGTCAACATCCGCTTAAGTGTGGAAGAAAGCTGATGCTCCACAAGCTGGTTACTGCACCTATGAATCTGGTGATCAAAGTAGGTGAAAAGGTCCAAGAGGAGCTCGACAAGGAACTTTATGATCTCCCCACCATCCAACAGAAGCTTATTCAATTGCAAATGATGTATGAATTAGGAGAAATCTCCGAAAGGGCATTCCAAAATAAAGAAGAGGAACTATTAGCCCGCTATGAAATTGCGAAGAAGATGGAGTTGGAAGAATGGGAAGAGCTGACTAAGAAGAAGGAATGAGGAGAAGAAGATGGAACGCTTAATCTACTTATATGGATTTATACGATCTTCTGAATTAACACACAGTTCCTTACCTTCACTAGAAGGTTTCGATCGTAAATCCGAACTTTACCCGATACAAGGGAATACAATCACAGCAATCGTTTGTGGTTTGGATTCGAATGTATATACAGAAGAAACACTACAACAAAAGGTTGATCAGGATGTAGAGTGGTTGAAAAGGAAGGCCCTCCACCATCACGAAACCTTGCTTTCAATAAATGAATTTTTTAATCCTGTAATTCCGTTATCGTTTTGTACCGTCTATAAGTCAGAAAATAGTTTAATCAATAAGATGATTGAAAATGAACAAATGATTTCTGAGACCTTGAACACACTTGATGGAACAGAAGAATGGAATCTGAAAATCTACTGCGATCAGGATAAAGTAAGGGACGTTCTGAAGCAAAGCAGTAAAGAACTAGAAGCAAAAAGAAAAGAGATTCAAGCATTGCCACCAGGCAGGCAATATTTCGAGAAGAAAAAACTTGATAAATGGGTAGAATCACAGCTTGAAAGTAAAAACAATCAAATTTGTGAGCGTATTCATGAGAAGCTGAAAGCATTCTCTATTCAACAAGAAGTTAAGAGCACATGGAGTAAAGAGGTTACTGGATCTAAAGATAAGATGGCCTGGAACAGTGTGTTTCTTCTTCCGGAACATAGGATTAAAGACTATTTGAAAGAGATCGAACGAGAAGAAAGGGCGCACGGAAATAACGGATGGCGATTTGAAGTATCAGGTCCGTGGCCAGCCTATCACTTTTCGAGTATATCTTAGAAATGAGGGATGGATCGTATGTCCCCGAGGCAATCAATTGAAAATAAAGAAGTGGCACTTGTTGATATTCTAGATGTCGTTCTGGATAAAGGGGTTGCAATCAGAGGAGATATACTGATTTCGATTGCTGGAATCGATCTTGTTTATTTGGATTTGAAGGTATTGATCTCTTCAGTTGAAACCCTCGTGAATAACAGTGAATCTGAAAATATGGAGTTTAAAGAAGGTGATATGTGCCATGCATCAAGGTCATCAAACCAACTCACAAATCAATATCGATCCTGATAACGCTCAACAGGGTCTTGCACAATTGGTCATGACTGTAATTGAACTGTTGAGACAAACCATTGAGCGTCAAGCGATGAGAAGAGTAGAAGGCGGGACACTTACAGATGAACAAGTAGAGCAACTAGGTGTCGCCCTCATGAATTTAGAAGAAAAAATGGAAGACCTGAAAGAAATATTTGATTTGAAGGAAGAAGACTTGAACATCGATTTAGGTCCGCTAGGGAATTTGCTTTAATCCGAATTTAACAGACTCCTGCCAAAAGCGGCATAAGGAGGGAAATCGTATGTCTATAGAACATCCTGGACAATCTCATTCAATCGTCGATGTCTTGGAGAAAGTATTAGATAAAGGTGTTGTTGTTGCCGGTGATATACGAGTAGGTCTTGCTGATGTTGAACTATTATCGATAAAAATCCGTTTGATCATCGCATCGGTCGATAAGGCGAAGGAAATCGGCATGGACTGGTGGGAAACGGATCCTTATTTAAGTTCTAAGGCAGCCGAAAAACAAACCCAAGCATTAGAAGAAGAGAACAATGAACTGAAAGAACGCCTGGAGAAGCTGGAGAACAGTCTTCTCCAAACAAACAGATGGAATGCAAATGAGGAGGGGAAAGAATGACGACAATTGCTCAGACTGATAAAGATAGTATATTAGAGTATTTTGTTAGAGCTTCAAATACAGAGGACTTATCTCTAGACATTACATTGAATGTAAAGGGAGCATTGATTTCAGGAACGATGATATCGGCTAAAGAGTATTTCGAAATATTGAGCGGGAAACTGGAAAACGGAAGCAAATCCGCTCAAAAACTTAGTGAAGAGTTTGCCGCGGCAAGTGATGCGGCAGAAAAGCAAGATAATAGAGAAGTCGATTATATTCATATGAAGAATACACGGGTATATTGTGGTGACCGTCATCCGACGCCATCCAAAGGGAAGATTCTCTGGAGAGGGAAGCTGGATCAAATTGACGGATTCTTTCCAGGTAAGATTTCAGAATCAAAAAATGATTCGAAAGAGGAATCCTGACCAATAATGCCAAAAGAAATCCCCCTGAATTTCTCAGGGGGAAACAAGTATTAACCAATAACATGACTTGTCATGCCAAGAAAAGAACCTGCAAAAATGCTTACGATGACCAGGCGCTTCCGGAACAAGGTGAACCCTCCAAACATAATAAAATCCATTGGGCTAATTACGACTGTACAGTATTAATTACCTTTTGCCGTAAATTTTAAACCTCTTCAAAAAGATGGTAAATATCAAGTTGCTTATATGTTCTATAAGAGACACATAAGTTTATCTTATTGAACTGAAATGCGTTCAATAAAAAAAGCTGACTCGAAATCAATCCAGTCAGCTTATCTCTCATCCATGAGTCCTTACTTTATTCAACTGCTACATTATCACAATCGTCACAATAGACATTCTCAATCAATATGTTTTTCGATTCAAAAAACTCTTTAACCTTATCATTGGATAACAATTGACTCACAATAAAGCCGTGACGACTAGGGTCCCTAAGCAGTTCTTGGTCGTAGGTTTGCAGGTTCCAACGGCCTTGTTCGTGTGACCACTGCATTAACATCGTATAGAGACGGCCATTATATACAAAAGCGAACCGCACTTCGTCATTTTGATAAGAGCGTATAACAATCGATTCCATGCTACAACCTTCTTTCTTCAAGAGAATAACTTCTTAGCGTGAGTCTTGGTTCTCAGTGAGGAGACAAGCTGTCGAACAGAATTTATAGAGAACGATTCTTTCGAAAACGGAATAGTCGGGGGTTGATGATAACGTAGAGTGATGGATGATAAATAAGAATGGATGATCGAAAGCAAGAAGACTCTAACGAAAATTTAACGTTCGTAAAAAACATCTACCCTCAGTATATCGGAGATTCTCGTATAAATAAATGTTTCTTTCTTAAAATTAGTACAATTTTAAATAAACAGCCGAATATTACTATCCAATAAGACAAGTATTGAATAGATATTACAAAAACAAGGAATTTGATAGGATACCAATATACTCATTCCCACTGAATAGACATAGAAAACCACCCATCATTTTGAAGGGTGGTTGGAAAGTTTTTAGGCGTACATTTTTTCTAATTCAGCTTGAATTTGTGCATCTTCTAAATATTCGTCATAGGTCATCACTTTGTCCATAAGACCATTGTCTGTGATTTCAATGATACGATTCGCTATCGTTTGAACGAATTGGTGATCATGTGATGCAAAGAGCATGGACCCTTTAAATTTGATCAATCCATTGTTCAATGCTGTAATGGACTCTAGATCCAAATGGTTCGTCGGCTCATCCAGCAATAATACGTTGGCATTGCTGAGCATCATTTTCGATAACATACAACGTACCTTTTCTCCTCCAGATAGAACACTGGCCTTCTTCTTAACTTCCTCTCCGGAGAAAAGCATCCTTCCAAGGAATCCTCTCAAGAACGTATCACTATCATCTTCTGGAGAGTATTGACGCAGCCAATCAACAAGATTCAGATCACAACCCTCGAAGTACTTGGAGTTATCTTTCGGGAAGTAGGCTTGCGAGGTCGTGATGCCCCATTTGTATGAACCACTGTCTGGTTCCATTTCACCCATCAGGATCTTCATGAGGGTGGTTTTTGCGATTTCATTTTTCCCTACTAAAGCGATTTTATCGTCTTTATTCATGACAAAGCTGACATTGTCCAACACTTTAACGCCATTCACAGTCTTTGTAAGTCCTTCAACTCGTAACAAATCATTTCCGATTTCTCTAGCAGGGGAGAACCCTACGAATGGATATCGGCGTGACGATGGCTTGATATCATCCAGAGTAATCTTCTCGAGCAATTTTTTACGAGAGGTCGCTTGCTTGGATTTGGATGCATTCGCGCTGAACCGGGCGATGAAGTTTTGCAAGTCTTTGATTTTTTCTTCCTTCTTCTTATTTTGCTCTTGTGCCATTTTCTGTGCCAATTGACTGGATTCATACCAGAAATCATAGTTTCCGACATAGATCTGAATCTTACCAAAATCCAAATCTGCAATATGCGTACATACTTTATTCAAGAAATGTCGATCATGTGAGACGACAATAACGGTGTTTTCGAAATTAATCAAGAATTCTTCAAGCCAGTGAGTCGCTTTCAAATCCAGACCGTTTGTCGGCTCATCAAGTAAAAGGATATCAGGATTACCGAATAATGCTTGAGCCAACAAGACCTTTACTTTCTCGCTGTTCGTCAAGTCCTTCAATTCTTCCGAATGCAAGTCTTCCTCAATTCCAAGACCTTTCAGAAGGACTGCAGCATCTGATTCTGCTTCCCATCCGTTAAGCTCAGCAAACTCTCCTTCAAGCTCTGCAGCCTTGATTCCATCCTCTTCAGAGAAATCTGGCTTGGCATATATGGCATCCTTTTCTTGGATGATCTCATAAAGCCTTTCGTGTCCCATCATTACTGTATCTAATACTTTATATTCTTCATATTCGAAATGGTTTTGCTTCAATACGGCGAGACGATGTCCTGGTGGGATGTGCACATCACCTTGTTGAGGTTCGATTTCCCCCGATAGGATTTTCAAGAATGTGGATTTACCAGCACCATTGGCCCCAATCAATCCATAGCAGTTACCAGGGTTGAACTTGATGTTCACATCTTCAAACAATTTGCGGTCTGCAAAACGTAAGCCTACGTTTGTCACATTTATCATAATTTAACATTCCTCCAAAAATCAGCTACGTGGAGATTATATCACGTTCTTTTAATTAGAGCGAGGCAGGTGGCAATTCGTACGTTAAGATCATTGCAAAAACGAATCAACATGATATAGTTGTTATAAATATATCAACTTATTTAGGGTTGTTAGATTTACAGCGACCAGGAGGTGACCGAATGGTGATGCAATCGTGTGTATGTATTGCTTCTGATGTGAAAGACTCACGGAAAAAGAATAAGACAGAGCTGCTGGAATCGTTAATGTCTTGCATCAAGTCTCTGAATGATACTTATAAGGAAGATCTATTGGTTGATTTCGACATCCGTAATGGAGATGAATTGATTGGAGTAGTGAAGTCTTTTAAAAAAAGTTATGAGATCGCGGTTACGATGAAATCCATCCTTCAGAAATCCAACATCACGTTATATATCGGGTTGGGGCTTGGCGAGTTGGAAACATCCAATCCTACGATCCACACGATGAATGGGTCAGCAATTTTGAATGCGTTCGATGCTAGAGATCGTTTTTTGAAAGAAAAACACCCGGATTCAAAACATTGGATTCTAGATGAAAAGGAGAGTTCCTTGTTCTTTTATGGGAAGGGGTACCCTTATCAAGCTTTGAATGCCCTCCATTTTGCCATTCAAGAGAAAAAAGAGAAACGAAGTGACAAACAAAACGAAGTGATTTCTCTTGTGAAGAAAAAGCCAGATGCCACTTATGAACAAATCGGAAAAGAGCTCGGATATAAATCAGCTAAATCAACGGTATCCTACTTGCTATCCAGGGCTCAATTCCACATCGTCAATGAGATGGAGAAGGGCTTGACTGATTTATTGAGAAACCTGCAAACAGAGAGGAGGAAGGGGGGACAAAACGATGCATGAACTCCTATTTTTATTTCTTTTCACCCATTTTGCAGCTGATTTTCTATTTCAAACGAACCGTATGATTGAACTGAAAAAAAACAAAAAGCATAAAGGCTTGGGGCTACATATTCTTGTCCATTTCCTTCTGACTTCCGTCGGGGCTATCTTATTCATTTTCCTCACGCAGGGCGGTATGATCCTTATCAGTCAAATTTCCATAACGATCGTACTTGTTCTGATTAGTCATTATCTTATGGATTGGTTAAAGGAGTACCTCCTCTCGCAAGAACGCAGTGTGACATATTCAGCGACATTATTTCTTCTTGACCAAGTTCTTCACGTTTTCTTTATTATCTTGTTCTTCAACGTGACAGGACTGCTGTCCATTCCATGGTCTGAATATTTTGAGATCAGTATGACCTTCTTATTTGATGGAGTCGAAGTATCCAACCTTTCTAAGCTTCTATTAATCGGGATATTTCTTATCCTTGGAACAGAAGGAGCTGGATATTTATTAGGAATCCTTCTAAGGAATTTAGGGCCGAACCCAACACTGCATAAGGACATGTACAGCATTACAGATGAAAAGACAGAAATAAAATCCTCTTTCAACGAGAAAGGGGAAGAAGTGAATGAAGTAACGACGATCAGAACAGAACAATTCTATAAGGATTCTCCACAAAAAATCGGTCGATATATCGGTATGATTGAACGAGTCCTCATAATTGTCTTCATTGTTCAAGGGATTCCTCATGGGATGACGTTCCTTATTGCCGTTAAATCATTGACGAGATTCAAGCAATTTGAAAGTAAGGATTTTGCCGAATATTATTTGATCGGTAGCTTACTGAGTGCCGGCATTGCAATTTTACTTGGATATGCTGTAGTAAGGGTGATTTGATTCTTACCAGCCGGATAACAAGTAAAGTTAAAAACAGACACCTAGAAAGGTGTCTGTTTCATTTTTCATAGCCTGATTAATGATGAAGAGCAGGCTTTTTAGCTTGTGATTTTACTTCGTCCTGATTCGTATGACGGAATATCCAACGGTCCAATCCCAAAACGGCTGCGTTGGATCCAGCAACTATAATCAGGAAGCCTAGAATAATCATGCTCGGATTTTGACCAGCTGAACCAGAAAAAATATATGAAAAGTTCATTATCAAACCCATTAATACGGAAAAGGTCGTGAACACCCCAAGGATGAGTGCAACGCCTACTAAAAACTCTCCCCACGGTACGAGGAAGTTAATGATGGACACATTCGGTAAGGCGACGTGTTCAATGAAATTCGCCCACCATGATTGGACAGCAGGGTGTTCACCTTCTGCTTTCGATAGTGCTCCTTTCAAATAACCTGTAGCATCAAATGAACCCGTGATCTTACCCCAACTGGCTTGTAACCAAACAAAACCTAGATAGATACGTATCAAAGTAAGAACGTATCTGGCTCCTTTATTCGTCCTTAAAAAGTTGATCATCATTTTACCTCCAGACTATTTGTTTACCTAATGCAACATTTTGGATTATATGCACATTATAGGATTGACTTGATTAAAAGACAATACGGAATCCCATAATCATGACAAAACGCACACTAAAAAGGAAATTAACGGAAAGGAAGGGGATGTATAAATTTTATAATTGGTAAAAACCTAATTAATGAAGTGATTTAAACAAAGGAGGATCTGATATGAGTCATAAACGGAATGACGGACAGCGTGCAGTGGAAAGAACTGCGAAGACAATTAAAGATGGCGCTGATACAGCATTTGATAGTGTACAAAACGCTGTTGAAGCAACTGAGAGTGCTGCTATGAATGCAGTAGATAAGACTGCTGATGCACTCAATAAACAAATCGAGAGAAACAAAGATCGTTTTTAAGCAGGTTAAGGATGAAATATAATGAGGCTGACCTTTTGGGTCAGCCTCTTTTTCTTGTTATTCTTTCGTACTTTTACGGGCGTGTTCATTCGTCGCGATAATTGCATCTTTTATGATTTTCTTCAAGCTTTGTTCCTCAAGGACACTTACGCCAGCAGCGGTTGATCCTCCTGGTGTGGTGACCTGAGCTCTTAGTTCATCAGCATTGGTCCCGGTCTCAAGCATGGCGGCTGATCCACTGATCATTTTTGTTACAAGCCTTTTCGCTTGTTCGTTCGTTAATCCATATTCCTTTGCGGTCTCTTGGAGTGCTTCTGTAACAAGATAAAGAAATGCAGGTGCACTTCCAGTAACGGCAGTTAAGTCGTGAACTTGCTGTTCAGTCAATTCTTCATACTCACCAATGGAAGAAAGGATATGTTCAATAATCTTCCGATGATGGTGTTCAATGCTTTTCCCACATGCGAAGGTGGTCATTGATTTTCCAATCAACGCAGCCGTATTGGGCATGAACCAACATACTGGAGTATCTTCAGGTAAATGTACTTCCATTGTAGATGGATCAATTCCGGCTGCAACAGTTATGATAAGTTGTTTATCAAGATGGTTAGAAAGTTCTGAGAAGAGTGCTTCATGAGCTGATGGAGGTGCAGCGAGGATGATGACATCACTCTTATGTACGACTGATTTCCAATCGCTCGTAGTATGAACTTGATATTTTGTCTTTAGTTTTGATAGTCGTTCCTGATCTGATTTGTTAGACACCGTAATCGAGTTAAATGCAGTTTCTTCTTTATTCCTCAGACCGGATACGATCGCTTCTGCCATACGTCCAGCACCAATCATCAACAGATTATAGTTGGCCATTTCTCATCAATCCTTTCCCAATATAGCCATTCTTTAACGTTATCAAAACTCTTTTCTTTTTGAAAGCGATTCATTCCTATTGTGTAACGAAATGTTGGTCTTGAACGTCAAAAGGGGAAAGGGGGATTGTCATGAAGAAAAAATGGTGGATGATGATCGGAATGGGCATTCTGTTGGCACTGTTTACGGTGGGGCTACAACGGCCCGAATTCGAGGTAATGAATGAGTGGGATGAGGAACAAGTCGTGATGCAGAACAAGACATGGAATGTTATTTTTTCAGATAAAATAGATGTTTCAACGATTACATCTCATACGATTTATGTAGAAAATAGTGAAGGTGAGAAGCAGTCGATTACTCTTTCCATTGATCGTGATGGGCATTCTGTGAACGTCCAGCCCCCTGAAGATGGGTATGGTATGGCTTCTGAACCCTATACGCTTCATATAAAAGACAGAGTTCTTTCTCAAGATGGAGAGAAATTATCGAGTGGGAAAACACTTCCGTTCATCGTGAAGAAAACCTTGCCTGTAATTGGTTCCAAACAAAAATTGGAATCCTATTTTACACGTGTGATGCAAAAACAACAAAGGGACCATCCCCGTTTTCATGTTGATGAACAAGCGACTGCTGAATCCAGTGATGCAGCTGGTCAAAACAATGCAGGTCCGCAACAGTACTCAAAAACCAATAACCAAGTCAAGGGGATCGATGAACCCGATTTCATTAAGAATGACGGATCATTCATTTATCAGATTGCCGAAAACAATGTGATCATCACAAAAGCAGCTCCCGTCAATAAAATGAAAGTGATGACGACTCTTCAATATGAAGATGAACAATTCTCTCCACACGAACTACTTTTGTATAAAAACCATTTGATTGTCATCGGTCATCAATATCAGGAATTTGCTGAGGATGGACGAGAGAACGAAAGCCTCTCAAAAATCATGCCTATGAACCACTCAGTAAAAGTGAAGGTTTACAATATAAAAGATCATGGAAATGTCACCCTTGAACGTGAGGTTGAAACAGAAGGGTATTTTGTATCGGCACGTAGATCAAAAAATCATGTTTACCTCATTACACAGTACCACCCAAATTGGTTGTACTCGATGGAGAAGGAATCATCGGATAAGGATCTCCGGCCTCGTATTCGAGATACTGCAGGATCTAAAAACGCACAATTCATCGATTATGATGATATCCACTACTTCCCTCAATCGAGCGAAACGAATTACACGATGGTCACCTCTTTAAATATGGATAAGTTGAACGAGCCGATGAAAGTGGAGACATTTTTAGGTGGGGGAATGAGCCTATACATGTCACACGAGAATCTCTACATTGCCCTACCAATTTATCCTGAAATACAGGCTGATATGGCTGGACCGATTCATGTAAATACAAACATATACAAGTTGAAGATCGATGAAGGAGTTGTCACTTTTGATACGACCGTTGAGGTAGAGGGCAGAATATTGAATCAATTTTCCATGGACGAATACGAAGGGAATTTTCGAATAACAACAACAAGCGGATCAGTATGGAATGAGGAAGAACGATCAGCTAATCATCTTTTCATTTACGATGAAAACCTCCATCTATTAGGAAGCATCAAAGGGCTTGCAGAAGGAGAGAGGATCTATTCTGCACGATTTATGAAGAATCGGATTTATATTGTGACCTTCAAACAAGTTGATCCTCTATTCGTCATTGATGCAAGTGATCCGAAGAACCCAGTCGTAAAAGGAGAGCTTAAAATACCTGGTTTCAGTAATTACCTGCATCCAATCGATGAGAATTACATCATTGGATTCGGTCAAAATACAAAGCTTGTCGAGAATTCTTCTGGTGGTGAGCCACTAGTGCAAACAGCTGGTGTGAAAATCTCGATGTTCGACGTGCGTGATATGCAACACCCGAAAGAGCGTTTCACTGAAATTATCGGGGGCAGAGGAACATACTCTCCTCTGAATCATGATCATAAAGCGATGCTCTATTTGAAAGATCATCAGATAATGGCATTTCCTGTATTCATTTATAATGATGCACCACATTCTGAACCTTCTTATCATATTAACTTCCAGGGAGGACTTGTTTATCGGGTTTCACCTGGAGAAGGGTTTTCTTTGGCAGCAAAAATCAGTCATACAGACAAGGTTTCCACTGAATATCTGTGGCTGAATGAAATCAGAAGAATGGTTTATATTGAAGGGCAGCTTTATAGCATTTCGAACAGCAAAATCACCACACATGATATTACCACTTTTGAAAAGACTGGTGAAGTCGACTTGACGAAATGGATTTTGACCGATTCAAAAGGATGAATATACTATTATTTTAACAAAGTAAATGCGCACACTTCACAAATGGATGGAATATGTTTATGATAATCATATATTCTGATGCGAAAGGTCGGATTTGTGTGTCACATAAACAAGAAACAATTCCTCGTCCCCTTGTTCGAATAAACCAATGGTTCATCCTATTATCTGTTGTGATTACTTGGATTACAGGGATCAGCCTTATATTAATTCTTCCACTTCTATCCGGTGTTATGGCATTGTTGTTCAATGTAAATCCTGTCATGAAGATCGCTAAACTGTTTTTAAAAGACCCTCCAAACAAGTATGTGTTAGAAGATCGAAAACAACAACAGTTCAATCAATGGATTGCAACGATATTATTAGGGTTAGCGCTCCTCAGTGCACATTTTAATTTCCTTGCTGTCTTCTGGATAACGACCATCATGCTCGCAATGGCTACATTCATTGCTATTCTCGGCTTTTGTATCGGCTGTTACATCCGCTACAATTGGAGTCAATTCCAATATCGGAGATCTCAGAAAAATTCATTATAGTAGGAAAGAGGTTGACCAATGGTCAATCTCTTTTTTATTTTCCGTTGTACGATTTCATGTAAAATTAAGAAAACGAGTAAGAGGAGGAGAAGGATGCAGTTTGAATTCCATGAAGCTCTAGAAATCTTGAGACGCACACCTGCTGTTTTATCGTCGATGCTTGAAGGATTGCCTGATTCTTGGACCCGATGTAATGAAGGAGAAGGTACATGGGGCAGCTTTGATGTTGTCGGTCATCTAAATGATGGGGAGAGGAAGGATTGGCTTGAACGCGTTTCAATCATCCATGAACAAGGGGAAAACCTAAACTTTCGGACATTTGATCGTTTTGAGCACCTTAAACGGAACAGCAACCGGACTTTGACTGAACTCCTCGAAGAGTTCAGAGCATTACGTATGCATAACATTGAAAAACTCGAATCCCTCATTACACCTGAAACGGATCTGAAATTGAAAGGGATACACCCGGCTTTTGGAGAAGTGACCTTGCACCAGCTTCTATCCACTTGGGTTGTTCATGACTTGGATCACATCAGTCAAATTTCACGAGTAATGGCAAAACGATATCAAGAGGATGTGGGACCCTGGAAGGCGTATTTACGAATTCTATCAGAAGCTAAAAGAGACTAGTAATACATCCCGCTTTTTTCCATAAAACACCACATTTCTCACTGTTACAAAAAATTCTCTCCGAACGAATAAACATGTAAGAAAGTGTTGATTTATAAGGGTTTATCGCTGTTATTTCGGCCTCCGAAATGTAAGAATATGCAGAAAATTGTTGCAAACAAAAAATCATATACCTATAATTATATTTAAGTTAAAAATTCAGAAAAAACAAAAAAAGGGAAAAGGGGTTAGGTATCGTGTTAGAAGAAATTGTAGGTTTTCTTAATACGTATTTATGGGGTTATGTCCTTATCGCCGCATTACTTGGTTTGGGAGTGTACTTCACAGTAGCAACAAGATTCGTACAGTTCCGTTACCTTGGCGAAATGACAAGAGTACTATTTGAAAAATCAACGATTACAGATGGAAAGAGTATCTCTTCTTTCAAATCTTTCTGTATCGGAGCAGCTACACGTATCGGAACAGGTAACCTTGCAGGGGTTGCTGTAGCAATTGGACTTGGTGGTCCAGGGGCTGTATTCTGGATGTGGATCGTAGCTTTAGTAGGTGGAGCAACAAGTTTTGTAGAGAGTACACTTGCTCAGGTTTACAAAATCAAGGATAAAAAAGCATTCCGTGGAGGTCCTGCTTACTACATCGAAAAAGGCCTCGGGAAAAGATGGCTTGGAATTATTTTTGCAGTACTCATTGCTTTGACTTTCGGACTTATTTTTAACTCGGTACAAAGTAACACAATTTCAGCTGCATATGAAAACGCATTTAACATGAATGGGACTGTAGTTGGTATCGTCGTTACAGTTCTTACAGGATTGGTCATTTTCGGTGGAGTACACCGTATCGCAAATGTATCTTCTGTAGTCGTTCCGATTATGGCAGTACTTTATATCATCCTTGCGATTGTTGTACTAGTCCTGAATATTGGACAAATTCCAGCAATGTTTATGTTGATTGTGAAGAGTGCATTTGGTTTAGAACAGGCAATCGGTGGTGGAATCGGTGCCGCAATCATGAATGGTGTTAAACGTGGACTATTCTCAAACGAAGCTGGTATGGGTAGTGCACCGAACGCAGCAGCGACTGCAAGTATTTCCCACCCAGCTAAGCAAGGTTTCATCCAGACGTTAGGTGTATACCTTGATACGTTGATTGTGTGTTCTGCAACAGCCTTCATCATCTTGATGTCAGGTATTTACCAAACAGGTGATGTAGCAGGAATTCAATTACTTCAAGATTCATTAGGGGATCATGTAGGTAACGCAGCTACAATCTTCATTGCGGTAGCAATCTTCTTATTCGCTTTCAGTTCGATTATCGGAAGCTACTACTATGGTGAAACGAACATTGAATTCATCAAGGAAAGCAAACCAGCCATTTTCGTTTACCGATTAGCAACAATGGGAATGGTCATGGTCGGTGCAACGCTCCCACTTGCGTTTGTTTGGAGTCTAGCTGACTTGTTCATGGCATTAATGACCTTGATTAACTTGATTGGGATTGCCTTGCTCGGTAAAGTCGCTTTCAAAGTTCTTAAGGACTATGAAATGCAGCGTAAGGAAGGAAAAGATCCAACATTTGATCCGCAGAAGCTTGGCATTCCTAATACAGAGTGTTGGGGTGCGGATGCAGGTAAGAAGAAGGATATTGCAGGATAATCTGTATGAAGAGGCAGGCATTGAGCCTGCCTCTTTTTTGGATAAAAGACTTTTATATTAAAAACTTTAGTAAGGACCTATTAAATTTTCTTAATTTTCTGTATAATAGACTTACCAATAAAGTTTGAGAGGAAGGTTCATTTGAATACACAACCAAAGCTAACAGGAACAATCTTTCTGTCCAAACTTATAACGCAATATGCCCATCTTCATGGTCGTACAGTTGGGAAACATGCTGAAGAATATATTAAACAAATTGGAATCAAAACGGGAGAATGGATTGAATCCTTTTATAGTGGACAGGATGAAGTTTGGTCAGTGGACAGGTATGCTGAGGTCATTGTAGATTTAAAGAATTCAATCGGCGGGCACTTTCAGATCGATGAAGTACATGATGATCATGTAATTGTGAAGGCGAAAGATTGTCCATTCGGAGAAGTTGTAAAAGATGCCCCTCATCTTTGTATGATGACATCAAGTGTTTTCGGTGGAATTGCCGCACGTCGTTTTGGGTTTGGCAAAGTAAATTTGAGGAAACGAATCGCAACCGGGGACAGTGGCTGTGAGGTTGCCATTTACTTTAAGCCTACCGATGTCGAAGAAGGAATTGAGTATGCGGACATCCCTATCACTCCTACGCATGGCAATCCTTTTATATGGGAAGAGGAAACCATCATGTACCTTAATGAAGAATTGCAAAAGAGCGATGAAATGGTATTGACCTTGTTGGAGGAGCTTGAAAAAATGAAGGGTGAAGTGGACCGGCTTCGAAATCGCACGGTAAAACAATGAAGCATCAGGCTAGTCAACACGACCAATACGTGTAACACCCATTTGAGAGGTGTTTTTGTCGAACGATAAGAACTTTCGACGAAGGGGTATCAATATCCGAGAAAAACCTTCATACTGAATGATAATACAAGTCATTCTAGTGGATGATTGCCTTAGTTTTTTGTCTGACTTTGGGATTGTCTGTATTCTAGGGATGGAGGGGAGTCGTTTGGTCATAATGGTCACGGATCCTAAGAGTACTTCTATGAAGCAATGTATGAATCATATGGAGGTTCTCGGGGTTGAACCGAAGATTCGTCAGTTGGTCGCGATGTATCTGGAAATGGCCTATAAAGAAGGGGCGGACAAAGAACGACAACAGGCAATAAAAAAATGAAACCCTTTGAAATCTTTTGGATGAATTGATCCAAAGATTTTTTTTGTTCATAAAGAAATCTCCTTTGGTGAAAAATAGGATTAAAAACTAAAAACCATAGGAGTGACCATTTATGAATCTTAAAGATGGTACCGTTTATGAAATTCTGGATCCTTCTTCTCTTAATTTCAATTCAGCCCGAACACTCAGAATCACTTCGCACTTCAGAAGTGTCGTTTCTTTTTCATTAGGCGAAGAACAGGGGTATGGGTCTATGCCCGTACAACATTTAAGGTATCTGTTAAAGCGAAATTTCTTGAAAGAAGCAGCGAATTAATCAGGGTTCCCCACTTTAAACTTCTAAAAAGCGTAAGGGTTGGATAAATTCTGACAGGTTTAGTAAGCTTTATGTATCCATAAACGTTGGAGTGGTCTGAACATGTGGAATTTATACAAACCATTTATAAAATCAAAAAGACAAAATGAATTGTTTGAAAAAGCGGATCAGTTGGCGACAAGGATCAAAACGAGAGCATCGGAAACGGATCGGATAGGTAAATTTTCAAACGAGAATTTAAAAGATTTGAAAGAGATGGATTATCACTCGCTTACATTGCCTAAATCTATGGGCGGAGAAGAACTTTCATTGTATGAATTTGTACTTCTGCAACAAAAGCTTGCTGAAGGTGATCCTTCTGTGGCTCTTTCGATAGGTTGGCATCTCGGGATCATCATGGAGATTCGGGATGAACAATTATGGGAAGAGAAAACATTCGAATGGATGGGCCGAGAGATTAAGGAACATCAAAAACTTATCAATCGTGCAGCTACAGAGCCAGCAACAGGTAGTCCAACACGTGGGGGAATACCAGAAACAACAGCAACTAAAACGAAGTCTGGATATATTCTCAATGGAAGAAAATCATTTACGACCATGGCTGAAGTATTGGATTATTTCATCGTATCCGCTTTTATTCAAGAAGAAGATGATATCGGATGGTTCATCGTGGAGCGAGAACAAAATGGGGTTTCCATTAAACATACGTGGGACACCTTGGGAATGAGAGGGACTGGCAGTGATGATCTCCTATTAAAAGATGTCATTATCCCGAGTTCACGACATGTTGAGAAAAAGCAAGAAAGAAAGACAGTGCCGAAGGGTTGGCTGCTACATATCCCAGCCTGTTATTTAGGTATCGCCATCGCCGCTCGAAATGAAGCGATTCAATTTGCAAAACACTATCAGCCTAATAGCTTGAATAAACCAATCTCAGAGGTCCATCATATCCAAGATAAAATCGGGAGAATGGACTTGGAGTTGTTAAATGCTCAGTATTTCATGTATGCTGTTGCTGATAAATGGGATCAAAACCCTGAGTATAGAACAGAGCTTGGACCAGATCTTGCAGCAGTGAAAACACAGGCGACGAACGCAGCGAATAAAGTGGTCGATCTGGCGATGAGAATTGCAGGTGGGCATGGGCTTTCCAAAACAGCTGATTTTGAACGATTTTATCGAGATGTCAGGGCAGGCTTACACAATCCCCCAATGGATGATGCGGTGCTCCAAACACTTTCAAAAAGAGCCCTTGATGATTAAATACAAGAACCGGTTCATTTCAGAACCGGTTTTTATCATGATTTGAATTTTCACCTTTCGTATTGTAGAATGGACAATTGTGTATGGGTAATTCGTATGAGTTTAGCACAATCGAAGGTACAAAACCTTTCTGCAAATAAGGGGGATTCGAATGTCTACTGCACTGCGACAATCCTATTTCCAGGAAGATACACGCGATTTGGAACAACTGGAATTCCAGGTATTCCGAATGCAGGAAGATATGAAACGTATTGCAAAGAAATGGGATGTATTAGGAATTGACCAGACGAAGGAAGATAATTTAGTCATTGTCTATAAATCAGAGGAAAAGAATCGTTGTTCGATCATGTTGAATGATTGTGAGGATGCCTTTAAAGGGGTATGGGATTTCTCTCTCCAAACGTATCGCCCTGATCATGACCGAATTCATATAGGGGATATCAAGGGGCCAGAAGATAAAGGCTATGGATCGATTTGTATGAGCTACTTGAAGGATTTAGCGAGGGAAAGGAATATTCCATATATTACAGGTGATATTGCGGAGAGAGATTGGAACCATCTGGATCGCCTCATCCACTTTTATGAAAAACACAATTTCCAAGTGGAAGTCGACTACGATGCCAAGAGTGGAAAGATTATATGGAATCATAGTGACTGATTATAAGGATTGATTGATAGCTTTTGACCATTACAGGTCAAATCGTTGTCATCAATCCTTTTTTAATTTCCAATTAATTGGGTATATAAAAATAAAGTGGTTTTTGAATTGTTTATACAAGTTAGTCGTCTAATTAAGTGGAAGGTAAAAAGGGTGGTTGTAAATTTGGACAGCTTACTTAATCGATATAGGGAAAGACAATTGAATAAAGAAGAAGTCTTATCTGAACTCATGAATGAATATGGTACGCAAATCACTCGATTGGCTTATTCCTATGTTAAAGATTTAGCTAAGGCTGAGGACATTACGCAAGAGGTTTTTCTAAAATGTTATATGAAGATCGACTCATTCAAAGGGAAGTCTTCGCTTAAAACATGGCTCAATCGGATTACGATAAACAAATGTAAGGATCACCTGAAAAGTGGCTGGAAGAAGTATATCCAATTTGAGCTACCCGTTTTTAAAGAACCGAAAACTCGAACCTCTCCAGAAGACCAGATAACGAAACGAGACGAGCACGATGAACTAACCTCTTATGTATTGCAGCTGCCTATCAAATATCGAGAAGTGATAATTCTTCATTATTTCCAAGAACTCTCAACCAAAGAAATCAGCCAATTATTGAACCTGAAGGAAACATCCATCCGAACAAGATTGAGGAGAGCTCGGAACATTCTAGAAGAGTACTGGGAAAAAAGGAATGACGCATAAATGAAAAAACACCTTCGTGAGTTGAAAAAACAATCATCCTTAAACAAAATACATTTCTCTGAACAAAAGAAGCGGGAAACCTTCCAAAAGATAAAAGGAATGACACCGCGTAAAGAAAAACCATCCTTTTTGTTCAATAAATCATTAAGCTTTGCCGCATTGTCCATCTTACTGGTGCTCGTAGGTACAATCGGTTATGAATCATTAACATCCGAATCCGGTGGCAAACATGAAAACCAGCCATCTAAAAACCATATTGAACAGGAAGACGTTCAGGATGAGAAAAGAGATATTAAGTTGACTGACGATAAAGCAAAAATGATATTGAACACATTTTATGAAAAGTTTTTCCCGGAAGTTGATGAGAAACATTACGTCAAACAATACAACACGAAGGAAGAGATGATAAAGCAAATGCAAACGATAGCTTCTGAAGAGGTCACAAGCTATTGGATGGACCATTTTTATCATGAAGAAAATGGGAAACTACATCTGGAAACCTTACATGGCATGCCAAAAATCAACTTCAAACTTATGACATTAGAAAGAGTGGATGAAAAAGTCTATTCCATAGACCAGGAACAAGAAAACAATTTGAATGGTCGTTATGCAATCCATGTTACATTCGAATACATCTCAGATAAATGGATGATTACGAAGTATGATGTTGACTATCTAGAAAATTAAAAGGAGGCATTAGAAATGAAGGTTTTGTCGGTACTACTTTTTTCAATGCTGATTGTTCTAGGAGGGTGTAACCAAGAACAAGCTGGTACTGACGAGCAAAAGAACCAAGACGAAGTAAAAAATGAAGAGCGTAAAGAGAAAGAAGATCATCAATACCAAGAGTCAAAACCTGATGGATCACCTGATGTGGCCATGCTTGAGGCGGACCTTAGAGATAAATTGATTCAGGAAACAAATGAAAATGATAATGTGGAAAGATTTGATACGAAAGATGCCCTTTCTGTCTATCTTGAAGACATTCTAGTGAAATCATTGGCAGACACTTATGTGGAACGGTTCTACAAAGAGAATGGACAAGGCTTATTTTTGCAGCAAAAAGAATCCCTTGTATGGTTGGATACGAATGAATCCTATCAAACAGAAAACCTCTCAGAACGAAAATACAAGATTGTCCAAAGCTCAGAGAATGAACTGCTCGGAGAATATGAATTAACGATTACCTATATCTATGACAACGAAACGTGGAAAATCCAAGAGCGGAATCTGCAATCAGAAAAGGACGAGAAATCACAAGATAACAATGTTGCAAGGAAAGATGATTCTGAGGAATCAAATGATAAGAAAGAAACAGAGCAAAATGATAGAAATAAAGAAACGGAAAAGAAGAAACCAGTTGAAAAAAAGAATGATAACAAGGATTCAAACCAAAAGGAAGACCCACAACAAGAGAAGCAACAACAACCAACAGAACAATCTCCAAAAGTGGTAGATGACCCGGATGACCTCCTTGTTGTCGTTAACAAGAAATATCATTTACCTGAAGGATACGTTCCTCATGATCTCATTGAAGCACCTGTGCCTTTTCCATTTAAAGAGGACCTACCAAAGAAACAAATGCGCGCAGAGGCTGCAGCTGCATTAGATAAAATGTTTCAGGATGCGAACAGCCAAGGATTGAATCTTTATGCTCAATCCGGTTACCGTTCCTATGAACGACAGGAAGCCATTTTTGCGGCGAATGTTGAGCGGTACGGCAGTAAAGAAAAGGCAAACCGTGTGAGCGCAGAACCTGGAGAAAGTGAACATCAAACCGGCCTCGCCATGGATGTCACGTCACCAGCAGTTGATTACCGGCTTGTACAATCGTTCAGTCAAACGAAAGAAGGACAATGGGTTGAGAAGCACGCTAGTGATTATGGCTTCATCATCCGTTACCCTAGGGGAAAGTCGTCCATTACGGGTTATGATTTTGAACCGTGGCATTTAAGATACGTTGGTAAGGAAGCAGCCAAATACATTGATTCCCAGAACATTACACTTGAAGAGTATCTAGGTGTACAATAAGATTGGAGTAAAGGGTGATTCATAAAAGTGAATCACCCTTTATTTATCACATACACACGAAGGAAGAGAGGTGAAAAGGATGAAGGTCATAATAAGCCGAAAAGGATTCGATTCTTCATCTAGTGGTTACCCAAGTCCAATTTTGGAGGATGGCACCTTATTGTCACTCCCGATACCAGATCCTGATTCCCTTGTGTCCTACCATCACCTTACATCAAGAGAAAAAAACTATTTTGACTACATGAAATCAATTAATAACACGATCAAACTAAAGAATAATTGGAAAGAGCTCGATGAAACGATTACATGTCATCTTGACCCGGATCTTGATGCGAATACGCTTAAAAGAGAGAAGGGATGGAAAGGGGTGTTCGGACAAAGTGGAGCCGCTCAACGTCACCTTGAAAATCAAGGGGTAGAAGAGGGCGACCTATTCCTTTTCTTTGGATGGTTCCGTAATACAATCGTTAAAGGAGATCGAATCCTTTTCGATCCCCAAGATAAAAAGGGCAGACATATCATCTATGGATACTTACAAATCGGTGAAATTCATAAAGTCGATTCAGCATTTAACATACCAAAATGGATGAGTGATCACCCACATGTGACTCCCCAGAAACGTGAAAAAGAGAGAAATACCATCTATGTTGCTAGAGATTCCTTGAACTGGTGTGAAAATACACCCGGATATGGAACATTTAATTTTCATGAACGACGTGTTTTGACGAAGCAAGGAATGAACAAGTCTTGTTGGGACCTTCCTGACATCTTCAAGGACCGGTCGATCAGCTATCATAAACCCTCAAGCTGGAAGGAAGGCTATTTTCAATCAGTCGCCCGAGGACAAGAATTTGTCGTGGAATCAGATGAAAGCGTTCTCCAATGGGCGAAAGAGCTTATTCATACTTGATGATCGGTTCAACAGTTACATTTACATTACCTTTAACTGCCCTTGATATCATGCAAGATTGTTCCGCTTTTTCAATAAGCTTCAGTGCCTTCTTATACGCCTTATCCGAATCGGTTTCGTTCAATACCAGTCTCGGGCGATGAATGATTTCTTTATATGTAATTACCTGATTCGTTACATCGACAATTCCTTCCGATTCCATGGACAAAGACGTTTTTTCGATTTTACCTCGCTCTAGCATGGCTGCAAGCGTAATGATATAACAAGTCGCTGCCGCTCCAAGCAACATCTCGTCTGGATTCGTACCAACACCTGGTCCATCCATTTCGGTAGGGATTGAAACTTTCGTTTTCAAATTTGCTGTTTCAATTTCACCAATGTCATTTCTAAGTCCTGGCCATTCAGCCTTCAAAAGAAAGCGATGCTGTGCCATTATTTAACCCCCCTATTCCTATTTCTAAAGACTATTTTATGTTTATTAACCCACAAGCACAAATGTTTCATATCGGTTTTTATATGGTATACTATAAAGTAAAGTTTCACTTACTATTTGTTAGTAAAACAAGATTGGAGTGTTGGACATGAGCGATAAGAGGTCATTGAAAGGGATCCATCATGTCTCTGCTATAACAGGAGATGCAAAAAGAAATTATCAGTTTTATACAAAAATATTGGGAATGCGTCTCGTAAAGAAAACGATCAATCAAGACGATCCTTCCGTCTATCACCTTTTCTATGCTGATGAAAGAGGCAATCCCGGTACAGACCTCACCTTTTTTGAAATTCCGATGGCTGGCCAGACATATTACGGTACAAGCAGCATTTCAACTTCTTCCTTAAGAGTTCCATCTGATGCAGCGATAAACTATTGGAAGAAACGGTTTATCGAATTTGAAGTAGATCATGATGAAATCAGTCATGTAAATGGAAGATTGGCTTTACCTTTCAGGGACTTTGAAGGTCAACGCCTCATGTTTGTTTCAGATGAAACCAACACAGGTGTAAAAGGTGGGAAGCCCTGGGAAAAGAGTCCTGTTCCAGAAGAGTTTGGGATCGTCGGGCTTGGCCCCGTATTCATTACCATACCAAAACTAGAAAAAACCGAACAAATACTATTGAATGTTCTTGGTTTCAATAAAAAGAACAGCTATGATACACAAAATCGGAATGTTGACGTATATGAGACCGGAGAGGGCGGTACAGGAGCAGAGGTACATCTAATGGAAAGAACGGACCTCCCTCCAGAGAGACCGGGACGTGGGAGCGTCCACCATGTTGCCTTCCGTGTAGAGAATGAAGAGGAACTTCATAAGTGGGTCGATTATATTAAAGAATTAAGGATTCCTAATTCAGGCTTTGTTGAACGGTATTATTTCAAATCCTTGTACTTCAGGGAACCGAATGGCGTTCTATTTGAACTGGCAACCGATGGACCTGGTTTTGAAGGGGATGAACCTTTTGAAACATTAGGAGAGAGCCTGGCACTACCACCTTATTTTGAGAAAGACCGAAAAGAAATTGAGGAAAAGTTGAAACCACTCGATACGAAAGAATAACGAGGAGGAAATTATTTGGAACACATCTATATTGCAGGTAAAGAGAAGCATGGCCCAACCTTACTGCTTTTACATGGTACTGGCGGTAATGAAAAGGATTTGTTACCTCTAGCCGATATAATTGCTCCCAAAGCTTCTGTACTCGGAGTGAGAGGGAATGTGAGTGAAAATGGCATGCCCCGGTTCTTCAAACGAATTCGTGAAGGTGTTTTTGATGAAGAAGACCTGAAGTTCCGGACCGAGGAGCTATACAATTTTATCGGAGAAATGTCAGAACGATACGAGTTTGACCGTGATCAGCTGATCGCGATCGGTTATTCGAACGGTGCAAATATTGCGGGGAGCCTTTTGTATCACTATGAAGATGCGTTGAAAGGCGCCATTCTCTTTCATGCAATGGTACCATTAAAGGGTGTAACATTACCTCCATTAAAAGAAACCCCGGTTTTCATTGGTGCAGGTGAAAATGATCCACTTATTCCAATGAATGAAACAAAAGAACTGGCAGAAGTGTTAAAAGGAGCAGGAGGTAAAGTGGAAGAGTTTTGGACGAATAGTGGACACCAATTGACGAGAGAAGAGGTTGAGAAAGCAAGGGAATGGTACGAAAAGAATTTTCATTAGGAGGATGAGAAATCATCCTCCTTTTATGTATTCTATCTTACAGTAATCTAACGTAATCGATGATTTACTAGAACAAGATAGGATTAAAGGAGGTGGAGAAATGAATACGATCCATCATGGCTTTTGGACCTATTTCTTTTTCCGTAAACAAAAACACCTCGTAAAATACTATGTCTTCGGAAGTATATTACCGGATATCATCTACTACATCATGTTCCTGTATATGGCCATTCGCTACCCCTTAGAAGAAGATACCTTTGATTTACATAGCATTGTCCATCAGATGTTCGATCACCCGATCGTCATCGTTTTGAGACAGCTCGGACATTCCATCATTGTTTGGATCGTATTGATGATCATTACCATCATGCTGTCGAAATGGAAGCTCTCTCCCTGGAAGGCTGTTCTGTATGGTTGGTTTGGGCATATCATCATCGATTTGTTCACACATGTTCGTGATGCTGTTCCAATCCTTTATCCATTAAATGAATACATCGTTCGAGGACCGATTTCATATTGGGATCCGGATTTCTATGGGAGGGAGTTCAGTATCATCCATTCCGTTTTCTTCGTAGCAGCTATCTTTTATTTGATTGTTGAACGGGTGAAGATCAAAAAATCGAAGAAAAGGAAGGAGATCTGATAAACTATTGAAAAGGAGGTCATATCATATGTCTGCTAGGATTGAAGTAATTGACTATGAACAAGCTGAAGGTAAAATGAAAGAATTGTATGATCGTTTCAATGGTCGCATGGCAAACATCCTTCGGGTCCAGTCTTTGAATCCGAAATCTTTGGAAGCACACTTGGATTATTATCGCGTCATCATGTTTGGGAAATCACCATTACCTAGACGCCTGCGTGAAATGATTGCAACAGTCGTCTCTACAACCAATGAATGTTTCTATTGAATGGAACATCATGGGGCGGCGCTCCATCTGCTTGTGAAAGATGAACGATTTGTTCAGCAAATGAAAGAGGATTATCGGGATGCCGATCTTTCTAAGAAAGAACGAGCAATCTTGGATTATGCAGTGAAATTAACTGAAAAACCATCCAGCGTTGTGGATGAAGATGTACATACATTGCGGCAGCTTGGTTGTACAGATCAAGAAATTCTTGATATTTGTCAGATTACTTCGTACTTTAACTTTGTAAACCGAATGGCTGAAGGACTTGGCGTTGAGTTGGAGAAGTAATATCAACTTGGAAAGGGTTGACGATAATACGTCAACCCTTCAGTAGTTTACGGGCTTCGAATAACCTTTGAAACGTCGTGAACAATTCAATGGCAAGGAAGATAAGGGTGAGCACGGTCAAGTATTTAGAGAATAGGATCATTACCGATAAAAGGATGAACCCCTCCGTTCGTTCGGCTAAGCCAGCTTGGTAATAAAAAGACTTGACCCCATTTTTCTCAGATAGTGCACCAACTGTCAGAAATACCGTCATGGCAAAGATAATCGACACACTAAGCAATAGCAGTGCCCACATCGATTCCTGAAAACGGAAGGCCAAACCTAGGATTACACTGATTTCAACAAGGCGGTCAAACGTAATATCTAATAAGGTTCCCCAGGATGATGGTTTTGTCTTACGAGCCATTGTTCCGTCAACGGCATCCAAGAAACCGGATAGCCAAAGAATGACGACGGCGAGCACGGGATGCCCGAAATACACCAATAAACCTGTTGATACCCCAACGAAAAAGCCTAAATAGGTCACCTGATTTGCACTTAGACCTTTGTTTAAAAAAAGATCAGCTGTTTTTTCAATCAAGGGCTGCACATATTTCCTTGCATGAGTATCTAGCATAATTCAACCACCTTTAATAATAGAACTTGACGTATCGTACTAAGTGTAACCATATTTGGGCAGAGTTACAGTAATGCACCTTACATCGACATTGTAAGATTACTTACATAAATATCTGCAGATAACTATTATACTTACATTAGACGAGTTTGAAAAATCAAATAGGAGTTGGAGGTTCAGAAGACAAATGAAGTTTAAACTTACAGCATTCATCATTCTTTTATCAATGGGTCTGGCTGCTTGTAATTCCAGCAGTAGTAATGGTGAAGGACAAACCTCGGAAGTACTCGATAAAGAGTGGAACCAAATAGAAAAAGAAGCCGAAGGTTCGACAGTCAACCTTTTCATGTGGGGCGGGGATAATGGCATCAACCGTTATATTGATGACTGGGTAGCCCCAAGGCTGAAAGAAGAATATGGTGTTACGTTGAAAAGACGTCCTATGGACACAAATGAATTCATCCAAAAGCTTCAAACCGAAAAGAAGGCAGGTAAAGCTGAAGGTACGATTGACATCATATGGATCAATGGGGAGAATTTCAAAAACGCAAAAGAGAATGGGTTATTGATTGGCTCATTCGCATCAAAGCTTCCGAATAACAAGAAATACATCGACCCGAATAAAAATTTCACAAAATCAGATATGGGTACGGAAATCGAGGGCATGGAAGCACCTTGGGGAAATGTACAGTTCGTCATGTGGTATGATGCGGCAAAGGTTGAAAATCCACCGAAAAACACAGAAGAATTAAAAGCATTCGCAGAAAAAAATCCTGGCAAATTCACTTATCCTAACCCAAAAGACTTCACTGGAAATGCATTCCTTAGACACGTTTTATACGAAAAAACCGGGAAGGACAAGATGCTTAACGAAAAAGGAGATCCCTCTTGGCTTGATGCAAAGGATGACGCATTCTGGGACTATCTAAAGGAAATTTCACCGAATTTATGGAGAAAAGGAAAGACCTATCCGGAATCGTTGACTCAGTTAGACCAACTGTATAGTAAAGGAGAAGTGTGGTTCACGTTCGGTTTCAATGAAGCCCGAGGTGAAGGCTTGATTAAGGATGGGGTTTTCCCTGAGACGACGAAATCGTATGTATTGGATGTGGGGTCAATCGGCAACACCCATTACTTGAGTATACCATTCAACAGTCCAAATCCTGCTGGTGCTATGGTTGCCATCAATTTCATGGAATCACCTGATGCACAATTGGCTAAAATGGATCCTTCCATGTGGGGCGAAGGAATGGTCCTGGATACTGAAAGATTACCTGATGATCTTCAATCCGATTTACAAGCTCTTGACCGTGGAAAGGCGGTCCTTTCAACCAATGAGCTAGAAGAAGCTTATTTACCTGAATTGAATTCTACGTATATTGATTGGATCAAGGAGCATTGGCTGAATGAAGTTGTTAAGAAATAAAAAGGTGCGTCCTTACTTGCACATTGCACCAGCATTTCTAATGATTGCTGGACTGCTTGGATATGGAGTAATCAATGGAATTTTGGAAAGCCTGCAAATGGACCTTTCATGGTCGAATGAAGCATATCGATTCCTGTTCGTGGAAAGTACATTTTGGACGTCGCTTTGGTATACCTTTTATATTACGCTCATTTCAACTCTGATCGCTTTGATGATCGGTTTTGGTATCACACATTTTCTTTTCCCCTATCTTGTTAAGGACCGGTGGAAAGCAATCATTTGGGTACCGATGCTTTTCCCACACTTCGCAGCAGGTTATTTGATTGTCCTTTTATTTTCAGATAGCGGCTGGATATCAGGGCTGTCTTATAAGGCTGGTTTCATTTCAGGACTTGAGGAATTCCCAAACCTGGTAAACGACTCGATGGGAATCGGCATCATCTTAACGTATGTATGGAAGGAGATCCCCTTCGTCGTCCTGATGCTGTTACCCGTCTATGTCCAGATGGATAGCAGATTGAAAGACGTCGTTCGTACGTTAGGGGGGAAGAAACGGAATGAATTTTTAACAGCACAGTGGCCATTTCTTTGGCCGACGATTATCGAAATTGCGATCATCTTGTTTGCGTTCATCTTTGCGGCGTTCGAAGTCCCATATTTGTTAGGTGTAACGTTCCCTCAGATGACACCCGTGTTAGCTTTTGAATGGTTTTTCGAAGGGAACTGGGAACAAAGACCACTCGCGTTTGCAGCAATGGTCGTTGTGACACTCATCATCATTTCGTTTACCATTCTCATCTATTCAACCACTCAAAAATACCGACACCGTTTGATGAGAGGAAGTTAACCATGCTTAGGAATCTATTGAAAAAATCGTTGATGGTTTCCGCAGTTATCCTGACAGTAGGACCTGTTATACTCGTTATGCTGCAAAGTATATCATTCCGATGGAAATGGCCTGACATCATTCCTCAACAATTTGGGTTAAGAGCATGGCAAGGCGTATTTCGTGATCCGAATCTTTTACAAGCATTAACCTATTCGATGATCATTACTGGTGCGGTCGTCATGTTGACGATGATCATCAGTATGCCAGCTGCTAGAGCACTCGCTTTTGAACAATTTAAAGGGAAAACCGTCATTGAGACGGTCCTTATGCTCCCATTATTAATCCCTTTGCTATTCATTGTGATGGGCATACATTTAACGATGATTCGACTCAATCTCGCAGACACGATTATCGGTGTTGTCATTGTTCATTTATTACCTGCGGTTCCTTATGCAATTCGAATCTTGCGAACAGGTTATGAACGTATCGGAACACGTTGGTACGAACAAGCGACCGTATTGGGCGCGAGCCGGTTCAAACAATTTTGGACGATCACTGTACCGATGTTGATGCCGAGTATACGAAGTGCGATTGTACTCACAGTCGTCATCACACTCAGCCAGTATGCTTTGACCGCAATAATTGGAGGAGGTATCATCACAACACTACCGATGATTTATTACCCTTATTTCAACAGCGCTGACCAATCGATCATGGCTGCTTTCACCTTATTGTTTGCTGTGTTGCCAATCCTGTTTTGGTTTGGAATCGAATTGGTTTGCAAAAGCATAACAACGATGATCAGACAACCTTGATGGAAAGGATATCGGATTTATGAAGAATTTCATTGAATTGCAAAACATTACAAAAAGATATAGCGACCAAAAGATCGTCTTGAACGATATCTCTCTATCGATAAAAAAGGGTGAAATCTTAAGTGTAGTAGGACCTTCCGGATGTGGAAAATCGACATTGCTCAGGTGTATTGCTGGTCTTGAGGATCATGAGGGCACTATTAAAATGGAAAATACTGAACGGTCAGCACATGGTACGGAACAACGAACAATCGTCCTTATGTTTCAGGATTCACTCCTTTTTCCACACATGAATGTATTGGAAAACGTAACGTACGGATTAAAAATGAAAAAAATACCAAAAAAGGCACGTATTCGATGTGCTCTTGAAATGCTTGAAAAAGTGGAAATGGAAGATCATCTTAAGAAGTTCCCTTATGAACTATCCGGGGGCCAGCAGCAACGTGTCGCATTAGCCAGAGCTCTTGTCACAAAACCTGATTTACTTCTATTGGATGAACCATTCAGTAGTCTAGATCAGTCCCTTCGTCTTGAGTTAAGGCAGTACGTGAGAAACGTTCTCTTGGAAGAAGGGGTAACTGCTCTTTTCATCACTCATGATATTGAAGAGGCGTCATTCATGGGCAATCGTTTGGCAGTGATGGGAAAAGGCAGCATTCAACAAATCGGTGACCCTATCAATCTTTCTTTAAAACCTGTTAACTCGTTTGTTGCGCGATTCTTTTCAGATGGTCTATTAGTTGAAAATGGATTCATCCCAACACGTGCATTAAGCGTCAAGCCTTCAATAACCGGCAAATCGGAGTTTCAACTAGAAGGGGTAGTTAAGAATTCAAGCCTGGAATATGGGCAAACAATCTATCATATCTACATCCCTAAGATAAATCAGATGATAAGCCTCCCTTCAACGAATTATCATTTCTCAAAGGGAGATCCAATTTTGTTGAATTATACGGAGGAAAGCATTCATTACTTTAATGAACTAACAACGGAAGGGGGAGAGAAGGACAATGAAAACCTTGCTTAACAACAAATGGGTAAAATGGACATTGATTTCTGCTTTTATTCTTTTTGCCATCTGGTTCAGTACCACTCAATTGGATTTGAATGCTAATGAAATTCGAGATTGGATCATCGGTTTCGGCGTTTTTGCGCCGCTCATCTATATGATTTTATATACCGTCCGGCCATTGATTTTCTTTCCTGCTTCAGTCCTATCTATCACTGGTGGACTGGCATTCGGTCCGTTGTTCGGTACGATTTACACGGTACTCGGAGCCACAGCAGGGGCGATATTATCCTTCATCGTCGCTCGGAAACTCGGAAAAAATATTGCGAATAAAGAATGGAAAGGGAAAGGACGGGCGATCCAGTCTCAACTAGAGAAAAATGGATTTTTCTACGTTCTCTTGTTCAGGTTCATCCCTTTGTTCAACTTCGATTTGATTAGCTATACCGCCGGAGTTTCAAAGGTCCGTTTCAGAGACTTCTTTCTGGGAACATTAATAGGGATTATTCCTGGTACGTTCGCTTACAACTTTCTCGGTAGTAGTTTGGTGTCAGGAGACCCGAAAATCATCCTCTTTGCCGTCATCGTGTTCGCAGCATTATCCTTGATTCCGATGTGGGTCAGGAACAAATGGGTGAAGAGACAAGAAGTCAAGGAAGGAGTGCTTGATGATGAGACCATATGATTTGATTGTTATTGGAGGAGGTGCTGGAGGACTGACCGTCGCAGCAGGTGCAGCGAGCCTCGGAGCTCAGGTTGCTCTGATTGAAAAGAATGAGCTGCTCGGTGGAGATTGCCTCCATTATGGCTGTGTACCTTCAAAAGCACTCATCAAAAGCGCAAAAGAAGTCTATACCGCTCAAAAGGCAGCGGAAGAATTCGGTTTAAAAATAAATGGTCAACCAGATATAACAGTCGCAATGGAACGAGTCAAGGCAGCAATTTCAGGTCTTCAGCATCATGACAGCCATGAACGGTTCGAATCGTTAGGTGTGGATATCTTTTCGGAACGTACAGGCCGTTTCGTTAATCCCGAACAGCTTAAATTGGATAATGGGAAGATTTTAAAAGGAAAACGGTTCGTTATTGCTACTGGATCCAGACCTTTCATCCCACCGATCGAGGGGATTGAAGAAGTCGATTACCTCACGAACGAAACGATATTCAACTTGAAAGAATTGCCAAAACGGCTCGTTGTCATCGGAGGTGGCGCCATAGGACTCGAAATGGCTCAATCCCTTGCACGATTCGGATCGGACGTTACGGTTGTCGAAACATCCGAAACTTTATTCGGGCGTGAAGACGAAGAAATGATTCCAATCATCACGAACGAACTCCAAAAAGAGCTTCATTTCACCTTCAATTCGATGGCGAAAAGTGTACGTATGACGGAAAATGGGACAAAGCTCCTTACCATTGAAAAAGAAGGGAATACCTTCGATCTCGAAGCGGACGACATACTAATTGCAACTGGTCGAAAACCAAATACAGACAACCTTGGACTTGAAGAGATCGGAGTCAAACTTGATAAAGGCCACGTCGTCGTAAATGACCACTTGCAGACCACAGTTCCGAATATTTTTGCAGTAGGGGATACCAATGGGAAATACCCCTTCACCCATGCGGCAGGAATGGAGGGTAAACTAGTTGTACGGAATGCCCTGATCGGATTTAAGGGGAAGATCAATTATGATAACCTTCCTTGGGTCACGTATACCGATCCAGAGGTTTATCATCTTGGAATGACGGAAAAAGAAGCCATGGACAAGTACGGGGATTCAATAAAAGTTTTTAAAGTGGAAAATAAAGAGGTCGATCGCTTCGCTACTGACAGGGATGAAGTTGGTCTAGTGAAAGTCATTACGACTCAAAAAGGGGAAATACTTGGCGCCCATGCGGTAGGACGGAATGCCGGTGATTGGATGCAAGAGATTGTATTTGCAAAGACTCAAGGGCATAAAATCGGAGACCTTTCAAATGTCATCCATCCGTATCCGACACACGGTGCAATACTAGAAAATACAGCAAACCAGTATTGGAGAGAGAAACTGTTTGAAGGTGTCCTACCAAAGGTAACAGAGAAGTATATACAGTATTTCAGATAAAAGAAGGTGACCTCTTTGGTCACCTTCTTTGGTTAGTCGAGTTCCTGCATCGCTTTGTCCGCATTGATTTTCATAGACACGATGGTCTTTTTGATGATTCCTTCTTTTTTTAATTGACTAATGATCGCACTTACCGTTTCACGGCTTGAGCCGACCATGGTTGCAATATCATGATGGGTGATTTTCACATCAATGGTCTGCCATTCTTTACTCCGTTTTCCAAACTTTTCACTTAACTTCAATAACAATGAGAGGACGCGATAACGGACGTCTCTTAACGCAATTTGTTCACTTACCTCATAAATATCCTTAAGTCGAGAGGAAAGAATTTCAATCAGTTTAATGGCAAGCTTTGGATTTTGTTCAATCAGATTTTCAAACTCAGATTTCCCGATTACACAAAGATAGACATCGGACATTGCTTCTGCATAATCTTGTTCTTCCGTTAATGAAAAAGTAGCTGTTTCACCAAAGATATTACCGTCTCCTAGAATATCTACAGTGAATTGCTTCCCATTCTCGCTCATACGATAGAGACGTACTTGTCCTTTTTTCAATAAATATAAAGCTTGGATGTTCGTTTCAGGAGTGAAGATCGTTGTACCTTTCTTCAAAGGCTGCATATCTGATATTCGATCGATTTCTTCTAATTCGTTCATCGGCATTTCTTCAAATAAGTTGATTTGTGATAGGTATTTAAGCTTGTCCATATCAGTTATCCCTCCTATAGCTACTTCTATTATAAATTGCTTGCACGCTCATAAAAGTAATATACCTTACATACTTTTCACATTTGATTAAGATAGTATGAGGATGAAGAGGAGGTTTGTGTCATGTATGATACACCTGTACTTTATACGATTAATAGTTGCTCTCGATGTCAAATCGTAAAAAACCATTTACTATCAATGGATATCGATTTCAGCGAAGTGAATTTGTCCCAAACACCCGATCGACATCGGGATTTAAAAGCCTATATCGGTGAAGTTTATGTACCGCTTTTCATATATGGTAATCGTATCATTAAAGGTGATTGTCTAGAAGAAATTAATAAAATACTCATCCAAAGTGGTGATAGAATTGTCAAAAGCAACATTAAACCCGATTCAACATGTTGAGTAGGTAATAACGGAGTTTACGAACCAGCCAAGAACGACAAGTAAATCAATACAAATGAAAAACCAGGGTTTCAGATGGGGTAGTCTGTCTCCCTGATTTTTTATTTATTGAGCCATTTTTTCCGGAATACAAAGCCTATGATGGTCAGAATTCCAAGTATACCAATGATGATGAGCATTCTTTCATTGAACGTTTCAATCTCTTTCATATCGTGACCTAATACCGTATAAGCAATCGTTGCCGGCAGCATGCCTATGCCGGTTGAAAGAAGAAAAGTTCTCATTTTCATTCCTGCAAGACCCGCTGCAAAGCTGATCAAATCAAAGGATACGACAGGAATTAAACGAGCGAAGAGAACAATCCAAAAGGCATATTTTCCATTGAGATGATCTAATTTATGGATCAGATGGCTATTCGACACTTTCTTTTTAACATATTCATACCCCAGCTTCTTTGCAAGGTAATAAGCGACTAGAGCTCCCAACATCGCACCCGTCCATGAGATGATCGTTCCCCAAAGCAATCCAAATAACAATCCGTTTGTACTCGTTACAAGAAAAGCAGGGATAGGCGCCGCAACTGCCTGAAATATCATCAATCCAATGCTTATAAGAGGTGCAAGAATCCCCCAAGATTGGACATAAACCACAACATGGTCCAAGGAATCGCTTGTTAATAATCCGATTAAATCCTGCCCGTTATTAATAAGAAAAACTGTAAGGATAATAAAGAGAGCAATGGTTAGCGTTTTTTTCACTATGAAGACTCCTAAAAGATAATTGCTCTCCATTATACTGCTTCTCCTGGTAAAAGACGAATAAACTGGATCTTTTAGAAAATTGAAATATCCGCATCAGCAGTATTCGTTTGTTTCGGAAATAGAAGTCTTTCTGTATAGGCTGAACTTTGATCCCCTTTATTGTAAGCATTGGCGATCTTACCATAAAATGCTCTTGCTTCTCGTACGGTTCGTTTTCCGGTCACGATATCATGCACAAGATTCAACGTCAGGATATTCATTGCTTCATTATGACACTTGACCGAAACTTCTCCTTTTGTCCGGTCTGGATACACACTCCCATCAAAGGTGGCAATTTCATCATAGAGATCAATTGGAATTTTGTAACTGATCGTTTGTTCTAAAAAGTCCTTGTGAGGAGTAGGGAAATCATGAGCAACGGACTCTCGGAACAACATGATATTATTCCATGGTCCTCGATGGAACCAAATGAGAGCACTCGTCGTATATTCATCTGGCATTCCGTATTTTTGTATCAGTTCATAACCGACGTGTCGTTGTGGTTCAGGCCAGTATCCTAACAGTCTCATGATGGTGTAGTAATATTGATGCATCATGTTCCTCCTGTGGGTAGTTAGATGCTGTAAGTATATGAAATGAAGTCACAAATTGTGCGAATGCCTATTCTGACTTTCCTTAATATGGAACTCATTGACCGAATATTTTGTAATTTACCTTACAGTAATGAAAGGGGATTCTTTTTATAATGAAAGTAACTTTTGAAAGGAGTGAAAAATAATGGCAGAAGTCAAAAGTGTGAATGAAACGAATCCATTGACTATGGGAACATCACTGAAAGCATCCGCAATTGGAGGAATTGTAGCTGGTATTGTATTTGGGCTCTTTATGCAGATGATGGGCAAACTCCCGATGGTTGCAATGTTGGTCGGTTCAGAAAGTGTGGCAGTTGGCTGGTTCGTCCATATGGTCATCAGTGTAATTTTCGGATTAGGGTTTGGTGCGCTGGCATCAGGCAGAAGCAACATCTATGGTTTAGCCATCATCTATGGAATTGTCTTATGGATAATCGGACCACTATTAATCATGCCTGCAATGCTTGGAATGGGTGTGATGATCGGAAAGGCGTTTACAGGCGCTCAACTAATGAATTTGATGACACATATCGGTTTCGCCTTAATCCTTGCCTTTGTATACAATAAGACGAACAAATAAAACCCCTTGTGATACCCATTAGAGATATGTAACGAAAAAACCCCGCCAACTGTTGTTGGTGGGGTCAAATTTATGAGTTTTGTATCAATTTCGCGTCGAATACAAAAGGGCCGAATGGAAGGACGGAAGCGATGATTCCTAAGGCAGCTTTTCTCATCGACCAGTCCAGATTGAATTTCAGATAAACCACCATCATGCAGTAGAGGACGAATAACCCTCCATGGATCGCGCCGACAATACTAACAGCGAGCGGATAATCGAATATGTATTTTAATGGCATTGCAATTCCTAACAATAATAAGAAAGACACTCCTTCAGAATATCCTACGTATCGGAACATTTTCAGCATCATATCACTCCTGTTTCTAGATCATTGTACGTGTTCCATTGTCATTATAACAACCTCATATGCATAACATACTTCTTTTTTGTAGACGATTTATGACAATTCCTTTTGAGGGGTTATGCTAAAAATCAGGCTTGATATTAGGAAGAATAGAAGTGTAAGGCGGCGACTCCAGCGGGAAAAGCAACAGCTGAAGACCCCACAGAGCGAGGAATTAAGGATCTTCGACTAACAACCACCACGTCCTGTGGTGAACGTCGAAGCCACCACATCCTGTGGAAGTGAGGAGGCTGAAGCGTTGCCCGCGGAAAGCGTCCGCCTGAAGCATACTATATGCATCCTTTAACAAAGCGAAACATTGTATAACAATTAATCCTTGACAAGTTGTCAGTAAATTTACTAAGATATGTTTAAGTTTTTAGAATAAAGTTAGATTAGTTGAGATGAGAATGAGAGACGAGTTTGAGAGAGTTGAGGCGAGCTAAGGTACGTTTAAGCATGACGATTCCTTGGGTACCTTTATGTCCTTGGGATTTTTTTATTTTATACCTTCCAATATTTATACCTCAGCTCTATCAGTCTCCATAAATAGGAGCGTGATAGAGATGTCTATTCATTATGTTAAACAATTCAAATTTATCCCACCTTGAACTTCTCTTGGTCTATGAACGATAAAAAAGATCGAGAGGAGACTCTAAATGATACAAACCCAATTAAAACACGCCATAGAAGGGGCGACATTTTCAGAAAAAGAAGCCCACTCTATCATGGATCATATTATGACAGGCAAGGTCAGCTCAAACCAGATTGCGAGTTTACTGACCATCTTACGTATGCGAGGAGAAACCGTCGATGAATTGACTGGTTTCGCAAAATCGATGCGAAAACATGCTGTTCAATTCCCCCAACCACTGGAAGATGCAGTTGATACATGTGGTACTGGCGGGGACGATTCTGGGACATTCAACATTTCAACAGCTTCTGCCATCGTGATGGCAGCGTTAGGTGTAAAGGTAGCGAAGCATGGAAATCGTTCTTTTTCATCAAAAAGCGGTAGTGCAGATGTCTTGGAACAATTGAACATACCCACCCAATCGGGAGTGGAGGAAGCGATCCAAGCACTCGATTCGCATTCCATGACGTTCCTGTTTGCACCGTTATATCACCCTGCGATGAAGCATGCTGTTCATCCAAGAAAAGACATCGGATTCCGAACAGTCTTTAATATTCTAGGACCACTCTGTAACCCTGCAGGCTGCAGCCGTCAGTTGATCGGAGTATATGATCACAACCTTGCCCGTAAAATGGCCCAGGTCGTACAAAGACTCGGTATACAAAAAGCACTGATTGTTTCAGGCAAGGATGGCTTGGATGAATGTACGATTACGACAACCACGAACGTACTCGTGGTGACGCCAGATAACATTGAGTCAATGGTCATTCACCCTGAAGATGTTGGACTAAAACAAGGCTCCTTAACAGAGATCCAGGTGAAATCACCACCTGAGAGTGCAGCCTTGATTCGGCGGATTTTCAACGGTACATCCAATCCTTCCGCTAAGAATATCGTCATCCTGAATGCTGCTGCAGGCCTTGTCGCTTCAGGTAAAGCTGAAACGTTTACAAGTGCTGTTCCGATCGTGAAGGATGCACTTGAGTCAGGTCGTGTTCTCAATCATTATCACCACATGACAAACACAGAGGAGAGATCCTATGCTTAGTCAGATTGTGGATACCAAAAGACAGGAAGTTAAGGAAATTCCCGATACGTTTCCTGAAAAACCTTATCCAATCCGCTCATTGTCAGAAGCTATCCTTAATCCGAATCAAGCGCTCGGACTCATAGCGGAAGTAAAAAAAGCTTCCCCGTCTAAAGGACTCATCCGAAAGGATTTTGATCCGGTTATGATTGCGAAAACGTACGAGAAATCAGGCGCTCACGCCATTTCCGTGCTAACCGATCGCGATTATTTTCAAGGAGCAAAAGAGTATTTGACACAAATAAGGGAAATGAACAACCTCCCGCTTTTGAGGAAAGATTTCATCATTGATCCGATTCAAGTCAAAGAAAGCAGGGCAATCGGCGCCGATGCCATTCTTCTCATACAAGCGATACTCGAGCCCAATCAAGCCAAGGAACTTTACTTGAGTGCAAAAGAGATTGGATTGGAGGTCTTAATGGAAGTCCATTCCGTCAGAGAATTAGAAACCGTACTGGATACCTTTACACCAGATCTACTCGGAATCAATAATCGCGACTTACGGACGTTCGAGACGAACGTGGAACATACTCAGGTTATCGCGCAGCATGTACCGAAGCATATCCCATTCATCAGTGAGAGCGGGATTGCGAGCGCTAAGGATATCAGCTTAGTCAAACAAGCAGGAGCGAAGGGCATCCTGGTCGGAGAAACCTTGATGCGTGCCACGTCAATAACGGATTGTATATCAAGTCTTTTTGGTGAGAACACATGACGAAATTAAAGATCTGCGGAGCACGTACACAAGAAGATTTTCACTTAATCAATACGAGCTCAGCCGACTATGTCGGATTCATCTTTGCAAAAAGTAAACGACAGGTTACACCCCAAACAGTGAAACAATGGATACCTGATGATCGGAAGAGCTTGCTTGTCGGGGTGTTTGTCGATCCAACAGTAATGGAAGTCCAGGAGGTATTAGAGGAAGTCGATTTGGATGTCCTTCAGCTTCATGGCACCGAAAGCATTACGTTTATAAAGGATCTGAAGGTACGCACAGGAAAGGAAATCTGGAAAGCACTTTCCCATTCTGAACGTACGCTCGACGAAATGGAGATTTATGTGGACGTAGTGGAGGGCTTCGTCATTGATACGAAAGTGAATGGTCGAACTGGCGGGACTGGAGTCCGATTCGACTGGAAGGCGATTCCTTCCTACACGCATTTTGCCAAAAAACATAACAAACTTTGCTTTATAGCAGGCGGTTTGACTGCCAAAAATGTCCAAGAATGCCTTGGCTATGGACCGATTGGCATCGACCTATCCAGCGGGGTAGAACGAGATGAAGCGAAAAGTGAAACGGAAATAACAAAACTGATAGAAAGGATGAATGCACATGCATACGGTATATCCAGATGAAAAAGGACGGTTCGGCCAATTTGGCGGACGTTATGTACCAGAAACGTTGATGTTTGCACTTGAAGAATTGGAAGAAGCCTTTCAGAAAGCGATGGAGGACAATACGTTTCAAGAACAACTCAATAAAGAATTGACCTTGTATTCGGGAAGACCCACACCGCTAACTTTTGCCGAGAATACGACGAAACGTTTCGGAGGAGCGAAGATCTACTTGAAACGTGAAGATTTGAACCATACAGGCGCACATAAAATCAACAATGCAATTGGACAAGTGTTACTTGCCAAAAGGATGAACAAGACGAAAGTTGTGGCAGAGACAGGAGCAGGACAACATGGGGTTGCCGTCGCCACTGCATGTGCCAGATATGGTCTTTCCTGTAAAGTGTTCATGGGTCAGGAAGATATTGCAAGACAATCGTTGAATGTATTTCGAATGAAGCTTCTGGGAGCTGAAGTCGTCTCAGTGACAAGTGGAAGCAAGACATTGAAGGATGCCACCAATGAAGCGATTCGTTATTGGGCTGGAGCCGTACAGGATACGTTTTACTGTATCGGATCGGTTGTAGGACCACATCCTTATCCACGAATCGTACGAGATTTCCAACGGATTATCGGTTTAGAAACGAAGGAGCAGTTCAACGAATACGAAGGAGGAGCTCCTGAAACAGTCATTGCTTGCGTTGGAGGTGGGAGCAACGCGATGGGAATGTTCCATCCATTCCTTGAGGATGAAGAAGTGGAACTCATCGGAGTGGAAGCAGGGGGATTAGGCCTCGAAACTGGAAAGCATGCTGCCTCCATTACAACGGGATCAATCGGTGTTCTACATGGATCGATGACTTTTTTGAACCAGGATGAGAGCGGTCAGATCCTAGAGCCTTATTCCATTTCAGCTGGGCTCGACTATCCAGGTGTCGGTCCTGAACATTCTCATCTCGCAGCAACAAAGCGAGTCACCTATAAAACGATTACGGATGCTGAGGCCCTTGAAGCCTTGAAAATCTTATCAGAGGAAGAAGGGATTCTTCCTGCAATTGAGAGTGCACATGCGCTAGCCCAGGCATTCGAGGAAGCCGTCAATCAACCTGAACATACATCCATCGTTGTATGCCTTTCAGGTCGTGGCGATAAGGATGTATCAACAATCATGAACCTTCTGGAGGAGGATGGAAGTTATGAATAACCGATTCCAAACATTGAAGAATGCACCGAAACCTATGTTCATCCCCTTTATCATGGCTGGAGATCCATCACCCGAAGACACAATTGAAACAGCACTTCTTTTACAAGAAGAAGGAGCAGATGTATTGGAACTCGGAATTCCATATTCTGATCCCCTCGCTGATGGCCCTGTTATCCAGGAGGCAGCAAAACGTGCGAAGGGGATGACGATCGGGAAAGCAATGATCCTTGTCGGAGAAATGCGGAAACGGGGATTGGATATACCTGTGCTCATTTTCACCTACATCAATCCGTTTCTAAAACTTGGAGAGGATCGATTTTTCCAATTGGCAAAAGAAAACGATGTAGATGGACTCCTTATACCAGATCTGCCGTTTGAAGAAAGTCATAGCTTGAGGGGTAGATGTCGAGCAGAAGAAATCAGCTTCATATCCCTTGTCGCTCCAACCACGTCACGTGAAAGGCTGTTCCGAATTGCTGAAGAAGCTCAAGGATTCTTATATTGCGTTTCTTCACTTGGTGTGACCGGTGAACGTTCAGACTTCCATCCAGAAACGAAACGGTTGCTGCAGGAAGCGAAGTCCTACACAACGATACCTGTTGCTCTCGGCTTTGGAATTTCAACCCGACAACAGTTCGTCGATGTCGGGGAATTATGTGACGGAGTTATTATTGGAAGCTCTTTGATTAAAAAAGCACATGAAATTCGAATCGATCCTACATTGGAATTTGGAAGCAGCTTCAAAGCTTATGTTTCTTCACTCGTAAATGGTGAGCAACATGTCAACAGCTGAGAGCTTGAATATCATCGACTGTACAATTAGAGATGGAGGGCTTGTGAATCAATGGAACTTTGGTGTTGAGTTTGTAAGCCGTCTATATGAAACGCTCAACCAAGCAAGGGTTGAATACATGGAAATCGGCTATCGGAATTCGCCTGAACTAGTAGGCGAGGTAGGTATAGGACCTTGGCGTTTTTGTGAGGAAAAAGTAATCAGAAAAGCCGTTCCTGTAAAAAAAAGCACGAAGCTGTCTGTCATGGTGGACATTGGAAAGTTTTACGTAAATGAAATTCCGCCTAAAGATGAGAGCATTGTTGATTTGGTGCGCGTCGCTTGTTACAGTTCACAAATTGAGGAAGCAATCGGCGCAATTAACGACCTTCATGTAAAAGGCTATGAAACCGCATTGAACATCATGGCGATCTCACGTGTCAACGAGACGGAACTAAGACAACAACTATACAAAGTACGATCATCTAAAGTTGATATCGTCTACATTGTCGACTCATTCGGCAGCTTATATATGGATGATATCAACAGGTTAACAAAGATTTATAAAAGATCCCTACCTGGTAAACAGATCGGCATCCACGCACACAACAACCTGCAGCTGGCTTTTGCGAATACCATTACCGCAAATCAAGCTGGATGTCGTTTCATGGATTCTACCGTCTATGGGATGGGGAGAGCAGCTGGCAATTGCCCAACAGAGTTATTGATCGGTTATCTCTATCCGAAATATAACATCAAGCCTATTCTAAAAGCGATTGAAGAATTGTTCATACCACTTCGCGAATTAGAAGAGTGGGGATATCTGATACCCTATGCATTATCAGGCCAATTGAATGAGCACCCAAGAACTGCAATCGAGTTACGTAATCAAACAGAAGCAAAAGACAACTATCTAGAGTTTTATGAACAGACGACTAAAGATAAAGATCGCCCACTACAAGTGGCGAGATAGTTGAGAGAAGAGCTGAGACAGGAGAGTTAGGTGAGCATGCAGAATTTCTTACAGTTGATGAAAGATGGAATCCAGCACAAATATGTGTCCAGTGGTGGAATTCAGATTAGCCGGACGAAAAAAGTGGTAGATGGCACAAAGCAACTGAATCATATCCTAGAAAAGGTAGATGAATACCGTGGGGCGCTATTTTCAAGCCGTTACGAGTATCCCGGTCGATATTCAAGGTGGGATGTCGGGTTCATACATCCTCCCATCGTCATCCGTGCAAAGGAGAAGAGCTTTACGGTTGAGGCACTGAATAAACGAGGGTTTGTGTTGTTGCCCCCTATTTTTGAGCAGTTGAAGAAGCAAAACGATTTATCAGCCCTCTCAATGGAGGAGTCCGTTATAAAAGGATTGGTTTCTGATTCAACAGGTGTATTTGCTGAAGAGGAACGGAGTCAGCAACCGTCCATTTTTACGGTCATTAGAGAGATCAAGTCGCTTTTCGCATCCGAAGAGGATTCGTTTCTGGGATTATATGGTGCGTTTGGGTACGATCTCGTCTTCCAATTCGAGCCGATTGAGCAAAAACTGGAAAGGTACGATCATCAATCCGATATCGTTCTCTATTTACCAGATGAAATCATTGTGGTCGATCATCAGGCAACCAAAGCCTATCAATTGTCCTATGAATTCCAATATGAACATTTGTGTACGAACGACAAGGAAAGAATCGGCGACAAGTCAAGAGGACAACGAAATCGTGCTCAACCTTCCGAAGAATACCGACCAGGCCATTATGCAAGTCTCGTCCACAAGGCGAAAGCCGCTTTTAAAAGTGGTGACATGTTCGAGGTCGTACCCTCACAGACCATCTATGAAACGTGTCATTCCAAACCTTCGGAGGTGTTTAATCGACTCCAGAAAATCAATCCAAGTCCTTATGGTTTCATAATCAACCTCGGTGAGGAATTTCTTGTCGGTTCATCACCTGAAATGTATGTCAGGGTAGAAGGAAAACGTGTTGAAACGTGCCCGATATCAGGAACAATCAAGCGAGGAAGCAATGCACTGGAAGACGCAGACCAGATCCGGAAACTCCTCAATTCAAAAAAAGATGAAGAAGAATTGACGATGTGCACGGACGTCGACCGAAACGATAAATCACGAATCTGCATCCCCGGTTCTGTAAATGTGGTGGGAAGAAGACAAATTGAACTGTATTCCCATTTGATTCATACGGTTGACCATGTTGAAGGGTATCTACGTCCGGAATTCGATGCACTGGATGCATTCCTATCGCATATGTGGGCAGTAACTGTGACCGGTGCTCCAAAAAAATCAGCGATTGATTGGATTGAAAGACATGAAGAGACACCAAGAGGATGGTACGGCGGCGCCGTGGGCTGGTACAGCTTCAATGGTGATCTGAATACGGGTTTGACGTTGAGGACAATCCGCTTGAAGGATGAAATTGCTGAGATTCGAGCAGGCGCAACACTTCTTTATGATTCGATTCCGGAAGCGGAAGAAGAAGAGACATTGATCAAAGCGGCGGGTCTGCGAAAAGCAATCCAGGAAACCGAAACGAAACAGGAGACGAATCGGGAAAAGCAACAGGGTGTGGGAAAGAGAGTGCTCATTATCGATCATGAGGATTCCTTCGTCCATACGTTGGGGAACTACTTTAAACAAACCGGTGCTGAGGTCGTGACGATGAGAGCTCCAATTGCCCGACAGGTCATCCAGGAGGGTCTTCATTATGATCTGGTTGTCCTTTCACCTGGCCCTGGTTTACCAGAAAGGTTTCAGGTGTCGAATACGATTCGCTTATGTTTGGATAAGGAAATTCCGATTTTCGGTGTCTGCTTAGGGTTCCAGGGTATTGTCGAATACTTCGGTGGAAGGTTGGATGTCCTCAGCTACCCTCAACACGGGAAAACCTCCAGAATTACTCAACTAGGAGAGAATCAATTGTTTGCGGGATTACCAGAAGCGTTCAACGCCAGCCGTTACCACTCCATTTATGCTGAGACGATCCCTGAAACGTTGAAAGTGACTGGTTGCTCTCAGGACAACATTCCAATGGCTATCGAGCATCGTGATTTTCCGATCTATGGTGTCCAGTTTCATCCGGAATCCATAGTCAGTACAAACGATCAAATCGGCTTGAGAATCATTATGAATGTCATGAAAACCATCGTCAATAATGATAGAAGTGTAAGAGTGTAGATAACAAAAACAAGCAGCCTAATAGGCTGCTTGTTTTCTTTTTTAAGAACATTATGCAGAGCTGCTATCCTACCCTCAAAACTGTATTTCTCTTATTTTCAGGGAGGATAGAGGCGTTACCTTACCCTCAAAACGCCATTTCTCTCATTTTTGGTGAGGATAGAGGTGTTATCTTACCCTCAAAACTCCATTTCTCTCATTTTTGGTGAGGATAGAGGCAATACCTTACCCTCATAACTCCATTTCTCTCCTTTTGGGTGAGGATAGAGGTGTTATCCTACCCTCAAAACTGTATTTCTCTCATTTTGGGTGAGGATAGAGCTGTTATCTTACCCTCAAAACTGTATTCCTCTCAGTTTTAGGGGAGGATAGAGGTGTTATCTTACCCTCAATACTCTATTTCTCTCATATTCGGAGAGGATAGAGGCGTTTATTCCCCCAAAATTCACATCCACTTTTAAAGGAATATTCGTCTGGTTGTTTAATAGAGAATTATACAACTTTCCATTATCTAACAAAGAGGGTGCTTCAAAATCAAGTATTCTTTTATAGGAATCCTACTCATTACTCTTGTTGCATGTACGAACACTGATCCACCCAACACAGAGACTGTAAAAGAATCAACAGAAAATGATGTAGAAACCCACATGGAATGGGTTGATTGGGCTTCTGAAAATGCAAAACCCATCCAATCTGTTGACTCTTCAGACTTCAGTGACCTACAGTTTTTGAAAGAAGTGCTGGAGGACAAGCAGGTGGTGTTTTTGGGAGAGAGTTCCCATGGTGTTTCGGAATACCAGGCACTAAAAGCTCGCCTGATTAAATTTTTACATAAGGAAATGGGCTTCAATGTTTTAGCGTTCGAAAGCGGACTTGCAGAGACGACGAGTTCATTTCACTTGATGGAGGGCATGACATCCGAAGAGATGATGAAAGAATCGATCTTTGGCGTCTGGCACAGTGAAGAATCGTCTTCATTGTTTTCTTATATCCAGCAAAAAAGCAAAACCGATAGACCGTTAACTTTGACAGGGTTTGATATTCAATTCCAGAACAGCAACATCTATCAACAATACTTCCAAACAACGTATCAATTCTTAGATAATGCTGAGGAGAATATAGCCAGCCTGGAAAAACGCTTTAAACGTCTTTGGGATGAAACGTCACAGGAAGAATTGACGACTTTAGCCCAAGACTACGAGTCTTTATTAAACACAATCGAACAGCACCCTCATCCTGATTCAAAAATACAAATGCTACATGAGAGGATACTTGAGTATCGGATCATCGCCATCGAAAAATTTTACACTGTTCAAAACTCACCAGAATTTAAGACGTCAGATGAAAAAACGAGTCTGTTGTACAACATACGTGATGATTGGTCGGCAAAAAATTTAGAATGGCTTATTGAAGAGTATTTTCCCGAAGAGAAAATCATTGTATATGCTCACAACGGTCACATTGAGAAAAGCCGATCAAATGCTTTCCAATGGAACAAAAACCTTCAAGGTTCTCGATTCGATTTCATATCAATGGGGGAAAGAATGGCTACTTCGTTAGGAGATAGGGCTTATTATATCGGCTTATATATGAATGAAGGGAAAGCAGCGTTCAACGATCGTAAAGAATACGTCATAGCCCCACGGCCAAAAGGAAGCATGGAATGGATTGTAAGTTCAAGCAACCATGACATTTCATTCATTGATTTTGGGAGCGTAGAAAAAGAAAAAGGGAGTGAATGGATTTTCAAGCCTACACCTAGTTTCATTGACGGTAATCGACTCTTTAATATGATTCCGAGTCGTCAATACGATGGTGTCATCGTGTTTAAAGAAGTCACTCCACCAAGATATATAACCAATTAACTATTTTCATTCTAGTAAATCGACGCATAATTTTTGAAATAGGTTCATTTTTTCTAATCTAGGTTCATAATTTCCAAAATAGGTTCATAAATCTTAAATTTGGTGTGATTTAACGTCAAATAGGTTCATAATTCCTATCCGCTCAACATAATCAAATTCATTAGAGGATAATGAGTTTAATGATCGAAATATTTGAAAAGCGAATTAGGAGGGATGAATAGTGAGGAAAGGCTTTGTTTCCATACTCCTAGGTGTCTTAATTGGTGTTTCCATCGCGTATTTTACACTCGATTATAACGGATGGACCTTTATGTATCCTGGTCCCGATGGTGAAGCGGTGCGGACCATCCACGAATTGGATGTTGATTTGTTATTGGACGGTACTTTAATCGTTGTTGGTGTTTCAGCATTCATATATACCATCTGGACGATGATTGAAAAAGGCAAAAGGAATCGAGAGGTGCAATAAAACGGATGTTGATAAGAAACAGTGACACGCGTGATTTTAAACGGATCATTCCTCGATTAAATGAGTGGTGGGGCGGTAGAGAGGTAGCTCATCTATTGCCTCGCTTTTTATTTGAACATTTTCAGGATACTAGTTTCATTGTTGAAGAAGATGATCACATTGTCGGATTTTTAATCGGATTTCGATCACAGACGAGAGAAGATGAGGCGTATATCCATCTCATAGGAGTCCATCCTGATTTCCGAAAACTCGGACTCGGCAGGAAGCTTTATCATACGTTTTTCGCTAAGGTACAAGAAATGAACATTAACAAGGTTTACGCCATCACGTCACCGATAAACGAGCATTCCATTCTTTTTCATAGACAGATGGGATTTTTAATCATTCCGGGAGACGAGGAAGTAAATGGGGTAAGTGTGCAAACAAATTATGATGGACAAGGAAATGATAGAGTTTTATTTGTGAAAGATTTGTCAAAAAGATAAAATGAAAATAGAAATTTGAGTTAAAAGGAAGGTTACATCCCATTTGAAGCCATTTACTAAGAAAGTTATTACCATCATAAGTGATATTCCTTCCGGCAAGGTGATGACATACGGACAAATTGCAAAGTTGGCAGGGAGTCCAAAAGGAGCAAGGCAAGTCGTTCGTGTCTTGCATACGATGAGTAAACCTTATGATTTACCCTGGCACCGGGTGATCAATTCGAAGGGCGAGATTTCAATTCAAGATGAAGTCCTAGCCTCACTCCAAAAACAAAAACTCCATCAAGAAGGCGTGCCAACGACCTCACCGTTAAAAATTGATTTAAAGCATTATCAGCACCATCCAGAAGAATGGATTGATGATGTTAACATCATATGATTATGGTTAACTAAAACTTCAGCCCAAGGGTTAGAAGTTTTTTTATATGGGAAAAATGATAGAATCCATTAGGAAAATAGACCATTCTTTCTTGGATAAAGTTTAATGACAGATAAAGATGTGAAAGGTTTTTGTAACGAAATCAATGGAAGGGGGAGCTCTGATGAAGCGCTCGTTATGGATTTTCTTTCTTGTCATGTTCGTTGTTTTATTAGCTGCCTGCGGATCTGATACGTCTGATGATGCTCAAAATGATGAAGAAAACCCATCATTAAGCGGGAACGAAAATGAAGGTAATGTGAAGGATGAAGTCGTCCCAATAAGTGTGGATCTGAAAAACAGTGACGGTGATAATATCGGTACGGTTGATCTCGAGCAACAATTCGAAGGCGTAAAGATCACGGTTGAAGCGTCAAATCTATCTCCGGGAAAACATGGATTCCATATTCATGAGAAAGGTGTTTGTGAAGCTCCAGATTTCAAATCGGCTGGAGGACATTTCAATCCGGATGATGTGAGTCATGGGACTGAACATGGTGAAGAAGCACATGCAGGAGACCTGCCAAATCTTTCAGTTGACGAAAACGGTGAAGTACAAGAAGAGTTTGTTGCTGAAAAGGTAACGCTAAAAAGCGGGGAACCGAACTCCTTGATAGGCTCAAATGGGACAGCCTTCATCATTCACAAGAAGGCGGACGACAATAAATCACAGCCCTCAGGTGATGCAGGTGACCGTGTAGCATGCGGTGTCATAAGCGAAATGAAATAAAATAAAGGATAGACTCTTACCAAAACACCCCAAAGGCTGTGATCTCCTACAGGGGTGTTTTGTTTTCCCATATTTACAAAAATAGAAACATATTCTGGCTAAATGCTTCATACACTTGCACCACTTACCTTTTTTTGTTTCAAAAAACAAGAGGAAAGGGGTGAGTGAGGTGCAAGGGAATATTTTCACGTATTTTGCTGCGTTAGTAGCGGGTTACATGTTACTTGGAATTTCTTTAGATGGCACCTTTTTAGAAAGCTTTGGCTCCGCAATCGATATCATTGGAATTATCACTGTCATTGTTTTTGCAGCTGTTCTTATTTTCAAAGGTGTGAAACAGCTTATTCACAAAGCTTAACTGGATGTACATGAAGGCGACCTTCTGGGGTCGCCTTTTTCTAATTAGGTGAAAAATTCAGACACATAAGGTACGCTTAGGATAGAAATTATTTTCTCTCAACTGAGAGAGAGGAAGGAGGCGGTTGAATGAAAGCAGCCATTTTTGATTTTGATGGGACCCTGGCAGATACCTTGCCCTTATGTTTCCATTCTTTCAATCGTGTGTTTTATCATTTCGATCAGAAGGACTTTACGTCCGATGAAATAAAGGAGATGTTCGGTCCTCCTGAAACGGATATCATACGAAACCAATTGAAGAGTGACGATCATGAAGATGCGATTGAAATGTATTATGAGGAATATATGAGTAAACACTCAGACTTTGTTCAATTCCATGAAGAGTTGCATCACCTGTTAACACAACTCAAGCGTGAAGGTATAAAGCTTGGAATTGTCACAGGAAAATCTCGTAGAAGTCTCAAAATATCCATGGATGAACTACGAATGAATGAATTCTTTGATATAACGATAACGGGAGATGAAGTCGAGAACCCAAAGCCTCATCCAGAGGGTGTTATTCAAGCATTGAGAGACCTGAATATCAAGAAAGAAGATGCTGTTTTTCTAGGAGATAGTGATGCGGATATTGAAGCCGGGAAACGAGCAGGTCTTTACACAATCGGCGTAAAATGGTTACCGAACACACAAGTTACCGAGTTTGCGGTAAAACCGGATCATGTCATGCAGGATGTCAATGAATTCATGAACCTGGATTTGCTCCAGAAAAAATAAGATCCTAATCCAAATTAATCGATGGGGGATACGACGATCATGCAAACTTTATTTGAATACAATTGGCAGGTCCGTAATGAATGGTTTGAATGGTGCAAACAAGTACCTGAGAATGAATTACGAGCGGAACGTACTGGTGGGGTAGGAAGCATCATTCGGACGTTATATCACGTTGTCGATGTCGAATACAGCTGGATACAGCTTCTACAAGGAAAGCCAGACATAAAAGAAGCTTATGACCGTTATGACACGCTTCAAAAGGTCATTGACTTGTCAAATGAATTTCATCCGGAAGTTGAAGCGTATATTCGAAGCTGGAGTAGTCAAATGGAAAACGAGCTTGATCACCGATTTAACAAGTACAAAAAAGGTGAAGTGCTCAGACACATCATTGCACATGAGATCCATCATATTGGACAACTTTCCATCTGGTCAAGAGAACTAGGGAAGAAGCCTGTTTCGGCTAGTCTGATTGACCGAGGTCTCGTCATATCCAATTAGAAAAGCCTTTTACGTGTATGATCCTCTCTCGTCAGGTACACTATCTATAGTGAACAGAAGAAACGAGGGAAGTGAATGTGTGTCTTATTTTTCGCATTTAAGGTCCATGACGATTATCCGTTGATTGTTGCGGCGAATCGTGATGAATTCTATGAAAGACCTACTGCACCGCTGCATTTCTGGGAAGACGATCCTTCGATCCTTGCAGGGCGGGACCTGAAAGAAATGGGAACCTGGATGGGCATCTCCAAACAAGGAAGGTTTGCTGCGTTGACGAATTTCAGGGATCCTAGTGAATCGACAGAAAATAAACGTTCAAGAGGAGAACTTGTGTCTGACTTTCTCCAAAATGGAGAGGAGCCACTGGAGTTCCTTAAACAAAAGCAACTGGAGCGTCACGAATACCGGGGATACAACCTCATTGTCGGAAACAGCGAAGTACTCTTTTATTACTCGAATGTTCAAAATGAGATTCGAAAGCTTCAGCGAGGTATTTATGGTTTGAGTAATCACTTCCTTGATACACCATGGCCTAAAGTCATGAAAGGCAAGGAAGATATGGAGCGATGTCTTTCAGGTACAACCGTTATTGATCAAGAATGTTTGTTCAACATCCTAGATAATCGTGATCCTGCTGAACAGCACAGATTACCTGACACAGGTATCGGATTAGAGTGGGAAAAGAAGCTGTCTCCGATCTTCATTGAAACGGAAAAGTATGGGACACGCTCCTCGACGGTCTTGACGGTTAAGTCTGATCGTCATGTAAATGTGACCGAACGAAGTGTAAAAGACAATCATCTGAATACGGAACGATTTACCTTTCGAATTGAATAGTGAAAAGCTGACGCAAATGCGTCAGCTTTTTTATTTGTTATTTATCCTCATCACTTTCGTTAATCAACTTATCATCGGCCGGAGCGAACTCTTCTCCTACTTCAACTGCGTAGCCATGTCCTTTCACGTCGGCTTTCGACGGGTGCAACGGGTTGGTCACTTCAATGAACATGTGGTAGACGAACTCAGAAGCCGCTATTCCGAATGAAGCGATTCCAGCACCCAACATACGGTTGTAAGGGGTATCGACGATCGGTTCAGCTAACAGCCACAGAACAATGAAGACGAATCCGAAGTCGATAGCAGTAGCAAAAAAGTTCCCTAGCTTCTTGAGGATATATAAATCTCCGATTACATATCCAATTGCTGTAATCACTGCTGAAACCCATAAGGCGTTGATGATGGAGACACCAAAGAATGGTGTTAACGTTGCAATTGAAATACAAAACACGATCAAAAACTTGGATGAAACGGCAACAACATGTCTAATATTCAATGTTGATAACTCCTTTATCTTATAAGTCTATCCCTATGATTGCCAATTTACGATGTAATATTACCTGGATCATGGTACAGGTCCTTCCCGCATACAAAAATAGAAAGGAATTCGATGATGAGGAGGGAGTTAATGAAGCTCACCCCTTTCAATACCAGGCTACCGATACCTAAAATTCAAAGACCTTTGTACGTTAAAAACGGAATCGCTCATTTTGAAATCAATATGAAGCAAGTATTCCAAAAGCTTCATAAAGACTTGCCTGATTCAGTGGTATGGGGTTATCAAGGACGATATCCAGGACCTACTTTTGAAGTGAACAAGGGAGAGCGTATCCGTGTTAAATGGCTGAACATGCTTCCAGACGAACATATCTTACCGTTGGATCATACAGTCCATGGAGCTGGTCAAGATGTTCCGAATGTAAGGACAGTCGTCCATCTGCATGGTGCACGTGTAAATCCAGAAAGTGATGGCTATCCTGACGCATGGTTCACAAACAATTTTAAGGAAGTCGGTCCATTCTTTGTTCAAGAGACCTATGATTACCCGAATGATATGGAAGCGACCTTGCTTTGGTACCATGATCATGCGATCGGGATTACCAGGCTGAATATATACGCAGGATTAGCAGGCTTGTATATCATCAGAGATGATAATGAAAAACGCCTGAAGCTACCGGAAGGGGAATATGAAATACCGTTATTGATCCAAGACCGGTCGTTCAATTCAGATGGAACGTTATACTACCCTGCAAAGCCCGATGACGAACAGACCAACGTCTTTCCTTCAGTCGTACCCGAGTTTTTTGGGGAAACCAATTTGGTAAATGGGGTTGTCTGGCCCTATTTTGAGGTAGAACCACGGATGTACCGATTCAGGATTGTGAATGGCTCGAATGCCCGGTTTTACAGAATTTCGTTAAGTAATCGGCACAAATTTCATCAAATTGGTACGGATGGTGGGCTGATCGATCACCCAATCGAGCTTAATGAATTTTTGCTCGCCCCAGCAGAACGGATTGACCTGATCATTGATTTTGCAAAATTGAATGGACAGACGATTATCATGAAAAATCAAGCGCCTGCACCTTTCCCGGATGGAAACATGCCCGATCCTACAACAACGGGTCAGATCATGGCATTCAAAGTGATTAAGCCTTTGAAGGGAGAGGAGGACACTGTACTGCCAGATCAACTGAACACAATTAACTATTTGAAGGAGAGCCAAGCGTCCATCATTCGACCTTTAACCTTAGTACACACGAAAGACGCATACGGGCGTCCCCTAATGCTATTGGATGGTAAGCGATGGGATGATCCGATCTCAGAAAACCCACAGCTTGGAGCCATCGAGATCTGGAGCTTGATCAATTTAACTGATGACACACACCCGATCCATTTGCATCTGATCCAGTTTCAAATATTGGATCGGCAGCCTTTTGATGCAGACCATTACAAGGAGACAGGTAGCCTTAAATTTACAGGTGAGAGAAGGGAACCTGCACCATATGAGAGAGGATGGAAGGATACAGTAAGCGCGAATCCTGGGGAAGTGACCCGTATTATTGGAAAGTTTCAGCCGTACACAGGACGGTACGTATGGCACTGTCATATGCTCGAGCATGAAGATCAGGAAATGATGAGACCGTATGAGGTGATCCCGAAGAAAAACATCATCGAAAAACTGTTCTCCAAAAATAAACATTGATTATTTGAGGTTTAATAATTATAATAATTTTATAAATCGTAATCGTTACGATTTAAACGAGTGATTGCTGGAACAAAGTCAGCAATCCTTTTTCTTTTTTTCTAAATCGTAATCATTTCGAAAAACATCCTAGGAGGCACGACAGTTATGAAAAAAATCCCTGTTACTGTTTTAAGTGGATATTTAGGGGCCGGGAAGACAACCTTACTGAACCATATATTGAAAAATGAAGAAAATAAAAAAATTGCGGTTATCGTTAATGACATGAGTGAAGTGAACATTGATGCATCGATGGTAAAAAAGGGCGCATTCAGCAGAACGGAAGAAAAGCTTGTAGAGTTACAAAATGGATGCATCTGCTGCACCTTAAGGGAAGATTTGATTAAAGAGGTTGAAAAATTGGTTACGCTCGATATCGATTATATTGTCATTGAATCCACCGGAATTTCTGAACCCATACCTGTTGCGCAAAGCTTTACATATGAAGATGAAGAATTGGGGATTAATCTATCAAGGTATTGTGAACTTGATACGATGGTGACCGTTGTTGATGCCAATCGCTTTTGGGAAGATTTTGCGAGTGGAGAAAGTCTGCTCGATCGGCATCAAAATCTTGATGAGAACGATACGAGAGAAGTAATTGATCTATTAATTGATCAAATCGAGTTTGCCAATGTCATTTTGTTAAATAAGGTCGATTTAGTCTCACCTGATGATAAACTGGAATTGCTTGCCGTACTTCACAAATTGAATCCCGATGCACGAATTATTGAGACCTCTTACAGCAACGTGTCATTAGAAAATGTGTTGAATACCGGATTATTCGATTTTGAGAAGGCTAGTCAAGGCGCTGGTTGGATTAAGGAACTTAACGAAGAACATACGCCGGAAACAGAAGAATACGGAATTTCATCCTTCGTCTACAAAAGAAGAAAGCCATTTCATCCAGAACGGCTCACAGAGTGGCTTGAAAACTGGCCCGTGGAGGTAGTTCGAGCAAAGGGGTTCTTCTGGTTATCTTCCAGAAATGATACAGTCGGTCTTTTATCTCAAGCAGGAACCTCCATTTCCATTCAAGGTGCGGGAGATTGGATCGCGAGCTATCCTGTGGAAGAACAGAAGAAAATCTTGATGGAAGAGGAAGAAGTAAGACGAAATTGGGATGAGGCAGTGGGAGATCGGACGCAAGAACTCGTATTCATTGGAATCAACATGGATAAAGATCGAATAGAGAATTCTTTAGATGCCTGTCTACTGACAGAAGAGGAAATGAAACTAGAGTGGAGCTTGTTTCCAGACCCTTTACCACCATTTACAATGGCTGTCGTGACTGAATAAATGTTCAAATAAAGAGACCTGCACTACACGTATGCAGGTCTCTTATTTCTATCAGAATTTAGTTGGGTGTATGAGAATCAGACTTGATAAAATGACCCGAACCTAGCCAAGCGGACAATGCAAACATGAGATAAATAGCTTGAGTGGCGTAGTTTCCTTGAAGGACAAGCTGTAAACCAACTCCGATTCCAAGCGAAGGGATGACAAGAAGGAAAGTACGCATAATCCGTTCAAAGCCTTTATGTTTGGGTAACGGCCAGATCCGAGAAAAAATAACACCTAGTGCGACACCTAATGCAGCTACAATAATGATTTGAAAGATGACAGTCGGTGTCGGGAACGGCCAGTCTGAGAGATAATGTCCAACAAGATAGAAAAGTTCCAGAAACAAAGCGATCCCTAGTGCTTTTCGTATGACTTTCAAATCCAAATAAGGCTGGAACATATAGAGCGCTAAGGTGAGCAGGCCGAAAAAGACCGTCATATTTTCATCCCTCCTTATATGTATAAAAAGGGGGACAGAACCCCCTTTTAACAATCATCCAGTCTTATCCATCACTTTCGGCACACGGATATCTTCCACCATTTGCTGGATTTCTTCTGGTGGAGCTGCCGTTCTACGGGAAACGATGAATGAGATGATGAAATTCAAGAGGGCACCAACTACACCGATCCCTTGTGCATTGATTCCGAAAAAGCTTTCCAATACAGGAGCTTCCGTACCGAAGATTTGTGGAGAACGCATCAGTAAGATCATAATGACGGTAAATGCTAAACCGACTGATATTCCCCAAATCGCACCTTCACGATTCATTCTTCGATCGAAGATACCGAGCAAAATCGCTGGGAATAAGCTTGCGGCTGCAAGGCCGAAAGCGAAGGCAACAACTTCTCCAACAAAACCTGGCGGATTGATGCCAAAATAACCAGCAACAATGACCGCCAGGAAAATCATCAGCCTGCCGACCTTCAAGCGTTGCTGTTCACTGGCATTCGGTCGATAGATCCGGAAATAGATATCATGGGAGACCGCACTGGACATGGCCAGCAACAATCCAGAAGCGGTGGACAAGGCTGCTGCTAATCCTCCTGCCGCAACTAACGCGATGACGATCGGAGCAAGTCCTGCAACTTCTGGAGTTGAAAGGACAATGATATCGCGATCAATCGTCACTTCATTCGCTGCTTCATCTGAAGAAAAGGCGAGAACGCCATCTCCATTTTTATCATCCAATGTCAGCAGTCCCGTCTCTTCCCACTTCGTGACCCAGGCCGTTTCACGAACTTCATTGATCGGCTGGTCATTAAAACTGTTGATCAGGTTATACTTCGCAAATACTCCGATTGCAGGAGCAGTCGTATATAGCAAGGCGATGAACAACAGAGCCCAGCCTGCAGACCATCGAGCTGCACGGACATTCTTCACCGTATAGAAACGGATGATGACATGTGGTAATCCAGCGGTTCCGATCATCAGCGCTAAGGTGACTGCAAACACGTTCAATGCAGACATGTTTTGGAACGGAGCCAAATATTCCTTCAATCCAAGCTCCACCTGCAACACACTTAGTTCTTTCGCAATGTCACTGAATGTCAACGCTAATTGAGGAACTGGATTTCCAGTTAATTTGAAGGATATTGCCACGGCAGGAATCAAAAACGCTACGATTAAGATGGAATACTGCACGACCTGAGTCCATGTAATTCCTTTCATCCCACCAAGGACAGCGAAGAAGGCGACAATCGCCATTCCAATCAATACCCCGACGATAATATCCACTTGTAAATAACGGCTGAAGACGATTCCTACACCACGCATCTGTCCAGCTACGTATGTAAGAGAGATGAAAATCGTGGCAACAGCAGCAACAGCACGAGCACCGTTTGAGTAATAACGATCACCGATAAAATCAGGGACCGTATAACGACCAAACTTTCGAAGATAAGGAGCCAACAAAAGAGCAAGGAGGACGTAACCACCCGTCCAACCCATTAAATAAATGGTTCCGTCATAACCTAGAAATGATATCAATCCAGCCATTGAAATGAACGATGCAGCAGACATCCAGTCCGCAGCAATTGCAGCACCGTTAGCGACTGCAGGGATATCGTTACCGGCAACGAAAAAGTTACTCGTATCTTTCACCTTTGAACGCCAACCAATATATAAATAGATCGCAAAGGTTAGGACGACGAGGGATAATGTAAGGGCTTCTACACTCATGTCGATACCCCCTTATCCTTTGTTTTCTTCTTCGTCAAGATAACTTCCTGTACGTCATACTCTTCATCAAGCTTATCCATCCGTTTGGCATAATAAAAAATCAAAATGAGAAAAATGATGATCGATCCTTGTTGAGCAAACCAAAAGGCTAATGGGACACCAAAGAATTGCACTTCACTAAGAGGTTTGGCAAGAATGATGGCAGCGACCAGAGAGACAAGAGCCCAGATCACTAATAAAACCTTGATCAGTCTCGTATTTTTCTTCCAATATTCATGCTGCTTTTTTGTCATATCCTGCTGAATATCTTTCATTTCTAAACACCTCCTGAATAGGATTCCTTGATACGAGCATTCAAGCTACTTCCTGATGTCTGCTTCGGATCCTCACCACCTCTCAATAAAGAATACCTTTCATCCAAGATTATACAATAAATGTTTGAATATTTTAAATTTTAAAATAGATAAATGAATGCTTTCTTATGAATTCCTCTGTAAAAATCCGCATTATCCCATTCTGTTCCTAATATAGTTAAAGTGTATAGACATTTGATGAATCCGTGATTTGCACGATTTTCGTAGAAAAAGGAGAGGTGTCCAATGCTACATATCGTCGCTTGCATCAAGCAAGTGCCTGATACGAAAATCATCAAGATGAATCCTAAGACAAATACAATGGATCGGGCCAGTGCGCCAGCGATTTTGAACCCATATGATGCACATGCCGTGGAGGAAGCAGTAAGAATAAAGAAGCGATATGGAGGTACGGTGTCCGTATTGACCATGGGACCCCCACCAGCTGTAAAAGCCATCAAGAAATGTATTGAAATCGGCGCTGATGAAGGGTATATGATTTCAGACAGGAAGTTTGCAGGTGCTGATACGTTGGCAACGAGTTATGCATTGACAAAAGCAATTGATAAAATTTCAAAAATCAAACCGGTCGATCTCGTTCTTTGCGGTAAAATGACCATCGACGGTGATACTGGACAAGTTGGTCCCGGCATAGCCCGACGATTGGATATCCCACCATTGACGTCAGTCAAAAAAGTGGAGGAAGTCAATCAAGTTGGTGGGTATGTTATTATCCACCGAAAAATCGAGGATGGACATGAGGTCATCCAGTCGAGTTTACCGTGCTTGATGTCAGTAGAAAAGGAAATCAACGAAGTCCCATATTCACCATTTCCGAATATGCTCAAAGCTGCACGTTACGAACCAACCATTTGGTCCGTTGAAGATTTAGAAGATGTTGATGTTAAACAATTAGGACTGAAGGGTTCACCGACCATCGTCGCTAAGGTATGGGCACCTCCGAAACCTGAAGGCGGAATAATGCTTGAGGGGAATGCAAACGAACAAGTAAAAGAGCTTCTTTCGATCGTTTTAGAAAAGAGAGAACTGTTCCAATCAAAGGGGGGAGCTTCATGAATTTCGAGGAGTACAGTGGGGTGTGGGTTTTCATAGAAGAACAGGGAGAAGGCATCGCTCCCGTTTCACTGGAGTTACTCGGTGCCGGTAGACGACTAGCGGATAAGCGGGGAGTTCAACTGGGTGGTGTCATCATCGGAAACAATGTGGAGCATCTTCCTCAAATTGCGTTTGCATATGGAGCTGATGTCATCTACCTCTATGACCAGGAAATTTTCAAGCATTATCGCACGGAATCCTATATGAAGGCTCTTCTCCACTGTAGTGAGAAACATAAACCTGAGATCATCTTATTTGGGGCTACTTCCACTGGAAAAGACCTGGCTAGTGCTGTTGCGACGGATTTACCAACAGGATTGACCGCTGATACGACTGAACTGGATGTAGAAGAGGATACAGGCTTACTTTTAGCGAGCAGACCAGCTTTTGGCGGGAACATCATGGCAACGATTTTGTGTAAAAAGTACCGTCCACAAATGGCTACTGTTCGGCCGAAAGTGATGAAAGCACTTGATCCAGAAGATGGACGAACAGGGAAGCTCGTCAAAGAAAACATAGATGTAAATGAAGAAGATATTCGGACCAAGGTCCTCGAAATCGTCCGGACCACGACCAAAAAAGTAAGAATCGATGAAGCAGATATCATTGTTGCTGGCGGTAAAGGCCTCGGAAGTGCACAAGGTTTTCAGCTTATCCATCAACTGGCGGCTACAATCGGTGGAGCAGTTGGAGCTAGCCGGGATGTCGTGGAAGCGGGATGGATCGATCATCATCACCAAGTCGGGCAGACCGGTGTTACTGTCACTCCGAAAATTTACATTGCTGTAGGAATTTCAGGCGCGATCCAACACCTCGTCGGAATGAAGAACTCCGGTATGATTATTGCAATCAATAAAGATCCGGATGCAGCGATATTCGAAGCTTGCCATTACGGAATTGTAGGGGATGCATTTGAAATTCTTCCACTCCTAATTGAAGAATTCAGTAAAGCGTTAGCTAGAGAGGAGGTCGACCATGTCCGAAAGGTTTGATTGCATTATCGTAGGTGCTGGACCAGCCGGCATCTCCTGTGCATATGAACTGGCTAAGGGTGGCGCAAACGTCTTGTTGTTGGAGCGGGGCGAATACCCTGGCTCAAAGAATGTTATGGGAGGGGTCCTGTACAGAAAAATGATGGAGGACGTCATCCCCGAGTTTTATAAAGAAGCTCCACTTGAGCGACCCATTGTCGAGCAGCGATTCATGATGATGGATAAGGAGTCAGCGGTCACATTCGGCTACAAAGGAATGGAGTGGGGGCAAGAGCCCTATAACAATTTCACGGTTTTGCGGGCGAAATTTGACCAATGGTTCGCTTCAAAAGCCGTTGAACAAGGGGCACTCTTAGTCAATGAAACGGTCGTTACGGAATGTATCGTGGAGAATGGAAAAGTTGTCGGTGTAAGAACAGACAGACCGGATGGTGATGTCTATGCTGACGTTGTCGTTCTTGCTGATGGTGTCAATTCGCTCCTCGCTAAATCGCTCGGTTTCCATAAAGAGTACCGTCCTGATGAAGTAGCACTTGCTACAATGGAGATTTTAAAGCTCGATAAAAAAATCATCGAGGATCGTTTCAACCTTGAGCCGAACCAAGGCTGTACAATCGAACTTTTCGGGGATGCGACGAAAGGGATACTTGGCACAGGCTTCCTATACACGAACAAGGACTCATTGAGCATCGGAGTTGGAACGTTGCTCTCTGGTTTAATTAAACACAAGATCCGGCCATATGAATTATTGGATTATGTGAAAAACCATCCGATGATCCGACCTTACCTCCAAGGCACCGAGCAACAGGAATACCTGGCTCATTTGATTCCTGAAGGTGGTTATAAATCGATGGGGAAAGTCGTCGGGAATGGCGTCATCGTTGTCGGAGATGCAGCACAGCTCGTCAATGCCATCCACCGTGAAGGCTCGAATCTGGCGATGACCTCTGGAAGGATTGCCGCGGAAACCGTTATGAACGCGATGGAGAAAGGTGATTACTCAGAAGGTACATTAGATCAATACCGTATGAAGTTGATGGCTAGCTTTGTCGGTCAAGATATGAAGAAGTATAAAGATTCAACCCATCATTTTGATAAGTTCCCTCAGTATTTCGATCAATATATTCCGATGATGAACAAAGCAGCCAGTCAAATGTTCACCGTTGATGGCAAGTCAAAATGGGAAAAACAGAAAAAGATTTGGAAGGACATCGGCTCACCAAGGGAAAAAATCAAAATCGCTCGTGATTTCTACCGAGCATGGAAGGTGATGAAGTGATGAGTGAAGAAAAAAAGCCTCAGTCCATTGAAGAGAAACAATACCTTGTCCGGTTCAATGCAGATACGAAATCTCATCTCCACGTCAAAAACCCTGAAATCTGCTTGACCGATTGCCCGGACAAAATCTGTACGATCTTCTGTCCGGCTGAAATTTACAAATGGGAAGACATACGAATGCATGTCGGATACGAAGGCTGTCATGAATGTGGAAGCTGCCGAATCGGGTGCCCACATGAAAACATTGATTGGGTATACCCAAAGGGTGGCCATGGGATCATTTTCAGATTAGGTTGATCGAGTAGGTGAGTTGACCTTCTTGGTCAACTCTTTTTTTATTTGTTTAAAATTAATCCTATAAAATGAAAAAACACCCTCTCAACTGGAGGCGTGTTCCAACTCGTATGTATGTCAGGTGTTTGTATATTGTTTCACAAACTATGTTAAAAAGAGAGAAAGATAGTCCTTCATCTCTATCTTTTATTTGATCAATGTGAACATTTGACCTTCTTTGGCCTTCTTTTCTAATTGGCTTGTGTAATCAATTGCCTCATAAATTGAGGTGAAATTTCCAGAGACATAGTAGGGCATTTTATAATTGAAGCCGCCACACTGCTTAGAAGGGAAGACGAATACATTCCATTGATAAGCCCCGGTGACCTTATCCATTTCACTGCCTTCTAAAGCGATGAGCCAATGCGTGCAACTCTCACAATGATTTTGTTCCTTGACTGTGGCTTGATCGCTTTCACCTATTAAGACTAGTGCTCGCTGATAAAACTCTCCATAATTAGGTGCACTCTTCATCGGCAACACTCCTTTCCGAAAATAAACCTGAAAACGTAAAAAAGGTCTTATAGCAGTATATGTACGACCTCGGAAAATGATTATTCAATTTTCTGATAATAACTAAAAAAGAGAGACTGACTAAAAACGTCAATCTCTTTATACGCGATATTAGTAGTAACCGAATCCGCAACATCCGCGTCTGCGGCGGCGAGCACCACCTACGCCAGCTGCTCCTACGATAATCAGCAAAATGAACAGTACGACCACCAAAGCAAATGCTTTCCCAGTGAACCCTGCAACTGAATCACTCAAGTGAAAAACCTCCTTTCATTCTACTATATGAATCGTCAGAGAGATTTGGACAGGCTATTGAGTATGAGATAGAAAAATAGGCAAATCTTTTTCCAAGATGACTTGAACGATTTATACTTGACTGAAAGGAGGATGAAAACATGTTGCTGGAAAAATTACCTGAGATCCGTATGCAGGATTTAAACGGAAATCCGTACAGTACGAAACAACTCGAAGGGAAAAAAGCATTGATTTTCATGTGGGCATCCTGGTGAAGGTGCCGCCAACAACTGCCAGGATGGCAGAAATTTTACGAATCAATTAAACATGAAAACTTTGAAATCTTATCGGTCGCGGTAGATGTGCAAGGTCCTGAAGTGGTGAAGCCGTATGTGACAGGTACAACGTTTAAGACAGTCGTTGATACGGAAAATCGATTAAGCAATCATTTTCAGTTCAAGATTGTCCCAAATGGGATTTTTGTTGACGAAGATGGCACAATAAGACTCGTCAAACAAGGATTTAAAGTCGACGAAGAGACACATGTCGAGGCTGTAAGAGAATTGATTGATGAGCAGGTGGATAAGGTAGAGCTGACAGATGATTATTACACTCCTCCAACTGATTTAGAGAAAATACAACAACAATTAGCCGAAACAAAATACAAATTAGCCATGCAGTATTTGCAGCATGGACAAAAAGAAGATGCGCTGACAGAGTTGGATGAAGCGATTAAACTCGATCCTGATAACTTCCTGATCCGGAAACAGAGATGGTATATCCGGTACCCAGAAAAGTTCGAAGGTACGATTGATACTGACTGGCAGCAGGCATTATTGAGAAGAGAACGTGAACAAGAGGCTCAAGAAAACGGCTCATCCGAATGTGGACCAGAAGGCTGTGAAATACCAGGAACAGACCGGTGAGATAACACTTGGACGGTTCCTCAATGGAATAAATTAAAAATGATATGTAGGGAGGACTCTGACAGAGTTCCTCTTTTTTTTGCTCTTCATCAATATTTTCTTATGTTAAATAAAAGGGACTAAAAGCGGGCAAAAAACGTTTTGATTTTCATATAGTTATACATGATTCGTGCATGACGGGCTTCTTCGGTATCGTATTGCATTTCCTCACGGAGCCGTTCCATGAATTCAAGATCACACTCCAAGCAAGGTCCATAGCATTCATAACATTCATCATGTGCTTTGCATGCTGCATCCACATCATTGATTGGAAAACCAGGACCACTGCAGCCAGGTCCACACCAACGATAGCCTGGAAACACGCAAAAGCCCTTTCTAGGTTTCCTTCTATCGCACATCTCAAGAAACCTCCTCTGTTGAAATGACATACCCATCTATAAGGACAGCCTTTACTAGTACGATATGCTTTGTCCTTACTCCAGGTTTGTCCAAACACCCACGGAAGAGGAGGTTTGTATCAATATGGGAAGAAATTTGGACAAGGTCTATAAACCCTTGTCCAAACAATTTGTTGGTACAAGCATAGCTTATTAATAAGAAGCATTCCTTCTTAATCCATTGAGAAAGGAGTTTTTTCATGTCATACGCACGTGGAGGATCAGGATTCGCACTGATCGTAGTTCTGTTTGTCCTACTAATTATCGTAGGTGTCAGTTTCGTAAACTGGTAAGCTAGATGATTGAGTGAAAATGGGGTTTGGCTGGAAGTTCTCAGTCATTCCCTTAACTTTTGTGTTTTTCGGAATGGCTCAATGATATGGTGAAGGAGGAGAATCAAATGTCAGCTGAATATTACCATGGTTTATTTTGTGAAAACATTGGAAATTGTGTAGAAATCACATGTCATGACGGCAATGTCTACCACGGTTACATCGATCATTGCGATCATCGAAATGTATACCTTCGTCCATTAAACGATGATGGTGGAAATGACACAGGTCTATTTTTCTTTTTTGGTGCCGGACTTATCGCAGTCGGTTTAGTTGCGATTGCTGCTGCAAGTTTTTCACCGTTCTTTTGGTAGGAGATAATGGCCTATCCTCTATGATGGCGATCTGTACATAGGGTTTAGGCTTTTCCTTATTTAGATGGAGCTTCATATTCTTCTTTTAACATCGCGTACAGATTGATATTCGAATACCTTTCCTTTTGGAATATGGCTTTACGTAGGGTTCCTTCTAATTTGAAATCATTTCGTTGTAGTATTCGATTTGCTGGAGCGTTCTCTTCGATTACGCGGGCATACAGACGATTCAACGAGAGTGTGTGGAAACCGAAGTCCATGATCGTAGTCAGCATCTCTTGGCCGTATCCTTGTTTCCAATACACTTTTGCAAGCAAAGCACCGATTTCGCTTTGATGAGAAAGACGATCCAAGTGTCGGAAGCCGGTCAAACCAATGAAATGGTTGGTCGCCCTTTCAAAGACAGCCCAATTAAATGGATGATTTGCAATCAGCCGTTCTATAAAATACGTTGCTTCAGTCATGCTTGAAACCGTGTAACCCAAGTCGTATTGGACGACGTCATGATCTGCCAGCAACTCCGTTACAGCAGGAAAATCCTCCGATTCAATCGCTCGATACATAAGTCGTTTAGACGTAAGTTTGGGAAGATCAACAATCCGCTTCTTTCCATCCATTATGAAGCCCCCTGACCCAGTCAAATAAGAAGGAGCTGCCCTGATTTCATTTGGACAACTCCATTGCCGATCCAATTATTTTCCGTATCCCCCATGCCCATATCCATCGTATCCGTATCCATCATAGTAGCAATAGCCACAGGCTGCTACCCCGATGATAATTAGCAGAATGAAGAGAACAACGATTAACGCAAAGCTTCCCCCATGTTTATATCCGTCACTCATTCCTATTACCTCCCAAAATTCAAATACAATAGCAATATATGTACCTAAGGGCGTTTGTGAACTGAAAAAAGGTATGATTGGGGTAAAATAGGCATTCGTGTAGAATATGGAACTATAAAAGTCGACCGGAATCTTCGGTCGACTTTTTCTGATTCTTAATCCTCTTCAAATAGTTTCTCTCCACGATGGAGTCGCATTGCGATTGTTGCCATATGTGGCGTTTCACGATGAGTGGGGGCATGAGCAGCCAAATATCTTGTCATAGCGATAATCATTGTTTCTTGTGCACGCTCTGCTAAAGCAGAGGATTCATCCTCCCAGAGGTCATGCTCCATTAATGCGGCTTCATACATCTGGAAGGAATGGAACTCTGCATCCTCACGGAGTAAAGCATGCCCGAGTGTATTGAATAATGCTTGTTTATCTCCTCCGCTTGTTAAATAGGTAACGACCCATTTCGCTGCTTGATTAACCTGTTGCTGTTTATTCAGCATTTCAAGTAATTCCGATGGATGAGCACTGGATTCCAAGTGTTCCGGCTTAGGTTTTTTTGCTTTAGGCATATTCAAGAAGCGATCCAAATAAATGCTCATTGCACTATGGAAAACAGCTCTTGTCAATTCTACGCTCGTTGAACGTCGCAATGATTCGTGTACAGCATGTGCATGCGTGAAGGTATGGAGAACAGTGATCCAATCATTGAAGTCGTTCTGCGTATGGAATCTGGCAATACGTTCAGCAGCAGCCAATGTAACAAGTTGTGCAAGACGGGCAGGGGAGACGCCTTCTCCAAGTGCTTCCATCATTGAATTTACTGTTTTCACAGGATCATCTGATAGAATTTGTTCAAAGAGTGCCTCTTCATTAATGCTGCCATCCCCATTCATGGCGATTTGTTCTGGCAATCGTTCAAAAGCTTGATGCAAGGGTTTGACCAAATTGACTGGAGATTGCCAGCTATGCGACTCTTCACTCCTCGAAACGTCTGATATTCCAGGCAGAAGAGAAGAAAGGACGTAAGGTCGAACATCGTTTCCTGTGTGGCTCAACATTTCAAAAGCTTTATTGTGGAAGTCTAACGTGTGACCGACATTAATATAAAAATGGTCTGTGACAGCGGCCAACATCATATCTGCAATCTGTTCATTCGACCAATTGGACTCTATGGCGGTCAAAAGAACCCTTTCTGCACCCTGGCTGTCCCGCACCTCCACACAATGGCGGTACCATTTTGTAAGTGTTTCAGGTGATTGTCCTTCCTGATCGGATTGAGGAAGAGAACCGAGTAAGAACCGCGTACCCATACCCGCACTTTCACGGGCAACATGTACCAGGCCATGATATAAAGCAAGGATTTGCCCGGTCTTATCCAGTTTCGGCAGAATGTTCGTCATGGCAGTAAGAATTGTCAGACCTGAACGCCAGCCGCTTTGTCGGTGCTTCGTCCCGAATTCGACTCCAACTTTTGAAATTTCTTTTGGAGAAACACCTGCTTCTACCAAACCGACAACGGCTTTTGCGATAACGAGGCTTAAGCTTTGCTCCAATCCTTCACGTAAACGCCTTAGCAACTTTTGGATGGTGGTTTTCTGGTTTGGGATCGGGGAGACATAGACCTTATCTTCTTCAATTTGAATCGGGTATGTTGGCACATCATCAGCCCAAGGATCCAGTGTCCCACCACTTTTTACATCAAAACGGGCATGATGCCAGTGACAAGTCAAGATGCCATCACATAAACTCCCCATATGTAACGGAAACCCCATATGTGGACAGCGGTTATCTACCGCATGGACTTCACCCTCATGGTAAAAGACTGCAATCGCATGATTATCTCCTTTTATGATTTTTGCACCTTCTTCTTTAATACTTGAAAGTGAACCTGCGAGAATTCTTTCCATCAGCGTACTCCCTCCTTAAATTTCAACCAAATCTGTTTTCTACCTACTACTTTAATTTAAGGAAAGGTTTAATGAATCCTTCATAAGTTGAAATTTTTCTCATTCAAAAGTCTTAGAAAGAGGGAAGGATACACTTTCTCACATATCCGGTAAATGTATAATGAAGAATCCGTAAGGGAAGCTATAGAAAAACGTACATCGGGAGCGTACTCTAATGGGCTTCAAACGAAGACATAAAAATCGTAGACAAAATCAGGATCATGGAATTGGGTATGATGACCATTTTCAAAATCGTACAATCTCGACCTGCATATCCGACAATATCGAAACCGCTACGTCCATCCTAGGTGATAGTTCAGATGTCCAAATTAAAACCTTCAAACTTAGAGCTGATCAACATCTAACCGCAAGTCTGATTTTTATTAAAGGATTAGTCGAACAGTCCTCAATTGATACGTTCACTGCCTCTTTGACCGTCGGGAGTCTTGCTGAAAAATCACTAATGATTGAAACATTACCAATCAGTGAGTTGGACAGAATTGATGATTGGCACAAAATCATTGAAGCCATACTTTGCGGGAATGTTGTCCTTTTTATTGATGATGAAGATCACGCGTATCTATTGGAAGCCAACAATGATAATTTCAGATCTGTCCAAGAGTCCACAACTGAACCAGTTGTGAGAGGACCGAAGGAAGCATTCACCGAAACAATTCAAATGAATACGGCAATGGTACGAAGAAAAATCAAAGATCCAAATTTACGGATTCAAACAAAGCACATCGGACGCTCCACGCGAACAGAGGTTGCAATTGTACATATTCACGGTATCGCCAATGAAAAGATCATTCAAGAAGTCGAAGAACGATTGGACAAAATTGATATTGATGGAATTTTGGAGAGCGGGAATATTGAAGAATTGATTGAGGATGAAACCTATTCTCCTTTTCCGACTACCTTTAATTCAGAGAAACCGGATGTAATCGCTGCAAGTCTGTTGGAAGGAAAAGTCGCTATTTTCGTTGATGGAACACCGTTTGTACTGATCGTTCCAGCTCTTTTCGTACAATTCTTCCAATCCGCTGAGGATTATTATCAACGTTGGGATATCGCCACCTTGCTACGTTTACTGCGGTTCTTCAGCTTTTTCATATCCTTATTGGGCCCAGCTTTTTACATTGCATTAACGACGTTTCACCACGAAATGCTTCCAACGAATCTCTTGATCAGTCTGGCAGCGCAGCGAGAAGGCATTCCATTTCCTGCAATATTCGAGGCGATTCTTATGGAGGTGACTCTTGAAATTCTACGAGAAGCTGGAATCCGACTACCTGTTGCTATCGGACAAACCATATCGATCGTAGGGGCACTCGTCATTGGCCAGGCGGCTGTTGAAGCAGGTTTCGTGTCACCAGCAATGGTCATCGTCGTAGCCATTACAGCGATATCGAATTTTATCATTCCATCCTATAACCTTGCGATTTCCATTCGGATCTTACGATTTTTTTTCATGCTTTTTGCCGCTACATTCGGACTCTATGGCATTGCATTGGGGCTATTTGCTCTTTCCCTTCACTTGTGCAGTTTACGCTCATTCGGTATTCCTTATATGTCCCCGTTGGCGCCATATAATTCCCAGGATCAAAAGGATACGTTATTGAGATTGCCGTATCAATTCCTTTTCACACGTCCAAAATTGATCAGCCAAAATAACAATGTTCGTCAGAAATCCAAATCCTCCAAATAAGGTGATTGTCATGAAGGCGAAAATGTTGATTCCCTGTATATGTCTCATATTTTTGTTAAGTGGTTGCTGGAACAGTAGAGAGCTGAATGAAATAGGGATTGCAGTTGGAATGGGGATCGACAAAACAGAAGGCGACCAAGTTCTCGTAACTGTCCAACTCGTGAACCCCGCGGAAATATCCACAAAGCAAAGCGGGGGTGCCAGAGCTCCTATCGTAACGTATCAAGAAAGAGGCGATACTGTTTTTGAAGCACTCCGTCGAATGACAAAGACCGTGCCTCGAAAAATCTTTTTCCCTCACTTGCGGATGCTTGTCATAGGAGATGGGGTTGCAAAAGAAGGGATTTCAACTTATTTGGACTTATTAGAACGTGATCAAGAATTCCGACCTGATTTTTATGTTGTGATTGCAAGGGATCTTGAAGCGCAGGAAATTTTAAAGTTATTGGTCCCTGTAGAGAAAATCACAGCACAAAATCTTTTCTCGAAGCTCGAAACGTCCGCCCAGGTTTGGGCACCTACCGTTGCCTTGAAATTCGGAAAATTACTGGATGAATTGACAAGTGAAGGGAAGCAGCCGGTCATCAGCGGGGTCAGGATAAAAGGGGATGAAGAGCAAGGTGAATTGATGGAACACCTCCAATCGGCTGACCCAGCTACCCGGCTCCAATATACGGATTTGGCTGTGTTTAAAGAGGACCAGCTTCAAGGATGGTTAAATGAATCTGAAAGTAAAGGCTATAACTATATTATGGGGAATGTTAAGAGCACCATCGTGAACGTCCCGTGTGAGGATACAAAAGGAGATGTGTCGGTTGAATTACTCAGAACCCATACTGAAATGAGAAGTGTGGTGAAAAAAGGAGAGCCTTCCATAAACCTGAAGTTACAAGTTTCAGGTAATGTCGGAGAAGTAGAATGCCCAATTAATTTACAGAAGGCTGAAACGATTCACAAATTAGAAAAGCAAGTTGAAAAAGATGTAATAAAGCAAATGAAGAATGCCACTAAAAAAGCAAAAGATGACTTCCAGCTCGATATTTTCGGGTTTGGTGACGCCTTCCACCGTCAGAATCCTACATACTGGCGTAAAGAGAAATCGAATTGGGACCAGATCTTTGTTGAGTTGCCTATCACATTCCAAGTCGAAGCCCGTATTTACCAAACGGGGAGAAGAAGTAACTCTTTCATAAATAACATAAAGGAGTAGGTTCGATGTGGAGTGCAATCGGAACAATTCTATTAATCGCCATGATTGTCTTAATCGATGGTGTTCCTCTTAGGAAGCGAAAACAATCACGTGACTTAAGGGTTTATGCCATTTTATTGGCAGTTGGGACTGGTTTGTTGATTTACCAAACTACTGGAAATGAACTTCCGACACCGTTGTATGCTATCAAATGGGTATTGGATCCTGTGAGTCGATCGTTTTATCAATTCTTCGAGTAAGGAGGTAGTGGAATGATCGAAAAAGGAAGAATAAGTGTCAGGCAATTCACGATATTGGTGTTACTTTATACAATCGGTACAACCATATTGATCATTCCTTCCATTCTTGCATCTAATGCGAAACAGGACGCATGGATTGCAGGACTTATTGGCCTTGCTATTGCAGTTGCTGCCACACTTTTTTACTTTCATCTCGCCTCTAAATTCCCTGAAAAGAATCTAGCAGAGATTTTTGAAATCCTGTTTGGAAAATGGGTAGGTAAGCTGTTTTCTTTTATCTATTTCTTCGTCTTTGTCTTTCTATTAGCGATATTTGTACTAAGGGATATTGGGGATTTCATGGTTACCGTAATGATGGTTGAAACACCGATCCAAGCCATCCATTTGTCTTTTCTGATCATCGTCATCATTGCCGTACGGTTAGGGCTTGAAACGTTTACACGGGCAGCAGAGCTGTTTCTCCCTTGGGTCGTCATGCTCTATATCATACTCTTTCTTACCATCACACCCCAAATTGATATGCGGTATGCACAACCCGTTCTCGAAAACGGAATAAAACCCGTTTTAAACGCTGCATTTTCTTTTGTAACGTTCCCTTATTTTGAAATGATCATTTTTTTGATGGTCATACCCTATGTAAATACGCCTAGCCGTACAAAAGGGGGATTAGTGATCGGTGGAGTGATTGGTGGGTGTTTCCTTATCATCCTATCCATGCTTTCCATCCTCGTCGTAGGAGTAGAAGAAACGAGTGAAAGCATCTATTCTTCCTATGATCTTGCGAAACAAATCAACCTGGGAGGCTTCTTTCAGCGAGTTGAAGCGATGATGGCGTTCATTTGGTTTACGACTGTTTTTGTTAAATTGACACTTTTGATTTATGTCCTCTGTTTAGGACTAGCGCACACATTCGGTCTTTCTAATTATAAAACCTTAACGCTGCCATTAGGTCTTCTCACATTCGTCTTAGCCAATGACATCTTTCCAAACATGGCTTTTCTGGTTGAATTCACTCGAACGATGCAGTTATATGTCCTCTTTTGGGGATTAATTATCCCATTACTGTTGTGGATCATTGCAAAATTCAAAAGAATTGATCGGACATAATCGGTGACTTAAGACCTTCGGTTAAATATCAATTTTTTCGTAAATACCACAAAACTGAGCTTTTCTAGTGATTTACAATGAAATTTAGTAATATTCCCTGCATCAGTTCCTTGAAAAGGAAGGAAAAGCTTCTCTACATCCTTCCAATCCTGAAACCATTCCTCATCTGCCGGATGATCATGCTCAACATTATTCCACGCATTCAAAAGCCTAGGGCTATACAGTCGGTTAGCACCTTCCTTCAGGGCACATCCTTCGATCTGCGGGTTATAGAGCCTTCCAGGAAGCGATTCGCGCACGTCATTGAAAAGATGAGGCCAATAATCTTTTCGAGATCCTGTATGAATCTGTTTATTTGTCCAATTGGTTATCCGATCTAAACGTTCATCATCTTGGAACAAGAGGGCATATAGTTTCTTACCGATGGTGACCCGTTCCTCCAAAGAAGTGAAATCGCGAACAACCGTACCAATCAGCTCCACTTGCTCTGATGATTGGCGATATGGGAATACGAGACAGTTTAGATTCAAATAATCTTGTAAGGAGAATGGCAGGGTATCTGTCACCTTTTTTTTATAGACTGGATTTTTGATTATGCGGGATTCGATATAGTTTTGTTCGTTAATTATTAATGAAATTGTTAACTGATCTCGATTACCATCCTCCCAGAAGCTTGACCATATGGCATACATGAAGATGGATACACCAAGATGAGGAAGGAGATGAAACAATGACTGATTTGCTTGTTTGGATGCCTCATAAAGCAACAGCTGTGGAAAAGCATCCTGGAAAATCAACCAATTCCCCCGTTCCAGCCATAAAAAATAGTCAACTTGTTCCTGCTCGCTCAATAACTTGGGCAGGAATTCCCCCTTCAAATCGGTCATGTTCCATCCTGCGTTTCGTGAAACAAGATGAGCAAGTAAAGCCCAGTGAATTTCAGGGTGTTTCATAAAAAAATGTAGATAAGCCATCGTTCGAGTGACATTGTTTACATTCATTGCTCTCGTCATATTCCTTATATCGGTGATTAACCTACGTCCTGACTGTGAAGGAGGGATGTTTTTAGAAGAAAGAGCTTTTTGAAGATGAACGTCAAGATAGCTTAAGTCCCATGCCCCGCCAAATGATCGCGATCTATCATTTAGAAATCCGACCAAAACACCCACTCCTTTCTTATGTATGCCGTTTTCCTTTATAGAATAGGAATGTAAGGGGAGGAGATACATGTGGTAGGTGCAATCGAACAAGAAATTAATCGTATCGTAAACATTCTATTGAGAGATCAGAAAGAGGATGGTTCATGGGATTATGCTTTTGATACAGGCATCATTACAGATACGTATACCATCATCCTATTACGAACATTGGGGATCAATGATGAGTATCTGATCTTATCTTTAATGGAACGAATACTGAAAAAACAAGAAAAGGATGGCAGCTGGAAGCTTTTCCGTGATCAAGCTGAAGGAGATTTATCAACAACAATCCAGGCCTACAACGCCTTATTATTTTCAGAGTATATCGGAAAGGATGACCCCCCTCTAAAAAAAGCGAAACAATTCATCATCAAAAACGGGGGCATTGGAGAATCAGGTACATTTACAAAAATACTTCTAGCGGTCACAGGTCAATTCGACTGGAATGATCTCGTTCCAGTACCGATTGAGATCTTGCTCCTTCCGAAGACATCTCCTTTGCAATTCTATGATATCTCGGTATTTGGAAGGGCCAATATCGCACCAATACTCATCCTTCGCGAAAAGAAATACCAACTGAAAACCAAGCATACCCCTGATCTCTCAGATTTATATATCAACCAAAATAGGTCGGTTTCAGAAGAAGTACGAGGGTTACTGGCATCTGTAAAAGATGAATTAAAGAAAATTGCAGAAAGCCCTGCTAGGCTGAAGGAAAAAGCCTTAAAAGCCGCGGAATCCTATATGTTAAAACGAATTGAACCGGATGGAACACTCCTCAGTTACTTCAGCTCTACCTTATTTATGATCTATGCTCTTATGGCATTGGGATATAACAAAAATCATCCTCTTATTCGGAATGCTATCAATGGAATCTGGAGCATGGCTCAGGAAGTGGATGGCACGATGCATATGCAATATACGACGGCGAATGTATGGAACACTTCCTTAATCAGTCATGCTTTACAACAGGCAGGAGTTGATGCTCAGCATCCGAGCATTATTCGTGCAAATCAATATTTGCTATCTAAACAACATCACCTATTTGGAGATTGGGTATTGAACAATCCCGATACAATGCCGGGCGGGTGGGGGTTCTCGAACATCAATACGATCAACCCCGATGTGGATGATTCGACTGCCAGTTTAAGGGCACTCCGAACACAAATCAGTCATCAACCCGTTTACCAACCGGTATGGACGAGAGGGACGAAATGGGTTCTTTCCATGCAGAATAAAGATGGTGGATGGCCAGCCTTTGAAAAAGGCGTGGATAAACATTGGTTAGCGTTAGCACCGATTCAAGGGGCTGAATACTTACTTCTCGATCCATCCACAGCAGATTTGACAGGGAGGACACTTGAATTCTTAGGAAACTATACACATCTGAATAAGAACCACCCTTCAATGAAGCAGGGTGTGAAATGGCTCATTGAACATCAGCTTGAAGATGGTTCATGGTATGGCCGGTGGGGAATTTGTTATATTTATGGAACTTGGGCTGCCTTAACAGGAATGGCAGCCTGCAGCGTAAGTGCTGACAACCGTTCAATTCGTAAAGCAATCAATTGGCTGAAATCCATTCAGAATGAAGATGGCGGATGGGGAGAGTCCTGTAATAGTGATATTGAAAGAAAATATGTTCCTCTTGGTGAAAGCACACTTACACACACTGCTTGGGCAGTAGATGCGTTAATCGCAGTATCTGAGCTACCTACACCCGAAATCGAAAAAGGCATCTCCTATTTGACGCTCAATGGAGGGAAGATGGATTGGACAGAACAATACCCGAAAGGCCAAGGAATGGCTGCAGGATTTTACATCCATTATCATAGTTATCGTTACATCTGGCCTTTACTGGCGTTAAGTCATTACAAGTCAAAATACGAGTGAAGCATCGAAGCTCATTCTGACAAAAGTCCTGGCATTTCGGCAGAGTTCGAATTAAAGGGTTGCGTTTTTAGAGGGTTGCTGGTGTATAATGAAAAAGTAGTAGAAAAATTTCATACATTAAGAATTTGGTGGAGGTGCCTCTATTGAAGGTAACCTTCTTAAAAGGGAAGTTGGTGCAATTCCAACGCGGTCCCGCCACTGTAATTGGGAGCTTACTGCAACCTGCCACTGTACATACTTTGTATGGGAAGGCGCAGAAAGTGATGACCATGAGCCAGGAGACCTGCCATATTCTGAAAACACTTACAAACCTACGCGGATGGGGAGGTGTGTCTCGAATTTTCGAATATTATGTCCAAGAGGCAATTCGAACATTTCAACGACATCTTCATGTTCAGGTGAAGATGTTTTTTTAATTTCTTTATTTTTGTTGATTTCTGAAATGGAACCGTAAGGCGGCGACTCCAGCGTTGCCCACGGAAAGCGCCCGCCTGTAGTTAAAATATCAACAAAAAGCGATCAATCTATCAAACCAAACAGGAGGCTTCACCATGAAAAGAATGTCTAGCTTACTAACTGCAATTTTGCTCGTAATCGGCCTATTAGCGGGGTGCGGTGCTGAACCGACAACAAGTGATTCTGATAAATCTGAATCTAGCAACACGGGACAAGCAGAACAGGATAACTTTCCGGTTACGATAAAGGATGCACTTGACCATGAAGTGACAATAAATGAAAAGCCTGAAAGAATTGTTTCTTTAATTCCTAGTAATACTGAAATTGCCTATGATTTAGGACTAAGCGAAGAAATCGTCGGGGTTTCGGACTTCGATAATTATCCAGAAGAAGTCAATGAAAAAGAGAAGGTCGGGGGACAGGAGATCAACGTGGAAAAGATCCTTTCATTGAATCCAGACCTCATTCTAGCACATGAATCTGGAGCACAGGTTGCCTCAGAAGCGTTGAAGCAGTTAAGAGATTCAGGCATAAACGTCATTATCGTCAATGAAACTGCTAATTTTGAGGAAGTTTATGCAACGATCAAAATGATAGGAAAAGCGACTGGCCAAAATGAGGAAGCTGCAAAGACGATCGAATCAATGAAGGAACAACTCGAAGGCATTCAAGAAAAGGTTGCTCAGGTTGAAGAGCAGAAATCCGTCTTCATTGAAGTATCACCTGAGCCCGAGATCTATACACCAGGCAAGAATACCTTTATGAACGAAATGCTTGCCCTCATTAATGCAAAAAATGTTTCAGCTGACATTGACGGATGGGCGAAGATTGATCAAGAATCCGTCATTCAGAAGAACCCGGATGTCATCATAACGACTTATGGTTATTACTCTGAAAACCCGAAGAAGCAGGTTCTGGAACGGGAAGGATGGAGTAACGTTAAAGCCGTGAAAAACGAAAATGTATATGATGTCCATTCCGACCTTGTTACGCGTTCAGGACCAAGATTGGTAGAAGGGGTAGAGGAACTTGCGAAAGCCGTTTATCCAGAAGTCTTTGGTGAATAATCGGCTATTCGCTTACTGTTCATCCATTTGTTTCGTGCTTGTCAGTCTGTTACTTGGCATTTCAATCGGAACTGTTCATGTTCCTATAACCAGTGTACTTAAAATTATAGGGCATGAACTATTTCCGTTCATACAAATGGAACAGGTAGACCCTATGTTCAGAAACATTGTCATGAATGTCCGTCTCCCAAGAGTTATTCTGGCAAGCCTTGTAGGAGCAGCTCTAGCGATCGCTGGTGCTGCTTTTCAAGGGTTACTCCGGAATCCACTCGCTGATCCTTATACGTTAGGGGTCTCATCAGGCGCATCAGTTGGAGCGGTGGTGACATTGTTCTTCCAACTATCGATTCCATGGGTCGAATCCTTTACCTTGCCGTTGCTCAGCATTGTTAGTTCTTTTCTGACGATCCTACTAGTGTTGAGCTTTGCGCAAAGGATTGAAAAGTCGATGAAGGTCGAAACGATCATCCTAACAGGGATCATCTTCAGCTCCTTTCTAGGTGCATTCATTTCGTTGATGATTGCACTGACGGGTGATGAGTTGAGGCAAATTATCGGCTGGTTGCTCGGAAGTGTTTCGATGCGTGGTTGGGCGTATATTCAGATCATTTTACCTTTTTTGATCATCGGTTCATGTATTCTCCTTTTCAATGCAAAAGAGCTCAACGCGATGTCCTTTGGGGAAGATCGCGCACATCACCTAGGAGTGGATGTACAGCGGCGGAAATTGCTCATTTTGACAGCAGGTTCCATCCTTACTGGTGCCGCAGTAGCTGTGTCCGGAACAATCGGTTTTGTCGGACTCGTAATCCCTCATTTGACGAGACTGCTTTGGGGACCTGATCATAAACATTTACTACCGCTTTCGATTATGACAGGTAGTGGATTTTTGATTCTTGCCGACCTGCTTGCACGAACCATCATTTCACCTACGGAGCTTCCTATCGGTGTCATCACGGCTCTTATCGGTGCTCCAGTATTCGGATTCATCCTCATGAGGAGACGAACAGAAGGAAGTGGATAACGATGCTTAGCGTTCAAAAGATAACAGGAGGATATGCCGGCGGTGATTCCGTTATTGAAAATGTAACCTTCGACGTACAGAAGGGAGAGATGTTCGGTATTCTCGGTCCAAACGGAAGCGGGAAAACGACACTTCTCAAAATGATCAGTGGCCTTCTCCCGGTTAGTTATGGATCTGTCAGCATAAATGGGAAGCCGGTCAACCAATACTCCAGAAAAGAGTTAGCGAGGATCATTGCGGTTCTTCCACAGCATTCGAATGAAAGCTTTTCCTATTCTGTAAAGGATACGGTCTCTCTAGGGAGATACGCTCATCAAAACGGCTGGTTCCAGTCATGGACTGTTCATGATGAGGAAATCGTACAGCGTGTTATGGAACAAACAGGCGTCCGCCATTTTCAAGAGAAAGATATTCAAGCCCTTTCTGGAGGAGAGAAACAGCGCGTGTTCCTTGCACAAGCTTTGGCTCAAGAACCCGAGATTCTGCTGCTGGATGAGCCGACGAATCATCTTGATCTTTCTTTTCAGAAGGAGCTGTTGGATGCATTAAGGGAGTGGACGATTGAGCGGGGCATGACGGTCATTTCCATCTTCCATGATTTGAATTTAGCTGGTTTATATTGTGATGAGCTGTTGTTACTAGAAAAAGGGCAGATGAACATTAAACATAAGCCAAATGAGGTCTTGAAGGAAGACCGGATCCAGTCCGTCTATAAAACAAAAATTCAAAAGCAACCACATCCACGAGTTCCTGCACCACAATTGGTTCTTTTACCTGAATCATCCATAGAGAGGGATATCGACCCACCAATCAACTCGTCCTTGTTGAATGTATCAAGTGAGAAAATTGTACTGCAATCCCCATACCCGTTGAAGACGCTGTCCTCGGGAGTGATCGGCTCGGGAACAGGGTGGCATGATACCTTTGTCAATAGGCGAGTGGGAATGGACTATGATTGTAGTGATCACCGTACTGAAATGACAGATTATTTGCGTATGAATGGGTACGAGCCTAGTGAGTGCGTAGGTATGATGACAGCAGTCCAGCTCGAGGACCTATCTTATCTATTCGTAGAAGAGGAGTCGTTTTCAGTCTTCGCTGTGGTCACTGCAGGAGTCGGCCATGCAATCGACGCTTCGAGAGGAACGGATCATGCTTACAACCTGCAACCCGGCACAATCAATACGTGGATTTTCATCAACGGACAATTGACTGAAGAGGCTTTTATCCAGAGTATGATGACGGCAACTGAAGTAAAGACCAAAGTGCTCCATGACCTCGAAGTGAAAGACCCTGTTTCAGGAACCTACGCGACAGGAACAGCGACGGACAGCATCCTTATTGCTGCGACACAAAGAGGAAAAGAGATTCCTTTCGCTGGAACGATCACCCCTCTAGGAAAGGTGATCAGCAAAGCCGTCTATGAATGTACGTCAAAAGCGATCCAGAATTATTTCAAAAGAAAGTTACAGGTGAACTAGCATGGGACGTCTCATATTCATCAGTGGAGGTGTACGCAGCGGAAAAAGCAGCTTTGCTGAACAATTCGCTGTAAACGTAGCATCATCACAAGGGGGAAAACTTCATTATATCGCCACGGGCGTACCATGTGATAAAGAAATGGAAGACAGAATCATAAGGCACAAATTTTCTCGTTCATCCTATGGATGGCAAACGTGGGAGGAGCATATGGATCCCGGAAAATTAGCTGGAAATTTCACTAAAAGAGATGTCATTTTAATCGATTGCTTAACAAATTGGGTTAATAACCTCTTGTTTAATGGTGGAAAGCATTCCATCCTTCAAATGAAAGAAGGCATTTTGAAGGATGTTTTTAAATTACGAATGTGTTGTCACACCCTCATCATTGTCAGTAATGACGTTTCCTTCGATACGTTGTTTGAAAATAAGCTTGTATTTTCTTTCAAGCATCTTCTTGGAAAGGTTCATCAAGATCTTGTCAGGGTTACGGATCAAGCTTTTTTAGTGGAAGCCTGCACTCCGGTCCAAATAAAATGTCTGGAAGCAGGTAGGTGGAAATGAAAGGTCTACTCATTAATTTCCAGTTTTTCACTTCCATTCCCATTCGGACACAATTTCCTATGGATCAACAACATTTAAGTAGTGCGATCAAATCATTTCCGTTACTCGGATTGTTTCAGGGTATCATTTATTATTCAATGGTCACGATCTTGATGGAGTTTACCCCTTTCTCCACATTAGCTATCTCATTTTTGCTTTGGGCGTTCATGATCGTGCTTACAGGAGGCATTCATCTTGACGGTTGGATGGATGCAAGCGATGCTTACTTTTCCTATCAGGATCATGATAAGAGACTTGAAATCATGAAGGATCCCAGGACGGGTGCTTTCGGTGTTCTTTCCGTCATCTTTATCCTCGCTGCGAAGTTTTTCTTCATCTACGAGATTTTCGCTCTTCACTCAAACAATACGCTCTACACGATCCTATTGATTCCGTTTTTAAGCAAACTGGGAATGGGGTTATTGTTACAAATACCCCCAGCTAAGCAAGAAGGTTTAGCACACATGTTCCATAAATCGTTTAGTGGGCAGGTTTTCTTCATTTATCCACTATACGTTTCTATGATAGGAGCAGCTTGGATTGGAATGGCTCCGAACCTTCTTATTCATTTCTTTACAATGGTCGTCATCACATCTGGAGCCTATTTGTTCATTCGTTTGAAATGCAAGCGTTGGTTTAGCGGAATGACGGGTGATGTGCTGGGAGCAGCAGTGGAAGGGATTGAAACGATTTTATGGATGAGCGTGTGGTTGTTACATTATTTCGTCATGGTATGACAGAAGACAATTGCAAAAAGGTATATGCGGGTTGGCGGGATCAGGGTCTAATTCCATCTGAAGCAAGCCGTTTAAAGCGTTACAATAAAGAGTTTGATGAAATTTTTTCAAGTGATCTTAGGCGTTGTGTGGAAACAGCAAAGCTCCTTTTTCCTAACAGGACCCACAGAGAAATGAGAGAGCTACGGGAAATCCATTTTGGAGAGTGGGAAGGGTTTACTTACGAAGAGTTGAAATCCAATGCGTCATATCAACAGTGGATTTCTGACTTCGAAAATCGCAAACCACCGAATGGCGAAAGTTTAGCAGCATTTCGATTCCGGATTTTTCGTGGATGGAACAAAGTAATGTCAGTGAATAAGGGAAACCGAATCGCGATCATTACACATAGTGGCGTCATTCGAGAGTTTTTGACTGCATATGCTCCTGAAATAAGAAATCCATGGGACTGGACAGTGCCTCATGGTGGAGGCTTTGAGCTTATATTTGAAGTTAAAGAACTTAGGAGGGGTGCGCGATGCACTTTGTTACAGGAGGTGCCTTCACCGGAAAACGGAGATGGGTGACCGAGTATTATCAATTGGATCAATCCAATGACTATAAGTGGTTTTCAGCTTACCAACATGATGATCTTCCCGGTCACTGGAAGTCGATTAATGAATCCATCGTCGTTGTTGAAGGGATGGAAACATGGATTAAACATGAGTGTAAATTCGGAGATTGGTCAGACAGAAGTTGGATGCAATGGCTTGAAGCGATGCTAGTGTGGGAGAACGAGAAAAGCAGAACGTGTATCATTATCGGAACAGACATCTCGAAAGGCATCGTTCCATCAATGAAATGGGAACGGGATTGGCGTGACCAAACTGGACGTTGGTATCAATCGATTACCTCGAACGCTGATCAGGTGGATGTCATTTGGAATGGATTGAATCTAACACTTAAAGAAAAAGGAGTGAAGACTCATGAAAATCTATACACGTAAAGGGGATTCAGGCAAAACGAGTCTGATTGGCGGACGTACAGATAAAGATGACGTTCGAGTAGAAGCCTATGGAACCGTTGATGAAATCAATTGCTTCGTTGGTCAAGCAATGGCTGAATTAGATCCTTCGATATTTAAGGATATCCTTGAAGACTTGGAAAAGATCCAACACGAACTTTTCGATTGTGGATCTGATCTTTCCAATGTAACCGATTCTGAACGTAAGTTGAAACAACCATCGGTTTCTTACTTGGAAGAAAGAATCGATGCTTTCATGGAAGAAACCCCTGCGTTGGAACGTTTCATCTTACCTGGAGGCACAAAACCTGCCGCATCAATACATATTGCTCGTACGGTTACAAGAAGAGCGGAGAGGATTCTCGTCCGATTGACCAAGCATGACCCGAATGTATCAGTTACGACCTTGCGCTATTTGAACCGCTTATCCGATTTTTTCTTTGCTTTAGGAAGAGTCATCAATCACCGTTTACATGTGAAGGATATCGAATATATCAGAAGTGCCAAGGTGTTCAGTTCGAAAGAAAAGGATAACCAAAAATGAATAGTAGTAAGAAAATCAGCTCCATCAGCATCTTCATTGCATTAACCGCAGTTGGGGCATCTTTTAAAATCCCTGCAATCGTCGGGAGTATCGCATTAGACATGATTCCCGCTCTAATCGCTGTATCGTTATTCGGAATTGTCCCGGGTGCACTTGTAGCAGTACTTGGGCATCTGCTTTCAGCTTTACTTGGGGGAATGCCACTTGGATTTCTTCACCTTCTTATCGGAATTGAAATGGCCTTCCTCGTCGCACTGTTCGGTAAATTTTATCAAAATGGTAAACGATTTTACGGAGCGTTCTTCTTTTTGATCGGAAATACGTTCCTCGCACCGATGCCTTTTATCTATTTGGTTAGTATGGAATTTTACATTGGTATTCTCCCATCCTTATTCATTGGCTCTCTGATCAATCTCATCGTTGCACTGATTGTCTTACCTAAACTCGTTTTCCTTAAGCAAGACAAGAGTGTGAAAGGTTTGGGAACATGAGAAACGCACAAATCCATCCCATTACCAACGTTGATTACCTTATTGTTACGAGTGATAACAGTGGGGCAATCGGGGAGAAGTTGGAAGACACTATAAGAGTAGACTATGAGACGCTAGCTTATTATTCCTTTCGAGTGGCTGTAATGGAGTGTATCGCTGCAGGGGGGACACCAATATCAATCACCATCCAGAATTTCTGTGGGGATGACAAATGGGACCAACTCGAAAATGGAGTAACGAACGGGCTGCAGGAACTCCACATCTCGGATGTCCCGATCACAGGGAGCACAGAAAGTAACTTTGGAATGAGTCAATCCGCGCTTGGAATCGTTATTATCGGTAGATGTTCCAAGCCCAAAACTCCTATGCCCCCAGCCATTGAAGGTAAATGGGCTGTCATCGGAAAACCGTTGATCGGTCAGGAAGTCCTTGATCAATCAGACGAACTCGCTCCACTGGATTTGTATAAAAGACTGAGTGAAATAGAAGGGGTCTCTCTCTGGCCGGTCGGCTCAAAAGGAATCCTTCATGAGTGGAATCAATTTACAAGTGATGAGGGCTACAAGGACACGATCAAGTGTGAACTTGATATACATAAGTCGGGTGGGCCTTCAACATGCTTTATTCTTTCATATCCAGATCAAATAGAGAAACGAATTAAAGTTCTGGCAGACCGCTTGTTTTTTCCAATACTATTGTCCTTCAAAGGCTGACTCTATGGGTCAGTCTTTTTATTGCTTATTTACCCACACATTGATTTGCACATCTGAATAAACTACTAGTAAATCAATAATCTTTTAATTTGAGTACAGTTAGATGTATGTGAAGCAAGTTTTGTCATATGATTTTTATAACTAAAGCTTTTTTGGGTAAATTATGGACAAGAAAATAAAAAGGAGATAAGGACATATGGTCGACCATTATTATTTTGCAGATCAGCCGATGGTGTTCAGGAATCTGTCCTATGCTCACTTGACATTCAATGAAGTACGTAACCATATGATTACATTCATGAAGAAAGAGCCGATGGGCAACTATAAGCTTATGATCGGTACGGATTCCCACGTATATCAAAATGAAACGATCTTCATAACGGGTCTCGTCATGCAACGTGTCGGTAAGGGCGCATGGGCATGTTATCGCAAAATCCGATACCCTAAACCAATCCACAACCTACATCAGAAAATCTCCTATGAAACCTCGTTGACCGAAGAGGTCGCTGCTCTCTTTGATGAACCGCTCAAAAATGAATTTATAAGTATCGTACTTCCTCATGTTTATAAGGGATCCACCTTTGTAATGGAGGGACATTTGGATATTGGGAAAGGCAAGAAGAATAAAACCAGGGAATTTGTAGCTGAAATGGTTGCGCGAATTGAAGCGCATGGCATCGAAGCTAAAATCAAACCCGAATCCCTCGTTGCATCCAGCTATGCAAACCGCTATACCAAATGATGATTTTCATGAAATAGTAACAAAAAATGTCGTAATTCTGTTGTATTTACAAATATATCTCTTATACTGAACTCATACGACGAATTTGTATGGGGAGAAAACATGAAAACGAAATTGTCTTTGATCATTCTTGTATGTGTAATTGTACTTTCCGCATGCAGCAGTAATGACGATGAACATTCGTCAATGACCCATGATATGGAAAGTCATGATTGGTCTCACCTTGAAGAACTTGGTGCAGATGCAGCAACGATTGAAGCATACGATTTTGCAGTAAAACATCCAGAAGTCCTTGATTACATACCTTGTTACTGTGGTTGCCATCATGATGCAGGACATGAGAGTAATACGGATTGTTTCGTCGATCAAGTTGAGGACAATGTCGCAATCCTTGATAACATGGGGCTTGGCTGAGGGATCTGTGTTAATATAGCCCGGGAGGCTAAATTTCAGTATGAAAATGGTACAGATTTGAAGAAAATACGAAAAAATATCGAAGCGAAGTATGGACAAGGCGATTTAGAACCGACGCCTACTCCAGAACCAATCTAAAAAAGACTGCCCGTGCTGGGCAGTCTTTTTTTCAATTCATGCAAACTCTGTTCCGTCCATGATGTTTCGCCTGGTAGAGACCTTCATCTGCTTCCTTATATAAAGAATCAATGTGTTGTACGGTGTCAGGGTAAGATGCGATTCCAATCGAAATCGTCATATGAATCAACCTTCCATCCGGCAATTCAAATGGGTGTGATTCCACCGCCTTTCTAACTCGTTCAGCAATATCTTGTACAAGGTCTAGCGGACACCGGTGAAGAAGAACAGAAAATTCCTCTCCACCATTTCGTGAGACGATATCTTCTTTACGTGAGTTCTCCTTCAATAGCTGACCAAGCTGCCTTAAAACAGCATCACCGGCCTCGTGTCCATATGTATCATTGACTTGTTTGAAGTGATCGATATCAATTAAGAGAATCGATAACCGTTCTCCTTTAGGTAACTTATATTTCTTATACAAATTCATTTCATCATCGAATTTACGGACATTGTTCAATTCGGTCAAGAAATCTACATTCGCTTGTTGTTTGTACATTTTGACCAACTCATTATAACGGTGAAGATAAAGACTTAGCGCTACGGTAAGAAAACCCACTGGAATGGATAAGAGGGTGAGATACATCGTGCTGACAAAGCCTTGTTTCATATCCACTAGATGCTGGATTGTCAAAAAGATAAGTGGAAGTGTAACGACATTCATGAGGAATCCTTTAACATAATTGCTGAATCTCAGCCTGGTAATCCAGCTGTAAACGGCCCCAAGAATGAGGAACAGAGCAGCTACGAGTAGAGCAGCTTCATTTACGCCAAACATTAGGATTCTTCCACTTGCTATACACACAGCAGCAACCATTGCAGATACAGGTCCACCAAACAATGCAGCAATGATCAACACGAGATGTCGTAAGTCCAAAATGACATTCTCTGAAATTTCAATTGAAAAGTACATCAAAACAATCCCCATCATGCCACAGGATACTCCGATGAGGATTCTGTTAATGAATGGACTGAAGGCTTGTTCTCTCCAGCTCATTAGAAAGCCAGTCAAAAATAAATAAGATAGAATTAACGACGTGTGAAATATCAAATCTTCCATGTATGTAGAAAACCACCCGATAATATGTTGTCACACCCATTTTACCATAGCTCTTATAGGTAGAAAGTTTCCATTTGGACTTTCACAGATAACAATCCTACATCCTAAAGATGGATCCTTTAATTTTAAAAAAACCATAGATTCTTCACAATTACCTCTTAAAATGAATATTGGCGATGCAAATTCTTTTGAAAGGTTGATGAAAAAACAATAAGTAGCAGCTCTCTATATAAGTTGGCTTTGATCGGTAGTTTAAAAAATTCATTTAAGCGGGTGGCTAGCTTGAAAAAGTATATTGTACTTGTCATTACAGGAATTCTATTATTGATTGCAGGTTGCTCCAATTCCCTATCACATCAAGGACATGACATGGGGAACGAGAGCACAAACGAGAAAAAAACAAATTCAACAAAGAACACGAAAGAAACAGAAGTAATCAGTACAACTGAATTCACCATCGTCGCAGAAGAAACAAACTTTAGTATTAATGAAGACACTACGCTTCCTGTATGGAGTTTCAATGGTTCAATACCTGGGTCGGAAATCCGCGTTCAACAAGGAGACCAATTAACGATTCATCTAAAGAACGAGTTATCAGAACCTATCGCGATTCATTGGCATGGCGTTCCTGTTCCGAATGAAATGGACGGAATTCCCGGTGTCACGATGAATGCGGTTCAACCAGGTGAAACGTTCACGTATGAATTTGAGGCAACTGTCCCAGGGACATATTGGTATCATTCTCATCAAAATGGTGCTATACAAGTGGATAAAGGTCTATATGGAGCTTTTATTGTCGAGCCAAAGGATAAGAAACAAGTGTATGATAAGGACTTCACGCTACTTTTGGATGAATGGGCAAGTTCAGGGATTGAACATGGGTCCGGGACATCTATGGGACATGGTGAACATGGCGGACATAGTGATAATCAAGAACAGGAAACGAATGCGAATCAACCCGCTCATGATATGAGTATGTATGATGTATTCACCATAAACGGTAATACGGCTGATTCAAGTAAGCCACTACTCGTCCAAGAAGGGGATAAGGTACGCCTAAGGCTTATTAATGCTGGGTTCATGTCCCATAAAATTCATTTACATGGTCACGATTTCAAGATTATAGCTGTTGACGGACAAGACATCCATAAACCCCAGAATTTAAAAGATTCATTGATTGAAATCGCACCGGGAGAACGTTATGATATCGAATTCACAGCGGACAAACCAGGTACCTGGCCGATTGAAGCACATGGCGAAAACGAAGCCTCCAAAGGAATGAGAACGTTCATCCAATATGAAGGGCTGACCGCTAATGGTGAAAAGAAAGATGATCGTAAAGAAAAAGCGGCTTTTCAAACGGTTAACATGCTGACCTATGGAAAACCTTCATCTAAACGTGCTTTTACATTGGAACAAGACTATGATTTTTCGTATACGATGGACCTTGGTACTGAAACAAATGGGGAAGGTACTTATTACACCATTAACGGTGAAAAGTGGCCAAATATTGATCGGCTATCCGTGAAGGAAGGTGACAAGATTAAAGTCACCATGAGGAATACATCACCGGATGAGGATCATCCCATGCATTTACATGGACACTTCTTTCAAATCCTTAGCAAGAATGGAATGGAAGTAAAAGGTTCCCCATTAATGAAAGATACAATTAACATAAAACCAGGTGAAGAATACACCATTGCCTTTCAAGCCGATAATCCTGGTAACTGGATGTTCCATTGTCATGACTTACACCATGCATCACAAGGAATGGTCACTCAAGTGGATTATAAAGGATACAAGTCGACATTTACCCCTGATCCTGAGGTAGACAATCAACCTGAATAAAATATCCTCAAACATCAAGGGCTGACCGAAACATACGTGTCAGCCTTTGAAATCTTTTTATAGCGAGTGGTTCCACATGTACGAATTATTCACAAATATAACAAGGTTATTCTATGATCCTCTTATTAATGCTGTATACAATACGGAAGGAATTCCGATTCTTTCTGCACTTTTCTTAGGGATTCTCGGCTCAGTTGCGCCTTGTCAATTAACTGGCAATATTGGTGCGATAACGATTTACGGAAATCGTTCTCTTCAAAAGGAGGTTTCTTGGAGTCAACTATTCTCGTTCATCTTAGGGAAGATTATGGTCTTCTCAACTCTTGGCCTTGTTGTTTTACTAGTTGGAAGTGGCATCGAACAATCCATGACCGGCATTTTACCATGGGTCCGTAAAATGGTTGGACCGCTTTTTATCTTTATCGGACTATTCATGGTTGGAATCATTCCATTAAGATGGAGTCTTGCTTTCAATCATTCCAGAATTAAAACGGATGGAAAAAGCGGTTCATTTTTAATGGGTGTCCTTTTTTCATTAGGATTCTGTCCGACGATGTTCTTATTGTTTTTTGGTATGTTTATGCCGATCGTTTTATCAACGTCGTATGGAATGGCTCTTCCTCCTGTATTTGCGATCGGTACTTCAATTCCCGTCGTTCTAATCCTATTTTTAATGTGGTATTTCGAAATCAACCGAAATTTATTGAAAAAAAGTCGTAGAATTGGTTCAATCATCCAAAAAACTGCAGGCGTATTCATTATACTGATTGGTATTCTAGATACGATTACGTATTGGACCATATAATCCAATATAACATGCGGAAAATTCATACAATTATGTTGAATACACTACGGAGGTATAGTATATTATCGGTAATGATTGTTACTAAAGGAGATATACGATGACAACCACTACTAAGAAGCTTACTTTAGCCGTCAATCCTGGAATTGGTTTTGGATCGAAGCTTACACCGAAAAAACTACTGGTACTTGCTAATTATTTGGATGATGATACGGAAATCGAACTGACCACATTTCAACAGCTTTATGTACAAGTTGCAGAAGAGAAAGTTGATCAGGTAATCGAAGAGTTTAAGAATTGTGGATTAAGCGTATACAAGGTAGGACGTTATGTGAAAAGTCTACGCACATGCAGCTTTTGTAAGGGTGAGGAAGAAGAAGGCATGCCTGTTGCGAAAGAGTTGAATGAACGAATAGCAGGCCAAGATGTGCCGTTCACCCTTCGACCTGCTTATACAGGTTGTGCCAATGCTTGCGGCGAACCCTTGATCAATGACATCGGTGTCATCAAGCAGAAAAAGGGCTATGATCTGTACATAGGCGGTAAGGCAAATGGTATGGATGCTAAAACAGGGCAATTATTTCAAAAAAATTTAGAGCCGGAACAGCTTTATAGTCTGGTAGACCAAATTCTAGAGATCTATCGCCAGAACGGGAAAAGAAGGGAACACTTTTCGAAGTTCCTGAACCGGTATACCATTGCTCAATTAAAAGAGGACCTAGGAATTACATAATGACAGCAGATGTGAACTCATTTTTGAGTTCACTTTTTTTAACCCTATAGATAAGTAGAAAGTTTATCCCACCAGCATATAGGGCAAAAGATAAATAAAGAACTTATACCGATAGGGGGTAAATGTATGTCTAATCACCATTCACATAAGGAAGACAAGCATCATGAACAAACTGATCATCATGATGGGCATCACGATCATGACTCGCATGGTCATGACCATGATCATGGCGATCACCATGCCCATATGGTAGAAGATTTTAAGAGACGTTTCTATATTAACCTAGTGGTCACAATACCAATACTCATCCTCTCACCAATGATCCAGGAATTCTTCAACTTCCAGGTAAACTTTACAGGGGATAGGATGATCCTGTTTCTTCTCTCGACATTTGTATTCTTTTACGGTGGATGGCCTTTTCTTAAAGGTGCGCTCGATGAATTCAAAGATCGCAACCCAGGAATGATGACCTTGATTGCCTTGGCAATTGTCGTTGCGTATGGGTATAGTTCATTAGCCATATTTGGACTTTCAGAAAAGAACTTCTTCTGGGAACTCGCTACGCTAATCGATATCATGTTACTCGGACATTGGATTGAAATGAAGTCAATCATGGGTGCTTCCAGAGCTTTAGAAGAATTAGTGAAGATGATGCCATCAGAAGCCCATTTGATTGATGAGAATGGCGAAACAAAAGAAGTTCCGGTTTCAGAGCTTGTAAAAGGGGACAAAGTCTTGATCAAGCCCGGAGAGAAAGTTCCAGTTGATGGCGTTATCCAAAAAGGGCAAACCTCCATTGATGAATCGATGTTAACAGGAGAGTCTGTACCCGTTGAAAAGAAAAAAGATGATCCTGTAATTGCAGGTTCCATAAATGGGGAAGGTTCATTGACCGTGAAAGTTGAAAAAACGGGTGAAGAAAGCTATCTTTCCCAGGTGGTTGATATGGTGAAGGAGGCACAGGATTCGAAGTCCAAAACGCAGGATTTATCAAATCGAGCAGCGAAGTGGTTGTTCTATACAGCTCTGTTAGCTGGTCTCATCACAATTGTTACTTGGTTAGCTATCGGATATGAATTTTCCTACGCTTTGGAAAGAATGGTTACGGTTATGGTTATTGCATGTCCCCACGCTCTAGGATTAGCTGCACCTCTAGTGGTCGCTCGCTCTACTGCCTTATCTGCAAAAAGAGGCTTGCTCATTCGTAATCGTGCAAGTTTCGAAGGGGCCCGTAACTTGGATGCGATTGTCTTTGATAAGACGGGTACGTTGACTGAAGGAAAATTCGGCGTGACAGATATCATCATCGAGAATGATATGAAAGAAGACGAAGTACTAGAATTAATCGCTTCACTCGAAAGCCAGTCCGAGCATCCAATTGCAAGTGGGATTGTAGCAGAAGCGAAAAAGAGAAATATTAAAATCCAAGAGCCTGATCAATTCGAATATATGACAGGAAAAGGACTTATCGGAAAGGTGAACGGAAAAGACATCGCTGGGGTAAGTCCTGGATATGTCAAAGAAAAGAACATTTCATTTAATGAAATGGAATTCAATCGCATGTCCGAAGAAGGCAAAACCGTTATATTTGTATTGATCGAGAATGAGTTGGCTGCCATGATTGCGTTAGCAGACCAAGTCCGTGAAAGTGCGGAAAGAGCAATCAAAAAGCTTGAGGATATGAATGTTCGGTCAATCATGTTGACCGGTGACAATCAAAAGGTTGCCCATTGGGTAGCAAAACAATTGAATTTGGATGAAGTTTACGCTGAAGTCCTTCCACACGAGAAAGCTGACAAAATTAATGAGATTAAAAAGAAGAGCCTTAAAGTAGCGATGACAGGTGATGGCGTAAACGATGCGCCAGCATTAGCTAATGCCGATCTCGGAATCGCAGTCGGGGCAGGAACAGATGTTGCCATGGAGACAGCGGATGTCATCCTAGTAAAAAGTAATCCTGAAGATGTCGTTTCCATCATCGAACTTTCTAAGGCTACCTACAAGAAGATGATACAAAACCTATGGTGGGCGACAGGCTATAACATCGTTGCGTTACCTTTAGCAGCAGGTATTTTATATCCTGTTGGAATTGTCCTGAGTCCCGCAGTCGGTGCTGTATTGATGTCATTAAGTACAGTGGTGGTTGCCATAAATGCCAAGCTATTTAAAGGGTAGTGGAGGGAGGCTGACATAAACGTTTTATGTCAGCCTTTTCCTATTTCTCAAAATCTCCATACAATCTACAAATTTAAAAGGTATAGTAGGGATGCGAAAACAGATTATCAAGAGGGAAGGTTAAGTAACATGAAAAATCCTGTAAAATTCTTTAATATCCATTCACGGAGCATGTTTATCATCCCGAAAAAATGGCGGAATGAACTGAATATCCAAATTGGTGATCTGGTGAAAATAGAAAGGAATCAAAACCATATTATAATCGAGAATGACAAGCTTGCTCCAGATTGTATGGTCAGTATAATTGGTCGAGATGGGACACTCTATCTGCCGGCTGAAGTTCGTCAATACTTTTTACAAAAAGGAATTGAAGAATTCAAAGTAACAGTTGATCGACTTTTTAATCAGATCATCCTTTCTCCGATTCAGGCATAATCGGAGGTAAGGCTTGTATGATTCGTTGTTTTTTACAACAATTGAAATATCTCCATACAAAATTCACACTTTACTACTACAATTTGAACAGAATACGGAGCAAAGAGGGTTGGTTATGCTTGGCAAGATATTAGTTGTTGATGATGAATGGAACATGAGGAACCTTTTGAAAATTTATTTATCAAGTGAAAACTACCAGATTGATGAAGCTACGAATGGTATGGAAGCAATTGATCTTGTATGTACCCATAGGTATGACTTAGTGATTCTTGATATCATGATGCCAGAAATAGATGGCTGGCAGGTATGTAAATCCATTCGAGAGTTTAAGGACATTCCTATTCTAATGTTAACGGCAAGAGATGATGTTAAAGACAGAGTAAAAGGGTTGAATCTAGGTGCGGATGATTATTTGGTCAAACCATTTGCACCAGAGGAGCTAGTGGCGAGAGTGAAGGCACTTATTCGCAGAAATAAAATACACAACACTGACGAAGAAGTGGGCAAAAATCTCGCATTACCTCAATTCACGGTCAACTATGATAGTCGAGAAGTCCGAATAAAAAATAAGCATGTGGAGTTAACTCCGAAAGAGTTCAATTTATTGTATTTGATTGCCAAACAACCGAAAAGAGTTTTCACCCGTGATATGCTTTTGGATCAAATTTGGTCACTTGATGATTATCGAGATTTACGAACTGTGGATACTCATGTAAAAAATGTTCGTGAAAAACTCCGTAAAGCCGGCCTGAGCTATAACCCGATACAGACGGTTTGGGGAGTAGGGTATAAGTTCAATAATGTCGAGGAAGAACAATGAAATTCAACCGAATCGTATTAAAGCTGGGCGGTACCATCATTATTCTTTTCTTGGTTGTACTCATTCCTTTAGGATATGTGACGAGCCAAATCTTTTCAAATTTCTATTACAGTGAAATAAAAGAGGAAATCAATGAGCTTTCTGCTAAATATGCGAGTACGATAAAGACACTTGACGACCAACAGATATTGAGTATCTTTGAAACTCTTGCAGAGCTTACGAATAAAGAAGTCATCATCGTAAGACCAACTGGTGAAGTGATTGTGAATTCTGGGATACAGAACCCTTCATTCACGAAACGTGAAAAGAAAGAGTTATTAGCAGGCAGGAAATTGAGTAAAACCTTTTCGGAAGAAGAAGACGAGAAGACCTATCTAGGATCTGGTCACCCGATATACCAAGACGGTGAACATATAGGGTCTATTTTTGTATTAGGTTCAACAGACGGGATCCAGGAGTCCATAAAAAAAGTAAAAGATCTTCTCATTCTGTCTGGAATAGGTGCTTTTTTGCTTGCCCTCGGATTTACGTTCATCGCTTCAAGAAAATTATCTGATCCATTGTTGGAAATGGAGAAAGCGACCAGAGAAATTGCAAAAGGAAATCTTGATGTTCGCCTTAAACTATCGTCGAAGGATGAGTTAGGGTCTCTCGGTAAAGCCATCAATGATCTTGCTAGAGACATCCATCGGATCCGGACGAATCGGCAGGAATTTTTCGCGAATATTTCGCACGAGTTACGAACACCGATTTCTTATATCAATGGTTATGCAACTGTACTTCGTAAAGAGTTATATCAATCTGAAGAAGAAAAGAATCAGTATTTGACCATTATTGAAGAGGAAACACAACGAATGATCCGACTTATTGAAGATTTATTCGACTTATCAAAAATGGAAGAAGGAAAAGTAGAGTTGAATCGTGAAAAACTCGATCTTAATGAACTATTCACAAATACACTCCTGAAAATAAAAATCAAATTACAAGATAAAAATATTGAACTGGAGTCTGCCATTGAAGAAAACTTACCACCAATCTTTGCAGACGGTCATCGAATCGAGCAAATTCTAACCAACTTACTCGAAAATGCAGTTCGTTATACAGAAACAGAAGAGGGTAGTATCCAGTTCCGTGCATGGGCTACTCCAAAAAAACTCATTGTGGAAATTGAAGACTCAGGTGTCGGCATCCCACCAGAGGAACTTCCATATATCTTTGAACGTTTCCATAGAGTGGACAAATCTCGATCAAGAAAATTAGGCGGCACAGGGTTAGGGTTAACCATTGTAAAACAATTGGTCGAATTACAAAATGGGACCATTAATGTTGAAAGTGAAATGAACAAGGGTACGAAGTTTACTCTGTCATTTCCACTTTCTACGTCATAAGGAGGCACCATGAAAGCAAGAGAATGGTTCTTAGTTATTTTTATCATTCTGCTAGGTATTATTTGTCTGACGATTTCGGCTACTCATATGCTGGGCCCGGAGCCGATGCATACTTATTTCTTTACATTCATACACTTATGTTTGCTCATGGGAGTCCCTTTACTACTCGTTGGACTTGTTTATTTACTTCTATTACTTAAAGAGAAAAAGAAAGGAACGAAAGAATGAAATCTATCCGATCTCTGTTCTATATACTCACGATATTCAGCATCTTACCTACCAAAGCGTTCGCTCACGGGACGGAAGAAGAGCATCAGAAAGAATTGTTAATCGATAATCTACTCGATTACACAAGTATTTTCGCTATATTTTTAATTGTGTTGTTTGCAGTGTTGATCTACTTCACCAGGAAGAAAATGCAGGGAACGCATGTGAAGACGAGCGAAGGGAGAAATCGCAGAAAGAAGCTGGCACAAAAGAACAAATATTTTATTTGGTTAGCGATTGTTTCAACGATTATTCTTGTCATTTCCCTTGGCATGAAAGGCTTCACAAACGGAGAGAGCGAATCCGTATCTTTTCCGGACATCCACGGTTTAGCATTTACTGATAATGGCCAACAATTATACGTACCAGCACATGATGGTATCAAAGTGTTTGAAAATGGAAGTTGGTCAGTTGCTGACATAGAGAAGAACGATTACATGGGCTTTTCGAAAGTGGACGATGGATTTTATAGCAGCGGTCATCCATCACCTGGCTCAAATCGAAAAAATCCTTTAGGTGTAGTCAAGTATACAAATACAGATGAAAAGTTGGAACCGTTGGATCTATACGGAGAAATGGATTTCCACGGAATGGCTGTCGGTTACCGGTCCCATGCTATCTATGTATTCAATCCTAAACAAAATTCCAAAATGGATGAAATAGGCCTTTATTATTCACTGGATGACACGAAATCATGGACTCAATCTGAAATGACAGGTCTAGATGACAATCCTACATCAATGACCGTACATCCTGATAAGGAAAATGTAGTGGCCATAGGTACCCAGACAGGTGTCTATCTGTCTGAAGACTTTGGTAAGACATTCAAAAAGGTGATTGAAAATGTTCAAGTGACTGCAATCAACTTTAATGAAGGTGGAAATCTGATTGTAGGTGGAGTAGGCATGAATGAGCATCAAAAGCACGGTATCATGCTCATGACGTACGACCTTGGATCAAAGGACCAAAAAATCCTCTTCAATCCGGTAGAAAAGGAAGATTATATTCTCTATATTGCACAGGATCCTACAAATTCGGAAACGATCGCTCTTGCTACCGGAAACAAAGATATTTTCCTAACGGAGGACCTAGGGGAAACCTGGAATGAAATTGCAGATGAAGGGGAAAGCAAACCCCTTGAAATGGAATGATTGAGAAGAGATCTCGGGAACCGAGGTCTCTTTCGATTGATTAGTACTCTTCATAGAAAGTAGGGAAAGCATGACGGACTTAAATATTTTCTTAGCATTCGGTGCAGGTTTCCTCTCCTTTATATCGCCATGCTGTTTACCGTTGTATCCAGCCTTTTTATCCTATATAACCGGGGTGTCAGTTGATGAGCTGAAAGAAGGAAATGGGATGTTGAAAAAACGTGCCATCTTGCATACCCTTTTTTTCCTATTAGGTTTCTCACTCATCTTCATTGCACTTGGTTTATCAGCATCGGTATTTGGAAACCTGTTTCTGAAATATAATGATTTGATACGAGAGCTTGGAGCGATATTAGTTGTCTTGATGGGGTTAGTCGTTCTGGGAGTCTTCAAACCGAAGTTTTTGATGATGGATAAGAAAGTGACTTTCCGTAACCGTCCGACAGGTTATCTCGGTTCAAGTGCAATCGGTCTAGGATTCGCTGCCGGATGGACACCTTGTACCGGTCCAATTTTAGCAGCTGTACTTGCACTGAGTGTCTCAAACCCCGGAGCAGGGCTAATGTATATGCTGGCCTATATTCTCGGCTTTTCAATCCCGTTTTTCTTTATGGCATTCTTTATTGGAAAAATGAAATGGATAAAGCGGCATAATCGCACATTTATGAAGGTAGGGGGCTACACCATGATTCTAATGGGAATCGTTCTCTACATGGATTGGATGACGCTGATTACGTCTTATTTAACGAACAATGTTTTCGGTGGTTTCACGGGGTTTTAACGAGAGAACGAGGGTGACCAGAATGTCTATTTAATGATCCGGTCATCCTCTTTTTTATTGTCGGGCTCGTCACATATGTTAAATCCTTATTGCTTATTTTGCTTTCGATTCTCGATTTCTTCGTTAACGACAATAGCGAGATCATCATTGCCGAATAACGACAGAACACCGAGTACAGTTTGATCTGGAATGGATTCAGCTTCTTCCTTCGATACGGTCAGTTCGATGGCTTGTCGAAGTGCAGGATTTTTTTCCTGATCAGGATATGCTCTTACATATACTTCATGTGGATCCAGGTCATGATTGACACACCATTGGGCAAAGACCAGAATCATCATATGCTCGTCTTTCTGATAATTATCAATGATTTTCTTTTCAAGATCTTTTGAATTCAACTTTCATTTCCCCTTTATATCTTATACTCTCCATTATATCGGACACACCATCCTAATCCAATTTTTACAGCATGCATATTTACATTCTGATAGGTAAAAATGTTGAAAGCATAGATATGAATCCAACTATCCTATTCGGAGCGGACCACGATGAGAGAGAACATTTGGGCACTATTCGCATTAGCTTCTATTCCACTATTGATGACACTCGGCAACTCCATGTTCATTCCGGTGTTGCCGATTATAGAAAAAGAAATTAACATCTCCTCTTTTCAATCCAGCCTTATCATTACCATCTATTCCGTTGTTGCGATTTTCTTGATTCCAATTGCGGGATATTTATCTGATCACTTCGGCCGTAAGAAAATCATTATACCAAGTCTGATCCTTGTAGGAATCGGTGGCATCTTGTGTGGATGGGCTTCGATTGCAATGGAGGATCCCTACAGCATGATTCTTATTGGACGCTTTTTACAAGGCGCTGGTGCAGCTGGAGCATTCCCTGTCGTTATTCCGACAGTAGGAGACCTTTTCAAGAGCGAAGAAGAGGTTAGTGCAGGTCTTGGAGTGATTGAAACCTCGAACACATTCGGAAAAGTTCTAAGTCCGATATTGGGCGCATTTCTTGCCATTTGGGCATGGCATATCCCTTTTTGGTCAGTTCCAATCCTTTCATTAGTGGCAATCGGTTTTATGATTCTTTTTGTAAAACCACCTAAGGCAGAGAACGAACCGATTCCTTTTGCAGCCTTCGTAAAGCTTATCAAGAAGACCTTCTCGCGTAACAAAGGCTGGCTTTCAGGTGTCTTAATCATTGGTGGCATCAATACATTCGTGTTATTCGGATTTTTAATCTATTTGTCCTTGGTATTAGAGTCGACCTACAACATTAAAGGTGTGATGAAAGGGATCTACCTTGCGATTCCCCTTCTCATACTTTGTTTAGCCTCTTATGTGACAGGTAGGAAAATTGGAAAAGAAACCACACTCATGCACCACTTGGTTCTGTCAGGTGGAGTAATCACGACTTTTTCCTTGTTTAGCATGGTATGGGTGGATCGTCTTTTCATGATTCTCCTTATTTTATCTATTGCTGGATTAGGAATCGGCATTGCCTTACCTTGTCTGGATGCATTGATTACAGAAGGGATTGAAAAAGAAGAGCGAGGGACGATCACGTCGTTTTATAGCAGTACTCGATTTATCGGAGTAGCGCTCGGTCCTCCTGTCGTATCGATTTTGCTGAAGTCTTCTGTTAACGTTGTTTTCCTTACCTTGGCTTTTATAAGTCTAAACGGCATTGTAATAACGTTATTTTTATTAGAGCGAAAACGCAGAATTGCAAGCATGCCTTAAATTTTATACTTACGATTAATTCCTCCTTCATTGGGGAACAGGACTTATAGACTATGGGTTCGTAAATCATGAAGGAGGGAATTCCATTGGCATTGAACGTTTCGCAAAAACTGATCAAGGACCATCTGGTATTTGGAGAGATGCGTCCTGGAAGTGAAATCGGACTGAAAATTGACCAGACCCTCACGCAGGATGCTACGGGTACATTGGTAATGCTGGAATTGGAAGCAATGGGATTGGATTATGCAAAGACTGAAGTGTCCGCACAATATGTAGACCATAATATTATCCAGGAAGATAGTAAAAACCCCGATGATCATGTCTTTTTACAAAGTGCAACCAAGCGATTTGGATTATATTACAGTCGACCTGGCAACGGTGTTAGCCACCCTGTGCATATGCAACGGTTAGCTCAACCTGGTAAAACATTATTAGGATCGGACAGTCATACATGCGCAAATGGCTGTATGGGAATGTTGGCCATGGGAGCTGGCGGAATTGATGTAGCGATGGCGATTGCTGGTGAACCGATCTACATCAAGATGCCGGAAATCTGGGGAGTCAAATTGACAGGAGAACTGCCAGATTGGGTGAGTGCCAAGGACGTCATCCTCGAGATGTTACGGCGTCACGATGTAAAAGGTGGCGTCGGTAAAATCATTGAATACTATGGACCTGGATTGGAAAACCTTTCGGCGATGGACCGACATGTCATCGCGAATATGGGTGCAGAGCTTGGCGCGACAACAACGGTTTTTCCGTCTGACGATGAAGTGCGACGATTCCTTAAAAGCCAGGAAAGGGAAGAGGATTGGGTTGAACTCGTAGCTGATGAAGGTGCTGAATATGATGAATATGAAGAAATTGACCTTTCTGAACTTGAACCTTTAATTGCTAAACCATCAAGCCCTGGAAATGTCGTACCTGTAAGAGAGGTTGACGGAGAACCGATTTATCAATCCTATATCGGTTCATCGGCTAACCCAGGTTACAGGGATTTCGCAATAGCTGCTGAAATCGTGAAGGGCAAAAAAATCGCCAGAGGTATTTCGTTTGATATTAACCCGACCTCAAGACAAATGTTAAGTGATCTAGTTGATGACGGACATATCGGAAGTCTTTTGACAGCAGGAGGGAGACTGCACCAGGCGGGGTGTAACGGATGCATCGGTATGGGACAAGCTCCTGCAACAGGCCGTAACAGCTTGCGTACAACACCTCGAAACTTTCCGGGTCGATCAGGTACGAAAGAGGACAGTGTCTTTTTATGCAGCCCTGAAACTGCAGCCGCTTCTGCTTTATCAGGTGAAATCACGGACCCACGCAGCTTAGATATGGATTACCCAAAAGTGATAGATAAGGACCAACCGACAGTTGATGACGCCCTGCTTGAAAAGCCGCTGTCTAAAGAGGAATCACAAACAGTGGAATTAGAGAAGGGGCCGAACATCGCTTCTATACCTGAAATGGAAGAACTACCAGATCGAATAGAGATCCCAGTCCTGCTGAAGATGAAGGATAATATTTCGACAGATGAGATTCTTGCCGGTGGCGCACGTGTACTACCTTTTCGAAGCAATCTCCCAGAAATCAGTAAATTCACCTTCGAACAAGTGGATGAATCGTATCACGAACGCGCGATGGACGTGCGTGATAAAGGCGGCCATGCCATTATTGGTGGTTACAACTATGGTCAAGGGTCAAGTCGCGAACATGCTGCATTGGCCCCACGTTACCTTGGTCTAAGGGTGGCGATTGCCAAGGATTTTGCGCGTATCCATTGGCAGAACCTTGTGAATTTCGGCATACTCCCACTTACATTCCTTGATGAATCGGACTACGAGGATTTAGAAGAAGGGGATGTTTTGGAGATTGTTGATGTGAAAGAACAGTTGAATTCTGGTAATGAATTGACCGTTCAGCTGAAAAAGAAAGATAAACGTTTTAAAATCGAGCATCATTTATCAGAGCGACAAGTGGATATCGTCTTGAAAGGCGGTTTGATCAACTGGGAAAGAAAGAGACAAGAATCACACACGAGTTAATATCTGTTAACAGTGAATAAACGTAGAGAGGGTGACCAAAATCATTTCTCAAGATTTTGGGTCACCCTCTTTGTATTAATAATCTGATTCAATATAATCTCTGTCAAGATATGATTCAACCAACTCACTGATTTGGTAGGAAACCTGTGGCAGGTCGTAATTTTCAAATGTATGCTCACACTTTGTCTTATAGGACATTGTTTCATCATAATGGTTCATATGTCTTGTGATATCTGAGTCGCTATCTTGCCGTTCTTTTTGCCTTTGTATGACGGTATCCCTGTCTGCGTATACAAATATACGGATCACTTTCTCCCCGAACATTTGCTTTAATTTATCGGCACCTTCAGGATTGAGTGCTAAATAGAGGAGTCGATGATGTTTGAATGCATTTTTGATCTCTTGTTCGCGAATCCCATATTGAAATCCATCTATATCGACAGATTCAATAAATTCACGATTCTGCTTCATCTTTTGAAACGTTTCCTCACTTACAAAGTGGTAGTCTTTCCCATCCGTTTCGTAATGCCTTGGACTCCTTGTCGTATAGGAAAGTACCGTTTCCATATCATAGACAGTCGCCACCATTCTTGCCAACGTTTTACGCCCAGAGCCATCAGGTCCAGTGTAAATGAAGATTTTCTGTTCTTCATCAAATGAATGCATCTCATACCACCTTTCTATTTTTTGAAATTTCTGTCTATTATTATACCATTTTTTAGTGGATACGTCTTTATTAAAGTAAAAAAGTGACCAACACCGCTGTACTTGAACGGTATGGTCACCCGCTTTTATTAAACAATAGGTTTCTTTTGGTTTGGGAACTGAAATGCCAAACAATTGCCCAGTCCATTTTAATCCTCCTACCAAACATTGTCCCCTGTGATTTTCATGGCAGATTGCTTCGCATCTTCTAAATGAAATTCAGCATAATCTTGCCAACGAATGATTGTTTCAATGAAGGTTTTATAGGAGTTTGGTGAATCATCGAGCATGATCATGAGATTGCTTCTTACTTCCTTATCCTGCTTTTCAGCGTTTTTGATACAACCAATATAGGTTTGAAGTAATGATTCTGATGTATTGCCATTCATTAAACGTAGTGCAGCCCCGGATGCTGTCACACGGTGGTAAGAAGCAGGAACCAGGTGAGTATGCATCTGCTCGTTTCCTTTCAAATTTGCTGTCTCTGGGATATAGAATAATTGCGTACTCATCGAACAAACCATCAATTCCCCATAAAGACTCCGATTGATGGCTGTAGCAGCGGGCTCCCACATATTGTTCTGCCTCATCAAGAAGACCTCCTTCAAGTAGGAATCGTCATATGCTTAAGCTATTGTATGTCAAGGCTGCTTGTTTTCTTGCAAAATAATAAGCCAGCATATTAGCCTGCTTCCCTATATATTCAATCCTTGTAGAACAGGATGGAACTGCTTTTTCGTTATCATCTGTATCATAGAATGTTTTTCTTAATACGGACCAGGGTATCATCAAAATGTAAGCATTTATAAGACAGGTAAGGGCAAACTATTTCAATGAAATGAATTACCAGGAGGTTGATATCATGGCTCTGGAACCTATTTCTGTGGACACGCTTGCAAAAAAGGTTTTGAAAAAGGAAGATGTATTTCTTCTTGATGTACGGAAACAAGAGGATTACGAAGACTGGTCCGTAGAAGGTACGTCGGTACGAAGTATGAATATACCGTTTAATGAATTAAAAGAGGATGTAGAAGGGGTCAAGAAACAACTCCCTAGCGATCAGACGATTTATGTCATGTGTGCCAAAGGGGTTTCATCCCAAAAAGCTGTAGATCACCTGAAAGAAGCTGGAGTAGAAGACATTACGTATGTAGAAGGTGGAATGACTGCTTGGAGTGAACACCTTGAACCGATCAAAATCGGGAATACTTCAAAGGGCGCTTCCATCTATCAATTCGTACGGATCGGAAAAGGTTGTTTGTCTTATCTTATCGAATCAAATGGTGAAGCAGCCGTCATTGATTCCAATCGTATGATTGATGTTTATCAGGATTTTGCGAACGATAAAGGATGGACGATTAAATCCGTAATGGACACACATCTTCACGCAGACCATATCTCGGGAGGTTACTCACTCGCCAAAGCAACAGATGCATCCTATTGGTTCCCACCTAGCGATGATGAAGGAGTCACTTTCTCTTATCAGTCTCTTAAGGAAAACGAACACATCAGCATCGGCGACACGATCATCAATCCAATCTACTCACCAGGACATACACAAGGAAGTACAAGCTTGCTCGTCGATGATGAATACCTATTAACAGGTGACATCCTTTTCGTCGAATCAATCGGACGCCCTGATCTTGCTGGAAAAGCGGATAAATGGGTTGATGACCTTCGGAAGACCCTTTATGAGCGGTACGAGAAACTATCTGATGACTTGACTGTTTTACCTGGTCATTTTGGAGAGATGAGTGAGATGAATGAAGATGGTAGCGTACATGATAAATTAAAGGACTTATATAAGAAGAATGAACGGTTACAAATTGAAGACGCTGAAACATTCAACCACATGGTAACAGACAACCTGCCACCACAACCTAACAGCCACGAAGAGATCCGCAAAACGAACATGGGCCAACAAGACCCTGACGAAGAGGAAAAGCAAGAGATGGAAGTAGGACCAAACCGCTGTGCTGTAAGCTGAACAAGAAAGTGACGGAAAGATACCAAATATCATAAAATACTCACGAAAGAATATAAGGGGGCATGACTTACGTAAGTCATCCCCCTTATATTATGTTAAATGTCGTTTTTGTTCGAAATTTATCATAAATTGAATTCTTTCTAGTCCATTGAAAGCGTTGTTATGTTACTATGGTCTAGGAAGTTTAGTTTACTGCATTATAAGGAATTCTAAAGAGTAGATTATGCTTCGAAAACCTTTGTCATTTCTTATTAATTAAAGACGAATGAAAATGGTCAAAAAAGTGTTAAACCATATGTACTAGGAGGGTATTATGAAATGGCTACAAAAGGACCAAACAACGAGAAGCCGTGGCAGGGATTATCCGGCCCAAACCTTGGCTATGCGATCGAATTGTATGACCAATACAAATCTGACCCTGATTCGGTCGAACCTAACTTAAAAGAAATTTTCGATAAATGGGGACCTCCACCTACTTCAGAAGATGAAGTTGGTCCAACGCCTTCATCTAATCATGGCGAAATGAAACAGGATGCTGCGACAATGAAGAAGGTGGTCGCTGCAGTCAAACTAGTCGAGAACATCCGTACTTACGGACATCTCGCTGCTGAAACAAATGCTTTAGGTGACATAGAAAAGGATTCACACCTTTTAGATCCTGCTGAATATGGACTTACTGAAGATGATTTGAAGGCGATTCCTGCTGATATTGTATGGAGTGAAGCACCTGACAATATTAGAGACGGATATGAAGCCATTTCACGACTGAAGGAAATTTACACGAAATCATTAGCGTACGAATTCAGTCATGTCCATGATGAAAAGGAACGAAAATGGTTGTATGACATGGTAGAAAGCGGTTCCGTATTCCCATCAATGTCATCAGAGGATCGAGTGGGGCTTTTGAAGCGCCTTACTGAAGTGGAAGGTTTTGAAAAGTTCTTGCACCGTACATTCGTCGGGCAAAAACGCTTTTCGATTGAAGGACTCGACTCCATGGTCCCGATGCTCGATAGCATCATCCAGGACGGGGTGAAGGATGGAGCAGAGAATGTCATGATCGGCATGGCGCACCGAGGACGTCTGAACGTACTCGCTCATGTGCTTGGTAAGCCATATGAAAAGATATTTGCAGAATTCGCCCACTCTCCGAACAAAGAGCTTGTCCCATCTGAAGGTTCTACAGGAATAAACTATGGATGGACAGGGGATGTGAAATATCATCTAGGCGGAAACCGTGAAATAGAAGAAGGAACCTCTAAACCGGCAGTCTTGACCCTGGCCAATAACCCGAGTCATCTGGAATATGTCGATCCAGTTGTTGAAGGGTACACGAGAGCCGCACAAGAAGACCGAAGTGAAGCTGGTTATCCGAAACAGGATGTCTCGAAATCCTTCTCCATCCTCATTCATGGGGATGCGGCTTTCCCTGGCGAAGGTGTCGTTGCGGAAACGCTTAACTTGAGTCAGTTGCCGGGTTACAAGATTGGTGGTGCTGTGCATATCATCGCCAACAATCTGTTAGGATTCACAACAAAAAGTACGGATTCGCGGTCTACGAAATATGCAAGTGACCTAGCCAAAGGATTTGAAATTCCGATCATCCACGTTAGTGCGGATGATCCAGAAGCATGTATTGCAGCAATTAAGTTAGCATATCATTATCGCATGAAATTCAAGAAGGACGTCCTTATCGACCTCATTGGCTATCGCCGTTATGGTCATAACGAAATGGACGATCCAAACGCAACGAATCCAAGGCTATACAATAAAGTGAATAATCGGGACACTGTCCGTTCACTATATGCAACGACTCTTCAAAATAATGGAGTCATTGATGAAGAGAATGCCAAGAAAATGGAACAAGATGTTCAAGAATTGCTTCAAGCCAAGTACGATAAAGTGGAAAAACATACAGATGATGATGATGAAGTAAATGAAATAAATACGCCAGAGGAAATTGTGAATGGTCTTCCGAAGGTCAAAACATCCGTTGCATTGGATGAACTTAGAACGTTGAATGAAGGTTTACTTGAATGGCCTGAAGATTTCAAAGTCTATCCAAAACTCGAAAAAATCTTGAAGCGTCGTGAAAAAGCCTTGCTTGATGACGGAAAGGTTGATTGGGCACTAGCTGAAACGTTAGCATATGCAAGTATATTGAAGGATGGTACACCGATTCGATTAACCGGGCAGGATTCGGAAAGAGGTACGTTCGCTCAACGCCATCTTGTCCTACATGATCATGAAACGGGCAAAACGTTCTCGCCGTTACACACCCTTCCTGAAGCAAAGGCATCCTTTGCGATTCATAATAGCCCACTATCAGAAGCATCTGTTGTCGGTTATGAATATGGGTATAATGTCATTGCGCCAGAAACATTGGTACTATGGGAAGCTCAATACGGTGATTTCGCAAACGCTGCACAAGTCATCTACGATCAATTCGTTTCTGCAGGACGTGCTAAGTGGGGACAAAAATCAGGAATGGTCCTCTTGCTTCCTCATGGATACGAAGGTCAAGGGCCTGAACACTCAAGCGCACGTTTAGAAAGATTCCTGCAGCTGTCGGCTGAAAACAACTGGACAGTGGCAAACTTGACAAGTGCTGCTCAATACTTCCATATTTTGAGGAAACAAGCTGCGATCTTGGATAAGGATGAAGTTCGTCCTCTCGTCATCATGACTCCAAAGAGCCTGTTAAGAAACCCGCGCGTTTCTTCCGCTCCGAAAGAATTCAGCGATGGAGAATTCTTGCCTGTCATGAGACAGCCTAAACATGATGTTAAAGAAAAGGAAGTTAAACGCCTACTCTTATGTTCAGGTAAGGTGGCCGTTGATCTCCAGACTGCAATGGAGTCCAATGATAAAGATTGGAATTGGGTAGACGTTCTTCGTGTTGAACAGCTTTATCCATTCCCAGAGGACGAAATCATTGAATACCTGGAGAAGTATGAAAACCTAGAAGAAATTATCTGGGTACAAGAAGAACCGAAGAACATGGGAGCTTGGACTTACGTGGAATCCAGAATCAAATCGATTGCTTCCAACCGCGTCACCATCTCTTACATTGGTCGTCCAGACCGCTCCAGTCCTGCTGGAGGAGAGCCAGATGTTCATAAGAAAGAACAAGAACGAATCTTAGATCAAGCACTGAACCTGAAACAGACGAACACTGTGACAACTGAAGGAGGTAATGTATCGTGAGTGATATCAAAGTACCAGAACTTGCAGAATCGATTTCTGAAGGAACGATTTCAGAATGGTTAGTGAACGTAGGAGATAAAGTCAGCAAAGGGGACCCTGTCTGTGAACTAGAAACGGACAAAGTCAACGTTGAAGTTAGTGCAGAAAACGATGGTGTCATCGAGGAGTTCTTGAAAGATGCCGGCGATACTGTTGAAGTCGGTGAAGTCATCGCTAAACTCAATGAAAACGGAGAAGCTTCAAGTTCATCCGATCAAGAGGAAAGCAAAGAAGCTTCCAAAGAAGAAGAGAAAACAAACGAAACCCCAAGTGCTAGTAAAAATGATGCCGAGCATAAAGCAGAAGAAAACCAGGATGAAGAGCAACAGGATGATACGGACCGTCCAATGGCATCTCCTGCAACACGCAAGCTAGCTCGTAAACTCGGTGTTGATTTGAATAAAGTGAAACCAAGCGATCCATTAGGACGAGTTCGTTCAGATGATGTCCGTGCTCATGCAGAGCAGTCTCAGTCTGATAAGAGCTCTGAACCTAAACAGTCTAAAGAGAAAAAAGCATCAAGCACTTCTGAGCAGCAACAATTTGATAAGCCTGTAGAACGAGTGAAGATGTCCCGCCGTCGTCAGACGATCGCAAAACGGCTTGTTGAAGCACAGCAAACGGCTGCGATGCTGACAACGTATAACGAAGTGGACCTTACTGCAATCGACGACCTTCGTAAGCGTCGTAAGGAGCAGTTCCTTGAGCAGAATGATGTAAAACTTGGCTATATGTCCTTCTATACAAAAGCTGTTGTAGCTGCATTAAAGAAATTCCCGAGACTGAACGCTGAAATTCAAGGCGATGAAATCGTCCTTAAGAAATTCTACGATATCGGGATTGCAGTCGGTGCAGAGGAAGGACTGGTCGTTCCAGTCGTACGAGACGCGGACAAGTTGAGCTTTGCCGACATTGAAAAGGAAATCAAGAATCTGGCTCAAAAAGCGCGTTCGAAGAAATTGACGCTGGATGAACTACAAGGTGGATCCTTTACAATTACAAACGGTGGCGTATTCGGCTCATTGATGTCATCTCCGATCCTGAATGCTCCTCAAGTCGGAATCCTTGGTATGCATAAGATCCAATGGCGTCCGGTTGCGATTGATAAAGAACGTATGGAAAACCGTCCAATGATGTATATTGCTCTCTCTTACGACCACAGAATTGTCGACGGAAGTGAAGCAGTAAGCTTCCTTGTAAAAGTGAAAGAACTGCTTGAAGACCCAGAATCACTATTATTAGAAGGATAATTACTCTTTACCTGGAGGCTGGCCATATTGGTCAGTCTCTATTTGTATGACATTTAAGCTGAGCGACTTAAGGGGGGAAAGACTATGAAACGAGGTATACTGTCACTTGGTGAGGCATTAATCGATTTCATCCCTTTGGATGAATCAAACAGTACCTACCAAAAGAGCCCTGGGGGAGCACCCGCCAATGTTGCGGTTGGAGCAGCTCGACTTGGAGCGAAATCAACCTTTGTCGGTAAAGTAGGAGACGATGTACTTGGTCATTTCTTAAAAGATACGTTTACCCAATACGGGGTTCATACGCACCATTTGTCTTTGTCTAAGGATCATCGTACAGGCGTAGTATTTGTTACGAACGGAAAAGATGGTGAACGGAGCTTTGACTTTTATATCAACCCAAGTGCTGATCGTTTTCTTGACCGAGAAGAAATCAATCAAGAGGATTTATCAAATCATAAAATCCTCCATTTCGGCTCCATATCCCTTATTAGCAATCCATCTAAAGAGGCGACCGAATATGCTGTACGATTAGCAAGAGAAAATGGCCTTCTCATCTCCTATGACCCGAACCTCAGGCTCAGTCTTTGGGACTCTGAAGAAACCGCCAAAACGACAATTCGATCCATGCTTAATCTAGTCGATGTTTTGAAAGTCTCTGAAGAAGAGCTTCAGTTTTTAACGGGGGAGGATGATATCGTTGAAGGAATGAATCGTTTGATGCTCCACCATTCCATTCCAATGTTACTTGTCACATTGGGGGCAAAGGGAAGTTATGTTTGTATGAAGAATGGCTATGAACATGTACCAGGGATACCCGTACAAGCCATTGATACGACAGGTGCTGGTGATGCATTCATGTCAGGTATCCTCTATTCATTGGATCAACATAATGAAGCACCTCATGAATTGACCTTAGAGGAGGCTGTAAAAATAGCAAAATTCGCTTCCGTATCAGGAGCTTTAGCCGCCTCGACAAAAGGAGCGATGACTGCACTCCCCACTTTAGCAGAGGTCAACCAGCATCTTGAAGACATGAATTAATTGAAAAAGGTTATGTACAAGAAACACGCCTAATAAAGCAATCAAAGAGGGACCCATTGTCCCTCTTTTTCATATCCTACCAGAAGCAGCATCCATCGTATGAACCACTGCTGTATTTTTTCTTACCGCCAGTGAAAGAAGCTCCCACAATAATCAACAGAATAAACAAGACTACAATCAAGGCAAAAGATTTACCTTTAAAGCCATGTTTTTTATCACACATCTACTTGACCTCCTCTCAGGTATACGTAATATGTATATGTAAAATTTCGTTAAAAGGACAGGCTATTATTCTATGAACTCTATAAAATGGGCATAATTTTGTGGTTGAGTTACAAAAATAACGGTTTTACGATTACTAGTTTAGGATATACCTATCGGGGAATGGGTATATTGAGATGGAAAGGAGCTGATCGTGATGATGGATGATGGAGGCATGAATGGTGGAATGATGGGGGGAGGATTTTTCGGGTACGGAATCCTATTTATATTAATCATTCTTGCTATCATTTTCATTACTGTATGGATGTTCCGATCCAAACCAAAACATCGTGAGGATCATTCGTCTGAAACTTCTCATGAAACCCTAAAAAGACGGCTCGCAAAAGGTGAAATTTCAGAAGAAGAATATGATCGAATGAAGCGAAAATTAGAAGAGTGAAATATTGGACTGTATGATGTATATCATGCAGTCTTTACATTTGCGTCATCCCTTCATAGTTTCTCCACATTTGCAGGGTACAGTAGCTCTGAATACTAAGAATCGAGAGGTGAACAAGATGAACAAAAAAATAATCGGCTCGGTTCTCATTGTTGTTTTAGTAGCATTGGGCTTTTGGGTCTTTTATCAATCTCCATTTTACAGTGGAGGTGCCCAAACGCTGCCCAATGGGGTAACCGAAGGCGGTACAAGCATCATGAACATTGGAACACAACAAACAGGTGAACGAGAAGTCAAAACTTTCAACCTGACAGCAGAACAAAAAGAATGGGAAATCGACAATGGTAAAACAGTAAAAGCTTGGACCTATAACGGAACGGTCCCTGGTGAAGCATTGACGGTTACCGAAGGCGATTATGTGAAAGTAAATTTAAAAAATGAGCTTGATGTGCCAGTAACGATTCATTGGCACGGTGTTTTGTTACCGAACAAAATGGATGGGGTCCCAGGGTTGACCCAAGATGCTGTACAGCCAGGTGAATCCTTCACGTATGAATTTATCGCAGATGATGCGGGGACTTATTGGTATCACTCCCACCAACATAGTTCAAAACAAGTGGATAAAGGCTTGTACGGAGCATTTATTGTAGAAGAAAAGGAGAAAAAATACGAGAAGGAAAAAGTATTCATCTTAGATGAATGGGCCATTGAGGATGAAAAAAGAGAAATGTCCAACATGCCGGGGATGATGATGGGTGGCATGGATGGAGATGGTGAAGCGGATACCAAACAAATGTATGATACCTTCACCGTTAACGGAAAGTCGGGAAAACAAATTGAACCTTTACAATTGAAAGACGGTGAAACCGCAAGACTCCGATTCATTAATGCAGGCTTTCAACAGCATCGTTTGGTATTTCCTGAAGGAACGATGAAGGTGATTGAAAATGATGCTGAAGCAGTTGTCGGATCGGATGGTTCAGCAAAAGTGCTGGAGATTGCACCAGGTGAGCGGATTGATGTAGCGTTTACGATGAAAGGTGACAAACTGGTTATCGGGGAAGACCCTGACGTAGAAAATGCGGAAGACCTGCAGATTCCGGTGATATCCGATTCCAATGGAAGTCAAGTTCAAAAGGAAAAGTTAAACGTTTCAGCAGGTAGGTCAGTAGCAGACGGCACTTCTTTTGGGAGTGAAAATCTAATTTTTGATAAAATACCTGATGCGGATGTTACGTATGATATGAACCTCAACATGGGGATGGAAATGGGTGAGGGAATGCAGTTCCAAATTAACGAAAAAGTATTTCCAGATACTCCTCCGATCGAAGTGGAGGAAGGAGATGTCGTAAAAGTAAAATTGAAAAACACTGGGCATATGAATCATCCGATGCATCTACATGGCCACAGATTTCAAGTTACTTCGAAAAACGGACAAGAATTCGAGCAACCGATTGTAAAAGATTTAATCCACGTCAAACCAGGTGAAGAATATATCGTCTATTTTAAAGCCGATAATAAAGGCGAATGGCTGTTTCATTGTCATGATAACAATCATGCTGCCAGGGGTATGGTGAAAATCGTGGATTACAAGGAAGTCTTTTCCCCATTTCAGATAGGCGGAGAACATGGAAATGAACCAAATTAAGCCTAAACTCGAGCTCCATCAATAAGATGGAGCTTTCTTTCTGCGGTAAATATAAAGGAATAGAACCGATTTCAAAGAAAATATAGAGATAAGAAATACTTAGTCTGAAAGAGAGGAATTATACCTATGTATGAATTGAAAACAAAAGAGAATGACAATAGTGTAATTGAGTTCATAGAGAATGTAGAGAGTCCAAAAAAGCGTGAGGATGCCTACCGCCTATTGGATATTTTCACCGAAACCACAGGTTATAAGGCGAAAATGTGGGGACCAAGCATTATAGGATTCGGCTCGTACCATTATAAATATGAATCAGGACATGAAGGGGACGCTCCACTTGTGGGATTCTCACCTCGGAAAGCAAAAATCAGCTTGTACTTTGCTGTCGGTGATGATGAGAAACGTGAGGAACTGTTAAAAGAGTTCGGGAAGCATACTTCTGGCAAAGCTTGTGTTTATATAAACAAAGTGGCAGATATTGATGTGGATGTCCTACAAGCACTTATCAAAAGATCGATTGAATTTTTAGAGGAACGATATGAGGTAAGAAAATAAATACTTTAAGAGGGAGACTGTTTACCACAGTCTCTTTTTTAATGCAATTTGTTCAATAGTTCGCATCCATAAAGGAAATACTCTACTCTAGGGGGATTTGTTGGAAAAGGAGGGGCAGATGTAATGAAATTCCACATACTCGGTGATGAGACAGCGATTGTAATTGACGTCATAAAAAGAATGTATCCTGAAGCAACCGATTTTTGGGATGTAAATTGGCTAAAATGTAACATCGATATTCGTATACCAGGCTATAAGGCTCATTTCGAAGCTGCTTTACAAACGAATGAACTGGAAACATTCTATTTAAATATAGAAAAAATGCAAAAACGAATGCTAGGGAAAGCAGTTTTAAATAATATGGAGGAGTATATTCAACTTTGATCAAACGTACTTAAAAGGAACAATAAAAGAACTGAAGGAGATCTTAACCAAGTATCCTGTAATCGGAAAACCTACATAAGGAACCGTTCTAATTTATCCCAATAATACCTTGTGTTTATTATTATGTCTTGCTGAACAAGCAGAACGCTTTATTATTTATTGCAAATGTTTTATATTTCTTCTTTAAGGAGGTTTTAATGATGAAAGCAATTGTTATCGATCAATATGGTGGAAAAGAGACTTTAAAGGAACGTGAAGTAAATACACCATCTATAAATGATGAACAGGTATTAGTTGAAATTCATGCCACATCTATCAATCCTATTGATTGGAAAGTAAGGGAAGGCTACCTTAAAGAGATGCTCCCATTTGAATTCCCGATCATTCTCGGTTGGGATGCAGCTGGGGTAATCATACAAAAAGGTGAAAATGTTACGGGATTTGAAGTTGGAGACCGTGTTTTAACAAGACCGGCAACAACCAATCATGGTACTTATGCAGAATATGTAGCTGTCGAAGAGAACCTACTGGCGAAAATGCCTGGAGATATGAGTTTCGAGGAAGCAGCTTCCATTCCTCTTGCGGGACTTACGGCATGGCAATGTCTAGTTGATTTCGGTAAGATCAAAGAAAATGACAAGGTGCTTATCCACGCTGGTGCTGGTGGTGTAGGGAATTTCGCTATCCAGATCGCCAAAAGCTTCGGTGCCTATGTCGCAACCACAGCCAGTGAGAAGAATCATGAGTTCTTAAAATCACTTGGAGCAGATGAAATCATTGATTATAAGCAAGCCGATTTCTCAGATGTACTACAAGATTACGACATCGTCCTGGATTCGATCGGTGGAGAAGTCCAATCCAAAAGCTATGAAATCTTGAAAGAAAATGGAAAGCTCGTATCAATCGTACAACCGCCTAACGAAGAAGAAGCTGCCAAGTATAAAGTTGAAGCAGGATTTGTATGGTTACAGCCTAATGGAGAACACCTGACGAAGCTAGCTGATTTATACAAGACCGGGCAATTAAAACCGATAGTCGGTGAAACTTTCGATTTCACTGAAGAGGATTTACGTGAAGCACATGCTCTCAGTGAAACACATCACGCAAAAGGTAAAATCGTTATAAAAGTAAAATGAATTTGTTAACAGCAAGTGCTTAATCAAAGCATTTGCTGTTTTTTTAAAAGGAAAAGAGGGATAAGGGCTTAGGAACTATATTGTCCTTTTTTGTTTTTCTAGTTTACATAAGATTCATTATAGGAACCAATTGAAAATAAAACAAAATCCCGTCTCAATATTAAGTATACTCGAGATATTGAGACGGAACGGAAAAATTCCACTTTTACAATATAGATTGCATTTTATTGTGAATCGTCATTAATCGTTTATTCCATCTAACGCTGGATGAATAAATAAAAATGCAGCAATTGTGGCGATCATCCCTCCAATGATGATTGTCACTGCTGTTCCGAAATAAGCAGAAAATAACCCGGATAAAAACGCTGCAATTGGCACGAATCCCCATGTCATAAAACGACTTGTAGCCTGCACACGTCCTAACAAGTGATCCGGAGTCACTCTCTGTCTAATCGTTATAATACATGGATTTTTTATGGAAGCTGCAAACGTTCCCACTGCATTTAAAATAATCAACGAAATTAATGTATCTATAAAACCGAAAAATACAATTGAAAGTCCTCCAACGAATGAAGAATAAAACAATATCTTTTGATACGTATATTTTTCTTTTAAGTAACTTGAGCTGATTGCTCCTAATACAGCAGCCCCTCCACCAACTGATAGTAATAATCCGATTTCTTTTGCACTTAAATGAATGGTATCTTTTAAATGGAACACAAGGATCGTCAAAAACAATGTTAATCCGAATATGGAAAACAATTGCGCTATGTTCGTGATTAGGATTGGTTTTGTCTTTATAACAAAGCGAAAACCTTCAATGAGATCTTCCTTTATACTTTTTTGCTGAAGCTCCTTTCTTATGGATATTTCGTATGTATACGGTATTGAAATCACAGTGAGCGCTGCAAGTATGAACGAAATGCTGTTAATCAGAAGTGCAAACCCTGGATTCATCAGGCTAATGATTATCCCTCCTAGTCCAGGTGCTATCATCGTCACAGAATTGAAGCTCCCTGTATTGATAGCATTAATCGTAGGAAGGTCCTCTTTTCTTGCTAAATGAGGGATGGTTGCAAATTGGGATGTATTGTAGATCTGACTTAATAAGCCGATGATAAACGCACAGCAAAACACATGCCAGATCATCAATTGATTGGTGATGAACATTAGAGCGATAAATCCAATGAGGATGGCCCTGCCAATATCACAGCCTATTAAAAGCCATTTCCGGTTAAGACGATCTGAAAGAATACCTGTTAAAGGCTGCAGTAAAACAGGTACCCGTTCCAGAGCAGCAACAATCCCCATACTCATAGCAGATCCAGAAACGGCCAATACCGTTAGCGGAAGTGCAATCATATAAATCTGATCACCGAAAAAAGAGATAATATTTCCCCCAATAAGGCGAAAAACCAGGTGATTTTTCTTTAGTGGTGGAATATTTGTTTTTCCTTCGAAATGAATGGCCGGCTCTCTCACATCTTTCAACTCCCCTCTTCCCTAACCATCGATATAAGCCTTCAAGTCATGCAAAATCGTTTCCAGAACATTCGTTCGCAACCCGTATATTCCGCTCTTCGCTTGAACAATTTGAGCCGCTCTTAATAACTTCAAATGGTGATGTACAGTCGTTTTTCCCATTTCCAACCGCTCCGTCAGTTCCTGTAATGATTGATCACGTTCCGACAACAATTTAACGATCCGTAGTCTGGCTTCATCACCTAACGCTTTGTGACGCTGTATTAAAGAAGGACTTGGTTTGTATGGGTCTCCTTGCTCCAAACTTTCATCGGCAACTGGATAGTAGAAGACCTTCGTTCCCTCTAAATCCGCTTCCATGTTCCATGGCCGGTAAATCGTATGTGGGATAAGTAATACTCGATGAACACCTGGCTCAGGTAAATACTCAATCCCACCCGTCGCCCATTCCACCAGCTTTTCAGAAGCCAATATCTCTACCATTTCCCACTTAGCAGCAGCATCTTTCTCTAAGATGGGGACCACTTCATCCGCTTCCTTCAAGATGATGTCCTCATACCAGCCCTGCATTACAGTGGTTAAATGATCTTTTAGCTCTATCGGGTCAACCGAGGTAATGTATTCAATATAACGAGGAATGAAAAGGTGCCCTTCTGAAGCTTGTTTTAAGACATCTATCGCAGTTTGATCCCCTCGTGCAGCCCTTTCACGTTCCCTCTCGTATTCCTCACCTAAGAAAGGAATAGCTATTTCTTTTAACTGTTGCTCAGGCAATTCATGTATGTACCAGATAAATTCTTCAATCGTGCTGAAGTCGTCTTCATGCAAAAGCTGTAACAACGTCTTCCATGTATTGTTTTCCTCCACATCCTTCAGAGCCTTTGCTGCTCCAGGTGATAACCGCTCCCTCATCTTCTGCCAATCCTCAGCCGTTTTCTCAAGCGTATGATGCAAAGGTCTATTTGTTACCGCTGCAATCCCTAATGCACACTCCCACAATAAAGAATGTTTAATTTCCACTTGATACGTTTTACGCTTTCTGCTGGTAGCTTGTAATCGTTCCATAATAGCCTCCATTTCTAAAAACTGGTTATTATTATTCTATATTTGTTGTATAAATAATTCAATATTTATTGAATCTATTGTTTCAAAAAAGCTCAGAGGTAATGGTCTCTGAGCTTTGGTTGCTAGTATAATTTTAAGTTATAAAATGTTCCATCGGTTCTGTACAATGTACATAACCGTTTTTCTTATAATAGTTGATGCTTTCCTCGCTCGGCCATACGATGATGAATTCATACCGATTTTCCTTGGCCCATTCATTTATAGTGGAAAGAAGTTTGCTTCCGATCCTTTTATTTCTAAAATCTTTAACCGTATATACATTCGTCATAAAAGCAAATGGGTAAGTTTGTCTACCTGGACGCGGAACTTTGTGGATCAATTCTATGTAAATATGGGATACAACTCTTTCATTTACCTCTGCAACCCAAATAAACCATTGATTACCTTTAATCGCATCTTCTAAAAAAGCTTTACATTCCAATTCAAAATCATCATAAGATGCCGTCTTTTTACTTTCATCATATTCAATGGTAAAATCCCACCTCATTCTTACGAGTTGTGAAATGTCTTTATTTTCGGCAAGTCTTATATTCATTTTCAGTTCCTCTCCTTACATACTCTGTCGTTAGATTTTAAGAAATTAGAGGTTATCCTATTTGGTTATTCTTCTGTCTGACGCTTAAAAATCAGTTCGAAATAATCAGGTGTTCCATAGTTTTTAATCCCTGGAGCAAATATTTGAACTAATTCCCAGCCTTGTTTTTCATGTTCATGAACAATTTCACGATAATCTTCCTGAGGCTTAAGCTTGAAAGATGATAATTTAACCTTAACAAATTTATGTTCCCACACTTTAATTTCCCCCTTTTTCAATTCCTTTATTTTACATACGAATAATGTTCAGGGAAGTTTCATCTTATATGTCGGCTTTAATGATCATTATTAAAGGGGGATAAAAAATCGAGTATAAAACCATTTCGATTTCATACTCGATTTACTGAATTGATTGTTTCTCTATTCTCTTCTAGTAGAATCAGCTGTCTAACGAGTTAGGCCCAATACATTTGAGATGGCTTTTCCGAAATCAGAACAGATTTCAGGTTGGTAACGGCTCGGTTAAAGCCTTCATCCACTGACATGATTGGATCTTCATGTTCAATGCTGATAACATGATCATAGCCGTAGATCCGAAGTGTACTGATGATATTGGACCATTCCTCTAGACTGTGACCACATCCAACAGAGCGGAAGGTCCATGCCCTCGTTTTCACTTCATGATAAGGCTGCATATCTGTCAATCCGTACATATTCACATTGTCTTGATCGATGTACGTGTCCTTCGCATGGAAGTGATGGATCGCATTCGCTTCACCAAGGATTTTTATCGCAGCAACAGGATCAATGCCTTGCCACCAAAGGTGACTCGGATCAAGATTAGCTCCAATCGCATCACAGGTCGCCTCTCGAAGCTTCAGCATTGTATAAGGTGTATGGACCATGAATCCGCCGTGCAATTCTAGGCCGATTTTCACTCCGTATGCTTCCGCATACTCGCCGATCTCTTTCCAATATGGAATCAGTTTGTTTTCCCATTGCCATTCGTAAATGTCACGAAACTCACCTGGCCAAGGAGTTACAGGCCAGTTCGGATAAGTAGCCCCTTCGTGATCGCCCGCAGTTCCAGAAAAGCAGTTCACGACAGGAACATCCATCATGGAAGCCAGCTTGATCGAGCGGCGCAACGCTTCGTCAGAGGCTTGCGCGAAATTCTTATCTGGAGAGAGCGGATTCCCGTGACAGCTGAATGCACTAATCGTCAAACCACGGTCATGGACCTTTTGTAAATATTGTGACCGAGCATTCGCATCCTCCAACAGTTCTTCGGGATTACTGTGCGCTGTACCAGGAAAACATCCTGTTCCAATTTCTACGGCTTGTAACCCGCTCTCTTTCACATGATCCAGCATCTCTTCAAATGATTTATCTCCGAATAATACGGTAAAAACTCCAAGCTTCATATACCATCACCTCATATTTGAAATTTGAACCCATTGCTTGCGTTCATGACTTTCAAGGATTGCTTCAATCAGTGTCATGATTCGATGACCATCTTCCAAAGTGGCAAATGAGGAAGTGTTCCCATAAGTATCATCCTGAATACGATCTCGCTTTTCAATTTCCCCGTAAAAATCAACCATCAAGTTCTTCAATCCGTCTGGCCAGCCTTCCTGATGACCACCTGGGTAATGGGCATATTTTGCTGCTTCAGACGTTAACAGCCCTGGATCCTTCACCAATTCTCGGTTTGCTTCATTACGACGCCCGATCCATAACCTGTTCGGTTGTTCTTGGTCCCAGGAGAACGTCTCATGCGCTGTTGTGATATCAAAATAAAATTTGTTCTTACGGCCTGGACTGACTTGAGAAACCGTGAACACACCATGAACCCCGTCCTCAAAGTGAACGAGTACACTTCCGTAATCTTCTGTCTGTATTGCGACGTCCTCTGTATCCTCCGCTTGGACGGAAGAAAATGTCGTCACATCAGATGTTGGTTTCTTCCGCGTTTCGTGCACGGTCTTCAGATCTGCGAAGACTTCAACAATTCGTTTACCGAGGATGTATTGGACCGTATCACACCAATGAGAACCGATATCCGCGATTGCACGGGAAGGACCATTTTTCTCCTCATCCATTCGCCAGCTATAATCGGTATCATATAAACACCAATCCTGCACATAGCCACCGTACACAAGATTCACTCTTCCTGGATTACCACTAAGGATTTGTTCCTTCATTTCTCTGACCATCGGATAGTGACGGTAGTTGAAGCATACGGCACTCACACGATTCGTCTCAGATGCGATCGCGTTTAGCTCAGCGGATTCTTTACTGTTCAAGGCTAGAGGCTTTTCCGACAATAAGTGCTTGCCCGCTTGCAGGACTTCTTTGTTGAAAGGAAAGTGAAGATGATTGGATGAACAATTGTGTATAACGTCTATATCTGGGTCCTGAATCATTTCATCGACTTGATCGAATGCTTTTTCAATATGATACTGGCGCGCAACTCGTTCCGCTTTCTCACGTTTACTCGAAGCAATCGCTACGACTTCAACATTCGGTAACCTTTTCAATGCTTCTAAATGAGACATTGCTGAAAAGCCTGTCCCGATAATTCCTGCTTTCAAACGTTTCATACCATTCCTCCTTGCTTTGACTTAAACCTGGATCGCTCGTTGCAGCTTGATCGCTTCGCCTTTTTCTGCTGATTCGTACAACCCATTGATGATTTGTTGCAGGTAGACACCTTCTACACCGTTGCTTATTGTCGGACCACCCGTTAGGCATGCTTCAACAAACCGTTCGATTTCGAGTTCATGATTGCCTTTATGAGGCAGATGAGAAGGAGTCGTATTAACTAAGAGGTCATGCTTTTCTTGATAAATCTTTAGCGGGAAGACATCTGCACCACCTTTATCCCCCATCAAGCTTACATTCATATCATCATGCTTCTCGACATTCGCTGCAAAAGCTGTGTCCAGTAAAATGGAAGCACCGTTTTTGAATGTAATCATTCCACGTGCCATATCCTCAATCGAGAAGTTTTCCCAATCCCATTCACCCATGAGACCGACACCTTTTCGTTTTCCTAGCTTCTGGTAGGTGACGCCAAACACCGTGTCCGGTTCTGGATAGTCCATCAGGTATAAGGCTGTATCCAGCATATGGACACCGATATCAATCAGCGGTCCGCCACCCTGGAGCTCTTTATTCGTAAATACGCCCCAGCCTGGAATTCCGCGACGACGCATGGCTGTAACGCGAGCGGCATATATTTCTCCGAGTTCACCCTGTTCAGTGAAACGTTTCAACGCTTCAACCTCGGGAGCATGGCGGAAGTGGAATCCATATGTCAGGATTTTTCCGACTTTCTCAGCGGTTTCTGCCATCTCTGTAGCCTCCTCAACAGTCATTGCTGGAGGCTTTTCACATAGGACATGGCAGCCAGCATTTAATGCAGCAATGGTTGCAGGATAGTGGAACTTATTCGGTGTACAAATGCTCACCGCGTCAATTTCGACGGATTTGAACATTTCTTCGTATGAGGAAAAAGCATAAGGAATGTTCACTTTCTGTGCCAATGCCTTCGCCTTTTCTTCAATAACATCACATACAGCGACAAGCTCTACTTTTTCTTCGCATTTCAGGTAATTGGGGATATGGACACCCTCTGCAATAGCTCCCGCTCCAATGATCGCTACTCTTACTTTCTTTTTCATTCGTTCTCCTCCATTTCGGGTGAAATTATCGAACTGTTCATCTCAATGACCTGCTGTGTATTTGCATTATGTAAGTGGTTGAAACGTTTCGTTTTTATCGTGTGAATTAATTTAGCGAATCGACTTTTCCTCCTTTTAACTTAATGACGTATGAGGTTAGATTATTTTAAGAATAGAAAATTGTCAAGATTTAGAATATTTAAATTGTGGTTGTAATCCAATCACAACCACTTTCTTAAGCGTTTAATATAACGTTTTGAGCGGAAGAGAAGTTCTGTTTTTATATACTTGGGGGCATCAATTGCATTAATGGACTTCACGGAGGGAAAGACGCCATCATCGTTGAATATGACATCAAATACAGCATGACAAATGATCTGACCCGTATCTTTATCAATAACTTCTGCATCCACAGAAGCGACTCGATTGATCAACTGTTTATCTGACGATTGTCCATCAACCGTTTGTACCTCCAGAACTTTAAACAGGAATTGCGGCAATGGAACCCCTCCTTCGCGGTTTAACTGTATCCTAGCATGGAAGGACCGATGTGAATGAGTAATATGCTCAAACCAAAAACGAAGGCAGCCTTTTTTAGACCGCCCTCATCTTTATTTCCATTTGATGTTGTCAACCGAGTCATCATCGTACGGAGAACCTTCACCTGTTTCCACGTAAGATTTGAGACTGTGTATATAATGACCCCATCCTCGTTCACATGCATCGTAGCATTCCAGCTGTGGAGTTAAACCCTCGTGGACGAATACCAATTTACTTTGGTTGTCACCTGCTGGTTCGATTTGAAAACGGATGGTCGTCCCAGTCCAGTCCTCAAGATCTTCAAATCCACTTGATTCGGGATGCTTGGATTCAACGACCTTCCAAATCACTTGTTCATTTAGGGTTAACTCTTCCGTTCGAGTTATCACGTAAAAACCTGCCGCAGGAAATCGGAAAGTTGATTTAGTGCCTTCTTGTTCACCGATATCTGCAAACCTGGTCCACCAGCCCCTTACTCCATCTTCAGTGTAAATGGCTTTGTATAGTGCATCTCTAGGTGCCTCAACGGTTAATTCAGTACGAAAATCATTTGGCATAATTCGAATCCTCCTTAGATGAATGTGTCTGTTTAATATGTGACTTAAAGGTAACATATTAATTCTTTATGGGCAATACTTATTCATAAGCAATTTTTTCCTATTAAATCATTGAGGAATCGTTTTGTATAAAAATTGAAAATGCACATAATTTATGAAGGTATCCTTCCATTAGTGGCGAATAAAATTTGGACATCTAAATAACGCAGGAGGTACCATGATGTTTGATCACAAGCAGGAAATCCCATTAACACATCTTCCAATAGAGACAGAGTCGAAGAATGCAAACCCATTGAATGATTCCGTTATGGACTATCAGAATGGAGCTGTACACTCCGATTCGTATGGCTATGATTATTCTTTAGCCATCCCATTGGACCAAGTCCCTTATCGACCGCATAATGAATAGAAAAAGGCTGACCATTTAAGGTCAGCTTTTTATTAGATTAGAATGTTTGAGCGATTGTTTTTGCCTTATCCATAGCCTCAGCTTTAATCTCATCCGTCTTATCCGGCATCATTGCATGCCCTTCAATAATGATTGAGTTATAATCATCTACTCCTAGGAATCCCATCACCGCTTTAATGTATCTGTCGCCCATTTCAAGCTCAGCTGCTGGACCTTCAGAATAAATGCCGCCACGAGCCTGAATGTGGAGCGCTTTTTTGTTTTCGAGCAATCCGACTGGACCATTTTCCGTATATTTGAAGGTTGATCCTGCAATCGAAATGGTATCGATATAAGCTTTCATTTTCGGTGGTACACCAAAGTTCCAAAGTGGTGTTACAAACACATACTTATCTGCCTTCTTGAATTGCTCTGTAAGTACATTGATTCTTCTTACCTTATCCTGTTCGTCCAGACTTAGTTCTTCATATGCTTGACCTTGCTGTAGCTTTCCCCAGCCATTGAACACGTCTGTATCAATATAAGGGATGTCATAATCATATAGATTGAGACGAATCACTTCATCATTCGGATTTGCTTCTCGATATGTTTGGATGAATTCTTCTCCAACTGCTAAACTGAGGGATTCCTCTACCGATTTAGGATTTGCTGTAATATATAAGACTTCTGCCATGAAAAAATGCCTCCAATTTGTTATTTTGTTACTTTTTTATAGTAACTATTGTTACGAATGTATATTATCATGATTTCATTAGGATTGAAATTGATATGCTCATAGCAAAAGGCTGGATCTCCCAGCCCTTAAAAAATCGGCAATCCATCCAAATTGTTGTCCTTTCGATTGTCAGGATTGGACCTGATGTAGGTCTCCCCGTCCTTTTCACGAATAACACTGACCCCTTCAATTCTTTCTTCGTCAACTTCTTGAATGGCCTCAGGATAAGATAATTCTCTACCCGAGCTTGTTTTGAACATTTGTATATTTCCGTTCTCATCTTTCCTCACTGCAGCAAACCGTTCTTTATCCATAGAATCACCCTCCATGACCTTAGTTTTATCGAGATTCCAGTTAATATTCAAAAAAAAAAGAAGGGACCTAATTGAAGGTCCCTCGATTGGCGTATTATTCCTGGTTTGAAATCAATGCAAGAACAGCACCTTCCGGATCTTGAATCACACAGAAGCGGTTCGGACCCATTGTCCTTGGTCCGTCCAGCACCCTTCCGCCTAGTTCCTCGCACTTTGTTACACTCTGATCGATATTTTCCACATTTACGTACATCAACCACTGTGGTGGCAGATTCGCATTTGATCCTCTTGCATGGCAAATACCTGCAATCGTCTCTTCACTGTCTTTAGAAGGCTTTATTTCGAAATCATCATAATCACCCATAGGATGATTTTTTGACGTCCAACCGACAACCTCCGAATAAAAATCCTTGATTTTCTCAGCATCTTTTACGGTCAAATCCTGCCAAACAATCTTTCCAAATTCAGCGTCCATAGGGACCTCCTACCATTTTATAATGAGCTTATAATCATTACACAAATTTTCTATCGTTTCCTTCTGTTTTTAATCCCCGAGGAGACAGCGATAAGAAAAATCAGAAAGAAGAATACACCTACTCCGGTCAATATCGAAAATAAGTCCATATGGCTCCCTCCTTATTTACGGTTTATCTATATTCTACCAGTTTTGAACATAAAGAAGGCTACCAAATTAGTTGGCAGCCTTTCTTTGAGGTTAACTTTCTTCTTCTTTTTCCATTTTCCACACTTCTGTGACGGGCCCTTCAGTCGTTACATCAATCATAAATGAACCATTGTTGTATCGGTCTGCAGGTCGTAATAGAGCAGGATCGACTGTTTCTTCTTTTCCTTTATCCGATTTCATCGTTACAAGATCATTATCATCGACAGGCAGGACTTTAACGACTCGATGCGGATTATTCTTCAATTCTCTAAGCATCACGACCCCTCGTTTTGCCCGTGTTGTCTTTTCAAATTCATTTTTCAAGCGCATTTTCTTCACGGCGCCACGATTCGTGACCAATATCATATGGGCTTCTGTATGCTTTTCTTTGACAAAGCCACTGACAACATAGTCTCCATCTTTCAAGTTGATGGCTTTTACCCCTGCAGCTCGCTGGCCGACAATGCTGATTTCCTCTTCATCATACCAGAGACCATAGCCATTCCTTGTGGTAAGGAAAACTTCTTTCTTACCGTCTGTAATATATACATCAACAAGTTCATCTTCAGCTTTCAACTTAAGGGCGACGAGCGGTTTAGAATACCGTTGTGCTTTATAGTTCGAAAGCTCCGTTCGCTTTACCATTCCATTCTTGGTGAAGAATAACAAATATTCGTCTGATTTGAATTCCTCGATGATCATCGCATCCACAATGAATTCATCCCTGTCGATGGAAACGATGTTCGTCACATGCTGACCAGCATCCTTCCATCTGATATCAGGAAGCTCATGGACAGGGATGTACAAATAATTCCCTTTATTCGTGAAAATCAATAACGTATTGGTTGTGTTTGCATGGAATGCCTCTAAAACCCTGTCTGTCTCCTTCATCCCAGGTGGCTCTCCATTTGAAGCGGAATACGAACGAGGACTTGTCCGCTTCACATAACCCTCTTTTGTTACGGATACGACGACATCCTCAGAAGGAATCATGACTTCAAGGTTGATCTTGATTTCGGATATCTCTGCTTCAATCACAGAACGCCGTTCGTCAGCATATTTCTTCTTTACTCTTGCTAGTTCCTTTTTGATGACTGTAAGGAGTTTTCGCTCACTGTTCAAGATCGCAAGGAGCTCTTGAATTCGTTTCTGAAGTTCTTCCGCTTCCTCTTCCAACGTCTTGATATCCGTATTCGTCAGACGATAAAGCTGCAAGGTGACGATTGCTTCAGCTTGAGGTTCTGTGAACTCAAACTGACTGATAAGGTTGTTTTTCGCATCTTTCTTGTCTTTTGATGCACGGATCGTTGCAATAACTTCGTCCAAGATCGATATCGCCTTAATCAAGCCTTCAACAACGTGCTGCCGATCCTGTGCTTTCTTCAGCTCATAGTTCGAGCGGTTCGTGACAACCTCTCTTTGATGCTGGATATATGCATCCATCAGTTGTTTCAAGCCCATCAATTGCGGCGTGCGATTATGGATTGCAACCATATTAAAGTTATAGGAAATCTGTAAGTCTGTATTTTTGAACAAGAAATTAAGAACACCTTGTGCATCTGCGTCCTTTTTCAACTCAACGACAATTCGGAGACCGGTACGGTCCGTTTCGTCACGAACTTCTGAGATACCATCGACTTTTTTATCAATGCGAAGCTCGTCCATCCGCTTTACGAGATTCGCTTTGTTCACTTCATATGGAATTTCAGTAATGACAATCTGTTGGCGTCCACCACGAAGCTCTTGTATCTCTGTTTTCGCCCGGACGACAATCTTACCTTTCCCGGTCTTATAAGCCTGCTTGATCCCATCTAGTCCTTGAATGATACCACCTGTCGGGAAGTCCGGTCCTTTGATGACCGTCATCAGCTCCTCGATGGAGCATTCAGGGTTATCAATTTGCATCGTAACCGCATCAATGACTTCACCCAAATGATGAGGTGGTATTTCCGTCGCATAACCAGAAGAGATGCCCGTCGAACCATTTACCAACAAGCTAGGAAACAAAGCGGGCAGGACAACAGGCTCTTCCTGGGTATCATCAAAGTTCGGTGTGAAATCAACCGTATTTTTCTCGATATCCTTTAGCAATTCAGAAGCAATCGGAGAAAGTCTCGCTTCAGTATAACGCATTGCTGCTGGAGGATCTCCATCAATGCTTCCGTTGTTTCCGTGCATTTCAACGAGGACATTCCGCACTTTCCATTCTTGACTTAGACGGACCATTGCATCATAAACCGAGGTATCACCATGTGGGTGATAGTTACCAATAACATTACCAACCGTCTTTGCTGATTTACGGTATGGTTTATCAGCTACATTTCCATCCTGATACATCGCATAAAGAATACGTCGCTGTACAGGCTTCAATCCATCACGCGCATCTGGAAGGGCACGTTCTTGAATGATGTATTTACTGTATCGACCAAATCGGTCGCCAATGATATCTTCTAAAGGTAAATCTAGATATTTTTCTGCGTTCGCCAAAACTTTACTCCCCCTCAACTACAGCCAAGTTCTCGTTTTCTAAGATGTTCGTTTCTTCATCCAGTCCGAAAGCGACATTCGATTCAATCCATTTACGTCGAGGTTCAACTTTGTCACCCATCAGTACCGATACTCGACGTTCTGCTCTTGCAATGTCTTCGATCTTAACACGAATGAGTGTACGAGTTTCCGGGTTCATTGTGGTTTCCCATAACTGATCGGCATTCATCTCACCAAGACCTTTGTAACGTTGAATCGTATATCCTTTACCGACTTTTTTGATGGCTTTTTTGAGGCCGTCTTCATCCCATGCATATTCAACGATTTCTTTCTTGCCTTTTCCTTTGCTGATCTTATAAAGCGGAGGAAGGGCGATGTACACTTTACCCGCTTCAATCATCGGTTTCATGTAACGATAGAAGAAGGTAAGCAACAATACTTGGATATGCGAGCCGTCTGTATCGGCATCTGTCATGATGACGACTTTATCATAATTGGAGTCTTTAATCGTGAAATCCGCGCCCACACCTGCTCCTATGGCATGTATGATCGTGTTGATTTCCTCATTCTTGAAAATGTCTGCAAGTTTGGCTTTTTCAGTATTGATTACCTTTCCTCGAAGGGGAAGGATCGCTTGGAATCGTCGATCACGCCCCTGTTTAGCGGAGCCACCTGCCGAATCACCCTCAACGAGATATAGTTCGTTCTTATTCGCATTCCTCGAAGAAGCCGGGGTCAGCTTTCCGCTCAACATCGATTCCTTTCGGTTCTTTTTCTTTCCGTTTCGTGCATCCTCACGCGCTTTCCTCGCAGCTTCCCGTGCTTGTGATGCTTTTACCGCTTTACGGACGAGCATTTCACTCACTTTCGGATTTTCTTCCAGGAAGTAGTTAAGCTGCTCCGATACCACTGCATCGACAGAAGATCGGGCATCACTCGTACCCAGCTTGCTCTTCGTTTGTCCTTCGAATTGGAGTTTCTCTTCTGGTATCCTTACCGAAACAATCGCCGTAAGACCTTCTCGAATGTCGGATCCATCCAGATTTTTATCTTTTTCTTTCAAGAGTCCTGTCTTACGTGCATATTCATTGAATACACGTGTCATTGCCGTTTTGGAACCTGATTCATGGGTGCCTCCATCCCTTGTTCGGACGTTATTGACAAAGGACAGCATATTCTCTGAATAGCCATCGTTGAATTGGAAGGCAAATTCAACTTCAATTGCATTTTGATAACCCTGGAAAGACACGACAGGGTGTAACGTATCCTTTTCCTCATTCAAGTAATGGACGAACGCTTCAACCCCTGTTTCATATTGGAATATGGTCTTCTCGTTATCATTATCGCGTAGATCCTCAAGCTCGATTTTCATGCCTTTAAGCAGGAAAGCTGCTTCACGAAGACGTTCACTCAATGTTTCAAAGTTGAATGTCGTCGTCGAAAAAATCGTCGGATCTGGCTTGAAATGGACAATTGTGCCCGTCTTTTTTGTCGTACCCACTTTTTCTAAAGTAGAAGCGGGCTTCCCACCATTTACGAAACGCTGGTTATATATGATTCCATCTCGATGGATGGTTACTTCCAACCATTCAGAAAGGGCATTCACGACGGATGAACCGACGCCGTGAAGTCCTCCACTCGTCTTATAGCCACCTTGTCCGAATTTCCCACCGGCGTGCAAGACGGTGAAGATAACCTCAGGTGTTGGTTTCCCTGTCTTATGGATACCGGTTGGCATACCTCGCCCTTCATCCACCACACTGATGCTGTTATCTTTATGTATTTTGACAGTGATGGCATTTCCATAACCCGCTAATGCTTCATCCACTGCATTGTCTACAATTTCATATACGAGATGATGTAATCCTCGACTATCTGTACTACCGATATACATACCAGGTCGTTTGCGGACAGCCTCTAGACCCTCCAACACCTGAATGGCATCATCATTATATGATAGCTGTTCTTTTGTAGCCAAAACCCTCGTGCCCCTTTCAAAAACTCAGACAATCCATTTTTTAATTGTATATTATCAGAACATTTGTTCACATACAATGTTTACTTGTTACAATGTTCATGATTCGTGTGCATTATACTCTCTCTTTTGAACAACTCACAATGAATCATTATATCATACGCACATGTTCCACTTTCTTCATTTTATCATTCGTTTTGCCCGAATGGATTGCTTTTCATTCATAAAGACGAAAGAACCACCCTTTTCCAGGTGGTTCTTGCATCACATAGAAGCATGTTCAACTTTGATGCAACGATCCATAATGACTGTGGTATCCGTGCTAGACAGAATTTCTGCTGCTTGTTCATTCTGAATCCCTAATTGTGCCCAAAAAACATCTGGATTCACTTCTTTTGCTTCCTCAGCAACCTTAGGCAGTTCTTCACTTCGTCGGAACACATTTACAATATCGATCGGTCCTTCAACATCCTTAAGAGATGGATAGGCTTTCATTCCCATCGACTCTTCAATCGTCGGATTCACTGGGATGATCTCATAGCCATTATCCTTCATATACTTGGACACTTGATAGGAGGTCCGATTTGGTTTATCAGATAAACCTACCACAGCAATCCGTTTCTTTGTTTTCAAGATATGACGAATTGTTTCTTGTTCTGGATTTTCAAAAGCCATAATCAACACTCCCCTAAATGGTTATTGTTATCCATACCTTTTCACGAAACCGATGATTTAAAACATTTCAATGTCACGAAGAAAGAAGTAGTCTCATTTTTCTCCTAGCTACATATATTGTAATTAAGAAAATATGTTGCACAAAGGCAAAAAGGAGAGAAGCTTACTTATGTCTAATCATATTAAGAAAAAACTTTCATACTATACTTGTTTGTTGAATTGGCTATCCATCATTGATGAAAAGGAAAAAGATGAAATACTAAAGAAGATCCAGAAGAGAAATCCCCACTTGTAACCAAATAAAAGGTGGGGATTTTTCTTTATGATTTTATTTGATCTTATAGACATCCCGATACTTATCTGATAGGTAGCGGATAAGATGCTCAGCGTTCAATCCTTCTCCTGTCACATCTTTGATAATTTCAATCGGCTTTTTCATCTTTCCGTGTTGGTGGACATTTTCAGTCAACCATTGCTTGATCGGAAGCAGGTTACCGTCCTTCAATTTCTGATCAAAATCCGGTAAATCCTTCAGCATCGCATTCTTTAATTGAGCAGCATAGATATATCCGAGAGCGTAAGAAGGGAAATATCCGAAATCGCCACCTGACCAATGGATATCCTGGAGCACACCTTCAGCATCATTTTTTGGTCGTATGCCAAGGTACTCATTCATTTTTTCATTCCATACTTCAGGAAGATCCTTCACTTGAATCTGATTGCTGAACAATCCCTTTTCAATCTCGTAACGGATGATGATGTGTAGCGGATATGTCATTTCATCTGCTTCAATCCGGATCAAGGATGGTCCAGCGACATTGATTGCACGATAAAAATCATCGATTGAAACGTTGTCGAACTGTCCATTTGCATAAGATTTGAATGCATCATAATTGTTTTCCCAGAAAGCGTAATTACGTCCGACGAAATTCTCCCAGAATAGCGATTGTGACTCATGTATGCCCATGGAGGTTCCCGTACATAGTAGCGTCCCGATTAAATCATCACTTATATTTTGTTCATATAAAGCGTGACCGCCTTCATGGATGGTTCCGAATACAGCTGTCCTGAAATCCGACTCATCATATTTTGTTGTAACACGGACATCGCCAGGGTTCAGACCGATTGCAAATGGATGGCTTGTTTCGTCCAGTCGCCCGGCCTTGAAGTCATAACCCATCTGATCGAGCACATGCATACTGAATGCTTGTTGTTTACTTGCTGGGAATGATTCAAACAAAAAGGAAGTTTCAGGTTGATGCTTTGATTCTACAACTTCCTTTACGAGTGGAACGATGGCTTCACGAAGCTGATTGAATACTCGATCGATCGTATCAACAGTCACCCCAGGTTCATAAAGATCGAGAAGAGTATTATAAGGATGGCCTTCATACCCCCAATAGTTCACGAATTTCTTTTTATAATCGACCAGCTTTTCAAGGTATGGTTGAAGCATCGAGAAGTCAGAATTGGCCTTCGCTTCCTCCCATACGTTCTCAGCTTTGGATTGTGTAATGATATACTCTTTGTATTCTTCCTCAGGAATTTTCCTGTTACGCTCATATTCTTCATTTGCTTCTTCAACGGCACGTTTGGTGATCACATTTAAATTCGTGTGGACGGATTCCTCACGAAGATGATCCAAACAATCTTTCATCTCTTCTGATGTAGAAAGCTTGAATACTTCTGAAGATAGCATCCCGATGACTTCTGAACGTTGTTCGACACCTTTCTTCGGTGCTCCAGTTCGCAAATCCCAGATCATTAATCCGATTGCTTCATTGTAACTTGTAATCCGCTGTGTCAGGTCCTGAAATTTCTGTTCCATCTTATTTGCTGTCGTATTCGTCAATTCATCCAACCCCTTTTATCTTCTATCAAAATAAAATTGACCCATCCTACTAATTAGACGAAATCTTGATTTATCCTCTTTTTTTATGTACGGTACGTGAAATTTAAAGAAAAAAGGTGCCTGTATTCTCTTTTAGGAGACTCAGACACCAACGTTTATTGAAGATGATGTAATTTCGAATATCGGCTCATGTCGGGATGATGCCCTGCCTCAAATGCGATCGCCTCGTTCAATTGATGCTGGATGCTTTCGCAAGAGGTGGAATAGCACTGGTGTTTGGCATCGATCTGTTGTAGTGCTTGCATCGCTTTCGTCACACGTTCGATATCTGAATAACGTTCATACATCGATTTACCACCCTTTCTCTCTCTAGTATGGGTGGTTTCGTTACGTGTTAAACCTCAACATGCTTTCTTGTCGGTTTTTTGCCGAAGTATTGATAATAATGACACTTCAAATCGCCATTATAGAGCTTTCTTTTCTTGGATGCTTTCTTTCCGTATAAGGATTCGAAGCCTTCGTGTGAGGTAAGGATATAAAGTGACCAAGTATCCAGAGCCCCGAACACTTGTCCCAGCTCACTGTATAGCTTCTCGACATAATCCCTTTCATTCAACCGTTCTCCATAAGGCGGATTTCCAACGACATATCCATACTGTTGTTTTGTACGGAAATCCTTCATTTGCATCTGCTTGAAGGAAATATCACCTTCTAGGCCAGCTTCATTCGCATTGTTTTCTGACAGTTCGATCATCTTATGGTCGATATCTGCTCCCATGATTTCGACAGGCTTGTCAAAATCAGCCAAATCATGTGCTTCCTCCACAGCTTGATACCATAATTTCTTATCAAGCCATGTCCAATTTTCTGAAGCGAATTCCCTGTTAAGGCCTGGCGCGATATTCTTGGCAATCATTGCAGCCTCAATCGGTATCGTACCTGAACCACAAAACGGGTCGAAGAAAGGTCGATCCGGACGCCAATTCGTCAACTGAATCAACGCTGCTGCAAGCGTTTCTTTCAACGGCGCTTCATTATGCAAATAACGATATCCCCGTTTGTGGAGTCCTTCGCCACTCGTATCGATCGTCAACGTTGCGATATCTTTATGTAAAGCGACCTCTACACGGTAAAACGCACCGTTCTCAGGTAACCATCCTTTTACGCCATACGTTTCTTTCATGTTTTCAACGATTGCTTTCTTCACAATAGCTTGACAGTCTGATACACTGAACAGCTTTGATTTAACAGAACGTCCGATGACCGGGAACTCGGCATCCTCCGGCAGGAAATCCCCCCACGGAAGTGCTTTCGTCTTTTCGAAAAGCTCCTCAAAGGAAAGCGCCTTGAATGAGCCCACTTTCAATTTGATACGATCTGCTGTACGGAGCCATAGATTAAGCCTCGGAATGGCCCGTTCATCTGCTTCTACGATGATCTTCCCGTTCTCTACGCTTACTCGTTCATATCCAAGTGCCTTTACTTCATTCGCGACAATCGATTCCAAACCCATTGCTGCCGTCGCAATCAAGGTAATCGGTTTCATTAGTTATAGACTCCCATCTGTTTTGTGCTCGTTTCCATTATACCCGAATGGGTGAAAAATGCTTCAAAGAGAAGCAAGATGTGTAAAACAAGATACGCTCTCAATCCTTTCATGAAGAGATTCAACACCACTATGTAAGAAATGAGAGAGCGTATCAGACAAAATAAAAAAAGCCCTGTTAAATGGGCTTTCGGTCATCCGCTTTGTAAGCCATGTTCTGTTCCCAGTACTCATGCAAAGCAAAAGCTTCTCGTACGTGGGCGGTAATCATCTATCTCCGGATGTGATTCAACATCCGCCCTTCTCTTCGTTCAATTCCTCCGAGAAGACTCCCCTACCAAAATTTGGGTTTCTCGCTCGCGGGGTTTACCTCGTTCCACTCCTCCAGTTTCCTGAAGGACTTCGTCACTGTGGCACTTTCAAGGTATTCACACCCTATCGGATCGACGTAGGTGTTTTCCCTGCCGTTACTCCAGTCCAAAACCAGAGTACCCTAACTTATGAATTCATTAGGCACGAACACTACAGTCATCACAGACTGTGCGAGCATGGACTTTCCTCTATACTTCTCTAGGAAGTACAGCGATTACCCAAGCGATATGACCACTGAGTCAAATTCCATTATACAGAACCTTCTTCAGCTTTTCAATGTAAATAATATCCAGATCAATCGTACAGTTTACTTCCGAATACGTGTTTTTCAAGATTGGATAGCCTTTTCAGGATATCGTAATTAGTGATCCCTGCTCCGTTCCCTTGCGTTTTGGTCTGTTCTCCGGAACGTTGTACTTCCTTTCGAAGCTTAACATTCTCCTCGTTCAATCGATCGATTTCTTTATGGAATTGCTCATAGTCCTTAATGATGACATCAAGGAATTGATCGACTTCATCCTGGTCATAGCCACGGAAGCTCACCTTGAAATCCTTTTCCAAAATTTCTTTAGTAGTCAAATTGATTCTCTTATTATCCATTATTATCGCCACCCCGTCATAGCATTCTAAAATTGCATATCATCGACTGACATCCTATCCAACATTATACCAATTTTATAAAATTATTCATCTGTTGATTAGGTTGCCCAATCTGTTTCATTTGATTTCAATTCTTCAATGTAATCATTCACGTCAAGAAAAGAAATGGATAGTATAGGGTATTCGTTACCGTACTCTTGATATTTGTGCGCCGTATTCAAATAATATTCAGGCGATCCCGACTGTTCAGGATCATAGAACACAAGCATAGCATCGGTCTTTTCAATGATGAATCGGTTACACGCCTGGAATTGACCAGGGTTCTCATATGGACGTTTTGAAACGGTCTCTACAAAATCTGCCTGATTGATGATTTGATGGAAATATTCCTGTGTCGGTTCTTTCCATCTGCTTTCTTGATCCTCAAAAGGCAGCAGGACTGCTAAACGAATTACAGGATAGTGCTCTTTCAATTCTAGAACAGCATCTCCGGTCCATAACTCGACACCAGGCTGCCCGGAAATGACAACCCATTCCAGCCCCTCTTCAATCAGTTGGGTAAGACGGTTCTTCATCACACCCTTTATGTAAGGTACCGCTTCGTGCTTATTCGAAAATATGCCTAGTTCATGTGCTTTATACCCTGTTACGGCTATAACTTTAATCATGTGAAGTCTCCTCTCAGGAGGAAGATTGCCTTATCGCTGAATTACTGTAAGACAGCTCCACCTTCTGCACTTTCGGACTCTATCCTAGTGTATCATAAATTCAACTTCAAAATTTGTTGAAAACCGACGCTTTGTTAAATTCATTAACCGTTTTTCAATTTGCAGTTGATCAGCATAAAAAAAGCTGTCGAAACTTTTTCGACAGCCAAATGAACCGATTGGGAACGGTTCGTATATACTATCTTACCATCCCCAGCCTGGACCAGGGCCTTGGCCATACCCACCATAGCCACCGTGACCACCGTCATAGCCTCCGCCATGCTGGCATCCACATTTAGGTGGGACCATACAATGCTTGTGGTGGGTTTTACAACAAGACTTTGTACAATGCTTCTGCATATGCTTGTGTTCATAGATGTTATGGTGGACGTGTTCTTCAATTACCGGATGGATGTGAGGCACGACCTTATAATGACAAAAATGCTTGACACACTTTTTTGGTGGATGAACCACCGGACACATCATCTGAGGTTTTTTATAATGCATCTCAAAGATTCTCCTTTTAGTAGTATTTCTTACGTTTGTATTACTGTATGAGAATTCGATGAGACTTGTCTGAGACAATCGCCTTCTTTCACAGATATCTCCTGAAAATGGTCAAGCACCTAAGGGCTTTGTCCCTGTTGGTTCCATACGTTCATTTCGTTCTAAACCTACCTAGATCCTTTTACATATAGTCCTTTTTAGGCAGTTTTCGACAATCATTGAGTGTTCCGAATCCCTTTTACGTTAAAAACAACACAAAAAAGCCCGGTATAGCACGAAAAGAATCACTTTTTGCGCTTACCCGGGGAATATTGAATCTCATTATTTCCTCAAAAAATCAACTGATTTTCCCTTCCAAACGTTCAATCCTTTTTTGATAAGCCACCCGGTCCTTCTTTTCGTCCTTACGAAGAATGCGGCTCGTCTCCTTCCATGCTTGATAGCCTTTTTCAGCGAAATACAGAGCTTGTTCAAAATCTTTGTGCCGGTGTTCAAAAACCTTCGCAAGCTCGATATAGATTTCCGCATCGTCCTTTTCCTTCAAAGCAGCCGTCCAATAATCAACAGCCATTTCCATGTTTTTGGCTTTCTTATGAAGATCAGCGATCGCCTTCTTAGCCTGAAAGGAATAGGAGGTATCTTCTAACTGCTCGAATCTGGACAAAGCTTCCGGATGGTCACCAAGACTCTCAAACCATTTCGCCACTTCAAACCGTTCCGTCACCGTCAACGAGGAATAATCCGTATCCATTAAGATATAAGAGAGGTGAATGTACAGGGCCATCAAAGTAAGAATATCCTGTTCGTTATGTTCAAACACCCCTTTTAACACTTCCGGATCCTTCTCTCTCAAATATTCAAAGTAAAGCATCGGTGCAAGATAACCAGGGGTATCTTCGTGTCGCTCGATTTGTAACAGCTCTTCCTCAACCACGGAAAGCCTTAAGGATTCATATGATTTCTTCCATACCCTTCTTGAGGCATGTAAAAGGTCGAAATGACCGAAAGGCGGCAGCTTTGGAACCATATCGCGTACAAACGTATGACGTGTTTTCACTTGCGGCCAATCAAAAGCTTTACCGTTATATGTGACCAGATTGCTCATATCTTGGACATCCGTCAAAAAGTGATGATAAAGGGCGACTTCATGACCAGGACCAGGAAGGAAATATTGTCGGACTTGAATTGTATGATCGAGGACTTTTCCTACTCCGAGCATGAAAATCGTATTGCCTGCCCCTGTCCCTAGACCCGTCGTCTCCGTATCGAAGAACAACAGGTCTGAAGGGGAACGCCCTGATGCGGACAAAGGATGCGCTCCCTTCCATTCATGCCATTTGTCGACGACGTTATACAAATCGTCTACTCGATAAGGCCCAATCTTTTTGGAACGATCGAATTGACGTTCCCGGATGATGCAGTGTTGATCCTCAAAATCAGTCCTGGTCGCCTCCAGCCTGCTCCAAGGGTTTTCTTTGTTTTCAATTTCCATGTTATTCTGTTCGTCCTGTTGAATTAGTCTGCCCTCTGAACCGACGTGAGTGAGCTGCTTCTTGAACCGGTTCAATTTATTCTGAAGTGACATATGCCGAATCACTCCTTCCTTCCATCAAGAAACGCAAAGCTAAGCCTTTAATATCGGTATGCTGCATTTCATTCCCAATACAGGATGGACAACCGCGCTCACATGGACATAAGCGGATAACCTTTTCCGCTTCGTGAAGAATGTCAGTAATATGCTCAAATACATATTCACTTAGCCCGATTCCACCTGGGTAACGATCATAAAAGAAAATCGTCGGCTTTTGAGAATGAGAAGCCTTTAATTGTGGAACGACATGTAAATCACTCACATCACACATGACGAACAAGGGTGCAACATGTCTCATGACATTGGATAAGCCGACAAGCCCTTCTTCAAGCTCCTGCTCTGATAATTCCTTGACCATCTCTTCAGGAAAACTGATCCAAGTGGCAGAGGTATGGAGCTCTTCTTCCGGCAGTGTGATCGGTCCTGAACCGATGTTATCATGTGTGCCGAATTTGATTTTTTTAAAGATTGTCGCCATCGCATTAACGGTCACATCACCGAAGGCGACATCCATCATCGGATACGTTTTCGACTTATCCTCCTCCAGCACCTTCAAGGAAACTGCGAGGTTCGCATCCGTGTAATAGTCGACATCCACTTCACGGACAAAGGCTTTCTTTTCTTCATAGTCAAGTTTTTCTACCTGGTATTGGATGCCTTGATGAAGATAGATCGCTTCTTCATGCAGAAGCGTCATTGAACTGAACCGATCCATCTCTCCGATCACCTGCACATTCGCCACATCTGTCTGATCGATGATGACGACGTTTTCTTGCGAAGCTGATCGGAGACTGATGTTATGTGCCGGGAACGATTCATTCATCCAATACCATCTGTTTCCTTGTTCGTGTAAGACGCCTTCCTCGGTCAAAAAATACATGATCTCATCAATTTCAACCCCGTCAAATGTTTCACCTGCTTTGAATGGAAGCTCATATGCGGCACACTTGAGGTGATCGACCAGAATCAAAAGGTTGTCAGGATTAATTCTTGCCGTTTCAGGATTCCTGTTAAAGAAATAGTCAGGGTTCTGTATGATGTATTGATCGAGGGGAGAGGAGCTTGCAACAAGGATGACAACCGACTCATCCTGCCTCCTGCCTGCGCGCCCGCCTTGTTGCCAGGTGCTTGCGATCGTACCTGGATAACCATTCATGATACAGACTTGAAGCTGTCCGATATCAACACCAAGCTCGAGAGCGTTGGTACTCACAACGCCCATGACCTCCCCGATTCTCAGTCCTTGTTCAATTTCACGCCTCTGCTTCGGTAGATAACCGCCTCGATAGCCACGGATAGACTTGTTTCCGATCTTCCGCTGGATCAATTCCTGCAGATAGGTCAACAAAATTTCAACGCGAACCCGGCTTCTCGCAAACACAATCGTCTGGACCTCATTCTCTAAAAACAAAGAGGCGAGCTTCTTCGATTCAAGTGTCGCACTCCTACGAATATTGAGCGGCTTGTTCACGATAGGAGGATTGTAAAAAACGAAGTGCTTCCGTCCAACTGGTGCCCCATTATTATCGATAAGTTGTACGGAATCACCTGTCAGTTTTTCTGCTAATTCCTTAGGATTCGCAATCGTGGCAGACGTACAAATAAAAGTTGGATGACTACCATAATAGGCACAAATCCGTTTCAAACGTCGAATGACATTGGCGACATGACTGCCGAATACGCCCCGATAGGTATGCAGTTCATCAATAACGATATATTTCAGGTTTTCAAACAATGAAACCCATTTCGTATGATGAGGCAAAATGGCAGAATGGAGCATATCCGGGTTTGTCATGACCACATGCCCCGCCTTGCGGATCACCTGCCTGATGTTGGAAGGCGTATCACCGTCATATGTATAACTTTTGATATCCATCCCGATTTCATCGATCAATTCATTCAATTCACTTTTCTGATCCTGAGCGAGCGCTTTTGTCGGGAACAAATACAGTGCTCGGCTGTTTTTGTTCTCAGCAACCTCCTGAATGACAGGCAGGTTATAGCAGAGCGTCTTCCCAGAAGCTGTCGGGGTGACAGCTACAAAGCTCTTTTTTGCTCTCGCCGATTCATAAGCCGAATATTGATGGGTATAAAGGGATTGAATCCCTCTCTTTTCTAATGCCTGTTTTATATTCGGATGCACATCCTCAGGAATCTCCACAGATTTCCCCTGTTTTTCAGGTATCGTCTTCCAATGTGCGATATTGGAAGCGATTGTATCGTCCTGATTCATCACTTTCAGAATCTCATTCAAATTCTTTCTGAATCTCATACCGTTCACTCCATTCTACTTTCCATTTTACCGAATAAACGTTCGCAGGGAAAGGCTTTGGCTTAAGAATGGTACGATAGCAATATAACAATTCTTGCTAATAACGGTGGTTAAAAAACGGCTTTACTCGACGCTTTAATCTGGAAATAAAAACAAGACCCGTTCGAAACGATGTTTCTACGTGGTCTTGTTTCCTAATCATGCTTTTCAGTCTGTCAAAGCAATCGCAAGCTTGGATGTTGTTGTGACTTCATCAAATTCAATACCCAATTGTACCGCAGTCTGGGCGATTTCCGGACGGATGCCGGATAATGTTGTCGAGATTCCAAGCAGCTTCAATGCCTTTATCAATTGAAAGAGCTCATGGGCCACCATCGTATCCACCACAAAAACCCCTGATAGATCAATGTAAAGATGTTCAATATTTCGATCCGCACACTGCTCTAACGTATTTTCAAGGATTGTCTTGGCCCGATGGGTATCAATATCCCCTACTAATGGTAATAATCCCTTTTTATTCGAAAGATCGATGACAGGTGAGCTTAATTCGTTGATCATCGCTTTTTGAGCATTCAACTGATTGTTCAAATAATTATTCTTTTCTTCCGTGAACCGTACCATCGCGATATCGAATTCTTTCACAATCATTTCTTTCCATAACGCGATTTGATCAGTTGAAAATTCACCTGGATGCAAGGAGACAAACTCATCAATTAATGCAAGATATTGTTTTCTAACACGTATGAATTCACGCATCACAAAATGAGTCGGTGTTTGCAAATGTTCTTCATCTCTTGCGACACTCACAACCCACTCCTCGAACTCCTTGAAAAATTCGGTCTCTTCTTCATTGAAGATGCGGATCAGATTCAAGTGGAAATCATAATTTTGTTGCTTCAACGTTTCAATAACTTCAGGATCCCTCGAGGCATAAACACCGACCGGATCGCTTTTATCTAATGATTCATACCATTCTTCCGTAAGCTGACGCGCTTTATCAAGAAGAAACGAATGTAATTTTTCATTTCTTTGCATGACAGTGACCTCCTACACGATTAAATACCTACATCCCTTCAATTCTAAACCTTTTTGGGACGAACTACAATTTCAAACATAAATAAAATTTCGAGAGCGAAACAAAGTTGTAGGTAGGTCACTGTTATTTAATTCCACTTCAAATAAGGACGGCTATAAATTAGAGTCCAACTACCGCTTGTTCTCTTTCTTCTTTATACATCAAGATGGCTTGATCAAGCATTTCCAGGCCTTCGTCGATCTGATCCTTGGTTACGATCAGAGGCGGCACCATACGGATGACATTCCCCTCATTCCCGCACAGGTAAAAGAGGACACCCTTTTCCAGCGCATAATCCAAAATTTTGAGCAGCGCCTCGCCACTAGGTTCGTTCGTGATCGGATCCATAATTTCAATACCGATCATTAAACCGATTCCTCGAATATCCGAAATGATGTCTCTGTGCTTTCTTTTTAGATCAGTCAATTTATCCATTGTATATTTTCCGATCTCATTCGCGTTCGCAACAAGATTTTCCTCTTTCAGCACGCCTATTGTAGCCAGTGCTGCTGAACACGCAATCGGGTTACCCCCGAATGTGGTCCCATGGCTGCCTAGAGGCCATTTTTTCATCAACTCTTTTGATGCGACCGTAGCACTCAACGGAAGCCCTGAGGCTATCCCCTTTGCGATTGCCATGATATCCGGCACGACACCGAAGGTTTGTGCTGCGAACCAATCGCCTGTGCGGCCGAATCCTGTCTGAACCTCATCGAATATGAGCAGGATGTCATGCGCATCACAAATCTCACGGATCTTCTGAAGCCATCCTGAAGGCGGGATGATGTAACCACCTTCACCTAAGACGGGTTCAAGTATGACACATGCAACTTCTTCCGGTGAAACTTGATGTTTGAAGAGCTTTTCAAAATCTTTCTCCAACTTCGATATAACAAAGCTTTCAGGATCTTCGACATCAGCAGGACATTCCGTCATATCCACGTATGGAATTTGATAGCTCCCTGACGGATTAAGGAATTTACGGTATTTACTTTTAGAGGTCGTCACATTCAAAGCCCCCATAGACCTTCCATGGAAACAACCGGTAAATGAGATGACGAATGGTCGTTCTGTCACATGCTTCGCCAGCTTGATTGCTCCTTCAATCGCTTCTGTACCACTGTTTGCAAAAAAGAAGCAATCCAGGTCTTCAGGAAGGATCGTGCCTAGCTCTTCAGCTAATTTCAGAATGGAATCATACATGATGACACCAGACGGCCCATGGATGAGAGAGTCGGCAGCCTCCTTGATCGCTTGGATGACTTTCGGATGACGATGACCCGTATTTGTTACAGCGATCCCCGAGGTGAAATCCAAATATCTTTTCCCATCCACTCCGTAATAATAGCAGCCTTCCTCTTTCACAACCGGAAGGTTCGGATGATCCTTTGCCATAGAGGGGGCTAACAAGTCCGGCATTTTATCGAATCGGTGCTTCCAATCATATGCTGTCATTTATAAATTCCTCCATTACGTGATATTCTCAACACTTGCTTTCCTTAAAAGAACAACAGGTGTGCCATAAGGACAATGATCGGTAATGTAATCAATGTCCGTTGGATGAAGATGATGACCAATTCCAAGAACGTAATCGGTATTTTCGATTTGATTAATAGGATGCCGATTTCAGACATGTAAATGAGTTGAGTGAGCGAAACTGCCGCAATGACAAAGCGGGTAAGTTCACTTTCAATTCCACTGCCCAACACAGCTGGCAAAAACATATCCGCAAAACCGACAATCATTGCAGGGGCAGCTTCCGCAGCTTCAGGAATCTGCATCCATTCAAGTAAAGGAATTAATGGATAGGATAAATATGAAAAGAACGGTGTAAACTCTGCAATGATGAGCGATAACGTTCCAAGTGCCATGACAAGCGGGATAAGACTGAACCAAATATCGAGTACATTTTCGAGTCCTTTTCGGACTACCACTCGGATATCTCTGACTTGTCGAGCTTTTTCAGTCCCCTGATAGATGCTCCATTTAAGGCGAGACGTTTCATTCGGCACCGTCTCGGCAATTTGCTTCCCTACCGGCTCATAATAGGTATCCTTCTTTTTTGATAACGGTGGTATTCGTGGACAAACGATTGCTGCAACAAGCCCCGCAACGACTACGGTTAGATAAAAGGGAACGAACATATGGTCCAATCCGATGAAACTGATAACGACCAGGCTGAAAGCGATTGACGTTATCGAAAAGGTGGTTGCTACGACTGCAGCTTCTCGTTTCGTATAATAGCCTTCTTCATATTGCTTTGTCGTTATGAGGACCCCTACCGTACCGCTTCCCATCCATGATGCAACTGCATCGATTGACGATCGTCCTGGCAGTTTGAACAATGGCTTCATCACCCTTTGAACCATGGTCCCGATGAATTCCATCAATCCGAACTCAAGCAATAATGGCATTAAAAGCCCGGCAAATAAAAACCATGTTGCTAGTACGGGAACAAGCGCATAAAGGACTGTGCCGCCTGTCACCTCAGACCAAACCCACTCAGGACCCCATTTGAATAACGTCATGATCGCAAAAATGAAGCCTATGATTCTCATCGTCAGCCAAAATGGGTGGATATCAAACAGATCGCCCAAAAAGGAACTCGTCGATAGCCATAGTGGCTTGACCGTTTTTGCATATAGAACAAGAAACACGGATAGACCGAAAATGATTGTCATGAATTGTGGTATGTATCCAGCGAACCATCCATTTACGGATTCTGCGAGTATGCCCACTCCAATCGTCATTTTCCCTTGAAACGTTACAGGAACGAGGAAAAGAAAAATTCCAAGTAGTGACGGAATGACGAACTTCAAGAAAGAGGTTGCTGTGATACTGCGACTTTCAGAAATCGTTAAAGTTGACTGATTCTCTAACTCCATTTCTCGTTTTTCTGCTTCCAACAAAATCACTCCTTTTCAATATAAGTTGATGTCGGTTTTGCTAGTAAGAAATGCAAGTTTCGTGCCAAACTATCATTTTATATCGTATTTTTTTAATTTTCTTACAACTGTAGGCTGACTGATTCCGAGTGCTTCGGCTATCTGAGTCGTCGTGCGATAACGCTTCCTTGCTTTTCTTAATATGGATTCTTCTACTTCATTCAGAATCACATTTAAGGTTCCTTTACCTTGAGAGTCATACGGTTCATTCACGCGCTGGATGGATTGTGGGAGGTGCTCCTGGGTAATGACCGTCGAACCAGATGTAACGACAAGCCTTTCAATAATGTTCATCAACTCCCGGACATTACCGTCCCACTCATGATGAATGAGAAGGTTCATCGCTTGAGCATCGATCGTCCGTTTGAGGTTATATTTTTCTGAAAAACGATCCAGAAAGTGGTTGATAAGAGGCAAAATATCCTCCTGTCGTTCATGTAATGACGGAATCGTGATCGGAACGACATTCAGCCTGAAGTAAAGGTCTTTCCGGAATATCCTTTCATGCACAGCTTTCAATAAATCCTTGTTTGTAGCAGCAATCAGACGGAAATTGACCTTTCGAGGCTTTGTCCCTCCCACTCGATAAAATTGTTTCTCTTGAATCAGCTTCAACACCTTCACTTGCTGCTCCATCGGCAATTCCCCGACTTCATCAAGGAAAAGGGTACCGCCTTCCGCTAGTTCAACCATCCCTAGCTTGCCTTTCCGATTTGCACCGGTAAACGCCCCTCCCTCATAACCGAAAAACTCTGCTTCAAAAAGTTGCTCAGGTATTGATCCGCAATTCACTTCAATAAAAGGACCGGTTTTCCGATGGCTTTTTTGGTGGATGAAGTTCGCGAGCATGGATTTTCCCACACCGGAGTCACCTAACAACAGAACATTCGCATCTACTGAAGCGACTTGTATGGAAGTCTTCAAGACCTGCTCCATTTTGCTGCTTTTGGCGATGATGCCACCTGGATGAGTGAAGCGATTTCTCAGGATTTCCAATTCACTTTTCACACGTGCCATTTCGCCCTCCAAGCTCTCCATATAATTCTTCATTTCCATCAGTTCGGTAATGTCATGAGAGTAACTAACGACCTTGTAGATTTCTCCTGTTTCATTGAATACAGGAACTCCAGTCACGAGCAATCTTTTCCCTTTGTCAGTCGTTTGGACAAATGTCACTTTCCTTTTCTCTTCTAATACAAGAGGGGTCGCTAAAGGTGTAAACAAACCTTCTCTTTCCAGTTCATAAACCGATCTTCCAATCAGGACGTCGGATTTTACCCCATATATGGATCCTGTCGTATCACTCACCTTCATAATGATTCCATGTCGATCTGTCACGACGATGTCATCTTGAAGCGAATCTAAAATCGCTTCCGCCTCATTCCATTTCCCCTTTTTCATAATAACCTCCTAATCCCGCCTGAATATTATTCATAACTGAATAACGCTAAGCTTTTACTTTGAAAATTTAAGTGAATTACCTATCCTAGCAGCGAATTCAAAAATGAATAGATTATTCATTTTTGAATTTTCTTTCTTTTTATCATACAAGTAATGTCCACATAAAAAAAGCCCTTTCATCGCTTGTTTGAACATGGGCACCAAATTCAAGACAGGTGTACAAGCCTTCCGAGCGAGATTTTCATAGGGTGTATAAAAAGATAGCGTGGTGTTTATTTATGAATAATCGTTCTGGATCGATTACGGTCCTAGGATCAGCTGGAGGCGTAGCACAATCCTTCCTCTCCATCCTCAATTCAGTCCTTACCGACAAACTTGATCCCCTTTATCCCTTCTTGATCACTTGCAAGCTCTATCTGATTGATTGGAAGCAAAAAGACCTTTCTTATTATCAGAAACGGTTTCCAAATCTAAAAGATCATATCGTTCTGCGTGAGTTTGACTTAAAAGATACGGCTATATTTTCAAAGCATCTGGTCGAATCAAAAACATATTTGGTTGTCGATCTTTCCTGGGCTGACACGATTGAGATGGTCACGTGTTGTGATGATTTAGGGATTGCATACGTGAATACAGCTTTAGAGAACACATGGGTAGATGAGAATGAAGACATATTCGAAGGGTTTCCGCTAGCTGAGAGAATGGAACAATTCGAGGCGAAGAAAAATTCGTTCAAAAATACCTCAGCAATCATTGGTTCAGGAATGAATCCCGGGGTTGTTCAATGGATGGCCCATGAGCTGATGAGAAAGTCACCAGATCAATTGCCAGATGGATGTTATATCGTGGAAAAAGATACATCCTTCTATCGAGACCAAAACGAAGCGAAGCAAAATGTCGTTTATACGTCATGGTCACCTGAATGTTTTTTGGATGAAGCGATCCTTAGTTATCCCATGTTCATGAAACAAGGAACGCCATTGTATTTATACAATCAGCCTTATGAATTGCAATTCCATGTAACATTAGGCGATCAATCGTTTTCTGGATGCCTCATGCCTCATGAAGAGGTGTATACGTTAGGCCGATTATACAATATGGAGACCGGATTCATTTATCAGGTTAATGGGCATACGACTCAGTTGATCAGAGACAATCTATCGAACCCAAACGAGATATGGGATTTCGAAATGAAAGTGCTGGATCCCAATGATGCGCCTTTATCGGGAGAAGACCTGGTCGGAATCCTTTTGGTCTATGAAGATAAGGAACGTTTTATGTACAATGTCATGAATAATGAAGATGTATTCAACAAATTCAAAACGAATGCGACCTACTTCCAGGTTGCATGTGGTCTTTATGCGGGAGCGTGTTCCTTACTATTGGACAAGTTGCCGAAAGGCATTTTCTATGTTGATGAGCTGCTTGTTGAAACAGAAAATCAATACGGAAATTATTTAAAGCAATATATGAAGGCGTTCATAACTGGAGAAAATGCCTCTTCGGAAGGTTTGATCCTCGACCGCATCAAAAAATGGAATTAAAAAATGGGATACGTCTTGTATTGATGGTTGAGTTATGTAGAACTGGTCAAGTTATTTTCCCGTGAGCTAGATCTAACTCGAACCAGTTAATGCTCCTCAGACAGGTGGATAGCAATCATACGACAAGTGTGTCCACTGTACTACCCTTTTCTTATTAGAACAATAACCGAAACAACGAAAGCCCTACCTCTCTTTCGTCCTTACGACTCCTAGGCCGTGCCAGTGTGATTCCGTTATCTAATCGTCTTATCAATCTCCTCTCGTTTTTCAAAGTGTTCATGTTTTTTGGAATAATCAAGTTATGGAGAATGGAAAAAGGGGGTTGGAAAATGTGTTATAAACGTTTGTTGTGCACACTTCTTAGAGGAGCACCGTCCCTTTGAGCGATATGACGACAAAGGAAGCTTAAACCATTTTCATCTTATGAGGTCTTGAATCAGCTTAATAACATAAAAAAGGTGGTATGCTAACGCATACCACCTCTTAAACAATTTATTAGTTTAAGTTACGCTTTCACTACGTTAGAAGCTTGTGGTCCACGGTCGCCTTCAACGATGTCGAAAGATACGTTTTGACCTTCTTCAAGCGTTTTGAAACCTTCACCTTGGATTGCTGAAAAGTGAACGAATACGTCGTTACCTTCAGAGATCTCGATGAATCCAAAACCTTTTTCTGCGTTAAACCATTTTACTGTACCAGTATTCATATACTGTACCTCCTAAAAATCTTACAAAATTTCACCTAAAGTTTACCGTTATACTTTAACTTGTATTTAAAAAAACCGCCCTGCATTTGTTGTTTCAGACAAATTTATCGTCCACAACAGAATACAGCTGCGACTTCCATCTATCCACCGTTCAATATAACTAACTTTTAAGCGTTAACCCTACTATAAAACATTTCGCCCCCATTGTCAAACACATTATGAGGATAAACCGCTTCTTTCTATAGGTAAGCGTACATATGAATGAATAGATTGAGAATAAAGCACGAAGTGAGGGATGACTATGAGCATTCACAACAGCGGTTTGAATAACGTCATTCAAACATTTGGTGAAGGAGAAATCTATGCCCCACCTGACATGATTTATCTGACAATCGGTGTCATCACTGAAGACAAAGACGTGAGTACCGCTACGAAGGAGAACGCAGAACGATCGTCCAATGTTTTGAAATCTCTACAACAACTTGGTGTTCCTGCAGCTCATATTGAAACCCTCCAATACGATATCCAACCTAGGTACGACTATGAGGAAGGTAAATCGACATTAAAAGGGTTTCGAGCTGAACATCTCTTCCGGGTACGGATGAAAGACGTGTCATCTGCCGGTATGATCTATGATACATCGATTCAAAATGGGGCGAATGTAGCAAGAGGGATTTCATTCGAAGTCTCTGATCCTTCCTACTATTCTTACCAGGCAATCCAGATGGCGTATACCGAAGCTTTAAACAACGCAACCGCCCTGGCGATCCGCATGAAGGTCAACCTGCTGCCACGACCATTGAAGGTTGAAGAACAAGCCCCAGGACGTAACGGCATTCCTTTCAAAGCTGAAATGCTTCAAGCTGGCGGAACTCCGATCCAGCCTCAGAGAGTGAAGATCAACGCGATGGTGAAAGCTTGGTTTTGCTATCAATAAATTTATTGTCGTTGATGTGAACCTGTATTAAAATAGAGGATGTTGACTATAGTCCGCTCTATTTTAATAGCTGGAGGTCGCTTTAATGAAATTGGAACAAGCTGTTGGATTAGTCATTCGTAAGCACCGGACGGTTGAAAAGATTTCCCAGTTCAAGCTTGCCGAATTGACAGGTTATGACCGCTCTTTCATCAGTCTTCTCGAACGAGGACACCGTGTCCCAACTGTAAAAACGATCTTTACGATTGCTTACCACTTGAATATTTCTCCCGCTCAATTCATTGATGAAGTCCATCAACTGGTAGAAAGTGATATTATGGAGTAGCTCTTTCTATGCAGACCGCTCTTCATTTTGTACATATTTTTCAACTTCCTTATTTATATTTCCAGTCAACGTGTACCCGAACATTCTGAAGTCTGCACGTAAAGACCAAAAAGGATGGCCGAAGGTAGCAGGTTTGTTCCCCTCAATGAAGAAATGACTGATCCAAGCAAAAGAATAAGCGATTACAGGTGCAGCGACCAAATACCAGGCATTCATGGATAAGAAAGCTAATCCTAAACAGATGAACACAAAACTGGTTCCGACAAAATGCCAACGACGAGTAGCTGGCTTACGATGTTGACGTAAATAAAAAGGCCAAAATTCTTCAAAGCTTTTAAAATCAGCCATTCGTAATCTCCTCCTCTGCCTTCTGTACATCACCATTAAAGGTTTGCATCAATGAAACCCGATAAGGATGTAAGGATGCTTTCATGATGCCTGCTTTAACAGCAGGATCCTGTTCCATCAAGTGTTTTGCCCGGTCAAATGACGAGGTCCGAAGAATGACAAGACCGAGAGTTCCATCCAGACAAGGACCCGCAAGCACCAACTCGCCTGTAGCCAGCAAGTGCTTCAAATGGTTGAAATGCCTCTCAAGAATCGCCTCTTCCTCTTCTGTGACTGTGTCGATGAACCCTTCTCTGACAGGAACGAGCTTATACAAAAATTCTTCCATGGTTTCCCCTCCCCTTATTTCTACTTAATGATTTCTATGTATATCGTCATTATCCTTTTTTATTACGGTACGTGAAATTTCAAGTTGTCTCATCCCAGTATTGGGCGATACCAGCAATATCCGAATCCAACTCATTTCGTTGTTCTGCTGCAATCATGATCGGGATCTGATCATGCAACGTAATCATGATCGATTCATTGAGCTGATGCGTTTCCAGGTAACTTCGAAGTCTTGTGAATTGTTTTTCAGTCAGCACGGACTGAACGTCGATCTGCTTGACCCTTTTGAGGATGAATTCAGATGTTACGTCATCCCATTCACCACTCAATACTTGACCGTCGTACTTCTCCATCACGTTCTTCCTCCTTTTTATTAGACGTTATTTTTCCTTATTCAGTAAAATGGACAATAAATCTTTCAAATATGAAAATATCTCAATTTAACGCTAGCTGAAGGTGACTACATAGTCACCTTTTTTCATGGAATAAATCACCCTTCATTGTTCAGAATAAAAGAAGCTACCAATAACGGGCGAATTCGAAAGGATAATGGAAATGGATGATTTATTGATTGCAAGAACGTTATTCGGAACGACCATGGGTGTCCATATCATTTATGCAACGTTAGGGATCGGAATTCCTCTCATGATCTTGATTGCCGAGCTCGTCTACCAGAAAACGGGAGACCGCGATTATGCCATAATGGCCAATCGTTGGACGAAAGGTTTTGCCGTCCTCTTAGGAGTAGCCATTCCGACCGGGACGATTGCGGGTGTCCAGCTGACCCTTCTCTGGCCAGGATTCATGGAGGTTGTCGGAAAAGTCATCGCCCTCCCCTTCCAAATCGAAATCTACGCCTTTTTCCTTGAGGCTTTGTTCATGTCGATCTATGTTTATGCAGCCGATCGGCTCAGTCCCCTAATGCGGATATTAAGTGTATTCTTTGTTTTTGTAGGTGCAGCGGCATCTGGCATCCTGATTACGAATGTCCATGCTTTTGAGGGGACACCGGCCGGATTCAGGATTGAGAATGGTGAAATCGTCGATGTAGATCCGTGGGCTGCATTCTTCAACCCTAGTTTTCTCGTGACAGCAGGTCATGTCGCTGTTTCAGCTTTCATGACGGGTGCGTTCGTCATCGCCTCGATTGCAGCGTTCAAAATGTGGAAGGAAAAGCAGGTGAACAGGACCTATCGCTTCCACCAGAAGGCTTTAATGATGGGTTTGATTGCTGGCGGGATTTTCTCATTGATGACCGCCGTGAATGGGCATGAAAGCGCCCAGATGCTTCATGAGTACCAGCCGGAAAAATTAGCTGCAGCGGAAGGACTTTTTGAAACACAGCGGTATGCTCCGCTTGCGATCGGTGGTTTCACTGATCGGGAGGAACAAGAAGTGAAGTGGGCGATTGAAATCCCTTGGGCATTGAGCTTCCTCGCAGGTGACCGTTTCGATACGGAAGTGAAAGGGTTGAATGATTACCCAGAAGAACTATGGCCTCCCCTGTTCGTGCATACCCTTTTCAATGCAATGGTCGGAATCGGTACGATGTTGATCTTTCTTTCCATGATCGGCTTCACAATTCGTCATATTTTCAAGAAGGAACAGTTTCCTCGCTGGTTGATGACACTTTTCATAACTGCGGGACCACTGTCGATCGTCGCGATCGAATTCGGTTGGATCTTCGCCTGTACGGGTCGTCAACCGTGGGTCATCTATCGCATATTGAAGACAGAAGATGTCGTAACTTCAGCATCGAATTTAGGGACGTTCTTCATCATGTTCGTCATCGTTTATATCATTTTGATGATCTCAACCGTATTGGTCCTTCGTTATTATTTCAGACGTCATCCGATTGAACATGAACTTGAGCCGAAGACAGAATAATAGGAGGAATGGACATGCCTGATGCTTTACTCGCAATCACCCTGCTTTGGATTTTCGTCTTCATTTATGCTGTCGCCGCTACCATTGATTTTGGAGCAGGATTTTGGTCGATGATCTATCTTGGAAGAAGGCAAATGAGAGCGACTAAAATCGCGAACCGATATTTATCGCCATCATGGGAAGTGACGAACGTCTTCATCGTTCTTATCATTGTCGCATTAGTCAGCTTCTTCCCTGGGGCAACCTATACGTTGGGAACCGTACTGTTGATCCCAGGGAGCTTCGTCATACTATTACTCGCCCTCCGCAGTGCATACCTTGTTTTTTCACACACTGCGAAAGATTATGAAAGAGTCCTGACCTATATATCCGGGATTTCCGGATTTTTGATCCCCGGGCTCCTCATCTTGATCCTGCCAATTTCTCATGGTGGTTACATCGAAACGATAGACGGAACAGGGCAATTAAGTATCGGCGCCTTGGTTACAAGCTGGAGCACCTATGCTTTTGTCGCCTTTGCGATCTCCAGCACCCTTTTCTTGTCCTCTCTCCTGCTTTGTGACTATTCGAACGTAGCGAATGATGATGAAGCCTTCCAGATTTATAAGAGAGATGCCCAGATGATTGGACCGATCGTCCTTCTTTCTGCCTTCTTCATCATGCTCGCGATAAGAATGGAAGCATACTGGCTATATGAAAACATGATGGAACAAATCAACTGGCTGATCGCCTCAATTGTCGTGTTCATGATCGGTTATGGCGTTCTTTGGCTGAAAAAACCAATTCCACGACTCGCAGTCCTCGGAATCGTCGTTCAATATTTGCTTGCAAGCTATGCTTACGGAGTCAGCCATTTGCCTTACATCGTCTATCCTTCCGTCACGATAGAATCTGGATTCACCCACCCGAGCATGTTCAGAGCATTGTTCGTATCTTATATCGTCGGTTTTGCCATCCTCATCCCAGGATTCATCTATTTCTGGCGCTTGTTCATGAAGGATCGTCGTTATATCAAATCCGGTGAGCCTGATTCTTGATGGTCCGTACGATACGTGAAATTTCCAGTATGTTTTTTTCCAAGGATTAAACTCAACAAACCTTTATTAAAATATCAGCTCTGTAAGCTTTATTTTTGAAAATGGAGCTATTCAACATCACCAACATTATTTAACAGTGTCAAAATATAAAAAGGCTGTCAGAAAATCAGTTTGCACCGATCTTCTGAACAGCCCTTCATTTATCCGTTTGCTCATGTACATTGGTATCCTTACAAGCTTCTGAATGCTTCTTTTCAAATTCGTTCAATTCTTTTGCGGAATGCTTACGAATGAACACTGTTGCGATGATGGCCCCAGTTATGAATATAAGTAGCATGATGACAGAAGGAATGTATTCCGATTTATCGTCCGGAAAATACAGGAATTCCATCATACGCGTCACTTCCTCTCTCCGTTTCCTAGCTACATTATAACAGACAGTCCTCGCTCATGTTATCCATACATCTTTTACAATTTCGTGAAAAGAAAAACCCGAGAGGTCGTACAACTCCACTCGGGTTTTCGTTATCATATCTGTTCCACAATCGATTCAAGGATATAGTCGATTGATTTCGTCATCGCGATGAACCTTTTTTCTCTCGTATCCTTTTGAAACGCCTGGACGGCTATGATCGTCATGTTTTCATACGTATCCTTGAGTTGGATCGGATAGACATACTTTGGCTTCTCTTTCAACGCCCAATCCGTTGCGAGAGGCTTCCATTCATCAGCCAGCACTTGCATCCGATCTGCGAATGGCTTCACTTCACCATAAAAATCAACCTCATAGTCTTCCCTGGATGTATGTTCGGTGAATTGGAGATAGGCCTTTTCTGTCATGTTCCGTAATTCAATCGTCAATTCTTTTAAGCGTCGTCTTTCCGTGTTCATCGTTTCACCTCGCTGAACCTATCCTAACAGATTCGATTCAGAAAAGCGATTTTCTATCAGAGCGTGAACAGGCTGACGAGCCAATTGCGCTTTTTTGCTGTTTTTACAGGATTGAATTCCGACCGGATTTCATGGGTGGCGGTCACTTGCAATAGAAGCTGTTCTTCTAGCACGAGCATCTTCTCCTCAAGCTCTGTCAACCGGGTCGACATCTGGTCCATATCCTTCCGGTGCTGCATGACCTGATAGGACAATACTTCATCCGCTTTTTGAGAAACCTTGGATTCCAACAAGTTGAGCTGCTCCTGAAGCTGATTGAAGCTAGCATCCATTTCTTTCAGCCCAGCCCCTTTTTGCGGTTTGACAACTTCCTCTCGATCGTTCAGCTTGATGTCACTCATTTGCAAGCCCTGTTTAAGCAGCTGCTGTATCTCATGTAAACGGTCAATGTCTTCTTCACGGAACAAATAATGGCCATGGTCATTTTTCGGGCATGGGATATCGAAATACTTGACCCATCGTTGAATGGTGGTCGGATTGACATTCAGCTTCTTGGAAACGACTTTCGTTTTCACCAATCTCTCCATAGTGCGGACCTCCCGATTTATTGGTAAGAGATATATTCGAGAGGCTATATTTTTTCCCCTTCCACCATGACAAAACTAGTATCCGTTCGCCAAAGAAAGTGGTTCTTCCACGATTATCCTTCCATTCGACAGCATCAACACGCTGTATAGATGAACGGTGACGTATCATACTAACAATAGGAGGTGAGGTAAATGAGCAAAAGACGCGGACCGACAAAGGAAGACAAGAAGAATGTCCAGACTGCAAAAACCGGCTACGGGGACAAAAAGCTGGAAGGACCGAACCGACCTGCAACATAAACCTGAAGCTCTGGTTGACCAAAAGCGATGTCGAGGACTCGTGAAGGTCAACCTTTTCTATAGCAGGTGTGCTTTCACTTTTGACAATACGTACAATTCATACCTTTTATGTGCGTACCATTCATTGAGATGGAGGTGCTTCGGCAGCTTGACTGGTTTGAAAAAAGGTTCGACTTGGTGACCCGATTTTGACCAATCACTGAAATCTTGCCGATGATGACCGATAATTGGATAAACAGCTCTTAACGGAAAACAGTGATCCTCATATCCCCGGGAACGGAAGTATTGTTCATAGTCTGTCCTCGCCCCTGTCGGTTCTGTGTGGATTGCAAAACGGATGAAATGATCCTTAAGACAACTTGAAGTCAGAAGAGCCAGAAGCCTCTTACCAAGTATGATCCTGTTTCGCAGCTTTTTGAATCCATGAACGGACAATCCATATAAATCACCCGATCGTGTCGGAAACAAGACAGTACTGAAATGGAATCGTTCTTGCAGCCAAAATGGCATTGTGTTGAACACCGAGGTTTGATACCGGGGATTTTCAATGACGGGTTTTTGGATCAGATTTTGTTCATTGATAATTAAAGCGGTGTCTAGCCGATTACGACCTTTTTCTTCCCAATAACGCTTCCACTCTGTTTCCATGAACGATGAAACATGAAAATGCTCAAGAAGATGGAATAACGGCCGGGAAGCCTGTTTGGAGGCTTCATAGACAAGGAGTTGTGGATACGCATCTGAAAAGATGAGCCAGTTCGCCCGTTCGTAGGTATCAAATATCCAGCGCCGATCCTCTGCTCTCATCATTACTCTGAATTCCTTTAGGATCAGATCACCCATGTTCCATCCCGCGTTCCGTGAAACCATACTTGCCAGAAAGGGCCAAAACAACTCAGGATTGCGAAGGAAATAGGATTGATAGGCTTTCGTCCGTGATATGTTGTCCATATTCCATCTGTCCGTAGCCTTCTTTATACGGGAGAAAACCTCCTTTTCATAAACATTCAATGATTCGAATCGATTTGAACGTACATCCATCATATCCATTCTCCATTCACAAACATAGGTTCGTAAAAAATCGTCATCCTACTCGACATACGTTGTAAATATGGTATATTTTTAGAGACGATGATATCATTGTCATTTACTCAATCGAAATGAAGGAGGGTGGAAATGTGAACTTCCGTTATCCGAACCGAAAGTCATCCACCACCGTCAAGCGGGTACCGCAAGCTGCACAAGGTAGTGAGCAAAACCGTTCCTACGCAAACCGTGGTATGACATTCGAAGAGGATATCAACCACTCCAATTCTTATTATTTACAGTCAGGTAAAGCGGTTATTCACAAAAAACCGACGCCCGTTCAAATTGTATCAGTCGATTACCCGAAGCGAAGCGCAGCGGTGATCAAGGAAGCGTATTTCAAACAGCCGTCAACGACCGACTATAATGGCGTCTACAAGGGACGGTACATCGATTTTGAAGCGAAGGAGACGAGAAACAAGACCTCCTTCCCATTGACGAACTTCCATCAGCACCAAATCGATCATATGAAACAAGTCATTGATCAAGAGGGAATTTCCTTCATCCTTGTCCGCTTCAAAAGCACACAAGACATTTATTTGCTGGAAGCAGAGCACTTATTCCAATATTGGGATCAACAACACGACGGTGGAAGAAAATCCATACCAAAAACCTACTTCGATCAGTATGGTCACAGGATCACCCTTGGGTATAATCCTAGAATCGATTATCTTGCTATCATCGATCGTATTTCTTTTCAAGTTCAAAAAGGGTAGTAAACTTTCCATATGATGCGAATGATATGATTGGCAGTTTACGTTCAGAAAGGTAGGAGCAACGATGAGTGATAAGATCAACTCTCGACAACAAAGACGAAAAGCGTCTTCCAATAATAAGAAGAAAGGGCCGAATAAAAGACTGTTCAAGAAGATTGCAGCGTTTCTTCTCGTATTGGCCCTCATTGGAACGACGGTAGGTGCAATCGCTGTATTCGCAGTGATCAGCCAGGCACCGGAACTCGACCCGAAGGAATTGGAAACACCTGTTTCTTCGAAGCTATATGATAAAGATGGGAATGAATTCGGCACCATCAATAATGATGAAAAGAGAATCAGGGCGAGTTTTGATGAAATCCCACAAGTCATGAAAGATGCGGTCATCGCAACTGAAGATATCCGCTTCTATGACCACTTCGGAATTGACATCCGTCGTATCGGTGGAGCCGCGATCGCAAATATTACAGGTGGATTCGGTTCCCAGGGTGGTAGTACGATCACCCAGCAGGTCATCAAGAATGTCTTTTTCACACACGAAAAGAAAATGACCAGGAAAATAAAAGAAGCGTATCTCGCAATCAAAATGGAACAACAGTTTTCCAAGGATCAGATTTTTGAAATCTATCTGAATAAAATCTATTATGGCCAACGTGCACATGGTGTGGCGACAGCAGCTAAAACGTATTTCAACAAGGACATCCAGGATCTTGAGTTACATGAAGCGGCTTTGCTTGCAGGTCTTCCGAAGGCCCCGTCGACGTATAATCCTGTTGATAACCCTGAAAAAGCAGAGGAACGTCGTAATGTCGTCCTATCTCAAATGGAGAAATACGGATTCATTACAAAGGAAGAGAAGGAAAAAGCACAGGCTATTAAAGTGAAGGATTACGTAAGCAAGAATGAAATCGAAAGCGAAAAAGATTCCTTCGATACGTTCAAAGCACAGGTCGTAGAAGAGGCTGCAAAACTCGCGGGTTTTGAGGATACGAGCGAGGTGTATACATCCGGTTTAGAAATCTATACGACACTCGATCCAAAAGCCCAGAAGGCGGTTGAAGAAGCCCTCTATACGACGAACATCATCAAGGAAGAGAACATCATGGGAGGACTTGTCGTCACTGACACGAAAACGGGTGCAGTAAGGGCGATCGGAAGTGGACGTAAGAGCTCACCAAGTGCGTTTTTCGCAACCCGTATGGATACGAGACAACCCGGTTCAACAATCAAACCGATCCTTGACTATGGTCCAGCGATCGAACACTTGAAGTGGCCGACTTACAAGATGGTGAGTGATGATAAGCTTGTCATCAATGGACACGAGTTCCACAACTATGACAATAAGCATCATGGCGACATGTCGATCCGAAAAGCGCTGTATGAATCCTATAACCTCCCTGCTATCCGTACATGGCAGGAAGTCGGTGCAGATAAAGCGAAGGATTTCGCTACCAAACTCGGTATTGAAATTGAAGATAAGCATTATAGCCCTGCTTATGCAATCGGTGGATTCAATAAGAGTCCTTCCCCGATGGAGTTGGCAGCAGCCTATGCAGCGTTCGGGAACGAAGGCGTTTATAACAAGCCATTTACCGTGACGAAGATCAAGTTCCCTGATGGACGTGAAATCAAACATGAAAGTGATCCTGAGCCAGTGATGGAGGATTATACCGCATATATGGTGACGGATATGTTGAAAGACGTCATTACGAAAGGGACTGCAAAAAATCATGTCAGCTTGAACTTCCCTGTAGCAGGAAAAACAGGAACGACCAATTTCGGGAAAGAGGTCGGATCAGAATATGAAGGGAAAACGAAGGATGCATGGTTTGCAGGTTATTCATCCGAATTGTCAATGGCCGTCTGGACCGGTTACAAAGGCAACCGTGACGAGAACGGCAATCCGCTTTATTTAGATCGTGACACAGATGATTATTCCAAGCTCATTTTCGATTATGTCATGGAAAAAGCAAGTGAAGGCTTGGATAATAAAGACTGGAAACGACCAAATTCGGTGATTGAAGTGGCGATGGAGAAAGGCACGGGTAAACGCGCAAGCGAATATACCCCTAAGGAAGAGATCGTCCGTGAACTAGCTGTAAAAGGTACAGATCTTCCGAGCGTTTCAGAAGAATATGAGAAATTGGAAGCACCACAAAATCTTCAAGCCAAGTATAATGAAAAGAAACAAGAAGCGAAATTGAAGTGGAAATATCCGAAAGAACGTCTTGAGGATGGCGTCTCATTTAAAGTTATGTATTCCATTGATGGCAGTGGATTCCAAGAATTAAGCCAGCAGAAGGAAACAGAACTTGTCGTGGAAAACTTGACCCCAGGCGTTACGATCACCTTTGCTGTCGTTGCAGTTGATGAAGAACGCGGTAAAGAAAGTGAACCTGCTACCGTCGATGTCACAACGAAGCAAGAAGATACGGAAGAACCCCCTTCTGATGAAGATGAAAATGAAGGCGAAGAAGAAGGCGATGGCGAAGAGCAAGGTGATAAAGAAGAAAAAGAAAACGGTGATGGTCAAGGAGATCAACAAGGTGATGGTTCTGAAGAAACGCCACCAGGTTCCGGTGGGGACACGAGTCCCGGCTCAGGGGATGAAGATGGATCTAACGACAACGAAGGCCCTGGTTCTACAGTACCTGGAACCGGTGGCATCGTCCCACCACTATCAAGAGAATCAGCATAATGAAAAAACCAGGATGCGCACGCATCCTGGTTTTTTTGACGTTATCTTTTGACGTTGAAACGATCCTTGATCAATGGCCAGACCGGGGTATATGGGAAAGCAAGGTTCCAAAATGACATACCGGCAAGGTCAAGCTTCTTCAACAATTCAAACTTGGCTGCCATGCTCCTTAAATCTTCGAACCAAACGATATGTTCCTTCCCGTCCTGATCATAATACGTATAGAATGGGGCCTGGGATTCCTGATCATATTGGATTTCTGCGTTTTTCGTATACGCAAGCCTCGATGCTTGTGGAACACTCAATGCTTTTGCGAATTTTCCGCCTTCGACATACGGCAACGTCCAATCATACCCATACAAATTGACGCCCATGATGATTTTTTCTTTCGGTATTTCGGTCAACGCATAGTTCAACACTTCCTCAACTTCAGGTAAAGGGCTGACAGGGAGAGGCGGCCCTCCGCTCCATCCCCATTCATACGTCATGATGATGACATAATCGACGATCTCGCCATGTGCTTTGTAATCATGCCCTTCGTAAAGAACCCCTTTTTGATCCGCTTTCACCTTAGGTGCAACAGCAGTCGAGATGATATACCCTTGCGGCTTGAGCTTTTTCGTCAGCTTGCGTAGAAATTGATTATAACGTTCTTTATTTTCTTTACCTAGAAATTCGAAGTCGACATTGATCCCTTTATACCCTTTGTTCTTCATTTCTTTCTCGATATTTGCGATGAGTGTGTCCTGTATTTTCTCACTTTTCAAGATCGTCGTCGCTAATTCCGTGTCGAATTCGGCCCCTTCTTTAATATTCGTTATCGTCATGACCGGCTTGACATTATTTTTCTTCGCGATGTCAATTAAGGATTGGTCCTTCTCAAGTGCCTTCAAATTTCCTTTTTCATCGACGTGATAGCTGAAAACAGACAACCAGCTCAGCGTATCCGCAGCGGATTTGGCATAATCGATCGTCTTCTCGAATGGTTCACCGTACGCATTGACGATGGTGCTTGTTTTCGGTTTCGCGGGTACGATGACGACCTGACCCGGATAAAGCGTCATACCTTCGATCTGTGGATTGGCCTTCTGTAGTTCTTGTATGGAAACGCCTGTTTTTTGTGCAATCGTAAAATAAGAATCCCCTGGTTGAACGGTATACCGATTTTTCGTCGGAATGAGCAGCGTCTGACCGATCGCCATCTGATCCGGATTCTCAAGTCCGTTCAGATTGACTATTTGCTGCCAAGGTATACCATACAGCTGAGAGATTCCCCATAAGGATTCACCAGATCTGACAACATGTATTTGCATGAATGTCCCTCCTGCCGAACGTCATCATGCTAATATCCTATGTTGTCATTTCCTGTCCATATGCTCTTTTTTTCGCAGGTTCATCATCCACTTCTTCTCAAGTTCATCGTATAGTTCGGTCAATTGAATATAAGCGAGGTAATGATCCGGGTTTTCGAGGATAAAAATCAACCGTTCCTTCAAATTAAAGGGCTGGTCAGGAAGGGAAGAACAGTCTTCAACGAGGTGGGTCAAACGTGCGACACGCTGTCCGTTGATCCAAAACAGAATCGTAATGAACCAGCCGATTCCTTTTATCATGGCAGGCTTTGCAGCGTGGCGATCTCGGTTCTTGAAAGAGGCTGCAATCTTTTCTTTTTCGCTTCGCCATAATCGGAAGAGATGATCGATGAGTTCATTTGTAACGACCAGTCCCGCCTTTTTTTGCTGGAATTTAAAATCGAGCAGAAACGGGATGGAAGCAAGCTCTTTTATGTCGTCGATTTCCCTTTCTTTTGTGAACGCCTCGTTGAAAAACAAAGGGTGATGAAACAGTTTTGATTGTTCCGATGTACGATCAGACATTTTCCTTCACTTTCTTCATACGCTTCTGCCCTTCTCTGCACAAATATAACAGTGGGCATACCGTGCATTGAGGATTTTGTGCCTTACAATGATAACGGCCGAAAAAGATCAGACGGTGGTGTGTTTCCGACCATTCTTCTTCGGGAATTTTTCTCATCAATGTTTTTTCAACCTCTAAAACACTGTCCTTCCATCTGCAAATTCCCAGACGTTTTGAAACCCGTTCGACATGCGTGTCAACCGCAATGGCAGGTATGCCGTAAGCAACAGAAACGATGACATTTGCTGTTTTTCGCCCGACACCTGGGAGCTTGACGAGTTCATCCCTATTATCAGGGATGTTTCCTCCATATTCATGAATCACCATCTCGGCCAATTTTCTGATATTCTTCGCTTTGTTACGGAAAAGACCGATCGAGCGTATGTCCTCCTGCAATTCTTCAAGAGGTACCGCCAGATAATCTTCAGGGGTTTTGTATTTTTCAAATAATCGCGGAGTCACTTTATTGACTAGGGCATCCGTACATTGTGCGGATAATAGGACCGCTATGGTCAATTCAAACGGATTCGAGTGATTCAGTTCGCAGTGGGCTTCAGGAAACATATTCCCCATTTCGTCCAGAACTTCTCTTATTTGCTTCTTCGTCAACATACCATATCTCGTCCTTTGCTAGGATTGTTCCAACCAATTGTAATAAGGGAAATCGGTGGAAGGCGATTGTTTAGAATCTGTCGTCGGCGTCCGTTTGTATTTTTGCTGCCTGAATTTCTCACCATATTGTTTTGCCTGCTCGACTGTCTGAATGCCATTTTTCTTCCATTCGAACAAAATCCTGTCGATATAACGGAAGTTCAATTTTCCTGATAAAACCGCTTCTTTCAATGCAGAGATGATGATAGCCGGGTCATGCCCATCCTGGTCAAGCCACATGTTCATCGTCTCGCATTCAATGGGGGATAATGGCCTTCCGAACTCTTTCTCCATAATCGAGTAGATCTGCATCTCTTCTTGTTGCTTTTCCTGTTGTGTACGCTCGACCTGATCCTCTTCCAAAGCACGGATCAATTTCTCCCAGAGCGGTCTTAGCGTATACGTTTCAGAATGGATATGCTGGACAGGATCATCATGCTCTTCGATCTTCAGCATGCCCTTCTGGATGCACGACCTCAAAAGCTGCATGCAATGATGCGTGGAAACAGCCATCCTTGAGGACAGCTCCTCAGGAGTCGGAAAATAGTTTCCTCCTTCTATGAAGGAATGCATATGTATCAATACCATCATTTCTTCTTCGTCAAGGCCTAACTTGTGATAATTCATTAATAATGCATTCGGGATGGATACCGTTCCCATCTCCATCCATTGGATAAAGCTTTCTTTTCTCATCTCTGACACCTCCCTCTTATTATAACAGTTCGACGCTATTGGCACGATAGGTTCCGCTACGAAAATGAAAATGCCCCCGCCGTTGCGGAGGCATTCAATTTAAAGGCTTATGGATAGAGACGGTTCAACAAACGTGGGAATGGAATGGATTCACGGATGTGTTCAATTCCGGACAACCATGCGACTGTCCGCTCCAATCCTAATCCGAAGCCTGAATGAGGAACGCTGCCATATTTACGTAATTGCAAATACCATTCATAAGCTTCTGGTGATAGATTATGCTCCTCATAACGCTTCTGCATTAACTCAAGGTCGTCGATCCGTTGGCTTCCCCCAATAATTTCGCCGTATCCTTCCGGTGCGATAAGGTCCGCGCACAATACGACTTCGTCACGTTCAGGGTCAGGCTTCATATAGAAGGCTTTAATGTCTTTCGGATAATGTGTGATGAAGACAGGCTTGTCATAGCTTTCTGCAATAGCCGTTTCATGCGGTGCTCCGAAATCTTCGCCCCATTCGATATCATCGAAACCTTTTTCTTTCAACAGTTTGATCGCATCATCATACGTAATGCGTGGGAATGGTGCTTTGATTTTTTCTAACATCGAAATGTCCCGTCCAAGCGTCTCCAGCTCGATCTTGCAATTTTCCAATACGGATTGTGCAAGATACGAAACATACTGTTCCTGGATTTCCAGACTTTCCTCATGCTCGACGAACGCCATTTCTGGTTCGATCATCCAGAACTCGATCAAGTGTCGGCGAGTTTTGGATTTCTCGGCACGGAATGTCGGACCGAACGAAAAGACTCGACCGAATGCCATCGCTGCCGCTTCCATATAGAGTTGTCCACTTTGTGAAAGATAAGCATCTTCATCAAAATAACGCGTATGGAACAGCGTGGTGGTTCCTTCAGCGGAGCTGCCTGTCAAAATCGGCGGATCGATTTTGACGAATCCTTCTTTATTATAGAATTCATATGTAGCGCGAATGATTTCGTTTCTTACACGCATGATTGCATGCTGCTTTTTGGAACGCAGCCATAGATGACGGTTGTCCATCAAGAATTCCGTACCGTGTTCTTTCGGTGTGATCGGATAGTCGACCGATTCGGAAATGACTTCGATATCCGTAACGACCAATTCTACTCCAGTCGGTGAACGGTCATCCTTCTTGACTGTACCTGTCACATATAGGCTCGTTTCTTGAGTAATCTCTTTCGCTGTATGCCAGATCTGTTCGTCGACCTCACTTTTTACAACGACGCCTTGGACGAATCCAGTACCGTCCCTTAATTGTAAAAATGCAATCTTACCGCTGGATCTTTTATTCGCAAGCCATGCTCCGATGGTCACTTGCTCATCAATATGATTACGTAATAATTGAACTGTGGTTTTCACGATTGTTCCCTCCACCAATCTGATGTGTTCCTATGATTTATTGCTTCTTCAGCTTTTTATATTGTACATAAACAAGAGCCGATAAACAACCGGCTCTATTTCTGATGCTTCTCCATGAAGCTTCGGATTCGATCGAGCGCTTCCTCCAGGACCGGCAGGGATGTCGCATAGGATAAACGGACATTATCCGGGGATCCGAATCCGCTGCCAGGTACAAGTGCAACTTTTTCATATTCAAGAAGCGCCTCAACCCAGCTGTCGACGGAATCAAATCCTGTCATTTCCACCGCTTCGGTCACGTTCGGGAACAAATAGAATGCACCTTTCGGCTTTTCGCATCTGAATCCCGGAATTTGAATCAATTGGTCATACACTTTGTTGAGCCGTCCTTCAAACGCTTCCTTCATCTCATTCACTGGCTCCTGTGGGCCATCATATGCCGCAATAGCAGCGAATTGAGCAATCGAGGTCGGATTGGATGTACTATGGCTCGCAAGGTTCGTCATCGCCTGGATGATGTCCCTGTTTCCGACAGCATAACCGATTCTCCATCCCGTCATCGCATGAGATTTCGAGACACCATTGATAATGATCGTTCGTTCTTTCAATTCAGGCGAAAGCTGTGCGATCGAGGTATGTGTTTCCCCGAAGTATGTCAACTTCTCGTAAATCTCATCTGAAACGATGATCAGATCATGTTCGACACAAACCTTTCCTAACGCTTTCAATTCTTCCGCGGTATAGATGGCGCCTGTCGGATTTGAAGGTGAATTGATGATCAACGCTTTCGTATTGCTGCTTATCGCCTGTTTCAGCTGATCAGCAGTGACTTTGAAGCCATTTTCTTCTTTCCCTTCAATATGGACAGGGACACCTCCGGCAAGTTTCACTTGTTCCGGATAGCTTACCCAATACGGCGTAGGGATGACAACTTCATCCCCCTCGTCTAGAATGGCTTGGAATAATGTATAAAGCGCATGCTTCGCTCCAGTCGTTACAATGACTTCACTCGGGTCGTACTGGAGCTTCTGATCAGCTTGAAGTTTATCAACAATGCTTTTCTTCAACTGAGCCAGCCCACTAGCTGGTGTATATTTCGTGAATCCTTCCCGCATTGCCGATTCTGCTCGATCGATGATATGCTCCGGTGTATTGAAATCCGGCTCACCGGCACCGAGACCAATCACATCATGTCCTTCAGCCTTCAAAGCGTTCGCTTTTGCGGTGATCGCCAATGTACTTGAGGGTGTCAATGCTTTTACACGTTTTGCTAAATTCATATTCTAACCTCCAGGAATTTTGTAACCATTACGATTTCTTCATCTTGTATGTTTTGAAGTGTGTGCCATCATCATATCTGATGTAGTGGAATGTATATTGACTCCCACTGTCCTCGTAGACGATTTCCCATACTGGTATGAAAGGAGAGGTTTCTCTGAACTTTTCCAATCCCAAACGGATGGAGACAAGCCGATCAGGTGAAAGTTCTTGTCGTACGTATTGTTTCACCTTGTTCCGATCCCATCCTTCCTTCCCATCAATCATCTGCAAATCCCCATTTTTGTCCAATGGAACAAAAATGATCCGTTCTTCTCCTTCTTTCTTTGCATGAATGACATCATAGGCTGCATATGAGCCGTAATAATGATTGATGTCCATGACCTCGCTGATGCCGTATTCCTGTTCAGCAACCGCGATACTGTTCTGTTGCTCATCGCCATGCTCATTCCATACATAATAATAATAAGTGAGACCGAGTAGAAAGGTTCCAACAATGATGGTTCCGACGGTATAAACGATTTTCTTCATACTGATCACCTATGTACGATAGATGGTGAATACCATTTTATCTTGATCTTCTTTATCAAGTGCTAAGCCGAACATCAAATCCTGATGCTTTAATGTACGATTCAATGCGTCAACGATTTTGTATAGGTCCGGAGTGGATTGGACTTTTACCGTCGACAAGATTTCAATTTTGCTCTCCATTACCAGTACACCCCATTAATTGTTGCTCATTTTTACTAATAACTCGATCAATGGAGGGAAGAATAAGACTATCGATCAATAAGCAGCCTCCATGAGACGGCTGCAATATAATCTTCCTTCCCTACACCTTTTTTAGGCTGACTTGTGCAAGTCAGCCCTTTCTTTTTCTTAACCTACCTGTATTTTCAATGAAAACCGGATGATTTTCAATACCTAATTCTTTGCTGAATAAGCCATTTCAGGTTTGAACAAAGGAACTTGAGTGATTTCATAGGCTGTCTTGTTCCATTTCACCATGACTATTCCCTCTTCAAAAGGCTTCAGCACTTCAATCCAGTGTTCATCCAACCGATCGATTACTTCATCACTTGCGATATACCCTTTCCTCTTGAAAAGGACGGCAACTTCAGGTTCAATATGATTCAACAGTTCTTCACTCGTTCCGAAATAATGACCGAATCCTCCTATTTTAAGAAGAGAGATATCCAGTGGTCCTTTCTGAATCAATGAACGATCGATTTCCATATTCGATACACCCATATAAAGGAAACGGTGGGTACCATACTCCATGAGAAGGACGAGACCACCTTCATTGTACTCGCTCCTCGTCTCGACCGTCAGAAGTCGGACATTGAGCTTATGGAAAACCGTCCATTCATCCCCCTGTTTAAGAGGTTTGATTTTATTTCTGGACAATTCGAACTCCTTCATCAGCTCATCTGCGATCAGTTCAGATGTATGAATGGATCCAACCTCCATTTCATCAACCAGCCACCCTAAATTACCTGTATACTGCTTACCAGCATTCGTAATGATCAACGCATCGATCTTCTTTACGTTGAAAATCTTCAATTGATGCTTGAATTGAGAGAGGGATGTTGAACTGCCCGTATTAAGGAGAACGTGGTGTCCTTTCTCATCCTGTATTAAAGCAGCTTCTCCGCTATCCAGTTCCAGGAAGGATATCGCGATATCATCCGCCTTAAGGTTCAGATCCAACTCTTTGATGGCATTCCCTTTCGATTCTTCCGTCATAAAAAATACCGGCTCATCACTAACCGGAATGGCACTGAAAAGAAGCATAAGCAAAAACAAAAAGAAAACGATCAACGGCTTCGCATACACATGGATCCCTCCGCATTAAACGGTATCTTATTCCTAGTGTATGCGGAGGTCAATTTCTTAATCGATGAACTGCTCCAGGTCGTCCAACAATTCATCCATCGTTCCTTGTTGTACGGGCACTTCAGGAAGGGAACGGATGAACAAATTACCATATTTCGTCGTTACTATCCTTCGATCAAAAACAAATACCGCTCCCCGATCAGACGATGAACGGACCAGACGTCCAAACCCTTGTTTGAAACGAATGATCGCCTGGGGCAGAGACAATTCCATGAACGGGCTCTTTCCTTGTTTCTTCAGCTGTTCACTTCGTGCTTCCATGACAGGATTATCTGGTGGATTGAAAGGAAGACGGACGATAATCAAACAGGAAAGATCATTCCCAGGTATGTCCACACCCTCCCAAAAACTGCTCGTTCCGAATAAGATGGCCTTGTCCATCTGTTTGAAGTGCTTGGTAAGCCTTGCTCGACTGCCGCTATCAATTCCTTGACCGATCAGTGAAAAATCCTCAGGTTCAGCATACTCTTTAAAGGAATAATACGTTTTCTTCAGCATGTCGTAGCTTGTGAACAGGACAAGCATCCGCCCCTCCGTCACATGTGCGATACGATAAATGTTCCCAGCAATCGTCGAAGCATATGAATCTGTCGACACTTCCTTGATCATCGGAAGATCCGTCGGAATCATGATTTTGGACTGATTTTTGTAATCGAATGGTGAGTTCAGTTTTACTGTCTGCGTATCTTCTCCCATACCAAGACGGTCCAGAACAAAGTTGAAACGATTGCGGATCGTCAAAGTAGCGGAAGTGAGGATGATACTCCTTTTCTTCCCGAAAAAATCCGCAGCCAACCTGTCCGAAATATCAATCGGTTGATTGTACATGGAAACAGCATTCTTCGCTCCCCCAGGATCCGTCTCCAGCCAGCATACTTCCTCTTCATTGGATGAGAGGATCATGTGTGCAAGCGTCGATCTTTCTTCATCCAACCTGTTCATGAGCCCCGTATAGTCCACAAGTGTCCCTTTTTGGCTTACTGTGAGATGTTCTTCCTTCTTCTGAGCTTTTTTGATCAAATCCCTGCCATCTCGCAACACATCATTGGTCATCAATTGGACTCTCGCAAAAACTTCCTTTAAATGGGCATACCATTCAGGGTCGAGATCATCAATCGCAAAACGGAAATTGATTTTACCGATCTCCGATTTCTTTTGGCCTTTTGCAAGTATATAGATTTTCATCATGCTGAACAATTGATCGATTTCCACTTTCAAGTCCCTCATGACCGTCAACAAATCCTCTTTGTTGTAATCAATATCGAGGGTCTTCAATACGTTTTCCAGCTTCGTCCAGAGATTGACGTTCATGTCTTCCGAAATACCGAGTCGATCCAAAAGTCGGTGGAACGAAAAGTAATCCGTTTGAAGTCCGAAGTGGTCACTTGCTACGTCATCAAGGTGATGCGCCTCATCAATGATCGCTTCCTGATAGCCCGGAATCAATGAATGATCGTTGACAAGATCGGTAAATAAAAGCGCATGATTAGTAATGATGATGTCCGCATCATAAGCCTCACGTTTTGAGCGATGGTAGAAGCATCTCGAGAACCACGGACACTTATGGTTGAGACAAGAATTGGCATCACTTTTCACTTGATGCCAGTATAACTGACCGCCTGATGGAAGGTTCAACTCTTCGATATCGCCTTCCTCTGTCGTTGTCAACCATACGAGCAACTGGGCTTTGGCCAGCAAAACATCATAGTTGTTATCATAAATCTGATCAAGCTGCTGTTCGAATTTCCTCAAGCAGAGATAATGGTTCCTTCCTTTGAGCACTGTCGCTTGGAAATCGAATGGCACCATGTTTTGCAATAAAGGAATATCCCTGTCAAGCAGCTGTTCTTGCAGCTGGATCGTATGGGTGCTGACAACAAGCGGTCTTCCGGTTTTCTTAGCATTCAACAAACCAGGGATCAGATACCCCATCGATTTACCGATACCCGTCCCTGCTTCGATCAAGGCATGACGTCCTTCTTCCAGTGCCTCCCCGACCGCATCCATCATATCCACCTGAGCAGGACGCTTTTCATAATCCGGCATCGTTTGTCCCAGGTGCTTTTCAACCTCGTGGTGGGAAAGCGTTTCGTCTATAGGATCGTCTTCCTTTTCGATGGCGGCCCATTTCTTCAAAACAAGCTGCCGATAGGTTTCTAACTCTGGTTCATCTTCTTCGAGCTGAGTAAGCTTTTTTTCCACTTGAGCTTCAACAAGGTCCGCGACATCACTGTGCATACCTTTCACTAAAGGAAGTAAACGCTGAAGCGTCAATAGTGGCAATGAACGTAATTGATCCAATAATTGTATCAAAAGATAGCCTGTCGCTTCAGCATCACTATCCGCTTGGTGGGGGTTTTCATGGGTAAGCTCCAGTGCTTCTGACAGCTGTGAAAGTTTATAGGAATCCAAGTTCGGCATGAGGATTCTCGTAAGCTCTACTGTATCAAGTGACATCCCACGCCATTCGAAATAACCCGCTTTTTCAAGCTCAGCATTCAAGAAATTCAAATCAAATTTGATATTATGGGCGACTAAACAGGCTCCATCAAGAATTTTCAAAAGACGGGGCGCGACGTCATCGAATTTAGGTGCCTCAGAAACCATTTTCTGATCAATTCCGGTCAAGGATGTAATAAAGGTCGGAATCGGAATTTCCGGATTAAGATATGTCGAAAATCGATCCACAATCGATCCTTCTTCGATGACGACCAAACCAATCTGGATGATTCGATCTTTATGTTTCGGGGAGTGTCCCGTTGTTTCCAAGTCTAATACGACATAACGATTGTTCATCATTTCACCTCAAAAAGAAAGAAACCTGGTAAGGGCAATCCCAAACCATGGTCGAAACAAGCCAATAAACTGTAGCGGCATGACCGCCATCTCCATCTCGTGTTTCCTCTCGTCTTATTTTACGCTTCCTCCACCAATTCTGCAATGACGACGAATGGGCTGAACCATGCAAGTCTTGATTGGGAGTGTATGCTTTTATTTTTTGTAGTGGAGAATGGACCGGTTTGGTGATTCTTCGTTTTTGTAGATCATTTTTGCTTTTTGTAGATAAATTTAAATTTTTGTAGATAATTCTTCATTTCCGTAGATAATTTCTTTTCGTAGATCATTTCACTTTTTGCAGGAAAATCTTCTGTTTTTGTAGATAAACACTGCTAAAATCCTGGTCTAATCCTCAAATTAGCAGTAAAATCATCAGATTACCTTTCTAAAACATGTAAAACAATTAGAAAAAGCTGTCGAGACATGCTCGACAGCCTTAAAATCCCTTGCGCTATACAATTGGCTAAATGATCAAAGGATCGTTGATGCTGGCTCAGCGCTGATTTTTTCGATGATCTTGTTGTTCTCATCCATAATCGCAATGGTTGGTTGGTGAGTTCTTGCCGCCTCTTCTGTCACCATCGTGTAGTTCAGAATGATGACGACATCCCCTTCCTGGACGAGACGAGCAGCAGCTCCATTCAAGCAGATCGTACCGCTCCCTCTCTCACCTGGAATGATATACGTTTCAAATCGGGCTCCATTGTTGTTATTGACGATTTGGACCTTCTCATTTGGAAGCATATCCACAGCATCGAGAATATCTTCATCGATTGTGATACTGCCGACATAATTCAAATTCGCCTCTGTTACCCTTGCTCTATGGATTTTACCTTTCAACATCGTACGAAACATGATTGTTTTCTCCTCCTACATGAACATTTATCGTTAACGAATGATGATATTGTCTATCAAACGGGCCTTCTGGAAACGGTACGCCAACGCAATGATTGTCGGTTGATCGAAGGTTTGGACAGCTTCCAATCCCGGATAAGATAAGATTTGGACATAATCCGTCTCGCCCAAAGCCATCTGATCAAGTTCAGACAATAGCTGGGATCGCACCGTCTCGACATCGGCTCCTTCCTCCGCCAACTTACGTGCAGAGAGAAGATGTTCATAAAGCTTCGGAGCCGCCTTTCGTTCTTCCGTGCTTAAATTGACATTTCTTGAGCTTTTCGCCAGTCCGTCTTCCTCCCGGACTGTTGGGCAAGCGACCAGTTCAACCGGAAAGAAGTAGGACCTGATGAGATCATCCACGACCGCAACCTGTTGCGCATCCTTCAGTCCGAAATAGGCACGGTCTGGTTGAATGATATGGAAAAGCTTCGTCAATACTGTGACGACGCCATCGAAATGGCCTGGACGTTTCTCGCCACAAAGAACATCGGTACGGGAAGTCACCTTCATTACCGTACCAGCTCCTTTTGGGTACATGGCCTCGGCGGAAGGATAGAAAAGGATGTCCGTCCCCCGTTCTCTCGCAAGCCTTTCATCTCTTTCAAAGTCTCTCGGGTATTGATCAAAGTCTTCATTCGGTCCGAATTGAAGCGGGTTCACGAAAATGCTTGTCACGACGAGATCGTTTTCATTCCTTGCCCGCTCAATAAGGGAAATATGCCCCTCATGCAAAAATCCCATTGTAGGGACAAACCCGATTTCTTTTCCTTGTATTTTCAAATCTTTCACGATTTGCTGCATCTCATTGATGTTACGTATGACCTTCATACTTTCCCCCCATAAAGTGAGGCAAGCTGATCCTCTTTCATCGTGAAGCTGTGTCGCTCTTCAGGGAATTGTCTCTCCCGTACATCCTTCACATACTTTTTAAGCGATTCCTCAATCTGTAGAGCAACATTCGTATATTGTTTAACGAATTTAGGAACATGGTGTGACCCATACCCAATTAAATCGTGATAGACGAGCACTTGACCATCCGTACCAATTCCCGCACCAATTCCAATGGTAGGAATGTTCAACTCACGGCTGACGACCTCTGCCAATTGACGAGGGACACATTCAAGGACAAGAGCAAACGCACCTGCCGCTTCGATCTCTTTGGCATCGTTTATCAACTGCCTTGCAGCTTCTGAATCCTTCCCCTGAACCTTATATCCGCCTAAGACAGCTACCGATTGTGGTGTGAGTCCTAGATGCCCCATCACAGGGATACCTGCAGCCGTCAACCTGTCAATGACCTTTATCACTTCCCCTGCCCCTTCAACTTTAACGGCATCGGCGGAAGCTGCCTGCATCAACTGACCAGCATTCTTCAATGCATCCGATACTGAGGTGTGATAGGTGAGAAATGGCATATCTGTAACGATGAAGGTGTCTGGAGCACCGCGCTTCACCGCTTTTGTATGATGGATCATATCATCAAGGGTGACTGGGATGGTCGATTCATAGCCAAGGACAACCATGCCAAGAGAATCCCCAACCAATATCATGTCTACCTCTGCCTGTTCAGCAAGCTTAGCTGATGGATAATCATAGCTCGTCAACATCACGATCGATTCATCTTGTTCTTTCATTTTTCTAAAGTCACTTGTCTTTTTCATTCTTCTCCTCCTTACTTATTCAGAGGAAGATGAAAGCAAACAGAAAGAATATGGACAACATGTTCCTTCCATGTAAAAAACCTTCTTTCAGACATGCTGAAAGAAGGATATGAAACGCTTACAACTTTCATCCCTCTGTCCATGTCCTTTGTGGGATCAAGGCAGAATAAATTTTGAAATGATTGTGATCGAATGGGTAAGAAAAGTGCAGTTCGTCCTATACGATACCGCCTACAAAACCATTATAGCAGAATTTTACGTATTATGGGGAAGTTCTATGTCGGCAGAATAGACACGGTGAACCGTCCCCTCGTCATCCTCGACGAGCAAGACACCTTCTTCCGTAATCCCTTGAGCCCTTCCAAACAGTACTCCTGTAATCGTCCGTACACGTACTCTTTTGCCAAGACTAGCTGCTGACCCTTCCCAAAGCAATTTGATCGGCGCAAAACCATGCTCAAGATAGAGAAGGTAAAGTTTCTCCATCTTCTCGAGGATTGCGCGAACGAGCTTAGCCCTCTCAATTTCTTCCCCTGCTTCGACCTTCAAGGACGTCGCAGTATTGGCGATCTCTTCTGGAAAGGCTTCTCGTGGTGTATTGACATTGATCCCGATACCCACGATCACTGAATTGATGCGATCGGCTTCAGCCTGAAGTTCAGTGAGGATTCCGACCACTTTTTTTCCATCGATTAAAATGTCATTCGGCCATTTGATTTGTCCATTCAACCCAGTTACTTCTTCAATTCCTTGAACCACACTCACTGCTGCCAGCAGGGTGAGTTGTGGTGACTTCTGAGGAGGGATGTTCGGTCGAAGGATAATACTCATCCAGATTCCAGATCCCTTCGGAGAATGCCACGCTCGACCTAACCGTCCTTTTCCGGATACCTGTTCATCTGCAATCACGATCGAACCTTCCTCGGTACCGTCCAATGCATGCTTATGAGCAAGCTCCTGTGTAGATGTGACTTGAGATTCATAATAAATCGTATGGCCAAATTTCTCGGTTTTCAGCTGATGCTTGATTTCACCAGGATTGAGATTGTTCGGTCTCTCGATGATCCTGTAGCCTTTTTTTTGGACCGCTTCTACGACATATCCTTCTTTTCGAAGCTCCTCGATATGCTTCCAGACTGCTGTTCGTGAACACCCGATGATTTGGCTTAATTTCTGACCGGATAAGTATCCGTCGGATTCTGAGAGGAGACTGATCAGTCGTTCTCTGGTAGTTGATGACACTTTGTAATCCACTCCTTAATTTCAGAAGGATCATTTTTAATCGATCCTTCCAGGACACGTTGTTCAATTTGTTCTAGCAAGCTCGCAATCCATGGTCCAGGCTTCCGATTGCAGATCTCCTTAAGATCATTGCCATCGATTCCCAACTCACTCCGTTCCTGGATCGGCAAGCGAGTAAAGCTCTCCCTCATTTCTTCGATTGTTACGTGAGGTTTTTCTCCGAGATAGGCTTTGACTTTATGTACGGCTTCCAAGCTTTCCAATCCATGCATATAAAGGTTCACAGGACTTTGAAAATCGATGTCGGAACGGACAAGTCGGATTATGCTGTCTACACGGGCACGTTTTTGATTCGGAAGCCTCCAAGCTTTTAACCAATCATAAGGATCAGCGACCTTGATCCTCAATAGAAAACCCGACCACCTTTGGACATCATCATACAGTATTTTCCAGTCAAAATCATACTCCTTCTTGTCCAACGAGTAAGGACCGTGTGGGAGGTGCTTGCTCATTCCACTGTCGATCAGTAGCTTAAGGGCAACTTCTGCATGAGCACCTGCAAGAAGCTTCTCGAATTCCTCCCTGATCCGTTCTACAGATATCTTTTCAAGTAAATGGGCGCGGTCAATCAAGGCAGCGAGTGTATCTTCATGTAATGTAAATCCTAGTAACGAATGAAAGCGAATCCCCCGCATCATACGAAGCGGATCCTCTTGAAACCGTTCAAAAGGATCGCCTACTGCTCGGATGATACCGTCCAGTAGATCTTGTTTACCACCATACGGGTCGATGATCGTACCATCCTGCTTCAACGCCATCGCATTGATGGTGAAGTCACGCCGAGCTAAATCTTCCTCAATGGAATCGTGGAACTCGACATCAGAAGGGCGACGATAATCCTCATACTCGCCTTCCGCCCTGAAGGTGGTCACCTCAAAGGATTCTCCATCTTCTCTGACGATGACAGTCCCATGAGAAAGACCGATCGGAATCGTCTTCGGAAAGATCCGCATCACATCCTCTGGATGAGCAGAGGTCGCAATATCGATATCCCCTAACGACTTGTCTAAAAGACGATCACGAACGACGCCTCCTACGATATAGGCTTTAAATCCGTTCGCCTGCAGCGTTTCGATAATCTTTTGCGCTTTAGTCATCGACAAGATGCTTTCACCTCTACACTTCGACAGATTGAATTCCGAGTGTTTTCAAATAAACATCCAGATATTCCTTGACGATCCGTTTTGAATGGAAGCGATTATGGACATGCTGGATGGCATGTTCTGACATCGTTTGGTGGAGTCTTTCATCTTTAAGGATATCCAATGCTTTCGAGCTTATATCCTCCAAGTCTCCGACTTCACAAATGAATCCAGTAACACCATCTTCAATCACTTCTGGAATTCCCCCGATGTTCGTACCCACAACCGGTACACCGCATGCCATCGCTTCGAGCAGAACAAGGCCAAAACTCTCTTTTTCAGACAAGAGAAGCTTCAAATCACTAATGGAAAAGAGTTCAGCAATGTTATCCTGCTTCCCCAGGAACAACACATCATCTTCAATCCCGAGCTCCCTTGTCAGCCTGCACGCAACCGTCAACTCCGGGCCATCTCCGATTAATAACAGTTTTGCAGGGAGTTCCTTGCGGATCGTGTGGAATGTTTTGACGACATCCGGCACTCGTTTGACACCACGGAAATTTGAAACATGGATGATGACTTTCTCGTCTTCAGTTATGCCATATTCTTCACGCAGGTTGCTTGATGATTTTTTGTAATAAACACTCTCGTCAATGAAATTATGAATGCAGGTGATGTCCTTTTTCGTACCAAGCAATACTTTGGTCTGTTCAATCAGACTATTTGAGACTGCTGTCACTGAATCAGATTGTTCAATCCCGAATTTGATCAATTCACTCAAGCTAGGATCATATCCGAGTACCGTAATATCTGTGCCATGAAGGGTTGTAACAATCTTCAGATGGTCTCCAACCATCTGTTTTGCCAAATACGCACAGATGGCATGAGGGACAGCATAATGGACGTGTAGGAGGTCAAGCTCCTCACGCTTTGCAATTTCAGCCATTTTGCTCGCTAACGTCAAATCATACGGAGGGTAGCGAAATACGGAATATTGATTCACTTCAACTTCGTGGAAATGGATGTTTGAATAAAATTTCTCAAGTCTGAAAGGAATACTTGAAGTGATGAAATGGATTTCATGACCTTCTTTCGCGAGCATCTTTCCGAGTTCTGTTGCGACCACACCTGACCCTCCGACTGTCGGGTAGCATGTGATACCGATTTTCAATTTTCTCATGATGATTCTCCTAACAGGTTATCCATCCGGATTGGTCTTTTCGTATGGAAGCCTTCTGCATACCGTATTCCTGCTTCTTTTCCAAATAATGCGTCCCTTGCTTCCACCGTTTCCAGATAGCCGTTGTTCAATGGTGTTACAACTCCGCCTTCTACTGTTGTAAATTGACTATTATAGGCTTTCAGGCTATCCATTTTCTGTTTTTTGACTGAAGTGATATCCACAATCATGGTCGGATGGTCAAAACCATTGATGAAATAATAATAGACCTGCTCTACTTTATGTGCAGGAAGCTTCCCCTCTGTTTCATACTTCATGATTCCTGCAGAAAAGAGAGCTTCTTCCACGAGCTTTGTACAATTACCATGATCCGGATGCCGGTCCTTCGGATAAGGGATGAATACGATTTTAGGCGCATAAGTGCGTATGGTTTCAGTAATCTTCTTAATGAATTCTTCCTTATGAACCAATCCACGATCCGGAAAGCCAAGGTTGATCCGTTCACTCAAACCTAGAATACCTGAAGCCTCATTGGCTTCCTGTTGTCTGAGATCTACATCCCCATTGGAAGACAATTCCGCTCTTGTCAAATCACAAATACCCGTCTTATAGCCTTTCTTCGCATGAAGGATGAGTGTTCCGGCCATCCCGATTTCCACATCATCAGGATGTGCACCGAAAGCAAGGATGTCCAATGTTGGTGTCATGCTTCTTCTTCACCCCTCTTACGGATGATTTCTCTCCAATCCAAGTCCCCTCTTTCAAGCGCATGGATGAAAATTTCCGCACTCGCCATATTGGAAGCCAAAGGGATCTGGTACACATCACATAGTCGGATAAGCGCAGCAATGTCAGGCTCATGCGGCTGTGCAGTCAACGGATCTTTGAAGAAAATGACAAGGTCCATTTTATTGTCTGCGATCATTGCGCCAATCTGTTGATCACCGCCTAAAGGACCTGATTGGAAACGATGAATCTCAAGACCTGTCGCTTCAGCGATTTTCATTCCCGTTGTTCCCGTCGCAAATAATGAATGATCCTTTAAAACTGGTGTATAAGCTACAGTGAAATTGATTATATCTTGTTTCTTCTTATCATGAGCAATCAATGCAATGTTCATATCTGTTCTCCTACTCCATAAGGTTTTCCAATCCGTAGACGAGGATATCGAGTTTCATGACCATTTCGACAGCCATCTTAACGCCAGGCATGAATGCACTTCGGTCGATTGTGTCATGGCGAATTGAAAGCGTTTGTCCAGTCGCTCCCATCAGTACCTCCTGATGCGCAACGAGTCCAGGTAAACGGACACTATGAACACGTACGCCGTCATAATCCCCGCCTCGGGCACCTTGTAGATCCTCTTTTTCATCCGGATGTCCTTGTTTTTTTGAAGCGCGTACTTCTTTAATCATTTGAGCGGTTTTCATCGCTGTTCCTGATGGGGCATCCAGCTTTTGATCATGATGCTTTTCAATGATTTCAACATCTGGCATATATTTTGCTGCCATCTGAGCGAATTTCATCATCAAGATTGCACCTACTGCAAAATTAGGAGCAATGACTGCACCAATCTCTTTTTCTTCTGCTATTCGGCTATAGTCCTCGATATCTTCATCTGAGAAGCCAGTCGTGCCGACAACAGGACGGATACCATACTCCAAGGCGATCTCAAGGTGCTTTTTACCGGCTTCAGGTCGTGTAAGGTCGATGAGAACATCCGCTTCAACTTCAGAAACACAGGTACGTAAATCATCATAGACCGGTACATCAATATCAGGTTGTCCTTCTAACTCTCGTAGCTTTTTACCGCCATTTTTCCTGTCAATGACAGCTACCAATGAAAAATGTTCGGTCTCTTTCACCATTTTGACAGCTTCTTTCCCCATCTTTCCTCTCGGTCCTGCGATGAGGACACGGATCATCTGTTCACTCATACATTTTCCTCCTCTATTCTTGTCCAACGATCTTTATCCCTTTGGTTGAATTTATCCATAACGATGCGAAGAGCATCGTCTAAGTCTATATGTAACGAATTCGCAAAGCAGATGATGACGAATAACAGATCACCAAGTTCTTCTTCCATTGCCTTTTCGCTTTCGGAATCCTTTTTCGGTTTTTCTCCGAATCGATGATTGACCTCACGGGACAGTTCACCAAGTTCCTCTGTCATTCTTGCAAGCATGGCTAAAGGGCTGAAATAGCCTTCCTTGAATTGACCGATATAGTCATCAACGGCTTTCTGCATTTCTTTCATTGTTCGTTCGTCCATGATTCCACCTCATTTCATACTCCTCTTCATGTTAGCTAAATCGAAACCGTTTGACAAATGTTTGAGACATGGATAGATTGATTAGGTAGTCATATTCAATAAGGTTGGAAAGAATAGTTTCAAGGCTTATTATGACCAAACCCTAAGACAATCAACAGACAGACCAGAATGGAGGTTGAACATTTGCTTAAAATCAAATTTAAAAACATCTTTTTCATTTTATTAGGAGCTGCGATTTTCAGTTTTGGCATCATCCATTTCAATATTGAAAACAACCTCGCAGAAGGCGGCTTCACCGGGATCACGTTGATCTTGTATAACTTATTCGAAATCGATCCGGCAATATCAAACCTTGTCTTGAACATTCCATTATTCCTGATCGGTTGGAGACTGCTAGGTAGGAATGCTTTCATTTATACGATAATCGGAACAGTAGCAGTATCCCTTTTCCTCTGGATATTCCAATATCATATCCGGCTGTCCATTCCTTTGCATGAAGATTTGACATTAGCTGCGTTATTCGCAGGCGTCTTCATTGGAATTGGGCTTGGAATCATCTTCAGATACGGTGGAACGACTGGCGGAGTCGACATCATCGCCAGGCTTGTCAATAAATATGTAGGATGGAGTTTCGGTAAGACGATGTTCCTATTCGATGCATTTGTCATCCTATCGGCCACAGTCACCTATTTGAATTACAAGGAAGCCATGTATACATTGGTAGCGGTTTTCGTAGGGGCAAGGGTTATTGATTTCATCCAAGAGGGTGCATACGCTGCAAAGGCTGCAATGATCATTTCCGAAAAAAATGCAGAAATCGCTAACAGAATCATCAAAGAGTTGGACCGTGGTGCCACCATACTTAATGGACGAGGAACATTTACGGGATATCAAAAAGAAGTCCTTTATTGTGTCATTGCCCGGAATGAAATTTTCCGCTTAAGGAACTTGATACAGCAGATTGATCCTCATGCGTTTGTCGCCGTCAACGATGTTCATGATGTACTTGGAGAAGGCTTCACACTCGACGAAAACAAAAATCCGTTACACGATTAAAAAAGGATTGCAGACATGGTCTGCAATCCTTTCTCTTTAATTAATGGCTCCGTTAAAGAATGTTGTTGTTTTTGAACAGCTTCAGGCGGACGCTTTCCGCGGGTTAAGAAATGCGGAATCGCCTTGTTCAGGTGCGACAAGCGCTGGAGATTCCTTATAAAAAACACTATTAGTGTTTTGAAGGAATCGAAGCGACCTCGAGCACCTAGGCGATGGAGCTGGACAAACGCTTCAGCCTCACTTCCACAGGATGTGGTGAATTCGACGTTCACCACAGGACGTGGTGGTTGTTAGTCGAAGAACCTTAATCCCTCGCTCTGCGGGGTCTTCAGCTGTTGCTTTTCCCGCTGGAGTCGCCGCCTTATGCTTCTGAATCTCACTAATAAAAACTAAGAGAAACCAAACAATAAATCGAGCTTTTTCTCAAAGTCGGGTACTCATTGAGACTTGGTGTCAATCCGATTGGTTCATACCGAGGAATATGAGCACGAACCTTGCCAATTCCAATACTGCTACGAGAGCAGAAGCCACATACGTAAGTGCTGCTGCATTCAATACCTTTCGTGCTTGTCGTTCTTCGTCATTCCGAATCAAGCCGAGCTGTACAACTTGGTTCATCGCTCGGTTACTGGCATTGAATTCAACCGGTAAGGTTACTAGTTGAAACAATACAGCCCCCGCCATCAACAAAATGCCTGGAAGAATCAAATCAGCAGCTCCTAGAAGAATTCCGATCAGGATGAGGATGTATGAAAGATTAGAACCGATTGAAGCCACGGGAACCAATGCATGCCGGACCCTGAGTGGTCCATAGTGTTCTGCATGCTGAATGGCATGCCCGACTTCATGTGCAGCGACTGCCGTACCTGCAATCGAATGGCCATAGTAATGATCCTCCGATAAACGGACGACCTTAGAACGGGGATCATAATGATCAGACAACCGTCCTCTGATTGGTTCGATACGCACATCATGAATGCCGTTATCATGCAGGATTTTCCGAGCGACTTCCGCCCCTGACATTCCTAAGGAAGAAGGCATTTTCGCATACTTGCTGTATACCTTCTTCACTCTGAATTGGGCCCATAAAGGGATGGCTAACAACAAGAGGAAATAGACGATGAACATGATTTATCCCTCCATTTGAACTTACCGTCTACGTTTCCGTCTTTAACGGAAACGATTATACTCTTTCTGTTTCGAGAACGTTTGGATCGCCTTCTTTTCTCCTGAATATTTTCTCCAACCTACATAAAATAATGTAGAAATGATGCCGCCACCGACAGTAAAGATTAGCCATAAGATGGATGGATCAGCACTGTCCTGCCTATTCAGGTCATAGGCATCCATCAAGGCAGTCTCAATCGTATGGATCTGTTGGATTTGATGGTCAGTCGTCACGATCAGCGCTCGATTCTCGTCCAGATAGCTGATATAGGAATCAATCCGGTTCAGGAGGTCTGGGGGCAGATCGACACTTAAGGCAGCGTATATCTTATTATATTTGGTCAAGAACTGATTGAAGTACGTATAAAATGCTTGAAGCTCCTGATCGGTTGCTGCTTCTTTCATCTTTTCAATCGTTGAGAAGATTTCCGACCTGGTTGATTTCCAGAGAGGCTGATGGGTGGAATGAACCGCATCTACGACCAAATGGAGACCGATCAATGCATTCACCCTTTCTTCATGCGATGCAGATGCTTTGGTCAATGCTTTCACTGATTCTTCATAACTGGTTGTAAATACCCTTAAATTATGGATCGATAACTTCTTCTGATCGTCCGACAATTCTTCGAACTCATCTCCAAAGTAGATCAAGACATCTTTCGCATCGGCATATTTCTCTGCCTTCGTCAATTGCAACGCTTTGAATGATAGTTCTCCAAGCTTCTTCCACGGACTTTCTTCTTGGTGAGCAGCGAACACTGTCATTGGCAATTGTAGGAAACATGCAATTAATAAGGTAAGGAATATCCGTCTCATAAAAAACTTGTCCCTCCTAGAAAGAAAACTCTTTCCTCATACAAGGTGTCCAGCATTTCTTTCTGAATCATGCCAAACGTCCGGTCGTACAAGTTATAGTTCATCTTATGTAGGATAGGACAAGAGTAGAACGAACTTTCTATTGATGGATAAAAGCGTTGCTAGAAGAGCGACGGATCGTTAATAGATAGACGATCGAAATCGATAGAACGCTGAGCCAGAAGGTGAAATACCCGATTTCAGTATAATACGCATCCAATACTGAGTAAGTAGGCATCATATTAAAAAGGTAATCTATCATTTCATTATGGAATACCCAGATTGCTGCAATGAAGATATGGCGTCTTTTGATTTTATAGAATGGCGTATACAGCAGCCCTTGGATCGCCATGCCCAAGTGAGAAAATATCAACATATAATTTACGAACGTCAATGTGCCGCTCACCGATCCACCGAACAAATTCATGAATACCGCCCAAATTCCGTATTTGAATAATGTGATGGCAGCCAGCGCTTCCATCAACGGCCAATTTCTTCGTAACAAAAACGCAATCAGTACAAATACGAAAAATAAGCTCGCTGTGGGGCTGTCAGGTACAAAAGGCAGAAAGTACCACGGGGTCCTTTCCAGTTGACTTGCATACCAGTAGTAGCCATAAATCGTGCCGAGAATATTGATGATGAGTAACATCCAGAGGAATGTACGGTGACGTAAAAGCATCAATAGAGTATTCATCTTGAAGCTCCTTTAAGAAGTGTTTTTTCCGATTGTGAATCACTCCATCCCCCGTAAGGAGTGTCAAATCTTCATTATGTAAAAAGAGACTGACTATATCTGTCAGTCTCTCCTTATACGTATCCATTATTACTTTTCAAGTTCGGCGATGAACTCGGATAGTTGATTCAATTCATCCTCAGTACCTTTGAAGATGCCTCCTGGCATGCTGCCAACACCATTTTTAGCTATGTCTGCGATCTCTTCAGGGGCAAGTCCAGTACCAATCAAGGAAGGTCCGCTACCTCCTTGCAGGTTGTTTCCGTGACACCCTATACACCCTTGCTCTTGATAAACCTGATACCCAGGTGCAGACTGATCGATTTCGACTTCAACAATCTTACCTTGTTTCTCAGCCTTTTCCCAGTTATGGTTGACGACTGATTCCCATGTCAAGAAGACGATCGAAATCAATGCAAGCAGCATCAATCCGACTGCTACAGGTCGTTTATTCGGACGTCGTTCTGGTCCTCGGTCTAACCAAGGAGCTAATAGAAGGGCTCCGAATGCCAGTCCTGGCATGATAACCGTACCGATCAACGTGTAATCACCAGCGGCATATTTATACTTCAATAATTGGTATAAGAATAAGAAATACCAGTCAGGTAATGGTATATAACTTGCATCAGTTGGATCCGCTTTACGCTCAAGCGGTGATTCATGAACGACTGTCAAAATGAGATAACCGATCAAGAATACGGATCCGACCATCCATTCTTTTAATAGGAAGTTTGGCCAAAACGCTTCCGTCTTCCCAGGATACTCGGAGTAATCCTTAGGAACATTCGGCTTACGTTCAGCAGGGATACGGGAGTCCCCGACAAACTTCATACCTTTGCCACGATGCATCTTTCTCCCTCCTTTATCCTATCGCATATTTTACAGTGGTCCAGAAATTCCTTGCTTTCGAATCATGATAAAGTGCGCTCCCATGAGCCCGAGAAGAGCACCTGGCAGGAAGAAAACATGGATTGCAAAGAATCGAGTAAGCGTTTGTGCGCCGATTATCGTCGCGTCACCCGCTAACAATGTTTTCAATGCTGGTCCAATGACAGGAACCGTAACCGCGATTTCAAGTCCTACTTTCGTTGCAAATAGCGCTTTCATGTCCCAAGGCAATAGATAACCTGTGAAACCGAGACCGAGCATGACACCGAAGATCAAGACTCCGACAACCCAGTTCAATTCACGAGGTTTCTTGTAAGCACCCTGGAAGAAAACACGTAGAGTATGTAGAAACATCATTACGATGACCAGACTCGCACCCCAGTGGTGCATACCACGAACGATAACGCCAAACGCTACTTCGTTCTGAAGATAGTAAACGGATTCATAGGCATTGATAATGTCTGGAACATAGTACATTGTCAGAAACATTCCAGAAAGGATTTGGATGACCGTTATGAAAAACGTCAATCCACCGAAACAGTAAACGAACGCCGAGAAGTGGTGAGCAGGGTTTACGTGCTCTGGTACTTCATGGTCTGCAATATCTCGCCACATAGGCGTAATATCAAGACGTTCATCTACCCAGTCATACATTTTTTGTAACATCGATTACGCCCCTTTCTACTGTGGTACTGCTTGACCTAAGTAAAGTTTGCCGTCTTTTACCTCTTTCTTATATACATCAAGCGGCGCAAGCGGCGGTGTGCCAGGTACATTCGTTCCATCTTTCGTATAACGTCCAGCATGACAAGGACAGAAGAACTGGTTTGGATAAGCCGGGTTCGTTGCCCAGTCTACTGTACAGCCAAGGTGTTTACAAATAGGCGATAATGCAACGATTTCACCATTTTTGTCTTTGTACACCCAAGCAGCCTGTGTGACTTCAGATTCGTACCAGCCATCTTTTTGTTTTACTTTGAATGTAAATCGTTGTGGTTCTTGTGTAAGTTTACTCTCTTCGACAACAGCTACCATATCTTGACCGGCACCTTCTTTTAAGACAGGGTCGATCGCAAAACGTACCATCGGTAAGAGCATGCCTGCAGCCATGAATCCACCGACACCCGTTAAGGTATAGTTCAAAAATTGTCGTCTGGAGACTTCATCTTTGTTGGCCATTGGTTTCCCCCCTTACGCAGTAGACTAAGTCCAACCGGACAATTTCCTTATATTACACATATATTACTAGGACATTAACATGATAGCGTAACTTATCATCATCGTCAATAATATCATTGTCCAATTCAATCAATCTATTCGTTTTAAAATGAGTTTTGCCACTTTTTTGTGACAATTTGTAGAATATGCTTGACTTGTTCCGATACAATTTCCCTCTGATAGGTTTCCTCCATATGTTCGAGAGGAACAGGCGGTATGACAATCAGCCGATCCTGGATATCCTCCAAACCACTCCATCTTGTATCTGAGGTGACGAAAACCGTATAAGGGAGTCCCTCCTTTTCTACTTCATCAGAAAAGGCAGTAATCCGTTTCAACACATCTTCTTCCGACTCACTCTCCAAATAAGTGAGGGCGGGGAAAAGGACCACTCGACCTTTCAACTGTCTCTCCAATTCCTCTGTAATCAAGAGAGGAAATTCACCTTTAAGGACAACATTTTTCTTTTGTGCGCCCCATGAAATAGGTATGAGTGGAATAATCGCGGTATCGACGTATTCGGAAGCTTGCATGTATACATCGACATCTGTTGAACGCCACTTCATCTTTTCACATCCTTTATCTTCCCAATTCGACTCCTCATTCAGTGTATCATTCCGTTCTCCAGTAGTAAAAGCATTACCTGTTCCTATTTGATCAAAATAAAAAATGTCTGATTTTCCATACCTTCTGGTGAAGGACAGGAAAATCAGACACTGCTTGTATGCAATCGATCCAAGATCTTTATTATTCGCATTGGACTCATTGGATTAAAGTTTATTGTATTCTTTACTTAAACGTTCAAAGGTGTCGTAATCCTTGCGATCCAAAGCTTCATCAATTTGGGCTTGCAGCGATTTCTTCCTGAATCGGCTGAAGGATTGATCAAGAATCATTTCTGCCCACAGTCCATACTTTTTATCCGGGACCATATTCTCAGGAATATGCGGATTCTCCTCCAGTACTGCTGCATATTGCGGCGTACGATAGGCACCCTTGAATTTCAATTCGATATAAACATCTTCCTCTTGGTTCAATCGAATATCATGAAACGACTTTTCTGCATCGGTCGTAAGTATATTTTGCTTATAGAACCTGAAAGGTACACCATCTACACAGTTGGTGGACATGATGATGGCCTTCGGACAGTACTCAGCATTTTCAACAAAATGGACATTTTCCATCAATGCCTCATCGCTGACCAAATAATTCAACAACCATACACATTCACGCTTTTTCAATTGGTAGTGGTTCAGGAACCATTTGAGAAAGTCCTTTTTTTCTAAGACGGTTACGGTGCTGCCCATTGCAATCCCTCCATCATTCACGTGTCATTCGAGATCTTACAATATCTTACAGCCTGAATAGCCTATAAACTCTACTCCAAGTATTTAATATTTTCGATATCCGCCCTATCGATTCCTTCTTATCCGAAAACTTTTTGGGAAAATATGAATCGTGTTCTCTCTTCCCACTATCACATTTCCTCTAAACGTAGCAGTTCTTCTTCAAGGTGTATTTTATTCGGATCCTTTTGAAGTGAAGCCTTAAACAAATCCTTCGCGGTTTCTCGTTTACCGATTTCAAGATGGTACCAACCGAAATCCTCAAGAAAATCAGCCTGTTCCTTAAGTTCAGTATATGCAAACTCGTAATGTTTTAATGCGTTATCATCATCTTCAAGCTCCCGGAAAGCCATGGCAGCCTTCCAATGAGCCTCCGAGGACAGATCGCCATAGCGCTCCACCTCTTTTGCAAGATCAGTCACTTCCTCGAACCTTTCCTCTTTCATATAGAGGTCCATGAGGGTCGCAGTGGCTTTCATGTTTGATGGATCCAGACTCAAAGCATGCTTCAATAGGTCGTGTCCTTTTTCCTCTTGGTCGAGCTTCAAAGCAAGCTTAGCTGCATGGAAGTAAAGCTCGGGATTGAATTCATCCAGCCTGATCCCTTCGAGGTATACATCCATCGCTTCTTTAATGGCACCTTCCTCTTCATAAGCCTTAGCCAATGTTGGATACAATGTCGTGTATTGTGGATCAAGGTCCTTTAAATGATTCAATGCTTTTATCGTTTTCTGATGGTCTCCGACTCGCTCAGTCGTCAGCGCATATCCGAACCAATCGTCTGGGTTCGATTCATCATTCAGACCTTTTTCGTAATATGCCACAGCTTCTTCAAACTTTCCTGAACCGGTTAGAGCCTCAGCTAAGCGTAATGCGACGGAAGTATGGTTGAAGGTTTCATGCCCTTCATTCAACAATGCTTCAAAATAGATGGCACTTCGATTGAAGTTCCCGTGATGCAGATAAAATTCACCTAATCCGAAGGTGATGACAGGCTCGTTCGGGGCAATCCTCTTTGCTGTCAACAGCTTCTGTTCTGCAACCTCTGAGAGACCTTGCCTTTCATATAGATCTGCTGCTAACAGCAGGGACTCTAAATATTCGTCGGAATCTTGATCGACAGAGGATAGGAGATCAATCGCTTCCTCTTCCCTTTCCATTTCCATATATAATTCCGCAGCAAACATCTTCAATTCATCAACATCCGGGTGGAAGGCGATGAGCTCTTCAGTGACATCGATCGCATCCTCGATCAGCCCTAGTTCATAATAAATTTGAGCAATTTGGAGGAGCGTTTCATGATCACTCTTTTCTCTAAGGTCCTTCAACAATGAAAGGCCTTCTTCGTGCTCTCCCTTTTCGATCTTTTCTATGGCTTTTTCTACACTCGGCATGATGAACATCCTTTCTTCCTTAAAACAACCTATAACAAATCATTGGACATGACACGAAAGATACCTGGGCGTATGATTTTCATCTCTTTACCTGCCCCTGGTGTCAATCGAATTTCATCGTTCACTTTTATGACTGTACCGTTTTGGACGACAATTACAGGATTTTTATTTCTATCATACTTGACTCTTTCCTCACCATCAACCGATATGTCTCCTTCGTAAATCAAATAATCCACATCACTACCGGTTACCCACGATCCTTTTTTCGGGTAAATGCCAAGACATTGGAGGTGGTGCTTGTTCATACGCTGACCTTCATTCGGAAAATCATCGATTGTACAGATTGACTTCTCCTTACAGATCCTCCTCCATTTATCTTGAAGCTGTGCTAAACGTTTCTCATGCAAGGGAAGGTGGGACCAATCTGCGAGAATCGGGACGGTATAAGGGAAGTTCACATTACGGATCCACTCCCAGACCACCGTGTCTAAATCTTCCTCTTGCTCCACGACTGCATTCACGAAAGGGATCTTTGCTTTCTGACACATACGGATGAGAGCAGGGGACACTCTGTTCATCGGCATTTGGACCCCGATGATGTAATCGATCGGTAGAGCCGAAAACTTTTGCCGTATTGCATTGAGACGTAAAGGGAATTCCTTTGTGAACGTCAGTGATAAAGCCGATACGATCGAGGTGCAACCTTGGTTCACCAACTCTTTACACTGATCAAGCAGGGACGTTTCATCCATTTCACATAGTGAAAAATCCCTGAAGACGTAACCGGGAACGATATCAAATCCGGTTGAGCTGACCGTAAAACACTTCATTTTCAACGGTCTCTCAGAAACATACCGCACAGTATTGTCTTTCACGTAGACATGTTTTTGCCTCGGATGTTGATCCGTGGTCCATACATTTTCCAATATATATTCCATTGACCTGTCCCCCTCCAAAAAAACACTGGTGTTATAGACAGGCTATGAATGGATAACGAAATTAAGAACTATCCGATTCTGTACATGCAAACAGAAAAAGACCCGGTAAACGTGTATTGTCTACATGTCTACCGGGACAAATGTCCATAATTATTATGGATAGGAGTGGAGAGAAACCATACTAACCTCATTATAACAAGCCTTATTGAAAAATCAATATATTTTTAGAAAATTTATATAATTTTGGTTATTCTGATAAAGAGTCGAGATCAGCTAAAAAGGATGGGTATGAAATCCCTACTGCTGAAAGGTTGTTAATCTTTATAGGGGCATCTGAAATGCACGAAGCGACTGCCAGCATCATGCCTATTCTATGGTCCCCCATGCTGTCCGCGTCCCCACCTGCGATGCTTTGCTTCCCTTCGATGATCATACCGTCCGGAGTCGTTTCGACCCTGATTCCGATGTTGCGTAGCTGCTGAGCGACTGCCTCTATACGGTCCGTTTCCTTATAGCGTAGCTCGGAAGCATCCTTGATGGTCGTTGTCCCCTCCGCTTGGGTTGCCAACAAAGCGATGATCGGCAGTTCGTCTATGAGCCTCGGGATGATATCACCTTCTATATCAACTGCTTTCAGGTTGGAGGTTGAAACGACAAGATCTGCAATTGGTTCTTCAGTGAGTACACGTTCATTTTTTATGGTCACATTGGCTCCCATACGTTCTAGAATATCGAGGATACCTGTCCGAGTGGGGTTTAATCCGACCTCCATCAAGGTGAGGTGACTGTTTGGAGTGATCACAGCAGCCGCAAGCATGAATGCTGCAGATGAAATATCCGCTGGAACATCCACTTTCGTCCCCTTTAATGTCTGCCTCCCCTGAATCTCGACTGTAGAGCCTTCCCTTCTAACCTCCACACCGAATCCTTTCAGCATGCGCTCGGTATGATCTCTTGATAGGTACGGTTCCGTTACTGTTGTCGTACCGGAACTATGCAGACCGCAGAGAAGGATAGCGGATTTCACTTGAGCACTGGCGATCGGACTTTCATAAAGGATCCCTTCCGTTCCACCACCATTAATGGAAAGAGGCGCCAACCTGCCACCATCCCTGCCAATGATCTTCGCTCCCATCCTTCTCAAAGGATCCGATACACGGCTCATTGGACGGCGATGGATAGATGAATCCCCTGAAAGCACCGTATAAATCGGTAATCCTGCCAATAAGCCAGATAATAATCGGATGGTTGTGCCTGAGTTCCCAACATCCAATACCTTATCAGGTTCTTTTAAACCTGAGTAACCTAGCCCTTCAATGTATAACGAATCGTCCCGTTCTTCAATTTGAACGCCAAGATCACGCATACATTGGACAGTACTCATGCAATCTGCACTCTTCAAATAATTCCGTACGATGGTTTGCCCCTCTGCTATTCCTCCTAACATGATCGCTCTGTGGGTGATCGATTTATCACCTGGAACCTTCAACGTCCCCTTTAAACCATTGGTCCTTTTCGATAATCCATGCTGCTCCAGCTGTATTGGATCTTGATTCCTGATGGTCATTCTGAAGCCGCCTCCGTTTTTGGGTGGATTCCTTTACGCTTCAACCAATCTGAAAGGAGATGGATGATTCCTTCATTTTGCTCTTTGCTTCCAACAGTGATCCGTACACAAGTAGGAAAACCTAATGCATTTCCTGACCGAACGATATATCCCTTCGTCAAAAGGTAATGGAACACTTCATCTCCTTGACTCGTTTTAAAATCAATCAAAATGAAATTCCCTTGCGAAGGATAATAGTCAAGTTGATGCTGTTTACAGAAATTCTCATACAACAACATCCCTTCTCTATTCCTTTCGCGACATGTCTCGATGAAATCCAGATGATCCAATGCGGTTATAGCAGCACGTTGAGAGACTCTGGACGTATTGAAAGGTTCCCTGACTGGTTCCACGACTTTCATTAGATCCTCATGAGCGACACCGTAACCGATTCGAAGAGAGGCCAGTCCGAATGCTTTGGAAAAGGTCCTGAAGATCACTAGATTCGGGTATTGCCGTTGCAAAGCAATCGTATCAGGATAATCGTTTGCCACCACATACTCGCGATAAGCTTCGTCACAACCTACGAGGACATGCGAAGGAACCTGTTCCATAAAGGAAACGAGCTCCTCTTCTGTGATGTATCTTCCGGTCGGATTATTCGGGGTGCAGAGCCACACGATCTTGGTATCTTCGTTGATTGCTTGCAGCATTTTATCCAAGTCATGCTTTCCATCATCAAGTAGTGGTACTTCAACGATTTTGGCACCTTCAATGACTGAATTATGTTTATATTGCGGGAACGTAGGCGTGGCCATAACAGTATTGGATTCAGAAGAAAGAAATGTCCGACAGAACATCTCTATCACCTCATCGGAACCATTTCCGAAAAGAATCTGCTCTGGCTTGACCGCAAGATACTCAGACAGTTTCGTCCTGACCTCTGCTGCATATCCATCCGGATAGATCGACACCTGTTCAAGTTCATCAAGAACAGCTTCCTTTACAGCAGGTGCACAACCGAATGGATTTTCATTAGACGCGAGCTTCGTAACAGATGTGAGGCCGAGTTCCCGTTTCACTTCTTCAATCGGTTTCCCAGGTTTATAAGCTTTTAACGAATAAATTTGTTCTTTTGCTTTCATCATTACACCCCTATTCTCTGTACTACTTCGTCATGTTTTCTTTCACCCAGCTCCTGTAATTCATCAGCTCTTCAATCAACAGCCGATCCTCTACACTTTCCAGCTTGACATCACCACATTTTTCAAGTAAAACCATCCTGATCTTATTTTCTTTGACTTTCTTATCTTTTTTCATCGTTTCAAGTAGAAGCTCGCTTTTATTCAGAGTCGGATGCCAGACCGTATACCCAAGTCGTTGAATCCATGATACGAATTCAGCTGGCATGATATCCTTGTCGAACATTCGTTCACTCAGTCTCATCGCAAAAACCATGCCGATCATGACAGCTTCTCCATGAGAAATCGTCTGGTACCGGCTTTCCGTTTCAATGGCATGTCCCAGCGTATGACCGAAATTCAAAAAGGCTCTGACACCTGATTCCTTTTCATCCTTCCCGACAATGTCCGCTTTAATTTCAATTGCATGCTTAATGATCGGAATGAGTCCTTCCCGTTCTATAGGAAGCTCCTTGACCTTGGCGAACAGTTCATTGTAGAAAGAAGGATCCTGGATTAAAGCTAATTTCAACACTTCTGCAAACCCCGACCGCCATTCTCTCTTCGATAATGTATTCAGAAATTGGACATCATATAAAACCGCTTCAGGTTGATGGAAAGATCCAATCAGATTCTTACCAAGAGGATGATTGATGCCGACCTTCCCACCGACACTGCTGTCATGGGCAAGAAGCGTCGTTGGAATCTGAATGAATCGAATACCGCGTAAATATGTAGAAGCGATGAACCCAGCCAGATCACCAACTACTCCACCGCCGAGAGCGAGGACGAGGGCATTACGGTCCAACTGACAACGAAGCGCATATGTAATCCCTTTGTCAAACTCCCGTAAAGACTTGCTCGTTTCACCAGCCGGAATCACCCATTCAAAAACCGACTGGTTCGTTATGCACGCCTTCACCTTTTTCAAGTACAAGGGAGCAACATTACTATCTGTAACGATCAACACACTACTGCATTGTGGGACATGCTCATCAATAATGTTCTGCAGCTGAGTAATATTTCCTTCAGAGATATAGACGGGATATGATTTCGTACCCGTATTGACATCTACCGTTTCCACATTAAAACTCCCTTGAGTAGTCGTTATATCGTTTATGTTGATCCAACATGCGGTCTATGGACTCATTTCCGAACTTTTCGGTGAAAGCTGCTGCCAGTTCCCAAGCGACGACGGCCTCGGCAACGACACTTGCAGAAGGGACTGCACAGCTATCGGAGCGTTCGATACTAGCTGCAAACGGTTCCTTGGAATCGATATCAACGCTTTGGAGGGGTTTATATAAGGTAGGGATGGGTTTCATGACCCCGCGAACAACGACCGGCATTCCGTTCGTCATGCCCCCTTCGAACCCTCCTAATCGGTTCGTCTTTCTGTAATAGCCTTTATTCTGATTCCAAACGATTTCATCATGTACTTCACTACCGGGGTTATGTGCAGCATCGAAACCGATACCGAATTCGACTCCTTTGAACGCGTTGATACTGATGATTGCAGCCGCAATCTTAGCGTCAAGCTTTCGATCATAGTGAACAAAGCTACCAAGTCCTATCGGTAGACCTTCTGCTATGACCTCGACAATCCCTCCGATCGAATCGCCCTTCTCTTTCGCCTGATCAATGGCTGTCATCATCTTTTCTCCAGCTGAAGGATCATAGCAGCGTACTGGGGATTCCTCGGTGACCTCTTGGAGCTCACCCAGCGTTTCAAATGACCGGTCTTCTGCTTCAACGCCTCCGATTTCGGTCACATGCCCCGCAATGTTTACTCCGAATTGCCTGAGCAACGCTTTCGCCACAGCCCCGACAGCAACCCTTATCGTCGTCTCCCGCGCAGAGGAGCGTTCTAATACATTCCGCATATCTCTATGGTTGTACTTGATTGCACCATTCAAATCAGCGTGGCCTGGTCGGGGTTTTGAAATGACACGTTTCATGTTTTCCTGCTCATCATCTGAAATCGGATCAGGCCCCATGATGTTTTGCCAGTGCTTCCAATCCTTGTTTTCTACAGTCAGAGCGATCGGAGCACCTGTCGTTTTTCCGTGCCTTACACCACCGACGATATGAACGGCGTCTGTTTCAATCTGCATCCTTCTGCCTCTTCCATAGCCTTTCTGCCTTCTTCTAAGCTCAACATCAATCATTTCCTGGGTCAGTTCCAGATTCGCTGGAACTCCTTCGATTATTGCGGTCAATTGAGGACCATGTGATTCTCCAGCTGTTAAATAGCGCATCATCCATATCCTTTCTTTCAACCAGTATTATTTCTTGACATAAAAAAAAGTCGCCACTGATTCAAGACCATATTGTTTTGGATTGAAGATCTGTTCAGTGCTGCCCACGAACAGGATGCCCCCCGGCCGTAATGCATCGCTGAACTTTTGATAAAGCAGCGCTTTTGCTTCTTCCGTAAAATAAATCATCACGTTCCGACAGACAATCAAATCAAAATTGGCCCCGAATGGATCAGCAAGCATATTCTGTTTTTCGAATGTGATGTTTTCTTTCAGTACATCATCTACTTTAAACCCTAAGCCCTGTTTCTCAAAATACTTTGCCTTCATTTCTGAAGGAACTTCCTTCAAGCTCCGTTCAAGATATGAGCCCAGCTTCGCCCTTTTCAGTGCGATCTCGTCAAGATCTGTGGCAAGGATCGTAAAGTCCTTTAATTGTACAATCTTCCGCAAGATCATCGCAAGCGTGTAAGGCTCTTCGCCTGTCGAACAGGCTGCACTCCACACCTTCAGAGAATCACGATCTTTTAATAAACCCGGGAGGAGTTCCTTTTCGAGCACTTCCCACCTGGAGGGATTTCTGTAAAACTCCGAAACATTGATCGTCATTCGATCCAGGAATTCTTCCAATAGCCCTTTGTTCTTGTGCATTTCCTCATACATTTCAATAAAGCTTTGAAAACCTTTCTTTTCCCTTAATGCGGTCAACCGACGTTTCATTTGTGCTTCCTTATATAAACTTAGGTCAATTCCTGTCTGTTTTTTGATTTGATTTGAAAAATCTGCATAATCTCGGTCCATTGACTTCTCCTCTGTTTACGTAATCTATCCTTAATATCGGTTGGATCGAATAAACATCAAGATTGATCTTTATCTTAGTCATTAAAAAAACCAGCCGTCATGAACGGCTGGTCTTTCGAAACCTATTATTATACCCACTTAGCAATCGTTTTCTCGTAGTTTACAAGCTCTTCTTCCTGGAAGAACAAGTTGATTTCTCTTTCAGCACTTTCAGGAGAATCGGATCCGTGAATGATATTTTGTCCAACTTGGACAGCGTAGTCGCCACGAATTGTTCCAGGTGCTGCTTCTGCAGGATTGGTTTTCCCCATCATGTTACGTGCTGTTGCAATAACGTTTTCGCCTTCCCATACCATTGCGAATACTGGTCCGGAAGTAATGAAATCCACCAATTCACCGAAGAATGGGCGTTCCTTGTGCTCACCGTAATGATTTTGAGCAAGCTCATCAGAAATCATCATCAGCTTAGCACCAGCTAGTTTGAAACCTTTCTTCTCAAAACGGTTAACAATTTCCCCGATCAAATTACGTTGAACACCGTCAGGCTTGACCATCAAAAACGTTTTCTCCATGTCACGCACTCCTATCGTATGTATGTTTTCGGACCTGCTGCCTTGTCCGAAGATGATTTTAACAAATTTTAAGCGTTTTCACAACTTTTAATAATTTCTACGTCCGATATATTCCGCTATCTGTCTTAAAGATTTCCTCGCACGATTTTGCGGAAGTTGATCGAGTGCTTCCAAGGCTTTCTTCAAATATAGATCTGCAATTGCTTTTGAACGTTCAATCGCCCCGCTAGCTTTAATTTCCTGGATCAACGTCTCAACATCAGCTCTGCTGACCGGTTTATGTTCGAAAGCTTCCTTCAGTCGCTCATCGAAATCAGTGTTCTCCCTAGCAAAGAAAACAGGCAATGTGATGTTCCCTTGTTGAAGATCTCCACCGGCTGGTTTCCCTAATTGTTTCTCCGTCCCCGTAAAATCAAGAATGTCATCCGTTATCTGGAAAGCCATTCCGACATAATAACCGAACCTTTTCAAATGGAATTGTATTGCCGGATCCGCTTCTCCAGCCAGAGCACCTAGTTCACAGCTTACAGAAATCAACAACGCCGTCTTCCGTTTAATTCTGCGCAGGTAATCCCGTAAATTTTGATCAAGGTTATATTGATCGCGGATCTGCTCAATTTCACCGAGACACATATCGACAATCGCTTCAGATAATACATGATGCGCTTCCAGATTATTCAAATGCGTAATGTATTCTAAAGATCTGGCAAAGATATAATCCCCTGTATACATTGCGACGCGATTATCCCATTGGGCTTTTATAGTCGATTTCCCACGACGCAACGATGCATCGTCAATGACATCATCATGTACAAGCGAAGCCATATGGATCAATTCTAGTGCTACCGCAGCACGCTTCACCCGTTCGGTATCATTTTTTCCGAATTGTGCAGACAAAAGCACAAAAACAGGGCGAATTCGTTTCCCCCCTGCTTTCAATAGTTGTTGGGATGCATCCTGAAGGATGGAATGCTGGGCCTCAATCGTCTTTTCCAGATCCTTTTCAATGTTGGACATGTCGTTACGAAGATGAGAATAAATTGTCGTCAATTTCATAATTTCACCTAATTCGAATCTACTGGTTGGCTATGAGGTTTGTGTCCGATGTGAGTTGCCGCTACCCCGCCGGAGTATGGGACGACCTCGACGTCCTTGAATCCCGTCTTTCTGAAAATATCAGCAAGCTCTTTTCTTCCAGGAAAGTCCCTTGCAGATTCCTGTAACCAGGAATACTCTTTATAGCTCTTGGCAAAAAGGCGTCCAAAGGCTGGCATGACATACTTGAAATACCCATAATACAATTGACGGAAAACCGGGATCGTCGGCTGGGAAGTCTCAAGACATACGACTTTCCCACCAGGCTTTACAACACGGTACATCTCTTTCAGGACTTGGTGAAGATCAGGCACATTCCTCAATCCGAAGCCTATCGTAACATAATCGAAGCTATTTTCCGGAAAAGGCAGTTCCATAGCGTTTCCATGCAGCAATTCGATATTTTCAAATCCAGATTCAGAGACTTTTCTCTTCCCTACTTCTAGCATGTTTTTGCTGAAATCAAGTCCATAAGCCTTTCCTTCAGATCCTACTGCGCTGGCCATCGCTAATGTCCAATCGGCCGTACCGCAACAAACGTCCAAGGATGAAGCACCTTTTTTGACATCCATCCGTTTCATCGTATCCTTCCGCCACGCAATATGCCGTTGGAAGCTGATGATCGAATTCATCTTGTCATAATTCTTTGAGATGGATTCAAATACTTGATGTACACGTTGTTCTTTCGTTTCTTGTTGCATGACATTACCCTTCTTCCGCATATTTCTTCGTTCGGAAACCGGACTGTTGGATGTACTCCTCAATCCGATGTTCCAATATTGTATACATGACCGGTTCTTCAGCCCATAATTTCTCCAATCTTCTTTTAGAGTGGAGAATATAGGAGTCGATGACCTCCAAGATCTGATTTTTAAGGGAGAGCCAGCCAGCTTTCGAGCGATTCATATGATTCATAATCTTAGCCGCTAATGGTGTATACGTATTATCTTGTATGTTTTTCCGTTCAATCAACATACGTTTCATGAACAAGAATTCATCAGCGATCCCTTTCCATAACGGAAGGTGGAAGTGATCTGCCGTCTTCAATAAGAGGGAAGATTCGATTCGATGGATGTTTTCCATCGAATTCTCAATGGACTGGTGGTCGTTCTTGTAATATTGCATCTTATTTTCATTGATCTCCTGAATCGCCTGTGCAAGTGTCCGGATCATCGATAAATCCTTCATGTCAGATAAAAGATAATAGTAGAGACTACTGTAATAATCTCCTGCTAAAACAGTAAGCTGGCGATTCTTCTTATCATGATCAGCAATGACTTCATTAGAAGTGATGGATTCATGCGTATCCAATGCAATTTGCACGAGCATTGTAGAAATGGCGTATTTGTCCAAATCTTCTTCTGCTAGTTCTTTCTCATTCAAGATAATGTACGTCAATAACAGTTTATCCTCATCAATCACAGGTTGATCAATATAGCGCATCAAATACGGATGTTGCAACCGTTTATTAATCTTATATAGTAAATCTGAAATTTTCATTTGAATCGATTGTTTCTGCGTCATGCCCTATGCCCCCACCAGTTCCGATTTAAACGTGAAAGGAACCGTCGTGTTAATCCTATGTATTGAGAACTTATGATAATGTACTGTCTGTCTATTATATCATAAAACCCCTTTGACCATACTGCTATACCTGCCTCATGCCAGAAGGGGCTTCTGGTTTGTCATTATGTACATCATGTCTGTTGAGCCAGTGCTCCTTAAGAGCCTTGACTCAACAAGCGATGATTATTCTGTATCCGTATGCATTTCACCATGTCGTGTCTGGATGACCGCTTTACCTCTCACCTTCACAGCAGAGGTGTGTTCTGTAAACTGAGCAATCATCACTTCATCTTTATCAAGCTTTTCAGAATGATGAAACCTTGTGTCCGATCCTCTCGTCAACCCGATGACATTCACACCATTTTCCTTCGCCTTGATGACAAAGAATTCATTTTCAGATGTCGCCATTTTCCATTCCTCCCGGTTAAGACTTAATTAAGCTCATGACCTCTGCACGAGCCGCTTGATCCTCTTCAAAAATACCCCTCACAGCAGAGGTGATCGTTTGGGAACCAGGCTTCTTCACGCCTCGCATCGTCATACACATATGCTCCGCCTCGATGATGACCATCACTCCATGTGGCTGTAGTGAACGTAATAAGGAGTCTGCAATTGTCGAGGTGATCCGTTCTTGTAGTTGCGGACGTTTGGCAACAGCTTCGACCGCCCTTGCGAGTTTACTTAATCCAGTGACTTTTCCACCTTTAGGTATATAGGCAACATGCGCCTTCCCGAAAAATGGGACGAGGTGATGTTCGCACATCGAGTAGAATGGGATATCCTTTACAAGGACCAATTCTTCATGATCCTCTCCGAAAACCGTTTTGAAATGTTCTGAAGGATCTTGATCCAGGCCTTGGAAGACCTCTTCATACATTCGGGCAACACGTTTCGGTGTATCCAAAAGACCTTCTCGTTCAGGGTCTTCACCGATTGCTTCAAGTATCATTTTGACTGCGGTTTCAATTTTGGTGTGGTCCATGTTCCTTACTCCTTCATTAATACAGTATCAAACAGATAATAGCACAATAGTATCTGAAGACGCAAAAAAAGAAGAGCCGGATGAACGACTCTTCTCTATGCCCTATGTACATCTTACTTAACAGCGTCTTTAAGGGCTTTACCTGGTTTGAATGCAGGCACCTTGCTTGCAGGGATTTCGATTTCTTCCCCTGTTTGCGGGTTACGTCCTTTACGAGCAGCACGCTCACGTACTTCGAAGTTACCGAAACCGATGAGCTGAACCTTGTCCCCATCTTTAAGAGATGATTCAATTGATTCGAATACAGCGTCAACTGTCTTTGAAACATCTTTCTTAGAAAGTTGGGTCTTTTCAGATACAGAATTGATTAGATCTGTCTTGTTCACTCGACTCACCTCCTCTCAAAAAGTATTTCAAATTTTCATGCTAGTCATTATAACCAATTATTCAAAGAACTAACAGCTTGAATACGTTGACATGCCTTATATTAAACGATATTGAAGTGAAATTCAATCATTTTTCAGCATATTTGCTGAAACGAAAGGGAATATCAGTCAAATCTCGCTGATTCTTATCATATCAATGGTTTGTCCCAACAGCATAACATCCAACGATCATAACGGCAAAGGATATTGCACATAAAAGTAAATATCGACTGAATATTGCTGCAAATACAAAAAAAAAAGACTCCACTGGATTGGAGTCTTCTGGATTATAGGATGATCGCAATCAGGCCGCCTGAACCTTCATTGATGATGCGTTCCAAAGTCTCTTTAAGCTTGTAGCGTGCATTCTCCGGCATCAACGAAATCTTTGCCTGAATGCCTTCCCTTACGATCGAATTGAGTGAGCGACCAAAGATATCCGAATTCCAAATCGAAAGTGGGTCGTCCTCGAAATCCTGCATCAAATATCGTACCAATTCTTCGCTCTGCTTTTCGGTTCCGATGATCGGTGCAAATTCAGACTCCACATCAACCTTGATCATATGGATGGACGGAGCGACAGCCTTCAATCTTACTCCGAACCTGGATCCTTGACGGATGATTTCCGGCTCATCCAAGCTCATATCCGATAGGGCAGGTGCAGCGATACCGTAGCCTGTTTGCTTAACCATTCTCAGTGCATCTGCAATCTGATCATACTCAGATTTGGCATAAGCAAAGTCCTGCATTAACTGTAAGAGGTGGTCCTTCCCTCTTATTTCAACCCCTACGACATCTTTGAGGATTTGATCATACAGATCATCTGGCGCATAAAGGTCGATCTCGGCAATCCCTTGCCCCATTTCAATACCTGCAAGCCTTGCCTCATCAATGAATTCGTAATCAGTGAAATTACCGACAACCCGATCGACGTCACGCAGACGCTTGATGTCCTTCACTGTCTCTCTGACGGATTCCTCGTAGCTGTTCCGGAGCCAATGTTCATTGTTCAATACCATGACCCAGCTCGGAAGATTCACGTTCACTTCGAGGACAGGGAATTCATAGAGCACTTCTCGGAGAACATTATTGATATCGTGTTCCGTCATGCTCTCTACACTTAACGATAGGCAAGGGATATCATAACGTTCACAGAGTTCCCTTCTGAGTTTCTCTGTTTCTGGGTGATGCGGATGAACAGAGTTGATCACCATGATGAATGGTTTTCCGACTTCCTTCAACTCTTCAACAATTCGTTCCTCGGATTCCACATAATCATATCTCGGGATTTCACCGATTGAACCATCGGTTGTCACAACCACCCCGAGAGTGGAATGTTCTTGAATGACCTTTCTCGTTCCGATCTCTGCTGCTTCATGAAACGGTATTGGTTCTTCATACCAAGGTGTATGGATCATACGTGGTCCGTTTTCGTCCTCGTACCCCTTTGCGCTTGGAACAGCATATCCGACACTGTCCACTAACCGTATATTCACTTCTAGACCCTCGTCTACCTCAATCTTTACGGCATTGTTCGGTACGAATTTAGGCTCTGTCGTCATGATCGTTTTACCTGCCGCACTTTGAGGCAATTCATCCTGGGCTCTCATCTTTTCTGATTCACTTTCGATGTTCGGCAGCACGACAAGTTCCATGAACTTCTTGATGAACGTCGATTTACCGGTACGGACAGCCCCCACTACACCCAAATATATATCGCCACCAGTCCGTTCTGCGATATCTTTGAAGATATCAACTTTTTCCATTAGTTCCCCTCCCCATTCCAGAGTAGTGTTTGGGTAGTTATAGACAATATATGTCTATGATGTTGTCCAACGAATATGACTGTTCCTTGAACAAAACTGAAAATATATTTTAATAGGCTACCTATCACCTCATTGCGGGAAACTCTTTATATTTGTTCGGGGTATGAATAACCCTCCCATACTACACTTTATTGATAGGAATAAGGGAACATGCCAATTTTCTTGACGAGTCCTCCAATTATTTCAATAGAAAGAGGCACTGTTCTTTCGAACAGTGCCTTGCCTTTTGTGAAAATCATTCAAGTGAAATGCCTATGAGTCCTTAAACAGGAATACCGGCTCGCCCTCTTCTAGTGTATAAGGTACTGAGTAAGCTGGGACGAACGGTGAATCTTTCATAAGGAGATCACGGATGTCATCTCCTTTTTTATAGGCATGTTCTTTCTCGTTCAACGCTTTGTATAAGTCCATTGCATAATCGATATAGACATTGTTCTCCCCATCCACGATAAGGGGGAGGTTATTCCCGGTGTACGGACTCTTCACCACCGGTTGTTCCTTGTAACCTAATTTTTTGTGGTCCAAGGTATATCGTCCATTTGCTAGAACGTCCCGATAAGGGGGATAATCATTTCTTTGAAGGTAGAGCCTTAATTTCATCTTGTAATCTTTCACGACTTCCACTGCTTCAAGGTCTACCAATTTCACCTTAGGGTCCTTCTCAACATTTACAAGGACATACTGGAATACTCCGCCATTCTCAAAGGAATTTCCAGGGGGCTCCGGAAGGTAACGTGGAACCAGTTTGTTGAAATTGATCGGGTATTTTATATAGATGGAAGTATCCTTATCTCGATTCTCAATCGGCAGGACACCTCGATTCGTCTGGTATTGATTGACCGCATCCTGGACAGCGTCCAGCTGCTGTTTATGTGGGATCCTGTTCTTTGCGAGACGTTCATCAGGATACAAACATCCTGTAAGCACAGAAATGGAAAGACTTATCACGATAAAACCTAACATTCGCTTCATACTATCACCTGACTTGTTTGGCTATGTATAGATCTTGCATTTATTCAGGTACTGGACCACTGAAGACGACAAACAAAATGAGAATGCCTGCTGTAATCATACATGCATAGGCAAAAATGGAAATGATGTATTTAATGATGCCGTTAAGTTTCGTACGGCTGATGGAAATGGAAACGACCGCAATGAACATCAGACCGATAGCTGCAAGTGCGATCCACATTTTGATTAATCCTTCAGACATTGGCTTACCTCCTTAATACCGGGTTTTATTATAGCATATTTTGTCCTTTGAGAATATGTAAGAAGAAATCCCATAAAAAAGGATGACATGAATTCAGGGTGTGGTCACCCACTTGTTTAATTTCAATTCCTCAACGACCTCACAAATCGCTTTGCAGGCATTAAAAAGCTGGAGAAAAGGGCGTCTTTTCTCCAGCTTCTGACTAAATAACATTTCCCACAGCAGCTCAAAATGTCCATTCCATGCTATTTTATGCAAATTTATGGATACTGTATCGCTCAATCGCCTAATTTTACATCGATTAATTATTTCTTATTGAACATTTTCGCGATCGAGGCCATGTCCAGAGGGATATTATTATTAATGATCGCCTTGACGATTTGATCTTCTTTCTCCTTGGATACGGGTACACCAGCTAATCGAGAAACTTGGGAAATCAATTGTCGTATCGTTCTTTCATCACGTAAATTAGCACCTTGAACCGAGTCTGCTAACTTGAAAATATCTTCTTTTTTAACGCCCGTCTTCTTTTCAATGTCATCCATGAAATTATTTCTGTCCATCGAAGTCCTCCTCACACGTAACATTCATGATATCTTATGCGATAGAAAGGACTTCGTGATATTTATTCTGGTTTTTTTTCGTTGAAGGTTGGGGCCTTTGAAATCATGGAGGTCAAATCTTCCACTTCATTGGTCCGGCTTCTCATCATCAAGGAGTCAACAGCTTCTTTTGGCGATTTAGAATGGAATAGAACTTCATAGAGTTCGTTCGTGATCGGCATCTCCACGCCTTCTTTCTTCGCAAGCTGATACGCTGCTTTCGTCGTTCTGACACCTTCTACGACCATCCCCATGTTTTCTAGGACTTCTTCAAGGGAGTTTCCCTTACCAAGCATATTTCCTGCGCGCCAATTCCGGCTATGTACACTCGTACATGTGACGACTAAATCACCTATTCCTGAAAGACCTGCGAATGTAAGTGGCTGTGCACCCATATTCGATCCGAGTCGTGCTATTTCAGCAAGACCTCGTGTCAACAGGGCTGCTTTCGCATTATCCCCGTAACCAAGACCATCCGATAACCCTGCTCCTAATGCGATGATATTCTTCAAGGAACCCCCCAATTCAACTCCGACGATATCAGGGTTTGTATATACTCTGAAATTCGGGTTGATGAACAGATCCTGCACTTGTTCAGCTGCTTGCTGGTCCTTAGAAGATACGGTAACAGTCGTCGGCTGCCTTAAACTCACTTCTTCTGCATGACTAGGTCCTGATAAGACAACGATGGCACGACGTAACGTTTCCGGGAGTTCATCCTCTATCACCTCGGAAACGCGGAATAGCGTATCCGGCTCAATCCCTTTACTCGCATGGATCAATGTGACGCCTTCCTCCAAGCAACCCTTCAATTGTTGTAAGATCTCCCTCATCGCACTCGTCGGTGTAACGAGCAGAACTGTATCCGTATCCTTAACAGCTTCCGCTAGATCATCTGTAGCGATAATATTCTCCGGAAGATCAATGTTCGGAAGGTATTTCTCATTGGTATGCCTTTCGTTGATTTCGTCGACTTGTTCCTTTCTACGTGCCCAAAGTCGAACGTCATGACGATTATCCGCTAGTACGAGAGCTAATGCTGTTCCCCAGCTTCCTGCACCAATTACTGCTATTTTTTTCATCAACTTGTCACTTCCTTTTTCTGTCCGATCTTACTTTCAGTACCGTTCAATAAACGTACGATGTTTGTCCGATGCCTCCATAAGGATAGCAGTCCAATGACAGCTGCTAAGAGGATATGGATCGTGTCATATCCGAGTACAAACGTAAGGGTAGGTGCTGAGACCATGAACACGAGTGAACCAAGAGACACATATCTCGTAATCACAATTAATAAGATCGCGATGATACCTGAAATGAGTGCAGGGATAAAGACGAGTATCGCAAAAACGCCAATCGTCGTCGCGACCCCTTTTCCCCCACGGAAACCATAGTAGATCGGCCAATTATGTCCGACGATCGCAAAGAGTCCCGCTAAGAATGCAACCCATTCCTCCGCTCCCAAAAGGTAACTGAGGAGGACAGCCACAATCCCTTTTGATGCATCAAGCAGAAGCACAGCTATGGCCGGTCCCCAACCTAGCACTCTTAATGTATTGGTAGCACCGGCATTCCCGCTCCCTTGCGTACGGATATCGACCTTTTTGATCTTCTTTGCAATCAAATAGCTAAAGCTGATCGAGCCAATGAAATATCCGATTAAAATAGCAAGAATGATGTTCATAAGTTCCTCCTATTCATTTTTTCTTCTGGCAATGATTCGAATTGGGGTTCCTTTGAACCCAAACGCTTCCCTTATGCGATTTTCGATAAAACGCTTGTAGGAGAAGTGGAGCAATTCAGGATCATTGACGAACAAGACGAAAGTCGGAGGCTTGATCGCGACTTGGGTGACATAATTGATCTTCAATCGACGACCTTTGTCTGTCGGAGTCGGATTCATCATGACGGCGTCCATGATGACATCATTCAGCACATTCGTCTTCACACGCATCGTATGATTTTCCGCCACTGTTTCAATGACCGGCAGTAATGTATGTAATCGCTGCTTGGTCTTGGCGGAGACAAATACAATCGGTGCATAATCAAGGAATAAGAAATGATCTCGGATCTTCTGTTCAAATTCCTTCATCGTTTTATCATCTTTTTCGACTGCATCCCACTTGTTCACGACGATGATGACTGCTCGTCCTGCCTCATGGGCATACCCTGCAATCTTCTTGTCCTGTTCGATGATTCCTTCTTCTGCATTGATGACAACCAGCACAACATCAGAGCGATCAATGGCTTTAAGCGCTCTCAAGACACTGTATTTTTCCGTCGTTTCGTATACTTTCCCTTTTTTCCGCATACCAGCAGTATCAATGATCACATACTCCTGGCCGTCCCTTGTAAATTTAGCGTCAATCGCATCCCTTGTCGTCCCAGCAATATCGCTGACGATGACACGCTCTTTTCCTACGATTGCATTGACCAATGATGATTTCCCTACATTCGGGCGTCCGATCAGGGAGAACTTTATCGTTGAGTCATCGTAATCTTCGCCATCGTTTTCAGGAAAATGCTTGACGACTTCATCCAAGAGATCTCCTAGTCCAAGACCGTGAGCACCAGAGATTCCAATCGGTTCTCCAAAGCCTAAGGAATAGAATTCATACACTTCGCTCATGCGTTCAGGGTTGTCGATTTTATTAACTGCAAGAACAACTGGTTTCTTTGACCGGAACAAGATTTGAGCGACTTCTTCATCGGCTGATGTAATTCCTTCACGACCATTCACCATGAATATGATGACATCTGCCTCTTCAATCGCAATTTCCGCTTGCTGACGCATTTGTTTCAGCAACGGTTCATCTCCTAGGTCGATTCCACCCGTATCAATAATATTGAATTCTGTATTCAGCCACTCTGCTGAACTATAGATCCGGTCACGTGTCACGCCTGGCTTATCTTCTACAATTGACAGGCGGTCCCCAATGATGCGGTTGAATATTGTGGATTTCCCCACATTCGGTCTGCCTACTACGGCTACTACCGGTTTACGCATACTATCACTTCCTTCTTTAAAGGGCTACAAAAATCACCCATTCCATCCTCTTTATGTATATCTCCTCTAAATCAGTGGAGTCTGATACAGATAGAACTCATTTATTTTAGCAAAAAACCGTTATACCTACAACTGCATATAAAGGGGCCCTTAATGGAGTCCTTCTTTAACATGCTTTTTCGGACGGTCCATTTTCACTTTCATACCTGTCGTGATCTTTTCATAGAGAGTCCATAAAAAGAGTATGCACCCTGAAATAGATAAATGGCTTAGAAATAATTCACCACCCATTACCTGGATATCCGGTACGTTGACGAACAAACCATAACCTAATTCTCCATGAACGTATGCGGATAGGAGAACCCCTATCCTTATCCTTACATCCTTGATCATGATCAACAGTAATAAAACGATCGGAACCGCAGCGAACAAATTCACGCCATACACAAGCCAATACGGGTCATTCAAGACGACATACTGCATGCCTATATAGACGATCGAAAGCATCAGGCTAAGTAGTATGGCTGGAATGACGAGCTTGTTATCCTGTATCCCAATGTAAGCATAACCCAAGATTCCGATCAAGAAAAGGGAACCATTGAAAGAGAATTCCTCATAATGAAGCGTAATGGACGATGTATGGATAATAAGTAATAACACCGCGGAAACATAAAATCGTTCTTTCGTCTTTCGTAGAAAAAAAGTCGTTACGGTCCAAATGATCCAGGTCACCCAGTAAAAGAACAAACCCTCCATATATACCTCCGTAGATGATCGTTATTGTTCCTATTAGAAGTATGGAAGGTGGAAGGGAATTCTAAACAAGGAAACCGTAATTCATGCATAGGAATGCGCACATTCCCCAAACTAATGAAAAGGAGTGAAAGGCATGGGAAAAGATCGACAAGAAAAGAAGCTGAAGCAATCAGGGCGTGTCGAATCGGACCGGGATCGAGGAGTCCGGTTCAAAGGCGCTACACGACTTGATACCCCTGAAGAAGCGCAAAGGGAGAACAGGAAATGAAAAAGGCTGACCCAATATAGGGTCAGCCTCTCTATTTATCGTTTATTTGTATTTTTTAAGTTGGTCGCCGATCATGTCGCCTAATGAGAATCCAGTGTTACCGTCAGTTTCTTTACTGTACTCTGGATCGATTTTTGAAGGGCGGTTTTCTTCTTCCAATGTAGCACGGATGCTAAGTGAAATTCTCTTTTCATCCGTATTGATATCCAATACTTTCACTTTGACGACATCGCCTTCACTCAAGACTTCGCTTGGTGTGCCGATATGTCGGTTTGCAATTTCTGAAATGTGTACAAGGCCTTCAACACCTGGTGCAACTTCTACGAACGCACCGAATGAAACGAGGCGTTTGACTGTACCTTCTACAACTTTTCCTTTTTCAAGTACATCCGATACATTATCCCAAGGTCCAGGTAATGTTTCTTTAATGGACAAGGAAATGCGTTCATTATCACGATCGACGGAAAGGACCTTCACTTTTACAGAGTCCCCTTCACTAACGACCTCAGAAGGCGTCTCCACACGATGGTGAGCGAGCTGAGAAATATGGACGAGTCCGTCAATTCCTCCGATATCAACGAATGCACCAAAATCCGTCAAACGTTGTACCGTTCCATCAAGGACTTGACCAGCCTCAAGAGAATGGAGTACTTCCTGCTTTTTGCTTTCTTCCTGTGCTTCCAATACAGCACGGTGGGAAAGGATCAATTTGTTGTTTTCTTCATCAAGCTCGACGATTTTGACTTCAAGCGTCTTCCCTTTATAGGAAGAGAAATCTTCTACAAAGTGTCTTTCAACTAGAGAAGCAGGAATAAAACCACGGACGCCAAGGTCGACTACAAGGCCGCCTTTCACTACATCTGCGATTTGAACTTCTAATGTTTCGTTATTTTCTTGTGCTTCTTTCAACTCAGACCAAGCTTTACCTGCGGAAATTGCACGCTTGGAAAGAACAAGCTCATCTTCTGTCAGTTTAATCACTTGAAGTGTTAATGTATCTCCTTCAGATAAAACATCACTTACTTTTTCAACATGTAAGCTTGAAAGTTCACTGATCGGCAGGATGCCATCCATCTTGTACCCTGCGTCGATCAAAGCATGTTTTTCTTCGACCTTTGTAACGGTACCTTCTACTACATCTCCCATTTCCAAAGGCTTCATTTCTGAAAGTTCTTGATTCATTTCATCAGTCATTGACTCTACCTCCTTAAGTGTCTAAACGAAGAGAAAACTATATGGGACCCTTCACATTGTGAAAGAGTATGTATAAGGTTCATTTCCCTTTCCTCTAACTTCTTATAAATAGCGAGATTTGTCAAGTAACTAAACCTCGGACTTTCCTACTTGTTCTCGTCATATAATTTTCGGATTTCAGCCATGATTTTTTCTGTCGCTTCCTTGGCAGAAGCTTTCTGTTCTTTCATTTCCGTAAAATCAATCGGTTTCCCATATACGATTTTGACGGATCTAAAGAGCTTGAAGGGACCAATGATTGCGCAAGGAATGACCTTTGCATCCGTCTTCATTGCAAAGAATCCGGCACCAGCTAATCCAGCACCGATATCCCCGGTCTTACTGCGTGTCCCTTCTGGAAACAGACCGACCGCTTCTCCCTGTCTTAATAGCTCTAACCCTTTACGCAAAGCTTGTTTATCGCTCATCCCCCGACGAACCGGGAAGGCATATATCTTTGGAAGGATTTTTTTCAATATCGGCATTTCGAAAAGCTCAGCCTTCGCCATGAAGTGGACGGTACGGTTTGATGAGCAGCCAACGAGAGGAGGGTCCAAATAGCTGATATGGTTACTACAAATCAAAACTCCGTCCTCTTTTGGTACATTTTCCACACCTATGACCTTCAGCCTATACCCGGAATTGAAGATCCCGTTGAATAAATTCTTACCTATTGTATAAAGCCTCACCAACCATCAAACCCTTTCATATTCTCGAACAATCGTAAGGATGGCATCGACTACCTCATCAATTGTCATCGTTGTTGTATCCAGCTCGATTGCATCGTGCGCCTTCATCAGAGGAGATGCTTCACGCTGGGAATCCAATCTGTCGCGTTGCTCAATTTCCGTTTTGATCTGCTCAAGATCGGACGGAATTCCTTTTGTAAGGTTCTCTTGATGTCTACGTTTCGCCCGTTCATCTACAGATGCAATGAGAAAGATCTTGACTTCTGCATCGGGAATGACATGAGTACCGATGTCCCTGCCGTCCATAACGACTGAATGTTCATGACTCAGCTCCTGCTGTTGTTTCACCATTTCCTTGCGTACGTTCGCGTGCTTTGCCACTTCTGACACATTATTCGTCACGTCCGGTGTACGGATTTCATCTGTTACATCTTCATCGTCCAACAAGACGACTTGCCGATCTTCCGTTTTTCTCAGATCAATCTTTGTGGATTTCAGCAGAAGTTCCAGGGCTTCCCCATCACAAACATCCACTTCATTCCTCAGTGCTTTCAATGTAATTGAACGATACATCGCGCCTGTATCGATATAGACATACGATAATATGTCTGCTACTTTTTTTGCTACTGTACTCTTCCCAGCACCAGCTGGTCCATCAATTGCGATTTTCATCAAATTACTCATACTTCCTCCTGCTATTTCCGGTTGTCCTAAGTTATCTATCCATCTTGAGTGAAAGGGTAAAATCACAGAGAAAACTTGGCTCAAAGGGAGGTCTGGATACTCCTTGGACCAAGTTTATTATCATGTGAATTTTCACTTCTTCAGATCTTTTTCAACTCTTTCATGATACCATAGGTCGTTTGAGTGGTCTATGGTTTCCACGGTTTCTCCCCTTTGTCCACTGAGGATCCCCTCATATTGATAGACACGGTTCAAATACGATCCGATTCCCGTTTGCAGGACCAATAATTGTCCAACAATCATAAATATGACCTGACAGATGATCACCTTCATGATGATCCGCTCGATGGTTTTCATAAAACGCTATACCTCATTTCAGCTCTTTCCATCTAGCGTGTCCAAATAAAGCCAATCAGTTACATCAAATCAGGCCATTCTTCTTGAATTTCAACTGTTCTTCAAAACAAAACCGGAGATAATTTTGTTTGTCTTTCTCTGTAACATCGATGAATTGCAGTGGGGCTTTAAGCCTTCCGTTTTCTCCTTCTAAAATCCGTAAGACCATCGCCTTTTGTTTTATGTACCATGTATACTGCTTTAACGGGATGACCATCCAACAATAGATCACCTGACCATTTCGCAATGGATGACGTTCTGGCAAATTTATCATACAGCCACCTGCGCTAATATCAGATGTCAATGTTGTGAAGGGTGAAAACTGATGTGCTGTAGGGTGTATTGCGACGTCGATGGCAGAATCGACTCGTACGAATTCCCTTCTCTGTACTTTTTCAAGCCCTTCTTCTCCTGGAAACGATAAAATCAATAATGGGATACGATCCTTGAAACGATCCACCATTTCCGTTGAAAAAGCGTAGGTCGATTTATCTGAAGTTGTAAAACTCGCCCGGAACCGTGAACCAATCATGAAAAACTCCGACTTGTTCGTCTGAAGGTTGGTTGGGTAAGTGACAAAGATTCTACCATTATCAATTTTATCGACCTTGCATTTATATTTCACAGTCTTCCGGCCTGGTTTCTCCATCTCAAGTTCAAGTGTTTCTCCAGCCTTAATCACGGGTGTCCCTCCTTTCCTCATTCAATGATTCAATTAGGTCTATTATCTCATTTTAACTCAAAAAGGAAAAGCAAATCTTGCTTTTCCTTCTCCATTTTCAAGGTGATAAAGAGGGCCGATTCCTTCATCCTCCGAAAACGCACAAAATGGAAATATGGAGGACGTATGAAGCGTTTTATGAGTCCTCCATATCGAGAAAAACTGAATATGGGGGACGCATGGAGCGGTTATGAGTACTTAAAATTGAAAATATGGAGCTCGTATTTGAACCACTCCCAATAAAAAAGCTTGTAAAGAAACACTCGGTTTCTTTACAAGCTGCTTAAAACGTTCACATGCTATTGACTGGTGTGTTCGGGTCATCCAATTTCTTTACTTTCTCCTCGTAACCATTGTTTGCATTAATGAAAATCCTGAACGTTTCGTTTTTCAAAGTTGCCAGGAATTCATAGCAATGGACTTCCTCACCGAGGTCGTTCACGATGATTCCTTGATGAACCTCCATGATTTTGAGCTTTGGATTCATTTTACCTCTTGCTTCTTGCTCTGAGAGTTTCGGTGAAGTTATCTTTCGTTCCCTTTCACCGACCAGGTAATTCATCCCTTCATACCCGATAATGTCCCCGTTATCTAGTGCGACCTTGATGGTGATTGTTTGTGGGTAGATCCTGACATCACCCTGCTTTTTCACGTACGTGTAAATTCCGATGTTGTCGTACTGATCGCTTACCGACATCTCCATTTTGTCCATCGCATGAGCCTTCAAGAATGCAAGGGCTTTTTCGCTCCCTTTATATAAGCTGAGCTTCGCTTTCTTTACATCCCGATCCTGAAGGATCCAAACCGGATGTCCACCCTTCTTCGTCAATTCCATATAGATGTTCGATTTGCTTTGCGGCTCGTTAATCGATACACGATATGCCTTATATGGACTACCTTTTCCGTTCTCCTCGACAATCACTTTACTTCCTTGCTTCAAATCCAGAAACTTGAATGCGAGCTTTTTCGCTTCTTCCTTCGTGATTTCCTTACCCTTCAATGCCTTGTATTTATTATCCTTAAACTCGCTGATCTTTGTCATTTCAGGTCCCCAATTGACTTCCGAGTACCCTTCTGACGATTTGTCCACCGTTTTGAGGCCATCAATGATCGTGTTGTCTTTCGGATCCGATTCAGTAGCCAAAGCCAATTCGACATCCATCCACCTCAGGTTCTCCTTCATCACGAGAGATTGGACTTTTCTTAATTCATTCTTTATTTCAGTCGCATTTTCATGGAGCTTTTCGAGCGTCTGGTATTCCTTGTCTGAAAGCGGGGATTTTGTTAAGTCTCGAATCGCGATCCTATAACTGAATTCCCCGATCTTTGTCAGGAATTCCTCCGTCTTATTGAAAGGTAACAGCGCCAAAGGCAATTGTCCCACATCGTTATGCGCTTCCGATGTCAATCGCCACACTTCTGCAAGTGCTGGAGATAGCTGCTGCCTCGAATTCATCGCCAATGTCGTTCCAATCTTTTCTTCCAACGCATCGAAATGGAAGTTCAGATCATGGAATGCACGTTGGTAATTATTCTCTGCATTGATCAATACCGCATTTTTTTCCTGATGCTCTTTATAACCCCAATAGCCTGTTCCGACAACCGCTAATGCTAAAATGGTCAAAAGGACTGTTCTTATCACAATGGTTCACCTCCATCATTTTGCGAATATATGTTTTCCGATTTGGGTAACTTGACTTCTTGTCCAAATCCAGCCTGATGTCGCTGTGTTTGGATTGAAGTAATAAATACTTCCATCAGTAGGGTCCCACCCATTCAACGCATCCTGTACAGCTTTCTTGGCTTTCTCATTCGGTGTTAGCCAGATCTGACCGTCAGCTACAGCTGTGAAAGCCCCTGGCTCAAAGATGACACCCGAAATCGTATTTGGAAATGAAGTGCTTTCAATTCGGTTGAGAATGACAGCTGCCACCGCAACTTGACCGACGTATGGTTCCCCTCGTGCTTCTCCATAAACTGCGTTTGCCATCAACTGCAAATCATTTTCAGAGTATCCACTCGGTACATTTTTCCCTTGCTTCGGTGAAGCTTTCCCTTGACCAGCTGGCGCCTGGGCTTTGCCCTGACCTGAAGGTGCCTGTGCTTTGCCTTTCTTGTCCTTCTCCGTTTGTTGATCGAGCGGTTGCCCGCCATAATGGGTGAAGTCCTTCCCCTTCCTGATGTTTTTCTTGACATAGCTTTCATAATATTTAGAAGCATCCGCTAACTTCTTCTTTGTTGTAAAGCCTGCCAAACCATCCACTTCCAATCCGAACTCATATTGGAAGTTTCTAAGCGCCCAATACGTCCCCCACCCAAAGATCCCGTCTATATTCCCATTGTAGAATCCTAGGTATTGGAGCCTTGATTGGAGCTCAATAACATCCTCACCAGTCGCACCCCTCTGGATGACTTGAGGGCTGAATGCCTCCGCTTTCTCTGTTGTCATCGATCCGAACAAAGGAATGATAAAAAGAATAGTGGTTATGCAGATTTTCAAATAAAAAATTGGACTTTTCATCGGTACAGCCTCCTGTAGAATCCTGTATGACTTTTCAATGTCCGTAGTTTCTGCCACTATTGGAATTTTATACAATGTTACCGAACAGCTTCAGGCGGAAGCTTTCCGCTGGAGTCGCCGTATTACGCTTCTATATCACTAATAAAAGCTTACAGAGCCAAAAAAAAGAAGCCATCCATCCTTCAATTTCTCATCATCAATGTAAAAGTGATGATTGGAATTGCTAGGAAGAAGGCTTCAGCAGGTTCAAATCGTAGAGCTAGAGCTTTTTTTCCGTGGATTGTATCGTTGTTCTGAAATCCTCTGTGCATACTTGATTTTACGAAGGCCAAGCCACCAAAGGAAAACCATGAATGGCAGCATGAAGAAAATCCATTCCCCTTCCATGAAGGAAAAGATAATGTAATCATAAAAGCCATGGAAGATGATTGGTATAAGCACAGAAATGAAAATGAAAATTCTCTTTCGTTGCAAACTTCTAGCTGATTTACCACGTGATAAATAATAACCCATCGTAACGCCGAACAAGGCATGACTTGAGACAGGAAGCAAAGCTCTGTACATGGCAGTCTCTACACCGTTGGATAAGAGGTAGAGTACATTTTCAGCAGTTGCAAAACCTAAAGAAATGGAAACGCCATATATGATACCGTCATAAGGATCATCAAAATCAATATGCTGATACGCAGCAAAATAAAGTAAAAACCATTTAAAGAATTCTTCCAGCATGCCTGAAACGAGAAAGGCATCCACCCATGCAGGTACGAACAATTCTTCGTGTATCCCGAACTGGAGCACCATGACAGGAAACACAAGGAGAATGCCAATGATGAACGTTCTCAATACCATGAGGATCGGTTCGGGTTTATACTTCTCTTTCAAGTAAAAAAAGGAGAGCAAAGCTACACCGGGTGCTATTCCAGCAGAAAGGATCGTAAACATGTCTATCGTCTCGTTTCAATTTATTTTCTCTATCGTAACATGAACGGTCTTTATATGAACGGAAATTTTTGCCGTGATGGATTGTTCCTTTTAGACGAAAAGTGACGAACGTGGTATCTTTAACGTTGGAGAATATTCGGATTGGGGTGACGTAATTGAAGAAAAAGATACTAGTTGTTCATACAGGTGGAACGATCGCCATGAGTGAAGATAAAGAAACTGGAAAAGTCCTGCCTGGTGAAGTCAATCCTTTACATGAAACATATGCACTTTTGTCCCAAATTGCAGAGGTGACGATGGACGATTTTATCAATCTTCCCTCTCCTCATGTTACACCAGATCATATGATGGAATTATCCAATTATATACGAGCAAAGCTGGTGGAAACTGATTTTGACGGAGTTGTGGTGACTCATGGAACAGATACGTTAGAAGAGACCGCTTATTTACTTGATCTGATGCACGGTCACGACGTTCCGATCATCCTGACAGGAGCCATGCGATCCAGTAACGAGTTAGGGGCAGACGGACCTCATAACCTCATTTCATCAGTTCGGGTGGCTGCAAGTGACGCGGCTAGAGACAAAGGCGTATTAGTCGTTTTCAACGATGAAATCCATACGGCAAAGAATGTTACGAAAACCCATACGAGTAATATCGCAACGTTCCAGAGTCCTCAATACGGGCCGATAGGGATTGTGACGAAAAGGGGAGTCTTCTTCCACCATAATCTGGTGAATAAAGAACATTACAAAACATTAGCATTAACAAAAAATGTGATTCTTTTGAAAGCCTATGCAGGCATGCAGAAGGAACTTTTACGCTCCGTCCGGATGATGGATGTCGATGGTCTTGTCATTGAAGCGCTCGGACAAGGGAACCTGCCTCCTGAACTCCTTGAGGAAATTGATGCTTTTATCGAAAAAGATATTCCGATCGTACTTGTCTCAAGGTGTTTCAACGGTATCGTCCAAGACATCTACAGCTATGATGGCGGCGGTAAACAATTGAAGGAACGAGGCGTCATTTTCACGAATGGCTTAAACGGTCAAAAAGCACGGCTGAAATTGATGGTCACCTTGGAGATGAACCTTACACACGATGAACTAGTGGAAGCGTTTCGAACGAATTGAAAACATGCAAAAAAGGCTGTCCAGAAAACATTTCTGGCAGCCTTTCGTTTAGTGACGGATTAAAAAGCTCCGTCTTTCTCTCTTCTCAATATTTCGTTGGCAATGAGACCACCATGAAAACGACCGTTCTCAATGAATATTTCATTGGCGTTATTTCCAGCTGCAATTACACCCGCAATGAAAATACCATCCACGTTTGTTTCCATCGTTTCATCATTGAAATGAGGCCGTCCCGTTTCAGGATCGATTTCGACTCCCATCTTCGTCAAGAACGTATGATCAGGGTGATAGCCAGTCATGGCAAATACGAAATCATTCGGAATTTCAACCTTCTCTCCATCTGCCTCATATACGAGTGATCCAGGCTTGATTTCTTTCACCTCAGCATTGAATACCATGTTGACCCGGTCATGTTTCACTAATGCTTCGAATTCCGGTAAAATCCATGGCTTTATGCTTCCGGAATACTCTTCCCCTCGGTAAAGGACCGTTACGCGGGCACCTACCTTCTCTAGTTCAAGTGCAGCATCGACAGCAGAGTTCTTCCCGCCTATGACTGTAACATCACAATCGAAATAAGGATGAGCTTCTTTAAAGTAGTGGAAGACCTTGTCTAGCTCTTCTCCCGGTACATCCATATAATTCGGGTGATCATAGTAACCTGTAGCGATGATCACATAGGGGGTTACATACGTATGTTCAGCTCCGCCCTTGCGAACGGAAAAGACCGTGAACCGCCCATCCTTCATTCTCTCCACACGTTGCACCTTCTCATATGAATGAACGGTCAGTCGTTTCCTCTTCACGACTTCCCGGTAATAAGATAAAGCTTGATTTCTCTTCGGTTTCCTTCCCTCGATAACAAACGGCATATCCCCGATCTCCAATTTCTCACTCGTACTGAAGAACTGTTGGTGTGTCGGATAATTGTATATTGAGTTGACGATATTCCCTTTTTCAATGACAACCGGTTTCAAACCGATTTCTTCAAGTGCGATTGCAGCCGAAAGACCACAGGGACCACCGCCTACGATGATTGCGTCAGCATGCATAGTTCCGTTTCACTCCTACTGTGACTTCTCTCTTTCTGTTTCTCTTATTCCTATCATATGCCAAATCGACATATTGATCATTTCTCGCTGGGGATGACCAAAACATTGATTTAACATGGTCCTACGTCAAAAACCCCCTATCATACATATAGATGATAGGGGATTTTGCTATAGGTTTCAACTGAACAGTCTTAGATCCAACCTCTGAAACGGGATGCTTCCGCCATTTTCCTAACGCCTACCATATAAGCCGCAAGCCTCATATTCACCTTACGGTTGGTTGCCGTTGTCAGGATATTGTTAAAGGCTTTCACCATTACTTGTTCTAATTTCTGCTCGACTTCCTCTTCCGTCCAGTAATATCCTTGATTGTTCTGGACCCACTCGAAGTAAGAAACTGTGACTCCACCTGCACTCGCCAATACATCCGGTACGAGGAGGATATCACGCTCAGTCAGGATGTTCGTCGCTTCAATCGTTGTTGGACCATTTGCAGCTTCCACGACGATTGATGCTTTTATGTCATGAGCATTGTGCTTCGTGATCTGGTTTTCGATTGCAGCTGGTACAAGAATATCGCAATCGAGTTCAAGCAGATCCTGATTTGATATCGTATCTTTGAACAGCTTGGTAACAGTACCGAAGCTGTCTCTTCGATCCAACAGATAATCAATGTCCAATCCGTCCGGATCATGTAATCCGCCATAAGCGTCGGAAATTCCGATCACTTTTGCTCCAGCATCGTACATGAATTTGGCAAGGAAGCTTCCTGCATTACCGAAGCCCTGGATGACGACACGCGCTCCTTCCAGGTTGATTCCTTTTTGTTTAGCAGCTTCACGGATACAGATGGTGACACCTTTCGCCGTAGCTGATTCTCTTCCATGGGAACCGCCCAGAACGAGTGGTTTTCCTGTAATGAACCCTGGTGAATCGAATTCTCGGATCCTGCTGTACTCGTCCATCATCCAGGCCATGATTTGAGAGTTCGTAAAGACATCCGGTGCAGGGATATCTTTTGTCGGTCCTACAATTTGACTGATTGCACGGACATATCCACGGCTCAACCTTTCGAGTTCGCGGAATGACATATCCCGGGGATCACAGATGATTCCACCTTTACCCCCGCCATAGGGTAAATCCACAATCCCAGCTTTTAGACTCATCCAGATGGATAGAGCCTTGACTTCCGTTTCAGTTACATTCGGGTGAAACCTTACTCCACCTTTTGTCGGTCCTACTGAATCATTGTGTTGAGCACGATAACCAGTGAAGATCTTGATGGCGCCATCATCCATTCTTACAGGAATACGGACGGTCATCAATCTTACCGGCTCTTTTAATAGCTCGAACACCTCTTCAGGGTACCCTAACTTATCTAAAGCATCATTGATAACGGTTTGTGTTGATAATAATACGTTGTCTTGTCCATTGTTCTCTTGTTCATTGGCAGACATGGTTTACCTCCCGTGAAAAATCCAAAAGTAAATAAGTATGATTTCAATTTCTCAATGCATAGTATACACCCTAGCAGGCATTATGAGAAGTGATATATATAAGTTTTCTATATTAAGTTGTAAACGCTTTCTTAGCTTGCAAACCAAACGCGTTTTACATACATGCAATCTTGGTTCAAGGGTGTTTGAACGCTGTAAAACATCCATTACATCAGGATATTTCCGTTATTGAGGCATATAAATAGAAAACTTGGCGTTTGCCAAGTTTTTCTTCAATCATTTATTTTTTGATAAGAAGTGATGATTGATGCGTCCAATTGCCTCTTGATCGAGAATCAACTTTCCATATTCCCTGACACGCCATTTCGTGATCGTTGAAGGGTTCCCGAATTCTGACAAAAGCGCGACGAACATATCAACATCAAGCTGGACATAATCCTCTTCTTCAAAAGAGGCATAATAACGTCCATTGAAATAATAAATCTCGCCACCTGTGATACCAAGCGGGTATACACGAGATGTCAATGAAATCAGATCATCGAACCCATTAAATTCGTAGAAGACATCATCACTGATATCCATAGTCACTTGAAGCTCCAGGAATTCATCATCATAATCTTCATCTTCATTCGTGGATTGCCCCTTCGTAACAATTACGACCATCCCTTGAGCAGGTAATGAAAAAACCTCGACAGCAATCGGACCATCTGCTTTGAAGCCCAATTCATCATCAGCTTCCAACATCATATCCCTGAAGAGTTCATGTACTTTAGGCAGGTCTTGCCACATTTCATCTTTGGAAATGCCACGTTCGTCAAGGTCATCCAAAGTTAAAAACACTTTGATTTTATTATATGTCAAACGCTCCAGTCGCATATATGGTCCTCCTTAACAGCAATACTCCACCCTTTCTACACTATATGATTGGTGAAAGAATAAGGTTCATGATGGTCATGTTGTTCTTCATGAAATCAGGATGAGTGAGGGGACCCCCCCTGATGATTGCATTCAGTTTTTCCGATGAAAGCTGAAAATATGGGCCTCTGAAGGAGCACACAGTCTCAGTGGCAGAGCAGTGTAACCATAACCGTTACTGATGAACAATTTTGTAACTCCTTTATCAAATAAGCCACCTCTAGCTGCGATCCCCCATTTAAAAAAACGGATTTGGCCTCCGTGTGTATGTCCGCTCAGTACAAAGCCTATATCATCTTCCTTTTTAATTTTATGAATAATAGCGGGGTTGTGGCTGACCAGTATTTTGTATCCATCTTCATCCACATCCTGAAGAGCCAGATCAAGTCGGTCTCGATCCATAGTGGGATCATCGACACCGAGCAGGTACAGCCTGTCTTCCTCTGTGTCAAAACGGGCACATGTATTGTCAAGGATCGAAACACCTTTCTCCCTCAACAAAACATCGAGTTTACGAAAGTCCACCTCATAATCATTATTCCCCCATACAAAATAAATAGGTGCCAATTTTGACAATTGATTCAAATTTTCCGAAACTCTATCAAATGGAACCCCTTTTTCTATAAGATCTCCACCTATGATGACGAGGTCCACTTCCTCATCAACCTGATCCAGTAATCGATTGTCGATTTGCCGTGTATGTATATCCGAAATAAAAAAAACCTTTAAGCCATTGAAGCTTTCAGGAAATCGATCCAAGTAGATGTCTTGTTTTTTTACAACGTTACGATGCGCTTCAAACCACATATAGAGGAACATTGTAATCGCTGAAAGGACAACAACGATTATCCAAACCATCATTCTGCACCATCCTGTCTCCTCACGACATTTTTGCTTTGTGTCATCGACATGATACCATAGATTGCTATACATGGTAAGATGACAAGCATGACCATTGCGTTCATGAGATAAAGGAAGTATACACTTAAAATGAACAGGATACAAAACAAAACGCGCATGAACCAGGTCGTTTTGGTCATTTGACGTAAATCGTCCGCCATCCACTGTACAATCACGCCATAGGCAATGATGCCGATAAGAGCCAGCACGGAGACCCAAATAAACGTGAACGGTTGGAAAATCAAGGACATGAGCCACCGCCTGAAATCCGGGTAAGACTCCGTCGGGATTTCATTGACGACAAGGTATAAGGACCAATAGCCAATCGATAATGCCAACAATCGCTTATACAAAAAATCCCCTCCCCCTACACGATATGTAGGGAGAAGGGGAATCATGTTCAGTCTTCTTTAATATCCAATACACGGAAGCCAGATGATTCAAGCTTTTGGACGAATTTATCAATATTTTGTTGCTTTTCTACCTTCATGACAATCCGTCGGACGAATTTATCGGTTTCATCAAACGTGGCGAGTGAAATGATATTTTCATGGAACTGTTTTGCAATTTCAGCGAGCCTTGCGATCCGTCCCTCTGCCTCAGAAGCTGAAAAGGAAATTCGAACACCCTTCTTCTTCATGCCGAAAGCACTTTGGAATTGTTCAATGACATCATAGCGTGTCACAATTCCAGTGAGATCCCCTTCACGATCCACTACTGCGACTAACGGTCGATCCTTCACAGTCAGAAAAGTCTTTTCAAATACCTCTTCTTCGTCAATGAAATCTTCCTTATAGGTTGCTACATCACCTGCGAGAGTCGATGAAAGGAAATCGTCACGTGTTAACGAAGACTCGAAAAAGGCTTTATAAATTTTATTAAGTGTGACAAGGCCGCCGTATTTACTGCCATTTACGACGGGCATCCCATCAATCTGGTATTCCTCCATCTTATGTAGGACATCCTTCAAGCAGTCAGTATGTTGGACCACATACGCTTTATTTTTCGGTATCATAACACTTCTTACAAACATCATATCCCCCCTGTTAATTTGCACTATAAACTATTTTCTCTAGAGAGCTGATAATTCCTACGTAACGTGGCACATTTTGTTTTTTGTCTGAATATTTAAACAATAGAGGTTGAAAATTATGTAAATTTACATTAAGATAATAATAAGAAAATCAGATCAAAAATTATGAAAATAAAAGTTAGGAGAGGACACACCATGACCATATCCAAGTTTACGAATAAGTCTCTCGTTCTCGATCAGGATTTGGAATACAGCCAGAAAATCGGACTCCCAGTAGAAGTTTATTGTATGAAGGAATACGAAACCGTTGCGTTCGGCCGCATTCAACTGATTACAAAGGATCATGTTCAAATCAATGACCAGCTTTTTTGCAGAAATGATAACGCTTTCTTCGGATGCCCTTGTCCCATGTAACTGAAGGATTACTTGTGGTAAAGGTTCACATCATATTCTTTTTTCAGCCATTCATAAACCTCATGGCGACGATCCCATGGAGCAGGTTTCTCCCAAAGTTCTTCTCCTCGTTCAATTGTTGCAATCCTTAACTCTTCATACTCTTTTTCAGCTTTCATATGTTTTCTTTTATAGAGGAACATTTGAATGAAGCAGAATACGCCAATAACAAACAAGATGAAAAGGATTCGATCCTGGAACAAATAGGCTGTCATTTTTCCTGCTGATAAAAACATGTTTTCAAACATCGGAAGTTTGTAAAAGTAAATATATAACAGTGAAAAAAACATGATTACGAACAAAGACAAAGACCACTTCAACAACAATTGCTCAAATCGCTGTTCCTTCTGTCTACGTTCCACGAGGTTCTTCACAACCTCTAAAGTCACTTCAGACACTTGGTATTGTTTGAACTTCCATAATTGAAGACCATCCATACGCATTCCCTCCTATTCAAACCTATGCGTGGAGGAAATGACGTATACATTGAATCAGAGCTCACGTTTTCAACGATCGATCTTAATGAAAACGTCAGATTCACTCTCTATCTCTGGAATCAAGTTAAAGCCGTTTGTAAAATAAAAAATCGTGAAAAACAATAAGAAAATAAAAGCAATGACGATGCCCCGGGTCACCCATATATGACCTTTACCGGAATAGGGCGTCTCTTTTTGTGTTGTCTTTTTTGGGCTTTTCCTGTGCTTGCTGCTTCTTGGCGGAAGGTTAAGGACATCGATTTCCTCAGTATCCTGAATCGCATTCATTTCGAGATTTGAAACGGGCTTCACCTTATTTCGTAAAGATGATGCTTGATCATGCTGGGTCATGATGAATCCTCCTTCATCGTTACTCTATTCTTGAAAGTTCGACTTGGCACGTACAGAGAAAACGTTATAGCGTATGATAAGACCTAATATGAAATCGATGAATATATGGACCACGATCGGGATGAGCAGATTCTGAGTCAGAAGGAAAATTCCACCCAATAGAAAGCTCAGCAACGTTACGAATAGCAGCAGGACAGGTTTGTAAACATACCGGATATGCATGAATGCAAAGAGTATACTAGCTGGAACATATCCTAGATTGACCTGCAGAATCCCTCTGAATAGTAATTCTTCTGAGATTCCGATCATGCAAGAAACAAATAAAAGGTGTGGAAACGAAATGGTGGCGAAGATACGCTCGTTGATTCCTCCATCATCCATCCATTTTCCAGGAGCTTTCTTCCACAGGATAACGTCAATGACAACGACAATCAGGATTGTAGGTATCGCCCACAACAAGATGGAATTGAGATCGAATGAAACCAAATCCAGCCAGGCAGATACATCTTGTTTGAAAATGAATGAAAGGATGACGGTCAATGCTAAGAAAATGATTTGGGTAAAATAAAGGTTGGCATAGAGCTCCCGTTGAGACAAGCTTTGGATGAGTTCTCTTTGATTCCTTCTCTTACCCATGCTCTACACGCTGGCCGAACATTTCAGCTAATTCCCTTTCCCAATCAAAATGATGTCCTCCCGATCCATCTCCTTGGTGCTGATCATTTTGATCCTGTTCAAACGTGCTTCTATCAATACCACAATGTGTACAACAATTTTCAGGCCGGTCCAAGAGGATTTCTGCAAATTCACTAAGGATGCCTGCACGCTTGCAATCATCGGATTCAATCCATTGCTTCATCCGCCGTAATCGATTACGCTTCTCATTGATTCGAACCTGTATTAATTCGAGCATCCCTTCGGTCCATTGCGTGAGTGAATCAGTACTTGAACGTAGATATTTCTCATAATGGAAGATCATGAATCGTTCACAGGTTTCACTCAACTCCATCCGTTCAAGTAATTCCTTCCATCCCTTTTGACGGTCCGGCATGGCCGCTACATTTTCTGCGAATTTCTGAATATCATGGCTACTCGGGAACTCGGACATCAAGAGTCTTTCCGGGATGAAATCATCCTGGTCATGATAAAGTAATAAAGCCAAGCTCTGGTCACCATCCCTGCCAGCTCGTCCGATTTCCTGAAGATAGGACTCCATATTCGGTGGAAAATGATAATGGATAACATATCTGATGTTCGATTTGTTGATGCCCATACCGAAAGCATTTGTACAGCATATAACATCCAGTTCATCGTAAAGGAACTGTTTTTGTATGAGAAGTCGATCGTCGTTTTCCATTCCCCCGTGGTAGTAAGCGACCCGTTCAACCCCTGCCTGTTTCAACATCTCAGTCAAATCCTCCGTCATCGCCCTGCTGGAGGTGTAAATGATTCCTGGTTTCTGCAAACGTTTCACAGATTCAATCAGGAGGTCGGTCTTTTCAGCAGGGTGATTAGCCTTTTCCATATGTATTGCAATGTTCGGTCGATCAACTGAATAAATATGCTGCTCGGGTTCTTCAAGGTTGAGCTGACGAATGATATCATCTCGGACTTTATTAGTAGCCGTTGCTGTCAGGGCAAGGACAGGAGGTCGCCCGATCCGGTTCCTGAAATCATCCAGCTTAAGGTAATCCGTCCTGAATTCATGTCCCCATTGGGAAATACAATGCGCCTCGTCGACCACGAACAAAGAAACCTTCAATTTGGCTATGGTGTTGGTGAAAACCTCTGTTTGTAACGTTTCTGGAGAAACATAAACAATCCTGTAGCTGGATAGATGTCTTAATATCCTTTTACGAATTTCGAACGGCAATCCACTATGAAATGTACAAACACGTCGTTCCCCATTCTTCTTCATTTGTTCGACCTGATCTTCCATCAAGGAAATGAGTGGAGATACGACCAGGACCAAACCATCCATCATATATGAAGGTAATTGGTAACAGATTGACTTTCCGGAACCTGTTGGCAGCATGGCGAATACATCTTTACCTTCTAATACATCTTCAATGATCTCCCTTTGACCTTTTCTGAATGATTTGTATCCAAAGCGTTCATAAAGTACTTCTTCAATCAACACGGCTTCGAACCCCTTTTTCTTCCTTTAAAACGTTTTCTATCCCTTTTGCCAAGGTTAGACGAATTTGAAAATAGCTGAATTCCTCTTGAAGCTCCTGTTTAATCCATTTCAGCCTTTTACTGCGTAAGCGTTTTGACACTGCGAAAATCCTTTTTTGATCTTCAATTGAAATGAACGGGCTTATTTCGAATTCCGGTACATGTATGGCGATCTCGACAATATGGTCCTCAATCGTACTTTCCTTTAATTTCCTGATACGCACGATATCATCAAATGTATATCCGTCCTTAAGCAATTCAAAGGTTTTCCTTGTAGACTCTGTCAACGTATAGGGTTGGCTACAATCCGCTATGAAGATATGTATATGGGGGAACGATCTCCGATCAGCCATGACTGTTTGTATCATCTTATGAAGGGTGCCTAGGAAACGGATATGGCTTTCAAAAGGATCCAGTCCGATGATTTCCCCGATCTGTCGGGTAGTTTTTCCGATGCGATCCTTTCTGGATAGACGAAGGACGAAGTTGTCTGCATCGTTACCTTCTACAGTCGATAGCAAGATTTTCAACTCACTGTATATCCCCTCAGCACTCATATGCCTTGAACGTGGATCACGAGGAAAGTGACGCTTCACCCATTGTAAAACCTGTGGATCATTTTGAATCGGATAGAAGTGGCGCTCATTTTCCAATAAGTGTGATAAGGTTTGGACATATAACGTAAAACGACGCCAGAAAACTGTACCGATATCTCCATAACGCCAACCATCGAGTGAAGTTGGAATCGGACTCCTCTTCAAGTTTTCGTCGAGAACCGATTGACCTCGTTCGGTCAACCGGGCATTAGAGGCATCCGTCAGATTGATCCAACCCGATTGTATAAAATCTTGCATCTTTTCTTCGAATCGCGCATAGGTATAGCCATGAAAAGTCCCAAACAGGTGAGACAGACCGAATAGTTTGCCATCCTGAACCGTTTGAGAGGATTTCTTACCGGTCAACAGATGGTATAGACCTGAGACGGTACGCTCACCATCCATCCGTTCAAGGCCATACAGCAACAGCGTGTCTGAATAATCCATTGAACCTCTCCTCATTCCTTACACTTCTTATATTGTATCAGAGGTTGTTTAGAAATTGGTCTTTTTGGGAAAATTGCTTATGTAGTCGTCACATGTCTGTTAACCCCTAATTTGATAAGGATTCTCAATGAATTTAACTGTTGAAATCTCAAATCAACAGTTTTACAATAGTAACATGGATATAAAAATGGTTTGATTTGGAGAATATGAACTGTTTTTTGGCGTTTGATAGAAAGAGGAAGATAAAAGACAGTTTCATCAATTTCTAGGAGGGTAATTTCGATATGCCAAAGTACACAATTGTTGACAAAGAAACTTGTATCGCTTGCGGAGCTTGTGGAGCAGCAGCACCTGACATCTATGATTACGATGATGAAGGAATTGCTTTTGTTACATTAGATGACAACCAGGGAATCGTTGAAATTCCAGAAATCTTACATGAAGATATGACAGATGCCTTCGAAGGTTGCCCGACAGATTCCATTAAAATTGCAGATGAGCCATTCGATGGAGATGCAACGAAATTCGAATAAGATAGTACGGTATTAAAAACGCGCCCTTCTCTGTAGATCAACTAGGGCGTGTTTTTTTATTAGCTTATTACAAATGATAATCATTGTCAATTAAAAAATTAGAATATTGGCATGACAAAGCCTTCATAACAAGGAAAATGTCAGACACCCCCGTTAAGCATAACTCGCCGGAGGTATCTGACATTTTTTTATTGTTCTTTATAAATGCCGATCAAGGCAGTCGATTTATCTTTTGTATGTGCAATTACGACGAAATGCAGGCCGAAATCCGGTATATTACGTCCCGCATCCAGTAACCCTGAATTCAAAAAGTCGTCACCGTCATAGAATGAGCGGTCCCCCCGCAGTTCAGGTGAAGTCAGTGAGATTCCTAACGTATCCCCGTAATCGAGAAATTCTTCATTCGTGTTGACGATACCGAAAGCGGCATCATTGATCTGGTATTTCGTCGATGCAATGGAACCATCACTCCACTCCAGTGTATGCTGGTGAGCATCGACGACACCGACAAATCCTTCACCAGGATGATCCCCTGTCCAGTTATCTGTATAAGATTCATCAATATACCAGACAACCAAACCAGGGTCATATTCCATCAATGAGTTTCCACGAAGAATGTGCTTCAGACCCATATCGACCCCATGATGGTTTCGCCATTCAAGCAGGTAATACTGTTTAGACGAAAACTTTCCTTTATCTTTTTTGAAACCATGCATCCTGAATTTCGGAACAGATTCTGCATTATCGTGAAGGAATGGCTTATCATTCACGTATATCCGGATATCATCGATATACAATCCTTTTTCTGCTACAGCCATATCGGTCCAATAATGGATTCTCAGCTCGATTTGCTTTCCAGCATATTGTGTAAGATTGAAATACCCTTCCACCCATCCGTCTGAGTGACCAGTAATGCCATGCCCTGGGTTCTGATCATTCGGATTTTCGGTCGTCGTCAAGTTCCCAGGAATGCTTACCCACTCATCAGTACCAAATTCTCTCACTTGTATGGAAGCATAATCCCAATCCTTTTCAATTTCATACCAGGCCTGGAAGGTCAATTGAGCCTGTTCAGCTGTGGTCAGGTCGAGGGAAGTCACCATTGAATGGTTCAAAAGATTTCCTTTTCCACTATGATATTCATAGCGACCATTGTAAGGTTGATTCACAATTGTCACCTTATCCGGCAGTTCAATCCGTATCGCATCATTCCACCTTCCCTTTTCACTCGCCTGATCTAAAAAGATCAGTTGACCGACGAAGGTAGGATCTTCCGTATCTATGGACACACCCGTCAACCAGTTCCCTCCGATATAACCTTGAAGGAATTCCTTGGCCCAAACACTGAAACCTGTCGGTTCTGTGCCAGGAATTTTACCAGCCCAACTTCCACTACTCATGATTGACCAATATGCGACCGGTTCACCTTGTCCGGTATACTGCGTATCATACTCATCCGGCAGAGCTAAATCGTGTCCATATTCATGTGCAAAGACGCCGGTTGCTCCATCCTCAGGCTCAATCGTATAGTCGTATGCTCCTAAAAATCCGTTCCAATACGGAACATTCGTATACGTACCAGGAATGAGGAAAACTCCTCCGAGATTCCAGCGATGTGACCAGATGGCATCACTTCCAAGACTGCCCCCTCCAGCTTCTTCACCGACCCCTGAATGAATGATCATAAGATGGTCAATTAGCCCATCGGGTTCACGATAGTTCCCGTCGTTATCCAAATCATAACGGTCTTCCTGATCATAGTCCGCAAGATTGATTGAAGGATCCTGAGCTGCTTTCGACAAAGCCTCAGCTACTAAATATCGTGGTCTTCCGTCCCGGCCATCAGGATTTGGTACATTTGCGCCATAATACGCTGCAGGATGTTCTGCTGTATACCAGCCTGCAACCTCACCCTGTACGCTATAGCTCCCTCCTGACTGTTGTTCATAATACTGCTTCATGGAGATGAACGTTTCACCGTTCGGACCTTCATACCCTTCATCTCCGAAAATCATATCTTCATAGTGCTCGACAGGATATTCATCATAGTACATATCGGTTTCTTCTGGAGTAATGCTTCCAGTGGGATAGTCAGGGAAATCAATCGCAATCACCAATACACGATCCTTCCTGACTCCCCCGTTCCATTCTTCCGATTGAATTGGAGGTAGTTCGAGGCGTTCGATCCGTTCATGAAAATGTTTTTGCTCTTTAACATTCATCCCTTTTTGAAGAAAAGCACGAGTATCCTGAATCTTATTCTTTTGCTCTTCCTCTAATGTATAATGGTGTAGATAAGCATCATCAAGTCCGTCCGTCTTTCTCTCAAGGTAACGTTTAAGTGCCGCTTCTTTCCCTGATACACTTAAACTGTTCGATATTTCCCCTCGTTCAACCAATGCTTCAATCAATTTTTCATCATTCACGACACCGAGATCTATTGGGCCAGGGATATCAAAGTCCGGGTTCAATGGGTCATCCGAGAAGATCGTCTTTGCTGAGGATTCTTGTGGCGATGCACCAAATACGAGTCCGACTGACAATGTGGAAAGACATACGATGGTCTTCCATATTTTCATCACCCTCTTAAAACCTCCTAACCGAGTTACTTACATCGTATGATTAAATCCTAGGTCTGCTCGTAAGGACGAGTAAGAAGTCGCCCAATTTCTTTTGAAGAGGTTGACCGAATCATGGAAAACCAGCTTTCTTGCGCTCTCAGTTTTCAAATGCACACCAAATTGCTATAATAGGTTATTGTAAGTTGTACATAAAAGGGAGGATGTTTGAAGAATGGAAAATAAAGTAGTCGACGCTTTCATCGAAATTCCGACTGGAAGCCAAAACAAATACGAATATGATAAAGAAGCAGGCGTATTCAAACTGGATCGCGTATTGTTCTCACCTATGTTCTATCCAGCAGAATACGGCTATCTCGAAAACACACTCGCTCTTGATGGTGACCCACTTGACATTTTGGTCCTAGTCACCAATCCTACTTTCCCAGGATGTGTGATTGAATCTCGTGTAATCGGGTACTTGAACATGATCGATTCAGGAGAAGAAGATGCAAAACTATTAGCGGTACCGGTAGAAGACCCACGCTTTGATCACGTCAAGTCCCTTGAAGATGTATCCGAACACACGCTCAAGGAAATTTCCCATTTCTTCGAACGCTACAAGGATCTTCAAGGTAAGAAGACCGAGATCGGCTCATGGGAAGGCCCTGAAAAAGCAGCTGAGCTTGTTGTTGAGTGTCAAAAACGCTACGAAAATCAATAATCGTTCCACGATCAAAGACCCATGGAGATAAGATCCATGGGTCTTATTTAAATCTGTTGACATACATTGTGAACAATAGGAAAATCAACTATTAATACACATGGATGAGGTGAGATCGCCAATGCATCAAATCGTCATAAGCGACCCGATCAGCGAGATTGGTCTGGAACCCCTTGTAAAAGCCCCTGAAATGCACCTTGTCGAGAAAAATATTCATGAAGTCCAAAACAAAGATAAAGTTGACGCTATCATCGTCCGAAGCAGTACAAAACTGACAAAACAGCTGATGGATGAAATGCCTTCGTTGAAAATCATCGCGAGAGCAGGCGTAGGTGTAGATAATATCGATGTTGAAGCAGCCACAGAACGAGGAATCGTTGTCGTCAATGCTCCAAATGGTAATACCGTCTCCACTGCTGAACATACTTTTGCTATGATGTTGTCGCTTTTACGTAACATACCGCAAGCCAACCGCTCGCTCCGGCGAATGGAATGGAAACGTTCCGTCTTTACAGGACATGAACTCCATAGCAAAACACTAGGAATTGTCGGTATGGGGAAAATCGGCTCAGAAATCGCGAAGAGGGCCTTAGCTTTTGAAATGAAGATTCTCGTATATGATCCATACCTTACACAAGAAAGAGCAAAAAAGCTTCAGGTTGAAACCGTACCCTTCGATCACCTCATCAAGCATTCCGATATCATCACTGTACATACACCATTGAATGAAGATACGAAAGGGCTGATTAACCATGAAACAATCCAACGGATGAAGAAAGGCGTATTCCTGATCAATTGTGCACGCGGAGGAATCATTGAGGAAAATGATCTGTTAGCCGCACTTGATTCAGGCCACGTTGCAGGTGCTGCTTTGGATGTATTTGCAGAAGAGCCTAGCATGAACGAAGCGTTGCTGCTACATGAAAAAGTCGTTGCAACACCTCACATTGCTGCCTCTACGACAGAAGCGCAATATCAAGTAGCAAAACAAGTAAGTGAAGATGTCCGAAATGTACTGAACGGTGAACCGGCCCGTAACGCCTTGAACTATCCAACCATATCGAAGGACGTTCATGAATTCATCTTTCCGTATATCGATCTTGCCAACCGTTTAGGTTCTTTCTTATCTGCATGTATCAAAACCCCTGTCCATGAAATCCAATTACACTATTCAGGGGATTTGACCGATCACGAAACGCTTCCAATCACGAGAAGTGTTTTATCAGGCTTTCTAAATCCACGGATCGACCAGCCGGTCAACATCATCAACGCGAGTGTGATTGCGAAGCAGCGAGGTATTACCTATGGCGAAACAAAGTCATCTGAGAACTATGGTTACTCCAACCTTATCAACGTTAAAGTTGTCGGCGAAGATCATACCGTTTCCATACAAGGGACATTACTCCCGGGATTAGGAGGAAGAGTCGTTAACCTGAACGGATTCGACATCGACTTCACGCCGAAAGGGCATCTCGTATTCATCACGCATAATGATCAACCAGGTGTCATCGGGAAGGTCGGCAGGGTTCTTGGTAAATATGAAATGAACATAGCCACGATGCAAGTCGGACGGAAAGAAGCCGGCGGTGGCGCTGCGATGGTTCTCACATTTGATGAGCCACTGACAGACAATATGCTCGATGAACTTCAAGAAACGAAAAATATTTCCTCCATTTTAGCCATGTCGATGGAATAAGGTGAAGGCTATGATTTATTACAGTTGATTTCTAACAAAAATAAAGGGGACTTCCGTATTGGGAAGTTCCCTTGACTATTCCATTAAAGACCCTTTTATAGAGACCTTTTTTATACTTTTCTTTATTAAGTTCTTCTTTCAAGTGAAAACACTGCTCTAAATCAATGTCATAAACATTTGCTATACCTATATGTAATAAAGGACATCATATAACTCTTCTTCAATTGTTCCTTTTATTGTGCCTTATTGTTCGAGCCTTATATCTTTCCTAATTACTTCTGATAGTTCTCCTACCTCTTCAATCAGCTTTTGGAAATATGTATTCTTTAGTTCAAGTTTATAATCTTTAGCTTTAATGTATTGTTGTAATTCTATGTGCGTAATGATATTATCCATCAAGTTAAAAATCCTCCTAATTACTCGTCTTTAAAATAATCAAAATCAATTGCTTTCACTACAAAAGTATGATTAATATCTACTCCTACATTATGAGATATCATAAGTTTAGATAATTCTATGCCATCAATCAGTATAATTTTTTTTGTTTCTAGACGATCAGCATATTTCTTAGCACCCTCTGTAAAGTAAGACGTTGTAATAAACACACCTTTTCTCGCACCTTTTCCATCTAATGCGCCAGAAAAACTTTGAACAACATCACGACCTACAGAGTTATTAGCTGCATACCTTTTTGCTTGGACATATATATTGTCTAGGCCTAATTTATCCTCTTTAATTACTCCATCTAATCCTTCATCATTAGTTCTTTGAGTTACTTGACCATCTCCATACCCCATAACGGTCAATAATTCTACTACAATGTCTTCAAATTTTATCCAATGGACATTTCTTAATTGTTTTAACAAGTTATCTGCTAACTCATTTGTCATATCGTTTAACTTTTCTTTCACGATTGTTAAAGGGTCAACCACTTTCTCTAATTCTTCAATCTCTTCCCTAATACCAATACTAGTTTCATTTAATAAATCAAGGCCATCATTAGTAATTTGGTATGTTAATTTATTGACTTCTTCTATATAATTCTCCTTTTTTAAGCTATACCTAACGCTTCGAACTCTAGATAGAAAAATAATGTCTGTATTATTTTCATATTTCATCGAGCGCTGTTCATCACTTAAATTAAAATGGTTTACTAATTTTTGTGTTATCTCGCTAGCAGAATATGCTTCTCCATCTTTAATAATTTCCAAATAAGGAATCATCATATCTCCAGATGATGGTAGTGTGTCTTTAATTTTTTCATCATATTCTTTATGTATTCGATCTATCTTGTGTTTATCGATTATTTGTTGTTCATCTTGTTCGTTTTTTGGTATACCTTCTTTTATAATTATTGTTTTAATTTCAGGAATAGTTAGACCTGCTTCATTCATTTTCTTTAAGAATTTCATAATCCTTAATGATTCTTTAGTATACATAATTTTATTTTTAATCATGACAGTGGGGATATAATCTTTAAATTCTTTTACCCATCTTCTACCATTGGATTCAGACCAACCAACTAACTCAGACATTTTAGTTTTAGAAAGTAATTTACTAGTGTTCAATATTCCCCACCCTTTGTACTTATTATTGAATTGCATACCCTTTAGAAATCTTATAAACTATATATGTATCATTTATATTAACATAAAATTCCATAATATTATCTTGTAATGTAAATAGACTATCCTTATTAATGGATAGCCCCCTCTTAATGAATAGTACTCTAATTACAAGATTCATCGGTATTTAATTTCCTACTAACACAAATACATTTCCATCTGGTGCTTGCATCACCGCCACGTGCCACCTAAAGTATTAGAGAATGGAGATTGGATCCATTTAACTTCTGAATTTGATTTCAAAAATTCGTAGGTCTCCCGTACATCTTCAACTACAATTTCAGTTTCAGCGAGTTTTAAACTAGGGTTGTTCTTTAAAACCAATTCTGTATTTCCATCAGGATAACTCATACCAATAAGCTTCCACTGTTTGTCTGTGTCTTGAAAAGCTTCCCAAGACTTTGTTAGCCCTAACGATTGATAGAACTTTACTGATTTTTGGATGTTTTCTGTATAAATTGCAACACACTCAATTCTTTTCCACATAAACCATTCATTCCTCTCTAAGGAAACCCAGATCTGTCCCTTTTCTTGAAGACTCCATTTCAAGATATTCTCATAGTAAGCTGAGTACAAACAGAACAAATGAAAAAAGAAATACCAAAAAACCAATGCAACAACCATTGGTGCTATCAGCTTAAAATTCCTCTAGATTGTTTATTTCATAAACTGCCTGTTCAGCTGCCAAGAGTGCACCTTCAAGATGACCACCATATTGAGAATTAGCTTCTGTACCAGCAAAAACAATTTTCTTACTCCATACCCCTGATTTTGGTGGTTGACCATAGCTTGGAAAATCACTAAGCGGGACTAAATCGTCCTCAGCAGCCGTTTCAGCATCTTTGGACCAATCCTTGTAAAGGATAGCCTTTACATTTTGAGCAGAGGCTCCAAACAGTCTGACTAATTGATCAATGACCAGATATAAAAGTTTATCCTCACCCATTTCATGACGCGATTTCGCCGGCATGCCAAAGAATCCAAATAATGCACCAGAACCCGTTTCGGGAGATGCATCATGGATTTCTTGTAAGGGTCCAACCCAGCTTGTAGCAAATCCAGAGAGTCCTGACTTCCTCCAAAAAGGACGGTCATAGACGGCAATGGCCTTAGCCTGTCCTCCCATCCAAGTAGGTTTGCTTATTAGGTCAGTTATCATATTTTTGGGTAATGAAGGAGAAAAATGAATATGGCGCGCCACAATCCGGGGCGGTAATGCTAGGATAACAGCTCTTGCCGAAACTTCTTTTCTCGTACCATCAGCCTGAGCTACTACAACCTTGATTGCACCGTCTTCATCAAGTCGTATTTCTGTAACTCGCTTTTCAAGCTCGACTATTCCTGAAGGAATCGTATCTGCTACAGCATCAATAAGAGACTGCACCCCACCTATGAAACGAATTGACCTTGCACTCGAATTTTCTGGAAGAACATAACGCTCTGGGGGAATGTTTTGGGATCGTTCTGAAAGCATTGCCCCTTTTGAGTACTGGGGGAACGTCCCTACATTCAGTTCTTTAACAAGGCTGGTAATTGTGCTTTCATACTGCGGCCAGTACCATGTTGGACCGAGGTCAAATTTTCCTAAGTCAGGTTTATTTGGATCTGAAGAACTCAAGACCCTACCGCCAATCCTATCTCTTGCTTCTAGCACCTTACAATTGGTGCCTTCTGCAGCTAGTAGAGACGCTGCGCGAAGGCCACTTAAACCAGCACCAATAATGACTACAGGATTGTTCAACTTCCTCCCTCCTTCCAATGATGTGTAAAGTGGTTGTTTTTATGTCCAATTATTGCAAACCCCGTAGACGAATTCAATCTTTATTACATATGAAAGGGAGCTTATCTGAAATTCAGATAAGCCCCCATTTATTGAGTAACAATTTATTAGTTTGGAACACATTTTCACCCTAACGGAACTTCTTTCCGTTTTCCTTTTTCAAAGGTCATTAACGTACGATAGCCGACTGAACGTGCGAATTCAACTGCTTCATCATAAGCGTACCCGACGTGCTGTGGAAAATGTGCATCTGAAGACAAAACGATCGGTATGCCTTTGTGATACGCCATTTTCAAGAGCTCCTTATCAGGATAAAGTTGTTTGACAGGCTTCCGTAAACCGGCTGTACTGATTTCAATACACGTTTTGGAGTCTTTCAGAGCATCTGTCGCACGATCATATTGCTCTAGGAGAAATTCCCGGTTTTCCGGAATATGCTTGAAAATCTTCACGAGATCGATATGTCCGATGATATCGAATAGATCCGATTGCGCTAATGTCACGACCTGATCAAAATAGCTGCGATAGGTTTCATGAAGGTCTCTTCGCGTCCATTCATCCTTAAATTCAGCGAGATCGATTCCGAAATCATCCACCCAATGAATCGAGCCAATGACATAATCGAAATCATATTGTTTTATGAATGTCTCCATTTCCTTATGCTTTCCGGGTGTATAATCCATCTCGATCGACATCCGCACGTCGATGTCTTGTCTCCACGCATCTTCAAACAGAGCAACATAGTCTCTCATATCATAATACCGTCGTTCATCGACCCATGGGTTCGATAATATGTCGGCAGTTTGATAGAAATGGTAGGCATGCTCTGAAATCCCAAAATGTTCGATTCCTTTCGCTTCAGCGCTTTGAGTGAATTGTTTCAAGTAATCTAACGTCAAAGATCCATTCTCCAAATGGTTATGGTAATCCGTCAGCATCTCATCACCCCTCCATCCTCGGCTCCAGCTTCGGTTTCGCTTTTACCACGTTTGGCTGAACGTGTTCCATATGGAACAAGATTAATCGTCAATTTTTATTTTCTTCATGATCGAAATGTGGAATATGGAAGGAAAATGTCGTCCCTTCCCCTACTTTACTATGAACAGATATTTTTCCTCCATGAGAGTCAACGATATTCTTTGCGATGGCAAGACCTAGCCCAGTACCGGATCGGCCACGGGTTCGAGCTTTATCAGCTTTATAGAAGCGTTCAAATACGAATGGCAGGTCTTCTTTCGGAATTCCGGATCCTGTATCTTTCACTTCAACATACGTCCCATCGGATTGATCCATGACTTTTACTTGAACATGGCCTCCTTTGTTCGTATGTCGAATGGCATTGTCTACAAGATTTGTCATCACTTGCTCTAAACGATCTGGATCGCCGTACATGATGGACGAATGGTCCGGTTTCTGAAGCTCTAGACTGATTTCCCTTTCCTTTGAAAGACCCTGGAACTTCCTTACAACCCGTGGGAAGAATTCATCCACTTTGATTTCCATCTTTTCCAATGAAACGTGCCCTGCTTCCATACGTGCTAAATCGAGCAGCTCATTGACGAGTCTCCCCATCCTCAACGATTCATCATAAATGATTTGGGCGATATCCTTCTTTTCGGCCTCAGTCGCAGCAATATCATCAATGATCGCTTCACTGTACCCTTGGAGCATGGCAATCGGGGTTCTGAGCTCATGGGAAACATTCGCAATGAAGTCTTTCCGCAGCTTGTCATGTTGGCGTTCATCGGTCATATCCCGAAAGACAGCTACTGCCCCCCGGACATAAGCTTGGTTATATAACGGTGTCATAACGACGACCCAGCTACGTCCCTGGAGCTCGATCTCTGTCATCTGTTCCTTCTCCAAGTTCACGACTCTTCGGAAAAGATCATTGATTTGTTCAGGAAGAACTTCTCCTTCGGACTCCTCTTTCATCCCTTGTTCGTAATACCATGCTTGAATGAAACGTTCGGACGGTGGATTCGTCACAAGGATCTTTCCTTTTCGATCGAGGGTGATGACCCCATCTGCCATACTGCTCAAAATGCTCGACAGCTGTTCCTTTTCTTGACTTAGAGCGGTGATGTTATTTTTCAATTTTCTCCCCATCCGATTGAAGGATAAAGCCAGCTCTCCGATCTCGTCATGAGTCAGGATGGGAACCTTCGTATCGAATTTCCCCTGTGCAACCTCAAGTGCCGCTTCACGCATACGTCGTAATGGAGCTGTGATTCTTGTAGAAAGGAAGAATGCGAAAATGGTTGTAAGAATAATGGCAATTCCAGCAGAAAAATAAATGATTTGTTTCGCCTTCTTGTTCGTTTCTTGGATCAGATCCAAAGACTGATAGATGAATACAGCTCCTCTTTCATTTGAACTGAGCTGGACAGGCTTCCCGACGATCAGGATCTCATTCGATTCGGTGTCATTTCCCTCTTCTAATGGAAATGCTCCTTGTACGCTCACTGCCTCACCTTTTTTCAAAACCCTTGAGAGTTCTTCATCCTTCAAAAACAACGAGTATGGAAGAAGCTCCAAATCAGTCTGATCCGAAGCATGCGCAAACCTCAAATCTTCTCCGAGGATGATAATATTGCTGGAATGGGCATCGACTACCGAAGAGACAGTCTCTTCGGAGCTTTCAAACCGGTCATCCTCCTCAATCACTTCAACCAAAGAACCAGCTAGCTGAGACAGCTGGACTTTTGCATTATCTACAATTAAATCTTCAAAGAACTGTAAAAGTAATACAGTCAATATGAATAAAACGACCGAAACAAGCAGAAGGATGGTACCCCAGAGCTTGCCGACGACACTTCTCCAAATCATGAGCGTTCTTCCACCTCGAACTTATAGCCTACCCCCCAAACCGTTGAAATCATTGAAGCGGCATCACTCGATACACGGTTAAGTTTTTCGCGTAAACGCTTTACATGCGTATCGACCGTTCGAAGATCTCCGAAGAACTCATAATTCCAAACATCCTTTAAGAGCTGCTCACGTGAGTATACTTTGTCAGGTGTCTTAGCGAGATAAAGCAAGAGCTCGTACTCTTTCGGTGTCAAATTGATTTCCTTCCCATCTGCCGTCACCCGGTGGGCATCATTATCAATCGTCATGTGGGGAAAGACAAGGACATCTTTGCTGACTGTCTCTGTATGTAAATATTTAGTGGACGTTGAACGTCGTAATAATGCCTTTACACGAAGAACGACTTCCCTAGGACTGAACGGCTTTACAACATAATCATCCGCTCCTGCCTCAAATCCTTGGACACGATTGGACTCCTCGCCTTTAGCTGTCAACATGATGATGGGCGTCGCTTTTTCCCTTCTCAACTTTTCACATACTTCAATCCCATCCATTTCAGGTAACATCAAGTCCAGAAGGATGATGTCAAACTCCGTTTCCAAGGCAGTGCTTAATGCGGTTTCTCCATCTTCTGCCTCGACGACTTCAAAATCTTCCCTTTCAAGGTACATGCGAAGCAATTTCCGGATTCTTTCCTCGTCATCGACAACTAGTACTCTTTGTTCTTTATCCATCGTTCAAACCCTCCTGCATCATACATATCATTTATTGTTACCAAGTGACAAGAAAACCTCCACGAAACGTGAAGGTTTTTTTCTAGGCATACGAATGTAGGCCGGCAATCACAAGGTTCACTGCAATCAAGTTAAACATGATGATAACAAATCCTAGCACACAAAGCCATGCTGACCGTTCACCATGCCAGTCCCTTGTAAGTCGTAAATGAAGATAAGCGGCGTAGAACAAGAATGTAATCAACGCCCACACTTCTTTTGGATCCCATCCCCAGAATCTTGTCCAGGCTTCCTGTGCCCAAATCATCGCAAACACAAGTGCACCTAAAGTGAATACCGGGAATCCGATTGCCACAGCCCGATAGCTGATTTCATCTACTAATTCCGTATTGATATTTTTCAGCATTGGTTTCAGGGAGGCCCCTAACCGCTGGCGTAGAAACAGCCTCAAAAGTCCGTAAAGGATGAGACCGGATAATAAGGACCAGATGAACGTGTTCAGCTTTTTAGGAGCGTCCACACCTTCCATCCATGCTGGGGCTTCAAAGATCGGACCGAAATTGCCTTCCGTCAGCATCTTGCCTTCATGGGGTCCTGCGATTGCTGGCATTTCATATACGAGTTCAGCTTTCGTATCATTTTCATTGACCCATTCGAAAGTTGTTTGGTAATCCATCAAACCAAAGGATATGGAAACAAGAATGAATCCGAGTGTACTCAATAACGTATAAAGGACGAATTCCAACCAACCTGTCTTCTTCGAACCTTTCGATTGATCAATCGTTGCAATCAAATAAATGAGTCCGGCAACGAAAGAAATCGCAAGTATTCCTTCCCCTAAAGCAGCTGTCGTAACGTGGATCTTCAGCCAGTTACTTTGAAGAGCAGGAATCAATGGCTCGATTTCACGAGGAAACATGCTCGCATATGCAATGATGAGCAATGCAATCGGCATCGCAAAAACACCTAGTACGTTCAATCGATAAATTGCATAGATGACAATGAATCCGAGTACCATCATCATCCCGAAAAACGTCGTAAATTCGAATAAGTTACTGACAGGAGCATGCCCGGAAGCAATCCAGCGCGTAATGAAATAACCGAGCTGGGATAGGAAGCCGACAATCGATAGGATATATCCCCAGCGCCCCCACTTGCTCATGGATTCTCCTTTATCAGCTTTCTTATCCGTCAACGCCACAGCAAAGACAGCAGTAGCGATAAAATAAATGATGAATGCAGCATATAAGAGGCTGCTACTTATTTCAGCCAATGTATTTCCTCCTTCCTATCTATCTTTTTCTCTCTTGATCATGCTGATCGATGATTTGATTCAATTGAAGTTTAGACGTGACGTCAGACAATTCACGTTTAATGCCATGCCAATTCTTGTTCGTATGAGCAGCTACCCACACTTCGTCATCCTTCAGCTTCAACCAAATCCGTCTATGATTCCAATATAAGCCTTGTACAACACCAATCATGAAGATGATCCCACCGATGAAAATAATCGGAAGTGTATAATCACGATTGACCGTAAGACCGGTGATGAAATCTGTTTCGACACCATTAAAAGCGATCTTGTATTGATTGTCCCCTGATGCTTCAAGATTTTGCCGAATCCCGATAAAAGCAATTTCACCCTCAGGTGTTTCTGGGGTAATCATATTAAAAATGAAAGCAGGGTTATTTGGATTTGGAGTCTTAGTAGCTGGTTCACCCTGTTCCTTGTTGAAGTAGAAATCCGGATAATAGTCTTTAAGGATGACCTTGTTCCCGTTTCCTAAGTCATATTTGTCTTTAGGATTCTGCAGATCGACTGTAAATTCACCGACCGGCTTTTCCGTTTCCTTGTTCTGAAGCTGGAAACTCATTTCACTCATTTCTTGTCTGTAGTCCACCTGGTAGACGGAAAAACCATCAAATTGCAATGGACGGTTCACCTGGATCGGGTATTCCTTTACTTTCGTAAGGTCCGGTTTAGCCCCAGGCAGCTTTTCCCCTGCTTTATAGAGGGTCACATCACTCTGGTAATTTTTAATGACCGATCCGCCTACTCTTTTGATCGCCTCTGCATAGCGTTCCTCTTCAGGGTCATAGGTTTCAACCACGAATTTTTCATGCTTTAGATAATATTGGTGGTCGGTCCCTTTAATTGCGACCGTTTCGCCTTCTCGGACCCAAATATCCTCGTCGATATACATCCCAGGGACAATCCGCAGCATCGTTCCAAGAAGGAAAATGATGAGACCGACATGGTTCACATAAGGCCCCCATCTTGAAAAACGTCCTTTTTCAGCGAGGATATTACCATTCTCACGACGAACATGATAACGCTTTTCTTTCAATCGAAAAACGACCTCATCCATGAATTGTTCCTCATCTTCAGGTCGCTTCGACGTCCCAAACATTCGCTGTCTTTTCAGGAAGTTATCATGCTTTGAAACTCGTTGATTCTTCAATGAGCGATAAAGTGGAATACCTCGATCGATACTTGCGACAGTTATTGATACCCCGATCAAACCAAGAAGAAGTACGAACCACCAAGAACTATAGAGTTCATGGAAACCTAACAGATAATAGATTTCGCCTAGAACACCATACTCATCTTCATAATAAGCAGCGACATTCGTCACCGTCTTGGGGATGTACATTTTTTGCGGAAAGATCGTCCCGATTGCAGACGCAATCAACGTGATGACGATCAACCATACTCCTACTTTGACGCTTGAGAAGAAATTCCATGTTTTATCGATAAAATTCGTGTTATAGGTTTGGGAACGTCTTGCCGTCCCTTCATACCTCATGTTCAATAATTTTTCATCATTCGTCTCATCTTGGATTGGTTTTCCGCAGGACTCGCAGAGGATCGTTCCGTAGGGATTCAGATGGCCACATTCGCACTTAATCTTCTCCATTTGAACACCCCATTAAGGTTTGATTTTTTCCATATAATTGCGGACGAGTGTGTCATTCAATTCGCCTGTAATCTTATCAATCACTTTACCTTCAGGATTGATGAGATAAGTCGCAGGCAAATTACCGACACCGTATACATCCACGACTTCCCGCTGCTTGTCCAAAACAATTGGGAACGTTAGATTCTTTTTCTCGGCGAATTTTTTAACAGTCAATTCCGGCTCTGCAATGTCCACAGCTAGAACGACGACGCCTTGATCTTTGTATTTTTCGTATTGGCGTTGAATTGCCGGCATTTCTTTCTCACAAGGCGGGCAATATGTACCCCAGAAGTTCAAGAAAACGCCTTTCCCTTTGAAGTCTTCCAGTTCTACTTCATTTCCACTAAGGTCTTTAAGAACGAAGTTTGGAGCTTGATCACCTACTGTCACAGGCTCCTTCTTATCACTGAAAACGGTTTGATAAAGTGTATAACCAAGGGCAAGGGCAATTACAACCAATATGACTGACCGCATCACTAATCGCTGTCGTTTTTTCATATAGGTAATCGCTCCAATCTATTCTTCTACCCTTCCTACTATAACGCTATTTTGTCCAGTATTCATGGGTTTTTTTTGACTTTTATGTGACAGCAAGGTTCCTGAGCTGCTTCACTTCATGAGGGGTCAACGGGCGATGCTCCCCTGCATTCAGACCTTTCAAATCCAAATAGCCATACCCTTCCCGTTTCAGCTTCTCGACTGGATATCCTAATGCCTCGAACATCCTTCTCACTTGACGGTTCCGTCCTTCATGGATGGTCAGCTCGATGATGGCTGTCTGCTTTTTCTTATCCAAGCTTTTCAATTTCACTTTAGCTGGTGCTGTCTTACCATCGTCAAGCTCAATGCCATGCGCAAGGTTTCTCAGCTCTCGTTTAGACGGAATCCCTTTCACCTTTGCGATATAACGCTTATCGATCTCAAATTTCGGATGCATCAATACATTGGCGAAATCACCATCATTCGTCATGATGATCAAGCCGGAGGTATCATAGTCCAGTCGTCCAACCGGGAAGAGTCTTTGCTCGATTTCCGGGAAGAAATCGGTGACCACCTTCCTGCCTTTTTCATCATTAACACTTGAAATGACACCGGTCGGTTTATAGAAAAGAAAATAAACCGGTTCTTCCTTATCAATCGGAACACCATTCACTTCAATTTCATCGGACGGAGATACTTTTGTCCCCAGTTCCGTTATTGTTTCTCCATTCACTTTCACTTGTCCATCCTGGATCAGCTTCTCTGCCTTACGACGAGAAGTGACGCCAGCTTGTGCGATAACCTTTTGTAATCGTTCCATGCTTTCACCTCATTCTCAATCATACTCTTCGGGTGTTCAATCTTCAAGTTTTGGTAGGAGTCTGTCATCAACATTTCGTTACCGTTATTGAGGACTTCTCTTTTGATAGGGATGAATAAGGCTCTTTCCATGCCACAAAATCTTCTTGCCACAAGCCCGACCACAATAAAAGAAGGTGCCCCTTCTAAAGGCACCTTCTTCAGAAAAATTGGATGTCTACCTAGCTTCCAAATACGAGGGTGACGACGATGATCGCACTGATGATACCGACTAAATCTGCAAGAAGACCGACCTTCAGAGCATCACCCATTTTTTTGATACCTACTGCCCCAAAGTAAACCGTCAGAATGTAAAGGGTCGTGTCTGTACTCCCCTGCATGGTTGAGGCAAGCCGGCCAATGAAGGAATCAGGACCGTGGGTGGCAATAAGATCGGACGTCATCGCCAATGCACCTGTACCAGAAATCGGACGAATCAAAGCAAGAGGTACAATATCAGAGGGTATCCCCACAGAAGATAAGAACGGCTGGATCAGTGAAATCATGAAGGCCATAGCCCCAGATGCTCTGAAAACCGTTATCGCAACAAGCATACCTACGAGATATGGAATGATAGAGACCGCGATGGAAAAACCCTCTTTCCCGCCTTCTACAAATTCTTCATAAGTCGATACACGCTTGATCGTTCCATAAACGAGAACGAACCCGATCAAACAAGGCATGATCCAAATGGATACAGTTGAGACCACTTCCATATCTACAGCCTCCTTTTCCGGATTCGCCTACGATAAAAGTAGCGGTCAATTAGGATCGCAGCAATTGTTGAACAAGCAGTGGCAATTAGTGTCGTACCGACAATATCCGTTGGTGACACAGAATCGTAATTCATCCGGATTGCTATGACCGTCGTCGGAATGATTGTAAGGCTGGACGTATTGATCGCCAAAAATGTGATCATCGAACGACTCACTTCGTCACGATCCTGATTCAATTTTTTCATTTGTTCCATCGCCTTTATCCCCATTGGTGTAGCGGCGTTCCCAAGACCAAACAGATTCGCGACCATATTGGAAAGGATATAGCCCATTGCTGGGTGATCTGGCGGTATGTCAGGAAACAGCCTCCGGACAAGCGGACGGAACAAGCCTGTCAATCGATTCAGAAGCCCTGCTTTTTTGGCGATATTCATGAGACCGAGCCAAAAGACGAGGATACTGATCAAGCCTAAGCTGATTGTGACCGCTTCCTGGGCACTTTTAAACAACACCTTGTTCACTTCTTCCATCGTCCCATTGATCGCTGCATAGACGATGCCAAATACGAACATGAAGGCCCAGATCAGATTAACCATAAGGCACCGTAATCATGAAGAATTTCGTCATGACACCTTTGACGGTATCCCAAAACGTCTCTTCTTCCAGCTCCCGGTAGGTCCCTTTCATATATAAAGGCATGGATCCGATCTCTTGCTCATCTAAAAAGATTTTCACCTGACCGACTGGAGTGGGTGGATTTTTCCATTTCCCCTTTGAAGGCGGTCTTTTCAAGTGAATTTCATTCTTGACGAGATCACGCTCTTCTTCTGTCAATGGATAAAGAAAACTTCTTGCAGCTTCAACTTTACCTTTGTAAGCTTCATGTGTAAGGCCATCAATCGTCCCTTTTTGTACGATGGAAAGAAGATCGTATTCATTGAAGGCCCAGTTATAAAGGTTCATATGGTCGTTCCAATCATCTCCATCGTTCAGGGTTACCGCGATCAATTCCATGTCCCCTTTTGAAGCGGTTGAAACGAGTGTTCTTTTCGCGCGTTTCGTATAACCGGTTTTTCCACCCGTCGTATACTTGTACATACGAAGGAGCTTGTTCTTGTTCTTCCAGATCCGGTCCCATTTCTCTCCTTCTTGCGGGGCTCGATGGGTATCCGTCCCGGCGATCTTCCGGTATTCCTTATTCTTCATGGCGTATCGTGTTAACAGGGCCATATCATATGCAGTGGAGTAATGCTTCTCACTGTCATCAAGACCGTGCGGGTTGGAAAAGTATGTATTGTCCATCCCTAGTTGCTGCGCCTTTTCATTCATTAAGTAAACGAAGCCTTCTAAGCTCCCTCCCACATGTTCTGCGATCGCTACCGCTGCATCGTTGCCTGAACGAAGCATCAAACCATATACAAGATCTTCAAGAAGGATTTTCTCTCCTCTTTTCAAATAAATGGACGACCCCTCAGCTCTCGTTGCACGTTCACTCACTTTGGCCTTTTCATCCATTTTCTTTGACTCGATGGCAAGGATCGCCGTCATGATTTTCGTAATGCTTGCGATTCGCATCGTTTCGTGTTCCCGTTTTCCATATAAAACGCGACCCGATTCTTGTTCCATCAAAATGGCACCTTGTGCATGGACACCAGGACCTGCCCCATGGGCCTTATTGATTGGAGGAAAAATCAATGATAATAAAAGAAAGGCTAATCCTATCCGGAGTCCTTTATTTATGGTGGCTGCAATCATAACATCCCGTCCCTTAGCCTGTTTTGTACAAGTTTATGCTGGAAAGGACGGGTTATGAAAAAATTATTAATTAACATAATATTATTATTTTATATTAAGTTGGCGGGTCAGGATTGATTTGGATCGGTAGACGGGAAAAAGCGGGGTGTTTCTTTAAAGGTAGCACTGTAGTCGGATTGCTGGGATAGTGCCGCTTCTTCTGCAGGGATACGGACGAAACGAATAAGAAGTGCATTCAGGAATGTAAAGAGGATCGATGTGATGAAAGCATGAAACATTAAGGGGATGAGGAACAACTCCAGAGCAACGATGACATAATTGGGATGGCGCATATAACGGAAAGGACCTTTTTTGACGACTTCAGAACCTGGGAGGATGATGATTTTCGTATTCCAAAATGGGCCGAGAGACTTGATGGTCCAAATTCTTAAAGCTTGAAGCACGATGAAAAGAATAAGGAAGTATGGAAATGCAGGCGAAGGGACAAATCCGTTCAAATATGCCTCAACAGCAAAAGAGATCAAAAAGGCAGTATGCAGGATAACGATGTATTTGTAATGACCAGGGGCGAATTCCATGGCTCCTTTCGCTTTCATGATCCTTTCATTTCTTCTTGCAATGAACAATTCTACGATACGTTGTGCAACTAAAAAAATAAACAGATAAAAGAAAATCATTTTTTTACCCCCAATCGATTATTCATCCCATTCCAATAAGACGATCTCCGAACTGAATCCAGGTCCAAGTGCCATCAGGATTCCTTTCTCTCCAGAACGGATCCTTTTTTCCATAAATCGATTTAGCACATAGAGGACAGTCACCGAAGACATGTTCCCGTAATGCTTTAATACTTCGAACGCATCCTCAAAATATGAATCTGGAATGCCGAGAGCCGTCTTATAAGCGTTCAACACTTTTATTCCACCAGGGTGTGCGACAAAATGCTTGATGGCGTCGATCTCCAACTCCTGATCCACTAAAAACTGGTGGATGGTCGGATACATCCAACGGTCAACAATCGTCGGTATATCCTTGGAGAACACGACATTCAATCCATTGTCCTTTACTTCCCAGCCCATCACGTCTTCAGAGTCAGGCATCAAATTCGATTGAGAGGCAATCGTTTTCGGATAAGGGATCCCCATCTCCCCTACTTCATTCGTCTTCACCTCTTCACCTACAATTAAAGCTGCCGCTACACCATCTGCAAACAATGACGTTCCAATCAGATTGCTTTTCGAAAAGTCGTCATTCTGGAAAGTAAGACTGCAAAGCTCAACACAAACAAGCAATACTTTTGCATCTGGATAAGCGATACAATAATCATGGGCTCTGGAGACCCCTGAAGCACCGCCTGCACATCCCAGCCCCCAAATAGGGATGCGTTTCGTATTTTTAGAGAATGGCAGAGCATTCATCAACCTTGCTTCAATACTTGGCGTAGAAAATCCCGTAGAGGAAACGAAAAAGATGGCATCAATTTCATGATAAGGAAGCGGATGTTCTGAATAAGGCCCTCCTGAAAGGCATCGTTCAATTGCCTTTACACTGTATTCGATGGACTTTCCAATATAAAGATCATTCTTCTCCTGTAAAGAATGAGGTTGTTTGTACCAGTTAACGTCCTTCACGAAATGGCGTGATTGAATCTGTCCATTTTCAAATGCTTTTAAGAGACGATTGATATTTTGGAAATGACCACTGAACATCTCTTTTGCAAACTCGACGGTCTTATCTTGTTCTACTCGATAGGATGCATCACACGTGCCCACTGAAAGTATGTATGGCATAAACCGGCCCTCATCTCATTATGATGTTATCAGTTTGTACCAATTTAATTGAATTATGTAAAAAAGGGCATCCGTCTAGTCCGCCTATTAGACGGATACATATAGTATGGGTAAATGACTTCATTTTTTGAGGAGGCGATTCGATGTCAGATGGTATTTCCAGCGGTTTCATACTTGTCGTTGTATTGTTCGTCCTATTAGTTATCATCGGGGTAGCTGTGGTTTCAGGCTTCAAGGGATAAAAAAAGCCGATCCTTCTGGTGTTCACCTCTTTTGTATGTAAAGAAGGTAAACTACGGAAAGATCGACTCTATTTTCTTTTAGCCGACGGACAAAGTTGCTTCCCCATTGCTATGAATGGTTTTTACGATGTTTTTCAGCGCTTCGATGTCCACTCCATCAAACAGGGTGGCAAAATCAGATTCCTCATTGATGTAGACCCGGGTGCGCTCTTGAAGCTCCGGCCTGTTTATTAACGCCTGAATGGCAATCACTTCTCGAAGATGGATGTCCTTCCCATCCACTTCAAAGATCGGATCTGCTTCAAATGGCGTAAGCTCAGCCATTTTTTCTTCGAAATATCGGACGTACAAGACAGATAGAGTTTTGATCCGACCTTTGTCTACTTTATAGTGCACGGTGGAGCGATTAAAGAATTCTTCTGGAGAGTTGGATTTTGATTTCTCAAGCACTTCTCCTTCAAACGACGTTATGATCATACCTTTTCCTCCTGTTCCTCTGCATTTGTTTCTAAAACATTATGGAAGTTTTCAAAAAACAAATCGGCCTCTTCTTCAATGGACTGATCTTGCGATTGATCAGGCAAGGCAGGTAAGTTTTCAATCGATTTAAGACCGAAATACTCGAGGAATTCTTTTGTCGTTCCATACAGGATCGCACGCCCTGTCCCTTCTGCTCTTCCCACTTCTTTTATCAAGTGCTTGGAAGCGAGGGTCTGAATCGGCTTTTCTGTCTTGACCCCTCGTATATCTTCGATTTCGGCCCTTGTAATCGGTTGCTTATAGGCGATGATGGCCAGGGTTTCCAGTGCTGCTTGAGACAATGAGCTAGTCGTGGGTGACTCGACGAATTTCTCATAATAGGCGACATGCTTCGCTTTGGTCGTAAATTGATATCCCCCGGCAATTTCAACTATTTCAATGCCACGGTCATCAGACTGGTAATCTGTCATCATTTCCTGGATCAAGGAATCTGCAGCTTCGATTTCAATGCCTAAGACATCCGCTACCTGTCTACTCTCTAAGCTCTCGTCACCGACGACAAAGAGAAGCCCTTCTATGACCGCTTTTTGCTCAATTTTTGTCGTCATTGTTTATCCTCCTTCACCAGCTGAATCGTGATATCCTTGAAATTTTCATGTTGTTCACATTGGATCTGTCGCGTTTTCATCAATTCAAGAATAGCAAGGAAGGTCACGACCATATGATCTCTGCTCGGGTAAGGGAAAAGCTCTTGAAAGGTCTGGACCCCATTACGTGTGTGTAATTGGTCCACGACCTCTGCCATTCTTGTTTCAATCGGGATATCCTGACGATCAATCTTTGTCTGCGGTCTCTTTTTCAATTTCTTGTTATCAAAAATGGATTGGAAAGCACCTACAAGGTCATAGATGGTAATTCCTGATACAGGATTCACGTTTTGTTGATTCCCTTTGAATTCATCAAGATTGCTGGGCGGTTTTGAAAAGGTCAAGCTCTTCTTACTTTCATGTTCCCTTAAATAAGTAGAAGCTTCTTTAAATTTACGGTATTCAATCAATCTCCGGACCAATTCTTCCCGAGGATCTTCCTCCATCTCCATTTCCATTTGTTGATCATAATCTTCCTCTTCATGTTTTGGGAGGAGGGTTTTACTCTTGATTGCCACAAGCGTCGCGGCCATCACCAAGTATTCACTTGCCACATCCAGCTGAAGTTCTTTCATGGTATGTATATAATCCAAATATTGTTTTGTAATCTGTGAGACTGGTATATCATATATATCAATCTCGTAGCGGTTTATAAGATGCAGTAATAAATCGAGAGGTCCTTCAAATGCATCTAACCGGACATTGTATTGCGTCATGTATTGTTCACCATTTTCATATTCGATTCACAAACGGATCAAACATTAGACTACACCACTAAAAAAGGCTTTTTCGTAACGTATGTCCGCTTTTTACACTCTCTAAAACATGTCGATATTATAGCATAACGTATGCACCATCACAATTTACCATTTTTGTTCCATTATCATGATATGATAAACTGATTAATAGCTTATGAAAGCGGGGGAAAACCATGTATCCAAAACCATACATCGATTATCTGGTTCATTTTCATGGCTTGAGAGACTATTTTGAGTGCCATGAAATTCTAGAAGAGCATTGGAAATCCGTTCCTGAGGACCAAGCGAAGAAACATTGGGTCGGACTGATTCAAATTGCTGTATCCCTCTATCATCAGCGAAGAAAGAATTACTCAGGTGCACTACGTATGATGACGAGTGCAGCCAACATCATCGAGAAAGAGCAATCTGAAATTGAGGCACTCGGTCTTGATGTTGATGTCTTACTCTTGAAACTGCAAGAACGGATTGTGGAAATCGAAAACCAACAACCTTATGAAAGCTTCAACCTTCCAATCAAGGATAAGACCCTTCTTGCCCGTCTCGAAAAAGAGTGTGAAGAAAAGAACTGCACATTTGGAATTCCAAGTGACATGGACGATGATTTTCTAGTGAACAAGCATACATTGCGAGATCGCCAGCCTGTCATCAATGAACGACTTGAACAAAAGGCTCTCAGAAAAAAGAAACGGGAAGGATAATCCTTTCCGTTTCTTATTCGTCCTTGTTGAGCTCCACTGGACCGTCTTCACATTTCTCATAAAATGAGCTTGTTTCAACATTTGCAGTGAGTTCATAATTGTCTTTTAAGGTCTTTCTGACAGCATCAACCATCTTCTTCCCGATCCCTTGATGGCGATGGGATGGATTTACACTCAAATGCTGCAGCTCTGCTTGTCCATCATCCAATTTCAACCCGATGATCCCGATGATGTCTTCATCCTCTTTCCACATGAAAAGTTGGTGATCAGGTTCGGTTTCGTATTGCTTCACGGTTTGCTGCAATTTTTTAACTTCCTTTTCATTCGGCATGAACGAAAGAAGTCCCATCGCAATTTTTTCATAATTACGTTTATATCGAATTAACATAAATTCTCCCTCATTATCGAAATAACTTTCCTACGAGTGACAAAAGTAAGAGGACTGAGACGATGATCACTACGATGAATAATATGCGTTCTTGCTTTTTGTTGTTCATCTTTATCCAACCTCTTATGCGGAACATGAACGAAAAAAATCACAAATCACAATTATTATAGCGAAACTTCATCCATGTTGCTAATTTGTCCTAATTCCGTTTTCAGTATAACATTCTACAAGAATAGTTAAATACCTTTATCCACCCTTACGTAAAAAAACATGTTCATGATTTTGTATACTCAAAGGATGTGATTCCAATAATGGGCTTGAAAGTGCTCTGTTGGATAAGCCTTTCCTTAATGAATGGATTTGTTAAAGTTAACTGTTATTATTTAAACGATCGACAGAGGTTGCCCATCTCGATTGCGGAAACGGCAGCTTCCCACCCTTTATTTCCTGCTTTCGTGCCTGCACGCTCGACAGCTTGTTCAATTGAGTCTGTTGTTAAGACGCCGAAAATGACCGGTAGCCCCGTGGACATCGCGACACTTGATACGCCTTTCGATACTTCATTGCAAACATAATCAAAGTGCGGTGTAGACCCTCTGATGACGGTTCCTAACGTTATAACAGCATCGTATTTGTTTGATTCTGCCATCTTCTTGGCAATCAACGGAATCTCAAATGCACCAGGAACCCATGCAACATCCACATCTTCTTCATTAACTCCGTGACGCCTCAACGCATCTTCAGCACCTGAAAGCAATTTACCTGTAATGAATTCATTGAATCGACCGACGACGATCCCGACCTTTAATCCTGTTCCTACTAATTGTCCTTCAAACGTATTTCCCATGTTCATTGACCTCCTGTTAAATTGATGGTGTTTTTAAAGTATACTTCGTTATCTGATCGTGCGTTTGTTTTAAAAATGCAGCATGTGGCCTAACTTGCTATGCTTCGTACGTAAATATCTCTCGTTTTCATCTCGGTGTGGCAATTGTATGCCAACGCGGTCCACCACTTCCAACCCATAGCCGCTCAATCCTTTGATTTTACGTGGATTATTGGTCAAAAGTTTCATTTTGGAAATGCCGATGTCGCGGAGAATTTGCGCCCCGATCCCATAATCCCTTAAATCAGGAGCAAAACCTAATTTTTCGTTCGCTTCAACCGTGTCATAGCCTTCTTCCTGAAGCTTATAGGCTCTCATCTTATTCAGAAGTCCGATACCCCTTCCCTCCTGCCTCATATACAGAAGAACACCGTGACCTTCCTTTTCGATTTGTGATAAGGCAGCATGCAGCTGCGGACCACAGTCACATCGGTAGGATCCGAACGCATCTCCTGTCAGACATTCTGAGTGGACACGGACCAAAGTCGGCTCGTCCGGAATGATTTCTCCCTTAACGAGAGCGACGTGTTCTTTTTGATCCAGGATGTTGGAGTATCCGATTGCTTTGAAATCGCCGAATACCGTCGGCAATTTGATTTCGATTTCTTTTTTGACGAGCTTATCCTTCCTGTTACGGTATTGGATAAGGTCTTTGATCGTGATCATTTTCAAGTCGAATTCATCCGCTATTTTCCTCAGCTCCGGCACCCTTGCCATTGTGCCATCCTCATTCATGATCTCACAAATGACACCTGCAGGTTCAGCTCCCGATAGTCTTGCGAGGTCAATCGCCGCTTCAGTATGACCGGCGCGTCGTAATACGCCGCCTTCCTTTCCGACCAATGGGAATACATGTCCCGGTCGTTTAAAATCTGATGCGACTGATTTCGGATCCAATAAATAACGGATCGTCTCAGCACGCTCTTGAGCGGAAATGCCTGTAGTTGATGTTTTATGATCAATACTCACAGTAAAAGCTGTTCCGTGGGGATCCGTATTGTGATGGACCATTGGACTCAGCTCCAACTTATTGGCCAGTTGTTCCGTAATCGGGGTACAGACGAGCCCGCGGCCGTGGGTCACCATGAAATTTATGATTTCAGGTGTCACTCTGTCTGCCAAGGCGATAAAATCCCCTTCGTTTTCTCTGTCTTCATCATCACATACAATGACGACATTTCCTTGCATCAATTCATAAATCGCTTCTTCAATTCGGTCAAACATTTATGTCACCATCCTTAATGTGAACGATTAGAAACCGTGGTCTGTCAAAAATTCTTTCGTCAAATTACTTTGTTGAGATTGTTCTGCTCTTCTTTGCAGCAAATTATCCATATATTTCGCCAACATGTCACATTCGATATTGACGAGATCGCCTTCTTTTTTGTGACCGAGTACCGATTCTTCTACTGTATGAGGGATGAGAGACAGTGTAAACGTATTTCCAGATACGCCGAAGACTGTGAGACTCGTTCCATCGACAGCTACCGAACCCTTCATCATGAAATAAGGGCTCAACGCTTCCGGTGCTTCGATTTCGTAATAGATGGCATTGTGCTTTGGCGTTCTTTTTACGATTTTCCCCACGCCGTCAATATGACCTGAAACGAAATGACCACCGAATCTTCCGCCGGCTGCCATTGCTCTTTCCAGATTTACTGCATCACCGGCACCCAGCAGTTTCAAGTTCGTGGCTTTCAAGGTTTCCGGCATAACGTCGACAGTAAAATGGGATTCTTTGAAGGACGTAACGGTAAGGCAAATCCCGTTAACAGCGATACTATCCCCTAAACGGACATCCTCCAGCACTTTCGTTGCGCTTATGGTCACAACATATCCGTTATTGGATTCTTGAACGGATTGGATTTTTCCTAACTCTTCAACGATTCCGGTGAACATGGCTCAACCCTCCTTCAAAACGGATATGATTTTCAAATCATCACCAAGTTGATTGACTGAAACGATTTCAAGTTGAACGGCTTCAGCCATCGTTTCAATCCCTTCTCCTCCTATGACAGAAGGACTCTTTTTGCCCCCGATCAATTTGGGAGCGATATACGTAATCATTTCTTGAAAACACCGCTCTTTCATAAAGCTTGCATGAACAGAAGAGCCTCCTTCAACAAAAATCGATGTCACACCTTCTTCAACCAACCGTTCCAATAATGGATAAATCTCAATAGATGGACAATCAAGTTGGATGATGCGTACATGATCCCTTCTGAGGCTTTCAATTCGTTCTGTTGGCGCACTGCTGCCTGCGATTATGATGGTTTCGGCTGCTCCATCATGAAGAACCTTTGCGTCCTCAGGAATACGGAGGTTCGTATCAAGGATGATACGAATCGGGTTTCGGCCCCCTGATGGGAGACGTGTTGTCAGCTGGGGGTCGTCCTGGATAATCGTATTCACCCCAACAAGAATGGCATCATGCTCGTGACGGTACTGATGGACGTCCAGCCTCGCATCTTCACCAGTGATCCATTTGCTATCACCGGAATTTGCAGCTGTCTTTCCATCTAAACTGGATGCAGCTTTCAGGGTCACGAAAGGAAGGTTTGTTTTCATGAAATGGTTGAAGAACCGATTCAAAGAAATGGCTTCTTTCTCCAACAAACCGACATGTACGTCAATGCCAGCATCCTTCAACCGTTCGACACCTCTTCCGGCCACAAGTGGATTCGGGTCAAGCGTTGCGATATACACCCTATGGATGCCTCTTTCAATGACGAGATCGGCACAAGGCGGGGTTTTCCCGTAATGACTGCACGGTTCAAGAGTGACGTACATCGTTGCCCCTTCAGCTTTATTTCCAGCCATATTCAATGCATGAACTTCCGCATGACCTTCCCCAGCTTTCAAGTGTGCCCCAAGGCCGACAATTTCTCCGTTTCGTACGACCACTGCACCGACTTTTGGATTTGGAGATGTTTGACCGGCAGTTTGTTCGGCCATCCCGATTGCAAGCTTCATATAACGTTCGTGTTCCATCCGCTCTCCTCTTTTCACAACTGACGATGATCTTGAAATAAAAAACCCCGAAAATGCAATCTTGCATCTCCGGGGTATTAGGGTATAAGAAATAAGCCTTAGCTTTTAGGACACTGAACGAATGTTCAGAAAAAAAGCATAAGGAACGTACAGGCACATGTGCGATGCATTCGTACATTGCCCTCTATACCTGTTCTTATAAATCCTTCTCCCATCCAGACTATACTGTCGGCTTCGGAATTTCACCGAATCCACCGTTACAATGATCATTGCAACGGGTCACGGACTGAAAAGCAACGTTCGCTTTATCACCGCCGGTTGGGAATTTCACCCGACCCCGAAGGATATGTGTGTTGTATGTATTCAATGTTACTCTTTATTTCCCGCATACGCAAGGAGAATGTACCAGTAGATTGTGTTTGGAACACGATGTGGGTTTGTTGTTCAGCCTGATGTGAAGATCATTTTTGTTTTTGTAGATAAATTCGATTTTTTGTAGATAAATCCAGATTTTCGTAGATAATTTCTGTTTTTCGTAGATAATTTCGAATTCTCGTAGATAATTCCGTTTTTTTGTAGATATGATCTGATTCTGGGCCGTTCGCGTTATCAAAATGGCGTCCTCCAGTGCAAAATCGTCCTTCCAACAATAAAAAAGACCGATTCTCTTTGGAATCGGTCCTCTGACTTACATTTTTTCATTTATTCTTCCCAAACTTTAACTTCTTTCATTACATCGCCGTTTTGTGTGCGAAGTACAGAATCCAATCCTTCAGTCACTTGACCGAAAACGGTATGTACACCGTCTAGATGTGGTTGGTTTTCATGTACGATGAAGAACTGGCTGCCACCTGTATTTTTACCGGCATGAGCCATGGACAAAGCTCCTGGCTTATGCTTGTGTGGATTGCCTTCTGTTTCACAATCGATCGTATAGCCAGGTCCACCTGTACCTGTTCCAGTCGGGCAGCCTCCTTGAGAGACGAATCCCGGAATCACACGATGGAATGTCAAACCGTTGTAAAAGCCTTCGTTGGCTAATTTTTCGAAATTGGCAACTGTGTTTGGTGCTGCTTCAGGGTAAAATTCAATAAGAACCTTTTCCCCGTTCTCAAATTCGATACTTCCTTTTTTCATGAATCAAATCCTCCTCATCATTGGCACCACCATTACGCTAAAAGAAAGCGAGTGTGGCACCTTATCGTGAAAGTGACCTGAAACCGGATATAAGACATTTCCGGTCACCCACAAGTAGTTTCATTGTATGACGTTTTCATGAAGAAGTAAAGGAAGAACCGTACCGGGAACGATGTCTAAAAGCTTGATACGATTGACTTTTTCAACGGACGATCCAAGTGTACGAGATCACGGTAGGTTTCCCTTTCAACGACAAGCTGCGATTCACCATTCTCGACAAAAACGACAGCCGGACGAGGTACCCTGTTATAATTGTTTGCCATCGAATACCCATAAGCACCCGTACAGAACATGGCGAGGATATCCCCTTGTGACGTTTTCGGAAGAGAGATGTCATGGATGAGCATATCTCCGGATTCACAGCATCTTCCTGCAATGGATACGAGCTGTGTGTTCGGCTGCATGAGACGATTTGCCACCACAGCCTCATATTTGGCTTGATACAGTGCAGGTCTTAAGTTATCTGTCATGCCTCCATCCACAGCAATATAATTCCGTATTCCTGGTATTCTTTTTTCTGATCCGATCGAGTATAATGTCGTCCCCGCTTCTCCTACGATGGATCGCCCTGGTTCGATCCAGATCTCAGGCATAGCCATACTCGTTTTCTCAACTTGAGCTTCAACCTCATCAATGAGAGCGTTCATCATCTGTTCAATTGAAACGTCTTGATCGGCAGAGGTATAAGGGATGCCGAAGCCTCCACCTAAATTGACGACAAGTGGTTCGTAGCTGTATGACTCAGACCATTGCTGCAACTGATTGAACACCTTCTGGATCGCCATGACAAAGCCCTTTGCCTCAAAAATTTGCGACCCGATGTGACAGTGGATGCCCAGCACGTCGATGCGATCTGACCCAAGAGCCTCCTGCAGGGCTTGATCCGCCTGTTGACTGACGAGATCGAAGCCGAACTTCGAGTCCTCTTGCCCTGTTAAGATGTAATCATGGGTATGTGCCTCGATTCCTGGAGTGATTCGTAAAAGGACTGGGACTGTACAATTCATCTGTTCTCCTAATTCCTTTATACAATCCAGTTCATAAAAGTTATCGACGACAATACACCCTACACCTTCTTGTATCGCCATACGTAATTCTTCCATGCTCTTGTTATTGCCATGAAAATGTATGTTCTCAGTTGGAAACCCTGCTTGTAAAGCTGTGTATAGCTCTCCGCCGGAGACGACGTCGAGGTGCAGACCTTCTTCTTCCATCAGCTGGACCATGGCTACACTTGAAAATGCCTTACTGGCATATGAAACTTTAGCGTCTACCCGACGTTCTTTGAATGTCGTTAGGAATGCTTTGGCTTGCTGACGAATCTTTGCAACATCATAGACGAATAACGGTGTTCCATATTCCTTAGCCAATTCAATCGTATCGACACCTCCAATTTCCAAGTGTCCCTTCTCATTCATTTTCCCTGTCCCCAAGAATACCATTACAATTCTCCTCCCTCGATTTAAGAGAGAGCCTATAAACTGATAAAAATACAAAAAACCAGTCCATGTAGAAAGGTACATAAACTGGTTTCAACCGTACCCTCATCAGTTGGAATAGCTCTCCACTACATGTGTAGTGACAGTCCGTTACTTGTTCAGCAACGACCCAGCAATCATAATCGGCATCATGACTACTTCGGCAAATTGACCTTTCTTCGTCCGTCCTGGCACCCCTGCTCGGGACGAGTACTCATTCGCTTTGCGCCTCTACCCCATTACGTTGAATGAGGCATTTATTAAATTATCAATAACTTTAGCATAAACTCAGGCTGGAATCAACTTCAATTTGCTTGTTTTTTCTGATTTTGTGGCCTTACGATACTTGGTCGAACTTTTGATAATGGCACCGACACCCTGACCAGAACTTGTAAAAGGGCTTGTGGATTGAACGGGATGAATGGCCATAAGTATGGTGTATTCAGATTCTTGATGCTGCAAAGTAGGATGATAACCAAAGTCACACCTACCATGAAGCCAGGCACACCGAATATCAAAACGAGTGTAATCATAATCAACCGGACGATCTTGTTGGCTACACCTAATTCATAGCTCGGGGTTGCAAATGAACCGATCGCGGCGAGGGCGACATATAAAATGACCTCAGAAACGAAAAGACCGACATCAATGGCGATTTGGCCGATTAACACAGCAGCGATCAGACCCATTGCCGTTGAAAGGGCCGATGGTGTATGGATGGCGGCCATCCTCAGCACGTCGATGCCGAGCTCCGCAAAGAGGATTTGCAAATAGATCGGGATGTTCGAATCCTTAGTTGGACCGATGAAATCAAGATTAGGCGGTAAAAGGTTCTCGTTCAAGACGAACAAAAGCCATAGAGGCAGCAAGAACACGGAGGTGAGCATTCCACCAAAACGTATCCAGCGCAAGAACGCACCGATCATCGGGGTTTGACGATACTCTTCAGCATGCTGGACATGATGGAAAAAGGTTGTCGGTGTAATGATGACGCTTGGAGATGTATCGACAAAGATCAGAACATGTCCTTCAAGTAAATGCGTAGCCGCGACATCTGGTCTTTCTGTATATCGTACGAGCGGATATGGATTCCAGCCTTGTTTCACGATGAATTCTTCGATCGTCTTATCCGCCATCGGAATCCCATCAATACGGATTTCATCCAATTCCTGCTTGATGGTTTTGATGAGCCCCGGATCAGCGACGTCCTCCAAGTAGGAGATACACACATCCGTTTTGGAACGATCACCGATTTGGACAATCTCATTACGCAGCCTTTCATCCCTAAGACGTCTCCTTGTCAGAGCCGTATTCTCGACGATGTTTTCTGTATACCCATCACGAGCACCACGCACGACTTTTTCGACATCCGGCTCTTGCGGCGTACGACCAGGGTAACTTCTGACATCCACAATGAAGCCTTCATCATTGCCATCAATCAATACAGCAATAAGTCCTGATAAAACGCGATCAATCACCTCGTCCAAGTTCTTGGCAGTTGAAACCTGTTGGTGGGCAAGATGATTTTTGATGATGTCCTTCGCTTTGGTCGTTGATCTGTAGTCCGTATTCATGACCAGTAATTCTTTAAGGAGCATGATGATGTACTCACTGTCACAAAGACCTGTACAGTAATAGACATGAACTTCCTTGTTCAGAAGGTTCATCTTACGGACACCTACATCGAAGCTTTTTCCTATGCCGATTTTCTCTTTCAAGAATTCCTCATTGTCGGTGATTTTCTTCTTGATCGGTGTTTCTTCTTTTTGAGGATGCATGATGATCACTCCTTTCTAAGATGAGTTCAATCGCTTGCTTCGTAATCGGAGCTCCCCGTTCAGCATGGTCAATTCCTGCCATTTTACCGATATCACCAACTCCGACAATGTAAGGAATATCAAGTTCATCCAGAATATAGACGGTATCTCCATCCAAACGGCCAAATTCCATATCCGGTAATCCGCTTTTGTCTACACCATAGGCTGACAACTCACCGAATCGGTCAATGCTGACGTCCACTTTTGTCCACTCGGCCAGGTGCGTTTTAGAAGCGACCGCAATCGCCCCTAAGACCTCTACTTCAGGATGGTTACAGACGACTCGCATCGCACGTTCACCTGGTCCTTCCCCTCGATATCCGCAATCATCGAACATGACGAGGACAGGATCATAAGGAGTGGAAAGAATCAAAGAAACAAGCTCCTCACCTGTCAGCTTTGACGGATTGCCCCATGAGTGGGAAATACAGCGACCGCCGATTTCCTTGGCAACATGCTCGACAGCCTTCAAAGCATAGAGATCTCCATCTGTAATCAAGATGACTCGTTTTTTCATATTAGATCATCCTTTAGGTTTGAACAGCACGGCAACGATAAATCCGAATAAGATGGCTGAGGAAATACCGGCTGATGTAAGCTGGAAGATCCCCATGGCGATACCGATAAAGCCGTGGTCCTCCGCTTCAGCCATCGCCCCATGCAGAAGGGAATGACCGAAACTTGTTATAGGTACTGTCGCACCTGCACCTGCGAATTGAATCAATTTATCATACAACCCAAATCCATCAAGGCAAGCACCTGCGACTACAAAACCTGACGTAAGGTGAGCAGGGGTGATAGGAAAGAAATCCAATAATAACTGACCGATCAGGCAAATCAGTCCGCCTACGACAAATGCGATAAGATATTCCATTATGAATTCCCTCCTCCGTTTGCAGCTTCAAGTACGACACCATGAGCGATTGTCGGAATCGTTTCCTTTTGCTGGATCATGATCGGATTCATCAACGCACCTGTCGCAACTACGAAAATCCGTTTTAAGTTACCTGCAGCAACTTCCTTCAACAAATGTCCATAGGTGACGACAGCTGAGCAGGCACAACCGCTTCCTCCTGCAAAAACAGGCTGGTCTGGCCGATAGACAAGTAAACCGCAATCCTGATGATTGGAGGAGATGTCATAGTTCTGTTCTTGTAAAAGCTGTAACAAGATCGGGGAGCCGACAGCTGAAAGATCTCCGGTTACGATCATGTCATAGTCGCCAGGTTTTGATCCTGTATCTTTAAAATGAGTTGCAATCGTATCAGCAGCTGCAGGAGCCATGGCTGAACCCATATCAAACGGATCGGAAATGCCCAAATCCATCACGCGCCCGATTGTGGCAGAAGTGATTTTTATTGGTGACGGCGTTGTTCCAACGATAGAGGCTCCTGCACCGGTGACCGTGTAGGTGGCAGAATCGGGTTTCTGTCCACCGTATTCAGTAGGGTAACGGAATTGTCTTTCCGCTGTAGCATTATGACTACTCACCGCTGTAAGGACGTTGTTGGCAAATTCTCCATCGATCAAAGCGGAAGCAACCGCTAATGTCTCCATGGATGTCGAACACGCACCAAACATACCAAGGAAGGGAATCTGGGTTTGACGTGCAGTATAATTCGCAATGACTGTCTGATTGATCAAATCACCAGATAGGAACAAATCCATATCGGACGGTTGTTTGTTCGCCTTTTGCAAGCAAATGTCGACCGCCTGCTCCATCAGATGCCGCTCAGCAAGCTCCCAATTGTCCTGTCCGCAATGAAGCTCATCGAACGTCAGATCAAATTTATCGCCTAATGGCCCAGCAGCTTCTTCAGGTCCAACAACAGCTGCTGAAGCGTTGATATATAATTGTTTTGAAAACGTCCACGTTTGTTTTCCAGTTAACTTCAAGGTTGAACAACCTCCATAGACTTAAAAGAATAGTTTAACCAAATAACGAATCATACCAATGACGTAGGCTGACACAGCTCCAAAAACGATGACAGCACCAGCTAATTTGAACAGGTTGGTTGCCACACCTAGGACAATTCCTTCACTCTTGTGCTCTAATGCTGCACTCGTGACCGCATTGGCAAACCCTGTGACAGGAACGATGGAACCTGCACCGCCAAATTGACCGATTTTATCATAAACACCAAAACCGGTAAGAAGCGCAGCAATTAAAATGAGGGTAGCGACCGTCGGGTTACCCGCTGTTTTTTCTGTAAAATTGAAGAAGGTAATATAGAAATTCGAGATTCCTTGACCAATCATACAGATGAACCCACCAACCATAAATGCTTTAAAAGCATTGAATACATAAGGAGGTTTCGGTTGTAACGGTTTGATTTTTTCCTTATAGGCTTGCTGTTCCGGCGTCAACTTATTCTTTGCCAAGCCGCTTCAACTCCTTTTTCTGATTCATGTCAATTCGTTCCTTACAAATGAACGAAGAAAATCCAATGGAAGAGGGACCCTACCACTTTTCCGAAGAGAATCGCCATCAAGAGGACCAGAACTTGTTCTTTAAATCCGACTCGCTTCATCAGAATGGGAAGGACATTCAGCACTTCCGTCAATGCTGCCGCAAGCATCCCGACAAACGTTCCACTTGCAAGGCCGATAGGGATTAGAATCAAAGGACTGCTCGATATCGTTAGATCACGTAAACCGAACCAGCTTGAAACCAATACCCCTAGAATGATACTCATTTCATAACTTCTTAGCTTGGAGTAGGTTTTGGAAATTTGCATGAGCCTTGGCAAAATCCCAAATACGGTCAGAATCGCCACGAATCCAGCTCCTACTGCCAGTCCTCCGCCAAATCCGATCAACATTACACTCAAAATTTTAATCGTCATGGGCTTTCTTCTCATTCTCTTTGTTTTCATTCAGAATCACGTATTGGTCAAGGTCCTGCTGATAGTTGAACATTTCGACTTCAAGGGGGCTCGGTTCTTCGTTGAAACGCTTTTTGAAGATATGATTGAAAAACAATACCATCCCGAAGCCTAGCCCTAATGAGTATGGAATCTGCAACAATAACGGGTAAGCATTTTCATGACCAGTAACGAGATAGTATATCTTCTGGTGCACTTCTTGCATACTTACATCTTCATGGAAATTCATGATGGCTAAAGCTGCCCCGATGAATAACAACATCCAGACGATGATGAAGTAAACGCCAGTAATGCTGTTCTTGCCATATTGCACTTCTACGATCGTCTGGGAGGAACCGATCGGCTGAATGTCAACCTCCGGAAATCGATTACGGATCGTTTTTAGAACTTTCATAAGATCGATGATGACGATCGTCTTGTCTTGAATCGTAATCTTATGAATGATGATTCCACCTATTTGTTCAACAATCTCTTCAGGTCCTACGAGTTGGGCGAGGTCTTTGATCCGAACTGTTTGATCTGGAGAAACGAGCAGCTTATGTCGCATACGAAGGTACACCGTTTCTGCGTCCAAAGTTAATCCCCCTTATGCCAATTCGTTTATATGTAGTATGTTTCTTCCAAACCTGTATCATTCTGTCCACCTTAGTTCTCCAACAATTTCCTATTTCGTTCTGTCAGCTTTTTTCGAGGATTTCTGTAAAACGATAAAAAACCCAAACGGACGATTCATTCGTCCATTTGGGTTTTCATTTCCTTCAATATTTTCTTTTCGAGCCTTGAGACCTGGACCTGTGAAATCCCTAATCTAGAGGCGACTTCGGATTGAGTCTGATCCTTGAAATACCTTAAGTAGACGATCAGCCTTTCCCGTTCATTCAATGTTTGGATTGCTTCACGTAAGGCAATCTGATCAAACCATTTCGACTCATCTTGATCCGAGATTTGATCGAGCAATGTGATCGGATCCCCATCGTTTTCGAAAACCGTCTCATGAATCGAAGATGGTGCCCTTACAGCTTCCTGCGCCATGACGACTTCTTCAGGGCTGATTTCGAGTCGGGTGGCAATCTCATTTACCGTAGGGTTTCTTCCAAGGTCTTTGGATAGTTCATCCTTCATCTTCCGTACCTTGTTCCCAAGCTCCTTCAGAGAGCGACTGACTTTGACCGTGCCATCATCCCGGATGAACCGTTGGATTTCGCCGATGATCATCGGGACAGCATAAGTGGAGAATTTTACGTCATAACTAAGATCGAATTTATCAACTGACTTGAGCAGACCGATGCTGCCGATTTGAAAGAGGTCATCCGGTTCATAGCCTCTGTTCAAAAAGCGTTGTACAACAGACCAAACAAGGCGCATGTTCTTTTCGACAATCGTATCGCGCGCTACCTGGTCGCCGTCCTGACTTCGTTGGATAAGCTCTTTCATTTCCTTGTCATTCAGGTACGTGTTCTTATTATCTTGTTTGACGTCCAAATCCATAGGCTGAGCTCCTTAATTACAAAGCGCTTTATGATTTGATAGGAACTTTTTCAAGCGAATCGTGGTGCCGAAGGATTTTTCTGTTTCAATTTCAATCTGGTCCATGAAGTTCTCCATGATGGTGAAGCCCATGCCAGACCGTTCCAACTCAGGCTTTGTAGTATATAATGGTTGTCGTGCTTCATCCAAGTTCGGAATTCCGATCCCTTCATCGCGAATCACAACTTCAACACATCCCTCATCAAGCCGACATTCAATATAAACCATGCCATGTTCATCATTTTCATATCCATGAATGATGGCGTTCGTTACCGCTTCTGATACCACTGTCTTGATTTCTGTCAGTTCATCGACAGTCGGGTCAAGCTGGGCAATGAATGCAGCAACGGTTACACGAGCAAACGATTCGTTTTCACTTTTTGCAGAGAACTCCATCTTCATCACATTTTTCATTATGCCACCCCCAGCGTGTTCAGTGCTTCTTGTTCATTTTCCTCTAGACGGATGATTTTGAACAGCCCTGACATTTCAAACAGTCTTTTTACAGAAGGGGAGATCGAGCATACAACCATTTCTCCGCCTTGACTTTTAATCAACTTATAACGACCAAGGATTACACCTAATCCTGAGCTATCCATAAAAGACAAGGCTTCCAAATTCAATATAATGTCGTGGATCTGATTCTCTTCGATGGTCTGATCGACTTCTGCTCTCAACTGTGCCGCTGTATGGTGGTCTAAGTCACCGGATAATCGGATACATAATACACGGTCTCTCACTTCGAGTTTCACACTAAGACTCACTTACCTCTCCTCCTTCTTCTGGGTAGTGAGTCTATTCGATACCGCTACAATTGAATCCTTCCCGGTGACAAAACTAGTGTCGAATCGATGTTAAATGTGTTTATTTGCAGTTCTATTACCTACTGTCACGGTGTTTGTGAAAATTTACCGACTGTACGCTTGAACAGCCCCCACCAGTTGGCAGATTGGACATTTTCAGAAGCGACAAGTGCTGATTCCGTCAATGTTTTTCCATTGTTCTTCACAACCAATGTTCCGAGACGGTCACCTTTTTCAATCGGCATTTTGATGTTTTTCTTCACTTTAATTTCAGTATGAAGCTTAAGTTTCTTTTCACCTTTTTTCATTAAAATCGAAATCGGCTCGGATGTCGCCATTTGGACGGTTTTACTATCACCTTTTGGCACATCAATCGTTTCAATCATCTGATGGCGGTCGTATAGTTTTTGTGTGGCGTAATTCGCAAATGCGTAGTCAAGCATCTGTGTGACTTGGGCATTCCGCTCTTTTGTCGTCGGTGCCCCCATGACTACAGCAATGACACGCATCCCATTCTTTTTCGCAGTTGCTGTCAGGCAATATTTCGCTTCATGGGTGTAACCTGTTTTCAAGCCGTCAACACCTGGATAGAACTTCACCAGCTTATTCGTATTAACGAGCCAGAATTTCTTGTCAGTGTTCTCACGAAGATAATCCTCGTATTTACCTGTGTATTTTGTGATCTGTTCATATTTCAGCAGTTCCTTCGCCATAAGCGCCATGTCCCTGGCTGTACTGTAGTGCTCTTTACCAGGAAGTCCGGTTGCATTTTCAAAGTTTGTATTCTTGAGACCGAGTTGCTTTGCTTTCTCATTCATCATGTTGACAAAAGCATCGTTTGTGCCAGCGATATGTTCACCGAGCGCCACAGAAGCATCGTTACCCGATGCTAGTGCGATACCCTTCAGCATCTCTTCGACCGTCATTTCCTCGCCGGCCTCTAAAAAGATTTGCGAGCCTCCCATTGAAGCTGCGTATTCACTCGTACGCACTTTGTCCTTCATATTGATTTTGCCTTTATGTAAGGCTTCCATCACGAGGATCATCGTCATTATTTTAGTCATACTTGCTGGAGGAAGCTTTTCATCAGCATTTTTATCAAATAAGACACTGCCCGTGTCCCTTTCAATCAAAATGGCAGAAGATGCATTGTTTGCAAGTGAGTTGACCGTTACATGATCTTCATTTTCGTTCGCAAATGCAGCTGGTGAAACCATTGTAAAAGCGATCACAGCCGCGAGTATACTTGAAAAAATACGTTTCATGGCATAATCCCTCCATTCTTATTATTCTTATATTTTCCAATTTTGGAGAGTTTATACTTCGTTGATGTGAATGGGACTTGTTTGATGCTTGATTGTGGGAGGGGAATTCCTGAAAAATGAGGAGGAATTCCTGAAATTTTGGGGTTATTCTTTGGATCGGGAGCGGAATCCCTGAAAAATGCCTGTAAATTCCTGAAATACAGCAATAATTCCGGAATTCACCACTTTCTTACTATAAAAAAATGCCCTGGAGCGAAAGCTCAGGGCATCTCATTTATTGAGTTTACATAATTTCTTTATAGACAAGTGGTGGTGCGTCCACTTTTTCAGCTGAAATCGTGTAGGATTCACGCAGCTTTTTCAATACATTGTCTACGTTTTCCTGGTTGCTGTGGATTGTAGCAAGTGCTTCGCCTTTCTTCACTTCATCTCCAACTTTCTTATGGAGGACGATTCCGACAGCCAGGTCGATTTCAGATTCTTTCGTTGCACGACCGGCACCTAACCACATCGCAGCTGTACCGACTTCGTTCGCAACAATTTCAGAAACGAATCCGTCTTGGTCTGCTTCAAACGGGATCTGGTACTTCGCTTGCGGCATTTTGCTTGGATCGTCAATGACAGATGCGTCGCCACCTTGCGCTTCCAAGAATATCTTGAACGTTTCTACTGCTTTACCGTTCTCCATCACTTCAAGCAGCATTTTACGTGCTTCTTCTTTCGTTTCTGCTTTTCCAGCAAGCATGACCATGAATTGGCCGAGCGTGAGGCAAAGCTCTTCCAAGTCTTTTGGTCCATTACCACGTAACGTATCCGCTGCTTCTTTCACCTCTAGTGCATTTCCGATCGCAAAGCCAAGTGGTTGGCTCATGTCAGAGATGACTGCCATCGTGTTACGGCCGACGTTGTTTCCGATTTTAACCATAGCATTCGCAAGTTCTTCTGCTTGCTCGACTTCTGTCATGAACGCGCCTGCGCCTGTTTTGACGTCAAGCACGATTGCATCAGCACCTGCTGCAATCTTTTTACTCATGATGGAGCTCGCAATCAACGGGATCGAGTTGACTGTACCCGTTACGTCGCGAAGTCCGTACAGCTTTTTGTCTGCAGGTGTCAAGTTTCCACTTTGCCCGATGACAGCAATTTTATTTTTATTGACGAGGTCGACGAATTCGTCTTTATCAAGCTCGACGTGGAAGCCTGGAACAGCTTCAAGCTTATCGATCGTTCCACCTGTGTGTCCGAGACCACGTCCAGACATCTTAGCAACTGGAACGCCGAGAGCCGCAACCAATGGTGCTAGGACGAGTGTTGTCGTATCGCCTACACCGCCTGTTGAATGCTTGTCGACCTTGATGCCTTCAATAGCAGAAAGGTCGATCTGATCGCCGGACTCCACGATTGCCATCGTGAAATTCGCACGCTCATCCTCTGTCATATCGGTAAAATAGATCGCCATTGCTAAAGCGGACATTTGATAGTCTGGGATTTCCCCATTCGTATAGCCGTTGATGATATAGTCGATCTCTTGTTTAGAGAGTTCTTGTCCATTTCGTTTTTTCTCGATTAAATCTACCATTCTCATGCGTAATCATTCCTTGTTTTAAACTTTATCAATAACCGAACGTAACAATTGCTTGAATGTCGGCTTCGTACGGTTCGCCACTTCGACGACTTGTTCATGGGTCAACGGTTCCAATTCTTCTGCAATCGCCATATCCGTGATACATGAAATTCCGATCGTTTTCATGTCCATATGACGTGCGACGATTACTTCAGGGACTGTTGACATGCCGACTGTATCTGCACCAAGTGTACGCAGCATCTTCAACTCAGCACGTGTCATGTAGGTTGGTCCGCTAATAGAAGCATATACACCTTTTTGCAAGTTGATTCCGTGCTCTTTGCCTACGTTTTCAACTAGTTCGATCAATTCAGGCGTATACGCCGTACTCATATCAGGGAAGCGTGGTCCGAGTTCTTTATCGTTCGGTCCAATCAATGGGTTTGCGCCAGTCAGGTTCAAGTGATCTTCAATGATCATCAAGTCTCCTGCTTTGAATTCAGGGTTCATACCGCCGCACGCATTCGTGACGATGATTTGCTCGACTCCTAATCCCTTCATTACACGGACAGGGAAAGTGACCTCCTGCATCGTATACCCTTCATAAAAGTGGAAACGGCCTTGCATCGCAACAACCGTCTTACCGCTCATTTCACCGATGACCAATTTCCCTGCATGTCCTTCGACCGTCGATACTGGGAAATGGGGAATATCCGCATAATCAATGGATGTTGCGTTTTCAATTTCATCGGCAAAATCACCAAGACCGGAACCTAAGATAAGTCCGATCGTCGGCTCTTGGTCTGTAAACGTATGGATTTTGGCTACTGATTCGTTTATTTGATCCATTAGGTTTGACATCTATATCCCCCTCTGTTTACATGCTTTTGACAACTTGTTGGACGAGATCCATAAAGTTGGCTTTTACTTTTTCAGTCGTTTCAATGACTTCATCATGCGTAAGTGGTTGGTCAAGGATTCCAGCAGCCATATTGGAAATGCAAGAAATCCCTAGAACTTCCATACCGCTATGTCGCGCGATGATGACCTCAGGTACAGTGGACATGCCAACTGCATCTCCACCCATCGTACGAAGCATTCGGACTTCTGCTGGTGTCTCATAAGAAGGGCCGGAGTTGGCAATGTAAACACCTTCTTGCATCTTCACACCAAGATCTCCAGCTACTTGCTTCGCAATGCCTTGCAAGCGTTCTGAATAAGCATCAGACATGTCAGGGAAACGAACACCGAGATTGTTATCGTTTGGTCCGATCAACGGGTTGTCTCCAGTATTATTAATATGATCAGTAATCAGCATCAAGTCACCAGCATCAAAGTTTTCATTGATACCACCAGCTGCGTTCGTTACGAGCAGCTGCTCAACTCCGATTTCTTTCATTACACGTACAGGGAATGTCACCTTTTGCATGGAGTACCCTTCGTAATAATGGAAGCGGCCTTTCATTGCGACGACGGTTTTACCGGATATCGTACCAACGACGAGTTCTCCAGCATGACCTTCTACAGTGGAGACCGGGAAGTTCGGAATATCCGAATAAGGGAATGAAACCGGGTTTTCAATTTTATCAGCCAAAACACCCAGGCCTGATCCGAGAATCAGACCTACCGTCGGCTTAGCATCGATTTTCTCAGTGATGTATTTGGCAGCTTGTTGTATGGATTCCTTTTGACTCATGTTTCTCCTCCTAAGACAATTTCTCTAAAATGCTTTTTCCGTGTTCAGGTGCCTTAATCTTGAAATTATCTGCAATCGTTGCACCGATATCTGCAAAGGTCTTGCTTGTAGGAAGCTCTTTCCCTACTTCAATCCCTTTATGATACGCAAGTAGTGGTACATATTCTCTCGTATGATCTGTACCATGGTGGACCGGGTCGTTTCCATGGTCAGCTGTAATCAACAACAGATCATCGTCTCGAAGCTTTTCTAAAAGCTCAGGTAGACGCTCATCATATTCCTCCAACGCTTCTCCGTACCCAATCGGATCACGACGATGTCCGAACTTGGCATCGAAATCAACAAGGTTCAAGAAGCTGATTCCTGTGAAATCACGATCCGTCGTCTTGATGATCTGATCCATTCCGTCCATGTTAGATGTCGTACGAATTGCGTCAGTCACACCTTCGCCATCATAAATATCGGAGATCTTCCCGATCGCGATGACATCATAATCGGCATCCTTCAACTCGTTCATGACTGTTCGTCCGAACGGTTTCAGTGCATAGTCATGTCTGTTGTGTGTACGTTCGAATTCACCAGGCTTGCCGATGAATGGACGTGCAATCACGCGTCCAACCATGTACTTCTCATCCAGGGTCATTTCTCGCGCCAACTTACAAATTTCATACTGTTCTTCGATTGGAATGATGTCTTCGTGAGCTGCGATTTGAAGAACAGAGTCAGCAGATGTATACACGATCAATGCTCCTGTTTCCATGTGCTCTTCACCGAGCTCATCGAGGATTTCAGTACCGGAAGCCGGTTTGTTTCCGATCACTTTACGACCCGTCTTCTCTTCCAATTGTTGAATGAGTTCGTCCGGGAATCCATCAGGAAACGTCTTGAATGGGTTTTCAATATAAAGCCCCATGATTTCCCAATGACCTGTCATCGTGTCTTTCCCATTGGACGCCTCTTCCATCTTGCCGTAATGCGCCATTGGCTTTTCTGCCTTTTCAATGCCCTGGATTTCACGGATGTTGCTCAATCCGAGCTTACCCATATTCGGCATGTTCAGGCCGTTCATCTTTTCTGCTATATGTCCGAGTGTATCCGCCCCGACGTCATTGAATTTCTCAGCATCAGGTGCTTCTCCAATTCCTACAGAATCCATTACAATGAGAAACACACGTTTGAATTTTGGATCCGTCATCATAAGTCTCCTCCCTAATTTGCACACTATTTAATACCATTTCCAGCGAAACGGTCTACCAAACAACAGATCAAAAAGGTCAGAAGTCTGACCTCTATTCGTATTCGTAAAGTGCCCTTTATCCTCTCTCTTAACCGTGGAATAAGGACACTTTTTTGAGTGTATCATTTTTTTTATCACAGCGCACGTTATTTTATGCACGCTTTACGCTCTTGGATGGTATGTGGAATAAACATCCTTCAATCGCGTCTTCGTTACATGGGTATAAATCTGAGTCGTTGATATATCAACATGACCGAGCAGCTCTTGTACCGCTCTCAAGTCTGCACCGTTTTCGAGCAAATGCGTAGCGAATGAATGCCTCAACGTATGTGGGGTCAGCTCTTTCTCGATTTTCGCCTGAAGGGCGAGTTTCTTTAAGATCTTCCAAAACCCTTGCCTGCTTAACCGGTTCCCATGATGATTCAGAAACAACGCTTCCGATGTCTTCCTTTTCAACAGCTTCCCACGAGCTTCCTCAATGTATGTTTTTAGGGCTTCACCGGCAATCCTCCCGATCGGGACAATCCGTTCCTTACCCCCTTTCCCATGACATTGTATGAAACCCATCGTCAAGTGAGCATCTGACAGATCCAACTGTATCATTTCTGAAACCCGGATGCCCGTTGCATATAACAGCTCAATCATCGCCCGGTCCCGAATGCCAAATGGCGTCTTCGTTTCCGGTGCTTCCATCAAACGGTCCACTTCACTCGTCGAAAGGATCTTTGGAAGTCGTTTTTCTGTTTTCGGTGTTTCAATATGAACAGATGGATCTTGATCTGTGACCTTTTCTCTTATCAAAAACTGGTGGAAGGACCGGATCGCTGCAACCGTGCGGGCAATCGTCGACGGTGCTTTTCCAGCATCCTTCATATGATAGAGATATTGCATGATATCATTTCTTCTGATTGTATCGTATTCTTGATGGTTCAGCTCTTTATGTAAAAATGTCGTGTATTGTCTTAAATCTCTTTTATAAGATTGTAATGTATTGTCAGCTAAGCCTCTTTCTACTGTGAGAAAGTGCAAATAATCATGTACTTCATCCATCATGAAGCAACCGCTCCTTCTTATTCGCCGATTTCATAAAATAGCTGAAGACGGTCGATCCAGTTCATTTCCTCTTTTTCATAAAATGCCTCAAACACTTTTACGGCCCGTCCTTCAGGTTCATCATATTTGTGATAATCCTGATACTCTTCATTTAACCATAAAAGTGCATAATAAAACAGAAGGGTACAGCAAATAAAAGCGAAAAATACTTTGATGGTACTCCAAGCCACTTTTAACAAAGAAATCATAGGAAAGAGCCTCCCAGTTTGTCCTTTTTACAGGATATGCCTGCATTTCCCCAATATATACGTAGAAAATGGGACTTGGAGGGTTTCCTCGCTTACATTTTTAAATACCTGTTTACTTCCAAAGCTTTCTACACAAAAATAGAAGAGCTGATCCAATAAAAACTCGAATCACTCTTCAACGTCATTTTAGGTATTTTATTTCGTAGTCACTTTTTCTTCTGACTTGGATTCCGATTTCTCATGGCATCGATGACATATCCCATGGAACGTCAACCGATGATCCTTCACCTTGAAATTCCAGTCTCTTTCAACAATCTGTTCGACATCTCCAAGGAGATCCTCCTGAATCTCATCCACTGCACCACATTCAATACATACGAGATGATGATGAAAATGATCTGCGCCTTCTTTGCGGAGATCATATCTGGATACCCCATCGCCAAAGTTGATTTTATCGACTATCTTCAATTCCGTCAGGAGTTCCAGAGTCCGATAAACGGTAGCAAGCCCAATTTCAGGGGCCTTATCCTTGACGAGAAGGTATACATCTTCTGCACTCAAATGATCTTCTTCTCTTTCTAAAAGGACTCTGACAGTCGCTTCACGCTGGGGGGTTAATTTATAGCTTTGAGAATGGAGCTGTTTTTTAATGCTTTCAATACGATTTTCCACGAAGAACCCTCCCACACTATATGTATAGTATCATTATAAGCGTGGGGCAAATGGGTGTCAAATTATAATAATTTTAATGTGTATTTTAGAATAATTATAATTAAAGCTCTTTTCTAATTGAAAATACCGATCGTCGTCTTAATCAAGGAAGGCGATAAAAACGCTTCAATAAAAGACGCACAGGCTACAAGGATCATGATGATAACGACTGTCATCGTGTACCTGAATAATAAAGGCATCAACGGTGTTTTCATCCTATTTGAGAATTGAGCCTTGATCAGAGTCATGGAAATCGCAACTGCTGCGGTGGTGACCAGGACAAATGCAGGTATCAGAATCAGATTCTGTGGCAGGACTGAAACGAAAGATAAAAGAAAGCCTTGCCAGCCCATCTGATTAACGAGAAATCCTACTGTAAAACCGACCACCATCCCCTTAAGAAAGAGGAGAACAAGGATGACTGGAACACCGATGATGGATAGACCCAACAGCCAGATCAGCCCCATGTATTTCAAATAATGAAAGAAGCTCTGGGCGAACATGGCAGCAGCACTTGCCATATCCCCTTCTGAAACTTGTCCGAAAAAACGATTCAAATAATGGAACAGGTCTTGCTTCTGCATCAAACTTAGGCTGTTTACAATCACCGCTCCAAAAACAATCCCCATCATTAACAGAACAACAGTAAAGGTATATATGGATGAATGTTCTTGCACGTGTTGTGCTAAGGAACGTTTCATCGTCATCGTAAGCCTGGGCTCCATCCTAGCGCCTCCCTCATCATATCTCTTACTTTATCTTATGAGAGAGTTCATAGAGTATGACCACATGATTGAATCTATCATTTTAATCGACCGTATACACCACCGCCACCCGGTTCAAAGGCTAGTTCACCTGATCTGGATCGAATGATGGATTCTACTATTTTAGGTGATAGATACCTTTCAAGCTCTTCTTCCTCCACGTTATGAATTATGTTCATATCTGTTTTGAATTGTTTTCTCAGCTTCGCCAACGTATGAGGTCCAATGCCTGGAATGTATTCCAACGGAACATGGTGGATGTATGCTGGACGTTCTTTTGAATCGAATGGAGCTGTGGTCCCTAGTTCCTTAACCCGGTTCACGACACCTTTTACAATCCGTCCTTTTTCACAGGTTTGGCACTTGACCGGAGTGATTTGATAGGAGGTTCCGCACTTTACACATCGCGTTTCGTAATATTTCCCAAGCTGAGGATGCAGTCCGAAGTTCCGAGTGATTTTTCGCCCCTCTAATCCTTTCAGAGCTAAACCTATCTCTTTAAAACTATCCTCTTTCAATTGAAAACACTGGTATTCACGACCAATCTTTTCTAAGGAATGGGCATCTGAGTTTGATAGGTAAGTAAACCGATGGAGCTCACTGATCTGATCTGCCATTTTGGTATCGGCACTCAAGCCTAATTCGATCGCATCAATCAAATCTGGATCGAATACTTCCTTCATTGACCTTTGCACACCTTTACCGTACATGCTCTTAAAAGGGGGAAAAGCATGAGCAATGACAAAAAGCCCCCCGAGCTCGTTGACTTTCGTTTGCAATTCGGTTGCTGTTCCGTAATATCGCTGTGAGGATAAGTTGATATTGGTCGTCCGTTCACTTAGCCAGTCACTAAAATGTTTCATCCTATTGAAATAAGGAAAATATACCAATACATGTATAGGCCCTGAACAATGATCATCATAGATTTCGATTTCTGAACCTAAGATGACTGTCCCGTTTTGATACATAAGCCCGCCATCTGCATGTTCTTCCAGTTCTCCCCGGAAAATCAATTCCTGTATCTCATCCAAGACGGCAGGTACATGGCAATCGATGATTCCAAGGATATCCATCCCCTTCACCTTCACAGCATGATGGATCACCTCTTGGAGCGTTAAATGCTTTGAAGCACTGATTTTTACCGGATCCCCATTTTTCGTTCGACCGATATGAACATGGAGATCAGCAAATAAACATTCCATATTAATCAACCATCTTTTTTAATTGAAGGTACTGGACGGCAAACGCTGTCTTTGCATCATAGATTTTTTGATTCTTTACCATTTCAGACGCTTCTTCCAATGATACCTCAATGGTTTCTACGAATTCATCTTGATCCAAGTGTTCCGTTCCCGCCTCCAACGAATCTGTGTAATAAATATGAATGAGCTCATCAGCAAACCCAGGTGAAGTATAAAACGACTGGACGTAGGTAAGCTTGTCAGTCCGATAGCCTGTTTCTTCTTCAAGCTCCCTGATGGCACAGGTTTCAGGGGATTCACCTTTTTCAAGCTTCCCAGCTGGTATCTCGATGATTTCCCGATTGAGCGGTTTTCTGTATTGTCTTACGAGGACGATTTTATCTTCAGGTGTGACTGCTATGACCGCAACGGCTCCCGGGTGTTTGACGACCTCCCGTTGTGATGTTCTTCCGTCCGGCAGCTCGACATCCTCTATATGAAGGTCAATAATTCTTCCGCTATAAACGACTTTCGAATCAATCATCTTCTCTTCCAAACGTTTCATTGTCCATAACTCCTTGTACTAATTATCGTCATTCTTACATAAAGTCTATCATACACGATCATCCTAAACCTACTATCGAAAAAATGGAGGGGATTGGATTTTGAAGGTCTATCTGCAGCAAAATAGCGTCACACTTGTAGGAAAAGCATGGCAGATCAAATACATGCTTAAGAAATATATGAATGAGTATACTACCGTTCAAGACTGGATCGATGGAAAACAAAAGCGTGAAAAAGCGTAGAACCAGTGGCTTGTAGAGGAACCTTATGTTTCTTTACAAGCTTTTTTATTGCTGTTTCATGGGATTCCACTCGCCTTTTTGGGATTCTAACCTCTTAAACTGTGTATGAGGTGTTCATTTTCCTCTATCCTCATTTTCGGCACCTCATAGACTCCGTTTGAGGTGCTCTTTTTCCTCTTTCCTCATTTTTAACACCTCATAGACTCCGTTTGAGATGCTCTTTTTCCTCTTTCCTCATTTTCGGCACCTCATAGACTTCGTTTGAGGTGCTCTTTTTCCTCTTTCCTCATTTTTAACACCTCATAGACTCCGTTTGAGGTGTTCATTTTCTTCTATCCTCATTTTCGGCACCTCATAGACTTCGTTTGAGGTGCTCTTTTTCCTCTTTCCTCATTTTCGGCACCTCATAGACTCCGTTTGAGGTGCTCTTTTTCCTCTTTTCTCATGTTCGGCACCTCATAGACTCCGTTTGGGATGCTCATTTTCCTCTTTCCTCATTTTTGACACCTCATAAACTGCTTTTGAGGTGCTCATTTTCCTCAATCTGCATTTTTAACACCTCATAAACTGCGTATGGGGTGTTCATTTTCGGCTTCCCGTACGATCAACGTGTTGTTATAAAGGTAGATGAAAGTGGTATGGTAAGGATAGGAGGTGCTCATGTTGAAACAAAATCAATTAGGTTCATCTGATATTCAGGTATCTGAAATTGGACTTGGCTGTATGTCACTCGGTGAGGATGAAAGAGAATCGATTCGTATCATCCATCAAGCACTTGATGAAGGTGTTACGTTCATCGACACAGCTGATCTTTATGGATTCGGAGCGAATGAAGAACTTGTCGGAAAAGCGCTGGAAGGGAAACGTGATCAATGTATTCTAGCTACGAAAGTGGGAAATCGCTGGGACCATGTTGACGAAGGATGGGAATGGGCGCCAAGTAAAGCCTACATACAATCAGCCGTCAAGAAATCCCTACAACGGCTTAGAACGGATTACATCGACTTGTATCAGCTGCACGGTGGAACAATGGAAGATCCAATTGACGAAATCATTGAGGCATTTGAGGAGTTAAAGCAGGAAGGAATTATTCGCGAGTATGGCATCTCTTCCATTCGACCGAATGTCATAAAAACCTATCTGGAGCGTTCGAACATTGCGAGTATCATGATGCAATACAGTCTTCTCGATCGACGACCTGAGGAATTTTTAGATCTCATCCATAATCATGGAGTTTCTGTCATTGCAAGAGGACCATTGGCGAAAGGAAACCTGACAGAACGCATCTTTTCCGATAAAGCGGATGGAAAAGGATTTCTAGATTATTCACATTCGGAAATTGAGGAAATCATGCAAAATATGAAAGAAATCGCCCGTGGCCGTGATTTATCCCACATGTCTCTTCGTTATCCTTTACATCATCCAGCAGTTGCGACCACGATCCCTGGAGCAAGCCGGGTATCCCAGCTCGAGGATAATGTAAAAGCATCAAACATCGAACTTTCCACAGACGATATTGAATTTATGCGGAAATGGACCACCTTTAACAAATATGAGAAACATCGAACATAAGATGAAGTCCTTGCATTTTTGGGGTGATGGAAGCGATGCTTGATTGTTTCCACTCACCTCTTACTTTTGTTCATAATGGCGGACCATGGTAGATGGAACATACTCCACCTTAACGGATCTACCTATTTCACGAGAGATTTTCTCTAATAGTTCCGATCCCTCACGATTGAACGCTTCTTCCATTTGCTTCGCTCCCTTTTGCAATCGATCCTTTTCCCAGTCCATCCACTCACCATATCGGAATCCCCAATCCATCAGCTTGCATTTCAAGTCTTCCGAGATAGGAAAAACATCTACATCGAGGTTTGCCCCGCACTTTCCACACCAAATCGGTTCAGCCCCTACATCCCCCTCGAGCTTCAAATGCGTTGTCGGTTCCTTACAAAAGCATGTGTGTTCCTCATTCATACGCCATCCGTCCAATCTCCTTTTACTTAAACAAAAAAATGAGTAACCCAAACATGTCAGACGTGATCATTCGGGTCACTCGATATGGAATATATTCTATACGCGTTCAATTACCATTGCAATACCTTGTCCACCACCTATACAAAGGCTTGCAATTCCGAACTGCTTGTCTTGTTCCTGTAGCTCATACGCTAAAGAAAGCAGGAGTCTGGATCCACTTGCACCGACAGGGTGACCAAGTGCGACCGCTCCACCATTTACATTCGTCTTCATACGATCTAGCTTCAATTCTTTCTCAACTGCAAGGTACTGTGCAGCAAAAGCTTCATTCACTTCAAAGAGGTCAATGTCATCCATTGACAGCTTAGCACATTCTAGTGCGATTCGAATTGCAGGGACTGGTCCGATTCCCATGATGGAAGGATCAACGCCGCAAATGCCCCAAGAACGTATTTTTGCCAACGGTTTAAGGCCTTTGTTCGTGACGGATTGTCCATTTGCAAGGATCATGGATACCGCCCCGTCATTAATACCGCTAGCATTCCCTGCTGTGACCGTTCCATCTTTTTTGAAAGTCGGTCTTAGTTTTGAAAGGCCTTCAACCGTAGTACCAGGTCGGACGTGTTCATCGGTATCAATCAGACGAGATTCTTTCCGCTCCATCACTTCTACCGGGACGATCTCACGCTTGAAACGTCCTGATTCGCTTGCTTTTCCTGCTCTTTCGTGACTTAAAGCTGAGAATTCATCCTGCTCTTCCCTTGAAATCCCATATTGTTCACTCAAGTTTTCTGCTGTTATTCCCATTCCATTACCGATCGCTTCATCTCGTAAGGTGAGTAACAGCATATCTTCAAACTGGACATTTCCTAATTTCGGATGTCCGAATCGATTTGAGAACGATACGTGAGGACTCATCGACATGTTATCGACACCGCCAACCAACGCTGTATTCCCCTCTCCGAGCAGCAAGGATTGTGAGGCAGAAACAACTGACTGAAGACCCGATCCACAAAGCCGATTCACGAGTAGGGCTGGTTTGTCGGTCGGAATACCTGATTGTGTTGCAATATGCCGGGCAACATAAGGTGCATTCGTACTGCTATGGATGACATTCCCATAAACCACTTGGTCGATTTCCTCCGGTGATACCTTTGAGCGTTTCAAAGCTTCCTTTGCTGTCGCTACCCCAAGCTCTGTAGGCGTGACCTTTGCGAAAGAACCGCCGAAAGTGGTAAAGGCTGTACGCGCCCCATCTAAAAGATAAATTTCATTCATACGTTACCTCCTGGTTTTTACTTGTGCTGTTAAATGAAAACGAGACCGATGGTGATGAAAAAACCGCTGACAAGCATTGCGATGACACAAAAGCCCATGATGTCTTTCGCTGAAAGACCTGCAATTGCAAGTGCTGGAAGTGCCCAGAACGGCTGGATCATATTAGTCCATGCATCTCCCCATGCCACTGCCATTGCTGTTTTCGCTGCGTCCAGACCGAGTTCTTCCCCGGCAAGGAGCATGATGGGTGCTTGAACAGCCCACTGACCTCCCCCAGAAGGGACGAAAAAGTTGACAATCCCTGCGCTGATAAATGCAAAGAAAGGAAAGGTAAGATCATTGGAAATGCTCACAAACCACTTCGACATTTCAGCAGCAAGACCAGAGGCAACCATCATACCCATGATTCCCGCGTAAAAAGGGAATTGGATGATGATGCCACCTGCTCCTTTAACCGCCTCCGAAACACTGTTGATGAACCTTCTTGGTGTACCATGAAGTAGGATTCCGAAGAACAAGAAAGTGAAGTTCACAATATTCAAGTTCAGGCTGAAGCCGTTCGTCGCAAAATAATAGATGATGAATGCTAGACCTAGCAGTCCGATAAGCAGCGATAATATCTTACTGTTCTCCATCTTTTCAGCAGGCGTATCTGCTTCGACTGCCGCCGCATGAACATCCGTATCTTTCAACACGGAAGGATCGATGTAATACGCATTTTCCTTCGAATTCATCATCAAACTGTTCACAACTGGAAGCACGATGAACAACGAGATGACGATGAACAGATTGAACGGTGCAAAGATCGTTTCCGAGGTGGGAATCACACCGATCATGTCACTTGTAAAGTGATCAGGAGTTGCAATCGTCAACGGTATGGACCCTGAAAAACCGCCATGCCAGACGAGGAAACCACTATACGCACTCGCAATCAACAGGCGATAGTCGACCTTCTCTACTTTTTTCGCCAGTTCCTTCGCAAACAGGGCACCGATGACCAATCCGAAGCCCCAGTTTACCCAGCTTGCGACCAATGAAACAATCGTGACGAAAACGATCGCTTGACCCGGCTTGGAAACAAGTGATGCCATCCCTTTCAGGATCCTTTTGAAGAACGGACTACTCGCAAGAACAAATCCGGTCACCAGGATCAAGACCATCTGCATCGAAAACGTCAATAGATTCCAGAATCCATCTCCCCAATATGTCACCATTTCAACCGGTGTACTTTGCATGATGAGCATCCCCATCAAAAACACAGCAATTGTTAAAAGGACGACAAAAAGGAAGGGATCAGGCAGATACCTCTGCATGATCCGATTTGAAAGTGCTGTTAATCTTTTCAAACTCATTCCCCTCCTCCAAAAACGCTAAAAAACAACGCAAGTGCTCTTAATTTGTCATTGTTTTTACATCATTTGCAATGATGAGCGATGGCTCAGTCACTTCCTGGATTTCTTCAGGTGTAAATCCTTCCGCAACTTCAACGAGTTTTAGTCCTTCAGGGGTTACATCAAGGACGGCACGATCAGTGATGATCCGGTCTACCACACCTTGTCCCGTGAGTGGCAGAGAGCATTTGTTCAAGATCTTCGGGTCACCGTTCTTATTGACATGGTCCATGATGACGATGATACGCTTCGCACCATGGACAAGATCCATTGCGCCCCCCATACCTTTGATCATCTTTCCTGGAATCATCCAATTCGCAAGGTCACCGTTTTCGGAAACCTCCATACCACCTAAAATCGCGATATCAATATGTCCTCCACGGATCATGGCAAAGGACTCTGAACTGTCGAAGTATGAAGCGCCCTTTGTCGCCGTAACAGTTTCTTTCCCTGCATTGATTAGATCCGGATCGACTTCATCCTCTGTCGGATACCGTCCGATTCCGAGCAACCCGTTTTCCGATTGAAGGACGACCGTCTTATTATCCGAAATATAGTTGGCTACTAAAGTCGGCATGCCGATTCCAAGGTTCACGTAGAAGCCGTCCTGGATTTCTTTTTCTGCTCTTCTAGCAATACGTTCACGTACAATTGCTTTATCTACTTTCGTCATGATTTAGTTCCTCCTCTGCTACTTTGTAACCGTCAAGCGTTCGATCTTCTTCTGTTGTTCACCAACAATCAGCTTCTGCACATAGATACTCGGTGTATGAATCTGGTCCGGATCGAGTTCACCGACCTCATACAGCTCTTCAACTTCAGCAATCGTTACTTTCCCTGCTGCTGCAATCATCGGGTTGAAGTTGCGAGCGGTCTTATTGTAGATGAGGTTCCCCATCTTGTCGGCCTTTTTCGCACGAACAAGACTAACATCTGCAGTCATCCCATACTCCAGCAAGTAATCCTTCCCATTGATGTTACGGACCTCCCGACCTTCTGCGAGTGGAGTTCCGACTCCAGCTGGCGTATAGAAAGCTGGAATACCGGCTCCACCTGCCCGAATCCGTTCAGCTAGCGTCCCTTGAGGAATCAGTTCGACTTCCAATTCGCCTGCTAACACTTGGCGTTCAAATTCTTTATTTTCTCCGACATACGAGCCGACCATCTTTTTGATTTGTTTGTTTTTCAATAGGAGACCGAGTCCCCACTCATCAACACCGCAGTTGTTGGAAATGACGGTCAAATCTTTGACACCGCTTTCAACAAGGGCAAGAATGAGATTTTCCGGGATTCCGACAAGCCCGAATCCTCCAACCATGATCGTTGCGCCATCTTTGATTTCTTTGACTGCTTCTAAGAATGATGTTTCGATTGGTTTCATTATTTCTTCATCTCCTTTACTTAAGCTTCATTTTCAATGATGGTTGCGACACCTTGTCCGCCACCGATACATAATGTTGCCAAACCATATTGTTCATTACGTCGCTTCAACTCATGGATGAGTGTTACGAGTACGCGTGTACCGCTCGCTCCAATCGGATGTCCGAGAGCGATTGCGCCACCGTTGACGTTCAAGATATCACGGTTTATATTCAAGTCTTTGCCGACTGCTAATGATTGAGCGGCAAAAGCTTCATTCGCTTCAATCAAGTTGATGGCATCCATAGTGAGATTCGCTTTTTCAAGTGCTTTACGTGTTGCCGGAACAGGGCCGATTCCCATCACACTCGGATCGACTCCAGCTGAAGCATTTGAACGGATGACGGCAAGCGGCTTCAGTCCAAGTTCTTCTGCTTTTTGACGGCTCATCACGACAACAGCTGCTGCCCCATCATTGATTCCAGATGCATTCCCAGCTGTCACCATGCCATCCTTTTTGAATGCTGGACGGAGTTTCGCCAATTTTTCAGCTGTTGAACCTTTCTTCGGATGTTCATCTGTATCAAAAAGAACCGGATCTCCTTTTCGTTGAGGAATAGAAACCGGTACGATTTCATCCTTGAATTTACCGCTTTCAATCGCGTTCGCCGCTTTTTCCTGGCTCCACGCCGCAAATTCATCAAGCTCTTCTCGCTTCAATTCATGGGAGGAGCATAGGTTTTCTGCTGTAATGCCCATATGGTAATCGTTGAACGCGCACCATAGCCCATCATGAACCATGGAGTCGACCACTTTCTGGTCACCCATTTTATAGCCATCACGTGCACCTTGTAACAGGTAAGGCGCCTGGCTCATATTTTCCATGCCACCTGCAAGAACAACGTCTGCGTCACCAAGCAAGATGGACTGGGCTGCTAGATGAACCGTTTTCAGTCCTGAGCCACATACTTTATTGATCGTCATTGATGACGTTTTCTCTGAAAGACCTGCATGGATTGCCGCCTGGCGAGCCGGATTTTGCCCTAAGCCTGCCTGCAGGACATTCCCCATGATGACTTCATCCACTTCTGATATACCAACTTTTTGTAAAGCTTCTTTAATAACGAGTCCACCTAATTGGGTGGCTGGAATTGATTTCAGACTGCCGCCGAACGTCCCGATTGGAGTCCGTACAGCACTTACGATAACAGCTTCTCTCTCCATCTCTTTGTTGCCTCCTTGTATAATGTAGTTCTTTGTCTTACCTTGTCTATTTCTCATTTCATTCGGGCATTTCCTTCCTATTACGAGATATTTCTGCAATTTATTGAAAATTCTTGCCCTTGTGAAAATATTCGCGTTACAATGGAGGTTAGTATGGGTGAAAACGCTTACGATTTTTTGCGAAAATGGGAGGTTGACCATGAACTTACCTGAAAAAGTGACCATGATTGAAGTCGGACCAAGGGACGGACTTCAGAATGAGAAAAAGCAAGTGCCAACGAACGCAAAAATACATTTCATAAAAGGGTTGAAAGAAGCAGGATTGAAAGAAATGGAGCTCACTTCCTTCGTCTCACCGAAATGGGTTCCTCAGATGAGCGATGCCAAGGAAGTCATTGAGTCCTGCCTGGATGAGGACCGGAATTTCGTTCTCGCACCAAACCGAAAAGGAATCGATCGCGTCTATGAAACGGACGTCAAGCATGTCGCGGTGTTTGTTGGTGTCAGCTCGGCTTTCAATAAAAAGAACATCAATAAAACAACCGAAGAAAGTATGGAAGAATTGAAGCCGATTCTTGCAGAGCTGAAGCAAAAAGGCTACTTCGTAAGAGCTTGTATATCCACTGCCTTCTACTGTCCTTATGACGGTAAGGTTGACCCAGATGACGTATTAGCTCTTTGTACGCAATTCGCCGATTATGGCGTAGATGAACTGAGCGTTGCGGATACAGTCGGAATGGCGAATCCACAAGAAAGCTATGAACTCTTTAAGCGATTGAACGATGAACTCGGAGACCGCCTTCTCCTTACTGCGCATTTCCATGATACGCGCGGAATGGCACTTGCGAATGTGTTCGCTTGTTTACAAGCAGGCATTTCAAGGTTTGATGCATCTTCTGGTGGATTAGGAGGATGCCCGTTTGCGCCAGGTGCAACTGGAAATGTCGCCACTGAGGATGTCGTATATATGCTTCATCAGATGGGAATTGAAACGGGGATCGATTTAGAGAAGCTGTTGAAAGCGATCCAAGGAATTTCGGGTCATGTCTCCAGAGACATTGAAAGCAAGTATTACAAGTTGAATAATCAGACGCATTCGGTTTCCTGAAGAGTTATGTAAATCTGCAAAATAAAGATAAGAAAAAGATGAACCAACTTCGTTTGGTTCATCTTTTTTATGTGTTCATAAATTCATAATGTCCTGTGAATACTAAAGAAAATCGAGCAAAATCAGAAGGGAAGCAGTGAGCTCGTCATGAGTTTCTTCCGTAAGCGAAATCGGATGAAAGATCGATTCAGTCAAACTCAAAAGAAGGTCCCAAAATCTCCTATAAATGAGGTATCTCGCTCATTAAAGGAGAATGTTACAGCACTTCGTGAAAGTCTAGGACACAGTGATGATATCATCATACGAGAATTCCAGATCAACCAACAAATCAATGCTTCCATCGCCTATGTAGACGGCCTTGTCGATATTCAATCTGTCCAGGATTTCATCTTGAAGGTCATGATGTTCAATCATGACTCACGAGAAATGCGCACTGAAAAGAAGAACTACCTTGACCTCCTGAAAAAACAAGCAATATCCATCGGTGAAGTACATGATGAGAAGGATTTCAAGAAGACGTTGAACCACATATTGTCAGGAGACTCTGCAATATTCATCGAAGGATATCCTACAGCCGTAATTGCAGCTACCCGTGGTTGGGAGCACCGGGAAGTTACCGAACCGACCACACAAAATGTCATTCGTGGACCGAAGGAATCCTTTACAGAAAGCATAAGAACCAATACATCACTTCTACGTCGAAAAATTAAAGATCCAGACTTGAGGGTTGAAACAAGTATCATCGGCAAACATACTCACACCGATGTCTCAATCATCTCAATCGACTCGGTGACCAATCCGAAAGTACTCCAAGAAGTACGTGATCGTCTAAAGCAAATTGATATTGATAGCATTTTGGAGAGTGCTTATATAGAAGAATTGATTGAGGATAAGACATCTTCCCCTTTTCCAACGATATTCAACACCGAACGTCCAGATGTCGTTGCTGCCGCTTTGTTAGAGGGAAGAGTTGCAATTCTCATTGATGGAACCCCATTTGCACTTATTGTACCTGCATTATTCATCCATTACTTCCAGTCTCCTGAAGATTACTATGAGCGATCCTTTTTCGGAATCATACGGATCTTGAGATTTCTAGCCTTTTTTGCAGCCTTACTCATTCCATCACTTTATATCGCGGTAACGACATTCCACCAGGAAATGATACCAACACAACTGTTGATTGATTTAGCCGCCCAAAGAGATGGAATCCCTTTTCCCGCTCTCGTTGAAGCATTGATTATGGAAGTAACCTTTGAGATTTTACGGGAAGCTGGTATCCGGATGCCACGGGCAGTTGGACAAGCCATATCAATCGTTGGTGCTCTCGTCCTTGGTCAAGCTGCTGTCCAGGCAGGACTTGTATCGCCAACAATGGTCATCGTCGTGTCCATCACCGCCATTTCCAACTTCGTATTCCCTTCGTATGACATGGCTCTATCTGTCCGGATTCTCCGGTTTGGCTATATGATCCTTGCAGCTACATTCGGCTTATTCGGGATTGCGGTCGGTCTGTTTTTATTGCTGTTACACTTGTGCAGTTTACGCTCATTCGGTATGCCATATATGTCACCAATCGGACCATTCAGCCTGAAAGAGCAAAAAGATGCCGTATTCAGATTCCCTAGGAGATGGCTGATTACCAGGCCAAGATTGATCAGCCAAATGAATACGACAAAGCAACAATACCATCCACCTTTGGATGATAAGAGAAAGCAATGACGATTATGAGGAGTGAATGATATATGAAACCTTTTTTAACATTTATTATACTACTCGTCTTCATCACTCCCCTGCTTTCAGGCTGCTGGAACAGCCGTGAACTGAACGAACTTTCCATAACGTCAGGTCTTGGTATTGACAAAGTTGATGGGAAATATGTCTTTACAACACAAATCATTAATCCGAGCGAGGTAGCAAAGGAACGGGCTCCTAAACGAACAGTTGTAACGACTTTGGCGGAAAAGGGCGATACACTTTTTGAAGCGTGGAGGAAAATGACGAAAAAATCTGCTACGAAAATGTACTTTTCACATGTCCGAGTCCTCATCATCGGTGAAGATCTTGCCAAGGAAGGGGTATCGAAAATCTTGGATGTTATGTTAAGGGACCACGAATACCGTTCTGATTTCTTCATCTTGATTGCAAAAGATAGTAAAGCGAATGACATCCTTTCGATTTTGACCACGATGGATGAAATCCCCGGGAACAAATTGTTCAAATCGCTCGTGACATCCAGCACCTCGTACGGAGTAACTACTGAAGTATCCTTAGACACCTTCATCACGGACCTGTTAAGCACTGGGAAAAATCTCGTGGTTACAGGGGTATTCATTGTGGGTGACAAAGAAGAGGGTGAAACTGAATCGAAGTATACGTATATCAGTCCTAAAACGTATCTCATGTATAGTCCCTTAGGAGTCTTCAAAAAGGATAAGCTTATTGATTGGATGGAAGAGAAAGAAAGCATTGCCTATAACTTCTCTCAAGGAAATATCCAAAGTACATTGATGAACATTCCCTGTGTTAAGGGCGATGGACTTGTAGGGGTAGAAATCATCAATACAAGCGCAAAAATTACGTCTGGAGAGAAAAACAACCAAATTCAAGGCGAGGTTTCTGTAAAAATTAACGGTAATATTATGGATTCGGAATGTGATTCACCTCAGCCATTCAATGATCCCAATTATATGAAGCAGTTCGAAAACAATATTAATGAAACCGTTGAGAAGGACATCCGAGAAGCCATCCTCAAAGCACAAACCACCTATCAATCGGATATTTATGGGTTTGGGAACGCTCTTCATCGTAGTCATCCGAAAGTATGGAAAAAAGTAGAGAAAGAGTGGCATGATGTGTTTCCAACTATCGAGGTGAAGGTCAAAGTGGATGCAGCTATTCATAATACAGGTTCCATTACAGAATCTCCAAAGGTAGGAGGATGATAGAGGTGGGATTCTCTGTAGGGATGTTATTATTAGCAGTTCTATTCGTCACTGTTGAATTGCCACCCTTGATACGGGAAAAGCAATTCTATCCTAGTGTGATTTATTTCATACTTCTAACCATCGGAAGCATATTGCTGGTTCTTCATGGATTGGATGTTAAAATCCCTAATCCATTGGACCTGGTAAGTTATTTATTCGAACCGATCAGTACGAGTATTCTCAATTTATTTAAGTAGGGAGGGAAACATATGGGAAAAGAGGAACGAATCAGCTCCCGGCAATTTGTACTTCTCGTCATGTTATTCACAGTAGGAAGTTCAATTATCATTATCCCATCAAGTCTTGTATCAACGGCTAGTCAAGACGGTTGGATCTCAGCCATTTTGGCCTCCATCATCGGTTTGGGATTGGTCTTTCTCTATTCCTCATTCCCTAAGCTTTATCCCGGATTGGATCTACCTAGCATTGCTGAACTTGTGATGGGTAAGTTTTTTGGGCGTATCGTCGTCGCGCTCTATTTTTTCTTCTGCTTTACCCTGGCTGCACTTGTATTAAGGAATTTCGGAGATTTCTTAAAAACGAAAATCATGCTTGAGACACCTCTTGAAGCGATACATATCATGTTTTTGATACCAGTCATTTACGCAGTGAAATTGGGATTTGAGACATATAGCAGGGTTGCAGAAATCACATTTCCATTTGTTGTACTGATGTTCTTCATTCTTATCGCCCTTACCTCTCCACAAGTCGAGATAACGAATATACAACCTATTGCAGGGGAAGATTGGAAGACGATTTTTGGCAGTTCGTTATCAATGGTTGGTGTTCCCTTTCTCGAGTTGGTCATCTTGACCACCTTTTATTCGTCCATCAACCATCCAGAGAAAACGAGAAAAAGCTTCATAATAGGTATCACATTAGGCTCTACCATTTTAATTATTACGACCTTGTTTACGATCCTCGTCCTCGGCCCTGAACTGACTAGACTGAAAGTATACCCGACCTATGTTTGGGCAAAGAAAATCAGTATAGCTGACTTTCTTGAGCGTATTGAAGTGACTGTAGCTGCGTTATGGGGAATCACTCTATTTTTCAAGTTGGTTCTTTCTTTTCATGCTGCACTCATCATGCTCGAAAAATTGTTCAACTTGAAGGATTATCGTTTGTTGGTCATCCCGATGTCTTTCATCCTATACATTTACTCTCTGATTGCCTATCCAAACAGCGCATATTTCATCGACTTTGCCACGAAAACGTGGTTAGCGTATGCCCTGCTGTTTGGTTTGGTTATCCCTGTACTTCTTCTGATTATTGGTCAATTAAAAAAAAGAGGCCAATCATGACCTCTTTACTCCTTTAACTCTTTCAAAACTTGAATCGCCCAATCGCACCATTCAATCCAGCTTTTCATATACCTTTTGCCGAATTCGGATGTGAAGTATTCACCGAGTGCGGCTTTTTTGTCTTCGTTGGTCGGATATTGGGTCTGTTGCCATACGTTCATATGATGAACCCCAATGCGGTGATGCTCTTTACTTTTTTCCAAAAAGCGAATCGCATCGTCCGGGTCAATCAGATGGAACATTGAGACCCTTAACAGCTGTTGGTCCTTCAGTTTAGGGGGCTCAACTTTGTAGTTCAGAAGCCACTTCAGCAGTTCTTCTCTTCCTTGATCTTCAATCGTGTACACCTTCTTATCGGGGGAATCCTCTTGTGGGTAAATGACGGAACTCACCCACTCTTCTTCCTCTAACTTGATCAATTCCCGATATATCTGTGTATGATGAGCTGACCAGAAATGAATCATCGTTTCTTTAAACTGTTGATTCAGTTCATATCCGGTTGAGGGTTTCTTAGTTAATAACCCGAGTATCGCGTATCGTAAAGCCATTTTGATCCTACTTTCATGTTAATTGAATCCATCTTATCACAAAATTTACACAAAATCAGATTCAAAATAGTTGCACCTTCTCACTAATCCATTATACTTAGGGTGTATATGTGAAAATTCACATATGAGCACTGAAATCATTTTTACCTACATAAGGGGGCGAAGAATTGAGTTTCTTAACCAAATTCAGTCTAAAAAACCCGATTGCCGTCATTATTTTCGGGGTTTTACTAGTTGTTGGCGGCTTATATTCGTTCAGTAATTTGAAGGTCGATCTGTTACCGGATATCGAATTTCCACAAATGTCTGTACAAGTGGTCTATCCGGGTGCTTCCACCCAGGATGTGAATGAGAAAGTCACCGACAAACTCGAAGAGCAATTGAAAGCATTGAATGATGTTAAAAAGATGCAAAGTCAATCTTTCGAAAGCTTCTCTGTCATCAATCTGGAATTTCCTTTCTCCACGAACTTGGATGATGTAGAGCGTGAGATTGAAAGCTTAATTGAAGATGCTGATTTACCTGAAAACGCAAAACCTGAAGTGAACCGTTTTTCTTTCGGTGCCTTCCCAATTTATAACATCTCCTTATTCCCTGTTGGAGAGGATGAAAATTTCAAGGCTTTCGTCGAGAATGAACTCGTGCCAGAAATCAACAAGATCTCTGGAGTCAACAACATTTCTGTCGGGGGATTAGAAGATGAATCCATCATCATCACCGTCGATAAAGAGAAAGCCAAACAATATGGATTGAACCTGAATCAGGTCAAAGATACAATCAACCAGCATTACATGTCCTTCCCTGCTGGTTCAATCGAACAGGAAATCATCTCTGTACCTGTTCGTGTAGAAGAGAAAATTGAAACAATCAAGGAATTGAAAGCATTGCAGGTCAACGCCGGCTCAACAGGCGAAGCTCCACAACAGCAAGGCCCACCATCTGGTACGGGTGATGCAGGACCTCCTTCCGGGGGGGAAGCGACACCGCCAACCGGAGCCACTGAAGCAATCACGTTAGGTGATATTGCGAAGGTGGAAGAAACCTCTGAAAGCGATGAAATTACCCGTTACAACATGAAGGAAGCTTTATCTGCAGCGATTACGAAAAAGCAAGGCGCGAACACCGTTGAAGTATCCGAAAAAATCATTTCCACATTAGAGAAGTATGACGACAAAGTCGATTATGCGATCGGTTTTGATCAGGCTTCCGGTATTAAGCAATCTGTTGAGAAGCTCGTTAAAGAAGGCTTGTATGGTGCCCTTTTCGCTTCCTTAGCTGTTCTATTGTTCTTGAGGAACTTCCGGGCGACGATCATCGCCATCATTTCCATTCCGCTCTCTTTATTGATCGGTGCGATCTTCTTGGATCGCATGGATATTACGTTGAACATCATGACCCTTGGTGGGATGGCCGTTGCAGTCGGTCGAGTCGTCGATGACAGTATCGTCGTTATTGAAAACATATTCCGGCGACTACGAAAAAGTAACGGAACCGAGGATCGCAACGAGCTTATTTTAAGCTCGACCAAAGAAATTCTGAAAGCGATCGTTTCCTCCACGTTGACAACGGTGGTTGTATTCCTACCTTTAGGCTTTGTCGGTGGTGTGACAGGAGAATTCTTCCTTCCGTTCGCTTTGACAATCGTGTATGCGTTACTCGCTTCATTGATTGTTGCGGTAACGATCGTACCAATCCTTGCAAAAGTATCCTTTAAAAATGTGAATAACGAAGAGAAAGTGACGTGGCTGCAAAAGGTTTATGTGAATTTGATCAAAAAATCATTGAACCATAAAGCGATCGTCATCATCCTTTCATTTGTATTATTGGGAGGATCCTTCTTCCTAACATCTCAGCTCGGCTTCGTCTTCTTACCGAATGAAGAACAAAAAACGTTGATTGCCTCAGTCGAAATGCCAGCATCAACGACCCTTGAAAACACGAATGAAGTGTCATTACAGGTTGAAGAATATTTCGAGGGACAAGAAGGAATCAAGGATGTAACTGCGGCTGTCGGCAGTCGTGACTTCCAGACCGGTCTGAAGCGCGAAAACGTGGCAAACTACTTCATCAACCTCGAAGAGTCTGCAGATGTCAGTGCAATCATTGATACGTTGGAAGATGAGATGAAAAAGATCGTCATTGCTGAAAGCGACGAAGCAGTAGTGAGTGTCCAAGAGCTTCAATCTGGTGGACCTCCAACGAACAATGAAGTGAACATTGATCTATACAGCAACGACCTTGATAAGTTGCAGGAAGCAGCTGCCGAGGTTGAAGCATATATGAAAAAGAACGATGATTTGGACTATGTAAGCAATAATTTCTCTGAAAAGCAGCCGCAATGGAAGGTTGAAATTAACCCGGAGGCTGCCTCAGAATACGGCGTATCCGGATTTATGATCCTCGGGATCATCAGCGAACAAACGAAGCCCGTGAAAGTCGGAGAACTCCCGATCGGGGAAGAACAACCTACAGTCACGCTTCAATACGATGAGAAGCTCACGTCTCTCGATGAGCTTGAAGAGCTGCAAATTTTTACAAGTAAAGGGCCAGTTGCACTCTCCGAGCTTGCAGAAGTGAAACAGGTTGAAGATGTCTCTTCGATTCAAAAGCTTGATGGCAAAGTGTTTGCTCGGGTATCAGCTCAAATCTTAGGACAGAACATCCAAAAGGTATCGAACGACGTCATCACTGGTGTGAAGTCTGATGTAGAGCTACCTGAAGGCGTTTCCCTTGAGGGTGGCGGCGGAAGTGATGAAACGGAAGAGACCTTCCAACAGCTTGGACTCGCAATGCTGGTTGCGATTGGTCTTGTCTATCTTACGATGCTGATTACATTCGGAAAAGCACGTATCCCGTTCATCATCCTATCTTCCTTGATCTTTGTTCCAATCGGTTCAATCGGAGGACTATGGTTGGCGGGTGAACCACTCTCCATCAGTGCGATGATTGGTGTGTTGATGTTGATTGGAATCGTTACGACCAACGCAATCGTACTTGTGGATCGAATCGGACAGAACCGATTTGAAAAAGGCATGGCAATTCGCGAAGCTCTATTGGAAGCTGGTAAAACACGCTTGCGTCCAATCTTGATGACGGCTTTCGCAACGATTGCAGCATTATTACCATTAGCCTTTACAACCTCTACTGGAACGTTGATTTCAAAGGGGCATGCGATCGTCGTTATTGGTGGCTTAACGACCTCGACATTCCTCACCTTGATCATTGTCCCAGTGATCTATGAGCTCTTCTTCTTCAAGCAAGCTCGTAAAGAACGGAAACAAGCAATGGATGCATAATTAAAAAGAAGAAGCTGATCCCGCTTTGAAAAGCGATGGGTCAGCTTTTTTCGTGTAATCTTTTTGTGGGTGTAGGATGAAGGACATTTCCACTGCCTACGCTGTTTTATCCTTCATCACCCGAATCACAAGAAAGGAGTGCCGACTCGGCACTCCTTCTTTATCATTTAAACGTCGACATGAACTTTTGGTCGATCTTATTCTTCAGCTTCCAGGCGAGCTTCCCGGACGTACAAAGTCCACCGTAGCGAAGGTAGCCGTGACGGGCACCAGTTGAAAGAATCGTCAAATACCGCTTTTGCGGCTTGAAGTGATAACCTTCTCCAGATCCTAAGAAACCGGAAAGATTATCCCACAAAACCTCCCCTTGGCGGACCGCCATGACGCCATTCCTTGGAATATCCGGGTACTCCCTCACTGTCACACCATTTCCTGAGCCGAAAATAAACGGATACTCCTTTACTTGTAGTGTATCCTCGACAAGGAGGTAGCCCTCTTCATCAATGGGAAGCTTTGAGCTTTTATACAATTTAGGCGCTTCAGATCCGGTCATCCATAACAACGAATCGTACCGGAACGTTTCCTCGCCCACGGTCACTTTACCATCACGAACATCACTGATCCGTTCATTTTCATGAAGCTCGACACCCGCTTGAAGCAGCTTCTCTTTCAGTTGTTTCTGACAGCTGCTCTCTTTTGATTCGCCGTAAATGGGTGAAGCACTGATCAATCTTACATGGCCATCATCACTGTGCTTCTTTTTCCAGGCCTTGATGGAGAAACTGAGCTCAATGCCTGCTGCACCTCCGCCGACGATGACCACCTCACCACGTTTACTCGAATCCTTGCCAAGCGCCTTGATCTGCTCTTTTCGATTCAAGTGGAAAATACGATCCGAGTCCGGTAATTCAGCGATCCCTTTCCGCCTTGTTCCGATATCGAATGAGAGGACATCAAAGGAAAGGATGTCCCCTTTTTCAGTGAGGACCATCTTCTGTTTCGCATCGACACTCATCGCCGTTCCTTTAAAGAATTGGACACCAGACCGTTGACATAACTCCTCTAGATCAATTTCCAGCTCCTCGAGGGAATAGATGCCTTCCACGTAACCCGAAAACATCCCGGAATAATAATAGGTCGATGTTGGATTCAAAAGTGTCACTTCACAATCAGGAAGCTTGTTTTCTTTCATATTTTTCAATAAAGAAAGGTGGGCATGGCCACCTCCGATAAGCAATACATTCTTTGACATGTAATCTCCTCAGCTTTATCTCTTACTCGAATAGCTCGGTCAGGTCACTGACGACATAATCAGGTGTGACCCCGAGTTCATCCATTATACCACCTGATCGGTTCACCCATGCAACTTGGAAACCGAACGTCTTCGCACCGGCAATATCCCACGTGTTCGAGGACAAGAACAGAACTTCATCTCTCTCCACACCAAGCTGCTCTAACGCATACAGATAGGAGGATGGATGCGGTTTGAATTGTTTGATTCCATTTACGGAGATCAGCTGATCGAAATAACCTTGATAATTATGGTGCTCAATCAAGGGATGCAGCATTTCTTCCGATCCATTTGAAAATACAGCCAGTTGATAACCCTCGAGCTGCGAGAGGACCCCTTCCACTTCTTTATAAGGATCTAATTTTTTATAGGATTCCAACAGCTTTTTTTCTTTATCCGGTGTCAACTCTACGTCTTCTGCCATACATGCGTAGCGTAATGCATCTTTCGTAATTTCCCAGAAAGGTCGATAATTCCCCATCAAACCTCTCAGGAACGAATATTCGAGCTGCTTCTTCCGCCAGATTTGACTGATCGTCTCTCCTTTTTCAGGAAATTGCCGTTCACACTCCTCAATAACCGAATGGACATCAAACAAGGTACCGTATACATCGAAAACAATCGCTTTCACGTTATTGTCTGTCATAAGTATGGATCAGCTCTCCTTTCACATTCGTTATTCTTGGTCTGCTCGCATGGCAAGCATCGTAAACAGTTTTTTACGGAACAAAATCGGAATCGAGGTCAGGATGATCAAACTGATAATTGAGAAAAGCAATAGTTCATTTCCACCCGAGTAGGAGCTGCTTCCGATCCCGCAGTAAATCGCGGATCCTGGTATCACCCCGAGTATCGTCGCAAATAAATAATCCCGGAAACGGATATTGGAGACGGCGCTCAAATACGTTATGAAATCAAAATGTAAAAATGGTATCAACCTTAATATCAATAGAATGATGAAGCCTTTTTCATCAATCTGTTTCCTCAATCCATCGTATTTCTTCTTGGATGGAATTTTACCGAACGAAATGCCAAGCTTACGGACGGCTAAAAATGAGAGAACCGCTCCTAAAGTCGTTCCGATTACCGTCAATAGGACACCGAACCAGAAGCCGAATGCGAGCCCGCCAACGACTCCCAATAACGATGAGGGAAATAGAATGAAAGGTCTGAACGCAAAAATGACCAAATATACGCCAGGGGCAATCCACCCGAACGACATGACCCAATTCCGGATCTCTTCAGGTGGTATGTCCAGGAATGTTCGATTCAACCAGACGAACAACGCAATAATAAGGATGACGATACTGATCTTCTTGATCCATTTTCGTTTTCCCATGCTCTAACCTCTTTTTCTCCACATATATCAGGTACAATTCGCTTCTTGCCTTATCTTTCCCTTTTTAACATCTCAACTAAACGTTAATGTCCGCCGTGAGCGCTTTACCGAATAAAAACATCAAAGAATAAAAGAAAATAAAAAAAGACCCCCACATGTATGTGGAGGAACCCGAAACTTATGAACACAACCCCCTTAAAAGTTATTTTGAAAGGACACTTCTGATGTGGATCCCCTGCATCTTAAGTGTCCTTTTTGTATTCAGGCAGTCATGTCAAATTTTAATTCGTTCTTGATCTGCTTGCGCGCACGGTACAGTCTTGATTTGACCGTACCGAGCGGAAGCTGTAAACGTGAGGCGATTTCCTCTTCCTTCATTCCTTCATTATATTTCAACAGAAACGCATTGCGAAGCTCAGGTTTCAACTGAAGGACCTCTTGCGTGATTTCCTGCTTCAGCCACAAATGCTCGATCGTCTGCTCGACGTTATCAACAGCCCTCGATCGTTCGGTGAAAAGGATATCCTCTACAGGAGTCATGCCTGACCTTTTCTCTTTCCGAATGAAGTCGATGGCCGTGCGTGAGGCAATCGTCGAGAGCCAGGCTCCGATTTTCTCCAAATCCAGGATCGACTCAATCTTTTTATAGGCTTTGATGAATGTTTCCTGCACGATATCCTCTGCGAGATACGCATCCTTCGTAATCATGATCGCAACCTTATAAACCCGTTCTGCGAATGTCTCATAGATAAAGCTGAAATCGACTTCGCTTGCTTTCATTAAAGATGTCGCCACATTGGTTCACCTCCGTTTATTCAAAATGTTTTTTTATAAAGTCCGGTACATTGTATTCGTTGAAGCTACGGATATCACGGTGCTTGGAATCTTTGTACTTGAAAATAACCACGTAAGGATTCATCGGGTCTTGCCACATGACAGTATCCATGGTTTGTTGCAATTCGGCTTTGGAGGTGATCTTCATTCCCCCATCTCGTTTTAGCAATTCTTCAAAAGAGATTTGATGGAAATCATATGGATCTCGGTTTTTCTTAGTCGGTAACACAATCGCATAATCGATATCTTCAACTGTGGTCCTTGCTTGCTTCAACAGTCCTTCTTTTTCAAGCCACGTTTCAAAATTGGTGAATGATTTACTGAACGTGGTATGGAGACCTTCACGATCCCCAGACAAACTGATTTGGATGTTTGATTCGAGTCCCCTATGAAGATAGTCTGTGTACGGCTGGTTTTTGATGTCTTCCTTCAAGGCCTGAATAGCTTCCTCAATCTTTTCCGGTTCTTGGATGATGATTCCTTGATTTTGTTTTGTAAGTGGCTTATCAGGATGAACCGTAATCCTTGTCACATCTGTTGTATTCACCGAAAGAACCGGCTCGGTGTACGCCTTATACTCCATCGATTCATAAATCGGCTTTAAATAAGGCTGGAATTCGTCTGTCGGCGGAACATGATATTCCCGGATGATTTTATCCCCATTCTTCAATTCATAGGCGAGGAATACAGTCTGATGGCTTATGTGATTTCGGTATCGGAAAAGATCATCCAAATCATCTTTGTTCTCTATAATTTGCTGATGCAGCTTCCGCACAGCTTGGATATTTTCTTCTGTCTCCAAGTAAGGTTTCTCCACGGATTCAAATTCTGCATCGTCCTGGTTTGTGTACGCGTAAGCATGCTGCCCGAAATAGATGCGGTCGATTTTATTCGCTGCAGGAACATGATTTTCAAATCCAGTTACGTCGAATTGCAAAATGAGAATTGCCAATCCAGCGACGAGGACATAAATGACATAACCTTTCAATTGGTTGAAGACCCGCCATGTTTTGTGAAGGATCATTTCAGCAACTAAGTATCCTGCAATAGAACCGAGGCCATAACCGACAAGGATCCATATGATACTATGCTGTGTTTCACCGAAATACACGCCACCAACGAGCATCGTACAGAAGGTCACCCCGTACTTAAAGACGGGTTTCATCTGTTGAAAAACGAGCGCTTGTGCTACACCTTCGACTTTCCGTCTCTTATAAATGAGCATCCCTACTACATAAAACAGGATACCTGCTAATAAATAGATCAAGCCTTGCGTCAAACCGATCTCTGAATTTGAGTTTTGAATCATCGGTGCGGCAGTTATCGGTGAAAAACGTTCCAAACGCATATTGAAATAATAATCCGGTTCAAATCCGAACAAAAAGTATTGGGCGTTCAAGTAAAACAATGCTGTTATACCTGCTGGAAACAAGAGTAAGATGTACGTCAAAACGCCTTGGACCGCCGTAATTCCAGTCAGCGTACCAATGAATACGCACGCCGCATAGATGACGAACAGATTAGAAAACGTGAGACCAGCCCATTCCAACACATCCATCTTCGTATAGAGCTGACCCATCTCCAGCGGTCCTTGCAACACAAACAACATGATTGCGGTAATCAGGACGGGAATAAGTAAATACACGATTCCGATGATGAAATATTGCGTGTAAATCTGAGTGCGGCTGATCGGCAGACTATGTATGAAATCTGACGCACTTTTCATCTGCAAATACCGGTATAGGAACATTCCGAGGAGCACCGGGATGAGGAAAAGTAAAATCAATTGCAGCTCAAAATTGATGGTGAACACGTTTTTTTGTGTGTAGTACCAATGGTTGTATTCTTGCTGATTGCTCCAGATCATGATCAATTGGAGTGGCAGGATCAAAAGCAGGCCAACCAGATAGACGATGCTCACCCACCCGACATTCCGGAAGCTCTGAATGACGATTTCTCGATTAAACCAGGACGTTTTCGATTGCATAGCCTACATCCCCCATCTCATAAATGAATATTTCTTCTAAAGTGAGCGGCAGCATATCGAAGATGACTGGTTTATACGCTTCGAAATGTTCCGTAATCTCGTCAGCCGGTCCCTTCACGATACAAAGAAGGACACTCCCGCGCTCCTCTTTATAGAGCAGTTTCATATTTTCAAATAAACCAGCCGGCACACCATCCTTGAATGCAATCTGGATTTTATGTGTATCGGACTTCAAGTCATCCAGATCTTTTTCAAGAAGAAGCTTTCCTTTATGTAAAATGCCGATATGGTCACAAATATCTTCAATCTCTCTCAGGTTATGGGACGAAATCAAAACGGTCATTTCCCGTTCTGCGACATCCTGCAACATCAAATTTTTTACTTTCTTCCTCATGACCGGATCCAAACCGTCAATCGGTTCGTCAAGGATCAGGTAATCAGGCATGGCCGAGAGAGAAATCCAGAATGCGACCTGTCGCTGCATCCCTTTTGAAAATTTCTGGATTTTCTTGTTCACATCGATTTCAAAGACTTCCTTCAATTTTAGAAAACGTTCTTCATTCCATCTCGGATAGATGCTGCTATAAAAATTCGCCATCTGTCGTACCGTGTACTGTGAAAAGAAGTAAAGCGTATCCGGCAGGAAGATCAGCCGCTCTTTCACCTTCCTGTTTTCAAAAACAGGTTGATTATCCACCGTGATGCTTCCTCCGCTTTCTTTTAAAACCCCTGCAATGATGCGCAACAAGGTCGTCTTTCCTGCTCCGTTTGAACCAAGCAGACCATAAATGGATCCTTTCTTAATTGAAAAGGAAACATCCGTCAACGCATCTGTGTCATCAAGCTTCTTGGCAATTTCATTCACTACGATCATCTTGTTCCCCTCCCCCTATTGTGCTCTCTATTTCTTCCACGAGTGTTTGTAACTCTTGTACCGTCATCCCTAGATATAAGGCTTCCAGTATGAGTTTAGTCAGTTCTTTTTGGACTTTCTCAAGCTTTTCCGTGTTAACGACATGCGTCGTTTCACTCACAAAGCTCCCTTTTCCTTTGATTGAATAGATATAGCCTTGCGTCTCCAGCTCCCGATACGCTTTCTGAATCGTATTCGGATTAATCGTCAGCTGTTGGGCCAACACTCTTACAGAGGGGAGTTTCTCATCTTTCTTCATCACTTCACTGATGATCAGCTCTTTGAATCGATCCACTAACTGTTCATATATCGGCTTTCGGCTACGCACATCCAAATCAAACATATACACCCTCCCATCTGCGTCAACTGTATTATCTGTTCTAACTGTATTATGATTATTAATACAGTTATGATTATATACCACTATTTTCTATTTGGGAAGGATTAATTTGGAATATTTTTCGGACTACGTCCAAAAAAACATAGAATGCGGTTTTATTTGCCCTGAAAACTCGGTACTCAGCATAATGAGGGTAATGAAACGCTGTTTATTTGCCCTGAAATCTCGGCCTCAGCCAAATGAGGGCAATGAAACGCTGTTTATTTGCCCTGAAATCTCGGCCTCAGCCAAATGAGGGCAATGAAACGCTGTTTATTTGCCCTGAAATCTCGGCCTCAGCCAAATGAGGGCAATGAAACGCTGTTTATTTGCCCTGAAATCTCGGCCTCAGCCAAATGAGGGTAATGAAACGATGTTTATGTGCCCTGAAATCTCGGCCTCAGCTAAATAAGGGTAAAGAAACAGATAACACGGCTCCGGATCCACTGCTCTATCCGTAAAAAAACACCCTCCTTTTCAGGAGGGTGTTTCATCGTATTATAAGTAACGAATATCGAGAATGTCTTGCAGCTTCAGGTCATAGCGGTCCCCGAATTCATCGACGATCCGCAGCTCCTTTTTTACCGGATCGGCATAATGGATATGACCGACGAGCATTTTATAATCGTATTGTTCAAAATAGACGAAGGATAGCGCCAGGTTGTAGGCCATCGCCTCATGAATCGTCTCGTTCATCTCTTCAAGCTTCTGTTCATCAAGCTCCGGCCTTTTCCGGAGACGCTCTTCTTCCTTCCAGTCCCGAAGCAGCCTGACGTGCTCCGGTAGCATCATCGACGTCCATTTGATGGTGCCGCGATCACGAATACTCAATCGACCCACACTCCTTTCTACGCTTTATGTCCACCGACAAGACGGCTGCGATGTCTTGCGGTTCCAGCAGGTGTATACGATACAGCACGCAGGAGGGCGTCTCCGCCATATTTCTCACGGATCTGGTCCATCGTATAGCCGAGCACCCGTTTTTTCGGCCGATCGAGCTCAAATAAAGACAGCTGCATTTCATCGTCTGGACACACATTGGATAAGGTGATCGAGAGCTTCCGGACCGTCTGACCTCCGTAAAATTCATCAAACAGCTCGAGGCAGACGCGGTACAAATCCATCGTGATGTTCGTCGGGTCTGCAATCGTGCGCGAACGGTGGAAGCCGCCCCCGCCTTCATCCTTACTGTAGCCGACACCGAGGCTGATCGTACGTCCGGCCTTCCGGGCAGTCCGTGCACGCCTTCCGACTTCCTCACACATTTCGAGGATGACGTGCTGAATTTCTTTCCGGTCGGTATAATCCCGAAGCAAGATCTGCCCCTTTCCATAGCTGATCTGCCCTTGCATGATCGGCGCACCGATTTCAGACAGATCGACACCCCAGGCATGGTAATACAGTTGATTCCCCATGACCCCGAACTTTTTCTCAAGCAATTTCAACGGATAGTTCGCCAATTGACCGACAGAGGTAATTCCCATCCGGTTGAGCGTCTTCTCTAAGCGGGGACCAATTCCCCACATCTGGCTGAGCGGCGAGACCTTCCACAACTTCCGTTGCACATCCTCGTACGTCCACTCGGCAATCCCTTTCTTCTTCGCTTCAAGGTCGAGACAGATTTTCGAAAGCAGCATGTTCGGCCCGATGCCGATTGCACACGGAAGGCCGTATTTCTCCCATATTTCCTCGCGAATCCGGCGGGCGACCTCCCATCCGTCTCCCCAGAGTCGTTCGGTTCCATCCACTTGCAAAAAGCTTTCGTCCACGCTGTACGTATGGATGGAATCCTTCGGTACATAGCGGTTGAACAAACGGGTCAAATCGGTCGAACGCCTGAGGTACAGGCGCATTTGCGCATTGACGATGTGGATGCGCGGATCATCAGGTACTTCGAACAACCGGCTTCCCGTTCGGATCCCGAACTCCTTCTTCATCATCGGTGAAGCGGCCAATACGACACTGCCCTGCCGTTCGGTATCCCCGACCACGACCAGATAGCACGTCAGCGGGTCCAAGCCTCTCTCCACCGCACTACAGCTTGCAAAGAAACTTTTCATGTCGATACAAAGGATCGTACGTTTTTCAAAGGTCGAATAATCAATCTCCATCCTCAGTCACTCCCAATAAGAACGTTTGTTCTATATCTTATGTCTTATTGTAAGCGAATATACGTTCGCTTTCCACTGGTAATTTTCACCTAGTTGATCAAAAGGTGGTTCAAGCCACAAAAAAACACCTATACGTTATGTACAGGTGCTTACGAGAACAAGCCTCTTACCTTTTGAACCCCAACCTCAGATTACCGCCAGATTCCTGAGAAAAAGATAATCACAGCCAGTATAAAAAGGAATGGGGGTGCGATTAGGAGCTTGTTCATTTTGTTCTTCAACATCCATCTTATAAAAAAGAATGAAAGAACAACCTCTAAGAGTGTGACGATAACAAGTCCGCTTATTAGTTCCTGTTTGTTCGAATCCCCAAAGAGAATGGGGCCGTAGCCAAAAAATGTGATAAAAAAATAAAGAATCAGAAAAAGCAAATAAAACAACCATTTCATATCGTTTCCCCCTTGTGCGTAAGTCCATTATACGCTTTAATTTTACTTGCAAACTAAAAATTTTAAATATTGTTGTAATTTTTAGCAAAAAAACAAAGAAGCCCCAACATTTCTGCTGGGACCAAGTATTAAACATCTATTTGTTTTCGAGCTTACGATTATTCCTCTAACGCCAAAATGGCGGAATACTTTGCTTGAAGTTGAACACATTCATCGGGTCGATCCGGGTTTTCACTTTTCGTAAGCGGTCGAAGTTTTCACCGTAATAAGAGGTTGGCCAGTCACGGATGGATAGATCCGGCCAGTTGACGTAGTCGCCTTTCGTATAGGGACTCATATGTTTTCGTAAAGCGACGACCCACTCGACAAAATCCTTTGCGTCTTCTCCCTTATTCCAGGTCGTATTGTATTCCTGGGCAATCAGCGCATTTCTGTGATAGAAAGCCGTTTCAGTCGGGCTGACCGACTGGACCTTTCCTGCTAACGATTGCTGCCATATGGACGCATTTTCATTAGGTGTATTTTCCAAAAACTTTTTCATGATTTGGATACCACGCTCGGGAATCGGTTCATAAATGAATGATCCTGATCGTTTGAAATAGGCAGGTTCATTTCCTGCAGGGTAATTGAAATAATCAAACGCTTTATTGAAGGGAACCGTGGCAATCTGTATTTTTCGGGGATCTGTCTCTTTCACCAACGGCTTCAATAACTTCTTCAACTCTTCCTTCGAGCCGACATATTGACCCTCTGAAAAAATCAGATTTTGACTTTTCGCATGCAGTTCAATGCTTGACGTTAGCTTTTCATCCGTAAAAGGAGCCCAGTTTTGCCATGCATCATATGCTTTTTCCAATTGATCAAAATCCCACTCCATACGATAGATGGAAACCGTATCAATCGGATGCACTCGGAATTTGAACTGCGTGACGATTCCAAAGTTTCCTCCACCACCGCCACAGCATGCCCAGAACAACTCGCGGTTTTTCCACCTCGTTGCCTCAACAACCTGTGCACTGTCCTCTCCTTTTGGGATGACGATCCTTACACCGAGTAAGTTATCGCAGGTCAAACCGAAGATCCGTGATAAGTAACCGATGCCTCCACCTAATGTCAGGCCTGCGAGACCGACACTATATTCTGTGCCACCGGGCAGCGCACGTCCGTACTTCCACAACGATTGATAGACATGGCCTAAATCGGCTCCTGCCTCAATATCAGACGTGTTCCGGTTTACGTTTACCGAAACTTTAGTCATTTCGCTTATATCGATGACAAGGCCTTTGTTCAGTATAGAAAAGTTTTGATAGCTGTGCCGGCCGCTCCTTACGCGAAAAGGGATGTCCTTTTCACGTGCATATTTCAACGCATTCAACACATCCATTTCATCCTGGCAAAATACGATTACCCCTGGGAACTTCGACCTATAAAGATTAAGATTCGTTCGGGCTTCTGAATAATCTGGATCATCAGGATGTACGACACGCCCAGTCAATTTTGTTGCCATTCTCTCTCCACCTCTAACTTGTCTTACCGCAGTATATGAGACAAGTACCACGGTCGAGAGGGCGAAACGGCAACGAATGTAGAGAGAGGTTCGTGCTCTTCCATAATAAAAAAGCATGACCTCCTATCGGAAGCCATGCCTCACATGTCTATGTTGTAGGTACGAAAAGTCCCTTTTGGGCTTGTTCGTACTCTTTTTTAAGCTCGTCGACGATTTCTTTGACCGGTTGGACAGCTTGGATCTGATCGACACCTTGTCCAGCAGACCAGATGTCCTTCCATGCTTTTGAATCGGATTGATTTAGTGTAGAGAGATCGACTTTTTCCTTGCTCTTCAGTTTTTCAAGATCGATGCCCGCTTTCATGATGCTGTTTTTCAAATAATTGGCGCTCACTCCGGTGAAGGCATCAGTGTAGATGAGATCATCCAAGACGGATTCGATGAGCATCTCTTTATATTCATCCGACGCAAAGCTTTCTTTTGCAGATATGAACCTTGTACCCATGTAGGCCAGATCCATCCCTAATACTTGAGAGGCGAGCACATCTCTGCCGTTTGAAATACAACCAGCAAGTATCGTGATGCCATCCCAGAATTCCTTTACCGCTCCTGCAAATGCGAAGCTGTTGATGGTGCCTGCATGTCCACCTGCTCCAGAACAAACAAGAATGAGTCCATCTACACCTGTTTCAGCAGCTTTTTTCGCATGGGGGATCGTGGAAACATCTGAAAAAACGAGTCCACCGTAGGAATGGACGATTTCAATGACTGCAGATGGATTCCCGAGAGATGTAATGACAATCGGTGGTTCATATTTTTTTACGATTTCAAGGTCCTTCTCGTAACGTTGGTTCGACCGGTGGACAATCAGATTCACTGCCCATGGTGCGACCTTTCTGTTCGGATCCTCTTGTTTCACGTCATTTAATTCACAACGGATCCTTTCCATCCACTCTTCTAAAATCGTTTCCGTTCGTGCATTCAATGTTGGAAATGAACCGATGATGCCTGATTTACAGCTTTCAATGACCAGCTCAGGGCTTGATACGAGAAACATCGGTGCAGAGATGATCGGTAATTCAAGTTCATTTCTGATATGATCGGGCAATTTGGACGTCAATTCGAAAACTCCTTCCACTCTTCCTATTACTCTACTAATACTAATACGCCATTGAATCGCGATTCACCTTCCTGGGGAGGGAAATGTGATGCACCTACACGCTCCTCTTAAAATTGAATCTGCCATTCTGCACCATCGCCCAAACGTTCTCATACCCTGCATTGGGGGAGGAATTCGTATGGAAGAAATGATGTCTTTAGTTTGGGAGATGATCATGCTTTACGGTATTACCGTCATTGGTTACATGGCACGTAAAACACGCGTACTTCCTGATGGTTCTGATTATGTATTGACCCAGCTTGTCCTCTACATAACCCTACCGGCACTTATCCTTTATTCGTTGGACTTTCCATATGAAGAACGCTATCTTCATGAATTCAGCTGGTTATTGCTCCTGTCTGTGACAGCCATCGTCGTTGCTTGCTCATTCGGGTTCGTATTACGCAGGTCGGCAAAATTACAAGCAGAACAAGAAGGTGTGTATGAAGGTCTGATTGTATTCGGTAATCAAGGCTTCATCGGCTATGCAATCATTTATATCCTGCTCGGTCAGGTTGGGATTCTTTATACCGCTGTTTTCAATTTTTTCTATATCGTGTTGATTTGGACGTACGGAATTTATATGATTGCCCGCTCCAATGCCTCCTTCTCTTGGAGGTGGTTAATCTTTAATCCGGGAGTGTTAGCCACACTCGTTGGATTCATCCTCTTTCTCCTTCCTTTTCAATGGCCGGCACAGGTCCATACACTGTTCGAAATGGTCGGGCTTCCAACCATCCCCCTTTCCATGCTCATCATTGGGATCCTGCTCGCCAATTTGAATAGAACCGAAGTGTGGCATTATATCCAAAACAGATACATTTGGAGCGCCGTATCAATGCGGCTTCTCATCATTCCGCTTTGTCTCTTTCCACTTCTCTTACTACCTATAAACCAGACACTCCTCGTTGTTGCGATACTCGTTTCCGCTACACCATCGGCACCGACCATAGCGCTATACGCAAGAAAATATGACGGGGATCCTTACTTCGCATCGGTAGGTTCAGCCATCTCCACAATCCTTTCCATGGTTACCATCACATGCTTATATTGGTTACTCCGTTATTTCGGTGTCTGAAAGCGGTTTATTGTTTGAAAATTACCAATCATATCCTGTATCCAACTAAAAAATATATCTATATAATTATCTTGTTTCTATACACATACAGGGGGGCACATTGATGAAACATGTGTTAGCAATTGTTTTTAGTATCACAGTATTACTGGTTCCGATGTCTGCGTTGGCAGCCATTGAACAATCCGAGCTAGACGCTTATCTTGAGCAGATCGGATGGACGCAAGAAGAGCTGGAGGAAGAGCTCGCCTTTTTTGAAATGACTTTAGCCGATTTCGACTCGATCGAAATGCTGCAGGAATTTATCGGCACACCATTATCCGAAGAAAACTTACAATCGATTCTAGACGATTTCGATTTGACCCGTGAAGAGCTTAACGGGTTGCTCGTTGAAATGGGAGAACTAGAAGAGGGTGAAGATGTTCTTGATGTGTATACGATCTATGAATATCTTCGTGATGATGTCGAATTCTACCTTTATGAAGGGACGCCAATCGACGAAGAGTCCCTCAATGAGCTTCTTACAATCTATGAGTTGACCTATGAAGAATTGATCGCGCTGCTTGAAGAGAATGGCGACAGCATCGAGCAATACGAATATATTGAAGACTTGGAAGAAGCTTTGTTTGAATACATGTATGGTGATGAAATTCCGACAATGGACGACTTCTTCACTGAACTTGGTATTACAGAAGAAGAGCTTGATGCATTGATGAACCACTTGATGACCATCGACATCGACGATCCGGCAATCGAAGAAAAAATGGATGCTCTGACAGAACGACTCCTTGCGATTGGTGATTTTGAAAATCCAGAGGATCTGACGAAAGATCAAGTGGCTGAAATGGCAGCCATCATGAGTGAAATGCTTGCGCTCTTCCAGCTGGATGCAAAATTCTATTTAATCGTGGATGGAAAGACTGAACCAATCACGATCAACCAGCTTTTAGCTATGAGTGAAGAAGAGGTAGCTGGAACAAAACTTTTAGTCGAAATTTACGATCTGAATGGAACGTTGCTTTTGGACATGCTGCTTACGGAAGAATTGGTTGAAGCAGAAAAGATTCAGGAAGCGGCTGAGGACCTGAAGGTTGTCGAGGAAATCGTCACAGGATCGGCTGAGCAATCTGCTGAACCATCGAATGCATCCCCTGTAACGAAAACCGTTAAGGGTGCAAAAATGCCCAAGACTGCCGGTCATTACATGGAAGCTGCTATGCTAGGAATCGGCTTTGTCCTTGCTGGATTGATGATGATTCGACGGTTACGTCAAAAGACGGCCGCTTAATCGGACATGAAAAAGAAGAGCATTTTGTTATGGGTGACAGCTGTTTCCTTCATTATCATTGGCGTCGCCCTTTCTACGACAAACGCCTTTAAGCTTTATAAGGGGATGGCTTTCGCACATCAGCCGAGCGAAACGGACCTACCTGAGGAAGAAGATGTAATTTCTGATCAGGGGTCTAGCCCTATGCTATATGAGACAAAGCCTGAAGAAGGGGAAAAAATTGGGCACTTGTACATTCCAAAGCTTGATGAAACACTGCCAATCATTCATGGGACCGATGAAGAGGAATTGAGCAAGGGAGTCGGTCATTTTGCAGACAGCGTCCTGCCGGGTGAGGAGGACAATAGTGTCCTTTCGGGTCACAGGGATACAGTATTCCGGCGTCTAGGCGAAGTGACCGTCGGAGACGAGCTCATCGTCACAACTTCAGCTGGGACCTTCACCTATAAAATTCGTAAAACAAGGATCGTCGATGCTGACGATCGGACGGTCATCGTCCCGAAACCACGGGCCACCCTTACCCTGACGACCTGCTATCCATTCGCATTCATAGGGGCGGCACCTGAAAGATACGTACTGGTTGCGGATTTAATAAAAAAAGCTGAATAACGTACAAAAAGAGACCGAATGGTCTCTTTTTTATTTCATACCCTTCTCCCATTCAGCGAGTGAGGTATGAAGGTTTTCGATGAACTGACTTGGACACTTACCGTTTAAGACTTTATAGCTTTGGATGATGGACCCGGCAACAGGTGGGGTTGACGGCTGAATCAACTGGATTTCAGTCGGGAGTTTGTTTTTTAGAAGTGGCACGATCAAATCCTTACTCTTAAACACACTTCCTGTTAAAACCACGTTGATTCCTTGCTCTCGATTAAAGTGATGTTTGATGAGGTTAAGAATACCTTCTGCCATGTCTGAGGCTGCTTTTTCAATGATGTTCCTTGCAGTCTGATCTCCAGTTCTCATTAGATGGAAAACATCCTCACAAACAGACGCAATTTTCATTCGGCTGTTTACATGACTGTAAAGATGAGGAATCAACTCAGGAGGAGTAGCCACATTGAACCTCTTGAGGACGTAATCTGTCAAAGGCGTAGGTGGGATGATTCCGTCGTATGCACGAAAGACCGTTTGCAGCGCATCCCGGCCAATGCCATAACCGCTTCCCGACTGATCCAACAAGTACCCCCATCCTCCTGTCCGGACGAACCCACCGTCCGTTGTAACTCCAAATGCAATCGATCCGGTTCCTGCAATGTTCACGATGCCGGGTTCACCATTCGTACCGGAATAGAGGGCCGTCAATGCATCTGGACATAACTCTACACGGGTATTAGGCTTAAACGCATCTTTCAAATATGTATGCAATTCGTCCCTTGAGTGAAAGTTTTCTAAGCCAGCGATTCCCGCACAGACGCTTTGTATATGTTCAAATCCAGCGGGCTGTTCATTACGGATAGTGTCAAACAGCGACTTAAACGTATGCTTGAGATCGTCCATTGATATGGAAAGCGGGTTACTTGGTCCCCCTTTTTGGTAGGAAAGCACCTGTCCTTCTTCATCAGCAAGAGCAATCGTTGTCTTCGTCCCGCCTCCATCAATTCCTAAATAGCCCATCACCCTTCCCCCTGTTCATGGTCCATTGTGATTGAAAACGTATACCTATCACCACGGAATACGGTTTTGACGGATTCAAACGGGATATCTTCCTCTGTATAAGTTGTCCTATGGACGACCAATACAGGACTTTCAGAAGGAAGATCAAGTAAAACGCGGTCCCTTTCGGTTACGATCGATGCTTCGATCTCCTGCTGTGCCCTTTTGATGACGAACTGCAAGCGATTCCTGACATATTCATAGATCGATCCTTCTGTATCTTTCTCAGTCAAATCCTTGAACAATGTATAAGGAAGAAAAGCTGTTTCAAGGGCAAGCGGCTCCTCATTCGCGAATCGGATCCTTTCAAGCCTCAAGACCTTTTCACCTTCCTCACACGCAAGATCGTTGAGAACCTTAGGAGGAGGCTCCGATTCCACGTGAAAGGAAACGACCCGTGTAGAAGGGGTAAGACCTCTCCGTTTCATGTCCTCGGTAAAACTGAAAACCCCTTTAAGCGGATAAGCGATTTTCGGTTGGGCGACGAAGGTCCCCTTTCCACGCTCCCGAGTCAATAACCCGCGATTGACTAAATTGTTGATCGCTTGCCGTACAGTCATCCGACTGATTTGGAATCGTTCGGAGAGCTCACGTTCAGACGGGATAAGGGTGCCTTTCCTATATTCACCCGTTTTTATTTTGTTCAACATGTACTGTTCAACCTGAAAATATAACGGTAAAGCAGACTGCTTATCAAGCATGATCGTCCTCCTTATCACTACAGTATGCGTCTTCGGTTACGATAAGCGTTACGTCTGGATGACCATTTAATATCGTGACCGGCCACTCGATATCTACCTTCCCGTCCAACAGCGCTTCGACAGCCGCACATTTTTCCTGGCCGGATGCTAGTAATAGAATCGATCGACTTTTCATGATCGTTGAAATGCCTACTGTAATCGCTTGGGTCGGCACTTCTTCAATATCATTGAAAAACCGCGCATTCGCTTGACGTGTACTTTCTGTCAACTCAACGACATGTGTCCTTGAATCCATGGGCGTCCCCGGTTCGTTGAAACCGATATGTCCATTCCGGCCGACGCCTAGCAACTGGAGATCGACACCCCCGAGGCTCTCGATTGCCTCCTCATAACGATTGCATTCTGCTTCCAAATCCCTGCTTAAGCCATCAGGAACGAATGCGTTTTCTACAGGAAGCTTGAGAGGCTTATAGAGATGTGTATAAATATAATGCCAGTAGCTTTCCTCATGATCACGAGGCAGGCCGACGTATTCATCTAAATTCACCGTGCGCATTGAGGAAACATCCAATTCCTCCTGCTTCACCCGATCGACAAACTCCTCATAGGTACCGATGGGGGTTCCACCCGTCGCAACGCCTAGAACCAGTTCAGGTTTTTGACGTAATTTATCGACAATCAATTTGGAAGCGGTAGCACTCATTTCCTCTTTCGTTTTCACTGTTACTACGTTCATGATTTCACCTCTTCGAATAGGCGATTTGCCCACGACAAATCGTCATTTTCAGGTCATCGTTTTCGTCCAGAATGATCAAATCAGCATCTTTTCCAATATCGATGGATCCTTTACGATCGTAAACCCCGTATTGCTTGGCAGGGTTGATGGAAGTCATATGGATGAGATCTTCCAGATTCGCACCTGTAAATGTCTTCATATTCATGAATGCAGATTGCATGGTAAGTACGCTTCCTGCTAACGTGCCATCTTCTAAGGTCGCTTTATCTCCGTTTACACGTACGTTCTGCCCGCCTAGCTCGTATACACCGTCGTTTAAACATTTCGCCCTCATTGAATCGGTAATCATCAACAAATTTTCACGGCCTTTCAATTCATACGCAAAATGAACCATTTCAGGAGCACTGTGGAGACCATCTGTAATGATCTCGGTAAGGATATCCCTGCAAAGGAAGGCCGCCCCAACAACTCCCGGCTCTCTATGATGCATTCCTCGCATTCCATTGTATAGGTGGGTGAATTGGGAGGCCCCTGCAGCCAACCCTTTCTGAACTTCTTCATAGGTCCCGTTGCTATGACCGATTGACGCGACAACGTTTCGTTTCGTAATCGCTTCTATGAACGGAAGTGCACCCTCAATTTCCGGAGCAACTGTCACGACCTTGATCTGGTTACCAGCACGTTCATTCCAATGGCTGAAACGTGCCAGATCTGGTTTTTGGACATAGTTAGGATTTTGGGCACCGATTTTGTCTGGAGAGATGAATGGTCCCTCCAAATGGATACCAATGACTTCAGCTTTACCTCTTGTATTATGCGACGCAATGTATTCCTGTAACGTACATAAAGCTTTTTCAAGATCTAGATCAGCTGCTGTCATGGTCGTCGGAAGGAAGCTTGTCGTCCCCTCACTTGGGAGAGCTGAGGCAATACCTTCGAGAGCCTCGATCCGAGCGTCCATGACATCAAATCCGTGGGTACCATGTATATGACCATCAATTCTTCCTGGAAGCACCTTATCATTAGCTTCCAGCTGGATGATTGTATGATTTGGGATCTGCAGGTCCATGCTTTCAATTTGACCGTCTTCAATATGAAGATTCGTGCGTTTGAAGCCATTTTCACCTACATACACTTTTCCGCTGACAATTGACAGAATACTCAAACGGATCACCTCTTTATATGAGTATATGTGATTTAACGTATAGTTGTCTAGACCACTTATACTCTTTGCTAAACGACACTCAACGCATTTTACTTTAGTAATAAAAATTTGTTTAGTCGTCGAATAGATAGGTTATTAATCAAACATGTAAGGACATCTGAATACAGAAAGGAGAATGATATGAGAAAAATCAGATCTGAGTTCAATAAAAAAGTGACATCCGTATTTTGGATCACTTTGGCTATCACGATTTTCGCCTCTTTTTGGGGATCCTTTGCTCCGAAAAGTATGGAGAAGATTACAGGGAACATCCAATCGTATATTTCTGTCCATTTTGGATGGTACTATTTATTGATCGTCTCCCTATTCGTTGTCTTTTGTCTTTATATGATCTTCAGTCCATACGGAAAAATAAAGCTAGGAAAACCGGACGATAAGCCAGATTACAGTTATTCCACCTGGTTTGCCATGCTTTTCAGCGCCGGTATGGGGATCGGGCTTGTCTTCTATGGTGCAGCCGCACCGATTTCCCAATACATCAAAACACCTCCTCTCGCGGAGCCGGGGTCTGCTGAAGCACTGAGAGATGCAATGCGGATTACGTTCTTCCATTACGGTGTCCATGCATGGGGAATTTATGCCGTCGTCGCCCTGGTACTGGCTTATTTCAAATTCCGTCACGATAAGCCTGGTTTAATCAGTGCCACCTTGGAACCTATTTTCGGTGATAAGATGAAAGGACCTTGGGGGAAGGTTGTAGATGTCATCGCTGTATTCGCAACCATTGTAGGTGTCGCTACTACACTTGGTTTCGGTGCAGCTCAGATAAATGGTGGTTTCACGTATCTGCTTGGACTGGAGAAGCAGTTCTGGATACAGCTGGTCATCATTCTCATCGTAACGGTATTGTTCATGATTTCTGCCTATACTGGCCTGAGTAAGGGAATCCGGTACTTGAGCAATGTGAATATGGGGCTTGCTGTCCTTTTATTCGTTGCAATGATGATCATTGGTCCGACATTGTATATCATGAATACTTTTACAGATACGTTAGGGGCTTATGTTCAATCCATCGCGCAGGAAAGCTTGCGTCTCGCACCAGAGAATGATGATCGTCAACAATGGGTCATGAATTGGACCGTCTTCTTCTGGGCATGGTGGATCGCCTGGTCACCTTTCGTCGGAATTTTCATTGCGCGTGTATCTAGAGGACGATCGATTCGCGAATTTCTATCTGGTGTACTCATCGTCCCATCCGTTGTCAGCTTCCTATGGTTTTCAGCTTTCGGTATGACAGCGATTAATACGCAAAAAGGCGGGGCCGATATTGCTAGCCTTCCAGATGAACAGATGTTGTTCGGCGTGTTTGATCAATTTCCGTTCAGTGTCGTTTTATCAATTATAACGATGCTCCTGATCGCCACATTCTTCATCACCTCCGCTGACTCTGCAACCTTTGTACTTGGCATGCAGACGACGAACGGTTCCTTGAATCCACCGAAAACCGTGAAGTTTGCTTGGGGAATTGCACAATCTGCCATTGCAGCCGTGCTTTTATATACTGGTGGACTGCAGGCATTGCAAAACGCACTGATTTCTGCCGCCTTCCCTTTTTCATTCATCATGTTACTGATGGTCTATTCCCTCTACCGAGCATTGAGAAAGGATAAGGCAGAACTTGAGAAAACAGGTGATCATCAGGAAAATTATGAAGAAAAAATATCTTAGCAGAAAACGAGCGTGTAACCGAATATGGTTACACGCTCGAGTACTTTTGTACTTACAATCAATCAAACTCACGTAGACTAGGAACTTTAAAAAAGGCGATAACAGATAGTATGACGATCAACGCTCCGCCGATGACCATGATGTTCGTAATATCAGCTCCTAGAGACAAAAAGAGAGATGTTAATGCAAAGGAAACCGGAACCAGCCCCATTGACGCCATCGATAATAAACTCATGACACGGCCGATCATCTCTTCTTTTACAATCGATTGGATCGCTGCAATGACAGGGATGTTGATAACAGAGAATGTCGTTCCAAGAAACGCAATCAAAAGTAAGCTTTGCCATAGTTCATTTGTGAAACTGAACAGACAGAAAAATAACCCATTGATTCCCATCGCACAAATGACAAGCAGACCTCTACGTTTCTGGAGGTTTAAAATACCGACCAGAATCGAACCTAACAACATACCTCCAGCTAGCGTTCCTTCAAGATAGCTGAAAGTCAAAGAGTTTCCATCCAATACCCCTTTGACAAACAACGGCATTCCCATTTGAAGCGGACCTACCATGAAGAGATTGATGAATACGGCAAACAAAATCAAAGATACAAGAAACGCAGACTGTTTTACATACAGGATTCCCTCTTTGATAGAGGTCCATAATTCTGAACCATTCTCTGTTGATGATGCTTTTGTTTTCCTCTTCGTCATCCTGATCAATAGAATCGCAATACTCGCGATAAGTAACAATCCCGCTGTCACGGAAAATGCGAGTACATAGCTCCCTAAAGCGATAACGGCACCAGCTAACATCGGTCCTAAAATAAAAGAGGATTGATTGGTTATTTGGATGATTGAGTTTGCTCTCGTCAGTTGTTTCTTCTCTACAATTGAAGGGAGAAGTCCGCCATTCGCCGGCCAGAAGAACGCATCCAAGATACCGAAAACCAAAGCGAATAAGACGAAGGACCAAATCGTGACGGTACCGAACAAAAGCCAAAACACAAGAGCAACTGCTACACCAGCACGTAGGATATCCGATAAAAACATGATGACATTCTTGTTGAAGCGATCGGCAACTGCCCCTCCAATCACCATGAACAATACCCGGGGGACACTCGACGCGATGAAAACAAGTCCTAATGAAGCTTCAAGCCCCATTACTTCTACGACATACCAAGACTCTGAAAACAGGAAAATAGCAAGACCGAAGCTTGAACAAAGTCCAGCCAACCATAAGTACAAAAAATTCCGATTCCGCCAAATAGCGGGGGAAAACTCATCCTTCTGCTGTTCGACTACCGCTTCCATATAATCGCCTCCAAAACTAGATCTACCTCCATTTTCCTCGAATTCACCACTCATCTACACTGTCTGGAGATTGTAATTGATCTCCGTCTGCAGACGGAATTTATGACTTCAGATATTTTAAAACCATTCTTTCATATTCGTAGAGCATATCTTCAAAACGTTCTTTACTCCGGTGAAAAAGTAAATGGAGGAAGATGCCATCGAGGCATGCCCAAAACAATCGAGAGAACGTTGAAACCTCCACATCTGATCGGAATTCTTCTGCTTGGATGCCTTCAGTGATAATCTCTTCAATGAAACGTGCGAAATCGTTTGCTCTTTCATCAAATAACGCTTGTTTCTCTGTTTTGGAGGTGAAGATCCAAAATTCAAACTGGACAGCAATCGAGTCGTATGAGATGACACTGCTGTCACCTTGATAAAAATAGCGAAAAATATATTTCATTTTTTCCGTAGCACAATCGATTCCCGCCAATTGTTTCTTTATTTCAAAATACTTTTCCGTTCGTTTCGCATTCAATCTGTGAAAGATCTCTTCCTTACTCTTGAAATACAGATAGATTGATCCTTTACTCGTTCCAGAAGCCTTTGCGATATCATCGACGGACGTTTCGTTATACCCTTTTTCCGCAAAGCATTTGGCTGCAGCGTCTAAAATGGCTTCGGTTTTTTCTTCTTTATATTTCTTCGACACACGTGGCATTTACCTTCATAGACTCCCTCATGTTTTTTTCCATACAGACTTGTTCAATCATGGTCTCAAAACCTAAACGACGAACCGCTTCATAATCTGCCAGCTTCTGTTTCGAAAGGTTGATTACAATCCTTTTACAAGACAATTCAGGTGCAAACACCTTTGCTAAAAGGGCTGATCGCAGTTCATCTGGATTTTCCGTCAGCGGGGAAATCCCATACTGATGAAGGATGATCGTTGAAACGGTATTTTCTTTAAAAACCCTCCTGTAAAGTGCGTAACCTACTGCTTTTCCCCCATCCGAAAGGGCGATGAGCACTTCTCCGTTATGCACACTTTGCCATTGGGTTTGCCAAGGAGCTCCATCGTCATAAAACGGCAATTGCTGGATTGTCTCCCTATCCTTCCGCACAAAAGACCACGAACCTGTATCCGGTACTGATTGCAATCCTTCCATTACACCGTTCTGTTGCAGGAATTCCACCCGATCTGTGACTTGGTAGCCAAGTGACCGATATAAAGCGATGGCAGCATCGTTACTGTGAATAGCCTCCAAGGTTGCTGTATCGACACCCTTATCCCGGTAGATGTCAAGGACGGCTTCCATCATCCGTTTGCCGACCCCTGTTCTCCTGAATTCCGGCGCAACCCCTGTGCCTCCGTTATAGCCGATGAGTTTCCCCTGTTTGCTTCTGAACCCATTCAATACAATCCCTGCTGGCACCCCACTGACAAATGCAACGATAGAATCTTCTGCTGAGAAGCCTTCTTGAACCATACGCTGCAAGAAATAATCCATCGTCATCGTCATATCCGTAAAATATCCTTTAAAACCGCTGTTCCACGCTTCAAGTACATCCGTTAACGTGCAGTTAGAGAGACGCTCGATTGTTATCAAATCATTACTCCTCCTCATTAAAACTGACCGGTTAGTTTTTTATATACCTATATTATGATCCATTTTCCTTTCTGTTTCAAGAAAAATATGGGAATCATTCCAGGATCTCGTACGAAGAAATGTGGGAAGGATTGATATATAAAGAAGGGTGAATTTCAATAAGCTCATCACGAACAGATTCATCCTGAGTCATCACGATTGTTTGAAAATCGTCTTTCTCCATCTGCAACACATATTCCTTACCACTGTTCATGACCACTTTAATACGCATCCAACATTCCCCCTTTTTGTTGTATATGTATATTCGTTTCCGTTATTTTCATTTCCTTCTTCCTCTGATTGGACTTTTAAAATATTAACGGAACTTGAAGCAAAAAAAGAGCACCAAATCCGCATGATTTAGCACTCTAATTCCAATCTCATCCTCGTCATTTTTGACTGAATGCCTTTTTACCTAATTTCTCCACGATGGAAGGAGCAAGCTGATACAATTTACTCCCAATTTCCATCCAGCCTGGCATGTTCACTTCACGTACCGGTCTTTCAATTGCTTTTGTGACTTTACGAGCAACATCCACCGGCTCCAGCAGCCACTTTTCAATGTTCTTTTCATATTCCCCTGTTTTATCGGCAATCTTGAAAAAGTTCGTCTGAATCGGCCCTGGATTTACTGTCGTCACAACAATGCCATGGTCCTTTGTTTCTAATCGCAGACTGTTTGAAAAGCCGAGGACGGCATGCTTGGTCGCTGCATAGACGCTTCCTTTCACAGTGGCGAGCTTTGCTGCTTGGGATGCAATATTGATGATATGTCCACTTTTACGGTTCATCATCTCTGGGAGGACTGCTTTTGTGCAAGCCATCAACCCGACGACATTCGTATCAAACATACCCTTCACATCTTCCATGTCCGCTTCCAGGAAATATTCGAAAATGCCGTATCCTGCATTATTGACCAGCACATCAATGGGTCCTACCTCTCTTTCAATCCGGTTGAAAACCCGTTCGACATCAACTACATCTTGGACATCCAGGCGATAATACGGTGCTTGTATTTGGAAATCATGCTTGATTTCATTCTGAAGATGCTGCAATTTGTCCTCTGAACGGGCCACGAGTACAGGCGTCCAGCCTTTTGCTGCGACCATTTTTGCGATATGCGACCCAAGTCCGCTCGAGGCCCCTGTCACGACAACACACTTATTTGCACTCATTCGTTATGACCTCTTTCGCTCGAAAATAGAGTACACCGTCTACTTGGTGAATCGTAACTTGATCCTTGCTCATCAACAAATCCAAATGACCAAGCGTTTCTGACATCGTCAATCCGAGTTCCTTCAAAAAAATCGTCGGAAAAAGCTTCTGACAGATCTCAAATCCTGTCATCGATTCTTTAGATATGATCTTCAAAATATCATCTGCTCTTTCTTCTTGTTTCAGCAAACGTAATTGGACAAGCTCCACAGGGTGTTCCACCGGCTCACCGTGCCCTGCGAGGACCTTCTTCACATCATGTTCAATCAGCTTTCTTAGAGATTCCCTGTATTGCAGTAAGGTTTTCGGACGTGCCGTGTTTCCGGTTGGAGGTGGCTCGATGAGTGCATTGGATGAAATATGTTTAATCAAATGATCTCCGCCAATCATCAGCCCATCTTCCTCTCGTATTAAGGAGAGATGACCTTGAGCATGACCGGGTGTCTCAATGATATACCAGCCAGGCAACCCCGCAATTCCATCACCTTCTTTTACGATCTGATCCACTTCTATGGTACAAGAGTAATCAAGGTAACCCCTGACCCGTTCCATCGCTTTTTTATGAAACTTCTCAATGCCCATTTCCTTGTAAACCGTAAAATAGAATTGGTCATGATGCGCGAAGAAATCAGGATCCTTCTTCAACCACGGAAGATTATATTCAAGACATATAAAAGGGATTTTGTCCTCTTTCAAGTAATCGGCCAATCCTACATGATCAGGATGATGGTGCGTCAAAATGACCTGATCGATATCACCCGGTTTAAAGCCTAAGGCATTCAATTGGGATTGAAACGATTGCCATGCTTCGGGTGTCTTGGGTCCGGTATCGACCAGTGTAAGCTTTTCGCCTTCAATAAGATAAAGATTCACATCACCGACAGCAAAAGGAGTCGGGAGTGTAATGCAATGGATAGTTTCTAAATGATTCAAAGCGTTAACGCCTCCGTCATTGATATTGAATGAACACCCAGAAATACCGGGATACTATCTAAAACCTTTTCGAATAACGTTTATAAATAGACTTTTTTCAAGATGAAAGGAGCATTTTCATGACGACCAAGATGGGACGGGTCGCGTTCATCGGTGCAGGAGCAATGGCTGAATCCATCATCAAAGGATTGATCGCCAAAAAAATGCTTCCTCCCCGGAATATTATTGTGACCAACCGAACAAACGATGACCGACTGCAGCAATTAGAACAAGATTATGGTGTCCATCCATCGAGGGATACAAAATGGATTGTGCAATCTTCACAAATCATCTTACTGGCTATGAAGCCGAAGGACGCCCAGTCGGGGTTGGATCGGATTCGTCCATTCGTTCAGCCCGAGCATATTGTTGGGTCAGTCATGGCTGGCATCACGACTACATTCATGGAAGATCGCCTTCCCTTACATTGTGCGGTTGTTCGGACGATGCCGAATACGTCCTCAGAAATTGGACGGTCGTCAACTACATTATGTACCGGTCAGCATGTGTCCCATCTTCAACAGCAATTGGTGGAACATCTTTTCCAAGCAATCGGTACAGTTACAGCGGTAAGTGAACAAGATATGGATACGACCACAGCCCTGGCTGGAAGTGGCCCCGCCTTTCTATATTATATCGCAGAAGCAATGATGGAAGCAGCAAATTCCACCAACCTGGATGAGCATGAGATTCGCGAACTCGTGGCGAATACAATGATTGGTGCCGGGCTGATGATGAAAACAGCTCATTGTGATGTCAAGCAGCTCCGTATCAATATCACCAGTCCAGGCGGAACGACAGAAGCAGGACTCGAAGCCCTCATGGACCGAAAAGTAGGAGAGGCTTTCAAGGCCTGTATTGTAAAAGCCGCAAACCGCTCCAAAGAACTCCAGGAAGAGTATTGCAAAAAAGAAGACAATATTCGTCCCGATGATAAAGAAATGAAAAGAGCTCAATCATGAGCTCTTTTATGCTCTTTTAAAGAATGTTGTTGAACTAGAAAAGCTCCAGGCGGACGCTTTCCGCGGGCAACGCTTCAGCCTCCTCGACCTCGTTCCTTGGTCTGCGGGGTCTTCAGCTGTTGCTTTTCCCGCCGGAGTCGCCGCCTTCCGCTTTTATTTAAGCAGCTTCGAAATCGCTACAGGGAGCATATCATGGAATGGTCCGAATGAATAATCAACATTCAAGCGTTCCGTCCATTTGTGTGCATCCCGTCCTAAAGGTCCGAAGTTCATGACAGGAATCTTCAGCTGCTGCAATTCATCAAGTGGAAAATGGTACCCATTTGAGAATAGCGGCATGTTTCCAAACAACGGGACCAATTCGCTCACAGGCTGAGAGAGACTGGTAAAGCTTAAATCGGACAATCCACCAAAATAGTTTTGCTCTTTCAAAACGACATTGTGGTTCACATTTGCATAATCAATCATATCGTGAACGACTTGTTTGATATGTGCATTTTTTCTTGATGAGACAGCTGGATAGAAAGGTGGGCTGTAGAACAATACAATCATAGGCCCTTCTTCCTTACAGAGTGCTGCAAGATCAAATACCAGCCTTGTAGAAAGATCGCGATCACCCAACACTTTAAAATTGGCAGCAATATATGCCTGTCTTCGGATGATTTCCGCTTCACCGTATTGTTCGATCGCTTTGTCTAACAGTTGTTGATAGGTGAAAACGGATATTTTATGCTCCAGCGGCTCAAAGGCTTCCCACTGTGTAAACGTCATCGCTTTGTCGTAAAGGTTCTTTTCAATTCGTTGGGCGACCCGTTCCGCCAGAGCTAATAGGTCGTCATTGATCTCTTTGACAGACCGGTCCATTACCATAAGGTTATACATCGTCACAGCAACATGAGGAATCTGGACGGAATATTCCTCTTTCAGATCCTTTTGCATCAAGTTCGTTGGAGGCGGTGTTACCTCCCCTTCAATCGATTCACAGAAATCCGTGTTCAACTCCAGTTCCCTCGATAACTCTGAAACCATGTAATTCGCATTTATACCGGAAAAGGGTTCACCTACGTGCGTTTCCATGCCATAACACAGAAAACCTGGAAGCAGCTTCCCTATTGATCCTGTATACACATACTGGTTCGTGTCGCCGGGAAATCGTGTAAATACCGGTTCAGAATTCAAACATGCTTTATATTCAAGACCATGGGTTTTGGACATTTCTAAGAGAACCTCTACCGCTTCCATCATCCCGGTGGAATTGGCTTCTTCATCCGGGACGGTCAACAGCAAGATATTACCGTCGAATTCCCCTAGCCCTGCTTTTTCCACCATCGACATTTGAAGAGTCAGACCAGCTTTCATGTCCATGGAACCTCTACCGAATAACCACTCGCCGGACTTCAAATCCTCTTGGACCAGTTCAGGCAGCTCACTTTGATTTGCCATAAACTCCTGAGTCAATTCCTTCGGTCGGAATGCAAGGTTCTTCCATTCCCCATAATCCTCTATATCAACGACATCAAAGTGGCTGATAAGAACGACTGTTTCAGATTTCAGTCCGTTTCGGACAAGGGCTGTCACAAATTTCCGACCATCCGTTGTGGGATGGATCTTCAAGTCGTCTGGATTGGTTTTGAAATAATCGAGATCACTGAGCTGCATATAGATGAATTCACTAATGCCTAGCTCTGCTTCAGAACCTGTTATACTCGGAAATTCAATAAGATGACATAATAATTCCTTTAAGCTTTCCTTATCCTGCCACTTCTTCATAGATGCACCACTCCAATATAAAAAGAGATTTGTGTCGAATTTTCATAGTGTATATATATTTTCGTGGAATAAAGATAGATTCCTCTCGTTCTCTATAAATATTTTGCAAGCTGGAACAGGCTGCGCGCAATTTCACTTCACTTGTGTATACTATATAGATAATGCTAAATTACATTTGTAAGAAGCTATTTTTCTAAAATAAACGATCCATCTATTTTAAACGCTTCAAAATTTAATTGACCACCATGGTAAATCAAGGAGAGATTGGTTTGACCTATATATTTGCGCACAGGGGATCAAGTAAATCTGCACCTGAAAATACAATGGCTGCCTTCCGTAAAGCATTGGAGGAAAAAGCAGACGGAATCGAATTGGATGTTCAGCTTTCAAAAGACAAGGTACCCGTTATCATTCATGACGAATCCCTAAAACGGACAACTGGTACGAAAGGCTTTGTCGGTGAATACACAGTCGAAGAGCTTAAGCGTCTTGATGCCGGAAAATGGTTCTCACAAAAATTCAAAGGAGAGAAAATTCCTACCCTTGAAGAGGTCTTGATATGGCTGCAGCCAACTTGCCTATACTTGAATATCGAGTTCAAGAACAATGTACTGCCCTATTACGGCATGGAAAAGATCGTACATGACCTCGTGTGCCATTACGGACTCCAGGATCGAGTCATCTATTCTTCTTTCAACCATTACAGCTTGAAAGAATTGAAGAAAGTGAATCCGCGTGTTGACATAGCACCCCTCTATTCTTCAGGGCTTTACGAACCATGGAAGTACGCCAAAAGCATGACGGCTGAAAGCGCACATCCACATTGGCGTACGCTTAACCAAGCAATCTTGAAGGGATTTAAAAAACACGGCATCCGAGTGAGACCATATACCGTCAATGACACGAAAAAAATGAAATGGATGTTTGAGAATGATGTAGAAGCGATCATTACCGATACACCAGAGATAGCACGATCAGTAAGAGCAGGCACCCATCAATCAAAAACAGCCAAATTCATCAACACATTACAAAAGATAAATCCGAAAAGCCTATTTTAAGAAGGGCGATCTGATAGTCCCGAAATCATACAAGGTCAAGTAGTTCGAATGTCTCTACTTGATCTTGTTTTTTATTTTTTCAATAAACTCATTCGAAATTGTTCCACCAATAAACGATAGAGCATATCATCCTGCATCTGCTTGGCCATGTGATACACTAAATGAAAAATCATCGATCTTGGAGTTGAGTGGATGTCTATCAAATTATTTGAACCGATAACGTTTCAGAATGTGACAATAAAAAACCGGATTGTCATGTCCCCGATGTGTATGTACTCGTGTGAAAATGAAGATGGAAAAGTGATGGATTGGCATAAAACCCATTACACAAGCCGTGCTGTCGGACAAGTGGGACTGATATTTCTGGAAGCAACAGCTGTACATACACAAGGCCGAATATCCATGAAGGACCTTGGAATTTGGGAAGATGAACACGTCGAAGGTCTCCGAAACCTCGTCGATTTGATCCACAGTCAAGAGGCAAAGGCAGGAATTCAGCTTGCGCACGCTGGTCGAAAGGCGATTGTGGAAGGACCCATCTATTCGTCTTCCTCCATTCCTTACAACGAGGAGATGGAAGTGCCAAATGAAATGACGGAACAAGAAGTGAAACAGACGGTGGAAGATTTCAAGCAAGCTGCCCGGAGGTCGAAAGAAGCCGGGTTCGACATCATTGAGCTGCACGGTGCCCATGGTTACCTGATCAATCAGTTTCTGTCTCCACTCATCAATAAGCGGACAGACCGATACGGCGGTTCAATAGAAAATCGTTTCAACTTCCTTAAAGAAATCATCCAAGCTGTGAAGACGGTCTGGGATGGACCTCTATTCGTGCGGATCTCCGCCGACGAGTACAATGAGAATGGGTATACAGTTGAGGATCATGTGGTATATGCGAAGTGGATGAAGGATTTGGGTGTTGATCTGATCGATTGCTCATCAGGCGGTGTAGTCCCGGCAAAAATACGTCCTTTCCCGGGATATCAAGTAAAATATGCTGAAGCCTTAAGAAAAGAAGCAGAAATCGCAACCGGAGCAGTAGGAATGATCACCTCCCCTCTTCATGCTGAAGAAATTCTTCAAAATGGACGAGCGGACCTCATTTTTCTGGCACGTGAATTGCTGAGGGATCCGTATTGGCCTAGAAAAGCAGCTGACATCCTGAATTATGACTTACCAGCACCCCGACAATACGAACAAGGCTGGTGAAACGAGGAAAAGGGGTGATGAAGCTTTATCTTACTCTCATTTCTCCTTTTTCTCCATTTTGGGTGAGGATAGCGTCTCTATCTTGCCCTCATTTCTCCTTTTTCTCCGTTTTGGGTGAGGATAAAGCCTTTATCTTACCCTCATTTCTCCTTTTTCTCTATTTTGGGTGAGGATAGAGCCTTTATCTTCCCCTCATTTCTCCTTTTTCTCTATTTTGGGTGAGGATAGAGCCTTTATCTTACCCTCATTTCTCCTTTTTCTCTATTTTGGGTGAGGATAAAGCCTTTATCTTACCCTCATTTCTCCTTTTTCTCTATTTTGGGTGAGGATAAAGCCTTTATCTTACCCTCATTTCTCCTTTTTCTCCGTTTTGGGTGAGGATAGCGTCTCTATCTTGCCCTCATCTCAGCTTTTTCTTCGTTTTGGGTGAGGATAGATTGTGCACCTAAAAAAGGAGGACTCATTAGGAGTCCTCCTTCTTCCTTTCCTTCTTCAGTACTTTATTGCGTTCTTTCGCCCAGGCAATCAGTTCACCGATTGCATTGACGTATCGTTTTTCTTCCTCATCAGAGACTTCCTTTTCTCCATATCGCACAATTTGATAGATGCGGTTGATCGATTCAGTAAGGTTAGACGGAGCTTCAATTCGATTGAGCCACTCCATTACAGGTTCATGAGGTGCACGTCCTAATTCATATGAAGCTAATTTCCTTTCCAGTCGGAAGAGTTGCTTTCGAATTTTATTGGCCGAACCTTTACTAGAACTATAAACGGCTTCTCCCGTGTAAGGGGTACCAATGAAAGCACTTTTCTCAAGGACACCACCCACTGCCACAGAATCGGCACGTGTCAGTTTTGTTCTGAAATATTTGATTCCGAACCAAATTAGACAAAGGAACAATAGAGTAACCAATACGTATGTCAATAAGTCCCCGCCGGTTTCATTGGATATTTGCTGCAAAATCTCCTCTTTGTAAACGTCAGAGTCCTCATCGTCTCCGCTTTCGGTATCTTCAGTTACTCGATCTCCCTCAATTTTCGAAATCAAGTAATATAGGATCTGGAGCGGCACATACATGATAAAGGCAATCGTTCGCCCACCCCAGTAGGCAAGAAATTTAAAAAGTGATTCAATCCACGGGAAGGTAAAAACGAAAACGGCTGTCAAGCCTCCGATAAGAAGCAAGAACTTTACCAACCAACTGTTCACTTCTTTCCCGGTATGTACACTTTTTGCTAGAGTACGAGAAATCCGGACGGCTGCAAAAAGGACGAGCTGAATCACAATCAATGTAAAGACGACCGGTAATGAATTCAACGACTGATAGACGACATAGATCAGGAGACCGTTCAAGCAGGAAATCAAAAGGATGGCTGATTCTTGACCGATATCACGGTTTGTATAATGTGATGTGAAACGCCAGCCGATGAAGCCGGTTAAAACGAAAATCAGAAACCAATCAATACCAAGCAACCAACCGATAAAAATGATCAGTGGAAGGGAGAACAGCACTTTCCCTGTTGTCACGGTTATCCATCGGAACAGAAGCTCAAGAATAATTGAACCAATCAATAATAATAGAAAAACTGACAGGTACTCATTACGGTTGAACGGGGCGAAAACCCACGTTGACAATAATAGGATGAGAACCACGTCCATTGAATATTGGAGCCATCTAAAACGAATATCTGAGGCAGCCTTCATGACGTTTCCCTCCTTCGTTCAAGCCCTGCCAACGAAGCATGGGCTTCCCCAATATTCAAGGTATAGACGTCTGTGCCTTTCTTCCTCCATCGTTCATAAACTTCCTCATCTGTGGACGTGTCCCCAATGATGATGACTGTCGTAGCGTTCGACTTCCAGCTCTCATATAACGACAACAAACGATGCATCGGTATTTTCACACTATTGAGATTCAATCTGGATAAGAGCTCTAACCCTTTAATTAATTGCTGTTTTCCTTCGCCCTTCTCGAGATGGAGATAAGGGATCCTCCCCTTTGTCTTGATGTTGACATACATATCAAAAGGAATATTATGCTGGGTTGCAAATTGGCATAGGTATGCAGCGTAACTGATTTGTCTTTCTGATAACTCAATTTCTCCATATTTGGCTGCGAGCTGGCGATTTGGCTGGACATTCAGCAGGATCGTCCAATTTTGATTGATCGTCTTCTCGAAAATTTTCGTCTGAAACGTATCCTTACGCGCACTCGCTTTCCAGTGGATTCGTTGAAAAGAATCACCTGGCTCATAGTCCCTTGTTCCGACGATCAGGCTTTGGTCCTCATATAGGGAGGCTTGAGACGGGCGTTCACCTTGATTAAACCTAACGATTTGGTCGACCCCTTCTACAGGGAGTAACGAAGGATATACGATGAATTCCGTTTTGACGAGTCGATCGTTCAAAAGCTTCACCTGTTCAAAATTGAATACATCGCTAAATTGCAGTTCAAACTTGGACAGCTTTGCTACTCCTCGTTTCTGACCCTTCACAGGGATTTGGAGCGTTTTAGTCTCATTAGGCTGGAAAACGAGAGGTAATGTATATTCGTTAAATCCTTTCCATTCAGCAGTCGGTTTGATTTTATCAATCGTAACGACCGAGTTCATTTGAAAATGCACATTTGTATGGATGACTGGGAAACGGCTTTTGTTCGTTACTTTGAGCTGCCACTTTTCTTCATCTTCTGCAAACATCCTGTACGTTCTTTTTTCATTGTGATAATGAATACTTTCTGAACTGATGTTAAGGTATTTTGAAGAAAGAAGCAGACTGATTCCGATTAAAACGCCGACAGAAAACAGTGAAACAGATCCAAGGTAAATTGAAACAAAGAGAAGAAGGACTGAAACAGCGGATAAATATCCTTGGGTCTTCCCCTTTAGGATGGACTTACGCCAGATCATCTGTGCACAGCCCCATCCTCTACAGGAACTTCAATATCTTCAAGTATAGAAGCAATAACATCCTTGTTCGTCTTTCTCAATTCACCATCCAGAGATAATACGATACGGTGAGCAAGAACAGGTTGTGCCAGCTTTTTCACATCTGAAGGGATGACATAATCCCGGTCATTCAGCCAGGCAAATGCTTGTAAGGCACGCATGAAAGCGATCGTCCCTCTTGGGCTGACACCGACCTCTACATATTTTGATTGTCTCGTTTCATGGATGATGGATAGGACATATTGTTCGATATCTTCACTTAGACGGACGTTTCTGATCATCGATTGCATTTGGACGACTTCATCAGTGGTGAAAACAGGCTTCAAATTGTCAATCGGTTCTTCCAACCTATAGGCACGCATGATTTGCTGTTCTTCATTCAACGTTGGATAGCCGACATTGATCTTTAGCAGGAAACGATCCAGTTGTGCTTCTGGTAACGGAAATGTTCCTTGAGATTCGATGGGGTTCTGAGTTGCGATGACGATTAGTGGGGTCGGTAATGGTTCTGTATGACCATCGATGGTGACTTGTCGTTCTTCCATGACTTCCAATAAGCTGGATTGCGTCCTTGGTGTTGCCCTGTTGATTTCATCTGCGAGCAGCACATTGGTCATGACAGGTCCGTATCTCATTTCAAATTCTCTCGTTTTCGGGTTCAAGTATTGGATCCCTGTCACATCTGAAGGGAGAACGTCCGGAGTGAATTGGATCCTCCTGAATGTTCCTTCGATCGATCGGGCAATACTCTTTGCGAGCATGGTCTTTCCTGTCCCTGGGACATCCTCCATAAGGACATGTCCTTTCGCTAATAAGGCAACCATGATCAGATCGACGCTTTCCTCTTTACCGATTAACACGCTTCCAATGCTTTCCTTCATCTCATTCAACTTCATCTTTACTTCCATCTTTTTTATCCCCCTTTTTCTCTATCCCTCTACGGATGGACTTGTCTCCATATTTTGTATGGATTCGATCCATCGTTTCATAAAGCTTTTCATCTTTCGTATGGTCTTCATAAGAAAATAAATCCAATTGCATCGTCGCCTCTTGTCGATCGACGATTTGCGTTGCTGTTATCCCTAATAGACGGACTGGTTCCTCATTCCAATGCTTTTGGAAGAGTCCATATGCGATCTGTTTGAGTTCTTCTTTTCTTTGAACAGGATTTAAGAATGTCTGACTTCTCGTTACCGTTTTTCGGTCAGCATACCGGATGGTGAGCTGAATGGAAGTGGTCATCGCATTCTTACGCTTTAAACGTTTCTCCAATGATTCAGCAAGACTATTCAAGACCTGCTTCGCATTTTCCACGGTCTTTACGTTTTTAGGTAAAGTGGTAGATGTGCCAATCGATTTGAATTCGCTTGATGCATCCGGATCGACTGGCCGGTCATCGATTCCTCTTGCGCGATGCCAGAGCTTCTCTCCATTCCGACCAAGCTTTACCTTTATCTCGAATTGATCTGCCTCAACTAAGTCACCGATTTTATAAATATTGAGTTGATGGAATTTTTCCATCGTCTTTTTTCCTACACCATGCATTTCTTCAATTGGCAAGGGCCATAGCTTCTCTGGTAATTCACGTTTCCGCAGGATGGTAATGCCACGAGGTTTTTTCATATCGGAGGCCATTTTCGCTAAAAATTTATTCGGTGCAATTCCGATGCTGCATGGTAAATGAAGCTCTTCCCACAGCCTTTGCTGGATTTCCTTCGCGATATCCACCGGGGATCGTTGAGTCGCTACCTCGGTCATATCCATATACCCTTCATCAATTGAAATCGGTTCGACCAAGTCAGTATATTCAAACAGCAAATTGAACATCTGTTCAGATGCCTCTCGATATCGATCAAAAGAAGGCGGCATAACGATAAGGTCCGGGCAATTCTTCTTCGCTTCCCAGACCGGCATCGTCGTCTTCACCCCTTGAGCCCGTGCTTCATAACTGCTTGTGACGACAATCCCTTTCCTTTCTTCTACATTCCCTGCAATGGCAAGCGGTTTTCCCCTCAACTCAGGATTAACAGCGCTTTCTACAGAGGCATAAAAGCTGTTCATATCGATATGGAAGATGATTCTTGCTGTTTTGACCTTATTCAACATGATCCATAACTCCTCGAACCAATTCGGCAATACTATTATAGTTAGAATTTTTTGAATATTCTATCTTTCTATGATAAAATAGACGTATATCAAGAGGGAGGAGGCATTAAGAATGTATAATCGCATTCGACATTATTCTTTAACGCCGTATCCTGTGTTCCGTGAACGAATTCTGCTCATCATCGAACAAGTGAAGAAAGAACATCATCGCTCCCCCACGATACACGATCTATCCAAAAAGACTGGAATTTCAATCGAAATGGTCATTGAAGCTTTGGAGTTCAACGTCCTCTCCAATCGAGATTCTCCAAGTGAAAAGGAGGGATGTGCGTTGCATTAGCTCCCCTTTTTAAGTGTCTTCGCTGTCTTTTCCGCCCAATCAATGAATTCTGTCCCATGAAAATGCTTATTCAGATCGCGATGGAATTCCATCAATTTTTCAAGAAACTCTGAATTCTCGTTTGATAATTGACTATAGTTTTCTAGATAGTCATAAAGTTTATACGAAAATTCCTTGGACTCCTGGAACTTTTCCTTTCCGAGTTCAGTAAGAACCGCATACGAAACGCGTCGGTCGGCATCCTTTTTTACTAGGGTGATATAACCTTTTTGCTTTAAACGTGTGATAACTTGCATGACAGTTGATACATCCCAAAGCCCAATAGACGCAATTCGAGTGATTGTAGCCTCTTGTTCAAGTTGAACGATCCACAATACATGTTGTTCGGCTTGCGTCAAACCGATGCTCCTTGCTGATTTCTGCCACTCCTCTTCGAGTACCTTGTACGTCCCTCTCAAATAATTCATCATGATATGTAAATTTGATAAACTCACTACCAACGCCTCGCTTTCTCTTTTTCTATTAATAGGCATTAAAAGGTAGTTTAATATTAACATATTATGTAAAAAACGACACCCTTCAATGCTTATTTTACAAAATTCGATGGTGACACCCATAATTTGAGTAGCACTATAGAAGGAAATATCGAATATATTCACATGAATAAAATTTTTAATAAGCCTTTTCCATGACCACCATTGTACCTAAATATAAAAAGGCTGACCACCTATAAGCGGTCAACCCTTTTGAAACCCTATTATTTAATTTGGCCTACTTCTTGAATGATATTGAAGACCAATTCGGATGTTTTCACTAGTTCCTCAATCGGCATCCGTTCATTTTTTGTATGGATCTCTTCATACCCGACAGCGAGATTGACGGTCGGAATGCCAAATCCAGCGATGATGTTCGCATCACTACCGCCACCACTCTTCTGTAGCTCCGGCTTCCGGCCAAGCTTTTCAACAGCTTGTTTGGCAACTTCAACGACATGATCCCCATGATCGTACTTAAAGCCTGGGTACATGACATTAATATCGACATGAGCTTTTCCGCCCATTTCTTCAGCTGTTTGCTCAAAGGCTTCCTTCATCTTCTTCACTTGCGCTTCCATTTTTTCAGGGACAAGCGAACGTGCCTCTGCCAGTATTTCAACATGATCGATGACTATATTGGTATTTGTACCAGCTCCGCCTTGGAAACGGCCGATATTTGCTGTCGTTTCTTCATCAATTCTTCCGAGAGGCATTTTCGCGATGGCTTTTGCCGCAATCGTGATCGCTGATACTCCTTTTTCAGGTGCGACACCAGCATGGGCAGTCTTTCCCTCAATGGTTGCCTTCACTTTAGCTTGTGTGGGAGCAGCAACGATGATATTTCCTACTTTACCATCGGAATCAAGAGCAAAGCCGAACTTAGCATCGATTAGTGAGGAGTCGAGCTCCTTCGCTCCTACTAGTCCAGACTCTTCACCAACCGTAATGACGAATTGGATTTTTCCGTGTGGGACGTCCTGTTCTTTCAATACTTTGATCGCTTCGAGCATTGCCGCGAGGCCAGCTTTATCGTCCGCACCTAGAATCGTCGTTCCGTCCGTTTTTACATACCCATCTTCAATGGATGGTTTTACACCTTTCCCTGGTACAACGGTATCCATATGTGAAGTGAAATAAATCGCATCTGCCTGATCAAGATTTCCAGGAAGGGTACATACTAGATTTCCTGCTCCATGTCCTGTCCGTTCCTTCGAATCATCTTCCACGACTTCCAAACCTAAATCAGAAAATTTCTTTTTTAGGACTTTTGAAATCTCTTCTTCGTATTTTGTTTCAGAATCGATTTGCACCAATTCCAGAAATTCTTCCACGATACGTTCTTGGTTAATCATCCGTATTCCTCTCCTTCTGGTTCATTACAATGGTATATTGCCATGTTTTTTGTATGGGCGATGCACTTTTTTGTTCCGGAGCATATGTAAGGCTTGGGTCAGCCTTATACGCGTATCTCTTGGATCGATGACATCATCGACCATCCCGCGAGCAGCAGCAACATAAGGGTTCGCAAACTTTTCCCGGTACTCCTCGATTTTTTCCTGACGCGTTTTTTCTGGATCCTCGCTGTTATTGATTTCCTTCGCGAAAATGATATTCGCTGCTCCTTCAGGTCCCATGACCGCAATCTCTGCATTAGGCCACGCGAAAACAAGGTCTGCACCAATCGACTTACTATTCAAAGCCACATACGCACCGCCATATGCTTTGCGTGTAATCACCGTGATCTTAGGGACCGTCGCTTCTGAATAGGCATAAAGGATTTTCGCCCCGTGTCTTATGATACCTCCATGCTCCTGTTTGATGCCAGGAAAGAACCCTGTTACGTCTTCAAACGTAATCAATGGGATGTTGAAGCTGTCACAAAAACGTATGAAACGAGCTACTTTATCTGAGGAATCGATATCCAATCCCCCTGCCATCACTTTCGGTTGATTACAAATCAACCCGACAGATTCACCATTTATCCTTCCGAATCCGACAACGACGTTCTTCGCAAAGTCTTTATGGACTTCAAAGAATGAATTTTCATCCACGACTTCTACAATAACATTTCTTACGTCGTAAGGGCGAATGGTTTCAAAAGGCACGATGTCTGCAAGGTTTTCCCGGTAATCTGATTCATCATCCACTTGCTTCGGTTCTGGACGTTCTTCACTGTTTTGTGGAAGATAATCGAGGAGCTTTCTGACATTCTCCAACACTTCTTCTTCTGATGGTGCAGTGAAGTGGGCATTTCCGCTCTTTGAACTATGTACTTTTGCCCCACCAAGATCCTCTGAACTGATTTTCTCACCGGTTACAGTTTCGATGACCTTAGGACCGGTAATGAACATCTGACTCGTCTGTTCGACCATGAAAACGAAATCGGTGATTGCCGGGGAGTATACGGCTCCTCCTGCACACGGACCTAGTATGACTGAAATTTGCGGGATGACTCCTGAATAGATCGAATTCCTGTAGAAAATTTGTCCATATCCATCTAATGAAACGACACCTTCCTGGATCCTTGCTCCACCGGAATCATTCAGTCCAATGAATGGAGCACCGTTTTCAGCCGCTAAATCCATCACCTTCGCGATTTTTTGAGCATGCATCTCGCCTAATGCACCACCGAATACGGTGAAATCCTGGGCAAATAGGTAAACCGATCGCCCGTGGATCGTCCCATAACCTGTCACAACACCTTCACCAGGCGCTTCATTCTTATCCATACCGAAATCCGAGCTTCGATGTTCTATGAAGGGATTGATTTCCACGAAGCTATCCTTATCTAGTAGAAGGTCGATACGCTCCCGTGCAGTCAATTTCCCTTTTTCATGTTGTTTCTCAATACGTTCGTCACCACCGCCCAATTCAATTGTCCTTCGGCGGTCATAAAGTTCGTTGATTTTATCATAGATGTCCATAATTACAAACGCTCCTTCAATGGTTTCTCACATAATTCATAGAGGACTCCACCAGTTGATTTCGGGTGCATAAAGGCTATGGATGCACCTCCAGCTCCTGGCTTCGCAGTATCATGAATCATTTGGATTCCTTTTCGTTTCATTTCGTCGATTCGCTCTTGAATATCATTCACACCGAGGGCGATGTGATGAATGCCTTGTCCACGTTTATCGAGAAAAGCCTGGATGGAACTAGCTGGTGATGTCGGTTCCAACAACTCAAGCTTAACATTGCCAGCATTGATGAAAGCGACCTTGACATGTTCCGTATCAACCTCTTCAATACCTTCGAGCTTTAATTGAAGTGTGTCCAAATAATAAGGAAGTGACTCATCTAACGATTTGACGGCAATTCCGATATGATCCACTCGATCGATGAGCTCTCCTGGTTCTCGGTCCTTGATCCCATCTCGTTTGTACACCGCCTGCTCGATGTATTTTGCAGTTTCTACGGATGGGGTGCCTGGAGTGAAGATTTTCATCACACCTTGCTCTTCAAGGTAAGGGATATCTTCCCATGGAATGACTCCACCACCTACGACGATGATGTCATCAGCACCATTATCCTTTAATCCCTGGACAACCTCTGGAAAGAGTTCATTATGGGCACCGGAAAGGCAAGATAAACCAATTGCGTCGACGTCCTCTTGGATAGCTGAAGCAACGATCTGTTCAGGTGTTTGCCTTAATCCTGTATAGATGACCTCCATTCCATAATCCCGTAACGCTTGAGAAATGATCAAGGCACCGCGGTCATGACCGTCCAGCCCTGGTTTTGCAATGAGTACTCGTATTTTCTTCTGCATATATCATACCTCCGTTTACCCTTATATGGGGTGTCTATCCATTGATGATTTCTCGTTTACTTATCCATAGATCGTTCCTAGACTCCAGTAAACTCTCCGAATTCTTCTCGTAATACCCCACAAATTTCACCGATCGTACAATAAGATCGCACGCATTCCACAATATGAGGCATGAGGTTATCCGTTCCTTGAGCTGCTTGACGAAGCGATTCTAACTGAGCGCTCGCTCGTTGTTGATCCCGGTTGTCTCTTACCTTTTTCAATTTCTCTTTCTGATTCTTTGCTAATTCTGGATCAAGCCTGTGAAGCTCGGGCTTCGGTTCGTCGTCTAATTGAAAGGCGTTCATGCCGACGACGACTTGTTCACCTTTCTCGATGGATTTCTGTGTTTCGTATGCGGTGTGATGGATTTCACGTTGCATATATCCTTGCTCTACCGCAGCTACCGCCCCGCCTAATTCTTCGATCTTATGAAGATAAGCATTCGCTTCTTCCTCTAGGGAATCCGTCAAAGATTCAACATAATAAGAGCCTGCTAGCGGGTCGACCGTATCCGCTACTCCACTTTCGTGTGCAAGAATTTGTTGGGTCCTTAATGCAATTCGGGCAGAATCCTCTGTCGGGAGGGCAAGTGCTTCATCCCTGGAATTCGTATGAAGGCTTTGCGTGCCTCCTAATACCGCAGACAAGGCCTGTACCGTTACCCGGACGATATTGTTATCCGGCTGCTGAGCGGTCAAAGTGGATCCGCCTGTCTGGGTATGGAATCGAAGCTGCCAGCTTTTCGGCTTTTTCGCACCATAAGTCTCCTTCATAATCGTTGCCCACATTCTTCTTGCTGCCCTGAACTTAGCAACCTCTTCAAAAAATTCGTTATGGGCATTGAAGAAAAAGGCAAGTCTAGGTGCAAACTGGTCAATGTCGAGTCCCGCTTTCAGTGCAGCTTCAACATAAGCCTTGCCGTTTGCAATTGTGAAGGCGAGCTCTTGAGCTGCTGTTGCTCCAGCTTCACGGATGTGATAACCGGAAATACTGATTGTATTCCATTTCGGAACGTGTTCAGAGCAATAAGCAAAGATATCCGTGATAAGACGCATGGATGGCTTCGGCGGGAAAATATACGTTCCCCTTGCGATATATTCCTTCAGGATATCGTTTTGAATAGTACCCGCTATCTTATCTGGTGCGATCCCTTGTTTTTCTGCAACAACAATGTACATCGCTAATAAGACAGCTGCTGGTGCATTGATTGTCATCGATGTGCTGACCTTATCGAGAGGGATATCTTTAAGTAACGCTTCCATGTCTTCGAGGGAGTCGATCGCTACCCCAACTTTACCTACCTCGCCCTTTGACATAGCATGGTCAGAGTCATAGCCGATTTGGGTCGGCAGGTCAAAAGCGACAGAGAGTCCTGTTTGACCTTGTTCAAGAAGGTAATGGAAACGGCGGTTCGTCTCTACTGCTGATCCGAATCCAGCATATTGACGCATCGTCCAATGCCTTGCTCGATACATTGTCGGTTGAATTCCTCTTGTATAAGGATATTGACCAGGGAATCCAAGTTGATTGATATATTTTTCATCTAACATTTCAGGCAGATATAACCGCTCTACAGGTATGCTCGACGATGTCTGAAACGCATCCTTGCGCTCTGGAAATCTTTCCATCAATTTCTTCGTCGTTTCTTTCCACTCTTCATACAATTTATTGAAATCTTGATCCTGTTCCATTCTAGAGGCCTCCTTTAACAAATCATGTTTGCCACTTACTTCACTTCTCTATGTAAGCGGTTAACTCCTGCCACATCATGAAAAATATCGACATTCTTTGCGCTTGTCCCACTCTTTAATTCTTTGTACAATAGGATGAGACAGTTGTAGGAGGTCTTTCAATGCGAAACAAATGGATGAGAATCATGATATATGTGATGATTATCGCTATGTTCATCTCACTCTTGGCGAACGTCGCCTTCATGTTCTGATTGATAAACAGCGCTAGCTCAATCAAAAATGATTCATTATAGCGATACAATTAAATGTAAAAAAGGCGAAAAGGATGCATTTCCTTTTCGCCTTTTATCTGTTTTACTGAAGTACGTTCCGCTCAGCAGCGATTTCGTCGAACGAACGATCAGTATCCACAATCAACACTTTTGCACCAAGAGGGACACGTTCGTAAAGCCACTGAATATCCGATTCAGAGAATCGGACACAACCAGCCGTGATGAACCGTCCGATTGCTTCAGGGGTATTCGTGCCATGTAATCCATAGATCCGCCCATCCGTCTCCTTTGCATCAAATCCGATCCAACGTGAACCTAACGGATTGTCAGGACTTCCCCCGGGGATATCTTTTTTTCGATAATATGGATTCTCCGCCTTTACGACGATCGTGAATTCACCTTCGGGCGTTAGATTCTTCGATTTTCCGGTGGCCACTCGCCCGACCTTTTCGATCTTCCCGTACTCAATGTAAGAGTAAGTATTATTGGATTTATTTACAATAACGTAGGGGTCTCCTGGTAACGGGTTCTCACCTAAAGGCCAGATCGGTGAGACCATCATCAAAAATGTCGTGAATACCAATGCTTGAAGTCCCATCCGCAAACCACCTCCTTGGATCTTTTAAGGTTAGTTTGCCAATTGGCTTCTCTGTTTATCACTCATCTCGCGCTTTAAAATACCGTTTTAAAATCAGGTATTGCTCCATTTCCATCAGAAAATAATGAAGCGCAGACCTCGTTTCAAATTCCTTTCGATCCTTTGGAAGCTCCATGCTTTTAAATGCACTTCGCATACCCTCCAGTTCGTCCAAATATTTCTGCGCCGTATTCCCCGGATGAATGGCATCTGCAAGATCGTCCAAAAAGTCTGCAATCCGAAAGTTCTGCACATAGGCTTTATCAATGGACGTAATGATCGGCATTACCCTACCTAAAATCTCATATTGCTTCTCTCTCATTTTAAAATAGTTGTAATACAGATCCTCGTGTCGTGTAAGATGGTTCTCAACATTTCGGAAAGCTAAGCTCTTAGCCTGCTGAATCATCTTATCAACCTCAACGATTTCCTTTCCATCCCAATTGCTTTCCCCAACTCTTAGAAATTCAGCAAACTCTCTTAAAATGGTTTGGAATTGTTCTTCTATTTCCTTTTGGTACGTAATCAATTGATTCTCCAAGCTGGGCATATAAAGATTCATGATCAATGCAATTCCAATTCCGATGACGATGATGCCGATTTCGTTCAAAACGATCTCAAAAGTGAATTCCTTATACATAAGAAAGTGAAGGATGATGACAGAGCTTGTTATGACGCCTTCCTTCAACTTGAGAACTACCATGGTAGGAATGAAGATCAACAACAATAATCCGAGGACAATCGGGTGATAGGAAATCCCCTCGAAGAACACAAAGGCAAAGACGATGCCGATAAGACAAGCTGCAAATCTCTCCCAAGAACTGATGATGGATCTCTTCTTCGTAACTTTTATGCATAAAATCGCCAATATGCCTGCAGATATGTAGAACTCCAGTTGTAAAGCCTGTGCGATCAGGATGGCGATCGGGGTTGCTATAGCTGTTTTTATCGTACGATACCCTATATGAAATTTCATACTTTCCCCTTTCTGCCCTTAGACATCTGTACTAATAGATCAATTATATTGGTTCTATCGCCTATATTTCCCTTGTCCATTTGTATTCATGAATAGACGTTCGTAATAGACCGTTATGAGAGACCATGCATATAATATCGGACAAGCAACGCTCGTACTGAAAGATATAACGAAAGGACATGTTCTATAATGAGCACTGACATCATGATCTCAATATCAATCTTTCTTCTTGCGACAATCCTCATTATGTGGAGGCCAAGGGGTATTAATGAAGCCTGGCCAGCAGCAATTGGAGCACTCATTATTTTATTCACAGGTGTTGTTTCCCTTGGAGACACATTGGAAATCCTCAATAAAATAGGCGGTGCCTCCATTACCATCATTGCCACGATTGTCATGGCGGTTGTCCTTGAAAGCTTTGGATTCTTTCATTGGGCTGCTTCGAGATTAGCGACATTATCAAAAGGATCTGGTTATAGGTTATACTGGTACATCCAGCTTCTTTGCTTCTTAATGACCATTCTGTTTAATAATGATGGAAGTATACTTATTACGACTCCGATCTTAATTCTACTACTTAAAAACCTCCAATTGAAAGCCCACCAGCAAATCCCTTACCTCTTATCAGGAGCGCTTATTGCAACAGCATCCAGTGCGCCCATCGGTGTAAGTAACATCGTCAACCTGATTGCATTGGATATTGTTCATATGACACTCTATATGCACACCGCTATGATGTTCGTTCCAGCCATGGCAGGTTTATTATTCATGTCTTGGTTGATGTATGCCCTGGTAAAAAAGAAGCTACCGAAACATTTACCTGATACCAAGTATGATATGGAACAGATTTTCTTCACAAGGAATTTCCACCCTTTGAAAGGTAAAATCACAATCGAAACCAAAAAACAACGGACACGATTCATGCTGAAGATCCTTCTCTTTGTTTTCGTTTTACGCTGTTCCTTATTTCTAGCCTCTTACTTCGGCATCCCAATTGAACTGGTTGCCGTAAACGGATCCCTTGTTCTATTAGGGTGGAGATGGTACCACCTACGCACACCTCCATTCGATCTATTGAAAAAGACGCCATGGCAAATTTTCATATTTGCTTTCTCGATGTATGTCATCATATTTGGATTGAAGAATTCAGGATTGATTGAATTTCTAGTAGAACTCAGCCAGCCGATTGTCCAACAAGGCCTCTTTGAAGCAAGTCTTTTGATGGGGTTATTAGTTTCCCTGCTTTCAAACCTATTCAACAACCATCCTGCATTACTAGTCGGTACAATCACATTGACTGAATTGAATCTCGATCCATTAACATTAAAAACCATGTATCTTGCAAGTATTATCGGTAGCGACATCGGATCCTTGTTATTGCCTATCGGGACACTCGCCTCGCTAATCTGGATGCACATTCTACGACAGAATGACATCCAAGTGAAGTGGAAGGATTATTTGAGCGTATCCTTGGTGGTTATTCCACTCACCCTAGTTGTTACATTATTCTTGTTATACTATTGGGTCGTACTGATTTTCAGTTAAACAAAAAAACTCTGCTACGAAAATAGCAGAGTTTGAACTCGTATGTAGATGGCGCGCCCACCAGGATTCGAACCCAGAATACGAGAGCCGAAATCTCGTGTGATATCCATTTCACTATGGACGCAAACTGTAATATGTGGTGACAGGATTTTATTTTATAGCAATCTAAAAATATTGTCAAGAAAAGATAAGCTTTCTTAAAACAATCTTGCTTAAAAAAGTAAGACGCCATCATATCTGAAAGTTTGATGACGTCTTTTTTGCAATTTTAGCAGTATTGCTTGAAAGCCTCTTGCAGCTTCTGAACGACTTCAATCGGTTCAGATCCTTCAATCTCATGACGTTCAACCATCGTCAACAGTTTTCCATCCTTAAGTAAAGCAAACGACGGAGAAGATGGTGGATAACCCGTAAAGTAAGAACGTGCTTTTTCTGTCGCTTCTTTATCCTGGCCAGCAAAGACCGTTACTGCATGATCTGGCTTTTCATCACTTTTATGAAGTGCATAAGAAGCTGCAGGTCTAGCGATTCCGCCAGCACATCCACAAACGGAATTGACGAGCACCAAAGTCGTGCCTTCTTTCGCAAATGCCGCCTCAACCTCTTCTGGTGTGGTCAATTCTTCAAAGCCTGCTTCTTTCGCTTCACTTCTGGCCGTTGCCACTACATCATTCATAAAGAAGTTAAAATTCATATTCATTCTGTCACACCCTTTCCAATACCCTCATACCTTCATTTTATGCTGAATAGTGGTCCAAGCGCAAATATGACGTTTAAGGATAATTTAATCTTTCCAGATACAAAAAAAGAAGCAAGCACTAGGCTCACTTAAGAAAGGGGTTAGGGGGTATAGAGGTGTTGTAGTTTCTATATACCCCGCTGAAAAAAATTAAAACCTTTTTTTGAAAAATTTCCGTTTAATTTAAAGCGGTTTTCAACGTATCGAGGTTATCATACATGATGTTGAGATAATCCTCTTTGTTCTGGACCTGTTCTTCCGTTAAGGATTCCAAATTGCTCAAATACAACTTCTCCGCTTTGACTTCCCTTTGAATCATTTCAGCGACATCTGATGTATAGTTCTTTTCAAAGATGATATACTTCACTTCATTTTCTCTCGCATAATCAATGATCGCTTGTATCTCTTTTTGAGAAGGTTCATGTGATGGTGATAATCCTGCAATGGAAATTTGTTTAAGGCCATATCTCTCCCACTTCCCATAGGCACTGTGAGCTACGATAAACTCTTTCCGCTTTGCATTTTCAACGAGTTCTTTAAAGTCACGATCCAAGTCGCTTAAATCCTTTTTCAATTGTTGGAAATTGGCTTCAAATTCATCTTTTTTCTCTGGGTGAAGAGCAATCATTTCCTTCTTGATCGTTTCGGCCATTTGAATCGCCTGGACCGGGTCTAACCAAAAGTGAGGATCGACGTCACCATGTCCGTGAGCCTCTTCATGTCCATGCTCATCTTCCTCATGATTCCCATCTTCATGATTCTCTTCTTCATGATTCTCTTCTTCATGTCCACTGCTCTGTATGTCTCTTGATGCGTTGACAAAAACGACATCCTGCTTTTTCAACGATTCTTTCGCTTTTTCGACGAAACCTTCAAATCCAGCCCCATTATAAATAAGCATGTCAGATTCCGCTACCTTCACCAGTTCCCTTGTTGTCGGTTCGTACGTATGACCATCTGCTCCTGGAGGGATGATCGACTTCACGTCAACGTTATGCTGGCCGATCCGTTCAGCAAAATATTGAAGCGGATATATGGACGTATAGATCGTCAATCCTTCATCTTTTCCATCGGATTTGTCAGTATCATCAGGACTACATCCTGCAATCAACATTGAGAATAGAAATAAAACTGTAATTAACTTTGAAAATCTCAATGAATGTTCCCCTTTCAATTCACATTACTTAATAAATAAAAGCATTTTCTATTATATCGTAATCATTACGATTTTCAAGCCGTAGACATGCTGATTTTTACACAATCTGAAAAATAAAACAGGATGACCATTTAAACTGGTCATCCTGTTATTGTGCCATTAGTATGCGCCTTCTGAATACGTCAATTCATAGCTGTGTGTATAGATCTCAAATATGTTCCCGAATGGATCCTCGACGTAAACCATCTTATACGGCTTTTCACCTGGGTAGTATTCTCGTATCGGCATCCGTTGTTTTCCACCATACTCCTTGATCTTTTCTACAATTCCTTCAATATCAGGATCCTGGATACAGAAATGGAACAATCCTGTTTTCCAGTATTCAAAGTTGTTTTCTGGATCCTCGTTGTGTGGGAACTCGAATAGTTCAACCCCGATCTTGTCTCCTGTCGCTAAATGGGCGATTCGGAATTTCTCCCAATCATTCCCGAACACATCGCGACACATTTGTCCGATCGGCGTATCATCGTTATGAACCTCAGCTGGTTCCATAATGACATACCAACCAAAGACTTCTGTGTAGAATTTGACTGCCTCTTCAAGGTTAGGCACGGATAAACCGATATGTGAAAATGTTCTTGGGTACGGATACATATGAATTCCCTCCTGTTTATCTTTTGACAATGATTATTATAAATCAGTAAGATTCATTTATGTAAGAATGCACTTTTTTGTGAGAAACTAACCTTTAGGTAAGTAAGGAGTTGAAAATAAATTGACAGATACAATTCAAGTCGATGATGAAGGAAAATTGAAATGTGCGATTGAATATACCTTGAAAAAGATTGGTGGCAAATGGAAGACGGTCATTTTATGGCACTTAAGTATGGATGGCACTTACCGATACAATGAATTGAGACGGCTTCTACCTGGTGTGACCCATAAAGTGTTGACCCAACAGCTGAAAGAATTGGAAGAGGATGCGTTCATCTCTCGAAAACAATTTGATGAAATCCCGCCAAGAGTCGAGTACTCGATAACAGAAAGGGGTTTGACCCTTATGCCCATATTGAAAGAAATGCATAAATGGGGTACTGAAAATGGTGAAGACTTTTGTTAAAGATGAACAAACATGTTCATCTTTTTGTTTACATTTGAAAGACTTCAGATTACGCTTAAACTAACGAACCTAAAGGAGTGTATGTAGTGGAAAGTTCAAGTTTTGCGATTGCACTTTATCAACCAAAAGAGGGGAAAAAAGACGAATTGCTGAAAATCATTGAAGACCACACCCCACTGCTACGACGCGAGGGACTAATTACGGAATTCGAGCCAGTTCTTCTTAAGAGTGAAAATGGTACATATTTAGAGCTCTTCCAATGGAAGTCGATTGCAGCTAAAGACGCAGCCCATCAATCTGAACAAGTAATGACACTTTGGGAAAAAATGATGGAAGTTGCTGACATGAAGCAATTATCTTCTTTATCGGAGGCAGATCAATTGTTCCCGAATTTCGAACGATTAAAATAAGCATGAAAAGGATGAGTGGAATACACTCATCCTCTTTGTTCATTCATTAAAGATTCCTTACCTTACGTTGGATTGCTTTTCTTTTAGTGCCTCTTCCTCTACGCGGTCCATAAAATCATCCACGACTTTCTGGTTGTTCTTCTTACCGCCTAGCTTCAATAAGGTTTTCCCTAAAAAGTTCAACCCTCTATTTTGTCCTTTGTAAATGAAGCGGGTTTCATCCTCACCCTCTTTAATAAGTGTGAAGGATGCTTCAACTTCGAACGCTTTCGCCAGGGTGAACCCGATCTTGTTATGTTTCTTATCAGGTGTGTTTTCATACTCAAGGTCTTCTACGATATAGGTTTCGATCCGTTTTCCTTCCTTATATTTTTGTTGATAGGTTGTTCCAACAACGCCTTCTTTCTTCTCCAGCACTTTCGTTTCTACAACATTCGGCATGATCCGGCTCAAGTTATCAATTTCAAACAGCTCCCAAATCACTTCAATGTTTACAGGTATCACTCTTTCTTCGTGCCAACTAAGCATTTTCCTCATCTCCTTTATTTAACTCAAAGAAATCGTCCATCTCGTCAATGATCGATTGTAATCGTTGGATTTCTTCCACTAAGTTTTGCCTCTTCATTCGTATTAACCGTTCAAGATTCTCAAACGATTCATCATTCACAACTTCCAGCATTTCTTGAATCGTGAAATTGAATTTCCTTAAGTAAACTAACAGTCTTCCTACCAAATAAGATCCATTATCATAATAGCGGTAATGATTACGCGGATCGATATAAACAGGTTCAAGAAGCTTGATTTCAGCGTAATACCGTAACGTCTCCTTACTCAAACCCGTCATTCTCGAAAACTCACTAATCTTGTACATGATTGCCACCTCTAATTCATCATAAACGATGTGGTGCACCCCATGGTCAACCACTTTTGTCCTTTTAAAAAAGCTCTGTTAAAGACTGTTGTTGATGTTGAAAAGCTTCAAGCGGACGCTTGTAATTTCTATAGAATATCAACAATAAAAGCTAACAGAGCATTCAGTAGGATCAACCGTGACTCTCCACTCTACCCAATTCAAGCTGATAGGCCACAAGCCGATGCTCTTCAGTAAAGCCTGATTGTATATATAGATTATAGGCTTTTTCATTTCGGGTTCCGACACATAAGATGATTTCATCGATCTCTGGAAAACTGAACATGAAGGATAGACTTTTCCGCATCAAGCTCCGACCAAGCCCTCTCTTTCGATAAGAAGGTGAAACCCCAATAAAGTGGATATCACCTGCCGCAAAGGAAGGTGTAGCTTCACAATAGACATATCCTAGCACCTTGCCTTGTTCAACGGCAATGAATACTTTTTTTTCATCATCAATCCGTTCAATGATCTCTTGGCTTGAGTAGTATGTATCCTTGAAGGTTTCATCATGCAGAGAGCTGAAATCCTCGAAATAGTCATCAGTCAGTTCAATGATCTCTTGATTAGTTTGCTGCATTGGGAGCATGGTATCACGCGTTACCTTCAGAATGGCGTGAGTGTGTTTCTTGGCCGCATCGAGTCCTTTCATAAATGTGTGCGCCCTTTTATTCTTGACGTTATAAAATCCATGAAGTCTTTTCAAGGAGATTGGACTATTCCTTTTTAGATGTCGCAACATTTCGCTCGCAACGTCAATCCAATTTTCATGTACAATGAAAGGCCCCCATAATTCCCCTTCAAGCGTTTTTTCATCGATATCAATTCCTAACACACCAATCATCCTATCATTTTCATAAGCAGCTACCATGGATTGTTCCAGTGGAAAATCTGAAAAATCGTTGAAAAGTGCATGGAGAATTTCGTTTGGCTGATCACCACAATAGCCAACGTGGTGTTCAGGTTGTTTGTTTAATCTTGCAATGAATTGAGAAACCGTTTCTAAATCCAGCTCTGTACTGAAATTTATCATACACCTAACCTCATCGTTTTGGGACATCATACATTCTGCTTAATCAATTTCTAGATTTTCATTAACTTTCCTTCTCCCATTTTTCATTAGAACTCAAAAAGACAGGAGGTGGGTAAACGTACAAACTTTAGGTTAACTAGGTACTTCACCATCCATCCTAAAGAGAACGTTAATAAACTATATAAATCAAAGAAATGGGGGTGGGGTTATGAGTTTATTCTCAGATGATAACTGGGGTTGTAAAAAATCCAAGAAAAAGAAATGTGATTCTTTTGGATGTGCGCTCGTAAAGCAATTGAATGTAGGTGATCGTGTCCGAATCACATTCGGTGACGACTACTTCCTGATTACGACGACAGATCCAACATCAACTGCAGCAGTATTGAAATTCATGTGCTTCGATGAAGAGTTGTGCGCTGCAACGTTTGTGAGTGAAGATCCAAATCGTTCTCAAAATTTAGACCTTCCAGTTACAGTTGATTGCAGAAAAATCGTCGGAATCCAGTATTGGGGCAATCGAGATCAACGCGGTGGTTCAGGAGCAGCTGAATAAATGTTTAAAAAAGGGGAGCCAGAATATTTGGATCTCCTTGTTTTATGAAGTTATTAGGCGTAAGGGGGACATCGGATGGGGACACCAGGCAAGGTCATCCGGGAATTAAGAGGGTTCACTCGCCCACAAATCATAGCTTTCGACGATGGCGATGAATATGTCGTGAAGTTTAAGCATGCCTTACTCGGTACAGGATACATTGTAAAAGAATATCTGGCCGGCAAGCTGGCTGAAGCTTTGGAGTTGCCTATCGTACCATTTCAAGTGTCTGAGATTTCAAAACCGTTTATCATCAAGCACCGGCAGTTGTTCAAAAATCGTTTCAAATCTGGAACGCAGTTTTGCAGCAAATACATTGATGGCATCGGACTTCCAGAAACGCCTCCAGATCGTGACCAAGTCATCAATCATAAAGACGGTCCTGCTCTGCTTGTATTTGATGCGTGGATCGGGAACAAAGACCGACATCGGAAAAACATTCTTTTGGAGGAACGTGGAAATGAGATGTATTATTTTCATCTGATCGACCATACACATGTGTTTGCAGATCTCTCATTGCCATTAATGAACGATAAAGTGCAAGTCCATAGATGGTGCGCTTCTTTAGCCGTGCACCCTGATGAATTGAGAGCTTTCTCAAATAAAATTATAGCATTACCCGATGAAACGTATACACAAATTTTAGACTCCATCCCATCTGATTGGAATGTGTCCGATCGTAAAAAGAACGAGATCTTGGAATTTTTGAATCGTTCCCGAGCACAATTACCAGATAAGGTCACGGAGTTAATCAATCATTACGAGCTAGATGCAAAATAAAAAGAAGTACAGCATAAGAGTGCTGTACTTCTTTTTTTGATTAATAAATGGATGTATTTTCTTTTGTTGTGTTTTCGACGATTTCTTTGACGCGGGATAGGAATTTTCCGCAGATCAATCCGTCTAGTACACGGTGGTCCAGTGACATACAGAGGTTCACCATATCACGTACTGCAATCATCCCATTATCCATAACAACCGGACGCTTCACGATCGATTCAACCGAAAGGATCGCAGCTTGCGGATAGTTGATGATCGGCGTCGATTGGATGGAACCGAATGAACCAGTGTTGTTCACTGTGAATGTTCCGCCCTTCATATCTTCACCTGAAAGTTTTCCAGTACGGACTTTCGTTGCCAAGTCGTTCACTTCGCGAGCAATTCCTTTGATGCTCTTCTCATCCGCATTTTTGATGACCGGTACGAAGAGAGAATCCTCGGTTGCAACCGCAATTGAAATGTTAATGTCCTTCTTCTGAACGATCTTATCGCCAGCCCACATGGAGTTGATCATTGGGAATTCTTTCAATGCTTCAACGACTGCTTTAATGAAGAATGGAAGGAAAGTGATGTTGTATCCTTCTTTCGCTTTGAAGTCGCCTTTCACACTGTTACGGTATTCAACCAGGTTCGTTACGTCAACTTCCATCATCATCCATGCATGTGGTGCTTCATGCTTACTGCGGACCATGTTGTCTGCAATCGCACGACGGACGCCACTTACAGGGATTTCGACGTCACCAGGCTCAACCGGAATGTTCATCGGTTTAGAAGCTGGCTTGGATGCCGCTGCTGCTGGTGCTTCTGCTTTCGGCTCTGCTGCTTTTTCAGGTGCAGGAGCTGCGTCTTCCTTCTGCTTATCTCCAGCCTTTGGAATGTTGCCAGAGTCGATCAACTTCTGTAGGTCTTTACGGGTGATACGACCCTCACGGCCGGACCCTTCCACTTGATCTAAATCGATATCGTGCTCTTGAGCCATGCTCATCACTGCAGGAGAGTAACGAGCTTTACCGGTCTTCGGCTGCTTCGGCTTTTCTTTCTTAGGTGCTTGTTCTTTCGGCGTATCTTCAGCTGATGCATCTTCTACTGGGTCTGCTTCAGTTGGAGCCTCTTCTTTCGCTTCCGCACCTGCTCCGCCCTCAGTTTCGATATAGCAGACGAGCTCTCCTACTTCAAGTGTGTCACCTTCGCCAGCAACGAGTTCCTTGATCTTACCTGAGTAGGAAGAAGGAATTTCTGCGTTTACTTTATCGGTCATGACTTCCGCAATTGGATCGTATTTTTTTACCTCATCTCCAACTTGAACGAGCCACTTACTGATTGTACCTTCTGTTACACTCTCACCAAGCTGGGGCATGGTAATTTTTTCTGTTGCCATTTCGTTTCCCTCCTTGGAGATTAAAATTCTGCTAAATCACGCATAGCTTTTTCGACTTTATCAGGGTTGATCATGAAATACTTTTCCATTGTAGGCGCATATGGCATTGCCGGTACATCTGGTCCTGCAAGACGTTGGATCGGTGCATCCAAGTCGAATAGGCAGTTTTCTGCAATGATGGCAGAAACTTCGCTCATAATGCTTCCTTCTTTGTTATCCTCCGTTACAAGCAATACTTTTCCTGTCTTGGATGCCGCTTCGATGATTGCTTCTTTATCCAATGGATAAACGGTACGTAGGTCAAGAACGTGTGCAGAATAGCCGTCTTTTTCAAGCTTTTCAGCTGCTTGAAGCGCAAAGTGCACAGCCAATCCGTAAGTGATGACGGTAATGTCTTCTCCTTCACGTTTTACATCCGCTTTTCCGATCGGTAGTGTGTAATCGTCCTCAGGAACTTCTCCTTTGATCAGACGATAAGCACGCTTATGCTCGAAGAATAGGACAGGATCGTCGTCACGGATTGCCGCTTTCAATAATCCTTTTACATCATAAGGTGTTGAAGGCATGACGATCTTCAAACCTGGTATATTTGCAAAAAGTGCTTCAACCGATTGAGAGTGGTAAAGTGCACCGTGGACACCTCCGCCGTATGGCGCACGGATTGTCAACGGGCAGTGCCAATCGTTGTTTGAACGGTAGCGAATTTTCGCTGCTTCCGAAACAATCTGGTTCACTGCTGGCATGATGAAGTCTGCAAATTGCATCTCAGCGACTGGACGCATGCCGTACATTGCAGCTCCGATACCAACTCCAGCGATTGCAGATTCTGCGAGTGGTGTATCGATGACACGATCCTCACCGAATTGTTCATAAAGACCTGCAGTGGCACGGAATACGCCGCCTCGCACACCAACGTCCTCTCCAAGAACAAATACTTTGTTGTCACGTTCCATTTCTTCGCGTAAAGCTTGAGTTACTGCATCTATATAAGAAATTACTGGCATATGTTCGTCCCCCTATTCCGCATACACATATTTGAGCGCACTTTCAGCGTCAGCATACGGCGCTTCTTCAGCGTAATCCGTTGCTTCGTCCACTTCTTTCTCGATGCGTTCAGTGATTTCTTTCGCCTTTTCTTCCGTTAAAAGACCGAGTTCTTCAAGGTACTTCTTGAAAGTAATCAAGGCATCTTTTTGCTTCGCTTCTTCTACCTCTTCACGCTCACGATAAGCACGATCGTCGTCATCACTCGAGTGAGGAGTCAGTCGGTAAGAAACCGTTTCGATTAAGGAAGGACCTTCACCACGACGTCCGCGGTCAGCTGCTTCTTTCACTGCCTCATAAACTGCAAGTGGGTCGTTTCCATCAACCGTCACACCTGGCATTCCGTAACCGATTGCACGGTCGGATACCTTTTCACAAGCCAATTGCTTGGAAACTGGAACGGAGATTGCGTACTTATTGTTTTCACACATGAAGATGACCGGAAGCTTATGTACTCCCGCAAAGTTTGCAGACTCATGGAAATCACCCTGGTTGGATGAACCTTCACCGAATGTTGTGAATGTGACAAGATCTTTTCCTTCCATCTTACCTGCAAGTGCGATGCCAACTGCATGTCCGACCTGTGTCGTTACTGGAGAAGATCCAGTGACAATGTGGTTTTTCTTTTGCCCAAAGTGACCTGGCATTTGACGTCCGCCAGAGTTCGGGTCTTCCGCTTTCGCAAATCCGGAAAGCATCAGGTCACGTGCTGTCATACCGAAGTGAAGGACAACACCCATGTCGCGGTAGTAAGGAAGGACATAATCCTTTTCTTTATCGAGCGCCATCGCTGCACCTACTTGTGCTGCTTCTTGTCCTTGACAAGAGATGACGAATGGGATTTTCCCAGCACGGTTCAATAGCCACATTCTTTCATCGATCTTTCTTGCCATCAACATCGTTTCATACATTTTCAATACATCTTCATCAGATAAACCTAGTCTTTCATGACGATTTTCGGCCATCACATTACCCTCCTTGAAAATCTTTCTTTAGTTATGAATCGCCTTTCCATCAACTGCAAGTGCTGCTTCCCCGATCACTTCTGATAAAGTCGGGTGTGGATGGACAGAATGGGCGATTTCCCATGGTGTAGCATCCAATACCTTAGCTAGTCCTGCTTCAGAAATCATATCTGTTACATGCGGTCCAATCATATGGACACCTAACAGGTCATTCGTTTCTTTATCCGCAATCAATTTGACGAAACCGTCGGATTGACCGTAAACAAGTGCTTTACCAATCCCTTTGAACGAGAATTTACCGACTTTGACATCGTATCCTTGCTCTTTCGCTTCATCTTCAGTCAAACCGACACTTGCCATTTCAGGGTTTGAATAGATACATTTTGAAATGGTCGTATAATCGAGTGGATGTGGATTTTGTTCAGCCATGTGCTCAACAGCAGCAATTCCTTCGTGAGAAGCAACATGCGCCAATTGCAATCCACCGATGACATCCCCGATCGCATAAATGTGGGAATCCTTCGTCTGGAAGTATTCATTCACTTGGATTGCACCTTTTTCCACTTGAATCTCAGTGTTTTGAAGTCCGATATCTTCGACGTTCGGTTGACGACCGACAGATACGAGCAATTTATCAGCTGAGAAGGATTTTTCTTCACCTTTATGCTCAGCCTTGATCGTTACGCCTTCCCCTTTTTCAAGGGTTTCAGGCAGCACTTTTGCACCTGTGACGATGTTGACGCCCTTCTTCTTCAAGATGCGTGTCGCTTCCTTAGAAATTTCCTTGTCTTCCGTAGGTACGATACGATCTGCATATTCTAGTACCGTTACGTCTAATCCGAAATCGATGAACATGGAAGCCCACTCGATTCCGATAACACCACCGCCGACAATGATGATGGAGGATGGAAGCTCTTCTAGTTCTAACGCCTCATCAGATGTCATAACCAGATCTCCATCAATTTCAAGCCCAGGCAATGTTCTTGGACGTGAACCTGTAGATACGAGAAGGTTCTTCGGTACAAGAATTACGTTTTCGTCTCCGTTGTTATACTCAACAGAAACAGCTCCTGGCATCGGAGAAAAGATGGATGGCCCTAGAATACGACCATGTCCTTCATATACGTCGATTTTTCCTTTTTTCATTAAGTGTTGGACACCTTTATGAAGCTGATCAATGATGCCTTGCTTCCGTTGTTGGACTCTTTCAAAGTTCAGTGCAACATCTTTCGCAATAACTCCGAATTCTTCACCTTTTTTCGCAGTGGCAAAGACTTCTGCACTTCGAAGTAACGCTTTACTTGGGATACATCCCTTATGCAAGCACGTTCCACCTAGCTTACCTTTTTCTACAATCGCAACGGATAATCCAAGCTGGGACGCTCGAATTGCTGCTACATAACCGCCTGTTCCTCCACCGAGGATGACGAGATCATAATTCTCAGCCATGATTTATTCCCCTTTCGTTAAATGCTCTGTTTGACTGGTTGATTCGGGTACTCTTTTGCTTCTTCTTCTCCACGAAGAACGCGCAAGCCACCTTCAGCTAGAGCTTGAAGTTCGTTTTCACCCGGATGGACGATGACATCACTGATCCATTCAATCCGTTCGGTGATTTGATTGACGAAATCTTTTCCGTACGCAAGACCGCCTGTCAGAATGATCGCATCGACCTTTCCATGTAAGACAGCACTCGCCGCACCGATTTCCTTTGCAACCTGATAGGCCATCGCTTCATAAATCAATTTCGCTTTCTCATCGCCTTCTTCGATTCTCTTTTCCACTTCAACCGCATCGTTGGTTCCGAGATATCCGACGAATCCTGCGTTACCTACCAGCTTCTTCATGATTTCTTCGGCATAATATTCTCCGGAGAAACACATGGATACGAGATCACCGACAGGAACTGTTCCTGCTCTCTCAGGAGAGAACGGTCCTTCGCCGTGTAGACCATTATTCACATCAATAACTCTTCCATTTTCATGGACCCCTACTGTAATTCCACCGCCCATGTGGGTGACAATCAAGCGGAGTTCTTCGTAAGGCTTGTCCATTTGTTTCGCAACTCGACGGGCAACCGCCTTTTGGTTCAATGCGTGGAAGATACTTTTTCGTTCAATTTCAGGAACACCAGAGACTCTTGCAAGTGGTGCCAATTCGTCAACAACGACAGGGTCTACGATGTAGGACGGAATGTTCAACCCTTGTGCGATCTCAAAAGCGATGATACCACCAAGGTTTGAGGCATGCTCACCAGAGTATCCCTTACGAAGGTCCTCGAGCATCATGTCATTAACGTTATACGTTCCACCTTCAATCGGACGCAGCAGCCCTCCACGACCGACGACCGCACTTAACTTGGAAACATTGATACCTTCATGATCCAAGGTTTCTAAAATGACATTTTTTCTGAACTCATATTGATCGATGATGTGTTCGAAAGCCTTGATTTCTTCATTATCATGTCGAATCGTCTTCTCAAACACGGACTGTTCATCATCAAATATTCCGATCTTAGTTGATGTGGACCCAGGATTAATTACGAGTAAACGATATTCTCTTTGTTGCAAAACGGAACCCTCCATTGATGACTTTCTAATTTCAATAATACTTCTATGCTCCCCTTAAACGGACATTTTTACTAGAAGGAGCATAGAAGTGAGTATTTCTGAAGTATCGTTAAAGATTTAGTGATTTAACGATACTTTTTAATGATGTGTTATTGACCGATACGGTGGGAAAGGATGTGTCGGTCGTTCAACAAGAACTGGCTTCTTGAATTTTTGTTTCGTTCGATACGTTCTTCTGCTAGACGGTCTGCAGCCGCATACGTCGGGATGTTGTCGCGTTTCGAGATTTCAAATACGCGAGCGATGTTGTCATAAATCAATTCAACCTTCTTCATCGCACGTTCACGGTTGTACCCGTACAATTCATCGGCTACATTGATTACGCCACCTGCATTGATGACGTAGTCAGGAGCATAGGCAATACCCATTTCGTGAATCATGTCGCCATGCTTCGTGTCCTTCAACTGGTTATTTGCCGCACCAGCAATGACTTTCGCCTTCAATTGAGGAATCGTTTCATCATTGATTGTGGCACCGAGGGCACATGGTGCATAAATGTCACAATCCACGGAGTAGATTTCTTCAGTATCGACAGCTTTTGCACCGAAATCATCTACTGCACGTTGAACAGCTTCCTTGTTGATATCTGTTACGATCAGTTGAGCTCCTTCTTCGTGAAGATGCTTACAAAGGTTGTATGCAACATTTCCGACACCCTGAACGGCAACGACTTTTCCTTCCAATGAGTCTGTTCCAAACGCTTCCTTCGCAGCAGCCTTCATACCGCGATAAACGCCGTAAGCCGTTACTGGAGAAGGATTACCAGATGAACCGAATGCAGGAGATACACCTGTTACAAATTCTGTTTCCTGACGGATAAGGTCCATATCTGCAACTGTCGTTCCAACATCCTCTGCAGTTATGTAACGACCATTCAATCCTTGGATATAGCGACCGAATGCACGGAACATTTCTTCATTCTTATCCGATTTCGGATCTCCGATGATGACGGTCTTACCTCCGCCTAGATTCAAACCAGCTGCAGCATTTTTATACGTCATACCTTTCGCAAGGCGAAGTGCATCTTCAATCGCAGCATCCTCTGTTTCATAAGTCCACATACGCGTTCCACCAAGAGCAGGTCCTAGAGTCGTATCATGAATACAGATAATCGCTTTCAATCCAGATTGTTTATCCTGGCAAATCACCAATTGTTCGTAATCATATTGCTCCATATACTTGAAAATTTCCATTTTCTATTCCTCCTTATAATTTAAAAAATCATATATATCGTTTGATCGTCCTAAACAGCTAAAGTTAAGCTGGAACAATCGTTTACACTGAACGAACGGCTAATGCAATCGAGTTCAGCTTACTTTCAGCCGTATCTGCACGAGATGTAAGGACAATCGGTGCTTTCGCTCCTGAAATGACAGCCCCTACTTTCGCTCTCGCAAAATAAATAAGCGATTTATAAAGAGCGTTTCCGGTTTCAATGTTAGGTACAAGCAGAATATCTGCCTGCCCAGCTACCTCTCCACTGATCCCTTTATGTGAAGCCGCTTCCAAAGAAACAGCATTGTCTAACGCAAGTGGACCATCCACTATACAATCTTTAATTTGTCCTCGGCTGTTCATCTGGCTCAAGGCTGCTGCATCAAGCGTCGCTTCCATGGATGGATTGACGACTTCAACTGCTGTGATTGGTGCGACTTTCGGCGTTTCCACCCCGAGTTTACGCGCAACGTCCACAGCATTTTGGATAATATCGGCTTTTTGTTTCAAATCCGGCGCAATATTCATTGCCGCATCTGTTACAAAGATCAGCCTGTCAAACCCATCGATTTCAAAAGCAGCTACATGGGAAAGGACCTTACCCGTCCTTAAACCAAATTCTTTATTCAAAACCGCTTTCAAAATGACCGATGTTGAAACCATCCCTTTCATGACAACATCCGCATTGCCACTGCTGACAGCTTGGACTGCCTTCGCAGCTGATTCGTCAGGTGCTTGACAAGGAATAACTTTTAATTGATCAGATTGTTGAAGACCGTGTTCATTAAGTAACGCAGTTGTTCGGTCTTCATCCCCAAACAATTGAAAGGATGCTATCCCTTTATCGATTGCCATTTTCACTGCATGGATGACCTCGCTATCTTCTGAGGCTGCAACCGCTACAGTTCGGTTTGGCATTCGGGTCGCTTCTTCGATGATTTGTTCTAAATGCATGACCTCGTTCAACCCTTTCTACTTTTTTTGCCCACTTTTAATTAATGCAAGTATCGTGCCAACTTTAAAACAGCCGTAAATCAAACTTTTTGTCGATCAGAGGCGTGCAAATTCGTTCATAGTATGAAGGTTTTTGCATGCAACCTTATTCAATGTTGTATTTTTCCAACTTATAATAAAGATTCCTTAATGAAAGCTTGAGCTCTTTCGCGGTTTTCGTCTTATTCCCTTCACATTGGACAAGGGTGGCCCTGATCAGTTCTTCTTCAAACTGTTCCACCTGCTCCTGAAGGGATTGCTGTGGCGAATGGCTGGAAGCTTTCTGTTCCTTTATATTGGTGTTTGAAGTAAGAGCCGGAATGGATTTTACATCAATCCATGATTCATGGAAAGACAGATGGATGATCGCCCGTCCGAGCACGTTCTCAAGCTCACGTACGTTCCCAGGCCAGTCATAACCTTCAAGGTACTTGATTCCAGCCTCAGTTATCCCTTCGATATTTCGGCCATAATCCTGGTTCAGCTTTTGAATGAGATGATTGCATAGTGCTCCGAGGTCTTCCTTCCTCTCTCTTAACGGCGGGATGAAGATCGGCAGCCGATTGATACGATAATATAAATCTTCCCGAAAAGACCCATCAATTATTCTTTTCTCAAGATTGACATTGGTTGCTGCAATGACTCTTACATTAATCGGTATCGCTTTCGTTCCACCAACCCGGATAATTTCATTTTCTTGAAGTACCCTTAATAGCTTGGCTTGAGTATCACTTGATAATTCTCCAATTTCATCTAAAAAAATGCTGCCGCCATTTGCCTCTTCAAATAAACCGCGTTTGCCACCCTTCCGAGCTCCCGAGAAGGCACCCTCCTCATAACCGAACAACTCACTTTCCAATAATGACTCAGAAATGGCTGCACAATTGACTCGTACGAAACGGTTATATTTCAACTTGCTGCTGTTATGTATGGCGTGGGCAAAAAGCTCCTTACCTGTACCAGATTCTCCACGTAATAGCACTGTCGCTGGGGTCGTCGCACCTAATTTTGCTTGATCAATCGCAAATTGCATTTCCTTGGAATCGCCAATGATATCTGAGAACGTATATTTCGCTTCCAATGTGCGGATGATTTGTCTTGCACGCTGAAGCTCTGCCGTTAGCGACTGTATTTCCGACATGTCATGAATGACACCGACACTCCCCTTCAGCTTACCGTCTACGATCACAGGGGCGACATTAACGATGACATCCCGCCGATTCGGTCCAACCTTCAAGCGGACACCTCTGACAGGCTTTCGGGTACGTAGCACGCGCATATGCATGCTTTCCCCTTCGGATATGTCAGTTGTGGCTGGTTTTCCATAAATATCTTCCGACTTCAACCCGGTAAGCTTCGTATATGCCGGATTGACGATCAACCCTTTTCCCTCTTCATCAACGACGGTAATCGCTTCTTCTGAAGAATGGATGATCGCTTCAAGCATCGTCTGAACGCTTTTCAAATTCGTCACTTCTTCAGCCATTTCCACAACTTCAGTGATATCCTTGAATACAGCAAAGGCACCAATGATCTTACCTTCATCATCAATCATCGGTGTACGAGTCGTGATGATTTTCCGACCATTATCCAGAACCTGCTTTTTGTTGACTTCCGTCTTACCATCATTCAAAATCCGAGGCAATTCACTATTCGGAATCAATTCTGTGATTTCCTTGCCAATCGCCGATTCATCAAGAAGACCCGTCATCGTTCTTGCACTCTTATTAATGATGGTGATTTTACGGTTTTGATCGATGGCGATGACACCGTCATGTGAGGAGCTTAACACTAAGTCCTGCAGCCTGGATTGACTAGACAGTTGCGTAATCAGACTTTCCTGCTCTTCCATTAACCCAGAAATCAAAGTGGCTACGGAAGAAGGGATGATCACCCATTGACGATCCTTCACTTCCTTCAACGAAGTGAAGATGTCTTCATCACCAGCCGCTTCAATGATGACGTCGATCGGCTCATTGATGAAATCCTGCCAAGCTTCCGATGTTCTGATGCCCATCTCTTCCGCAAGCTTAATTGCTGGAGCTTCTTTATCGGGGTCGATGACAGCCATCAATTTCAATGCGTTTGACTTTCTTATAATCTTGACAAGCGCTGTACCAACTTTATTCGCGCCGATGATTATGACATTTTTCATTGTTTAACACCCTATTTTTACCATGCAAGATTTTTCACATCTTTTATTTTACCTGTAGTCGAGCGTATTCGCAAACTTATGGACAGACCTGACGAAAATCGGTAAAATGTAATTCGGAGAAAAGGATGGATGACATGATACGACTTATTGCACTACTCATACTCTTAATTCCAGGGTTAGGCGGGGTGTTGGGGATCAAATTGATCCGTGATGCTTTATTTGGAATCGTCCACTCGCCATTTCCAAACTTTATCGTTGAATTAATTGCCGGCGTTCTTCTCTTTATTGTCGGATTCGGTTTTGTGGGTGGTTTTATCTTTTATCGTGACCGGAAGAGGAATAATGTACAACCGAGGTTTAGAAAAAAAGGGGGAGATTCCTGATGGAACAATTCAGTGTGCCGTTTTTCGAAGAAAATTTCCGTACGTATACAGAACAAAACAAGGATGTCTTTGACAAGCAACAAGCGATGAACAGTTATTACGTATCAATGGTCTCAACACTCATTAATGATAACATCAACAAGAATTCAGAAATCGTCAAGCGTGTCCGAAATCTGAATACCGCCTATCAAAATGTCAGATCAAAATAAAAATTGTTTTTTGCAATATAAAAGCATCATCTTTAACGGGAAATCCCGTCAAAAGATGATGCTTTTTTTACTAACTTATAGAGGAATCAACCTGCTTTATGCTCGATTCGAAGTTTATCGGCAACCATCGCGATGAATTCGGAGTTCGTCGGCTTCGCTTTCGACATGCTCACTGTGTATCCGAAAAGGTTTGAAATGGAATCGATATTGCCACGGCTCCAAGCGACCTCAATCGCGTGGCGGATTGCCCGTTCAACTCTGGAAGCAGTCGTATTGAACTTTTTGGCGATATCCGGGTAAAGAACTTTTGTGATCGATCCAAGCAATTCGATGTCGTTGTATACCATCGTAATCGCTTCACGTAAGTACATGTAACCTTTGATATGTGCCGGAACCCCGATTTCATGTATGATACTTGTGATGCTCGCATCAAGGTTTTTCGGCTTGTATTCTTTCGTAAACGAACGAGATGTAGATGATGAGGAATTTTTAACAAATGATTTCTTTGAGCCACTGATCTGACGGATTTGGTTTGTCAGATTCTCCATATCAAATGGCTTAAGGATGAAATATGAAGCACCCAGTTCTACCGCTTTCGACGTGACATCCTCTTGACCGAACGCTGTCAGCATGATGACGTTTGGTTTCGAGCTTAAATTCATTTCATGCATATTTTCAAGAACAGCCAACCCATCCAAATGAGGCATGATAATATCCAATACCAAGACGTCAGGCGATTCTTCTTCTAATAATTCAAGACATTCCTTCCCGTTATAAGCAACCCCAACGACTTCCATATCCTCCTGAGTGGAGATATACTCATCAAGCAAGCCCACAAGCTCTCTGTTATCATCTGCTAAACACACTTTAATATTTTGCACTTTGATGTTCCTCCTCGCATCTTTTCTAACTCTTATGTAAGATTTCTGCACACACTTCATATTTCCTTTAATTATTTTAAAAATTTATCAAAAAATATCCTAATCTTTAACATACTCCATATTCCTTTATTTTTCGACCAGTAATGATAGTTGACACCTCAGATTTTCGTGTTCTTTGTCGAATTTTCTTTATATTCATTATAGCAGAACCACTTTCGATTGCTATATAAAAACACTTTAAAATTGGAAATGAAAATAGAAAAAGGCGAGCAAATTAGCTCGCCACCTTATCTCCATTTCGATTTCGTTCATATATATTAATTCCTGCTTCACTTAACATCCATTCAATGTGTACGCCATATCCACTTGTTGGATCATTGACGAATACGTGTGTCACAGCACCGATTACCTTTCCATCCTGTATGATTGGACTGCCACTCATTCCTTGAACGATTCCGCCGGTAGCCTTCAGCAGTTCAGGATCGGTGATTTTCACAACCAGACCTTTCGTAGCTGGAAATTTCTGTGGAACGGAGCTGACGATTTCAACATCGTACTTTTTGACCTCTTCTCCTTTAACGACTGTCAGGATTTCTGCTGGTCCTTCGGTCACTTCATGGGAGAGTTTGATCGGTAACGGTCGATCCATGATGCCATTTTTCATGGGACCATTAAGCTTTCCGAAAATGCCATATTGTGAATTTTTGAAGATGCTTCCCAGTACTTTCTCTCCTTCTTTGAAGCGAGCCAATTTCTCTCCTGGACGCCCATGAACGCCTTTTTCAATTGACGTTACTGTCGAACCGATGATTTGACCGTCATTGACTTTAATCGGTTTTCGTGTATCCATATCTGAAATTACGTGACCTAAGGCACCGTATTTTCCTGTTTCTGGGTGGTAGAAGGTCATCGTTCCAACGCCAGCAGCAGAATCTCTGATGTACAGTCCGATACGGAATTTGGCGTCTGACTTATCTTTGACTGGCATCAGTGTTTTCTCCATCGTCTGTTTATCACGGATGATCGTCAATGTAAGAGGCCGGTCGACTTGACCACTCTTTTTGACAAACGGTCCGACATCACTGAGCTTTTGTACGGCTTCCCCATTGATCTTCGTAATGATATCGCCGACTTTAATACCTGCTTTTTCCCCTGGAGAAACGTCTCCTTGCGAGGTACCTACAAGATGATGTCCGACAACCAGCACACCGACTGTATTTAATCGAACACCTATATTCTGGCCACCAGGAATCACTTTGAATTCAGGGAGAACTTTCACATTCATCTTCTTGACCGGAAGATTGGCTACCTGCATCGTAAGCTCATCTTGGCCGTCCTGGTTCGCTTTTATTGAAAAGGATTGAGGATTGTCTTCGATACTGCCGATCGACAAGATGGATTCTTCAGCATTAGAAGAATGGACTGTCGCATTGGGGTGTTTCTGATCTATCGTTAACCTCTCTCCCTGGAAAACGGTTATGTCAGTTGGAATACTGAGATAGTCCTGAATAGGCTTTATGAAACCCAAGCTTATGAGGAATCCAAGGAGAAGAATGCCGACTAATTGTCTGATTTTTACTCTTTTCATTCAGTCACTCTCCTCATTCCTTACCCTACAACTTTTTTGGTTGCATTTATAATTTTACCTTCAAAGGTTGTTTCTATAACTTAGAACCAAAAGAAAAAGCTATCCTTAAATGGATAGCTTTTCATGAGGTAATTTTTACTTCGTCTGCAAATTCGATCATTTCTTTAGCATGCCGCTTTGTTAGATCAGTGATTTCAACACCTGAAATCATCCTTGCGATCTCTTTTACTTTTTCATCGAATGGCAATGGTTTGACGAGTGTCAACGTACGATCACCTTTGATCTTTTTCTGTATGTAAAGGTGCCGGTCAGCCATCGCTGCAACCTGTGGTAAGTGTGTGATACAAAGAACCTGGGATCCGACAGAAAGCTTCTGTATTTTTTCAGCGATCGCTTGTGCAACTCTTCCACTTACACCTGTATCGACTTCATCAAAAATGATGGAAGCCACTTCCTGTTGATTGGAAAAGATGGCTTTCAACGCAAGGATGATTCTCGAAAGTTCACCACCTGAAGCGATTTTGACCAATGGTTTCAACGGTTCACCTGGATTGGTCGATATGAGGAATTCCACATCGTCCATACCGTTTTTGTTAAGCTGTATCTCGTGTCCGTCTTTGTCAATTTTGATATTTGAAGACCCGCTCAATGGTGTAAAGGACACCTCGAACGTGGTTTTCGCCATGTAGAGATCCTTCAATTGCTGGTGGATTTTCTTCTCGAGTTTTTTTGCAGCCTGCTTCCTCAATTTACTTAATTGTTCAGCCTCTAAGTATAGATCTTTTCCGATCTCAGTAAGATCATCATTCAATTGTTTAATTCGGTCGTCTTTATTTGTAAATGTATGGAGTTCTTCCTCAATACGAGAGCTGTATTCTAAAATTTCCTCAACTGTGTTCCCATATTTTCTTTTCAACGTATTGATCTCGTGTAAACGATCTTCAATGACCGCTAAACGCTCCGGGTCGAATTCCATTTGATCGACATAATCCCTTAACTGGTGTGAAGCGTCTTCCAGTGCATAGTACGTATTCGTAATCGTCTCCTCAATCGGCTTCAATGCCTGATCATAATCTGAAACGTTTTCAAGATGGCTCATGGCAAGGCCGAGGATATCTATGCCTTTTCCGTCCCCATAAAGGGCCTGGTATGCATCATTGACAGCCTGGTAAAGCCTTTCGAAGTTATTGAGCTTTTGTTTCTCTTCCATCAATTCTTCATCTTCATTCGGTTGAAGCTTCGCTTGGTCGATTTCTTCAAGCTGATATTGAATCAAATCAATACGATGTGCCATTTCCTGCTCATTTTCAGTCAGCTGCTTAAGCTGTGCTTGTGTATCTTGATAGCGCTTGTAAAGCTGCATATATTCCTGCTTCGTCCGTTCAAGGTCGGAGGAAAGATATTGGTCTAATAAACTCAAGTGTTTATCGCTTTGCAAAAGAAATTGATGCTCATGCTGTCCATGAATATCAATGAGTGTTTGACCAATTTCCCTTAAAATCGCTAAAGTGACCAACTTTCCGTTGATACGGCAGATGCTTTTTCCTGAGTTTGTGATATCTCGCTTCAATACAATCATACCGTCCGACACTTCAATTCCCTGCTCTTGCGTCTTCCTTATGACAGGATGCGCTTCAGGGACATAAAACAAGCCTTCTATTTCTGCCCTGTCCGTTCCATGTCGAACATACTCAGAAGAGCCTCGACCCCCAATTAACAAGCCGATTGCATCAATGATGATGGACTTACCAGCACCTGTTTCACCAGTCAATACGGTCAATCCATCCTCGAACGGAACGGTAACTTCTTCAATAATGGCAAAATGTCTTATCGATAATTCCGCAAGCATATTGACCCTCCTAGCTTTCTAAAGCATATCTAAGAATTGTTGTGTAATGATCGGGCTGTCTTCAGCGGAACGGCATATGATCAGTATCGTGTCATCCCCACAGATCGTCCCCATGATTTCTTCCCAGTCAAGATTATCGATCAAGGCACCTACCGCGTTTGCATTACCGGGCAGTGTTTTCATGACGATGAGATGATCCGTATGATCAATATTGATGAAGCTATCCGTCAACGTCCGTCTCAGCTTCTGTAAAGGATTGAATCTTTGGTCAGCAGGAAGACTATATTTATATCGACCATCCTGCATAGGTACCTTTACCAGGTGCAACTCCTTAATGTCCCGCGAAACGGTAGCTTGTGTCACATTGAATCCTGCATTCTTAAGACGATCGACCAATTCATCCTGAGTATCGATGTCGAAATTCGTAATGATTTCCCTGATTTTTATATGTCTTTGTCCTTTGTTCATCATTGAATCACTCCACAAGAGGCTATCTATCTTCAGTCATGTATAAGCATATCATATACGATTAAAACAAGATTGTACACGTAAAAGGTGGATAAACATGTAGGTCTATGCATGAGAAGAATGAAAAAGATAACGGAGTATCTTTCCGTTATCTTTCGTCAATTTTATAGGATTCATGTGCTTCATCCACGACCGCGCTTGGTTCTCCAGTCCATTTGATTTCAGCGGTCTCATGTTCTGAGGGCTTGGAGAGGTGAAGCAGGAATTCGATATTCCCTTCTCCACCACGAATCGGAGAATGAATACAGTCCATCACATGATAGCCTGTATCATGACTGAACTGAATGATCTTCTCCAGCACCGATCGATGGATTTTCCTGTCACGGACAATGCCTTTTTTCCCGACTTCTTCTCGCCCTGCCTCGAATTGGGGTTTCACCAATGCGATAATCTGGCCGCCTGGCATGAGGATTTCTTTCAGAACAGGTAAAATCAATTTCAAGGATATAAACGATACATCGATGGTAGCTACGTGAGGCAGTCCATTGGTGAAATCCTCAGGTTTGGAATATCTGAAATTCGTACGTTCCATTACGCGTACACGTTCATCATTCCGAAGCTTCCAAGCGAGTTGATTGTATCCAACGTCCACGGCGTATACGAATTTTGCACCATTCTGGAGCGCACAATCTGTAAATCCACCTGTTGAAGAACCAATATCAATCATGATTTTATCTTGAAGGTCAAACTCAAATGTTTTTAACGCTTTTTCTAATTTCAAGCCTCCGCGGCTAACATAAGGGATCGGATTCCCTTTCAACTCGATCGGAATCGTCGCATCGACTTTTTGGCCTGGCTTATCCATTCTCTCTTGCTCTGAAAAGACAAGCCCTGCCATGATCGCCCGCTTGGCTTTTTCGCGTGTTTCTATCAATCCTCGTTCGACGAGGAGAATATCCAGTCGTTCTTTCTTTTTCATTTCAATATGCCCTCTGTTGTTTCTTAGGGATCATCTCAAACACCCGCTCTACGACGCCTTCAGGTGTCAAGCCGATCTCTTCAAGCAGTTTCGAGACACTTCCATGTTCAATGAAGCGATCAGGAATCCCCATTCGATCAATGACAGCATTATGAATACCCAGCTCATGAACAAATTCGAGTACCGCACTGCCGAAACCACCCTGGAGGATACCTTCCTCCATCGTAAGGATTGGGATACGTTTAGTTACAAGCTCCGTAATCATCCCATTGTCAAGTGGTTTGATGGAACGTGCATTGATGATGATTGGTGATACCCCTTGTGATTTAAGAAGCTCTGCCGCTTTCATTGCTACAGGAATCATTGTGCCGACTGCTAAAATGGCGACGTCTTTTCCTTCTTCAAGAACTTCCCATGTACCGATTTCAATTTTTTTCAATTCTTCATCCATCGGTACTCCAATTCCTGTTCCTCTTGGGAAGCGTACAGCAATCGGGCCGTCGTCATGTTCTGTGGCTGTATACACCATATGCTGAAGCTCGTTTTCGTCCTTCGGATTCAAGACGACCATATTCGGCAGGTGACGGAGGAATGCGATGTCGAACACTCCTTGATGCGTCTCCCCATCCGATCCGACCAATCCAGAACGGTCGACCGTAAATACGACGTTCAGGTTTTGTCTGCACACATCATGAACAAGCTGATCATAAGCACGCTGCAAGAAAGTCGAGTAGATCGATAACACGGGTTTCATTTCCTGAGTGGCAAGACCAGCAGCCATCGTTGCAGCATGTTGTTCAGCGATTCCCACATCATAAAGTCGATCAGGGAATTCTTCACCGAACGCTTCTAATTTCGAACCGACGGTCATTGCTGGTGTTAGAACGACAAGCCTTTCATCCTTACGGGCGATTGTTCGCAATGTTTCACTTACAACCTTACTATAACTAGGTCCAGCAACAGCTGGTTTGATGAAATCACCAGATTCGATTTTATAGGGACCTGGTCCGTGCCACGTACCAATGGCATCCGTTTCAGCTGGTTTATAGCCTTTCCCTTTTTGCGTCAAGACGTGGACAAGGACTGGCCCTTTCGTCTTTCTTGCATATTTGATGTTTTCTGTGAGGTCATCAATACTGTGTCCGTCAACAGGCCCTAAATAAGTAAAGCCCAGTTCCTCAAAAAAGATTCCTGAGACGAATAAGTATTTTAGACAATCCTTTAAACGCTCAGCAGTTGATGCAAGTCTTCCACCTGCAGGTACTTTTTTAAGCAGGGATTCAAACTCTTCTTTCACACGCTTGTATTTTCCAGCCGTTCTTAACCGGCCTAGGACATTATGAAGTGCTCCTACATTCGGAGCGATGGACATTTCATTATCGTTCAAGATGACGATGAGATCCTTCTGCTCGTGACCGATATGGTTGAGCGCTTCTAATGCCATGCCTCCTGTCAGTGCACCATCTCCGATGATCGCAACAATTTCTTCATCTGTCCCCTTCAGATCGCGTGCTGTTGCCATCCCCATGGCTGCTGAAAGAGAAGTAGAGCTATGCCCAGTCTCCCAAACGTCATGCTCGCTCTCAGATCGTTTAGGAAAACCACATAACCCTTGATACTGCTTGAGTGTATCAAATTGGCCTGCTCGACCAGTCAATATTTTGTGTACATATGCTTGATGTCCTACATCCCAAATGAACTTATCTTTAGGACTATCAAATAATTTATGTAGCACCAGGGTCAATTCCACTACACCTAAATTAGGCCCCAGATGCCCACCTGTCTTAGAAATTTTCTCGATCAAAAAAGTGCGGATGGTTGATGCAAGTTCTTCAAGTTGATCAGCATCCAGCTCTTTTAAAAATTCAGGATCCTTGATTGATTCCAAATCCATGGAACATCCTCACTTTCCTTTCGAATTGCGTTTCACCCTGTTTGAAGCGGGTTGAGGAACCAATTTCTTAAGCTTTAATCTTTCCTCAAAGAAGTAGATTACTCGTCCGACCTGATAAATGATTGCCGTAGAGAAATGTATGGCAAATGATTTACCCAGAGCCTTCCCACCAACCGTAACCGCTGCTACAACGCTCGTGAACACAATTGAAACGGTGTATTGAAATGCGGAAACATCATCTCCGCCAAAGGTTCGCGCAAGTTGTACAATGACTGCTGCAGAAGCAGTCCCGCTTATTATACCAGAAATGTCTCCAATCACGTCATTACAAAAACTCGCAACACGGTCGGCGTTACGACAAATCATAATCGCCTGCCTCGAGCCTTTGACCTTTTCTGAAGCCATCGCATGGAAGGGTACTTCATCTACTGCTGTTGCCGCAACCCCTATAATATCAAATATGATACCGATAAGCACGATTAAAAATACAATAAGGACCCCTACGGCCCATGCGACTCCTTCTATTAACAATGTTGAGACAATTGAAAAAATAGCCGCTAACACAAGCGTGATAACGGCAATTCCAGAACTCCATTTTAATGATTTAGTTAAAACTTTATTCATGTATGCTCCTTAATGAGTACTATGTTAAAATTGTTGATTTTTTCTTCAAAATCAACATTGTTTGTATTCGTAAGCTCGAACTGCGCTTAACGATCTATTCATATGTATGGTGGAGTGGTCATTCAAAGAGTAAACACTGCGGCTTAGGTCCAGTAGGTTTTCCCAGAGGGGTACCAGTACGTTGCCATACTGGAGGTTTCCCTTTAATCCCCTCTTGACGTTGTCACCAATCGTCAGACTAGATTACCACTTAGTCCGCACTATAATCCTCAATGAATGTCACATGGAACAGTCTAGGAGTTTTCCTCAACAGTCTTTACCATTCCCTAGCCTCTTTCGCAGAATAGATTTCATATGGTATGGATTCCTTTCGGCGGCCAACCGGAAATTCATCCTCTTCCATAATCCCCTCAAATTCCACTCAAGGCAGGCTACGCTGCTCACCAGTAGTTTCTAGCGACCGAAAAAACCAGTGATACAGGTTTATAACCTCAGTTCGCAATAAGGTATTAGCACACAAATCGCAAAGTTGAGGTCCTCCGCGGCAAAAGGGTCAACGCCCACATGCCTTTGTGGATCGCCCTTTAGCCTTAACTCCCAGTATAGACCCAAGGCTGGGCGCCTCGAGCCTATACCAGGAACTTCATCGATGTGCCCTTTGGCGGATTTTTAGGCCCGCCCTCAGAAATGGGAGACTGACTAGAATACTGCACCACTCCTCATGTAATTATAATATACCATAGAAACGTTTTTGTCTCAATGTTTCTAATGATCCCTGCTGATCATATAATCTGTGAAATGCTCGAGCCATTCATGGTTGATGCCTGCTTCGAACAGATGTTTCTTGGCTTCAGCCACTTCAATCATCAACTGTTCCTTTGCGCCTGATAAGGTCAAAAGGTGAGGGTACGTACTCTTGTTGTTTTGTTCATCGCTTCCAATCGGTTTCCCCATTTTCGCTTCGTCACCCTCGACATCCAAAATATCATCCTGTATTTGGAAAGCAAGTCCTAAATGATGAGCGAATTGGGTGAGATGATGCTGCTGTTCTTCTGACCCTCCGGCGATCCGAGCACCGGCATAAATGGAAAAACCAAGTAAAGCACCCGTTTTCTTACGATGAATCGCCTCTAATGCTTCCAGGGAAAGACGCTTGCCTTCCGCCTCCATATCGGCCACTTGACCATCAACCATGCCTTCAGGTCCTGCCGCCTTTGAAAGTCGATTGATGAGGTCCATCTTCGTATCACTATCAAGCATGGTCGATTCGGAAATGATTCTGAAAGCATGAGTCAGGAGACCGTCTCCAGCCAGAATCGCAAGAGCTTCCCCGTAAATCTTATGGTTGGTCGGACTGCCTCGACGGAAATCATCATCATCCATGGACGGAAGGTCATCGTGGATCAACGAATACGTATGGATCATTTCAACTGCACAGGCAGCATCAATACCACTTTCAACCTTTTCGCCGAACGCCTCGATCGTCATCAACAGCAATGTCGGCCGTAGCCTTTTCCCCCCAGCCAGGATCGAGTACAGCATCGCTTCCTTCAGGCTTGAGTGCGCATCCAGCATTTCCACTTTTTGAGGAAGTACGTCGTCTATAAGATTTTTCTTATTTTCGAGAAGCTCCACAAATGTTTCACTATTCAACCTTATTCGTCCTCCTGTAAAGTGAAGGGTTCGGTTTCTCCATCTTCCTTCAACAATTCATCCATCTGTTTCTCTACATGCTGTAATTTATCGTGACAAAGCTTGGAAAGCTTCATGCCTTCTTGAAACAATCGAATGGATTCTTCGAGAGGAACGTCTCCCTCTTCAAGCTTTTCAACGATCTGTTCAAGCTCTTCCATCGCTTCTTCAAATGTTTGTTTCTTATCCTCTTCCATTATTCTCACTCTCCTCAAGCCCCCACACCTGGCAATCCAGCTTCCCATCCTTCAGCCGGACGGCTATGGGGTCTCCTGGTTGTACTTGTTTCACGCTTTTCACAAGCTCACCCTTCGTTTGGTGATAGGCGAGGCTGTATCCTCGTTCCATGATGCTTAACGGACTCAACGCATTCAGCTTCCCGATTTTCTGCTGGAAGGAGCCTGTTGACTGCTCTAAATGATTTCGCATTTCTTTTTTAAGCATTCGGACAACCGACTGATATCTCTCCTTCGATTGCTCATGGCGCTTTGAAGGATGATTTCGCTCAAGACGCTGGTTCATCTGCTGGATTTGTTCAGACCTTCGCGTCAGTGTCCTCGCTCCGCTTTTCTGTAATCCTTCAATCAGTCGGTCAAGCTCCTGTTCCTTCTGTTTGACGAGTTGGGTAGGATACTTGAATGCATAGGACCGCTGATAGCGATTGAGTGTATTCCTCATCGTTTTTACATTTTCAGTTATCGCTCTGGACAATCGTACACGTCTCTGCAAAATCCGTTCCTTCAGCTCATCAATATGCGGGACGGCTAGCTCTGCAGCAGCAGTAGGGGTGGCTGCTCTCACATCTGCCACGAAATCAGCGATTGTATAATCGGTTTCATGTCCTACAGCAGAAATGACTGGGATATGACTATGATGGATGCTTCTAGCCACGATTTCTTCATTAAACGCCCATAATTCCTCAATGGATCCTCCGCCACGCCCGACGATCAACACGTCCCAGGCTCCTTGCTCATTGGCATAATCAATGGCCCGCGAAATACTCGGAGCTGCATGAGGACCCTGGACGAGTACAGGCATTACCGTCACCTTCGCAATCGGGAAACGCCTTTTAATGGTTGTCAAAATATCTCTCACAGCAGCCCCCGTAGGAGATGTAATGACTCCGATTTTTTTAGGCATAGCTGGAAGCGGCTTTTTTATTTCAGGTGCAAACAACCCTTCAAATTCTAGCTTCTTCTTCAGTTCCTCGAATGCAAGGAACAGGTTTCCGATTCCATCCGGCTGCATTTCTTTCACATACAGTTGATATTGACCATGAGGCTCATAGACAGAGACTTCTCCTCTGATCAACACTTTCATCCCTTCTTCGGGCCGGAATTTCAAGAAACGGTTATTGCCTGCAAACATGACCGCATTGATTCGGCTGTTGGCATCTTTTACGGTAAAATACATATGTCCACGGCTATGGAATTTCACATTGGACAATTCGCCTCTCAGCCACATGTCTTGAAGACGGTTGTCCTGATCGAATTTTCGCTTAATATAGCGCGTCAGCTCGGTAATACTGATATATCGTTCTTGTTGCATTTAATGCACACCTTCTGTTTGATGACTCCATTTTGCAGATTGAATTGTATTCTGGAGAAGCATCGTGATCGTCATAGGACCAACACCCTTCGGCACTGGTGTCAAATAAGAAGCGACTTGCTCCACTTCTTCAAAATTGACATCCCCTGTCAGCTTGCCATCATCCTTACGGTTAATTCCAACATCGATGACGACAGCGCCCGGCTTCACAAATTCTTTTCCAACAAAGTGCATCTTCCCTACGGCAACGACAAGAATATCTGCTTGTTTCGTGATTTCTTTCATATTTGCCGTTCTAGAATGACAATATGTAACGGTCGCATTTTCATTTAAAAACAATTGGCCGACGGGTTTTCCAACAATATTGCTTCGACCGATGACAACAACGTGTTTTCCTTCAATCGGGATACCTTTCATCTTCACCATTTCGATAATCCCAAAAGGGGTGCATGGTAAAAACGCACGTTGCCCTGTCATCATCCTGCCAATATTGATCGGGTGGAATCCGTCAACATCCTTCTCCGGTGAAATGGCTTCTATGATTGCTGTATCTGAGATGTGGTCCGGTAAAGGCAGCTGGACAAGGATACCATGGCAAGTCTCATCCTGATTATAGTGGTCGATCAGTTCAAGCAGCTTTTCTTCCGATGTTTCTTCAGGAAGCTCAATCAATTTTCCATTGATCCCCACTTGTTTACATGCCTTCGTCTTCCCTCTTACATAAGATAAAGAGGCTGGATCATTCCCCACCAGAATAACAACCAGCCCTGGTATGACGCCTTCTTCTTTCAGCCTTGCAACTTCATCCTTCATCTCGTCTCTTTTCGCTTGTGCGATTTCATTTCCTTTGATAAGCTCCGCAACCATATTTTCCCCTCCGCTACTGGATTGTCTTGCTTATTTTTGAAAGGACCGCATTTACAAATCGACCTGACTCATCTCCTCCGAAAGTTTTGGCAAGGTCAATCGCTTCATTGAACGTGACATTTTTCGGAATCTCTTCCATATGGATCATTTCAAATACCGCGATTCGCAGTACAGCACGGTCAACGTTGCCGATTCGATCGAAGCTCCAGTTTTCAAGATGCTTCTTTATGAGGGCATCGATTTCCTCGAGGTGATCAAGAGTTCCTTCGACGAGTTGTACGAGGAAAGAGTCACGCTCCTCACCTTCTTCTAGTACATGACCAATTGCTTCGTCACGATCTAATCCACTTACATCTATTTGGAACAAGGACTGTAGTGCCTTCTCCCTTGCAATCCTTCTTTTCATCTTGGATACTTCCTTTCATTTCTTCTCTACCTGATGATAGCATAGAGGCTCATTCCTTAACAGCATTCACATTTTTGTATGGATATAATCGAAGGTTTCCATACGAGAAAAAGAAGACATAAAAACAGACCCGGATCCCCGCACCTTGGAATTCCACATCTAGTAGAATCCAACAGGCCTGAAATCCGAGTCAGCTCATTATTTTAGAATTCTTCGATTTCCTCTTGCTGGTTCGGTTTTCCTTCAAATTGGACACCGACAACGTGCACATCAATACGATTCGGTTCAAGGGCTGTCATCGTATGAAGGGTTAAACGGATATTTTCTTGAATTTTTTCAGCTGTATCTGGAATGGATACACCAAAGTTCATTGTGACGAAAACATCGATATCAATGCCGTCTTCCGTCAACTCAACCTTAACCCCTTTGCCAAGAGATTTTTTGCCAAATCGCTCAACTACACCTGACGCAAAATTTCCTCGCATAGATGAAACGCCTTCTACCTCAGTAGCAGCTATGCTGGAAATGACTTCGATCACTTCTGGTGAGATTTCAACTTTCCCAAGGTTTGAATCCTTTTCTTCCATTTCAAAAGTTTGATATTCGTTCATCCTATTCACCACCTTTAGAAGCTGATTTTGATGTCAAATCATACATCTCTAAGAACTTCGTATTGAATTCGCCACTCGTGAACTTTTCATGATCCAATAGACGAAGGTGGAACGGGATTGTCGTGTCGACACCTTCAATGACGAATTCGCTCAATGCACGCTTCATACGTCGAATTGCTTCATCACGGGTACTTCCGTATGTGATGACTTTCGCAATCATCGAGTCATAATACGGTGGTATAAAGTATCCTGGGTATGCTGCTGAATCAACCCGTACACCTAAACCACCCGGTGGGAGGTACATTTCTATTCTACCAGCTGACGGCATGAAATTCTTGTCTGGATTTTCAGCGTTGATCCGACATTCGATCGACCAGCCGTTAAAGGTAATATCCTCTTGAGCGAATGAAAGTCGTTCTCCACTTGCCACTCGGATTTGTTCTTTGATCAGGTCCGTACCCGTGACCATTTCAGTTACAGGATGCTCTACCTGAATCCGTGTATTCATTTCCATGAAGTAAAAGTTACCTGTGTTATGTTCGAAAATGAATTCAACCGTTCCTGCACCGGAATAATCAACTGCTTGAGCTGCGCGGACAGCCGCTTGCCCCATCTCTTCCCTCTTTTCAGGATCAAGTGCTGGGGATGGCGTTTCTTCCAGAAGCTTTTGCAGACGGCGTTGGATGGAGCAGTCACGCTCTCCTAAATGGATGACGTTCCCGTAATTATCTCCAAGAACCTGGATTTCGACGTGACGGAAATCCTCAATGTATTTTTCAATGTAAACACCAGGGTTACCGAAAGCGGAAGCTGCTTCTTGCTGAGTCATTTTGATCCCTTTTACAAGCTCCTGCTCGTTGCGGGCAACACGGATTCCTTTTCCGCCTCCACCGGCTGTCGCTTTGATGATGACTGGATAACCCATATCTTCAGCAAGCTCAATTGCTTGTTCTGTGGACTCGATGATTCCTTCAGAACCAGGAACGATCGGTACTCCTGCTTCTTTCATTGTAGCTCTTGCAACATCCTTTGTCCCCATACGGTTGATCGCTTCAGGACTTGGACCGATGAATGTAATGTTACACTCACCGCAGATCTCTGCAAAATCAGCATTCTCGGCTAAGAAACCGTATCCTGGATGGATGGCATCTGCACCGGTCAATGTTGCGACGCTCATGATATTCGTAAAGTTCAAGTAACTGTCCTTTGCAAGAATCGGACCTATGCAATAGGCTTCATCTGCCATTCGGACATGTAAAGATTCTTTATCTCCTTCCGAATATACGGCAATCGTCTCGATGTTCATCTCTTTACAAGCTCTGATGATCCGGACGGCAATTTCTCCTCTATTTGCGATAAGAACTTTTTTAATCATCTGCATCACCCTATTGTTTCTTTACTAGGAATAATGGTTGTCCATACTCGACCAATTGGCCGTTTTCTACTAGGACTTCAACGATCTCCCCATTTACCTCTGCTTCAATTTCATTGAACAGCTTCATCGCTTCAATGATACATACGATGGAGTCATTGGAGACTTTATCTCCTGGTTTCACGTAAACATCTTCATCTGGTGATGGAGAAGCATAGAACGTTCCTACCATTGGGGATTCGATCTTATGTAAAGATTCGTCCATTTCTTTCACTGGTGCATCCGAATCTTTCTTCGGTTCCTCTTTTTGCTGCTGAGGAGCCTGTTCAGCTTGTGGCTGTTGTGGAGCCGGCGCTGGTTGTTCTGTACGTACTTGCGGAGCCTGTTGAACGACTGGTTGTTCAGTTCCACCTTTCCTCAAGGAAATCTTCGCACCTTCTTGTTCGTATTCGAATTCATTGATTGAGGATTGATCGATTAGTTTAATCAATTCTCGTATTTCTTGAATTTTGAGCATTAGTTCCACTCCTTCTAGAAATCTACTGTCATTTCATTATTATAGCATAAATTAGTCTAACTAAACTTAACACCTTATTATGGTAGTAGGTGCTAATTCGATACTATCATATCACAAACAAATTCAAGAAGGTAGATATAGAATCATTTCAATTGAAAACGCTCTATTTTTGATGGTGATGATGGTGGTGGTGATGGTGATGGTGATGGTGATGGTGATGGTGATGGTGATGGTGATGGTGGTGTCAGGCACTTTTGTCGAACCCGGTTGGTGCAAGGGGTGTGAGTTGGTGCCTGACACTTCTCACAAACACAGCTGGCACAAGGGATTTAGGTTGGTGCCTGACACCTCCAACGAACCCTACAGCCACAAGGGCTGTAAAACGGTGTCAGGCACTGCACACAAAAAAGACAGACCGCCGTGAGCGGTCTGTCTTCCATATTTTTGACTTTTTTGCTGATCAGTTTTTGGCGACTTGGTATTCGACGGCGACTTGTTTGTCTCCGAGCTGTTCTTGTGCACGGCGCATAATAGCATTAGCTTCCTTGGCCGTAAGCTCCTCTTCGACACGGACGATGATTGTGACCTCTGCACCCATCGTGTTGACGAGGACATCTTCATAGCCCATTCCTTTGATCAAGGTTTCAAGGGTTTGTTCCTTCATACCGAGCTCTTGGAGGGCAGTCAATTGATCCAGTGCTTGCATCTGAACCTCAGCAGCTACACTTGTCGAGGCAATGACTTCTTGATATTGGGCCTCAAGCTTTGAACGCTGATCAGCGAGCTTCATTCGGAGATCCATGAACAGCTCGTCACTGCTCATTTCTGAGACGACAGTACTGCCCTCTCCATCCTTCACGCCCTTCTTATCAGAAGCATTCTCACCTTCTTCTGTTGCAAAGTCGGTAGGTGATTGTTCAGGACTCGTGATGTAATAGACCGATAACACGATAATCAAGCTCAGCATCGTCAACAACCAGACCGTTTGTTTCTTCAATAACATTATTATTCCCCCTTTAGCTTTTTCGCACTTACACTTACTTTATGGCTGGGCATATCAAACACCCTCGATACAGCTTCAATGATTCCATTTTTCACTTGAAGGTTTTCAGCCCCTTCAGCTACGACCCAAACACCTGTAACCTTAGGTTTTTCAATGCTGACGATGAAAGGCTCTTTACCGTCTTTCCCATCGATGATGATGACCTTTTCATTCGTCTGCAAAGTCGTCGATTTACGTTTCCCGCCGTTTTTATCCGTTTCATCTGTCGTGGTGTCCTGTTTATTGATTTCCTTCTCCACGATCTTCTTGAAGGTCGAGTCGAGAATGACCATCACTTCTGCATTTTGTACACCTATCATTTCATCCAGAAGGTCTTTCAACTGGTTTTCATAATGTTCCTCGAGCTCTCGGATGATTGATGAAGGATCGTCTGACTTGCCCATCGAGAACGTCGGCTTCGACTCTGGATTGTCTGCCGCCATATTCATGACTGAGGTGGAGTCTGGGCTACGAATCAGGTTTTGGACGAGCATCATAGCGATACCGAATCCTAGTATTAAGAGAATGTATTGCGATTTGCGATTGAGCTTTCCATCCTTTGTCGGCTTCAGAATCAATTTCAGCCAGTCGTTCTTCTTCTTTTCATCAGACATGTTCCATTACGATCCTCCTTCCTCCTCAAGTACAATCTGTTCTTTTGGTAATCCCCACTCTTTGGAAAGGAATAGCTTGATTTCGTGCAGGTCCGATCCATCTTCCTCCTCTTTCGTGGAATCAGACGTATCAATGGAGACTTCCTTTACTGTTTCAATCGCATGTTCATCATCGAGATCCTCCAACGTAACCTGGATGACAAGATGACTTTCATTTGAGCCTGGTTGAGATTGATCGAGTACCACCACATCCTTTAATCGTTTCTCATATCTTTCTTCCAGCTTGCTTTCTACCTTTTCGCGTAATGGGACAGCCATTTGTTCTAAAATATATGCACTTTGTGAGGCTTGTATTTCACTTTTCTTGTTTTCAATCGAATTTTCCATCTGATCTTTGTCATTTTCAAAATGCTGGAGCTGAAAAGTAGCCAACTCCTCCTTCAAATCAACCGAGAAGAACGTAATCAACGGATTAAGGATGGCAATGATCAACAGAAGGCCGATGACGACTTTTACATACTTTTGAAAAGCCGATGAAGGTAGAAGGAGTTCAAGGATCGTCGCCAATAAAATGATGAGGATGATGTTCGTCACCCACTCATATAAAAAGGACATACCAGGTCTCCTCCTTATCTCATCATCAAGGTCAAGTTGCCTGCAGCGATCATCATCGTGACAGCAAGGAAAAACATGAAGCACACGATCGATAATGCCGCAAAGATGAACATCACATTTTTACTGATAATCGAAAGACATTCGATGATCGGTCCTCCCCCAAGAGGCTGTAAAACGGCTGCGGCTATTTGATAGATCAAGACGAGCGACAGAATTTTCAAGGCTGGAAATGCACACAGCAGAATGAGGATGACAACACCCGCTATCCCGACTGTATTTTTCAATAAGAGGGAAGCACTTAACACCGTATCTGTCGCTTCCGTAAACATCCGGCCGATGACCGGTATGAAATTGCCAGTAATGAACTTTGCCGTACGGATTGCGACTCCATCCGTAACCGCTGCAGTCGCCCCCTGGACACTGATGACACCGAGGAACACTGTGAAAAAGACAAGCATGACGCCTATCGCCGTTGCTCTCAGGAGGTTTGCAAGCTGTGTCACTTTGTAATGGTCGGTCAATGTGCTGACGATGCTTAGTAGTGCAGAAAGGAAAAGGATCGGGAGGACAAAATGTTGAATCAGCATCCCGCTCGTGTTGACAAGTAAGATGATAAAAGGGTGGAAAAAGGCGACGGACACGATACTACCCGTTGTCGCCATCAATGCGAGTAATAAAGGAATAAGAGCAATGATGAACGCATTCATGTTCTGTATCGCATCAATCGTATAGGAAACGGCTACGTGAAAGCTGTTCAACGCGATTACGATCAGCACCATATAGACCATGCCATAAGCAACTTTACTCACGGCCTGGTTTTCAAACGCATTCTGCATCGTTTGCAACAGCATGCTGAAAAGGGTCAACATGATGAGCATGCCGAGGAGCTTCCCGTTACTCAAGATTTCATGAAAAAGGTATTTGAGCAATGAAGTCGCCCACTCCATCAAGGAAAAGTTCCGATCGCTTTCAATGAATTCGAGGATACTCCCCTTTTGACTTTCCGGCAAGAAGCCCCCATATTGATTCCGAATCTCATTCCAATACTCCCGGATATCGTCCAGGTGTTCGTCCTCGACTTGAAGACTTTCCTTCAACGAACTGTTGGGCCCTACTTCAGCATGTACTTTGTGACTGGGTTGTCCCAAAAAGGCGAAAAAAAGGATTGTCAGCAATGTAACGGTGAAGCCTGTCTTTATGGTCTGCCGCCGCACTTTTTTCACCCCTAACTTGGTAACAGCTCAATAATTGTTTCAATCAATACAGTCAAAATCGGGATCGCCATGACCAGAATCAAGATTTTACCCGCCAGCTCGATTTTGGAGGCGATGGATCCCTGACCTGCATCTCTCGTAATTTGGGCACCGAACTCTGCAATGTAGGCGATGCCGATTATTTTCAAGATTGTTTCCACATAAACCATATTCAAATTTGCATTAGTCGCAAGCCGCTCCAGCATGTCGATTACTGTTTGGATTTTTCCGATAAGGAACAGAAAGACAGCGGCTCCGGCAAACAATATGATGAGAAAAGAGAAGGCGGGCTTTTGTTCTTTTATGACAATGGTAAGGAACGTCGCAATCAGACAGAAGCCGACGATTTGGATGATTTCAATCGTAGATCCCTCCTCAGCCCTGGAAGAGGAACACACCTCTGATTTGTTGGAACAGATCGTCTAAAAGGGTGATGACAATAAAGAGGACGAGTACAAACCCGATCAGCGTGATCCAATGTGCGATGTCCTCCTTCCCCATCTGTTTCAACACGGTATGTAACATTGCAATCACAATACCGATTCCAGCAATTTGAAAAATCGTGTTCACATCATACGGCATTCTCCTTGCTCCTCTCCAACTAGATCAACAGAATGACTATCAGCAAGCCTGTAAGGAATCCTAGACTTTTCACCATGGTTTCGTACCGACGCTGAACCTCTTCAGCTTCTCTCTCTTCTCTTTCCAGATGGACGATCGTGAGCCGGATCTGCTTTTGCTGGTGTTCACGATCGTGTCTGCCAAGTGTGGACCCGAATTGTTTCAGGACTTCGATTTCACCCTTTTGAAGGGCAGTATGTTTCTGAAAGACCTCCAGGCTTTCTTCCCATGCAACCTGCACGGTCGAACGCCCTGTATATAACCGGTTGGCCATTTGTTCAAAAAACAGCGACAACGGTTCCTTCATTTGTTTAGAAAGGTGAATGCAGGCATCGTATAACGGCGTCATGCCGAAAACAATTTCAGCCTCCAGGGATTGGAGGGCAACCTTCAGCTGCCGAAGCTGTCTCGGACGTTCTTGCATCCGTTTCGCCCATTCAAATCCAGCCCAGGTTGTGGCAAGGATAATGCAAAGCGCACCAATCATATTCATGTGGACACCTTATTCTTTGAAATCATTAGTGGATTGAACTCTGCATCCAAAATACGTTTCACCCGACTTGGACCACTGGACTGCGACATCTCGATGAACCGGTCGAACAATTGGATTTCCATCAATCGTTGAAAGATCGGACGTTTCAACACATTCTCAATTCCGTATCCATGTGCTGTCATAATCATCTGAACACCCGCATTCAAAGCTTCTAAAATCGCTTCCGCGTCTTCTTGTCTTCCGATTTCATCCACGATAATGACTTCGGGACTCAAGCTTCGGATCATCATCATGATCCCTTCCGCCTTTGGACATGAATCCAGCACGTCTACTCTCGGTCCGAGATTGTGCTGGGGAACACCGTGGATACAACCCGCAATTTCGGATCGTTCATCGACAATGCCAACCTTGGAGCTTCTGATACGTAAGCCAGCAGTCCCCTGACTCGCGATTCTGGCGACATCGCGTAAAAAGGTCGTCTTCCCGGATTGAGGTGGGCCGATGATCAACGTGTTCAACCACCTGTTTTTATATAGGTAGGGAGCCCAACGCTCAGCCGTTCCCTCTTTCTGGGTCGCCACCCGGATATTAAAGGAGCTGACATCCCGAATGACTTTGACTTGTCCCTTTTCCGTTATGACCTTTCCAGCGAGTCCAACACGGTGACCGCCTTTAATAGTGATATAGCCTCTCCTGAGTTCTTCCTCAAACGCATAGAGTGAGAATTGACTTAGTTTGTTCAGGAGATGCACGCCATCCTCGACAGTGACGAAATAAGCACGACCATTTGCATCCGACGACATGGATGGATATTCTGGACGTCCATTGCTGATCACCTCCAGAGGACGGTTGACACGTATACGAATTTCCTCAATCGGCTTAAGAACCCGGCGTTGATATGCCTCAATGATGGATTTGATGGTTTCCGGCAGCATTCGTATGATTTCTTCCATAACGTTTCCCACTTCTTTCTTTATGGGCTTGTTTTCAATGTATGCCGTACAGGCTGTTTTATGACCTGTGACCGCTCACTTAAGGACAGCGAACAAAATCAACCCGACCCCAAGACCGATCAAGAGCAATCGCCCTATAGAAAGATCATCAGCAAGTCCGACCAGCCCCAACGTCATTGTCGCTACGAAAATGATCGGACCTACAAGGGCAAGGGATCCGTTGATGATGATCGCTTTATGAATCGAGTTGAAGTACAACATCAAAACGACTGCTGTGAGCTCGAAGGAAGCCGACAGCAATCGAAGTCCTGCCATATTGAGTACTGTGGAATCAAACAAATCGAAAAAATGCTTCATAGATCGCTCCACTTTCTTTTTTGTACAACCTATGAAATGGAATGGAGAAAAAGAATGGATATTTGGTTAAAGGAGTGAAGAGAAGGTTGAACCGGTTCCGGATGCTGGAATCGAGATAGGAAGGTGGGGATTGCGTTTTTGTAGATAATCTGGCATTTTCGTAGATAATTTTTAATTTTTGAAGATAATTCTCAATTTACGTAGATAATCCTGAATTTTTGTAGATAAATTCAAATTTTTCGTAGATAAATCCGAATTCCACCTCGATTTTCGTAAAATCCAAGCCTTTTGACATAAAAAAACTGCCCAAAACGTGTTTGGGCAGCTCTAAATTCTCGTTTATGCTCTTGAAACGTACTGTCCAGTACGCGTATCGATGATCAAGACATCGCCTTCATTGACGAAGAATGGTACTTGAACAGTCAAACCGGTTTGTACTGTTGCCGGTTTCGTACCACCTGAAGCTGTATCACCCTTGATTCCAGGTTCTGTTTCTGTCACTTCAAGTTCAACTGTGTTCGGCAGTTCAACACCGATCGTTTCGCCTTCATACATTTGTACTTGGACCGTCATGTTTTCAAGCAGATATTTCAGTTCTTCTTCAATTTGAGCAGTGCGAAGCTCAAGCTGCTCGTAAGTTTCCGTATCCATGAACGTATGGACATCACCTGAAGAGTAAAGGTATTGCATACGGCGGTTATCGATGTGCGCCTTCGCTACCTTTTCTCCTCCACGGAAAGTCTTTTCCTGGATCGCACCTGTGCGAAGGTTACGAAGCTTCGAGCGAACGAAAGCTGCACCCTTCCCTGGTTTTACGTGTTGGAAATCCAACACTGTCCAGATTCCACCATCAACTTCAATTGTTAAACCTGTTTTAAAATCATTTACTGAAATCATATGTCTTCCTCCTGTTCTTTACTCGCCTATGATAAACAATTCTTTGGATGATGTCGACAATTTTTCACAACCTGTTTCCGTTATGACAACATCGTCTTCAATTCGGACACCGCCCAAACCGGATACATAGATTCCTGGCTCAACTGTAACAACCATACCAGGCTCGAGGACCGTATCGACTTTGAACGATAAGCCAGGTCCCTCATGGACATCAAGGCCGATTCCATGACCCGTCGAGTGACCGAAGTTTTCTCCGTATCCTTTTTCCTTGATGTAATCTCTTGTCAGAGCGTCTGCTTCAATACCTGTCATACCCGGTTTCAAGCCTTCCAATCCTTTCAACTGGGCATCGAGAACGATTTGATGGATCTCCTTCATTTTCTCACTCGGCTCGCCGACAGCGATTGTTCGAGTGATGTCAGAGCAATACCCTTTGTAAAGTGCACCAAAGTCAAGTGTCACCATATCTCCTTTTTCAATCACCTTCTCAGAGGCTACACCGTGAGGCAAGGAAGAACGTACCCCAGAAGCTACGATGATATCGAACGAGGATGAAGTTGCTCCATTCTTTCTCATGAAAAACTCCAATTCATTTGATACGTCGATTTCACGCATGCCAGGCTTGATGAAAGTAAGGATATGTTCAAATGTCTTATCTGCAAGCTCAGCTGCTTCTTTCAGAACCTTGAGCTCATCTTCGTCTTTGATCAGTCGAAGTTTTTCAATCATGCCTGATACAGGCACCAGCTCGCCGTCCACTTTTTTCGAATAGGATTGGTGGACCGCATATGTAAGATAGTCTTGTTCGAATCCAAGCTTCTTGATACCCATCGCTTTCGCTTGATTTGCCACCTCTTCGGTGATCAAGCCCGTATGCTTGACGATTTCAAAACCTGCAGCTTGTTCATTCGCTTGGTCGATATAACGGAAATCCGTTACGAACTTCGCTTCGTCCTTCGAAATCAATGCTACCCCAGAGGAACCCGTGAATTGACTCACATATCTCCGGTTGCTCGGGCTTGTAATTAACATCCCGTCAATTCCATGATCGTCAAATAATGCTCTTAATCGTTCAATCCGATTCATTTAAATTTCCCCCTTCAAATGATTAATCAATCCTCGTAATGCAAGTTCGTATCCGATGCTTCCAAACCCGGAAATTTGTCCAATCGCGACTTCTAAGAGAACAGAGGTATGCCTGAAGGATTCTCGCGCATATATATTGGATAAGTGAACTTCTATAACCGGGAGTGAAATGCTCGCGATTGCATCCCTTATTGCATAGCTGTAATGCGTAAATGCTCCAGCATTCAGGATAATCCCGTCATGCTCCTCTTCAGCATGATGGATCCAATCAATCAAGTCTCCCTCATGATTCGACTGGTGATGTTCAATTTCACAACCGAGTTCGTTTGCTTGCTGACTGAGCGATCCCATGATCTGGTCAAGACTTTCATGACCATAAATGGCAGGTTCGCGTTTACCTAATCGGTTCAAATTAGGCCCATTGATGATCATCACTTTCATTATGTACTTCCTCTCCCTTACGTACCGCTCTATCTGTCCGGGTGACTTACATTCATACAAAAAAATCGCTTACATCGTTCTGTAAAAAAACAGAATGTTCCATTGAACATTCTATCATAGGCGTATCTGTTTGAATAGTTTATTGCCGTTCCTTCCGAGCCTTCTGCAGTTCGTCATATTCAAAGGAAATCGAAAACCCGATGAACAATCCATATAACACATACAAACACAAGGTCGTCGTCACCGTATTCCTTCCGAGCTCTTGAATCGGCTGCAAACCAGGGAACATCGGTCTAAGCAGGTAAAAAACGATGATCCATAAACCTACACCGAATAAAATGCCGGTGATCATATGCTTGAATTTCGCAAATAAAACCTTATACAGGAGAGCGACCAGCAAAGACAGCAAACCAATGACGAGGATGCCGATCCAATCACCTAAAGCTTTCTCCTTCCATTCGCCAACCACCCATGGCGATAAAACGAGGGCCGGCCGTATCTTCGTAAAGTTCAACATATAAAGGCCATAACCGATCAAGCTCCAAAACAATCCCCCGATGAAACCGATCGTCAAAATTTTACCTGTAAACGAATATTGGGTTTCCTGTTGATCCTGCTCTAACTGCTCATCATGTCTCTTTTCCGTTTCCATTCCGAACACCTCCAAAAATTAGTATGTCCTTCCATAAAAAAACTATTTTTGAATTCCACAACATTTTATCTGTCATTCGAGGTGTAAAATGAACCGAAAAAGGGGAACAATTAAGTAAACTTCCTTTACCAAATAAGGCTTTTTGGGTGCAGGAAGTCCATTTCTACATTTTGTAAAATAAAAATCATAAGAAGTCCACACGTATAGCGGTCTCCTATACTATCATGATAGAATAAAGGTATATAGGAAACGTTTAGATAGGTTGGTGGATGAATGTCTAATCAAAAAACGCCAGCGTACGGTGGTCAGGCCGTCGTAGAAGGTGTCATGTTCGCTGGTAAACACACATATGTAACAGCAATCAGACGTAAAGACGATTCGATCGAATACTTTGAAGTGAAGAAAAAACATCGTCCCGTACTGAACTTCTTCAAGAAGGTACCTTTTGTCAGAGGGGTTGTCGCGATCGTCGAAGCAAGCGGGAATGGTGTCAAACACTTGAACTTCTCAACGGATCGTTACGATGTAGATCCTGAAGACGATGAAGAGATGTTAAAAGGGAAACAGCCCTCGAAGTTTTCACTCATATTGGGTACCGCATTGATTGGGGTATTATCCTTCATATTCGGAAAATTCCTGTTTACCTTGCTTCCAGCAATCGCTGCAGAAGCTTTCCGTCCCATTCCGATATTTTCCGGACACATTGGGCAAAATGTCATTGAAGGCACTCTGAAGTTGGTTTTATTGCTATCATACTTATATTTCATATCCCTGACACCGCTGGTTAAGCGAGTCTTCCAATATCACGGTGCCGAACACAAAGTCATCAATGCTTATGAAAACAATTTACCGCTCACAGTCGAGAATGTTCAAGCACAATCAAGGTTACATTATCGTTGTGGAAGCAGCTTCATCCTATTCACAGTCATGGTGGGCTTTCTCATTTACTTAACGGTTCCAACTGATCCTCTATGGGTGAGATTGTTATCGAGATTGGCTCTGATCCCTGTCGTTCTCGGAGTCTCGTACGAAGTGCTTCAAGCCACGAATAAGCTTAGAAACATTCCAGTATTACGGTTTCTAGGTGTTCCTGGACTTTGGCTGCAGCTGTTGACAACCAAAGAACCGAACGATCGACAAACAGAAGTCGCAATCGACTCTTTCAACGAAATGCTAAAAAGAGATCAAATGTATGAAAATGAAGCGACAGAAACGAGCGCAAAAGTGGTTTAATTCTTAAAGGAGGTGAGTCTTGTTGTTTCCACGTAAATTCAACGTGATCATCCCATTACTCCTTGGTCTTGCTGCATTCGGATTTGTGATGACAGTAATCACCCGCCCGATGTATCTTGTGAAAATGGTCTTGATCATTGCTGCAGTCGGTGGGCTCTTCTATTTTCTGTATAAGCGCTTCATCACAAAGAGAATGGGTAGAGATTTAGGTCAATACAAGCAAGCGGCTCGCTATTCGGCCAAGAAATATCAGAACAACACTGGTAATTTCTTATCTAAAGCGACCACGCAAACCAGCCCGAAAAAGAAGGCAAAACCCTCCTTTAACAAATTAAAAAAGCGTAACGTAAACCACAACCTGAAAGTAATAGAAGGAAAAAAAGGCAAGAAGAAAAATCGAGCACTATAAGGTGCTCGATTTTTTTAATGTGACGATTGTTTTTTTATGAGGAGGATAATGCCGCCATGTTCGGAGGAACTTCTCAGTGCTTTCTTTTCCGAAATCGGTTAATTGATCAATCAATTGGTCAGACAGATCGAAGTTGATCATGGAAATTTGTTGAACGGGAATGAACACGATATCTGCGCTGTGTGCTTCAGAGATGTGACGAGCATCATGCGCATCCATCATCGTATCGAACAAGCCGTGAAATAAGGAAATGGCGTTCGTGATGTTGTTCGGCTTCTGTTCATACTGGGAGGGCTGAAGCTGAAAGCCTATGACAGGCCGCTTAGCTGGATGCTTTTCATCCTCAAACAGCCAAATCGGAAAATTACTGAGCACACCTCCATCAACGATGAAATTCTTTTTCCCTGTCGCATCGAAAAGCTTGATCGGATCGAAAAAGTAAGGAATGCTAGCGCTCATCCGGACAGCTTTTGCGATTTTGAAGCGCTCCGGCAAGATCCCGTACCGCTCTAGATCATCCGGTAAGACGATCATCCGTCCATTCGTAATATCCGAGGCGATAATGCGAATGGAGCCCTCTTCTAAATCAGCAAACGTTCTGACCCCTTTTTCCGCCAGCTTTTCTTCAACCCATTGCTCGAGCTTTTTCCCCTTGTACAAACCGAGCTTCCAATAGAGCGTCAGCCATTTCATTAACGGAAAGGCCACCGATAACCGCCTTGGATCGAGGAATTCACGCAGATCGACCTCATGCATGAGCGTCTTGATTTCATCAGCGGTATACCCAGCAGCGACGAACGCTGAAAAAATCGCACCAGCACTCGTACCGGCTGTCCTTTTAAAGGTGAGCCCCTTCTCTTCAGCCACCTTCATCGCTCCAATGAATGCGATCGCTCGCACACCGCCCCCTGAAAATACGCCGTCTACCTCCATCATCCCACCTCTCTTCCTTTCTATATATACGAGAAAGTCAGCGGGTTCATTAACAGCTTTTTATGATCGGATTTAAGAAAGGTTCCTTTGTTGTGTATTCAGCTTGATTTATTCGTACGGTACGTGAAATTTTAATAGTGGAGGTAACGGATCGTATTCGGGAGAGATGGGATAGTAAATGGCTTAATTCGGATAGTACACTGCACATTTCGGATCGTAAATCATCAGAATCGGAAAGTAAGTGGACAATTTCGGATAGAAAACAAGTTAATCGGACTGTTTTTTTATTATAAAAAAAACAATCATAACAGATGTCATGATTGTTCCTGTTCTTCTTCATTTTTCCGTTGGACTTCACGCAATCCGGAGATGCGCTCTTCATCCTCGTCAAAATATTGGACGAGATCCCCAATTCGGTCAATCGCATTCCAGCTCAAATGGTGCTCGATTCCTTCCACATCATCATAGATGTTTTCTTGATCCACACCAATGACCTTCAAGAATTCTTCTAATAATTCATGGCGATATACAAGACGTTTTCCGAGTTTTTTACCATTCGGCGTTAGTACAAATCCACGATATTTTTCGTAGACGACATATTTCCCTTTGTCGAGTTTCTGTACCATTTTCGTGACCGATGACGGATGAACTTCTAATGCCTCTGCTATATCTGAAACTCTTGCGTACCCTTTTTCATTGATCAATTGATAAATGCGCTCAATATAATCCTCCATACTTGGAGTTGGCATGTTCTTCCCCTCCAATACCGCAGATCCTGTACCTGTTTCAATTTCAAAACATACTAAAAGGATACAATAATAATGAGTAGGTGACAAGAGAAGCTCTGGATTACGTGAAGTATTCGATCGTCGCTTCCGGAAAGTATTGATGGATATACCCCTCGATCGTTTCTCTCAGCTCTTGCGCCTCATCCTTTTGATAGACGTACTTTCCGATACCATAGCGTCCCCATTTGTACTTCCGCTTTTCTTCATCCATTTCAAGTTTACTTTTCGGATATCTTTTTTGAATAACCTTTTTGGCAGGCTTCGTAAATCTGTGCTGGATCAGCTCGAAGGTGATGTTTTTGAAATAATCGGCTGGAATCATTTCATTGATGATATCAAACAGTTCCTTGTACCCTTCCCGCCAATCATCGTGCAAGTAGAGCGGGGCCACAACAAACCCAAGCGGATAACCCGCTTCAACCACCTTTTTAGCGGCACCTAGTCTTTCCTCAAGAGAGGATGTCGCCATTTCAAAATTTTTGATCACCCATTTACTGTTCACACTGAAACGAAAGCGTGTATTTCCATTATGCTTGGCATCTAAAAGGTGATCCACATGATGATATTTCGTAGTGAATCGCAAACGGCCAAGCTCGGTTTGCCCAATGAATTCAATGGTACGTTTGAGTGAGTGTGTCAGGTGATCGATTCCAACAATGTCGGATGTACATGACGCTTCGAACCTGGTGATTTCGGGCGATCTTTCATCAATGTATTTCTGTGCCTGATCGAAAATTTCATCCAAGTTGACGTATGTTCGGATATACGGTTTGCTACCGAGTGTTGTTTGGAGATAACAATAATGACAATGTCCCATGCATCCTGTCGCAAGTGGAATTGCATATTCTGCGGACGGTTTCGAAGAGTCGAATTTAAGTGTTTTCCGAATCCCGATGACAAGCGTGGACTTAGCGTTCCGATATTTTTGAAGTTCATTCTCTCCTGGTAGATTCCGGACCTGATTATGGGAGGTCGTCTCACGTATTTCGAGTCCCATGTCCTCAAATTTTTCCTTCAATTGATGTGCAAGTGGATATTTTTCCAAAGCCTTTGGTTCGATATAAACCAATTGCGGTACAAACGGTTTCATCAGATTTCACCTCGTGATTAGTATGAGCGAGGTAATGGAATTTAGTCTGATTTTGTTTTGTTGGGATTGAAGAGGGCAGTTCGTGGGGACTTCCGATGGGATAAGGTCTTATTTGGAGATCCACAGGCCATTCTTGCGTCCTCCATTTTGCGTTTTTCCCGTTTTCGGGGACGCATAAGCCTCTCTTGCGTCCCTCATTTTCCGTTTTTCTCATTTTCGGGGACGCATGACCCTCTCTTGCGTCCTTCATTTTCCGTTTTTCCCGTTTTCGAGGACGCATGGACCCATCTTGCGTCCCCCATTTTGGTTTTTTCTCCTTTTCGAGGACGCATGGACCTCTCTTGCGTCCCTTATATTTCGTTTTTCACATTTTCGAGGACGCATGGACCTTTCATGAGTGCATGAAACATTGATTTCTCAGTTTCCGTTACCTCATAAACCCTTCATAAGTGCATGAAACGCCATTTCATTTTACTTACGTGTTCCTCTAGAATAAAAAAACCTCCCTTAATCCAAGGGAGGTTTAATGCCAATTATTAAATTCCGCACTTCAACTGTGCATTACAGTTTGTACATGTGTTACATCCACCGATTTCTTTTACCTTTCCTTTTCGGCAGACTGGGCAAGTGTTTCCTACTTCGTTACCAATCGTTACGTCTGTTGACCGGAGGGCTGCAATCGTATCAACGAGAACAACTTTCTTCGGCTCACTTTCGGTTTGCACTTCTTCATTGTCTTCGAAGCTGTTTTCTTCCGCTTTTAAAGTCAGAACTTGAGAGTCCCGGCTACCATCTACATAAACTGTACCACCTTTTGCTCCACCGTTATAAAGACGCTCATAAACCGCTTGTACCTGTTCAACCGTATAGCCTTTTGGAGCATTGACAGTCTTACTGATTGAGCTGTCGATCCAGTTCTGGATGACACATTGCGTGTCAGCATGGGCTTCAGGTTTTAGTTCCATCGCTGATACGAACCATTCAGGTAAGTTGTCAGCATCTGCATTTTCATTTCTTGACAGGTATTCATTTACGATATCGGCCTTCACTTCAATGAACTTTCCTAAGCGACCGCTTCGGAAGTAAGAGAAGGAGAAGTAAGGTTCCAGCCCTGTGGATACCCCAACCATAGTTCCTGTGGAGCCAGTAGGAGCTACAGTCAACAAGTGTGAGTTGCGGATTCCGTGTTCAAGAATACCTTGTCGGATATCTTCTGGCATCTTCTTCATATAGCCTGTATTGATGAAGGCTTCTCGAAGCTCTCTCGTCTCTTCATCTGTTTTACCGACTAAGAATGGGAAGCTGCCTTTTTCTTTAGCCAACTCAATTGATTCTCGATAAGCTGTCGTCGCCATCGTTTCGAAGATTTCATCGACGAGCTTGTTGCCTTCTTCTGATCCGTACTTCGTCTCACAGTAAATGAGCAGATCATGCAAGCCCATCACACCTAGACCGACACGGCGTTCACCAAGCGCTTGTTCACGGTTTTTCTCTAAAAAGTAAGGTGTTGCATCGATGACGTTATCCTGCATGCGGACACCCGTACGTACCGTCTCTTTCAGCTTCTCAAAATTGACTGTCTTAGTGTCTTTATCAGCGACATTTGCCAAGTTTACAGCTGCTAAATTACAGACGGAGTAAGGTGCGAGAGGTTGTTCCCCGCATGGGTTCGTCGCCACGACCTTCTGTCCATATGCTTTTGCGTTTGTCATTTCATTCGCATTGTCTATAAAGAAGATCCCTGGTTCAGCTGAATAGGTGGCACAGATGTTGATCAGGTTCCAAAGTTCACGTGCTTTAATCCGCTTGTAAACACGAATGCCGTAACCAAGTGCTTCCCATTCCCGAACATCTCCGTATTCGTGCCATTTGTTGTTGTATTCAAGCATTTCTTCAAACGTGTAATTTTCCACATCCGGGAAACGTAATTCGTATTCTTCGTCGTTTTCGACTGCTTCCATGAATTCTTTGGTCACACATACCGAGATATTCGCCCCAGTCAAGAACTCTGGATTATGGACGCTGTAAGTTCCGCCCGTACGTAGCTTTTCTTCCGCTTCCTTGATCGCTTTATCCGTGAACCCGCCTTGACCCGGGATGCTCTTGTAATTGACGATTCCCTGGTACATCGCTTGTTCGGTTTCAGTCAGTGGAGTGAACTTCAGCTTATCAAGAGCCAGCTGTTTAATTCGATCGTCCTTCGTATTTTCTACTAAGTATCGTAAAATTCTCGGGTTTTGCATTTTTGAAATGATGAATTCGATAATATCAGGATGCCACGTAAATACCGTCCCTTTCAGGATACTTTAACTCTGCATGTGCAGACGGTCTAGACTATATCATCACCCTCAGCATTACCTGTTAGGGGTTGGGCGCTTCGAAGATCAAATGATCCCCTACTCTACTCCCCGAAACTAATTCAGGTTTCGATAGTCGTTGAACCTTCACCTTTAAAGGTGCTTGGCTGCTGATTGTCCAATACGATCAATTTTTGGCATTCACGCTCACCGTTTCCAGTCACGTTGTAGCTTGATCGTCTCTAAGGAATTTTCAGCAATTCACCCAATTTTCTAGTCATCCATTGTCTGAATGACGCGGACTAGAAAATTCAATCCGCTAACATGATCATTTGCGCTCCACGCTAGTTTGTTACTCACTTGTAGTCCAAGTGGGTGTAGTCATTTCTGCTACACTCTCATGCTTTCACATGAGGTCAGACTATATCATCAAAGAAGAAAATTTTTTGTATTTCCTTTGCAATCTAATGTCTCCATGTTTGTATAGGTGAATGAAAATAGTTTTAACATCATTAAGACTTGAGATATGAAGATCAAAACATCCTTCTTTTTGGCGTATTGAATTTACATTTAGTGCAATATTGTTCTCTTGTAGAAAAATCAATATTCCCTCTAACAGTTGCTTAGAGCCGGTTATACCAAACCTTGTTTTCAAATAGGTTTTATTTCTATCTGGATAGTACCTTTTATAAACTCTTATATTTCCATCTGCATCAAAAATACCTCGTAAGAAGCTCCATTGTAGTTGATTATCACCAAATGGTATCCAGCACTCTCTACCGGTCTTATTTGGTGTAATACCTAATTTTATTAAATCGTCACACATTTTTGTACAGCTGATTGTTAATGTATATTTATTTTGTTCATTAGGAGCATTTCTTTTTCTAAACTTGATTGCTTCTTTCATATTTATTTCTGATGCTATATCTTCAAGCAACTGTTTGTCTTCTTCCGCCAAAGAAAGAACTAATCGTTTTGATTTCATCCTGTCGAATACCGTTCCATCACCTAAAATATAGCCAACTAAATATGCTTGATTAGGTGTATTTATGGCTGAAAAATAATTTTCGTCATAGTTATATTTTTTATTTGCTAGGATTCCAGCCTCACCAGGTTTTCTAGGGTTAAAAACCTTCATGGTTTCATTCCAACGATGTAAGGTCCCCCTACTGATATCAAGTATTTCAGCAATTTTAACTTGGCTATATCCTTCTTCATGAAGAATTTTAGCTACTTTCATCATTTCTTCTTTGTCTCGTGCCTCATAACCACGTTGCCGCATGTTATGATTTACTCCTTCCTTAATTTCCATTTGTACTCCTCCACATTTCAGGAAACCTTAGGAAGTTTTAATAGTCGTTGAACGTTTATCTCAGTTTCCTAAGATACTTCGCTGCTGATTGCCCATTGTTTCATCCTTGAAATTTTTCCGCTTTCACGATCGCTGTTACCAGCCGCGTTGTAGCTTTCAAGGCTTTAGGGTGTTCCAGCAATTCACGAGATTTTAATCCCGCCGATTGGAGCGATTTAACGGGACCCGCCCTGCTCAACCAAATGCGTCAGCTTGGCAATGTCGTCGAGCCATGAGACTGATCCGGAGGATTTTCCGTTTACACCTTTTGCGAGTGTGTTACGTGGTCGGAGCGTTGAACCGTTCGTTCCGACTCCGCCTCCACGGCTCATGATTTCCATCACTTGCTTCCGGTGATCTGAAATTCCTTCGCGGGAATCCTCCACGAACGGCATGACGTAACAGTTGAAATACGTGACGTCTGTTGCCGCTCCTGCTCCGTACAGGACACGTCCCGCCGGAACAAAATTCAAGTTCACGAGCTCCTTGTAAAATTTCTCGAAGGACTCCTGTTTCTTCTCTTCTGTCGTTTCTACTGCTGAAAGCCCTGTCGCATTTCGTTTTGCAATCTGTTCATAGTAGATTTCCAGCGGCTTATCGATCGTATCAAGGGATCGTTTTACGATACCTGTTTCGACCTCTTCCGGTTTATCCAATACACCTCGATAATCGTCTTCTACCTTCACTTCTGCCATTTTATGTTCGTGGTCTATTGAAACGACAAATCCGACACCTCTTGCCGGGAACTTCGGATCATCTTTTACAGTCAGTACGACGAAGTCCCCTTCCTTCAACGTCCTTTTCTCGGTATCTTTAAAAGAATACCGGTCCAACATAACCAATCGTGATACACCTTTATGCGTCGTATGCATGTCCGGTGTGATCGGATGCACCTGCTCAAACTTTGCTATGTCCTCATTCAACCGGTCAATGTTGATATGATGTCGTTGTTCCCCTGTTACAATCGCCATCCAGGATCCTCCTCATTCTTTTTTAGATTCTATGTTTTTCTATTATGTCTTTTGGATACCCAAATCATAGCACATCTAATCTTCAAATATCAATATATAGTGTACATTATATTTTAATAATACAATATATTGTGTCCTAGAGAACGAATAAGGTTGACCTTGTCAAAAATAAAAACATATGAAAAATGTAGAATTATGAAGATTTATGGATGATAAATAAAGCTAATCCACTCAAAGGATAAAATCATCCGATTGCACGATTCTTCTTTTTCTGAGCTTCAGATGTGCCAAAAGATTTCCAATCTCCTTCTTTTTTTCCGACAAAAAAAATAAAAAACTGCGACCTGAAAATGTCGCAGTTTTTTTCTTAACGTCGATACGTCCATTCATCGTTCGCATAACGTCTTTCCATGATTTCATCTACATATTGTTTTTGTTCGTCTGACAGTTCAAGTGGAACGAACTCGATATCAAGGCCTTCCGCAAACCCTTCTTTAAATGCTATCTTCGATTCTTCAATCGTTACACGTTCTGAGCGGAGGTCGTTGATTGCGACTGCTTTTTTGCTGAATGCTTTTTGCATCCGTTCCCGTACGCGGTCATTAGCAAATTTAAAGCAATCAAATAACTTGTCTTCGTCTATATCCAGAAGGATGGACCCGTGTTGCAGGATGACGCCTTTTTGTCGCGTTTGTGCACTTCCAGCGACTTTTCTACCTTCGACGACGAGCTCGTACCACGACGGGGCATCAAAGCATACAGCGGAACGCGGATTTTTCAGTCCTGCTTTTTCTTCCTCTGTCCGAGGTACTGCGAAGTAAGCCTCCAATCCTAAGTTCCTGAAACCTTCCAAAATCCCTTCTGATATCACACGGTAAGCCTCTGTTACCGATTGAGGCATTTTCGGATGCTCTTCGGATACGATGACGCTATACGTCAATTCCTTGTCATGTAGAACAGCTCTTCCACCCGTCGGACGCCGAACAAAGCCATATCCATGCTTTTTGACAGCCTCCATATTGATTTCTTTTTCAACCTTTTGGAAGTAACCAACCGATAGGGTCGCAGGGTTCCATTCGTAGAAACGGACGACCGGTTTGATCTCCCCTCTGCTGTGCCATTCCAATAACGCTTCGTCCAATGCCATATTATAAGCTGGTGAGCAAGCACCAGAATCAATGAAATACCATTGTTCCTTCATAAGTTATGTACGCCTCTTTCCTTTTCTAGTACCGTTCATAGTTTATCAGATTCATGTGCACCGTACAATTTATTCGGATACACATGAACTTTACTTTGCGAATACGCCCAATCCTGTATATAATGGACATGGTGTATTTATCAGAGTATTGAAAGAGATTCATATTAGGGGGAAGAAGATAATGGATTGGATTTTATGGGTGCTGCCACTAGCCTTGATCGTTTATATGATCATTGCTGGACTCTATCAGCGCAGACATTTGAAGACATTGACTGAAGAGGAGTTCCGCAGCGGCTACCGTAAAGCGCAATTGATCGATGTCCGTGAAGCAAGAGAGTTTGAAAATGGACATATTCTAGGAGCTCGAAACATTCCGTTGTCCCAGCTTCGTATGCGACATAAGGAAGTCCGCCAAGACCAGCCCGTCTACCTATACTGTGAAAGCGGTATGCGTACAGTCAGAGCTGCGGCGATCTTAAGGAAAAAGGGTGTCAAGGACCTTTACAACCTTAAAGGCGGATTCAAAAAATGGTCAGGTAAAGTGAAAAAAGGGAATAAATAAATGCATGTTAAAAAGCCTCAGTTCCACAAAGAACTGAGGTTTTTTATGAAATTAACTTTAAACCGATCGCCGCTCCTAAAACCATTCCGATAAAAACAATCCTTTTCCAATCTGTTGATTCACCATACCAAAGCATGCCTAAGAGTGCTCCACCGGATGCTCCAATTCCAGTCCAAACGGCATAAGCAGTCCCCATAGGTAGCGTTTTCATTGCATAAGCAAGAAAGAGAAAACTCGCTCCGAATCCGAGAATTAGAAGAACGAAGGATTGCCAGTTCCTGTCCTTATGCAGTTTGTTAATCATCACAACACCTAGCATTTCACATAAGCCGGCTAAAATTAACGATCCCCATGCCATTATGATTCCTCTCCTCCCTCAGCTTTGTCTATAGTAACGGATTTCAATCCAATTACACCGATCAACAAAATGGCAATTAATATAATTTTTCCAACTTTAAATGGCTCTCCAAAAAAGAGGATTTCTGAGAAAACAGTTCCTGCAGTACCGATTCCCACAAATACGGCATATACCGTTCCCACGGGTAGTTTTCGCCCGGCCATAATCATTAAATAAAAGCTTATGATAATTGAAGCAACCGTACCGGACCAAGTCCAAAAATCATATGCGTGTTTTAAACCAATCACCCACATGACTTCAAAAAAAGCAGCAATGAAAACTTTTAACCAATTCCGATCCACGTTCGTAACACCTCCACGCTTATTCTTACCAAATAACCCATAAACAAAAAAACTGGGAGACCACTGTATAAACAGATCTCCCAGGCTTTTATCCTTCCGTGTCACAGTTGAAAAACTGTGTGTTTTCTCTCGGACCAGACCAGCTCAGCAAAGCTACGGAACCCTAGAAAACAATCGATTTTTTTCAATTGTATCTAATTCATACCGGCAGTCCCTTTTATTGCTTCGTCTTTCTGCTCAGGATTCTGGACTAAATAATACGAGATGGCCTCAATAAACTGTTCGCCGTACTTTTCGAGTTTATTTTGTCCCACTCCCGTTATCGTTAAGAATTCCTCTCTTGACTGCGGCTGTTTCACACACATATCTTTTAATGCCGTATCTGCAAATATTACGAAAGGCGGTACGTTTTCTTTTTCCGCAATCTCTTTACGGACCTTTCGAAGTTCCTCGAACAACGGATCATTGACTGCAACTTGTTTTGTTTGGATAGCTTCTTTTCGCTTCACGATTTCTTTTCCGAGAAGAACGTCCTTCCCTTTTTCTTTAATGTAAAGGGTAGGAAATGTACCGTGTTCGACAGCAATCAGTTCCTGTGAGATGAAAAACTCGATTAAGTCCGTCACTTCTTTCGAACTTTTTTCTTTCATCAAACCATAAGTCGGAAGTTTATTGAGACGCAACTCCAGTACTTTTTTATTCTTCGAACCTGTTAGAACTTGTGCGATGATCGTCTTTCCAAATCTCTTCTGCCCCATTCTCACGATACAAGACAGTACGATTTGAGCTTCTCGTGTCACATCGATACTTTCTCGTGAATCCGTACAGTTGCCGCACCGTCCACATGAGGGAGGATCCTCGTTGCTGAAATAGCTGACAATCGAGGTTTGTAAACAGCTTTCTGTATGACAATAATCCACCATGAGCTGTAGCTTTTCCAGTTCCTGTGCCATACGGTCTGACTCGCTCGATTGATCGATTAGGAAACGCTGTAGCTGTACATCTTGGGAAGAATACAGAAGGATGCATTCACTCGGAAGTCCATCACGGCCTGCACGACCTGCCTCCTGATAATAGCTTTCCATGTTCTTTGGCAGCTGATAATGGATCACATATCGGATGTTTGATTTATCGATCCCCATACCAAACGCATTTGTGGCAACCATCACGGTTGATCGATCCTGTAAAAACTGCTCTTGCTGCTCCATCCGCTCCTCTTCATCCATTCCTGCATGATAGCGCGAAACATCAACACCGCTTTTTTCCAATTGATCATGCAGCTTATCCACCGTTTTTCGGGTTGCTGCGTAAATGATGCCTGCTTCTTTTCCATTCTTTTTAATAAAATCCTTTAGAAATCCAAGCCTGTCTTGTCCTTTGACCACTGAAAACGATAGATTCTCCCGCTCAAAACCAGTCAGAACGGAATTGTTCTCATCAATATTGAGCGACATACAAATATCCTGACGGACTTTCGGGGTTGCCGTTGCCGTTAACGCTAAAACTGTTGGTCGTTTCGGGAGATTCCGTATCATTCTCTGAATGCGCTGGTAACTCGGCCGGAAATCATGCCCCCATTGCGAGATACAATGGGCTTCATCCACTGCGATCAAAGGAATGTCCAACTCTTTCAAAAGTGCCATAAACTCATAGGATTCCAGTCTTTCAGGTGCAACATATAGCAGCTTATATTCTCCGCGTTTCGCCTTGTCAATTCGCTCTCTCATTTCCGATTCAGAGAGTGAACTGTTGATAAAGGCAGCGGGAATGCCTAATTGAAGTAATGTATCAACTTGATCTTTCATTAATGAAATCAATGGAGAAATGACGATCGTCGTTCCCTCAAATACGACCGCAGGAATCTGATAACATATCGATTTCCCTCCACCAGTCGGCATGACACAAAGAGTATCATCCCCATTCAATACCGACTGGATTGCTCTCTCTTGGCCCATCCGGAATGATGAATAACCATAATATTGCTCTAACATTTCTTTTGCTCTTTCTATCAAACCTCGTTATCCTCCTCCGAATATCTTCTCTGTTTATAAGGGTACCATCTGCACATCGAAAAAACATTCAAAAGTATAGATTTTCATAGAAAAAGATTGTTGCTATTTACTATTAAAAAATGGCGTATCCTCTTTCATTTAGGAATACGCCACTTTTTAATCGGTGCGAATTGTGAAATTTCTAAATCAGAACGCCAAAGTAATAGGTAGCAAAGTAAGCAACGAGACATAGTAATGACCCAACTAACAACGGATTGATGCTAGTAGTCATTTTTTCGTGTTTGGGTATGTAATTCCCTAACAATGACCCAAACACTGCTGCTTCCGAAATCTTTGTAAGTGAATCACCTTTGGTCCCGAATAGCAACGACACTACAATAAAGAAACAAGCACCGAAAAATAATGTGTTATAAAGGTTAGTATTGAAGAAAACGGAAACCCCGACAAGCAATCCAATTTCTAGGGCTAATACGAAAAATACGAAAATCAAATATTTCTTCAACTGAATTCCACCCCTTTTTTTATTCACACTACATATACGGCTAATAAAAGGAATGGTTTCTAAAAATTTAGAAAAAATTTCCGTAATTTTACAAGTTATTACATTAATCCTTAATCAGAGGTTTCTACAATCAATTTAGTAAACCATTGATATCACTAACTAATTTTCCGAAAAGTTCTTTAACTGTAGTATTCTCACTCATCCTGCTACCTTGCCCAGACCATAAAGACATGAATCTTGTATCTCCTTGCTTCATGGCCTCACTACGGATAGGTTTTGTCAAACTATTTTGGATCGGATAAGGTGCTATCAAAACCCCTTCACCCGTTAACTGATGAATAAAATAATTATTAATGCCCCTTGCTGCCTTTCCAGAAAAGGCTGTAGTTATAACGGTCTGCTCTTCAGTTGAAGTAAGAACAGCCCTTTTATGGAATTCATTTGCCCCACTTTCTTTAGTGGTTAAAAAAGCAGTCCCCATTTGAACTCCCTCAGCACCTAGCATTGAAGCTGCTGCAAAGCCACGTCCATCCATAATTCCACCTGAGGCTATGACTGGAATATGAACATAATCCTTAACTTGTGGAACAAGCGCCATCGTACCAATCAGTCCATTGTTAGAATGACCAATAAAGGTTGCCCTGTGACCACCTGCTTCGCTTCCCTGAGCAACTACAGCATCCATACCTGCTTCTTCTACCGCTTTTGCTTCCTCAACTGTAGTAGCTGTTCCAACAACAATGATATTGTGCTTTTTTAAACGTGTTATTATTTCTTTGTCCGGAATTCCAAACGTGAAGGAACATATCGGAACCTCCTCATGAATGACAATATCTATTAACTCTGTAATTCCTAAAGACGTCTTGATTTCTGGTAATTCATCAGGCAATTTCAACTTTTCACGAAAAGGCCCAAGAGATTCAAAGCTCTTACGAAGATCTGTTTCCGACACAAACTGCTCTTTTACAACAAATAAGTTGACCCCAAATGGCTTATTCGTACGTTTCTTCACTTCTTGTATAGAACTCGTTAACTTCTCTGCAGTAAAGTATCCAGCACCAATAATCCCCAGTCCTCCTTCATTACTTACCTCAGAGACTAGTTCAGGAGTTGTTGGACCACCTGCCATGGGTGCTTGAATAATAGGGTATTCGACGCCGAAAAGAGTTGATAGTCTTGTCTTGTTCCACATGATATCACTCCCAAAGATGAGATTCTAAAGCTTCTCTGCAGTTTCCTTGCCCTTTCACTGAATAATGAACAGCAATCTATTACTCTAAATTTCAACAAATATTCCGACCATCCTTCTTTATTCGCTTGCAAAAAAATAAACCCCCACCAGCTGCCTGGTGAGGGTTTTGTCTATCATCTTATTATTGTTTTTGGTAACGAAGGATCGGTTTACGTGCGGCAGTTGTCTCGTCCATCCGTTTGATGATGGTGTTGTGAGGCGCTTGTTGGACAACCTCTGGAGACTCTTCTGCTTCCTTCGCGATTTGGATCATCGCTTCAATGAATTCGTCCAATGTTTCCTTCGATTCCGTTTCCGTCGGCTCGATCATCATACATTCCTCTACATTAAGCGGGAAGTAGATGGTCGGCGGGTGATAACCGAAATCAAGAAGACGTTTTGCCATATCGAGCGTACGGACGCCAAGCTTCTTCTGACGCTTACCGGAGATAACGAATTCGTGCTTACAATGCTGCTCGTATGGAAGCTCGAAGTGAGGCGCAAGCTTACGCATCATGTAGTTCGCATTCAAGACAGCATAGTCACTGACCTTCTTCAAGCCTTCACGGCCCATCGTGAGAATGTACGTGTAAGCACGGACATTGATGCCGAAGTTGCCGTAGAATGGCTTCACTCGACCAATGGAATCCGGCACATTGTAATCGAACACATAGCCTTCTTCTGTTTTCTTCAAGATCGGCTTCGGAAGGAATGGTTTCAAGTCCTCCTTCACGCCGACAGGACCAGATCCTGGACCTCCACCGCCATGTGGTCCGGTAAAGGTTTTATGAAGATTCAAGTGAACGACGTCAAAGCCCATATCCCCAGGCCGCGTACGTCCCATGATGGCGTTCATGTTCGCGCCGTCATAGTACAGCTTACCGCCAGCTTCGTGGATGATGCGTGCCATATCAAGAATATGCTCTTCAAAAAGCCCCAATGTGTTCGGGTTCGTCAGCATCAAGGCCGCTGTGTCATCCCCGACAACACGCTTCAAGTCTTCCAAGTCGACGAGACCGTTTTCGTCAGATTTAACCGTGACCGCTTCAAATCCTGCGACAACTGCGGATGCAGGGTTCGTTCCGTGCGCTGAGTCAGGAACGATGACCTTCGTACGGTGGTGATCACCATTCTTTTCATGATAAGCCCGGATCATCATCAATCCAGTCCACTCACCGTGTGCACCTGCAGCTGGTTGAAGGGTAACCTCATCCATACCTGTGATTTCTTCAAGGGACGTTTGCAGGTCGTAAAGCATTTCCATCGCACCTTGGACCGTATCCTCGTCCTGATACGGATGGATGTGTGCGAATCCAGGAATGCGCGCCACATCTTCGTTGATTTTCGGGTTGTACTTCATCGTACAAGAACCTAACGGATAGAATCCAGAGTCTACGCCGTGGTTCCGCTTCGATAGCGCTGTATAGTGGCGCATAATCTGAAGCTCGGAAACCTCTGGTAGATCAGGCTCTTCTTCACGGATATAATCCGCATCTAACATTTCTTCAATGGGAGTTTCAGGAACATCGAGTTCCGATAGGCTGTATCCTTTTCGTCCAGGTTTCGATAATTCAAAAATGAGTGCTTGATCCTTTTCGTGACTCATTGGACTCCCCCCAATTCTTTAGCAAATGTGTCAATTTCCTCTTTCGTACGTTGCTCCGTCACGGCAACGAGCATATGCTGGTCAAGCTCAGGGTGATATTGCCCTAAGTCGTATCCGCCGATGAAGCCTTTTTCAAGAAGCGACTTGTTGATTTCGCTCACAGGCTTCGACACCTTAACGACAAGCTCGTTGAAGAATTTGCCCTGGAAGTGAACGTCAAGACCGTTCTCTTCAAGCTTCTTCTTCGCATAGTGTGCTTTTTGTAGGTTTTGAATCGCGATCTCTTTGATTCCTTTTTTACCGAGGGCTGTCATCGCAACAGAAGCAGCCAATGCATTCAATGCCTGGTTGGAACAGATGTTGGAAGTCGCTTTGTCACGACGGATATGCTGTTCGCGCGCTTGCAACGTCAGAACGAATCCACGTTGTCCTTCTTCATCTGTCGTTTGTCCGACAAGACGTCCTGGAACCTTACGCATCAATTTTTTCGTCGTCGCAAAATAACCGCAGTGTGGTCCACCAAATGCTGCTGGGATACCGAATGGCTGAGCATCACCAATCACGATGTCTGCACCGAACTTACCAGGAGGTGTCAACGCTCCAAGAGAAAGTGGATTGCTGGAAACGACGAACATCGCTTTTTCTTGATGGACGATCTCTTCAATTTCCTTCAATGGCTCGATTTGTCCGAAAAAGTTCGGATACTGCACGATGACACACGCTGTATCCCCATCCACCGCTGCTTTCAGGGCTTCAAGGTCCGTCGTGCCGTTCGTTGCTTCGATCTCAACGACCTCGAGGTTCGGTCCCTTTGCATACGTATGAAGGACACTTAACGCTTCAGGGTGTACGCTCTTCGATACGATTACTTTGTTCTTACGTGTTTGTGCTGCACTTAGGAAAGCCGCTTCAGCAAGCGCTGTCTGGCCATCGTACATGGACGAGTTCGCAACTTCCATCCCTGTAAGCTCACAAATCATCGTTTGGAATTCAAAAATCGCTTGAAGCTCACCTTGAGAGATTTCCGGCTGGTAAGGCGTATAAGCTGTATAAAATTCAGAGCGTGAAATGACGTGATTCACGATGGAAGGGATGTAATGATCATAAACCCCTGCACCTAGGAAAGACGCGTAGTCCTTCGTATTCACGTTCTTAGCTGCAAGCTTCGTCATCTTCTTCATCAGATCCGGCTCAGGGATCGCTTCAGAAATATTCAAATCGCCTTTGAATCTTACATTCTCAGGGATATCTTCAAAAAGCTCATCAATCGAGTCAATGCCGATTTCAGCGAGCATCTCTTTTTCGTCTTGTTCAGTCATTGGTAAGTAACGAAATTTCACCGTTCATTCCCCCTTATGGTTAACGTTTATAGAAAGGTGTTTTAACAACCTGTGCTTTTAGTCTGCGTTTACGGACCTGAACCTCAACTTCCGTTCCGAGCTCCGTATATTGGGTATCAATGATGGCAAGTCCAAGGTTCTTGCCTAACGTCGGAGACTGTGTTCCCGTCGTCACTTCACCGATCTTTTCATCATTTTTGAACACTTCATAGTGCGTACGTGGAATCCCTTTGTCGATCATTTCGATTCCGACGAGCTTACGCTTAAGCCCTTCTTCCTTCTGCTTGATCAACGCTTCCTTCCCGATGAAGTCCGCTTCCTTTTTCAGCTTGACTGCAAAGCCGATTCCAGCTTCCAATGGAGAGATTTCGGACGTCAACTCTTGTCCGTAAAGAGCAAGACGCGCTTCAAAGCGTAACGTGTCACGCGCACCGAGACCGATCGGAAGCACGCCGTCTTCTTTTCCTGTCTCTAAAATCGTTTTCCAGAGCGTTGCCGCATCTTCTGCGTCACAATAGATCTCAAAGCCATCTTCCCCTGTATAACCTGTGCGTGAAACAAGCGCCTTCGTTCCGTCCAACTCAACGTCTTCCGCAAATTTGAAGAATCCGATTTGTGAAAGATCGTAGTCCGTCAGCTTTTGAAGGACTTGTTCTGCCAATGGACCTTGAAGAGCGAGCTGGGCTACATCATCTGAAATGTTTTTGATTTCAACGTCGCCTTTTTTGTTTTTCAGCATCCAGTCAAAATCTTTTTCCGTATTGGCTGCGTTCACGACGAGAAGATAATCTTCATCCGCACGCTTGTAGACGAGAAGATCGTCCACCGTGCCTCCATCCTCATAGCACATTGCCGTATACTGGGCACCGCCATCGTTCAATTTGGAGACATCATTCGTGAGTACATATTGAAGATAGTCTTCTGCATCCGGACCTTTGACCGTGATTTCACCCATGTGGGAAACATCGAAGAGTCCAGCTTTCGTACGGACCGCCTCATGCTCCTCTTTAATGCTTGAAAATTGGACTGGAAGCTCCCAGCCGCCAAAGTCGATCACCTTCGCTCCATATTCTTTATAGAGTTCAAATAATGGCGTTCGAAGTAAAGTTGACATGTGCATCTCTCCTTCTATTTCATTCTTCGTTAATCTGCTGCTAGATTTGGCTTTTTTAAGCAAATATTAAAAATTTTCATGCAAAAAGAAAAGACAAAGAAGACTCGAAAGTCCCTCTGTCCTTGATACCTGAAAGTTTATCGCAGTTCATACGACCTGCGAATGTCCCCTTTGGTGGCTCCTCGTAAGGAACACTCTCCAGAGTTGCGTCAAACAAGAGTCCGCTTGCCTGAGAGATTCGCATCAGCTTGCTCCTTCGGCGCTACTTTCGACAGTAGACTCTCCCCTTGTTCTCATTCGCAAATATGTGATTGAAGCAAGCCGAAAATTCCGGCTGTTAACAGCAAATCGATTGCAGCAATTATATTTCTAAGTCAGCTTGTTCATACTAAGTATGAAACTAGTTCTATCTTATCATCGAACTACGTAAAATGACAATTATCTTTTCTATGAAAGCGTTCTATTTTTTCATATAAACGAACAATACATAGTTCCATATTTTGAATGTTCGTTCATGTACTTCATTTTACATTCGGAAAGGGTTTTCGTGTATGACGTTTACTATCCATCATGATCAATCCTGGACTCAAGATTTCCTTAAACGCTTGGACGAGGATGGTCCATGGGCGAATTGGGAGCTTTATAAACTTGCATTGGAAGCAGAAAAGAGCTTGATCATCCCTGAATTTCTCGGCTTACAGGCACCGAGGCATATTCCACATGTCCAGATCCTCCCCCACCAGTTGGAGGTAGCAAGGAAGGTCATCGAGGACATGAACGGAAAAGGAATTCTGGCAGACGAAGTAGGTTTAGGGAAAACGATTGAAGCCGGGCTAATCATGAAAGAATACATGATCCGAGGACTTGCGAAGAAAATTCTCGTCCTTGTGCCAGCTTCACTCGTCCTTCAATGGACCCATGAGCTGAACTCGAAATTCCTCATCCCTGCGGTTCCTCAGAAAAAGGCCTATGTGTGGGAGCAATGTGATGTTGTCGTGTCATCGATCGACACGGCCAAGCGAAGCCCGCATCGGGATATCGTCTTGAACCAGGATTATGACCTTATCATTATTGATGAAGCCCATAAGCTGAAAAACAAGAAAACGAAAAACTATGAATTCGTCCAGCACTTGAAGAAGAAATATTGTCTCCTTCTTACAGCAACACCGATCCAGAACCGGGTTGAAGAAGTCTTCAACCTCGTTTCGCTCTTGAAGCCGGGGCATCTCGGAAACGAAGAATATTTTGATGAAGCTTATCGATCCGGCAAATACGATGTTCAAAACGAGGAAAAGCTGAAGCAGCTGATCAACAAAGTAATGGTCCGGAACCGTCGGGAGGATACCGGTCTCAAATGGCCGAAGCGGATCGTCAAAACGATTCCAATCACCCTGTCCCCAAGCGAACGAACGCTTTATGACCGGATTACCAATACACGGAAAAATACAGCACTCGGGCAGCAGCATGCGTTTTCGACCATCACGTTGCAACGGGAGGTGTGCAGCAGTCGTGAAGCTGTTTTCCTAACCTTGAAGGCGATGTCGGAAAAAGAAGGGATCAGCGATGCGGCTCGCGAATCGGCACTTTCCCTCATGGAGGAGATTGAAAATGTCGATCGGAATTCCAAGGCGGAAAAAGCGCTAGAAATCATCCAGTCGATCGATGACAAAGTGATCATCTTCACCGAGTACCGGGCGACACAATTGTATTTGCAATGGTACTTAAAGCAGCACGGAATCAGCTCCGTTCCATTCCGTGGAGGATTCAAACGGAACAAGAAGGATTGGATGACGCACCTGTTCAAAAATCATGCGAAGGTGTTGATTGCGACCGAAGCTGGCGGCGAGGGAATCAACCTCCAATTTTGTCAGCACATCATCAACTATGACTTGCCATGGAATCCAATGCGGATCGAGCAGCGGATCGGCCGTGTCCACCGGATCGGTCAGGAACACGATGTTCATATCTACAATTTTGCTACTGAAAACACAATTGAAGAACATATCCTGCGCTTACTCTATGAAAAGATCAATTTGTTTGAAAACGTCATCGGAGATTTGGATGAAATTTTATCCCGTGTTGGGATGAAAAACATTGAACAACACATCCGGGACATTTTCTATGATTCTGAAACCGACGGAGAAGTGAGGATCAAGATGGACAATCTGACTTCGTTATTGACCTATTCGAATGAGGAGGGCGATTCCCTTGCTTCAGAAGGACATTCATAATTTTCTAGAAAACTACTTCAAAGCGAATGAATGTGAGTTGCTTGAAAGACACAATCACCTTCTTCACGTCCAATTGACGATCGAGCTCGATAAACATTTGATGAACCGGCCGTTCTACTGGCATTATCAACAGTTGACCGGTGCCGAACCGAATCCGATGAAGCTGAAGCTGGTCACCGAGCAGGTCGAAGGTGAAGACGGGGAATTCGTCCATTTCGGCTCACCGAGACTGCACCAAATTTTTCAATCCACGAGAAAACTCGGGTCCTACATCCGGCTTTATGAAAATGTCCAACAGGGGAACAGCGGCTATGTCCCCCTCGTCCCTTGGCTTGGCTTGAACGTCAAGGTTTCCTATCAATGTGACCGGAAAAAGGATTTCCTTCACTCGATCGGGTTGAATCTGATAAACGGGATGATGGTCAGTGACTTCCAATCGGTGCTTGAACAGAAGGCACTGACTCCGAAAATCCCTGATTACTGCTACACGATGAGTACGTTGATCAAGCCTGTGAGCGGTGTAAAGCGGATTGAAGCCTACCTCGAGCAGGTCATCCAATCCGACGATCCGCAATGGTCGATCGATGCACGGAAACGCTGGCAGGAGGATGATGAATTACTTGATCACTTTTATCAGGATGTCGAAGAGCTTCCGGAAAGCTACCATGTGGAAAAACAAGCGCTTCGGGACCTCTACGAACCGAAAGTGATCGTCGAAATCATCAACGGCGGCATGTTCTACGTCTCCAACGACACGATGATGAATTAGAAGAGGGGTATTGTGGAGGATGACTCGGTTACGGGTTCATCCTCTTTTTTGTTAGGTGCTGTTCGTTACCATCAACGCGACTTTTGCTCCTCATAGGGACGAATAGCCTCTCACCTTACAAAAGACACCTCTCTCTATGATTGCAATTTATGGTAGACTTGAAGTGGATTTAGGAGAGGGGATGGGTCAATGAGCTTGATCATTCAGATTGTTTTTGCGTTGCTTTTATTTTTCTTTTCTTCAGCAGTTGCCTGGTATGAGGGGAGTGCGTTGCTTGAGCATCCATCGGAATGGAAGCATTCGGCACCGTTCTCGCAAATGATGAATGAGGAAGTCGTCCAGAAGGGCGATCTTTATCCGATCGATTTCTTCGTATATGCGGCTAAATTTCAACCGACGTTTCCGTTATTAATGGCCATTAGCCTTATCTATATCTTCGTTGTGCTTGCTCACCATTATTTAAGTGGACGTGCTTCAAGTATTGGCTTTGCCGTACTGAGTCTGATCCTTTTAGCATGTGCCGGTCTGATCGTGAATTCGCCGACTGAAGGCGGCCAGATTTTCACACGTCTTTTCTTCATCGTCGGTCTCTTGTGCGGTGCCTATTCATTTGTACAAGCCTTTCGCATCAAAAAACAAATGAAAGCGAAAAAAGCAGAAGCCTAATCGAACGGAAAAAGGATCGACCTCGAGGTCAATCCTTTTTTATTTCCGCTTGATCAGCATGGAAATCGCCATTGGGACGAGGCCGAACCATTTCACAGAGGGAGGCGCTTTTTCTACTTTCCGCTCCTTCTTCTTCTGCATGCGGTCTTCCTTCGGCTGATCGACATATTTGACGAATTGCTGCGTCAAGAATTTCACAAGGTCGTTCAACGACATGGTGATCACCCGTTTTTATTACTCATTCTCGTCAAACTCCGTCTGTTTTATCCATTGAATAATTTCTTCCACAATCTCATCGATCGGTTTATCATCGGTCTTTACCGTTAAATGCCCTTCTCGATAAAAGGGTTGACGCTTTTCGAGCAGCTGTGCCATTTCCGCTTTCGATTTTCCTTTTGCCAACGGGCGATTATCTCGCTCTGAAATCCGTTCATAAATCGTCTCAACATCGGCTTCCAGGTTAATGATGTAGCCATGTTCCTTCATATATGCCCGGTTCGCTTCCCTTAACACGGCACCACCACCCGTTGTGATGATCACATCGTGCTTCGGAACCTCTTCAAGAGCTTGCTGTTCTTCATCCCTGAAATAAGATTCGCCCTTTTGCTGAAAAATCGACGGAATGTCCATGTTATGTTTTTCTTCAATATAATCGTCCAGATCGATAACCTCGACTTTCATCCGTTCCGCAAGCGCTTTTCCAATTGTCGTTTTTCCAGCACCCATGAAGCCTGTCAGATAAATTGTTTTCATCAAATCACCACCCATTTTAGAACCCGTTTGTTTACATAATCATAATACAAGAAACCTGTACCTTTACCAATGTCATCAAGCTCGGCTTCTAAACGGACGACATACGTGTTTGGATCATAGCTGGACACGGAAAAACGCACCAATCCGCTATCATACATAAGCGTTCCGGTATCATCGCGCTGTAATGCTTCAGCTCTCAACTCACTCAACAGATCTTCTCTCGCTAATTGTAAAATAACATCCACCTGAAACCAAGCGATTCTTTCCTCGATAAACGCACGTTCACTTTTCAAAAGCTGAATATTGTAAAGCAGGACCGAAGTGAGGATCAACGAAACCATGACCGAAAGTGCTGTCATATAGCCGTTTTGGTTCATCTGTTCATCAATGGCAGCATGAGGATGGAGTTATACATGAAGGTGCGCCCTCCCATATCGAGTCGGAGCTCCACCATTTCCTCCTTCACTTCAGCCTTGAAGCTCGTTACATCTAGAAGGATGATTTCATAGCCCTTTCCATCCACTTTCCTCACCACCCTTGTCCCAATCCGTTCATAAGTGACGACCCGTTCATCCTGTTGGGTCAAATATAACGTCTCTCCGAAAATAGCTGCTGAAGCGGATCCTTGAATTTCTTTATCAGCTTGCTGAAAAAACAAGGCCACCTCTTGATGCTTTAAGGCTTGCTCGTCGGTTGAAAAAATGACTTGAAATAAACCCGGCATCAAACTGATGAGCGCCATGCACATGAATAAGGAAAGCAGGCACTCGAGTAACGTATAGCCCTTTTCATTTCGCTTTTCCACAAACGGAATCGACCCGTCCATTCGCTCCATTCCAATCTATACAAATCTCCATGATTTCCTCCTCATGCGTCCAATGAATCGAATAAACATTGCCGTTTTCACCTGTAAGTGTCGGTTGGTCCGGCTCCTTTCCTAGCACAATCCACTCCTGAAGCAGATTATGGCACTGCTCTACAGCAAAAGCTCGTTCGCTGACCGACGTCCGCTCTTTGTACACCTCAATCAGTTCCGGAACGACATACAGGACGGTGAACATGAACAGACTTAAACCGAGCATCGCATCGAAAAGCACGAACCCTTTACAATTGTTCAATGTAAAATCGTCCCTTCCCTAAAAGAAAGACGATCTTGTACATCTTTTTCTTTGAACGGAGCAAGATCGTGCCACCCTTCTTGATCGTACCGTTGCTGCTGTATTCGAACACTAACCCCGTCGAGACCTCTTGAAAATAAACATGCTCTGGGAATTGGACAGACTTGATTTTTTTCATGGGTCCGGACTGGATGATATATTGCTCTGAGATATTATTGAACTTCACCTGAATCGGAACGCCCTCCGATAACGCATATTGCTGTGCATAATGCAGGTCTGAAGTGAGAAGCTGGATGAACTGGTCGACCTCCCTACTTTCCTGCAACGGTCGCAATGAGAGGACGACAATACCAGTAAGGATGACGACAATCGATAAGACCATCATAATTTCAATCATCGTATATCCGTCCTCACGGTGTCGTGACTTCACTCGGTCGCAGAACTTTTCCATTTTCTAAAATGAGCTCTTCGTCATTCGGACACGTCGATTTATCAATATAATTGTTGTCCTTCATCTCGGTGAAATCGACAGGATAACGGGAATGCTCCACTTCAAAGGCTGCCACCTGGCTTTGAAGCAGCTGGATCGTAGCCTCACAGCTTTTCTCCTTTACGACGGTGTTGTTTTTCGTCATATTCGGTACGGCAATCAACAGTAAAATTGACATGATCAGGATGACGATCAGCATTTCAATTAACGTGAATCCCTCTTCATTCTTAAAAAAATCAAACATGAGAATCTCCTTTCGTTTTCATAAGGATTGAAAGAGCCGAAAGACCGGAATCATGACTGACAGGAAGAGGAACAAAACGATGGAACCGACGATTGCAAAGAGAACAGGCTGGACGAGGATCACATAACGCTGGAATTGCTCTTCCGCTTGTTCAATGAGCATCTCGCTATAAACGATAAGTTCCTCACCTAACCGCCCGTTCGACTGACCAAAAAGAATGATTTGGTACAGTTCAGGTAAATAGTACGGATTGGCACCGATGACCTCACTTAGCGCATGTCCGCCTCTAAGTTCCGCTTGAAGAAGAGCCGCCTCCTCTTTAAAAAAACGGATGTACTCCTGAGTTTCGAACATATGCAAGGCCTCCGAGATTGAAAGCCCTCCCTTCAACAGATGACCGAATTGGAACGCAAAATAATGAGTCAAATACGTCTTCACCGCAACAGATAAAAAAGGGATTCGCAGAAAGGGATACAGCTGTGCGTGAGCTGACTTCCTTTGGTAATGAAAGTGAAAATAGAGCGCAAGGAGGACGAGGGAAACAGCGACAAGATAAAGAAAAATCGGTAAATAATCAAAAAGGGAAATGAAAATTCTTGTAGCGAGCGGCAGGGTTAAATCAACAGAGGAAAACAAAGAATGGAATTGGGGGAACAGGAACTGGACCATAAGCGTCATCATAAGCCCCAGGAGTATCAACAGAACAACCGGATAGCGCATGTTTTCCATGAACATCCTTCGAAGCTTTTCACGCTTCTCGAGGATTTCACTTCCTTCCTTCAAACCGAGGATCAAATTTCCATGCTCGGATGCAAAATACAGATATCCTACGATGTCAGACGGGATGCCTTTTTCAGCCAACGCTTCATAGATGGGACTCCCGCTTTGAAGCGCTTCACGAATCTCTCGGATCGGAAACGCTCGATTGCGATTATATTGAAGCTCCAGTAAGACGAGCGCTTCTGAAATGGAGTAGCCTTTTTCAAGCAGTTTGCTGACACTTCGTAAAAAAGACGCCTGCTGCACCTTCGTCCATTTACGTTTTTTCATGCAGGTTACGCTTTTTCCATTCGACAGGTGGTGCCACATACCCCATCAACACGGCTCGTTTATAGTAATCATCCAATGTAGGGAAATCAATTTGGTCCTCGCCATTTTCACCAATTGCCTTGATCACTTTCTGCAGTGGGAATCCATGCAACACTTCATAAAGTCCCATGCGCCTTTGCTTTCTCTGTATCAAACAATGGAAGGAGCAATCTTCTCCACAGAAAGGGCACAATAATTCATAAAGACGCTGAGAAACGATTCCTAATGTTGTTTGTTTGATTTCTTCGAGCGTTAAACCGAATTCCAAAAGCCGATGGACACAACCAATCGTATCTTTCGCATGAAGTGTCGACAGGACGAGATGACCAGTGAGTGCAGCCCGGATCGCAAGGTGGGCAGTTGCCTCGTCACGGATCTCACCGATCATGATCACATCCGGATCATGTCGTAAGATGGATTTGAAACCGTCCATATATGTCACGCCTGCCGGCTCATTGATCTCGATTTGAAGAAAGTGATCCTCACGCTTTTCAATCGGATCCTCCAACGTAATGACCTGTCGTCTAAATTGGTGCTGGGCATGTTTCAACAGGGAGTAAAGGAGCGTCGTTTTCCCGGATCCGGTTGGACCGACAAATAAAACCAAGCCTTGCTTTTGCGCTAACAAATCGTAAATCGTATCCAGCGGTCCTGGAAAAATAGAGAGATCATGATAATGGGTTTGTTGCTGCTGAGGAAGGATGCGTATGGCTAGTGCTTCTTGATAAGCGGATGGCAATGTGGATAAACGCAGGTGGAAATTCCCTTTTGCGGGTAAATAATGATGGATGGCACCATTCTGGGGTTTTCTTTTTTCGCCGATATCCATACCGGCAAGGAATTTGAAGTGGGAAATCAATCGTGAACTTTCGCTATGCGGAATCTCTTCGAGGGTGAACAATCGTTCGTCGATTCGTGCTTGAATCGTGGAGGTTTTTCGTTTCGGGATGACATGCAGATCGGAGGCTTTCATCAGTAAGGCTTGAGAAATAAGCCTTTCACTCTTTGTTTCGACATTAACTCCTATACAACCACCTTCTTTCGGGGAATATAGGATTCATTCGACACCTCCATACGAAATCCTCTTTGGGGTATAAATATTTTTATAACTGATGTGAAATTTCTAATCAAAGTTAGATAATTTATTATACAAATAATTACAGGCCTCTTCTTCTGATGTGAACTCCTTTACCGAATACTTCTTTCCACGTTCGGAATAATAAACTTCCCATCTTACAGCACTTTTTCTTAAACACCAAGCATCATTTGGTAGTCCACCATCTAATGAATAATAATGACTTGGAATATTCTTTTTTTCCAATACCTCTTTTAATTTTTGTATATTCATTTTATTTCACCTTCATTTTACAGATAACAAAAACTGTCTTATTCTTGATTAGAACGTCTAACAGAACACCTACCTCGATTTATAAAGAGGGATTATCTCACAATTTTCAATATAAGAATATGTTGAGAGACATGATAATAGTTCCTTCGTTACAACTAATTCACCCATTGAGGACAAACAAAAATGGTTTCCTGACCAATCAGAGTAGGACTTTCTACTTCTGGCTCAATTAGATATAAAGTCATTTTCTTTCTCCTTATTTATATCCGATATCCTTATCCACATATTGGATTCATCATATCCTATAACGGTTCCTTTAATTCTTTGATTAAATCTTAAATTAACCTTACCGCTATATATTCCGATTAAATCTGCTTCTCTTAAAATCCATCCCTGAGGATAATGATACGCTACTTTTAACCTTACTTCCTTCCCAATGGGATATTTTTCTTTTTGAACTTCCCACAATTTTCTCTTATTCAAAGTTGCTGTATTCCACTTCTTTTCAAATTCATGTTGGGTAATAAATCTAAATTCTCCATCTAGTTCATCTATGTGTATAGCCCCTTCGGCCAAGCAATCTTCGAAACAAGAAACATGTGTCGTTTCATCTTCATTAACAATTACTTGTCTACACGCATACCCTTCCGTCCCCACTTCAACCCAAAACTCCTCTTTTTCAAAATCAATCAATAAATATTTCATTCTTTCCCCCTCGTTAATTGCAAGGTATACTTTCAGATAAAATTCTATGTATTCAACTCTACCTCATCCCATGATCGATCTTCCGCTATCCATTCAAAGGCATGGTGTCTCCATTTTGCAATAAATCTTGTTCGATTCTTCTCTTCTAAGTTTAAATCACGAAAAGCTTTATTATTTAAAATAAAATCATCATGACCCTTTTTAAATGCTTCCATCCTATCTAGTACTTTCAAATATTGCTTTCCAAAGGTTGACAGTATTACCTCCTTTGCAGATTTCTGATTAAAAATTACGTTATTTGCTTCTCTAGTTCTCCAATGCCAAAGCATCGAGATTTCCTTGTGTAATTCTATATCTTCTAATTCCCTAACATGACATTTATTTAACAGGCTTTCTAATGTATGCTTTCTACCTATTTCTAATATAGGATGAAAATCTTTTGATACAAAACAATCGTAATCAGAAAGTGTATCCTCAAGACCAAGTGACCATAAACAAGGTTCAATTGCTTTATATTGAATTTGTCTGGAAAGTATTTCATCTTTATTACCTTTATCTACTTCTTGTTCAAATAACATTTTTTCATCCAAAATCATAGAGGAAATATAGCCTTTCTCTTGCAACCATTTATAGATCGCTTTCCTCTGCTCATCCCTTTCTTTTAATGAATATACCCTTCCTTCAATGCTTGTTCTTTCTAAGGCACATCTATCTGAGAGACATAATAAAATAATCGCTCTCGTTACAATTTCTTCAGCATTTTTCATATTTCACCTTCTGCTTCCTTTCTATTTAATACTTCCCCCATGGCCGTTAGGTTCTGAAGTTAAAAAATCATGTTTTAAAAAACTTTGGTGTTAATTTTATCATCTCGTGTTAAGAAGCTTCCTGTTTCAGGATTATAGTATCGCTGCTTCAGATAATAGAATCAGGTTTCCTCATCGTAAACATCACCAGCATACCGGAATGGATTTTCATCCTTTAAATATTTCCCACTCGATCGTAGAATCCTCTATTTGATTAAATCGCACATAAAAAACCTTTAACTCAGTAAATATGGACAGAGTTTACCTCTCAACATTAGAAACAGTATGCAAAGTGTTAGACATCGACATTCAGGAGTTAATCGAGGTGGAGTAGTCCTCTTGCTATAATAATCGTTCTTTGTACGTCAAAGTTGAGAAAAATTTAAAAAGCAGGGAGAAAGTGAAGGTAAGATTTGGGTGAATAAAAATGGTGTTAACTGATGATTTTAAGGTTATTTATGGAAATAGAAAATATTAATTAGGGTAAACGTTTTAAAGTGAATGTATGTCTAATAAATTCAATAAAATACTGTATAGGACTTTCAAACGTTATATTTTTTCTTAGAACATCAAGAGTTTCATTCGACACTCCATCTTTAAATAATAAGAAAACAAAAAAGAGGAATTGTTCTCTTATTCTCTCTAGTTATATAGGGTGGCTTATATATGAATTACAGACTTATATTAATTAATAAATTCCAAGATACCATTATTAACAACCTGTGTATTACTGAAATTAAGAGTGCGGTGATAAACAGATATCACCGCACTCTTAATTTTTTAAAACTTTCACTAATTAACCAATTGTTCTTATCGCTATTTCAATAGCTTTTTTCAATTCTACAGCTTCATCTTTATTTATCCAAATTTCTACATCTCCACCATATCTTTTAGATATGCACACTCCAACCTCTTGTTCATTAAATGTGCTTAAAATAATTACACCTTCATTTTCCTCTTCTTGAGTATTAATAGTTATTGTTTTTATTTCTTTTCTCATTTAATTCCTTACCTCACTTTAATCGAAAAGTTTGTCCAGGTATATTTTCTCCTGGAAGATATCTTTGATGTGAATTACCAGGTGTATCTAAATGCCAATGCGGTTTTTTATGAAAATCTGGTGCATTTCGGTGATAAAGATGTTGTTCATATATTATTTTTGTATTTTTATTTGGCTCCCAGACAACCTTACCTCTTCCCGGTGTTTTAGGGCCATCAGGTACATTTCTACCTGGTACTCCCAGCATATCATCCATTTCTTTAGCTGTGTTTGGCCATTTATTTCTTAAACCATTCCCTATATTATCTCCTGCTGCAGGTGCATTAAGTTTAGGAGTACCCTTATTACTAACCTTCTTCGTTCGCGAAGACCTGTAAGATACCGATTTCATCTTCCGCAGCATGTTGCCGGCATAGGATTTTCCGTATTTCACGGCTTTGTAGGAGTAGCTTCCCGGGACGAACGGGACAAAGGTAGCTGCTATATCCCAGGCAAGATAACCGGCGTTTTTCCAGGACGGCTTTTTCGCAAATCGTACCGCACTGACGACGGTACTCGCGATGTCAAGTAACGAATCGAAGAAGTTCCCATTCGCATCCGTAAAGGTGGAGGGATTGTTCCCCGCATACACATACAGATTGTGACTCGGAACATCATCTCGTGTTAGGAACCTTCCTGTTTCAGGAATATAGTATCGCTGCTTCAGATAATAGAATTCGGTTTCCTCATCGTAAACATCACCAGCATACCGGAATGGATTTTCATCCTTTAAATATTTCCCGTTATGTAGAAGAATCCTTTTTCTTATATTGAACTACAAAAAACCTTGAGAGGGTTGGCCCCCTCAAGGCCTTTAAACTCATGTGGTATACAAACTCTATAATTCAACCCATACTAATTAAAAGGAACGCCATAAAACATCCTCTTATTTTGAGCTAAAGTGATAATATCTAATTCACATTCTTCTGATGAATCTCCCCACCTAAATACCAAATCTCCATCAGGACAAGAAGATAATGAAAGTTTAAAATAATCAATCGTCCCTTTAACATATACCTTATTTATAAGTGTTCGTATAAATTTTTCTGAACGATAATCCTGCCTTTTACTGCCTAAAATCGCAAATTGTTGTGGATTACTACTTATTATCTTAATCGCATGATAAAATTCATCTACTTTAAATTCTGCTATACTTCCGTAATATAAATTTCCCGCTTCAGAATATTCAACTTCTGGACCTAGTGTAAAGTTATCGAGGTTAAACTGTCTCCCTAGTCTTTTCCACAATTTTTGATATTTAAAAATTGTGGAATTTAAATCGTCATGAGCAGCTAAACCAACCAAATAGAATTTATATTCTTTGAATATCGTTTTCTCAATGGTTGAATCTGTTATTAATTTACTACATAGTCGTGTAAATAACTTCCTATCCTCGCTAGAATATATCATCGTACCAATTATGCTAAATACACTTAAATTCGGGGCAAATCCAATTTCCTTAATAGCTTCATCTTTTGAAAACCATTGGAAAAGTGAATATACATCCTCCGAAAATTCCGTCCAATATTTCAAATGACCTCCTCCGTTTCATATTGTAATCATAATGTTCACCATTAACATCGTTAAAGTGAGGTCCCCTATTTTGTGTCGGATCATCAGGGTACTGATGGCCTCCGGAGTGCTCTCTAATAATTTTTCCGTTACCAAAGTCATATTCTCTACCAGGTATATTATTTCCACGTCTATCAACTGCAGGAGATACTTTTTTCGGCTGTTTTGAAACAGGTATACCACTATTCCTCTTCGCTTGTCTAAATGCTCCATTACGTCCTGCACCATAAGGGGTTAGGTTAGGAGGACGATTTCCCTTACCCTTAGTTCTATCAAAAATTATACATGAGTGAAGGTGACAGTTGAATAACACCGCCACCTTTATTTACTAACTAACTTTTGCTTCTACCATTAGAAACAGTATGCAAAGTGTTAGACACGACATTCAGGAGTTAATCGAAGTGGAGTAGTCCTCTTGCTATAGTAGTTGTTCTATGTATGTAAAAGTTGCGAAAAATTGAAGAAGGTAGTAAGAAAGTGAAGATATGGCATTGAAAAATACAAATGGTGGCAACTGATGATATTATGGTTATTTGCTTAAGAAAATATAGAGTAAATAGGGCTTATGTTTTAACGGTGTTGTACGTACTATATATTTCGATAATACATCATGTAGGGATTACAAGGATTATCCCTATTCTTAAAATCCAAGGAAAGTTATTCGGTACTCCCTCCTATCTATAAAAAATGGATGACTACATTGTAGCCAGCCATCCATCCTTTTTGTTTTATTCCCCAATGACTATACCATAGATAGTTAACTCAAAATCTTTGTAGTCAACATCGCAAATTTCTGCAGGAATGAAATCACTTTTACTTACACTGTCGTTAAATCTGTCTATACAAAACTCGATTATATCTGTATCAAGTTCTAGTATAAATTCTCCATCATTATAAGTTAACTCTGAGGGGTTACCTTGATTTGTTACTCTAAATACATTAATCGGCTTGTAATCCTCTAAAAAGCTATTACTTATCTGTATACCTGCTTTCCCTTCTTCAAGAGACTTCATAAACATTTCTTTTAATTCGGTAGCACCTGTAAAATCAAATTCAAGTTTAAGGGCATACTCATCATCCCTATATATTCTAATCACTTTATCCACCCCTCTACCTCAATCTAATATGAACATTTTTAGATACTTCAAAATTCTTATTCAAAAACTCAAAATGGACGTAAGGTCCTATATTCCCATGTTTTCCTTGAATATCATTGGGCTTAGCTCTGAATTGCCTTGAACCATCACTATTCCTCCACTTACCAGGTGAAACTTCAATATAGTCATTTCCTAAGAATTTACCTTTTTCGTATTCTAATTTATCTAGAGAAATATTTCTTCTGTGCTCAGTTATTTGTTTTGTGTTACGTGTAACTTTTTCTCTTTTGTTAAGATTATTAGTACCCTTAACACTACAGTTATGAACCCAGATACCGAGGTTCGATACGAAGTAGGAGTGATAGTCTGCGACCTCAAAGTTATAGACCGTCGCTTGCCTTGGTTCTTTTTCGATCTTTTCGATGGCACGTGGAGTTCCATCACTCGAATGCAGCAAATCTCCTACATTCAAGTCTTTGACAAGCGTCCATCCGATTCCTTCCAACCAGAATGGATGTTAAGCCGTTACCTCAATGATTTCATCGCCGATGTGAATGTAATAGATCTCATCAGCCTGTTTCTGGAATAATCCGACTACATCTTTGTAGGCCACTTCACCCGTTTCGTCCGATTTGGCAAGACTCTTACGACCTAAATTGATTTTTTTAAAAAAATAAGGCTGCAAAAACAAACAGCCTTAACGATTTATATATTTATTCGATTATTTCTATTTTAAATACTAAATCATCAAAATTATCATCTGGGTGACCATCATTACAAAAATATATTTTACCGTTATCTAAATCTTGAGCAATCATAGCTGCACCATTTATCCAGGCATCAGTGGAACCGTTTCCCGTATCCCAAATATTCCAAAGTAACAATTCCCCATTATTTGTTTCTACATCATATTCTAAGTAACTCGGCGCATGTTTTTCCCATAGCCTAAGGTGCTTTATTTCTTCTCCCTCAACAATAATACCTTTGTCTACTTTTAAACTTATTCCTTGATCCCATTCAGAATTTGTTTTCTCGAATTTTATTCTAATCTTTGACTTTTTTCCTATCGCTATTCTATCTAACATCATTATTGTCTTACCCTTGTATACAATTGGTTTTCCACGTGATTTCATGAACTCTTCTTGAAAACTTACCATATTTTCATCCCTCCAAGCGGTTACTTATATCTTCTAAAACAATCAACAGAAATGGTGGTAAATTAAATAGGCAAACAATTTACAGTTGTTGCATGTGTAGTAAAATTTATAAATATCTGTGGTGGATTGCTAAGATAGATCTATTCTGTGATTACAAAGAGGTTCATTCGGCACTCTATTCCCCCTGTTGCTTACTAAAAAAAGAACCTTAGAGTTTGTTTATTACTCTAAGGTTTTAAAAATGTGTTAGATTACTTTTACCTCAAGGAAGTCACATCCTGTAATATTATTTTTAGTGACTAATTTTTCCACTGACTCAGAAACAAATAAAGGTATCTCAAGGCCTTTTAATTTGAATAAATGGTTCATATTTATTTCGTTTTTATCTAGTGCATACTTTCTAATGGAGTATATTTTCTCATTATCCAAACTTATGACACTATAATCTGAATGATTAAAATTTATTGCGTCAACTACGTTAATAACATTTGCTACGTAATAATTATTTAATACGGTATTATCCTCTGAGTTAACTACTTTTACAGGTAAATACTGTACTCCATCCTCATCTAAATCACATAAAACTTCCTTAAATCTTGTTGATACTATAAACCATCCGAGATTATTTGCTAAATAATCGGTCAGTCTATCTCCTTCCGATGGATTAAAAACAAAAGTGATGTCTGTATTCCAGTCTTGTATAAATTTACCATTACTTAATTCATATTGTTCGTAACCATGAGTATTATTACAATGACCGACAACATCATTTTCATTGCTGTCATCTAATAATAATTTAAAATACCTCATTTTAACCTCCAAAAATCTTTATAAAGCATATCTGGTTTAATTCTTATTTCGTTTTTCAAACCTTCAAACAACCTAAGGAATTTATTTCCATCAAATTTTGCTAGATTATCGCATGTTCTTAAATTATCAATTACATAATCATGATAAGCATTAGGGTGTCTTCCTTGATGAGGGAGATACTCTTTGTTCCATGTATCATCTAAATCTAAAATCATATTTTTTTGTAATACTCTCTATTTGTGGAGTATATTTCTTGCTTTTATTTGTTGCATAGTGATGTTTTTGTAAAGTTTAACATTACCCTTAGTTTTATCTAAAATTATATATGATAGAAGGTGATTGTTGAATAACACCGCCACCTTTATTTACTAACTATCATCTTTGTTTCCTACTTGATCTGGCATGACATAAGGTGTCTTAATATTTAACATGACAATATCAAGCAAACTTAAAGAAAATCACTAAGAACGTAACCTATTACAACGTGATTTTGCACGAATGACAAGGCTGCGTCCTAATACAATCAGCCATCTATGTTCAGACAATGTGGACAGGGTATATCTATCAACATTAGAAACGGTATGCAAAGTGTTAGACATAGACATTCAGGAGTTAATCGAGGTGGAGTAGCCTCTCGTCCTAGTAATCGTTCTATGTACGTAAAAGTTGCGAAAATATTTATATAACAGGGATAAAGCGAAGGTAAGGTATTGAAGAATAGAAATGGTGGTAACTGATGATTTAATGATTATTTTCATAAGATAGAATACATTAAATAGGGCATACGTTTTAATGTGGTTGTACGCACTAAATAATTTGATGAACCATTATATAGGGCTTACATTGGTTATCCCTATTCTGTAAATAACAAGCGGTTTATTCGGTACTAGGTTACCTAAAATAATTTTCACAAAAATTAATGAGGGCAGCCTGTTAATTAAACAAGCCACCCTCTAGTTATCATTGCATATTCTTTACATAATTCTCTAACAATAAATCAAAGTTAGGAAAATCATCGTTTATTTCCTTTTGTTCATAAAGCTTTGTATCTCCTGTACTGAAGTCTATTACTTCAATATCTATTTTTTTTGAACTCCAAACAGTAATTCTTCCCATAGAACTATCTGATACATGGTCAACTCTTAAGCTAGGGTCAGGTGAGCCTTCAACAGAATGAGTTAAATCATCTAACTTAATACCTAACCCCTCAAGTTTTTTCTTGTTTTGAGATACCCATTCCTTTAGTAGTGTTAACATTTTACTTCACCCTTATCGTTCGTATATTAGTAGCGGGTGGCATTTGTGGTATTGGTAGACCTTTTTTACCTGCTAAACGCCCTTCTAAACTGTTTGGTCCTAAAATTTTTGCCCATCCTTCATTAGTTGGCTTTAAAGAAGATAATGGAACTTCAAATTCAGCGTACACACTTCCTGGTTTTGCTTGTTTTCCAAAAGCACTTGGATTAGAAGGGTGAGCTACATGGGTAGTACCAGAATAACTTTCTTGTACTTTGCCTGTTTTAGTCATTTTTGAAAGTTCATCTTCTGACATCCATCTACCAACTGTAGTTTTACCTTCTCCTATACCCTTATTACTAACCTTCTTCGTTCGCGAAGACCTGTAAGATACGGATTTCATCTTCCGCAGCATGTTGCCGGCATAGGATTTTCCGTATTTCACGGCTTTGTAGGAGTAGCTTCCCGGGACGAACGGGACAAAGGTAGCTGCTAGATCCCAGGCCAGATAACCGGCATTTTTCCAGGACGGCTTTTTCGCAAATCGCACCGCACTGACGACGGTACTCGCGATGTCGAGTAACGTATCGAAGAAGTTCCCATTCGCATCCGTAAAGGTGGACGGATTGTTCCCCGCATACACATACAGATTGTGACTCGGAACATCATCTCGTGTTAAGAACCTTCCTGTTTCAGGATTATAGTATCGCTGCTTCAGATAATAGAATCCCGTTTCCTCATCGTAAACATCACCAGCATACCGGAATGGGTTTTCATCCTTTAAATATTTCCATTAGTCTTAGCTTTTCCCCAAATATCAAAAACCTCCTCCTACAATTATTACAACGGCGTCTCAATGGGAAATCTAAATTAGTTAGAGCCTCATTATCTTCACTAATTTAAATATCCTCCAATACTCAAAAGCCCCCTTTAACACAAGCTCTTAAATCAAAAAGATGTCCCATAAGCTAGTCTTTCGGGACATCCTAGTTTCACCATGAATTTGTTTAGTTGTTTTTTTCAAGCTCATGTGAATATCTTATCTTTACAGCATCGTGCCCAAAAACTCCATATGGTTGTGAATCTCCTCTTTTTTCTGCGGTAGTCACAATTGAATGAGCATCTTCGTCTTCTTTCATAAAATATTCCCCAGGTACAAGGAGTATTTGATTAGGATTAAAGGCATCTTTTTTCCAAAAGTATGGAAGGATCACTTCTGTTTCTATGGGTATATTACCTACTACATTCCATTCTCCTTTACGTAAACCATGGTTTGAACACCATATTGATAATATCGTCTCCTTCTCTTTTAATTCATTAAGTGTATATTTTTTTGAAGGGATTATATTATAAAATTCACAAAATATTATTGGATAATCAATAATTAGTATTCTCCCATAACCAATTTTGTTGATTTCTATAGGAATTTCAAAAACATCTCCAACATTATTTTTAAATTTCGACATTAACTCACCTCAATCTAATAACTTTGTTCCCCTCATCCAAATAATGTGATTTCCTTGGATTTAGGGGACTTATAGGATTAATTTTATTTAATAGATTTTCTTTACCACCATTGTTTCTATACAAAATATGCTCTATCCCTCTAGCTTGAGAGTAGTTTGAACCTTGTTTAACAGGATTAAATACTAAATCACTTTTCCCTTCAGTTCTATCTATGTATGTGGATCTATTTGTTTATTTTCTCCCCTAATATTGGTGCAATTTGACCAAAATCTTCTACTGAATATCCGAAAGATTTTAATTGAGACTCAATTAATTCTAATACATCATAATATGAAAAATTTGCACCTAATCTGTAGTTTTTTTCTTCTAACCGTTCATCTTTAGTTGGTAACAATGAATGATTATACTTTTCTTGTATTTCATATATTAAATCAATTAAAAAGTTTTTCATCTCATTTTGCATGTAATCATCCCCTTATTTTATTCTTAAGATTCCTTCAATTATTTGTTTTTTCCCATTTGTTGTTGTGCATCAGATCGAACTTCTGTCCACAAACCCTTAAATGGAAAATCCGGATAGACCAACCGCCATTCTTGATTACATTCTGAACATTTATACCATTTCTCTTGTTAGATGTTACTTCCCCCATATTTACTTTCCACAGGAATTTCAACTAAATCCGAATCATTTCAAGATTAGCAATATAACTTAAAAACCTTTCAAATTCATTTATTGAATGAAATCCATTAAGTTTATCTAATACGTTACAAATACACTCTATTTTACTCTCCAGAAGGGTCAACCTCCCTTTTCTATACTTGATTACCGCTACCAAATCCCCTCTTATGGGGACTGCTACACCTTCAAAAACTCCAACACCTTTTGGACTTTAATTTAAGATTTCACTTTATTACTCTAATTCATAAAGATATCTCAAAAAATCATTAAAGGATTCTCCGCATACTTCGACCATGTCTATTGACATACCAATAAAAGGAACTTTGACGAAAAATATATCTTCTTTTCTATAATTAATACAGTAAGCGGTATCTCCACCATCAGAACCTATTATTAATAAACCCGAAGCAAATTCCTCAACATCGTATGCTTGATTAAGTTTATTAATATCTTCAATTTTCCATAAAATTAAATATGATGATCCGACTGAACCTTCTCCACCATTAGCAGTTATCATAAAATTTGCATAATCTGTTGGTAATATTTTGGTTGCTTGCTTTTCAAAGTCATTAATCACAGATAATGACGTAGGCTCATTTTTATCAAACTCTAATAGAAATTCTTCCATATCATTTCCTCCCTATTTCATCCGTTGTATGTTTCTTTGAAGACTATTCCAATACTTTGTGAACTCACCAGGTTGTTTAGGTGTTAATGGTATTTTGTTTGATAAGTCAGTTGGACTACCCCGAATTTTACAGGTTGAATTTTATGTATATGTTTACCTTTTAGAGATGGATTTGCTCTGTGTATAGAAGCATAAGCATTGTTTGCAGTTTTTCTAGCAGTTATTTTAGTACTATTTGTAATATTATTTTCCACTCGATCGTAGAATCCTCTATTTAGGAGTTAATCGAAGTGGAGTAGTCCTCTTGCACAAGTAATCGTTCTATGTACGTAAAAGTTGCTAAAAAATTAAAAAGGCAAGGAGAAAACAAAGGTAGGGGATTTAAAGGTGAGAATGATGGTAACTGACGATTTTCAGATTATTTACATAGAATAAAATTCATTAAATAGGGTATACGATTTAAAGGTGTTATACGTACAATTTAATTTGTTAATACATCATATAGGACTTACAAAGGTTAGCGTTATTCTCTGTATGGATAACGCTTTATTCGACATTCCGTACTATAAAAAAGACGGTTATCTTCAACTGATAACCGCCCCATAAATGAATATTAAATATCTATATCATCAAAAACCTCTTCTAATGTCATACCTTGTATTATTCCTAAACGAAATAAATCATCCACAGACTTAAAGGACTGGGAATATCCATCTTGCTCTCTTGTCAAAAAGTATCCATTTTCATTTTGACTAATCCAAAAACTTTTGTCTTTAACATAAAATTGAAATTCTTCACCCATCAAAATTCTATCCTTAAACTCTTTTAATTCCATATCAAACACCTATTTCCTTCTGAAACTTCCAGACCTATCCCATTCAAAAATGTGCTCATGAGGCCATTCTGGATGTGATTTCGGATTTCCATGGTTTGTGAAGTCAACATCTCTTAAAGCCCTTCCTTCAATATCATGATACCTTCTTGTTTTTATTTGACCTGTTTTTTTATCTAAAATGTCAACCGAACTACTTGGAATACCTTTATTAGGATTAGGAACTGATGTCGTAGTGGTATGGTTTGGCATTGGAGTGATATCATATTCATTACCTTTATTAGATTTAACTAGATCTTTACCCTTACCCTTAACACTACAGTTATGCACCCAGATACCGAGGTTCGATACGAAGTAGGAGTGATAGTCTGCGACCTCAAAGTTATAGACCGTCGCTTGCCTTGGTTCTTTTTCGATCTTTTCGATAGCGAGTTGAGTTCCGTCACTCGAATGCAGCAAATCCCCTACATTCAAGTCTTTGACAAGCGTCCATCCGATTCCTTCCAACCAGAATGGATGTTCAGCCGTTACCTCGATGATTTCGTCCCCAATGTGGATGTAATAGATCTCATCAGCCTGTTTCTGGAATAATCCGACTACATCTTTGTAGGCCACTTCGCCCGTTTTGTCCGATTTGGCAAGGACCTTATCCCCTACCTTGATCTCGTCGATCGGCTTCTCACCTTGATCGGTTAATACTTTGGTTCCGGCTGTAAAACAGTTACATGCTTTCCCTTTACTCGCCTTCCGCGAAGACCTGTAAGATACGGATTTCATCTTCCGCAGCATGTTGCCGGCATAGGATTTTCCGTATTTCACGGCTTTGTAGGAGTAGCTTCCCGGGACGAACGGGACAAAGGTAGCTGCTAGATCCCAGGCCAGATAACCGGCGTTTTTCCAGGACGGCTTTTTCGCAAATCGTACCGCACTGACGACGGTACTCGCGATGTCAAGTAACGTATCGAAGAAGTTCCCATTCGCATCCGTAAAGGTGGAGGGATTGTTCCCCGCATACACATACAGATTGTGACTCGGAACATCATCTCGTGTTAAGAACCTTCCTGTTTCAGGATTATAGTATCGCTGCTTCAGATAATAGAATCCGGTTTCCTCATCGTAAACATCACCAGCATACCGGAATGGGTTTTCATCCTTTAAATATTTTCCATTTCCGAGCTTGACGCTTCCTGTTTTAGATAAAATATTCCCCCAGGCATCATACTCATATTCTACAACAAGAGTACCATTCGTATCACGAAGTCCCAACACATCCCCACGATGATTCATGACAAATTCATAGGTTTTAGGACTTGTCCCTGTATGATCAGTCATTGAAACGAGTCGGTTTGTCGAGGTACGTGTAAAACTATATTTCAGGTTGTTATTCTCATCCGTAATGTAAGATAACTCACCAGCCATATAGTAGTAATATTCTGTTTTTTGACTGGTTACTTTCTTAGTACGGAGTCCTTCGTAGTCATATTCGTATTCAGAGACGACACTTGAAGCGCCATTCTCTACTCGTACGAGCTGATCCTCTACATCATAAAAGTACTGATACTTCGCATCTGATTTAAGGTTACCATTGGCATCATGAGTCGTGTTCGAACCATTGATTGAAGTTAACTGATTAGCAGTATCATAGGTATAAGTGATCGTAGAATTATTTTTAGTCATGGACGTACGGTTACCCATCACATCATAACTATATGATATTTCGTTTGTTATTGTACCGTTTTGATCTTTATGGACTTCTTTAGTGAGTCTGTTCCCTACGTCATATGTGTATTCATCTTTACTGCCATCATAATGATTTATGGAAATCAAATTCCCATTTGCATCATACGAGAAGGTGTCATGTATCTTCACATTCCCATCAACGATTTGGATGGCTTTTTCCATAAACCCAGATTCAGTATATTTATACTCAGTTTCACTCGTTTTCCCATTTTTTAATTGTGTTTCGATTTTGGAAATTCGACCGCTTTCGTCATACATCATTAATAGTGTTTCCCCGTTAGCACCCTGTGTGCTAGAAGGCATCCCACTATCATAATAATCATGAGTGGTTTGGCCACTCAAAATACTTGGATCATAAATGGTTAATAATCCAGAAGGGTTATAAAATAAGTTATCTTTATGTCTTTTACCTTTGTAACTCGGATACGTAATATTCGTAACTTGATCCATTTTAGGGTCAAAGGTCAAATCCGTAACCTCAGTCCCATTTTTGACCATTTTGTTCATATTCCCAGAGGTATCATAGGTGAAGGACCATGTGGTTGGATCATTGGTGTACGTTACATTTGTGATTTCATTCAAGTTATTGTGCTGATAATGTGTTATCCCTCCAGTAGGATATTCGATATCAGTGATATTACCTATTTCATCTCGATAATAAGTTGTAGTATGATTTAACGCATCTGTAAAACTCTTGATTTCGCCAAAAGAATTATAAGTTTGGCTTGTTGTGGCAATCACTACACCGGTCGAATTGTTCACATATTTAACTTTGTCAACATTCCCGGTCGTTGTGTTGTATACAAGTTCCTTCCTAAGTCCAGTGGCATCTTCAGTAGCCGTTACGCGATCAAGCCAATCATATTCGAAAGAGGCATATGTCCCATCAATCGGAAAATCAATTCTGGTTAGATTCCCTCTTGGATCGACATTATAAGTAGTAGTGTCACCATCTTCATCTGTTGTACGTGTTACATAATTTCCACTATTATCATAATCGTAACTAGTAAATAGATTTTGCTCTTCAAATCTAGCAGCATCTACAAGGAGCTTCCCATTCGAATTATCCGTCAACGTAATAAAAGCTTTAACATATTTTGCTTGAGGGTACTTCTTCGAATCAAGTTCCACACCAAATCGTTTCCACTGTTCTGAAGTACCATTAATTAACTTTGATTGTACAGTGCCAAGTGCAACCTTGTTTGCATCATAATAACGGATATTTAAATAAGCTCCATTATTCGTAATGCCCTCAGCTTTCGTCATGGCAGTAAACGTATAGGTGCTACCAGCTTCTACAGGCTCTAGATGATCCTGGGCAACCATTGAGTATGACGGACCACCTGTCAGCTGAGCATATCGCTCTCCTATAAAGGCTTTTTCATCATTTGCAACTACAATCGGTGTTTTACTTCCGACCAACTGCCAAGCATAATTTTTTCCATCTCCATTATAGTCATACATTTCAAAGCTTCCGTTTTGGATGATGTTGTATTGACTGATCATCGGATTACCTTGAATTTCTTTCTTGACTACAATATCGTCAAACCAGGCTTTACCCGTTTCATTCTTCAAACGTGTATAGACCGCGAAACCATTATAGTCCTTATCTGTTACTTTAGAATCTTCACTGAATTCCCAATCGTGTGTACCAGTATTAAAGTACGCAGAATTCCAGTGTGTCGTTCCGTCGGTATAGTCGATTCTCATTAAGATGTCATACTTACCACTTGTATTCGTGACATTCTCTGATTTCGAATAACCGGACCAAATTAACTTATCTCCTTTTTTCCCTGGTATATTGAACTCTTGGACGAAAAATTGACTGCTTGTTGTATTTCCTTCAATATAGACCGAGTTCTTTTTGGTTTTAGACACTGATGTATCTAACCCATCTTCACTTCCATTGGAACTTGAAGATTTCCAGTTATCTGGTAGACCGTCTTGGTTATGATCGGATTCAAACCCATTATTGGTTGTAAAGTTATAGTCGTTCACAAATGCTGATTCTTGTAATTGTACATTGTCAAGCCAAACTTTACCTGTATCAACTTTTATCTGCACTTTCACATACCATGCATAATCCGGAATGGTTATTTTAGAACTTTGGCGCGTCCATCCTGCTCCATCATCTCCAGATAACTCAGTAACCTTTTCTTCAGAGAGTAACTGATGGTTACTGTCAAGATATCTCACCCAGAATTCCGCTTTATTCAAGTTGGAAGTGGTAACATCCCATGACAAATTGTAAATGATGTTGCCAAAAACAGGAATTGGCTCAGAAACTACATTCGCCTTACCAATCGTGCTAGTGGAATAGAGTTGTAACGAATTTTCCCCATTCTTCTTAACCGTAGTATCCTTTGTTATTCTCCCGGAACCTCCTCCAGTTGCTGTAAAATCAAACCAATATTCCGGGAGGGTACTATCCCAATCTTCAAACCCACTATTACGAATCAAGTTATAGCCCAAGCTTATTGGACTTGAAGATTGTTCTAGGTTTCCATTATCCTGATAGTCATTAATGGTTCCACTTGAAACCATACTTACCGAGGATTGCTGATTTCCTTTGGAATCATAATAGCTTTTGTAAGTGTCACCCATAAAACCTGTGACTTGGGTCATGTTACGATCGTCATCGTATTTCATAAGCGTTTTATGACCCTTAGCATTTTGTATTTCTTCTGTATTTCCATTTTCATCATATGAAACTACAGTAGAATTACCTTTTGGATCAATAACTTTGGCAAGCATATTGTTTTCATCCCATACTTGCTCAAAAGTCCGTTTCGAGGTTCCAGTAGATTCATTAAAGTCTTTTTCAACTTTTGTCAGATTACCATGTCCATTCACTGTGAACCGTGTTTTGATACCTTTTGGATTGGTCTTTATAGTCTGAACGCCCTCACCTGTCTCAGAATAACGATAGGAAGTGATGAGCGTGTCGGTAGCTACTTGAGTGAATGACTCGACTTGATCTTTAGCATCATACTGTATTTCAGTACGATTTCCCGAATTATCGATGATAGCTGATAGATTATCTCCGCTATATTCGAATTTTGTTTCGACCACATCTGACGTTGTGTGGCTTATTTTTTTTACACTCACTAACTGATTACTAGCATTTTTGGTGTATATAATATCAAAAGGCATAATTGAAGCATCGCCTGTAATCCATACTGCATCTGGGTTAAGATAAGAAAATGTTATTGAACGTCCTGAAGTATCGGTAATTTTACTAATGACCCTTTTTTTATAATGAATAATGGTATATTCAAAGGTTGTAATATTCCCATTACTATCTTCAATTTGATTTAGTTCTCCAGTACTGGTAAAGCGGTACTTTGTTTTATCTACACTTTCGATGTAGCGATAGCCGGATGATTTATCCTTATAAAGCTTTAATTGAATCCCGGACGGTGGAATATACTTTTTTAACTTTTGATCATATATAAAGATATGATCGGTTCCGTCCTCATCTGTGAAGGTTATCGGATCCGTATCCCCAGTACTTGTTGTCGTGTTCAGATGCATTTCAAAATCAAATCGCCAATTATCTCCTAAGTGAGGGCTTGTATAATCACTTTGACTATTGTAATTTCGCGAGATACCAATAGGAATCCCTCTCCCTGGGAGTAGAAAATCCGTCCCGCCCGTAACAAAATTACCTGTCAGTAAATTTACACCATTATCAAAGGCCCAAAATGATTCCATACCTTCATTTTTAACTTCATATGTGATGGATAGCTCAGGTGCGTTTCCGCTTTCACTTGAATAGAATCCTTTTCGGTCCTGAGATTCATCTAAAGCTTTTATCATAAACCCATGGAACACTTCTTTTCCTGCATAGATGTCACGTATAAAATTGGTTAAGTCCGTGCCACTAAAAGACCAGGTCGAGATTTCATTGCCAGTGTATTGTGCTAATATTTTGTTGGAATCAATAGTAGGCTGATTATTCCAATTAACCGTCTTAACATCCCATTCTTTAGTCACAGGGAATAATTGTGCTGTCGTAATATCTGTGGACGATGTATATTGATAAAGATCCAAAGTCACATTCGTGATGTTTGCACCACTAATTAAACTTGGCATTTCTAAATCTATTAAAGTCCTATTAATTCCATAACCGTTTGTTGCTATTGCGAGCCAGCCACGAGGATCATAATTTTGTGTAGGGTAACCGCTTGCAATAAAAGCATCTTTAATTTCATCATCCTCTGATCTATTGGTTATGGTCGGATCGACGATTATTGGAAATTTACGGTTAGAATCATGAGCCCATGCTTCATTCAAGACTACTTGTAATTCGTATGTATTGTTCGTGTTGTTTATTTCATAATGGACATCCTCTGTATAAACTCCATTATCATCATATGCAAACGGTTTTGGTGACAGGAAGATGACTTGTTTATTTTCATCTAAAAATTCCAAGTCACCATTTTTATTGAGGACTGGAGTTAAATTCGTATCCACTTCAAATACAAAAGTTGTTTGTGCATCCTTATCAAGTAAGACGATATCTTCTTTTAAGCTTTCGCCGAACATCGTGTATGAAATATCGACATTACGATAGACATTCGTATAGGTGATTTTATTATCTTGGTTTTTTAACTTGTACTTACTAGTATTCGTCGGTGTTAATTGGATATACGAATCGTCAAGTTCGACCCTTTGAGAAATCGTTTTGTCGAGCTTTACTTTGAAACGATTTTCTTTGTTTACGAATTTTTTCCCTTTTAAAACAAAATCATTGTTGATTTCTTTCCAATTTCCTTTTTTATTCTTGTAATGGATAGGTTTTGAATAAATTTTTGTGGTGAACGTCCCATCAGGGTTATAAAGAACTTTTTGATTTTTCGTTCGTTTTGTCTTTAATTCCACTGGTCTTTCGGATTTTTTTGGAAATGACTTCACAGGTGGAGTGATAAAATTCGTGGATTCTTCTTTGTTCGTTACAGCATTTGCTTGTTCATAGGGCTGCAACATTGGAATTAGTAATGCAACAATCATCATTAAATAAAATATTCTCTTCATTTTTTCCCCCTTAATTTTTATATAAAAAGTTAACATACAAAATTAATTATACAAAAATTCTGACATAATAGAAGATATTTTTTACATATTTTGTCGTAATTTTACTTTTTCGCATATTTTGCCTCGGTTTTTTTATACTATGGGTAGTGGATAAGGAAAAAGTTTAACCGCCACAAAATTGACATAGCAAATGTAATTTACTTTTTTCCTCAATTTGATTTATAATACTAAAAGAGTCCATTATAATAGTGAGTGGCGTATTATTTTTTCAAGCACTTATTAATCCGTATGATCATTGCTGCAAAGGAGGAAATACATATGGCAAGAATGTACCGCATGATGGGATTCTGGACGGCTGTCATCGCTGTTATGGCGTATGTAGGTGGCATGCAAGCGTTCTCCCTATTGTTTGTCGGACAAACAATCATGTTCGTCGCACTTGGTTACTTAAACTTATCTGAAAGAATGTATATTTATATTTTCGGTGCATACCTAACAGTCTTCTTCATCGGCTTTACGTATTGGACCACTTTCATGATGACCCCTGGATCAGGTGGACATTAAATCTCATAAGTGAAATGAAAAAGCTGACCTTTTGGTCAGCTTTTTTTCGTGGTCATGATTTTTCTTGAATGAGGACGTGATAGGCTTCGCTCATCCCGCCTGGCATTGCAAATGAACGGATCGCCCGGTTCAGCTTGCTTTCCGCTGAAAAAGGATCGCGGCCTTCATGCTCGACAAGATGGTCGAACAAGCCGTGCTCGAGGAGAAACGTACGTTGCTTTCCAAGATACTTCTCCTTAAAGCCTTCTTCCTCACCTTTTTTGATGAGCGCGTCCAGATGGATATGTGCGGTCAAGTCCATTTCACCCGGGTGCAGAAGGGGATCCTCGATCAATTGATGCTGGTAATAGCCTCTCAGCGTCCCTTGTCGTAATGCCGGATCGAGCAGCTCCTCGTTCCGATACCCGTAATCGACTGTTACGAGAAGACCTCTGGCCAACACGTCCGCTACATTTTCCACCCACTCCATCATCTGTAACGGCACTTCCACTCGAAAACCGTCTGGAAGCTCAAGTTCGCTCCAACTCATCCAATCCAAGATGCGTGGATCCGAGATGGGCTGATGGATTTCCTGAAGACGGTCCGACTGATCCATTGTGACCATCACTTCAACGATCTCCCTGCCTTTTTTCTCGATCACATGGACCGGAAACGCATCAAGCAATTCATTGGAAAAAAGAATCCCTTCCGCTTTCCCTTCATGTTGTTGCAAATCGTCCAGAGACGTGAAGTAGGTCACATTGTCATGCTCGGCGAGTTGCTTGATTGCCTCATTCTGATGACCAACACTCACATCGATGAAATGGTACGTCAGTTCCTCATAACGATGCGGCTTCATATGCTTCAGGTAATCCAGCAGCTGCTTTGCAAAGGAGCCGCTTCCGCCACCAAGCTCATAAAGGGCGAAAGGGAGCTGATGATCCTTGCAATAGGCATCGAAATAGTCGGCAAATACCCACGCAAAAACGGGATGGACCGAGCTGGACGTGTAAAAATCCCCCTCACGTCCTATTTTCTTCTGATCCCGCTGATAATAGCCCTGTGCATCATAGAGAACCGTTTCCATGTACGTCGCGTAGCTGATGCATTTGTTCGTTGATGAATTGATTTTCTCGCTTAAAATCGCCATCATCGGGCTTTGCTGCTGTTTCATAACGAAAAGCCGTTAAGGAACGGGTTCGAGTCCATCTCTTCCCCAATTGTCGTTGAAGGTCCATGCCCGGATAGGACAAGGGTGTCTTCATCAAGGGTAAGAAGCTGATCGTGGATACTTTTCAGCAATTGTTTATGATCGCCTCCTGGCAGGTCTGTTCGGCCAATACTCCCCATGAACAATGCATCCCCACTGATGACGATCCCCTCATCTTGAAAGTGGAAGGATACACTTCCCGGAGAATGTCCCGGCGTATGTAACACGTCGATGGAAAAGCTTCCTACCTTCAGTTCTTGCCCTGGCTTCAGTTCATGGTCCGCTTTTTTTGCAGATACCGATTCGACCATCGGGAAGAAGCTTGAACCGTTCAATTCAGGGTTCCCGAGCCAATCGAATTCTGCTTTATGCAAGTACACTGGCAGGTTCCACTTCGCCCTTACATCATCAAGTGCACCGATATGATCAAAATGCGCATGCGTCAACAAAATCGCAATCGGTTGTATTCCTTCAGCCTGTACTTCCTTAATGATGCGATCCCCTTCACTTCCGGGGTCGATGATGAGCGCTTCATTCTCATCGTTCCAGATTAAATAACAGTTCGCTTGTACCGGTCCTACCGATAAACGTTTCCATTCCATTGTAATCGCCTCCATTGCCAAGCTTCTTCATTTATTCTACACTAGAATCAGGTCCTTCACATAGGACGCTTCCTATTCTTACAATATCAAATTCTTATGACGATTTGAAAGCGAGGGTGCTATGCAGACTGTATATGGCGTAGAACATTGTGATTTACGGAACCAAGGGTCTGGCTTCATCAGTCAATTTGTAAGGAAAATCGCGGATACCGCAAACGTCGTTGACCGCGATGATCGCCTCTGTATCGTCCAGAGTGAGGCCGATTTTAAAGCCTTGAAAAATCTTTTTCAACAGGAGAACGTGTTCGAAGAAGCGTTCGAGCTTTACCCGCTTCAATCTCCGACGGCAACCTTCAATACGGATTACGGGTTCGTCTCGTCGTCCAACCATGCCTATCTGTACAAAGAGATGTCCATCCCGTTTCAGATGGATATGGATGGGGAAGACGAGAAAATGGCCTTTATGCAAATGGAGGAACATCTTGTCGGCATTGATGATTCGGTCAGCCCGATTCATTATTACGTCGATCGCCAACAGAAGGAACTGATTGAACAAATTGCCTCTGCTTATCAGGTAACCGTCACATTTTTGTAAGGAAGGATTCTCGACATGAACGAGAAAAACAGGTACAATAGGATAGGCAATCATTCTATTACATAGATTGTTTTTCAAGAATCAGGTTATAGTAATACTAAAAGAAACTTTGAATCCGATAAGGGGGGAAATCTAATGGCATTGTCAATTATCTTTGGCCTTGTAACCCTTTTCTGTTTATGGGCGCTATTCAGAGAGTTAAAAAAGAAAAATATGCTGGCAGTAGGCTTCGCCTTTCTTAGCTTAGCGGTATTTGGTTGGTTCACAGTAATGACTGTCATCGACCTTTTCCACACAGGCGGTTGGGGCGCAGGCCATTAATCGCTCATCATGAAAGAAACCGGCTCACAGGAGCCGGTTTCTTTTTTTATATCATTGATTCAATTTCGATTGGATCGTATTCACTTTGTCTCGCATGCTAACTTTCTTGTCCCGGCGGTCATCGATCCGAATGTTCGTCGCCACGCGTTCGATACCATGCTCGAACGGTACCTCGTGTATTTCACGTATGACGTCCAGCAAGTCCCCCATTTCACCTTCAATTAACGTGCTCATCGGTGTAAGCTCATAAAGTATCCGGTCGGAATTCCTCTCTAGCACTTTCTGGATTTCGACGACGTAGTCACTCACACTCGGACTTTTCGTTCCAATTGGAATAACGGTTATATCTACGATTGCCATATGGCTCTCCTCCTTATGTATTCATCTCAATCAATTGCATTTTATCATTAAAATAGAACCGGTATAAAATAATCGTGACGAGCATCGCACAAACGGCCACAGATACGAAAATACTCAACGAGATGATGATCTGGTACCGGACCGCATCCAACGGTGAGACGCCTCCCAAAATCAATCCGGTCATCATGCCAGGAAGCTGGACGAGGCCGATCGTTTTCAAGCCGTCGATGTTCGGAATCATCGCCGCCTTCAACGTCTTACGGATGATTTGCAGCGAGGATTGTTTCGGATTCGCCCCTAACGAAAGTGCAGCAAGAATCCTACCCCGCTCTTCTTTAAACTGGCTTTGGAGCCGTTCCAGCGCTAAGCCGATCGCAATCATGCTGTTCCCGATGATCATCCCGCTGACAGGGATCACTTTTTCCGGGCTGAACGGGATATAGCCGAACAGCAGCCAGAGGGAGATGATGACGATTTCGATCAAGGCGATGATCGAAAAGACGACAACTTTCACGTATGGAATACCTTCCCCTTTCTGTGAGGCATTCAAAGTCGCAACGACGATCATCACGCCAACCCACAACCCGATTCCTTGCCAGCTCGGCAGGTCGAACAGGAATGTGAGCACATACCCGATGATGAAGAGCTGGACGATTCCCCTGAACGAAGACCATAAGACCGGCTTGGTCAAGCCTAAAGAGAACAAGTAGGATAGGGATACCGGAATGATGACGAAAACGATGATAAACATCAATGATAAATTCGATATTTCGGGTGATTGCATCGCTTCTACTCCTTTAAAAACTGTTTCAATTCATTCGTCTTTGGTTGTTGGAAGAGTTCTTTCGTCGGGCCTTGCTCCAACAGTTCTCCTTTTTGGATGAACAAGGTCTGATCGCCCATCCGCTCAGCCTGTGAAAGATTATGGGTGACCATCATGATTGAAATGCCTTCCTGGTCCCGGAGCTTGAACAGGAGTTCCTCGATATGTTCAGCTGTACGGATATCGAGTGCGCTCGTCGCCTCATCAAGGAGAAGGATGGATGGACGGTTTGCGAGCGTCCTCGCCAGCGCGACCCGTTGCTGTTCGCCTCCTGATAAGGAGCTGACCTTTCGTGATATGTAGGATTGAGGAAGTTCAACAAGCTCGAGTAACCGCTTTGTTTCACTCGGCTCCCATTTTCCACAAAGCTTCGGTCCATATTGGATGTTCTCCTCAGTCGTCCCGTCGAAAAGATACGAGGATTGAAAAACGATCCCGATTTCCCGCCGCAATTCCGTTACAGGTATCTGGGTAATCGCTTTGCCTTTGTAAAATACCTCACCTCGTGCAGGCTCCTTTAATCGGTTTAAAAGGAGTAATAAGGAGCTTTTCCCTGCACCAGATGGACCGATGACTGTCGTGATCTGTTGGTCCAGTAATGCAAATGAAATGCCGTTCAGATGCTCAGTCGTAAGGTCTTTACCGATTAATATTTCGTTTGATCCCATCCTGCATCGACTCCATTCATTCTTACCCTATTGTTTACGTATTCGAGATCATTTAGCAGCAACATAGTCATTTTAAATGAAAGGAGGGGGTTGGACAAAGGAGAAAGCTCAGGTGGGGCACATGTAAAAAGATCCGTGGGAAACGACGATCACATGCAAAAAAACCACCTCCTCTTTTTTTGAGGAAATGGCTTTTTTTCGTTTTACATATATAAACTCGCCAGCATGATGCCGAGGCTTTCCTGGTAGATTTCATCATACTGTTCAATTGGGAGTGGATTGACCCCTTCGCCGAGTTCGACTGTATACCCTGGGCGCTGGAATTCCTGGATGAACCAATCCTTATAACCCGCGTAACTGTCTACGTACCGGACGGGCTTATACCCACTCACTCTTCCGAATTCTTGGACGATCGTTTCCGCATATGGCGGTTCTAATCCTTCATAACCCCAGTAGATTTCTTCTCCTTGCGTGTGGAAGGCAACAACTCGATCAAAGTTTTCTTGATAAGCAAGCTCAGCCATCGCAATCGCTTCAGGTTCACTGAGCGGCTCGTCTCCCGGATAATCCCTTGGAGCTGGCTGCTGCGGCTTCCGTTCTTTTTCAATCTCCCACTTGGCCGGGTATTGATTATTAAGGTCAACGCCCCGTATGTTCGCTTTCCAGCCGGAGAAATCCTGGTTTCCTTGATTGAGCTCCATCACATAATCTCGGTAAAAATCATCGTCAGGAGGACCATTCAGTACGAGATCCACGCCATCCGGGTTCACCATTGGTACGATGGATAGCGTGACACCATCATAGAACGGTGACATCTTCAGACCTCGAATCGTCCACTGATTCGTCAGAGCGAGCAGATAATCATTCAAGAAGTTCATGAGCACAGCTGTTGTGATCCACTCTTGCGCATGGAACGACCCGTTCATATGCACCTTTTTCGTTCCATTACCGATCTGTATTTCAGGAATGGCTTTTCCAAGCACAGAATTCTCGATCGAACGAACGTTTATGAAAGGATAGATTTCACTCAACCGCTTCAACTGTCTCAACATCGTTTTATAGTCGTAATTCATTTTCGGCGTTACGACTGAGCGCAGAACCCGCACTGGAACTTTTATGACCTGGCCGATTTGCAGGTTGCTTGGTGAAGCATTCGGATTTAATAATGTTAAAGCATCCAGAGGGATTTTTCTTCTCTGTGCGATTTTATAAAAAGTATCTCCCCGTTGGATCGTATAGTTTTCCGTCACATATCCGGGGATGTTGATTTGCGTTCCAACCTGAAGATTCGCTGCATCAATCGTTCGATTGGAATCCAGAACAAGACGTAGTGGTACATTGAAAACTTTGGCGTAATACCAAAGACTATCCCCTTTACGAACGACTACCTTCATAGCTCAGTCCCCTCCATTACACCATTCTCCTATCATGTATATGGACAAAATGAAGAGTTATGAGTGGGGAAACAATCTTTAAGGAAGATGTTCTTTAGGTTGGGATGTTAAGGACTTCTTGGTCGCCTTTTGAGGTGCTCATTGTCGTGTTTCTTGGTTTTTGGCACTTCATTCCGGCCCTATGAGGTGCTCATTTTTGTGTTTCTCCGTTTTCACCACCTCATACCAGCTCTTTGAGGTGCTCATTTTCGTGTTACTGCGATTTCACCACCTCAAAGCAGCTCTATGAGGTGCTCATTCTCGTGTGGCTGCATTTTCACCACCTCATACCAGCTCTTTGAGGTGCTCATTTTCGCGTTTCTCTGTTTTCACCACCTCATACAGACCCTATGAGGTGCTCATTTTCGTGTTCCTGCGTTTTCACCATCTCATACCAGCTCTATGAGGTGCTCATTTTCGCGTTTCTTTGTTTTCACCACCTCATTCCAGGCCTATGAGGTGCTCATTTTCGTGTGGCTGCGTTTTCACCACCTCATATCCCCTATTCCATATAACGAAAAAAAACCGCACCAACTGTAGTTGGCGCGGTTTCATGCTTTATTGTTCTTCAGATTTGACTTGCCCTGTTTCGGAATCAAAGAATCGTAGCAGGTCGCCGTAGATGATGCGATCCGAATAATCAAGCTCTTTCTTCGCTTTCTCCTTGAATGCGTCGCATGCTTCCTCTTCTACTGGTTCACCTGTCGCTTTTTCGTAACAAGTGCCATCTGTGTAGACGTGGTCTTTCGTAATGAAGCTTCCATCACGAAGAACAGCGAAGTCTTGACGTTCTTTAGAGAACAAATCAGATCCGAAATGAATGGTGTTTTTCGTTTCAATTCCTAATAGGTGCATGATGGTTGGACGTAGGTCGACTTGACCGCCGACAGTATCCATCACTTTACCTTTTCCATGACCAGGGATGTGGATATACATTGGTACACGCTGCAATTGCGTGGACTCGAATGGTGTGATCTCTTTACCGAGATACTCTCCCATAGCCTTGTTATGGTTTTCAGAGATTCCATAATGGTCTCCGTAAAGGACGAACATCGTATCTTCATACATACCTTCATTCTTCAAGCTTTCGAAGAACATTTTCACAGCTTCATCTGTATAACGTACGGTCGTGAAGTATCTGTTCACAGTACCATCATTGGACGTCCACTCCGGAATGAATTCATCCTCTTGTTCAAGGCTGAACGGGAAGTGGTTCGTCAATGTGATGAACTTCGTATAATACGGCTCAGGCATTTGCTTCATGTGGTCGACGGATTGACGGAAGAAGCTTTCATCCTTCAGTCCCCAACCGATCGTCTCTTCATCTTTCACTTCATAATCCGTGACAGAATAATATCGGTCATAACCGAGTGATTTGTACATGATGTCACGGTTCCAGAAACTCTTGTTGTTCGCATGAAGCGTTGCAGAGTAATATCCTTTATCCTTCAACATCTTAGGTGCAGCCTGGTATTCATTTTGTGAATGAGTGAAGAAAACGGCTCCACTTGGTAAAGGATACATGGAGTTCGCTAGTAGGAACTCAGAATCCGATGTTTTCCCTTGACCAGTCTGATGGTAGAAGTTAGGGAAGTAATACGTGTCCTTATCCTTCTTCAATTCGTTAAGGAAAGGTGTGATCTCATGTCCAGCTACATCGTTGTCGATAACGAAATTCTGGATGGATTCGAGTGAGATCAGTACGACGTTTTTCCCTTCCGCTGCACCGAACATTTCAGGATCCGGCTTCTTGTAGTCTGCTTTTACATAGTTTTCGATATCGGTAATTTCACTACCATCTGCAAGGGCACGTTGAGCCTTCGCTTTCGATTGGATGATGGCATCATACGCATGATAATTGTATGCTCCAATGTTTTTAATCAGCATTTCACGGTCGAAAGAACGCGTAAGAAGCTGAGGTCGCTCTGTTTCAGCAATACCGACGTTTACGATGAAGATGATCAGACTGGAAGCAAACACAAGTCCGATTTTCTTGGACGAAAGTTTCGGTGCTTCAAGCTTACGTACTTTCATGTAAACAGCCAGAATAATGAGATCGACGAAAAGCAGTAAATCGAATGGGTAGATCAATGTCGTGATACTGCTTCCTAGATCTCCCATGTTACTTGTCTGGAATAGTACCGGAATCGTAATGAAGTCATTGAAGAACCGGTAATAAACCATGTTCGCGAATAAAATGAATGACGCTACCAAATTCAATATTAAAGTGGCGATATTACGAGCTCGTCCGGAGAAGAATAGGGCAAACCCAAGAATGAACACCACTGAACTTAATGGGTTGATGAGTAAAATCAGTTCTTGAACAGCATTTTCAATTTTCAAATCAAACGAAATTTTGTAAACAAGATACGATTTCATCCATAGCAAAACACCGGTGATGATGAGAATCTGATATTTCGATAAGGTGTTTTTCAGCATCGTATTGTTACCTCCTTGACAATCTGTATGTCGTTAAATTCTTTTATAATCTCAGTTCGTTTATTAATCAATTTACTTCACTCGTTTTTCACATGATTGTTATATTACTCCCTTTCAGATGATTTTTCAAGTGAAAATCGTACTTTTTCAAGATTTTGTAAAAACTATGTAAATCTCCATAAACATTTATACCCCACTTTAAATTCCCGCTAAACCTATAGACGTTTGAGACGGTAAAAAGTTCTGCAATCAGGTGTAAATTCACACTTTATTCACATTTTACCTGCTTTTTGTTCACCGAACAGGGCCATTTGTACTAAACACAATTTCTTTACATTCTTAATAAAACAAAAGCTTGGCTGAGCCAAGCTTACAGTATTGTTGATCCTCTTGGTGTTTTATGCTGACCCCTCAGGTTTCATGAATATGAAAAAAAGAGCCGGCTACGACTCTTTTTATAATTGGTATAGTATTCGATTCTAGAACGAGTTATGAGTGGATATAAGGTTATTTTTTTGAGGTTTGATTGAAGAGAAGCTTTGCCGCACCGACGACACCAGCATCGTTTCCTAAGCTTGCGATGGCGAAATCTGTTGCTTCATACACTCTTGGAAGTGCAAACTGGGCAAACACTTCCTTCAGTGGTTTCAAGAGCTGATCACCTGCTTTGGAAACGCCTCCTCCAATGACGATTTTTGACGGATTAAGTCCATTCGACAAATTCGCAATTGCAAGTCCGAGGTGATGACAGATCGTCCGGATGACTTCATTGGACCACTCGTCACCATCAGCTGCACTGATGAACACATCTTCAGCTGTTAGTCGCTCTTTTCCGTCCAACCTTTGGTGAAGTGCGCTTTCTGGATGATCGGACAACCCTTCTGTTGCGATCCGGGCAATTCCTGTTGCAGAAGCGATCGTTTCCAAACACCCTGTTTTCCCACAATTACAAGGCGCTCCTCCACTCGTAATCGACGTGATATGACCGATTTCACCAGCCATCCCGTTTGCACCATGAAGAATTTCACCGTCAAGGATGATGCCTCCACCGATTCCGGTACCTAACGTGATACAGATTAAATTCGCTGCCTGGTTTCCGGCCCCTTTCCACATTTCGCCGAGAGCGGCAATGTTGGCATCGTTATCGACAAAGACTGGCAAACCCGTGATGCCTTCAAGATCGTCTTTTAACGGGTAATTTTCCCAACCAAGATTGACTGCTTTATAGATGAATCCATTCTCAAGATTGATGAATCCAGGCGCTCCAATACCGATTCCTTCTATAGAAGAGATCTCCAAATCGGTGTCCTTCAGTTTATCTTTTATGGAAGCACCGATATGATTCGCGATGTTACGACCTCCATCGGTAATATCTGTCGGGATGTGCCACTTTTCAATCATGTTTCCGCTTTCATCGACAAACGCCATTTTTATCGTTGTACCGCCGAGATCGACCCCTACCGCTATCTTTTCTTTCATATGTATCATCCTTTAATTCAATTTATCCTGTTTGTTTATTTCGCTTCGTAAAATGAGGGTGGCTTGTCGGAAATCATCGGTATCAATCATTCCGTTTTGAAAAAGCTCTTGAATCTCACCCTGCATCAGCTCTAAGTCCGCTTTTCGATTACCAGTATAGATGAAGCTTCCGAACCGCTTCAACAAATTTTGTACGTCAAATAGTGTTTTCATTGATGTTTTCACCCACCCGTATTATATCATTATTGCAATGGATAGAAAGGGTTATTGCGATAATCAACGGCTTTAAAATAAGAAAAGAGAAGCTCAATGAGCTTCTCTACCGATCTGGATCCTTCGGGTGTAAGACTGTCGGACGTCGATTTTTCAATGGAATCGGCGAGCGAATCAGAACATCCCGGAATCCTTTATAGGAGAATGGAAGGAACGGCCATAGATATGGGATGTGGAATGACTTCAGACGGACGAGCATGATGAGCCACAATGTCGATCCGAGCACGTATCCGACGACACCGAACAAGGCGGTCGCGATGAGTAAGGCCAAACGTACCAATCGGTTTGCAAGGCTGAGCTCATAGGTCGGGGTTGCAAATGAACCGAGTGCAGCAATTGCAATATAAAGAATCACTTCGTTAATAAACAACCCGACTTCGACTGCGACCTGTCCGATCAGAATGGCGGCGACGAGCCCGAGGGCGGTTGCCAGTGATGACGGAATATGAACGGTCGCCATCCTTAAAATATCCAGTCCGATTTCAATGATGATGAACTGGAAGATCAACGGAACATCCCCCACACTCTCTGGACCGATGAATGCGAGCGGTGCCGGCATCAGTTCCGGTTCAGTCGCTAACAGATACCAAAGCGGAAGCGAAAAAATCGACAAAAATACGGCTAAGAATCGTACCAAGCGTAAATACGCGCCGACAATCGGTTTCTGTCGATATTCCTCCATATGTTGAAGATGGTGCCAGAACGTAGCAGGTGTAATTAACACACTCGGTGAACCATCAACGAAAATGAGGACGTGCCCTTCATATAAATGCACGGCTGCTGTATCCGGTCTTTCCGTATAACGGACAAGAGGATAAGGATTCCAGTGACGCCCGCACACGAATTCTTCAATCGTCTTTTCTGCCATCGGTAAACCGTCTGTGTCGATCTTCGACAAGGAATCCTTGATTTTTTCAACGATTTTAGGATCCGCAATATCCTCAATATAGGAAACGCAAATATCCGTCTGCGATCGGCGGCCAATGTTCATGTATTCCATTCGTAATGAACGGTCCCGCACCCTTCTTCTCGTCAATGAGGTATTAAAGATGATCGTTTCGACAAAACCATCACGTGACCCACGGACAACCCTTTCAAGATCCGGTTCGGATGGACCTCGGACTGGGTATGTCCGGGCGTCAATGACGATGACCGTATCGACCCCATCTACAATCAAGAGGGTCGGACCCCCAAGGGAAAAATCGATCGCTTTATCAAGATCGTCTTCTTCATCTATCTCCATATATGGTAGATGCGTACGCATCAGCTTTTTTAATGGGGCTGGTTCTAATTGCTCCGGCTCCAGTTCAGACAATAATTTCATAAGATAGTGCATGATTTCGTCTTTTACAAAACCATCAATCATGAAGAAACTCATCTTTCGCCCCGCGTATTCGACTTCTAAATGAATTTGGTCGAAGCTTTTTCCGATTCCGAGCTCTCTCTTGCAATACGCGATCGTTTCTTCATAATTTTTTATCTCTGGAACATGATTTTCTCGTGACATCGCTCCTCATCCTTTCAGTTACCATCATTAACCAATTTCGTGGTAGGCATACTTGGATTTAAGGAACGTGTTTCTTCATATATAAAAGAGGGTGATTGCTCACCCTCTTTTGAAAGCTGTTTATGCGTTCATTTCTGATTTGACATAATGGTAGATAAGACGCCCAGTATGTAAAAGGGACGTTTCATGAGTCCGTTCAAAGGCATGGGAAGCATCGATCCCCGGCCCGATTAATCCGTGTTTTACGTCAAAACCTGCACGGATTGCAGCAGATGCATCTGATCCATAATACGGATAGATGTCAGTCTGGTATTGGATATGGTTCTTCTTGGCGAGTGATTCCAGGTGTTTGCGTAAACCGAGATGATAAGGACCACTGGAATCCTTTGCACAGATGGAAACCGTAAATTCATCGGTCGATTGACCGTCACCGATTGCTCCCATATCGACTGCCAGATATTCTTCCGTTTGCTCTGGGATATTCGAGTTTCCGCCATACCCGATTTCTTCATTATTGGAAATCAGGAAATGTGTCGTATGCGGCAATTCTGCTTTCTCTTCCATTAATAATTGGACGACATGCATTAACAATGCGACGCTCGCTTTGTCATCGAGATGACGTGACTTGATGAAGCCACTCTCTGTCACTTGCACACGAGGGTCGAACGAAACAAAGTCACCGACTGAAATACCAAGCTCTTGAACATCATCCTTCGAAGAAACACGTTCGTCGAGACGGACTTCGATGTTTTTCTCGTCACGTTTCGCTTCTCCAGACTCCTTGTATACATGGACAGAAGTCTGATGCATAAGGATCGTGCCGGAATACTTGCGATTGTCGGACGTTTCAACCTGGCAGTATTCGCCTTCAACATGATTCCATCTGAAACCGCCGATCATCGAAAGCTTCAAGCGGCCGTCCGGCTTGATCTCTTTCACCATTGCGCCAAGCGTGTCGACATGGGCTGTCAGGAATCGATGTCGATCATTGTCTTTCCCAGGTAACGTGATCAACAAACCACCCTTGTGATTTGTTCTTGTTTCTACGCCTAATTCCGTAAAAAACGACTCGACATGACGGATGACTTCATCTGTGTTTCCAGATGGGCTTGGAATGGTGACGAGGCCCTTGATCAGTTCCATGATTTCACTCGTATTGATGTTTTCATTCATTTTTAAAAATCCCCCTAAAGATGAACTATTCCTTCTAAACCATCGGACAAAATCATAATTTGTATTGACAGGATTGTCCATGGAGGTTTTGAAGGTATGAAAAGAATGATGATATTCTTGATTCTATTTGCGGCCATTTCCGCAGCATCTCTCTATATGTATCATAACCAAACTGATGAGGTAAAAGAAAGCATTATCTATTTTCCGATCGATCCGACGGTTACGTTCAAATCTGCGGATACGGTGCTGAAGATTCTTGAGGAAAAAGATGAAGATGAATACACGATACAATGGAAGGTCAATTCAGAGCTTGGAAAAACAGCGTATCTTAGACAGGATATCTCCCTTTTATATGAGGATGGATTGCTAAAGGGGAAGCTTTCGAAATGGATGGAGAATGAAGATGTCCTTCAACAGAAAGAGATTGTCACGAATGAGGATAGCGGTCATTTTGAAGCAATCAGCTTCCATCATGCAGAGCTTCATTATCCGAACGATATCATAAAGAGCGCCCAGACGATGAGCTATGACCAGCTGTATGTCATCGATTCGCCGTTGCAGCCACTGGAATCGTTCAAAACACCGGAAACGAAACAAGACGAAATCAATAAGAAGATTCTTGATCATGCGACGAACCAGCAGATGAAAGTAATCTGGCATAATCTTATCAAGCATTTCAACATCCAGGTCGACCACTATTACATGATGCCGCTGACAAAAATAAGCGATTATGATTCCATCCCTTTACCTGGATTGACAAAAGAAAAGACCGATCAAGTAATCGGCGGTCTATGGGAAGGGATCTATAAAAATTATTTTCTTGGCATCAAGGACGGAGCTGGAGAAATCGAATCTCCTATCGGCAGCAGCCTCCCATTGATTTTGATCAGTAAAGACATGTCACACTTGTTATTTTTAACGGAAACGCAATCAGGCAGGAACGTCCAATTCGTCCAATTCATCGATCCTTCGAAATAGTAGACGATTAGAACATGTCTTGGACGATTTTTTCACGCACGCCCGGCATTTTCATGAAACCACGGATCGCCAATGTACGAAGCAGTTTCATGCCCAACACCATATTCAATAGCTTATAACGATTTTGATAGATGAAATATGCCGCAACACCGAGAATCAACCATTTCAACATTCCGTTTCTCATTTTAATAACCACCTTTCCTCCTTACTATCTGATTTTGAAAGCAGAAATATACAAATCAATTTGCGGCCACAAATGAAAAACTTTTAAATCAAAAAACCCTGTAAGCGTGTCACACTTACAGGGTTCATTTTTGTTGGTTCAGTTCCCTACGATTTGTAGTTCTTTCGGGTATTTCGTCAAGGTTTCGCAACCATCCTTGGTTACGAGCAGATCATCTTCAATACGTACCCCACCGATGTGTGGAAGGTAAATACCCGGTTCAATCGTATAGGTCATCCCTTCCTTCAGAAGGTTGTCGTTGTTTTCACTCATGGATGGATATTCGTGTACATCGATTCCGATACCATGACCGATACGATGAGGGAAGAAATCGCCATATCCTGCATTCGTGATGATTTCACGGGCTTTCTTGTCAAGATCACCAAGTCTTGTACCAGGCTTGGAAATCTCCAACGTCTCTAATTGTGCCTTCAAGACGATATCATAAATTTCCTTTTGCTTATCGTTGACCTCTTGGAATGCCACTGTACGCGTGATATCCGAACAATAGCCATCCAACACGACGCCTAGGTCGAATAGGACGAGGTCCCCTTTTTTCAATTTGCGGTCCCCAGGGTTTCCATGAGGCTGGCCTGATTTTTCACCGAACAAGACCATTGTCGAGAACGACATTTCACGGATCCCCTTCTTCTTCAACTCATATTCAATGGTTGCAAGGACTTCCATTTCCGTGCAGCCTTCACGAAGGGCATTGACGCCTGTTTCCACTCCGAAATCAGCGAGCTCAGCTGCTTTTCTCAAGATCTCCAATTCGTTTGCATCTTTAATCAAGCGGAGTTCATGAAGCTTTTCTTCTGCACTGGTGAACGTTACGGAAGGGTATCGCTTCATCAGTTGCTCTGCGCGCTCATAGGAAAGCGTCTCCTTCTCAATCGCAACGTGTTGAGCTTCTGTTACGCCACGCTCCTTTAATGCTGAGTGAATCAGTTCCCAAGGATCATCTGCATCGCCATGCCCGATGATTTCATATTGCCAGCCAGCATCTTTTGCTTGCGAAACTTCCATTCCAGGGCATACGAGGAATGGGTCTTTGTCAGGGAATACGAACAATCCGAGCAAGCGCTCATGAGGTTCAGTATTGAAGTTGGAAAGATAAAAGACATTGGCAGAGGAATGGATAAAGGCGAAAGTTTGTCCACTCTCCTGCAACCATTGCGAGAATTTTTCCAAACGTTGATTCATTATAGACCACAACCTTTTACCATGAATTCATATACAAACTAACAATATCACAAAACAACCACTATACACAGTTGTATAGTGGTTTCATGTTTACTATTTGAATGTTAGGTACTTATAACCGATGTCGGCGACGAGGAATGATTGCTCTGAGTACAGATCTTGGAATGAATGTCACAAGTCGAAACAAACGACGGATCAAACCCATTTTGTAATCCTCCTTCATGCTTGTTTTGTTTTATTCTTTACGTTCACGTTTTGAAGAAGGATTAAACATTTAATTGGGATGACCCCAGAACATATTTACGGTTTGTCCATCTGCTCCTCTAATTCCTTTTCGATTTCTTCATTGCTTACCTGGCTTTGTCCTTCATTCTCTGCATCGGCGCCCTTCAAAACTTTTGACAATTTATGATTGATGCTCGCAAGGCTGAAGATCACATATAAAATGATGATGAATTGAACAACGAAATACGCATATCCGAGAACGTTTTCCATCAAATCCCCTCCCCATTTTGGACCATCAGCTCAAAACAGAAAAAAGCTGTTTGGAACATGTTATGAACCAAACAGCCTTTTTACGTCAACTTTTTCAATTAACTTTGAACGGGCTCGCTATTCTTTCTGCCCACTCCGATCCCGAGATACCCTAACAGAATCGTGAAGATCGGGGAAAGGAATAGGAAGTACACGTATGGCATGTAATCGAGGACACTGATTTCAAGGGTGGATGCGAAAAACGCTCCACTTACTCCCCATGGAATCAACGGGTTCACGAGTGTTCCCGCATCCTCCAAGGTTCTAGATAAGTTCCTCGAATCAATCTGCTGCTTCTCGAAGTGGGGTTTGAAGGTTTGTCCCGGAATTAGAATGGACAAATATTGCTCTCCCGTCAACACGTTGACACCGATTGAAGATAATGCCGTTGTAGCAATCGTGTTTCCACGCTTATGAATTTTATTTTTCAAAAGATCGACAAACGAATCGAGAATGCCCAAGCCTTTGACCAGGCCGCCGAGCGCGAGCGCGATCCAGATTAGGGAGATCGACCACATCATCGATTGGATGCCGCCGCGATTGATGATTTTATCAACCGTAGCTTCTCCAGTTTCCAATTCAAAACCGTTCTGTAGCATGTTGAAAATGACACTGATCGAGCCTTGGCCTTGAACGAGCCAAATGGTAAGAATCCCCGTAATCACCCCGATAATCAGTGCTGGAATTGTCGGAAAGCGCAGCACAGCTAACAGGATGACGACCAGCGGGGAAAGCAGTGTCCACACACTGATGTTGAACGAGTTTGCGAGCTGATCCTGTACCGGTTGAATGGATGAGAGCGCCTCATCTCCTGCTCCACCGCTTCCCATGAATATGAAAATGATGACGGTAATCGTTAACGCGGGAATGGTCGTCCACATCAAATGCTTAATATGATCGAACAGTGCGACACCTGCAACGGCTGGAGCAAAATTCGTCGTATCGGATAACGGCGACATTTTGTCACCGAAGCAAGCCCCGCTGATGATGGCACCAGCAGCCAATCCAGGATGGACACCAAGACTTGTCGCAAGACCCACCAATGCGACCCCGACCGTCCCGATCGTCGTGAATGAACTTCCGGTGAAAGTCGATACGATGATCGTCACCACTAGAGCACTGACGGTAAACCAACCCGGATCAATGACCTGTGTTCCGAAGTACAGCATTGTCGGAACGGTTCCGCTCATCATCCACGTTCCGATGAGCATGCCGATGATCATCAGGATCAGCACAGGTTTGATGCCGATTGTAATCCCGTCGACCAAGCCTTTCTCCATCTGCTCCCACTTGTAGCCGAATCCTTTTGCCATGATGGCGATACCGACGAGGGAGACGAGTAATGGAATGTGCGGTTCTGTCTTTAAAATCAACATGGAATAAAGAATGATTCCAATCAATAACACGAACGATAGGAATGAAAACGTCTGTTGTTTCTTAGCTGTCATTTGTGAACCCTGCCTTTGAATGATTCTCTCATTTTATGTTAACCAATTTTTCTATCTTGAACGTAAAAAAACTGTCGAGTACATATACAGGGGCGAACGAATCGCGGTACCACCCTGCTTGATGTCTTCAACAGCATCTTCTCTTCCATAATAAAGGTATGAAACCTATAAGCTCCACGGCTGTAATTTCGTCTGTACCCCTTCCTTAGCTTGCACCACCCGCTAAGTCTCTGATGTTTGAAGAAGTTGACTACTCGGTCCGCTTCAGCGCTTTTATGCTTTTGTGCGTTCAAGTAACAATGTATCTTTACTATAAAAGCAATCCGATCATTCGTCAAGAGGTTTTTGTGCTGGTTATGTGTGGTCATCGAATTTTACGTCATAACCGATGCGATTGAATTCTTTGTTCAGGTTTTCAAGGAATTTTTTTGCCGCACTTTTTAGAGCTATCGTGTGGATTGTATCTTCGGGCTCGAAGTTTTGCCAAATGGAATGAAGCCTCCATTGATTGGAAGATTCATATTGAAAGGTCAGGATCGGTTCGTCATGGTCAATCGTCTTGAAAATGAAGTCTTTTTGGGAACCGCTGTTCATCCACTTATCCAGTTGTGCAGCAAGCTCCGCAAGATTGTTGTGGGGATCGTGGAAGAAGAGCTTTTGATTGAAGTGGATGTTTAACTCACCTTCCATGTAGCCGAGCTCATAAGCTGAATGCTTCTGTTCAGGATTTATTTTAAAAGTGAACGTGATTCCCATTTCACTACCTCCTTATTTGAAAAAAACTGACACGGGTGTGTCAGTTTTCTCTCGTTTTTAAGCCGCTGAAATCTTCAGGTGTATTAACATTGCTGAAGGACTGCTTGTGGTGTTTTGACGTATAGTTGATGAAGGCGCAGTCCGTCTGTTGAATCAGATCGGTTAATCGCCGTTTCTTTTTTTCCAATAAAGAGGGGATCAGGTCCAATACAGCGCTTGAGTAAAGTGCCGCTAAAGGCTGGAAACGGCCATCAACAGTAGGAATGACACTGCAGTCCGTTGGCAGCAGGCGTTTTACAGCAGCCAATTGCTGATAGATCGCGGTATCCATTTTGGGCATATCACAAGCGAGCACATAGTATTCTTCAGCCGTTTCTGCCTTCATGCCGCTGTAGATTCCGGCTAACGGCCCCATTCCCTGATAGGATTCAACATCTGTAATGACGGTCACATTGGTCGCTGATGGGGAGACGTGTTCAATAATGGATGGATGGGCGACGATCACGATTTTATCCACGAGTGGCCGCAGAACGTTTATTGCTTTTTCGTAAAAAAATTCGCCATCCATCTTTTCTAGCGCTTTTGGTGACCCGTACCGACGCGATTCCCCGCCAGCCAGGACGATACCTATATTGCGGGCCGTCATTTTGAGTCCCTGTTCGTGTACTGGACTCGATCGGGAAACACGAGAAAATCAACAGGACGATCAAACGATTCCTTTGGGATGTCGGGATGAAGCTGGATAGGATGAAGCAAGGATCCGGTTTTGCCATCATACCGCTCTAAATAGCGATCGTAAAAGCCTCCCCCGAACCCGACGCGGAATCCTTCTTCGTCAAAAAGAAGGCCAGGTACGATGAGCAAGTCGATCTGATTCGGCTTAATGCGTTCGGTTTTTTCGACGATCGGTTCCTTCAAACCAAAGTACACGACCTCGAGTTGATCGAAGGACTCCAGCTTCCTGAAATCCATCGAAAAATCCTTTGCATCGCACTTCGGAACGGCAACCGTTTTGCCTTCCTCCCACGCTTTTTCAATGATCGGATATGTATTGATTTCAGTGCCTCTCGATACGGTCACACCAATGGTACTGGCTTGCCGCCATTCCTCCGTATTGAATAATTGCTCTCTGATCATTTCAGATTGCTCGTTACGGATTTCCGGTGAAAGTTCGGCTAGCTTTTTTTGGATGTCAGCCCGTAACGATTTTTTTATTTCTTTCAAGTGGTCCACCTACCCTTGAGAAAATATGTATTTCGATTTTAACACATAAGCTTGTCCTTTGGATTTTTTCCCTTTATGATAAATGTAAAAAGATGGAATGGAGGAATGCGATTGATATTGAAACCGAGGACTGAACCAGAAGAGTTGAAGAAATTGAGAATATTAAATGTGAGGTTGCCTTTGACGGAGCATGATAGAAACAATTATTCGTTTGCTGAAAAAGGTTTTGCCGGTGAAGTGAAATTCGACGAGTGGCTCTCTCCTCTTTTAAAAGGAAAAATCGTTCTGAATGATTTACTGCTCCAGCACAACAACACGGTATTTCAGATTGATTCCCTGGTGATAACGTCCCCGAAGATCCTAATGTTTGAGGTGAAAAATTACGAAGGAGACTATTATGTAGAAGGCGACCTGTGGTATTTATTGTCCGGGAAAGAAATCAAGAACCCCTTGCATCAATTGCAGCGGAATAAGGTATTACTCCAGGCCCTTTTACACGAAGCTGGTGTGAAGATCCCGATCGATTCCTATGTCGTCTTTATGAACCCCGATTTCCACCTTTATCAATCCCCTGTTAACCTACCGATTATCTACCCAAACCAGTTAAAACGATTTGCTGAACAATTGAAAAAAGAGCGTTCATATGTAAATGACCGGCATAAAGAACTTGCCAACCACCTCGCGTCCCTCCACCTTAGCGAAAACCCCAACGCCCGTTTGCCTGAATACCATTATGATGGACTTAGAAAAGGGATCATGTGCCCTGCGTGTAAAGTGAAGTATAAGGAATTGAGGAAAACCTATTTGGTTTGCGATTCATGTGGAAGCGCCGAATCCTACGAACCAGCAGTGTTACGAACCGCAGAAGAATTCCAACTCCTATTTCCAGGTGAGAAGATCACCACCAATCGGATTCATGAGTGGTGTGGGGTTATCAAATATAAGAAAACGATAAGAGCTGTTTTGAGAACACATTATACTTTAGTAGGACACGGTAAATCCGCACATTTTATTAAAAAGTACTAACCTTAAGTCCCTAGCATATGCTTTATGTGATTTTTGTAGCTTTCGTTGACCTATTACTGCGCTTTGAGGTGTTCATTTCCTGCATTCACCGTTTTCAGCACCTCATTCATGCTCTTTGAGGTGTTCATTTCCTGCATTCACCGTTTTCAGCACCTCATTCATGCTCTTTAAGGTGCTCATTTCCTGCATCCCCGGTTTTCAGCACCTCATTGATCCTTTTTGAGGTGCTCATTTCCTACATCCACGGTTTTCAGCACCTCATTCATGCTCTTTGAGGTGCTCATTTTCTGCATCCACGGTTTTCAGCACCTCATTGATCCTTTTTGAGGTGCTCATTTCCTACATCCACCGTTTTCAGCACCTCATTCATGCTCTTTGAGGTGCTCATTTCCTGCATCCACGGTTTTCAGCACCTCAATCATGCTCTTTGAGGTGCTCATTTCCTGCATCCCAAGTTTTCACCACCTCACCGCTCCCACAAAAAGAAAAAAACAGCAGGAGATCTCCTACTGTTTTACTTCGTTTCACGATGTAGTGTGTGACGCTTCAATCTTGGGCTGTATTTCTTAAGCTCCATACGATCTGGGTTAGTACGTTTGTTTTTAGAAGTGATGTAGTTACGGTCACCAGTTTCTGTGCAAGCTAATGTAACTTGTACGCGCATAATGTTTCCCTCCAAACTATCTACAATGTTTAAGCGTACGAAACGATCACCCAGCGGATGACCGATCGCTTAACTGTTAGTTTTTATAATCTTATCGTCAAAATGACACCTTTGTATGATATCAAATTTGACAAAAATAATCAAGATGCTTAATAGAGGGAAAATCATTAATTCTTCGCAACAGCCAAAAACCCTATAACTGCTGGTATGTCTTGATTTTATTCTTAAAGGATTCGCTCGTTTGTCGGGCAAACTCCAAATCGGGCGCTTGTGAATAAATCGTGAATGTCGGATCGACCGTATCCGGTAAAATCAACGTCCACCCGCCATTTGGATGATAGACCTTGATCCCGTCGACGAGATCGGTGATTTGGTCCCGTGTTTCTTCCATCAGCTTTCGCATCACTTTCCCTTTTACCATCGTCGGGCACTGTACTTGATCGCGAATCAGCTTGATGTCTGGAAGGTTCTTAATCAGCACGGACAATGGTTCATGTCGGTTCGCCATCCTATTCAATACTGCGACGAGCGCAAAAATCGCATCAAACTGGACGTTCAACACCGTTCCGCCGACCTTCATGATCGACCGTGCATCCGCTTTTGTCCGTAAAAGCTTCCCATCTAATGTTGTCGCCAGCTCATCAAGCTCTGAGGAACCATAGACCGGGATCGCATATTCCTTGATATTCAACTCCCGCAGTGAAATCAAAACATACAACGATAACAGCTGATCATCGCTTAACCAGTCCCCATCACCTGTAAGGAGCTTCATCTGCTCCCCTTTTTCATCCATCCAAACCCCAATTTGCGCTTCTGTCGCTTTCACGATATTCGCCATCTGCTCGAATGTCGTATTGGTAGGGACAGATACGTAGCTACAGTTCAGTTGCTTCAAAAGCTTTGTCAAAATCACATTCTGATCATCAAACTGGCTATTAAGGACGAGCTTGAACCCGCTTTCCATAATGGCATTCTGATTGATTTTGCCAAGAATGGCGTTCAAATAATCATCGTTGTGGTCACTGATTTTGACGGTGGTTCCGATCCGGTCAAATGGGGCGCGGCGATAATCCTCCTGCCAGAAGGCATTTTCAATCTTCCGTTCAAAATCGGTGTCCACCGGAAAGCCGTCCTGATCGTAGAATTCGATCACGATCTTTTTCCGGTTCCCTGTATCCCCCATTCGGATGAACACGCCTCCATCCCAGTTCTCCTTTTCAACTGCATATCGGAAAATCGGACTGAGTGTAGGAGAAAGGTCGATAGTATGGATACCGGCAGAATGCAATCCTTGCTCGAATGATTGCAAAATCAACTTTGAAAAAGAATGATAGTCAGAGGCAATGCCGATCTTTTTCCCTTGCATGATGCAGGCCCCATAGGCCGAGGCCACTTTTGCAGCAAAATCAGGCGTAACCTCAACGTTTGCAAGCCCCTTGACTGCATGGTTGCTGAATAAGGAACGGGATGCCTTTTTGCCCCAGATCAAGGACGTTTGGATGACCGAATCATCCAGGATGCCTTTCTTCGGCCATACTTTCACTTCAGGTTTGATCGTCACTTTCTTCCCGATTTGAACCTGATTGCCGATAACGCTATGTTCAAACAATCGCGTGCCTTCATTGATAAATGTTCCGCTTGCAACTGTCGTTCCCCGCAATTCGGAATCGGCTCCAACATACACATCATTCCATAAAATAGACCGCTTAAGTGAAGAGCCCTGGGCGATCTCATTATGAGCCCCAACGACTGTATAAGGATAGAGCATCGCATTCTGCCTCACAGTGGTGCCATCGCCAATGTAGACAGGTGTTTTGATCGTCGCTTGCTGCTCGATCGTGACATTTTCACCAACTCGTAATCCTGGCATAATTTCTTTCCCCGGCAAAGGGAAGTTGATGAGGCCGTCAAGGAAATCCTCATGACTTTTGCGGTATTGCTCAAGGTTCCCGATATCGGACCAATACCCTTCAGCGGAAAATCCGTAAAGCGGCTTGCGATCCTTCATTAAAATCGGGAACAGATCCTTACTGAAATCGGTCGGAACATCCTTCTCCAGGTACCGGAAAATTTCAGGCTCCAACACATAGATCCCAGTGTTGACGGTATCGCTGAACACTTCATTCCAGCTTGGCTTCTCGAGGAACCGGATGATCCGGTCCTCCCGATCTGTCATAATGACACCATATTCCAATGGATTTTCAACCTGTTTCATGAAAATGGTGACGAGCGCCTTTTTCGTTTCGTGAAAATCAATTCCTGACTGCAGGTTGAAGTCTGTCATAGCATCTCCGCTTATGACCATGAACCGTTCATCCAAAAACGATTCAGCGTTTTTGATACTGCCAGCAGTCCCTAAAGGCGTCGTTTCCTCAAAATAATGTAATTCTACCCCAAACCGACTTCCGTCGCCGAAATACCCTTTGATCTGTTCAGGCAAATATTGTACAGTAACCGCAATTTGTGTGATGCCATAGTTTTTCAATAGTTCGATGGTATATTCCATGACTGGTTTTTCAAGGATAGGAACCATCGGCTTCGGTAAATTACATGTAAGAGGACGTAATCTCGTACCTTTTCCACCTGCCATTATGACTGCTTTCACCCTACTTCACTCCTACCGTTTTCGGATTCGATACAGCGCCATTCAAAATTTGAAACGTAGCAAGAGCAATATGATCCCAATTATATTTCGTGGTAACATCCTTCCTCGCATTGTTCACCAGCTCATGAGTGAGGTCCTGATTCTCGTAAAGTTCGATGAGCTGATCACGGATGCTTTCAGGGTTTCCTGGATAGACTTTCAATCCGTTGACCCGATGCTCGATAATGTCTCCTAGTCCACCCGTGTCACTTACGATTACAGGCGTTTCAGCAGCCATTCCTTCTAGTGCGACGATACCGAATGGTTCATACAGGCTGGGAAAGATCAATGCATCCGATTGCCGTAAAAATGCATTCCTTTCTTCATCGGAGACGAACCCGACGAAATGGACCGTCCCTTCTAATCCTCGCTCCTGGACCATTTTCCGATATTCTTCAAGCATCGGCCCCTTCCCTGCGATGATGTATTGCATGCTCGGATAATCATTTTTTAACAAGGAAGCCGCCTCAATCAAGGTTTGATAGCCTTTTTCAGGGACAATTCTTCCTAATGAAAAAACGTAAAAACCCGAACTACCAATAAATCGTTCTTTCCAATCCTCCTCCGTTGCAACAGGTGGGATAAGCAAAGGGTCAACCCCGTTCGGGATGACCGAAATTTTATCAGAAGGCAGATCGAACACGTTTTGCAGCTCCTTTTTCATATATGCACTGCAAACAATGATATGCTCGGCTTCATAAGTTAATTCCCATTCTTTTTGATGGATCGCAGATTGGATATCGTTATGGATGCCATTGTTCCGCCCGTGTTCAGTTGCATGGATCGTCACATACAAAGGAAGGTTCCATTTCTGTTTCAATCCTTTGGCTGCCACACTGACGATCCAGTCATGGGCATGAATACAGTCAAAGGTTACTTTCGAGTGAAGTTGGTCTGCTGTCTGTACCATCGAAAGATTCAAACTCCCGCTCCAATGGAAAAATTGTTCATGGTGCGGCTGAATTCCTGATACCCGATGGACATGGACGCCCTTGTTCAATTCGTAAACAGGATACCCGTCTACCGCACTCGTAACAACGTGAACGTTGTGTCCTTGTCTTACGAGCGCCCGGGAAAGATCGTATACGTGCCTCGCTAGGCCTCCGACTACCATCGGCGGAAATTCCCACGATAACATCAAAATGTTCAAGCTCGATCCTTCCCCTTCAGGCGCAGGATAATTTCGCGATTGGACATACCGATCATGTTCAGACACTAGTGAAAGAAGAGTCAGCCAGTTCATGAATTCGTACCTCGCCTCGACTTCACTAAGCGCCTCCTCATCTAGTTTCCCTGCACGGTATCGATCTCCCAACTCCAAAAAGGTGAGGATATGCTCTTTCGTCCGTTCCAACGCATAGTGAGCTGCCGACTGTTCATCCAAAATGAAGGCCCAATCACTGCTTGAAGCAAGGAGCCATTCCTTGGTCAACTGCTTCATCACGCGTTCTTGTAACGGATCTGCCGTATCCAGTTCGGCCGATAATTTTATCAGTTCCTGTTCCATCGCATGGAGATGTCGATAAATCCAAGCATTCTGTTCGTTCAACCATACTTCCCCGTGGTTATTCCTTCCCCATGTCGAGAAACAGGCATGATGCGTCGGTAAAACCTCATAATGACGTTTGATGAATTCTTTAGGAGTGATCCATTCAACTGCATCGTCCTTCAACCGCTGCATCTCTCCTAACCATTCAGGACCTTCAAACCACCAGTGTCCGAAAAGCTCGGCATCAAACGTTGTCAGACAAAGGGCTTGGGGAGAATGTGCCTGACGTTCCATAACATCCTGCCCGACGGTCGTTTTAAAATCCTCAGCATGCTGTTTTACCTTTTCCATTGCCCAGTCGCGATTGTAGACGTCTTTATGCTCTGTTTTCCCGGTTATCCGATAATATTTGAAGCCCGTGTCAATACGGATCCCTTCAGGATGAATGTAAGGCGCAATATAGTCGAAGTCACGATCATACCCGATATCACGATAAAATTCTCGGTAATCATAGTCGCCTGGATAACCGGTCGTCGCATCCCACACTTTTTTGGAAACATCGGTATTCCTCGGGAACAACACAATCCCGTGTGGAGAGTATACAGGGGATGTGGTGTCCTCCGGCTGGGGATCCAACGTTTTCATCGTCTCCTCATCTACAAAGGTGTAGCGTACCCCTTCCTCAAACAAAATCTGATCGATCCCAGGTGTATAAGCACATTCCGGCAGCCAGAATCCATCCGGCTTCATCCCAAAGTGATGCTCGAAGCATTGCAATCCGTACACAATCTGTGCCCTGACCCCTTGTTCAGACTGGATATACGGGAGAATGGCGTGGGTAGCTGATGATGTGATGCATTCGATCTTGTTCTCCGTCATGTAAAATTTGAAGGCTGATATCAAATCGCAATTCCATTCCATGAATGTCGCTTTCACCTTCTGGAGCCTTTTGTGATAAAAACGAACCACCTTCAACTCATCAGGATTTGTAACGTCGGTCAGTTCTTTCTTAAGAAGCTTCAGTCCATTATCCAGGTCGAGTAGATATCTTTCCTGAAAGCGTGAATCGGACCACATTTCTAAAAGTGGAGGAGAAATGGATAACGTATAAGGAGAATGGTTTGGACTTTGTTCAAGTCCCCATAATAACGGGATGTAGGTTTCGGTAACCGCTTCATATAACCATCGTTCCTCTAGTCGATCCTTCTCGTTATGTAAGACATACGGCAAATGTGCGTGCAGTACTAGTGAAAAGTATCGTGCCACGGTCCTTCCTCCTCTCACTTTAATAGGTTGTAAATCGAATAGGCTGAAAATGTTTCATGCCATTCAGGTGACGATAATTCTCCAGTCTGCCATCTCTTTACGGGGTCTCGATGTCGGCTACTATGCTTATCGCCTATCCGAGGTGTCTCAACTGGTTTGGAACGTACGATACTGAAAAAATCACAGCCTTCGTCTGCAACGCCATAATCAGCAATATACGTGCGATTTTCCTCCAAATCTCGTATGAACCAATTATTCGTCATTTCAGGTACTGGGATATCAATATAGCGATGGGCATTATGGCCATTGAAAATCACATCACTACAATCATAAATACGTAATTTCTTTGTAAGTGCAGTCCATGACTTTGAAAAGTGATGGGCGACCATATGTTGGGTTGGAGTCTGCACGTCCCAATAAGCGTAGAGACAATGAGGATTTTGAGGCAGGACAACAATACGATCGATTTCATAGGCTCCTGGAATCTTTTTTGAAATCGTGAATTGTGTTTCAGATTCAGCAAGTGGTTGAGTGAGTCTTTCTTTTCGGAGCCTGTACTGAATCTTTCCGACGGAAACATTCAACTCGGATGATATTTGTTTAATCGTGTAGCCTTTCTTTTTCATTTCAATGATTTCTTCAATCATGGTTGTCCTCCCGTACAAGTGAAATGGAATGTTTTTTTCAACATCGTATCACCCGTTTTTTAGACCAGCAATAAACGTAATTTGTAGAACTTTGCGGTCCCTAATAACGGTATAGGATTACAGGAATTATTTTATTTTTGTAAACGCTTTAACGTGATTTCCGACACCGTTCTTACCTGAAACTTGTAAAAGTTCCTGAAATATGTCATATTCGGCAGAACTTGTCGAATTTTAATAGGTAGAATGTTGTGGATTTGCGAAAAAGCCTATCCTGTCGACAAAGTCTATGATATAAAAGAATGAGAAAACCTTTGTAAGGAGGAGCACAATGGAATTTACAATCATCGTTTTATTGATTGCGGGTATCGCTTTGATCGTACTCTCATTCTTCAAACAAAATAAAACGCAACAAATTGAAACGCAATTAGAAAATGTTTCAATACAGTTGATGAAAGAGTTATATCAAATCAACAAGAAAATTAAAGTTCTTGAAGAAGAATTGATGATAACAGACAGAAAAGAGATTAGATAAAGGGGTCATCAGCATGTTCAATAGTGGATTAAGAGGATTCGGTGCTGGCCTCATTGTAGCAGCAGGCATCCTTGCCATCGTACATTATCAGGGCTCTGGTGCTGAAGATACTCAAGCGAAGGCAGAAGGATCTGAAACCATTACATACGAAGAAGTGAAGAGCTTTCTTGATAGTGAAGGCCTTGTTGCCATTACCCAGGCCGAACTTGATCAAATGAAAGAAGGAAAGGCTGGCAAAGATTCAGACGATAAGAAATCTGGTAAAACAGAAGAAGATACAGAAGAAGAATCGGCTGAAAAAGAAGAAGTCATCAAGACGACACTCGTCATCTCGAAAGGAACATCGACAGGCGAGGTAACCAGCTTTTTAGAAAAACAAAAAATCATTGATGATGGTGATGACTTGTTGGATTATATCCAAGACCATAACCTTGAAACGAAGGTACGGTTTGGCGAATATGATGTGAACAGTAAAATGACGATCGCTCAGATCGCCAAAATCATCACATCACCATAAAATAGGAGAGCAGCCTTTACGGCTGCTCTTTCGTTATAATGCGGGATGTAAGCATAATGAAACACTGTTTATCTGCCCTGAAATCACCAAATCACCATCTTGAGGGCAATGAAACGCTGTTTATCTGCCCCGAAATCACAAAATTACCATTTTGAGGGCAATGAAACGGTGTTTATCTGCCCCGAAATCACAAAAACACCATTATAAGGGGCAATGAACTTACATTCCCTATAATAATATTCTCAAAAAACCCACAAAAAAGGACTGACAGCTGTCAGTCCTTTCATTCATACTATACTATTCGTTCAAGTCGTAGTGCTTTCCTTTTACAAGATAGACGATGTTTTCACCGATATTCGTTGCGTGGTCTGCGGCACGCTCAATATAGCGGCAAATGAAGCTCAACTGAATGATTTGGTTGGTTGAGTCCGGATTTTCTTTCATAGTACCAAGAAGCTCCTGGATCAATTCACCGTACTTCTCATCAACATAGTCATCTCGGTCTGCCATCTTCTTAGCTAGTACGATATCTTCATCGTTATAGGCCTTGATCGCTTCCCCTAACATCGTTTTCGCAATTTCAGCAAGCTCAGGAATATCGACCAATTCTTTAATTAATGGTTCCTTACCAATGCGAATGACCGATTTTGAGATATTCACGGCGAAGTCCGCAATACGTTCAACATCAGAAGAAATCTTGATTGCCACGATGATGCGGCGCAAATCACTCGCAACGGGAGCTTGCTTGGCGATAAGGAGAATCGCTTTATCGTTGATTTCCTCTTCCAGTTCATTGATGCGATGATCATTCTCGATGATACGCAAAGCTTTGTCTACATCTTGGTTTTTCAAGGAATCAATTGCATCATCAAGCGCCGTTTCCGCCAAATTACCGAGTTCAACTAACATATCTCTCAATTCATCAAGCTGGGTTTGAAAACTTTCTCTTACAACCATGTTATACACTCCCCTTAACCGAATCGTCCAGTGATATAATCCTCAGTTCTCTTATCATCAGGATTTGAAAAGAGCTTGTTCGTATCCGTGAATTCAACAACTTCTCCATTCAAGAAAAATGCGGTCTTATCAGAGATACGTGCAGCTTGCTGCATGTTATGAGTAACGATAATAATACTGTAATCTTTTTTCAATTCTTGTACAAGCTCTTCTACCTTCAATGTTGAAATCGGGTCAAGAGCAGATGTTGGCTCGTCCATCAAGATGACGTCTGGTTCGATCGCTAGACAACGTGCAATACAGATTCTTTGCTGCTGACCACCAGAGAGTCCATATGCGTTTTCATTCAAGCGGTCTTTTACTTCATCCCAGATGGCAGCTCCGCGTAGACTTTTCTCTACAATTTGATCAAGTACTTTCTTGTTTTTGATTCCATGAATACGTGGTCCATACGCAATGTTATCATAGATGGATTTCGGAAATGGATTCGGCTTCTGGAACACCATACCGACTTGCGTACGTAATTCTTCCACACGATATCTCGGGTCGAAAATGCTTTTTTGACGGTATTGGATTGCACCTGATACTTTTACGATCGGTACCATTTCGACCATACGGTTCAACGTCTTGATGAATGTGGATTTACCACAACCGGAAGGTCCGATGATCGCAGTGACCTGATTTTCAGGTATTTGTAGGTTGATATCTTTCAGGGCATGGTCATCGCCATACCAGAGGTTAAGATCCTTCGTTTCGAACACCGTTTTCTTAGGCTTGTTGGCCTTTTTATCATTGTCTTTATCTTGAGGAACTTCAGCGAATTTCTTTTCGTTATCAGTAATAGTGGACATGGACATATCCCTCCAAAATTATAATCTCTTCTGAAATTTGTTACGGATGATGACTGCAATTGAGTTCATTGCAAACAAGAGCAACAATAGGATAACAATGGCAGCTGCAGCCAAGTTTGCATACTCATCCACTAATGCAGAATCAATTGTCCAGTAGTAGATCTGCAATGGCATAACCGTGAACTTGTCGAAAATATTATCCGGAAACGGAATGATTAATGCTGGGATTCCGAGTACAACGAGTGGTGCAGTTTCCCCAATTGCACGCGAAAGCGCCAATATTGAACCTGTCAAAATCCCAGGTAAAGATGCAGGCAAAACGACACGCTTAACGGTCTGCCATTTTGTAGCTCCCATACCATAGGAAGCTTCTCTCAAATATTGGGGTACAGCACGAATCGCTTCCTGGCTGGCTACGACCACGATCGGTAAAACCAAAAGCGACATCGTCAAACCACCAGCTAGGACGATATTGCCTAAATTCATCCCTTTAACGAACACTGTAAGTCCAAGAAGACCGAAAACAATTGAAGGTACACCGGCAAGGTTTGAAATGTTCGTTTGAATCAATGACTGCAGGCGATTTTTTTTCGCATACTCTTCCAAATAAATTGCGGTTCCGACTCCTAGGAATAGCGTTACAGGGGCTACTACAAACATGAGCCAGAACGTACCGAGTAACGGTCCCATAACACCCGCATTTTCAGCCATCGTAGATAATTTTCCTGTGATGAATTGCCAATCAATCCATTCCACTCCTTGTGACAACACGCGGTACATGAGAATGACTAACACAATTAATCCGAATATCGTCGATAAGAAGAATAGTGATTTGGCTAATTTATTGAGTAACAAACGTGGACCCATTTTATTTTGAACTTGACTCGTGTCAACATATTTCATAATTAATATTCCTCCCTGAACCTACGAGAAATATACTGTGCAATCAGGTTCATAATCAATGTAAAGACGAACAACGTCATCGCCACAGCATATAGGCTGTAATATAAAGTAGAGCCAGCAGGTGCTTCTCCTCCAGTAACCTCTACGATATATGCTGTCATCGTCTGCATGGATTGAGTAATATCGAATGTGAAATTCTTTGAACTTCCACTTGCAATCGTAACAATCATCGTTTCCCCAATGGCACGTGATATCGCAAGCACGAAGGAAGCGATAATCCCAGAGATAGATGCAGGAATTACTACACGCCATGTCGTTTCAAGCCTGGTTGCACCAAGTGCGAATGCACCCTGCCTCATTTCTGAAGGTACTGAACTCATAGCATCCTCAGAAAGTGATGCTACCATCGGAATAATCATGATACCCATAACCAGCCCTGGGCTTAAAATATTGGTCGGGTCTAGGCCAGGTATGAAGGTTCTCAAGATTGGAGTTACAAATGTGTAGGCAAAGAAACCATACACAATTGTAGGAATTCCAGCAAGTATCTCTAATAGCGGTTTTAACGTTCTTCTCACCTTATCGGATGCATATTCACTTAGATATACCGCAGTCATCAAACCAACAGGTATAGCAACGAACATCGCAATAATTGTAGAAAGAAGCGTCCCGGTCAATAACGGTAACACGCCAAACTCTGCATTTGCTCCAAGTGGCTTCAATCTCGTTCCAGTAAAGAAATCCCAAAATGGAACTGCCCTAAAGAATGCAATCGTTTCTACTGTCAAAGTAGCCAATATACCGATTGTTGTTAGGATAGATATGATTGCGATTGACAGCAGCACTTTAGGGACCATTTTTTCCCAAATGCGTCCGCGTTCATTGTTTGTTTATTCTTGTGGATCATATCTCTTACATTCACATTTTTATCCACTTTTATTTCTCCTTTCACCCATCACACTTACTGTTTAGAGAATTTTCAGGCTAGTAAGAAAACACACATAAAAATCTAAGAAGATGAGAGGTCCATAAAGTCCCTCTCACCTTCAAAGATTCAACTAACCGTTGTTAATCTTACTTCAAACCTTCAAGGTATTCAACAGCTTCAGCGTATTCTTCTTCTGGTAATGGTGCGAATCCAGTTTCTTTTGCTACATCACCAGCATTCTCCATTGCGTAGATTGCGAAATCCAACACTTGTGCCTTCTCTTTCGCCATCTTTTCGTTCAAGTATGTGAATACTGGACGTGTGAATGGAGCGTACTCGCCATCTTCCTTGATTGTATCGATAGATGGTTCAACTGGTCCGTTACCAAAGTCGATTTTCACGGCTTTAAGCTTGTCATTGTTGTTTTCGTAGTAGCCATAACCGAAGTATGCAATTGCGTTCTTATCTTTAGAAACCATGTCTACAAGAGTTGAGTATTCTTGTTGAAGGTTGATATCATCGCGAAGTTCTTGTTCTTCAAGAATTGTCTCATAGAAAAATTCGTATGTTCCATGGTTTTCATTCGGTCCGTATGCTTTAATTTTTTCATCAGGGAAGTCTGAACGTACATCAGACCATTTCTCTTTGTTTGCACTTGCTAGGAAGATGTCAATAACTTCTTCTTGAGTGAGATGATCGATCCAGTCGTTATCTTTATTTACTACGATTGTAATTCCGTCTAGAGCAAGCTTTAATTCTTTATATTCGATTCCAAGTTTTTCGGCTTTCGCTTTTTCTTCTTCTTTAATTTTACGGGAAGCGTTACTTAGGTCTGTTCCGCCACCTTCAGTCAAAAACTTTTTAAACCCAGCACTTGAGCCAGCACGTCCAACTTCAACAGAGACATTTTCATTTTCACCCATATAGTTTTCAGATAGTCGAGCCATCAATGGATAAACAGTACCAGAACCGTCAATTACAACACTGCCTTCTAATTGTTCACCGTCTCCGCCTTCTTCACCATTTCCGCAAGCTGCAGTAAATACCATTAATGCCGCCAGCATGATAAAGAGCGTGCTTTTCTTAAAAGCTTTCATCATGAAATCCCCCTGTATCGTTTATATTTTGGGTAGTTTGAAATAGATGAGTATGGTTTCTCTCTATTCCGAGATAGGGCGAATTGCCCGCTTTCCCTTACAATGCCCATAATATCGATATCTTATTAAGTGTGTATAAACGGATTGTAAAGGTTTTGTAAAGATGGGTCGAAAGTGATGGGTTTTTGGCGATTCACACATGTTTATATACCCTTACCACAATGGTCAAAGACCTAAACGATTTCATGATAAAAATAAAAAGGATTGACCGAAATGTGGCTAAAAGCACATTTTCAGAGCAATCCTTTTTTCCTAACGATCGTTCTTCTTTTCTACGTCTTCCTCTTCATCTTCCGGTTTATCTGATAAATCCTTCGTATACCCTTTTTCTTTCAGTTCAAAATAGGCATCTAAAGCCTGTCTGCCGATTTCCTTATTGATTGCACCCTCCACTGCGTAAGGACTTACAACAGCAAATGCAATTTCCGGATTATCATGTGGTGCATATCCTACAAGTGTGAGGATATAGGAATCCCCATCATATTGGGCTGTCCCTGTCTTACCTGCAGCGACATATCCTTCCGTATCTTTGAATTGGGTATAAGCCGTACCGTTTTTCGTATTCATGACCATCCATAGCCCTTGTTTCACCCGATCGATCCATTCAGGTTTCATGTCAATCCGGTTCAATACGTTCGGCTCAAATTGATAGATGCTTTCACCAGGCTCTTCTGCACTTGCACTTGGACTTTTGATTTCCTTCATAAAATGTGGCTGCATTCGATACCCATTATTGGCGATCGTCGATATATACTGCACCATTTGCATCGGTGTATACGTATCAAACTGGCCGATCCCCATATCCATCAAGTTACCGAGTGCTTTCACCCCGCCATTGTATCCATCATCTTCATACGGAAGATCGATACCCGTCGGTACACCAAGACCGAATTGATTAAAATAATAGCGCATTGTTCTGAATGATTTTTCAGGGTTTGTAAATCCTCTTTTTTCATCATAATCATACCCGGCCATCATCATGGCAATCCGGAACATGTATACGTTGGAGGACTTTTGTAAAGCCTCGACATCACTTACATATCCCATATTCTTGTAGGATTTTTTGATTTTCGTACCCGGAAGCTTCAATGGCGTATCATACAACACCGTACCGGGTTGGATGACGCCTGTCTGGTACCCCGTCAGCACTGTTGCTGCCTTGACGGTTGACCCCATCGGGTACTGGTTGTAGACATTCCCGAAAGGAACATCGGTGAACTTGCCATCCTCGAGTTCTTTTCCGACCATCGAATAGATTTCTCCCGTATTCGGATCCATCATCACGACGTATGAGCTTTTCAAACGGTTGTTTTCGGCATATTCTCTGCGCGCCTTTAGGATCTGCTCTTCAACGATCTTTTCAACCTTTTTCTGAAGCTCCATATCGATCGTCAAAACGATATCATATCCTCTGCTCCCCGGATTTTCGGCTGGTTTTCCGACCGGATTCCCTGATTTATCGGTAATGTAATTAATCTTCGTCTTCGTTCCTCTCAGAACGGATTCATATTGCTGCTCTAAAAAGCTTGTCCCAACGAGATCATTACGGTCTCTTCCTTCCAACTCATAGCCCTTGATCATCTCTTTAGGGATCTGACCCACCTTACCGAAAATGGACTGTAGCGTTCTTTCATACGGATACGTTCGTTGGGCATCAGGTTTGATGTCAATCATCCCATTGAACTCATCCAAACGTTCACTGATCAAGGCCATTTCCTCTTCGGTCGCACCGACTTTAACACGCTGCGGTGTCAATGCATAGCCTCTGATCATTTCTCTCCAGATAGCGGCAATTTCTTCTTCCTGTTCTGAGAGATCAATCTCCTCGATATCAAGACGATCAATGACCAGTTTGTATTGTTCTTTATCCGACAGCTCTTCTCTTTCTTTATCGGTCAATAGGTTTTCATACACATCTTGAGCATCCACTTTGTATGAAAGATAGAAATCCTTTATATCACGCTCAGTCAGCTCTTCTGTATCCTTATCGATGTATTCCGATAGCTTTTGCGCAACTTCATAGATATCTTCTTTCTTCGTATTGTTCGTCCGTGTAAACGTTATTGAAAAGACCGGTTTGTTATCGACCACCACCCTGCCATGCCGATCGAACATTTTTCCACGTGGTGCATCGAGCTTTGCCGTAATATTTTCCGTGCGATCTGCTTCAGCCTTGAACGATGTGCCATGCACAATCTGAATGACACCTAATCGTAAAATCAAGGCAGTAAACATAATAAAAACGCTTAGAAACAATATATTCAAGCGAAGAGGAACGTGACTTCTCTTCTTCTTCTTGGTATCCATTCCCCATCTCCTTTATATGTAACGTAATTCGAAAGAGGGTGACCAGAATCCATTAAGTCAGACAGCTCCTGCACAACATTTTGAATGGATTACAGCTTCATTCAAATATGGTTGTAGGGAGGAACTCGCCTGACACTTCGGGGTCACCCTCAAATGACATAAATCGACTTTTATTGTATCGTATCTTTATTTTAAACAAAAGAAAAAGTTATGCATTCGACTCTTTTTCGTTCGAAAGTACGACAGGTTCATTATCTTCTGAGTTGAATTGGACTTTTCTGATACAGAAGTAGATGAGTGTATGTCCAATCCCGATAATCGGTAGTAAATATGGGATGCTTTTCTCCTCGTTGAAGAAGGTTATGGCAAAAATGAACAACAGGATGGAAGTTATCCTACCATAATTTAAATACAATTCACGTACAACAATGTATTCAATCCGCATTTCTCTCGCATTCCAGCTGCGGCCGATAACATCATATGTAAGTGAAACGTATGGTACGAGAAGAATTGGATAGGCAATTGATATGATGACGCCATAAGTCAACAGCTTCGCAAACGTCAAGTCGAACAGGATCAACACGAGAGCGCCATATAGTATGAGTCCTCCAAATAGGATCGCTTTCTTGCGATATCTCGATTTGATAAACCTGGTGGCCAAATAATAAACGACAAAAGACACTGCCGAGTTGATCAATCCGAAGGTTCCAAGTGCCAGCTCGCTGTTCGTCGTAATGAAGACCCAAACGACGATGACAAAAATGAACGTCCCTTCCCTCAGCCCTTGAAAGAAATGGGCGTTCAAGATCCTTTTCCAATTTGGATTCTCTTTACGTTCTTTAATGATTCGAACGAAGGAATACACCCCTTTTGCTTCACGTCTATTCAACATGAAGCTCATGATGACAGCTCCAAAGAAAAGCGTCAGGGAAATTGCAAAGATCGTCTTATAGCCCACAAACTGATCCATACGCGTAATGATCCATCCTGCAAGAAAAGGACCGACCATCCCTGCAAAGGAAGTCAACAGGCCAAGGAAGCCATTGAAGAAATCACGCGTATCCGGTTCTGTGATTTCGAATGTCAGAACATTAAAGGCTAACCAATAAAAACCCATCCCGACACCAAGTAAAGCCCCTAACAATATTAAAAACTGCTCAGCTCTTACTCCCAGCAGCAGGACAGTCAAATAGAAAATGGACAAGGTGATGACACCTAATCGTAGTACGATGACACGATCGATTCGCTTGGCGATACGTCCTGCAAGAATGAATGTGATGGGCTGAAAAATCACGATCGAGAGGTTATAAATCGCAATATCAATGAATTTCCCGGACTGTTTCCAAAGGAATACATTGACGAACGTATTGGACAACGCAATGCTCAAGGCGTATAACCCGCCAATAATCAAAAGCATCAGTAAATCTTTTGTTATATCAATGTTTCCGATCACTTTTTGTAAAGCCTTCATGGTTTGTCTCCCCTTTACTCACAACCCTAGTTTTCCTAAAAGCCCTGTGGTTATTCCCTGAATAAACATTGGGGAATAAGGAAGAGTGAGACCGATTGAGGATTGGCTTGTATTATGCTCAAATATAAAAAAAGCTGGCGATGGTTCCTTTCCATCACCAGCTTTTTTCTATCTGACGGGCACTAGTCTAGAGCAGTTGGGGAAAATAATGATGACCTCGTTTCTTCATGGTTTCGTAAAAATCATTAACCAATCCTTATAACCCTGAAGCTTTCTAGGCTAATGATGACTATCCGAGTCTGGCCACTTGTTCGGCTAATATACGAAAACGTTCCGCAGCATGTTTTCTCATCTGCGCAAAGTAAGGTAAATACGGTCGGTTTCGTATCCCCATCAAGTTTCAAAGGCTTACCCGTTTCACAATCATATAGCAAATATTGGTTCAACCCACTTGGCCTTGGTCTTGGATTTGGTTTGCTGATCAGATCGATATCGTATGGCTTTACTTCACCTTGATCCAAGAAAATTCCATCAGTAAAAGGTTCATAACCATCAGCAGAAGCACGGATCGTATATTCACCCTCAGCTAATCCCGTAATGACATATTTCCCGGCTGAGTCCGTTTCACGTTCTGCAATCAATTCACTGTTCCTGATTAATCGGATTAACGCTCCATCAATCGGTTCCTTTGTCTCGGCGTTCCTGACAGTGCCTTCAAGAGTTGCGGGATCATCCACTCCTAAAACGAAATTGATGGTTAGTGAAGCATTTGGTGGCACAGTGACCACTTTTTCTTCTGGTGTGAAGCCAGGCAATGATGCAACGAAGGTCAATGTTTCACCTGGAAGATAACCTACGACATATTCGCCTTCTCTACTCGTTACACCAAAGTTGACCAGTAATCCATTTGCATTATACGCTTTAACACTCACATCATTTAACGCATTTCCACGTTTATCTGTTACATTTCCTCTGACAATGGATGGCTGACCTGTCAAAAGGAAATTGATGGTCTGTGTCTCATTCGCAGTAACAATAACTCGTTTAGCGTCTGAATCCCGATCATTGGCCAATGCACGAATCGAGTACGTTCCTGGTGCGAGTCCTGTAATAAGGTAATTTCCGGTTTGATCGGTCAACGTATTTTCGATGATCACTTCGTCTTCGTTCAGAATGATCACTGATACTCCTGCAACAAATTGGTCCGTCATCTCATCCTTTACTCTTCCTTGAACGGTACCAGGCTCACTTTCCAGCTCAAAGTTGATGACCTCTGATCCTAACGGTTCTGCAGTAAAGCTTTTTGCAGCAGATTCATAAACACTGCTTCTTACGGCTACTGTATATTCTCCTGGATCAAATTCTTGGAACGAATAGTCCCCTGAAGCATCTGTTAACGTTCGCTGCAGGATACTCCCACTTGAAGTGATCAGCCTTACTACAGTATTTTGGATTGGCTGCCCTGTCACTGCATCTGTAACGGTTCCACTAACACTTGATGGAAGCGGGAATAAGCCAAGGTTCTGGACTGTTGTTTGGTTGGCAAATACCTCCACTGAAGCCAAATCGCTTCCTAATCCGCCCCCGTATGCGATGACGGTATAGACTGCAGGGGTTAAGCCTTCTAACAGATATTCTCCATCTTCATTCGTTAACGTTGAAGCAAGTAATTCACCATCAGGACTTAACCATCTGATTTGAACGACAGCATTGCTGACAATTTCTTCAGTCACCTGATTCGTCACGATACCGCTTATGCTTCCTTGCTCGGAAGACAGTGAAAAGTTGAGAATTGCTTTCTCATCACTTTTGACAATCGCTCCAGCTAATTGAGTACCATAATCGGGTTGGCTCACAGTAATTTCATATACACCCGGGCTCAAATCCGTTGCCAAGTATTGCCCATCAGCTTGTGAAAGCACCGTTGTGACAACTGTCCCATCACAATCAGTGACTTGGACTGCTGCATCTGCAATGGGTTCTCCTGATTCACTATCTCTGATTACCCCTCCTACACTTCCCGGATTTGGAGGGAGTTCAATGACCGTTTCAACGATCTCATTCGGCCGTACTCTTAGACTTACAGAATTTGTTCCGAATTTCTCTCTAGAGGCGACTGCGAAAAGTGTGCCAGTCGGAATATCATCAATGCTGAATCTGCCATTTTCATTTGAAATTCCGGTCGCCAACAAATTGTTTGAAGAGTCCCTTACATTGACTGTAGCCCCTGCTATGCCATCTTTTGTATCTTCATTGATAACACTTCCCTGTAATACCCCTGATTCTTGGAATAGAGTTATATTTAACTCCTTTGTCTCTCCGGCAATCACTGTTACAGGGACGACCTTCGATTGGTAGCCTTCCGCACTTATGCTGATGAGGTATTGTCCAGGACTTAAGTCTAGGAAAGCGAAATCACTTTCAGGAGAGGCTACTGTTGATTGGAGCAGAAGGCCTTTCGAATCCAACAATCTTACTCCTATTGTAGACGATTCGATCCTATCACCTGAAGCATCCCGTAGAATTCCTGTGATCGAACCAGTTGTTTTGGTTAAGGCGATGTTCACAATCGTGGTATCCGCGGTATTGACAATCGCACCCTTTGTTTGCTTTGCATAAGAATTTTTCGTAACCGATACTGTATAGCTTCCCGCTGCCAAACGATCCACAAGGTAATTCCCATTGGTATGTGTTACTGTCGTTGCAATGACCTGGCCATTCGCATCAAGGATATTTACGTTGGCACCTACGATCGGTTCCCCGGTTGTTCCGTCGGTCACTCTACCTGTAATCGTTCCAGGGTCCACTCGTAGGACGAAATTTACTTCCTTCATTTCAGCAGCTACTAATGTAATACCTGATGAAGCTGAGACGACATCAGGAGCAGATGCTCGTATCGAGTAGGTTCCAGCTCGTAGGTTCCCTATTGAATAAAATCCATCTGCATCGACTGCACTCGTTCCAATGACGACTCCGTTTGAATCTATAATTTTGATGACAGCATTTTTAAAAGGCTGACCATCTGTACCCTTTACCGTACCTGAAACACTTCCAGGGTTACTTGTGAGAGAAAGGTTTGTGGTTGTGGTCTGATTCGCAGCAACGATACTACCCGTTGAATTTTCGGCATAACCCACAGCATTTACAACGATCGTATACGTCCCAGGAGTAAGTCCCGGAATCGTGTACTCGCCTAAACCATCGGTCAAGGCTACGGCAATCGGAACAATGTCTTGAGCTACAAACAATAGGACCTCTGCTCCTACAAGACGAGTATTCGTCTCTGCGTCACGGATTGTACCTGTTATTGCACCAGGATTAGAATCCAATCCAAAGTTTACGATGGATGTTTGATCGGAGACCACCAAAACTCCAACCTCTTGAGACTGGAAGTCCGGACTACTTGTCACGATTCTGAATTGTAATGCTGCGAGACCAGTAAACTGATAAAACCCATTTTCATCCGTAACTGTGTTGAAAACAAGAATTCCATCCTCATTGAAGATTTCGACTAAGACTCCTGATACTGGGTTCCCGGTCGTATTATTTGTTACTGTTCCTTCAACCGTTCCAGGGTTCGGAACCAATTTGACATCTACAGTTTTGGTCTCATTCGATACGACCATTGTAGTTGCTTCAGCTGCACCAAATCCTTCAGCAGAAACCACAACCGTATACGTACTAGGAGCTAAGGTATCAACTGAGTATTCTCCATTCTCATCAGTCAGCGTCGTCGCAATGATTGGACCACTCGGGGTTTGAGAACGCACGGCAATCGTTGCTCCTGAAATCGGTGAACCTGAATTGAAATTTGTAATTCGACCTTGGATACTTCCAGGTTCAGGAGACAAGGCAAAGCTTAAAGTTGTGGTTTCATTCGGAAGAATCGTAAAGCTGGCAGTGCTTGAGGTAAAACCATCTGCTGCAGCTACTGCTGTATAGGTACCCGGACTTAAACCTTGTGATAAAAACTGTCCAGAATCATTCGATGTCACATTTGCTACTTGCTGGCCATTTTCATCAATTAAAACAACAGCACCAGCAATCGGATTTCCAGTTGCGATATCTGTAACGTAGCCAGTCAGAAACCCTAGACTCTCTGTTAGACCAATATTGACGGTTTTCGTCTCGTTAGGTCCCACCACTGCCGTAATCGATTCAGCACCAAAGTTCTCCTTCAAAGCGCTTATTACTACAGTCCCCGGCGGAACATTTGACGCTGTATATTCTCCAGTTGTTCCACTGATTGTTGAGGCAATCGGCAATCCTTCAGGAGTCGTTAATGTAAGGACAACTCCACTGATACCATCAGATGTTGCTGTATTGAATACCCTGCCAGTTATTGTTCCTGGTAATAAAGAAAGTGGGATGTTGATATTTTCTGTCGTGTTCGCAACAACATTTGCATTGACTGTATTGGCCGTATAATTCGGTGCTGTTGCGTTCACAAGATACTGTCCTGGTTGGAGACCAAGGATCGAGAATGTTCCATCTGTATCCGCGACTAAAGTTTGAAGTAATGCTCCACTCTCGTTAAATAGCTTGATTCCAATATTGTCCCCAGTGACCGGATCTCCGTTTTCATCCACAACTGAACCTGCAATATTTCCTACCACACTTGTCAGAATAATGTTCGCATTCGTACTTTCGTTACTCTCAACAAGGACTCCTACAAAATTCGTGGAAAAATCCGTAGCCGTCGCAACGACTGTATAGGGACCAGGAGCGATCCCTTCGACTAGAAATTCACCAAACTCATTCGTAGTCGTTGTGCGGATTGGGATATTCTCAGCGTTACGAATAATTATTGTAGCTCCTGGAATTACATCTCCATTTGTATCTGTAATTTGACCGACAATGGTACCTGGATCAGGTACTAGTACGAAATTCGCATCCGTTATTACGTCTCCAGCTTCCAAGGTGATTCCATCCGTTGCAGAAGAGTAATCCATAGCATTAACGACAATGGTAAAGGATCCTGGTGGAAGGTTTCCTATAGCATATCGTCCATCCTGATCCGTACTACCGCTCTGTAAGACCGTCCCATTATTATCAAGAATTTGTATGGTCGCATTCGTGACAGGATTTCCAGATGTATCTGTTATCACTCCGCCTACTTCAGCCGGGTTCGGTTGGATGGTCAACGAAACAGAGGTTACCTGATCTGAAACAACGGTTGCTCCCGTTGAAGACGTTTGATAGTTCGGAGCAGAAGCAGTAATGATATATTGACCTGGCTGCAAATTGTTAAATTGAAACTCACCGTTCGAATCCGCTATCGCAGAGCTGATCGGAATCCCTTCTGAAGTCGATAACGTTATCGTGGTTCCACCTACAACAGGTGTGACGGTTCCTGATATCGACCCTGGATTACTGACTAAACTTTGGTCAACGACTGTCGTTTCATTCGATTGGACAATCGCACCGGTTGAGGAAGACTGGAATCCATCTGCAATGGCAGTAACAGTATAATTTCCAGGTGCGAGACCATCAAAGACATACTCCCCATTGCTATCTGTTAAAACTGTCCCAACTAGAAAACCCGTGTCATTGACAACTCGTATCAGAACATTCGAAAGTGGATTACCGGATGTATCCGTTATTGTTCCGATGATGCTACCTGGCTCAGGAGTTAGTGTCACATTCGTAACTGACGTTTGTCCGGGCTGTAATGTGACTGTGGCCGAGTTGGTTTGAAAGTCAGGTGCATTTGCCTGTATTCCATATGTTGCAGGCATCAGGTTGTTTACTTCATATTGTCCATTTAAATCTGTGAAAGTGGTTGTTATCACATTCCCATTCAAATCTACGACTTTTACTTCAATTGCTACTCCGGTAATTGGTGATCCGGTTGATGAATTGATAATTGTACCGGTTACACTTGCAGGATTTGCTTCTAGTGTGAAATTCGTCGTTGTCGTTTGATTGGATAGAATCGTTGCACCTTTTTGCTGGGTTTGGAAGTCCTCTGCTTGGGCGATTACGATATAATTCCCCGGTGATAGACCTAAAGCGGTATAATTTCCTTGATTGTTTGTTACAACCTGAGCAATGTTCGCCCCAGTACGTGCATCCTTGATTGTAATGACAGCACCTTCAATAGGATCACCGGTCGTTGTAAGCACTGATCCTGTCAATGTCCCTGGATTCGGAGTCAACGCTACATTTGCGACAGTGATTTTATTCGCTACTACTGGTGCTCCAACCGTTTCAGTACCAAAGTTTTCTTTTGAAACACTTACCGTATAAGCACCAGGGGTCAGATTGTTAACAAGATAAGATCCGTTACTATCCGACGTTGTGGATGCAACGAGAATATTATTTAAAAAGATTTCAACCGTTGCACCAGATAAGTTATTACCCGAATCATCCGTTATCGTCCCGGAAATCGCTCCAACAAGTTGTTTCAGAGCAACATTTAAGAGTGTCGTTTCGCCAGAGCGTATTTTAGTTCCAACTGTCTCAGAACCATATCCTTCTGCAGAGAAGGTAACCGTATACGTTCCAGGTGACAGCTTCGTGACAGTATAAGCTCCATTTACATCCGTCATTGTGGTAGCTACGATAACGCCAAGACCATTTTTCACTTGCACCGCAGCGATTTGGATTGGATCACCCGAATCTGCATCACTTACCGTCCCTGATAGCGTCCCCGGATTCGGTTTCAACGTGACATTCAACGTTTCTGTTTCTCCAGCTGTCAGATTGAAACCAAGCACCTTCGTTATAAACAGGTCTTTGCTGACTCTTAACTGATAGTCCCCGGGTGCGAGCTCATCAATTATATAGTCGCCCGTTGCATTGGTTGTCGCGCTACTGATAACGAGTCCAGCAGGATTGAGGACTTCAACAAGTGCCCCAGATATTGGATTCCCATTCGAATCGGAAACGACTCCTTGTACCGTACCAGGATTCGGCTCTAGAACGAAATTGACTGTAGACGTTGTATTTGCTCGGACGGTCACCCCTTGTGTGGCAGACTGAAAGTTAGCGGCAACGACTGTAACGGAATAATGGCCTGGTTCGACGGAAGGAAACGAATAATTCCCACTCGCATTCGTCGTCGTTTGCCCAACTACATTCCCTGATCGATCCAGTAATTTCACCGTGGCGTTATTGATCGCACCCCCGCCTGAGGCGGAAACGGTTCCATTCACACTACCAGGGAGCTCAGTTAAAAATACATCTTTTCTCGTAATGGTTCCTGAGTTTATGGTAACGGACTGAATATTGGTTATATAATTGACCTTTGAATATTCAATCGTATAACTTCCGGGCGCAATCCCAGTAAGGCTATATTCTCCATTTGAGTTGGTTGTGGTGGTCGCAATCGTGGTCGCTCCATCCTTCAGCTCAACCTCCACACCCGAAAGAGGCAATCCGGTCGTATGATCCTTTACAACCCCAACGACACCACCATTTGCAACAACTCTGACACCTGTTGTTATGCTGTCGCTCAATCTTGCTCCGGTATTGCTGTCGTTACCTTTAACAGTTGCTGATTCTAATGTTCGTTCTCCAGCCTCATTAAAAAATCCACTCATTTGGAATTCCAATACAGCTGAATCGCCTGGACCCAGTCCACCAATTTCCCAGCTTAAAGTCTTAGCATGTGCATCAAAAGATGTATGCCCTGTTGGTGTATTTGTAATTGTAAAGGTATCTAAAAGATCAAACTGGATGACATCCCTCAATGTCACATGAACTGCTTTACTCTTTCCGGTGTTCTTAACAACCAGTCTCGCTGTATACGTGGCCTCTTCACCGGCTAATACTGTGTTCGGACCACTTAGGATGACTTTTTGCAGGTCCAAGTTTGCTCTAACATTTGTATCATCTGGTGAAATTGGCTCTGAAAACGCATCTGCAAACTGGAATCCTTCACTAATCCTTAAGGAATCTTTGTTGTAATTATTTGCATTCGCTGACGAAAATGAGATTAATTGTAACGGTGTTTCTTCTGTAATATTTAAAAAATCAAAAAGGATTCTCGCAGGGATAAAAAAGTCTAGAAAGACATTATCATCATTTCCAAACCTTGTACCTGCAGGCTTTACTCTGGCTAGGTCGGTATTTATAATCGGTTTAGAGTAATTCGGTCTTCCTCTTCCGTCAGTACCTTCTGCCGGATCATTCCAAGAATTCGCCTCTTGTATGGTGTTCTCTATCAACACCAATTCCCCAGTATTGCCATCTACCGCTAATAGCCATTGATAGGTTCCCGGTGGTCCGCCCGTATTAAAGAGCACCCCCCAAGCAAAATTCTGAAACCCAGTCTTTTGATTATTCCTAGGATCTTCCCTTAATCGCAATCGAAAGTAGACGTTTGTCCCATCATACGCCATTGAAAATGACGGATTCGCTTGGTTCCCGACAAGGTCTACTGAAGCTGGATTCTCATCGCCTGTTACATCAAAATAAAACCCTGTTCCTAATGGAATTGAGGTATATTGATCATCTTGTGGAAAAGACACCTATTTCTTCCTCCTTTATTTTCACTCTTATTAGTTTTATGTCCAATAAAGGAGGCTGGTGTTGGTTGCACGTCCCAACATCCTGATTTTTCCACTTTTGTCCAATTTTGAACAAGCCTGTTTTTTGACATAAAAAAAGAAGGACCATTTTTTTGGCCCTTCTTTTAATCTTGATTTGATTATTTCGCTTCGTTATAACGTTTTGTAACTTCGTCCCAGTTTACTACATTCCAGAATGCAGAAATGTAGTCCGGACGACGGTTTTGATAGTTCAAGTAGTAAGCATGCTCCCAAACGTCAAGTCCAAGGATAGGTGTCTTGCCTTCCATCAATGGTGTATCTTGGTTTGGTGTGCTCATTACTTCTAGTTCGCCATTGTTTACGACTAACCAAGCCCATCCAGAACCGAAACGTCCAGCTGCTGCATTTGAGAATTCTTCTTTAAATTGGTCATAGCTTCCGAACTTGGAGTTGATTGCGTCAGCTAATTCACCAGCAGGAGCTCCTCCACCATTCGGGCTTAGCACTTGCCAGAACAACGTGTGGTTGGCATGTCCGCCACCATTGTTACGGACAGCAGTACGGATATCTTCAGGTACAGCATCCAGGTCGCTCATAAGCGCTTCAATGCTTTTATCTTGTAGATCCGCATGCCCTTCAAGTGCACCATTCAGCTTTGTTACATATGCGTTATGGTGTTTGCCATGGTGGATTTTCATCGTTTCTTCGTCAATGTGAGGTTCAAGAGCGTTGAACTCATACGGTAGTGCAGGTAGTTCATGTTTTGCCAATTGAATCTCCTCCTTTTAGATATGTAGTTAAAAAGCACGAGTTAAGTGCCTACATTTCTAACCATATCAAATTTACCCAGTGGATTCAATTTTTAAACACTGTGCATCGGGCGTGTTTTTATAAAGTTTGATTTAGGGTTTAATAAAAGAAATTTTGTTAGTATGAAGACTATGTTAAGGGGATGAAGGACCTTTCAATGGGATTCGCTCGATGTTTTGTCCTTCATCAAGGGGATGAAGGACATTTCGATGGGATTCGCTCGGTGTTTTGTCCTTCATCAAGGGGATGAAGGACTTTTCGTCGGGCTTTCCCCCTCCTTTTGATCTTCATTAGCGTTATGAAGATCTTTTCGTCGGGCTTTCCCCCTCGTTTTGATCTTCATTAGCGTTATGAAGATCTTTTCCTAGGCTTTTCCCCGTCGTTTTGATCTTCATCAGCGCTGAAAAGTTCTATTCTATTAGAGCTATATAAGCTAGTTCATCTTCTTTAGACAAAATAAAAAAACTTCTGGGTTTAGAAGTTTTCAAAATGGTGGCTCGAGACGGAATCGAACCGCCGACACGAGGATTTTCAGTCCTCTGCTCTACCGACTGAGCTATCGAGCCTTATGTAGTTAAATTGTCCGTCGGTTTCCCTGTCCCTTTCTCTACCAGCAAATGCTATCGTTGCTGGCTGCGTCGGGACAACTCGCCGCTTATTCGGCGCTGAACCGCTCGTGACTAAGCTATCGAGCCATATGTAGTTAAATTTGGTTGCACATCTTCGGGTACTCCACATGTAAGTTACAATCTAAGTAGTGAGTTTTAAATTGGTTGCGGGGATAGGATTTGAACCTACGACCTTCGGGTTATGAGCCCGACGAGCTACCAGACTGCTCCACCCCGCGACGATAATAAAGTTTAAGGACGATGTACCTCTTAGTTGCTGAAGATGTACTGTATGTCTTCCGTCCAGATTTCAGAAGGATTAACCAAGTAGTTGCTAAATCTGTACGCTGAAGCTTATGCTTCGTAGCTTATTCCTACGTGCTCCACCCGCGACGATATTAGTTTACGGACGATGTATGTCCTGTATGTTGTTTCCTCTACTAGCTAATGCTGAACGTTGAGAGTTGTTTTAGGACAAATCGATTTCATAAGAATGAACTTAAGTATAAAAATGGAGGAGGTAGAGGGATTCGAACCCCCGCGGGCTGTTACACCCCTGGCGGTTTTCAAGACCGCTCCCTTCAGCCAGACTTGGGTATACCTCCATATGATATCCTTACCTAGGGTAAGTGGTGGACCCTGTAGGACTCGAACCTACGACCAATCGGTTATGAGCCGACTGCTCTGACCAACTGAGCTAAGGGTCCATTATGTATGTGGTGATGTTTCTAAATGGGGCGGCTGATGGGAATTGAACCCACGAATGCCGGAACCACAATCCGGTGCGTTAACCACTTCGCCACAACCGCCATGATATTAAAGAATTGGTAGCGGCGGAGGGGATCGAACCCCCGACCTCACGGGTATGAACCGTACGCTCTAGCCAGCTGAGCTACACCGCCATGGCTCCACAGGCAGGACTCGAACCTGCGACCGATCGGTTAACAGCCGATAGCTCTACCACTGAGCTACTGTGGAATAAATATCATTTTAACGACAAGATTTAGAATAACATCTTTGTCGACAAAAGTCAATCCTGTTTTTGTTGGAAATAAGTAAAGCAAAACAGGGACAAGAAGTAATATACCACGGAATGCCCCTGTATGCAATACTTTATAATACTTTCATCAAGAAGTAGATCACCATACCTGCTTGGATGATGAGCTTCACTGTTGTACCGCCGATAAAGCCCAATAATGATCCGATCCCTACTTTAATCGCTTGCTTGACATCTCCTTTTTGATGGAGGAGTTCCCCGATGATCGCCCCTAAGAATGGTCCGATCAGGATTCCGATTATAGGGATAACAAAAGGGCCGATCAAAAGACCAATCGTACTTCCCCAAATCGCATACTTGCTTCCACCACGTTTTTTGACGCCGTAAAAGTTACTCGCATAATCGGTGACGTATAAAAGGATGACGAGAATCCCTTGGATCATCCAGAAAACCCACGTAAGGGGCTCGAAGCTGAACATCCAGCCGTACACCAGATAGCCTGCAATTAAAAAAAGTGATGAGGGAATGATCGGATAGATCAGTCCCACAAAAGCCAACGCTAATAAAGTCGAAATAAGAATCCAAGCGAAAATGGTCATATTACTCCTCTTCTCCTAATACATATTCAGCGATGTTGACAGCATGGTCACCGATACGTTCTAGGTTACTGATGATATCAACGAAGACGATTCCTGCTGCACCGCTGCACTTCCCTTCATTCAGGCGAAGAATATGCTGCTTGCGTAGTGTTCTTTCCATTTTATCAATGTCATTTTCCATTTTCACGACTTTTCTTGCTTTTTCCTTATCGTTTTCGTCCATTGCATGGAAAGCTTCATCAATTGTTGACATCGTCAGCTCGAACATTTCATTGAGATCGTTAATAGCCGTTTCTGATAGATCGACTTTATGACTCATTTGATATTCGACAAGTTCAACGATATTCTCCATATGATCTCCGATACGTTCAATATCACGGACCGCATCCATCAAGATGGAGTGCTGTTCAGAATCATGAGTAGATAACGTATAGGAAGATAACTGGACAAGGTATTCTGTAATCCTTTGATCCAGATTGTTGATCGCTTCTTCATATTGGGCCGCTTTGTCCGCATTCTTCTTACTCTTCGTATCTAAATATGCGAACGTCTCATGTAATCCTTTTTTCGCATAGTCAGCCATACGCAATACTTCGAGCTTAGCTTGCCCGAGTGCAACAGCTGGTGATTTTTCTAAGAAAATTGGATCCAAATGCTTCGCTTTATATTCAATCTCCACATCGTCCCCTGGTACCATCTTCGTTACAAGATAAGCTAAGAAACCGATGAACGGGAATTGGATCGCTGTATTCGCAAAGTTAAATGAACCATGAGCGAATGCGATTTGCATTTTTTCATTCAAGTTGAATGTATCCGCCAGGAATTCAACATATTCTCTGAACGGTATAAGTAATAACAAGAAGATGATTGTACCCAACAAGTTGAAAATCACGTGGGTCAACGCAGCACGCCTTGCAGCAACACTTGCACCGATTGCTGCCAATACAGCTGTAATTGTCGTACCAATATTATCCCCGAATAATACAGGTAAAGCAGCATCTAAATTGACTGCACCTTGAGCATAGAGTTCTTGGAGGATTCCGATTGTGGCACTCGAACTTTGTACAATTACTGTGAATAGCGTTCCAATGACCACACCTAATAGTGGTGTTTCAGACATGTCAATGGTCAACTGTTGGAATGCTTCTAGGGATCGTAATGGCTTCATTCCTGAACCCATCAAGTCCAATCCATAAAATAGCGCACCGAATCCAAAGAATACCTGTCCGATATACTTGATTCGTTTTGAATTAAAGAAGAATAGCAATAATGCCCCAACTGCTAGAATCGGCAATGCATACTCCTTAATTTCAATCCCGATGATAAATGCTGTGACTGTCGTACCAATATTCGCTCCCATGATGACTCCGATTGCTTGTCTGAGTGTCATGAAACCGGCATTGACCAATCCTACCGTAAGTACTGTCGTTCCTGAACTTGATTGAATCAATATGGTAACGATAATACCTGCAAGAACCCCCATGAACGGGTTCGATGTGAATCGATCAAGGATATTCCTTAGCCGATCACCAGCCGAATTCTGCAGACCATCTCCCATATACTTGATACCAAACAGGAAGATACCGAGTCCGCCGACGAATTCGAATATCATCTTTTGAATGTCTAAATCCAATTCATTCATCCCCTACATTTAATATTCGACATAATTTGCCCCATTCATTATTACGGAACCTCTCATGTTTGTAAAGACTATTAATGTTTTTTAATTTTTTTGTAAATTTTGTTTTTGAAGATAAAGTGCAACTTATTGCTTGTCCCCTCCGTATAGGAAAGATAAAATGAAGCTAGATGATTAAAGGGGGATATTCATGAACATTTTCAAACAGTTCGCCACGAGTCTTTACTCACCTCAACAAATGGCGACCTTCAGATTCCAAAAGATTGGAAAAACGATCGGTTATGTTTTCATCATGATGCTGATTGCTTTCATCTTTATCGGAACAAACATCGGTGTGACGATTTCCGGAATGGCAACCAGTCTCGATAAAGTTTTGAACGAGGACGTACCTGATTTTACATTCAAGGATGGAACGTTGACCTCTGATATGGAAGAACCGATTAAGCGTGAGATTGATGGGGAAACCTTCATATTTGATACGACCAACACTGTCACAAGGGACGACTTGGAGCAATACAACAATGTCATGGCTATTCTTAGTGACAAAACGATTATCATTACCGAAGGGTCCGCCGAAACATTCGATTATATGATGATGAAGGATATGACGTTCAAGAAAAGTGATATTACCGGATTTGTAGAGTCAGCGAATAATCTTCTGCCACTTATCATCACTGTTGTCATCATCGCAGCATACATCTTCATGACAGCACTTAAATTCATAGGTGTGACTGTCCTTGCACTAATCGGACTTATTGTGAAAAATATCATGAAACGGAACCTCTCTTATCGACAGTTGTGGATTTTGTCTGCTTACGCAGTCACTCTTCCGACCATTTTCTTTGCACTATTAGAATCATTGAACATCATGGTTCCAGGTCAATTCCTTTTATATTGGATTGCAGCAATCACGATGCTTTCACTTACTGTCAAGAACGTTCCAGCACCAAAAACAACAGAAGAATAACAACACAGACCCTGACACCTCTATTGGCTCAGGGTCTTTTTTACAATAATTTTGTTATTTTTGGACAGCTTCAGGCGGATGCTTTCCGCGGGCAACGCTTCAGCCTCCTCGACCTCGGTCTGCGGGGTCTTCAGCTGTTGCTTTTCCCGCCGGAGTCGCCGCCTTACGCTTCTGTTTTTTTACCATCAAGAAAAGCAAACAGAATTTACAATAAAAAAGCGAGACCACATAGGTCCCGCTTTCAACTATTTAAATAGGTTTTTCAATGCTTCAATCAGTGCGATGAAGAAGTCCAATATATTTCGGATGAATCCTTTTGTTTCTTCTTTATTCAAAAATTCACTCAGATTGTTCCGAACATTCTCGAGGTTGCTCTTCACCTGATCCCAATCAATGTTGATATCCTTCATTTTATTGAACAAGGATACGAGCCCATTCAGTTCTTCTTCAGTTAACGTAATTCCAATATCATCAGCTACGCGTTTGATAAGTGCTCGTAAGTCTTCTTCTGTTTCAACCGGATTTTCGGCAAGTTCATTCTTGATTTTGGTCATCAATTCAGTGGCTTTATCAGCCCCGATACGATCACCTAATTTGACCGTTTTGACCATTTCTTCGTTGGCAACCTGTTTCTTTTCTTCTGGAATTTCAATATCGGTAGTGACTTCATATGCCTTCAGAATCCCAGTCAAACCAGCTGTTCCGGACACCTCGAACGGTGCAGTTACATAAATATCCGCATCCTTCACTCCTGCAGTTGTCAGGGCATTGGCATACATTTCTTCCGTAACCCAATTGATGTTGTTCGTCTCCACATTCAATCCTGAGTCCTTCTCACCAATTGTAATTTTCGTAGAAGAGATAGCACGGGTTCCGATTTGGGCTTTCGATATATAGTCACCAAGGTAATTATGTTCTTCTTCATTCGTTACAGTGATCGTCTCCACATCAGAAGGGACGTCCATTTCTTTCAAAAGCTCTTGTTTCTGGTTCTCTTTCAAGTCCTCTCCTAATGTCACGATAATATCACCAGGTGCAGCATCTGCGAATGCTACGCCAGGTATCATACAAGCAGCTAGAACGGCTGTCATCATCCATTTTTTCAAATTCATACCCATTCTCCTTTATAAAGAATTCCTTATACCATACGTATTAAATTTGAATTTCTGTAGGTTCTCCCTTTTATTTTACAAGTTGTACCATCATATGACCAATAATTTCAATTTACATCGAATAAACACTTTGGACAAGCATATACATGTACGGACGAATGATTAAAAAATGGAGGCGTTATGACATGAAGAAATTCAGTATCGTTCTTCTTTTCTTCCTCTTATTATACAGCGTTTACTTTGACTTAAAGTTCGGCACACTACCTTCAACGAAGGCAGAAGCTCTCCCTGTACAAGCAGCCTATTCCGAAGAAGAGACTCAGCAAGCGTATAAAGAAATCATTGTCCAACCAGGCGAAACAATGCTCACCATTTTAGAACGGCTGCATAACGGGAATCTCCCTGTATCCATTGAAGTGGCCGTTGCCGACTTCGAAAGGCTGAATGAGGGGATATCCGCTCATAACATCAAAGCAGCACATACTTATCGATTTCCGCATTATCCATAAACACATTTCCTTGCCAAAACCTTCAAATCATTGCTAAAATGAAGTCGTTAACTTAGGAAGCAGACGTCCTTAAAGGAGCGATAAATACATGAGTGAAATTACTCACCGTACGAAAACAAGACCCGTTAAAGTTGGAAACCTGACAATTGGCGGAAACAATGAAGTAGTAGTACAAAGTATGACAACGACTAAAACCCATGATGTAGAAGCGACAGTAGCTGAAATTCTTCGTTTGGAAGAAGCAGGCTGCCAGGTCGTCCGAGTTGCATGTCCGAACATGGAAGATGCTGAGGCGATCGCAGAAATCAAAAAGAGAATAAACATCCCCCTTGTCGTCGATATTCATTTCGATTACAAGCTTGCACTGAAAGCGATTGAGGGCGGTGCCGATAAAATCCGGATCAACCCAGGAAACATTGGTAGAAAAGAAAAAGTAGAAGCAGTCGTTAAAGCAGCGAAAGAAAAAGGAATTCCGATCCGAATCGGTGTTAATGCCGGTTCATTGGAACGAAAAATTCTTGAAAAATACGGATATCCTACTGCAGACGGCATGGTGGAAAGTGCTCTGAACCACATTAAGATTCTAGAGGACTTGGATTTCCACGACATCATCGTTTCGATGAAAGCATCCGATGTCAATCTTGCGGTTGAAGCATACGAGAAAGCTGCGAAAGCATTCGATTACCCGCTACACTTGGGTATTACGGAGTCCGGTACGCTGTTTGCCGGAACCGTAAAAAGTGCTGCAGGTCTTGGTATCATCCTTAACAAAGGAATCGGTAACACGGTCCGTATTTCCTTGAGTGCTGATCCTGTCGAGGAAGTGAAGGTCGCTCGTGAACTGTTGAAAACATTCGGATTAGCATCCAACGCTGCGACACTGATTTCTTGCCCGACATGTGGTCGTATCGAAATTGACTTGATTTCCATTGCGAATGAGGTTGAAGAATATATTTCAAAAATTAAAGCTCCACTTAAAGTTGCGGTACTTGGATGTGCTGTAAACGGTCCCGGAGAAGCCCGTGAAGCCGATATCGGTATCGCAGGCGCTCGTGGCGAAGGCCTTCTTTTCAGACATGGGGAAATCATCCGGAAGATTCCAGAGGACATTATGGTTGATGAGTTGAAAAAAGAAGTCGATAAGCTTGCAGAAGAGTACCATGCAAAAAAAGCGAAAGAAGAAGAGTCTCAGAAAGTATAATGCTTAAGCTGGCCGAAAAAGGCCAGCTTTTTTAATTTTATGAAACGTTTTGCCCACTTCCACGTAAATGTAGTAATCATATGTAAATGGAGTGGTTTTTTGAAACAACTTATCTTTATCGTCAGTTGTATCATGCTTCTTGCGGGGTGCACGATTAGTTCCACTAACGGACTTCCTGAGGACATTAAGGAAGAAATGGAAGAACACGTTGGATTTAATGTATCACTGCCGGAGGACACCGATTATGAAGTAAGCTATGTGGATATCCAATTCCCGCCTGAAGTGAACGGAAAAGCGAACGGGAGCCGACATGTTGCCGATATCGCCTTTAGTGAAAATATCGGCAAAAAGAAAGACCTCCCTTCAACTTCCAACGAAGATCAGAAAGTCCTTTACGGACCTTATGAAGGTGACAGCGTGATTACGTTAACAATAAGCAATATGCCTAATCAAATGTCTGATGCTAAAGAAAAGAAGATCAAACACGTAACCGTCGAATATGCTGAGGCGAACAAAAACGGATCCGATTTCCTTTTCATTTCATTCAACACTGACAAGGGCTCATTCTTCACAACATTCCATTTGAGTGAGGAACTTACTGAAGAGGATGCCTGGAGTTTCATTCAAAAACTCGTCGACCAAAATACGTAGACGAAAAAAGAAGGCAGCTTAGCTGCCTTCTTACAAATTAGAAAAATGGGACGAAAATCAAGCTGACGACGATTGAAACAATCCCCAGTCCGATCGCCCAGTTCCCTAACGAACGTGCTCCTCTTCTTCTTGCAAAGAATCCTACGATGATTCCTGCAGCACCTAACAATACCGGGAGGAAGAACAAGGATAAGACTGACAAGGCAAGCGCAAAGTAACCGACTCCTCTGCCTTCATTCAAGTCATCCGTCTCCTGATCCAACTCCTCCTCATGATTTCCGCGTCTATCATCTACTCGTTCTTGCTCTGGAAGAGGGAGAACCTCTGCGGCTGTTTCTTCCATAAAGTCTGCTTCGTACTCACGATCCTTTCGTTCTTCGCGATCGTATCGATTTTCCATCAGCAATCCCTCTCTTTCATAAAAGTGGAGGAGCCTTCTTATTATTCGTATCTCTTTCTGCTTTCATAATGACAATGATTGTTAAACAAGAGAACAATATAAAAAATCCATCCGTGGTGGATGGATTCCTTCTAGGGATTAATGCTTTGGACGGAACGTATGACAGCATGTTTCAGCGCTGTGCCTTGCCTGATCGCGATGCAATGCTTCTTCAGCAATACTTGAAGTGACAGACATGTCATAATCTTCATTCGCATGCTGATCGATTTCAACCAGGATTGCATCAGCTTGGCAATTGTTCCCTTCGCCCCAATATGTGCAGTTCGCTACATTACATTTAACAGTTGGCATGAAGATCTCCTCCTTAACAAATAGAGTTCCTCATTCCAGTTATTTTCATAACATCTAGTAAAAATTTAGGATTCATCCAACAATTTCCATTAATGACATTCCTGGCAGTATCCATATATTTCGAATTTGTGGTCAGTAATCAGAAAATCCTTTGATTGGATGTCTCTCATAGGACATGCTTCAATGGCATTCGTCTTCCCGCATTGAAGACAAATCATATGATGGTGATGACCGGACGTGGAACAGGAATATCGAAAATGTTTTTCGCCATCTAATTCTGTTTCTTCAAGTATGCCCAGCTCGGTAAATACAGCTAAGTTTCGATAAATGGTATCAAAGCTCAATCCAGGAAAAGATGTTTTCAAATGCTCAAGAACGTCCTTAGCGGTCAAATATCGACGTTCAGCCGAAAAAAGCTCAAGAAACATTTGCCGTTTACGCGTATGCTTATAACCGTTTTCTTTAAGGATATCCAGTGCATCCCTTACATTCATGCCTTTTCCTCCTTATGAGTGAATGAATATCGGTACTTTTTCCATCCAATTACGAAAATAAGGATGAAGGCTGCAAATAACACAATGGTCCCACCTGGAGCCAAATCGAAATAATAGGCGGTAATCAAGCCAGTGATCACAGAGAGCTCTCCAAACAACACAGCAATCCAAATCGCCTGTTTAAAACCATTCGCGATGCGGATGCTCGCCGCTACTGGTAATGTGATCAATGAGGATACCAGTAAAATCCCGACGATTCTCATTGAACCGGCAATAACTAGAGCCACCATAATCATAAATAGGAATTGGATGAACCTAGACCTTATTCCAGCAACTTGAGCTTGATCTTCATCAAAAGAAAGTAAGAATAATTCTTTATAAAAGAGAACAATGGCAAGAAGGACAAAGATCAAAATTCCTAGCACCATCCAAACGTCTGATGTATCAACAGCAATGATGCTTCCGAACAGGTAGTTGAACAAATCTGTATTGAAGCCATTCGCTAATGAGATGAAAACGACACTCAGTCCGATTCCAATCGATAGGATGATGGGAATCGCCAGCTCTTGATAATGTTTATATTCCTTCCTCAACTTTTCAATGAAAATCGAGCCTGTCACAGAAAAAGCCATTCCGAGATAGACTGGATTGAGCATTTTCAGTGCAAGGAATTGTTTACTTAACAACAAGCTCGCTGCAATACCCGCAAGTGTAATATGAGATAGTGCATCAGCAATCAAAGCCTGCCGTCTTACGACGATGAACACGCCAAGTAATGGTGCTAAAAATCCAATCATCAAACCGACGAATACAGCATTCCTTATAAAATCATATTGTAGAAATTCTTCAATCATTAAATCGCACCTCTAGTCATGATGATGGTTCACCGCATGTACGGGATGGCCATAGAAAGAGGATAACTCATGATCCCCCATCGCCTCATATTCATTCGTGTCTCCATGGAAATGCAGTCGCTTGTTCAGGCAAGCAACATGTGTAACCAAGTTGGTGACAGGACCCATATCATGCGTGACAAGAATGAGCGTAATTCCATTTTCCTGGTTCAATTTTTTCAAAAGCTTGTAAAAATCATCAACAGAAGAGGCATCGACGCCAACTGTCGGTTCATCCAGAATCATCAGCTGCGGATCACTGACGAGTGCTCTCGCAATAAAAGCACGTTGTTGCTGACCACCAGACAACTCACCGATATTACGGCTCGCATATTCCTCTAAGCCGACTGTTCGAATCGCTTCACTCACTCTTCTTTTATCGCTTTTTGAGAGAAAACGGAACATGCCGATTTTCCCGAATAGCCCCATTGAGACCACTTCAAACACGGTTGCTGGAAATCCACTATTGAAGCTGTTCGCCTTTTGGGAGACGTACCCGATTTTATGCCATGAGCGGAACTTCTTCATGCTTTCCCCGAACAACTTGATTTCGCCTTGTTGAGGAGGAAGCAAGCCGAGAATCAATTTAATCAACGTCGACTTACCTGAACCATTCGGGCCAAGTAGTGCAAGGAACGATCCCTCTGGAACCTCTAGGTTGATTTTCTCCAGGACTGCTCTGTTTTGATATTGAAATGATACATTGTTAATGGATACGACATTCGATTTCATCGTGATCCCCTTTCAAAAGACAAATATATATAATTAGGAATGATTACGATTTACTTTATTAGTATATCTCAAAATTCGTGATTGTAAAGCTGTCTGTTTTGACCAAAGAAAAAAGAGGCTGACGATGGTCGTGTCAACCTCCGAATGCAGGATCACTTATCTTTCACTGCAATAAGTTCTTGTTTTTCAGCTTTTTCTTGTATTTCTTTCGCATACCAGCTCTTTGCATGCCCTTCTTTCTGGATGTATTGCTCAAGTCCATACATGCCTCGATGGTAAGCTGTCAATGCTTTGTCCCAATCGTCATACTTTGCGTGCAGGTAATCCAGATAGACGATTGAAAGTTGAATGGCATAGTAAGGGTCAAACAATTGTTCTTTCCCCTCATATTTCATTCCTGCCATTTTAGCAATCCATGGAGCGGTATTTTCCATGAACTGAGCCATTCCATAAGCTCGTCCATACTTTGTTTCAGGTCCTACAAGTGTTGGATCGAATTTATTCCCTGTTTCAACCCTAAGCAATTCATAAACGATATAGGGATCGACGTCCTTACGTAAAGATTCCTGAACAAGAAAACGACCCCACTCTTCTTTAAAGCGACCCTCACTCTGCTTTTCAAATTGCTTGGCAAGCTTACGGGCTTCCTTTCTAAGAACGTAGCCACTGGCTTGAGGCTTGTTCCCTTGACTCCTCTGCTTATAAAAAGCAATCATCTGCTGGTAATCCTTTTCAGATTCGAGCATCAGGTTTTCTTCTTTTTGGTCACTAAGCTGCTGTTTCAATTGATGATTTTTTACGAGTGTATAAGAAAATGCAATAAACAGTATTAAGCCAAAAGTCGAAAGTAGATATACGATTTTTTTCAATAAAAACACCTCATTTACATTAGGTATTTTGACACACGTCTTTCATAATAGTCGATTGCTATACCTATTTGCAAGTAAATGAGGTTTTTATACATTATTTTACAGGTGCACCTTAGTGAATCGGTGATTTGAATTTGGCACCCTTTGTTTCCTGTGTATTCATAATCGTAATAAACGCTTGCTTATCAATATCGTATACAATATTTTTCAGCTTCGTCACTTCAAGTCTTGTTATGACAGCATAGATGACTTCCTTCTGGGCATCTGTATAACCACCCTTACCCATCAGCTTGGTCGTACCGCGGCCAAGTCGATCCAAAATTGCACCGGAAATTTCTTCATAATGATCGGATACGATCAAGACGGCTTTGGTTTCATCCAGTCCTTGGATAACGGTATCAATCGTTTTGAAGGCGATATAGTATGTAAGTATCGAATACATTGCCCGTTCGAGACCGAAAACGAAACCTGCCCAACCAAATACGAAGATGTTGAGGAACATGACAATTTCCCCGATTGAAAAAGGGATCTTCTTCGTAATCAGAATTCCGAAAATCTCCGTGCCATCCAACGATCCCCCATGCCGAATCACGAGCCCGACACCTACCCCGAGAACCAGACCTCCAAAAACGGTCGCTAAAATCAATTCATTCGTGAACGGTTCAAAATTATGCAACAACGTTTCAAAGGCTGCGAGGCTCAAAATCCCTACCATTGATGAAATGACGAATGTCTTCCCGATTTGTTTATAACCTGCAAACATGAAAGGAATATTCAAAATGATGACCAATACAGCAAAGTTCAAAGGTGAAAGATAATCAAGAATCAAGGATACCCCGATGATCCCACCATCGATGATCTGGTTTGGAATCAGGAACAACTCGATCGAGGCAGCTGCTAAGGCCGCTCCGAGGATAATCATGATGATACGATAAATCAAATGCCCGAGACTCTCTTTTTTATGTTGTTTAGGTTGTACCATGGGTCACTCCTCATTTTTATTTTATGTACCGATTATATCATGTCGGCTTGAAACTCTTAAAAAATCCGCTATAATAAACAATCGTGGTAGAACTTTTCTGCCATGGGTGGGAGAGGGTTAAAACTAAGAAAGAAAGGTAACTGATGAAACAATTTATTGAAAATTGGTTTCGACTTTCAGCTTTTGGAACGACGATCAAACAAGAAGTGTTAGCGGGTATTACCTCGTTTTTCACGATCAGCTACATCATCATCGTCAATCCATTGATTTTGGCTGATGCAGGCATACCCTATTACGGCGCATTGATGGCAACGATCTTGGTCAGTATCATCTCTTGCCTCTTTATTGGATTATATGCAAACGCTCCTATTATTTTGTCACCTGGCATGGGGGTCAATGCATTTTTCACCTATACAATCGTCGAAGGAATGGGGCTGACATGGCAAGAAGGATTAGGTGCTGTCGTTATGGCCGGTTTCCTCTTCTGTCTGGCTGCCTTCACACCAATCAAGTCCCTCTTATCCAGATCAATTCCAGAGTCATTGAAACATGGGATCACAGTAGGTATTGGATTGTTCCTTGCCTTCATCGGACTTCAAAAAGCAGGCATCGTCGAGAAGAGCCCCGACACGTTTGTGAAGCTTGGAGATCTCAGTGAACCAACAACCTTGTTGGCTCTTGCTGGCTTTCTCATCTGTTTAACCTTTTATGTAAAAAAAATAAAAGGTGGATTCATCCTTTCGGTCCTGCTGATTTCAGTACTAGCCTATTTCCTGAACCTGACACCTGAAGGGAAATCAATGGATGAAAGTGCATCTCTTCTCTTGTTTGAAGCGGACTTAACAAGCTGGATAACGATGGACTTCTGGATCGCCTCATTCTCGCTGGCACTGATCCTCATTGTTGAAAACATGGGACTACTCCACGGGATGCTGCCAAAAGATAGCCAATTCAATCGTTCTTTCCAGTCCAGTGCTTTCTCCAGTGTCTTATCCGGCATGTTCGGAACAAGTCCTACGATCTCCACTGCTGAAAGTGCATCCGGTATTGCAGAAGGTGGACGTACAGGTCTTACTGCTTTGACGGCAGGATTGTTATTCATTCTATCCGTATTCGCCATTCCTGTACTATCTGGCATTCCTGACGCGGCTATCGCACCTATTTTGATTATCATCGGCGGTGTAATGATGCAATCCATTCAGTACATTCCTTTAGAGGATTTCACTGAAAGTTTTCCAGCCTTCATGATCATCGCATTGATTCCATTGACCTATAGTATCGTGGATGGACTGGCCTTCGGATTCATCGTCTACCCGATCATCAAAATGGCGGTCGGTCAATTCAAGCAAGTACCAAGGACGATGTACGTCATGGCTTCGTTATTCATTTTAAATTTCGTATTTCATTTTTACTTTTAATAAATGATACAAAAAGAACAGCTGAGCGGTCAGCTGTTCTTTTCAGTTATAAAGGGGATCGTGAAAAGGATTTGCGTTCCTTTTTCAAGCTCACTCGTGATCTGAAATGTCCCTCCATGGTCCTCTACAATTTTCTTACATAGCGGAATCCCTATCCCGTTCCCTCTCTCCTTTGTCGTAAAGAAAGGCTTCCCTAATTGGTCGAGGACACTCTGTTCCATTCCAGGACCATCGTCTTCAAATAAGATTTCATAATGATCATCCTTCACTACGCCACTCAGCCGGATGAATCTGCTCTCCTGCTGGCGTTCATAGGCCTCTACAGCGTTTCTCAATAGATTCAAGATGATTTGTTTCATCATGGATTCATTCACCATGCTATATTGTTCCGACTCTTCCACATGGTATTCGAAATAAAGATTATGTAACAGACACTCTGATTGAATGATGTGTATCAATGATTTAAGGATAAGGTCAGGCCGCTGCTTCTGCTTATGCATCTTCCTTCTTGAGACAGATAAGAAATCCTCGATGATTTCATTCATCCGTGACAATTCAGAAAGGACCGTATCATAATATTTGCTGAAGTCCTTCGTGACTGCAGAAAGCTGTATGAACCCTTGAATGACTGACAGAGGGTTCCGCAATTCATGGGCAACACCGGCAGCTAGATGAGAGACCGATTCCATCTGTTTTTTATATAACAGAAGATTCTCAAAGCGTTGCTGATGTGACCGGTCATAAAGGACAAACCTGATACTCTGGTCAGATTCGAAATATAACCCTTTGACCTGATACAGGACATCATCTTCATAATAGAACCGCTCGTTTACAATCTTCGAGGCGCGGATTTCTTTTGTCATCTGTTTCATTTGGGATAACAAAGGATGGAGGTCATTTAAGTGGAGAAGATTTTGACCAATTAATTGATTGACGGATTCCAGATCGACAAATAGCTTCATGCGTTCATTGCAGCAATCAATCTCATTGGTCGAAGTGATTGTAAGAATGCCAATTTCCAACTCACGGAACATGAATTTACGGAACTCATGTTCTTTTTCGTAAAGCTTTCGATAGTCCATTTCACTAGAGTGTCCGCTCTGTTTGTTTTCCTTGATCTTTCCTAAAAGGACAATTTCATTTTCAACCGCTTTTCCACGATATTCAATGGCGACCATCTTGTCCATCAGCGGTTGTAGAAACGTTTCAGTACCTGACTGATGTGAAGACAGTTCTTCTATAAATGAATAGACCATCGGCTGATCTTCTTTAAGGAACAAATGATAAAAGTTATCGGAACCCATTTCCAGGATGGTTTCTTTTGCTAACCGATTCGATTCAACAATGGTTCCGTTCGGTTTAATAAGAAGATAGAGATCGTCTGTCAGGTCGTTCATGATATGTTGAAAGGCTGCAAATGTGTTGTCAGATTGACAATATTGCATAGCATGCACCCCTATATCCTTAACATAGTATTTTTATTATACTAAATAAACTTACCAATACCTAGTGCAAGCACCAATAAATCCCTAGACATATATCGTCAAAAAACTACAAATCCGCTACTCTGGCTCCTCTTATATTAAAATGGCTCTGTTAGCTTTTAGCGTTTATCTTTAAAGAAATAAAAGCGGAAGGCGGCGTCTCAAGCGTATCCCCTGGGAAAGCGTCCGCCTAAAGCTGAGCAACTTTCTTTAACAGAGCCTTGAGCATAAACATACAAGCACAGATTCATTCTCTCCTTCATAAAGTATGCAAGAGGAGGGAACGAATGATGAATCCTTTTCTACAACAGATGATCAATCATAAACTTAATACGTTATCTGCAGAAGAATTGATTGCTTTGGCATCGCAGTACAATATTCAACTGACAGATTCGCAAGCCGCCAAAGTCGTCCGTATACTTAGAGAAGAAAAAATCGATGTGGCTAATGCGAAACAGAGGGAGCGGATCCTTAAAAAGATCGAAGCGGTGACCAACCCTCAAGTTGCTCAAACGATCCAGGTCATGTTCCAGTCGATTATACGTTGATTGAGCCCTGTTCGCATGAAAATCAACCGTAAAAAAAGAGGAAAACCATCATGGTTTTCCTCTTTCTTCGTTTATGCTTGCATGATTTTCTCTAACAAAGAGTCATCGAATTGTTTGTTTCGTAGCATGTGGATTTCGTGTTGGTAAGGAGGTTTTTTATTTTTCTTATCTTCTCCGACATAAGGGGTCTCAAGGATTTTCGGTACTTCTTTAAGCTGAGGGTGATGAACAATATAATTCAACGCTTCAAAACCGATCTTTCCGAACCCAATGTTCTCGTGGCGGTCTTTTGCAGCCCCTCGCTCATTCTTACTATCATTGACATGCAGGACTTTCAAACGATCGATCCCAATAATTCTGTCAAACTCATCAAGGACACCATCGAAGTCATTGACCAGGTCATACCCTGCATCGTGGGTATGGCATGTATCAAAACATACTGAGAGCTTTTCGTTATTTGATACGCCATCTATAATCGCTGCAAGCTCTTCAAACGTCCTTCCGCATTCTGATCCTTTTCCTGCCATCGTTTCAAGAGCGATTTGAACATTTTGTTCAGTCGATAATACTTCATTCAAGCCTTCAATGATCTTTTTGATACCCGCTTCTGGGCCTGCACCGACATGGGCACCAGGGTGGAGCACGATTTGTGTCGCACCGATTGCGTCTGTACGCTCGATTTCCGACTGAAGAAAGTCTACCCCTAAACGGAAGGTTTGTGGCTTTGTCGTATTCCCGATATTGATGATGTACGGCGCATGGACAACGATGTCCTCGATACCATTTTCCTTCATATGGGCGATTCCGTTCTCGATGTTCAATTCTTCAATGGCTTTTCGCCTTGTATTCTGAGGAGCACCTGTATAGATCATGAATGTATTAGCACCGTATGATACAGCTTCTTCACTCGCTCCCAATAACATCTTTTTACCACTCATCGACACGTGGGATCCCAATTTCAACATCTCTGATTCCCCCTAAAGTCTATTTGTTTCTCTTTCTGTATTGTTGCTTCTGTTTTTCTTGGAACTTCTTCTTGTAACCAGGCTTTACTTTTTTAGGCTTAGGCATGACGAATTCATTTGGAGAGTTCTTCTTTTTCGGTTTCGGTCTCTGAACATTTACCTCGACCCATTCTTCTCCCTTCAAGTCCTGGTGCTTGAATTGAATGCCTTTCTTTTCAAGTTTCTCGAGACGATCCATTTCATCACGTTCATAGAGAACGGCTGCAATACCACTCATCCCAGCTCGTCCTGTTCGACCGGAACGGTGAATATAGTAATCAAGGTCTGTAGGAATCTGATAATGGATGACATGGCTGATCCCTTTTACGTCAATACCCCGTGCAGCAAGGTCCGTAGCCACAAGATACTGACATTCAGCATCCGCGACTCGTTTCATGACGTTCTTCCTCGTACGAGGCGGAAGGTCGCCATGCAATCGATCGACGTTCATTCCTTCTGCGAGCATCGCATCAGCCACTTCATCAGCGTCTTTTTTCGTATTCGCGAATATGATGGCCAAATAAGGGTTGAACTTCTTGGCGATATCAATCGTCAATTCGATACGGTCACGATGTCTGACAGGAATGGCGATATGTTCGATTTCACCAGGTGCCGCTTCTTCCGGCTTTACATGGACATGCTTCGGGTTGTTCATGTATTTACGAAGGAAAGGCTGAAGATTTTCAGGAATGGTTGCTGAGAAGACCATCATTTGCAATTCATGTGCCATTCTTGCAGCAATCTGATCGACATCTTCAATGAAGCCCATGTCAAGCATCTGATCCGCTTCATCAACGACGAGCATGTCTGCATGGAAAATCGAGAAGTTTTCTTGCACGACCAAGTCTTTTATCCGACCAGGCGTTCCAATAATGACATGAGGCTCATTCTTCAGCTGGTCGACCATTCTTTTCCGGTCTGTTCCACCTACAACTGTTTTCACCTTGATGTCTGATTCACCAATCAATTGAACAGCCACATCATAAACTTGTCTAGCTAGTTCACGTGTTGGTGCTGTGACAACAGCTTGAACCTTCTGTACGTCCGGATTGATTTTTTCAAAAATCGGCAGAAGAAATGCGAGTGTCTTCCCTGAACCCGTTTGGGATTGACCGATCACATCCTGTCCTTTGATGATGCTCGGGATCAATCGCTCTTGAATCTCGGTTGGACGTTCGAATTCCAATTTCCGTATTGCATCAAATAAAAACGGTTTTAATTGAAACCGTTGTTCAAAAACATTTTTATCCATAATTTATCACCTTCAATAGTAATTCCCACAATTCATCCACATTAATGACCTGATGGAAAGAATTTCACAAAAAGAGACGAATCAAAACAACCTCCTTACGTATTATAGAGGAAATTCAATACTAACGCTATGTTTTTTGGGGAGATACCCATTCTTTCAATGGATGGACACCAAATATTGTGCCATCGCATATCTTGTTTATCAGAATAACCACTTTTATGTAAAGTTATTGAGAGTATGATGAAAGGAGCATCTTTATGTACCGTATGCCTCCCGGTTTCGGTCCCCCTGGTATGGGACCCATTTCGCAGTTCGGTCAGATGATGCCTTTTAGAGGGGGATTTCCTGCTGCACGTACAGCTGGATTTTTCAGCCGGTTTCTTTCACCAAACCCTGGTGCAGGTGGCGGGCTCAACCTAATTGGTATGGTTGAAAATATACAAAAAGTAATGAAGATGGCTGATACAGTCAGGCCTCTCGTTCAACAATACGGACCTATGGTCAAGAATTTCCCGTCTATGCTGCAATTGTTGAAGGAATACCAAAGCTATTCTTCAGATTCAGACTCAGATGATGAAACAGACAGTGATAACAAGAAAACACCTGAACAAAAGAAATCGTCTACAACCAGTGGTAAGAAATCAAGCGGTAAAAAGTCTAGTGGCAAGCTATCCAGTGGGAAGTTATCCAGTGGGAAATTATCCAGCGGAAAAACATCCAGCTCAAATCGTAAAAAAGCTGCTTCCAGCAAAAAAGCATCCATTAAAGAAGTAAAAAACACCAAAATCAAAAAACCGGTCAAAAATCAAAAGGTCCCTCACGTCAAACAGGTTCAATCTGTACCGAGTTCTCAAAGAAAGAGTTCGGTTCCGAAGCTCTATATTTAAACAGTCATTCATTTGTCAATTTGATAGGTCCTCCTTTATAATATAGCCATGAGCGCATGTATAAAGGAGGACCTTTTTATATGAAGGTAATGAAGGTTTCACCGCGCGGTTATTGTTATGGCGTTGTTGATGCGATGGTTATTGCACGACAAGCAGCTAGTGATCTAGATATACCAAGACCGATCTACATTCTCGGTATGATCGTTCACAATAAACATGTAACTGATGCATTTGAAGAAGAAGGTATAATTACACTTGATGGCCCTAACCGTCTTGAGATTCTGAAACAAGTAGAGAAAGGAACCGTCATTTTTACAGCACATGGGGTTTCACCCGAGGTTAGACGTGTGGCAAAGGAAAAAGGGTTGCATACGATTGATGCGACATGTCCAGACGTTACAGTCACCCATGACCTGATCAGAGAGAAGAGAGAACAAGGCTACCACGTCGCCTATATCGGTAAAAAAGGCCATCCTGAACCTGAAGGAGCGATGGGGATTGCTCCAGATATCGTTCATTTGATTGAAACAGAAGAAGACGTTAAAAATCTGGACATCAAAGCTGACAAAGTTCTGATTACTAACCAGACAACGATGAGCCAATGGGATGTACAGCATTTAATCAATATGATTCAAGAAAAATATCCACAGGCAGAAGTACACGAAGAGATTTGTAAAGCGACACAAGTACGTCAAGAAGCTGTTGCAGTCCAAGCTGTGGACGCTGACCTCCTCTTGGTTGTTGGAGATCCGCGAAGCAATAATTCAAACCGTCTTGCTCAAGTTTCGTGGGAGATTGCTGGGACTCCTTCTCACCGGATCGCTGATGTCTCCGAAATCAAGCTTGAATGGCTTGAAGGTGTTGAAACCGTTGCTGTAACGGCGGGCGCTTCGACTCCAACGCCGATTACGAAAGAAGTCATCATGTTCCTTGATCAATATGATCCTAACGATGAATCCACGTGGGTAAGGGAACGAAAAGTGAAACTACACAAAATTCTACCGAAAGTAAAAACAGCAAAGAAATAAGCGTGAAAAAACCTAACCGAGGACGGTTAGGTTTTTTTTCATTACCGTATTGTGGTTTTTCTGGTTTGAAAGGAAGGAATGGAGGCTATTCGTTACCATGATTGACATTTTTCCTTTTTATAGGTGCGAATCGTCCTTATTCGTTACCATCATCGGTTGTTTTCCACTTCATAGGGACGAATAAGCCTTATTCGTTACCATCATCGGCTGTTTTCCAACTTCTTAGGGATGAATAAGCCCTATTCGTTACCATCACCGGCTGTTTTCCTACTTCTTAGGGATGAATAAGCCCTATTCGTTACCATCACCGGCAGTTCTCCCCGTCTTAGGGACGAATACTAAAAAAAGGGCACCGATTCTGGTGCCCGTTCCTTTATTTATACAAACTTGAAAGGATCGGTCTGTTCTTTTGAACGGTAAACTTCTGTTTCTGATCCCTTCGCTTTTATCCATTCCGATAAAAGACCTGCCATGCCGTCGATCATCACTTTTTCGATGTTGTGTCCTGGATCGATGACCGCCATTCCTTCCATCCAGGCATCATGAGCAAAGTGGTATTTGATATCGCCTGTGATGAAGACATCCGCTCCCTTCACCAACGCCTTGCTGATGAAGTCATTGCCTTCCCCACCAGAAACAGCGATTTTTTTCACTTTTTTATCAAGGTCGCCAACGACACGTACTCCCTCAAGACTGAATTTCTCTTTCAGTTGTTGCGCAAGCTCTCCGACGGTGATTTCTTCTTCCGGCTTTCCAATCCGTCCAATCCCTAACCTGTTACCAGGGTTATCAAGAACAAGAAGATCATAAGCGACCTCTTCATAAGGGTGTGCTCGATGCATAGCCGCCATGACATCCTTCTCGATACTCATCGGATAGATTGTTTCGATCTTCACTTCATCTACAAATTCCAGCTTTCCTTGTTCACCGATGTGCGGGTCTGTCCCTTCATGTGGAAGGAACGTACCGGTACCAGGAGTATTGAAGGTACAATGGCTGTAATCGCCGATAAAACCGGCTCCGGCCTCGCCAAGGGCCTCACGTACAGCATCTGCGTGACTTTCCGGAACGAAAACGACGAGCTTTTTCAATTTATCCTCTACCGTATCTACGAGTACCTCTGTGTCAGTCATTCCGATCACATCCGCGAGGAGATCGTTCACCCCGCCAGAAGCCACATCTAAATTGGTATGGGCTGCATAAACGGTAATATCATGCTTCATCAGCTTTTGAATCGTACGACCTTGAGAGGTATCAGGATCGATCCTTTTTAACGGTTTGAAAATGAGCGGGTGGTGGGCAAAGATGAAATCCACACCTTCACGTATTGCCTCGTCGATGACAGGTTCAATGACATCAAGTGTGACCATGATCTTTTTCACTCTTTTATTACGTGAACCTACTTGCAATCCGATTGGATCCCAATCCATCGCCATCCACTTCGGTGCCAGCTGATCAATTCGTTGTATGACTTCTTGCGCATGAACATATTGATTACTCACGATATCGCCTCCGTCACAAATTTGATTTTCTTTAAAATGTCTCTTTTCCGCTCTATAATTTCCTCTGACTGAATCGCTTGCTCCAGCTGTTCAGCGATCCTTTCCCAATTGTTCTTTTCCCGTTTCCATTTCTTTTGGAACGTCTCATTCTTTTCTTCCATCAGAAATGGACCTAATAAGCGCTCCGCTTCGCTAAGTTCCATCGGATCGTCGCTACGTACAGCCACCAAAATCTCATAGATCTTTTCATCTTCTTCTAAGATTGATTCGGCCGTAAGCACCCAACCGTTCGCCTCCATCCATTGTCGAATGAATTTCGCTCCCATATTCGGCTGTAAGATGAGCCGATTTACACCTGAAAGACGATCCTTCCCTCGATTTAAGATGTTGCTGATCAATTGTCCGCCCATTCCTGCGATGACGACTACTGAAACCTCATTAGGAGAGATGACTTCCAACCCATCTCCCAGCCGTACCTCGATTCGATCTTCTAAACCCAATGCCTTCACCTGAGATAAGGCTGATTGATACGGTCCTTCATTCACTTCACCGGCGATCGCATGTTGTATGATCCCTTGTTGAACGGAATAACAGGGGAGATAGGCATGGTCAGAGCCTATATCTGCAATTGTAGACCCAGCTGGTATGTATGTGGTCACTTTTTCTAAACGCTTCGAAATGGCTATCATTGAATACTCACCTATTCTCTTACATTTTCACTTGTTAGTTTCACCATCAGTATAAACTTGTAATCTGGATGGATGAAATAAAAAGGGGCTTGTCCAAACGATGGCCAGGTTCTCCAACACGATGTCGGAGCCAGACATTCAGCTCGGATCAGCCCACTTCTTCTCTATTAATGACTCTCTTCTTTCTTCTCGCCTTCTCCGCCTTCTTCGCCACCGCCTACTAAGTATTCAGCGACTTTTTGAGCTTCTTCAATGCTCAGGCCTTGAGCAGGCATTTGTCCTTTACCATTCTGGATGATATCAACAATCTCATCTGCTTTATACTTTGAACCGACATCTGTTAAGCCAGGTCCGACTCCGCCCTCAAGATTCTGTCCATGACAGGACACACATGATTGTTGGACGATTTCTTCTCCAGACTTCGTTTCTCCTCCGCCGGCTGCTTTTTCTTTAGCTTCATGAACGCCTACTGCAGACATAACAAGCATGATTGCAATACCGAGGACAGCAGTTATGGCGAATGGAATCAATGGATTTCTTTTCATCTCTCATCCTCCTTTTGATGCAGTTTAAGTCTGTTGTTATTGTTTCCTACCTATGTAATAGTAAACAAGCCATTTTCTATTTTACTTGAAAATCAATAGGAAGGAAAGTCTTAACTAAGGAGTCGATACGATTGTCATGATTTGGACACGATTCCCCCGCCATAATCAGGCTTATATTAAGCAATCAGACGATTTTTGTCTCTTCTTCCTTCCATTTGACGGCAAGCTCTCTTAATTTATACTTTTGAATTTTTCCGGATGCTGTCATCGGATATTCATCCACTATGAAAATGTATTCTGGTATTTTATGATGGGCAATCTTCCCTTCGCAATAGGAACGGATCTCCTCTGTCGTCAATGATTCTCCTTCTTTCAGCTGGACACACGCCGCTACTCTTTCACCGTACTTTTCGTCAGGGACGCCGATGACTTGGACATCAAGGATGGATGGATTCGTATATAAAAACTCTTCAATTTCTCTTGGATAGACATTTTCTCCGCCACGGATGATCATGTCCTTCAAACGCCCTGTAATTTTCACGTATCCTTCCTCATCCAATGTTGCCAAATCACCTGTATGAAGCCATCCTTCTGCATCGATGGCCTTTGCTGTCGCCTCTGGCATGTTGTAATAGCCTTTCATGACAAGATAACCTTTCGTACATAGCTCCCCCTGTGTTCCATTCGGTACTTCTTCATTGGTTACCGGATCCACAATCTTCACGTCGGCTATCGGATGCTTCTTCCCGACCGTTTCAACCCGTCTCTCAATTGGATCATCAGGCCTCGTTTGTGTAATGACCGGAGAGGACTCCGTCTGACCGTAGGCGATCGTGATTTCCTCCATCCCCATCAAGTTGATAACCTTCTTCATGACTTCAATTGGACAAGGGGAGCCTGCCATGATTCCTGTTCTCAGGGTAGAAAGGTCATAATCGTCGAAGGATTCCAGATTCAATTCTGAGATAAACATGGTCGGTACACCATGTAAGCCTGTACACTTCTCCTTTTCTACTGTCTGGAGAACCAGCTCTGGATCGAATTGGACAGTTGGAACCATGGTTGCCCCAACAGACACACATGCAAGTGTTCCCAACACACAGCCAAAACAGTGGAAGAACGGTACAGGTATGCAAAGCCGATCCTCATGGGTTAGATTCATCGCATTCGCAACCTGGTAGGCATTATTGACAATATTATTATGGGTTAACATGACCCCTTTAGGGAAGCCTGTCGTACCGCTTGTGTACTGCATATTGATAACGTCATCCACATCAAGTTCGTTTTCCCGTTGGACTAGTTCTTCATCCGAAATCGATTCACTCTGTTTTAAGAATGCTTCCCAAGGCAGAAGCCCTTCCGTATTGTGTTCTTCCATGAATACGAGCTGTTTGAGCTTAGGCAAAGCCTCAGATGTCACTTTCCCATCTTCCCCGGTAGGACCGATGATCGACTTCAGAATGTCGATATAGGAGGTCTCTCTGAATTTGTCCATTAAGAACAGCGTGGTCGTATCGGATTGCTTCAGCAGATATTCAAGCTCACTTTTTTGATAATTCGTATTCACCGTAACAAGCACGGCTCCGATCCTCGCTGATCCGAATTGAAGCAGCAACCATTCAAAACGGTTTGTCGACCAAGCCGCTACATGCTCCCCTTTCTTTATTCCTAAGGCGAGCATCGCTTTTGCAACTTTTCCAGTCAACTCGTAAAAAGATTTGTATGTATGTCGTATCTCTTCTTTACTATAGACGACTGCTTCATGATCAGGCAGCTTCTCGGCTTTTTCCTTTAATAATTGACCAATGGTTTGATTTAAATACACGACATAGCACCTCCGGATTTTATTGAAATATCTAAATTATCTGAATATAGCTTATAAAAGTAAAGGGGATTGAGCGCTCAATCCCCTTTTGTCCATCACGATTTAACAACCGATTTCCCTTGCAATGACCATACGCTGTACTTCAGACGTACCTTCTCCGATTTCTAGGAGCCTGCCGTCACGATAGAACCGCTCAACATGGTAATCCTTCATATATCCGTATCCACCATGAATCTGGATTGCTTGATCACAAACTTCCATACAAATTTCAGAAGCATATAGCTTTGCCATGGAAGCTTCTTTCGCAAACTTACGCCCTTGGTCCTTCAACCAGGCTGCTTTATAGACCTGAGTCCTAGCAAGCTCGATTTTCATCGCCATGTCCGCTAATTTGAATTGTGTTGCTTGGAATTTCGATAGCGGCTGACCGAATTGCTTTCTTTCTTGAGCATAGGCGAGTGCTTTTTCATAGGCTGCTTGTGCGATCCCTACTCCCATTGCACCGATACCGATTCTTCCTCCATCAAGCGTAGCCAAGAATTGTCTGAATCCGTATCCTCTCTTACCTAGCATATTCTCTTCAGGGACCCTGACATCTTCCATAATGAGTTCTGTCGTGTTTGAAGAGTTCAATCCAAGCTTCTCATAATTGTCAATCACCTTGAATCCAGGTGCATCTGTGTTCACAATGAAGGCGGTGATCTCTTTTTTATCTCCATCACGGTCTGTTACAGCCGTCAGTGCCAAATGCTTCGCATAGCTCGCATTGGTAATGAAACATTTGCTGCCGTTTATGACCCACTCATCCCCATCTTTTACCGCAGTCGTCTCCGTTCCTCCTGCATCTGAGCCAGCGTTCGGTTCCGTGAGACCAAAAGCACCCATGGACTCTCCAGTACATATCGGTGTTAGATATTTTTGTTTTTGCTCTTCCGTCCCGAACATGTGTAGCGGAGCGCCACCTAATGATATATGGGCTGAATACGTAATACCTGCAGACCCACAAGCGCGGCTCAATTCTTCAACAACGATTGCGAAGCTGACAGCATCAGCACCTCCCCCACCATATTCTTCTGGGAATGGAAGCCCCATCATTCCTAGTTCACCAAGCTTCTTGTAAATCTCTAAAGGAAACCGTTTTTCTTTGTCCCGTTGTTCCGCCCCAGGGGCTACTTCTTCCTCAGCAAATTCCCGGATCATCTTCCAAATCATTTTCTGTTCATCAGTTAAATCAAAATTCATTTACTCCACTCCTGACTGTTGTTGATTATCTCTGTATACGCTTACATCAATTATACGTATAAAAGAGATAATTTTTCAACAGTTAAAAAAAGTGCGAAAATATAATCAGTTTTATGTAAATAAGGTGGAAATGTCCTAAATTTTTCCGATGGGCGTTTGCAAATGAGTCAGAAAATAAGTAAAATAAAGGACAAGAAAGTCGGAAATAAAAAAAGAGACTGACCCAATTAAGTCTAACCCCTCGTCCTTAACAACATTTTGAATGATAAGCAAAATGCTGTGGTGGAGGTGTTTGACTTGGTCAGCCTCAATAATCGTCCTATTCTAAGAAATCTTTCAAGCGTTTACTACGACTTGGATGACGCAGCTTGCGAAGTGCTTTTGCTTCGATTTGACGGATACGTTCACGTGTGACCCCGAATACTTTACCGACTTCTTCAAGGGTTCTTGTACGGCCATCGTCAAGACCGAAACGGAGTCTCAATACATTTTCTTCACGGTCAGTCAGCGTATCCAATACATCTTCAAGCTGTTCTTTCAACAATTCGTATGCAGCTGCATCGGATGGAGCAAGTGCCTCTTGGTCTTCAATGAAATCACCAAGATGTGAATCATCTTCCTCACCAATTGGTGTTTCGAGGGAGACTGGCTCCTGAGCAATTTTCAGGATTTCTCTCACTTTTTCCGGTGAAAGCTCCATTTCCTTCCCAATCTCTTCAGGTGTTGGTTCACGCCCGATATCCTGCAAGAGTTGTCGCTGTACCCTGATGAGCTTATTAATCGTCTCTACCATATGAACTGGAATACGGATCGTTCTTGCCTGGTCAGCTATCGCACGAGTAATCGCTTGGCGGATCCACCAGGTTGCATAGGTACTGAACTTATATCCTTTACGATAGTCAAACTTCTCTACCGCTTTGATCAATCCCATGTTACCTTCTTGGATGAGATCCAGGAACAACATCCCTCGACCTACATAGCGTTTTGCTATACTTACAACCAATCGGAGGTTCGCTTCTGCGAGACGACGCTTCGCTTCCTCATCCCCATTCTCAATCCGTTGTGCGAGACTGATTTCATCATCTGCCGATAATAGATCGACACGACCGATTTCCTTCAAATACATCCGTACTGGATCATTGATCTTTACTCCAGGAGGTACACTCAAGTCGTTTAAGTCGAACTCGTCATCCCCACTCTTGACCACTTCTTGAATATTTGGGTCATCGCCATCCTCTTCGACAATCTCAATTCCTTGATCACCCAAATACTCATAAAATACGTCCATTTGGTCCGAGTCTTGTTCAAATGGGGCGAGTTTATTGGTAACTTCATTATAAGTGAGAACGCCTCTTTTTTTACCGAGTTCAACTAATTGTTCTTTTACTTGATCGATGGTTAATTCACCTTCCGCTTCTTGGCGATTAGGTTTCTCAGCCATACGATCCCCTCCTTCCATACTTCTAACTTCGATTAACTCTTTAAAGCTTTTTTCAGTTCCACGATTTCCATCGCGATCCGTGCAGCCTCAACCATGTCCTGTTCGCGTTCTGCACGTTTCTTGTCTTTCTCTCTTTCTTGTATTTCAAGCAATTTAGGATACTTCTTCACTTGCTTTACATAATCGTAAAGCTCTTGATCAGATATATCCTCATTGATTGTCAGCATTGCTAATTCTGTGACCACCTGTTTCAAACGCTGGTCGTCGATCCTTTCAAGAAACATACTGATATCAGGGGTATTCCCTTCCGCATAGTACGCATACAAGTAAGCCGAAATTGCACTGTATTCGTCTATGTTGAAAGCTCCACCCAGAAGCTCCTCCACTTTTTCAGCGATACTTACGTCCTTTAGCATATGGGCAAGTAAAATCCGCTCAGCATTGTGGAAGGCAGGAAGAAGTCGTGATGGTTGACCGATATATTTCTTAGGGTTATTCTCCCTATTTCGACCATCCTTATCCTTTTTCCTCTTCTGATCCATGAAAGCCTGATATTGTTGTTGTTTCAAAGCATCAAGAGAGAGATTGAATTCATCCGCCAGCTGTCGTAAGTAATGATCTCTTTCTACAGCTTTGGGGAGTTTTGCAATTTCATGTAATATCTCTTCGATATAGCGCATCCGTTCTCCTTCATCTTGGAGGTTTTTTCCTCTGCGCATGAATTGCATTTTGAAAGCCATTACCGTCAAACTTGCCCCTATTACATCCTTTTTAAACCGGTCTCCTCCGTGTTTTTGGATATAGTCATCAGGGTCCATTCCTTGAGGCATCTGTGCAATTCTCACATTGCAATTCACCTTTTCAATTAATTCCGATGCCCTGAAGGCTGCATTGATTCCCGCTTGGTCAGAGTCATAACAGATGATGACAGTCGTGACGTTTCGACTTAACAAACGGGCTTGCTCTTCTGTGAGTGATGTCCCTAACGTCGCCACACCGTTCGTCAGCCCGGCTTTCCAGGCAGCAATCACATCTACATAGCCTTCAAACAGAATGGCCTTATCTTCTTTTCTCATAACAGGTCTAGCCATATGGTAACCGTAGAGTGATTTGCTTTTGTGAAAAATTTTCGTTTCTGGACTGTTCAAATATTTCGGTTCACCCTCACCAAGAATCCTTCCGCCAAAAGCAATGTTCTTTCCTTGGGAATCCCAAATGGGGAACATTATCCGATTACGGAAACGATCGAAATACTTGCCATCGAATTCACGCCTAGCCAGAATCCCAGCTTCCTGCATTGTAGCTAGTGAATAATTCCGCTTGTGCAGGAATGATGTAGCAAACTCCCAAGAATCTGGAGCATAGCCGATTTGGAAATGGTCGATCATTTCTTCGGTGAATCCTCGGTTAAGCAAGTACTCTTTTGCTTTTTGCCCGTATTCGGTATTTGTTAAACAATGGTGGTATAACCTTGCTAGTAACCCATGCCCCTCCCGCATTGTCTCCTTCTCTTTGGAGGCTTGGTCATTCTGGTTTGGTGTGTCCAGCTGGGGAAGTTCGATACCGATACGATCAGCGAGGTTTCTTATCGCTTCAATAAAGGAAAAGCCTTCTAATTCCATCAAGAATGAAATGACATTTCCACCTTTTCCACATCCAAAACATCTATAAATCTGTTTTTCTGATGAAACAGAGAAAGAAGGTGTATTCTCATTATGGAATGGACATAGCCCAAAATAATTACGTCCTTGCTTTTTCAGCTGGACATATTCACCTACCACTTCGAGAATGTCATTCGATTTTTGTATTCGTTCAATTGTCTCTTCAGGAATACGTGCTCCCATGCTATCACCATTCTTTACTGTTCTCGTCTAATTTAAAACAAAAAATGAGAAGATGGTCACCGTTTTAAAGGGTCGAATAGTTGTTTGAAATTTCGAATGAAATTTTGGACATCTTCTTGAGTAAATGGTGGTGGCCCTTTTGTCCGGTAACCGGAACGCCTCAATTTGCTTGAAAAGTATCTGGACTCCAACAAGGTCGGCATTTCCTCTTCCGTAAATCGCTTCCCTCTTGGTGATATCACCTTTACACCTTTGGATACGAGTAAGCTGGCTAAGCCATGGTCCTGGGTGATGACGACGTTCCCCTTAATCGAATGGTTCACGATGTACATGTCAACCGATTCTGGTTCAGAATCAACAAGAATCCACTCTGCACTTTGATATTGATCTGTCGCATGACTGTATGAGGCAATAAAAAAAACCTTGTACTCATAGAAATTCGAGATTTCAAGGATTGCTTTCTTTATTTGGTTCGGACATGCATCTGCATCAATCAACACATTTCGAGTATTCTTCATGTATTTGTATTTCTACATCCTCTCAGCGATTCCTTCTCAATCACCAATGTTTTATATTTCAGAATATTGTCGAATCCTTAACCATAGTATACCCAAATTGTCAAGTTTAATAACTTGACCAGGGTACAAACACACACAATACGATATTATAACGCATTTATAGACAGATGACTATCATTTTGCACCGGTTATTTTAGTTATTTCGACAAATCCTGCACAATCCCTTCAATAAAAAAAGATGGATGTGAACAAATCATGACGATTTCATAAAGGCATTCGTCTTTTCCCATTGAAAAGAAGGGGCTGACAGACAAATTGTTGTCAACCCCTTCACTTTATGTGCTGAATCTTTTCTTTATACCTATTTAAATACGGTTCTTGTGGATATTCAAAATATAATTCGCCGTTTCTTCGACTGCCTTGTTAGATACATCTACAACCTTACAACCTAGCTTATCGACGACCTTATCGAAATACTCCAGCTCCGCTTTGATCCGATCCATATTTGCGTAATTCGCCTGATCATCCAGCCCAAGTGCTTTCAAGCGCTCCCGTCGTATGTCGTTCAGCTTTTCAGGACTGATCCTCAGCCCGTAACACTTGGATTTAGAGACTTGGAATAATTCTTCCGGAGGCTCCACTTCAGGTACAATCGGCACATTGGCCACCTTCAACCGTTTCAAGGCAAGATATTGGGAAAGTGGTGTTTTGGATGTACGAGATACACCTACCAAAACAATATCTGATTTGAGAATCCCCCGTGGATCCCGACCATCATCATATTTGACAGCGAATTCGATCGCTTCCACTTTACGGAAATATTCCTCGTCCAACTTATGAACAAGACCAGGTTCATTTCGTGGAAGCTTTTTAAAGATATCGGCCATTTGATTAATCATCGGTCCGACGATATCAATTGCTGGTACCCCTTCACTTCCTGCCTTCTTTTCCAGGTGCTCCTTTATTCTCGGAATGACGAGTGTATATCCGATGATTGCATGATTGTCTTTCGCTAAGGCAACCACTTCATTTATGGTTTGTTCATCCTCCACATAGGGAACACGTCTGATTTCGATGTTGGTTGAATTGAATTGGCTGGCTGCAGCTTTGACCACAAGTTCAGCTGTTTCTCCAACAGAATCGGAAACGACATAGACGATCGGTCGTTGTATGTTCTCTGTCATATGTACCTCCTTATCCATTTGATTGTTTCGAACGATTCAATATAATTATATGATTGCATCACCTGAGAAATCGACCAAAGCCTTTGTGATATTGGTTTTCGTGATCCGACCGATTACTTCATAGGCATCTTCGTCATCGGTACCTTTGATGACTGGTACAGCATCAATCTGTTTATCAATAAGCTTTTCAGCGACTTCAATCAGATAATCTTCTTTCGTACAGACCGTAATGTTCGGCATACGGGTCATAATGATACTGACAGGAATTGAATTGAGCTCCTGATTCCCCATGCTTGCACGCAACAAATCTTTTCTGGATAACACACCTGCCAATTTTGCTCCTTTATCGACGACAAACAACGTACCGACATCTTCAAGGAACATCGTACATATCGCATCGTAAACCGTCGAAGCCTCTTGGACGACGACCGGTAGGGATAAGTAATCTTTCACTTTAATTTGACGGATTTTTTCTGTAAGCAATTGTGCACTTGTTTTTCCTGTATAGAAATAACCGACACGAGGGCGCGCATCCAGGTACCCTGCCATCGTCAATATGGCCAGATCCGGCCGAAGAGTTGCTCGGGTCAAATCCAATTGTTCAGCAATCTGTTCTCCCGTTATTGGTCCATAATCCTTGACGATTTCTACGATTTTTTCTTGCCTTGCATTCAGTTCGATTGGTAACACCACCTTACTGCCCTATATGCTATACTCTTTTCAATACATTATATCCTATATAATAGCTGAATAGGAAGTATTTCAAAATAAATGTGCTACATTCTCTAATTAGTAAAGCATATTAGGGGGGATGTACCGCCTGCTTCTGCTATCAAAAGCATCACGTTACAAAAAGGAAAACGAAGACCCGTCAAGGTCTTCGTTTATTTTATTGAAATACTAACTGGTTGAAATCCGCAAAGGACTTGATGAGTTTTGAGAGTTCTCTCATTTGTGCCTGACGATTTTGACGAAGTGTTTCATCCTCTGCATTCACCATCGTATGATCAAAATACTGATCGATCTCCTCTGACAGCTGCATGAGTTCGTTATAGAAGACTTCAACTTCCTCAGGCTGTTGAACACCCTCACCAGCTCGTTTACAAGACTGGAACCGTTCATATAAGGCTTTCTCTTCCTTATTCTCAAACATCTCCGGTTTGATTTCAGGCCCGTCCTCAGGTAGATTTTTTGCAATGTTAAGCACTCTTGTCAACGAATCGTTCTTCTCTTTGAAGCCTGGATCTGATAATCCGCTCCTGAGTACTTCAGCTCTACGAATGAGCATATCGACCTGGCCGATTTCCCCTGTCAGAACAGCATCTATGACATCGTACCGGATACCCTGGTCTTGAAGAATCGTCTTCAACCGGATTGTAAAGAACTCAACCAGTTGTTGATAGACTTCGGAACGATCCTTTTTCAGCAGTCCGCGTAGTTCATAGTCATCCAGGACAATGTTCAACAGGTCTTCCATTGAAACAGGCCAGCCTTTTTGAATCAGAATCTGCAGTACTCCTGCCGCCTGTCTTCGTAGTGCATATGGATCCTGTGAACCTGTTGGGACGATGCCGATACCGAAGCAGCCGACAATCGTATCCAATTTATCCGATACACTAAGGACGGATCCTACTACGGTACCAGGAAGTTCGTCCCCAGAAAACCTCGGCTGGTAATGTTCATTTACAGCTGCCGCGATAAGTTCATCCTCACCGAAGATTTTGGCATATTTCTCACCCATTACGCCTTGCAATTCCGGAAATTCATATACCATTTGCGTAACGAGATCGAATTTACAAATTTCTGCAGCCCTTTGAATGGAAGCACTGGATGATTGATCGAGTTGAAGCAAATTCGTCGTGCGATCTGCCAAGGTTTTGATTCGCTGGATTTTGTCAGCGATTGTACCTAATTCCTCATGGAACACGATTGATTCAAGTCGTGCGAGATAATCATCAATAGACTTTTTCTTATCTTCATTGTAAAAGAATTGAGCGTCTTTCAGGCGAGCGCGCAGGACTTTTTCATTCCCTTTTGCGACATTTTGGAGATGGGTGTGATCCCCATTGCGTATGGCAACGAAAAACGGCTGAAGCTCACCTGATTTGTTTTGGACAGGGAAATAACGCTGATGTTCCCTCATGGAAGTGATGAGAACTTCTGAAGGCAATTCCAGAAATTCTTCATCAAATTTCCCGTGAAGGGCTGTCGGATATTCAACGAGGTTGTTCACTTCTTCAAGCAAGCCTTCGTCTACCGGAATGACCCAGCCCTCTTCTTCCTCAAGGTTCTCGAGTTGATTTTGAATTGCGTCCTTCCTCTCTTTGGAATCAGCAATGACGAACTGACCAAGCAATTCAGTCGGATACTGAGCCGGAGATTCAATTTCAATCTCTTCACCTAGGAACCGGTGACCGAATGTTTTGCGGTCTGCTTGGACACCTGCTACTTCAAGATGAGGCACCTCTGTTCCGAATAGGAAGAGAATCCATTTAATCGGACGCACAAACTTGAAATCCCGGTCTCCCCATCTCATATTCTTAGGGAAGTGAAGGCTCTGTATGACTTGATCAAGTTCAGGAAGCAACTCCATCGTATCAATTCCGGATGTGTGCTTTTGTGCAAAGACATATTCCGTATTCTTCACTTCTTTGAAATAGAGATCCTCTGGGGCAACACCTTGTCCTTTAGCAAATCCGATCGCCGCTTTCGACCAATTCCCCTCATCATCTAAAGCGATTTTTTTTGCAGGACCTCTTAATTCCTCTTCCTTATCTTCTTGTTTATCAGCGACATCCGTCACTTTGACAGCAAGCCTTCTCGGTGTTGAATAAGGAATGACTTCACCGTGTGCAATACGGTTTTCAGTCAGCCAAGCAGCAATTTTATCTGAAAGCTGATACATTGCGTCTGTTACGAAACGCGCCGGCATTTCCTCCAAACCGAGCTCAAGCAGAATATCTTGTCTATTCATCACGATCAGCCTCCTTCACCATTGGAAAACCTAACTGTTCTCTTTGATCGTAATAGGCTTTCGCACACTTTCGAGCCAGATTTCGCACCCTGCCGATGTAACCTGTTCTTTCTGTAACTGAAATGGCACCCTTCGCATCAAGTTGATTGAATGCGTGAGAACATTTCAACACATAATCATACCCAGGAAAGACAAGCTGTTGTTCCAATGCTCGTTCTGCTTCTTTTTCATACGTTGCAAATAGATCAAACAGCATATTTGTATCGGATACTTCGAATGTATATTTCGAGTGTTCAAATTCAGGCTGGTAATACAAGTCATGGTAGGTAATGCCGGAATGCCATTCGAGATCGAATACATTCTCTTTGTCTTGTATGTACGAAGCCAGCCTTTCAATACCATACGTAATTTCTACGGATACTGGTTTCGCTTCCAGCCCTCCTACCTGTTGGAAATATGTGAACTGCGTGATTTCCATACCATCAAGCCACACTTCCCAACCTAGACCTGAGGCTGATAACGTTGGCGCTTCCCAATTGTCCTCAACGAATCGAATATCATGCTCTAAAGGATCGATACCGATTTCCTTGAGGCTTTCCAAATAGAGTTCTTGGATATTGTCTGGAGAAGGCTTCATCACCACTTGAAATTGATGGTGTTGATACAACCGGTTAGGGTTTTCCCCATAACGACCGTCAACCGGTCTTCGGGATGGTTCAACATAAGCGACATTCCATGGTTCAGGCCCGATGCTCCTAAGAAAGGTCATTGGATTCATCGTTCCCGCACCTTTCTCCACGTCATAAGCCTGCATGACAAAACAGCCTTGGTCTGCCCAATAACGCTGTAAAGTTAAAATCATGTCTTGTAAGTTCATTGCGCACCTCCATAGTTTATTCTTTTTTCAATCCTGGCGTGGTCTAGAGTCTAATACATAAGCTCTGTTAAAGTATGGTGTTAATGTCAGCTTCAGGCGGACGCTTTCCGCGGGTTAAGAAATGCGGAATCGCCTTGTTCAGGTGCGATAAAGAAAACTTGGCGATGACAAGCCTTAGCGAAGGCTGAGCCTTAGTTGCCCTTATGCTTGTAGTGCAAGCGCTGGAGATTCCTTATAAAAAACACCTTTAGTGTTTTGAAGGAATCGAAGCGACCTCGAGCACCTAGGCGATGGAGCTGGACAGACGCTTCAGCCTCCTCACTTCCACAGGATGTGGTGGCTTCGACGTTCACCACAGGACGTGGTGGTAGTTAGTCGAAAAACCTTAATTTCTCGCTCTGCGGGGTCTTCAGCTGTTGCTTTTCCCGCTGGAGTCGCCGCCTTACGCTTCTGTTTTCTTAAAAATCAACGATATAAAAGCTAACAGAGCCAAAACATAAAAAACTCCCGTTCCTATGCCAAGACTTGACATAGGGACGAGAGTTCACCCGCGGTTCCACCCTATTTGAAGGCTTCCCAGTATGGGTCCCCTTCCACTTTATTGGAATGCTCCTGAGCGCCATTCCTTACTCCTCGATCCCCAGCTTGCACCTTCCTGGGGTCGCTTCTATCAAGGGTGGTAAGTACTCCTCTCAATCAACGCATTTTACATTTCATTTTGTTGAAAGTATCATAATGGTTTTTGTTGAATTTGTCAACATTCACTCAAATGCTTGGATTTGATCCAAGAATCGTTTGGATTTCAATCGGATCCCTGTATATTCATCCACGTAGGTCGTTAAAATCCGCTGCAAGACTTCCTTCGTTTCATTTTTCACAGAAACATTGCCAAGCCTAGCAATATCGATATGATAGAAAAGATTCAACAACCTGGCAGTTTGTGTGGATAATGGGGCAGAATGCGGATCGGCATGCCTGCATTGCTGACAAAGGAAACCACCTTCACCAATTGAAAAGGAGAAATTCCCTTCCCGCTTCCCGCATATGACACACCGATCGACTTGGGGTCCTACACCTGAAATCCGGAGCATTTTCATTTCAAAAATTGCTTTCAAAATATCAGGGTCGATCCCTTCATCCAAATAGTTGAGTGAAAGGGAGAGAAATTCAAACAACGCACTCGAAGGCTTATTCTCTTCTACGACCTTGTCTAGAAATTCAACCATATAAGCTCCATAAGCCGTTTTTATGATATCTTGTTTGATACCTCGATACGAATGGATAATTTCACCCTGACTCAAACTCCCCAGTCCACTTCCTTTTTGAATAAGGAAGTGAGCATGTGTGAAAAGCTGGGAAACAGAAGAGAGGCGACTCTTTGTCTTCTTCGCCCCTCTCGCCATTATGCCCATCTTGCCAAAATCCTTTGTATACACTGTCAATACTTTGTTCGATTCTCCGTAATCGGTCGTACGGATGACGATCGCTTCCGTCTTGATTAACATCTCCATCACCGCCGCAAATTCAGTGTAGGAGTAATCAAAGCTCAGTCTCTATAAAATCGCCTTTCCTTCCTTCAACTTCCAACACTTCAGGTGAAAAATCGTCTTCCTCTTCGAGTTCTTTCCACAACAGATACGTGTCGATGTTTCCAGTCTCGCAAAACAATTTCCAGGTAAAGTCCCTCATGGAATATCTCCACCTTCCGAAAGAAATAAGCAATCTATATGATTATCATGGCCTTGATCATCCAATTTAATGTTATGGAATTTTTGACAATTTCAGCTTCTCACAAGAATCAATACGTGTCGTCGCTAAATCCGAGATCCTTCAAATTGAACGCTCGGTTCCGCCAATCCTTCTGCACCTTCACCCAAAGCTCTAAATAGACCTTTGAACCAAGTAGATGTTCGATATCCTGTCGTGCAAGTGAACCGATTTTTTTGAGCATGCCGCCCTGTTTACCGATAAGGATCCCTTTTTGAGATGAACGTTCCACGACGATTGTCGCTTGAATGTCGACAATGTTTCCATCATCTCTCTGCTTCATTTGATCGATGACAACTGCAACGGAATGCGGTACCTCTTCTCTCGTAGAATGAAGCACTTTCTCACGGATCAATTCTGAAACGACAAAACGCTCAGGGTGATCTGTCACCTGGTCTTCAGGATAATACTGCGGTCCTTCCTCCAGATAGTTCTTGATCTGATCCATCAGGGTCGTGACATTGTTGCCGTTTATCGCAGAAATCGGAACGATCTCAGCAAACTCAAGCTTCTCACGATATTGCTCAATGATCGGCAATAAATCGTCAGGGTGGACTTTATCAATTTTATTGATGACGAGGAAGATCGGACTCTTCACGTTCTGAAGACGATCGATGATGAACTGATCTCCTCGGCCGTATCCTTCTTCAGCATTAATCAAAAATAGGATCATGTCGACTTCATTTAAGGTCTCTTGAGCGATCCGCGTCATGAAATCGCCTAATTTATGCTTAGGCTTATGAATCCCTGGCGTATCGATAAAGATGATCTGTTCTTCATTCGTCGTATAAACACCTTGAATTTTGTTCCGCGTCGTTTGAGGCTTGTCACTCATGATCGCGATCTTTTGGCCAAGCACCTGGTTAAGCAAGGTCGACTTACCGACGTTCGGGCGTCCGATGATGGATACGAATCCTGATTTGAATCCTTCTCTACTCATTGAGATCCTCCGGAGAAAAGGCACCTGGAAGTAATTCGCTCACCTTTATCTCTTGAAGATCGCCCTTCAAGTTCGTTAGATAAACGGTCATGGATGGAGGGCATAGCTCAGAAATCACTTGCCTGCAGGCACCACAAGGTGGCACTGGGCGTTTCGTGTCCGCTACGACAGCAAGAGCCTTATACGATTTATCCCCCTCAGAATACGCTTTGAACAAAGCTGTACGTTCAGCACAGTTACAAAGGCTGTATGCCGCGTTTTCAATGTTGGCTCCTCTGTAAACTTTTCCGTCTTCAGATAAGAGGGCCGCTCCGACCTGAAATTTTGAATAAGGTGTATATGCAAATTTCCTAGCTTCAATTGCTTCTTTAATTAGTTCTTCTTTATTCAACTTTCTCACCTCGATAAAACGATTTCAAATAATGGTTCAGCAAAGAGAAGGAATCCTATTATAACAGCAATGAGGCTGAAAATAAAGACAGAACCGGCAGCAAGGTCTTTTGCTTGTTTAGCCAAAGGATGTCGATCCGTCGTCACAAGATCCACAGTTCGTTCAACGGCAGAATTCATCAGCTCTAACGAAAGCATGATTCCGATTGTGAGGAGGAGAATGATCCATTTGACCATCGAGAAGTCCAAGGCTGCGGCTAGCAGAACGGTTAAAACAGTAAAAACGAGATGAATCCTGAAGTTCCGTTCCTTTTTCCAGCCCTCCTTGACACCTTCCATAGCAAATTTAAAGCTTTTCAATACATCGATAATCATGAACGATGCAGCCCAAACGATTTTAAAATTTCGTCCTGTCTACCGAACATCTCCTTCTCATCCTCTTCCTCCATATGATCGTATCCCAACAAATGGAGAAATCCATGAAGAGCTAAGAATCCCATTTCACGCCTGAACGAGTGGCCGTATTCCTCAGCCTGTTCATGTGCTTTATCAACGGAAATGATAATATCCCCCAAAAGAGTAGGACTTTCTGAGTCAATGATCTCCATTTCTCCATCAACCTCATCTTCAAGGGCGAAAGAAATAACGTCTGTAGGTCGATCGATTTTCCTGTACTCTGCATTGATTTCTTGAATCCGTTCATTCGTTACGAATGTAACGGCCAGCTCAGCATCCCCTTCAAGGGATTCCTCTGCTGCTGCAAATTGGAGAAGCTTTTCAACCTCCTCCATGATCGAGTGATCTAGTCGTTCCGTTTCATCAAATAAATCAATTGTCAACATTATGCCTGGCTCACTTTCTTTTTATGAATTTCTTCTGGGTATTCAATACGTGAATGGAACATCCCGTTTAAGGTTTCGCAAATGGTGATCGTCACCGTCTCCAACTCTTGTAAAGTGATGGAGCATTCATTGAATTGGCCATCCTCGAGACGGTCTGCGATGATTTTACGGACCAAGGATTCAATCTTGACCGGTGTCGGCTTCGGCATGGAACGAACGGCTGCTTCGACCGCATCGGCAATGCCTAGAATGGCGACTTCCTTCGTCTGAGCCTTCGGACCAGGATAGCGGAAATCGGACTCTTCAATTTGTTTGTCTGACTGCTGCATAGCTTTATGGTAAAAATACTTCAGCAAGGTCGTCCCGTGATGCTGTTCTGCTATATCGACAATTTCTTCCGGCAGCTTATACTCTCTTAGCATTTCGGCCCCGTCGTATGGGTGCGCAATAATGATCGTCTTGCTAAGCTGTGGTGAAATTTTATCATGAGGGTTCTCGATATTCAGTTGATTCTCGATGAAAAAGTGAGGACGTTTCGTCTTTCCAAGGTCATGATAATACGCCCCGACTCTTGCCAAAAGACCATTCGCTCCCACTGCCTCGCATGCTGCTTCAGCAAGGTTTGCGACGACGACACTGTGATGATACGTACCCGGTGTTTCCATAAGGAGTTTCCTTAGTAGAGGGTGATTCGGGCTGGATAATTCGATCAGCTTCATTGAAGTCAATATTCCAAATCCAGCCTCAAAGAATGGTAATAACCCTAGCGTCAATACGGCAGATAGGAAGCCGGACAAGAGGGAGAAACCGACCTGCCAAACGATACTGATCAAGTCGAAATGTCCATTGGTGAGCGCCAGAATCAACAACACGACTGTCGCATTTACAATTGCCACGTAAATCCCTGTTTTCAGGATATTTGTCTTCACATTCCTTTTTCCGAGGAAGACAACCCCTGCTAATGAGCTGATCAGAATATACGTACCGAACGTAAAGTTAAATGGACTTGTCGTATTCTCGTTAAAAATTAAACTTCCACAAATGGCAAAAACGATACTTGAAATGATGGCCGTCTGTTCATCGATCAACATTTTGATCATCATCGTACCAAAAGCGACAGGGATGATGAAAGCAACACTTGGATAGAAACCACTCAAAAGACTGACCAATTTGACCAGGACCATGGTGAGTGAGAATAGGAGGACGTAAAGGATAATTTTGAGATTCTCTTTATTCTTCCCTGCAATCAAATCTTTTAAGAAATAAATCATGAAAGCCGTCAATAAAAAGACAAGAAGTCCAAGTCCGATATAAGGATAAGGATCGATGTCACCCTTTAGAAGACCTACCAATTCCAGCTTATAAAGGGCATCGTTATCCACTTTGGCCCCTTTTTCAACGATGATCTCCCCTTCGCGGATGTACACAGGCTCTACTTCTTTAACGACCTCGTCCTTCCGTTTCTTGGTCATTTCTGCATCGAATGTATAATTAGACGTAATCGCACTGCTCGTGATTGAAATCAATGCAGGCTTCAAGTGATCTGGAAGCTTAGCAGATTTAAGGATATGTGGATCGACCTCTTCCTTGACATCGTTGATCTTGTCCACGGTGATCGGCTGTTCCATCACTTTATTGATCGTATTCGTTGCAAGCTCCTTGGCAAAAGCAACATCAGACGATTTTGCCTGCAGGAAGGTCCTTAACGCATTATCAGTAAGATCACTAGCTATGAATCCTGGTAATCCTGCCTTCAATTCTGTAATCTGTTTTTTCAGCCTGGCTTGTTCTTCATCTGGATCAGCAGCTTCTTCGTCATCCTTTGAACGGGCATTTTCAGCTTGGAATTTTTCGATAGAAGAAAATAACTCCTGCATTTGGACGACTTGATCCAGCCTCTTTTCGGTGTCGAAGTTGTATATGTCTTCAACAGCTGCTGCAGCTGCAGCTTGCCTGGCTAGTGTTTCACGTTCATTTTGAATACGGATTGGTGATTGGATGTCTTCTTCAGCTGTGGCATTCAGTTCGAGATCCACATGTTCAGGAATGACGTTACTGAGCATTGAAATAAACAAGACGAAAGCTAATGCAGCGTATAACAGAATCCTGCTGATTTTGCTATTTTCGATTCTGTTCCACTTGGATTTCATATCCTTTATGAGTTTTGGGGACATCCGGGTTTCACCTTCCGATCTTTATCTTGCTACCATTTTATCATGGAATGAAGGGCTTAGGTCGAAACAATGAAAAAAATGTAAAGAGGTGTAAGGAGGCAGGTCATTATCAGAAGGATAATCGTCAGAGCGAAATGCTTCGCTTCTTGATCAGCTTCATGCGGACGCTTTCCGCGGGCAACGCTTCAGCCTCCGCGACCTCGTTCCTCGCTCTACGGGGTCTTCAGCTGTTGCTTTTCCCGCTGGAGTCGCCGCATTACGCTTCTCGAGCTAATAAAGCCTTTACATTAACGAAAAAAGCTGACTTGAATGAGCAGCTTTTCCACAAATGTGAGTCAAAGCTGCTTGTATTCAAATCAGCACTCTAGTCAATCTTCATTTCCTTCATATGCATTTATGATTCTTTGTACAAGCGGATGGCGTACGACGTCAGATTGCTGCATATGCATCACGCGTATGCCCTGTATGTTTTTCAACAGCTTCTGTGCAATCCGAAGGCCCGATTCTTTCCCTCTAGGGAGATCGATCTGAGTAATGTCACCTGTGATGATCATTTTGGAACCGAACCCTAATCTTGTCAGGAACATTTTCATTTGTTCAGGCGTCGTATTCTGAGCTTCATCGAGTAAGACAAATGCTTCATCCAACGTTCGACCTCTCATATAAGCAAGAGGTGCAATTTCGATGGTACCTCTTTCGAGTAACCTCTCCGTATGCTCCACACCGAAAAGATCATGGAGGGCATCATAAAGAGGTCTTAAGTAAGGATCCACCTTTTCCTTTAAATCGCCAGGAAGGAAACCGAGGCTCTCCCCTGCTTCTACAGCCGGGCGCGTCAAAATGATTTTCTTCACTTTCCCTTCCTTCAAAGCTTTAACAGCCATGACGACAGCAAGAAAGGTTTTTCCGGTACCAGCAGGACCGATGCCGAAAACGAGGTCATTCTTTTTAATTGCGTTGATATAATGGCGCTGACCAAGCGTTTTTGCACGGATCGGGCGCCCTTTTATATTTGTCGTGATTTCTTCTTCGAATAATTGATCCAATTCATCCAGTATGCCTTCATTGGCTAATTGGATGGCATAAATCACATCACGGTCTGTAATGCTGACCCCTTTTCTAATCAAAGAAAGCAAAGCGTTCAGTACATCCTCTACGAGCTGTGCCGTCGCCTCGTCTCCCGTTACAGCAACACCGCCACCACGAGTGACGACATCGACATCGAGAGTCTGCTCTAACGTTCTGAGATGGGAGTCATTTGGACCGAAAAGAGCAAGTCCTTCTGCGGGATTTTCTATTTGTAGATTTTTTAAATTCAAGCGTTCGGACAATATGGCTCAATCTCCTCCAATTATAGGTTGTTCTTTTGCAATATTCTCAATGACTTTATAATACATCGATACACTTACTTTACCATTGTCGATCCGATGGTGCAAAATTTTACCGCTTATGATTTTGGAATCCTCTTCCATCTGCTGTTCGATTTCTTCATCGCCCATTTGTTTTGCAATTTTGACGGCTTCCTTTGCCGTATACTCTCGAATAACACTTTCTGACTCGTATATTTCCCTCTTTACGTAGGAAATCGGAACCTCCCATTTAAACATCCTGAACGTATTCTCGTCCTCATCCACTTCATAGTCTTTGTACGTCACATCTCCGAATCCCCAAACAGGTACACGCCATCCAAACAAAGAGAGATAGTGTTTATCCATCCTTTCACCTGTATAGGTTCCGAAGGTGGTTTTCTGTGGTAAGGTCACTTGGACATAATACCAAACCTCGCCGAACACCTTTCCTTTTGCAGATACGGTTCTTATATTTTTATCTTTTCCAATCTGTCCTGAAACTAATAGTTCACCTTTTTGGACAAATTGGTTTCTTTCGACTTTCGGCTGTCCTTGCTCTACGAACATATCGGTTACGAGCGCTTTTTTCTTTGCTACGAGATGCTGAGGTCCTGTAGATTGGATCTCTTCAGGTAGTTCTTTCTGGACAACCTTGAAATGAAAGGTCGTCCCCTCTAGTGTGACGCCGATCCAAGTGACCTCGTCCATTTTTTCGGTAGCCATATACTGGATCTCCCTTGGATCCGGCAGACGGAAAAGCAGCTTCCCCTTCTTTATCCCGATTTCCTGAATAACCTTCTGTAGATGGTGCTCCGTTTTCGGATCAGCACCTGTTATTTCAATGTTCCACACCATGTTTGAGAGAAAGAAGACAATGACAAAGAAGATGACGATTCCAGAGACAAAGCCGCCTCTTGAGACCATTTTCCTGACGATGAAAGGAGCTCCCCTCCGATGAAGCACAACAAACTTGCAGTTCATGTGTCTAAGGGTTGTCCGGATGTGAAGGGCGTCATCCGTATACATATGAAGCTCTAATTCCGTTTCGTTTTTCCGTCTGATCTCCCAGATTTGAATATTATTTTTCAAGCAATAGTTGAGGAACCTTTCTGCATCCTCCCCGACAACTTTTATTTTGACTGTACCCCGGAGATATTTTGTCCATATTTTCGTCATGGTCCTCCTCCTTCATAAATATCAGGAAATGTCTATGTAACGTACATCCGTAATCTTGCCTTCAAGTAATATTTCCTCTGGCAGGATCGTTTTGAGCACGAAATTATTCCCTGCCACCAGCAGTTCCCCATGTTCAAGGAACAAACAAAGCTCGTTATTTGAAAACCTTTTGACTCCTCTATGATTTTCAATATAGATGTGCAGGTGGCCAATCATTGTTATTCGTGGTAGGTCCATAACGACGTCTGCTGGTAATTCCATTGAATGGGTCATCCATCTTTTGAACTTCTGTCTCCATTGCGCCATAAACGAACCCCCTCTCATCTCATTTTTATGAACGGAGGTGTTAAACTATCACTTCAGAATTGCATGTTTTCAAACATCTCTTGGGCGGACGTAAAAAAAGCTGTGTGCGGATTCGCACACAGCTACTTGTTTATCCTATTCATTTTTGATTTCAATATTTTCCGCGTTGAAAGCGTGAGCCAAGGTGATGCGGCTTCTTGGATCGTGGTGGTCCTAGAATTTCAGCCCATATGACACCTTGCGCGACATGATCTGGATTAGGCAGCACCTGGTTCGGTGAAATCTGCCTTTCTTTCGTTTTGGTGCGACTGCGAGGTCGAACAACAGGTGATGAGTTATTGCTTTCTTGATTTACACCATTTTGCAACTCTTTACGCTTCTCTTCATACAATTCCTGAAGAGATTCCTTTACTCTTTCCTGCCGTTCTTGACGTGGACGATCAGGACGAACCTTCTCCTCTCGAGGCTCTTGAGGCATTGAAATCGTCTCAGCTTGTGGACGAGGTCGTACAGGCTGCCTTTGTTGACCTTTCCGAGGAGCATTCTGTTGTTCGTTGTACTTATCAATCTGACGTTTGAAGAAACTAAGAATTCCGCCAATCACTACAATTAAGAAAAAGAGATTTGCAAAAAGGAATTCAAATAGCTGCTCAAGCACTAGTAAGTGCCTCCTCCAGGATTGTCATCTTCATCCTTAGGATCTGTCGCTTTACCGATTGAGCCACGCATATCCGTATCCGCTTTGACGTTGTTGTAATTCATGTAATCCATGACGCCAATGTTTCCAGAGCGGAGAGCTTCAGCCATCGCCATCGGTACTTCAGCTTCTGCTTCCACAACTTTCGCGCGCATTTCTTCGACTCGGGCTTTCATTTCCTGCTCTTGAGCTACTGCCATTGCACGACGCTCTTCAGCTTTCGCTTGGGCGATGTTCTTATCTGCTTCAGCTTGCTCGGTTTGAAGTTCTGCTCCGATGTTCTTGCCGATATCAACGTCCGCGATATCAATCGAGAGGATTTCAAACGCTGTTCCAGCATCGAGACCTTTCGTCAATACTGTTTGAGAAATGAGATCCGGATTTTCAAGAACTTTTTTGTGGTTATCAGAAGAACCGATTGTTGATACGATCCCTTCACCGACACGAGCGATAACGGTATCTTCTCCGGCACCCCCGACAAGTCGTTCAATGTTCGCACGGACAGTAATTCTCGCCTTTGCCTTCACTTCAATTCCGTCCATCGCTACACCGGCGATGAAAGGTGTCTCAATGACCTTCGGATTTACACTCATCTGAACAGCTTCTAGTACGTCACGACCAGCCAGGTCTATGGCAGCACATCGTTCAAAGCTCAGTTCAATGTTCGCACGGTGAGCGGCAATCAACGCATTTACGACGCGATCGACGTTACCACCTGCAAGATAATGACTTTCCAATTGATTCGTGCTTAAATCAAGACCTGCCTTCACTGCCTTGATCAACGGATTGATTACGCGAGACGGAATAACACGTCTCAATCGCATCCCGATCAGTGTGAAAATGCTGACTTTCACTCCTGCTGCTAGTGCTGAAATCCATAATGCAACAGGAACGAATGTGAATAATACGGCCAGGGCGATGACGATGACCCCGATTAAAATGACCATTGTTAAGATATCTGGTGACATTTACTGGTTACCCCCTTGATTTTCTACTTCTTCTACTTCTCGAACGATGATCCGAGAACCTTCTGTTTTCACAATTTTTATTGGACGATTCAATCCAATGTAATTGCCTTCCGTTACCACATCATATCGATCATCGCCGATTACTGCTGTCCCAGACGGACGTAATGGTGTCAACGTTCGCCCAGTCAAGCCGATCAACTCACTTCTCGTAACGTTTGAAATGTACCCTCTTTCATTGGACGTGGAGTCGAATAGGATGATTTTCTTCAGCGGCCCATTGTACCCAAAATACTTCAGGAACAGAATGGACACGACAATCGTAGCGATCATGGCAATCAAAATTGATAACAAGATGTTACCAAGCGACCCACCTGCCAGAACGATCCCGATTAGGACGGCTAAAATACCACCGACCCCCAGGATACCTCCTGGCACAAAGACTTCCGCAATGATCAGCCCTATACCAAGTATGAACAGAATAAGTGATTCCCATCCGGCTAGACCTGCAATCATATGCCCAAAGAAGAAGAGCAATAACGAACCAAGCCCTAACATACCAGGTATTCCAAAGCCAGGTGAATAAAGTTCAAGGACAAGACCGATGCTTCCGATGGAAAGCAGGATTGGCACGACGACCGGATGTGTGATATAACGTGCGATGTTTTCAGCAAACGATAATTCAATTTCTCTTATTTCAGCATCCGGAAGCTCTAGATGATCGAGTAATTCATTCCGATTGTTGACGATTGCTTCCGCATAGCCGACTTTCTTCGCCTGCTTCGCATCAAGTGTCAATAACTCACCTTTTTTGACACCAAGGTCTTCAAGTACGATATCTTCATCAGCCATTGCCAACGCATAGATCGGATCCCGATTGTTTAGTTCGGCTGAGGCTTTCATCTCAGCAAGCCAGGCAGATTCTGCTTTCTTCCCGGCTGTATTCCCTTGCGAATCGATGACGGCAGCAGCCCCCATCGTCGTAGATGGCTTCATGACGATCTGGTCGGCATTCAGAGAAATATAGGCGCCTGCGGATAAAGCTCGCTTCGTCACATATGCGATGATTGGCACTTCAGAATCACGCATGATTTTAGCAATATTCCCTGCAGCTTCCACAAGTCCGCCTGGAGTATCAATCTCCAGCACAAGGTAGTCAGCCCCGTTTTCCTCGGCTGTAGTAATCGATCGTTCCAAAAACTTCTCAAGCCCCCGTTCCACTGCATCTTGTACTGGTGCAAAGTAGACGACACCTTTCCCTTCAGCAGCATTGGAAGGATTGATTTGCATAAGCAATATCGGAACGATGATCAAAACCATATAAAAAGAGATTTTCATGATTTTCGTTATGTGTTTCAAAGGACCCACCCCCTTTTCAATTAGTATGTACTACGCTTAACTATACATTTAGGTTTCATACTTTTAAAGATTTAATGTGAAAACATCCTTGTTTTTTTCCACTGGAGCTTTCACAGGCAATCTGTATCCTAAATGTAGAGTGGGCACCTCTCTTAATACACCTGAAACATCAATCGCATTAAAAAAACGCCTTGCAGCTTGCAAGGCGTTTCATTTGAGTAGTTACGATAAGTTCTGTTGAACTAAACGGTTCACGAGACCACCATCAGCTTTACCTTTTACTTTAGGCATGATGGCTCCCATCACTTTCCCCATATCTTGTTTGGAAGTTGCGCCAACTTGTTGGATGGTTTCCTTAACAATTTGGTCGACTTCTTCCTCAGATAACTGTTCAGGGAGATACTCTTGAAGTATTTCAATCTCTTGACGTAAGTTTTCGACTAGATCATCACGACCAGCTTTCTCGAATTCCTGGAGGGAGTCTTTCCGCTGTTTAACTTCACGTGAAAGAACCGTCAATTCCTCTTCTTCGTTCAATTCGTGTCCTAACTTGATCGACTCGTTCTGAAGAGAGGCCTTCACCATACGAATGACCGTCAATCGTTGTTTGTCTTTGTTTCTCATCGCTTGCTTCATATCTTCATTCAAACGGTCAAGAAGACTCAATTAGAACACCCTCTCTTAGTACTTACGCTTACGAGCAGCTTCAGACTTCTTCTTACGCTTAACGCTTGGCTTTTCGTAATGCTTACGCTTACGTACCTCTGCCAATGTTCCTTCTTTAGAAACGTTGCGCTTGAAACGACGAAGTGCATCTTCTATAGATTCGTTCTTACGAACACTAGTTCTAATGGACATATATTTCCCTCCCTCCAAGCTCCTTCCAAAAAATATAGAAAAGGAGCTAAAACCATATCTTAAAACATTATAATATATGCCTCTTTTTTTCGTCAACTTTATTCAAGGAATTATTTCGTCATGTCCTAAACATCTCGTCCATAAAATGGACATAGGTGGTGGTGACGGTGATGCAAATCTTTTCTCTATTCGCCGTATTCCTGACGATTTTCTTGTTCGGAATGACGGTCATGCGCATAGGATTAAGTGCCGCTTCAAAACAAAAATTGCAAACCTGGCTATTGAAATATACGAATACAACCTGGAAGAGTTTCCTTGCAGGAATACTTATAACGGCGATCATGCAGAGCAGCTCCGCCGTCATGGTCATCGTAATTGGTCTGGTTGCTGTGGGGATCATGAGCTTCAGACAATCCATCGGCATTATTTTAGGTGCAAATATCGGAACGACAGTGACGACAGAAATCATCACCCTAGAAATCAGTCAGCTGATCCTGCCATTCCTTATCATTGGTGTCGTTCTCATACTTTTACCGAAAACATGGACATTCTGCCTCGGTTCGACGTTATTCGGTTTAGGATGTATGTTCGTTGCCATGAACGGCTTCGAAACGTTATCCGATCCCATTACTGATTTAAAGTCTGTGAAAAATTTTCTCAATATCACAGATGAACATCTTTGGTTAAGTTTAGGCTTAGGGACAACAATGACAGCCGTCATCCAGTCAAGTACGGCAACGACGGCGATCATCATGCCGCTGATGAACGAGAATATCCTGACCTTGACTTCAGGGATTGCAATCTTACTCGGAGCGAATGTAGGAACGTGTGTGACCGCATTGATCGCTTGTATTGGTACATCGAAGGAAGCGAAGCTTGTCGCCTTCGCTCACGTTTGGATCAACATTATCGGGGTGGTTTTATTCTTGCCGTTTTTAAGTGGTTTTTCGGAAATCGTCATGCTGCTGACCCAACTCCCAGATGTTCAGATTGCTCACGCAAGTGTCCTGTTTAACGTGATTTCGTCCTTGCTCCTGCTCCCATTCGCAGGTATGTTAGCCTCCTGGATCGCTCGGGTTCATGGGTACAGAGTCGTTTCATAAGTTCTTTGAAATCCTCTTGTGATATGGAGAGGACCGTTGGTGGCTTTCTATCCGTAAAAACAACGGAATCCAAATATGGAGGACAGAAAGAGGGCTTTTCTATCCGCGAAAACAACGGAATCCAAATATGGAGGACAGAAAGAGGGCTTTTCTATCCGCGAAAACAACGGAATCCAAATATGGAGGACAGAAAGAGGGCTTTTCTATCCGCGAAAACAGCGGAATCCAAATATGGAGGACAGAAAGAGGGCTTAAAAGAAAAAATGACCACGACACCTTGTCGTGGTCATTTTATAATCAATTAATAATCAGCGTTTGACGTTTCGCCTTTCACGATTGAGATTCCAGAGCTTGCTCCGATACGAGTTGCGCCAGCATCAATCATTGCTTGAGCAGATTCTGGGCCACGTACGCCTCCACTTGCTTTTACGCCGATTTCAGGTCCTACAACCTTACGCATCAATGCTACGTCTTCAACAGTCGCTCCACCTGTAGAGAATCCAGTTGACGTTTTTACGAAGTCTGCTCCAGCTTTTACGGAAAGCTCACAAGCTTGCTTCTTTTCTTCGTCAGTAAGAAGGCAAGTTTCGATGATTACTTTTGTAAGAGCTTTGCCTTTTGCTGCATCTACAACCGCTTTGATGTCTTTTTCGACGAGGTCATAGTCTTTGCTCTTCAGAGCGCCGATGTTGATGACCATGTCCACTTCTGTTGCACCGTTCTCAATAGCATTCTTCGTTTCGAATGCTTTTGTTTCTGGTGTAGAAGCGCCCAATGGGAAGCCGATTACCGTACATACCTTCACATCCGTGTCTTTCAACAATTCATAGGACAATGGAACCCACGTCGGGTTTACACATACTGACATGAAGTTGTATTCTTTCGCTTCTTCACATAGTTTGACGATGTCCTCTTTGTTCATATCTGGCTTTAAAGCTGTGTGATCAATCATTTTTGCGATGTTCATTTTAGCATCTCCTCTTTTGTTGTTATGGTTATTTTCTAAGATGTATGAATTATGCTGTAGCGGAGGTTTCCGCTTGGTCTACATCCATTACACGAACGAATTGTCCTTCGTTAACAGGGTATCCCGCTTTCGTGATCTTTACTCGAACGAGTTTACCAATCAAGTCTTCTGTCCCTTCAATTCGAACCTTCATGTAGTTGGCTGTATACCCGATAAGCCTGTTTCCTTCAGGATGGTCTTTATCGAATTCCTCTGGGATGATTTCAAGGACTTCTCCTTCATACTCAGAAGCATACTCTTTGGCCAATTGGTTGGAAAGCTCAATCAAACGATGGACACGCTCGTTCTTCACATCTTCAGGAACTTGGTTGTCCATGTTCGCAGCCGGTGTACCCGTCCGTTTACTGAATGGGAAAACATGAAGCTCAGAAAACTTATGCTCTTTGATGAAATTATACGTTTCCATGAATTCTTCTTCTGTCTCGCCTGGGAAGCCGACGATGACATCAGATGTGATCGCTAAACCAGGCAAAGCCTTTTTCAGCCTTGTCAATCGTTCTGCGAACATCTCCATACTATACTTCCTTCTCATACGTTTCAAAACAGTATTCGATCCGGATTGAAGCGGTATGTGGAGATGTGGAACAACTTTATCAGAGCGATCAAGCACGTCGATCACCTCATCGGTCACCTGACTTGCTTCAATCGATGAAATTCGAAGACGCTTAAGTCCTTTCACTTGTTCATCCAGATCAGAAAGCAATTGGGCAAAGTTATAATCCTTCATATCCTCACCATATCCTGCAGTATGGATCCCTGTGAGGACAATCTCCTGATAGCCTGCATTCACAAGCTGTTGAGCCTGTTCAATGACAGCCTCAGGCTTCCTGGAACGTAAAAGTCCTCTTGCCCATGGGATAATACAGAACGTGCAGAAATTATTGCATCCTTCCTGTATTTTCAATGATGCACGAGTGCGGTCCGTGAACGCAGGTACTTCCAGCTCTTCATAAACACGAGCCTTCATGATATTACCGACGCCATTGATCGGCTGTCTTTCCCTTTTGTACTGCTCGATGTAATCAAGCATCTTTACACGATCCTGGGTGCCGACGACGACATCTACACCAGGAATCGCCATCACTTCAGCCGGGGATGTCTGCGCATAACAACCCGTCACGCATATGACAGCATCCGGATTCTGACGGATGGCTCGACGGATGACCTGACGACTTTTCTTATCGCCCGTGTTTGTTACTGTGCACGTATTAATGACATAAACATCCGCTCGTTTTTCAAAATCTGTTCGTTCGTATCCTTTATCCTGGAACAATTGCCAGATCGCTTCAGTTTCATAATGGTTCACTTTACATCCTAATGTATGAAACGCTACAGCAGGCATAATTGGTCACCTCAATAATTCTAGTTGATAAGAAACAGCAGATAAGATATAAAATGGTGCCGTTTCAGTACGGAGAATCCGTGGTCCAAATCCACAAGTGACGAAGCCGGCTTCTTGAAGCCTTTCCACCTCTTCATCAGTCAGGCCACCCTCAGGCCCGATGACGACCAGCATCCGGTCCACCGATGGATCTATCTTTGTAAGTAATTTCGCCAAATTGGATCTTTCGTCTTGTTTGGCTTCCTCTTCGTAAGCGACGACTTTTATCGAATATTCCTCACTAACAGAAAGCAACTGTTTAAAGGAAACCGGTTCTTCGCAATCCGGCATCCGGTTACGATGGGATTGCTCCGCAGCTTCCTTGATGATCTTCAAAAGTCGCTCTGTTTTCTTTCTGGACTTTTTATCGTCCCATTTGACGATCGACCTGGATGCTTGGAAAGGGAGAAATTTTGATGCGCCTAACTCCGTTCCTTTTTGGACAATCATCTCTAGTTTATCATGCTTGGGTAGCCCTTGTGCAATCGTTACAGGAATTGGCAGTTCCGTCTCAAACTCGCTCCATTCGACTATGGTGAGCTCGACAGATGAATCGTTCAGCTCCTCAATTTCACAAACGGCCACCCGATCTTGATTATCACTGCAAATCACTTGGTCTCCAGGTGACATTCTCATCACTTTTGAAATATGTTTCACGTCATCTCCTGTAATCCTTACAGTCGAATCTGTCATTTGATCAGGTGTAACAAAATAACGTTGCATCAGTTGTTCACCTGTTCATCCGGCCTTTTAGCGATAAAGGCAACCCAATCTTCCATAAGTAGCGTTTCTACAACCTGGAACCCATTTTGAATAAGGGATCGTTTCACTTCTTCTTTCTTGCTGCTGATAATTCCCGAAACGATGAACTTCCCTCCCGGCTTTAGAAGCTGGAAGGCCTGGTCATCAAAACGCATGATGATTTCAGCCAGGATATTTGCGACGATGACATCTACTTGTCCATCCATTTGGTCCAAGAGATTGTTTTGCCGGACCGTTACCTGCTCATGGCATTTGTTCAGCTTGATATTCAATCGTGCGCTTTTTACAGCGATTTCATCGAGATCAAGCGCTGTCACTTTTGTTGCACCGAGCTTTGCAGCAGCAATACTGAGTACACCGGATCCTGTTCCTACATCGATGACTTCAT